>CAVSYD010000007.1:0-792699 GCA_963732075.1 uncultured Actinomycetes bacterium | reverse complement strand
CATTCAGGACTTTCAAGGAAATCCCTGGAATTCAGCGCGTTTGCCGATCTCGGCGCCGATGCGGTCGGTGCCCCACGAACCCCTACGAACGACAATGACGCTGACAACTGCGTCCACATTTGCGTCCACATTTCAAGGGTCGATCTCGCCGAGCTCGGCGGCCAGGTAGGCCTCGAGCTTCTCGCGGGCGGTCGTGCCGCGTGGGACGGGCAGGTTCTTGATGTAGCGGCCGGTCGTGACGAGGTCCGCGTGCCCGAGGTACTCCTGGATCTGCTTGAGGTTGTAGCCGGCGGCCATCAGGAAGCTCGCATACGTGTGCCGGGCCTCGTGCAGGGTGACACGCGCTAGCCCGGCCGTCTCCCACGCCTGGTCCGCACGTGCCTGCCACTTCCCGGATGCGACCGAGCGCGTGAGGATCGGCCCGGTCCCAGGGCGCCCGGCGCGCATCCACTCCTTGCGCAGGATCCGCTTGAGCGGACCGACCATCGGAACGCGCCTGCCCTCCCCGGCATCGCTCTTGGACTGGGCGACCATGATCTCGTCGGCGTCCCAGAACACGTGCTGCCACTGTGCCCGGCCGATCTCGCTGCGCCGCATCCCTGTGTAGAACGCCAACCCCCAGCCGGCCCGGTCGCCGGTCTCGCGTGAGCGCCTGCCCTCCGGCGTCTTGTACAGCTCACCACGCCGGACCTTGCCGACCAGCGCGTCGCTGACGCCGAAGCGATCCGCGAGCGCGACCGCGCTCGCGCTCGAGGCGCGGATCTCGAGCACGGCCTCCCAGCTGAGCGCACCGGCACTGTCGAGCACCGGTAGCGCCTCGATCAACGCCGCGGCCTCGTCGGCGGTCGCCACCCGCTCGCGCACCTCGCCGTCGTTCGCAGGCATCTGCAGCTCCCGCGTTGGGTCGTTCGTCACGATTCTGAGGTTTGGTCGTCGCGCGTAGGCGTAAACGTGCCGGATCACCGCCAGATACGTCGCGATCCTCGAATACGACTTGCCGTCGCGCACAAGCTCGTCGACGATCGACTGCCAGTAGGAGTCGTCGAGCGCCGCGATCGGACGCCGGCCGCACCGCTCGACCAGGACCAGCGAACCCCCGACCCCGGCTTCGCGGGCTGGAGCAGCGCCGTACAGGACTCCCCGGTAGTCGGCAATCGTCGTGTCCGACAGCTTCTTGCTGCGCCCGCGGCGGCGCGCGTAGGTGCCCGCCTCGACCAGCGCCCACCACTCCCCCGCGACCTCGCCGAACGTCTGCCCCTCGCGCCGGATCGCACGCACAGCCCGTTCGGCCTTCGCCTCGTGTCCGTCCCAGCTCATCGCTGACGCCCGGTCCTTGAACACCGGGCTCCAGCGCATCTTGCCGTCGATGCGGCGGTGCGTGCGGTAGGACGGTTCGCAGCGGCAGCGCCGCTGCTCGTCGGCGAACGACGGGCACGCCCGGCTGTGCCGGATGTACAGCCCGCTGGTGCGGGTCTTGCGGTATTCGCTGGGCATCGCGCGCTCCGGGCCGGCGGCGACTTGGCTGCGCCCGGAATCAGGATGATCGCGCACCGCCCTCAGGCCGGCAACGCGCCGCCCATCGACCGCGGGGTCACGCGACGGCGGTTGCCAGGCGGGCGTGCTCCTGCACCCAGCGGTCGAGCGAGCCCGGCTCGATCAGCAGCAGCTGCCCGCATGGCACGACCTTCACGAACGGCTGCACGAAGCGTTCAAAATGAGCGACGCTTATGCCCAGCGACGCTGCCGCCTCAGCCCGGGTGAGCAGCCGCCGAGGTACAGTTTCGATCGGGCGATCCCGAGATCGTCTAGGCATCTCTGGCCTGAGGATCGATACGTGATGCATCCGCCGGCGAGCGCCCCGACGACCTGGCGTAGGCCGCGCGAGAGGCCGTGGCCGGCGATCGTGCGTTGCGCCGGAGGCGTTGGTGCTCTCCGATCTCGGTGCTCACAATCGCGCGTTCCGTTCCATATCGCCAGGGCCTCTGACTCGAGGTATTGGGTTGCCGGCGCCGAGTCTCGCCGAGCGCAGCGTGACCGCCGTCGATATCCCGCTCGGCGGCCGCTGCCCGCGCAGCCCCCCAGCTGCCATACACGCCGGTCACGACGCTCGGAGAGGGCCAGTCGCCTTCGTTGAGTCGCCTGAGCTCCTCTCCCCCACGTCGACGCGCGTGCGTACGCGACCAGTCATAGGACGACGGCAGCCGGCCGTACTGCGTCTGCCAGGCGCTAATTGCGTCGAGCACGCTTTCGCGCGTCCAACGCGGCTCGATCGCACCCGGATGGCACGCCTTGCAGTAGGCGTAGGCGTCGCCCTTGCCGTTGCGCGGCTGGGTGTAGGCGCCGCAGCCGCGGCACACCCCGACGTAGCGGGCCTTGACCGCCCGTGCCTTCTCGCCGGTCGGATCGTAGAAATAGGCCTTGATCGTCGCCGGCGAGCGGCCGAGCCGGTGGGCGATGTGGGCGATCGAGAGTCCCTCCGCTTCTCGGAAGTGTCGCGCCAGGGCGACGGCGCGGCGGCGCTCGGCCACACGGTCAGACGCGCCTGGTGCCATACCTTCCAAGTACCGCCTGGATGAAGCCAAGTCCCGGACCGATCGCCCTCGCTGCGCTCGATTAACCCGCATCCGGGCCCCGCGCGCACGCGCGACGGGCGCGGCGCGCGATGTCAGTCCTTCGCGCATCGCGGCCGCATGGTGACGAAAGGCGCCGACCGACCTGAGGCTGGGCTCTCGGTTGCCGCGTCCTCCTGCTTGGTCTGCTCGTCGCTCGATGCAGGCTGCCCGGCTTCATAACTCCGGAGCAGTCCGGGCTCAAGCGCGAGCCTGAGGGCCTCCTCGTCGTCGGAGCCAACAACGTGAGCGTGTCGTTGCCGCCACCGCCGCCGCGGATCAGATCGTTGCCGTCGCCGAGTTGCCAGTCAAAGCTGTCGCCGCCACCGCCGAGGTCGACGTCGTCGTCACCCGGCCCGTACGCGCTGCAGCCGCGGCACACGCCCACGTAGCGGGCCTTGACCGCCCGCGCCTTCTGCCCGGTGGGATCGTAGAAGTACGCCTTGACCGTGGCCGGCGAGCGGCCGAGACGATCAGCGATCTGTGCAATCGATGGACCCTCGGCCTCGCGGTAGTGCCTGGCTAGCGCGCAACGGCGCGGCGCCGCTCTGCGACCCGGGCCCACTCCGTCGCCGTATGCGTAGTCACGCAACCCTAGGTACGCGAGACGGGCGGTCCTGATCCCGTCAGGTTGGACCCCAGCGATCGTGAGCACGGTCAGGCCCCGACTGGTCCCGGGGCCACTCCTTCACGCGATTGCAGAAGCGGTCGTGCAGCCAGGTTCCCGCACTGCTCACCCGATCCATCCGCGCGCCCGAATAGCCCCCGTTGGTGCGAAAACTATGCGTGCGGGTCATCTGCGACAGTCGGTGGCCTGCAGCCGCCAATCGTGCGGCGACGACCACGCGTGCGGTGGTGGATGGGCACCTGAGACACAGGCTCGACGGTCGGCTGCTGCCTCTGGCCCGCACCAGCAGTTCCTAGTCGGGCTGCCGGTTTGGCGACGGAGCGGAAGCCACTACCGAGCGCCTCAGAGTTCCGCTTCGGCCCGATCGTTAGCAGCTGACGTGCTAGCAGGCTGACCGCCGCGTACTTGGTTTCCGCGCATTCCGAGACTGTCGGCGCCGGCGGACAGATGCGCGTCCGAAACCGAATGCAGGTCTTCGCCAACCGCCGCGAGTCGAATCGAGCGTGGCTGGTCCACGCCTAACGCGGCCACGCCGTCACGGCTATCCCTCGGCGCGGGAAGGGGCAGCCTGAGCGAGACTCCCGCTGGGGCGACGAAGCAGAAGGCGACGCCACCCCCGCCACGGGCCCCCGGTCACTGTCAGCCCTCGCAGTGCGATCGAACGGAGCGAAGGCGAACGGCGCGAACACGTCCGTCTGCGGGTCCTCAGTCGCCGCACGATCGTGTGGCACCTACGCAAGGTGTATTCGAACTTGGTATGAGTCTCGGGCCGCGCTGCGCCCCTCCCTCAGCGAAACGGCGCTGCCCGGGCGCTGACGAACGATCCGGCTTACCGGCCGTCGCCGTCGTCGGAGCTGACAGATGACCGCGTGAGAGCGTGGCGCTCGATGCTCTTGGCAAACATCGGGGTCTCCTGGCGGTTATGAGCTTCGGTGATCGGTCCGCGGCCCGCCCGGAAAATCTCTAGTGGGATGCCCTGGCTGGCGATAAAGTCGATCATTTCCGAAGGGGCAAAGCTTTGGACGGAGTTGGTGAATTCACATGTGGTGCCGTCCAGCTTCTTGACGCTGAGATCCCAGATCACGTCGAGCTTGGTGCGCCCGCTGGGGGTGAACAGATCCGAATGGGAGACCAGTCTCAAGTGGTCGGCCTGGCCGATCTCTTCGACGTAATGTTGGACCATCACACTGCCGCCGATGTCCTCGACGTTGATCGACATACGGCGACCGTCCGGCGTCGTGGTCGCGCCAGCGGCAATGTGAGCCGGCGAGCAAGCCTGATACTCGGCATCCGAAAGCGAGTAGCACCAGGCCGGAATATCGAGCTTCTCGATCGGCGCTTCGATGAGAACGGTGAAACTTGACTCGGCCACGCCGTTATCCGGCAACGCAGTCGTCGTTGGCTGATCGGTGGTGACTGCCATGTGGGTCTCCTTTTGGTTGGTCGCAAGATGACGTGGGGGGTTAGTCAGGCATCCGTGTACGCGCGAACGCCGGTCGCGATGGGTGTCGGTCGAGCTCATGCTTGAACCTGCTCTGACCCGAGGTCGCTGTCGTCACAGCAGGAATGTGTTGACTTCCGCGGCGACCTCGGTGGGGTACTGGAACATGAACCCGTGTGCGGCGTCGGGATAGATCCGGATTTGCGCGTCGGGGATGAGGCCGGCCATCAGGTGGCTGAGCTTGGTCGGGATCATCAGGTCGTTGTCGCCCTGGATGATCAGGGTCGGGGTCTTGATCCCGGTCAGCTGTTGCAAGGCGGAGTGGTCGGGGATGCCCCACTCGACGACCGCGTCGTATTGCGCGTCGCGGGCGGCGTCGCTGGTCGCGGCGTCGCGCCCCTCTTGGCGCTTCATGAAGCGGCCGAGGAATTCCTTTCCCTTGGCCTGGCTGGTCTCGGTGTGGGCGAACATGATGTAGAGGAGGTTCTCCGGCTTGCTCTCGCCGCGCGCGGCGGCGGCGATGTCCTCGCGCCAGCCGTGCATGCCCGGCGCCCCTTTAGGACCGGTTGCCGCCAGGATTAGCCGCTTCACGAGAGCCGGCCGGAGCAATGCGATCTCCTGCGCGGTAAACCCGCCGATCGAGAACCCGAGGAGGTCGATCTCGTCGAGGCCAAGCGCGGTGATGAACGCGATCATCTGCCTGGCCGCTTCCGAGATGGTCGGGCCGAACTCGCCGCCCGAGGCTCCGACGCCGGGGTAGTCGACCAAGATGACCTCGCGCTCGGACGCGAGCGCATCGGTGAGCGCGGGATCCCAGTTGTCCAGGTTGCCGCGGAAGTGCTGCAGCATCACGAGCGGCAACTCTGCTGGATGCCCGAAGCGGCGGTAGGCGAGCTCCACGCCCGACACCTCGATGAGCTCGGTTTGAGCGGTGTTGTGGCTGGTCTGTGTGGTTACGGCATGCATCCGAGATACCTCCTGGGGAGACGGAATGTGATGACGGGGAGTTGGGAGCCGACGTGGACTCGCTCATGACCGGTTGCCCGTGATCGAGTCGGGGATGATCGGGCGTACTTCGTCGGTACCTCCTACACCCGCGCCGGCTCTGGCGGAGCCGCCGCCCGGTCCGGCTCCGGCGGAGCCGCCGCCGGGCCGGCGACGAAGTCCCGCGACCGCACCAGCGCATACCCCGCTACGGAGCCTACTGCTGCCACGGCGACGGTCACCAGCGCGATCGTGTTGAAGCCGGTGACGAACGCGTGGTGCGCGGCGTTGATCACTTTGTCTTGGGCGGCGGGCGGGACTGCCTGCAGGGCGCGCCCGGTCCCGCCGGACGCGACGGCCCGCGCGAGTTCGTGGACGTGCGCTGACGCGGGTGTGCCCGCGACCAGCGGGGTGAGCGTCGATTCGATCTTGGACTGGAAGATCGAGCCGAGGCCGGCGATTCCGGTGGCGAGCCCGAGCTGGCGAGCGGTGTTGCTCGCGCCTGACGCCATGCCGCTCAGCTGTGGGAGGACGACGCCGACGGCGGTCGACGCCAGCGCGGGGGTGGCTAGGCCGATCCCGATGCCGGCCAGGATCTGGCCGGGCAGCAGTGCAGTCCACCCGGACGAGTCAGACAGGTTCCCCATCAGCAGCAGCCCGACCGTCACGAATGCGAGTCCCGTTCCGAGCAGGAGCCGCACCGGCACTCGGGCCGTCAGCCGCCCGCTCAGCGGCGAGACGAACAGGATCGGCATCGTGACCGGCAGTGACCGCAGCCCCGCCTGAAACGGCGAGTAGCCCAGCACGTTCTGGAAGAAAAGCGTGATGTAGAGAAACATCGAGAAGATCGACGCCGACAGCGCGAAGCCGGCGATCGTGACGCCCGTGAACGCCGGCTTGCGGAACAGCGAGAGGTCGAGCAGCGGGTCGGCGGTGCGGCGCTCGACCACGACGAACAGCACGAGCAGCAGTGCGGAGGCCGCGAAGCAGCTGATGATGAGGGCGCTTCCCCAGCCCTCCTCGTTGCCGCGGATCAGCGCGTAGACGAGCAGGAACAGCGCGGGGCGACAGCAGCGCCACGCCGCGGAGGTCGACGCCGGAGGCGGCCGGGTCGCGCGACTCGCGCAACCGCAGCCGCGCGACCACGAGCGCGGCCACGCCGATCGGCACGTTGACGAGGAAGATCCAGCGCCACGACAGCGCGTCTACGAGCGCGCCGCCGACGAGCGGCCCGGTCGAGACCGCCAGGGCCGTGGTCGCGCCCCAGATGCCGAGCGCGGTCCCGCGCTCGCGACCCTGGAACTCCTGCGCGATCAGCGCCAGCGAGGTGCCGAACATCATCGCGCCGCCGATCCCCTGCGCCGCGCGCGAGATGTGCAGGAACAGCGGGTCGGGAGCCAGCCCGCAGGCCAGCGACGAGGCGGTGAAGATCGCCAGCCCGAGCATGAAGACGAGCCTGCGGCCGACCTTGTCGGCCAGCGACCCCGCCGCCAGCAGCACGCCCGCGAGCGTCAGCGCGTACGCGTCGATCACCCACTGGAGGTCGGTGAAGTTGGCGCCGAGGCTGCGCTCGATCGACGGCAGCGCGACGTTGACGATCGTCACGTCGAGCAGCAGCATGTAGATCGCGATACAGCTCGCGAGCAGGGTCCACCACTTACGTTCCATTGTTCCGTGACCTCCCAGGCAGGCGGCGACGTGACGGCGGCGTTGGGAGCCGACGTGCGCTCGCTCATGACCCCTTGCCCGTGATCGAGTCGAGGATGGTCGACGGCGTACTCCGTCGGCGCCTCCTCCCAGACGAAGTGGCCGGCGTCGATCAGCACGACACGGCTGTTCGGCAGCCGCTCGTCGAGGAACTCGGCGTTGGCGACCGGGACGACGCGGTCGTGGCGGCCGTTGATGATCGTGACCGGCGTGGTGATCTGCGGCAGCAGCTCGGCGAGCTCGGGCAGTTCCTCGGGATACCTGCGGGCGTAGCGCATCGACTCGACGAAGCGGTCGCCGTCGTAACAGGCGAGGTAGTCGGCGCGGATGTCGTCGGGTACCCCGCCGGCGATCGTGTCGATCGACGCGTTGACGATCGCGCGAGGATCCATCCTGCGGTACTTGTCGAGGTCGGGGTCGAGCACCCATGACTTCAGCGGCTCACCGAGCTGGATCGGAACCGCCGCCCCGCCGGTGCCGACGATCACGCTCGCGATCCGCTCCGGATGTGCGGCCGCGGCGAAGAGCGCGGCCGAGGTTCCCACGTCCGGCGCGACGATGTGCGGCGTGCCGAGATCAGCCTCGACGATGAGCTGGGCGAGGAACCCGCCCATCGCTCGCGGAGAGAGAAGATCGTCGCGGCGCTCGGATGCGCCGAACCCCGGCAGATCGACGGCGAACAGGCGGGCGTGCTCGGAAAGCGTCGCCCACATCGGCGCGAACGCGTACACGCTCTCCGGCCACGGGCTGGTGAGCAGCACGTCGGTCCTGCGAGCCGCCGCTGTCGGCATACCGGATCTTCACGCCATCGATCATCCGGAACTGGGCTGATCGACGTGGTCAGCGAGGTGTTCATGGCGACTCCTTCCGTGTTGTGATCCGCGCTCTCGTCGGCCGAGCGGATGCGATCGCGGTCGCGGTTCCGAACACGAGATGCGCGCTCAGGTCCTTCGAAGCGTCTCGAAGTCGTACTTCCAGATCGGCTCGTAGACGCCGAGGAGTGGGAGAACGATGTATCCGCTGGCCCAGCACCGCGGCGCCGAACGGGAGTCCGAACCACGCCTTTCGGCTTGCGCCCCGCGCCCAGACAGTCCGTATCCGGCGCCGTGGCGAGGCCGAATCCCCAGTGCGTGGCGTTGTTGAGCGAGCCGCGCGTACCGCGGCGAACCTGATGCCCCAGCACACGCTCGAGCAGCCGCTTGGCCACCAGCGCCGGCGCCGGAGCGTTTCCAGCTCACAGGCCCTCAGACGACTCCCAGCCGGAAGTCGGTGTTGCCGCCGTCGTGCCGGTAGCGCGGTAGAGCGATGCGTCCATCGCGAGGGTGCCGACCGCGCTCGCGCACCCCGCGAACGATCGAGCCGTCGAGCGCTGCGCGAGGTTGGTCCGTGGACGGGCCGTGGTCATCGAGCAGTCGCGACGTTGTCGCGGGCCTCGATCGATTTGATGCTATTGCCGAACGCCTTGGCGAGGACGCCCTTTCCGACGGTCCCGAGGACCAGTGCCAGCACGTGTCCCTTGGCGTTCTTGCCCTCGCGGACGATGACGACGTCCACGTCGGTCATCCCGTCCGGCAGCGGCTTGAAGGTGTAGGTGTAGCCCGACGATCCGCCCCACATGTTGGAGTCGGTGGTCTGAGGACGACGCGGTTGGGATTTGACCAGTCGTAGTGCAGGCGCTCCCAGACGCCGCCGGAGCCTTCCGTGACGTCTGCCTCGGTCGGGCCGACTGAGTGAACCTTGAGGTAGTCGTCGGCGCTCTTGCTGAAGACCTTCGAGCGGCCGGGACTGAAGTCGGTGAGCCCGTCGATGTACTGCTCCGGCGTGAGTGTCGTGGTCTGGTGGAAGTGGATGGTGGACATGGCTTTCTCCTTGTGTTCGGTGAGATGACAACCGTGCAACGTCAGGTCTGCGTCGCGAGAGGCGCGTCGAGCTTCGGCGAGGGGAGCACCTCGTCCGCGCTGGTGGGCTCGGTTTGCGGCTGGTGGTTGAGCGTCCGACGGACCTTGGCTGACGCGCTGTAGATGCGTCGCACCTGCATGATCTCGCCAAGTGGCCGGTGGTCGGCTGTGACGCGCCACTGGTTGAACGCGAGCGCGTCACTCTTCTCGAAGTTCTCGGGCACCGAGATGTCCTGGCGCGGGAGGTGCACCCGTCCGACGGTGACGAAGGGAGACAGCTTCTCGGGCCATTCGACGGTCGCGTCGTTGACCGGCATCGCGTCGAGGTCCTTGCACAGCTGGACCTGAAGATCGAAATCGAAGGCTCGTGCCTGCAGTTCATCCACGAGCGCCGGACCGAACACGTCCGGTCCACTGCTCAGGTCGAGTTCAGCGGTGGATCACGTGCGCGGCGTTCTGCGCATCCGGAGCGACGCGCACCTTGGCGACATAGTCGCCGTGACGCACGGCGGCCATCGACCAGTACGTGCTGAGCAGCGGATTGCGCACCGGCGTCTGCGCCGCTTTGACGAACGCGAACATCTCCTCCCATGCCCAGTCCGCCTGCTCGAACGTGCCCTTGCCGGTGAGGAGATCGGTCAAGCAGCTCGCGGAACCCCGTCTTGCCGCGCGCGAGGTACTTGATGGAGTCGTTGCCGACCTCCTGGAGGACCAGATAGTGCTTCGCCGTATTGGCGACGAAGGTCGGGTTGTTCTTCAGCACGAGATCGAACGTGTTCGAGTCCGGCTCGTCTTCGACCAACTTGGTTCCGTCGACATCGAAGATCTTGATCGCGAAGCCCAGAACGGGTCCGAGTTGCGCGTCCGGGCCCAGGTGGTTGTTGGCGCTCGAGAAGCGAATCAGCGCGCCGTGGCGACCCGGCTTGGCGTAGATGCCCTGGGCATAGGGCGCAGGCACGTCGCCGAGGATCTCGACTTCTGCCTTCACCACGCCGAGTGTCTTCGCGTGAGCGCCGCGTACAGCGTGCCCGGTCCCCTCCCGTGTCGGCGATTCACGGACCGTCTTCTCCCAGAAGTCGATGATCTGGGCCGTGAGTTCCTCGATGTTTGGATCGATGGTCTCGATCTCCGGCGAATAGCGGACGAAATCGGATGACATCTGTCAGCGCTCCTTCGTCGGTCGAGCCATCTGCAGGGCCGACAGCGACGGCATGAAGAAGTACTCGCCACCGCGCAGCACGTTGAACGTCTCGATGCCGTGGATGCGGCGCCTGACCGGCGTCGTGCGGGATCGTGAATGTGGCTCCGTCCTCCTGCAGGCCGACGTTTGGGTCGCGCTCCTCGCCGAGGCTCATGAAGTTGCCGTTGTTGATCCACTCCTGCTGCAGGAACTCCATCGTCGCCATCGCCTTCGCGCTGATGAAGATGAAGTGGACGCCGCGGGGGGTCTCGTCGTCCTGCTGCGAGAGCGCGTTGGGGTCGTAGGGCGCGCCGTAGGTCGTGCTGCGCCGGATGATGCGATGGATGTTCACGTCGACGAGGAGCGCCATCTTGGTGTCGCGCGGATTCATTCGCCGCATGTGGCAGCCGAGCGGCACCTGCCGGCCGTCCGGATCGGCGGCGTAGGTGAAGTCGTTGTTTCGTAGCGGGTCGGCGCCGAGCGCTGGGTCGTCTCGGTCCGGCGCGAGCGTCAGTGGGGCGCCGCTGCGCCAGCGCCCCACCAGCTTCGCCGCGAGCAGCTCGCGCTCGTCATCGGTCCGAGCGTGTGCCTGCAGGAAGCGGTTGAACGCCCCGACCCGCGACTGGTACTTGCGCAGCCCGACGTAGGTGCCGTTGCGTCCCAGCACGTCCGGCTGTGGCGCCGGAAGCGGCACGCCGGCCTCGCCGGGGTAGCCGAGGATGAACTCGCCGGCCTTGATCGCCGGTCCCTGGCCGGGCAGCGGCTCGACGCCGCTGCCCTCGATCGCGGGCTGACCGATCGAATCTCTGTACCCGAGCGGGTTCAGATCGCCGGGCTGGGCGCCGAAGTCCTGCGCGGACACGACCGTCAGGCCAGGGCCGCCCTTCGTAGTGCTGCCGCGCAGTGTCCATCGTGCGACGCCACGTCTCCTGCCGAATCGCTGAAGACGCTGACGCCGATGTGGATGACGCCGCTCCCGAACTCCGGCTCCCAGTGCTTCGGGTCGTTGACGCCGCGATCGAGGAGCTTGTCCGCGCGCGCGGCCATCCCCACCCGGAACGCTTCCGGGAAGCTCTGCAGTGAGTCTTCCGGCACACCCAGCGCCACCAGCCCGGAGTAGGTGATCGCCACCGCGATCCAGGGCTCGTCCGGCCTGCCACCAGTCGGCGGCGGACGTCGACGTGCGGCGCCAGATTGCGCAGGAACTCGCGGCCGGCACGCACGTCATCCACATGGAGCATGACGTGCGTGCCGTAGTACGGCTCCGGGCGATAGCGCAGCACCGTCGCCTGAATGTCGTCCAGCTCGACGGTGACACGTCCGCGCGGAAGGTTGCCGCCGACGCGGTCGATGACGGTCATGATGCCCCGGCGCCGGCCCTAGTCGCCGACCTTGTCGAGGAACTCGTCGACCGCCTGGCCGATGCGCCTCAACCGCCGCGTCTCCGCCACCGTCAGGTCATTGGCGACGTACCAGCCTTCTGCCGTGACCTGATGCTTGGCGAGGTAGTCCTTCGCCTCCGGGCTGCGGATCCCCGGCCAGCCCTCCCAGGCGGAGTTGATGATGTCCAGGTAGTCGGGGATCTTCGTCGCGAAGTCGTCGATGTAGGTGTCCCAGTCGCCGTCGTAGGCGGTGGCGAAGAGCATCCTCGTGTCGTTGTCCAGGAACACGAAGCGCATGTCGTGGACGCTGCCGACGTCGTCCGCGCCGGCGAGGTTGCCGTTCAGCAGCCGCAAGAAGGCGCGCGTCCGCTCGGCTCCGCCCGGCGCGAGCGGGATGATGATCGTCAGCTCCGAGACCTTTCCCAGACGGCTGCCGGCGCGGCCGGCGCTCACCACCGGCGGCGGCGGCGTCTGCGATGCCTGCGCCGCCAAATTATTGAACACGTTCTCGAATGCCTTCCTGCCCACCTCGGGCGCGTCGGCGAACAGCTCGCGCAGATGGGCGATCTGCTGCTCGACCGTCAGTCTCCTGGTCGACATTGGACGTTGCTAGGTCTGTCGCCATAGTGGCTGGCTCCTTTCGTGGGTAGCTCGACTGCGGTTTCAGCGTGGCAGTGCAGGCGCTGATTCGCACCAGTGGTGGCCGCTGGTGCGACTACGGGTCTCGCTACGCGACTGTGTCCGGCTGTTCGGGTCGCCGGGGTGGTGATCGCACCGAAGCCGACAACGACGAAGCCGATGAGGCACGCGACCGCGATGGCGAGGCGGAAGAGCCGGGCGAGCGAGAGGCAAGAACACGGGTGACGGATCTCGCTGACTCGTCGTGCTGGCGACCCCTCGGCGGTGCGCGCAACCACGAGCGCCGTCGCGCTGAGGCACGTCGGCCGGGCTTCGGATCTTCGGGACTTAGCCTGTCTACCTTCAGCGACGGTCGATCGTCGACGTGGATCACATGACCCGTGATTCCACGAGCGTCGCCGCCGAGCAAGTACGTGACGACCTCGGCGACGCTGCTGGGGACGCACGCCTCGTCGATGTCGAGTGACACACCGTTGACGGTGATGTCGCGTTCGCGGAGCTCGCGTGCGAGCACCCGCGTGAGCGCATCGACGGCCGCAGCGGTGATCGCGTACCCGCCGTAGTCCGGCAAGGCCGACGCGTCCACCGAGCTGAACAGGTTGACGATGGCTCCCCCGTTCCGGAGCTGACGCGCTGCCATTCGGTTGACGATGAACGCCGCACGGATGTTGGTCCGGCACATCTCATCGAAGTCATCGACGGCAACCTCGGTCAGCGGGGTTGGGGCGACGTGACCCCGTACGGCGTGGACCACGGCGTCGACGGCACCGAACGTCTCGATGGTCTGGGCGAAGAGTCTTTCCACATCCAGCACGTCGGCGACGTCGGCACGGATCGTCACGGCTGTGCCGCGACCTTCGAGAACGGCCTCGACGGTCGACTCCGCCGCTCGCTGGTCGTGGACGTAGTTGACGACCACTGCGTAGCCGAGGCTCGCGAGCCGTTTGATCGTCTCCCGGCCCATGCCTCGCGACCCGCCGGTGACGATCGCGACACGACTCTCCCTCCGGCCGACCGGCTGCGATGACCATGGGTCGAACGTTCGCCGAGCACACGTGCGCATCGCGCCAGTGGTGACCACTGGTCTTTTCGCCACCGAAAGCCGTTATGTAGGAATAATGTTCTCGCGTGGTCCTAGGACGCGCACCGTCGTTCAGGGGGCGAGCGCGTGAGCGCGCAACCCTCGATGGAATGCTGGACAGCGTTCGCGAGGGCGCGAGCGCGGTGCTGGTCATTCGCGGCGAGGCGGGAATCGGCAAGACCGCGCTGATGCAGTACTGCGCTCGACAGGCGTCCGGCTGTCGAGTTACGCAGATCGCTGGAGTCGAATCCGAGCTGGAGATGCCGCTCGCGGCGGTGCACCAGCTGTGCGCGCCGATGCTCGACCATCTCGGTGCTCTTCCCGAGCCCCAGCAGCAGGCGTTGCGTGTCGCCCTCGGAGCGGAGGCGGGAAACGCTCCGGATCGGTTTGTCGTGGGTCTCGCCGTGCTCGGCTTGCTCGCGGAGGTTGCCGCCGAGCGTCCCTTGGTCTGCCTCGTCGACGATGCCCAGTGGCTCGACACGCCGTCGCGCCAGGTGTTGGAGTTTGTGGGCCGGCGGCTCCAGGCCGAGGCGGTCTTGCTCCTCGTCGCGGTCAGGGAGGCAAGCGACGAGCACCTTTTTCCTGCCCTGGCGACCCTAACGCTCGAGGGGCTAACCGAGGAAGACGCAGGGGCGCTGCTCATGGCCGCCGTCCGTGGTCAGCTCGACGAGCAGGTTCGCAACCGGATCGTTGCAGAGACCGGCGGGAACCCGTTGAGGTTGCTCGAACTGCCTCGGGAGATGAGCCAGGCCGAGCTGGCCGGCGGCTTCGGCGCTCCCCACATGGACAGCTCGTTCGGGCCGCTGGACGAGCACTACACGCGCCGAATACGAGCCCTGCCTGAGCCGACACAGCAGCTGCTGCTTCTGGCGGCAGCCGACCCTACCGGTGATGCCACGCTCCTGTGGCGGACCGCGCAGCGCCTCGGCATCTCGCGGAGTGCGGCAGCAGCAGCCGAGTCCGAACAACTGCTCGAGATCGGCTCTCACGCGCGCTTCCGCCATCCACTCGTTCGGTCGGCCGCCTACGCTGCCGGAACCCCAGACGATCGCCGCGCTGCGCACTCGGCGCTCGCCGCCGCGACCGATGCCGAGGTCGATCCAGAGCGTCGCGTGTGGCACCTGGCTGCTGCGGCGACGGGACCAGACGAAGCCGTCGCGTCGCAACTCGAACAGATGGCGGTCGCGGCCCAGGCCCGTGCCGGGTCGGCGGCAGCGGCTGCGTTTCTGGAGCGTTCGCTCGAATTGACCGCGGAGCCGGAGCGCCGCGCCGAACGCGCCCTCGCCGCCGCACAAGCTCACCTGCACGCCGGCGCATTCGACGCTGTTCTAGGCTTGCTGGCGGAGGCTGAGGCCGTCGCAACCGGCGACGTCCAGCGCGCTCGGATCGAGCGGCTCAGAGGCCAGGTCCAGTTTGCGTCCAGCCCGGGACCCGAGGCTCCAGTGCGCCTGGTCCAAGCCGCGAAGGCACTCGAGCCACTTGACGTCCAACTGGCGCGAGAGACGTACCTGGACGCCTGGATGGCGTCGATCGCCGCGGGCTCTCACGCTCGACCAGGCGGTCTTCTACTTGAGGTATCGAGGGCGGCGCAATCTGCTCCGCCGCCACCAGAGGGAGCGCCGCCGTGTGACCTGTTGCTCGACGGTTTTGCGAAGCTTGTCACCGATGGGCATGCCGCAGCCGCACCCAGTCTCCGCGTTGCGGTGCACACGTTCCTCGGCGACGAAGTCTCTGACAGTGATTTTGTCCAGTGGGGGCTATTCGCGACATCAGCTGCACGAATGCTCTGGGACTGGTCCAGCTGGGAAGCCTTGAGCGCCAAGCATGTGGAGGCCGCTCGGGTCTCCGCGTCACTGGCTCCCTTGTCCGTCGCATTGAACGGTCGGGCTGTGTACGCCGCCTGGTGCGGCGACTTCGACGCGGCGACTGCGCTCGACGCGGAGTTCAACGCACTCATTGAGGCGACCGGAATCGGGTGGTACTCCGGCGGTGGCCTCTTGCAAGCCGCGTACCAAGGGCGTCCGGATGCCCTGACGCTGATGTCCGCCGGTGCCGCGGACTGCGTGGAACGCGGGAGCGGACGGGGTGCTCAGTACCACACGTGGACAACGGCGATCCTTTGCAACGGTCTCGGTCGTTACGCTGACGCGCTGGCCGCCGCGAAGCTCGCTGTGGACGAGATGGAGACACCCAACGGAACGGCATGGGCGTTGCCCGAGCTGATCGAGGCCGCTGTCAGAAATCGCCAAATGGAAGTTGCTCGTGAGGCGATGGAGCACCTGCCGAAGCACATGCTCGTCGAGTCCGACTGGGCGATGGGCGTCGAGGCGCGATCCCGCGGGCTGGTAACCGAGGGGGAAGAGGCTGAGCAGTGGTACATCGAAGCGGTCGAGCGCCTCGCACGCACACCGTTGCAGACCGAGCTCGCACGAGCGCACCTGGTGTACGGCGAGTGGCTTCGTCGCGAGCGCCGGCGGGTCGACGCGCGCGAGCAACTCCGATCCGCGTACGAGATGTTCTCGGCCATAGGAGCTGAGGCGTTCGCCGAACGCGCGCGCCGGGAGCTGGTGGCGACCGGTGAAAAAGTCCGCAAGCGGAACGCGGATCCAGCGTCGCGAGATGAGCTGACACTGCAGGAGGCACATATCGCCCGGCTGGCCCGGGACGGGCGGACGAACGCGGAGATCGGCACCCAGCTCTTCCTCAGCGTACGCACTGTGGAATGGCACTTACGTAAGGTGTTCATGAAGCTGGGCGTGTCGTCACGCAAGGACCTCAAGGACGCTTTGCCCGGACGCGGCCCCCAGGTGTCCCAGACGACCTGAGTGGGCGAAGCCACGGACGCCTCGGAACGCGCCGTCCGACGTCTCAGACCCTGGTGACGTCCTGCCTGTGGGCCTTCTACGCCGCTCGACCGGTAGTCGGGCCAGGGTTCGCCCCTGGCGCGAGCGGGTGAGCTCAGCAGCGACCCTGACCTGCGAGCGGATCACAGTCGTGCCGGATCCGCGCCGAAGACCAGATCACAACCCGGGAGGGTCAGCCATGAACGTCAAGGACAAGGTGTGCGTCGTGACAGGCGGCGCCAGCGGGATCGGCCTCGCGCTGTGCACGAGGTTCGCGCAGGAGGGCGGCGCATGTCGTGCTGTCGGACCTCAAGCAAGAGGCCTGCGAGCGACGAGGCCACGCCGATTGGCGCGCTGCCCAGTCGCAGCCGACGTCGGCCGCGAGGAGGACATCGCGAACCTGGTGTCGGCCACGGTCGACCGTTTCGGGCGGATCGACCTGTTCGTCTCCAACGCCGGGATCGGCGATCGATGGCGGGATCGACATGCCGACTGACAAGTGGCAGAAGATCATCGGCGTCAATCTGATGTCCGAGGTGTTCGCGGCGAAGTACGCGATCCCGCACATGCTCGAGCAGGGCGGCGGATACCTGCTCAACGTCGCGTCGGCGGCGGGTCTGCTGGTGATCTTCGACACGGTGGGCTACACGGTGACCAAGCACGCCGCGATCGGCTTCACGGAGTGGCTCGCGGCGATGTACGACGATCAGGGGCATCGGCGTCAGTCTGCTGTCCCGGCGGCCGTCAAGACGCCGATCCTCGCCGGCAAGGAGGACACCCCTGAGGGCCAGGACGCGATCACGACCGATCAGCTCGCCGACATCGTCATAGACGGGCTCGCCGAGGAGCGCTTCATGATCAACACGCACCCGTGGGTGCTCGACAGTTCGCGGTCAAGGCGCGCGACTACGAGGAGTACATCAGGATGCTGCGCGCCGATCGTGCCGCAGCGCGAGTCCAAGGCGACGGCGGCGGTGTGAGTCATGCACCGCGTCGTCATCATCGGCTGCGGGTTCGCCGGGCTGTTCGCCGCTAAGGCGCTGCGGCGCGCGCCGGTCGAGGTGGTGGTGGTCGACCGCACCAACCATCACCTCTTCCAGGCGCTGCTCTACCAGGTCGCTACGGGCGTGCTGTCTGAGGGCGACATCGCGCCGCCGATCCGCGACGTTCTGCGACACCAGCGCAACACGCGCGTCGTGCTCGGCGAGGTCGTCGACGTCGACGTCGACGAGCGGGAGCTCACGATCGACACGCTGGGAGCGCGAGACGAAGCTCGGCTACGACAGCCTGATCGTCGCGACCGGCGCGTCGCAGTCGTACTTCGGTCACGACGAGTACGCGCGTCACGCGCCGGGGATGAAGACGATCGATGATGCGCTCGAGCTGCGCGGGCGGATCTTCGGTGCGTTTGAGATCGCCGAGCTCGAGCCCGACGCCGGCGCGCGCGAGCCGTGGCTGACGTTCGCGATCGTCGGCGCCGGCCCGACGGGTGTCGAGCTGGCCGGGCAGATCGCCGAGCTGTCACGCCGCGCGCTGCGCGGCAACTTCCGCAGCTTTGACCCCGCGGAGGCGCGGATCGTGCTGCTCGACGGGCTCGACACCGTGCTCGCCAGCTATCCCGAGCGGCTGCGTCGGCGCGCCCAGCGCGATCTGGAGCGCCTCGGCGTCGAGCTGCGCCTCGGCACCCGGGTCGTCGGCGTCGACGAAACCGGCCTGGACGTGTCAAGCGGCGAGGGCGAGACCGGCCGCATCGAGGCTCGCACGAAGATCTGGGCGGCCGGCGTGCAGGCCTCGCCGCTGGGACGGATGCTCACCGAGCGCGCCGGCGCTACCGTCGACCGCGCCGGTCGCGTCGAGGTGGCGCCCGACTGCTCACTGCCGGGCCATCCCGAGGTGTTCGTGGTCGGCGACCTGATGGCTCTGAACGGACTTCCGGGCCTGGCGGAGGTCGCGATGCAGAGCGGCCGCCATTCGGCGCGAACGATCGTGCGCCGGCTGCGCGGACGCCCGACCAAGCCGTTTCGCTACGTCGATCTCGGGACGATGGCAACGATCGCGCGGTTCCGGGCGTTGGTCGAGCATCGGACGGCTCCAGATCGGCGGGCTTGGTCGGGTGGCTGATGTGGCTCGCCGTCCACCTCACGTTCCTCACCGGCTTCAAGAACCGCGCGGCGACGCTGGCCAACTGGACCGTCGCGTTCCTCGGGCGCGGCCGACGCCAGCGCACGATCACCAAGCAGGAAGTGTTCGCGCGCGCGCTCGGACTCGAGACGCCAAACGCGACACCGGGCTATGCCAACGGAAATTCTCGAAAAGACAGGTGCGCGATGACCGACGACAGTCAAGCCGACACCGCTGTGAAGGACGAGCAGCGCGCGCAGACGCAGTTGGCGGTGGGCGCGATGCTCGTCCCCGTCTTCTTCGTGATCGCGTTCGCGGTCTGCATCATCGGCACCTACCACAAGCCGCATCCGAACAACATCAAGGTCGGCGTCGTCGGCCCGCCGGCGCTGACGGCGCCGCTGCGCGCCGGCCTCGAGAAGGCGGCCGGCTCGGCGTTTGACATCCGGCCGGTGGTGACCGTCGCAGACGCGGCGCACCAGGTCCGCCAGCGCGACCTCAACGCGGCGTTCGTGCCCACCGCCAACCCGAAGCAGCCCGCGACCGTGATCGTCGCCAGCGCCAACGGCCGCCTCGTCGCGACCGCAGCCGAAACCCTCGCCCGCACCGTCACCGCGACCCAGGGCGGCCAGCTCGTCATACGCGAGGTCCGCCCCCTGCCAGCCGGCGACGAGATCGGGCTCGGCATCTTCATGTTCATGATCGTCTGCACGATCTGCGGCTACATCACCCCCACGATCCTCGAAACACTTGCGCCGGCCCTGCTGCCAAGCCGCCGCTACGCGATCATCGCGGCGACCGCCCTGCTGGTGTCAGCGCTCGCCTACCTGATCGGCGGGCTGGGCTTCGGCACCTACACCGGCTCGGTCGGGACGATCCTCGCGTTCATCGGCGTCGGCGCGCTCTACGGGTTCATCATCGGCCTGGGCACCCGCCTGCTCCAAGCACTGATCGGCCCATTTGCGATCTTCATCTCGCTCGCGATCTTCGTGTTCCTCAACATCGCAAGCCTCGGCGCCACCTACACCTCCCCCGTGCTCCCCGGCTTCTGGCGCTTCCTCAACCACTTCTGGATCGGAGCACAAGCCGTCAACGCACAGCGCAGCATCCTCTACTTCGGAGGACAAGGAGTCGCCACCGACATGCTCAGACTCCTCGCCTGGGCCGGCGTGATCACCGCACTCCTCGTCCTGCCGGTCTCACGCAAGCTCGAACGCCAACGCGAACACGCCGTGGACGCCGTGGCAGTGCCCCCGGCAGGAGCAGCAGCGTGAGCATGCGGCTCCGAGCGAGGAGCAGGCCATGATCATCGTCTGCTACGACGGTTCCGAGGACGCGCAAGCAGCCGCGGATCAGGTGATACGGCTCTTCCACCAGAAGCCCGCGACGGTCCTCACGGTCCCGGAGCCGTACGCCGAGACGCTCATGAGCTCGGGGCTTGGCCTGGGCTCGGGGTTTGGCTTGGGTTACGAGCGCAGGGAGGACACCGCCGACCTCGAAGCCCAGCGGCTCGAGCGGGCCAAGCGAACGGCGGAGGAGGGCGCGCGGCGTCTGCGCGCGGCCGGTATGGGCGCCGATTCACTTGTCGAAGAGCGCGACGGAAGCATCGCGAGAACCGTGCTTGCGGTAGCAGAACGCGTCAACGCCGAGGCGGTCGTCGCCGGAACGCGCGGACGCCGCGGAGCTAAGTCTGCGCTCCTGGGCAGCGTGTCCCACGACCTCGTCCAGCACGCCGATCGCGCCGTGCTCATCGTGCCATCCGCTGCGCTCGCTCGCCGCCGTGAGGGCTGGCGTCCGCAAGTGCACTGAGCGGCTCCCGGCCGCAGTGCCCGCGCCGCCACGAATGCAGGACAATCTCGCGTCGCGACGGCCGACCTGCTGTTCGCCACGAGCGCGACCAGCGACGGCGTGGCTGCCGACCAATGCGACGAGCGCCCCGCTGGCCGCGCAAAGCGAGGCATGCGAGCACTGGTCTGGGAGACGCGTCCCAACGCGGAAGCGGTCGAGTGGCTGGTCGTGCGGGCGCCGGCGATCGGGGACCATCAAAGGCGTCGCCTCTGAGCAATCGCGAGACGCGAGCGGGCGGGACGAGGGAAAGCGATCGCATGGGCCTGAGAGCCGGACTGTGGAGGAGAGGCGAATGCACAGGTCTGTCTGCGGGATGCGGCGTCGCCGTGGCCTGATTAGCTCGACCGGGGCGCGGCTCCCGTCGGCCATCGGTCGTTAAGCGAGCAGCAAGTCGCTGTAAAGCAGGTACCGGCACCCTGCCGCTTACACCACAAGTCTCACACGAGAAGGAATCGGAATGCCCTCATCATCAAGCGAGCTTGAGGCGCCCCCGCGCTCCCCCGAAAGGGTGTCGAGTGCATCCGCGGATGCACGTACGCGACCAGAGGCGCAACCATCGCTGGACACAGTAATCGGGTGGCGCGCAAGGTGCGTCTATATCGCCTGTGCATCCGGGCGGCATGGGTCATCGCGTTGACGCTTCCGCTAGTTGGCTTCGTGTCCTTACTCTTGCGGCGACACCTCGATCCCGCGTGGATTACGCCCCGTCTGCATTTCAGCCTGTTCTTCCTCGTCGGCTCAGGGGCCTGCGGGCTGGCCTACGTCGCCGGCCAAGCCGCCGATCGGCGGCGTGATGCGCGCGTGTTCCTGCTTTCCCTGGCCTTTCTCGCGACGGGCGGCTTCCTCGCCGTTCACGCGATCGGCACGCCCGGGATACTCCTCAACAACGAGGTTCCCGGATTTGAGGTCGCCATTCCCGCAGGAATGGCGATCGGGTCGGTGTTCGCCTGCGCGTCTGCGTTCGTCGACGTTCGACCAGGCGCCGCCTCGGCGGTGATGCGCCACCGAAACGCGCTGCGCCGCGGCCTGTTCGCGGCGATTGGGATCTGGTCGCTGTTCTCCCTCGCTCAGTTGCCCCCGTTAGCAGGGAGCAGCCCAGAGGGTGGCGATGGACTTCTGCGGGTCCTCGCGGTCGTCGGAGCGGCGGTCTACTTCGCCTCGGCGATCAGGTATGTCGTCGCGTTTCGGCGCAGGATGTCGCTGCTCCCGGCGAGTGTCGTCGCCTGCTTCGTGCTCGTCGGAGAGGCCCTGGTCGGCTCCGCGCTGGTCGGCGAGCGCACGTGGCATGCGAGCTGGTGGGAGTGGCACGCGCTGATCGTCACGGCGTACCTGATCATCCTGTTCGCGGCCCGGAACCAATGGCGTCAAGAGCGGTTTCGCCAGCTCTATCTCCCGGCCACCCGTGAGCGCTCGCAAGAGGTGAGTGTTCTCTTTGCCGACCTCGTCGGTTTCACGACGTTTACAGAACGGTCGTCCCCGGCGGAGGTTGCCGCCATGCTCAGTGCCTTCTACGGGATGGCTACCCCGCTGATCGCGCAGACCTTCGGTGGCGAGGTCGAGAAATTCATCGGCGACGCGATCATGGCGACGTTCAACACGCGGGGGGACCAGCCCGACCACGCAGCGCGTGCCGCCCGCGCCGGCCTGGAGCTTCAACGTCAGATGCGGGTACTCGCGGCGGACCACCCGCAATGGCCCGGACTGAGGGTGGGCGTGAACAGCGGTGACGCCCTCGTCCGCGAACTCGGCGGACCCGGGTACGTGGAGTACGCCGTGGTGGGCGACACGGTGAACGTGGGTTCGAGGCTCGAGGGACAGGCACCCGTCGGTGGGGTCCTGATCGGTGCAGGGACCTACCTCCGGCTTCCCTCGCGGGCTGACGTAGGCGCGCGTCGTGGGCTCGAGGTGAAAGGCAGGGGCCAACGGGTCGACGCCTACGTCCTGAACGGCATGCCGAAGTCGACTCTCAAGAGAGCACGTCGTGGCAACCGGACTGGTTGATCAGCTCGCCGCCGCGGAGACGGCTTCGGTCCGCGCGGCGCGACCGACTATCCGATCGGCATGGCTGACGGTCGGCGGATCGCCTGCGGACGAGGACGTTCTTGGCTGGCCACCCGACCTGTTCGCGTTCACGGACGTGATCCTCGGCCGAGCCCAGGCCTATCGCTTCACCGTGTCGCCCCCGGTTGGGCAGGCGTGGCCACCCACCGGCGCGCGTCCGTGGCGAGACGAGGTCACCGAGGCTGGGCGACGCTGGTCGCGTTCGTTCGACGCAGGGATGGGAGACCCACCACCGCTCGTCGCTCGGGAGTGGCAGGTCGTCCGGGACGCGCTCGACACGCCATTGGGTGTGATTGCGTCGGGACTGGCGTGGCGAATCTGCCAAGCGCTCCTGACGCTTCATGCTGTGGCGGATGAGGCGTGTGTCGGCGTCGCGGCGGGCACGCCCGCGCGCGGCGATGGGGTCATGCTGCGAGCGCGGATGTCCGAGCTGCTCACGCGGAGCGGCAGCCTCGCGCGGATGGATCCCGAAGTTGTCCGCGTCCTCCCGAGGTACCGCACGCCGTTTGGAGGGATCACTTCTCGATCGATCTCACGTTACCTATCTGTATTCACGCCTGCGGTGGGCTACGGCCTGCATAGGGTGAGGGCGCCACGACGAGATTCGCTCCGGGACCGGCTGAACGTTCTGTTACTCCCGTGGCCGCTCCGCGTTTCCGCCGAGGACTTTCGTCCGCTGACGGGCTCGGTGGACGAGCGGGCCATAGAGCCCTACGGGTTTTTCGAGTTCCACCCGGCGGAACCGTTCGATGTCTCGCTGGTCGAGAGGCTCTTGGTTTCCGCGAGCGAGCGCGTGGGCGAGGTCGATGTCGTCGTCCTTCCCGAGAGCTCTGTCCCACATGACCGCGTGGCGGACCTTGAGGCGGTGCTTGCCCGGAAAGGGGTGAGCATGCTTATCGCCGGGATCAGAGATGAACCGAGCGCGGCACATTCCCTTCGATCGAACTGGGTGCATTTCGGCGTAGCCGGCGACGGCGAATGGTCGCACTACCGCCAGGACAAGCATCACCGCTGGTCGCTCGACGGCAGCCAGATCCAGCAGTACCACCTCGAAGATGTTCTGGACCCGCGTGTCCGCTGGTGGGAAGCGATCGAGATCAACCCGCGCTCTGTCCAGATGATCGAGCGCGACGATGGCCACACGATCGCCGCACTCGTCTGCGAAGACCTCGCTCAGATGGACGAGGTCACGGAGCTACTCCGTGCTGTCGGGCCCACCATGGTTGTCGCGCTGCTTCTCG
This sequence comes from uncultured Actinomycetes bacterium, assembly GCA_963732075.1. GTDB lineage: Bacteria > Actinomycetota > Thermoleophilia > Gaiellales > JAICJC01 > JAICJC01. The sequence continues at coordinate 769,036 of CAVSYD010000007.1, read as the reverse complement.
ACGGACCGCAATTAGCCTCGAGATGGTCGGCGCGATACGCATCGGTGCTGGCCGATGACCCTGGATCGGCGGTGCTGACGCTGACGTCCTACGGCATGGTCGCGAATGCCTGGCTGGAAGGCGTGCCTCCTTCGTCAGTCGTGGCGCTCTGGAAAGACAGGGCCCGGGGCTTGCGTGAGATCCGCCTCGACGCCGGCGCTCAGGGGATCCTCCTCGGTCTACAGCGTTACTCCACCATTCGTCGCACGGCCGACGGACGCCTGCCCGACCACAACGCCAGTGACGTGCGGATCGCCGAAGTGACGCAACTTCGGTCCGAGCGGAATTGCTGATCGACGCGAAGCTAGAAAGGGAGCTCCGGGGACGCAATCAAGCTCACGACGTCTCCGACACTCAACGTCGCGCCGTGCTCGTAGGCTTGGTCGACTGCGTGAGCGCCGAGGCGAGCACTGAGCTGGTCGCGAAGGCCGGCGAGCTCTGGCACAAGCATCACGTCCTCCACATCGATGTGGTCAGTCCAATGCTCGGCCGCGCCGAGCAGGATTGCGGACCGCTCGGGAAATCCCCGCCTGAGCTCGGCCCCAGCGGCGATGCGCACGCGGCCACCGAGGTCGTCCCATCGCTGTTGCTCACGCAGCATTTCGATCACCTTCGGCAGCAGCCGCAGCGCGGCTTCGGGGTCGTCATCGGCCAGCGCGAGCGTCGTCATGACGATCATGTTGTCGACGATCGCGAGCTCATACCCCGAGCGCACGGCGTCCTGCGTCGCTTCGGTGATCGCTGTGCGCGCCGTCGGAATCGCGGACCCGAGCGCGAATGCGGAAGCAAGCCAGGCACCGCTCCACGCGGCGCGGATGTGATCTCCGGCGTGCCGCGCGATCTCGCGGGCGCTGGACGCGTCGGCCTTGGCCCGCTCCAGGTCGTCGGTGTACAACGCGACTTGAGCGCAGCCGATTAGCGCCGCGACCCGTGACCGCCAGCTTGACAGGGACGACTGCAATAACCGCAGTTCCGCAACAACCGCCAGCGCTTCCGTCTCGCTACCAAAGCCTTGATAGGAGGAGGCGATCCAGGCGAGCCCCTCGGCCAGGAGGTCCCGGTCGTCCGCCTCGCGCGCGAGCGCAACTGCCTCCCTGGCACAGCGTTCGGCTCGTGTCCAGGTCGCTGGTGCTGTATGCCAGCATCGAGTACGCCACGTACACGGTGGCCACCGTCCGAGGCGGGACTTGATCGCGCAGGTCAAGTGCACGCTTCAACCACCGCTCCGCGACATTGGAGCGGCCACGAAGGATCCAATGCCGCCCGACGTCGGCCGCCAACGTCGCGCCGACCGTCGGGTCGCCCTCCCGCTCGAGACACCAGCCGAGCGCCGAGATGATGTTGTCCTGTTCGGCATCGAGCAGCACTCCCCACCTTGCCTGCTCGCCGCTCTCGAGGTCAGACGCCTCTCGGGCGAAGCCGAGGAAGAAGTGGGCGTGTCGGTCGCGGACCTCGTGCACTTCGCGATGTTCCTGCAAGCGCTGACCAGCAAAAAGCGCAATCGACTCGAGCAAGCGATACCGATCGCCGTCTTGGCGGCGCTCCATCGTAATCACCGAGCGGTCGACCAGCCCAGTCACACGGTCGAGCGTGTCGAGCTCAACCCCGATGTCGGCGCACGCGGCGCCGGCGGCGGCCAGGGTGAACCCACCGTGGAACACCGCCAGTCTCCTCAGCGTCGCCTGCTCCTCTGGGCTCAGCAGCCCGTAGCTCCAGTCGATCGCGGCCTCCAACGTGTCCTGGCGGGCGCGAGCCGACACGGAAGTTGGGCGGGCCAGCAGCCGCAGGCGGTCATCCAGGCGGGCCAGCAACTCAGCAGGTGAAATCGCCCGCACGCGCGCGGCCGCGAGTTCGATCGCGAGCGGAATCCCATCCAGCCTCTCGCATATTCGCTGAATCACACCGAGCACCGACTCCGGCTCCTCCCAGGACACTCCGTGCGTGGCGGCTCGGTCGAGGAACAGCTCCACCGCGGCCGGCGATTGAGAGTTCTTGGCGGTGGTGGCCAACGGCCCCAGGCGCGCAACGCGCTCGCCGGGAATCGCCAGCGGCTCACGACTGGTGGCGAGGAGCCGCACGCCAAGGCAGTCCTTCAAGAGCCGCCCGGCGACCTCCGCCGCCGAACGGATGACGTGCTCACAGTTGTCGAGCAGAATCAGCAGCCTACGCCCGCTCAACTCGTCTGCGACCGTGTCGAGCGGAGCCACTCCCGGGCGATCGGGAATCCGAGTCGCGGACAGTACCGCGCCGGCGACATCATCCTCGCGGTCGATCGCCGCCAAGTCCACGAACCACACACCGTCCGCGAAGCCCGGCGCCAGATTGCCACCGACGCGCTGCGCGAGGCGAGTCTTCCCCACGCCGCCCGGTCCGACCACGGCAACCAGCCGGTGTCGCGAGATCAGGTCCGCAACCCGTGTGACGTCCGGGCCACGCCCGATCAGGCTCGTCAGCTCGGGCGACAAGTTGCCGGCGGCAGATAAATCGATCCGTTCAGCCACCACCCCTCCCTCTCTCGTCGGCAACATGAGATCGGGATCCTGAGCCAGGATCGCCTGCTGCAATCGTCGGAGGCCAGTCCCCGGCTCGATGCCCAACTCCTCGACAAGCGCCTTGCGCGCCTCCTGGTAAGCCTCGAGCGCCTCAGCCTGGCGACCCGACCGGTACCTGGCGAGCATCAGCTGACCCCGCAGCCGCTCTCGAAACGGATATAGGGCAATCAGCCGTTCGATCTCACCCGCGAGCCGTGCGTGCCGTCCCAAGGCCAGGTCGGCGTCGATGCGCAACTCAAGCGCCTCCAACTGCAGCTCCTCCAATCGCGCCACCTCGCCCTGCGCGAACAACTCGTAGGTGAAGTCGGCCAGCGGTGGTCCCCGCCACAGACCGAGCGCCTCTTCCAGCAGCGCGCGTGTGCGGGCGGCGCCACCCGCTCGCATCACCTCACCCGCTCGTGCCACAAGCGACGCGAAGCGGGTCGCGTCGACTTGCTCCTCGTCGACCTGCAACACGTATCCAGGCGGCTGTGTCAGGAGCAGGCCCGGACCCAGCACCTTTCGCAGCCGCGATACGTACACCTGGATCATGTTGGCCGCGCTTGCCGGCGGCGCCTCCCCCCAGATCTCGTCGATCAGCCGCTCGCGGGAGACAACTTCATTCGCATGCAAGAGCAGAGTCGCCAAAAGGCCGCGTTGACTGCGTGGTCCCAACTCGACCGCGTGGCCATCACGTAACAGTTCAAGAGGGCCCAGGATGCGGAAATCCAGATCCTGGACCGTGTCTGAGGACCCCGCGGCGAGGCCGGACATGACCCGTTTATAGTGGCGCGACGGGGAGTTGACAAGCGGATGTGACCTGCCGATTCACGGGCCCGACGAGCGTCCGTTAGCACTCTCTCTACTAGCTCCGGCCTTCCTGCCCGCGACCACGCCCTGAACGCGACCGTGAGCGCGACACCGGGCGCGCCTGTTCCGCATCCGGTGAGCGCACCACATCCGGCGGTCAGTAGAGCCTCGAGCCACGTGAAGGCGAGGGTCGGCTGGTCGAGGCGGACGCTGGCAGCAGCGCAGTTGCAGCGTCCATCAGCTCTCCTCCGTTGTTAGAACGCCTGGTTCCAGTGGCGCCCCATGCCAGGCCGCTTCGCAAGGCGCCGCGTGCGAGCACGCGATCGGAAGCTCCCGCCGTCCTGCACGAGAGGTCCCGAGCACCTGCGCCCGCCACTCGGCGACAGGCGCAGGCACCCGGGCGCTCACCCCAAGGTAGGGCGCGTGGTCGGGATCGGGAGAAGCAGCCGGCGCTGAGCGACCACCGCATAAACGTCGCGGTGCTCGGCGACGATTGCCCAGGTCAGGGGGGCTACCACAATCAAGGTGACGCCGAGCGAGAGCGCCGCGTTGAGAGCGACTATCAGAACCATTTCAGGCTCCCTTGGACTGGAGGCGGGTGGTCCTGATCTGTGCGCGCCGGCGAAGCTCGCCGAGCCTTGCGCTCATGAGGAGCTGAAAAAGATGGGGTGACATTCGTGGGTTCCTTTGTTCGTGGATTAGCTGCCGGCCGAAGGGTGCGCAGGTTCGGTTAACGACCGCTGGCCGTTCGCTGAACGACCCGCTAGACCGGGCGCCGCTCGGTCCTGCCGCTTCGGGCGCCATCGTCCGGCCGGATGGGCCCGACGGTCTAAACGACTGGTGATACCCGGCGTCACCCAACGCGGGACAAAGGGAGCGACGCGGGCGCCGTTGTCGGCAATGCCCGCGCCGACACGAATGCAGGTCTCGGCACCGTAGACGACGTCCGTCTCACAAATCGCCAGCCCGGGGTGTGGCGTTGGGTCGGCCGGGCGAACGCCGAGCCGACCCGGTCGAGCTCTGATCTATCGCCTCATCTGGAGACCCGCGCTGGCGGAGATCGTCGGAGACGGCCGTCCGTGGACGGTGCCGATGATCTCGCTGCTGTCGATGCCCTGCAGGTAAATGCTGGTGATGCCGAGGTTCGCGTGCCCGAGTTGCCTCTGGATGACGACGAGTGGGATGCCCTCGTGGGCCATCTCGACCGCGTGGGCGTGTCGCAGTTGGTGTGGCGCAAACCGCCGTCTCACGCCTGCGGCCGCGGCTGCGTGATGCAACTATTTGCGCGCGGCCGACGCTTCCCAACGTCTTCCGGCGGTCGGTCCGTGGATTACGCACAGCAGTGGGCCGATGGGGAGCTCGTTGCGGATCTCGAGCCAGGGGTCGAGCCGGTCCCATGCCCAGCGGTCCATCCCGACCTCTCGGCGCTTGCCGCCCTTTCCGCGCCGGACGAGTACAGCACCGCGGGTCCGGTCGAGGTCGCTCTCTTGGAGCGAGAGCGCTTCGCTAATCCGCAGCCCGGCGCGCCACAGCAGCACTACCAGCGCACGAACTCGGTGACCGTCGGCGCGGTCACCGGCCGCGCTCATCACAGCGAAGATCTCTTCAACCGTCGGCGGATCGGCCGGATACTGCTCGCCCTTGTTTCGGGGTGGACGGCCTCGGTGGTAGCCGGGCATGGTCGCCGGTGAGCGGCGGTGGCCGGCGACGTCTAGCTGTAGTTCCTGACCACGTTGTTCCGGTCTGAGGGGTAAGCCATCCGGTGCTCCTTGGAGGCTGACAGGTGCTCAAGCCATCAGTCCCAAGGAGGACACCGGATGAAGCTGCACGCTAACGCGAGGCTCAGTCTGAAGGGCCGCGAGCTGCTCGTCGATCGTGTCGAGAACGCGGGGTGGTCGCTGAGTCGCGGCCGCCGAGGCGGCCGGGATCAGCGACCGCACCGCGCGCAAGTGGCTGGCCCGCTACCGCGCCGAGGGGCCGACGGGCTGCTGGATCGCTGCTCAGCGCCGGTGATCGTCGCCAACCGCACCGATGAGCGCCGGGTCGAGGTGATCGCCGCGCTGCGGCGGCTGCGGATGACCGGCGCGGAGATCGCCGAGAGCCTCGATATGGCGCTCTCGACCGTGTCGGGGATCCTGACGCGGATCGGGCTCGGCAAGCTCGGCCGCCTCGGGCTGGAGCCCGCGCAGCGCTACGAGCGAGCGCGCCCCGGCGAGCTGATCCACATCGACGTCAAGAAGCTCGGCCGCATCCAGCGGGGCGCTGGGCATCGCGTCACCGGCCAAGCCGCGCCAGCACACCCGGCCGCACGCACCGACCCCGACGGCGCTGACCGCCACCAGCGTCGGCTGGGAGTACGTGCACGTCTGCGATCGACGACGCCACCCGCCTGGCCTACGTCGAAGTCCTCGCCAACGAGAAAGCCGATCACCGCCGATCGGCTTCCTACGCCGCGCCGTTGAGCACTTCGCCAGCTACGGCATCACCGTCGAGCGGCTCATCACCGACAACGGCAGCGCCTACCTCTCCACCATCCACGCGATCGCCTGCCGAGCGCTCGGGATCCGCCACCTCCGCACCCGCCCCTACCGACCCCAGACCAACGGCAAGGCCGAACGATTCATCCGCACCATGCTCGGCGGCTGGGCCTACGGCGCGATCTACCGCGCACAGCGACGAACGCAACGCCGCCCTCGCCGGCTGGCTCGACTTCTACAATCGCCGCCGACCACACGGCGCCCTCAGCCACAAGCCACCCATCGCTCGCCTCAACGAGCTGAACAACCTCCTCCAAGCAGCACGGATTCCATGAATCCTCCCTTGGTGGGATAGGTTGACAACGCGCTGCTATTCGAACCGAGCGACCGCTGCCGCAGGAAGGGACTGCTCGGTACGGGACGGGCAGTCTTGGTGTCCGCGCATAGGGGGATCGCCGGCCTCTGCGTTGACAGGCGCGTCCGGACATCAAAGCGGGTCCGGAGGCGGACGATTGCTCGCGTCGCGACCAGTCGTCCGGCCGCTGCCGATCGGCACGATCGAGGCGTCGCGATTCCGATTGTCAGCTCAGCGAGCGCCAGGCGAGAAAAGCAGTCGTGAGCGGCGCCACTGCTGCGCGCCCGCATGACGCCTGTTGGAGCGGCGCTGACATGGGCAGTGTCGTGGCCGCTTTCGTGCTTGCAGCTTCCCGACGTTCGGTTAGCGCCTGAGGCGACGATCGGATCGATCCGATCTCGTCCGGGCAGGGTGCGCGCTTGTGACGGCACCGACCGCCGGGACGTCAGGTTCTCACTGCGGCGACGAGCAGGGCATAACCTTCGATCCCCCGAGGTACCCCTCGTTTGCTGTTGACGCGGGACTTTGCTCCACGTCGCGGTCGCTGCTGCGGGCATTCGCGAGCACTCTCACGAGTTCGTTGGGAGGCCTTGACAGTTCTGCTTGTAGGGAGGATTGTGCGTAGGTACTACACGGGGAGCCACGGACCGGGGCCCTAACGCGCGACAAGACCTTTGGAGGTTCAGATGTCCGCTACAGAAGTCGCAGAACAGACGGGCAGCGGCCCCGCCGCTATTCGCCCGTTTCACGTCGATTTTCCGGAGGAGGAGCTCACCGAGCTGCGCAGGCGCATAAACGCGACCAGGTGGCCCGAGCGTGAGACGGTCAGCGACGACTCGCAGGGGGTGCCGCTGGCGATGATGCAGGAGCTCGCGCGCTACTGGGGGTCAGACTACGACTGGCGCAAGTGCGAGGCGAAACTGAACGCCCTACCGAACTTCATTACCGAGATCGATGGGCTGGACATTCATTTCATTCACGTCCGCTCCCAGCACGAGGACGCGCTGCCGCTGATCGTCACGCACGGGTGGCCTGGCTCGATCATCGAGCAGCTGAAGATCATCGAGCCGCTCACCGACCCCACGGCGCACGGCGCGAGCGCGCAGGACGCGTTCCATCTGGTGATTCCCTCGCTGCCGGGCCACGGGTTCTCCGCCAAGCCGACCGCCACTGGGTGGGATCCGGTACGGATCGCGCGTGCCTGGGTCGTGCTGATGAAGCGGCTCGGATACGACCCGGTTCGTCGCCCAGGGCGGCGATTGGGGCGCGGCGGTCACGCAGACGATGGGTGCGCAGGCAGCTCCGGAGTTGCTCGGGATTCATTCCAACATGCCGGGTACCGCGCCAGCCGATCTCGTAAAGGGGTTCGAGCGCGGCGACCCGCCGCCATCCGATCTCTCAGGCGAGGAGCTACGCGCGTACGAGCAGTTGAGCAACTTCTACGCGAAGCACGTCGCCTACGCACTGATCATGACCACGCGCCCGCAGACGCTGTACGGGCTGGCGGACTCACCGGTCGACCTGGCGGCGTTCGCGCTTGACCATGGCGACGGCACCGGCCAGCCCGGGCTTGTGGAAAAGGTCCTTCAGGGGACCTACCAGAGCGACCTCACCAGAGACGACCTGCTCGACAACATCACGCTCTACTGGCTGACGAACACCGGGGTCTCCGCCGCTCGCCTCTACTGGGAGAACAAGGCCGACTTCTTCGACGCCAAGCCCATCACGATCCCGTTCGCGATCAGCGTCTTTCCCGACGAGCTCTACGAGGCCCCGCGGAGCTGGGCAGAGCGCGCGTACCCCGACAACCTGATCTATTACAACAAGCTCGACCGGGGCGGCCACTTCGCCGCCTGGGAACAGCCGCAACTCTTCTCAGAAGAGATGCGCGCCAGCTTCAGACCACTGCGCAAGCAGCCAGGATAGGAGCAGCGACGAACTTCACCGACATGAGCTGGCTCGACGTGTTCCGCCATGGAGGGCCGGCTCCGATGTCCTCCGAGGGTCGCCTCCCGGGTTTCGACGGGGCGACCGGGTGGCTCAATTCGCCTCCGCTCACCGCGGCGGACGTCGAGGGGAAGGTCGTTCTCGTCGATTTCTGGACGTACACCTGCATCAACTGGCTCCGCACGCTCGCTTACGTCCGCGCGTGGGCCGAGAAGTACCACGATCGGGGGTTGGTCACCGTTGGCGTGCACACGCCCGAGTTCCCGTTCGAGCAAGACGTCGACAACGTCCGCCAAGCCGTGAAGGACATGAGGATCGAGTATCCGATCGCGATCGACAGCGACTATGGGGTCTGGCGCGCGTTCAGCAACCACTACTGGCCCGCCGTGTACATCGCCGACGCGCAGGGACGAATCCGGCACCACCAATTCGGCGAGGGTCGCTACGAAGAGTGCGAACGGGTCATTCAGCGGTTGCTGCGCGAGGCCGGGGTCGAGGACGTCGGTGAAGCTCTGGTCTCCGTCGCTGCCGACGGTTTCGAGGCTCAAGCCGATTGGACGAACCTGGCGTCGCCCGAGACCTACCTCGGCTACGAGCAAACTCAGAACTTCGCGTCTCCCGGTGGTGTCGCGTTCGACGAGCCTCGAACGTACGTCGCGCCAGACTCGTTGAGGCTCAACCACTGGGCTCTCTCTGGGGACTGGACGATCGAGAGCGGGGCCAGCGTGCTGAACCGAGCCGACGGAGGGATCGCGTTCCGCTTCCATGCCCGCGACGTGCATCTCGTCCTGCGAGGACGGGAGCGAGGGACGTCCGTGCCGTTCCGAGTGCTCATCGACGGCGAACCTCCCGGCGATGCGCATGGGCTAGACGTGGACGAAGCAGGCCACGGAATGGTGGCCGAACCGCGGCTCTATCAGCTGGTTCGCGAGCGGGGATCGATCACCGACCGCACGTTCGAGATCACCTTCCTCGCTGCCGGCATCGAGGCCTACGTGTTCACCTTCGGCTAGCACGATGCGCCGCTCGGTTGCGACCTTCCCGAAGCGGACAGAGGCAGAGGTGGCTCAGGGCCTGCTCGCCTCAGCGGGGATTGCCGCGTGGGTAGTAGCCGATGACGCCGGCGGGGCCTTTCCCTTTGCGCTCTCCGGTGGAGCACAACTACTCGTCGAAGAGCGTGATCTAGAGCCGGCCGCGAAGCTACTAGCCGGCAAGACCGACCAGACCTGATCGAGCCCGGTTCTTCGTCGATGTCGAAGCCACGCTCGATCGCCTCGCCGCGCTTGACCTAGGCGAGATAGTTAGGTCACCCACCCGCGACCAATGGAGGTCGACATGAGCGCAACCCAGGTCAGCAGCGACGACGCGGGCGGGGCCGCGAGCGTCGCGAGCTTCGGCACGACTCTCGAGGTGATCGTCATCCCCGTCTCGGATGTCGATCGCGCAAAGGAGTTCTACGGACGCCTCGGCTGGAGGCTCGACGCCGACGTCGCCGCCGGTGAGGACTTCCGCCTGATCCAGTTCACGCCTCCAGGCTCCGGGTGCTCGATCCAATTCGGGACGAACCTGACCTCCGCCCCGCCCGGCTCGGCCCGGGGGTTGTACCTGATCGTCTCCGACATCGAGGCGGTCCGCGACGGGCTCCTCGCCCAGGGCGTCGAGGTGAGCGAGGTGTTCCACGAGGGGGCACCAGGCGCGCGGTTCCATCCGGCCGGCGCGGACGATCGCGTCAGCGGCCCGGCGCCCGACCACCAGAGCTATGGCTCGTTCGCCTCGTTCAGCGATCCGGACGGCAACGGCTGGCTGCTCCAGGAAGTCACCGCGCGGCTGCCCGGTCGGGTTGACGCGTCGGCGACTTCGTTTGCGTCAGCCAGCGATCTGGCGGAGGCGCTGCGGCGCGCTGAGGCCGCGCATGGGGAGCACGAGGAGCGAATCGGTGCCGCGGATCCGAACTGGCCGGACTGGTACGCGCTCTACATGGTCCGCGAGCAGGCGGGCGAGGAGCTCCCGTCGTGACTACCCACTACGACGTCATCGTCCTGGGTGGCGGGGCGCCCGGGGAGCACTGCGCCGCCGCGATCGCGGAGGGCGGTCTGCGGGTTGCGGTCGTCGAGCGCGACCTCGTGGGTGGTCTGTGCACGTACTGGGCGTGCATCCCGTCGAAGGCGCTGCTGCGCCCGGGGGAGGCGGTGCACGGCGCGCGTGAGGCGGGTGCCAAGGCTGACGTCGACGTGCAGGCGGCGCTTGATTGGCGCGACTTCTTGGTCTCGAACTACTCCGACGCTACGGCTGCGAAGTGGCTGGCGGACCGAGGGATCGACTTGCTGCGCGGTACGCGGTCGCCTCGCCGGGACGGGAGTGGTCGAGGTCGAAGGCGTGCGCTACACCGCCGACCACGTCGTCCTTGCCACTGGTGCCGATCCGGTCGTCCCCCCGGTTCCCGGGTTGCGAGAGCTCGACGGCGTCTGGGGCACGAACGAGGCGACCGGGATGAAGGCAGTGCCCAGACGGCTGGTCGTGCTCGGAGGCTGGGCCGGCCGGCGTCGAGCTTGGACAGGTCGTGCGTCGTCTGGGCGGGGAGGTGGCGCTCGTCGAGGCCGCCGAGCACGTGCTTGCGCGGGAGCCCGCACCATTGGGCGAGGCGCTGGGTGAGGCGCTGCGGCGGGACGGAATCGAGCTCGTGCTCGGGGTGCAGGCGACCGCGGCGTCCCGCGAGGGCGATGACTTCGTCCTGGGACTGGAGGATGGACGGGAGCTGCGCGGTGATCATCTGCTCGTGGCGACCGGACGGCGTCCGCGGGTCGAGGGGATCGGGCTCGAGACCGTTGGCATGACCCCGGACCCCCGAGGAATCCCAGTCGATTCCCACCTGCGTGCCGGCGAGCGGCTGTGGGCGATCGGCGACGTCACAGGCATCTTGCAGCTGACCCATGTCGGCGAGTATCAGGGCGAGGTGGTCGCTTCGAACATCCTCGGCGAACCACGCGAGGCCCACTACGAAGCGGTCCCGCGCGTCACCTACACCGATCCTCAGGCCGCGGCCGTGGGCGCGACCGAGGCCGAGTTCAGCGCCACCGCGCTGTTGTCCGAGGTCGCCAAGACCGCGACCTACACGCACGCCTACGCGGATTCGAACGGGTTCCTGACCCTCCTCAGCGACGGGGAGCACCTGACCGGCGCGTACGCGCTCGGTCCGGAGGCCGGGGAGTGGATGCAGCAGGCGACGTTGGCGATCCGCGCCCGCGTCCCGCTCGAGGTGCTGCGCGACACGATCCAGCCGTTCCCGAGCTTCTCGGAGATCCACGCCGCGGCGCTGAAAGCGCTCCGGCAGGAGATCGGGGCGGCACGGCGCAAGGTCGGTGTAGGCGCGCGATGAGCGCGATCGTGGTGTACGAGATTTACCTCGTGCAATGAGCCCGCCGGTCGCGATCATCACGGGCGCTTCCCAGGGCATTGGCGCCGGGCTCGTAACGGGCTACCGCAGTGCGGGTTATGCCGTCGTCGGTGTTGCGCTGTCGTTCCCGCCAGCCGATCGAGACGAGAGCGATTACGTCGCGGTCGCGGGCGACATCGCAGATGCGCAAACCGCACGGCGCGCGGTCGACCAGGCTCGCGACCGCTTCGGGCGGATCGACACGCTGATCAACAACGCCGGCATCTACATCGGCAAGCCGTTCACGGAGTACACGTTCGATGAGTACGAGGCGATCACGGCCGTGAACCTCACCGGCTTCTTCCGCATCACCCAGCTGGCGATCGCGGAGATGGTCGCCAGGGGCAGCGGGCACGTCGTGAACGTCTCCACGAGCCTGGTCGATAACGCGGACAGCACGAGGCCGTCTGCGCTACCTGCCCTCACCAAGGGAGGACTCGTCGCGGCCAGCCGTTCGCTTGCGATCGAATACGCCTCGCGCGGCGTCCGCGTCAACGCGGTCTCGCTCGGGGTCATCAAGACACCCGACCACGACCCCGCGTCCTACGACGGGCTCGAGGCCCTCCACCCGCTAGGGCGCGTCGGCGAAGTCAGCGACGTCGTCGACGCGATCCTCTACCTCGAGCGAGCGACGTTCGTAACCGGCGAGACGCTGCACGTTGACGGCGGCCAGGCGGCCGGCCGGTAGCACCAATCAACCCTCACCTGACCGGAAGGACTTGAACCATGCGCTCGGACATCACCCCCGGCGGCACATTCCCCGACTACGAGCTGCCCGACCAAGATCGCGTCACTCGCAAGCTCAGCGAGATCCAGGGCGAGGATCCGCTGATCCTGACACTTGCGCGCGGCAACTATTGCCCAAAAGAGCACCAACAGCACCTCGAACTCGCCGCCAACTACCCGAAGATCGCCGTGTCCTACACCAAGGTCGCCACGATATCGACCGACACCCACCACTCAAGCCAGGAGTTCCGCGCGTCGATCGGCGCCCAGTGGCCGTTCCTCGAGGATCCGGATCGGATCGTCCAGAAAGACCTCGACATCCAGGAGTACACCGACACCGAGCACGACCCGATGATCCCGCACACGCTCGTGCTCAAGCCCGGGCTCGTGATCTACAGGATCTATAACGGCTACTGGTTCTGGGGACGACCGTCGTTCGTGGACCTCTGGCACGACCTCCGTGAGGTGTCGAGCGAGATCCGCCCCGACTGGGACCTAGCAACGCCCGGCCTGCACGAACGATGGGATGCGGGCGACCTCTCGCCCTTCCACGGTTGGAACAAGCAGCTCGTCCGAACCGCAGAGCGACCGGACGCATACTGAATGGAGGCCCACATGGATGTTGAGTGCCGTCCTCGGCCGGCCGGAGACTGACATGACCGATCGCAAGCGAACGCCGGTGTGCGAGTTGCTGGGGATCGAGCTCCCGATCGTCGAGGCGCCGGTGGCTGCAGATCCCCGCCTGCCCGCCGCGGTCTCGAACGCCGGCGGCCTCGGCACCCTGGGGCTGGGGTGGGCCGATGATGCCGGAGCCGTGGTCCGGGAAACGGCAGCCCTCACCGACCGGCCGTTTGCCGGCAACTTCGTTCTCGCCTGGGATCAGCACCATCGAGTCGATCAGGCACTGTCGGCGGGTCTGCGGATCGTGTCGCTCTTCTGGGGCGATCCGAGCGGCTACGTCGACTCGGTGCATGACGCCGGAGGGCTTGTCATGCACACGGTCGGCAGCGTCGAGGAAGCGCGGCGCGCTGTCGGATGTGGAGTGGACATCGTCATCGCGCAGGGGTGGGAGGCCGGGGGGCACGTCTGGAGTGGGGTGGCAACGCTCCCGCTGGTGCCGGCGGTAGTCGACGCGGTGGCGCCGGTGCCGGTCATCGCGGCCGGTGGGATCGGCGACGCTCGAGGAGTCGCGGCCGTGCTCGCCCTCGGCGCGCAGGGCGCGATGCTCGGCACGCGGTTCCTGCTAGCCGATGAAATGCCGATCCACGAGGAGTATCGCCGCCGCCTGATAGCCGCTACCGAGACCGATGCCGAGTGGTACCCCAACCTATATGCGGTGGGATGGCCGGTGGACGCTTCGCACCGCGCCATCCACAACTCGACGGCCGAGATATGGGAGGCCGCGGGCCGGCCGGCGCCGGGCAGTCGACCCCGAGAGGGCGAGGTGATAGCGCACTTCGCTTCCGGTGAACCGATCGTTCGATATGAACCAGCGCCCCCGATGGTTGGCACGACCGGTGAGATCGAGCCGCTATCGCTGTGGGCCGGACAGAGCGTTGCGCTCGCGAGACGGTCACAGCCCGCGGCGGAAATCGTGACCGAACTTGTCGCGATGGTGCCGGCGACATCGACATCCGAGCCCGGAGGCTGACCAATGAGTCATCAGATCGATGAGAGCGTGTTCCGGGGAGTACTGCCGGAGGACATCGAGTGGAAGCCGTTCCCGGCGTTCCCGCCGTCTGCGCGCCTCGCCGTCGTGGTGGGTGACCCGACTGAGCCGGGCCCGTACGTGATCAGGGTCAAGCTGCCTTCTGGGGTCAAGCTGATGCCGCACGTACACCCGGAGGATCGCGTCTACACGGTGATCTCCGGTGTCTTCTACATCGGCCTCGGCGAACACTTCGACAGCGAGAAGTTGGAGGCATACCCGCCAGGCAGCGTGATCGTTCTCCCCGGCGGGACGGCTCACTTTCACTGGGCGCGGTCCGGTGAGTACGTCACTCAGGTGACCGCGATCGGACCACTCGGCCTCGAGTACGTGAACCCAAGTGATGACCCGCGAGCCGCCTGAACCAGCGGCGAGGAGCGGAATGGGATCCCGGTTGGAGCAGCAACGGAAGCACGATTCGGGCCGAGCGGCTCCGCATGAACGTTTGACGCCGGACAGCGAATCTCGCGAGATCGTCGGGCGGCTGCTGTCGGTCAACGTCGGCATGCCGAAGAACGTGGACTGGCGAGGAAAGACGGTTTTCACCGGCGTCTTCAAGGACCCCGTGGTCGGCCCTCGCCGCGTCCGAGAGCTCAACGTCGAGGGTGATGGTCAGGGCGATCTCGCCGGGCACGGCGGGGAGCAGCGCGCAGTGTTCGTTTACCAGATCGACTCCTATCGGTACTGGGAGCGCGAGCTCGGACGAAACGACTTCACGTACGGCCAGTTCGGCGAGAACTTCACCGTGGAAGGACTCGCCGATGACGAGGTGTGCGTCGGCGATCGCTACCAGATCGGCGATGCCGTCTTCGAGGTCACGCAACCCCGGGTCACCTGCTACCGCGTCGGGATCCGCATGAACGACCCGCGCATCCCCGCGATGCTCGTCTCGCACCACCGCCCGGGCTTCTACTTCCGCGTGCTCGAAGAAGGCGACGTACAAGCGGGAGACGAGATCATCAAGCTCGCCTCTGGCCCTGAACAGATGCGGGTCGCGGAGGTCGACGCGCTGCTGTATCTCCCCGGGCACCCGCGCCAGCAGCTGCTGCGCGCGCTCCGGATCCCTGCCCTCAGCCCCGGCTGGCAGTCCTCGTTCCGAGCTTTGCTCGAGGAAGAACCCGGCAGCGGCAACGCCGGTCTCACGGTAACCAGCCCGCCGCCCGCCTGGCCCGGCTTCCGTCAGCTGACCGTCACCGCAATCACCCGCGAAAGCGACTCGGTGATCTCCATACGCCTCGAGGACCCCGACGGCGCGGCACTGCCAGCCGCCCGCCCGGGCCAGTACCTCACGCTGCGGGTCCAGCCCGACACGCAGCGGAGGTCGGTGCTCCGCAACTACTCCCTCTCCGGACCGCCCGACGCCGGCTACTACCGGATCGCCGTCAAGCGCGAACCCGACGGCGCCGCCAGCGGCTACCTGCACACCCGGCTCACCGTCGGCGACCAACTCGACATCGCAGCCCCGCGCGGCACCTTCATCCTCGACCGGACGGATGCACCCGTGCTGCTGATCAGCGCCGGGATCGGCGCCACGCCAGTCCTCGCCATGCTTCACGCGCTAGCGGAGGAGCATTCCGATCGCGAGATCTGGGCGCTGCACTCCGCGCGCAGTAGCCGCGAGCACTCGTTCGCCGCCGAGGCCCGGGCTCTTCTCGCCTCGCTCCCGAACGCACGCACCCACGTGTACTACAGCCGTCCAGGTCCCGAAGACGTCGAAGGCCGCGACTTCGACGCCACAGGCCGTCTTACCGGAGCACAGCTCGCCGAACTCGAGCCACCCCGCGATGGCCAGGCATACCTGTGCGGGCCCGCGCCTTTCATGGACGAGATCAGTGCCGCTCTGGCGGCGCTGGGGATCGACGCCTCCCACATCCACACCGAACCATTCGGCCCCGCACCGGGTGTGACCCCAGGCATCGCAGCAACACCCGCGAGGGCGCCCCACCCACCCGCCGGCAAACCCGGAAACGGTCCCACGATCGAGTTCGCGCGCAGCGACCTCGCGATCCCATGGGACAACGACTACGGCAGCCTGCTCGAACTCGCCGAAGCATGCGACGTTCCCGTCCGCTGGTCGTGCCGGACCGGCGTCTGTCACACCTGCGAGACCACCCTCATCGCCGGCGACGTCAAATACAGCCCCGACCCGGTCGAACCCCCAGCAGACGGAAGCGCACTCATCTGCTGCTCACAGCCCCGCGACGACGTCGTGCTCGATCTGTGACCGGCGGGATGCGTGACGTAAGCCACGACTATCGAGGCCATTCCAACAACGGAGGTCATGATGAACAACATCGATGAGGAGCTGGTCTTGGCCCACTTCATCGTTTCAGACGATGTCGAGCGTTCCCGCCGCTTCTACACCGAAGTACTCGGCGGCAGGGTGGCCTTCTCCGGCCCCGGAGGGCTGACCTATGTCGCACTATCCAACAGCTGGATCATCATCAATGGCGGCGGTGGACCGACGGACGACAAGCCGTCGGTCACCCTGGAGACGCCACGCGATCCCGACCGGGTCAGCAGCTTCCTCAATATCCGGGTCAAAGACATCGAGGCCGTGTACGCCGAATGGAGCGCCCGGGGTGCGAATTTCCTGACGCCGCCGAAACAGCACCAGTACGAGATCCGTTGCTACATCCGCGACCCCGACGGTCATCTGATCGAAGTGGGGCAAACCACCGACCCAGACGGCGACTGGACGCCCGCTCACTGGCCATCCGAGCAGACGACTTGAGAGCCGGGTCGGGTCATGACCACCGCGATCATCGGCACTGGAGGGATCGGATCGGTCATCGCCCGCCAGCTGGCCTCGGGTGGCGAGACCCTCCGGCTCTCGAGCGCCGACCATGAGTCGGCACGAACGCTGGCTGCAGAGATCGGTCGGGCTGCGGTCGTCGCCGTCGATAACCGTGACGCGTTGCAGGGCGCCGATGCCGTCGTCCTCGCGCTGCGGTTTGGCGTGCTGAAGGGCGTCATAGACGAGATCGCCGATCCGCTAACCGACAAGCTCGTGGTCGTTCCGAGCAACCCGGTCGGCATCGACGCACAAGGGAACGTCTCACGTCTCCTGCCGAAGGGGCAATCCTCTGGCGAGGTTGTAGCCGGGTGGTTGCCGGCGGGAGCGGGCTTGGCCATGGCGTTTGGAACCATGTCGGCCGACGTCTTCGAGTCCTCTAGCAACCGGTCACCGGAGCTGGCGGTCCTCTTCTACGCGACCGACGACGACCGTGCCGGCAAGGAAGTCGAGCGGTTGATCCGAACGGCCGGCTTCGAGCCGGTGAAGGTCGGCGGGATCGAACAGTCCAGTCGACTCGAGGTGGGCGGCGACCTTCACGATCTCGTAGTCGGCCCCGCAGAGGCGCGGTCATTGATCGGTGGCAGCCTGATCGCTCGCTCTCAGAAATGGCCCAGGCCGCGTTGACGAGCCCGATGTGGCTGAAGGCTTGGGGGAAGTTGCCCAGGAGCTCTCCGCTGACGGGATCGACCTCCTCAGCGAGCAGGCCGACGTCGTTGACGAAGGCGGCGGCCCGTTCGAAGACGGTGCGGGCCCGAGCCGGCTGTCCGGCCCGGGCCAGGGCCTGGGCCAGCCAGAAGGTGCACAGAAGGAACGTGCCTTCCTCGCCCTCGAGCGAGTCGTCGGACCGGTAGCGGTACACCAGTCCGCGATCATCGGTGAGGCGTTCTTCGGTCGCGTTGATCGTGGCCAGCACTCTGGGATCGTCGGCGGGAAGGAACCCCACCAAGGGCAGCATCAGGCTGGAGGCGTCAAGATCGTCGGAGCCGAAGGACTGGGTGAAGGCGTTGGCCCGGTCGCTCCAGCCTCTGGTCAGGATCGCCTCACGGATCTGGTCCTGGGTCTGCTTCCATGCCTCGACTCGGTCGGAGGCGTCGAGACGGTCGGCTAAGGCCACCGCCCGGTCGAGGGCCACCCAGCACATCAGCTTGGAGTACAGGAAGTCGCGCGGCTCGCCCCGAACCTCCCAGATCCCCTGGTCTTTTTCCTGCCAGCGCCGGGCGGCGGTGTCGGCCAGTTGGACGAAGAAACGTCGTGTGGCTGGTGCCAGATCGGGGGGCGCACCCCACTTGTCAGGCGCGGCCATTGGCCCAACCCGCCGGGAGGCGTTGTCGAACAGGTGGTCGGAGAGGCGGTAAACGGCGCTGAGCAATTCGCCGTAGACGTCAAGCTGGCGCTGGTTCCAGGCACCGTTGCCGACCCGAACGGGGGCGGAGTGTCGCCAGCCCTCCAAGTGCGGCAGCTCCCGCTCGGTCAGGTCCCGTTCGCCGCCGATGCCAAACATGATCTGCAGGTCGCCGCCCCGGTCGAGCGAGCCGGCCGCGGACGTGGTCACGTAGTCGAAGAACTGATTGGCTTCGTCAGGGCAGGCCGCCACCCAAAGGGCCTGGATCGTGAAGGAAGCGTCCCGGACCCAGGCGTAGCGGTAGTCCCAGTTTCGGGCGCCGCCCACCGCCTCAGGCAGCGAGGTGGTCGCCGCCGCGCAGATCGCGCCGGTGGGTGCAAAGGAGAGTGCCTGGAGCACCCGTCCGCTGTGGTGCACCAGGTCTCGCCACGGACCCACGTAGGCCTGGTGGAGCTCCGACCACGACTCCCACGCCGACACGGTGTCTTCGAGCCGCGCGCCTATCTCGGATTGGCTCCAGACCTTGGCTGAGCCCGTCTCGGCCCGCTTGGCGTGGTGGAGGGCGAAGCCCGCGCTCTCGCCGCGGCGGAGCTGGAGCCGGCCTGAGACCGCCGACTCGTCGACGGTCAGGGCCATGGGAGCAGAGAGGACCAGCACGTCGGCGCCCCCGAACGCGGCCACTCCACCGTCGACAGCATCGAGCAGGGGATGGACCAGCCCGTACTCGGGGCGCGGGACGTACTCCAGGGACAACTCGACTTCTCCTTCAACGCACGTCGCACGCCGCAGCAGAAGATGCGGCGCGCCCTTGCCGAGCTCATGCCCCCGGTTGCCGTCGCCCATGGCCAGGGCGTCGGTGATCGCGACCGTACCCGTCGGCGTGCGGAACGTGGTCTCCAACACCATGGTGCGGTCCAGGTAGCGGCGAGTCACCTGTGTGGCGGCCATGGCCCGAATCGACCAGTGGCCAGCTTCGTCACCGAGGAGGCGACCGAAGATCGAAGGGCTGTCGAAGCGCGGGAAGCACAACCAGTCGATCGACCCGTCCCGGCTCACCAGCGCAGCGCTGTGCCGATCCGAAAGGAGCGCATAGTCGGCTATCGGGGTCGTGCTCATGTGAGCTCCTCTGCCCGTAGATCCGCGGATCGAATGCTACCCACGAGTCGTTGGGTGAGAGCCCCAGCCGCGGGTCGGCTGGTTATCCGGTCGGCATACTGATCGAAGGTCGATGTAACAGCGGCGCGTGCTGGTGGCGTAATCGGGTTGAGAAGATCCCCGGATTGGAGCGAGCTTGAGATCTGATGCCGAGTTGATCGTGGCCTCGCGCGACGATCCGCACGCGTTCCGTGAGTTGTACGACCGCTGGGCGGACACCCTGTTTGCGTACTTCTACCGGCGGGTGAGCAACGCCGAGGTGGCGGCTGATCTCCTGGCCGAGACGTTTGCGGCCGCGTGGGTGGCTCGAAGCCGGTTCAGTGATCTTGGGAAGCCCGGTGGTGCCTGGCTGTACGGGATCGCCCGGCGGGAGCTGTCGCACTACTTCCGCCACGAACGTGTCGAGCTGCGCGCCGTGCGAAGGCTCGGGATCGAGGTGCCTGTGCTGGACCCCGAGTCGGTGGCAGCGATCGAGGCGCTGGAGGCCGCCGATGGCGATCGCACGAGGCTGACCGATGCGATGGGTCGGCTGTCCGTGAGTGAGCGGGATGCCGTGCGGCTGCGGGTGATCGGGGAGCTCGACTACAGCGAGATCGCCGTGCAATTGCGGTGTAGCGAGGCGGCCGCGCGAACGCGGGTGCATCGCGGCCTAGCGCATCTGAGCGAACTGATGGAGGCACACACATGAGTGACATCCCGTACGTCAACCAGCTCGGAGATGCGATCGAGGCCGCCATTGCCCGCGACCAGGAGTCCGCGCGAAGATGGCGACTGCCGCGCGTCGGTGGCCTGCCCGGTCGCCGCGGCGCTGCTGTCGTGCTCGCGGCCGTCGCGATCGGGAGCGCAGCCGCTGCGATCGCGCACACTCTCCAGAACTCGACGGCGCTGGTCGCGGGAGGGATCGCGTGCTATGCCGGCACCGGAACCGGGGCGTCTGCGTACTACAACGTCGAGGCGGACGGGCGCTCTCCCCGGGCGGCGTGCGTGCGGGTGTTCCGCACGGATGGGCCGGCCGCGCTTGCTCGCCCCGGCGTCAAGTTCGTGGCCTGCGCTGACCCGCACAGGTACGTGGCGGTGTTCCGGGCGAGCGGCGCAGCCGCTCAGTGCCGATCCGAGGGCATGTCGCCGCTGCAGACCCGCCCGTACGCGATGGCGCAGTCGCACGTCGACCGCCTTGTGCGGGCGCTCGCAAGGATCGGCGCCAGCCGCCCGTGCATCCCTCCCGCGACGCTCGTCGGCGACGTACAAGGCGCGCTTGACCGGCGTGGCTGGAGTGGCTGGCATGCGCGGATCCACCACAACCCGGGCGGGGGCGGTTGTGGCCTGTTCGAAGGCACCGGCAGTTCGTTCTCCGACCCAACAGCATCGCTGGACGCCGGCCACCATGTGGTCTGGATCGTCCCGGGCCCGATCCCATCGCTGATCAGGCTGACCGGCCGGTCGACCTCAACCTGCTCCGGGCCAGCGGCCGGCACTGCTTCACGCCGGCGAGCGCCCGCGCGTTCGTCCGCGAAACACTCGGCATCCGCCGATGCGACAATCAAGTTCGCGCTGACCCAGGAGCCGGCGGGAGAAGAGGTCGCGTATGCGCAGCGTGCGTATGACCGGGGCTGCACAATCGTCGGCTCGGTCACCGCGGCGCCGTATGGGCGAACGATCAACGCATGGCTGAACGCCAAGTCCGCCCCTCCCGAGTCGGGAGGGGCGGCCCCATCGCCGGGTCAATTCCACCCCCACACCGCGCCTGGGGTGCGTCGGGCACCAGCCGTGATCGGGTCGTTGGGAAGCGGGTAGAGAGGGGTGAGGATCCACATGCCATGTCGTGGCGTTGTGCGTGGCTCTACGTGCGGCGGCGGGCGAGTCTGGCATCGACGTCCCAACGTCGCATCTCCGCCTCGGTGAAGCGGTAGGGACGTCGCCATCGAGCAGCGCGGTGAGCGCCTGGCTCGTTCCGTCATTGCCTACTGAAAAACCCCGAATACGGAGCCGCATTCCCGCTCTGGTGCGCGCCGCCTCCAGTGAACTTCAAGCGGCCGCCCTGTTCCGCGAACGCGTCATCGGACCAACTCTGCAACGCTACCTCGCGATGCCATCTAGACACCGCAACGCCCTCCCATTTCCGGCGACATCGAACGTCCACCCTTCTTGGCGGAGCGGCGCAGGAGTCGAACCTACAAACAGGCAAGGGGTCTGCGATGGTGACGGTTGACGACGTGCGATCGGTGCTGGCTGACCTGCCTCGCTCCTACGAGGTGGTCGTGCGGGGCCGCATCAAGTTTCGAGTCGGTCAGATCGTCTACGTTGCGTTCTCCAGGGACGAGGCCGAGATCGGCTTCGGCTTCCCCAGGGAGGAGCGGGAGTACCTGGTCGCAAGCGACCCCGAGACGTTCATGATGCCGGGCCAGAGCGACCTCCGGTTCCAGTGGGCCGAGGCGCGCATGGCCAAGCTCGAGTTCGACGAGATGCGCGACCTCGTCACCTACGCATGGAGCATGTGCGTCCCCCGGTACGTCTGGGAGCCGTACGTGGTCAGCGAACCCTGACGACAGACAACACCTGCTGAGGCGGTCCCCGCATCCACGATCATGACGACTCGTGGCCCGCGCTGCCAATCGGCGTTGCCGGCGTGGCCTACGGCAGGGTGCGTGTGTAGGGCGTCGTGGTGGAGACCTTGACGAAGCCGGCTCGTTCGAGGATCGGCCGCGAGCACTCGGTCGAGTCGCTGTTCATGAGCCGCTTGCCAAGGCGCAGCGCCGAGCGGGCGCGTTCCGCAGTCAGGGCGCGGTAGATGCCGCGCCGGCGCCATTCAGGCAAAGTGGCGCCGCCCCAGATTCCCGCGAACTCGGTACCGGGGACTGGCTCGAGCCGACCGGAGCTGACGATCGCGCCGTCCGCCTCCGCGACCCACAGCTCCATACCGTCGCCTCGCGCGAGGCGGTCCATCAGCGCCGAGGTCATCTCCTCCGCAAAGTCCTCGTGGAAGACCTCCTCCTGCATCGCGCTCATCGCGCGGACGTCGGCTTCGGCTGCGATGCGGCGCAGCTCGACCCCGTCCGGCAGCTCGACGTCGACCGCGAGCAGCCGCGCCTCTCCGATCATGACCGACTCCTGCTCGTCCGGCCGGAACCCGTTCGCCAGCAGCGCCTCGTGCAGTCCCGGGGCGCGGTCGTGGCCGCGTGTCTTCCATTCGACGTGCCTGACATGCGGGTCGGCCCGGTAGTGCGCCGCCGCCTGCTCCACCCACTCGGCGATCGTCTCGGCTCGGGCGTCACCGAGGTCGCGGTAGGTCACGAAGCCTCTCCCTCCCGCGAACGTCGCCAGCCTCAGGGAGCCGAGCTCCGTCACCGAGATCGCGCTCTGAGTCTCTGCCTCGGTGCGGAGCTGTGCGTCGTATGCGGCCAGATAGTCCTCGGCGGTCACGCGGCTAACTCTAGGAACCGCTCAGGTAGAGCGTTCGCTGACCGCCGCGGGCACGCGGTCGTAGATCGCCGCCAGCCGCTTGACCTCAGCCGGCCGGAGGCCGGCGAACAGCAGCTCGCGCACGCAGGCGTGATGCGTCCGCTGCGCCTCTCGCAGGCGCCTCACGCCGAGCGGCGTCAGGTGGACGACGAAGCTGCGCCGGTCGCCGCTTGACTGCTCGCGCTCGACCAGGCCGAGGTCGGCCAGGCGCGCGACTGCGCGCGTCATCCCGCTCGGGCTGGTGAGCACGCGGTCGGCCAGATCGGTCATCCGCAGCCGGCGATCCGGCTCGGTGATCAGGGTGATGAGGACGCCGTAGTGCAGCAACGGCAGCCCGTGCTCGCGTTCGAGCCTGCGGTTCAGCTCATCGGAGATTCGCCGATGCGTTCGCAGAAAGCCACGCCAGACCCGGAACTCGTCCTCCTCGAAGGCATCGGGCTCAGGAACCTCGCCATGACGATGTGAAGCAGGCACTTGACAATCGATCCTTTCATGTGGTAGTACATGTTTGCTTCTGGTAGCAAGTATCCTATCCGTGGAGGCTGACGTGCACACGACCGCTCAGACACCCGCCACCGACGACGAGCTGCTCTCGCCCCGCGTGCTCGAGCCCGACGAGGGGATGCGTCTGCAGTCCGGGCCGGGCCGCGATCTGGTCTTCAAGCTGACGGGCGACGAGACAGACGGGCTGCTCGAGTACTTCATCGTCGAGGTCGCCCCGCACGGCGGGCCGCCGCTTCACGTGCACCACTTCCAGCACGAGACGATCCACGTGATCCACGGCACGTTCAAGGTACGGATCGGCGACGATTGCCACCACCTGGAGCAGGGAGCGTTCGCCTTCCTGCCAAAGGGATTGCCGCATGCCTTCCTGAACCTGACCGCAGAGCCCGCCGAGGTGCTCGTGACGTACGTGCCCGGTGGGGGACACCAGTTCTACGCGGAACTCGGTCCGCTCACCCGCAACGGGACGCCCGACCGGGCGGCGGTCGCAGCATGCTTCGAGAGGCACGGCATGTCGCTACTCGGGCCACCGCTCAGCCCGGACTGACTTCAGTCGCCGCCCGACTCGCCGCCCGCGTGAATGTACTGCAGGTGCTCCGGGGTGTGCGCGTACGGATTCTGGTAGCTCGACCAGGTCCACCGTCGAAGGCCATGAACCGCCCAACCATGCTGGATTCGGCGTAGCGGAGCGGCGGAGGAGTCGAACCTACCAACCGTTGGGCTACAACGGCCTGCCGGTTTTGAAGTTAAGACAAGTTTGAATCTGGGAGACCGATTCGTAGGGGTTAGTGGCATTTCGAGTGGCAGTCATTCTGCGACTCGGGCCGGTCAGGCGAGTCCGGCGACGAGTGGCCACGGGCGCGCGGCCTCCACGGCCGTCGCGATCGTGAAGACGGTCGCGTCGTCGTAGGTGCGGCCGACGATCTGGGCGCCGATTGGCACGTTGTGCTCGTCGCGTCCGGCTGGGATCGTGAGAACGGGGCAGCGGCCGGCGGGGTTGAACACCTCGGTTAGGCAGATGTCGTGGAAGGAGTCGTACGGGTTACCGTCGACGATCACGGGCCGCTCGGAGTAGTCGATGCCCGCCTCGAGCGCGGGGATCGCCATCGCCGGGCAGATCAGCGCGTCGTGGTCGGCGAGCACGGCACTTACGCGGCTCGTGATCGTGCCCTCGGCGGTGAGGCCGGCGAGCGGCGTCGGCGGATCGGCGAGCGACTGCGACCCATGCGCGGGTGTACTCCGTCGCCTCGTGCTCTCGGCCGGCGATCGCGTCCCGCACGTAGGCGGCGAAGAACGCCGCGTAGTGGGCGTCGCTCGCCGTCCGTAGGAGTGCACGCTCGACCGTGAGCGGCACCTCCTCCACGATCGCGCCGGCGGCTTGCAGCGCGGAGGCGGTGTCGAGGACGGCTCGGCGCACCGCGGCCGTGACCGGCCAGTCGCCGAGGTCGAGCGAGAGCGCGATCCGCAGGCCGCGGACGTCGCCGCTCGGCGTGCCGAGTCGGATGCCCGTGCGAAGCGTCGCGATGTCGCGCGGGTCCGGGCCGGTGATCGCGTCGGCGATCAGCGCGGCGTCGGCCACCGTCCGGGCAAGCGGCCCGAGGTGACACCATGCGTCGAGGCCGAATGGCGGGAGCTGGGGGACGCGTCCGTACGCCGGCTTGTATCCGACGACCCCGCAGCAGGAGGCGGGGACGCGGATCGAGCCGCCGATGTCCGAGCCGGTGGCGAGGGGCGTCATTCCGGCGGCCAGGGCGGCGGCGGACCCGCCGCTCGAGCCGCCCACGTCGAAGTTGGTGTTCCAGGGGTTGCGGGTGATCCCCCACAGGCGCGACGCGGTCCAGAACGCGATCGAGAACTCCGGGGTCAGCGAGCGGGCGTGGATGATCGCGCCGGCGCGCACCAGCCGCTCGACCATCGGCTCGGATCGCTCCGGCGACGTAGTCGACAGCAGCAGCGACCCGTTGGTGGTGCGCTTGCCCGCCGACGTCGGCCTCGTCCTTGACCGCGACCGGCAGCCCCTCGAGCGGCCGCGGCGCCTCGCCGCCGCCGGCGTACCGCGCCGTTCCGCCGCCTGCGCGTGCCCCGCGCCTCGTCGAAGTAGGTGTCGCCGAACGCGTTCACGACCGGCTGCGCCGCCTCGCAGCGGGCGATGATCGCGTCCAGGTACTCGACCGGCGAGATCCGGCGATCGGAAAGCCGGCCAGCACGTCCGTCGCCGACCACCGGCAGAGGTCATCCATCGTCCGCGCTCCCATCCAGGCGCAGAGCTCGCTCGGCCGCGTCGACCAGCTAGCGCCTCGCGCCGCACCTTGCCCGGTCGACGTGTGCGGCAGCTCCGCAACGAACCGCACGATGCGGGGGAGCGTGGGGCGCCAGGCCGGTGCGCACGTGGGCGCGGATCGCTTCTGCAGTCCCGCGGCGGCGCAGGCTGGGGCGCGGAGCCGCACGTAGGCCACGATCCCGGCGGCCGCGTCGCCAGCCGGCGCCCCGGTTCATCCCGCATTCGAGCACGCCGGGTGCGTGCGGATCACCGTCTCGATCTCCTCGGCGGCCGACCCGCACCCCGCCGACCTCGAACACGTCGCCCTCGGCGGCCCTCGAACCAGAGGAAGCCGTTCGCCGTCGATGCGGCCGCGGTCACCCGTGTGCAGCCACCCGCCGCGCAGCTTCTGAGCCGTCAGCTCCGGCTGGTTCCAGTAGCCGAGCATGACGATCGGGTCGTCGGCCGCGACCGCGATCTCGCCCGCCACCCCCGGCCGCTGCTCGCCGCCGTCGGCGGCGAGCATGGCGATGCGCCGCCCGGGCACCGCGCGACCGAACGCCCCTGGCGGCGTCGCGAAGAGGGCCTGGCAGCCGACGGCGAGGTGCGTCCCCTCGGTTAGCCCGAAGTCGTCGTTCAGCGATGCGCGCAGGCACCGCTCGATGTCGGCGCGCAGATCGGCGCTGAGGCGCTCGCCCCCGGTCATGATCGCGCGCAGCGCGAGCGACACACCGGCGGGCGGCGGGTCGGCGCGGACCCGCCGAAGGACATGCGGGACGAGGAAGGCGCAGGTCACCCGGTGCTCGGCCAGGATCGTATACGCGCCGCCGAGCGTGAACCGCTCGGGCAGGCGACCACCGGCCGCCCGCAGGCCGCGCGCGGCCAGCACGACCTCGACGAGCGCGCCCAGCCATGACCAGTCAGACGGCGTCCAGAACACGTCCCCTGGCCTCGGGGCGCAGTCGAAGACGCGCGGCAAACCCGGGCCTCGACCGCGGCCAGCGACCCGGTGCGCCGTCACGACGCCTTTCGCCGGGCCAGTCGAGCCGGAGGTGTAGAAGATGAACGCCGGATCCTCCGGCGCTACGGGCGCGATCGCCGTCGAGCGGCGTACCGACTGCGCAGAGTTCGGCCGCGGTCAGCTCCGTGCCGGGCGCGTCCCCGACGACGGTGCGCAACGACGCCGGCCGCTCGATCGCGGCAAGCCGCTGGAAACCAACGGCATCCGTGGCGAGGATGACGGCACCGCTGTCGCTCAGGCGGTGGCGCACCGCCTCCCCGGCGAACACCGGCGAGATCGGCACGCTGATCGCCCCGATGCCGAAGCACGGCGAGATGCCATGCGAGCGCATGGGCGGACTGGGGCAGGGAGATCGCGACCCGGTCCCCGGCGCCGACGCCGGCCGCCGCAAACCGCGCGGCGATGCGCGCCGAGATCGGTCGCGATCTCGGCGAACGTCACTGCGGTCGCCCGCCCTCGGTGGTGCTCGATCACAGCCACGGCCTGCGGTCGTGCCCGCGCGTGCTGGTCGCAGGCCAACGCGGCGATATTCGCGGCTGAGCGCATCGTGCCGCTATCCGGCCGCAGCGAGGGCGGGGCAGGCGAGCAGCGCGGCCACGGCAGACAATGCGAGCACCGCGGCGGCGTGGGCGGCATCGACCGGTCGCCGAGCACCATCGGCACGCAAAGGCCGTCGAACAGGGCGAGGATCTGCGCCGCCGTCGCGTCGATGCCGGCTTGCGCGGCGAACCGCCTAGCCGCCGTGCCGTCGGCCAGGATCGGCCGTACCAGCGCCTTCCACTGCTCGTAGACCTCGCGCCACTCGTTCGCGACGTCCGCGTCACGGGCGGCGGTGCGCCAGTACTCGACCCACACGAGCCAAGACTCGCGTGCGTCGGCCGGCGCGGCGTCGGCGCGCATCGTCGTGAGCACGAAGCGCCGCATCCGCTCGACCGGGTCTTCCGTGCCGGCCAGCGCCTGCTCGACACGCGCCATGTCGGACGAGTTCGTGTGCCGGAGGGCCGCAAGGATCAGGTCGTCGCGGTTGCCGAAGCTGTACTGCAGGGTGCTGATCGCCGACGCCCGTCTCGGCGGCGACGTCGGCGAACCTGGTCGCGTCGGTGCCACGCCGAGCGATGACCCTGCTCGCACCGGCCAGCACGTCCTCGCGGCCGCGCGACGCTCGCCGCGCGCTTCGGCCTAACGCGTCCGATCGGTGGCCATCCGCCGCTGCCCGGTGCCCTCAGCCGCCGCTCCGCAGCTGCTCGTAGAACGACTTCCAGCCGTAGAGGTCGGGGTTCACGTCCGCCAGGTGCCCGTGTAGGCCATGTCGCCGCCGGTTGCCAGCAGCGGGATGTAGGGCAGGTGCTCGGGCGAGGAGGTGCTCCATCCGCTAGACGATCGCGCGTCGCGCAGTCTGGTTCGCCGTGCGCGCCTGGAGGGCGAACAGCCGGTCATAGGTGGGATCGGCGAATCCGGTGTCGTTGTAGTTGCTCCACTGCGCGCCGGTCGGGATCTGCAGCGTGTAGCTCGGGTCGATGTAGGCACCGTAGTACCAGATCCCGAGGTCGGAGTTCTGGTACGTGCCGTGAGGCCCCTGGAAGTAGGCGTAGCTCGCCGCGTGTCGCCCGGGTCGACCTCGTGGATGGCGATGCCGACCGCGTGCAGATCGCTGGCGATCGCCTGCTCCGCACGACTGCCGTCAAACGGCAGATCGCCCGGGACGGCGAAAGGATACGACATCGGGTGCGCCGCCTGGGCATAGCGCCCGGTCGTGGCGGGGACAATGCGGATCCCGTTCGGCCCGCGCGTGTACCCGAGCGCGTCGAGGATCGCATTTGCCGGCTCGGATCGAACGGCGGCGGCTTCACCGACGGGTCGGCCCAGAGCGCCGGAGTACGGGCGCCACCCAGTTCCCCCACGGCCGCGCGTCGCCGCGGAAGGGCACGGCAGACCAGCCCGGCGCGGTTCACGGCGAGCTGATCGCCTGCCGGACGCGCGGGTCGAGCAGCTCGCGATTTCGGCGCTTGCGCGGATTCGAGTTCACAAGCATCGCGACCACGGTCGAGTCGGGCGAGGCGGCCATGTGCACGCCGCCCATCCGCCGCACCGCCCCCAGGGCGATGTCCGGCACCTGGTCGATCGCCGTGACGTCGCCCTGCTGCAGGGCGGCGACCATCGCCACGGGGTTGGTGTAGAAGCTCACCGCGATCGCCGTCACCTCCGGCCGCGGCCCGTAGAAGCCCGGGTTTCGGCGCAGCACGGTCGTGCCCGTCTCGCTGTAGCGCGTCACCGTGTACGGGCCGCCTCCCACCATGGGCAGGTGCTGTTCCACCTGGAACGCCCGCAGGCCCTGCCCGTCGGTCCCGATCTGCGGCTGCCACACGTGCTCCGGCAGGATCCACACTGACGCGAGCTGCGCCAACGCGTCGCCGACCGGGCGCCGGTACGTGATCACAAGCGTATGCGGGTTCGGCGCCGACACCCCGGACACCCCGGCGAGCGGAGCGGCCACGAGGGCTGTCGCGCCGGCCCGGTAGCGCAACTCGGTGCGGATCGTCCAGACCGCGTCGGCCGCCGTCAGCGGCCGCCCATCCGACCAGATCCCGGTCGCAGCGAAACGTCCAGCGGCGGCCCCCGTCCGTGCTGCGCCAGTGCGACGCCCAGTCGCCGACGATCTGCGTCCCGGTCGGGCCAGCATAAGACACGAGCTCCGGGAAGACGAGGTCGGCAACCGTGAACGCCTGAGGCTCAGTGAGGACAAACGGGTTCAGCGAGTCAATCCGGTTCACCGTGCCGAGATCGAACACGGCCGTCGATCCGCCACCGCCTGAACCCCCACCGCACCCCGCCGCGAGGGCGAGCGCCGCGCAGAGTATGCCCATCCGGACTCGGTCCCGTATCTTCATACGGCACCACCATACCAAACCATTCCGCACTCGGCACCATCAAAGCCGATAAGTTATGGCTCTGTCTCATGGCCAGAATGCGTCGAGACCGCCCGCGGAGGACAGACCCGGTGAGATGAGAAGGACGCGCCCGTGGGTCGGGCTCGAACCCTCCCCGAAGGATCCGGCTTAGTAAGGTTTATGTGGTATCCCTTACCAAGGGTGATAGGATCTCGGGAATGCGCGGCCAACTGAAACGGCGTCGCTGGCGCCCCGATCCGGACCTGTACGCCCCTGCCAGGTACCGGCGTCCATGCGATTACGACGTGTTCATCCCCGACCCAATCACTGCTCTGGATGTCGAGTTGTCCGGGGATCTGGCCGGGGTGGTCTCCGATGCGGAGGGTGCGATCGCGGGGTTGAACGCCGAAGCGCGTCCGGCGCTGCTGCCGTTGGCGCGCCTGCTCTTGCGGACCGAGGCGATCGCGTCGTCCAGAGTCGAAGGGATGCAGATGGACGTGCGGGCACTCGCGAGGGCCGAGGCCAGGTACGACATGGGAGCAACGGTGGGAGCCGAGGCGACCGAGATCCTGGCCAATATCGACGCGATGCAGCTCGCAGTCGAAGACGCCGCGACCATCGAGCATCTCGCACCGCACCACTTCGAGCAGATTCACGCGGTGCTGCTGAAGAGCGCACCACGGTCTGCAGGTGCCGGCGCAATCCGCGACGAGCAGAACTGGATCGGCGGGAACGACTACAGCCCGTGCGGCGCGGACTTCGTGCCGCCACCGCCCGAAGAGCTCGACCCGCTCCTCACCGATCTCTGCACATTCTGCGGCGAAGAGGCGCTGCCCCCGCTCGTCCACGCCGCGATCGCGCACGCCCAGTTCGAGACCATCCACCCCTTCAACGACGGCAACGGCCGCACGGGCAGAGCGCTTGTGCAGGTACTCCTGCGGCGGCGTGGCCTGGCGCCGGACTACATCCCCCCGATCAGCGTTGCTCTGGCTGCCGAACGAGCGCGGTACATCAACGGTCTGGAGAGGTACCGGGCGGGCGACGTCGGCGAGTGGATCGAACAGTTCGCCGTGGCCAGCGCCCGGGCGGCGCAACTCGCACGTCGCTACCTCGACCACGTCCGCGGGCTCCAGGACAGCTGGCGCGAACGCCTGCTCGCAACGCCGTCATCACCGCGAGTCGACGCGGTGGCCTGGAGGCTGATCGACGTGCTCCCCGCCCATCCCATCATCACCGTGGCGGTCGGCGTCACCGCCACCGAACGGTCGAAGCCACAGGTGAACATGGGCATCGACCAGCTCGAAGTCGCCGGCGTCCTCACCCCACTCTCGGAGTCCCAGCGCAACCGCTCGTGGGAAGCCGTTGGACTGCTCGACCTGCTCGCGGCACTCGAAGAGGGCCGGTAGGCGTGATCGTTCGCTGCACCAAGAAGATGCTCGACCTGCTGGGCGGCGGGTCGGGCTCGGTCGGGGAGTTTCCGGCAACGGATGATGACTGGTACCTGGATCTGATCTGGTTCGACCGGCGCAAGTGCCTCCTGCTCGTTCACGCCGGCACGCTTTTCCCGGTCTTCCGGGCGGACGTCCGGAGCCCCCAGTTACGCCCGCCCGGTGCCTACCTGGTGCCCGCCGTCCAGGCCGAACTGGCCGCGGAGCGCTTACCGCCGGATATTTTCGGCCCGCTCCGATCCGACGACGTGCGTATCGCAAGAACCGCCAGCCGCAGCATGCTGGGCTTCATGAATCAGATGACCGTCGAGATCCGGTACCGCGTCATGCGTAGCAACGACGTCCGGAACTGCGATATCGACGCCCTCAACCGTCAGCTCCGCCGCACTCTCCGAAATCGCAATGGATACGTGCGCCCGATCGACCTGGTCACCAAGCATTGCGCCCCCCTTGCGCCCTCGACGCAACCGGCAGGCGCCTCGGAGGTGACTCCTCGCCCAGCTTGGGTGCCGTCGCGCGAGAGCGGCGCAGCGCGAAAGTCGCCCAACCATGGGCCGTACGACCATTCCTGAACTCCGCGACTGCGCGTCGGTCGCGACCCGAGCGGACGCGCCTGCCGGTTATCCAGACCGGCAGGGCCGACGTCGGCACCGCAGGCAACGGTGACCGCTCGAACTCGGGCTATTTGCAGGTGTTTCGTGGACGGAGCGGCGCAGGAGTCGAACCTACCAACCGTTGGGCTACAACGGCCTGCCGGTTTTGAAGACCGGATGGGCCACCGGGCCCGTGCCACTCCAGGAGCCAAGATCCTACCCGCCGGCCGGTGTGCGCCCGTGCCTGCGCCCAGGTCGCCGCAGTAGTGTCCGCGAATGACCGCCCTTTACGCCGTGTTGGTGATCATCGTTCTGCTGGTCGTCGGATACGTAGGACTCCACCTGCAGCGGCGGGACCGGTCCGGCGGCAAAGAGGCTGCGAAGACGGAGGCGGACGCGAGCCGAGAGCACGACGAGTTGATCACGATCACGCCCGAGGACCCGAGCGGCGCCGAGGACGGCGACATGACGTGGCCCATCCGCGTCACCAACAACGGAGACGTCGAACTCACGGATGTCCGGCTGGTGACGTCGTTCGAAGGGCAGCAGATCCACGGGACCTACCCGCTCGGTATCGGCGCCAACGAGCCGACGGTCTTCCAGGTTCAGATCAGCGCTGTCTACAACATCGCGGCAGGTGGCCCCGACCACTTCCCTGAGAAGTTCAGCGTGACTGTGATTGCACGCGATGGCCGACAATGGGAGCGGTCCGCGCGTCCAGCCTAGAAGCGCAGGCTCCGTCGCCGGAGTTGCCGCCGGAGGTGTGGGGTGCGAGAGTGGGCGGATGCCTCCCCGGACGCGGTTTGCACGCAGCGGCGATGTGATGGTGGCCTTTCAGGTCACCGGCGAGGAGAACCCGGTGGACGTTGTGTGGGCTCCGGGCGTGGTGTCGCATCTCGATCTGGATTGGGGCGATCCGGATTGGGTGCATACCTTGGAGCGGATGGGATCGTTCAGTCGGCTGATCAGGTTCGATAAGCGGGGTACGGGGTTGTCCGATCGCGGGATTGCCGCGTCGACGTTGGAGGAGCGCACCGACGACATTCGGGCGGTGATGGATGCCGCCGGCAGTGAGCGGGCGGTGATCTTGGGGGATTCGGAGGGTGGGTGCATGGCGTGTGTGTTTGCGGCGACCTATCCCGAGCGAACGCGTGGGATCGTGTTGTGGGGAACGCAGGCGCGTTGGGTGAAAACGGATGACTATCCGTGGGGGTTTGATCCTGTCGACCACGCTCGGATCGTGGCGACTCTGGCTGACGAAGGGATGACGGCTGAGTATCTGACCGGCGGTGGCTGGGGACTGGGCGAGACGGATGAGGCCACGCTTGACTCCGCGATTCGATATAGCCAGGCGGCCGCGAGTCCGACTCAGATGGCGGCGCTCGAGCAGATGAACGCCGACATGGACATTCGCGATGTCCTGCCTCTGATCCGCGTGCCAACGCTCGTGCTTCACCGAACCGGTGATCTGGCGGTGCATCCGGATGCAGTGCGCCAGATGGCCGAGAGCATCCCGGGTGCGCGCCGGATCGAGTTTCCGGGCGACACCCATCTGCTGGTGAACCCCGGTGTGGAGCCGATCATTCAGGCGATCGCGGAGTTCGCAACCGGCGAGCGTCCGACGCCGCACCCCGATCGGGTGCTCTCGACGGTGCTTTTTACCGACATCGTCGACTCCACCGCCCGAG
Organism: uncultured Actinomycetes bacterium; assembly: GCA_963732075.1. Lineage (GTDB taxonomy): Bacteria > Actinomycetota > Thermoleophilia > Gaiellales > JAICJC01 > JAICJC01. Next base: position 735,855 of record CAVSYD010000007.1, on the reverse strand, counting down.
CGGCCGCGATGGGGGACGCGGAGTGGAGGTCGCTGCTTGCAAAGCATGACGAGGTAGCCCATCGAGAGGTCGCCCGCCACCGTGGCCGATACGTGAACGCAACCGGTGATGGGCTTCTTGCGACGTTCGACGGCCCGGCTCGCGCCGTTCGCTGTGCGCAATCGATCGGAGATGCGCTCCGACCGGCTGGCGTCGAGATACGAGCGGGTTGTCACACCGGCGAGATCGAACTGGCGGGCGAAGATGTGCGCGGCATCGCCGTCCACACCGGCGCCCGCGTCGCCGCGCTGGCAACCGCCGGCGAGATCCTGGTGTCACGAACCGTGAAAGACCTCGTGGCCGGCTCGGGCCTTCAGTTCGAGAATCGCGGCACACACGAGCTCAAAGGCGTCCCCGAACCCTGGCAGATCTTCGCCGTCGTGCGGTAACCGAAACGGCTTCCCGACCCTCGCAGAGATAGCTGATCGCATGCAATTCTTGCACCACGGCATCCGCCGATCCGACCGCCACCGCAGACGGCGCGGTTTGCAGTAGGGCAATGAGGCGCAGCATGGCCTGCGCGGTGATCGGCTCGGGCGCTTCCAGACGACGTGCCAGGGTGGCATAGCCGGCCAGGATGCGCGGGTCGCGCACCCACGGCCGCGCGCGCAGGCTGCCGGCCATCACGCGCCGGAGGCGCACCGAGGTGAGATATCCACGCCGCCGGTCAAGGCCCGGCACGCCCTCGGGGGAGCGGCCGTCGAGAATGAGCCTGTCGAGCCCGTTTCGGTACCGCACAAGCGCCACCCCGCCACCGATCGCCGCGAAGGCACACGCCACCGCCAGCGCGACCAGTGCGATCGTCACCGATCCCATGACGAACGCGGTGGCGCCGGCGACGGTGAGCACCGCAACCTGCGTGATGAGCGTCTTCCAAAGCCGGCGCGCCGAGGTGAGTGGATGGTCGTCTCGCAGCCCGAGCCTGGCGAACGAGCGCCGCGAACCCGTGAGCGTCTTGGTGTCCATGGCCGGCGCGCTCCGCCTAGGACCGGCTCGAGCGGATGTCGGGGCGGCCGAACCGTCCCAGGTGGTACTTGCGGTCGAGGCCGACACTGCGCAGGTAGAGCGCACGCCGCCAATCGGGATACACATGGTGGGCGATGGTCTGATGCGATCGCTGGGATCCGGCTGTGGCGTGGACGCCGCTCAAAAGACCGATCCCCGCAATCACCCCGGCGATCCACAGGATCGTGCGGATGGTGAGCCGTGTGGGCATGATGATCCCTCTCCGGTGAGCCGTGTGTTTGGTCACGGAGAGGCTCCAGGCGAGCGCTCACGCGACGGTCATGGCGCGGTAATTCCGTAGCGTGCTGTGCGTGTACGATCGGCGTCGACATGCGGTTCCGCATCCTCGGCCCGGTCGAGATGTCCGGAGGCAGCGCCGCCGGCCCGACGGCTGGCCGGCCGCGCGCCCTGCTTGCCCGGTTCCTGCTGAGTGCCAATCGAGTGGTGTCCGTCGAGCGCCTGATCGATGATCTGTGGGAGGACCGCCCCCCGGCGACCGCGGCGAAGATCGTGCAGAACTGGATCGCGCAGCTCCGCCGCGATCTCGGCGATCACCGCGATCGCCTGATCACGCACCCGCGGGGCTACTCGATCCGGGTCGACCCGGGCGAGCTGGACTCCGGGGAGTTCGAGGTACTGGTCACCCGCGCGGGAGACGAGCTCGGCGGCGGCAACCCCGCCGCGGCCGTGGCAACTCTGGACGTGGCGCTCGATCTGTGGCGCGGGTCACCGCTGAGAGAGTTCGCGGGCGAGCGGTGGGCGGCGGCGGCGATCGCCGAGCTCGAGGAGCTGCGCCTGCGCGCCCTCGAGCAGCGCGTCGACGCACGTCTGGCACTCGGATGTGCAGCCGAACTCGTGCCCGAACTGACACAACTCGTACAGCAACACCCACTCCGGGAACGGTTCTCCGCGCAGCTCATGATTGCGCTTTACCGCAGCGGTCGCCAGGCCGACGCGCTCCTGGTGTATCACCGCACGAGGGAGGCGCTCGACGAGATCGGGATCGAGCCGACCGAGAGCCTCAACCGGCTGCACACGCGGATGCTTCAGCACGACCCGGCCCTGAGCCCGGCCGACCTGGCCGCGACGGTCTCACCCCAACCGGCGGACACGTCTTCCAGGCGGAGGCGCATGTGGATCGCCGGCCTGTGCGGAGTTGCGCTCGTCGTCGTGGTGGTCGGGTTCGTGCTCCGAACACGGGGGACCGCCACACCAACGCCCGGGCGGGCATCGGGGGTGGTGCTCGTGATTGGTTCACCGGCACCAACTGACAACGGTCATGCGGTTGCGACCGCGCCGACACTGGCGACGTCATTGGCCACCGGCGCCGAAACGCTTCGCCAACAGGATGTGCCGATCCGCATCGTCTACGCACCGGGGTTCAACGCCGTTTCGGACACCGCAACGATCGAGTCGGCCGCCGCGCACGCCGGGCTGGTCGTGATCTTCCCCGCGACGTTTGACACCCTGAATCAGATCGCGGTGGCCGCACGGCGGCACCCACGGACGCGCTTCGCGGTCATCGATACCACTGTGAAGGAGGCACACTTCCCGCCCAACGTCACGGGGATCCACTTCAACAATCGCGAACTCGGCTACCTCGCCGGCTACCTGAGCGCCCTCGAGGGTGGACGTCCGCCCGTGGTGTCAGCGGTTGCGGGAGTCAGGAACATCCTCTCCGTCGAGCAGATCCTCCAGGGGTTCCGCGCCGGCGCGCTGGAGGCGAATCCCGCCACCCGGGTGATCGTCCGGTACTCGGGGACATTCCTCGGGCGCGCTGCCTGCGAGACACAGGCAAACCGTGAGATCGACGCGGGATCTCGGGTCGTATTCGATGTGGCCGGCACCTGTGGACTCGGCGCACTCGACGCCGCCAACCTCCGTGGGGTGTGGGGTGTCGGCATCGACACCGATCTTTCATACCTCACCCCGGCCGTCCTGGCCTCAGCGGTGAAGCGATTCGACAACGCCGTCGAATTCGCGGTCCGGTTGTATCTCCAGCACAGGCTTCCGCGAAAGGCCGACGTCCAGCTGAACGCCGCCAACGACGGCATCGAGCTCACGGGGCTCAGCCCCAGAATCTCAGATGCAGTCCGGGAGCGCCTTGCGCGCGTGACCACCGAGCTCGAGCAGCGGGACGCCGACGGAGTGACCGGGTAGGGCTACGCGCTCGAGTCGGGCTCGTCCGGCTCGTCGGACTCAGCGGACGCCTCGGCCCCATCGTCCTCGTCCTCGTCGTCGCCGCCGGCGGCGCGGGCCTTGCGGCGCAGCCGCGCCCGGCTGGACTGGATGCGGGAGCGCAGCTCGCTCGCGGTCGTGTCGTCGGGGGGAGGGGCAGCGGTGAGGGGCACGGGCGTGATCTCGTCGGTGTCGTCGTCCTGCTCGGGCTCGGCCGCCGCTGGCTCCGGCTCGGCCGCTGCCACCGGCTCAGTCTCGGGCTCGGAGACCGGCGTCTCCTCCGCGGATGCCTCGGCGGCGGCGGGCTCGGGACTCCGGACCGCGGTGTCCTCGGGATCGGGCGCCGGCTCGGCGACCCACGGCTCGGGTTCCGTCTCGATCGGCGGAGCCTCGCGGAGCACGCCCCACTGCCCATCCTCGGGCTCGAGCTCGGTCCATGGATCACTCGCGCCGATGACGCCGCGCAGCCGTTCGTACACCCGCGGCGCCGCCACCAGCGCCCCGGCTGCAGTTGTTGCCCCAACCAGGAACCACCCCAATCGCCGCACGGGGCCGAGTATACTCGCCCCCACAACCGAGGAGCTTCCTGCTCCGGGGTGGCGCCGCACTCCTGATCGCGGCGCCGGATGCGGCCGGCCCATGCCGTCCGGCACCCCGGAGCCGCCCGAGTCCAGAGGAGGTGATCAGGATCAACGCATACGAGATCATGCTCATGATCGAACCGGAGGTGGCCGAAGAGCGCCACTCCGAGATCATCGAGCGCACCAAGGCAACCGTCACCGAGGCCGGCGGCGCGTGGGGGTCGGTCGACGCGTGGGGCAAGCGCAAGCTGGCCTACGAGATCGACCACATGACCGACGCGTGGTACTACGTGCTCACGTTCGAGTCCGAGCCCGCCGCGCTGCAGGAGGCCACCCGCGTGCTCGCCATCACCGACGGCGTCATGCGGCATATGGCCACCGCCCGTCCCCGCCGTGCGTCCGCCGCACCGGCGGCCGCGGAGCCGGAGCCGGCGGAGGCGAGCGCCTGATTCCCGTCCGACCGCCCGCCTATCATGTGCCGAACACATGTTCGCAATGTAGGCAGAGGAGGAACCCCAGTGGCAAACATCAACCGTGTCATCCTGACCGGCAATCTGACCGCAGATCCCGAGTTGTCGACGCTGCCCAGCGGCACCAGCGTGTGCCGTCTGCGGCTGGCCGTCAACCGCCGCTACAAGGACCAGTCGAGCGGCGAATGGTCGGAGAAGCCCAACTACTTCGACATCAAGGTGTGGGGCGCGCAGGGCGAGAACTGCGCCCAGTACCTGAGCAAGGGCCGCCCGGTGGCGGTTGACGGCCGCCTCGAGTGGAGCGAGTGGGAGTCGCAGGACGGCGGCAAGCGCTCCAAGGTCGAGGTCGTGGCCGACACCGTCCAGTTCCTGGGCTCCCGCGGCGACGGCGAGGGCGGCGGTGGCGGCGGCTTCAAGGCCAGCACAGAGCTCAAGCCCGACCCGGTCGAGGCGTTCACGGGCGCGGCGGCATCCGACGACGACATCCCCTTCTAGCGAGGTAGAGCGCAATGGCATCGAAGCCCAAGTCAAAGACCCGCGCGCCCAAGCGCGGGCAGGCAGCAGGCGCGTCGACACGGCGCAAGCCCTGCTACTTCTGCAAGGAAAAGGTCGAGGAGATCGACTACAAGAACTACAACCAGCTGCGGCGGTACATGTCCGAGAAGGGCAAGATCCGCTCCCGGCGGATCTCCGGCGCCTGCCGGCGCCACCAGCGCCAGGTGGCGGTGGCGATCAAGCGGGCGCGCGAGATGGCGCTCTTGCCGTACGCGGTCAACTGAACCGGTTTCCCCGCTCGTAGCGGTCGTTTGAGCGCCGGCGGGCTGGAAACGGGACAGAAGGAATGCGACCATCCGACGGCGGCCGAGGCCGTCCGAGGCTAGGGGAAGACATGGCACGAAAGGCACAACAAGCGATCCTGCTCCAGGATGTGGAGAAGCTCGGCCGCAAGGGCGACGTCGTCCACGTCGCCGCCGGCCACCTGCGCAACTACCTCGCGCCGCGGCAGATGGCCGAGCCGGCCACCGACGCCCGCGTGGCCGAGGTGCAGCGCCAGGCCGACAATCGCGCCCGCCACGAGGCGCAGGGCGAGGAGCAGGCCCGCGACATGGCGCACATCCTCAACCGCACCGTGCTCACCATCAAGCGGCGGGCGGGGATCGAGGACCGGCTGTACGGATCGGTCACATCCACCGACATCTCGGACGCCATCTGGAAGGCGCGCAAGATCCGCATCGACCGGCGCAAGGTCGAGCTCGACGAGCCGATCAAGACGCTCGGCAGCCACCTCGTGAAGATGAGCGTGTGGGGGGACGTCCGCGCGGTGCTGAAGGTGATGGTCGTGCCGGGTGGAGCCGAGGAGGAGGGCGGCGTGGAGGCGTTCGAAGCCGAGCCCTCCGACCTCGAGGCCGACTACTAGCCGCGGCCGGGCGCATGGCCGTCACTTCGCAAGAACCAACGGTTCCACCCCAGGACCTCGACGCCGAGGAGTCGGTGCTGGGCGCGATGCTCGTGTCCGGGAACGCGGTCGCGATCGTCTCCGAGCTCCTGCAGCCGGACGACTTCTACCGCCGCTCGCACGCGACCATCTACCAGACGATCCTGGACATGTACGGCCGGGGCGAGAACGTCGACTCGATCACGCTCACGAACGCCCTCTCCAACCGCGGCCTGCTCGACGAGGTCGGGGGCAAGGCGGTCGTGCACACGCTCGCGGCGACCGTGCCGGCGGTGGCCAACGCCCGCCACTACGCCCAGATCGTCCGCGACACCGCCACCTACCGCGGCCTCATCCGGGCCGGCACCGAGATCGCCACGCTCGGCTACGAGCGCATCGGCGAGCCGCCCGAGCTGGTCGACCGGGCCGAGCAGATCGTGTTCGGGATCGCCGACCAGCGCATCACCGGCGACTTCGAGCACATGGAGACGCTCCTCAAGGAGTCGTTCGACCGCCTCACCCAGCTGAGCGCCGAGGGCGGCGACCTCACCGGCACGGGCAGCGGCTTCCGCCAGCTCGACGAGCTCACCGCCGGCTTCCAGAAATCCAACCTGGTCATCCTCGCCGCCCGCCCGGGCATGGGCAAGACGTCGCTCGCGCTGAACATCGCCGCCCACGTCGGCATCCGCGAGCGCACACCGGTCGCGATCTTCTCGCTCGAGATGTCGCGCGAGGAGGTGACCACGCGGCTCATGTGCGCCGAGGGCAAGGTCGACTCCAAGCGCCTCCGGCGCGGCGCGCTCGACCAGGTCGACTGGGAGAAGCTCACCAACGCCTCGACAAGCTCTACGACGCGCCCATCTACGTCGACGACACGGCCGGCGTCACCCCGATCGAGATCAAGGCCAAGAGCCGGCGGCTGAAGTCGCGGCTGAAGGGCGAGCTCGGCCTGGTGATCGTCGACTACCTGCAGCTGATGGGCGGCACGGCCCGGGTCGAGAACCGCGTCCAGGAGATCTCCCAGATCTCCCGCTCGCTGAAGCTGATCGCGCGCGATCTCGACGTGCCGGTGCTCGCCATCTCGCAGCTCTCGCGCGCCGTCGAGGCCCGCAGCGACAAGCGGCCGGTGCTGAGCGACCTGCGCGAGTCGGGCTCGATCGAGCAGGACGCCGACCTCGTCATGTTCGTCTACCGTGACGATTACTACAACGACCAGAGCGAGGACAAGGGCACGGCCGAGCTGATCATGGCCAAGCACCGCAACGGCCCCCTCGACACGGTCAAGCTGTCCTACGTCGGCCGCTACACCCGATTCGACAACCTGGCCCGTCCCGGCGGGGCCTAGAACGCGCGAGGGGATCGATGCCGCTCAAGGTCGTGGTGGGCGCCCAGTGGGGCGACGAGGGCAAGGGCAAGATCATCGACCTGCTGGCCGAGCGGGTCGACGTCGTCGCCCGCTACCAGGGCGGGAACAACGCCGGCCACACGCTGGTGATCGGCGACGAGACGTACAAGCTGCGGCTCGTGCCGAGCGGGATCCTCTACCCGGGCACGCTGTGCGTGCTCGGCAACGGGCTGCGTGATCGACCCCGAGGTGCTGATCGAGGAGCTCGACGGCCTGCTCGCCCGGGGCGTCGACGTCGCCGGCCTGCGCATCAGCGGCAACGCCCACCTGATCATGCCCTGGCACCGCATCATCGACGCCGACTCCGAGCTGCAGCTCGGCCGGCTCCAGATCGGCACCACCCGCCGCGGCATCGGCCCGGCCTACGCCGACAAGGCGCTGCGGGTGGGCATCCGCGTCCAGGACCTGCTCGACGAGAAGATCCTGCGCCTGAAGATCCAGACGGCGCTCTCGGTCAAGAACGTCGAGCTGCGCAAGCTCCACCACCACCGGCCGCTCGACAAGGAGGAGCTGACGGTGGCGATGCTCGGCCACGCCGAGCGCATCCGCCCGTTCATCGCCGACACCTCGCTTCTCATCCACCACGCGCTCGAGGACGGCCACACCGTGCTCTGCGAGGGCGCCCAGGGCACGCTGCTCGACATCGACAACGGCACCTACCCGTTCGTGACCTCGTCCAACCCGGTCGCCGGCGGCGCCTGCGTCGGCCTCGGCGTCGGCCCGACGCGGATCAGCTCGGTGCTCGGCGTCACCAAGGCCTACCTGACCCGGGTCGGCGCCGGCCCGTTCCCGAGCGAGGCCGATGCCGACCGCGGCGGCCGGCTGCGCGAGCGCGGCGGCGAGTACGGCACCGTCACCGGCCGCGACCGCCGCTGCGGCTGGCTCGACATCGTCGGCCTGCGCTACGCCGCCCGCCTGAACGGCCTCACCGAGCTGGCGGTGACCAAGCTGGACGTGCTGTCGATGTTCGATCGCATCCCCGTCTGCACCGGCTACCGGCTGCCCGACGGCGCGCTCACCACCGACTTTCCCTCGCACCAGACCGACTTCCACCACGCCCGGCCGGAGTACGAGGAGCTGCCCGGCTGGGGTGCCGACATCTCGGCCGTCACCGGCCTTCGCGCAGCTGCCCGAGGCCGCCCGCGCCTACCTCGACTTCGTCGAGGGCCGGGTCGGCGTGCCGGTCACGATGGTCGGCGTCGGCCAGCGCCGCGACCAGACGCTCACCCGCCGCGAGCTCGCTCCGGCCGCCTGACGGCGCAGCCGTTACGACACCGTTACGTTTCTGCCCCATCGCCTTAACGCCCGAGGCGTAGGCTCCTCCACGCGGTCGCAGACAGGGACGGAAGCGGCTCGCCCGGTGCGGAAGCGCCACCGCCTCACGGCAGGTTGGCCGGCCCGCCCGGGCGCCGCCCCGTCCCGACCGCGGCGGCAGGGTCAGCGGGCGACGGCGTCGCCCGCGCGCACCCGCTCGAGCCGCTCCAGCCATGGCACCGCCCGCAGCCGGGTGAACACCTGGCCGCGCCTCGGCGAGCCCCTCCTCGGCCGCGTCGCCTCGGCCCCTGGGCCGTCGAGCCACTCACCGTGCTCGAGCAGGGTGACGGCCATCGGGAACGGCGTCGCCAGCTCGCGGAAGAGGCCGGCCGCACCCCGGAACAGCCGCTCGGCCTGCTCGCCGTCCCCCTCGACCGCGGCGACCCGGGCCCGGAACCGCAGCGCCTGCGCCCGGATCAGCTGAGGCACGCGTCCCGGGCGGGGGTCCTCGACCGTCTGCGAGCAGCCGCTCGACGGCGTCCATGTCCCCGATCTCGAGCGCCGCGGCCACGGCCACCGGGAAGACCTCCTTCATCGTCTCCGAGGCGATGCCGGCCGCATCGCGCAGCTGCCACGCCTCCTCGGCGGCCACCAATGCCTCAGCCCCCCGGCCCTGCGCCAGGAGCAGTGTCGAGCTGCGCCCACCCATATGCCGCCCGCTCGCTGACGTCGGCCGACTCCCGCAGCCCGGTCGAACCGGCGGCACAGCTGCTCGGCGGCCTCCAACTCGCCGCGATGGGCAAGGATGGCGACGCTGTTGCCGAGGTAGCTGACGAACGGGAACCGCGACTGGGCGAACACGTCCTCGGGGATCTCGGCGGCCTGGGCCAGGGCCTCGTCCCACTGGCCGAGCATGAACTGCGGATACGTCTGGCCGAGATACTGCCACTCCTGCTGGCGATGACCCACCCGCCGGGCGAGCGCGAGGCCGTCGCGATAGCCGGTGGCCGCCGCCTCGAACCGGTCCGAACGTGCCTCCATGTCGGCGACGTTGTTGTAGGCGCGGAACGCCGCCGACGGGATGTCGTGCTCGAGCGCGACCTCGAGCGCGTAGCGCACGAGCGCTGACGCCTCGCCCGGCCGGCCGAGCACGCTCAGGATCATGCCCTTCGTGTTGACCGCCTGCGACAGCACGTCCGGGAGCCCCAGCAGCTCGGCCAGCTCGAGCGCCATCTCGACGCGCTCGGCCGCCACGACCGGTTCGCCCGCGAAGAACCGGAACCGGCCCACCTCCGCCGCCAGCGCCGCCACATCGGCGTCCGCCTCCTCGCCGGCGAGAAGGTCCAGGGCCGTATCCATCCGCTCGAGCGCCTCGAGCAGGCGCCCCGTATCCCACATCACCTCGCCCAGGCGGGCCGAGACGCGCGCGGCGGGATGGGTCGCCCCCTGCGCCTCGAACAGCTCCACCGCCCGCGTCGAAGTGGACGCGCGCATCGTCCGACAGCGCCGGCCACCCGCGCCATCGTTCCCGCCCGCTCGAGCAGGGCGGCCTGTTCGAGCGGATCGCCGACGAGCGCGGCCGCCTGCTCGAAGTAGCGCTGCGCCTCGCGGCTCGCCGCAAGCGCCGACGCCCGCTCGCCGGCCCGTGTGAGCGCGGCCACGGCCCGGCGGGCGATCTCGTCGGCGTCGGCCGCATCCGGGTCGGCCCGGTGCGCCGCCAGGTAGTGGCCCGCGACGATCTCGGCCAGCTCGTCCTCGCCCTCGTCCATCGCCGCCGCCTCCAGGTGCCGGGTGCGGCGGTCGTGCTTGGACAGCATCTCGTAGGCCACCCGCCGCACCAGCTCCTGCAGGAACCCGTACTGGCCGCGCTCCGGCGAGAGCGGGTCGGCCTGCAGCGACAGCACCTCCTTGCGCGCAAGGCCGTTCAGCACCGGCTCGAGCTCGGCCACCGACCGGCCGGTGAGCGTCGCGAGCGCCTCGATCGTGAACGTCTTCCCGAGCACGGACGCGCTCTGCAGCAGCCGCCGCTCGTCGGCCGCGAGCCCGTCGAGCCGGGCCGCGATCAGGGCGTGCAGCGTCTCGGGGACGTCCAGGATGTCGATCGGGCCGGCGGGCACATACGAGCTTCCGCGGCGCACGAGCAGGTCGCGGTCGAGCAGCATCCGCACCGTCTCGACCGCGTACAGCGGCACGCCCTCGGCCCGCTCGCGAATCCGCACGCGCAGCTCGTCGGGCAGGCCGGGCACGAGGCCGGCGAGCAGCGTCTCCATCTCGGCCGTCGACAGCGGCTCGAGATAGAGCGAGCTGAAGTTGCGCCGGGCCGCGCCCCAGGTCGGCCGCCGCTCGGCCAGCTCCGGCCGGGCGAGCACGAGCACGAACAGCGGGTGGTTCCGCGACCAGTCGACCAGGTGCTCGATGAAGTCGAGCAGCGCGGCGTCGGCCCACTCCATGTCCTCGAACACCATCACCGTCGGCATCTCCTCGGCGAGGCGCTCGTAGAAGAGCCGCCAGGCGCTGAACAGGTTCTCGCGCTCCCACGGCGCGTGCTCCTCGAGGCCGAGCAGGTGCGCAAGCCGCGGCTCGACGAACCGGCGCTCGTCGGGGTCGGCGATCGACTGCTCGACCGCGATGTGCAGCTTCTCGCGCTGCGATTCGGGATCCTCGCCCTCGGCGATCGACGCGCGCGTGCGCACCATCTCGGCCAGCGCCCAGTAGCTGACGCCCTCGCCGTAGGGCAGGCAGCGGCCGCGGTGCCAGCGGACGCTGTCGGCAAGGCCGTCGATGTACTTGAAGAACTCCCAGGTCAGCCGCGACTTGCCCGTCCCGGCCACACCCATCACCGAGGCGAGCTGCGCCTTCGACTCGCCGGCCGAGGCGTGGAACAGCTCCTTGATCATCCGCAGCTCGCGGTCGCGGCCGACGAAGGGCGCCTCGAGGCCGGCCGACCGCTGCGCCCCGCCGATGCCGCTGATCACGCGCACGGCCCGCCACAGCTGCACCGGCTCGGCCTTGCCCTTGAGCGCGCGGGCGCCGGCGTCCTCGTACACGACCGCCTCCTCGGTGGCGTGCTTGGTCGAGTCGCCGACCAGCACCGCACCCGGCTCGGCCACCGACTGGATCCGCGACGCCGTGTTGACGAGGTCGCCCGCGACCATCCCCTCGCTGGTCGCGCCGATCGTGACCGCCGCCTCACCCGTGATCACGCCCACCCGCGCCCGCAGGTCCGACGACCCCACCTCCTGGCCCAGCGCGGCCACCGCGGCGGCCAGGTCGATGGCGGCGCGCACCGCCCGCTCGGCGTCATCCTCCATCGCGACCGGCGCCCCCCACACCGCCATCACGGCGTCGCCGATGAACTTCTCGACCGTGCCGCCGTAGCGGGCGATCAGCGTCCGGCAGGTGTCGAAGTAGCGGGACAGGAGCTCGCGCACGTCCTCGGCGTCGCGCGACTCGGACATGGTGGTGAACCCGACCAGGTCGGCGAAGAGCACCGAGACCAGCCGCCGCTCGGCGACCGGCTCGGCCGCGACCGCGACCGGCGCGGCGGGGGAGCCGCGAGCGGCGTCCCGCACTCGCCGCAGAACTTCGCGCCGGGCGCGTTCTCGGTCGCACAGGCCGCGCAGCGGACCGTCAGCGGCGCCCCGCACTCACCGCAAAACTTGCGCCCCTCCTCGTTCTCCGTACCGCACGCCTGGCAGCGCATCGGGCAAGCGTACCGCTCTACTGGCGTATGCGTTCGCCCGCGGGGGTCCCAGGCGGGCTCCGCGACGACCTCCGCGGCCACCCAGTCGAGAACACCTCGACCTCGACGGCCGTTCCCACCGCGGCGACGGCGGCGGGCAGATAGGCGTAGGCGAGCGAGCGCCCGACCGCAAAGCCGTAGCCGCCGCTGGTCACCCGCCCGGCCAGCTCGCCGCCGGCCCGGACCGGCTCGGAGCCCAGCGTGACCGCCGCGGGATCGTGCAGCGCCAGGCAGCACAGCCGCCGGCCGGGCTCCTGCTCGCGGGCGCGCAGCAGGGCGTCGCGGCCGATGAACTCGATGCCCTTCTCGGGCTTCACCGCAAAGCCGAGGCCGGCCTCGTCGGGCGTGTCCTCGGGGGTGATGTCGGCGCCCCACACGCGGTAGCCCTTCTCGACCCGGAGCGCGTCGATGGCGCGGTAGCCGGCGGCGAGCATGCCATGGCCGCGTCCCGACTCCCAGATCGCGTCCCACAGCGCCGCGCCGTACTCGGTCGGGCAGTAGAGCTCCCAGCCGAGCTCGCCGACGTAGGTGACCCGCACCGCCAGGCAGGGCACGTGCACGACCGCGATCTCGGCAGCACGCATGTACGGCAGGCCCGCATTGGACAGGTCGGACGTGGTGAGCGGCTGCAGGATGTCGCGCGCCCGCGGGCCCCACAGGCCGAGGCAGGCGTACGCCGAGGTGACGTCGGCCACCTCGACCGAGCCGTCGGTGGGCATGTGCCCGCGGATCCAGCCCAGGTCGTGGTTTCCGAAGGCGGTGCCGGTGACGATGCGGAAGCGGTGCTCGCCGAGCCGCGTCACGGTGAAGTCGCATTCGATGCCGCCGCGGCTGTTCAGCATCTGGGTGTAGGTGACCGACCCGGGCGCCCGGTCGACATCGTTCGCGCACAGCCGCTGCAGGTAGGCGGCCGCGCCGGGCCCGGTGACCTCGATCTTCGCGAACGACGTCTCGTCGAAGAGGCCGGCACGCTCGCGGGTGGCGATCGCCTCGGCATGGATGGCCGGCGACCAGTTCTGGCCCGCCCACCCGCGCGGCCGCAGGCTCTCGTCGCCGAGGGCGGCGTTCGGCTCGAACCAGTTCGCCCGCTCCCAGCCCGGACTTCTCGCCAAAGCTCGCGCCCAGGTCGGTCAGCCGCGCGTAGGCGGGCGAGAGCCGCAGCGGCCGGCCGGCGGTGCGCTCGTGGTTGGGGTACTTGATGTCGTAGTAGGTCGAGTACACCTCGGTGGCCCGCGCCAGCGTGTAGTCACGGCTGCGGTACTGGCGGCCGAAGCGGCGGCTGTCCATGTGCCACAGGTCGAGGCTGGGCTCGCCGTGGACGACCCACTCGGCCACCTGCCAGCCCATCCCGCCCGCGCCGGCCAGGCCGTGGGCGCAGAAGCCGGCGGCCACCCAGAAGCCGGGCACGTCGGACTCGCCCAGGATGAACTCGCCGTCGGGAGTGAACGCCTCGGGCCCGTTGTAGAGCTTGCGCACCTCGGCCGATTCCATCGCCGGCACCCGCTCGACGGCGTTTTCGAGCAGCGGCTCGAACCGGGGCCAGTCCTCGGGCAGAAGCTGCGCCTCGAACCCGTCGGGCACGCCGTCGAGCGCCCACGGCGCGGGATTGCGCTCGTAGCCGCCCATGATCAGGCCGCCCACCTCGGTGCGGAAGTACACGAGCCGATCGGGATCCCGCAGCGTCGGCAGCGGCTCGAGCGGCGGGTCGAACGCCTCGGTGACCAGGAACTCGTGCCCGTAGGTGATGATCGGCACCTGCACCCCCACCATGCGCCCGATCTGGGGGGCGTACATGCCGCCCGCGTTCACGACGACGTCGGTGCGGATCGTGCCCTTGTCGGTGACCACCTCGTGCACCCGCCCGTTGCGGAGGGTGATCCCGGTGACGCGCGTGCGCTGCTCGATGTCGGCCCCGAGCAGGCGGGCGCCGTCGGCGAGCGCGAAGGTGAGCTGGCTGGGATCGAGATAGCCGTCGAGCGGGATGAAGGCGGCCGCGACCACGCCGTCGGTGGACATTGGCGGGAACATCGCCTGCGCCTCGGCGGGCGACACGAGCTCCATCTCGAGGCCAAAGCTCTTCGCCCAGCCGGCCTGGCGCTGGATCTCCTCGTAGCGCTCGCGCGACGACGCCAGGCGCAGGCCGCCCAGCTGGTGCCAGCCGGGATCCTTGCCGGTCTCGCGGGCAAGGTCGGCGTAGAGGCCGACCGAGTACTGCATCATCTTGGTCAGGCTGACCGTCGAGCGCAGCTGGCCGACCAGGCCGGCCGAATGCCAGGTCGAGCCGTGCGTGAGGCCGTACTGCTCGACCAGGACGACGTCGCGCCAGCCGAGCTTGGCCAGGTGGTAGAGGATGCTGCAGCCGCCCACCCCGCCGCCGATGACGACCGCCTGCGCCTCGTCCCTCACGCCCGCAAGCCTCCCACAACCGGTCTAGACCGGTCAACCGGCAAGGAGCGCGATCCACTTCGGGTAGCGCTCGTCGGAGGCCCGCTCGCGCAGGCGGCCGAAGAACTGGCCGGCGTAGGCGACGTAGTCGGCGTCGGTGGTGCGAAGCCCCTGCTGGACGACGCCCCACATCGCCTCCCGGAAGTCCGACATGATCCGCATCAGCCGCAGCCGGGCGATGTCGCGCTCGAGCACCCGGCCCAGGTAGGCCCGCAGGAGCACGCGGTCGTCATCCTCGGACAGGTCGTGATTGGCCGAGAAGTTGGCCAGGTCGAAGAACGGGTCGCCCATGCCCGCGTACTCCCAGTCGACGATCAGCAGGCGCCCGTCCTCGAGCAGGAAGTTCGCATTCAGGAGATCGTTGTGGCACAGGCACGGCTCCGGCGGCGCGGCGGCGAGCGCAGCGCGCATCTCCTCGGCCCGCTCCCACGACCACGCGAACGCCTCCGGCAGCTCCACCCCCAGCCAGCGCGCGTTGTCGCGATAGGCCTCGACGATGCCGAAGGCCGAGAACGAGGCCGGCACCGGCGGGCCCTGGTGCAGGCGCTGGAGCGTCGCCGCCACCTGGCCGATCATCGCGGTCGTGCGCAGCTGCTCGGGCGGCACGCCGACACCGTCGATGAACCGGGTGATCAGGATCTTCTCGGGCCGCAGGTATGCCAGCACCTGTGGCCCGATGCCGAGCCCTCCGGCGATCACCGTCGCGGCGTATTCGGCCTCGCGATCGGCACCCAGCATCTCGGCCTCGCCGGTCACGCGCAGCACGTACTCCTGGGGCGCGCCGTGGATGCGGTAGTTGAGATTCGTGAGCCCGCCCGGCAGCGGCTCCGCCCGCAGCGGGTACCCGCGCAGGTCGGGGACGCGCTCGGCGATCTTCTCCAGGTCGTCGGCCGTCGGGGGATTCGAGACCTCGAGCGCGTCCACGCGGCCTACCATACGTGCATCGCCGCCGGCACGCTCACCCCGCGCGCAAGCGACCGCTGGCTGGTTTTGGAGTCCCCGGCCGGTGATCCCCTGGACCAGATCGAGCGCTTCCTGGCCGGCCACGGCTTCGGCAGCGCCGACCCGCCGGTGGGGATGGTGGCCGACCTCTACCTCGGCTACCGGCTGGCCGCGACCATGCCCGGCGTGTACGAGCCGCGGCCACCTGAGCCGTGCGCCCAGCTGCCGCTGGCCGCCTGCCGGGTGCGTCCGGCCGACCCGCGACCCGCCTCGCCCGGGACGTTTCGGGTCGGGGAGTTCGTGCCCACGTGGACGGCCGCCGAGCATGCGGCGGCCGTCGACCAGGTGCGCGCGGCGATCGCCCGCGGCGACGTCTACCAGGTCAACCTGGTGCAGCACATGTACGCGCCGTTTCAGGGCTCGCCCGCAGCGCTCGAGCCCGCACTCGCAGCCCTCGATGCGCCCTGGGCGCACGCCCTGCACGGAGACGGCTGGTCGATCGTGTCGGCCACTCCGGAGCTCTTCCTGCAGACGCGCGGTGACCGCGCGCGGACGATGCCGATCAAGGGCACGCGGCCGGCGGACGCAGGCGAGCCGATCGCCGAGAGCGCCAAGGACCGCGCCGAGCATGTGATGATCGTCGACCTCGAGCGAAACGATCTCGGCCGCGTCTGCCGGCCGGGCAGCGTCCGCGTGGCCGAGTACCTGGCCGAGCGGCCGATGGCCGGCGTCCGCCACATGGTCTCGACCGTCGAGGGCTTTCTGCAGCCCCGGCGTCGGCCTGGCCGAACTGCTGCGCGCGACGTTCCCGGGCGGCTCGGTCACCGGCGCGCCGAAGGTGGCGGCGATCAACCACATCGCCCGCCTGGAGCCGGTCGGCCGCGGCGCCTCGATGGGCGCGCTGGGCATCGTCCACCCGAACGGAGACCTCGATCTCGGCCTCACGATCCGCACGGTTGCGGTGGCCGACGGCGGCCTGCACCTGTGGGTCGGCGGCGGCATCGTCTGGGACTCCGACCCGGCGGCCGAGGTCGAGGAGTCGCTGGTGAAGGCCCGCCCCCTGATGTCCCTCCTGCGCCCCGGTGAATAACCGGTGCCAGGCACCAAATATTCACGCGCTCACCACCATGCCCTGATCGCGTCCGCCGCCGCGAGGCCCGCGGGTGAGCCCCACCAGCGGGCATGGCCGATCACGAAGTCCGACCACGCCCAGTCGGCCTTGGCACGGTCGCGCTCGACGCCCGCGTAGTAGTCCAGGAACGAGATCCCGTACTCGAACTGGCAGACGGCCAGCATGTCGGCCAGCACAACCCGCTCGATCGGCTCGAGCGGCGTCTCGGCGTCGTAGGCCCGCACGAGGAGCTCGGCCTGACGCAGGTCGAAGGCCGCGTCGTCGCCGGCCGAGATCCGGTTCCAGAAGAAGCAGTTACGCTCGACCGCGGTCACGAGGTCGAGCAGGCGGGGGGCATGGTCGGCCTGGTGGAAGTCGATGATCCCGGCGCACTCGTCGCCCGCGAAGAAGAGGTTGTTCGTCTGCCAGTCGCCGTGCAGCGGCCGCTCCGGCAGCCCGGACAGGTAGGGCCGAAGGCGATCGAAGAGCGCGGTGTACGCCTCGGCGACCGGGGCCCGCCAGGTGCGGGTGGCGAGGTGGTCGGCGACCGCCGGGCGCAGCGCCGCCAGCCGCTCGACGGCGGCAACGGGATCGAGCGCGACCATCCCGACCTGGACGACGAAGCCGGCCTGCTGCTGGGGCGTGCGGTCGGGGAAGTCGGCCCCGGCCGCGTGCAGCCGGGCCAGCATCCGCCCGGCCGAGACCACGTGGGCGTCACGGTCGAACGGGTCCCAGGTATCGGCCCCCGAGTAGACGTCCTCGCCGGCGGCCGGCTCGTGCAGCTCGTACCAGAGGCCGGCGGCCTCGACCAGGCCCACCGCCCGCGCCGCCGGCACCCCCCGGTCGGCCAGGTGGTTCGTCAGCCGGTGCTGGCGGCGCAGCTGCTCGATGTCGCGGCCCATCGGCGGCTGGCGCTTGAGATAGACGTCGCCCGCGGGGGTGCGGCAGCGGGCGACGGCGAAGAGCCAGCGCCGGTGCCGCGCGACCGCCTCGGCGTCCTCGCCCACCACGCCGCGCACCTCGGCATCCGAGATCGGCTCCCAGAAGCGATCGTCAATCCCCACGCCCGCCACACTAGCGCAAACGGGGTCAGACCCCTTTTGGCGCGCGTACCATCCGGGCGTGGACGACGTCCTCGTCACGCCGACCTTCCTGCACGAGCAGGGCGACACCGTCCGGATCCTGGACGTGCGCGGGCGGGTCATGCCGCAGGAGCCGCGCTACCGGGCCGAGCCCGAGGCCTATCGCGCCGGCCACATCCCCGGCGCCGTCTTCGTCGACTGGCGCCGCGACTTCGCCGACCGCGACGACCCGGTGCCCGTGCAGCTCGCGCCGCCCGCCGTCTTCGCCGCCGACGCCACCCGGCTCGGCATCCGCAACGACTCCGTCCTGGTGGCCTACGACGACTACCGGAACATCCTCGCCGGCCGGATCGTCTGGGCCCTGCGCACCTACGGACACCGCCACGCCCACATCCTCGACGGGGGCCTCGGCGCATGGGTGGCCGCCGGCTACCCCTTGCGCGAGGGCGAGGAGGTCGCGGCGCCCGCCGACCCGCCCTACCAGCCGGGCGAGCGGGGGCCACAGATGTGGAGCCTCGACGAGATGCGGGCGGCGCTCGACCGAGACGTGCTGATCCTCGACGCCCGCCCGCACGACGAGTACGCCGGGATCGAGAGCCATGCCCGCCGCCACGGCCACATCCCCGGCGCGGTCAACGTGCCCTACCGCGGCCTGCTCGACGGCGACGGCCCGTTCCTGCCGCCGGCCGAGCTGCGGCAGGCCTTCGCCGATGCGGGTGTCGACGTCGACCGGGTCGACCGGCCGGTGGTCGTCTATTGCAACGGCGGCGTCTCCGCCACGGCGGTCGCAAACGCCCTCGCGCTCGCGGGCGGCCCCGCGGCGGCCGTCTACGACGGCTCGTGGAACGAGTGGGGCGGCCGCGACGACACGCCGATCGAGAATTAACACCCCCGCCGCCCGCGAGTGTCGCAACCTGCCACTTGTACCGGGCCCGCCCGGCACGTAGCCTCCGCACTGCCAAGAACGACCAAGGGAGGGATCCGTGAGCGACCTCGACCAGTTCGTCGAGGCCCCGGGAAGGGCGGAGCAGGTGGCCGACGTTCGCCGCCGCATCGACGCCGAGGGCATCACCTACATCTACTACCAGTTCATCTCGGTCACGGGCCGGATCATGGGCAAGGGCGTGCCCGCGAAGCACTGGGAGACGATCGCGCAAAAGGGGTTCCAGCTCGTCTACGGCTCGACTGCCAACCTGTTCGTCGACCGCCACGGCGACTACATCGGCTACGGGCCGGAGGCCTGGGAGCTCGTCGGCATCCCCGAACCCGAGACGTTCGCACCCCTCCCGTGGGACGCGAAGGTCGCGCGCGTGTGGTGCACCTGCTTCCGCAACCGCGAGGATCTCGAGGGGCCCGGCGCGGTGCTCACCTCGGACTGCCGCGGCAACCTGCGCCGGATCCAGGCCGACCTGGAGGCGCGCACCGGGATGCACCTGCGCGCCGGCATGGAGCCCGAGATGATGTGGCTCAAGCTGAACCCGGACGGCACGCCGTCGGTCGAGGGCAAGACGAAGCCCTACTGCTACCACATCGACCAGTTCTCCGAGCTCCAGCCGATCATCCACAAGGTGGTCGAGTACTGCGGCAAGCTCGGGCTCGACATGATCCAGGGCGACCACGAGGACGCCCCCGGCCAGATCGAGCTCAACTTCGGCTTCGACCGCGCCGAGCTGACCGCCGACAACCTGAGCACGTTCCGGCAGGTGTGCAAGGCGGTCGGGCGCGAGATGGATGCCTTCCCGTGCTTCATGCCCAAGCCGTTCATGGGCGTGTCGGCCAATGGGTGCCATACCAACCTCTCGCTGTGGAAGGGCGATACGAACCTCTTCCTGCCCGAGGGTGACAACCCGCGCATGCCGTCGCAGCTCGGCCTGAACGCGATCGGCGGCATCCTCGAGCACCTGCGCGCGCTGACCTGCATCACGGCGCCGACGGTCAACTCGTACAGGCGCTTCTGGGAGCAGGGCTTCTGGGCGCCGGTGTTCGCCGACTGGGGCTACCAGAACCGCACCACCGCGCTGCGCGTCTCGTCTCCGGATCGGTTCGAGTACCGGTCGGTCGACTCCGCGGTCAACCCGTACCTGGCGCTCGGTGCACTCACAGTGGCCATGGAGGACGGCATCACCCGCTCGGTCGACCCCGGCGCTCCCGAGGAGGGCAACATCTACGAGGCGATCGAGGCGGGCAAGCAGGTGCAGAAGGTGCCGATGACGCTGGGCGAGGCCCTGCAGGCCCTCGACCAGGACGAGCTGGTGAAGTCGGCGCTGCCCGGCGAGATGCACCGCGTGTTCACCCACTACAAGAACGACGAGTGGGAGCGGTACTGCTCGGAGGTCAGCGACTGGGACGTCAAGGAGTACCTGGACGTCCTCCCGTAGCGCCGTCGAACGGGTCGACGCCCTCGCCGCGAAGCTGATCGCGGCGGGGGCGACGCCCGGGGCGGCGGTTGCCCTGAGCGACCGCGACGGCCTGGTGTGGGCGCGCTCGTACGGCCACGCCGACCCGGCCGCCGGCCTCCCGGTGACCGAGCACGACGCTGTTTCAGATCGGCTCGATCTCGAAGTCGTTCACCGCCATCTGCCTGCTGCGGCGCTGGGAGCGGGGCGGGCTCGACCTGCACGCCGAGGTCGCGAGCCTGCTGCCGTGGTTCCCGCTCGCGGGCGTCACCGTGCACCACCTGCTGAGCCACACCGGCGGCCTGCCCTGCAGCCTCGGCGACCCGCCCAGCCCCGGGTATGAGGTGCTGATGCTGGCCGAGTCGGCCCGCGCTCCCGCCGGCGAGCGCTTCTGGTACTCGAACGTCGGCTACCAGGCGCTCGGCTACGTGCTCGAGCGGCTGACCCGGCGAGCCGTACGCCGACACGTACCGGCGCGAGATCATCGCGCCGCTCGGGCTCGAGCACACCGAGCCGATGATCACGAACGCGCTCCGCAGCCGCCTGGCCGTCGGCCACGAGGGCAGCGACGACTCGTGGCCGTGGACGCTCGGTGACCCGCTCGCGCCGGCCACCTGGCTCGAGTACCGCGGGGCCGACGGCAGCGTGTGCGCGACCGCGGCCGACCTCGCCGGCTATGGTCGCATGCTCGTGAACGGCGGCGCCGGCGTGCTCGCGCCCGAGGGGTTCGAGCGGATGACGACGCCGGTGGCCGAGGATCCCGACGAGGGCACCTGGTACGGATACGGCCTGAACCTGCGCGCGGTCGAGGGCCGGCGCTGGATCAGCCACGGCGGCGCACCGTCGGCCACCACGCCCAGGTGTTCTGCGATCTCGACGCCGGCCTCGTCACCGCAGCGCTCGTCAACGGCCCGGCGGGGGCGACGACGCTCGCGCGGTACGGGCTGCGCCTGGCGGCCGGCGACGATGTCCCCGAGCCCGGTCTTGACGACCTGAGCGACCCGGCGGCGGCCGTCGTGCTCGACGCCGAGCCGGCCCGGGAGTGGCGACCGACGTGCGGCCTCTACCGGTCGCACAACCCCTGGTCGACGACGCTTCGGATCGGCACCCGTGACGGGGAGCTCGGTCGCGCTCCACTGGGGCGAGGCATGGCCGCTCGAGCCCCTGCCCGGCGGCGGCTTCCGGCTCGGCCCCGCCGGATGGAGCCCCGAGCGCGTGCGATTTGACACACTCATCGACGGCCGCTTCGTCCGGGCCTGGCACGGGGCGACCGCCTTCCACCGGCCAGATATGTCCGAATCGACATAGGAGAGGGGCGGCCACCACCGGTAGCATTTCCGGCGCAACCTCGCTCACCAAGCGGAATCGTCGCTGTCAGCCCGAAAGGCTCGCATATGTGCGGAATTGCAGGAATCATCTACCGAGACGGCGCCAACGAGATCGGCCGGGACATGACCCGCATGCTCCAGTCGATGAAGCACCGCGGCCCGGACTCGACCGGCTATGCCCTCTACGGCCCCGCCGCGCACCCCGTCGTCGTCCGGTACAAGCTGGCCGACGCCAACGACCCGCGCGACTTCGAGTTCGCCGACAAGCTGCAGCGCCACCGGGGCGAGGTCGAGGCGCGCATGCGCGAGCTGGGTGCGACCATCGAGTCGGTCGAGGACGAGACCGACTACGCCTTCCGGGCCGTGCTGCACTACCACGGCGACCTGAAGGCGCTGGCCGACTACCTCGAGGACGTCCCCGGCTGCGAGATCCTGTCGCTCGGGCATTCGCTCGAGATCGTCAAGGACCTGGGCGACGCCGAGACGGTGTCCAAGCAGTACGACCTGGGCGACTTCACCGGCACCCACGCCATCGGCCACGTGCGCATGGCGACCGAGTCGGATGTCGACATCTCGGGCGCCCACCCCTACTGGGCGTACCCGTTCGCCGACGTCGCGGTCGTCCACAACGGCCAGCTCACGAACTACTTCCAATGGCGGCGCCGGCTCGAGCGCTCGGGGCACCGGTTCCAGTCGGAGTGCGACTCCGAGATCATCGCGGTGTACCTGGCCGAGAAGATGGGCGAGGGCATGTCGCTCGAGGAGTCCATGCGGGCCAGCATGGAGGATCTCGACGGCGTGTTCACCTACATCTGCGTCACCAAGGACGCGCTGGGGGTGGCCAAGGACGAGATGGCCGCCAAGCCGCTCGTGCTGTACGAGGGCGAAGACCTGGTCGCGCTCGCGTCGGAGGAGATTGCGATCCGCGCGATCATCGACCACGAGATCGACACATACGACCCCTACGAGGGTGAGGTGCTGGTATGGACGCGGTAGGCGAGCGCCAGATCTCCTACGACGCCCGCGGGCTGTCGGAGCCGGATGCAGACGTCCCCAAGGTGTCCGAGGTGGACGGCCAGAGGGCGACGTTCGACGCGAAGGATCTGACCACGCGGCAGATCAACCTCGAGCTGCGCTGGCTCCTGTACGAGCAGGGCATCACCGACGTGACCGTGCGCAACCCCGGCTCGAAGCACTCGCTCGGCGTCGGCATCCTCACCCGCTGCAAGATCACCTTCGAGGGCAGCCTCGGCTACTTCGGCTGCGGACTGATCGACGGGCCCGAGGTGCACATCACCGGCCGGGTCGGCTGGTCGGCGTGCGAGAACATGATGTCCGGGGTCGTCCTGATCGAGGGCAACGCCGGGTCGCTCACCGGTGCCGCCCTGCGCGGCGGCGACCTCGTGGTCAAGGGCCGCGTCGGCGCCCGCAGCGGCATCGACCAGAAGGGCGGCACGATCCTCACCCTCGGCAGCGCGGGCTCGATGACCGGCTTCATGATGCAGCGCGGCCGCCAGGTGATCTGCGGCGACGCCGGCCCCGGCCTGGGCGACTCCATGTACGACGGCACGATCTACGTCGCCGGCAAGGTGAAGGCGCTCGGCATCGACTGCGTCCCCGGCGAATGGACCGACGCCGACACGGAGTTCATCGATCGCAAGTTCCGCATCTACAACCTCGGCTCGCCACCCGAGTTCCAGAAGTTCGTGTGCGGGAAGAAGCTCTACAACTACGACAATCTCGAGCCGTCCGAACGGAAGCTGGTGCTGTAGTGGCCATCGACAAGACATCCTCGAAGCGCAACGTCCTCGGGCGCAGTTCGATCTTCACGCCCGAGGTGATGAACGACATCCACATCAAGTCGGAGCTCGGCCGCTACCGCATGCGCGGCTTCTCGATGTTCAAGCCGATCCCGCACTGGGACGAGCTGATGTTCATGCCGGGCACGCTGACCCGGTTCGTGATCGAGGGCTACCGCGAGAAGTGCGACACCAAGACCGTGCTGGGCGCGCGCTTTGCCAAGAACCCGATCACGCTCGACATCCCGGTCTACATCACCGGTATGAGCTTCGGTGCGCTGTCGCTGGAGGCCAAGATGGCGCTGGCCAAGGGCGCGTCGATGGCCGGCACCGCCACCTGCTCCGGCGAGGGCGGCATGATCCCGCCCGAGCGCGATCTCTCGACCAAGTGGTACTACCAGTGCATCCAGAGCCGGTACGGGTTCAACCCGCACCACCTCATGCTCGCCGACGCCTGCGAGTTCTTCATCGGCCAGGGCTGCAAGGTGGGCCTCGGCGGCCACCTGATGGGCCAGAAGGTGACCGAGCAGGTGGCCGAGATGCGCTCGCTGCCGGCCGGCATCGACCAGCGCTCGCCGGCTCGCCATCCCGACTGGCTCGGCCCCGACGACCTCTCGCTGAAGGTGCAGGAGGTGCGCGAGGCCACCGACTACCAGATCCCGATCCAGCTCAAGCTCGGGGCGGCGCGCGTCTACGACGACGTGCGCATGGCGGCCAAGTGCGGCCCCGACATCATCTACCTGGACGGGGCCGAGGGCGGCACGGGCGCCGGGCCGCACATCGCGTCCGAGGAGACCGGCATCCCGCTGATGGCGGCCATCCCCGAGGCCCGGCGCGCGCTCGAGGACGTCGGCCTGGCAGACGAGATCGACCTCGTGGTCGCGGGCGGGATCCGCAACGGCGGCGACATCGCCAAGTGCATCGCGCTCGGCGCGAAGGCGGTCGCGATCGGGCACTCCGCCCTGATGGCGCTCAACTGCAACAAGGAGATCCCGGGCGTCACCGACTACGAGGGCACGATCGGCGTGCCCGCCGGCGAGTGCTACCACTGCCACACCGGCCGCTGCCCGGTCGGCATCACCACGCAGGACGTCGAGCTGCGCAAGCGCCTGATCGTCGACGAGGCCGCCGAGCGCGTCTACAACTTCCTGCACACGCTCACGCTCGAGGTGCAGATGCTGGCGCGGGCGTGCGGCAAGACCAACATCCACAGCCTCGAGCCCGAGGATCTGTGCGCCCTCACCGTCGAGGCGGCGGCGATGGCCAAGGTGCCGCTGGCCGGCACCGACTACATCCCGGGCGTGACCGAGCGCGAGACGCTGTCCGAGATCCGGCGCCTGCTCGAGAAGAAGCACGAGGAGGAGTCCGTCACCCACGTCGGCCGGCCGCTCGAGGCGGCGGGGGAGTAGGAGCAACCATGACCGAAGAACGCCACGTTCAGATCGACGCCGAGACGCTCGCCGGCCGCCGCTTCCCCTATCAGGAGGACATCTCGCTGATCGAGGATGTCGACCTGCTGGCCGCCACCCCCGGCGAGGACATCAACTGGCTCGAGGACATCGAGCTCCTGGGCGAGGAGGGCGTGCCGGCCGTGTTCGACCGCTACTCCAACTCGTTCCTGCGCATCTACTTCCCCATCCCCGCGGGACGCGAGAATGAGATCGCCCGCAAGGTGCTGATCAAGCACCTGACCTCGGGCAACTCCTACGGCATCCAGCTAAAGGCCAAGCACTGCAAGTTCCTGCAGCCGGAGCTCGGCTCGTGGGTGCCGGATTCCGACGATCGTCGGCACCGACTACACGGCGCCTGTGCTGGAGGGCTGGGAGGCCCCGCTGCACTGACGGCCGCCGGGGACATCTTCGAGCTGGCGCACGCCGTTCGCGACGGTATGACCACCTACCCCGGCCTGCCCGGGCCGGTGATCTGCGACTTCCTCTCCCGCGAGGCGAGCCGCGAGCGCTATGCGCCCGGCACCGAGTTCCAGATCGGGCGCATCGAACTCGTCTCGAACACCGGCACGTACGTCGACACGCCGTTTCACCGCTACGCCGACGGCGACGACCTCGCCCGCCAGCCGCTGCGGCCGCTGGCCGGCCGCCCGGCGCTGGTGGTGCGGCCCGGCGCCGCCGACGGTGCGCCGATCGGGCCGGAGGCGTTTGCCGGCCTGGATGTGGACGATCGCGCGGTGCTGGTCCAGACCGGCTGGGACCGGCACTGGGGCAGCGACACCTATCTGTCCGGCGGCCACCCGTTCCTGACCCGCGCGGCCGCCGAGTTTCTGCGCGACGCCGGAGCGGCGGTGGTCGGGATCGACGGGCTCAACATCGATGCGATGGACGACATGGAGCGGCCGGTGCACACGGTGCTGCTCGGCGCCGGCATCCCCATCGTCGAGCACATGACCGGCCTCGCGGCGATGCCTGCCGAGGGCACCCGGTTCTACGCGGTGCCGCCGCCGATCGCCGGCATGGGCACGTTCCCGGTGCGCGCGTTCGCCACGCTCGGCTGATCAGCGGTGGCGGCGGCGGGAAGTACGATGGGCCAATGCCCAACTTGGTCGCGATGCTGGCGGCGCTGCCCCTGATCGGGGTGGGGCCCTTCGGCCCGACGGTGCACGTCACCGAGCAGATCGGGCACTCCGCCGACGGCCGCCCGATCATGGCCACCGAGTCGGGCGCGCCGCAGTCGCCGAGCCGCGTCCTCGTGGTGGGCTGCATTCACGGCAACGAGTGCGCCGGGATGGCCGTCGTGCGCAGACTGCGGCGGCTGCCCACGCCGGAGCTGATCGACCTGTGGCTCGTGCCCACGCTGAACCCCGACGGCCACGCCGCCGACACACGCCAGAATGGGGACGGCGTCGACCTGAACCGCAATTTCTCGGCCGGGTGGTCGCTGCACGGCACCCCGTGGAGCACGTACTACTCCGGGCCGCGGCCCTTCTCGGAGCCCGAGACGCGCGCCGCCCGGCGCCTGATCGAACGCGTCCGCCCGACGCTCTCGGTGTGGTACCACCAGCACCTGCGGCTCGTGTGGGCGTGGGGCCAGGCGACGGCCGCAGCTCGCCGCTATGCCGCCATCGTCGGCCTGCCGCTGTTCCTGAGCCCCAACCCGGGCGGCACCGCGTCGCGATGGCAGAACGCGCACTTCCCCAACACCGCATCGTTCGCGGTGGAGCTGCCGGCGGGCCCCATGTCACGGGCGGCGGTCACCCGCCACGTGTCCGCCATCCTCACCCTGGCCCGGGCGCGGTAGCCACCGCCGCGTGCCCCTCGACGCGCTCGCGCTGACCCTGGCCGCCGCGGCGGTGCACGCGGGCTGGAACGTGCTCATCGCCCGTGCCGGCGACCCCGAGGGGGCCGGCGCGGCCGCCGTGCTGACGGGCGTCATCGTGTTCGCGCCCGTGGCGGTGCTGACGTGGCAGGTGAGCCGGTCGGCGGTGCCCTACATGGCGGCGTCGGCAGCCGCAGAGCTGGTCTACTTCGCGCTCCTGGCGGCCGCGTACCGGCGCTCCGAGATGTCACTGGTGTACCCGATCGCCCGCGGCCTCGCCCCGGTGCTCGTCCTGATCGGAGCCGCGATCGCAACGGCCGCCCGGCCCTCGCCGCTCGAGGTCGTGGGAGTGCTGGCGGTTGCCGCCGGGGTGCTGCTGGTGCGGGGCGCGGTCAGGCGGGGCGACGTCCAGGCGACGGTGATGGCGGTCGGGATCGCCGCCACCATCGCCTTCTACACGGTGATCGACAAGAGCGGGCTGCACCACGCCGCGACGATCCCGTACTTCGAGGTCGTGCTGGCGACGCAGGGGATCATCTATGCAGTTGTGCTCTCGTTCGCCCGGGGGCCCGAGGTGATCGTGAAGGGCTTCTCGCGCTGGTCGATGGCCGCGGGCATCGGCATGTTCGTGGCCTACGGCCTGGTGCTGGAGGCGCTGCGCCTGGCTCCGGCCGCATCGGTGGCAGCCGTGCGCGAGACGAGTGTCGTGATCGCGACCGCACTCGCGGCGGCCTTCCTGCACGAGCACGTCTCGCGCACCCGCGCCCTGGGCGCGGTTCTCGTCGCGGCCGGAGTGGCGACGCTGGCCTTCGCGTGACCGCCGCCGTCCTGACGACCGTCGCCGCCTACGTGCTCGGGTGCGTGGCCACCGGCTACTACATCGTGCGGGCGATGACGGGCGAGGACGTCCGCGCACATGCGACCGGATCGAGCGGCGCGCGCAACGTCGCCCGCAGGCTCGGGATCGCGGCCGCCGCGGCGACCTTCGCGGCGGACGTGGGCAAGGGCGCCGCGGCCGTGGCGATCGCCGGGGCGGTGGCGGGGGGTGGGGCGGCCGCCGCGGCGCTGGTCGCGGTCGTGCTCGGGCACGTGGCTCCTGTGCAGCTCGGGTTCCGGGGCGGCCGCGGGCTCGGTCCCGGCCTGGGCGGGCTGCTCGTCCTGGACTGGAGGGTGGCCGCGATCGCCATCGTCGTGGCCGCCGTTTTCGCAGCGGCAACCAGGGCGCTCACCGCGTCGGGGCTGGCCGGAGCGGTGGCCGCGCCGGTCGCAGCCGCGGCGCTGGGCGAGTGGCGCACGGCGCTGGCCGCGGGACTGGCCGCCGCGCTGATCCTGGCGGCCCATGGCCGGCGGGCGCCGAAGCTCGGCTAGGAGCCGGCGCGCGCGGCGGCCACGAACGCCTCCACGACGCCCTGCAGCCGCGGCTCGATCCGCCACTCCTCGTGCAGCTCGCACTGCATGCCGAGCACGAACCGGCCCGGCATCTCGATCCCCTCGACGACCCCATCCGGGGCCCGTGCCGACGCCACCAGGCCCGGGCCGAGCGCGTCGACGGCCTGGTGGTGGAAGCTGTCCACCGAGACCTCGTCGCCGAGCAGCCCGTGCAGGCGCGAGCCGGCGGTGAGCCTCACCGGATGCCGGGGATGATCGGGCACCGGCAGGCCGGTCATCGTCGCGTCCTGGAAGCGGCGCCACAGGCGCCCGGTGGGGTCGGACGGATGCTGGCGCCAGGCCTCGACCAGGCTCAGGTCCTGCACCATCGTCCCGCCCAGAGCCACATTCAGCATCTGCATGCCGCGGCAGGTGCCCAGCACGGGCAGGCCGCGATCGAGCGCCCGCTCGACGAGCTCGAGCTCGAACCGGTCGCGGGCGGCGTCGAGCGTCCCGAGCAGCGGGTGCGGCTGGCGCCCGTACCGGCCCGGGTCGATGTCATGGCCCGCGGCCAGCATCACGCCGCCCACGCGATCGAGCTGGTCGTCGAGCGTGCCGTCCACCCGCGAGAAGTTCATCGCGACCGCGCCGGCCAACACGAGCGACCGCTGGTAGCCCACGCCCGCGTAGTCGCCGTAGCCGTGAAACCCGGCCGAGACCCCGATCAGCGGCTTTTTTGCGACGATCAGCTCCAGGGATAGGGGCTGTTCGAGACCGGGTGCAGGTCGCCGGTGGCGAAGCGCTCGTACCGGAACGGGGAGAGCACGCTCGAGTGGCCACCGGTCATCACCTGCGCAACCTCACGCCCCACCCCGATCATCTTGTAGCCGTGGTTCGAGTCGGCGATCACGTACACGTTCGGGCGCATGTAGTCGAACACGGGGAAGCTGTCGGCGGTGAAGCAGCCGACGCCGCCGGAGCGGACGTTGGCGTAGGTGCCCCGCTTGCCCTCGAACCGCTCCATGCAGTGCGAGAGCGATGCGCACCACATGTCCGCGAAGCTCGAATCGACGCTGGCCGTCGGGTAGGGATCGACCTCGAAGTCGTGCCCGACGATCAGCGGCGCCGCCCCGCCCTGGACGCCGTGCAGGTCCTGCTTGAAGTAGTTGCCCCACAGCTCATCGGTGATCAGCCGGCCGTCGTCGTCGTACAGGGGTGCGTCGGAGTCGACGTGAAGCACGGGCGGCATCGAGCCGTCGGGCAGCGAGAGCAGCTTCGGGTCGACCGAGATCTCGCCCTCCTGCAGGTACCAGTACGTCCACATGTGCTGATCGCGGTGCACGTCACCCTCGGGCGTGCGCACGTCGAGGTGATCCGGCAGGCCGAGCATCTCCCAGATCGACGCGATCCAGGGGCCGACGCCGACCACGACCTGCTCGACCGCGATGTCGCCCTGGTCGGTGTGCACCGTGCGCACCGCGCCCGAGTCGTCCATCTCGAAGCCCGGTCACGCGAACGCCGTCGACCAGCCGGGCGCCGGCCTCGAGCGCCTTGCCGGCCAGGCCGCGCATCGAGGCCATGTTGTTGGCGTAGCCGCCCTTGTGCTCGTGCAGGCATACCTCGACGCCCTGGGCGCGCCAGTCCGGAAACATCGTGCGCATGTGCGCCCGGACGTTCTCGGCGCCGACGATCAGATCCGAGGGGTAGCCGATCCGCTCCTGGCGCTCGTGCACCTCGGTCAGATCCGAGACCTGGCCGCTGCTGCCGAGGGCCATGTAGCCAACCGCGTGGTAGCTGAAGGCCGCGGGATCCTGCTCCCAGACCTCGACGTTTGCCGCCATCAGCTCGGACATGGCGGGCTGGTAGTAGTTGTTGCGAACGACTCCGCAGGCGATGCCCGACGCCCCGGCGCCGACGCCGGTCTTGTCCACGATCAGCACATCCGGCTCCTCGCCCCGCGCGCGCTGCTCCTTGGCCAGGTGCCAGGCCGTCGAGAGGCCGTGCACGCCGGCGCCGATCACCAGGTATTTGACGCTGCGGGGAAGATCAGCCATTCCGAAACCCTCCTTATTGCCACTGGGGCAAAGCTATTTCCAAATCTCGGACTCATCATACCCAAGCGACCGCGAGAGCGCCAGTGCCTGCGCGCGCACCGCCGGCGCGGCCGCCTCCTGGGCGGCGGCGTCGAAGCGGGTGTCCGGGCCCTGGACGCCGAGGATCGCCGCCAGCTCGCCGCCGGCGCCGAACACGGGTGCCGCGATCGCGTTCAGGTGCGGCTCGCGCTCGCCGGCGGCCCGCGCCCAGCCCTGGGCGCGCACGGCCTCGATCTCGCGCTGAAGCGCCTCCCGTCCGACGATGGTGCGCTCGGTGAACCGCTCCAGCGGGCCGGCGGGCGGAAGCGACGGGCCGAACGCCAGCATCACCTTGCCGGTGGCGGTCGCATGCGCGACGCTCGCGCGGCCGATCCGCGCCACCGATGACACGCTCGAGTGGCTGGCGACGAAGTCGACCGTGACCGGGTCGGGCTCGGACGGGAGCGAGAGCGTGGCCGTCTCGCCCAGCTCGCGCTCGAGCTGCTCCAGGTACGGGCGCCCGAGGACGCGCAGGTCGAGCCGGGCGACCACGTGGTTTGCCAGGGCGAGCAGATGCGTGCCGAGCCGGTAGCGGCCCGTCTCGGCCACGTGCTCGACGTAACCGGCATCCACCAGCGTCGAGAGCGTGCGCGAGACGGTGCTGGCGTTGATGCCGGTGAGCCGCGCCAGCTCGGTGGTGCCGGCATCGCCGCGCACGCGCAGGAACGCGTCCAGGATCCGCATTGCGCGCTCGACCGCGGCCAGCCGCCGCTCGGCGGGTCGTCCGGTGGGGGGCATCTCGGCATCATTGCCCAACGGGCAATACCCGTGCAACGGTGAATATTGAGTGCCTGGCACCGGGTATTCACGCCAAACGGGGTCAGACCCCTTTTGGCGCGCGTTTGCGCGGCGGGTGGGGCTCGCGTATGGTCGCGGCGATGTCCCACGACCAGGCCCGCCTCGATTTTCGCGAGGTCGTCGGCGCGTTCGCGACCGGGGTGACGGTGGTCACGAGCCGCGTCGGGGACTCACACGCCGGGATGACGCTCAACTCGTTCACCTCGGTGTCGCTCGAGCCGCTCCTGGTGCTGGTCTCGCTCGCACACGGCACGCGCACGCTCGAGATGATCACCCGCAGCCAGCGCTTCGCCGTGAACGTGCTCCACCGCCGCCAGCGCGACGTCGCCCTCGCCTTCGCCCAGCGTGGCGCGCCCTTCCCGCCCGGCCACACCATCGTCGACCCGGCGGGCTATGTGGCGGTGATGCACGCCCTCGCGATCCTGCGCTGCGAGGTCGTGGGCATCCACGCCGCCGGCGACCACGAGCTCGTGGTCGGCGAGGTCGTCGACTTCGAGGGCTCGGGCGGCGAGCCTCTCATCTTCCACCGGGGCGCGTTCGGCGGCCTGGACGAGGACGCGCTCGTCCCCAGCGGCCGCGTCATCGGGATCGCCGGCTCCGGTTGGTAATCGCGCCAAAAGGGGTCTGACCCCGTTTGGCGCACACCGCGGGGCCGGGGCTACAGGTGGTGTGTGTACTCGGCGAACTCCCAGTCGGTCACGTAGCGGCGGGCGCGTTCCAGCTCGGCGTCCTTGATCACGCGGAAGACCTGCACCAGCTCGGGCCCCATCGCGTCGACGAGCACCTCGTCGGCTGACAGCGCCTCGAGCGCCGCCTCGAGGGTGGTCGGGAGCGGGGTCATCGTCTCGGCCTCGGGCAGCTCGTAGATCAGCCCCTCGCTCGGAGGCGGCGGCTCGAGCTCGCGGCGGATCCCGTCGAGGCCGGCGAAGAGCGCGGCCGAGATGGCGAGGTACGGGTTGGCCGCGCCGTCGCCGACCCGGAACTCGATCCTGGTCGCGCCGCCGCGCTCACGGGGCACGCGCGCCAGCGTCAGCCGGTTGTCGTGGCCCCAGCTCACGAGCGTCGGCACGAGCGCCTCGGGGTGCAGGCGGCGGTACGCGTTGGTGGTGGGGTTGAAGAACGCCATCAGCGCCGGCCCGTGCTCGAGCAGCCCTGCGATCATGTGGCCGGCGAGCGGCGAGAGCCCGTCGTCGCCGGCGCCGTTCAGGGCGTTCCTGCCATCGCTGTCGTTGAGCGACAGGTGCAGGTGGAACCCCGAGCCCTCGTCGTCGTTCCACGGCTTGCCGATGAAGGTCGCCAGCAGGCCCTCGCGCGCCGCCATGTCCTTGACCACCGACTTGAACCGGAAGGCGCGGTCGGCAGCCTGGAGAGCGGGGCCGTGGGTGAGGTTGATCTCGAACTGGCTGCGGCCGTACTCGTGGTTGGCGGCGATCGCGCCGAGGCCCATGTCGACGCATGCGTGGAGCATCGCGGTCAGGAGGCCGCGCGGATCGGCGACCTGGCCGACGGTGTAGACGTGGCTCGGGTTGTCGACGTAGCGGCGATAGCCGACCGTCTCGGCCGGATCGGGAGCGCACAGGTAGAACTCGAGCTCGGGGCCGACGATGGGCGCCAGGCCGAGCTCGGCGTAGGCCGCGACCGCCCGGCGCACGGTCGCCCGCGGATCGACGCCGTAGGGCGAGCCATCCATGCGCAGCAGGTCGGCGAGGCACCAGGCCGTGTCCTGCTCCCACGGCACCGGGACGAGCGTGTCGAGGTCGGGGCGGGCGAGGATGTCCTGGAAGCCGTGCTCGGGCCCGGCCACGACGTTGTGGCGCAGGTCGACGGTCATGATCGCCTCGCAGTAGGCGCCTCCGTCGGCGACCACATGCGGGAAATGGGAGAGCGGATAGTCCTTGCCGCGGGAGATGCCGTGCAGATCGGGGTAGGTGACGCGGACGGTGCGGACCCCGCGCTGCTCGAGGTCTTTCAGGGTGCTATCGGCCACGCGCGAATCCTTTCATGCGGCGACGGCGCGCACGGGCATGCGCTTGAGGGCGTTGGTGAAGTTCGTGCGGATGCGCCGCACCGGCCCCGCCGGCTCGATCGACTCGAGCCGGGGAAGCAGCTCCTCGAACATGATCCGCACCTCGAGCTTGGCCAGGTGCGCGCCCAGGCAGAAGTGCGGCCCGCCGCGGCCGAAGCTGACGTGCTCGTTGGGGCGGCGGCCGACGTCGAAGCGCAGCGGCTCGTCGAACACGCGCTCGTCGAAGTTGGCGGAGGCGTACCACGTGACCACCTTGTCGCCCGCCTTGATCGGCACGCCCCGAAGCTCGGTGTCGGTGGCGGCGGTGCGGCGAAAGTGCAGCACCGGCGTCGACCAGCGCAGGATCTCCTCGACCGCGGTCGGCATCAGCGCCGGATCGCCCCGCAGCCGCTCGAGCTCGTCCGGGAAGTCCATGAGCGCCTGCATGCCGTGGGCGATGGCCTGCCGGGTGGTCTCGTTGCCGGCCACGACCAGCAGCAGGAACATCGCGTCGAACTCCTGCTCGGTCAGCCGGCTGCCCTCGATCTCGGCCTCGACGAGCTTGGTGACGATGTCGTCGCCGGGCTGCGCTCGCCGCTCGGCCGCAAGCGCGTGGCCATACCGGTAGACCTCGAGCGCGACCGGGCTTCGAAACGGCAGCAGCCGGTACTCGTCGCTCGCGGGATCCTCGTAGGAGATCGTGGACAGATCAGGATCGGTGGAGCCGATCATGGCGTCGCCCCACTCGATCAGCTTGCCGTTGTCGGCGTGGGGCACGCCCAGGATCTCGCAGAGCACCTGGATCGGCAGCACCGCGGACACGTCCTCGACGAAGTCGAATTCGCCCATGGGCAGCGCGCGGTCGAGGATGGTCGTCGTCAGCTCGCGCAGAAGGCTCTCGTACGCCGCCACCGCCCGCGGGGTGAAGCCACGGTTGACCAGCGCCCGCAGGCGGGTGTGGCGCGGCGGATCGGTGTCGAGCATCGACTTGCGCGCGTCGATCGCGTCCTGCTCGAGATCCTCGAGGGCGGTGGCCCCGACCTCGGACGAGAACGTGGCCGTGTCGCGGTGCACCGCGACCAGGTCGTCGTGCCGCGTGACCGCCCAGTAGCCGCGGCCGTACGGCCAGTCGTACCAGCGCACGGGGTCGTTCTGTCGCAGCCAGCGGAACATGTCGTGCGGGATCCCGCCGGCGAAGACGTCGTTCTCGAAGTCGACCGTGACCGGAGCGGCGGTCATGCGGTCGAGCCCTCCACGATCTGCAGCGTCTTCAGGTCGGAGTAGAAGTCGAGCGCGTAGTCGCCGCCCTCGCGGCCGATGCCCGAGATGCCGATGCCGCCGAACGGCGCCGTCAGGTCGCGCACCAGGAAGGTGTTGACCCACACCGTGCCGGCCCGCACCGCCCGCCCGACTCGCTCGGCCCGCTCCCGGGAGCCCGTGTAGACGATGCCGGAAAGGCCGTACCGGGTGGAGTTCGCAAGCTCGACGGCCTCGGCCTCGGACGCGAATGTCTGGAAGGTGAGCACCGGCCCGAACACCTCGCGCTGCACGATCTCGGAGTCGTTCGATCGCGGCTCGACCAGCGTCGGCTCGTACCACAGCCCGCCCAGCTCGGGCTGCCTGCCGCCGCGGACGATCGCATCCCCATTCGCGCGTGCCCGCTCGACGAAGCCCTCGACGCGCGCCAGGTGGTCGCGGTGGATGAGCGGCGAGACGGTGGTCTCGTCGGAGCGCGGGTCGCCGAGCACGTGGGCGTCGGTGTGGCGGTGGAAGCGCTCGAGGAAGTCGGCCCTGATCGATTCCGCCACGAGGAGCCGCGTCCCGGCCAGGCACACCTGCCCGGCGTCGTCGTACTGCCCGGCCGCCTTCGCCGCCGCGGCCTCGACGTCGGCGTCCTCGAACACGATGAGCGGCCCCTTGCCGCCGAGCTCGGCGGTGAACGGCACGAGGTTTCGGGCGGCGGCGGCGCCGATCAGCCGTCCCGTCTCGGGCGAGCCGGTGAAGCTCACCCGGCGCACGCCGGGGTGTGCGACCAGTGCGGCGCCCGCCTCCTCGCCGATGCCCTGAAGGACGTTGAACACGCCCGCCGGGAAGCCCGCCTCGGCGGTCAGGTCAGCAAGCAGCGAGCACGAGAGCGGCGACCACTCGGCGGGCTTGAGGACGACGGTGCAGCCGGCCGCGAGCGCGGGCGCGGTCTTCCAGGTCGAGAGCATGAACGGGGCGTTCCAGGGTGTAACGACGGCCGCGGGCCCCGACGGCATGCGCACGACCCGGTTTTGGGTGCCGTTGCTCGACCACACCCGTTCCTCGTACCCCGCGGCCAGGTCGGCGTAGCTGCGGAAGTTGCGCGCGCCGCGCCCGATCACGCGCGCCCGCAGCGAGCGCTCGAGCATCGCCATGTCGAGGCACTCGACGCGGGCGATGCGGTCGATGTCGCGATCGATCAGGTCGGCCAGGCGGTGCAGATACGGCGCGCGCCCGGCCGGCCCCAGAGCGGCCCAGGCGGGGAACGCCGCCTGGGCGGCGCGGACGGACAGGTCGGCCTCGCGCTCACCGCCGCGGGCGACCTCGGCCAGGGGTGCCTCGTCGATGGGAGAGCGGTCACAGAACCGCTCGGGCGAGGCGACCCGGTCGCCGCCGATGAAATGGTCGGGCGAGACGTCGATGCCGGCGACGGTGCTCACAGCTCGCGGACGGTCTCGAGGTCGTCCACCGTGTAGGCGAACGTGAAGCGGAAGCCCTTGCCCATCCGCACGGGCGCGAGCGTGTCGTGCTCCTCGCCGGGCGCCGGGAGCAGCTCGAGTGTCGCGGGGCCCTCGTGGATCGCCGAGATCGCGCGGTCGCGGCTGCGGGCGCGCACGAGCTCGTGTACCGCGGGATCGTTGTGACGCCCGGCGGCGAGGCGGGGGAAGTGGCGCCGGTTGATGAGCGGCGGGTCGTTGTGGGTCGGCCCGGCCTGCGACTCGCGCTCAGGGGTCACCGTGCCCCGCGCGAGGCGATGGCCGTTGGCCGAGACCGTGCCGGCGAAGGTGCGGCCCTCGGCCCGGCAGTCGAGCCCGAACGCGCGGGTCATGTCGATCTGCCCGAGCTTCTTGGGGAAGCCCTGGATCCACCCGCGCACGAGCGCGAAGTCCTTGTCGACCCAGATGTAGGGACACGTGGTCACCGGTTCCCCGTCGAGGAGCGCGTTCACGACGATGAAGAACTCCTTGTACTGCCCGCGCGCCGGCTCGAGCAGCTCCTCCCCGCCGTCGGCGCACGACTGCCAGTCGACGAAGAGGGCCGCGGCCCGGCCCGGGTCGGGGTGCGGCTCGAGCCCCTCGGGCAGCACCGCCGCGACCGCGGCCGGATCGGCCCAGTACTCGATCACGAAGAAGTCGCCCACGTAGTGCCACGGCGGGGCCGGCACGAGCGATGCCGTGCCATGCGGGGAGAGCGGCAGCGAGTATCCGGACGAGTTCACCTCGACCCCAAATCTAGTCGTGGAGGAACTGCTCCACCAGGGACTCGGCGAAGCTCTTGTCGGCGATCTTGTAGGCCAGCGCGGTCATCCGCCACGAGTCCGAGAGATAGAAGCGCTCGTACAGCTCGCCGCGCCCGCCCAGGTCCGAGCCGATGTAGTCCCAGGCCAGCCGGAACAGGCGGATCCGGCGCTCGGCGTCGGCGCCCGCCGCCTGGTAGTAGGTGGCGATCGCATCGGCCAGGGGCCCGTGGACATCGGCCTCCGACGGCGTGCACATGAACCCGCCGCCGCCGATCAGCTGGAGGATCTCGTTGCAGTAGGGCAGCCACTTGGGCATCTCACCGCGCAGGGCCAGGAACGGCCGGTCGTCGGGATACCAGACACCGCCCTCGTCCAGGCCCGATCCCGCCTCGGCAGCCACCAGCGCCGAGCGGGTGAGCTCGCACATGTTCCAGATCTGGCCGAGCTTCTCCTGGATGTGGTCAAACCGGGCAACGCCGGTCGTGTTGGCGATCATGTGCCCGAGACCGAAGGCGAACGACAACTTGACGTACGCGCGCGTGAACGCCTGGTGCATGATATGGCCGCGCCAGCCGGTGTCGGTGATCACCTCGGAGTAGCCGACCGTGTCGCCGTCGAGGAACACCCGCTCCCTGGGCACCTCGACGTCGTCGAAGATCGCCACCGCGTCGACCTCGTCGAAGCGCGACGACAGCGGACTGTCGAACGCCGAGCGTTGCTTCGAGTACGAGTCGCGGCAGATGAAGCGCAGGCCCGGCGTGCCCATCGGGATCGCGAACGACAGCGCGTAGCGCCCGTCCTGAGGCCGGATGTCCGATCCCGGGTAGATCGTGAGCTCGTCGGCAAACGGCGCCAGCGTGGCCAGCATGCGCGCCCCCCGGACGGTGATGTGGCTCTCGGTCTCGCCCACCTTGTGCAGTGCGACCTGGCCGGCGGCCTGCTCGGCCTCGGGCTTGGTGCGGTCGACCTGGGGGTTCATGATCGAGTGGGTCGTCGACAGGTCGCGGTCGCGCATCAGCCGCTGGTAGGCGACGAGGTTCGCCGCGCCCTGCTCGTTGCCGCGCCGGGCCCAGACGTCGGAGCGGCCGGCGAAACAGGCGAAGGTGACGTTCAGGTAGTCGGGTGTGCGCCCCATCGTGCCGCCCGAGAGCGCCGCGACGAGCTCGATTGCGCGCCGCCGCCGCTCGAGATCGGCCTGCGACCGGGGGATCAGGTGGGTGACGTTCACGAGCCGGCCGTCGTCGGGTGAGGGCGCGAGCATCTCGGCGGCGTGCTCGTGCTGCAGGTCATACACCCGCGCGAGCGACATCGCGGCGCCCCGCAGCTCGTCGTGGTCGAGCGGATGGGTGATCTTCTCGCCGTCCAGCCAGAGCTCGCGGCCGTCCCCGCGCAGACCGTCCAGATACTGCTGACCGGTGCGGGCCGCGACGGTCACGCCGGCTCCCCGGCGGCAACCGTCCGCTCGGCCTCGTCCTCGGGCACGGCCAGGGCAACGTGCAGCGTCTGCGCCGATACCGCAGGCTGCTCGCCCGGCCCGCGCAGGTCGACATCCCAGTCGACCACCGTGTTCTCGAGCCGGCCGAGGCCCGAGACCTCCACCGCCACCGTGTCTCCGGGCTCCATCGGGCGCGAGTTGGCAGGCGTGCCGGTGAGGATGATGTCGCCGGGCTCGAGCGTGATCAGGCGGCAGAGGTCGGCCAGCAGGTAGGCAATCGGCCAGATCAGGTCGTCGCTACCGCCCTCCTGGACGACGGCCCCGTTCAGAAACGTGCGCAGGCGGAAATCGGTGGGGTCGAAGTCGCTCGCCGGCGTGAGCTCCGGCCCGATCGGGCAGAAGCCGTCCTGGCCCTTCACCCGCAGCATCGAGCCGCGGTCGGCATGGCGGAAGTCGTGCAGGCCGACATCGTTGGCCGGCGCGTACCCGGCCACGTACCGAAGCGCCTCCGACTCGGGCACGCCGTGCATCGTGCGCCCGATCACCGCGGCCACCTCGCCCTCGTAGTTCAAAAACCGTGTCCCCCGGGGACGCCGCAGCACGCCGCCGTGCCCGTTCAGCGACGACGGCGGCTTCATGAAGTACGACGGCTCGGCGGGCACCCGGGCGCCGTACTCCGCAAGCCGGCTGCGATAGGTGAGATGGGTGGCGATGATCTTGGTCGGCTCGACCGGCGCCAGGTAGCGCACCCCCGCCGCGCGCAGCTCACGGCCGTCGTCGAGCAGGATCCGGTCGCCATGCGGGATTCCCCATTGCGGAGATCCGGTAACGTCCACGCGCACACGGCGGTCGGGCACGATTGGATACAGTATCCGTTGCCCGCAACGGGGTCAAGGAGGGGCGATGACCGACGAGGACGAACGGCACCGGCGCGGCCTGGAGCGGCTGGCCGAGCTGGGAGACCACCCCGGCGGAGACGCCTTCCTCGAGCGGATGGGCGAGCCGATGGCGACCTGGCTCGTCGACTGGGTGTTCGGCGATGTCCACTCCCGCGGCGGCCTCTCGGCCCGCGAGCGCGAGCTGATCATCCTCGCCCTCCTGACCGGCCTCGGCAGCTCCGACCCGCAGGTGGCCGCGCACATCGAGGCGCTGCGTACGCTTGACGTTCCCGACTCCGACATCGAGGAGACCATCTTGCAGACTGCCCCCTACACCGGAATCCCGCGGGCGATCAACGCCCTCAAGGTGCTGCGCACAGAGCAGGGCCGATGAAGGCGGTCCGCTACACCCAGGGCGGCGGCGACGCCCGGATCGGCCGGCTCGAGGACGACCACGTGGTCGACGCAGGCCCCGCCGGCGCCACCGGGTTCGACGCCTCGCCCGAGGCCTGGGCGCAGATTGCGAACGCCTCGGGGGCGCCCG
This sequence comes from uncultured Actinomycetes bacterium, assembly GCA_963732075.1. Classification (GTDB taxonomy): domain Bacteria; phylum Actinomycetota; class Thermoleophilia; order Gaiellales; family JAICJC01; genus JAICJC01. Next base: position 696,729 of record CAVSYD010000007.1, on the reverse strand, counting down.
TCGCACTCGCCGCCGTCTCGCTGCTTCACCCGGTCGTCCCGCGCAAGCTGATCGGCATCGGCCTCAACTACCGCGACCACGCGGCCGAGTCCCAGCTCGCGATCCCCGAGGTCCCTGTCGTGTTCGCGAAGTTCGGCTCGGCGATCACCAGCCCCGGCGCAACCATCGTCGTCCCGCGCGAGGAGACGCGGCCCGACTACGAGGGCGAGGTCGGCGTCGTGATCGGCCGGCGCACCTACCGCGCCGATGCCGCCGCCGCGCGGGCCGCGGTCGGCGGCCTGACCGCGGTGAACGACGTCTCGGGCCGCCGGGCCCAGTTCGATACGCCGCTGCGCCAGTTCACGCTGGGCAAGAGCTTCGACACGTTCTCGCCGATGGGGCCGTGCGTCGCTGCGGCCGACGGCGTCGACCTGGAGACGGTCCGCCTGCGGACCACCGTCTCGGGCGAGCTGCTGCAGGAGTCGACGACCGCGAACCTGATCTTCTCGATCGTCGAGCTGATCGTCTACTGCTCGGCGGGAATGACGCTCGAGCCCGGCGACGTGATCGCCACCGGCACGCCGGGCGGCGTTGGCGACTCCCGCACGCCACCGCGGTATCTGCGCGACGGCGACGTGTGCGAGGTGTGGGTCGAGGGCGTCGGCACGCTCCGGAACCCGGTCGCATTCGAGCCCTGAGCCGCGGCCTGCCCGCCGCGGCTCCAGGTCTCGCCGCGCCTGCTGGTCACGCGACCGCGGCGCCGGACGTCACTGCTTGATTACGGCCAGAGCCTGCCGGCGTACATCTCGGCGCTCCTTGTTCGCGTGGACCTTCGGACGGGGAGCGGTACACGGTACAGAACCGCGAGGCATTCCGTCAATTGGCATCGACAAAATGCGTGTTGCGGAGTAAGCTCTGCGCTGTGGGCCGCCCTGCACCGACGCACGTCGACGATCCTGCTTCCTTGGGCCGGAGGCTGCGTACGGTGCGAGCCGAGCGCGGGCTGTCGATGATCCAGCTCGCTTTCCCGGGATGCTCGGCGGCATACATCTGCCGTATCGAGGCCGGGGAGCGGGTGCCATCGCCGCGCATACTGGCGGAGCTCGCCCGCCGGCTCGGGGTCACAACCGCCGAGCTGGCGGGCCGAGCCGATGGGGGCGCGATCGCGCCCGCCAGGATCGGCCTGGCCGAGATGGCCGTGCGCATGGGCGCAGAGGACGCGGCCGAGACACTGCTCGCGCTGGCCGACGAGGCCCGCACCTGCGGTGACATGCATGCCCACAGCCGGGCCGTCGAGGGGCTCGGCCAGCTCGCGATCGAGGCCCGCGACGACGAACGCGCAGTCGCACTGCTCGAGGAGGCACGGGTGCTCGAGCCGGCGGCGACCGCGCGCCTGCGCCCGGGCCTCTACGAGTCGCTCGGGCGCGCGTATGCCGGGATCGGCGACCTCAGCCGCGCGATCTCGGTGCTCCGCGCCGCGCTGGAGGAGACGCGCCGCCCGCCGGTCGACGTGCGCGGGGTCATCCGGTTCGGCGTCTACCTGGCGAGCGCCTACACCGACCAGGGCAGGTTCGCCGACGCCGAGGCCGTGCTGGCAGACGTGCTCGACGTCGAGGCGGCCATCACCGACCCGGTTGCGCGCACGCGCGTGCTGTGGGCGATGGCGCGAACCTACGCCGAGCAGGGCAGGCTGCGGCTGGCGGAGCGCTACATGGGAGAGGTCGTGGCGCAGCTCGAGCAGGCGGAGCACACGCTGCTTCTGGGCCGCGCCCACGCCGTGCTCGGCGGGATCATGGTCGATCAGCGCCGGCCGGACGAGGCCGAGCAGCATCTGGAGCTTGCGGGTGAGCTGATGCAGGCCGCGGGCGCGACGCCCGAGCTGGCGACGCTCAGTGCCGATCGCGGCCGGGCCGCGCTTCTGGCCGGCGACGTCGAGGGCGCGCGCGAGGCCGCCCGGCGGGCGCTGGCCGAGACCGGCGCGACCGAGCCGGGCGTGGCCGGCAGCGCGACGCTCGTGCTCGCACGGGCCGCGCTCCACGACGGCGATCTGGACGAGGCGCGCTTCCTGTGCCGGAGCGCGATCGACCTCCTCGAACACACCGCCGCGCCGCACTACGTCGCCGAGGCGAACCAGGTGCTGGCGCTCGTCGAGCAGCGCGCGGGGAACCTGCCGGCCGCACTCGACGCGCTCTGGAGCGGGCTCGGCGCGGTCGACCGAGGTGTGGCCGAACCATCGTAGGACCCATGGCAGGTCGCATTGACGAAACGCCGGGCGTGGGCCCGGCGGCACTCGACGGCGAGTTCGCCCGCCTCGAGGAGCGGTGCCTGCAGCTCGAGCGCGACATCCGCCGGAGCGAGCTCGAGCGCCGGCACGCGACGGAGCGGCTGCTGCGCGCCGAGGAGCAGGAGCGGCGGCGGCTGGCTGCCGAGCTCCACGACGACACCGTGCAGGTACTGACGGCGTGCCTGGTCGCCCTCGACCGCCTGGAGCAGACGGTCGAGACGGCGGGGCGCGACCGGATCGCGGCGGTCGTCACCGCCACCCGCGGCACGCTGGCCGCCGCGACCGACCGCACCCGCCGGCTGATGTTCGAGCTCCGCCCCACCAGCCTGCACCAGGAGGGGCTCGCCGGGGCGCTCCGCGACCTGGCCGACCAGGCCGGCGAGGAGGCCGCGCTCTCGGTCTCGGTGACGGTGCCCGACGAGCGGCACCCGTACGTGGTCGAGGAGATCGCCTACCGCACGGTGCGCGAGGCGATCGTGAACGTCCGCAAGCACGCGCGCGCGACCGCACTCGAGGTCGAGATCACGGTGAGCGACGGGCTCCTGCGCGGCCGTGTGGCCGACGACGGCCGCGGCTTCGAGGTCGCGGACGCGCTCGAGCGCAGCCGCCGCCAGCGGCGGATGGGCCTGGACGCGATGCGCGAGCGGCTGCGGCTAGCCGGAGGCAGCGTTGATGTCCGGTCGGCCCCCGGGCATGGCACCGTCGTCAGCTTTGAGCTCCCGGCCGAGCTGACCTGACGCATCGACGATATCCGTGCTCGGCGGGGGCGAGGCCGCGATGTGCTCGCGGGTGAGCAGCGCGGCCAGGTTGCCGTCGCCCGCCGCGACCGCGTCGACGATGCGGTCGTGGTCGTCCGCCCAGTACAGCACGCGCCGGGGGTCGATCGCCTGGGCGGCGTAGATCCGGCGCGCGATCCGGGCCACCCACAGGGTCTCGGCGAAACGGAGCAGGTGCGGGTTGCCCGACGCCGCCACCAGCCCCAGGTGGAAGTCGCGGTTGGCGTCGTAGGTGTCGCGGCCGTCGCGGACACGCGCGCGCTGGTCGGCGACGAGCGCCCGGAGCCGCTCGATCGCATCGGGATCGCACACCTGGGCGGCCAGACGCGCGGCGCCCGGCTCGATCGCGACCCGGGCCGACCAGGCATGCCATAGGGTCGTGTCGTCGTCGCCCGCGACGGTCGCCCCCCGGTTGGGGTGAAACTCGACCAGTCCCTCGCTCGCGAGCCTGCGCAGCGCCTCGCGCAGCGGCGTGCGGCTGACCCCGAGGTCGGCGGCCAGCACCTCCTGCCGGAGGCGGCCGCCGGGGGGCAGGTCGCCGGCCAGGATGCGTGCGCGCACCGCCGCATACACCTGGTCGACGACGCTTCGCACCTCGATCCGGCCGGTACCGGTCATAGCGTCCATCGCCGTCACAGGCCCAGGTCGACGGGCGCCCCGGCGGGAGCCACGTCCTCGATCCGGGTTGCGTATGCGGCGGCACCGCGCACGGCGCCCGGCTTCAGCAGCTGGAGCGCGAGCGCCCATACCAGGGCGATGATCGCCGCGCCGATGGCGAAGTAGATCCCGCGGTTGAGCGGGTAGGGCGGCGGCCACGGCCACAGCGACCCCTTGTAGGCAAGCGGCGTCGTGATCGCCGCCACCACCAGCACGGGCATCTGCCACCACCATTTCGAGCGCGGCTCGCTGCGCACCACGAGCAGGAACGCGCCGAGGGCGAGCAGCAGGTAGACGAACTCGATCAGGTACGAGCCGGCCAGCGACAGGATCTGGAACGCCGCCAGCGTGTCGGGCAGGCCGAACGCGCCTCCGTAGTGCACCGTCGATGCCCAGATCAGGAACCCGATCGAGACCACGAACGACACGATGTTGCCGCCGAGCGGTGTGTCGTGGCTCGAGGTGGTCGCCAGGAAGCGGGGCAGGAGGCCGTCGCGGGCGAGCGCGAACACGCCCCTCGTCGCCGCCACGGTGAACGCAACCGAGAGCGACAGCGCGTCGGTGATCACCACCAGGTCGACCCAGGTCGAGAGCCACGAGCCGACGTAGTGCTGCGCAAGCGTCCCGAGCGGGTTGGGGTCGGCGGCCGCGACGCCCTTGTCGATGGCGACCTGGCCGAAGCCGATCATGACGACGTAGCCCATCAGGACGTAGAAGACGGTGGCGATCGCGACCGTCCCGATGACGGCGATCGGGATCGACCGGTGCGGGTTTGGCGTCTCCTCGGCGATCGCCGCGGCCGCCTCGAAGCCGATGAAGAGCGTGACGGCGACCAGGATGCCCTTGAAGATCGGCCCGTTCCAGCCGGCGCCCGAGAAGCTGAGCGCGCTCAGCGTGTTGCCGCCGTCGCCGCCCTGCGCGATGACGGCAATGGCGAGGATGAAGAGGGGGATGAGCGAGAACACGGCCAGCGCGAGCACGGCCCGGACGGCCAACCGCGCGCCGAAGTGGTTGGCGGCGATCACGATCGAGAGCGCCACGAGCCCGCAGAGGAAGAAGGGCGGATCGATGCTCGAGATGTGCGCCTGGAAGAACCCCTTGATCAGGAAGCCGAGGCCGACGTAGACGCCGCCGGCACCCAGGAACAGCATGCCCATGAAGTAAATCCCCGCCGTCAGGATCCCGATCCACGGGTTGACGCCGCGGGCGATGTACTCGTACATCGAGCCGGCGCCGGCGAAACGGCGGGCGTACAGGGCGATGACGTACGCCAGGGCGATCATGCCGATGCCGCCGAGGATGATCGACGCGGGGGTGTGGAACCCGGCCGACGCCGAGATCAGGCCGATGAAGAGCGCCGCGGAGAAGATCGGCCCGAGTGCGAGCGACTGGCCGATCGCGTGCAGGGTGGTGAGCTGCTTCTTGCCGAGATGAGGCTGCGAACCTGCCGGCGTTGCCATGTCCCCTCCCTGGTCAGGGTTTTGGATACATTACGCAACCGCCCGCCCGCAGGTCAAGACCGGGGACAGTCCCCGGGTTTCTGGCTAGAGCTCGATGGAGAGCAGGCGCTCGACGCCGCGCTTCTCGAGGCCGCGGGCGATGATCAGCCGCTGGATCTCGCTCGTGCCCTCCCAGATGCGGTCGACGCGCAGCTCCCGCAGGAACCGCTCGGCGGCGAACGTGCGCATGTACCCGCGGCCGCCGAGCACCTGTACACACCTGTCGGCGCAGCGCCACGCCGCCTCCGACGCGAACAGCTTGGCCATCGCCGCCCGGCCGTGGACGAGCTTTGGGTCGGCGCCGATGTCCACCATGTCGGCCACCTGGTAGGTCAGGAGGCGAGCGGCGGCGCAGTCGGCCGCCGAGTCGGCCAGCGGGAAGCTGATGCCCTGGAAGTCGTAGATCCGCTCGCCGAACTGCTCGCGGCCGGTCGCCCACGCGACGGCGTCGTCGAGCAGCCGCCGCATGGCGCCGACGCAGCGGGCGGCGATGTGGATGCGCTCCTCGATGAACCACTCGTTCTGGAGCTCGCCGCCACGGCCGATCATGCTGTCGCCGCCGAGCACCGCATCGGCGCCCACCTCGCAGTCATAACGGACGGTGGGATGGCCGTGGGGGAACGAGTGCGTGAACGGCGGATCGTCGATCACCTCGATGCCGGGCCGGTCGCGGTCGACCAGAAAGAGCGTCGGCAGGCGCGCGTCGCCGTCGACCACGTTCACCATCACGATGTCGAAGTCGGCCACGTCACCCGACGTCACGAACCACTTCTCGGCCCGGATCCGCCAGCCCGAGGCGGTGCGCTCGGCGGTCGCGGCGATCCCCGCCGGATCCGACCCGGCGCCGGCTTCGGTGACGGCGTAGGCATCGGCCCGCTCGCCGCGCAGGGTCGGCTCGAGATAGCGCCGGATCTGCTCATCGGTGCCGCGGGCGAGCACGTTGTAGCCACCGCCCATGTTCCACCAGACGCCGTTGGTGTTGCGGCCGAGCTCCTCCTGCACGAGCACCTGCTCGAACGCCGACCAGCCCTGGCCGCCGAACCTCTGCGCGTGATTCCCGCCCACCAGCCCCGCGTCGCGGGCCGCCTTCTTGACCTGTGAAACAGCGGCGGCGGGGAGGCGACCGCCGGCGAGCTCCGCCTGTTCCTCGAGGGGGATCAGCTCGGCGTCGACGAAGCTGGCGGCGCGGTCGCGGAGGTCGCGCTGGGCGGCCGTGAGGGCAAAGTCCATGGCCGGGGACTATTGCGGATTCGCACTCACGACGCCGCCGCTGCCTGGCCGCGCGTCTCGCGCCGGCCGGCCCGGACGAGCGTCACTCCGAGCACCAGCGAGAACGCGGCCAGAAGCGCATAGGCGGCCCGGGCGCCGGATTCGGCGACCACCGCACCCGCGATCAGCGGGCCGGCGAAGTTGGCGCCTCCCCAGACGAGCCCCATGAAGCCGTTCACCGTGCCGGTGCCGAAGCCCAGCCGGCCCGCGCCGACCGCCGCCAGTGGAAACGCGATCGTGTACGGGCCCGCCACGAACGCCGAGCGGCAGAGCACGGTCGCCACCACCGCAGCCGAGCCTCCGCCGAGCAGCACCGGGATGAGCGCCGCAGCCTGGAGCGCCGCCATGACGCCGGCGAAGCGCAGCGACACCGCTCGCCGGCCCACGTGTGCGACCACCGCACTCGCGACGATGAAGATCGCCGCCGAGACCGAGAGCCAGGCGCCGATCGTCCCGGCCGACAGCCCGTGGTGACCGAGTTGCAGCGGCGCGACCAGGTTGACGACCCCATCGCCGACGCCGCCCAGCAGCATGATCGCGATCGCGCCGGCGAGCAGCGGCTCGGCGCGCATCCCGGCCGCGACCCCCCGCAGCGGCTGGTGGCCATGGCGCACCCGCCGGCCGGGATCGCCCACGGTCAGTCCCGCCACCACCACCGCCGAGGCCACACCGATCACGGCGAACGCGGCGCCGCGGCCGACCCGATCGGCCAGGACGCCTGCGAACACGGGCCCGACCATCCCGCCCGCCCCCGCGACCGTGATCACCGCGGCCAGTGCGCGCGCACGGACCTCGACCGGTGCGGAGTCGCCCAGCCACGAGAGCCCGGCCGACCAGATCGTGCCCGACCCGACGCCGAAGACCAACCGTGCGGCCAACAGGGCCGCGAACCCCGGCGCCAGCGCCTCGCCGAGCATCGAGACCGCGACGAGGCCGCCTGCCACGAGCGTGACGCGACGGGCGCCGAAGCGGTCGCTCAGCCGGCCGGCCGGAAGCGAGGCGATGACGATCGCAAAGCTCGCCGCCGAGAGCAGCGCCCCGGCGCGCACGTCGGAGAGGTGGTAGACGCGGGTGTACGAGGGCAGCAGCGGCACGAGCGCGAAGAGCGCCACCTCGTCCAGGAACACGAGCGCGTAGAACAGCAGGAACGGCCGCCGCATGGACGGCGAACACTATCCAGCCCCAAACCGGGGACAGTCCCCGGTCGAAACCGTTCAACGACTTCGACCTCGGACCACCCGAGGGCGAGGACTTTGTCGATACGCTCCTGAACGGCCAGAACATCGTGAAGGTGGGAACCAACGACACTTCGAACGCCAACGACGAAATGAGTACCGCCGTGCGCCTGGACGATTGCCTGTCGATCCGCTCCGGGTGCCTGTGGATGGAGGAGTGCGACACGGTCGAGCTGGCCCGCCGGTTCGGCACGCCCCTCTACGCCGTCTCCGAGGACCAGCTGCGCCGCAACGCCCGCCGCATCGCGGCGGCGTTCGCGGCCGGCTGGCCCGACGGCGAGACGGCGCTTCTGCCCTCGCTCAAGGCCAACCTCGGCCTCGCCCTGCGGGCGATCCTGAACAGCGAGGGCCTCGGGCTGCGACACGTTCGGGCCCGGCGAGCTGCACGCCGCGCTCGTGGCCGGCACGCGGCCCGAGCTGATCTCGGTCAACGGCTCGGTCAAGGACGCGGCGCTCGTGCACCAGGCGGTCGCGGCCGGTGCCCGGGTGACGCTCGACAGCCCGGGCGAGCTCGACCTGGTGGCCGCCGCCGCCGCGGCCACGGGCCGGACGGCACGGGTGCGCCTGCGCCTGCGCCCGGACTACGACGGGCTCGACCAGCCCTCCGAGCTCGACCCGGGCCGGTCGGTGCGCGACGCCGCCCTCCGCTACAAGCCGGGCATCCCCGCCGACGCGGCGGCGGCGGTCGCCCGGCGCGCGCTCGCAACCGACGGCGTCGAGCTGGTGGGCGTGATGGCCCACCTCGGCCGCCACAGCACCGACCCGGAGGTGTGGGCGGGGATGGGCGCAAGTTTCGCGGCGGCGATCGCCGCGCTGCACCGCGAGCTGGGCGGCTGGACTCCGGGTGAGATCGACGTCGGCGGCGGCTATCCGGCGCCGCGCGATCCCACCGGCAGCGGCGCCGAGGCGCCGCCGATCGAGCTGATCGCCGAGCGGATCACGGGAGCGCTGCGGGCGGGCCTCGCGGCCGCCGGGATCGACACGCGCGGCATCCGCCTCGAGGCCGAGCCGGGCCGCGCGCTCTACGCCGACGCCGGCATCCACCTGGCCACGGTGCGCAACATCAAGCACCAGTCGACACCGGTGGCGTGGGCCTGGGTCGAGACCGATACCACCGAGATGTTCATGGCCGACCTCCTGATCGAGCACGCCAGCTTCGGCGTCGTCGCGGCCGGCCATGCCGATGCCCCGTCCGAGCTCCAGGCCGACGTCGTCGGGATGTCGTGCGGGTTCGACGTGCTGGCGCCCCAGCAGCACCTGCCCGCCCTCGAGCCCGGCGACGTGCTGGCGTTCCTCGACACCGGCGCCTACCAGGACGCCTGCGCGTCCAACTTCAACGGCCTCCCGCGCCCGGCCACGGTGCTCGTGCACGGCGGCGATGCCGAGGTGGTCAAGCGGGCCGAGACGGTCGCCGACGTGTTCGCCCGCGACACGATCCCCGAGCGCCTGCGGTGACGGTCACCGGCCTCCACCACGCCAGCCTGACGGTGGCCGATCTCGACCGGTCGCTCGGGTTCTACCGCGACCTGCTCGGCGTCGGCGTCCGCGAGCAGGTCGAGACGGCCGCCGCCACGGTGACGGCGGTCTCGGGCGAGTCCACCGGCAGGGTGCGGATCGCCGACCTCGATCTCGGCGACGGCCGCATCCTTGAGCTGATCGAGGATCGCGACCATGACGCGCCCAAGACGCATGCGGGCGGCCATATCGCGCTTCAGGTGGACGACACGTGGGCGGTGTACCGGCACCTGGTCGAGGCCGGGGCGGTCGCCCGTTCGGAGCCGATCGAGCTCGGCCCCGAGGCCGGCCGCCACTGGGACGGGTGCGTCGTGGTGTGGATGACCGACCCCGACGGCGCCACCGTCGAACTCGTGCAGGCGCCGCAGCGATGACGGCCGAGCCGCACACGCTGCAGGCGCCCGGCCTCCGGGTGGCGTTCGTGCCCGACCTGGCGATGGTCGGCTGCTCGTTCGAGCACGAGGGGGTTGAGCTCCTGGATCTGGGTGACGGCCTCGACGCCTACGGCGACCTGGGCGCGACGATGGGTATCCCGCTGCTGCATCCGTGGGCGAACCGGCTCGCGCGGCCGCTGCCGGCGTCCGACCTCCTGCCGCGCGACGGAAACGGCCTCCCGATCCACGGCGTCCTGCCGCGGGTGCTCCCGTTCACCGTCGTCGATGCGACGGCCTCGCGGCTCGAGGCGCAGTTCGACACGCACGACCACCCGGCCGTGCTCGAGGTGTACCGGCATCCGCACTCGCTCACGGTCGAGGCCACGCTCCTGGCCGACGGGGTCGAGATCCGAACGACGCTGCTCGCACAGGGGCGGCGGCCGCTCCCGGTCTCGTTCGGGCTACCACCCCTACCTGCACCTGCCGGGGCTGCCGCGGGCCGAGTGGATGGTCGAAAACCCCGCGCGCACGCACCTCCACCTCGACGAGCGCCAGCTCCCCACCGGGATCAGCGACGCCGTGCGCGTCTCGCGGGCGCCGCTCGCAGAGCGCAGCTTCGACGACGCCTACACCGACCTCGGCCCGCAGCCGCGGTTCACCGCCGAGGGCGGCGGGCGCACGCTCGCGGTCGAGTTCCTCGAGGGGTACCCCTACGCGCAGGTGTACGCCCCGGCCGAGCGCGACATCGTGTGCTTCGAGCCGATGACCGCCCCCACCAACGCCCTGGCCACCGGCGACGGGCTGACCTGGGTGCGCCCGGGCGAGATCTACACGGCCGCGTTCCGCATCACCGTCGCGTGAATAACTGGGGCCAGGCCCCATTTATTCATCCCGCCCATCCACGCCGTTGCGCATGAATATTGAGTGCCTGGCACCGGGTATTCACAGGGCGAGGTCGCGGACCGCGAACTGGATCGCCTCCGAGAACGTCGGGTAGGGCTGGATGGTCTCGAGCAGGAGGTCGATCGGCACCTCGGCCCGGATCGCCAGGGTCAGCTGGCCGAGCCACTCCCCCGCCTCGGGGCCGACGGCCACCGCACCCACCAGCACCCTGCGGCCGCGGGTCGGCGAACACCTTCAGGAACCCGGGCCGGCGGGGGCGCTCGTACGTCGAGAGCCGCGCCGTCGATCCGCGCTCGCCCATGACCGTGCCCTCGCCCGAGGTATCGCCGACCGACGCGACCTGCGGGTCGGTGAACGTCACCGCGGGCACCGCCCGGTAGTCGGCCCGCACCTCGTGACCCGCCATCGCGGCCGCCGCCAGGCGGGCCTGGTACTTGCCGACATGGGTGAACATCGCGATCCCGGTGACGTCGCCCGCCGCCCACACGTCGCTCGGCCGCGCGCAGCTGCTCGTCGACCTCGATCCCGCGCGCCGAGATGGTGACGCCCAGCGCCTCGAATCCGAGTCCCTGCGACGTTCGGCGTGCGGCCCGCCGCGACGAGCAGCCTGCTCGGCCTCGACGCTCGTACCGTCCCGAAGCCACGCCCGCAGTCCGGGCTCGACCCGCTCGAGCACCTGTCCGAGCCGGAGCGTGACGCCCTCGCCGGTGAGCACGTCGGCGATCAGCGCCCCCGCGTCCGGGTGGTCGCGAGAGAGCAGCCGCTCGGCGGTGTCGACGAGGGTCACCCGCGACCCCATGCGCGCGAACACCTGCGCCAGCTCGCACCCGACCGGCCCGCCGCCGAGACGATCAGCCGCTCGGGCACCTCGTGCGTCGAGGTCGCCTCCCGGTTGGTCCAGAACTCGACCCCGTCCAGCCCCTGGATCGGGGGGATCGACGGCACCGACCCGGTTGCGATCAGCAGCCGCCCGTAGCCGATCGTGCGCCCGCCGACCTCGATCGCGCCGGGGCCGGTCACGCGCGCCTCCCCGCGCACGAGCTCGATCCCGTGGTCGGCGAGCCAGTCCACCTGGCTCGAGTCGTCCAGGCCGCCCGTGACCTGGTCGCGGTGCCAGAACGCCCGCTCGGGGTCGATCGCCCCGGTGACCGCCTCGGCCGCGCCCGGCACGAGCCGCGCGGCCGCCAGCGCCTCGGGCGGCCGCAGCAGCGCCTTGGACGGCATGCACGCGTAGTAGGAGCACTCGCCGCCGACGAGGCCCTGCTCGATCAGGGTGATGCGGGTGTCCGGCTCGAACCCGCGCAGCGCACCGGCGAACGCCTCGCCCGTCGACCCGCCGCCGATCACCACCACCTGGTCCACCGGCGCTCGGCATGCGCGGCCATCATAGGCCCGAGCGCTAACCTGCCGCCTCAAAATTCTCGAGCGAGGGGGCTTGGAATGCTGAGGGAGTTCAGACAGTTCGTGCTGCGCGGCAACGTCGTCGACCTGGCCGTCGCGGTCGTCATCGGGGCCGCCTTCGGGGCGGTCGTGACCGCGCTCGTCGACCGACCTGATCACGCCGCTCGTGGCGGCGATCTTCGGCAAGCAGAACTTCGCCGACCTGAGCTTCGAGATCAACAACAGCACGTTTCTCTACGGCGCGTTCATCAACGCGGTCGCTCGCCTTCCTGGTCGTCGCGGTCGCGATCTTCTTCCTGGTGGTGAAGCCCCTGAACGTGCTGGCGGCCCGGCGCGCGGCCGGCGAGGCGCAGGCGCCCGCGACCACCCGCGCTTGCCCGGAGTGCCTGAGCGAGATCCCCATCGCCGCCCACCGCTGCGCCCAGTGCACGTCGGTCGTCCCGGCCGCGGCGCCGGCGTGACCGGCCACCACTGAAGACGCGGTCAGGGTCGCGTAAGTATCTGGTAAGGCCTGGGGGATCGGCGCCCGCCGTCAAGTAGCCTCACCGCCCGTGAGAGCTGCACCACTGCTGGCGGCCGTTCTGGCTGCGACGCGTCATCGCCGGGTCGGGCGCATCCGCCACCGCGGCGGGCGCGCTGCGGCCGGCGGTCTCGGCACCGGCGGCGTGCGGCCAGGCCCGCGAGGCGCGGCCGGTCATCCGCCACGTGATCGTGATCGTGATGGAGAACCACTCGCTGTCGCAGATCGTGCCACAGGCCAAGTTCCTCACCGCCCTCGCCAAGAGGTGCGGACTCGCGACGAACTATCACGCCATCAGCCACCCCAGCCTGCCCAACTACCTGGCGATGACGAGCGGCTCGACTCACGGCATCCATAGCGACTGCAGCGTCCGGAGCTGCTCGCAGGCGGGGCCGAACATCTTCTCCCAGCTCTCGCGGCACGGGCTGCGCTGGCGGGCCTACGCCGAGTCGATGCCGATTCCGTGCGACACCAACACCGCGGGGCTCTACGCCGCCCGCCACGTCCCGGCCGTGTACTACCTGCGGGCGCGCGCAGGCTGCCGCCGGCACGTCCGCTCACTCGGGCGGGTCGGCTCGGGGCGCATGCACCGGGCCCTCCAGAGCGGGCACGCCCCCGCCTACATGTTCGTCACGCCCAACCTGTGCGACGACATGCACAGCTGCCCGGTGGCGTCCGGGGACAACTGGCTGCGGAAGTGGATCCCGATGATGGTCGCCAGCCGCACCGTACCGGCATGGCCATACGGCAATCCTGATCACGTTCGACGAGGGCAGCGGCAACAACTTGGTACCGCTGGTTGTGGTCAGCCGCTACACCGCCCCGCACACGGTCAGCCACCGCCTGCTGTCCCACTACTCGCTGCTGCGGGCGTCCGAGCGGCTGCTGGGGATCAGGCGGTACCTTGGGAAGGCCCGCTCAGCACGCGGCCTTCCCAAGGCATTCCACCTGTAGGCGAACAGATCGCTCGGCTCCCCCGTGCTCAGCCGGTCACGATCCGGCGCACGAGCATTACCTCGATACGCCGCAGGTCGCGGTTCGACAGGCGCACCCCCGAAGCGGCGGACGGCCCCATCCGGCGGAACGCGGTCTCGGCGTGCTTTGCAGCATCCCGAGCATCCGAGTTCCTTTCCACCGATTCGATGCGCTCGACGATCATCTCTTCACGACCCTCCTGTTTCGGTGTCGCTGCCCGGTGACCCCCGTCACGAACTGCGACGCGCCTTCTCTCCCTACATAGGGAGCGCCCACCCGGCGGTCAACGATTGGGAGGAGTTCCATACGAAACCCTTACGAGACGCGGGTGACGGCCCTTGTCATGGCCCCCCGCCTGCGATAGACCTTCCCGTGCACCACGCGATCCCGACACCGGACAGGAGACTCGATGAAGAGCGCCGTCACCATGACCGTCAACGGGGCGCCACGCACCGCCGAGATCGAGCCGCGAACGCTGCTCGTCCACCTGCTGCGTGAGCACCTGAACCTGACCGGCACCCACGTTGGCTGCGATACGTCCAACTGCGGAGCATGCACCGTATGGCTGGACGGTGAGGCCGTGAAGTCGTGCACGGTGCTCGCCGTACAGGCCGACGGCCACGAGGTGACGACCATCGAGGGAATCGCCGAGGACGGCGAGCTGCACCCGATGCAGCAGGCGTTCCACGAGAACCACGGGCTGCAGTGCGGCTACTGCACGCCGGGGATGGTGATGGCGGCGATCAAGCTGCTCGAGCACAACCCCGCTCCCACCGACGCGGAGATCCGCCACGGTCTCGAGGGCAACCTGTGCCGGTGCACGGGCTACGAGAACATCGTCGCGGCCGTCCGCTCGGCCGCGGGGGTGGCGGCGTAATGGCCACCACAGCCGAACACTCCAAGGGCATCGGCGACGCCGTCCTGCGCAAGGAGGACAGCAGGTTCCTCACCGGCCACGGCCGCTACGTCGACGACGTCAAGATCCCGGGGATGCTGCACATGGCGGTCGTGCGCAGCCAGTACGCCCACGCCGACATCAAGGGCATCGACACGTCGGCCGCCCGGGCCATGCCGGGCGTGACCGCCGTCCTGACCGGCGATGACCTCGAGTTCGCCGCCGGTGTGCCGTGCGGGTCCAACCCCACCGGCGACATGGTGCAACCCGCCCGCCCACCGCTGGCGAAGGGCAGGGTGCGCCACGTCGGCGAGCCGATCGCCGTCGTCATCGCGGCCGACCGCTACGCCGCGCGGGATGCGGCGGACAAGGTGGAGGTCGACTACGCGCCGCTTCCGGCCGTGCTCGGCGTGGATGCGGCGCTGGCCGAGGGCGCGCCCCGAATCCACGATGAGCTCGACTCGAACGTGGGCCTCGTGCTCACGACCAAGACCGACGGCATCGATGCCGCCTTCGCCAAGGCCGACGTGGTGGTCAAGCACACCATCCACAACCAGCGCCTGATCCACGTCCCGATGGAGACACGCGGGGTGGTGGCCGACTGGAACCCGGCCTCGGACGACCTCGTCGTGTACAGCTCGACCCAGATCCCCCACTTTCTGCGCACGTTCCTCGCGATCGTGTGCGGCGTGAGCGAGGCCAAGGTGCGGGCGATCGCGCCCGACGTCGGCGGCGGGTTCGGCGCCAAGCTGAACACCTACGCCGAGGAGTTCATCGCCGCCGCCGCCTCGCGCAAGGTCGGGGCGCCGGTGAAGTGGATCGAGGAGCGCTCCGAGGCGATGCTCGCCACCTGCCACGGCCGTGCCCAGGATGCGCACGTCGAGCTGGCGGCCGACAGCACCGGCAAGGTGCTCGGCATGCGGGCGCACTACGTCCAGGACTACGGCTCCTACCTGCAGCTCCTGACCCCGCTGATCTCGCAGCTGACCATGCTGATGGCTCCCGGCGCCTACGCCATTCCCGAGATCGACGTCAAGGTGACCAACGTCTACACCAACACCGTGCCGACCGACGCCCTCCGCGGCGCCGGCCGCCCCGAGGCAACGCACGCGATCGAGCGGATGATGGACATCCTGGCCAAGGAGGTCGGGATCAGCCGCACCGAGGTGCGCAGGCGCAACTTCCCCACCGAGTGGCCGTTCACGAGCGTCATCGGGCTCGCATACGACTCGGGCGACTACGAAAAGACGCTCGACAGGCTGCTCGAGCTGAGCGACGACCAGGAGACGTTCGAGCGTCGCCGTACGGAGGCGGCCGCCCGCGGCAAGCTGCTCGGCCGTGGCCTCTCCACATGGGTCGAGATCTGCGGATTCGCCCCCTCGGACGTCGCACACGCGATCGGGCTCACGCCCGGAGGCTGGGAGAGCTCGACTGTGCGGATGCACCCAACCGGAAAGGCGACGGTCATCACCGGCACGTCGCCGCACGGCCAGGGCCATGCGACCTCGTGGTCGCAGATCATCGAGACCGAGCTGGGCGTGCCGTTCGACGACATCGAGGTGATCCACGGCGACACCGCCTTCGCGCCCTACGGGCTCGGCACCTACGGCAGCCGCAGCGTGGCGGTCGGCGGTATCGCGGTGCACCTGGCGGCGGGCAAGGTGCGCGACAAGGCGAGGCAGGTCGCGGCGCAGATGCTCGAAGCGTCCGTCGACGACCTCGACTTCGCCGGCGGCGCGTTCTCGGTCAAGGGCAGCCCCGACCAGCGGGTGACGATTCAGGAGGTCGCCTTCCGCGCGTGGCAGGCGTTCGACATGCCCGAGGGGGTCACCCCCGGGCTCGACGAGACGGTGTTCTTCGACCCGCCCAACTGCACATTCCCGTTCGGCGCCCACGGCTGCGAGGTCGAGGTCGACGAGGAGACGGGCAAGGTTGAGATCACCGGCTACATCGCCGTCGACGACTGCGGCAACGTCATCAACCCGACGATCGTCGCCGGCCAGGTGCACGGCGGCGTCGCTCACGGCATCGGCCAGGCGCTCTACGAGGGCGCCGTCTACGACGCCGAGGGTCAGCTGCTGACGGGCTCGATGGTCAACTACGTGATCCCGTCGGCGGTCGAGGTGCCGCACATCGTCACCGAGCGCACGGTCACGCCGTCGCCCACGAACCCGCTGGGGGTGAAGGGCATCGGCGAGGCGGGCACCATCGCCGCGTCGCCGGCCGTCGTGAGCGCCGTGTGCAACGCCATCGGCGTCCGCGACCTCGACATGCCGATGACACCCGAGACGGTCTGGAATGCGATGCAGAAGGGGGGTGCAGCATGATCCCGCAGGCATTCGACTACGAGCGGCCCGAGACGGTCGCCGACGCCGTCGGGCTGCTGAAGACACGTGGCGAGGGGGCCCGCGTGCTCGCCGGCGGCCACTCGCTGCTGCCGATGATGAAGCTGCGGTTCGCGAACCCCGGCACGCTGATCGACATCGGCGGCATCTCGAGCCTGCGCGGCATCACCGACGCCGGATCGCACATCGTGGTCGGGGCGCTCACGCGCCACGTGGACGTGGCCGCATCCGACCTGATCCGCTCGGCCTGCCCGATCCTGGCCGAGGCCGCGGCGGGCGTCGGCGACATGCAGGTGCGAAACCGCGGCACGATCGGCGGCTCGATCGCACAGGCGGATCCGCACGGAGACCTGCCGACGGTGCTGCTGGCCCTCGATGGCGAGGTGTCCGTCGAGGGGCCCGACGGAGCGCGCACCATCGCGGCCGGCGACCTGTTCGTCGAGTACCTGACGACGTCACTGCACCCGGACGAGATCCTGACAGGCGTGCGCGTGCCCAAAGCTGCGCATGGCGCGTACGTCAAGTTCAACCGGCGGGCGCAGGACTGGGCGATCGTCGGCGCAGCGGCCGTCATCGACGGCGCCACCGCCCGGATCGCCCTCACCGGCGTGGGCCAAAAGCCCGTGCGGGCCGGGGCGGCCGAACGCGCGTTCACCGGCGCCAATGCGGCCGAGGCCGCCGGGCACGCTGCCGAGGGCCTGAACCCGCCGGCGGACACGTCCGCATCGTCGGAGTACCGCAAGCACCTGGCGCGCGTGCTCACCCGGCGAGCGCTGGAGGCGGCCGCCGAGGGGTAGACGCACGCGGGTGAAGGCCGTCTTCTTCGACGTTGGCGAGACGCTTGTCGACGAGTCGCGGGCGTGGATCGCGTGGGCGGACTGGCTCGGCGTCTCGGCGGCGACGATGCTCGGCCTGCTCGGTGCGACCATCGCCCGCGGCGAGCATCACCTGCGTGCGTTCGAGCTCGTGCGGCCCGGGTTCGATCTCGCCGCCGAGCGCCGCGCCCGGGCCGCGGCCGGGGTGCCGGACGAGTTCCGCGCGGAGGATCTCTACCCCGACGCGCTGCCCTGCCTGGATGCGCTGCGCGAATGCGGGTACATGGTCGGCGTGGCCGGAAACACCGCCGCCGCCACCGAGGCGTTTCTGCGCGCACACTGCGGCGACGCGGTGGTCGCGTCGTCGGCAACACTGGGCGCGGAGAAGCCTGCGCCGGCATTCTTCCGCGCGATCGCGGAGCTCGCCGGCCTCGACCCGGCGGCCATCGCCTACGTCGGCGACCGGGTCGACAACGACATCGTGCCGGCGCTGCGCTCCGGCATGGCGGCCGTCCACGTGCGTCGCGGGCCGTGGGGCCACCTGCAGGCCGCGTCGCCCGACGCCTCACGCGCCACGCTGCGCGTCGACACCCTGGCCGAGCTTCCCGGCGCACTGGCGCAAACTTGGGCGTAGGCTGAGCGCGCCCGCCTCTGGGCCCGAGCCATGAGCAGCGACGAGCGCATCCTTCTCGCCCAGATCACCGACCTCCACATCCAGGTGGGAGCCGGCGACCGCTCCACCGCCGAACGGCTGGGGGCCGTCGTGGCGGCCGTGGCCGCGCTCGACCCCGCCCCCGCCTCGGTGCTGGTAACCGGAGACCTCACTCACCACGGCGCTCCCGCGGAGTACGAGCGCGTGGCCCAGCTGCTCGCGCCGCTGCGGATGCCCCTGCACGTGCTGCCGGGCAATCACGACGACCGCGACGCGCTCCGGGCCGCGTTCGGGCCCGCGGCGCCCGCCGCCGACACGGACTTCGTGCAGTACACGGCCCGCAGCGGCCCCCTGCGCCTGGTGGTGTGCGACACGACCGAGCCCGGCCGTGACGGCGGCGGCCTGTGCGACCGGCGGCTGGGATTCCTCGAGGCGGCGCTCGCCGCCGACCGCGACACCCCGACCGTGGTCGCGATGCACCACCCGCCGTTTCTGACCGGCATCCGGGTCATGGACGAGATCGGCCTCGAAGAGGCCGGCCGAGCCGCGCTCGCCGATCTGCTCGACCAGGCGCCGAACGTCCGCCGCGTGGTGGCCGGCCACGTGCACCGCGCCATGGTCGGTCGCATCGGCCGCTGCGTCGCCTTCACCTGCCCGAGCACCGACCTGGCGATTCAGCTCGACCTCACCGGGAGCATGGACATCGCCGTGGTGGACGAGCCGGCCGCGTTCGCGGTGCACGCCGGCGCCGGCGGCGGGTTGACCACGCACGTCCAGCCGGTGACCTGAACCACGCAAACGGGGCCGGCGTCCGCACCGGACGCCGGCCCCACCTGCCGTTTCGATCAGGCCGCGACCGCCTCGAGCTCGTGCTCTTCGGCCCGCTCGGCCGCGGCGCTGCGGTGGCCGGGCATTGCCAGCGCCACCAGGAAGCCGACGGCGACGACGGCCGAGCCGACCCGGAGCGCCGGCAGGATGCCGTCGGTGAACAGTGCGGCCGAGCCGTAGCCACCCTGGTGCGCGAAGATCGACGCCAGCACGGCCACTCCGAGCACTCCGCCAAGCTCGCGGATGGCGTTGTTGGCACCCGATGCCTGACCGGCTTCGATAAGCCGCACCGAGCCCATGATCACGGTCGCGACCGGGGCGAAGAAGAGCCCCATCCCGATCCCGGCCATGGCGAACGGCGCCACCAGATCGATGTAGGGAACGGTCGGCGAGAGCACCGCCGCCATCCATGCGAGCGCGATCGCCTGCAGGGCGAGCCCCGCCACCAGGAAGGGCTTGCCGCCGATGCGATCCGTCAGCGCCCCCGCGATCGGGGCGACGATCATCGGCATGCCCGTCCACGGCAGCGTGCGGACGCCGGCCTGAAGCGGCGAGTAGCCCTGCACGGTCTGCAGATACTGGCTGAGCAGGAAGATCGAGCCGAACATGCCGAAGAACATCAGGAGCGACGCACCGTTTGCCGTGGCGAACGTACGGTTCTCGAAGAACCGCATCGGCAGCATCGGGGCGGAGGTGCGCAGCTCCCAGGCCACGAACGCGACCAGCAGGAGCACGCCCGCGGTGAGCGAGGCCACGATCTCGGGGCTTGTCCAGCCCTGCTGGTTCGCGCGCACCAGCCCCCACACGATTCCGAACGCGCCGGCGGTGACGATCGCAACGCCGGGCAGATCGAGCCGCAGCGACGGCCCGCGGCTCTCGCGCAGCCGGGCGAAGCCCATGGGCAGCACCAGCAGGCCCAGCGGGACGTTCAGCCAGAAGATCCACTGCCACGAGATGCCCTGCACGACGGCGCCGCCGACGAGCGGGCCCAGAGCGACGCCCAGGCCGCTGATACCGCCCCATGCGCCCAGCGCGAGCCCGCGCCGCTCGGGCGGGACGGCCTGCGTCAGGAGCGTGAGCGTGAGCGGGGTGACGATCGCGCCACCGACGCCCTGCACGGCGCGGGCGGCGATCAGCCAGCCGATCGTCGGCGCCAGCGCGGCGGCGGCCGATCCGGCGGTGAAGATGACGATCCCGATCAGGAACATGCGCTTGCGCCCGAACCGGTCGCCCAGAGCCGCACCCATCAGGAGCAGCACGGCGAAGGTGAGCGTGTACGCGTTCACCGTCCACTCGAGGCCCGAGATGGACGCGTGCAGGTCGCGCTGGATGGTCGGAAGCGCCATCGTCACGACCAGGTTGTCGAGAGTCGTCATGAACAGCGCGATGCTCGTGATCGCGAACGTCCACATCGTTCTGTGACCGTTGTATGTCATCGTGCTCCTTCCTTAGTAGTTAGTGCTTACGAAGTTGGCGGGACAAAAAAACTCAGCCGTTCGGGTCCATCTCGCCGAGGCAGTCCGCGACCCAGGGGTCGCTGAGCCCGCGCAGGTCGATGGCCGCGATCACGTTCAGGAGCATGCCCTTCGAGAAGAACTCGCGCACCTCCACCGGCCCGGCGCCCGACACCTGCTCGATCCAGTCCCAGAGCAGGCCGTAGCGGCGGCGGACGACCGCCTGCACGTCGGGGTCAGAGCAGTCGGCATAGCTGTGCATCTGGCCGAGCAACAGGGTGCGATCGCGCAGAAGCGGGCCGTAGGCCGCGCCCATCGCCGTCAGCTCCTCGCCGGGCGCGGCCGCCTTGACCGCCGCGTCGAACTCGCGCTGGACGCGGTCAAAGCAGCGCTCGACCGTCTCGAGGTAGAGCGCCTTCTTGGTGCCGAACAGCCGGAACACGTAGGGCTGGGTGATCCCGGCCCGGCGGGCGATGTCCTCGGTCGCGGTGCCGTTCAGGCCGCCGCGGGCAAACTCGATGCGGGCCGCCTCGAGGATCTGCTCGCGCCGCTCCGCCGCCGGCATCCGCGCCGACCGGCCGTCCTCACGATGCTCTCCGGCAACTGCCATGCGTGGGAAGTTAGCAGTCACATACTTCACCTGTCAAGTCGCAACCGCCCCCGCCTTCTCAGAGCACGATGGTCGTCCCGACGGCACTCTGGACGAATGCGGCGGGGAAACGGGCGGCCAGGCGATGCACGGCCTTCCACCCGGTGCAGTGGGCGGGCATCAGGAGCTCGGGCGCCAGGTCGTCGAAGGCGGCGACCGTGGGCTCGATGATCGGCTCGAACATCGGGCCGCTGAGGTGGAATCCGCCGATCACCGCGGCGACTCGCGACTCGCCCGTGAGCCGGCGGGCATACGTCACCACGTTGACGATGCCGGAATGACCGCAGCCGGTGAGGACGACCAGGCCGCGACCGGCCAGCCGCATCACGAGCGCCTGGTCGTCGAGGATCAGGGGGTCGGGCTCCCAGCTCCCGTGCACGTGGGCCTCGTGTCCGTCGAACCCCGTCTCGAATTGCGACGTGCGATCGACCTCGCCCGTCACGAGCACCGACCCGTCGAGCAGGAACGACGGCTTCCGGTCCTCCACGATCTCGAAGCCGGCGCCCTCGAGCGCCGAGCGGCTCGTGCTGGGCAGCTCGCCCGGCTCGAGCCCGGGAAACGCGATCCGGCGCCGCCGCCAGAAGGCCGGATGGATCAGCACGGGCAGGCCCGCTCGCCCGAGCTCGCCTGCAATCCCCTCCATCCCGGCGACGTGGTCCCAATGGCCGTGGCTGAGCACGATCGTCTCGACGTCTCTCAGCGAGAGCCCGAGCCGGCGCATGTTCTCGACGACGCCGCTCGGGGTGACGCCCGCGTCGAAGAGGATCGTCCGCTCGCGGCCCGCGGTCGTGACGCGAACGAGCGCCGAGAAGCCGGGCTGGGCGATCAGCGCGTCGGGCAGGCCGTCCTTCGTGACGGCCGACTTCACGCGTGCCACCCCCGGCGCCAGCTGGTGGAGCCAGGTCGTGCGCTCGACGTGCTCCGCCGGAAAGAGCAGCGGATCGGTCACGTTGTCCATCAGGATCGTGATCCGGACGCTGTCCACCGGCTCGAGTCGGATTGTGTCCATGCGGTCGCCGATGCTACCGGCTGACCGGGCTACCCGGCCAGTTCGGAGGGCACCAGCTCGAGCTCGACGCGGCGGCCCGCGCGGATCACGCCGACCTGAACGGGCACTCCGACCGAGTCGGCCGGCACCAGCCGCAGCAGGTCGTCCATCCCCGCCACCGCCTCGCCGCCGACCGAGACGATCAGGTCCTCGGGCCGGACTCCGGCCGCGGCGGCCGGGCCCTCCGGCTCGACGTTGATGACCTCCACCGCCGAGTCCCGGCCGAGCTCCGCGCGCGCCGCCGGAGGCAGCGGGCGATCGCCGCCGGCGATGCCGACGAACGCCCGCCGCACGCGACCGGTGGTCATGAGCTCACCGACGATCCGGCGCGTGGACGCGTTGATCGGCACAGCCAGACCCAGGCCGACACCGGCCAGAGCGGTGTTGATCCCGATCACGCGGCCGCGGCTGTCGGCCAGCGCTCCGCCGGAGTTGCCCGGGTTGAGCGCAGCATCGGTCTGGATCACGTCGGGGATCGACCGCAGCGCCCGGCCGCTCCGCGCGGGCAGCGAGCGCCCGAGGGCGGAGACCACGCCGGCGGTGACCGTCCCGCCCAGGCCGTGGGGGTTGCCGATCGCGACCACCAGCTGCCCGACGCGCAGCCTGCCGGCATCGCCGAGCTCGGCGGGAGCGAGTGCGGGCGCGTCGGCCCGGATCAGCGCCAGGTCGGTGAGCGGGTCGCGCCCGACCACCTCGAACGCGGGCTCACTGCCGTCGGTGAAGGCCGCCCGGCCGCGGACGTCGCCCGCGCCGACGACATGGGCGCACGTGAGCATGAAGCCGTCCGCGCTCAGGACGACGGCGCTGCCGCCGCCGACCGCCTCGCGGCGGCGGCCGCGGCGGCGCACGCGCAGGTTGGCGACCGAGGGCAGCAGCCGCTCGGCCACCGTCGACACGATGCGCGAGTAGGCGTCGAGCGCCTCGTCGTCATCGGGCGGCGCGCCTCGGGGCTGGGGCTCGAGCACGTCCACGGTCACGCCTCGACCGGCGTGACGACGACCTCGCGCTCGCTCTCGCCGCGGACGAGGCCCAGGGGCAGGCCGGCACCATCGGCGACGGCGTCGAGCGCCGCATAGAGGTCGTCGATCGACGCCACCGGCCGGCCGGCTGCGGCGACGATCAGGTCGCCCGGCTCGACACCGGCGCCCGCCGCCGGGCCGGACGGCCGCACCTCGCGCACCAGCAGCCCGTCGCGCTCTCCCAGACCGACCGCGCGGCGCATCCTGCGGGCGGCCCGGCTCGAAACGACGCCCACTCCCAGGCTGCGGCGGGCGGGCGCCTCGCCCCGCGCCAGCGCCTCGGCGCGCGCGCGCAGGTCGGAGTCGGCGGCGAGCGCCAGCACCAGGCCGCCGTCCAGGCGGATGGTGTTCAGGCCCAGCAGCCCGCCGCGCGCGTCGACCAGCGGCCCGCCGGCTGAGCCGCGGGCGACCGCCGCGGTGTGCTCGACCGAGCCCGCGATGCGGCGCCCTCGCGGGCCGCGGAACGAACGGTCGAGCGCCGAGACCGCGCCCGAGGTCGCGCGCAGACCGCCGTCGCCGAGCCGGGCCAGCGCGAACACCGCGGTGCCGAGCTGGGGATCGGGCCGCTCCCACGAGATCGCGGGCGCAGTGCCCGTCTCGACCTCGACAACCGCCAGGTCACCCGCGGCATCGACCGCCGCCGGCCGGCCCTGGACGCGGCGGCCGTCGCCGAACACCGCGGTCACGGCGTCGCCGCGCACCGAGTGGGCGCAGGTGAGCACGCGGTCGGTCGCAATGACCACGCCGGACGCCGGCCGCCACCCGAACCGCAGCCCGACCACCGCGGGCCCGGCCTGTGCGACCGCCTCGGCGGTCGCCTGCTGAAGCTCTTCCAAAACACTCATGGCCTCTGATCCCCATCCCCGGTTGATAGTCAGTAGCAATCTGCAAGTTACTCCTCGCAGCCACGGTTCGCAACCTCGATACGATGAGCGGGTGGACGAGCGCCCCCAACCCTCCCCACTCGCCGAGGCGATGGCCCGGGTGGGCGACCGCTGGTCGCTGCCGGTGGTCGAGGCGCTGCTCGAGGGCCCGCGCCGGTTCGGCGAGCTGGTCGAGGCGGTGCCGGGGATCGCCCCCAACATCCTCACCGACCGGCTGCGGAGCCTGGAACGCGACGCGCTCGTTGTGGCGCGGCCCTACTCGCACCGGCCGCCGCGCTCGACCTACGAGCTGACCGCCGAGGGGCGGGCGCTGGCCGGCGCCGTGCGCCTCCTGAGCGAGTGGGGCGCGCGCCACGGCGGCGGCGAGGAGCGGGCGCGCCATTCCGCCTGCGGCACGCCGCTAGAGGTGCGGTGGTACTGCCCGACATGCGACCAGGTCGTCGATGAGGACGCCCCCGAGGGGCTGCACTACGCGTGATCTCGGTCGACGACGTCCGCGCCGCCGCCGTCCGCCTGGACGGCATCGCCCACCGCACCCCGGTGCTGACGTCGCGGACGCTCGACGCCCGCACCGGCGCGAGCGTGTTTTTGAAGGCCGAGTGCCTCCAACGCGGCGGAGCGTTCAAGTTCCGGGGCGCGTACAACATGATCTCGGGACTCCCGGCCGAGGCCCGGCGGCGCGGCGTGGCGGCATACTCGTCCGGGAACCACGCCCAGGCGGTCGCGATCGCCGCCGGGATGCTCGACTCGGCGGCCGTCATCCTGATGCCGGCCGACACGCCCGCCGCCAAGCTCGACGCCACCCGCGGCTACGGCGCCGAGGTGGTCACGTATGACCGCTACCGCGAGGATCGTGAGGCGCTCGGGGCCGCGCTCGCGGCCGACCGCGGCCTGACGCTCGTGCCGCCCTACGAGCACCCGGCCGTCATGGCCGGCCAGGGTACGGCCGCGCTCGAGCTGCTCGACCAGGCGCCCGGCCTCGACCTGCTGCTCGTGCCGGTCGGCGGCGGCGGGCTGATCGCCGGCTGCGCGACGGCCGCCAAGGCGCTCCACCCGGACATCCGCGTCGTGGGCGTCGAGCCCGAGGCGGGCGACGACACCCGCCGGTCGCTGGCCGCGGGCGAGCGGGTGCGGATCGAGACGCCGCGGACGATCGCCGACGGCCAGCAGGCCGACATCCCCGGCCGGCTCACATTCGAGGTCAACCGCCGCATGGTGGACGCGGTCGAGCTCGTCTCGGACGCCGACATCCTCGCGGCGATGGGGTTCGTGTTCGATCGCATGAAGCTCGTGACCGAGCCGAGCGGCGTGTCGGCACTGGCGGCGCTGCTCGCGGGCCGCGTCTCCGCGCCGGGTGCCCGCGTGGGCGTGATCGTCTCGGGCGGGAACGTGGGCGTGGCCCGCTTCTGCGAACTGCTCGGCCGACCGGCCGGATGACCGAGCCGGACCGCGACAGCCTCGAGGCCGAGGCCGAGCGCCTGGACCCGGGCCGCCTGTCCCCCCGGGCGGGGTGCGGCGCCTGCTGCGCCTGGCCACAATCGACATCGGACCGCTGCGGCGGCGGCGCGACTTCCGCCTGCTCTGGATCGGCCAGGGCGTGTCGTTCTTCGGCTCGATGATCACGTATGTCGCCCTTCCCTTTCAGGCCTACCGGCTGACCGGCTCCTCGCTGGTGGTGGGGCTGCTGGGGCTCGCAGAGCTGGCGCCGCTTCTGATCGCCGCATTCGTCGGGGGAGCGCTGGCCGACGCCATCGACCGCCGCCGCATGATGCAGATCACCGAGCTCTCCTTCGCCGCAGCGTCGACCGTGCTCGTGGCCAACGCGCTTCTGGCCCACCCGAAGGTGTGGGTCCTGTTCGTGATGTCGGCGCTCCTGGCGACGCTGGACGGGCTACAGCGACCGTCACTCGATGCGCTCACGCCGCGCCTGGTCGAGCGGGACGAGATCGTGGCGGCGGGGGCGCTCGCGTCGTTTCGGGTGACGATCGGGATGATCGCCGGGCCCGCGCTCGGCGGCATCCTTCTGGCGACGGTTGGCCTGCCCGCCACCTACGCCGTCGACACCGCGACCTTCACGGTCTCGCTGGTCGCCCTGCGGATGATGCGCGCCGTGCCGCCGCCGGCGGAGGCCGAGCCGCCCAGCATGGCGCGGATCCGGGAGGGCCTGCGCTACGCGCGCTCCCGGCCCGAGTTGATGGGCACCTACGTCGTCGACATCGTGGCGATGTTCTTCGGCATGCCCATGGCGCTCTTCCCGGCTGCGGCGACCCACCTGGGCGGCGCGGGCGTGCTCGGCCTGCTGTATGCCGCCCCGGCGGTGGGCTCCCTGATCGCAACGCTGAGCAGCGGCTGGGCGGCGCACGTCCACCGCCACGGCGCCGCGGTGTGCGTGGCGGCGGCCGTGTGGGGCGTCGGCATCATCGGCTTCGGCCTGGCGCAGGGCCTGGCCGTGGCGCTGCTCGGACTGGTGGTGGCCGGCGCGGCCGACATGGTGTCGGGCATGTTCCGCGGCACGATCTGGAACCAGACGATCCCCGACCACCTGCGCGGGCGGCTGGCCGGGATCGAGCAGATAAGCTACTCGACCGGGCCGCTGCTCGGCAACGTCGAGTCGGGCGGGGTCGCCTCGCTCACCGGCGTGCGGTTCTCGATCATCTCGGGCGGCGTCCTGTGCGTCGCGGGGGTGGTGGTCGCCGCGATCGCGCTGCCGACGTTCTGGCGCTACGACTCCCGGCGGCAGGCGCCGGGAGCCTGCATCCCTGGCCCTTGATCACCGTCAAAGGACGGCGGCGCGTGCATCGGCGCGAAGGTTACGGTCGAGTGCTCTGGGTTACCGTCGGACGACTCGAATCAGGCCGAGGCAGATAACCGTCAGCATCCCGACGGTAGCCGCCAGGACGAACTTCAGCCCATCCGGCAGCGAAACGGCAAAGATCGTGACGCCGACTGCGACAAGGCCCAGAGACGCTCCGCAGAGCAACAGGAAGTCGGGCCACCCCGAATCGGCGCTTGTGGGCGTGTCGGAGGCCATGGTGGGCGAGCCTACCTCGTTGACCGGCGAATATGCACACCCCCGTCAAAGGGCGTTCGCGCGTGGACGGTCTAGGGCATCGTTCGTCGGCGCCGCCGCAGCCCCACGATGAGCAGCGCAATCCCGACGGCGATCAGGATGACGCGCAACAGCAGAAGCGGCCAAGTGCTCGCGGCGGTAAGGGCGAGCGCTCCGGCTGCGAGGAACGCCGCGGCAGCTGAAACGAAGAATAGGTACACCTGACTCAGTCTGGCACAGTTAGGCGAGTCGCCCAAGGCGGTCGATTCTCTGCTCGCGCGCCGAACGCCCACCATGACGGTCAGCGGCGTCCGTAGCTCGTGGGAAACCAGCCGATCTGGTCGAGGAATACTCGACTCAGTGATGCGATAGGCAAGCCCTCGGCGTCGGAGATTGTCCGCCAGCCCGACGTACGCCACGTACATCGCGTAGAACGCTGGGCCCGGAAGCTCGTTCACCGAGCGTGCGGGCTCCATCCCGACCACCGTAACGGAACGACGGCCCGCGGCTGATCTACCATGAGGGCATGACGACCACGCA
The DNA here is from genome assembly GCA_963732075.1 of uncultured Actinomycetes bacterium. Lineage (GTDB taxonomy): Bacteria > Actinomycetota > Thermoleophilia > Gaiellales > JAICJC01 > JAICJC01. Next base: position 669,164 of record CAVSYD010000007.1, on the reverse strand, counting down.
CGCCATGCGCTTTATCCCGCCCCGGCCGCAGGCTGGGGTCATGGCGTTCGCTCGGCTCGCGTAGTTCGGCATCGCCTCTCCTTCCAGCCCGTGCGACGGCCGGGGCTTCTCCGCCCATGCCCACGCCCGTCCGTTCGGAGGAATCAGCGATGCCCTCGACCATCACCACTGACCAGCTCACCCGCGCACTCGAGCTGCGCGACCTGTCCGACCCGGCCGCGGGGCCGCACGCGATGCAGCTCGTCGTTGACGGCATCACGGCCGCGCTCGAATCGGCGTGGCGCTGCCCCGTCCACACCTGCCGGTCGAGCCCGATCGTGACGGTCGCGGAGAACTACGAGCTGCTCGGCTATCCGGCGGACGCACCGGCGCGCGAGTCGCGGTACACCCGGTACCTCGGCGACGGCCGGCTGCTGCGCACGCACACCTCGGCGATGATCCCGCGGGCGCTGCGGCACGCTGCCGGGGCGGACGCCGGCCTCGACCTCGCGGTCGCCTGTCCCGGGCTGGTCTACCGCCGCGACGTGGTCGACCGCCTGCACGTCGGCGAGCCGCACCAGCTCGACGTGTGGCGGGTGCGGCGCGACGCACCCCTGACCGCCGCCGATCTCGATGAGATGGTCGAGCTGGTCGTCTCGGCCGTGCTTCCGGGGGCGACCCAACGGGCGCTCGCGGCATCGCATCCCTACACCCGCGACGGGCGCGAGGTGGAGGTGCTGACCGGTGGAGCCTGGGTCGAGCTGCTCGAGTGCGGCCTCGCCGGCGAGCACGTCCTTCGCGCCGCGGGGCTCGACCCGGCGGGCTGGTCGGGGCTGGCACTCGGCATCGGCCTCGACCGGGCGGTGATGTTGCGAAAGGGCATCACCGATATCCGGCTCCTGCGCTCCGCCGATCGCCGCGTCGCCGGGCAGATGCTCACCCTGGACGCCTACCGCGAGGTGAGCTCGATGCCACCGGCGATCCGGGACATCTCGATCGCCGTCGCCGCCGGGATGACCGGCGAGGAACTGGGCGACCGTATCCGCGAGAGCGTTGGCCCGCAGACGATCGATGCTGTTGAGGAGGTGGCGGTGGTCAGCGAGACGCCGGCGAGCGCGCTGCCGGCGGCCGCGATCGCCCGCATCGGCCTCCGTCCGGGCCAGAAGAACGTGCTCGTGCGGTTGGTGCTCCGTCACCCGACCCGGACGCTGACCGCGGACGAGGCCAACCGGGTCCGGGACGAGATCTACGCCGCCGTCCATCAGGGCGGCACGCACCAGTGGGCCGCGAGGACGCCCTGGGAAGATGGTTGACTCCACGCCTCCGCGCGCCTGGACGTTCGTGGGTGGTGGGTTGGCGGTTGGTGGCGGGGCTGCGGCTGCGAACCGTCGCCTCGCGGCGTCCTCGGTCGCGCCCATACGCTTACCCGGTATGAACGCTCCCTGCGTCCTTGCGAGGCTCGGTTCTCGCCGCCCAGGACATCACGGCGACGTGGAACCAACCATCTAGCGCGCCGGTGCCGGCGTCCGGGCCACCTTGGGGGCGGGCGCCGGCTCGCGCTCGATGCCGGCGATGCGGTAGGCGTCGGCCTCGTCCAGCGTCTCGTGCTCGAGCAGGGCGCGGGTCAGCGCCTCGAGCTGCTCGCGGTGGGCCTCGAGCTCGGACATCGCGGTGCGCTCGCACTCCTCGAGGATCCGCCGCACCTCGTCGTCCACCATCTCGCGGGTGCGCTCGGAGGCGTCGCCGGCGCCGGGGAAGAGCGTGGGCTGGTCGTTCGGCCCGGGCAATACCGACACGGGGCCGATCCGCTCGGACATCCCCCACCTCCCGGCCATCTGCCGGGCGATCCGGGTCGCCTGCTCGAGGTCGGACTCCGCTCCCGTGGTGATCTCGCCGTAGATCAGCTGCTCGGCCGCGCGGCCGCCCAGCGCACCGACCAGCCGGCCCAGCAGGTAGTCGACCGTGTAGCCGTAGCGATCCGTCGCCGGGCTCTGGAAGGTCACGCCCAGCGCCATCCCGCGGGGGATGATCGAGATCTTCCGCACGGGGTCGGCGCCGGGCCGCAGCATGCCGAGCAGGGCGTGGCCGGACTCGTGATAGGCGGTGCGCTCGCGCTCCTCTGCCGAGAGGACGATCCTGCGCTCGGCACCGAGCACGATCCGCTCCAGCGAGTCGGTGAAGTCGGCCAGCATCACGTGATCGTGGTTGCGGCGGGCGGCCGTGAGGGCGGACTCGTTGACGAGGTTACGCAGGTCGGCTCCGACCATGCCGGGCGTGGACGAGGCGATCGAGTCGAGGTCGACGTCGGGGCCGAGCGGCATGCCCCGGGTGTGCACCTCGAGGATCTGGCGGCGGCCGGTCTGGTCGGGCGGGTTGACCGTCACGCGGCGATCGAACCGGCCGGGCCGCAGCAGGGCCGAGTCGAGCACCTCGGGCCGGTTGGTCGAGGCGATCACGATCACGCCCTCGGTGCCCGAGAAGCCGTCCATCTCGGTCAGGATCTGGTTCAGGGTCTGCTCGCGCTCGTCGTGGCCGCCGATGGTCGTCGAGCCCCCGCGGGCGCGCCCGATCGCATCGAGCTCGTCGATGAACACGATGGCCGGAGCGGCGAGCTTGGCCTGGACGAACAGGTCGCGGACGCGGCTCGCACCGACGCCGACGATGGCCTCGATGAACTCCGACGCCGAGATCGAGAAGAACGGCACGCCCGCCTCTCCGGCGACCGCCCGGGCCAGCAGTGTCTTGCCGGTGCCGGGCAGGCCGGACAGAAGCACGCCCTTGGGCACGGTCGCGCCGAGCCGCGTGTAGCGCTCGGGATTGCGCAGGAAGTCGACGACCTCGACCAGCTCCTCCTCGGCCTCGTCGATACCCGCGACGTCCTCGAACGTGACCCGCTTTGCCGTCGACTCGGGCTCGTAGCGCTTGGCCCGCGACCGTCCGAAGCCGCCCAGGGCGCCACCGGCGCTCATCCGCCGCGCGCCGCGGAAGATCAGCACGAAGACGCCCACGATGAGCAGCGTCGGCCCGAAGTCGAGCAGCACCTGCTGCCACAACGGCGCCGCCGTCTCGATCGGGTTGGCATTGATGACGATGTGCTTCTCCTCGAGCAGCTTCCCGAGCGAATCGGAGGCGAACGAGGGCCGCTCGGTCTGGAAGCGCGTGGACGGCTTGCCACTCGTGTTCGGCGCCTTGGCGGCATGCTTGAAGGTGCCCTGGATGGTGTCGCCGGTGGCGGTGACCTCCGAGACATTGCCGCTCTGCACGGCCCGCAGGAAGTAGCTGTACGGCACCTGCTCGCGGGAGGGCGTCGACGACACCTCGCGCCCGATGACGTAGTTGGCCACGAGCAGCACCAGCAGGAAGATCCAGAACCGGCGACCGCCCGGCATGCGCGGGGCCGGCTTCGGGTCAGGCTTCGGATCGTGCCCTTCGACCCGGAAGGGGTGCCGGGCCGGCGTGGGGGCGGGGGTGCGCGGCTGAGAATCCGCCATCCCGGCGAGTGTAGCCGCCCCGCGGCGGAGGGCACCGACGGGTGCCGCCCGCCACGGAGCGGGGGGAGGGCGTCCGCGGGTCATTGGCGCGACTGCTGCGGACGGAGGCTGGGAACGGCCTGGCCGGCGACTCCGGCAGGGCGGGGGTGGGGCGGAACATCGCCGCCGGAGACCAGGCGCCGCTTCTCGGCGGCCCCGAACTGACGGTCGCGGTGGCGCCGGGCCAGCTCGATTCTGACCTCGGGGTGGATCCCGATCATGATGTGTTCACCTCCTTCGTCGCGCTCGCGGTGTGACATAACGGAATGCGTATGCATGCAGCGGCCTCCCGTCCGGGTTGGGTACATATCGATTGCGTGATACTCCACGCCAGACACGTGCCAGACGCGCACGTGTAGCGAGGTCAGGTGGGACGCGGTGAGCGGCTGAGACTCAGGCCATCAAAGTGCCGGCGAGCCGGCACACCGCGTGGGCAGCGGGCTTGCGGGACGCCGTGGAGGCGGAGCCGAGATTCGTAAAATTCGTCACCATTGCCTCCTCCAGGTCGCAGAGCCGATACCTACTGACGCGGGAGTGTACATGCGGCCACCCGGTGCGTCAAGAAGAATTTACGAAACGGCGTTATGCAACGATTTTCGCGTCGGCCACGAGTGCGTCGACACCGCTGACCTGGTCCGGCCGTAGCCCTGCGAGCGGCGCCCGCACATCCGGATGCAACGGCACGCCCCGCGCGCGCAGCGCCTGCTTGAGAGCGGCCTGGAAGGGATACCGCTCGATCCCGCGGCGCAGCCCGTCCAGCCGCTCCCCGCCGGCGGGGTCGGGCCGGCGCACGACCTCGGAGACGGCCTCCGGGTAGGCCGATGCGAGTCCCGACACCGCGCCGGCGGCGCCGGCGGCGAGCGCCTCGGGGATCAGCCGCTCGGCGCCGACGTACACCGGCAGGCCGAGGGCGAGAAAGGGCCGGACCCGGTCGAAGGGGGCGTCCGACACCTTCAGCCCGGCGAGGTTCTCGACGCGCTCGGAGACGCGCCCGGCCACCGTCACCGGCAGGGGATAGCCGCTGCGGGCGGCGAACGCGTACAGATAGAAGGGAGTCGGAGCGCACGCCGACGCCGCGGCGACGAAGTGCTCGACCATGGCGTCCTCGTCCAGCGGGTAGTAGGGCGGCGGGATGACGGCGACACCGTCCGCGCCGATCGTCGCCGCGTGCGCGGCGAGCGCGACCGTGTCGGCGGTGCTCTGCGCGCCGCAGTGCACCACCAGCATGCCCGCGCGCGCCTCCCGGAACCGCTCCGCGGCGGTGCACCGCTCGGCGACGCTCAGGAGGACGCCCTCGCCCGTTGTCCCGAGCGCGAAGATGCCGTCGGCGCCGTGATCGACCAAGAACCGGGCCACCGGCTCGATCGCGCCCTCGTCCAGCCGGTGGCCACCGTCGCGAAGCGGCGTCACCGAAGCGGCCAGGAGGAGTGCGGGCATCGGGGCGATCCTAATCGACCGGGCCGATTGCGCCGGGGCGGTCCCGGTAGGATCCGCGCGTGAACACCCCGCCCCGCACGGCGGAACTGGTGGTGATCGGTGGGGGAATCGTCGGCGCCGCGACCGCGTTCTACGCCGCCCGCGCCGGGATCCGCCCGGTCCTGATCGAGGCGCGACCCGCACTCTGCACCCTCACCACTCCCGTCTCGACCGGCGCCTTCCGGCTCCAGTTCTCGACGGAGGAGGAGCTGCGACTGGTCGAGGAGTCGGTGGCGCTCTTTCAGAACTTCGCCGAGGTCACGGAACAGACCCGCTACGACGCCGGCATCCGGGCGCAGGGGTACCTCTGGCTGACCCTGTCGGCCGAGCGCGCCGCCGCGCAGCGCGAGCTGGTCGAGCGCCAGCATGGGTGGGGGGTGACCGACATCGAGCTGCTCCCCGGCGACGAGGTGCGGCGGCGGTTCCCGTACGTCGCGCCCGAGGTGGTGCAGGCCCGGTACCGGGCCGGCGATGGATTCATCGACACGCGCTCGGTGACCATGGGCCTCGCCGCGGCGTCCGGGGCAACCATCGTCACCGGCTGCCGGGCGCAGGGCTTCGAGCTCTCCGGCGGGCGCCTGTCGGGCGTGCGCACCTCGGCCGGCCCGATCGCGACCGAGCGAGCGGTGATCGCGTGCGGCCCGCTGTCGGGCGGCGTCGCCGAGCTGGGCGGGGTGCACCTGCCGATCGCGACCGTGCGCAGGCACAAGCTGGTGATGCCCGACGTGCCCGAGGTGCCGGCCGGCGCGCCGATGACGATCGACGAGGACACCGGAGCACACTGGCGGCCGGCGCTGCGGGGGGCGTGGCTGCTCTTCACCGACCCGGCCACCCGGCCGTCAGCCCCGACCGACGAGGTCCCCGCCGACCCCGGCTTCGCCTTCGAGCTGCTCGACCCGGCCAGCCCCACCGCGGTCGCCCGCACCGCGCCCTTCTGGCGCGAGGTGTGGGAGCGGAATGCCGCCCACTGGATGGTGCAGGCCGGTCAGTACACGATGACGCCCGACCACTGGCCCCTGATCGGCGAAACCGGCGTCCCCGGCCTTCACGTCAATACCGGGTACTCCGGCCACGGCATCATGCTGAGCCCCGCCGGCAGCCGGCGCCTGGCCGACCTGCTGTCGGGCCGGCTGCCCCCGGCCGACAACATCTTCCGTCCCGACCGCGAGCCGCGGCCGCGGCCACCCGAGACGCTCTAGCGATGCCAGAGGCCGAAGCGGCCTCGCAGCGGCGGCGTTGCGTCGACAGTGCGGCGGCGCTCGCGCTTCGGCGGCTGCGCGTCGTACGCGGCCAGACGGCCGAGCGCGTGCTGGACGTCGTCATCGGTGAGCTCGCCGCTCGGAGCGTCGTCGGTGCGACCGCTCAGGCGTGTTCGAATGCCTACACCCATGGTGGTTCCTCTCGTCGTCGGCGGCCCCGAGGCCGCGAAATTGATTCAAGTCTCCGCGGACCAGGCGCCGCGTCAATCCCCCGGCCGGGGGAGAGGGGCGGTTTTGGCTCAGGGATCGGCCAACTCGACGAGCAGCGGCGCGTGATCGGACGGCTTCGGCCCCTTGCGAAAGTCGCGGTCGATCCCGCACGAACGCAGCCGCGGCGCAAGGCCGGCGGTGACGAGGGCGAGATCGATGCGAAGGCCCAGGCCGCGGTGGAAATGGCCCTGGCGGTAGTCCCACCACGTGAAGCCCGTCTCGTCCGGGTGCAGCTGCCGGTAGGAGTCGACGAACCCACCCGCAAGCACGCGTGCCAGCGCGGTCCGCTCCTCGGGCGTAACGTGGGTCGCGCCGACAAACGCCTCCGGGTCGTAGACGTCGGCGTCGGTGGGGCACACGTTCATGTCGCCCGCGACCATCGCCGGGCCCGCGGCCAGCTCGGTCGCGCGCGCCGCCATCGCCCCGAGAAACTCGAGCTTGGCCGCGAACGTGGGTGAGCCCACCTCCCGGCCGTTCGGCACGTAGACGCTGGTCAGCCTGATCCCCGCGACGTCGGCCTCGATCCAGCGCGCCTCGGCGGCGTCGGGCTCTCCGGGCAGCCCGGCGCGGACATCCGCGACGCCCAGCTCGGCACGCGCGGCGATGGCGACGCCCGCCCAGCGGCCGCCGCTGTGATCGGCCGCGCGGTACCCCGCCGCCTCGAGCTCGGCGTGCGGAAAGGCACCGGGGTCGACCTTCGTCTCCTGCATGAGGAGCGCGTCCGGCCGGTGCTTGGCGAGCAGCTCCAGCACCCGCGGCAGCCGCACCCGCAGCGAGTTCACATTCCAGGTCACGAGCAGCATCTGCGCAGACTAGTGCCCGACTCAAGCCGGCCGCCGGGATTGCCGAAACGCTACTCTGTACCCAGGGTCTCGCACAGCGCGCAGCCGCGCGCCGGGCCGGCGCAGACCACCAGAACTTCACCTCTCCTCCCATGAACACACCCGCCACGCATGCCTCAAACGCCGCAGTCCGCCGCCTGGCCATCAGCCAGGGGCTGGCCTATGCCGGCCGCGGCGCGGCCCTCACGGCGCTGATCTGGGCGCTGTACACGGCCACCGGATCGGCCTGGTGGCTGTCGGGCGCCATGCTCGTGATCTTCGGCGCGGCGACGGCCGTTTCCCCGTGGACCGGGCACGTCGGCGATCGCCATGACCGGCGGGTGGTCATCATGGTCTCGGCGGTCCTCGCGGCGGTCGGGTTCGGCGCCTGCGCCGTGCTGGTCTGGCAGGGGGACATGCTCGCCGCCATCGCCGCGATCGTCGCCGCGGGCTGCACCCAGGGCGCGCTCACCGCCGCCGTCCAGGGGGCCGTTCCGAACCTGGTCGCCGACGAGGAACTGGCCCGGGCAAACAGCCTTGCCGGCGCGTTCAAGAGCGCCGGCTACATGCTCGGCCCCGGCATCGGCGGCGCCCTGCTGGCCGTCACCGCCGCTCCCGGAGTGTTCCTGGTCTCGGCCGCGATGATGGTCGTCTCGGCCCTGCTCATGGTCGGCATCCGCGCCCCGTTGCACGCCGACCGCCAGGAGGAGATCGGCGGGCGCATGGACGGCTTTCGCCTGCTCATGGCCGACCGCTGGATGCGCCGGCTGACGCTGGCCTGGGCGCTGATCATGATCGGCGTCGGCCCGGTGATCGTGGCCGAGGTCGTGCTCGCCCACCACTTCCACGTCGGCTCGCTCGGCTACGGCCTGATCTCGGTGTTCTGGGACGGAGGCGGAGTGGCGGGGGCAATCCTGGGTGTCAGGCTGCGCCGCCGCTTCGAGCAGGCGGCGGTCGTCGGCGGGAGCGCCGCGATCGCGACCGGGTTTGCCATCGTCGGCCTGACGCCGATCTTCTGGCCGGTGCTCCTGGGCATGATGATCGCGGGCGTCTTCGACTCGTTCGGCACGGTCGCGGCGCAGAACATGCTGCAGCGGCGCACGCCCGACCGGCTGCGCTCCCGCGTGTCTGCGGCCCTCGACGCCGTCGTGCTCGGTGCGATGGGGGCATCGTTCGCGCTGGGCGCCCCGCTGGTCACGTGGCTCGGCGCGCAGGGCGTCTACCTGGCCGCTTCCGTGGTCACCGTGATCGCCACCCTGATGCTGGTGCCCGCGCTGCGACGCATGCCCGAGCCGGTGGCGGTCGGACTGCTGCGCCCCCGCCCGGCAGATACCGGCCGCGCCCGGCCCGAGCCGCGCCGCGACGGCAGACGCCGACCGGTGCTCACCCTGCACCGGCCACGGCTGCCCCGCCGCGCCCGCCGGCCGCGCGAACGCCTTTAGTAAACGCTAAGCCTCGGCGACGATGACCTGCTCGAAGAACTCGCCCGCCCGGCGGCCGGTGCGGCGGTTCACGTGCCGGGCGCGCTGATCGCGGATGCGCAGGCCCGCCTGTTCGAGAATGCCGCCGAACAGGTCGCGCGAGTCGTCCACCACCAGCACCACCGTCGCCCCGGGCGCCAGGTAGGTGCGCGCGTTCTCGAACACCGCCGTCATGTCGTCCACATATGCGGCGATGGCAGCGCGGCTGGTGCCCCGCCAGGGCGCACCGATCTCCTCGGCGCGGCGCTCGTCGAGGCCCAGGAGCTCGAAGGCGTAGCGATGCTGCTCGTGGTAGTCGATCCGGCCGGGGTAGGGCGGCGAGGTGATCAGGCCGTCGAGCCCGACGCCGTAGTCGACCGACCGCGCGTCGCCGTGGATCACGTCGGCCCGCACGTCGGCGCGCAGTGCGGCGTACTCGCTCACCCGCCGGATCGTGTCCTGCGTGTACCGGCGCAGGAACTTGCCGGCATCGTGCGTCGGCGCGCACAGGCGCGAGTGCTTGCGGCAGTGATAGGGCTCGGTCTGGGGCACGCGCGGAAAGTCGAGCTCGAAATGGGTCGTCAGGCGGGCCGAGCGGGCGGCCCGGCTGAGCACGATCCGGCCGAGGTCGTCATGGTCCGGGCAGTCGCCGAGCGCCCCCCGGTAGCGCAGGAGCTCGGCGAGCGCGTCGGGGTGATACCACGACCGCAGGTAGTCGCTGGGAGGTACGCCGCCGGGCGCGCCGTCTCCGCCCTCGGCCGACCGCAGGACGCCCGCGAGCGCATCCTCGACCGTCGCGGCGTCGTAGCGCGCGGTCTTCACGCGCGAGAGCAGCACGTTGAAGGCTGACACGTCCACGCCGACGCTGTGCGCGCCGTAGGTCGTGCACTCCACCAGCGTCGTGCCGCTGCCGGCGAAGGGGTCGAGGATGCGCTGGCCGGGGCTGAAGTGGCGGCTCAGGAACGTCTCGACCAGCTGCGGCACGAACTTGCCCAGGTAGGGATGCAGCCGGTGCACGTGCTTCGTGCGCATGCGCTCTGGCAGTTCGGCCTCCGACCACGAGAGCTCCGGGTCGAAGCTCCGCCCGGCCAGATCGGCATAGAGGGCCTGTTGAGTCGGCACCGAGCCAGACTATCGGCCGGTCAGGACGCCGCCGGCGGCACGGCCGCCGGGGCGGTGCTGACCAGCGTGCGCCGGCCGGGGCGCTTGCGCACGGCGGCAAGTCCGCTGCGCCGCAGCGCTCCGCGCACGCGGGTGGCGCACACCTCGGCCAGCTGTGCCGGGCCGACCGCGGCCTCCTCGACCGTCGCGACCGGCTGTCCCCGCCAGCGCGCGCGGCGCAGCTCGGCGCGGAGCTGCGGCCCGCGCACGCTCCCCGGCTCGAGCCAGACCCCCACCACGCCCCCAGCCGCCGCGGCCGCCCGGGCCACGGCCGGGGCGAGGCTCATGCCGACCGCGCCCACCGCCGCGCCGGAGTCGAGCGTTGCCTGGAGCGAGGCGAGCACTACCAGCTTGCAGCCGTACTGGGTGCGCAGCGCCTCCACCATGTGCCCCACCCGGTCGCAGACGACCGCTCCGGGGCGGCCCGCGTACGGCGCGTAGGCGTGGTCGACCAGCACCACCACGTCCTCGCGGGGCAGGAGCCGCTGCACCTCGTCGGCCACGCGCAGCCCATCCCAGCTCTCGGCCAGGATGCCGACGGGTGCGTCCGCTACGCCCGCGGCCGCGCCTTCTCCGGGTCGTAGATCGGATAGTTGTCGACGATCGCCGGCACCGCCCGGCCGTCGCCCATGACCACCTCGACCTGGGTTCCCGGCACGGTCAGATCGACCTCGATGCAGGCCATCGCGATCAGCCGCTCGACGGTCGGCGAGCGTCCCGCCGACGGCGAGGTCAGCTTGCCGACATGGCGGCCGTTGTGGACGACCGGCGTCGAGTACTCGGGCGGCTCGTCGCCCGCGATCACCAGCGTGACCATACGGTGGGTGATGCCCGCCGCGTGCTCGCGGACGAGGGCGTCGCGACCGATGAACTCCGGCTTGTCCAGCTTGATCATGCGCTCGAGGTTCATGTGGAACGGGCTCGTGACGCCCTGGAAGTAGTCGTAGCCGAGGAAGATCAAGCCGGCCTCGATGCGCAGCGACTCGACCGCCGCGAGCCCGTAGGGGCGGATGCCGACGTCGGCGCCGGCGTCGAGCAGGCCCTGCCACACCCGCTCGGCTCCGTCGGCCGGGCAGAACACCTCGAAGCCGAGCTCCCCCGAGTAGCCGGTGCGCGACACCCAGCAGCCGTCCACCCCGGCGACGGTGATCGCGCGGGGGAAGAAGCGGAAGTAGCGCAGCGAGGCGATGTCGGCATCGGTCAGCCCGCCCAGGAGGTCGCGCGAGCGCGGGCCCTGCACCTGCAGATGCGGCATGTCGAACGTGCGCTCGACGATCTCCAGATCGAGGTCTCCGGTCACCCGCCGGAAGTGGTCGACGTCGGTGTCGAGCGCCGTCACGACCATGATGTCGTCGTCGGTCTCGCCGCGGTAGACGACGCCGTCGCCGAGCATCCGGCCCTGCTCGTCGCAGAACGGGCCGTAGCGGCACTGGCCGACCTCGAGCGCGGCCATGTTGGCGGTGAAGATGCGGTCGGCTGCGCGGAGCCCGTCGGGGCCCTGGAAGAACCACTTGCGCAGCGGGCTCTCGTCCCAGATCCCGACCGACTCGCGCACCGCGTGGTGCTCGGCGATGGGGTCGCCGAAGTCGCTGATCCAGTCCCAGCCCTCCCACTCGGTGAACGACCCGCCGAGCCTGCGCTGCACCCGGTCAAAGCCGGTCTTCAGCAGCCCGTCGCTGGCCGGCGCCGGCGGTGGCGGCGGCTCGGAGAGCCCAAGCGTCGCACCGGCGCCGATGTCAAAAGGGGCGGGGAACGCCTCGATCGGGGGCATCGGCACCTCGACCGGCATGATCACGGTCGGCGTCGCCCGGCGCGTGAGCTCCTGGTGGCCCGGCGGTAGCACCTGCGTGACCCCCACGAGGCCGCGCACCTGCGCCGGCCCGGCGATGGTGCGGTAGGACTCGACCGACTGCTTCTCGTCGCGGTCGATGTTGCGGCGCAGACGGCGCAGGCGCGCCTGGTACCCGGCGTCCAGGCCGGGCGTCGAGAAAATGGCCTGCTCGACGTAGCTCTCGACCACCCTGTTTCCGACCAGCGTCACGTCGGCGTCGCGGGCACGGCCGGTGCGCGACGAGTACAGGAGCACCGCCCGCACCTGGTCGAGGAACGTGTTCCAGGTCGAGAGCACGACCTCGCCACGGCAGCGGGCACCCGACTCGGGCACGGCCAGAAGCGTGATGCGGCGGTCGTTCACTGCCTCGATGACGGCCTCGGTGGACGGCTGGAGGATCGAAACGAACTTGTGCAGCGGCCACACGTCGAGCTGGTTGAAGTCGCCCGGCTCGCAGCCGACGCCGAACAGGTACACGTCGGAGTAGCGGAAGAAGTTGCCGGTGCCCCTGGTCGCGCGGAGCTGGTCGTAGAAGAGCGTGATGGTGCCGCAGATCAGGTTCGAGCAGCCGACCGCGTCCATCGGGTTTGCGAGCAGGACGCCCAACCGGTCGCTGGGCTGCCACCCGCCCGGCCAGAGGGCGGACAGTGGCTCGGTGGTGCCGTCGCGTTCGACGGCGAAGTCGTCGGCGGAGAGCGCGTAGGAAGAATGCATTGGACGATCTTACCGCCGCGTCACTCCACTACGATCGCGACAGATGGATCGGGACGAGCTCCTGCGCACGAGTTGCTTCCTCGCCCTGGACGCTCTTCGCGCCGAGTTCGGGGACGAGCTCCCATATACAGGCGGGCTCGACCGAGGGTTCGTCTTCGACGGGCGCCGGGTGCCGTTCATGAACCGCTACAAAGGCATCCATCGCGCGGGCAGCCAGCGTGGCCCGGCGGCGCTCAGCGTCATGACCTCGTGGTCGAACCCCTACGCGGACGGCGACACCGAGGACGGGCTCGGGTATGCCTATCGGAACGGAGATATCGACCAGGCCGACAACCGGGCGCTGCGGGAGGCGCACATGCTCGGGGTTCCGCTGGCGTACCTGGTGGGGACGCGGCCGGGCTGGTTCGAGGCGGTCTACCCATGCTTCGTCCATCGGGACGACTCGTTCTCAAAACGCGTGTTCCTGAGCCCCGGAGTGACGACACCGATCGGCGAACGCGAGCCGGCGCCCGAAGTCGACCGGCGGTATCTCGTCCGCACCACCACCGTCCGTCTCCACCAAGCCCGGTTTCGCGGGCTCGTTCTGAATGCCTACGACGACCGCTGCACGATCTGTCGCCTCCGCGAGCCACGACTGCTGGACGCCTCGCACATTGTCGGCGACGCTCATCCCGACGGAGTCGCCGCGGTGCGCAACGGCCTGGCGCTGTGCTCGATCCACCACCGCGCGTACGACCACGACCTGGTCGGAGTCTCACCGGACTATCGCGTCCACGTCGCCCGGCGACTGCTCGAGGAAGACGACGGCCCGATGCTCGAGATCCTCAAAGGCGCCGACGGGGTGACCATCGACCTCCCCCGTGCGCCGCGCAGCCGACCCGACCGGGAGCTTCTGGCCGCACGGTTTGGACGCTTCAACCGCGCCTGAACCACCCGGGGACAGTCCCCGGTCGAAACCTGTCACAACGGTGCAACGGCGATCGGTGGGGGACTGTCCCCGGTTTGGGGTGTTGGGGTGGCACTGAGTGCGGGTAGCCTTGTGACGCAATGGACGCGAGGCCCGTGGACCCCCGGTTCCTCGAACCCGAGCCGCCGGCCGTCTATTACGTCTACTTCTGGAGCGACCGGCGCCGGCGGTCGGACGAGTACGAGCTGACGGGGGCGTCGGACGTGCATGAGGTCCTGCGCTGGGCTGACGCAAACGCGGGCGGGCGCGAGATCGAGATCCTGGCGGTGATCGGGAGCCGCGCCACGTACCTCGTCGGGCCGCTCGATCACACGTTGGAGTTCTGAGCGGCACACGGCCAAACCAGCCGGGGACAGTCCCCGGTCGAAACCTGTCACAACGGTGCAACGGCGATCGGTGGGGGACTGTCCCCGGTTGGCGCGAGGGTGGCCTATGTATTCCGGATGGAGCCCGCCCGCCCGGGGATGGTCACGCTGCTCGCGCTGACAATGGGGGTCTTCCTGGTGACGCTCAACGTCACCGTGGTCACCGTGACGCTGCCCGACATCCAGCGCTCGCTGCACGCGGGGTCGGAGGAGCTCGAGTGGGTGGTCGACGCCTACAACCTCGTCGGCGCCAGCCTGCTCCTGTCGGCCGGCTACCTCGCCGACCGGTTCGGGCGCAGGCGCGCCCTCTGCACCGGCTATGCCGTGTTCTCGGCCGGCGCGCTCCTCTGCTCGCTGGCGCCGAGCATCGGCTGGCTCATCGGCTTCCGCATCCTGCAGGCGGCCGGCGGCACCGCGCTCACCCCGACCAGCCTCTCGATCGTGGCCAACATCTACCCTGACCCACGGGAGCGCGCCCGCGCGATCGGCATCTGGGGCGTGTCGTCGGGCCTGGGCCTCGCGATGGGGCCGATCGTCGGTGGGGCGATCACCGACTGGATGGGCTGGCGGGCGGTGTTCGCCGCCAACGCGATCGCCGGATTGGTGGCCCTCGCCGTGGCGCTGCGAGTGGTCCCGCGGTCGCGAAGCGCGGTCGCCCGGGGCTTCGACGCACCTGGACAGGTGCTCGCGGCGGTGCTGCTCGGCAGCCTCACCTACGCCCTGATCGAGGCGCCGCGATACGGCTTCGGGTCGCCCCGGATCATCGGGCTGCTCGTGGCCGACGTGATCCTGGCGGCGGTGTTCGCGGCCGTCGAGACCCATGTCGCCGAGCCGCTCCTCGACCTGCGCGTCTTCCGCGACCGCCAGTTCAGCGGTGCGATCTTCATCACCGTGTCCACCTTCTTCGCCTTCTCGGGCTTCATCTACTTCACCGCGCTCTACCTCCAGCAGGTGCGCGGGTACGGGCCGCTCGCCGCCGGAGTGATCATGCTGCCGGGCGCCCTGCCCACGCTGGCCGCCGGGCCGATCTCGGGCCGCCTGGTCGCAACCCGCGGCCCGCGCGGCGTGCTCGCGGCCGGCACGCTCTCGCTCGGGGCCGGGTCGCTGCTCCTGGCGTTCCCGGCAGCCGCCGCACCGCTGTGGCAGATCCTCGTGCCCGCCCTACTGGTGGGGGTGGGCTACGGCCTGATCAACGCGCCGGTCAGCACCGTCGCGGTCTCGACCCTGCCGCCTGACCAGGCCGGTGTCGCCGCCGCCACCGCCAGCTCGGCGCGCAACGTCGGCCTGGTGATGGGGATCGCGGTGCTCGGCACGATCGTGAACGAGCGCCTACCCGGCCTGCGCGCGACCGAGCCCTACGGCATCGCCTTCACGGATGCCCTCCACAGCGCCTTTCTGGTCGCTGCCGCCGTGATGCTGGCGGCGGCCCTCGTCGCCCTCACCACGCTGCGGTCGGAGCCGCCCGGACTGGCGCGGCCGCTCGCCGCGGAGGGCTGACTAGGTCTGCTCGACGAGCGACTCGACGACGTCGGCGAGCCCCGGGCCGTCGGCGACGCTGGCGCGCTTGAGCGCACCGGGCACGAGCAGGGCGGCCAGGCCGGCGGCAACCATCGCCACCGCCATGATGATGAAGCTGATGACGTAGCCGCGCTCGGCCGGAAGCTCACCCGCGACGAGGCCCGCCGTGATCACGCCGACCACGACCTGGCTTCCGATCGCCCCGCCGACGGTGCGGATGTTGGCGTTCATACCGGTCGCAACGCCGGTCTGGCTGCTCGGCACCGCCTCGACGATCAGGTTGGTCATCGCCGAGAACGCGAGCCCCATGCCCACGCCGGCGAGCGCCGTGGCGACGTACACCTGCCAGACGGCGGAATGGGCCGCGGCCAGGAACGCGAAGCCCGCACCGCCGATGATGCCGCCCGCGGCGAGCGGGATCTTCGATCCGACCGCGCGGGTGATCGGCCCGATCGCCACGCCGATCACCATCATCGCCACCGTGGCCGGGATCAGCGCCGCCCCGGCGGCCGTGACAGAGGCGGCGAAGCCGTAGCCGGCCTGGTGCGGCGCCTCCATGAACTCCGGCAGCACCACCATCATCGAGTACATCCCGAACCCGAAGAGAAGCGCCGAGATGTTCGTCCACCAGACGATCGGAGTCCGCATCAGGCGCACGTCGACGAGCGGGACCCGCGAGCGCAGCTCGACCGCCACCCAGGCGGCAAACAGGATGACCGCGGCGACAAACAGACCGACAATGCGCGCCGACGTCCAGCCCCAGTTCGAGCCCTCGCTGACGCCCACGAGCAGCGTGACGAGCCAGCCCGAGAGCAGGACGCCCGCGGCAACGTTGACCGACCCCGGCGTCTTCACCGGCGACTCGGGGACCCAGACGATCGTTGCCACCGTCGCGAGAGCCGTCATCACCATGGGGATCCAGAACAGCCAGTGGTAGTTCAGGTGATCGACGATCGGCCCGGCCAGCACGATGCCGAGCCCGCCGCCGACGCCCAGGATCGTCGAGATGCCGCCGATCGCAGCCGGCACCCGTTCGCGGGGGAACTCGTCGCGGATGATGCCGAACGACAGCGGGAACACCGCGCCGCCGAGCCCCTGCAGCACGCGGGCCGCGATCATGATGGCGATCGAGCTCGTCAGTGCGGCCACGAGCGATCCCGCCGTGAGCGCGATCAGCACGATGATGAGCATCCGCTCCTTGCCGAACATGTCGCCGAGCCGGCCGAGCACCGGCGTCGCCACCGAGGCGCTCAGGAGGTAGGCGGTCAGGATCCACGACGCCGTGCTCTGCGAGGTGTGCAAGGCCGCCTGCAGCGTGGGCAGGGCGGGCACGACGAGCGACTGCAGGAGCACATACGCAAGCGCCCCGGCGCTCAGCGCGACGAAGGTCTTGTTCGGATCCTGGCGGGGATGGGTGTGCGCGATGCTCAGGTGCTGCTCCGGAGAGACACGGAGTCTAGCGAGAAACTTGCGCAGGCAAGGTGTGCGCGGGAGCCGCGCTCAGCCGGTGATGATCGGGTTGAAGATCCCGTTCCAGGTGTCGAACTCCTGCCGCGTATTGAACGTGGGGTAGTTGCGAACCTTGGCCGTCATGGCAGGCGTCGGGAACACGAGCGGGCTCTTGCCCACGCCGGGGGCTGCCTTCAGGAGGATGTCGCGCGCGGCAGGGACGGGAGTGATGTAGGCGACGGTCTCGGCGACCCTCGCGGCGACGTTCGGCTCGTAGTAGTAGTTCATCCACGTGATCGCGCTCAGCGGATTGTCTGCATTCATCGGGATCATCATGTTGTCCGTCCAGTGCATGACGCCCTCTTCGGGCACGATGAACTTGAGCTCGGGATGGCCGTACGCGTTGGCCTGGAAGATGTCGCCCGACCAGGCCTGGCTGATCCAGGTCTCGCCGCTTTCGAGCGCGTTGATGTAGCGCTGGTCGTAGTAGCCCCGCACCTGGTCGCGCTGGCTCGAGAGCACCGCGGCCGCCGCGCGCCAGTCGGCCTCGGTGGAGGTGGCGGGGTCGATCCCGAGGTAGAGCATGCCGCCCGTGCCGAGGTCGGTGTTGTCGCTCATCATCCCGACGCGGCCGGTGAACTTGGGGTTCCACAGATCCTTGACGCTCGTGATCGGTTGCGTGATCTTGTCCGAGTTGTAGGCGATCCCGGTGAACCCGGACTGCCACGGGATCGTGTGGCGATTGCCCGGGTCGTAGATGGGGTTCTTCGCGATCGGGGAGGCGAAGGCGGCGAAGTTCGGCAGGAGCTTGTGATCGAGCGGGATCACCCACTCGTTCTCGATCAGCTGGCTCAACTGCCATCCGTTGGTCATGACGATGAGGTCATACCCGAGCGCGTGTCCGGCCTTGAGCCTGGGCGCGATCTTCTGGAAGAACGGCTCGTTGTTGTCGATCACCTCTTCGTAGGTGACCCGGATGCCGGTGTCCCGCGAGAACTCGTTCAGCGTCGGATGATCCTTGAGCCAGTTCGAGTAATCGATGTAGAGCGGCCAGTTGGCGAACACCAGCTCGCCCGTCGGCCGCTGCCGGCTCCACCAGTCGGCGTTGCCGGCGGGCACGGCGGTGGCGGCCGAGCCGCATGCGGCCAGAAGCGACGTCGCCGAAAGCGCGCCGGCCGCAACGCCTGCACGCGTGAGCAACTGCCGGCGCGACAGCCGCCCCTGGGTCAGACCGCGGATGAGGGCGTCGTCAGCCATCTAGCGAAACACCACAAAACCGATCACGACGACGATCCAGCCGAGCGCGATCATCGTCGGGACCACCAGCGCCGACGAGTTGCGGCCGACGATCGACTCCCGCATCGTCGGCTTCATGACCACCCGGCCATCGGAGGCGCGGCGCATGCTGCGCACGAGCGCGAACAGGAGCAGCGCCGCCGCAAGCGCGGCGGCCGCGGCGACGCCGGCCTTCTTCGCAACCTGCGAGCTCAGGCCGCTCGTTTGTGTGGTCATGATCGTGGGCGGCGCGGCCACGTGGGTCGGCGGCACCGTGCCCACGGTGGGAATCGAGACGAGTCCCGTGCTTCCCATCGTCGTCACCGTGCCGTCGCTGTTCTTGAGGAACACCGTGTAGCAGTAGGCCGACCCGGGGGTGACCGCCTGGTCGATCACGTGCACCGGCGAATCCTGGGCAAGCGCCGTGCCCTGGTCGGGGCTGCGGGGACATGCGGGCTGACCGCGGCGCACCTCGATCGTCGCCGCCGTCCCGCCGGCCGGCTTGACCCAGCTCACGAACACCTCGTGGCCCGTCACGACCACCCCGATGTGATTCGGGAGCGGGTGAGAGCCGCTGGGCGGACTGTCCGCCGCCGCAGCGCCCACGCCGACGGCCAGCCGCGCGAGCGACCCGGCCACGAGAACTGCTACGAGCCAATGCCGAGGCTTGTCAGACATACCCCTCCAGACATTTCCAGGCTACAGTCGGTCCGGGCAATGTCAACGGCAGAAATGCCCGCAGCTGGGGGCTTTTTCGGCTAGAAGACGTTGAGCAGTTTCAGGCTGGAGAGCGCAAGGATGCTCGCCAGGCTGCCGCGCAGCGCCTTCTCGGGCACCATCATCGTGAGCTGGCTGCCCACGAGGATGCCGGGAATGCTGCCGAGCATGAGCAGCCCGACGCTGGTCAGGTGCATGCTCGGAAGCCAGAACACCGCCGCGATCGCGGCGGCAATGGTCACGATCGCGCCGTGGAACAGGTCGGTGCCGACGATGCGGCGAGTCGAGAGCGGGAAGAACAGGATCAACGCCATGCCGAAGAACGCCCCGGCGCCCACGGACGTGAAGCCAAAGACGTACCCCAGAACGACGCCGAGACAGACGGCGAGGATGCGATGCCGGCGGTTGAGCTCGCCGTCCTTGGGGAGTGCGTCGGCCCAGAGCGCGCGGATCGAGAAGAACGTCCGCACCACCACGGCGATCGCCACCAGCATCAGGGCAACGGCGATCGCGTTCTTCAGCTCGTCCTCGATCTGCGCGCCCTCGCTGGCCGCAAGCAGGTGGAGCGTGAAGACCCCCGCCACGGCGGCCGGCACGCTCCCCGTCGCCATCCAGCGCGCGATCTCGCTGTTCACGGTGCCGAGCTTGAAGTGGCGGTACCCGCCCACGAGCTTCGTCCCGGACGAGTAGAGCAGGTCGGTCGCGACCGCACTCACGGCCGAGATCCCAAACACGCTGATCAAAAGCGGCGCCATCAATGATCCCGCGCCCATCCCGGTTGCGCCGATCAGGACGCCCACCACCAATCCCGCCACCACCAACTCGATCCCGGTCAACCCATTCCTCCAGCCCAAGCAGATTTCCATCCAGCGTAACTGAGTTAGTGGACAATACAAGCGGACTCGTCGAAAACAATCAGTTTGCCTGGGCGCGGCGAGCGGCACGGGCGAGCTCGGTGAACCGGGAAAGGGCCCGGTCGGCCTCGTCGACGTCGCGGTCGCGGAGCGTGGCGCGCACCGCGCGGCCGGCGGTGTCGATGTGCACGTTCGCGAGCCGCAGGCGGCGCTGAACCGGCCCCTGCACGCGCCGCAGGCTCTGCGCCTTCTCGAGCGGCACCCAGCAGGTCGTCCGTCGCAGCCGGCCGGTCGTCGTGACGACGCAGGTATCCGAACCGCCCCATCCGAGCATGTGGAAGCGGAGCGGGCTCTTCCACCGCGCCCGCCGTGGCGGGGGCGTGTGATCCAGTGGACGGTCGGGGAGGATCCGGTCGAGCACCGCCTCGACGAGCGCGGGGCTGCCAACGGGGAGCACGGTGCGCAGCTGGCGGCGCTGAGCCTGGCCCTCGCCCTCGCCGCGCTGGCGGCCCGCCAGGTCGACCTGGAGCCTGCACCACCCGAACGGTCGCCACAGCAGCGGCTCGACCATGCGCACCGCCTGGACCCGGCCGGGCCGGATCGTCTCTGACGTGAGCGCGATCAGTCCACCGCTCAGCCGCAGCCCATCGTGGGCATCGGTGACGGTGAGCCGGTACTCCTGGTTGAACCGCCGCCAGGTGACTGTCACGACGCCGATCAGCCACACCAGTCCGCCCCCGCTGACGACGGCCGCCGCGATCCTGGGCGCCAGCACCGCGGTGACGACGAGCGCCGCCAGCACCGCCTCGGCGTAGAACCCGACGTCGCTGATCAGGATCGACCCGATCAGCCGCCCCGTGGGCACCGTGGTGAGGACGAGCCCTTCCTCCGGGCCGGCTGACGGCAACGCCTGATCGTGCGGCGCCCCGTGCGCAAGCCGGAGCAGCCGGCCGCGCAGGTCCTCGACCTCGCCCGCGGGGACATACGAGAGCCGAGCCGCCCCGCCGCTCGAGCCGCCCATCCGGAGCCGGAGCTCGGCCACGCCGAGCAGGCGGGCGAGGCCGGGCCGGACGATGTCGATGGCCTGCACCTGGGCCAGGGGAAACCGGAGCGACCGGCGCCGGAACACACCGGTCTCGATCCGCAGGTCGTCGCCGTCGATCGTCCAGCGAGTCACGAACCAGGACACGAACCCGAGGGCGGTCACGGCCGCCACGATCCCGAGCGGGATCAGCGCCCCGGCCGAGCTGCCGCCGCGGAGCAGGGCCGGTACCAGAATGATCACGATCCCGATCGTGCCCCTCCCGCCGCGGACGAGCGGGGACGCCGGATGCAGCCGCTGCCAGCCCTCCGGCGGCGTCATATCCCCGCCGCCCTGGCCTCCCCCAGCTCGGCCAGGCGATCGCGCAGCCGCGCCGCCTCCTCGCGCTCCAACCCGGGAATCCGGGCATCGCTGGCGGCGGCCGCGGTGTGCATCTTGACGGTGGCAAGCCCGAACGACCGCTCGAGCGGACCCGCCGTGACGTCGACGAACTGCATCCGGCCATATGGCACCACGGAAAGCCGGGAGAACAGCACTCCGCGCCGCACGAGCAGGTCGTCCTCGCGCTCGGCATACCCCCAGGCCAGGAAACGGCGCCGCACGAACCGCTCACCGAGAAGACCCAGAGCCACCGCCAGCACGGCCGCCCCGGCGCCGGCCAGCGGACGCACGTACAGCCCGACCACGATGCCGGCAACCAGCGCCGCCACAACGGTGACCACCGCCACCTCGAGCCGGCGCAATACGAGAAGCGCGGGTGACGGCGTACTCCAGTGCAACAGCAGTGCGGCCGGCCTCAGCCCCCGCCACCCTGGTCGGGGAGATCGCGTCCCCCACGACCTCACCGAGACGGCGGGCGACGCTGGGATGCTCGGGCTCCGTCCATGGGGCCACGTCGACCGCCACGATCGCGTACGGCGAGTACGCCTTGGTGGAGTCCGGTGCCCGGAACCATTGGCCGGTCGTGATCACCTGCCGCAGCTCCTCGAGCGCCTGGTCCGGCGTCTGCCCGTCCGGCAGCCGCCAGTGTTGCCGATGGCCGTCGGTGAACCACACGGTAACGAAGAGGTCGTCGCCCACCGTGTCAGTCTATCGACGCCCCACCCAGAAGCCTGGCTCCATCTCGACCTCTCGGGCGTCCGTGCCGGCGCCGAAGGCGACGTACTCGACCCCGTCGGGGCCGGCCTCGACAGCCCGCATGGTGTCTTTGTCGAACCGGATCGCGTCTCCCTCGGCAAGTTCCACCACGTGGTCTGCGCCCTCGACGGCGACACGGGCCGAGCCCTTGGTCACCACGTAGACCTCTTCCTGGGATTCGTGCTTGTGGCCGAACGGGATGCGGAAGTTCGGCTCGAGGGTGAACAGGCTCACTCCCAGCGTCTCGCCTCCCAGGGCGGAGCGGGCGAACCGCGCCTGCATCTCCGACGGCATGCCGAACTTGGGCGCCGAGTCCTCGACTTCGTGGAGGTTCTGCTTGGTGTAGCCGGGCATGTCCTTCACCTCATCGATCACGGGGGTTCGCCCTCAGGTACCCGCTGCGAATCACGGGCAAACCGGGGGCATGCGTGCAAGGCCAGTGCAGCGGCTGCACTCACGCACGCTTCAGGAACCTCAGGTAGAACGCCGCGAACACCAGCACAATTCCGACGTTTACGATCAGCCGCTCCCAGAAATGGTGCCTGAAGAACACGACGTCCACGCCGACCACGACGGCCACCAGCACGAGCGCGAACAGCACGGCCCGTCTTCCCATCGTTCCTTCCTGGATTGGGGCGGAAACGGCGTGAGAGAGAGCCGACGGAGGGACTCGAACCCTCGACCCCCGCTTTACGAGAGCGGTGCTCTGCCAGCTGAGCTACGTCGGCCCGGGGGCAGGAGTCTACCGCCCAGGGTTGCGCGATAGGCTTGGCCGGCATGCTCACACTCGTCACCGGCTCGACCGGCTACCTGGGGACGGAGCTCGTGGGCGAACTGCGCCGGCGCGACCGGCCGGTGCGCGCGCTGGTGCGCTCGCGGGCGGGTGCGGCGCGGCTGGACGGGCTGGGGGCCGAGATCGTCGAGGGCGACGTCGGCGATCGGGCCTCGGTCGAGCGGGCGCTCGACGGCGTCGCGCGCGTGTTCCATATGGCAGGGGCGGTCGGACACCGCGCCGCGGACGAGCCGCGCCTGCAGGCGGTGAACGTCGACGGCGCCCGCACCGTGCTCGACCTGTGCGCCCGGGCCGGTGTCGAACGGGTCGTGTTCACGTCGTCCGTGTCCACGATGGGCCCGGCCGGCGGACCGGGTCATCCGCGCGACGAGGGTGCGTGGCTGATCGACGGCGACGACGGCCGCGGCGACTTCCGCTACGGCCGCACCAAGGCGGCGGGCGAGCAGGCGGCGCTCGAGGCGGCGGCCGGCGGGCTCGACGTCGTCATCACGAACCCGGGCTTCGTCATCGGCCCCGGCGACGTGAACCGGGTGTCGGCCTGGCCGGTCGAGGAGTACCTGCGGGGACGGCTGCGGTTCACGGTCGACGGCGGGCTGAGCTACGTGGACGCGCGCGACGTCGTCGCCGGCCACCTGCTCGCCGAGGAGCGGGGCACGTCGGGCGAGCGCTACATCCTCACAAACGACGAGGGCAACCTGAGCCATCGCGACTTCTTCACGCTCGTGGGCACCGTCACGGGCAAGCGCCGGCGTCAGGTGCACGTGTCCGCCGGGATGCTGCGGCCCGATCCTGCGGGCGGGAGCGGCGCTGCACCTGCCGCTGCCGCTGGACGACCAGGAGCTGGCCTCGAGCGACCACTGGTGGTACTACACGGCCGCCAAGGCCCGCGCCCAGCTCGGCTTCGCGGTGCGGCCGATCTCAGACACCATCCGCGACACGGCCGAATGGCTACGCCAGGACGGCTACCACAAGCACTGACCGGGAGGGCGGCCATGACCATGAAGCTTCACCGCTGCAGCGCGACGTTCGTCAAGGGGCCGCACCCGTGCTGGAAAGCGCAGAAGGCCCTCGACGACACCGGCGTCGACTACGAGATCGTGCCGCACGCGGCGTTTCCGCGCAGCCGGCGCGACGACGTCGAGCGCCTGACCGGCCAGCGCAAGCTGCCGTTCGTCGAGTTCGACGACGGCACGTTTCTGTTCGACTCAACCGAGATCGCCGCCCGGGCCAAGGCCGGGACGCTGCAGCCGGCGCCGGGCGCCTAGGCGATCATCGGAACCTGCACCTCGATCACGGGCTCGATCCGCTCGAAGATGTCATCGAGCGTCGGGCCGGTGATCGTGAGGCCATGGTTCTTGAGACCGACGACCGTCTGCCCGGGCTCGGGCGCTTCACGGATGATGTCGGCGACCGCGCCGGCCAGCTCGGCCGTGCCGCAGGGGTAGTTGAACTCGGTCGCGCGGACGCCCGGGATCCAGGCGTGCACGTGCACGATCGCGCCGACCTCGGGGTGCTCGCGGTAGATCATCCAGTGCTCGATGGCGTCCACCGAGGCCCGCCGCGGCTCGATCCCCGGGGGCACCGACAGGATCATGCGGCCGGCCTTCGCGTCGAAGTCCTTGACCATCAGGATGTCGCGCCCGATCTCACGCAGGTCGGACTTGTTGACGCCCGATGCCGACATCCAGTAGCGGCGCTCGTCCTTGCGCACCGACAGGTTGCCGTACGAGAGCCCGCCGATGCCGTACACGAGCTTGATCCAGCGCAGGTCATCCTCGCTGACGAGGTCTTCGAGCGGGAACGGCGCCGGCAGAAGGCCCATCCGGTCGAGCCGCTTGCCCGCCCTGTACAGCCCCTCGGTGAGCTCGTCGCCGCCCCACAGCTCGGGCTCGAGGTCGGTGTCGAACTGGTTGTCGATGACGAGCTTCGACGTCGCCAGCGGCTCGACCCGCTCGACCAGCGCGCGCGCCCACTCCTCGAGGCTGCCCGGATCGGCGACGGAGTACTGGCCCTGTTCTGGGGTCACGAAGTAGCAGGCGTCGCCCGGCACAACCAGCATGGCGATATTCGCCAGAGCGCGGACAAGCATCGGATACTCGTGCCGCAGAACGTCGGCGGGCGCCACGGGCACGGTGTGCACGGCGACCACATAGGTCGACCGCTGGCGGCGCCGGAACGGCTTGGGGTCGTCGGAGTTGATGAAGTTGAAGACACAGGTCGCGCTCGGATCGCTGTCGTCGGCAAAGTCGTAGCCGCGCCGAATCCACTCGGCGCGCAGGGCCTCCCGGAACCCGACGAGCGTGGGTTCGTCAGTCTGCCCCCAGAAGGCCACGTCGCTCATCCGGCCACCTCCACCATCTGATCCAAGCTGATCTCCACCATCGTCCTTCCGTCCAGTTCCACGACGCACGCGTCTTTCAGCACCTCATAGCTGCGCACGATGCCCCTCCCATTGGGTGTCGCCACAGTCCGTCCCACGGCCGGCGCCCGGTCGCGGAACGAGCGGTACAGCGGATGCTCGAATGCGAGACAACAGCGTAGCCGCCCGCACAATCCGGTGATCCGGCCGGGATTCATCGGCAGGTCCTGCTCCTTGGCCATCTTGAGCGTGATCGGCTGGTCGTGGCAGGGGAAGCGCGCGCTGCACAGCCGGCCGGTGCCGCACAGCCCGACCTCGCCGCACAGCCGGCCCTGCTCGCGCGGCCCCACCTGGCGCAGCTCGACCCTGCGCTTGAGCCGGCCGGCCAGATCGGTCTGCAGGGCGCGGGTGTCGGGCCGCTCCTCGGACGAGAACGAGAACACGATCCGACTCTGGTCGAACACGAGCTCGGCCGCCACCGGCTTCAGCGCCAGCCCGTGGTGGAGCGACTGCTCGCGGAAGAGCAGCATGCCCCGCTTTGCGTCCACACGGTTCTTGCGCACCTGCTCCTCGTCGGCGGGGCCGGCGCGGCGCACCACCCGCTTGAGCGGCGCCGTCAGCTCCTCGTCCGGGAGGTGGTGGGAGGTCTGCACGACCCGGCCGTACTCGCGTCCGCGGGACGTCTGGCAGATCACCCGCTCGTCCCAGCGCAGCTCGAGGCCGGCCGGGTCGAACGAGTACACCTTGCCGCCCGGCTGGAAGACGACGCCGACGACCGTTGCCATCAGACCTCCTGCCGTGCGGGTTCGCGGGACTGGACGAGGCGGTGAAACAGCGCCTCGACGGCCAGGCCGGGGTGGACGTTCAGCTCGAGCGACCGGCGCACGTCGGCGACCGTGTCGAGCGCCCGGGCGGCGTGGCCGGCACCCGCCGCCGGCACGGCCGCGCGCAGCCCGTCGGCCGCGTCCGGGTTCAGCAGCGCGTCGTCGGCGCCCAGGGCGGCGGCGAGCAGGTCGTGGTACCACAGGCCGACGGTGTCGACCGCCAGCCGCAACTCGTCCCACTCGGCCCGGCGCGACTCGCGCTTGGCGCGGTCGTCGTAGCGCTTGCGCAGCGCGCGCTCGTCCTTGGGATCGTCGACCGACTCGAGCCGCGCGTCCCGCGCCCGCGAAACCGCGTCGGACTCGGCCCGCGCCCGCTGGCCGGAGGCCTCGAGCACGAGCGCGCCGGCCCGGGCCGGGTCGAAGTCCGCATCGCTGCAGGCGCCGCGGGCAAGCTCGAGGTAGATGCGCCGGCGCTCGGCCGCCGCCGGATCGGTGGCGAGCTCGGTCGCGCGATCGATGCTGCCGAGCGCCGCCCGCGCGGCGACCGGATCGCCCGTGGCGGCCTCGAGCGACGCCGCCGAGTAGCGCCGGAAGTCGATCGTCTGCAGGCGGGAGCGGATGGTGGCGAGCATGCGCTCGGCATGATCTGAGAGCAGGACGAACACGCCGTAGGCGGGAGGCTCCTCCAGTGACTTTAAGAGCGCATTGGCCGACTCGTCGCGCAGGAGGTGTGCGTCGAGGATCAGGTAGACGCGCCGGTCGGCCTCGAACGGGCGCAGGTGCAGGTCGCGCCGGAGCCGCCGGGCACCCTCGATGAGGATGCCCTGACCCTCGGGCTCGAGCACGAACAGGTCGGGATGGGTGCGCGACTCGATCCGGTGCAGAGGCGATTGCAGGAGCGCCGCGGCAAACCGGTCGGCGTAGCTGCGCTTCCCCGATCCGGACGGGCCGGAGAGCAGGTAGGCATGCGCCGGCGCGGCGATCGCGGCCTCGAGCAGCCGCAGGGCATGGGGCTGGGCGGGCAGCCCGTCGAACGCGCTCACAGGCCCACCGCCTCGCGCACGCGGCCCGCCACCTGTTCCGGGGTGCCCGACGCGTCCACGACCGCGATCCGCTGCGGGAACCGGGCGGCCGCGGTCGCAAAGCCGTCCGCCACGCGGCGGTGGAAGCCGGCGCCCTCGGCCTCGATCCGGTCGGGCTCGCCACGGCGCGCAGCCGCCTCGTCCGGGCCGAGCACCAGGAGCACGGTGCGGTCGGGCAGAAGGCCCTGGGTGGCGACCCGGTTCACCTCGAGCACCTCGTCCACGCCCAGGCCGCGGGCGCAGCCCTGATAGGCGAGTGACGAGTCGACGAAGCGGTCGGCGATCACCGTCGCACCCCGCTCGAGCGCCGGCCGGATCACCTCCTCGACGAGCTGCGCACGCGCCGCCGCGTAGAGCAGCGCCTCGGCCCAGTCGCCGATCCGGAGCTCGGGGTCGAGCAGGACCGAGCGGATGCGCTCGCCGGGAGCGGTGCCGCCGGGCTCGCGCACCGGCACGACCTCGCGGCCGGTCGCGGTGGCGGCCTCGGCCAGAAGCGCGGCCTGGGTCGTCTTGCCGCAGCCGTCCAGGCCCTCGAACGAGATGAACATCCCCCCAATCCTACCGACCCCCCGCCGCGGATCCGGCCGAGGCTGCGAGTAGCGTTTTGACTCCATGGCCGGCGCCGTCTGGACCGATCTGCTCGACCCGGATCGGGAGGAGATCGAGCGGGCAGCGCCGCGGCACCTGCATCCGCGTGCCCTCGACCTGATGCTGCTCCCGGCCAGGCACGACGACGAGCCGCGGCCGACGTTCGAGGCCCACATCGACTACGTGTTCGGGGTGCTCCTCGTCCCGGTGCTGAACAGGGAGACGCACGAGCTGCGCTACCAGGAGATCGACCTCGTGCTGACCCACGACGCGGTGGTGACGGTGCGCAAGACGCCGCCGGAATGCCCGCCGTTCGACCCCGCCGAGATCCGCGAGGTGGCGCGGGGCGAGAGCGCGGGGATGATCGCCTACCGGCTGATCGACGAGGTGGCGGAGGCGTTCCTCGGCCTGGTCGACACGCTCGACAACCACATCGACGAACTCGAGGATCACGTCGAGGACTGGCCGTCGGAGCGCGTCCGTGGCCGCCTGTCCGACCTGCGCCACAAGATGCTGCACGTCCGCCAGACGCTCTCACCCACGCGTGACGCCGTCCGCCGGGTGGTCGACAACCGCATCGACACCGAGGGCCGGGAGCTGTTCTCGCGTGACCTCGAGCTGCGTTTCGGCGACTCCTACGACAAGCTCCTGCGGGCAAGCGAGGGTCTCGATCTCGCCCGCGACCTCGTCGCCAGCGTCCGCGACTACCATCAGGCCAAGGTGGCAAACGACCAGAACGAGGTCATGAAGCGGCTGACGGTGATCGCCTCGGTGCTGCTCGTGCCGACCTTCATCGTCGGCCTCTACGGCCAGAACCTGCGGGGCGTGCCCGAGTTCCACTGGCGCTACGGCTACTGGTGGTCGTGGAGCCTGATCATCGTGACGACGATCGGCCAGCTCGTCTACTACCGGCGCAAGAGGTGGATCTGAGACTCGCGATCGCGGCGGGCCTGGTGTGCCTCGCCGCGGCCTGCGGCGGGTCGGCGAAGCCGGCCGCGCCCAGCGTGCCCTTCACGCCCGGAGTCCACGCCGCTGCCGGCCATCCCTGCACCGGCTCCGAGCCGCCCGCCCGGTTCGCCCATGTGATCCTGATCGTGCTCGAGAATCACGGCTTCGACCAGGTGGCGGGCCACTCGCCGTTCCTGAACGCGCTCGCCCGCCGCTGCGGCCTGGCCGCCGACTACCACGCCGTCGCGCATCCCTCGCTGCCCAACTACCTGGCGCTCACGTCGGGATCCACCCAGGGCCTGGTCGGGCAGGACTGCTCGCCGGGCCCCTCCTGCCGCAGCGGCGGGCCGAGCATCTTCAGCCAGACCGCGTGGCGGGCCTACGCCGAGAGCATGACCGGACGCTGCGGCCTCACGAACTCGGGCGACTACGCCGCCCGCCACAACCCCGCCGTCTATTACACGCGCGTGGCGACGCGGTGCGCGACGGCCGACGTTCCGCTCAGCGAGCTTCCGGGCGACCTGCGCAGCGGGCACCTCGCGCCCTACTCGTTCATCGCACCGAACCTGTGCAGCGACGAGCACGACTGCGCGGTCGCAGACGGCGACGCCTGGCTGGCGCGGTGGCTGCCGCGGCTGACCTCCTCGGCGGCCTACCGCAGCGGTGACACCGCCATCTTCATCACCTACGACGAGGACGACTACGCCGAGGGGAACCACATCTACACGGTCGTCGTGGCCCGGTCGGTGCCGCCCGGGACCGTGAGCCAGACGCCGTTCACGCACTACTCGATGCTGCGCACGAACGAGCAACTGCTCGGCCTGCCGCCGCTCGGCGCGGCGGCGACGGCGACGTCGATGGCGGGGGCCTTCCACCTCGGCCGCTGACGTGCCGGAGCGGCCAAGGTGCGCGAATGACCCCGTGCTACCCTGCCGCACCGATGGCGAAAACACTGATCATTGCGGAGAAACCGTCGGTCGGGCAGGACTACGCCCGGGCGCTCGGGGGAGGCTTCGCGAAGCACGAGGGCTACCTCGAGTCGGACGAGAACATCGTCTCGTGGGCGGTCGGGCACCTGGTCGAGCTGGCCGAGCCGGAGGACTACGACGAGGCGCTCAAGCGCTGGTCGATCAAGACCCTTCCGGTGCTGCCGGACACGTTCAAGCTGCGACCTGACGCCCGCCACCGCAAGCAGCTCGACGTGCTCAAGAAGCTCATGCGGCGGGCCGACGTCGACGGGATCGTGAACGGCTGCGACGCCGGCCGCGAGGGCGAGCTGATCTTCGCCTACATCATGGATGTCGCCAAGCCGGGCAAGCCGGTGCGGCGGCTGTGGGTGTCGTCGATGACCAAGGCCGCGATCGGCGACGGCTTCGAGCACCTGCGCGACGGCGAGGAGATGCGGAACCTCGAGGCGGCCGCCCGGTCGCGCTCCGAGGCCGACTGGCTGGTGGGCATGAACGCCACCCGCGCCGCCACCGTCCGCGGCCGGGCGCTCGGCGGCGTCGTGTCGCTCGGGCGGGTGCAGACGCCGACGCTGGCGCTGATCGTGCGCCGCGACCTCGAGATCGACGCGTTCGAGCCCGAGACGTACTTCCAGGTCGACGCCCGCTTCGGCCTCGAGGGGCCGCGGGGCTACGTCGGCCGCTGGTTCGAGGGCAAGGACGACCGCACCCCCGAGCGGGAGAAGGCCGAGGCGGTCGCGACGGCCGCGGCCGGCGCAGAGGCGACGGTCGAGTCGGTCAAGCGCACCGAGCGCAAGACGCGCCCGCCGCTCCTGTACGACCTGACGAGCCTTCAGCGCGACGCCAACAGCCGCTGGGGCCTCTCGGCCACGCGGACGTTGCAGGCCGCCCAGCGCCTGTACGAGGGTTCATCGGCCGGAGCCGTGATCACCTATCCGCGCACCCGCTCGCAGTTTCTGCCGGCCGACCAGGTGCCGACGCTCAAGGGCATCGCCCGTAACCTCACCGGCTACCCGAAGGTGCGGGCGGCGGCCGAGTACGTGGCCGGCCTCGACGTGCTGCCGCTGGCGCGGGTCGTGAACGACGCCAGGGTCGACGACCACCACGCCATCATCCCCACCGGCGAGCTGCCGACGAAGGAGCTGACCGGCGATGACGCGCACGTCTACGAGCTCGTCGTGCGGCGCTTCCTGGCCGTGTTCCACCCCGAGGCGAAGTTCGAGGACACCGAGATCATCACCGCCGCCGCCGAGCATCGCTTCCGCACGCGCGGCAAGCGCCTGATCGAGGCCGGCTGGCGCGGCGCCGCGTTCGGCGAGGAGGCGGCCGCCGAGGAGCCGCAGGGCGACGAGGACGAGCCCCGCCAGGTGCTGCCGAAGGTCGACCAGGGCGAGCAGGGCACCTGCGAGTCGGCCGACGTGCTCGAGAAGCAGACCAAGCCGCCGCCGCGCTATTCCGAGGCATCGCTCCTGCGCGACATGGAGACGGCCGGCAAGCAGATCGAGGACGAGGAGCTGCGCCTGGCGATGAAGGACGCCGGCCTCGGCACCCCGGCGACGCGCGCGGAGACGATCGAGAAGCTGCTGCGCGTCGGCTACATCGAACGGCTGGGCCGCGCCCTGCGGGCGACCGCCAAGGGCCGCCAGGCCATCGGCATCCTGCACGACCATGCCCTGACCTCGGCCGAGCTGACCGGGAACTGGGAGAAGCGGCTGACCGCGATCGAGCGCGGCCAGGAGCCGCGCGACCGGTTCATGGAGGACATCCGCCGGTTCACCACCGAGGTCGTCGAGTACTTCCGCAACCTGACCGCCGAGGAGGTGCGGGCGCAGCGGGCCGAGATCGGGCCCTGCCCCAACGGCGACGGCATCATCCGCGAGAACCGGGCCGCCTACGGCTGCTCGTCGTGGCAGAGCAAGGAGGAGCCCGGCTGCGGCTTTGTGATCTGGAAGCAGCAGAAGGGCCGCGGGATCAGCCCGGGCGAGGCCCGCGACCTGCTCGAGCACGGCCAGACCGAGCTGCTGGACGGGTTCAAGACCCGGCCGAGCCGCGCCCGGCTGGTGCTGGCCGAGGGCAACAAGGTGCAGTTGGTCGACGCGGACGGCAACCGGCTCGACGCGCCGGCGGGCCCGCGCGAGACCATCGCGACGTGCCCCAAGTGCGGCCAGGACATCCGCGAGAACAGCCGCGCCTACGGCTGCTCGTCATGGAAGAGCCGCAAGGATGCGGGCTGCGGATTCGTGATCTGGAAATCGACCAAGGGCCGTCTGATCAGCGTCGATGAGGCCCGCCAGGTGATCGAGTCCGGCATGTCGGAGTGGATGGACTTCAAGGATCGCAAGGGGCCGTTCCGCGGCCGGCTGGTGCTCCAGCCCGACCACACCGTGGCCGTCCAGCGCGAGGACGAGACCGCCACCACCGCCACCCAGGCCGCCTGATGCCCATCCGGAGCGATCGTGACCGGCGGAGCCGGGTTCATCGGCTCCCACGTCACCGATGCGCTGCTCGCGCGGGGCGACCGGGTCGCCGTCGTCGACGACCTCTCGACGGGCAAGCGCGAGCGCGTGCCCGAGGGCGCCGAGTTCCACCGGATCGACATCCGCTCGGGAGGCGAGCTGCGCGACCTGGCGACCGAGTTCCAACCCGACGCGGTGTTCCACCTGGCCGCCCAGGCCGACGTGCGCGTCTCGGTCGACGACCCGGGCCGCGACGCCGACGTCAACGTGCGCGGAACGGCGGAGGTGCTGGAGGCGGCACGCGTGGCCGGGGCGAGGCTCGTCTTCTCGTCCACCGGCGGCGCGATCTACGGCGAGGTCTCCACGATCCCCTCGCCCGAGTCGACCCCGTGCGCCGCGATGGCGCCCTACGGCGTCGCCAAGCTCTGCGGCGAGCACTACGTCGAGCTCTACAACCGCCTGTACGGCACGAGCCACGTCGTGCTGCGCTACGGCAACGTGTACGGGCCGCGCCAGGACCCGCACGGCGAGGCCGGCGTGGTCGCGATCTTCTTCGGCAAGCTCGTCGAGGGCGCGACCCCGGTCGTGTTCGGCGACGGCAGCCAGACGCGCGACTACGTGTACGTCGGTGACGTCGCGGACGCGAACCTGACGGCTCTGGAGTACCGCGGGCCGCACTCGATCTTCAACATCGGCACCGCCACCGAGAC
Source organism: uncultured Actinomycetes bacterium (assembly GCA_963732075.1). Lineage (GTDB taxonomy): Bacteria > Actinomycetota > Thermoleophilia > Gaiellales > JAICJC01 > JAICJC01. The sequence continues at coordinate 636,674 of CAVSYD010000007.1, read as the reverse complement.
GAGCGTGCTCGACCTGCTGGCCGAGTGCCAGCGGGCGGCGGGCACCGACGTCGCGGCCGAGCACCGTGAGGCCCGGCTGGGCGAGCTCGCACGCAGTGCGCTCGACTGGTCGCTGGCCGAGCGCGAGCTGGGCTGGCGGCCGGCGACGCCGCTTCACCAGGGCCTCGCCGAGACGCTCCGGTCGATCGCCGGTTAGCCGGATTTCGCTCCCCGAGCGGGCTTCTGTGTCCGTCCGATCGGGCGGAGAGAATACCTGTCCCCAACCGGTCGTTTCCACTAGATGTGGGGGTTTCGCAGGAACCGACCCACAACATGTAGAACCCGGAGGGGAGCGGCACCCTCATGAACTGTCCCTACTGCGAACACGGCGAGACCAAGGTCATCGACACCCGTGTCGCCGGCCGCGGCACCATCCGCCGCCGGCGCGAGTGCCTGCTGTGCGGCCAGCGCATGACCACCTTCGAGCGCCTCGAGCAGGCGCCGCTGCATGTCGTCAAGCGCGACGGATCGCGGCAGCCGTTCGACCGCACCAAGCTGATGGCCGGCCTCACCCGCGCGTGCGTGAAGCGGCCGGTGCCGCTGGCGCAGATCGAGCAGGCGGCCGTGCGCATCGAGGCCGACCTGCGAAACGGCGTCGGCGACGAGGTGGAGGCGCGCCGGATCGGCGAGCAGGCCCTGCGGGTGCTGCGCGACCTCGACCGCGTGGCGTACGTCCGGTTCGCGTCGGTCTACCGCGACTTCCAGGACGTGGACGAGTTCGAGCGTGAGCTGGCGCTGCTCGAGGGCCGCAAGAAACCCGCCAGACGAGTGGCAAAACGAACAAGTGTTCGGTAAAATGCAACGGACGACAAGGAGGCGACGGGCATGGCGATGAGTGAGCTGAAGCGGACCGAGAACTCGGTGCTCGAGGGTAAGGAGGACGTCCGCATCGGCGTGCCCCGCCATTTCACGCCGGCCGGCAGCGACCCGTTCGACTCGGTCGAGATGGAGACGCGCACGGCCCTGATCCCGGGCAAGGACGGGCCCTCGTTCGAGCAGCGCGACGTCGAGTTCCCCACGTTCTGGAGCCAGACGGCGACCAATATCGTCGCCCAGAAGTACTTCCGCGGAAAGCTCAACTCGCCGGAGCGCGAGCACTCGGTGCGGCAGATGATCGGGCGCGTCGCCGACACGATCACCGCCTGGGGGCTGAAAGACAGCTACTTCGCCGACGGCGACGAGGCCGAGACCTTCCGGGCCGAGCTCACCCACCTGCTGCTGCACCAGATGGCGGCGTTCAACTCGCCGGTGTGGTTCAACGTCGGCTTCGAGGAGCACCCGCAGTGCTCGGCGTGCCAGCCGTACCGGGCTCTGGTCTCGACCCCCGCCGGGATGGTGCCGATCGGCGAGCTCGTCGACGGTGACCACGTCGGCCGCGAGGTGTACGACTCGCAGGGCACCACGCGGATCGTCGCGGTGAAGGCCAACGGCCAGAAGCCGGTCGTCCGGATCGGGCTGCGCAACGGCAGCTTCGTCGAGGCAACGGGCGACCATGTGGTCAAGGCCGTCAGCTCGCGCAGAGCGCAGCCGGCGTGGCTCCGCGTCGATCAGCTCGAGCCGGGCATGCGCATGCACCTGCATCCGCACCGGGCCCGCGTTGCGCAGACGGTGGAGGTGCCCGTGGGCGGCGGTGGCCTGCCCGAGGACTCGCTCGCACACGACCTGTTCGACCGCGTCTCCGACCCGCGGGCGGTGGCCGAGGCAGCGCTGGCCGGGTGGCTGCAGGCGGACGGCTTTGTCGGTCAGTACGAGGAGGGGACGAACCGGTCGCTCACGATCGAGTTCCAGGCCGCCGACCGATGCCGAGTTCGAGTGGATCTCCGAGCATCTCGACACCGTGTTCCCGGACGTCCACAGGCACGTCCGCGACGTGGCAACGAAGGACACGACCCTGCGGTACCGCCGGATCAGGTTGTACGGCGAGCCCCTGCGGGAGTTCGTCGAGGAGTGGGATCTGCTGCCCCGGGGCACCGAGATCCGCGTCCCGAGCCGGCTCTGGACGGCCACCCACGACGAGGTGGTCGCCTACCTGCGGAGCATCTTCCAGGCCGACGGGTACGTCACCGTACGCAGGGACAGCGGGTACGAGAGCGGCCGGATCGCGTTCGCGGTCATCGGCGAGCGATGGGCCGAGGACGTCCAGCTCCTGCTGGGCTCGATCGGCGTCTACTCACGCCGCCTGCGCAAGCACGAGAAGCGCAGCGACCGCCACGACCTGCACGAGGTGCAGATCTCGATCGGATCCGAGCGGGCCCGGTTTGCCGAGCTGATCGGCTTCGTCGACCCGCGCAAGCAGCACAAGCTGCTCGAGTCCCTCGGCCTGCGCGGCCTCAAGCGCTGCGGAGATCTGCGTGAGGAGGAGATCGTCTCGATCGACCCTGTCGGCGTCGAGGACGTGTACGACATCCAGACCGAGTCCGGCGAGTACCTGACGAACAACGTCGCCGTCCACAACTGCTTCATCCTCTCCGTCGAGGACAACATGGAGTCGATCCTCGACTGGATCCGCAAGGAGGGCCTGGTCTTCCGCGGCGGCTCCGGCTCGGGCATCAACCTGAGCAAGCTGCGCTCGTCGCAGGAACAGCTGGCCAAGGGCGGGTACGCCTCCGGGCCGGTGTCGTTCATGCGCGGCGCCGATGCCTCGGCCGGCACGATCAAGTCGGGCGGCAAGACGCGCCGCGCGGCCAAGATGGTCGTCCTCAACGTCGACCACCCCGACATCGAGGAGTTCATCTGGTGCAAGCAGCACGAGGAGGAGAAGGCCCGCGTGCTGCAGGCGGCCGGCTACGACATGAGCCTCGACTCCCCCGACTGGGCGTCGATCCAGTACCAGAACGCGAATAACTCCGTCCGCGTCACCGACGAGTTCATGCGCGCCGTGATCGACGACGGCGAGTGGGATCTCACGGCGCGCACCGACGGCTCGACGGTCAAGACGGTGCGGGCGCGCGACCTGATGCGCCAGATCTCCGAGGCGGCGTGGAAGTGCGCCGATCCCGGCATGCACTACGACACGACCATGAACGACTGGCACACCTGCCCGGCCACCGGCCGGATCAACGCCAGCAACCCCTGCTCGGAGTACCTGCACGTTGACAACTCGGCCTGCAATCTCGCCAGCCTGAACCTGATGAAGTTCCGCGACCCCGAGACCGACGAGTTCCAGGTCGGCCAGTTCGAGCGCGCGGTGGACGTGATCTTCATGGCGCAGGAGATCCTGGTCTCGAACTCGAGCTACCCCACCGAGGAGATCACCCAGAACGCCCGCGCGATGCGCCAGCTCGGTCTCGGGTACGCCAACCTGGGCGCGCTCCTGATGGCGCGCGGCCTGGCGTATGACTCCGAGGAGGGGCGGGCGTATGCGGCCGCGATCTCGGCGATCATGACCGGGCGCGCATACCGCAAGTCCGCCGACATGGCGAGCCGCATGGGCCCGTTCGACGAGTACCGGAAGAACGCCGACGCCATGCTGCGCGTGATCCGCAAGCACCGGGCCGCGGTCGGCAACATCGACTCCAGCCTCGTGCCGGACGACATGCGCACCGCCGCCCGGCAGGTGTGGGACGACGCGCTCGCGCTGGGCGAGGAGCACGGCTACCGCAACGCGCAGGCCGTCGTGATCGCGCCCACGGGCACCATCAGCTTCATGATGGACTGCGACACCACCGGCATCGAGCCCGACTTCTCGCTGGTCAAGTCGAAGCGGCTGGTCGGCGGCGGCGACATCACGATGGTCAACCAGACCGTGCCGACCGCGCTTCAGAAGCTCGGCTACGCGCCGCACGAGATCGACCAGATCGTCGCGCACGTGAACGAGCACAACACCGTGCAGGGCGCACCCGGGTTCCGGCCCGAGCACCTGACCGTGTTCGACGTGGCGGTGGGCGAACGCGCCATCCACCACATGGGCCACGTCAACATGATGGCGGCGGTCCAGCCGTTCATCTCGGGGGCGATCTCGAAGACGGTCAACCTGCCCACCGACGTCACGGTCGACGACGTCGTCCAGCTCTACACCGACGCGTGGAAGCTGGGCGTGAAGGCGATCGCCATCTACCGCGACGGCTGCAAGCTGGCCCAGCCGCTTCAGACCAAGGCGTCGCAGCCGGAGCTGATCGCCGCCAAGCCGACCCGCCGGGTGATGCCGATCGAGCGCCAGGAGATCGGCCGCAAGTTCCAGGTCGGGGAGTACGAGGGCTACATCCACGTCGGCCTCTTCCCGGAGGGCGACCCGGGCGACATCTTCGTCGACATCGCCAAGGAGGGCACCACCCTCGCCGGCCTGATGAACGCGTTCATGATCGCCGTCTCGGTCGGCATGCAGTACGGCGTGCCGCTGGAGGTGTTCGTGAGCAAGTTCGCCCACATGCGCTTCGAGCCGTCCGGGATCACCAACGACCCCGACATCCGGATCGCGAAGTCGATCCCCGACTACATCTTCCGGTGGATGGGCAAGCGCTTCCTCGAGGCCGACACGCAGGCCGAGCTCGGCATCATGAGCGCCGCCGTGCGCGAGAAGCTGGCCACCGGCAACGGCCACTCACAGGCGGTCCCGTCCGACGAGGCCGGCCCCGCAGGGCGTGCCCGCGCAGCCGAGCGCCCGCCAGACGGCGCTCTTCAACGCGTGGGAGGACGCCGTCGAGTGCGCCAAGTGCGGCGGCCGCAAGGTCCGCACCGGAGCCTGCTACACCTGCCGCGACTGTGGGGACAACTCGGGCTGCGGCTGATCTGCGGCGACGCTCCGGAGTCCCTGTAAACGTCACCGGCACAAGCACGACCGGGCGGTATGGATATTCAGGATCTGCATATCCGTACCGCCGACGTCTGTGGTGGCCCGACCGATTCGCACACAACCAAGCTCGTCATCGCATCAAGGCGTACCCGAACCCAAGCGCGACGTACGGCGCAGCAGGAAACATCGCGTAGGCGGGGACACGCCGATCGGCAGCCACCCCGCAGCCGAAACGCACCATGTTGTCCTTCTAACGGCACATCGGGGTGCCCCTGAGCGTGCTACTTGGATCCCTTATCGGCATATACAGCCGCATCTCCGCGTGCCCTTCCACCATCGATCTTGTGTGAACACGCTCCAACAAGGACACCGCTGTCTGCTGCCTGGCCGGGGGGCGGTCCTATTCGCTTGTGACGGCCGGGAGCGAGAAAGCGACGCAAACACCGTGCCCCTCGCTGGACGTTATGGTCAACTCCCCTCCGGCCAAATGTGCGCGTTCCCTCATCCCTTCGACTCCAAGGTGATGAGGGTCGCGGCTCCTATCGTCGAAATTGGGGAGGCCTTGCCCATCGTCCTGAACGACGCCAGAAAGCCCTCCAGCCAGTTCGGAAATCTTGACGCTGAACCGGCTGGCGTACGAGTGCTTGCGGACGTTCGTCAGCGCTTCACGGACGATCCGGTAAGCGAGCTCCTCCAGCGCCCACGGGTACCGAGCCTCAGGCACGTCGACTGTCCAGTCGGCGCCAACCTCTTCGCCGGTCTCCCGCGCGCACGCGGTGATGGCGATGCGCAAGCCGCGCTCCTCAAGAGCGTCCGGGTGCAGGGTGAACATCAGTTTGCGGGCTCTCGCGGTAGCTCCCGCCAGAATCTCACGCGAGTTCTGAAGCCTCTTTACGATCTCTGACTGGCCGGCGCCCTCGGCCAGAGGGATCATGCGGTCGAATTGCAATAGCAGTGCGCAGAGCACTTGGATTGTGTCGTCATGAAGTTCCAGCGAGAGTTGTGAACGCTGGCTCTCCTCGGCTCGAAGCATGTGGTGTAAGAATGCTTCTTCGGTCCTGCTCGCTATCGAGGAGGGCGCCTTCAGCCGCGCGCTGGTCGGTGACGTCCCTGAACATGCATCCAACGCCGATGACCGCGGCCTCGGCGACAAGTGGATAGTAGTACGCGAGGTATCGTCGCGGTGCTGTCGGCAATCCGATCCTCGGGGCCGACGTCTCGATCGCAGCGCGCGCAGGGCCGCCCTGGATGAGTCGGTGAGAATCACCCTGATCTCGCCGAACATCTCCGGTAAGACACTCTCCAACTTGCGGCCGACAGTTTTCTTCTCAGTGACGCCGAACATGGCTTCGGCCCGTGAGCTCACGCGGACGAACCGGAGGTCGCCGTCTAGCACGACGACCCCGATGGCGAGCCGTCTACCACTTGATCCAGAAGGGCCCACTCCTGCGGAGTATGAATCCGCGCCTCCCGAGTCGTCGGCACCCCAAGCAAGCCGCTGCCAATCGCGGACGGCTCAGGGCGGACAGGCGGACGCAAAGGATGCCTAGGTGTCCGCCCACGCGCCGTGAGGGTCGTTCTTGCCCAACACTGGCTCCTTCCGACGACAGCCTCCCATGCATCTTGCCACAAGTTCCCATCCCCTGCTGAAAATTGAAGTGATGCCGTACCTGTGACACGTCGCATCACCTGCCTATTACCAACAATGGCTCCGATGAGTGTGGGGCGGCCCGCCCGCCGGCATACCATACTCACCAAACCGCCACACTAAATAGCGAGGGGTTGGGTAGACTGAGTGACCTGTGACTGCGTGACAATGATCGGGTGGTCTCGACCAGTGAGCAACCTTTAACCGGGATGTTGAGCTCGGAACTCTCACGACGGAAGGCCTCCCGTTGTGCGGACGACGCCCGCCGCATTCATGCGGTGTAAGCGCGAGCGTTTGTCAAAGTCACTGCTTGCCAGTTCTTCGCCGTACATCGGAACGCGCCCGATCTACAGTTGAGACGTGCTACGCTATTTGATGAGCGGCCTAACTTATTCGCCCTCGCACTTCGACCCGGCGCCCCGGTCGACGCTTCTCCCTCAGGAGGACAGGCGTGGGCAAAGAGATGAGTCGAGTGGATGATGCAAATCGGAGGCCGGAAGCGCTTCATGGCCACCGGTCACCCAGCCTTCATGCCCGCAATAGCAAGCCGTCTACAGCTATAGCGGGCGCCGCCGAAAGCCTGTCGGAAAGCACTGCTGGAACCCCTGAGATGAATCGCGGCGAGATGATCCGTCGCCTAGACGCCGCATCCAAGGAGGTTCGAGAACAGCTAACGAATGGGCCGCTCGGCGCCGAGGAGCGACATGCGTTGGCGCGGATGCTCATTCGATTGCTTCCCCTTGTAGCCGACGACCTACAAGATCAAGAGGACCGCGACGCTGCGACGAAGTTGGTTGCTCACCTAGATCGGTGGGCGGTAGAAGCTCAATCGTCGGAACGGCTCGATCTTTCCGAGGCCAAAGACAAGTCGCACACCGAGCGAATCCACACCGACTGTGGGCCCGACGAGTCAAAGTGGTCTTAAACGACTCCGACCGTGGTGGCTGCGTAAGGACTTTTCTAGGGGCTGGCCGCCTGGCGAGGCGCCAGGCCATCCCGCAGGCCCCGAGCGTTCACTTGTGTCGGCGCCTGTGTAACCTCGCCTTCCGAGTGACACCAGGTGGGGGTAACGGCCGATGGCCGATGGCAGCAGCTCAACACCCCGGACTGAGGACAACTGATCAGGATTCGCACGTATCTCTTGGCGCTTGCCGGCTCGAGGCAGCAGCCCACACGGCCGCGCCAGGGCACGGAGGGCCGGCACCGCCCCAGGGCGCGGCCGGGGTGCATAATGATGCAGATGCGGCTCATCCGACGGTTGACCTCGTTCTCGGTGACAACGGAGTGTCGCCGCACAGCTGAAGCTGACGCCGAGCTGATGTTGGTATGTTCGTCCGCGCCACCGCCCCGGTCGCCCTGAGCGCCGGGGCTGGTGGCCGGGGCCGGCGGCGGCGGTCGGTACCATCCGGCCGGTCATGGACTCGTCCCCCGGCTCTGGAATCGCTTCCCGAACTGGTCGCATCGATGCCGCTCGGCAGCGCCTACGTCCGGATCGCCCGCCGTGGCATCACCTACGTCGGCGGTCCCTACGTCACGGCGGAGCTTGCCTGCCAGTCGGCGGGGCGTCTGTTTCACGACGTTCCCGACGTCGCGTCAATTGCGGTCGTCGGCCGACCCGAAGTGACGGCACCCAGCTTCGAGCAGCGCTGGTACGCACGCGCGATCTTCCTGGCGGATGGGTACACGGCCGTGGTGGGGCCGTATGCGTCGCGGCGGCAGGCGCGTTCCGATCTGATGGGCCTCGCCGGCCGGGGGCGGATCGGCGGGTGGCACGACTGGGATATCGACTACCACCAGGTGCTCGCGGCGCGATCGCCACACCAGCCGCCGCCGGTGTGCAATCACCGGAGGCGGCATCGCTCGGAGACGCCGGTGACCGCGAGTCCGATCGACTACGCCCCGATGACGACCGCCTTTGGGCGGGTCGATCCTCGCTGGGCTCAAAACAGCGGCCAGATCGCTCGCTGGATCGCCTCGGGCGGGTATCCGATCACCACCCGTGAGGACCTGCTTCGGGACGTCGTCATGCTCTGGGACGAGTGGCCGGCCGAGAGCGCGGTGTGGGGCGCGCTGCCACGGTGCTGGCAACGATCCCCGCCGGTCGCCCGGCGAAGCCCACCGACGCTGCGGCGGAGACGATCGCGCAGGTGTTCCTCGACCTGGCCGAAGCGATCGAGGACTGCGCCGCGGACAGACCCGGCGCGGAGGATGACGCCCACCGGGCCATCTGCGCACTACGCGTGCTGCTGCACGGCTTGATGCTGAGCTCCATCGCAGTCTGCCGACGAGTTTCGGCATCCCACCCCTGGGGTACTCTGTGGTCCGCCGCGTGTCGTGTTTGCGGCGACCTGCGACGGAAAGGTGTGAAGAGTGATTCCTGTTCTTGCGCTCGGTACGGGCATCGGCATCGTTGGACTGCTGGTGATCATCCTGATCATTGTGCTGATCCTGCGGTTGCGCTGAGAGGCGAACCTGCCGTGCCTCCATCGAAGCTCATCGCCACATACCTGAACGACCACCTGGCAGGGTCGGCCGCTGGCATCGCCCTGGTCAAGAAGATGTGCTCCAGCTACGAAGGCACCGAGTTCGGCTTCTTCTGGACTCCTTGCAGCGCGACATCGAGGCGGATCGCGCCGCGCTCGAACAGGTGATGGAAACGCTCGGCGTCCGGCCCGATACGGTCAAACAGGCAGGCGGATGGATGCTCGAAAAGCTCAGCCGGGTGAAACTCGACGAGCGCATCACCCGCGATGAGGATCTGACCCGGCTGATGGAGGCAGAGGCGCTGTCGCTGGGAATCGAAGGCAAACTCGCGGGCTGGCGCTCCCTGGAGCAACTCTCGGAGGGTGACCTTGGCGTCGACCTCGACGCCCTCGTCGAACGTGCCCGAGAGCAGCGAGCAAGGCTCGAGCCCTTCCGGCTCGACGCGGCGCGGCGGGCGTTTACCGCGTCCTCGTGAGGGCACGCATGAGACGCTCCACCATCCACCCGCGCCGGCTCTTCCTGTGGTCGATCTGCTGCTGCGCCTGGAACCTTCGAAGCGCGCGCTGCAACTGGTGAGGGGTGAGGTCGCTGACGTTTCGGACGGGCGCCGGAGTGTAGAACGGGTGGTAGAACGTCAGGCAGTTCCCGGTCACGAACACGCCCCACGTGCGACCCAGCATTCTCTGGTTCCGCAAACGCGTTGAGAACGGGATCTTCCGATCGAAGACGATCGTGAGCATGAAGCCGCGCCGGGCCACGGCCGGGTCACCCGCGTTCGTGGCGGCGCCGACGATGTGCACGCCCGACGGAAGGTGCCCCGTGAAGCGCGCCGGGATCTCGCCGGGCTGGATGTGCCGGAGGTCGAACCCGTGTCGGTTGATCGCGTCGACGACCCTGTCGGCCGTGGCCGGCGTCGTCCGATAGCACGGAATGGGGTTCACAACGCAGTCCAGCCCGGGTGGCACCTTCGTGATCGCCGCTCCGTGAATCGATGCGAGTCCGCGTCCCACCGCCGTATGCAGCGCCGGCGGCGCCTGGCTCAGACTCCCCGGTGTGATGACGAGGTTGCCGCGCCAGCCGCCGAGATCGCCGGTCACACGCGTCCAGTCGCCGCTCGCCGGCGGGGTCTCGTCCGGATGCGGATGGCCGAGGGATGCGACGTACCGCGCGAGCGCCTCGCACACGGGCGTCGTATAGCGGCGGTGTTGGTAGCTGCAGGAGAGGTGGCCCTCGGTCAGCCGCGTGCCGTGTCTCACCACGACCGTCACCAAGCCCTGGTGCTGGCGGGCGACGGTCGATCGAGCGCTGCTGGGGAAGTCGTGCTCGTCGATCACCCGGCCCAGCCGAGCCACCCTGGGCACAGGCGTCCCGATCGGCGCGATTCGAATCCAACGCGCATTCACGAGGCCCGCCATCGGCCCCTTTGTGGGCTCGGAAAGCACGGCGTATGCGAGCCACGCCCAGTGGCCGACCGGCACGGGGCAGATGGCGGGGGTTCCCTGGCACCCCTGGAGGTAGAGCGGGATCGAGAACGGCCCTTTCATCACCACCACGCCCACGAGCCCGGGGTAGCGGCGCGCGGGCACGCCGAAGACCTTCGCGAGCTTCGTGCCCGTCGTATTCGGGATCACGCTGATCCCGGTGACCTGCCCTCGGGGGAGGCCGCCGAGAATGCTGCCGTACGCGGCCTCGCTCACCGTGAACGCACGCTGCTCCTGCGTATCGAGGCGTTGCCGCGATGACCCCAGCCCGATGAAATGGAACACACCCGTTTCGGCCTGGGCCACGGCGCTCAACCCCACCAGAAGCGCCGCCGCCAGGAGCACTCCACGAGCCGAAAAGCGGACGTGCGGTCGCCGTCCTCCCGTACGTCCTGACCGCGCGAGCACATCCTGCCAGTCGCCCTCGGCATCGGCGGGCACAAGCCGCGCCTGGTCGAGCACCGTCCGAATCTCGGGATCGATCTCGTTCATGCCTGCCGCGCCTCCGCCATCGCTCGTCGCAGGGCCGCCAGTCCTGAGTTCAGCGTCGAGCCCACCGTGCCCACCTCCATCTCAAGCACCGCCGCGATCATGCGGTAATCCAGGTCTGCGTAGAACCGCAGGAACAGCACCGTGCGCTGACGCGCCGGCAGTCGCTCCAACAGCCTCCACGCCTCCACCCGTGCCTCCTCCTCGCCGGCCTGTTCCGGCACGTCCCCCACGGGCACCGGCCGCGGCCGCCGGGCGGCGGACCGGGCCGTATTCACCACGATCCGCCAAATCCACGCCTCCACCGGAGCACCCCTCTGAAACGACGCCCGCGCCCTGAGCGCCTTGGCAAACGCCTCCTGCACCGCGTCCCTGCCCTCCTCCGCACCGCCACACTCCAACGCCGCAACCGACAGAAACCGGGGGAACTGCGCCCGATACACCGCCTCGATCTCCTCGAGCGATGCCCCCACCGGCTGGCGCTGTTGCATCGTCGAGATCATCATCACCACCCTAACGACGCCTCAAGCCACGAAAACCTTCATCCCGCGCCCCGCCTATTGCTGAGTATGGTGCGGCCGTGTACAGCGAGCCGCGGGACCTCGACCAGGCAGGGCTGGCGGACGCGCTCGACCGACATTGGGACATCCGGGCGCTGCGTCTGGACTATCTGCCGATCGGCTTCGGCAGCCATCACTGGGAGGCGGTCGGCCGCGATGGGTCGCGGTGGTTCGTGAGCGCCGACGACCTCCGAGCGGGACACCACGCCGGCCGGGACCCCGACGAGGTCTTCGTGGTGCTCGACCGGGCCTTTCGCACGGCGGCCAGGCTCCGGCGACGACGCCGGATTGGAGTTCGTCCTCGCGCCGATCCCGTCCGGCGGCGGAAGCGTCGTGCGCCGTGTAGACGCCCGATACGCGATCCGCGTGGAACCGTTCGTCGATGGTGTGGCGGGGGAGTTCGGCGAGTTCGAGCGTCCTGAGGAACGGCGCCTGATGGGGACGCTGCTTGGCCGCCTGCACGCCGCCTCGGAGAGCGTCCCGGCGGGCCTTCCCGGCCGGGAGGACTTCGCGCTGCCGGGACGAGCGGGACTCGAGGAGGCGTTCACCGAGCTCGACACTCCCTGGGACGAGGGGCCGTTCGCCGAGCCGGCCAGGGCACGCCTGCGGACACGCGGAGGGCGTCGGGGATCGCCTGCGCGCCTACGATCAGCTCGCGGGGCGCGTGCGCGACGACCCGGGCGCGTGGGTCGTGACACACGGAGAGCCGCACAACGCGAACGTCATCCGGGATACCAGGGGCGGCCTGCGGCTGGTGGACTGGGACACGACGCTGATCGCCCCGCGCGAGCGCGATCTGTGGATGACGCTCGATGCGGACATGACGGGCTGGAACGAGTACCGCAAGGTGCTGGGTTCCGTCCGGCTGAACGAGGACGCGCTGGGCCTCTACCGGGAGCCGGTGGGCGCTCGCCGAGATCTGCATCTACGTGGCCGAGTTCCGGCGGCCGCACGAGGAGACGGAGGACACGCGAACCTCGTGGAGGGAGCTCTGCGAGTACCTGTCGACCCGTCCATGAGCCGGCCACGCGCTGAGGCTACGAATGTGGCGAGTGGTCGAGCTCGCTCTCGAGCTGCTCGAGCCGTTCGAGCGCATCGGTGTCGAGGTACCCGAGGGCATGCCGGCGGCGAGCGTCGCCCGAGACGCGCGGCTTCGGGAGACGCGGCTTCGAGCGCGGAGTGGCGGGAGCCCATGGGCGCTTTGGCGGAAGGTGGGTGAGCCCTCCGGGGCGTGCTCGCGTGACCGGCCGGTCGGCCGCTCCGGCCGGCTCCACCGTTGCGCCGGTGCCCTTCGTCCATGTCCTGAGCTGCCATCGCTGCATGCACGGAATTTTATCGCCGTCGCCGCCGGGCGTTTAGGCTGTATACCCATGCAGGCGCCGAGGCAGAGGTTCGTCGAGCGACTGTCGCGGCTGACGGCGATCGACTCGCCGTCGCGGGGTGTCGAGCAGGAGGCTGTCGCCGTCGAGATCGGCTCCTGGCTTGCGCCGCTCGGGTGCACGACCGAATGGGTCGACGAGCCCGACGGGCCGGCCCGGAGCCTGGTCGTGACCCTGGCGGGCGATCGGGGTGACGTTGTTGCCCTGCTCGGCCATACCGACACCGTGTTCTCGCTCGGAGAGGCCGAGCGGCGGCCGTTCCGCGCAAGCGGGAGTCGCTGCACCGGCCCGGGCGTCGCCGACATGAAGGGCGGCCTGGTGCTGGCTGCGATGACGATCGAGCGGTTGGCGGCCACCCGGCCCCGGCCGGAGGTGCGGTTTCTGATCTGCGCCGACGAGGAGGTGCGCCGGCGGGCACCGGTGGTGGCCGGTCATACCGGCGGCGCCGCGATGGCCCTGGTGTTCGAGTGCGCACGCGCCAACGGGGATCTGGTGTCGACGCGCAAGGGCGCGGTGTGGCGCACACTGGAGCTGACCGGCCGCCCGGCCCACGCGGGCGCCGACACGGCCCGCGGCCGCAGCGCCGTCTCGGCGCTGGCGGCGGAGATCATCCGCCTGGAGGCGCTGAGCGACGGCCGCCCCCAGATGACCTCGGTGGTGACGACGGTCGCCGGCGGCGATTCCGCCAACACCGTCCCCGGGTTTGCACGGGCCACCGTCGACATCCGCTCGTCCGAACCGGCCGACCTCGTGTTCGCCCTGGCCGAGCTGGAGCGGCCGAGCGGCCGCGAGGGCGTCACAACGGCGATCGTCGACCGTGGCACCTGGCCGCCGATGCCGAGAGCCGGCGGGCTCGTCGGGACGGCGCTCGCGATCGCCTCGGAGCTGGGCCTGGCCATCGCCGAGCAACCGTCCGGCGGTGTGTCGGACGGCTGCTGGACCGCCGAGCGGGGGATCCCCACGATCGACGGGCTCGGGCCCTGCGGCGCGCTCGGCCACACTCCCGATGAGTGGATCGAGGTCGACACGGTGCCGGACCGCATCGAGCTGGCGGCGCGGCTGGCGCTCGCCGCACCTACGAGATGATCGTGATGTGGAATCCCTTCCAGTCGGGCCGGCACGGGATCGGCCGGTTCCGGTACTCGTCGACCCAACGTCCCTGGAGCGAGGCCAGACAGTAGGCCTGGATGTGGGGGTTGCCGGAGTTGACGTTGCAGCGGGTGACCGGTGATCCGTGGAACCTGCGGCCGTTGGGGATGCAGGTCACCGACGTGAAGTACACCTTCTGGGCCCGGAGCAGGCTGATCAGCGCCGCGCGGGGACCACGCGGCGGGGCGGGCGTGGAGGTGGACGTGATGGCGCGATACCCGGCCCCAACCGCGAGCATGACCACAACGGCCAACGCAATCGAGATGCCCCATCTGCGCCGCATCACTGATCCGGGAAGAGGACGACCTTGGTCGCTCTGTGGGTGTCGAACAAGCGGTAACCCTCGGCCGCATCGGCCAGCGGCAGCCGGTGCGAGACGATCTGCGTCGGATCGATGGTGCCGCGCTCGATCATCGCGAGCAGTCGCTCACGGTCGGCCGCCGGGTCGCCAATGGTGAACCGCAATGTGATCTCACGCTCGAACATCAGCCCATTGTTGAGCGGGTAGTCAGGCTCGAAGTGGGCGCCCACGACCGAAACAGTGCCCCGCCCGCGCGCCAGTGACAGCGCCGCCGAGAGTGCGCCCGGCGAGCCGGCGGCCTCGATCACGACATCCGCGCCCAAACCGCCCGTGGCGGACATCACCGCGTCGTGGGCCTCCTCCGGACGCAGTGGCTCGGCGCCGAGCACCCCGGCCAGCTCCCGCCGCTCGGGAATGCCGTCGACGGCGAACAACCTCCCGGCGATGCCCCGCGCGCACACGACCGCCATCAGACCCACCGGACCGCACCCGACCACGATCACCGTGTCGCCCAGGGTCACGCCGCCTCGCTGGACGGCGCCGTATCCGGTGGGGAGAATGTCGGCGAGCATGGTTGCGGCCTCATCGCTGACCGCATGGGGCAGCGCCAGCAGGCAGCGATCCGCATGGGGGACGCGGACGAGCTCGGCCTGCCCTCCGTCCAGGCGCGGATACACCCCGGAGTACCCAAACAACGCCCGTCCCTGGCATTGCGACGCACGGCCGGCCCGGCAATGGGCGCAGGTGCCGTCGGAGACGGTGCTGGTCGTGACCACCCGCTCTCCCACCTTCACCCGCGACACGCTCGCGCCCACCTCACGCACGACGCCCGCGAACTCGTGTCCGAGCACCGTGCCGTCCTCGAACCCCGGCGTCATCCCGTGCAGCGGGAACAGATCGGCGCCGCAGATCGCGGTGGCGCGCACCTCCACCACCGCGTCGTGCGGATCCCGCAGCACCGGCGCGGCGACGTCCTCGACCCGCACATCCTCCACACCGGCAAGGACGACCGCCCTCATGCCGGCTGCTCGATCTCGACCAGGTACCCGTCGGGGTCGATGCAGAAGAACCGCATTCCCCCCCATGGCGGGGCGAACGGATCGGCCAGGAACGAGACGCCCTCGGCCGCGAGCTGCGCGTGCACCGCGGCGGCATCGCCGACCTCGAGCACGAGCACGACGTTGGCCTCGGCGGAGTCGCGCGGAGCCGTCATCGCCACTCCCGGACGGTCGTCTGCCGGGTGCCCCTGCTCGGCGAGCGAGATGCGCCCGCCGGCGGCGACCAGCGTGGCATACGGCGGGTCGTCGTAGACCGCCTCGACCTCCAGGCCAAGTGCATCGCGGTAGAACGCGAGCGACGCGGCGAAGTCGGAGACCGCGAGGATCGCACCCACCCTGGCGACGTCGAACCGCGCCATCAGTTGTGGGTGTGGCCGCCGTCGGCCACGATCATCTGGCCCGTCACCCAGCCGGCCTCCTCGGACGCGAGGAACGCCACCGCCGGCGCGATGTCATCGGGCTCGCCCCGCCGCGGGATGCACTGCAGCATCTGGACGAAGTCGAAGGCTTCGGCGTGGGGCTTGCGAGCACGCCCTCCGACGCGGTCAGCCCGGGGGCGACGGAGTTGACGGTGATGCCGTACTTGCCGAGCTCGCGGGCGAGCGCCCGCGTGAACGCCATCACCCCGCCCTTCGATGCAACGTAGTGGGCGAGGTTGGGGGTGCCGGCCAAGACGACGTTCGACGCGGTGTTGATGATGCGGCCGTAGCCGGCCGCTCGCATCGGCGTCTGCGCAGCGCGGCACATCAGGTACACGCTGTCCAGGTTGGTCGACATGATCCGGCGCCACTCCTCGAAGGTGACGTCATCCCACTCTGTGAACGGCACGATGGCGGCCACGTTGACCACGATGTCGAGCTTGCCGTGCTGGGCGAGCGCACCGTCAACCAGCGCCTGCACCTGGTCGGGCTGCGAAACGTCCGTGTGGCTCCACGACGCTCCTTCGAACTCGGCCGCAGCCTCCTCGGCTCCGGCACGATTGATGTCGGCGACGACGATGGTGGCACCGTCGGCGGCGAGCTTGCGGGCGACAGCGCGGCCGATACCCTGCGCGGCGCCGGTGACGATCGCGACCCGACCTTCGAGCTTCATCCCATCCCCCTCCTCGATCCTTGAGATCTACACCTCGTAGTGGTCAGGGGCGTGTTTATACGTGTTCCACGCCTCCATGTCATGTGAGAAGAACACCTCGGCGCCGTGCTCCTCGGCGAGCTGCTTGATCCGCGCGATCGAGCGCACGCCCGCAGTGGGGTCGTTGTGGAAGCCCGGCTGGACGCCCTTCTCGTACGCCTCGACGCAATAGACCACGTCGATCGCAAACAGCATCGGCGTGCGCACCGCCGAGTCGACCAGCAGCGAGTAGTGGCCGACCGTGTGCCCGGGCGTCTCGAGCAGGTGCAGGCCGGACGCGATCTCGACGTCGCCCGAGATGGTCTCGATGTTCAGGCCCTCGATGTCCCAGCTGCGGTCGGAGTAGCCGAAGCCGCTCGAACGGCTGGGGCTCGCGGGCCTGCGGCAGCTCCTTCTCGTGCAGGACGACCTTCGCGTGGGGCAGGTGCTTGTTGCCGCCGCAATGGTCGAAGTGCAGGTGGGACATGATCAGCGTGTCCACGTCCCCCGGCTCGTACCCGCACGCCCGCAGCTGCTCCGGGATCGTCTGCGCGGGGGTCTGCTCCGGCAGCTCGAACGGCAGCACCCGGTTGGTGTGCTCCAGATCGAACCCCGTGTCGACCATGAACAGCCCGTCCGGGTGGTCGATCAGGAGCGCGTAGGTGGGGATCCGGACAGGCGTGCCGCCCCCGATGTTCCACATCAGCTGGGCGTGGTCGATCACGATCGACCCGGTATCGAG
The DNA here is from genome assembly GCA_963732075.1 of uncultured Actinomycetes bacterium. Classification (GTDB taxonomy): domain Bacteria; phylum Actinomycetota; class Thermoleophilia; order Gaiellales; family JAICJC01; genus JAICJC01. Next base: position 619,502 of record CAVSYD010000007.1, on the reverse strand, counting down.
CAGGTAGAGCTTCATTTCGGCTCCTGGGACAGCGCCTTGCGCACCGCGACCAGCTTGCGCGCCCGCTCGGCCCGCAGGCGGTCGATCGACTCCGGGCGTGTAGTCGTAGAGCCCGCCGCCGGTCTTCATCCCGAGGCGGCCCTCGGCGGTGAGATCGGTGATCGTCTTGGACGTCTCGGTGGCGCCGCTCAGATCCTTGTTCAGGTAGCTCGACACCGCCTGGTAGATGTCCAGGCCCGCCATGTCGAGCAGCTCCATGGGCCCGATCACCGCCAGCTTGTAGCCGATGCCCCACCGGACGCACCTGTCCATGGAGTCTGCATCGACGATCCCGCGGTCGACCAGATCGACCGCCTCACGCATGATCGCGTAGAGGATCCGGTTCTCGACGAACCCGGGCACCTCCCGCTCGACCACCGCCTCGTACCCGACCCGCTCGACCAGCGCCACGGCATCGTCGACCACCGCGGCGTCGGTGCGCTCCCCCGGGATGACCTCGATCATCGGGATCAGGTGCGGCGGATTCGACCAGTGCATGCCCGCACGCGCTCGGGGCTGCACACCCCTCGGCGATCCGGGTGATCGGGATGCCCGAGGTGTTGGACGCGATGATCGTGTCCGGCGCGACCAGCCCCTCGAGCTGGGCGAGCACCGCGTGCTTGATCTCGAGCTTCTCCGGCACCGCCTCGAGCACCATGTCGGCGTCCTTCACGGCATCGCCGAGGTCGCCGGAGTAGCGCACGCCGCCGCCGGCGACCTTCGGAGTCTCGAGCCGGTCGAGCACACCGTCGGCAATCTGGGTGCCGGCCTGGGCGCGTTCGAGCGCCTCGGCGCTGGTGTCGTACAGGGCGACCGAGAGCCCGGCGCGGGCCAGCACGGCCCCCATTCCCGGTCCCATCGTTCCCGTACCGACCACCGCGGCACGCAGAATCTCTCGTTTTGCTCCCGCCCTTCGGCGACGATGTCACGGTTGCCACCGACCCTCCTCCCGAAGTTGCTGAATCCGCCGCCACACCCGTTCCGGCGTGAGCGGCAGCTCGTTCATGGGCACGCCGGCATCGGCCAGCGCGTTTACGACCGCTGCCGGCACCGCCGCCAGCGCTCCCTCGCCGCATCCCTTCGCCCCGTAGGGCCCCGGGCCGTCCGCGTTCTCCACGATGATGCAGCGTCTCGCGCGGGCAGGTCGTGAAAGCTCGGCACCCGGTAGTCGAGCAGCGTGTCGTTCATGGGGATGCCATCGTCGTAGCGGATCTCCTCGAAGAGCGCATTGCCCAGGCCCTGGAGGAGCGCGCCCTCGTCCTGCCGCTCGACCAGCTGCGGGTTGATCGCCTTGCCGACGTCCGCCACCGTGGCCGTGCGCAGAACGGTCACCTCACCGGTCTCGGGATCGACCGCGACCTCCGCCGCGCCCACGCACACCTCCCAGAAGACGGGGCCCTCGGCGTACGAGCCGTCGCCCTTCGGAGCCACCTCACCGCGGCCGATCAGCTCCCCGCCGGCCAGGCCGAAGTGGCGGATGAACAGGTCGCGGTAAGTCGCGGGATCGAGGTGGGGTGTCCGGCAATCTCCTCCAGTTGCGCCATGACCATCGCCGCCCCGCGCTGCACGGCGAGCCCGGCGACGGTGGTCGATCGGCTGGCCCCGGTCGAGCGGTCGTACGGCGTGAAGCGCGTGTCGGCCCCCTCGACGGTCACATCCTCGGGCGAGATGCCGAGCTCGTGGGCTGCGATCTGGGCAAAGACGGTGCGCGGGCCCTGGCCCACCTCGGTGGTGCCCACCAGCACCACCACCCGCCCGTCGGCCTCCATCCGCACGATCGCGGTGGACACCGGGTGGGCGCCGGCCGCGAGCAGCCCGACCGCGACGCCGCGGCCGCGGAGCGGAGCCTGGGCTCGTCCCAGCCAACCGCGGCGGCGACCTGGGTCACGTCTCCGATCAGGTCGGCGTCCAGGGGCTTTCCCCCGACGCGCACCTCCTCGCCCGGCCGGCACAGGTTCTCGCACCGCACGGCGACGGGGTCGATTCCCGCCCGGCGCGCGAGCTCGTCGATCTGCGACTCGCCGATCCACTGCAGGTGGGTCGCGCCGAAGGCGCGGTAGGAGCCCGAGGGCGGGGTGTTGGTGTAGACGCAATGGGCGTTCACGCGGTAGGCATCCCAGCGGTAGGGGCCGGGCGCGGCGTCGCCTCCGGTCGCGGTGACCCGGGGCCCGTTGTCGGCGTAGGCCCCCGTGTCGAACCAGCAGTCGACCTCACGCGCGAGCAGCCGCCCATCGGCCGTCATGCCGGTGCGCATCCGGCAGGTCATGTTGTGCCTGCGGGTGGTGGCCATCGACTCGTCGACGCCGTTTTGGATGCGCACGGGGCGGCCCGCCTTCCGCGCCAGGGCGACGGTGATCGGCTCCATCTTGGTGTACGACTTCGAGCCGAATCCACCGCCCAGATACGGCACGATCACCCGCACCCGGCTGAGCGCGAGGCCAAAGAGGTCGGCCAGCTCCGCTCGAACGAGGAACGGGTGCTGACAGCTCGCGTGGACGGTGATCTCGTCCACTCGAGGCCTCGGCAACGACCGTGTGCGTCTCCATGGAGTACTGGTAGACCGCCGGAAACCGGTACTCGCCCTCGACCGTCAGATCGGCCCGGGCGAAGATCGCCTCGAGCTCCCCGCGCTCGATCTTGTAGGCGTAACAGGTGTTGCCGTGGCGCGGCGGCAGCGTTCCCAGCCCGTGGAAGAGGCCGGGGCGGATGGGGCCCTCGTGGAGCATGGGCGCCCCGTCGGCCAGCGCCAGCTCGAGCGTGCCGGCGACCGGCAGCTCGTCGTACTCGACCTCGATCGCCGTGACGGCCGCCTCGGCGGTGGCCTCGTCGACGGCGGCGACGGCGGCCACCGGCTCGCCGACGAACCGGACGCGATCGACCGCCACGATCGGCCGGTCGCGAATCGCATGGCCGAAATACGGGTCGATGTCGGCGAGGTCGGCGGCGGTCAGGACACACACCACGCCGGGCATCGCCTCGGCGGCCGAGGTGTCGAGGCGGGTGATGGCCGCGTGCGGCAGGTGACTGCGCATCACCTTCCCGTGGAGCATGCCGGGCAGCACGAGGTCACCGGCGAACTTCGCCTTGCCACGGAGCTTCTCGACGCCGTCACGACGCGGCACGGCCACGCCGACGGACTCACGCACCAGTGCGGTCTCGACCTCCGTCACACTCCGACCCCGCGCGCGTCGAGCACCGCGTCGATGATCGAGCGGTATCCGGTGCACCGGCACAGGTTGCCCTCCAGACGCGTCTGCGATGCCCTGTTCGTCGTCGAGCTCCCCGGAATCCCAGAGTGCGGAGATCGTGAGCAACATGGCCGGGGTGCAGAAGCCGCACTGCACGGCCGCATGGCGCAGGAACGCCTGCTCGAGGCGATCGTAGTAGGGCCGGCCGACCAGGCCCTCGACGGTGGTGACCTCCCTGCCGGCCGCCTCGACGGCCAGGGTGCAGCACGAGCTCAGGGGGATGCCGTCCACGAGCACCGTGCACGTGCCGCACACCTGCACCTCGCACGAGCGCTTGACGCTGGTGAACCCCAGCTGCTCGCGCAGCACGTCGAGCAGGAGCTGCTCGTCGGAGAGCTGCTCGCGCACCGGGCTGCCATTGAGCGTGAAGGCGACCTCATTCACGCCTCCACCCCCATGAGGCCGCCCCGCCCATCCCGATCGAGGCTGCGAAGCCACGCCGACCAGTACTCCGAGACCAGCCCGTCCTGGTATTTCTCGGCCACCATCGAGAGCGCCATCTCGCGCGGCATCGGACGCAGCGGCCCCAGGCTGGATGCGAGCGACTGCAGGCGCAGCGCCCGCTCGAGCGTGACGGCGGTCAGCACCGCCCAGGGCACGCTCTTGCCGACAACCAGCACACCGTGGTTCCGCATCACCAGCGCCCGTGAGCTGCCCAGGGCCTCGGCCACGGCTCGCCCCTGGTTGCCGTTGGTGATCAGCACCGACGTCTCGTCGAACTCCGCCAGCCCGTCGGCAAACAGCACCCCATCGTGAGTCAGGAGCTCGAGCGTCGCATTCGTTGCGCTGAACGCCGTGCCGTACGGCGGATGGCCGTGGATGACGGCGTTGACGTCAGGGCGGGCGCGATAGACCTCGGTGTGCAGGACCGCCTCGAGGTGCATGTCCGGCGCCGCCAGCGCTTGGTCGGCATCCTCGAGCCGGAACGACAGCACGTCGTCGCTCGTCACCTCGGCGAGCGAGACGCCCTTGCGCTTGATCTCGATCGGCCCGGCCACCCCCTCCCGGGCGCTCACATGCCCCAGCGTCAGATCGGCATAGCCCTCGCCGGCGAGGATGCGGCACGCGAATGCCACCTGATCCCGAAGGGTGTTGGCGGTGCCGGTCATCGATGCGCTCAGCGGCGCGCGGTCGGCGGATAGTCAGGATGCGGGAAGCCGAACACCATGATCACGTCGTCCGGGCCCGTATTGGCCACGGCGTGCCACGTCCTGGGCGGGATGAACAGGGCATCGCCGGCGGCGAAGGGCGCGACGCCGTCGTCGAGGCGCAGCTCTCCCGACCCACTGACGACGAACGCGACCTCCTCCACGTCGTGACTGACCGCCGCCAGCACGGTCCCGGGCGTGAAACAGGAGACGCCCAGCGACGAGACGTTGTCGCCGGCCCGGGCCGCGGTGACGAGCATCCTGCTCCAACTGCCACCCGGAAGCTCGACCGGGTCGACCCCGTCCCGGGCGATGACCTCAACCGAGCTCACAGCGCCCACTCACCGTCCTTCACGATCCAGGTGCCGTCGTCGACGATCTGAAGGCTCGCGTTCAGGATCACGCCGTCGAGGTGCAGGGTACTCACGTTCTTCCCGCCGGGATACGCGTTGTGGTTGTCACCCAGGGCGAAGTGCACGGTGCCCAGCCGGCCCTTCTCCGACGGCGAGCCGTAGGGCGCCCGCATGCTGGTGCCGAAGGCGAACTCGCCGATGGTGTCGGCCCCGGGAACGCCGGCGATCACCTCACGTAGCCGGTCGGCCTCCTCGCCCCCCTCGATCCGCGTGCACCGCCCGCCTTCGAGCGTCCACGTGATCGGGGACTTGACCTGTCCTGGCAGCCCGATGCCGAGCATCACGCCGTCCACCACGATCACGCCGGCCGTCTGGTCCTCGACGGCAGCGAACGCCACCTCCGCCCAGAGCGGCACCGGTCCCATCATCTGCCCCCGCCGCTTGACGGGCGTCACCTCGAGCGCGGGGCGCCCGGCGATCGACACCGTCACGTCGGTGCCGTTGGCCGCCGTCACCCGGCACAGCTTCTTCCCCTCCAGCGCTGCCATCGCGTCGAGGGCGCGCTGGGTCGCCTCGCCGATCATCTCCTCGGTCAGGTCCCAGCTGCCCATGCCCTCCTCGACCGACGCGATCTTGCCGTTGGCGGCGCACGTCTGCTTGACGGCGTCCACGTGGGCGAAGCGGTTGGCCCACTCGAGGTTGGTCACGATGATCACCTCGTCCGAGCTGACCATCGCCTGGTGCAGGTTGCGCGGAGGCGCCATCGGGAACCGGGTGTCGGCGCGGCCCCGCGCCACCTGCGTCTCGTTGTTCATGATCACTGGCCAGGCGCCACGCTCCACGCACACGTGGGCGAGGGCGGCGGCCTGATCGGCGTGCTCGTCGTCGCAGATGATCGTGACCACGTCGTCGGCTTCCACCGACATGCAGACGTCGACCACGAGGGCCGCGTCGGTCGTGAGCGTATCCAGTGCGGTAGCCATCTGTCACCTCGCTCGTTGGGCGGTGAATGCGGGCAGGACTTCGCGGGCGAAGCGGTCGACCTGCCCGAACTGGTCGATCGCCCCGAAACGGCAGATGAAGTGGTGCACGCCCCGGTCGGCGAACTCGCGCAGCCAGGCGACGATGTCGTCCGGCGTGCCCACCGGCCCCCAGTTCGACAGGTCCATCGCCTTGGACAGCTCGGGGTAGTACTGGGAGATGTAACTGTCGAAGTCGCTCCGGGCCTGGTCGCGGGATTCGCCGATGTTCATCGTCACCTGATAGGACACGACGAGATCGGAGACGTCCTTCTCGTACCGCTCGGCGGCCTCGGCGATGTATCCGAGCTGCTCGGTCAGCTCCTCCGGATGCTCGGCGCGGCAGCAGGTCATCCACCCGTCGCCGTACTGGACGATCCGGCGGCACGCCGTCTCCATGCGGCGGCGCATCCTGTCGGTCGGCGCGTCGCCGAGGAGGCGCGGGTTCGAGACGACCCAGATCGGCGGCGGGGTCTGGACCGGGGCCAGTGGCCCCATCTCGGTGCCGGAGTAGAACGAGATCTTGTCGTAGTCGAAGAACCGGCCGTGGAAGTCGATCTCGCCCTCGGTCCAGAGCGTCCGCAGAATGTGCAGGCCCTCCTCCCAGATCGCTCCCGAATCCTTGTAGTCGAGGCCGAGAGCCGCGAACTCGCGCCGCACGCCCTCCTCGGGATTGCCCTTGCACGCCCCCAGAATCGTGCGCCCGCCCGAGAGCTGATCGAGCGTCGCCCACTCCAGGGCCAGGTACAGCGGGTTGCGCGTCGAGTTGACCAGGCAGGCCGTCCCGAGCGCGACGCGCGAGGTTCGCTGCGAGATCGCCGAGAGCAGCGAGATCGGTTCCCAGCGCGGCTTGGAGAACAGGCTGTCGCCCACCCAGACCGAGTCGAAGCCCTGCTCTTCGACGGAGGTCGAAAGCTCGAGCAGCGCCTGCAGGTCGTAATCCGGAGCGATCAGCGGCTCGCGGTTGTTGAGGTTGACGCCGAACTGCAGACCGCTCATGCCTCGGCACCAGCCGGTGGGAGCGGCTCGGCGTCGGCCGCATCGACCTCAAGCCGGCGCTGGGGCACGCGGATGTGCTCGGAGATCAGGTCGGCGGCGCGGGCGGAATCCCCGCGCCGGGCCGCGCGCAGAATGGCGCGGTGCTCGGCAACCGAGCGCTTGAGGTTGCCCCGGAGCGTGACCGACCGCATCTCGTACCGGCCCATCTGGCTGATCAGCTGCCGGTACAGCTCGAGCAGGCGGCGGTTGCCCGAGGCCTCGACGAACGCGTCGTGAAACGCATGGTTCGCCTCGAAGAACCGGTCGAGGTCACCCGCCGCGGCGCACCGCTCCATCTCGTCGGTGAGGCCGGTGAGCACCTCCCGGTCGGCGTCGGTCAGACGCGGCACGGCGAGCCTCACGGCCATCGTCTCGAGGGCCTCGCGCAGCTGGTAGGCCTCGACGAACTCCTCTGCGGACAGCGATCGCACGACGGCACCTCGCCGCGGTCGCACGGTCACCAGCCCCTCGGCCGCAAGCCGGCCGATCGCCTCCCGGATCGGCCCACGGCTGATCGAGAGGCTCCGTGCCAGCTCGACCTCGTTCAACTCGCTGCCCGGGGGCAGCCGGTTTGAGAGAATCTCCTGACGGAGGTGCTCGTGAACGCGTTGCCACAAGGTCAGGTTGTCGAACGGAGCTGGCGATTCGGGCGAAGGATCGCGAAGACTCGCCACCTGCCTGGGCATTGCAACCTCCTCAGAAGTTGGTTAATATGCCGCTGCTGTTGACAATCGGCAGTCAGCAGTGGGATCGTAACGGCCCACGCCGAGCAAAGCAACCGAATCGGTCCGGCGCACCGGAAGACAGGAGCCCACACCATGTCCCAGCGGTTTCAGTGGTCAGGAGTTCGGGGTGGCGTCGCCGCCGTCGCTCTGACCAGCCTTCTCCTTGCGAGCGCCTGCGGCGGTAGCAGCAGCGGAAGCGGCAGCTCGAGCGGCGGCAGCACGGCGGGCGGATCGACGGCGGCGCCGACGGTCACGAAGATCGCGATCGCGACCCCCGCCAAGCAGAGCGACTATGGCTGGAACCAGCAGGGAATCGAAGCGGCCAAGGCCGCCGCCGCCGCGAACGGCGCCCACCTCACGGTCATCCAGAACATCGGCTACAACAACACCCCGGCGGTCCTCCGCCAGCTCGCGCAGGCCGGCAACAAGTTCATCATCGCCCACGCCAGCGGCTACGACACCCAGGCTCAGCAGATCGCCGAGCAGTACAAGGTCCCCGTCATGACGTACGACGTTGCGACCCAGCTCGTCCCCAACGAGGTGTCGAACATCACGACGTCGAGCCAGCAGGGCGCCTACCTCGCCGGAATCCTCGCCGCCAAGACCACGAAGACCAACAAGGTCGGCATCATCATCTCCGCGTCTGACACCAACTGGTACGAGATGAGCGGCGGATATGCGGCCGGCGTGCACAGCGTGAACCCCAACATCAAGATCCTGTTCGCCGAGATCGGCCCCGCGTCCTACGACGACTCGGCCGGCGGCAAGCGGGTCGCGACGGCAATGGTCGCCGCCGGCGCCGACGTCATCTTCGCGATGGGAGACGGAGCGTCGATCGGCTACCTGCAGGCCATCTCGACGGCGAACGTCGGACACAAGGTGTGGTTCATCGGCGACATCGGCGACATGACGCCGATCGACAAGCAGCACGTGTTCCTGTCGTCCGTGCTGTGGAACTTCACCAAGGCCTACGAGAACGCGATCTCCGAGATCAACAACGGAACGTACGGCCAGAAGGGGTACAACCTCACCCTTGCAAACGGCGGGATCTCGCTGCTGAAGACGACGTACATCCCGGCCGCGGTGTGGTCACAGATCGAGAAGGCCAAGCAGGGCATCATCGACGGATCCATCAAGGTCCCGGACACGACGACGTCGAGCGAGGTCCAGAAAGTCATCAACCAGTAGCACCGGAAGCAACGAAGTTCAGGGAGTGTCGAGCACCGATCAATCGGGCATGAGCGAAGACCAGCTCGACCGGCCGTCCGCGGCGGTCGAGCTGGTCGACGTCACCAAACAGTTTCCCGGCGTCCTGGCCAACGACGCGATCAGTCTGACCATGTACCGGGGAGAGGTGCACTGCCTGCTGGGCGAGAACGGCGCGGGGAAGTCCACGCTGATGGGCATCCTGTCGGGCATGCTGCAGCCCGACAGCGGCCGGATCCGGATCGACGGCAGTGACGCGCACATCGACTCCCCGCGGCGGGCGCTGGAGCTGGGAATCGGCACCGTCTACCAGCACACCACGCTGATACCGGCGCTGACCGTGATCGAGAATCTGATGCTGGGCTCGAGCGGCGGGGTGCGACTCGACGTCGAAGGCTCACGAACGCGGCTGAAGGAGCTGGCCGACCGGCTCGGCATCACGGTCGACCCCAATGCGGTTGCGGGCAGCCTTGCCCTCGGCCGTCAGCAGCAGGTCGAGATCATCAAGGCCCTCTGGCGGGGGTCGCGAGTGCTGATCCTGGACGAGCCCACCTCGATGCTGACTCCAACCGGGGTTGCGGAGCTCCAGCAGGTGCTGGAGGAACTCAAGGGCCAGGGGCTCGCGATCGCGTTCATCACCCACAAGCTGCACGAGGCGCTCGCGATCGGAGACCGCGTCTCGGTGCTCCGCAGAGGGCGCCTCGTCGGCGGCATCGACCACGACGAGTTTCGCGCGAGCTCGCCCGACGAGGTGCGCGACCGGATCATCCAGATGATGTTCGGCGACGAGGCCACGGCCGCACCCGCGATGGTCGAGCTGGCGCTCGATTCGGAGTCGGTTGCAGCCGATCGGCCCGCCGCTGCCTTCGAACCATCAACGACGACACCGATGCTTGAGCTCGTCGACGTGACCGCCGCCGGGGACGGCGACGAGCCCGGAATCACCGGCGTCTCGCTCACACTGGGCGAACACGAGATTCTGGGCATCGCCGGGATCGACGGCAACGGCCAGCGCGCGCTCGCCGAGGTGATTGCCGGACAGCGCCGCCCGATGTCCGGCTCGGTCAAGCTGTATGACGCCGCCATCAACCGTCTCGGCGTGGCCGCCCGCCAGAAGCTGGGCCTGCGATACGTGACGGACGACCGCCTCGGGGAGGGCGTGGTCACCTCGTTCAGCGTGGCGATCAACCTCTTCATCAAGCGGATCGGCGAGAAGCCGTACTTCCGTTTCGGCGCGATCGTGCACAGGACGATCAACGCCGAGGCCCGGCGGCTGGTGGACGCGTTCGACGTGCGCACTCCGTCGGTGCGCACCCGGGCCGGCACGCTGTCCGGCGGGAACATCCAGAAGGTCGTGCTGGCGCGGGAGCTGTCGTTCGAGCCAAAGGTCGTCGTGTTCCACAAGCCGACCTACGGCCTCGATCTGCGCACGACCCAGGTGGTGCGGGGGATGGTGCGCGACCTCGCCGGCCGCGGGGGCAGCGCGCTCGTCATCTCGACCGACCTCGACGAGCTGATCGAGCTGTGCGGCCGGATCGCCGTCCTTTCGCGAGGGCACGTGGTGGGTATGGTGCGGGCCGGCCCCGGCGCCGCCGAGGAGATCGGAGCTCTCATGATCGGCAGTCAAACCACCGCGGAGACCGCCTGATGGCCGACCGGCCCATCGATCTGAACGCGGCCGCGACGCCTCCGGCGAAGCCCACCGGGCCGGCCGTGCTCCCCGGACGGGGCGACCAACCCGAGCCCGGGGGCGGCGGCGCCGGAAAGGCCGTCGGCAAGGTGCTGGACGTGGTGATCCGGTCCGTGGTGCCGGTCGTGCTCGCGCTGATCGCCGGGGCGATCATGCTCCTGGCGCTCGGGCGCAGCCCGGTCACCTTCTACTCGGCCGTGTGGCAGTACGGCATCGAAGACGGGGCGTGGCAGGACAGCGCGATTGCGATGGCACCGCTCCTCCTGATCGCCACGGGCCTGACCGTGGTGTTCCGCGCGAACATCTGGAACCTGGGGTACAACGGCCAGTTCCTGATCGGCGCGGCTCTGGTGGCGGGGTTCGCGCCCCGGTTCGGATCGGAGTGGCCGGCCATCGTGGTGATCACGCTGATGTTCCTGGTCGCCGCGGCCGCCGGTGCCGCCTGGACGATCGTCCCCGCCGTTCTCAAGGCCCGGTACGGGACGAACGAGATCATCACGACGCTGATGATGTCGTTCATCGGTATCGATGTCGCCAACATCCTGGTCAAGGGCCCGTTCCAGGATCCGACGGTGAACATTCCCCAGACGAGGCTGATCCCGTACACCTTCATGCTGCCGTCGATCCCCGGCACCCGCATCCACGACGGGGTTCTTGTCGCCCTGGTGCTGGCGGTCGTGGTGCAGCTCGTGATGACGCGCACCGCGTTTGGGCTGCGGCTCCAGATTCTCGGCGCCAACTCGCGAGCCGCGGATCACGTCGGCGTCAACGTCTCGCGCATGATCATCACGAGCTTTCTCATCAGCGGAGCGCTGGTCGGCACCGCGGCGGCCGCCGACATCCTCGGCCTGTGGGGGTACGTCCGCGCAAACTGGAACCCCGCCTACGGCGACACGGTGATCCCGTTCATCTTCCTGGCGCGCCTGAACTCGATCGCCGTGATCCCGTTCGTCGCGTTCTACGCCGTGCTCCAGACCGGCGGCGATCTCGCCGTGAACCAGGTGAACCTCCCCACCGACTTCATGCTCGTGCTGGTTGCGCTGATCCTGCTGTTCATGACGGTGATCGAATACCTCGGCCGCCGCCGTGCGCTGGGCACGAGCTACCTCACCCCCGGGTTCATGCGGGCGATCCGGGCCCCGCTCTTCGGCCGGCGTGAGGCATCCGAGTGAGCAGCATCCTCCTGAGCGCGCTCTTCACCGAGTCCTTCATCACGGCGATGGTCGTCGGTGGCGTCGTCGCAGGCGTCGCGCTGATGCTGACGGCGCTCGGCGAGACGATCTCGGAACGGGCCGGCGTGCTCAACATCGGCCTCGAGGGCATGATGCTGTTCGGCGCCTACTTCGGATTCGTCGCCGCCTACCGCCTGCACTCGATCTGGCTCGGGTACGGAGCGGGCATGCTGGGCGGCGAGATCGGCGCCGTGCTCATGATCGTCCTGTGCGTTCGGCTCGGGCTCGACCAGATCGTTGTCGGCATCGCCATCACGCTCGCCGGAGAGGGCATCACGAGCGTGCTGCAAACGGCGCAGTTCAACGACTCCTATCCGCGCCTGAACGCCGTCCCGACCGTCTCGATCCCGCTGCTCGACCGCCTGCCGGTGGTGGGCAATAGCTTCTTCGACCAGCCGCTGATCGTGTACGTCGCAGTGGGGCTGGTTTTGCTCACAGGCGTTCTCTTCCGGCGTACGCGCTGGGGCCTCAACCTGAGAGCGGCGGGCGAGAAGCCCGAGGCGCTCGACGCGGCCGGAGTGAGCGTCGTTGCGACCCGCTGCTACGCGCTTCTGGCCACGGGCGCACTGGCGGGTCTGGGCGGCGCGTACCTCTCGGTCGTCGCCACCGGCACCTTCACCCCCTTCATGACCCAGGGCCAGGGCTTCATGGCGATCGTGATCGCGATGCTCGCCCGCGGGCGGCCCATCTGGGTGCTGTTCGGCTCGTTCCTCTTCGGGATCTCGCTGTCGATCTCCACGGCCATTCAGCTGGCCGGGATCAACATCTCGCCGGACGTGATCAACATGCTTCCGTTCGTTGCCATCATGGTCGCTCTCGTGATCTTTGCCCGACGTTCCTATCTGCCACCCGCGCTCGCGCTGCCATATGTCCGGGGCCAGCGATGAGCGCGGGCCCGGCGGTTCCGATGACTCAAGGAGGCGGCAGGTGAAAGAACCAGACTTCACACTCAGCGCCGGCCCGACGACGGTTTCGGCCCGCGTGCGGGCGGCGATGGCCGCGCCGATGGTCTACCACTACGACCCGGCGTTCATCGCGGCGTTCAAGCGCACCGAACGCAAGGTCGCCCAGCTGCTGGCCACCGAGAACGACGTCCTGCTGATGCAGGCAGAGGCCGTGCTCGGACTCGAGGCCGCCGCCAAGTCGCTCGTCACACCGGGCATGCACGTGCTCAACCTGGTGTCCGGCGTGTTCGGCAAGGGCATGGGCTACTGGCTGCAGGGATTCGGGGCGGAGCTGCACGAGATCGAGGTCGGCTACGACGATGCCATCGATCCGGCCCAGGTCGAGCGAGTCCTCGCCCAGAACCCGAAGATCGAGCTGCTCTCGGTCGTGCACTGCGAGACGCCCTCCGGCACGCTCGACCCGCTCGAGGAGATCGGAGCCATCGCCGCAGCCCACGACGTGCTGACGTTCGTGGACTGCGTCTCGTCGGTTGCCGGAACGCCGTTCTTCGCCGACCGGTGGCATCTGGACGTGTGCGTTCTGGGGCCGCAGAAGTGCATGGGAGGCCCGCCGGGCATGTCGCTCATGAGCGTCAGCGAGAACGCGTGGCAGATGGTCGGCCGGAATCCGGGCGCACCGCGGGCGTCGTTCCTCTCGATGCTCGACTGGAAGGAACAGTGGCTGGGGGCCGAACACTTCCCATACACGCCCTCGGTGGCCGAGCTGCGCGGTGTCGAGGCGGCCTGCGACGACGTGCTCGAGGAGGGCATCGACGCCTCGATCGCACGTCACGAGCGCGCGGCCCGGGCCACTCGCAACGGCGCCCGCGCCATGGGCCTCGCGCTGTGGCCGCGCTCCGACGAGATCGCCGCGCCGTGCGTCACCGCCATCAAGGTGCCCGACGGACTGATCGACGATCACGTCCGCGCGCACGTTCGCGAGCGCTACGGCGTCATGCTCTCGGGCGGTCAGGGAGCTGGGAACCTCGTGCGCATCGGCCACATGGGGCCGACCGCGTCGAGCGTCTACCCCGTGATCGGGCTGTCGGCGCTCGGCCGGACGCTGCTCGACCTGGGCGCGCGGGTGGACGTCGGCGCGGGTGTGGAGGCGAGCCTGGAGGTGCTCAGCGCCGAGCCGCTGGCGGTCGCATGAGGCTGCGCCCGTTCCAGCTCCATCGTCCCGCGACCATCGATGAGGCGCTCGAGCTGAAGCTGGCCCTGGGCGAGGCGGCAACGCTCTACGCCGGGGGCACCGAGCTGCTGCTGGTCATGAAGCTCGGGCTCACCCGCTACGACCACCTGATCGACGTGAAGACGGTGGCGGGCGTGTCCGAGGTGACAGCCGCCGGCGGCGTGGTCGAGATCGGGGCCGCGATGACGCATGCGCGCCTCGAGCAGTCCCCGGTGATACGCGAGCACCTGCCCCACTACGCGACCATGACCCGCCAGGTGGCGAACATCCGCATTCGCAACGCGGGGACGCTGGGCGGCAACCTCTGCTTCGGTGATCCCCACTCGGATCCCGCCACGTACCTGTGCGCGCTCGACGCGACCGCCGTCTGTGTCTCGCGCGACGGGCGCCGAGTCGTGCCGATTGCCTCATTCATGCGAGGCCCGTACACCACGGCGCTTCGAGAAGACGAGCTGCTCGCGGGCGTCAGGGTGCCGGCTCCGGCGCCCGGGACGACCGTGTCCCATCAGAAGATCGCCTTCCACGAGCGGCCTGCGGTGACAGTCACGTGTGCCCTCACAACGAGCGGCGAGCATGTGACCCAGGCCCGCATCGCCGTCGGGTCGGTCGGCGGCGTGCCGGCCCGGGTGCTTGCGGCGGAGGATGCGCTGGTCGGTATGGAGGCCGACCCGGTGGCTGACCTCAGTGGCATCGCCGACCTGGCCGCGGCCGGCTGCGATCCGGCGAAGGACGCGAACGGGTCGATCGAATACAAGCGGCAGCTCGTGCGGGTGCTGGTCGGCCGCGGTCTCCGCGCCGCGCTGGCAGAGGCCTAAGCCTCGGTCAGGCGCGCGATCGCAAGCGCGATGACCCGTGCCAGCACGGCCGCCGACTCCTCACCGGCCGCGGATGCGAACTGCTCGGCCCCCGCGTCGGTATGAAATACCCATCCCTCGGCGCGGCCCACCCCGATCAGCGCCGACGGCACCCGGCGCGAGACGTTCCCGAAATCGGTCGCAAACGGCAGCGGCGGTGGGTCGGCGACGAAATCGCGCCCGGCCGCGCGGAACGCATCGGCGACCGCGGCGGTCACGTGCTCGTCCGGCCGGATCCCCTCGACGGTCATCTCCGAGTCCCAGATCCCGTCGGGTACCAGCGACCGCACGGTGCGACAGCGCTGCTCCAGTTCGTCAGCCGAGTCGGCAAAGACGAGCACGCCCGCGCGCAGCACGAGGCCGGTGGCCTCCTCGACGTCACCGTCCAGAGTGATGTGCTCGACCATGATGTCCCGGGCATTTGCCTCCAGCACGGCCCGAGCGGCCGTGAGCGGCGGTTCCGGCTCGCCGGAGAGCGAGCGAACGCCGCTGACACGCAGGTGCTCGCGTCGCATCCAGCGCGACTCGAGCGACACGGTGTCGATGAACTCGGGGTGCGCGTAGAGCGCTGCGTCGACTCCCGCCCACAGATCCTGTGCGGCCGAGATCGCCTTGCCACCTCCACGCTGAACGGTGCCGGGAGCGTGGATCTCGTCCGCCGGCAAACCCAGAACGATGAGCCGGCCTGCCAGCAGCCGACGATTCTCCGCGATCGCAAGCGCAGCGGTGACGACGCCGCCGGCGATGACCCCGTGCCCGCAGGAGTGGACAGCCTCGATCTCGCCGCCGGCCCGGACCGCCGCGACCGCGTCGTACAGGCAGACGACGCCGACCGTGCGACCGGGAGTGTCTCCGGCGAGAACCGCCCGAAACGCCGTGGCCATGCCGCCAACGCCCTCTTCGACCTCGAACCCCGCCGACGCAAGCTGCTTCGCGACAAACGCCGAACACGCGAACTCCTCGTGCGCGAGCTCGGGGTGGGAGTGCACGAACCGCATCGCCTCGAGGCCGCGCGAATGCTGCGCCTCCACCGCCGAAATTACGCGCTCATCAGTGATCACGACCGCGCCAGTCTAGTCGTCACAGGCAAGTTCGAGCGGGTGGCCCACGAGCACCGGCTGCGCGCCCTCGGCCTGCCGCTGCACCCACTCCCTCGCCTCCGGCATCCCCGCCTCCGGGTCGGCGCCCTCGCGCTCGAACGTGGCGCGGTCAAGGCCGCTCACCGCGACCGCGCCGGGCACGAAGTCCGGCGAGATCGGCCGCAGTCGCGGGAGAACGTCGCGGCTCACCTGCGTCGCCGCGGAGAGTACGCCGCCGGCGTGCGGCATGACTTCGTGCGAGGATGACCCAATGCTGAGGGTCGCGCTGAGCGTCGACATGGAGGGGATCTCGCAGCTCGCTGACCCCCACGAGATCGCGGCCTGCCGGCCCGAGTACTGGGCGACCGGCAAGGCCCGGATGGAGGCCGACACGGTGGCCGCCGCAGAGGGTCTGCTCGCCGCCGGCGCGACCGAGGTCATCGTCCTCGATAACCACGGCAGCGGGAACCCTCAGAATGTCTCGGCGCAGTGTCTCCCGGCCGGCGCCCGCGTCGAGACGTGGAATGTGTTCGACCTGGCGGCGCACGGCGTGGACGCGATGCTGCAGGTCGGCTACCACGCGCGTGGCGGCGTGGACGGGTTCATCTCCCACACCTACGTTCCGGGCCTGCGGCTCCGGGTCGACGGCGAACTCATCTCCGAGAGCCACGGGCGCGCCTGGGCGGCCGGCGTGCCGGTGATCGGGATCACGGGCAACGACTCGCATCGCGAAACGCTGGGCTCGCTGGCGGGCACGCCGTTTCTCGTCGTCCAGCGATCCGCCGGCCGAAACGCGATGGAGCCTGTGTTCCGCGACGCTGCGGAGGGCCTGTGCGCCATCCGCGACTTCGCCGCCGAGTGCCTGCGCGGGCTCCCGGGCGCCGAACGCCCTGCGGTTCCGAGAGGCGCGACCTTCGAAGCGAGCATGCCGAACGGCGCCGAGCAGGTCGAGGCGATGACGGCGGTGGGCTGGCGGCGGGCGGGTGCGGTCGAATACGCCGCCGACCTGGACCGGTGGAGCGAGGCGCGGGCGCCGCTTGCGGGGGCGATGGGTGCCGCGATGGCCACCCTCGCCCCCCACTGGGTGGGCGCGACGAGCGCCGAGGCCGCGGCGGCCCTGGCGCCACGGGACGTCGCGGTCATCACGGAGGTCCTGATCGACCGCTGGTGCTCGCAGTCGTTTCCGGAATGGTTCACGGAGCCCGGCTTCGAGATCCGGCCGCCCGGGTGACCCGGACGGATTGGATCCAATAACCATTCAGCGTTTTGGCTAGTGATAGAGCGAGGTGACGGCACGCCCGATCGCAAAGCCGACCAGCGCGCTGACCGAGCCGATGAACATCACCTGGAAGCCGGCGCGGACAAGCGAAAGGCGCGTGACCCGGCCCTTGGCGACGCCGACGGCGAAGAGCGCCAGAAGCGTGGAGGCGATGCTCACCACGAGCGCGACGTGGAGGGAGAAGAAGAAGTACGGCCACAGCGGGACGATCGCGGCGCCGAGATAGGTGCCGCCGACGACCACCGAATCTCCGAACGCCTCGCCGCCCGCGTCGGGTGAGAGCCCGAGCTCCTTCTCGACCTTCGTGCGCAGAAAGACGTTCGGGTTCTCGGCCAGCCCGCGGGCGACCATCTCGGCCTGCGTGCGGGACAGGCCCTCGCGTTCGAGCACCACGGCGAGCTCGGCGGTCTCGCGCTCCGGGAACTCCTCGATCTCCCGCCCCTCCGAGGCGATCTCGGACCGGTACAGCTGCTCCTCGGCCTGGCTTGCCAGGTACGAGCCGCCGCCCATCGAGATCGCCCCCGCGACCGCCTCGGCCAGGCCGGCGACGATGATCAGCGAACGGCCGGGGTGCGCGGCCGCCATGCCCGTCACCACCCCCAGCGGGACGAGCAGGCCGTCCTGGGCGCCGAGCACGAACTCGCGAATGCGCGACAGCCGCCCGATCCGCGCCGCCTCGCCGAGCGAGTGCTCGACGATGTGCCGCGTCGCATCGGAGCGGGCATCGCCCGGGCGCTCACCGGAGGCCGACACTCGCCTCCTCGGGATCCGGGGAGTCCGGATCGACCATCACATAGGTGCGCTCGCCGACCGACAGCCGCGCCGAGCCGGCGCCGTCGGCGGCGAGCCACGACTGCACCGCCGCGATCACCTGCACAACGGCGCGGGACTCGAGCTCGGAGCGCACGCGCACCTCCTGGCGGGCGCGGTCGAAGGACACGCACGAGCGGCCGAACAGGCTCACAAGGTGCTGCCAAAGACCACGCGCGCCGGTCTCGTCCGGCACCGCAACACGGATCTCGACCATGCGAATCTCCAGGATCGACGGGCCATCGCCGACCAGGGCGCTGAGGTCAGCCGGTTGCTGCTCCAACCCGCGTGGCTTTGGGGCGGACCGTCCGCGGCACCGAGATGGTTTGGCCGCGTGTGGAACCGCTGCGCCGATCACCTCGACGCCGCCCCCGGAGGCTATCACCGGTTGACGGCTAAACTGACGCTGCGGGGTCAAACCCAACGCCCCCAAACGATCCCTCCTCAGAGCCGGCGGTCGGAGTTCGTGCCACCCAGGAGGATCGCAGATGGAGACTGACACCACGCAGCAGGCCCCCGAAGCGCCCACGGAGCCGGAGACGGAGCCGGTCGAGCCGCGGGGCGAGCGCATGCGCCGGCATGGCCATCGCACCGGGCTGTACACGTCGGCGTTCGGCACCGTTGCGCTGATCGTCGTCCTGGTCGCGCTCATACTGGCGAACACAGGCCGGGTGAAGGTGAGCTGGATCGTCGGCTCGGGGCACGCCTCGATCGTCTGGATGATCCTCTCGAGCGCCGTCTTGGGCTGGTTCTTGGGGATCCTCACGAGCGTGAGCTTCTACCGCCGGACACGGCGGCGCCGGCCACCCGCGAGCACGACCCCCTCGCCCTCGTGACCGTCGCCGTCGGTCAGAGCTGCGAACGGGTCTTTCACGTCGACGACGCCGCGATCGAGGCGTTCGGCAAGGCCTCCGGCGACCGCAACCCGATCCACTTCGACGACCGCGCGGGGGCGGCGAGCCCCTTCGGCGGCCGCGTGGCCCACGGCATGTTGACGGCGGCGTTCATCTCGGGCGTGATCGGGAACGAGCTGCCCGGGCCGGGCACAATCTACCTCGCGCAGCAGCTGAGCTTCCGCGCGCCGGTTCGCCCGGGCGACGACGTTCGCTGCCAGGTCGAGGTGACGACGTGGGATCCCGACCGCAGGCGGGCCACGCTCGCCACCCGCGCATGGGTCGGCGACACGCTGGTGGTGGACGGTGAGGCGCGGGTGATCGCGCCGGCGTGACGCTCACGCGCGGGCGCCGGCCAGACCGACGTAGTTCTCGGCCAGCGTGGTTGCCGCCGCCCGCGATGCGGTCACGTACCGCAGCTGCGAGAGCTGCAGGCGCTCGTCGAACGGATCGCCGCCCGGCATCAGGTGCAGCATCGAGGTCATCCACCACGAGAAGTGCTCGGCGCGCCACACCCGGCGCAGGCATGCGCCCGAGTAGCCGTCGAGCAGCGCCCGGCTGCCCGTCTCGTACCAGGTCGTCATCGCCTCGGCCAGAACGGCGGCATCGGCGATCGCGAGATTCAGGCCCTTCGCCCCGGTGGGCGGAACGATGTGGGCGGCGTCTCCGGTCAGGAAGAGGCGGCCATGCTGCATCGGCTCGACCACGAAGCTGCGCATGCCGGTGACGCCCTTCTCGAGGATCGGCCCCTCGTGCAGCGTCCACCCCGGGACGCCGAGCCGCCGCTGCAGCTCCTCCCAGATGCGCCCGTCGGGCCAGAGCCCGATGTCCTCGTCGGGAGCGCACTGCAGGTAGAGCCGGCTCAGGGTCGGCGAGCGCAGGCTCAGCAGGGCAAACCCGCGCTCGCTGTGGGCGTACACGAGCTCGTCGTGCGACGGTGCGACGTCGGCCAGCACCCCGAGCCAGCCGAAGGGATATTCGCGCGAGGACTCGCGCAGCACGCCGCCCGGGATGGAGGGACGGCACACGCCGTGGAACCCGTCGCAGCCCGCGATCAGGTCGCACTCGAGCTCCTGCCGGCGGCCGTGGTGGGTGAACGCGATCCCGGGGCGGGCGGTCTCGATGCCATGGAGCTCGACGTCCTCGGCCTCGAACAGGAGCGGAGCGCCGGCGTCGAGCCGCAGCCGGATCAGGTCCTTCACCACCTCGGTCTGGCCGTAGATCACGATCCCGGCGCCGCCGGCGAGGTCGCTCAGGGCGATCCGGTGCCGCTCGCCCGCGAACTGCAGCTCGATGCCGCGATGCACGATCCCCTGGCGGTGGAGCCGCTCGCCGGCGCCCACCTCGGAGAGGAGGTCGGCCGTTGGCTGCTCGAGGACGCCGGCGCGGATGCGGTGCTCGACGTACTCCCGGCTGCGCGCCTCGAGCACCACCGACTCGATCCCCTGCACCCGCAGGATCTGGGCCAGCGCCAGCCCCGCGGGGCCCGCGCCGACAATACCGACCTGGGTGCGCATCTGGCCTCATTATCCCCCAGGGGCGGCCCCAGCGCGGCCCGCGGGCTTTGTTTGGGACCCAAACTGAGCTACCCTTTGGAGTTCGGGCAATTGAGCCGTACCGGTTTGGGTCAGACTGGCGGTCGGAATGGGCGAGGTATCTGCCGGCCGCAGCGTGGCTCCATCGGGTAGGCCTGAGCCTGCCATGATGACCATACGCGTCCTGATCGCCGACGACGAGCCGCCCCTGCTGCGGATGGTGGCCGATTTTATCCGCGCCTGCCCCGGATTCGAGGTCGCGGGGCTCGCCGCGGATGCCGACCAGGCGGCCGACCTGGCGGCCGAGAGACAGCCCGACGTGGCCCTCCTCGACGTGCGCATGCCGGGTGGCGGGGTCTCGGCGGCGCGGGCGATCCGGTCGCGCTCGCCGCACACGCAGATCGTCGCCCACTCGGCCTACCACGACACCACGCTGGTGCTGGCCATGCTCCAGGCCGGCGCCTCCGGGTACGTCGTGAAGGGGACGCCGCTGAGCGAGATCATCGCCGCCCTGGAGGGCGCAGCCCACGGCACCACCACGCTTTCGGGAGAGGTGATCGGCGGCATGGTGGCCGAGCTCGCCGGCCAGCGCCGCGAGGTGCACCGCACCGCCACGGTGTTCAGCCGGCTGCGGCGCGAGATCCGGACGGTCATCGATCACCACGCCGTGACCAGCGCGGTGCAGCCGATCTTCGACCTCGAGCGGCTGGAGCCGGTGGGATACGAGGCCCTGGCACGGTTCCCGGCCCACCCGACGCGAGACGTTCCCGAGTGGTTCGCGGATGCCGAGACCGTCGGGCTGCGGGTCGAGCTCGAGCTGGAGGCGATCGCGGCCGGGATGTGCGCGCTCCAGTCACTGCCCCCGAACGCGTTCCTGGCCGTGAACGCGTCGCCGGAGCTCCTGGGCGAGCGCTCGCTGGCCGACATGCTCGCGCGCGCACCCGACCGGCGCATGGTGCTCGAGGTGACCGAGCACGCCGCCGTGGCCGACTACGACACCCTCTCGGCCGGGCTGGACGACCTGCGAACGTCCGGCTGCCGGATCGCGGTCGACGACGCCGGCGCCGGCTACGCCAGCCTGCGCCACATCCTGCGGCTGCGGCCCGACTACATCAAGCTCGACATGACGCTGACGAGGGGGATCGACTGCGACGGCGACCGCCGCGCCCTGGCCAGCTCACTGCTCACGTTCGCCCGTGAGGTGTCGGCAACCGTGATCGCCGAGGGCATCGAGACCGCGGCCGAACTGGACACGCTCCGCGGCCTCGGTGCGGCTCTCGGGCAGGGCTACTACCTGGCCCGCCCATGCGAGGCGGCCGCGCTCTTCCCGGCCACACCGGACCGGGCGGTGCCACGAATCGGGTAGGCGAGACCGGCTCCCGATTACCCGAAAACGGGGAGGCCGGTCGCGCCGTTTTGGTGGTGCCTGCACCCGTCACCAGGTTGCAGGATGAGCGGCATGAAGTTTCCACGATGGGGTCTCGTGGTGGCGGTCGTGGCGGTCTCGGGCCTGGGGACGCTGGGGGCGGGGGCTGCAGCGGCAGCGGTGACGCCGCGGGCAGCGCTCCTGGTTCAGATCAACGTCGCCCGAGCCGACCACGGGCTCGGCGCCGTGCGGCCCGCGTCCATGATCCACGCCATCGCGATGGAGCATTCGGACGACATGATCCTGCGCGACTACTTCGGCCACACCAGCCCATCCGGCTGGACGGTGAAGGACCGCTTCGAGCACAGCGGGTTCGTGAGCGGGTACTCCTGGGAGGGCGGCGAGACGCTCGCATGGGGGCTCGGCCCGACGGCGACCGCGGCGGCAACCGTCACCGCGTGGCTGCACAGCCCCGAGCATCGCGCGATCCTGCTCGCTCCCAACTGGAAGCAGGTCGGTATCAGCCGCGCCTGCGGCCACTTCCTCGGCCACGTCGGCGCGTGCGTGTGGACGGCCGACTGGGTCGAGCGCTGGTAGCGGCGCCCGGCGAGAGACCGGGGCTGGGGACGTAGACGGCGCCGACCGCGCGTGGCCTACGCCCCGCTCGCGACCAGCTCCGCGGCGGCTGCCTGCACGGCCCTGACGATGCCCTGGTACCCGGTGCACCGGCACAGGTTGCCGCCCAGCGCGAGCCGGATCTCCTCCTCGCTCGGCTCGGGCGTGTGGTCGAGCAGCGCCTTCGCCGAGATCAGCATGCCCGGCGTGCAGAACCCGCACTGCACGCCGCCCTGCTCCAGGAACTGGCGCTGCAGCGGGTGCAACTCGTCGCCGGATGCGAGCCCCTCGACCGTGACGATGGTGTGACCCTGGGCCTGCAGCGCCAGATAGGAGCACGAGTTCACGGGCAGCCCGTCGAGCAGCATCATGCACGCGCCGCACTCGGAGTCGTCGCAACCCTCCTTGCTGCCGGGCAGGCCGAGCTCGGTGCGCACCACCGAGAGCAGGCTGCGACCCGGCTCGATCTCGACGGGGTAGTCGGTGCCGTTCACGTTCAGGACGGCGTCGTATCGCATGGCGTCGTTCCTCTCTAGTCCAGGGCCCCGTGCAGGGCGGGGCTGGCGGGGATGGGCACCGTCTCGCTGTGACCGCGAGCCCGGGCGAGTGCGGCGGCGATGGCGCGCCGGCAGATCACCGCGGCCATGGCCAGCCGGTAGTCGGACGAGGCCCGCACGTCCGAGATCGGGCTTGCCGCGGCGGCGGCGGCCTCGCCCGCCGCGCGGATCACATCGGCGCCTCCGTCGCTCCCGACGAGCGCGGCCTCCGCCGCCGGGACGAGCAGGATGGTGGGCGCGAGCGCGGTGATCGCAACCCGGGCCGCCGCCACCGCGTCCCCGGCGAGCGTGACGACGCAGGTGGCACCCACGACGGCGATCTCCATCTGGCGGCGGTACTCCAGGCGGGCGTAACAGCTGCCGCCTCCCGGCGCCGGTGCGGGCAGCTCGATGGCGACGAGCAGCTCGTCGGCCCGGGCGGCCGTGCGGCCTGGGCCCGTCAGGAGCTGCTCGATCGGCACGCGCCGCTCACCGCCGGGCGAGGCCAGCACCGCGGCTGCTCCAAAGCACATGAGCGGGCCGCCCGTCTCCATGGCCGGCGAGGCGTTCATGACGTTCCCGCCGATCGTGCCCACATGCCGGGTGGCATGGCTGCCGACGATCGCCGACGCATCGGCGAGGGCGGTGTAGCGATCGCGCACGGCGGGGTGGCCGACCAGATCGGCATGGCTCGCCAGGGCGCCGAGGCGGAGGCCGCCGGCCTGCTCGGAGATGCCCCGCAGCTCGTCCAGCTCGTGAATGGCGATCAGGGCGTCGGGCAGCGGGGTCTTGCCCTGGCGGGCGCCGACGACCAGGTCGGTGCCGCCGGCGATCGGGCGCGAGCCCGCGCGCAGGGCGGCAAGCGCCTCGTCGAGCGTTGTCGCACTCGCGAATGTCGTGGTCATCTCTGCGCCGCCTCCCACACCCGCAGGGGCGTCATCGGCAGCCGGTGCACCCGGCCGGTCACCTTCGCGATCGCGTTCCCGACGGCGCCCGGGGTCGGCACGCAGGGCGGCTCGGCCACGGCCTTCAAGCCGTTCGGCCCGCCGTTCGGATCGGGCGCGCCCACCCAGTCGACGCTGATCGCCGGCACGTCGGCCGCAGTCTGCAGCTTGTAGTCGAGCAGGTAGGGGTTGATATTGCGGCCGTCGGCGGAGAGCTGAGACCCCTCCGAGAGGGCCATGCCGATGCCCATCGCCACGCCGCCCTCGACCTGCCCGTCGGCGCCGATGCGATTCAGCACCCAACCCGAGTCGTGGGCGGCGGCCACCTCGAGCACCCGGACGACGCCGGTCGCGCGGTCGACCTTGCAGCGCACCGCGTGCGTCATGAAGGTCGGCGCGAGGAACGACTCCATGCCCAGCCGCCCGGTGCATCCCGAGGCATCGCAGTCGGGCGCCGGCGGCGGTGATCCCGAGCCGCGCCCCAGGAGCAGCTTGTCGCCGGCGGCCTTCTCGGCCAGCTCCGAGATGTCGACGCCGGTCGTCGGGGAGCCCTTCACCCGCACCCGGCCGTCGACGAGCTCGAGGTCCGCCCGAGCCGCCTCGAGCACCTCCTCGGCGAGCTCGAGCAGTTGATCGCGCACGTCGGCGGCGGCCTGCACCACCGCACGGCCGTTGTTGAAGGTCGTCTGCGAGCCGGAGGCGCCGGCGTCCCACGGCCCGGCGTCGGTGTCCTGGTAGACGACCGTGAACTGCTCGGGCCGCATCCCGAGCACCTCGGCGGCCAGGAGCGGCAGGGCCATCACGGCGCCGGTACCGCACTCCTGCGCTCCGGTGACGATCGTGCCCGACCCGTCGCCGTGCAGCTTGACGTGGGCGCCCGAGGGCATCCCGAACGAGGGCCACCAGCCGCACGCCACCCCGATGGCCTCGTCGTCGGGGAGTTCGCGGCCGTAGCCGATCATCTCGACCGCCCGCTCGAGCGTCTCGGCCGCGGCGATCGGCGTGAACACCTGCCGGGTAGCGCTCTCGTCGCCCTCGCGCACGATGTTGCGCCGGCGCAGCTCGACCGGATCGATCCCGATCCGCTCGGCGACGGCATCCATGTGCTGCTCGACCGCCCAGCACGACTGCGGGGCGGTCGGGGCGCGCACCGACCCCGACGGAGTCGTGTTCGTGTAGGCGAGGTGCGCGTCGACCGACACGTGCGGGATGCGGTAGGGGCCGACGGCCATCATCGCCGCCATCTGCGGGAAGAACGGCGCGTCGGCGGCGTATGCGCCGTTGTCGAGCACCAGCCACCCGCGCCGGGCCACGAGCGTCCCGTCGTTCATCACGCCGGTCTCGAGCTCGAGCACCTGGCCCTCGCGGCGGTGGTCGGGGGCGAGGAACTCCTCGCGGCGGGTGAACACGAGGCGCACCGGGCGCCGCGCCGCCCGTGCGAGCGCCGCCACTTGCGCCTCGAAGTGGAACTCGCACTTGCCGCCAAAGCCGCCGCCCAGATGCGGGACGATGATGCGGACGTCGGCCTCGGAGAGCTCGAGGGTCGTGGCGACGCCGCTGCGGGCAATGAACGGCACCTGCGTCGACGACCACACGGTGACCTTGTCGCCCTGCCACTCGGCGACGATCGCGCGGGGCTCGATCGGCACGGCGTGCGACATGTCCGACACGTAGCGCTCCTTGACGACCACGTCGGCCTGTGCCAGGCCCGCCTCGACGTCGCCCTTGACGATCGTCGAGCGCGAACAGTCGTTTCCGTCCCGCACCAGATCCTTGTTCGCCTCGTAGCCCTCCCAGTCGGCGTGCACGAGCACGCTGCCGGCGAGCAGCGCCTCCTCGGAATCCCGGACGACCGGAAGCGGCTCGTATTCCACCTCGATCAGCTCGACCGCCCGGTCTGCGATCTCGGGTGTCAGCGCCGCGACGGCGGCGACGATCTCGCCCTCGAAGCGGACGACGTCGCGGGCGAACAGGGTGCGATCCTCGACGAACCCGCCGTAGCGAACGTCGGGCACGTCGTCCTGGGTGAGTACGGCAAAGACGCCGGGCAGGGCGCGGGCCCGTGTCGTGTCGACCCGCAGGAGGCGCGCATGGGCGTGATCGGAGTACCGGAAGCGAGCGTGCAACATGCCTGTCCGGGTCAGGTCGGCGGTGTACCGGCCGAGGCCCGTGACCTTGTCCTTGCCGTCCTGGCGGATGAACCTCTCGCCCTGCTTTTCGACCGTCGCCACGCTGCGTTCCCCTCCCGGATCGAGTGCCGCCCCGATACTACCGACCGCCGCGGCCCGGGACTCAGGTTCCCGCTTCCGCGGCCGATTATCCGGGTATGGCCCGCATGAATTCGAAGAAGATGCTCGAGACCTCCATCTCGGTGCTCGCGCTCCTTCCGACCGAGATCGAGGTGCTGTCCGAAGACGGCGGCGCCATCACGCTCGAGATCACCGGCCACGACGAGAACACGATCCATGCGATGGCCGCCGCAACAAGCGTCCGGGTCGGACTGCCGCTGCACCTGCGCGAGCGGAACGAGAACGGTGCCGGCCACGACATCCACATGCGCGTCGTCGAGATGTTCTACGAGTCCGAGCACACGGCGACGCTGCACCTCGAGGTCGAGCGCCTGCGCCGCCGCAGCGGCCGCCGCACCTCGCCCCGCGCCCGCCTCAGCGAACACGCCCTGGTCGGCGTGCTCCACTCCCGCAAGGTGAGCAGCGAGGCCGAGTTCGACGTCCATCTCACCGACCTGTCCGCCGACGGGCTCGCGTTCGTCACCGACGCGCCCATCATGGCCGGCGACCTGCTGACGGTCATGCCGACCATCGACCGCAAGCTCGCGCGCCTGCGCGTCCGCGTCCTCCACACGGCCTCCGCCCACTACGGCCGCCGCCGCGTCGGCTGCGAGGTGCTCTCGGTGGCGGGATCCGAGCGGGCCCGGCTGGCGGTGCTGGCGACGATCGCGGCCACCACCGACTCCCACGCCGAGCGTCTCACGCCGCGCCTGGCCTGACCGACCGAGCCCGACCATGGCGATCATGAACTCGCGAGCGATCTCCGGCCGGGCGGCGGCGCTGCTGCCCGAGCCGCCCGCAACCCTCGAGGTGCTGGCCGACACGGGCGGCACGCTCCGGATCCAGCTGCTGTCGCGCAACGGCCTCGAGTACCAGGCCCGCGCGCCGAAGCTGCGGGTGCAGCCGCGGATCAGCCTCCGGGCGCGCGTTGACGCGGTCGAGGGCGGCGGCCATGACGTCGAGCTGCTGGTGGCAAGCGTCCAGGCCGAGAGCAAGTGGACCGCCATCGTCCGTTTGCAGGTGACCGCCGTTCACGAGCGCTCCGCGCGGCGCGCCGCACAGCGGTTGCGCGTGGGCGAGTCGGCGCCGCTCTACGCGATGGCCTGCCGGGCCGTCCGGGCGGGCGAGCAGTTCGATGTCGAGGTGGCCGACCTGAGCACGGCGGGCGTCGCGTTCGTGAGCGACCGCGTGTTCCACACCGGCGACCTGGTCGCGCTCATGCCGCGCGTAGACGGGCAGGAGATGCGCATGCGCGCCCGCGTCCTTCACACCGACCGGATGGACGACGGGCAGATGCGGGTCGGGTGCGAGCTCGCCGCCATCACCCCCGCCAACCGCCAGCGGATCGCCCTGCTGGCGGCCGGGCTCAGCGAGCCCGCCGCCGATACCGCCCAGTAGCCTCCCCGGAAGGCGGGGGCACGGCCTCATCATCCAGCCACTTGGCGACGGTCGGCGGCGTCCAGGCCGCCATCCTCTGAAGCAGCGGGCCGACCGCCGGCTCGCGGAGGAGCAGCGCGCGGTGCTCCGGCCGCAGGAAGCGCTCGTCGACGGCGTGGTCGAGAAACCGCAGCAGGAGATCGAAGTAGCCGAGCGGATCGAGCAGGCCGATCGGCTTTGCGTGCAGCCCGAGCTGCGCCCAGGTCGTCACCTCGGCCAGCTCCTCCAGCGTGCCCAGGCCGCCCGGTAGTGCGATGAACCCGTCGGCGAGCTCCGCCATCACCGCCTTGCGCTCGTGCATCGACGCCACCACCCGCAGCTCCGTGAGCCCGACATGGGCGACCTCGGCGTCTACCAGCGCGCGCGGGATGACGCCGATCACCTCGCCGCCCGCCCGCATCGCGGCGTCGGCGAGCGCGCCCATCGCGCCGACCGCCGCCCCGCCGTAGACGAGGCGCAACCCCCGGCCGGCGAGACCGCGGGCGAGCTCCTCGACGGCGCTCAGGTACTCCGGTCGGGCACCGGCGTTCGAGCCGCAGAAGACGCAGATCGTGCGCACGAGGGGCATTATCGGAGTTAAGGTGAAGTCGCGATGGCCGCGACCCACCCAACCGCCGCCGCCGGCTTCGGTCGGGCCGCCGACGCCTACGAGCGCGGCCGCCCCGGATACCCGACCGAGGCGGTCGCATATCTGGCGTCGCAGCTCGGCCTCGCGGCCGGCGCAACCGTGCTCGACCTGGCCGCCGGCACCGGCAAGCTGACCCGGATGCTGGCCCGCACCGGAGCGGTGGTGATCGCCGTCGAGCCGGTCGAGGCGATGCGCAGCGTGCTCGCGGCCGCGGTCCCCGGCGTCGACGTCCGCGAGGGCACCGCCGAGGCGATCCCCGTTGCGTCAGGCGGCGTCGACGCGATCACCGTCGCGCAGGCGTTCCACTGGTTCGACGCCGAGCCCGCGCTGGCCGAGATCCACCGCGCCCTGCGCCCGGGGGGAGGTCTGGGGCTGATCTGGAACGCCTTCGACACCTCGGTCGACTGGGTGGCCGCGATGCAGGCGCTCGTCCACATCCACCGCCGGGGCGAGCCGCAATACGGCAGCTCGGGATGGCGCGCGACGCTCGCGGCATCTGCCGCCTTCGGGCCGGTCAGCGAGCGGACGTTCGGGCTCGTGCAGGAGCTCGACACCGACGGCCTGGTGGCGCGGATCGGCTCGACGAGCTACATCGCGACGCTCCCGGACGCCGACCGCGAGCAGCTCTTCGGCGAGATTCGCGCCCTCGTCGCCGATCTGCCCAGGCCGCTGCAGCTGCCGTATCGCACCGACACGTTCGTCACCCGCGCTCTCTAGCGCCGTCGGCCCGGACGCGGATGCGGGCCGCCCGCGTATACCGTCCAGGGTGAGCATGCAGGCGTCAAGTGACGGCGAACTGGTCAGCCGGGCCCGGCTGGGGTCGTCGGATGCCGCGGCCGAGCTCTTCAGCCGTCACTGGCCGGGCGCGTGGCGGGTGGCCTACACCGTCACCGGCCGGCGCGACATGGCCGAGGACGTCGCCCAGGATGCATTCGAGCGAGCCTTCGCCGCCCTGGCGCGGTTCGACCGGAGCCGCCCCTTCGCCCCGTGGCTGCACCGGATCGTCGTCAACCGCTCGCTCGACCTCCTGCGCAGCGAGCGCCGCCTGGTCGGGCCGGAGGCGCTCGACCGGCTCGAGAGCCCGTGGCGCGACCAGACCGGCGATGACCGGCGCCTCCTGGCGGCGGTCTCCGGCCTCTCGCCCCAGCGCCGCGTCGTGATCGTGCTTCGGTACGGGCTGGGCTACTCGCCGGTCGCCATCGCCGAACTGCTGGAGCTGCCCGTTGGGACGGTGCACTCGCGGCTCGCGCGTGCCCTCGACGACCTGCGACATCGCGAACGGGAGCAGGATGCCGGACGAGCTTGAGCAGCGGTTGCAGCGGACGCTGGCGTCGATCCCGCCTCCGGGCGACGATGCGACCGAGCGGGCGCTGCGGGCGGCGCTCGCCGCCCTGCCGCCGGCGCCCGAGCCGCGCCGGTGGCGCAGGCGGCGCCTGCTGGTGCCGGCGGCGGCGTGCGCGGTCGCGTTCGTCTTCGGGGGCGTCACCCTGGCGGCCACAGGCGGCCACCTGCCGCTCGTCGGCAGCTCGCCGAAGCCCCACCGTCCGGCGTCCACCGTCCCGGCCGTGCGCCATGCGGCCGCCGTGCTCCCGCGCGGGGCGATCGCGTTCTCGGCGGCGGCGGACGGACGGGTCTGGCTCGCCACCAGTGCCGGCACATCGCTGCGCGGGAGCCCGCTCTCGGCGCTGGCGGTGAGCCCCGATGCCGTCTACCTGCTCGAGGCGCAGTGGCCGCAGCCTGCGGGCCGTGCACGTTCCCGACGGCCGCACCGCCTTCACGCGCCCCATCGCCGGTGAAGCAGCGGCGAGCGCCTGGGCGCCCGCGGGAATCCGGATCGCCTACGTGGTTCACACCCCGGCGGCCAACCGCCTGTACGACATGTACGGAGACGGCACCCACGTGCACCTGGTCGCAGCGCATACGAACGGCCAGGCGCCCAGCTGGAGGTGGGATTCGCTGGTGTTCGCCTACATCCGGGCGGACGGCACCGTCATGGTGCACGACCCGGGCAGCGGAGCCACCTCGGCACTCGCCCCCGGCTGCGGCATCCGCCACCCGGCGGCGCTTGCCTTTGCTCCCTTCGGCGGCCTGCTTGCGATCGCCGACGACTCGGGCCGCATGCGTGTGGTCGACACCCTCCACCACGGCCGCGGCCTGTGCGTCTCGGGAATGACCCCCGGGACACCGAGGATCGCCTGGCTGCAGCCGCGCCAGCTCCTCGTCGGCGCCGGCGCGACGATCACCCGGTACGTCGTCGGCCCCGGGGCGGGCGGCGTGGACGTGACCGCCGTGCCCGGACGGGTGGCCGGCCTGGTGGCCGGGCCCGGCGGGCGCCGGATCGCCCTCGCTCTGCGCGACCCCTCGGGCAGCGTGCGGGTCGTCGAGGCGCGGACGCCGCGCTTCAGCGAGCAGTCAGCGCCGCTGCAGGTGAGCCGCACGCTGCTCGAGCTCGGCCGGGTCGCCGGCCCGGTGGTGCTCGGCTGGCAGTGAATAAATGGGGCCAAGCCCCATTTATTCAGGCGTGGAAGGTGACGCCGCGGGTCAGGGCGACCAGGATCGACGCCTTCAGCTTGCTGGCGTGCGTGCCGGCGTCGGCCCACCAGCCGGGCAGCACGTCGAACGCCATCTCGCCCGCGGCGATGTAGGCGTTGTTGACGTCGGTGATCTCGAACTCGCCGCGCGCCGAGGGCTCGAGGCCGGCGACGATCTCGAACACGCGGGCGTCGTACATGTAGCACCCGGTCACCGCGAGGTCACTGGCCGGCTCGGCGGGCTTCTCGGCGATCGCGCTAACACGGTCGCCGGCGACGCTCGCGACGCCGAAGCGGCGGGCGTCCTCGACCTGCTTTAGCAGGATGCGGGCACCCACCGGCTCGCGCCGGAACGACTCGATGTAGGGGCTCAGATCGTCCTGGTACACCTGATCGCCCAGGATCACGACCAGCGGTCCCCCGCCCACGAGGTCACGGGCGCGCGAAAGGGCGTCGGCGATCCCCGCCTCGCCCTCCTGATGCGCGTATGCGATCGACACGCCCAGGTTCGAGCCGTCGCCGAGGAGCGCCCGGATC
Organism: uncultured Actinomycetes bacterium; assembly: GCA_963732075.1. Classification (GTDB taxonomy): domain Bacteria; phylum Actinomycetota; class Thermoleophilia; order Gaiellales; family JAICJC01; genus JAICJC01. The sequence goes on along the minus strand of CAVSYD010000007.1, from coordinate 588,336 downwards.
TGGTCGACCGTGCCGGCCCACCACCACCACCAGGTCGGTCACGCCGGCCTGGGCGAGGGTGCGGATGGGGAAGTGGATCATCGGCTCGTCGAACAGGTCGAGCACGTGCTTGTTCACCACCGTCGTCATCGGCGCGAGGCGCGTCCCCAGACCGCCCGCCAGCACCACTCCCTTCACCGCTCCTCCTCCAGATAGCGTCGAACCGACCCGCGCCAGTCTGCCAGAGGCACGCCCAGCGCGCGCGCCCGGCTCAGGTCGAGCACGCTCGAATGCGGGCGCGGCGCGGCGGCGCCGAACTCGGCCGAGGTGATCCGCTCGACCGGATGGCCGACCACGACCTCCGCCAGATCGGCCCAGGTGCAGGGCTCGCCGGCGCCGGTCACGTGCACGATGCCGGTCGCTCCGCGGTCGATCAGGTGGACGAGCGCCCCGGCGAGATCGTCGGCCCAGGTGGGGCGGCCGCGCTGGTCGGAGACCACGCGCAGCGGCTTCCCGGCACGCTCGGCGGCCAGGATCGAGCGGATGAAGTTGCGTCCGCGGCCGTAGACCCACGACGTGCGGACGACCAGGTTCCCCGCCCGCAGGAGCGCCCACCGCTCGGCCTCGAGCTTCGAGCGGCCGTAGACGCTCAGCGGCCCGGTGGGGTCGTCCTCGGCGTAGGCACGCTCGGCACGGCCGTCGAACACGTAGTCGGTCGAGAGCAGGATCACCCGCGCCCCGGTCGCGGCGACGTTGGCGGTCGCCGGCGGCATTGACCGCAAACGCCGCGGCGGGATCGCGCTCACAGCCGTCGACGTCGGTCATCGCGGCCGTGTGGATCACCAGGTCGCCGGCCCTGACCGTCGCCCGCACCGCGTCCGCGTCGGCCACGTCCAGGTCGGCGCGCGCAAGGAAGGTCGCGGCGGGCAGCCGGTCGCGGAGGGCGGTCCCGACCTGGCCACCCGCGCCGGTTACGAGAATGCGGGGATCAGATCCCACTGGAGCGGCGGGTTGGAGGCGTCGCGCTCGCTCACGACCGGGGGCCCGTCGAGCTGCCAGTCGATCGCGAGCGTGGGGTCGTCCCAGGTCACGCCCCGTTCGTCGGCCGGGTCGTACTCGCGCGTCACCCAGTAGATCAGGTCGATCTCGGTGAGGGCCAGGTACCCGTGGGCGACGCCGGCCGGGACGTACACCGCGGTCGGCGTCTCGCCGTCGAGCACGAAGGCGTGGGTGACCGGATCGGGCCGGCGCGTGCGCAGGTCGGCGAGCCCAACCTGGGCGCGGCCGGACACCAGGTACCACAGGTCGGCCTGATGGCGGTGGTAATGCAGGCCGCGCAGGACGCCGGCGGCCGACCGCGAGTGGTTGGACTGGACGAGCGGCTCGGGCACAGCCGCTGTGCGGAACACCTCGACGAAGCGGCCGCGATCATCGGCATGCACCTGCGGCCGCCAGATGCGCACACCCTCGATCGGGCTCGGCACGATCTCAGTCGGCATACAGGCGCTCCGCGTCCGGCACGAGCGTCTGCCACCAGTCGCCGTGGTCGCGATACCAGGCGACGGTCTCGGCGACGGCGTCCTCGAGGTCGTGCGTCGCGCTCCAGCCCAGACCGGCGATCCGCTCGGTGCTGACGGCGTAGCGGCGGTCGTGCTGGGGGCGGTCGTACTCGCTGAGGTAGACCGCGTCGTCGCCGGCGCCCGCGGCCCGGGCGACCATCCGGGCGATCTCGACGTTCGGCACGCCCGCCGCGGCGGGGCCGACGTTGTAGGCGGTGCCCCGCTCGCCCCGGTCGGCCAGCACGCGCAGCCCGGCGACGGCGTCGGAGACGAACATCCAGTCGCGCACCTGCAGGCCGTCGCCCCACACCGGCAGCCGCTCGCCGCGCAGCGCCCGGGTGGCCCAGCGCGGCACCGCCTTCTCGGGGTGCTGCCACGGCCCGATGCAGTTGGTCGGCCGCGCGACCACCACGTCGAGCCGGTCCGCGTACGAGTGGGCGAGGTCGTCGGCGACCGCCTTGGAGCGGGCGTACGCGCTCGTCGCCAGGCCCTCACCGGGCAGCTTCTGGTGCTCGCTGAACGGCTCGCCGGGGCAGGGGCCGTACACCTCGTCGGTGGACATGTGCACGACGCGCGCCACGCCCGCGGCGACGGCGGCGTCGAGCACGCTGCGAGTGCCCTCGACATTCGCGTGGAAAAAGGCCTCCTCCGCGCCCTCGCTGCGGGTGACATGGGTCTCGGCGGCGAAGTGCACGATGAGCGGCGGGCGCTCGCGCCGGACGAGGCCCGAGAGTTCCGGGCCGGCAACGTCCATGCGCATCGTCTCGACCAGGCCGGGCGCGACTCCCGCCAGGCGGCGCTCATCGCCGGCGTAGGTGTCGAGGTCGACGTTCAGCACCGCGATCCCGTCGGCCGCGAGCGCGCGCACGTACGCCGAGCCGATGAATCCCAGACCGCCCGTGACGAGCACCCGTCCGCTCATGCCGCCGCCCCGCGGTTGTGCTCGGCGGCCGCCTCCTCGATGGCGGGCTCGGCGTACGGAGAGAGCGCCGCGTGGGCATGGGCGCGGAAGCGGGCGGCGTCGTCGCCGTCGTAGCCCGGCAGCACCCGGGCGAGCCCCGACCTGGCCAGGAACGTGGCCGCCGTCAGCACCTGCACCGTCCGCTCGCCGCCGGGGCCGTGGTGCTTGCGGGCGTAGATGCCGCGACTGCGCGCATGCTGGTAGATGCGCCGCCGCGGCACCGCAGCCGTGGAGGAGTTCTCCAGATGGACGAGCCCGGCGCGGGGGAAGAACGCGATCTCCCAGCCGCGGTCGCGCAGCCGCCGGCACAGGTCGACGTCCTCGAGGTACATGTAGAAGCCCTCGTCCATGCCGCCGGCCTGCTCGACGGCGTCGCGCCGCACCATCATGGCCGCGCCGTGGATCCAGTCCACCCGGCGGATGCGGTCGCCGCCGGACATGTCCCAGCCCGCCCGCTGCAGCGTCGCGGTGGTCAGCGCGACCCTGGCCGGCGTGGGGAAGTGGAACGCCGAGGGCTGCGCGCGGCCGTCGGCATGCCGCAGCCGCGGTCCGGCCGCGGCGACCACCGGGTTCTGGTCCATGAAGCGCCGCAGTCGGTCGATGCAGCCGGGGTCGAGCACCGTGTCGTCGTTCAGGATGAAGACGTAGCGGCCGCGCGCCCGGGCGCACACCAGGTTGTGGTTGGCGCCGAAGCCTCGCCGCAGCCCGCCGGCGATCACGTCCACGCCCGGATGCGACTCGGCCACCTCGGCGGCGATGCCGACGGCGTTATCCACCACGATCGTCTCGACGCTCGATCCGCTCGACGCCGCCGGGATCGAGTCGAGGCACGCCCGCAGGAGCGCCACGTCGCCGCTCGAGACGATCGACACCGTCACATCGATGGAGGAATCAGCCACGGCGGCAGGATATGCCCAACGCACCAAGAGGGGCACGGCCGCAGGCCATTGGCGGCGAGAACACACACGCTCTTGTGGATGCATATTTGGTGCCTGGCACCGGTTATTCACCACGCTTCCATGAAGGCACGGGGGACTGCCGTCGCTCCCAAATCTGCGACGTCTGGCCTTGCCGTGACGCTCGTGTATTGGAGCCGAGGGCTGTCCTCGCCCAGCCGCCACCTGGGAGAGACCACCAACCATCGAGGGCGCGCACGGTCAGGGTGATGAATAAATGGGGCCTGGCCCCATTTATTCACTGCGCCAAAAGGGGTCTGACCCCGTTTGGTGCGCGGGAGTGGTGGAATACGCGCGTGGACTGCCTGTTCTGCAAGATCGTGGCGGAGGAGCTGCCCTCGACCCGCGTGTACGAGGACGAGCGGGTGATCGCGATCATGGACATCTTCCCGGCCACGCGCGGGCATGTGCTGGTGATCCCGCGGGCGCACTCGACCGACATCCACGAGATCGCCCCGGATGACCTCGCGGCCGCGGCCGCGGTCGCCAAGGTCCTGGCCGGGAGGGCCGTGCGCGGCCTCGGCGCCGACGGCGTCACCATCATGCAGTCAAACGGCGCGGCCGCCTGGCAGACGGTCTTTCACTACCACGTGCACGTCATCCCCCGCTACCAGGGCGACCCGCTGGTGCTCCCGTGGCGGCCCGGTGAAGCTCCGGCCGATCCCGCAGAGCTCGCTGATATAAGCCGCTCTTATTTTCCTGATTAGCAGGGCTTGGGTACCATGAGGGGTGTGGATGACCTTCCAGTGCGCGCGGACGTGCTCGTGATCGGCAGCGGCGGCGCCGGATTGGCGGCCGCCTGGGCAGCTGCGGGCGCGGGTGCCGACGTGGCGCTCGTGACCAAGGGATCGCGCGCATCGTGCAACACCGGCATGGCGCACGGCGGCATCCAGGCGGCCGTCGACCCGGAGGACTCGCCGGAGCGGCACGCGCAGGACGTCCTGACCTCGTCGCACGGCACGGCCGACCCCGAGCTGGTCTCGGTGCTGACCTCGGAGGCGCCGGATGCGATCGGCTGGCTCGAGTCGATCGGCGTCGAGTTCTCGCGCGACCACGGCGGCTACCGCCTGGCCCGCTGCGGCGGGGCCAGCGTGCCCCGGCTGCTGCAGGTGGGCGACCGCACCGGGCACGCGATCGCCAAGGCGCTGCGCGCCGAGCTCGACCGCTGCGGCATCGCGATCCACGACCACACCGCCCTCGACCGGGCTCGAGCGCCCGAACGGACATTTCACCGCGACCCTCAGCCGGGGCGACGACGCTCCACCGCCTCGACGCCGGCGCGGTCGTCCTGGCGGCGGGCGGCCGCTGCTACGCCGAGGCCCGCACGGCCGGCGTCCTGACGACCAACCAGCCCGGATCGACCGGCGAGGCGACCGCGCTCGCCCGGGACCTCGGCGCCGAGGTGCGCGACTACGACGCGCTCCAGCACCATCCCACCGGCGGCTCCTGGCCGCCGCCCCTGCAGGGCTTCTCGATCCCCGAGACGTGCCGCAGCTACGGCGCGACGCTTCTGAACGCCCACGGCGAGCGCTTCGTCGACGAGCTGGCCCCACGCGACACGGTGGCCCAGGCGATCGTCCGCGAATGCGAGGAGGGCCGCGGCCTGGAGACGCCCGACGGCCGGCCGGCGGTGCACCTGGACACGACCCTGATCGATCCCGGACGTCGCCGCCGAGGTGATCCCGACCATGCTCCGCCGCTACCGGGCCGCGGGCGTCGACCCGCTGGCCGAGCCGATCCTGACCTACCCGGTGCTGCACTACCAAAACGGCGGCCTGCGCATCGACCACGACGGCCGCACGACCGTCGACGGCCTGTTCGCCGCGGGCGAGATCTCGGGCGGCGTGCACGGCCGCAACCGGATGATGGGCAACTCGCTGCTCGACTGCATCGTGTTCGGCCGCCGGGCCGGCAGGGCGGCGGCGGCATGAGCATCGCCACCACCACCGACCTGCAGACCGCGGTCGAGGAGGCCGGCGCCCACCTCTACGTGTGGTCGCTCAAGGACATCCCCCAGGATCTGCGCGACGCGCTCCGGGACGCCATGGAGCGCGAGACGCACAAGGTCGGCAAGCGCATCCTGGAGACGATCAACACCAACGTCTCGGTCGCGGACGAGCGCGGCAACCTGGTGTGCCAGGACACGGGCATCGCCGTCTTCTACGTCCGCGTCGGCGAGCAGTTCCCGCTGCACCCGGTGCGGATCGAGGCGTGCCTGCGCGCCGGCACGCGCAGGGCGACGCTCGAGCATCCGCTGCGCTCGAACACGGTCCACACCCTCACCCGCAAGGCGACGGGCGACAACACCGGCCACCGCATCCCGCACATCCACTGGGAGTTCGTCCCCGACTGGGACGGCCTCGACGTGAAGTGCGTGCCGAAGGGGTCGGGCTCCGAGAACATGAGCTTCCTGAAGATGCTCGTGCCCGCCGACGGCGTGAAGGCGATCAAGCGCTTCGTGATCGACTCGATCGTGGACGCGGGCGGCAAGCCGTGCCCGCCGGGGATCGTGGGCGTCGGCATCGGCGGCTCGGCCGACCTGGCGATGCATCTGGCCAAGGAGGCGATCGCGCGCCCGGTGGGCACGCAGAACGCCGACCCCGACGTGGCCGAGCTCGAGACCGACCTGTTCGCGCTCCTGAACGAGACCGGCATCGGGCCGATGGGCCTCGGCGGCGACACCACCGTGCTCGCGGTGCACGTCGAGCAGGCCCATACGCACATCACGCTCAACCCCGTTGCCGTGAACTACCAGTGCTGGGCCGCCCGCCGGGCCAGCGCCCACATCAGCGCCGCGGGCGTCGTCGACTACGACCGGGAGGCGTGACCGTGGCGCACTACGAGATCCCCTTCCCGACCGACGAGGCGGCCGTGCGGTCGCTCCGCGCCGGCGACACGGTCACCCTCCAGGGCGAGGTGATCGGGATCCGCGACGCGACCCAGATCCGCATCTTCGACCAGGGCCAGGCGCCGCCGTTCTCGCTTGAGGGCGCCGCACTGCTGCACACCGCTCCCAACGTGCGCAAGCTCGAGGACGGCTCGTACGAGCCGATGTGCATCGGCACCACGACGTCGGCCCGCATGAGCCGGTTCACCGAGGGCCTGATCCGCGACCACGGCGCCCGCGCGATCATGGGCAAGGGCGGCCTCCTGCCCGAGGCGCTCGTGCCGCTGCGCGAGCACGGCGGTGTGTACCTGGCCATCGTCGGCGGCGCGGCCGCCCTGGAGACGACGCAGATCGAGAGCATCGCCCAGGTCGAGTGGGAAGACCTCATGCCGGAATGCCTGTGGCGCTTCAAGGTGCGCGACTTCGGTCCGCTGATCGTCGGCATGGACAGCCACGGAGAGAGCCTGTACGAGAACGTCCAGGTCGAGGCGCACAAGCGTCTCGACAATTCCATCTACGCGAGGTTGTAGACATGGTCGAGGAGTTTCTGGGACTGCCGATGCGCCCTCCCAAGCCGCGCGAGCGGGGGTGGACGCACGTCATCGACAAGGGCATGAGCGTGCCGCAGGTGCAGGGGCTGATCGATACCGGCGGCGACTACGTGGACATCGTCAAGATGGGCTGGGGCACCTCGTACGTGACCCAGAACCTGGCCGAGAAGATCCGGCTCTACCAGTCGGCCGGGATCCCGGTCATGTGCGGCGGCACGCTGCTCGAGGCGGCCATCGCCCGCGGCAAGGTCGAGGAGTTCAAGCGCTGGAGCCTGGGCTTCGGCTTCACGCACGTCGAGGTGTCCGACGGCACCATCCAGATCGAGCGCGACTCGAAGCTCGAGCTGATCTCGTCGCTTGCCGAGGAGTTCGTCGTCCTGTCCGAGGTCGGCTCGAAGGACGCCGAGTGCGTGTTCGCGCCCTATCAGTGGGTGGCGTGGATCAAGGAGGAGATCGAGGCCGGCGCGGCCAAGGTGATCACCGAGGCCCGCGAGGGCGGCACGGCGGGCATCTTCCGCGGCAGCGGCGAGGTGCGATCGGGCCTGATCGACGAGATCGTGCACGAGGTGCCCGCCGACAACCTGCTCTTCGAGGCGCCCCAGAAGGAGCAGCAGGCGTGGTTCATCCGCCATCTCGGCCCCGAGGTCAACCTCGGCAACATCCCGCCCGACGAGGTCATCCCGCTCGAGACGCTGCGGCTGGGCCTGCGCTCGGACACGATGGCCGACCTGCTGCTGCGCGACATCCCCGTCCCCGGAGCATGAGCGCAGTTCTGCCCATCACCGCCGCGGAGGCCGCCGACCTGGCCGACGAGTTCGAGTCGCGGCCGGCCGAGGACGTGCTGCGCTGGACGGCCGAGCGGTTCGGCGGCCGGGCGGTGCTGACCTGCTCGTGGCAGAAGCAGAGCTCGGTGCTCGTCCACATGCTGTCCGAGGTGGCGCCGGAGCTGCGGGTGGTGGAGTTCGACACGGGGCTCCTGTTCCCCGAGACGTACGAAACGCGCCGGCAGCTGATCGAGCGCTACCCGATCAACTTCGAGCGGATCGAGCCGGAGCTCAACGTTGAGCAGCAGGCCGAAGCCCACGGCGAACGGCTGTGGGAGCGGGATCCGGACGCCTGCTGCGGCATGCGCAAGGTCGCCCCGCTCGAGCGGGCCCTCGAGGGGATGGACGCCTGGATCACGGGAATTCGCCGTGACCAGTCGACAACCCGGCAAAACGCACGCAAAATCGAAGTGGACGAACGCCGCGGCGTGGTCAAGGTCCAGCCCCTGGCGGATTGGACCAGCCGCGATGTCTGGCGCTACATCTGGAGACACGGCATTCCCTACAACACTCTGCACGACCACGGCTATCCGTCGATCGGGTGCATGCCGTGCACGACGTCGGTGAACGGGGCGCAGCCCGACGAGCGCGCCGGCCGCTGGCGGGGTACGGGCAAGATCGAGTGCGGCCTTCACGGCCGCTAGCAGCTACTACTTCAAACCTGATTTCGACTCCTCAGGGAAAGGAACGAGCAGCGTGCACGAGAACTCCACAGGCTTCACCCTCTGGTTCACCGGCCTCTCCGGCTCCGGCAAGACGACCATCGCTCGCATCATCGGGCCCGAGATCGAGCGCCGCGGCGTGCTGGTCGACCATCTTGACGGTGACGTCGTGCGCACGCACCTCAGCAAGGGGCTCGGCTTCTCCCGCGAGGACCGCGACACCAACATCCTGCGCATCGGCTTCGTGTCCCGCCTCCTGACCCGGCACGGCGCCGGCGTGATCGTCGCGGCCATCTCCCCCTACGCCGAGACTCGCGACATGGTGCGCGAGATGGTGCTCCCGGTCGGGCGCTTCGTCGAGGTCTACGTCGCGACGTCGCTCGAGGAGTGCGCGCGGCGCGACGTCAAGGGCCTCTACGCCAAGGCGTTCTCCGGCGAGATCAAGGAGTTCACCGGGGTCAGCGATCCCTACGAGGCGCCGGAGCAGGCCGAGATCGTCGTCGAGACCGAGGGCCGCACGCCCGAGGAGTCGGCGGCGTTTCTCATGTCCGAGCTCGAGCGGCTCAACGTCATCCCCCCTGTGCTCGAGGAGGCCGTCGCCTGATGGCCTCCTCCACCGCCGCCCGCATGAGCGGAAGCTTGATCGCGCCGCACGGCGGTGAGCTGATCAACCGCACCGTCACCGGTGACGCGGCCTCGGCGCTCGCCCAGGAGGCGCGCGGGCTGCCCCGCGTGCACATGACCGAGAAGCAGACCGCCGACCTGGACATGATCGCCTCGGGGGCCCTGTCGCCCCTGCAGGGGTTCATGGTGCGGGCCGACTACGAGCGCGTGGTCGAGGAGATGCGGCTCGAGAACGGCCTGCCGTGGGCCCTGCCCGTGACGCTGTCGGTGCCCGAGAAGCCGACCGCCGCGCGGCTGGCACTCGAGGGCTACGAGGGCGACCTCCTGGCCGTGATCGACGTCGCCGACGTCTTCGAGGCCGACCGCGGCGACGAGGCCGCCAAGGTCTTCCGCACCACCGACGACGCCCATCCCGGCGTCGCCCAGGTGTACGCCGAGGGCAGCGTGCTCGTCGGCGGCCCGGTGACCGTGTTCCAGCGGCCGGAGCCCGCGTTCCCGGCGCTGCACATGGACCCCGCGCAGACGCGGGCCGAGTTCGCCGAGCGCGGCTGGAACCGCGTCGTCGGCTTCCAGACGCGAAACCCCGTGCACCGCGCGCACGAGTACATCCAGAAGTGCGCGCTCGAGACGGTCGACGGACTGCTGCTGCACCCGCTGGTCGGCAAGACCAAGGGCGACGACGTCCCCGCCGAGGTGCGCGTTCGCTGCTACGAGGTGCTGCTCGAGAACTACTACCCCGCCGGCCGCACGCTCCTGTCCGCCTTCCCGGCGGCCATGCGCTACGCCGGGCCGCGCGAGGCCGTGTGGCACGCCATCTCCCGCAAGAACTACGGCTGCTCCCACTTCATCGTGGGCCGCGACCACGCGGGCGTCGGCAGCTACTACGGCACCTACGACGCGCACCTGATCTTCGACAGCTTCGCCCCGCACGAGCTCGACATCGAGCCGATGTTCTTCGACCACACCTTCTTCTGCCGCACGTGCGGGAACATGGGCTCGGCCAAGACGTGCCCGCATCCCTCCGAGGACCACGTGCACCTGTCCGGGACGAAGGTGCGCGAGATGCTCGGTGAGGGCATCATCCCGCCGACCGAGTTCAGCCGGCCCGAGGTCGCACAGGTGCTGATCGAGGCGTACCGCTCGGCCTGAACGACCTTGAGCCTGGAGTGAGGGGACGCAGTACGGGGACAGTCCCCGGGGCCCCCGCCTTCGGCGTGGGGCGGGGACAGTCCCCGGCTTATGGTGGGCAACGGGATGACCAATCAGACGGCCATACAATCCGGCGTCGTGCCCCGCCGCCGGACAGGCATCATCGTCATCGCCGTGCTGCTGGCCGCGTCCGGCCTCGCGTTCCTGCGCGCCGAGCAGGTCAAGCTCGAGCGCTCGCCCGTGGGCGGGACGCGGCTGCAGAAGTTCTTCTCGACGACCTGCCCGATCCACCAAAGGACGCGCTGCTCGTCGCACTCGGCGCTGCTCTCGTTCCGCCTGCGCAAGCCGGCCCGGGTGGCGCTCGCGATCGAGAACAGCGGCGGCACCATCGTCCGCAGGCTGACGCCGGCCGCGGGCCGGCGGCTGCCGCGCGGCCGCGTCAAGCTGCGCTGGAACGGCCGCACCGACGCCGGCACGACCGCCCCGCCAGGGCACCTACCACCTGCGGGTCGACCTGCGGTCGCTGGGGCGCGTGATCACGCTTCCCGATCCGATCGAGCTCGACAACGTCGCACCGACCCTGACCCTGGTCAGCCGCAGCGGCGTGCTCCCGCTGCGGTACCGCACGAGCGAGCCGGCGGTGGTGTACGTCATCGCCCGGGGCGTCGGCAGCGCCGCCGGGCGAGCCGCGCTCTACCGGGGCCACGCCGGCCGCGTCCACTTCCGCCACACCCAGCTCGACGGGGCCGAGGTGCGGATCACGCTCGTCGCCGTCGACCGGGCCGGGAACACCTCGGCGCCGGTGGCGGCGGGCAGCTTCCACCTGCCGGCGTGACACAATCCGCGCGCATGCACGACCCCGAGACCGCATCGTGATCTCCGCCGGCCGCTCCGTGCTGGTGCTGGCGCCGCACACCGACGACGGCGAGTTCGGCTGCGGCGGCACCATCGCGCGACTGGTGGATGCGGGGGCCGAGGTGCGGTACGTGGCCTTCTCGTCGGCATCGCGGTCGCTTCCGCCCGGCTTCCCGGCGGACACGCTCGTGCACGAGGTGCGGGCGGCCACGGCCACGCTGGGGATCCCGGAGCCGCGGCTGACCGTGCACGACTTCGAGGTGCGCACGTTTCCGGCCGAGCGCCAGGAGATCCTCGAGATCCTGGTCGCGCTCAACTCGGAGCTTGCGCCCGACCTCGTGCTCACGCCGTCGCTGGGCGACATCCACCAGGATCACGAGACGATCGCCCGCGAGAGCATGCGCGCGTTCAAGCGCACGACCCTACTCGGCTACGAGATCCCCTGGAACTGCTTCAACTTCCACCAGCAGGCCTACGTGGAGCTCGAGCCCGGCCATCTCGACCGCAAGGTGGCGGCGCTCCAGTGCTACCGCAGCCAGGCCCACCGCAACTACGCCAACGAGGAGTACGTCCGCAACGTCGCGCGCACGCGCGGTATCGAGGGCGGCCGCGGCGCTGGCCGAGGTGTTCGAGGTGTACCGCTGGTTCCTGTGAGATGCAGCTGACCGAGGGTGACCGGCTCGATCCGGGCGAGTACCGGCGGCTGCGGCGAGCGGTCGGGTGGCCCGACCCCGCGGTCGACGACGACATCCTCGTCGCGGCCCTCGACTCCACGTGGAACGTGACCGCGCGCGACGAGCAGGGCGAGCTGCTCGGCATGGCCCGCCTGCTCGACGACGGCGCGCTCTACGCGACGGTGTGGGACATGATCGTCGACCCGCCCCTCCAGCACACGGGCATTGGCCGCGCGATCTTCGAGCGCATCCTGGCCCGTGCGGGCGGCCGCTCGCTGGTCGGGCTGGTGGCGACGTCGGCCGGGGAGCCGATGTACCGGGCGGCCGGATTCTCTGAGGTAAGCGGGGGCAGCACGGCCCTCTTCCGGCGCGGCTAGTGGGGATTCCGGCGCCGCGAGCGCGGGCCGGCCCACCACGGGATCGGGGCGGCGACGTGCCCGCCGGCGACGCGCACGCCCTCGGCGCGCAGCCGCTGGGCATGCTCCGCCTCGTGCCCGGGCACCAGCCTGCCGGCCGCGGTGACGACCCGGTGCCACGGCATGTCGTCGAGGCCGCGGGCCATCACGCCACCCACCGCCCGGGCGCCATCCGGTTGCCCGACCCAGCCGGCCACCCGGCCGTAGCTCGCCACCTGCCCGGCCGGAATCCGCCGCACCACGGCCTCGACACGGCGCTCGAACGGCGTCGCGGGGGCCACGACCCTGAACCCGATGGGCAGGCCGCCGTCCAATCTGGCGCACATGCGCCGATCGTATCCGCGCCTCGAGCGTCCCGGGCGTCCATCGACGCTCACTAGACTGGTTCTCCGTGCGCCTGCTCCTGATCGCGTTCTACTTTCCCCCGGCGGGCGGTGGCGGTGTCCAGCGCACGCTCAAGTTCTGCCGCCACCTGCCCGAGTTCGGCGTGGACGTGGACGTGCTCGCGCCCAGCGATCCCAAGTGGTTCGCACTCGACGAGCCGCTCATGGCCGAGATCCCCGCCGCCACCACCGTCCACCGCACCCGCTTCCTCGGCCCCCGCTCGTCGTTTCGGGGCGATGCCCTGCGCGGCGCCCACGGCCTCCGCCGCGCAGCCGTGCAGGCCCGGTACGCCTACGAGCGGGCGCTCATCCCCGACAAGACCCTACCGTGGGCGGCGACGGCAGTGCCCGCGGCCATCCGGATCGTGCGCCGGCGCCGGATCGACGCGATCATGACGACGTCGCCGCCGGCCTCGGTGCACCTGATCGGGGAGGCCGTCGCGGGCGCGACCAGAACGCCGTGGGTCGCCGACCTGCGCGACTCCTGGCTCAACCACCCGCACCGCAGCTACGAGAGCCGGGGGATGCGCGCCAAGCGCGGCGTCGAGCGGCGGATGGCGCGCACGGTCGTGCGGCGCGCGGACGCCCTCGTGGCCGTGACCGAGACGATCGCCGCGGAGCTGCGCGGGCTCGACCCGAGCGCGGCGGCAAAGACGAGCGTCATCGGCCACGGCGTCGACCTGGCCGACTTCGACGGACTGGCCTACACGCCGGCAGAGCGGTTCACCATGGTGCACACGGGCGCCTTCTTCGGCCAGCGCAGCCCGCGCTCGTTCCTGACCGGCTTGCGCGACCTGCTCGGCCGCCGGCCCGACCTGCGCGGACGGGTGCTCGTGCGGTTCATCGGCGACCTGCGCGCGTCCGACCGCACCTGGGCGCGCGGTCTGGGCATCGACGACGCGTGGGAGGAGACGGGCTTTGTGCCGTTCCGGCGGGCGGTCGCGGAGCAGCGGTCGGCGGACGCGCTGCTGCTCCTGATCCCGCACGCGAACGGGCGCGGCGACAGCGTCGTCTCGGGCAAGGTGTTCGAGTACCTGGCCGCCCGCCGGCCGGTGCTCGCAGCCGTGCCGACGGAGGGCGCGGCCGCGGCGCTCGTGCGGTCGGCGGGCGCGGGCGAGGTGGTCGATTCCGACGACACGGGGGCGCAGTCGCACGCGCTCGAGGCGATGGTCGACCGGTACCAGAACGGCGGCCTGGCGGATATCGAGCTGCCCGCCGGCCTGGCCGAGGAGATGTCGCGGCGGGCGCGGGCCGAGGAGCTGGCCGCGGTGCTGCACGGGGTGGCGGGATGAAGCTCTCCCGACTCGACTGGCTGCTGCTCCTGACGCTCTCGGTGCTGACCTTCGAGAAGATCCGGTGGGAAACGTCGCTCGTCACGCTGACGTGGTCGAACCTGCTCGCGCTGGCGTTCGTCGTCGCAGCCGTGATCGACCGCATCCGCCGCAAGGATGCTTTGCTGCACCCCGCGGCGATCACGCTCATCGGCTTCATGCTGGCATTTGCCGCGGTGTACCTGGCCGGCTACTTCGACCTCACCGACAAGGCGGCCCTCGCGTACTGGTTGAAGGGCCTCGGCACCTGGGTCGTGCACTTCCTGTACCTGATCCTGGGCGTCTCCCACATGGTGCGGCGCGGCCGGCCGCTCTTCATGAAGGCGATCTACGCCTTCACGGCCGGGCTCGTCGTCAACTGCGTCTACGGCGTGCTGCAGCTGGGGCTCGCGATCGCGGCCGGCATCAACCTCGACAAGCTGGTGGTCGGGCCGCTCACCGCCGACCAGGGCGGCATCGGCGGCATCAACGTCTACGGCACCGTGGCGGGCTCGCAGAACGTGTATCGGATCAACGCGCTCACGGGCGATCCGAACCACCTCGGCGTGATGCTGTGCGTGCCGCTGATGATGCTTCTGCCCTACTACCTGGGCGACCGCCGCGGCCGCCGCCGCCTGGGCCTCCTGCTGCTCTTCATGTTCATCGTGCAGATCCTGACGCTCTCGCGCTCGGCGGCGCTGGGCGACGCGGTCGGGGTGCTCGTGCTCCTGCCGGTACTGCACCGGTACCTGCCGAGCGCCCGCACCATCGCCAAGGTCGTCGGCACCATCGCGGTCGTGTTCGGGGTCGTCGTTGCGTCGTCGCACTTTGTGCGCACGGTGATCGAGGCCCGCACCCAGCTGCACGGCAGCAGCACCCAGACCCACCTGCAGTTCTACCAGCTGGTGCCGCCCGCCCTCGACCCGCATCCCCTGTTCGGGATGGGATTCAACACCTTCGCCGTCTTCTACCAGTTCGTCACCGGGAAGACCGACTTCGGCCCCCACAGCGCCTGGATCGCGATCCTGGTCGAGACGGGCATGGTCGGAATGGCGCTCTACCTCGTCTACTTCGCCTACCTCGTGCTGAGCGCCGCCGCGATCTGGCGGTCGCCGGATCCCGACATCTCCCGGCTCGGCAACGGCCTCGTGGCGGCGTTTGCAGCCACCGCCGCCGCAAATCTGTTCTATCTGACGATGACGTTCGACTACTTCTTCGCGCTGGCGCTGATCGCCGTCGCGGGGGCTGCGATGTTCGGCCCCGCCAGGGTGCGGGCGCCGGCGCGGGTGCCGGCCGCGGCCGCCGGATCGTCACCGTGATCCTCGCGCTCGAGATCCTCTTCTGGGTCAGCCTGGCAGCGCTCGTGTGGACGCACCTGCTCTACCCGCCCCGATCGCCCTGGTCGCCCGGCTGCGCCCGCGGCCCGTCGCGGCCGCCGACATCCTCCCCCGCGTCAGCCTGATCATCCCGGCGTACAACGAGGAGGACGTGATCGTCGCCAAGCTCGAGAACGCGCTCGCGCTCGACTATCCGCGCCGACCGGCTCGAGATCGTCGTCACCTCGGACGACTCGACCGACGGCACGCATGCGGCGGTCGCGCGGTTCGCCGACCGGGGTGTGCGCCTGATCCACTGCGAGCGCGGCGGCAAGGTGGCCGCCCAGGACCGGGCCGTGGCCGAGACCACGGGCGAGATCGTCGCGTTCGGCGACGCCAACGTGACCTGGGAGCCGGACGCGCTGCGCCGGCTGATGCGGCCGTTCGCCGATCCCGCCGTGGGAATGGCGTGCGGCAACGTGCGCCTGGTCAACCCCACCGGCGGCACCAACCAGGAGGGGCTCTACTGGCGCTACGAGATGTGGCTGCGGCAGCGCGAGTCGCTCGCGCACTCGATGACGGGCTCGAACGGCGCCATCTACGCCGTGCGCCGCGAGGCCTACCGCAACGTCGATCCCCGCTTCGGGCACGACCTCAGCTTTCCCTACCTGATGGTGCAGAACGGCTACCGGGCGGTGTACGAGCCGACGGCGCGCGCGACCGAGAGCATGACCACCGACATCGAGGACGAGTTCCGGCGCAAGGTGCGCATGTTCGAGCACTGCTGGCTGATCCTGTTTCGCGGCCGCATGTTCGGCCTGCGCAAGGTGGGCCCGATCTACTGGGTCGAGATCGTCTCGCACCGCCTGCTGCGGTACTGGAGCGGGCCCCTGCACCTCGTCCTGCTCGTGACGAGCGCCGCCCTTGCCACGCACGGGCTCGTCTATGCCGTCGTGCTGGTGGCCCAGCTGGCCGGGCTCGCGCTGGTGGGCCTCTCGATGCTGCTGCGCGGCCGGGTGCGCGTGCTGCGCGTGCTCCACTACTACCTGCTGGTGACGCTCGCGACCGTGATCGCCCTGGTCGGCTACCTGCGCCGCGGCGTCCCCGCCACCTGGGACAAGGCGGCCGGCTCCCGCCTCTGAATATTGGGTGCCTGGCACCGGGTATTCATGCGCCAAAAGGGGTCTGACCCCGTTTGGCGCACCACCGCCGCCGGAGTGGGTGAATAAATGGGGCCTGGCCCCATTTATTCACCCGTGAGCTCGCGGTAGACCGACTCGGTGCGTTCCGCGATCGAGTCCCAGGCCAGCGGGCCGGTTGCCGCGGCCGCGCTGCGGGCGGCGAGTTGCGCGCGGGCCGCGGGGTCACCCAGCAGCCGGGCGAGTGCCGCGGACAGCGCGGCCGCGTCCCCGGGCGGCACCAGCTCGCCCACGCCGTCGCTTCGGTGCAGCTCGCCGAAGCCGCCCACGTCGCTCATCACGAGCGCCGCCCCGAACGCCAGCGCGGCCGCGAGCACGCCCGAGTTGTCGATGCGCCGGTACGGCAGCACGACGACGTCGGCGCGGCGCAGCGCCGCGGCCAGCTCGGCGTCTGACAGGTACCGCGGCAGGAAGACCACGCCTGGCTGGTCGAGACGCAGCGCGCCGGTGTCCATCATCGGCCGGCCGGCGACCAGGAGCGTCGCCGCCGGGACCTGCTCGCGTACCCGCGGCCACGCCTCGAGGAGCACGTCCAGGCCCTTGTAGGGCCGGATCAGGCCGGGCATGACGGCGAGCGGGCCGTCGGAGTCGGCCGGCGGTGGGACGGCGGGCAGCTCGCGCAGGTAGGAGAACACGCCGTGCGGGATCACGCGCACCCGGCCCGGATCGACCCCGCACCGATCGACCAGCGCGGTGCGGCCCCACTCGCTGTGGCAGATCACGCGATCGAACGCGCGCGCCGTCGCGGCGGCCGACCGGCGCCGGGCCGCCCCGCCGACATTGGGCACCGGGTCGTGGGCGGTGAACACCGCCGGGAGCCCCGCCGCCCGCAGACGGCCGTAGAAACGCCGCTCGACCGGTCGCAGCACGCTCCACTGGACATGCACCACGTCGGGCCGCTCACGCCGCAGCAGGGCTCCCAGGCGGCGCAGGTCGGCCAGGTGCTCGGCGGCCTTGGCCACGGGACGCAGCCGCGAGCCCACCGACCGGGCGTTGCTGCGCCGGTAGAAGTGGTCGCGCACCTCGTAGCCCTCGGGCGCCGGAGCCTCGCCGTGTACGAACGCGGACGTCCACAGCGTGACGGTGTGGCCGCGCGCCGCCAGCGCTCGCGCGAGCTCGTGATCGTACGGGCGCGAGTACCCCGACGGGTCGACCATCGCCACGCGAAGGGGAGGGGTGCCCAAAGCTTGCTCCAATGCCGCTGGCTAGACTACCCCTCCGTGTCCGTCACCCCGCCCGTTCAGCCCGCCGGAGAGGTGCGGGTGACCGAGTACGCGCGCCGCGCCGCGCGGCGCTGGTATGTGATCGTGTTCGCCGTGATCGCCGCCGTGCTGCTCGTCTACCTGCACGGAGTCAGCGCGGCGACCAAGCAATCGTCCGCCGCAGCCAGCGTCTATCTCGGCCAGCCGTTCGGCCCGGGCGGTTCGTCCGTGCTCACCGGAACGCCGCTGTCCAACCCCTCCATCTCGATCGGCTACGTGACCGCCCCGCAGCAGATCGACGCCGCGGCAAAGGCGGCCGGGATCGACCGGCGCAGCCTCCGCAGCCACGTGAGCGTGCTGGCCTCGGGCGGATCCGGAGCGGCCGGGAAGGCGGTCGCGGCGGCCGGCCCGCCCACGATCAACATCAACGTCGAGGGGCCGTGGACGAAGCGCAAGGTGCAGACGGCGGCCAACTCGCTCGCCCAGTCGCTGATCGGCTTCGCCAACCGGTACACCACCAAGAAGGCGAGCCTGATCGCACAGCGGATCGCGATCGAGAAGCGGACGCTGACCACCTTCACCGACGTCGAGAAGCAGGCCCACAAGAACCTGGCCATCATCGACGCCTCGAATGCGGCGCCTCTCAGCAAGGTGGCGGCCGAGTCGCCGTTCGTGAGCAACCTTGAGACCGCGGCCGACCAGATCGGCGCGCTTACGGAGAATCTGACCAACGACCAGGTATCGCTGGTGGCCGCGCACGACATCGAGTCGGCGTCGTTCATCTCTCACGCAAGCGGTCACTCGGTCACCGCCGCAACCCGCAGCCACTCGCTCATCATCGCCGCGATCATCGGTCTCATCGTCGGCACCGGGCTGGCGCTCGCATGGGAGTCGCTGCGCCGGCGTCCGCGCCCCGAGCAGGCATAGACTCCTCCCGATGTCGACGCGGACCTGCCCCGACTGGCCCGATCTCATGGATCGCGCGCCCGACCTGCATTTCAAGCACTACACGGCCGACGAGCTCCAGCTCCCGCACGACATCGTGCTGGCGCTCGGCGCGGTGCGCTTGAGCGAGGTGGAGGTGTGCGCCGACACCGCCTACAACGTCTTCAACGCGGACCACACCGACCCGCGGCTGGCCGACGCGCTGCGGCGCAGCTTCTGGACCGACCTCTCCGACTGGCGCGGCGCCGCGAAGTAGCGGTTCGGCGAGGGGTCAATCCCGCATCCGGGGGTGCCCGGGAACGGGGTTGATGCCGATACCCCCACGATGGACGAGACCGACACCGACACCGCGGCACCCGACCGGGAGAACGTGTCCGCGGACATCGCTCCGATCGACGTCCAGCGCCTGCTGACGTGGTACTTCGACGTGGTGCACCCCGGCCGCCACCACATCACCAGCCGGCGTCAGTACTCGCGCATCTACGCGGCGTAACCGGCGCCGAGGCGCTCCCGGCACCACGCCAGAAACGCATCGGTGAGCCGCCTGCGGCTGCGGGTCGCCAGGCGTACCGAGTAGAAGTCGCGCACGGGGTCGAGCCCGGCCACCTCGGCCGTCGCGAGCGTGCCCAGGCGCAGCTCCTTCTCGACGGCCAGCGACGAGAGGAAGCACACGCCGAGGCCCGCCTCGACGGCGGATTTCGCCGACTCCTGCAGCCCCAGCTCCATCGCCACCGTCAGGTCGCGCACGCGCACGCCCGCCCGGCGCAGCTCGTCCTCGATGACCGTGCGCACCCCCGCACCCGACTGCATCACGACCTGCGGCTCGGCGACGAGCTCGGCGAGCGAGACCGAGCGCCCGGCGAAGGGATGGCCCGCGGGCACCGCCAGCACGACCCGGTCGCGCAGGAACGGCTCGAACTCGAGCGCCCGGTGGCTGCGGCGCGCGCCCACCACGCCGAGCTCGAGCTCGCGGTCGAGCACGCGGTCGATGACCGACCCGGTCGCGTCCACGCGCAGGGTCACGTCGACATTCGGGTGCGCCGCCCGGAAGCTGCCCAGAAGCTGCGGCAGCACGTGCTCGCCCGGGCCGGTCGAGGCACCCACGATCAGGTGGCCCGTCGGCGTGTCCGTCTCCTGGGCCAGCTCGCGCGCGAGCTCGTCGCGCAGCGCGAGCATGCGCAGTGCGTAGCGGTGCAGCACCTCGCCGCGGTCGGTCGGCGTCGCCCGGCGTCCGGAGCGGTCGATCAGCGGCGCCCCCATCATCCGCTCGAGTGTCTGGATCTGCTGGCTGACCGCCGGCTGCGTCACCCCGAGCGCGTCGGCCGCGGCCGAGAACGATCCCCGCTCGACGACCTCGACGAACGTCTGCAGCTGGCGCAGGTCCATATCACGCCAAGCTTATCAGCGACCGCCAGACGCATAAGGGTGAATATTGAATGCCTGGCACCGGTTATGCACGCGCCAGGCCGGTGAGGGCCAGGGCGAGCAGGTGGTCGGGGTCGCGCCGCAGCGGCTCGGCGGACGCGCCGCTCTTGCGCTCGACGATCAGGTCGTCCGGGTCGGTCAGCGGCCGCAGCCGGCCCTCGGCCACGAGCCGCTCGTCGACACCGCCCATGCGACCGGCGAACGTGGTGTAAACGGGCGTTCCCAGCACGACCGCCTCGCGGTTCATGGTGCCGCCGGCGCTGACCACCAGGTCGGCGCCGGCGAGCAGGCTGTGACCGTCGATCGCCCGTTCGGGGACCAGCACGGAGGGCAGACGGAGCCGACGCAGGCGGTCGCCCTGGTCGGGTGTCCGCGGCAGCACCACCGCGATCACGTCGTCGCGCCGCCCCAGCCGGTCGAGCACCTCCTCGAAGAGCGGGTTCTCGAACCGGTGGTAGAGGGCGACATCGGCGGGTGGCCGCAGGACGACGCCGATCCGGCTGCCGTCGAGGCCCAGCGCCAGAGGCACCGCCGGGTCGGGCTCGAACCCGGCCAGGTAGTACTCCTCCTTGAGGCCCGGGTAGCGCACGAGCCTGGGCGGGCGCACCCCGAAGCGGCGCAGCCGTCCCGGCGGGATCGCGTCGGGCACGAGCACGCGCGAGGCCAGGCGGCAGTTGAGCGAGTGCTGCAAGGTGGCGAACTCGTAGTCGAACATGGTCGTGTTGGGGATGCGCAGCGCGCGGCAGGCCATCGGCAGGTCGGTCGAGCCGTGCGCCATCGCCACGTCGAAGCGGCCGCGGCGCCCGAACCGCACCATCGCCGCCACCCGGTCGGCCGCCGCCACCGCCTTGCCGGTGCGCGAGCCCCCGCCGTGGTGGCCGATCACGGTGTGCTCGATTCCGTGCAGCTCGAGCAGCTCCAGCGTCTGGGCAAACGCCCGGGCGGTCACCGCGACGTCATCGCCGCGGTCGCGCAGCCGCCGCACCAGCGGCGCGAAGATCACGACGTGCGGAGAGTTCGTGAGGTCGATCCAGACGCGCACGCGCGCCGAGCCTAGGCGACGGCGAGTGCCGCCGCGCGCACGGCCGCCACGACCTCGCGCTGAGCCGCCTCGTCCAGTGTCGGGAACATCGGCAGCGCCAGCCCCTCGCGGGCGGCGCGCTCGGTCTCGGGCAGGTCGCCCTCGCGGTAGCCGAGGTGCGCGAACACCGGCTGCAGGTGCAGCGGGATCTCGTAGTAGGCGCGGGAGCCGACGCCCGCGGCGGTCAGGCTGCGCATGAGCCGGTCGCGGGCCGGAGTGCGCACGACGTACAGGTGGTAGACGTGCTCGGTCGCCGCCGGCGCGACAGGCAGCTCGACCAGGTCGCCGAGCCCGAGCGCCCGGTAGCGGTCGGCAGCGGCGCGGCGGGCCGCGTTCCAGCCGGCCACCTCGGGCAGGAACCGGCGCAGCACCGCGGCCTGGATCTCGTCCATGCGCGAGTTCGTCCCGACCAGCTCGAAGCGGCGCTTCTCGCGGGAACCGTGGAAGCGCAGCAGCCGCACCCGCTCGGCCAGGTCGGCGCTGCCCGAGACGACCATGCCGGCGTCGCCCATGGCGGGGAAGTTCTTGGTGGGGAAGAACGAGAAGGTCCCCAGGTCGCCGAAGCTGCCGGCGCCTCGGCCGTTGACGCTTGCCCCGTACGCCTGGGCCGCATCCTCGATCAGGGCCAGCCCGTGGCGGTTCGCGACCTCGCGCAGCGCGAGCACGTCGGCGGGCTGCCCATAGAGATGCACGGCGACGATCGCCCGGGTGCGCTCGGTGACGGCGGCCTCGGCCGCCTCCGGGTCGAGGTTGAACGTGGCCGGATCGATGTCGGCGAACACCGGCGTCGCTCCGACCCGCGCGATCGCCTCGGCGGTCGCGTAGAACGTGTAGGCGGTCGTGACGACCTCGTCTCCGGGGCCGACGCCGAGCGCCTCGAGGCTCAGGACGAGGGCGTCCGTGCCGTTGGCGACGGCCACCGCATGGCCCACGCCGACCGCCGAGGCGAACTCCTCCTCGAAGGCGCGCATGTTCGGCCCCAGGATGAACCGGCCCGAGTCGATCACGTCGCAGACGGCGCGCTTGACGTCGTCGAGCAGGTCGGCGTACTGCGCCCGGATATCCATGAAGGGAACGGCCATCAGGCCACTTTAGTGGCCGACCGCGCGCCTTCGACGCAGTACCAGGGCCGCCACCAGGACGATCGCCGCGGCCACGACCACGTAGTCGAGATCGCCGAGCCGGCGCTGCCACGTGTCCCAGTTGCTGCCCGCCACGTCTCCCACGGCGACGAGGCCGATGCACCATGGGAGCGTCCCGAGCACGGTCAGCACGGAGAACCGCCGAAGCGGCATCCGGGCGACGCCGGCGGGCAGCGAGATGAACGTGCGCACGATCGGCACCAGCCTGGCGAAGAACACCGTCGGCGACCCGTAGCGCTCGAACCAGTCGTGCGCCTGGCCGACGCGGCGGCGGTTGTGATCCGAGCGCAGGAGCACCGCGTCCACCCCGTAGGCGCCGGCCGCCCACGCGATCAACGACCCGACCAGGTTCCCCAGCGTGCCCACCAGGACGGCGGCGACGAAGCTCATGCTGCCCTGCGAGACCAGGTACCCGGCGTAGATCATCGTCACCTCGCTGGGGATCGGAATGCACGCGCTCTCGAGCACCATGAGCACGAACACGGCCTCGAGGCCGTGGTTGGCGATGAACGTCTGTAGCTCGTGGGTCAGCGATTGCACGGCCGCGAACCCTACCCGTCGGCGATGAGACCATTCTGGGGCGGGTCGAGCCGGGCCGCCAGCAGGTAGAGCCCGCACAGCGCCGTGACGATCGACATCACGACGATCAGAAGCCGGTAGTCGACGATGCTGATCAGCGCGGCCCCGAGGGCAATCGAGAGCGTCTGGGGGACGCCCACGACCATGTCACCAGCCGAGTAGACCCGCCCCTGCAGGTCGATCGGCGTGCGCACCTGAACGGCCGTGTAGTACCCCACCACCGCCCACGAGACGCCTGACCCCGCGATCGTGAAGCCGGCGAGCACGACGACCACGTTGGGGATCAGGAGCAGCGAATCGCCAACCGCAAAGAGCAGCATCCCCAGGCCCACGGTGCGGCCGTCGCCGACCCGGCGCAGCATGGTCCCCGCGACGATGCCGCCCGCGACCGCGCCGACCCCCTGCGCCGAGCTGAGGATCCCCAGGAAGGCCGGTGGCCGGTGCAGGCCGTGCTGGATGACGGCGAACACCACCGTCTCGGCGAACCCCACCACGGCGAGGGCCGTCCCGGTCGTGATCACGATCCGGCGCAGGCCCTGCGAGCGGGCGATGTGCCTGACGCCGGCCATCACCTGTTCGCGCAGGTGGTGCTCGGACGGCTGCGGCCGCTCCTCGCGCAGGTGAATCGCCGCCAGGAAGCCCGCCGAGATGACGAACGTGACCGCGTCCATCACCGCCACCGCAGGGCCGCCGAAGGCGGCAAACAACCCGGCGCCGACCAGCGGTGCGATCAAGCGCATGCCCTCGCCCGTGGTCTGCAGGATCGCGTTGGCGTCACCCAGAAGCTCGGCCGGCAGCAGCCGGGTCAGATATGCCGACTGGGCGGAGTAGAACAGGAAGCCGATCGTGCCGTAGAGCAGGGTCACCGTGTAGATCAGCCACACCTGGCCGGGGCCGCGGACGAACAGGAGCGACAGGAGCATGACCGCGCCGGCGAGGTCGAGCGCGATCATCATCGGCCGGCGGCGAACGCGGTCGACGATGAGGCCGAACACCGGCGAGATCAGCCCCGGGAGGGCGAACGCGAAGAACACGAGCCCCGCGGCGGCGCTCGAGCCGGTGAGCGTCTTCACCCACACGCCGAGCGCCAGGAACATCGCCCGGTCGCCGAATACCGACAGCGTCTGGCCGACGATGAGCAGGCGGGCGTCGCGATGGGCCAGCAGGCGGCGCACAGCCGCCGCTATTCGCCGGCAGCGACCAGGGCCGCGAGGTTTTCCAGCTGATGCTCGAGCGCGGATCGCATCGGCCCTGCCGCCATCGCGCTCAGAAGCCGCGGCAGCTCGACCTCGGAGGTGAGCGTCACGCGGGTTGCGTGGTCGCCCTCGGGCTCGAGCTCGAACACCGACATCCCCTCGCGGTTGCCGTCGACGCGCCGCTCGACCAGCCGCCGGGGCGGGTCGGACTCGACCACCCGCACCGCCATCTGCTCGTGCACGCCCATGGCAACGAGCTCGCACGTGATGTCGCCGTTCTCGAGCACGCGCCCGTCCCGGATCTGATGGGGGAGCATACGGACGTGCCGGTGCGGGTCGGCGATCCACGGCCAGACCGCCTCGGGCGGCGCGGCACAGGTGGTGGACACCGTCACCTTCACCGCGGGTTCACGCGGCGTGATCGCGAACGGGGCGGTACAGCGTGTCGCGCTGGCGGGCGTGGTAGCCCGCGTTGCGAATGGTGTGGACGAAGTCCTCGGTGGAGGCGCGGTAGGTGGTGCCGGCGGCCGAGACCACGTTCTCCTCGATCATGATCGAGCCCATGTCGTCGGCGCCGAACGACAGGGCGACCTGGCCGATCTTCATCCCCTGCGTGACCCAGGACGACTGGATGTGCTCGACGTTGTCCAGGTAGATGCGGCTGACCGCCTGCATCAGCAGGTAGTCGAAGCTGGTGGGATTCCAGCTCACCAGCGGGGCGAGCGCAGTGTTGTCGGGCTGGTACGTCCACGAGATGAACGCGCGGAAGCCGTGCATCTCGTCCTGCAGGTCGCGGATCCGGCGCAGGTGCTCGACCCGCTCCTCGAGCGTCTCGACGTGGCCCCACATCATGGTCGCGGTGGTGCTCATGCCCAGCCGGTGGGCGGCGCGCATGATCTGCAGCCACTCGTCGGAGGTCGTCTTCTTGGGCGAGATGATCTTGCGCACGCGGTCGACCAGGATCTCGGCGCCGCCGCCCGGAAGCGAGTCGAGGCCGGCGTCGCGCAGCCGCGAGAGCGCCTCTGACGAGCTCAGCTTGGCCTTGCGGGCGACATGCTGGATCTCGCTCGGCGACAGGGCGTGCAGGTGGATCGGGTAGCGCGCCTTGATCGACCGGAACAGATCCTCGTACCACTCGATCCCGAGGTCGGGGTTGTGGCCGCCCTGCATCAGGACGGCGGTGCCGCCCAGCGCCAGCGTCTCCTCGATCTTCTTGAAGATGACGGCCTTGGGCAGGGTGTAGCCCTCACGGGTGTCCCCCGGCCGGCGGTAGAACGCGCAGAACTCGCAGTCGGTGTAACAGACGTTCGTGTAGTTCAGGTTGCGGTCGACGATGAACGTGACCACGCCCGGATCGGTGGCGCGGTTGCGGAGCTCATTGGCGACGCGGCCGACGGCCACCAGATCGCGCGAGCGCAGGATCGCGCAGGCGTCCTCGTCGCTGATCCGCTCGCCCGCAAGCGCGCGATCGAGCACGTCCGCCACCGTCGAGGTGTGCGCGGCGACCGCCATCAGTGCACCTCCGCCGGAGCCGGGATCACAAACCGCAGCGGCGGCACCTCGGGGAGCTCGCCCGCGAGATGTGCGAGCTCGAAGAACCGCAGCACCCCCTGGCGCTCGCGCGGGCCGAAGTGGTAGCGCAGCTTCTCGAAGTAGCGGGCCATGAACCCGGCCGGCCAGCCGTACTCCTCGGCCGCCCTGCGCGCCAGCACCTCGGGCTCCGATCGGGCCAGCGCCAGCGAGCGCAGATGGGCGCGCTCGAGCTCCACCAGGCCCTCGTCGACGCCCTCGCGACACGCCCAGACGGCGTACACCATCGGCAGGCCGGTGCGCTCCTGCCACAGCTGGCCCAGATCGTGATGCGGGGTGGGATCCTCGAACGCGCTTCGCAGGGCGGCGTCGCCGATCAGCATGCGGGCATCGGCCGGCTCGTCCAGCGGCACAAGCTCGACATCGCCGAGCAGCACCTTGGTGAGCACGACCGAGGTGGCGCTCTCGGGCGTGACCGCCACGCTGCGCACGTGCTCGAGCGGCTTGCGCGTGATCAGCTGGATCGAGTCGACGGCGCCCTCGGTCGAGACACACAGACGCGGCAGGAGCGACAGCGTGTCGGCGTTGCGGGCGTACTCGATGGACGAGATGGGCGCGACGTCGATCTCGCCGGCGACCAGCATGCGGTTGAGCTCGGTGGGCACGCCCGTGACCTGCTCGACCTCGATCCCGCCCAGGTCGTAGAACACCGGCGCCATGTTGGCGTACGAGATGCGGCCGAGCCGGATCAGAACGTCCTCACCGTGTTGTAGAGCGTGTCGCGCTGGATGGGGATGCGGCCGGCCTCGCGGATGAGCGCCGCCAGGTCGGCGATGCGCTCCTCCTGCGGCGTCACGGCGCCGGCGGCGTGGGCGATCTGCTCTTCCATCACGGTGCCCTGGATGTCGTTGGCGCCGAAGTGCAGGGCCACCTGCGCGAGCGGCGTCGAGATCATGATCCAGTAGGCCTTGATGTTGGGGATGTTGTCCAGCATCAGCCGCGAGACGGCGATCATCTTGAGGTCGTCGTGGCCGGTCGAGAAGCGCCACCCGCGGCGCTGGAACACCGTGTTCTCGGGATGGAACGGAAGCGGGATGAAGGCCAGAAAGCCGCCCGTCTCGTCCTGCAGGTCGCGCAGCCGCAGCCAGTGGTCGACCCGCTCCTCGTAGGTCTCCACATGCCCGTACAGCATCGTGCAGTGCGTGGGAATGCCCATCCCGTGCGCGGCCCGGTGCGTGGCGATCCAGTTGTCGGGATGCTCCTTGCCCGGCGCGACCAGACGGCGCACGCGATCGGCGAACACCTCGGCGCCGCCGCCGGGGAGCGATCCCAGCCCGGCGTCCTTGAGATCGGTCAGGACCTCCTCGCGGGACTTGCCCGAGAGCTTGGTCATGTGATGGATCTCGGACGCCGTGAACAGCTTCAGGTGGACGTCGGGCAGCGCCTCGTGCAGGGCGCGGGTGACGCCGGGGTAGTAGTCGTAGCCGATGTGCGGGTGCTCGCCGCCGACCATGTGGATCTCGCTGAAGGTCTCGCGCCCGTAGACCTCGACCGCATGCGCGACGAGATCGTCGATGTCCCAGGTGTAGGCGCCGTCCTGGCGGCCGGTGCGGGCGAAGGCGCAGAACTTGCACTTGACCCGGCACACGTTCGTGTGGTTCAGGTACAGGTTGTTGACGAAGTAGACCTCGTCGCCGCCTCCGCGGACGCGCCGGGCGGTGTCGGCCAGCTCGCCCAGGCCCAGAATGTCGTCCGACTCGAGCAGCGTCACGCCGTCGTCGAACTCGAGCCGCTCGCCCGCGATGACCTTCTCGCGGATGGGCGCCAGCGTGTCGAGGTGGGCGGCAACAGCCATGGGCACGCGAGAGTCTACAACCGCTCAGCTGACGTAGCGGTAGGCGGGCTTCAGCCCGAGCAGCTGCGGCACCGTGACCAGCCGATAGCCGCGCTGGATCAGCGTTGGGACGATGGTCTGGAGGGCGGCCACCGTCTGGTCGCGCACGCCGCCGCCGTCGTGCATGATCACGATCGCGCCGGGGTGGACCGCCGAGAGCACGCGCTGGACGATGACCGACACGCCCGGCCGCGACCAGTCGGCGGGATCGACGTCCCACTGGATCGTGTTCAGGCCCAGCGACCGCGCGATCGCAACGACGCGCGGCGGGGCGATGCCGTAGGGAGGCCGCAGCAGGCAGGGGGTGAAGCCGGTCGCCACCCGGATCGCGCGCTGGGTGGGGTCGATCTGGGAGGCGACGTTGGCCGGGGTGAGGACGGGATGCGACCAGGTGTGGTCGCCGATCACGTCGCCGCTTCGGATGACCGCACGCGAGGTGGACGCGAGCGCGCCGACCTGGCGGCCGATCTCGAAGAACGTGGCGTGGGCGCCGTAGCGGTTGAGCACGTCCAGCACCTGGGGCGTGTAAATGGAGGGGCCGTCGTCAAAGGTGAGCGCGACCATGTCGCCGGCCGCCGGCCCGTTGAACCGCGCCGCGGTGCCGGCCGCCGTGCAGCCGTCAAGGGTGAAGCGGTCGATGCGCCACGCGGCCCGGCCGCGATTCGGCACCTCGTCGCGGCACACGTTGATGCATGCCGCCCGCCCCTTCCACGTGCTCGAGGCCGCGAAGTCGATCCGCTCCGGCTTCAGGCCGACATCGGCGTACGAGAAGGTGACCGCGGCCGTGGCCGGCCGGATCTTGCGAACGGCGCCGGCGACGAACTTCGGCTTCGGCCCTCCCGGCGAGAGCGGAAGCCGGTAGAGCGCGTGCCGGCCCCCCACCCCGATCAGGCACAACCGCTCGCCCCGCACCCGGTGGCCGCGCGGCACGAGATCGACGCAGACCGTGCGGTCGCGGGTGCCCGACAGCATGTCCAGCGCGAAGGGCCGGGCGGTGGTGAACGAGAACTTGAGCGACGAGGCCGACTGCGCCAGGCGCACCGAGCGCAGGTCGAGCCGGCCGGGCGTGTCCGCGCCGTCGAGCAGCCGCAGCGACGGAGGGCCTGCGGCGGCGGCCCGCGGGGAGGCGGCGGCCGCCACGGGGGTGGTCGGCACGGCCAGTGCGGCGACCGCCGCCGCGACGATCAGCGTGGCCGCCAGGACGGCACCAAGGCGTGTGCGTGAGGCGGTCACGGGCGCAGCCTACGGCCGCAGTGTCACGGGTGCGTAACGGCCCGGGTGCGGGCCGGATACGATCACTCGCCGTGGCTCGCCGGGTCTCAATCCAGGGCATCAGCGGATCCGGCAAGACCACCCTCGGCCGGACGCTCGCAGGCCGCCTCGGCGTTCCGTTCGTCGAGACCGACGCGCTCGTGCACACCCCCGGCTGGACGGAGACGCCGGACGCGGAGCTGCGCGCGCTCCTCGAGCCGGTGGTCACCGGCGAGGGCTGGGTGATCGACAGCGACTACCGGCGCAAGATCGGCACGTACGTGCTCGAGCACGCCGATACGGTCGTCTGGCTCGACCTGCCGCTGCACGTCTGCCTCGGCCGGCTGCGGCGGCGCACATTCGGCCGCATCCGCACCGGCGAGGAGCTCTGGAACGGCAACCGGGAGTCGTGGCGGGGCGCGTTCTGGGGCCGCGAGTCGCTGTTTCGTCTGGGCGATCCGAAAGCACGTTGCCGAGCGGCGCACGCTGCCCGAGCTGCTCCGCCGGCCGGAGCTCTCGCATCTGCGGGTGGTGCGGCTGCGGACGCCGGCGGCGGTCGAGAGCTGGCTACGCGTCGCGGTCGACGGCGCCGCGGACGACGGCACGCAGCGCGGCTGAATCGATCCCGCCGTCGATCGCGTCCAGGTACGCGAGGGCCTGGTCGGCATGGCGCTCGGCCACCGCGCGGGCATCGCGGACGCCGCCCGCCCGGGAGACGCGGGCGAGCGTCGGCAGTACGTCCTCGCGGGTCGCACCGCGGGCGATCACCTCCGCGACGGCGGGGTCGCGGCTCGCGCCCAGGATCAGCGGCAGGGTGACCGTGCCGTCGAGCAGGTCGGTGCCGAGCGGCTTGCCCGTGGTATCGGGGCGGCCGTCGCAGTCGAGGATGTCGTCGGCGATCTGGAAGGCCAGGCCGAGCGCGACCGCGAAGTCGCCCAGCCGCTCGACGTCGCCCGCCGCCAGGCCGCCCAGGCCTCCGCCCAGCCTGGCCGCGGCCGAGAACAGGCGGCCGGTCTTGAGCCGGCAGCGGTCGAGATACTGCTCGGGCGTCGTGGCCGGGTTGCCGGACTGCTCGCGCTGGAGGATCTCGCCCTGGGCCAGCGCCAGGCAGGCTTCCGAAAGGATCGTCACCGCAGCCATGTCGGCGGTGGTGCAGAGCTCGGCGAAGGCGCGGGCGAACAGGTAGTCGCCGGTCGCCCGCGCGACCGGCTCGCCGCGGGACGCCCACACGGTCGGCCGCCCCCGCCGCAGCCGGGCGGCGTCGAGCTGGTCGTCGTGGACGAGGGTCGCCATGTGCACGAGCTCGACCGCACAGCCGGCCGCAACGAGCGCCGGCCGCCCGCGCCCGCCGACCGGCGCCGAGAGGTAAACGAGCATCGGCCGCAGCCGCTTGCCGCCGGAGCGCAGCGTCTCGGAGCCAGCCTGCTCGACCTCGCCGTCGGCCCAGCCGACGGCCTCGACCAGCGCGGCCTCCACCTCATCGATGTAGTCGAGAAGGCCGGGGACCTCCAGCACCTCCAAAACGGCGCCCGTGCTCATGCAGGGACCGTACCAACATGCAGGGCGACCGCGCCGCCCGAGAGCCGGCGGTAGCGGACCCGCCGCAGGCCGGCGGCCTGCATGATCGCGGCCAGCTCATCGGCCGGCGGGAACCGGTGCACCGAGGCGGGCAGGTACCGGTAGGCGTCGGTCTCGCGCGCCACCGCGCGGCCGAGCAGGGGCACCGCGCGGTCGGTCCAGAGGCGCGCGAAGGGGGCCGCCCACCGCGGCGGGTCGGTGAGCTCGAGACAGACGACGCGCCCGCCGGGCCGCACCACCCGGCGCAGCTCGCGAAAGCCGCGGGCGTGGTCGGCGAGGTTGCGCATGCCAAAGCCGATCGTGGCGGCCGCAAACTCGCCGTCTGAAAACGGCAGCGCCAGCGCGTCGCCGCGCACCCACTCGACCCGCGCGCTCTTTCGCCGCGCCGCGTCGAGCATCGCCTGCGAGAAGTCGAGCCCGACCACGCGCCCGGTGGCCTGCACGGCCTCGGCCAGCGCGACGGCCAGATCGCCGGTGCCGCAGCACACATCGAGCGCGGCGTCGCCGGGCTGAACCTCAGCGCAGCGCACGGCCAGCGACCGCCAGCCGCCGTCCATCCCCAGGCTCATGATCCGGTTCATGCGGTCGTAGCTGGGCGAGATGCGGTCGAACATCGCCCGCACCTGGTCGGGAGGCAGCGTCACTCGGACCCCCACGGCCTGACGAGGGCCGCGTCGAGCCCGGCCGCCGCCAGCACCCGGCCGGCCACGAAGTCGATCAGGTCGGCGATCGTCTCGGGCAGCCGGTAGAAGCCCGGCATCGCCGGAACGACCGCGGCGCCCGCCCGCTTGAGCCGCAGCAGGTTCTCGAGGTGGATCTCCGACAGCGGCGTCTCGCGGGGCACGAGCACCAGTCGGCGGCCCTCCTTGAGCTGCACCGCGGCCGCGCGGTGGATCAGGTTCGACTCGATTCCCGAGGCGATGCTGCCGACGCTCGCCATCGAGCACGGGCAGACGATGACCGCATCGGTGTGCGCGCTGCCCGAGGCATACGGCGCCGAGTAGTCGGACTCGGCCCACACCCTTCGTCGTCGCCCCGCCGTGATCGGCCACCAGCCGCTCGACCGTGCCCGCCGGATCCATCTCACGGTCGCCGTAGCACTCGAGGGCGATCACCTGCCGCCCGGCCCGCGATGCCACCACGCCGACGTCGGCGCCGGCATCGGCCAGCGCCCGCAGCACCCGCGCCGCATAGGGCGCACCCGAGGCGCCGGTCAGTCCCAGCATCACCTGCACGGTGGCAGCCTACTGCTGAAGGGGTACGGGTTTGCCGGCCTTGAGCGACGCGATGACCTGGGCGATCTGGGCGATCTTGGTCGGGCCCTGGCTGGTGTAGTTCGGCATGACGTGAGTCGCCGCGTTCGCACCGCCCGCGAGCCAGGCCTGAATCTCCTTCTGGTTCAGCCCGAACATCGGCGATCCGTTGCTCAGGTTCGCGCCCGGGCCCGGCGCGCCACCCGTCGGGAACTGATGGCAGGTCGTGCATCCGTTCTGCACGATCAGGGCCGATCCGGGCAGGGCGTTGATCTGCGGATTGGTGGAGATATCCGACCCGCCGACCACACCCGGCGCGATCGCGCCGGCGATGGTGAGCGCGATCAGCACGGCCGGCACCGAAAGGCCCGACGGCGACGCCCCAGGGCCGCCGCGACAGGCGCCGGTCGCGGCCCCGGTCGAGGAACGGCCAGGAGATCGAGCAGCACCATCCAGATCGTCGGGATGATGATGGTGGCCAGGATCAGCTCGGCGGGCGTCTTGAAGATCCGCAGGAGCTCGAACAGGAACAGGAAGTACCACTCCGGCCGCGGCTCGGTGGCCTGCACGGCGGGGTTCGCGATCTGTTCGTAGAGCGGGCCGAGGATGCCGTTCTGGCCGGTGGGGTGAGCGGCATTGATCGGGCCGGCGGTGGCGTGCCACACGACCGCCATGGCGATGATGATCAGCACCACGATCAGGTTGATGACCACGTCGTGGAACATCGCGTAGGGGAAGAACGCGTGCCCCTCGTGCACCTCGGCCGCGTGCTGGGTCTCGTACCGCTGCTTGCGGTTGATGACCTTGCGCGCGCTCACTCCCCGGCCACCGCTTCCGGAATGCTGCGGTGGGCGGCGGGGGCGGGAGTGGGCTCAGGCTCGGGCAGCGGCCGCGCCGGCCACGGAGTGACGCCCAGCTTCACCACGAGCCACATGTGGACGAAAATGAGCGCACCTATGGCGCCGGGTATCACCAGCATGTGCAGCGCGTAGAACCTCGAGATCGTCTGAGCCCCGAACACGGGCCCTGCTAACAGGAACTTCGAGATGAACGGCCCGAGCACCGGCGCGGTGCCGTTGATGTTGATCGCGACCACCGAGGCCCAGTAGGCGCGCTCGTCCCACACGAGCAGGTAGCCCGTGAGGCCCATCATCATCG
The DNA here is from genome assembly GCA_963732075.1 of uncultured Actinomycetes bacterium. Taxonomy (GTDB): domain Bacteria; phylum Actinomycetota; class Thermoleophilia; order Gaiellales; family JAICJC01; genus JAICJC01. The sequence continues at coordinate 555,797 of CAVSYD010000007.1, read as the reverse complement.
TCAGGATGAAGATCAGCGAGCCGGTGAGCCACGTCAGCTCCCGCGGGTACTTGTACGCGCCGTAGAAGAACACGCGGGCCATGTGCAGGAAGAGCAGGATCACCATCATCGAGGCGCCCCACTTGTGCATGCCCCGCAGGAGCCAGCCCAGCGTCTGCTGGTCGGTGATGTAGCGGATCGACTGGTAGGCGCCGTTCGGCGACGGGTCGTAGGTCATCGCCAGCAGCGAGCCGGTCACGGCCTGGAGGATGAACACGGTCAGGAGCGAGCTTCCGAGCGTGTGGAACCAGCCCGTCGGTGGCACCTTGCGGAACAGGAACTTGCGCACCAGCGTGGGGAAGCCGGTGCGGTACTCGATCCAGTCCTCGGTCTCGAGGGCGACCTGCTTGGGGTCCGGGGCGGGAATCGGCATCGGTTAGGAGCTGCTCGGCAGGGGCGGCAGCGTCACGGGGCCGGGCACCGGGCCGTGCGTGTAGGTGACGGGGTAATACAGCAGATTCGCGATCCAGCTCGGCCCGGGCGTGTGCGTGGGCTGGCCGGGCGTCTTGACCGGGTAGTAGTGCACCTGGTTGTTGTAGATGTCCGTGCTCCAGCGCTGCGTGATCCAGAGCTCGTCGCTGTTCTTGATCTCCCACTGGAAGCGATCGAGCGAGCGGATCGGCGGGCCCGCGATGCGCTCGCCGTTCTGGTTGTACTGACCGCCGTGGCACGGGCAGGCAAATCCCTGCGACGGTGGCCGCGACCGGGCAGCCCAGGTGCATGCAGCGGTTCGAGAAGACCACGAACATGGCGTCCTCGGCGTGCCAGTCGGTGTTCTTCTTCTGCGTGTAGTGGACGTACGCGAGCCCCGGGCTCGTGGCCGGGTTGTTGGGATCCTCGATGTACGTGGCCGGCGGTGGGCTTGAAGCGCCGTCTCGCCCGTGAACACCGACGTCTTGCCGAGGAAGACCGGCGCGAAGGTGACCTCCTTCGTCACCGGTGCCAGCACGTACGCGGCGGCGGGGACGCCGATCACCCCACCGATCACCGCGCCCAGACCGACGGTCGTGAGCGTCAGCAGCTCGCCCCGCGTCCTCTCAGCCACCTCGCGTCCTCCTCAATGAGTCGTCCGGGCGGCGATTGTACCGGCGCACGCGGCGGAGTGTATCGGTCACGAGCGGCCACGGCCAGAACGTGCGAAACGGCTCATTTTCACCGCTCCCCGATGCCGTACTCGGCCCAGCGCCCGGTGACGCGATCGCGGATCTCGGCGGTCATCCGGATCTGCTCCGGCCAGCCCCGCGTGTAGCCCTCGGCCGGGCCCTTCGCGGTGGCGTCGATCCCGATCTTGCCGCCGCTGAACTGGAGCGTCGGCGCGTGGTCGAGATGGTCGAGCGGGCCCGAGGACATGAGCACGTCGCGGGCCGGGTCGACGTTCGCGCCCACCTGCCACATCACCTGGCTGTAGTCGTGCACGTCGACGTCGGCGTCAACCACCACGACCCCTTTGGTCAGCGACATCAGGCCCGTGCCCCAGACGGCGTGCATCACCTTGCGCGCGTGCCCGGGAAAGGCCTTGCGGATCGAGACGATGCAGAGGTTGTGGAAGGCGCCGGCGATCGGCAGGTCGTAGTCGACCAGCTCGGGCAGCGTCATCCGCAGCGCGGGCAGGAACAGGCGTTCGGTGGCCTTGCCGAGCCAGGCGTCCTCCTGCGGCGGCACGCCGACGATGATCGACGGGTAGATCGGGTCGCGGCGCGTGGTGACCGCGGTCACATGCACCACCGGAAACGGCTCGGGTGGCGTGTAGTAGCCGGTGTGGTCGCCGAACGGGCCCTCGTCGCGCAGCTCGCCGCGGACGATGTGGCCCTCGATCACGATCTCGGCGCTCGCGGGCACCTCGAGATCGACCGTCTTGCAGCGCACGAGCTCGACCGGGCGGCCGCGCAGGAAGCCGGCCAGCATCAGCTCGTCGATGTGCTTGGGCAGGGGCGCCGAGGCCGTGTAGGCGGTGACCGGGTCGAGCCCGAGCACGATCGCGACGTCCATCCGCTCGCCCATCCCGCGCCAGTCAGCGGCCGCGTCCTTGTGGATCTGCCAGTGCATGGCGGTGGTGGTCGCGTCGAACACCTGCACCCGGTACATGCCCACGTTCCGCGTGCCCGACCGCGGATCCTTGGTGATCACCGCGGGCAGGGTGATGTAGGGGCCGCCGTCGCCGGGCCAGCAGGTCATGACCGGCAGCGACTCCAGGCTGGGCGGGTCGAGCACGATCTCCTGGCACGCGCCGCGGGAGACGGTCTTCGGGCGCGAGTCGGCCAGCGACTTCAGCTTCTGCAGCGCGCGCACCTTGTCCACGAGCCCCTCGGGCGGCTGCATCTCGAGCACGTCGGTCACGCGCCGGCCCAGCTCGTCGAGGTCGTCGACCCCGAAGGCCATGCACATCCGCCGCTCGGTGCCGAACTGGTTGATCAGGAGCGGAATCCGGGATCCGCGCACGTTCGTAAACAGGAGTGCGGGCCCACCGGCCTTCGTCACGCGGTCGGTGATCTCCGCGATCTCGAGGTACGGATCGACCTCGGCGGTCACCTCACAGAGCTCGCCGTTCCGGCGCAGATGGTCGATCCAGTCGCGCAGGTCGTCGAAGGCCATGGCGGCGCGAGTCTAACCGGACGGCGGGTGCCAGCGTCACAACCTGCGCAATGCCCTTCAGAACCCGTCACGGCGTCCCGCGCTCACAGACCCGACCGGCCGCGGTCGCAGCCACCATGGTGGGGCTGCTCGCAATCGCGGCGCTGGCGACGCGGCAGGGCAACGGCCGGTCGACCGCTCCGCCCGGCACCGCGCTCGCCGGAACGGTCGGCCACCACCTGATCGTGGTGGCGGCGCTCGTCCTGACCCCGATCGTGCTCGTGGTCGGCGGTGGCCTGTTCATCTACGCCCAGGTCTTCCGCAAAGCCCACCCTGAAATTGGCAAGGAGGGCCGCGCGGTCGCGCAACACCACCGCGATGATGCTTGCGGGCCTCGTGGCGGGCTCCATCTACTACGTCCGCACGGGCCGCAATCCGCTCGGGTTCCTGCACCTGCATAACCCGTTCGGCAACGCTGCGAACAACGCGCACGCCAAGCTGCCGCCAACCCCTCTCCACCACGGGGCGAACCACGCCATCTCGACCACCGACTGGACGCTGGCGGGGTTCGTCTGGGTGGCACTGGCTGCGGCGGTCGCGCTCATCCTGTGGCGCTCTCGCCTCGTGCGCCAGCGCCGGGAGCCGCCGGGGGCCATCGCGCCGGCCGCCGAGCCGGACGAGCCCGACCTGGAGAGCCTGCGGCGCGAGCGCAATCCGCGCCGGGCGGTGATTGCGGCCTACGCCGCGATGGAGCGGCTCATGGCGCGCGACGGCCTGCCGCGCGGTGTCCACGAGGCACCGATGGAGTACCTTGGGCGGGTGACGCTTCACGGCTACGACCGCGTGGCCCCGGTGCACCGTCTCACGGGGCTCTTCCAGCGGGCCCGGTTCAGCCACCGCCCGGTCGACGAGGACATGCGGCAGCGGGCGATTGCGGCCGTCGAGGAACTGGCGGACGACGCGGGCGAACCGGCGTGACTCTCGGGCAAGGCGTGCTGCTGGCGGTGGGCGCGATCGTGCTCGCCGTGCTCGCCCCGCGCCCGGCCCGGCCGCAACGACCGCAGAGGCGCAGACGGCAGGCGGTGCGGCTGCGCCGCCGCCGCGAGCGGCCGGCCACGCCCGACCTGGCGGCCGTGGATCGCCTGCTCAGCATGGCCGTGGCGAGCGCCGAGGACGAGTACGCGCGGCTGCGCCCGCTGGTGCGCGACATCGCCGCCCAGCGCCTCGCCGATCACGCCGGGGTGCGGATCGAGACCGCGCCGGATGCGGCGGCCGCGATGCTCGGCCGGGAGGTCTGGGAGGTCATCCGGCCCGACCGGCAGCGGCCGCCCGACGCCCACGCCCGGGGCATCCCGGTGGAACGCCTGCGGCCCATCGTCGAGGCGCTCGAGCGGATCGGGGCGCCGGCATGAGCACGCTCCCGGTCGAGGACGTCCACGCCCGCTGCCAGGCGGTGCTCGACCAGGTCGAGCGGGCCGTGATCGGCAAGCGCGAGCCGCTCGAGATGGTGCTGATGGGAATCCTCGCGGACGGCCACGTGCTGCTCGAGGACTACCCCGGCCTGGCCAAGACGCTCGTGGCGCGGTCGTTCGCGCAGGTGCTCGCGATCGGGTTCGCACGCGTGCAGTTCACCCCCGACCTGATGCCGTCCGACGTCACCGGCTCGTCGATCTACCGGCAGTCCGATGCGGCCTTCGAGTTCCGGCCCGGCCCGGTCTTCACCAACCTGCTCCTGGCCGACGAGATCAATCGCGCCCCACCGAAGACCCAGTCGGCATTGCTCGAGGCGATGGCCGAGCGCCAGGTGACGATCGAGGGCGAGACGCGCGCGCTCGAGTCGCCGTTCCTGGTCATCGCCACGCAGAATCCGATCGAGTACGAGGGCACCTATCCACTGCCCGAGGCCCAGCTCGACCGGTTTCTGATGCGGCTGGCGCTCGGCTACCCGGCCCGCGAGGACGAGTGGGAGGTGCTCGAGCGGCGCATGCAGCGCATGGCCGACGACATCACCCTCGACCCGGTGTGCACGCGCGAGGAACTGATCGAGATGCAGCGCGCGGTCGAGAGCATCCACGTCGACCGCAGCGTCGGCCTCTACATGGTCGACCTGGTCACCGCCACCCGCAGCCACGGCCAGGTGCAGGTGGGCGCGAGCCCGCGGGGGACTCTGGCGCTGCTCAAGCTGGCCCGCTGCCGGGCCGTGCTGGACGGGCGCGACTTCGTCTCTCCCGACGACGTCAAGGCGATCGCCGTCCCGGCCCTCGGCCACCGCCTGACGCTGCGGCCGGAGATGTGGATCCGGCGGATCAGCGGCGACGACATCGTCCGCGAGGTGCTCGCCGCGGTGCCGACGCCGGCGGCGCGGCCGTCGTCCGCGCCGGCGCCGTGACCGCGATCCCGGCGGCCAAGCTGCGCGGCTATGCCGCGCTCACGGCGGCCCTGGTGTGGGCTGCAATCGTCCTTCACCGGCCCGAGCTGGTCGCGGTGGCGGCCCCGTTCGGGCTGCTGCTCGCGGTCGGCCTGGCCGCCACCGTGCCCCACCGGGTGACCGTGGACATCGACGGTGAGGAGATCCGCGCGCTCGAGGGCGGCACGGTCACGCTGTCACCCGCGCTCTCCACCCCGTCGCACCCGGTGGGCGCGCTGAGGGTCGAGCCGCACGCACCTCCCGGACTGCGGTTGACCCAGCCGGCGCGGGTGATCCGGCTCGATCCGGGCACGCCGGCGGTGGTCGCCATCGACCTCGTCTGCCAGCGCTGGGGCGGCTTCATGGCCGGCGGCATGACGCTGCGGGCGGCGGGGCCGCTGGGGCTGATCCGCTACGAGCAGGTGGTGGATGCATCGGTGCCCGTGCGCGTGTATCCCGCGGTCGAGCGCCTGCGGGCGCTGCCCCGGCCCGCCGCCACGAACGTCGGGGCGGGCAACTACGTCAACCGCCTGCGGGGCGAGGGGCTCGAGTTCGCAGACCTGCGGCCCCACGTTCCCGGCGATCGGCTGCGGCGGGTCAACTGGCGGGTCAGCGCGCGCCGGGGCAGCCTGCACGTGAACGAGTACCACCCCGAGCGAAACGCCGACGTCGTCCTGTTCCTCGACTCGTTCACCGACACCCGCGACCAGGCGGGCGGCACCATCGACATGACCGTGCGCGCCGCGGCCGCGCTCGCGGAGGCGTATCTGCGCACGCGCGACCGGGTTGGCGTCGTCGGCTTCGGCGGCATCCTGCGCTGGGTACTCCCGTCGGCCGGGACCACCCAGGTCTACCGCATTCTCGACTCCGTGATCGACACCCAGGTGGTGGCGAGCTACGCCTGGCGAGATGTTGCCGTCATCCCGGCCCGAACGCTCCCGCCGCACGCCCTCGTGGTTGCACTCTCGCCGCTGACCGACCCGCGCATGCTGAGCGCGCTGACCGATCTGCGGGCGCGCGGGATCGACCTGGCGATGATCGACGTCTCGCCCGTGCCGTTCGTCTCCGCCCCGCCCGGCGAGCTGGGAGACCTGGCCCACCGGCTGTGGCGGCTCCAGCGCGAGCAGGTCGCGTCGCGCTACCGGGGGATGGGCGTACCGGTGGTCGAGTGGCGGCACGGGCGGCCCGTGGACGAGGTCCTGGCACAGCTTCAGGAGGTGCGGCGATACGCCCGAACCGTGCGCATCTAGCCGCCCTGGCGGCGGCTGTCACGCTCTCGGCGGTCGTCGCCGCGCACGCGGCGACGACGACCGGCCGGGGCCGGGTCGAGGTGGGCGCGGCCGCGGCGGTCGCCTGCGTGGCGCTCGCCGCCGCCATCCTCGCCCGCTGGGAGAGCGGCGTCGTCTGGGCGATCGCCCTCTCGGCCGGCGCGTACGCAGCGGGGCTGGCGCTGGGGAGCGGCTCGCCCGACCGGTGGGCGCCGCTCGTGGCCGCCGGGCTCGTCGGTGCGGCGGAGCTCGGCCAATGGGCGATCGAGCTGGCACGTCCGGCGGCCTCCGAGGGGGGCATCAGCCGCCGCCGGGGCGCGACGGTCGCCGCCGTGATGGTCGCGGGCGCCGGTGCGGGCTGGCTGATGCTGCTCGTGTCCAACGCCGGCTCGGGCGGGCTCGAGCTGACCGCGGCCGGCCTCCTGGCCACGGCCGCCGCCATGGTGCTCGTCTCGCGTCTGGCCCGGGGGACTTGAACTAGACTCGCGGCATGCCTCGACTGCTCGTATTCGGTGCCCGCGGCCTGGGCCGTGCGATCGCCGAGCACCTCACCCCGCAGGGCTGGGACGCGGTCGGCGTGGCCCGGTCGGATGCGACCGCATCCGCCTTCCCCGGCCGCGGGGTCGTCGCCGACCTGACCGACGTCGAGCGCATGCGGGCCGTGGTCGCCGAGGCCGCGCCGTTTGATCTCGCGGTGAACGCCATGTCGCCGAAGGGTCGCTTCGGCGGCGGCGACCTCACCACCACAGACGACGATGCCATGGCTCCCTATCTCGAGCAGCTCCTGCCCGAGGTGTTCGGCTTCTACCGCACCTGCGGCGCCGCGCTGGCCGAGCGGGGCTCCGGCACGCTCGTGCAGGTGACCGGGGGATCGGCCCGGCGAGCGTTGCCCGGGCGGGCGCCGTGGGCCGCGGGCGCCGCGGCGGTGCGGGCGCTCAGCCAGGCCGCCGCAAACGAGCTCAAGCCCCAGGGCGTCCACGCCGCGCTCTTGGTGTGCGACGGCGGGTTCGGCACGCCGGGCGACGACGCCGACGGCACGCGCATCGACCCGGTCGAGCTGGCGCGGACGGTGCAGTTCCTGCACGAGCAGGGCCGCAGCGCCTGGACGCACGAACTGGTGGTAACCCCGGTCGGCGACCGCTGGACGCCCTGACTGAATAGATGGGGCCAGGCCCCATCTATTCACGGTTACAGGGAGGCGACCGTCGTGTCCCACAGGGCGGGGTCGGCGGTGCCGTCGCCGTCGCCCTGGTTGCGGGCGCAGCTCGAGATCAGCGTCGCCAGCGCCTCCACCGCCGCCAGATCGCCCGTGGCGCAGATCTCGCGCAGGCCGGCCGCGTACAGGTAGTCGCCCGTGAGCAGCGCGAGGTCGGCATCTGCCTGCGAGAAGAGCCGTGAGCGGCCGTAGTGGAGCAGATAGCCCTCGTAGATCATCTCGACCCCCAGCAGGTAGCGCTCGGGGCAGCTGCCGCTGAAGCGGGCGTCGCCGGTGTGCGAGGGCAGGAGCGCCTGCGCCCAGAGCGGGCTGTCGGCGGCGGCGCGGTCGGCCACCTCCGCGAGCACGCTCACGCCGCGAACTCCGCCGCCGCGCTGGCGGTTTGCTCGATCTGCTCATCCGTGTGGGCAAGCGAGGGCATGAGCGCCTCAAATTGGGACGGGGCCACATACACCCCGCGGGCGAGCATGTGGGCGTGAAACTCGCCGAACCGGGCCGTATCGCTTGCGGCGGCCTCGGCGAACGAGCGCACCGGGCCCGGATGGAAGAACGCCGTCAGCATCGCCCCCACGCGGTTCACGGTCACCCCCGGCGCCCGCAGCCCGGCCTCGAGCGTCGCCCCGGTCTGCTCGAGCCGGTCGTAGGCGCCGGGCGCGCGCAGGAGTGCGAGCGTCGCCAGTCCGGCCGCCATCGCGAGCGGATTGCCCGAGAGCGTGCCGGCCTGGTACACGTCGCCCACCGGCGCCAGCCGCTGCATGACCTCGGCCCGGCCGCCGAAGGCCGCGGCGGGCAGGCCGCCGCCGACGATCTTGCCGAGGCAGGTGAGATCGGCCCGCACGGCCAGCCGCTCCTGGCCGCCGCCGTAGCCAACCCGGAAGCCGGTGATCACCTCGTCCATCACGAGCAACGCGCCGGTGCCGTTGCACACCGTGCGCAGACCCTCGAGGAAGCCGGGCGCGGCCGGCACGACGCCCATGTTGCCGGCCACCGGCTCGACGATCACCGCCGCCAGGTCGCCGGCGTGGCGCTCGGCGAGCGCCCGCACCGCGTCGAGGTCGTTGTACTCGCACACCAGCGTGTCTGCGACCACCGCGGCGGGAACGCCCGGGCTCGAGGGGATGCCGAGCGTGGCCAGCCCCGACCCCGCCTGGGCGAGGAGCGCATCGGCATGCCCGTGGTAGCCGCCGGCAAACTTGAGCAGCTTGGCCCGGCCGGTGTACGCCCGCGCCAGCCGCACCGCGCTCATCACGGCCTCGGTGCCCGAGGACACGAATCGCACCTGCTCGAGCGACGGCACCGCCGCGCACAGCGCCCGGGCGAGCTCGAGCTCGAGCTCGGTGGGCGCGCCGAACGACGTGCCCCGCTCGGCGGCGGCCGCAACCGCGGCCACCACGTCGGGATGGGCATGACCCGCGATCAGCGGCCCCCACGACTGCACCCAGTCGACGTAGCGGTTGCCGTCGACGTCCCACACCCAGCCACCGGAGCCCCGGGCGAGGAACAGCGGATACTCGCGGCCCACCGACCGCATCGCCCGCACCGGGCTCGAGACGCCGCCCGGCATCACCCGGCATGCCTCCTCGAACAGTCGCGCCGACGTCGCCGTCGACGCTACCGAAGCCACCCGGCCGCCTCGGAGGCGTAGTAGGTGACCACGAGGTCGGCCCCGGCCCGGCGGATCGCGGTCAGCGCTTCGAGAACCGCCGCCGGCCGGTCGACCAGCCCCCGCGCCGCGGCCGCCTCGAGCATCGCGTACTCCCCGCTGACCTGGTAGGCGGCGAGTGGGACGAGCGTCTCGCCGCGCAGCCGCTGGAGCACGTCGAGGTAGGGCAGCGCCGGCTTCACCATGACGACGTCCGCGCCCTCCTCGATGTCGAGCAGCGCCTCGCGAACGGCCTCGTTCCCGTTCGCGGGATCCATCTGATAGGCCTTGCGGTCGCCCTCGGACGGAGTCGAATGAGCCGCGTCGCGGAACGGGCCGTAGAAGGCGGAGGCGAACTTGGCGCTGTAGGCCAGGATCGCGGCGTCGGTCAGGCCGTCGCCGTCGAGCGCCGCCCGGATCGCCGCCACCCGCCCGTCCATCATGTCGGACGGCGCGACCATGTCGGCGCCGGCGAAGGCGTGCGAGACGGCGGTCTCGGCCAGGAGCTCGAGGCTCAGGTCGTTGTCGACCACGCCGTCGCGGAGCACGCCGCAGTGCCCGTGCGAGGTGTACTGGCACAGGCACACGTCGGTGATCACGATCAGGTCGGGCAGCTCCGCCTTGATCGCCCGAACACCGAGCTGCACGATCCCCTCGGGGTCGTACGCCTCGCTGCCGGCATCGTCCTTGCGGGCCGGGATCCCGAACACCAGCACCGCCGGCACTCCGGCCGCGTGGGCGGCCGCGGCGGCCTCCACGAGGCCGTCGATGCCGTGGTGGTGCTGGCCCGGCATCGACTCGATCTCGGTCGAGGCGCCCCCCCCGTGGCGGACGAACAGCGGCTGGATCATGTCCGCGGGCGAAAGCCGGGTTTCCTGCACCATCCGCCGGATGCCTGGAGTACGCCGAAGCCTGCGCAAACGAGTGGTCGGAAACGGCATACTTGAGAGTGTAATCCGCGGTTGCCGCGCCCCCGCCGGTGCAGTAGGATTGCCAAGAATGGACTAGGTGGCGGGCTGGGAAGGTCAAGACATGGACGTCTCGGAGATTCACGGCGGCGAGTACTCGAACGAAGCCCTGCGCAAGCTGGGATCGCGGGTCAGGCACCTGCGCCGCAAACGCGGGATGACCCAGCGCGATCTCTCGTTCGACGGGTGCTCGTACAGCTACCTGGCCCGGATCGAGGCAGGCGACCGCCGCCCCAGCCCGCGCGTCCTCATGGAGATCGCCCACCGGCTCGGCGTGAGCACGGAGGAGCTGACCGGCGAGACCGCCCCCCAGGAGCGGCCGCGGTCGCTCGAACTCCTCGACGCGATGGTGCTCGGCCGCATGGGCCGCCTGGAGGAGTCCGAGGAGCTGCTGCGCGGGGTGCTGCGCGAGGCCGAGGTGAACGGCGACAGCGAGCGCGTGAGCGAGGCCTGCGAGGGGCTCGCCGCGGTTGCATCCGCGCGTCACGACGACGGCGAGGCGCGCCGCCTGCTGGAGCACGCACTCGAGGTGGGCACGCCGCCCGATCCCGCCCAGCGGGTGCAGCTCTACGGCCGGCTGCAGGAGATCTACCGCCGTTCGGGCGACGTCGCCCGGGCGCTGGCGCTGCTCCAGGACTGCATCGCCCGGCTGCGTCGCGACGCCCCCGCCGACCAGGCCAAGCTCGTGCGCTACTCGTTGTGGCTGAGCGAGGCGTACGCGGAGGCGGGCGCGTTCTCGCGCTCGGCCGACGCGCTCGCAGACGCGCTCGTCGGCCGGTCGGATGCCGTCGACCTGGCGTCACGCGCCGCGACCCAGTACGCGATCTCGCGCAGCCATGCCGCCGCGGGCGACCTCGATCAGGCGATCCGCTTCTCCGACCGGGCGCTCGCCCTGTACGAGCTCTCCGACGACAATCACGCGCTCGGCGAGGCCCACATGACCTACGCCCAGCGGCTGCTCGACCAGGGCGACACCGACGATGCGGGCATCCACCTGCGCGCGGCACGGGAGGTGTTCGGCCCTGCGGCGGAGCCCGTCGAGCGCGGCCGCCTGCTCGTCGAGGAGGCCCGGCACGCGCTTCAGGCCGGCGACGGAGACGACGCGGTGCGCTACGCGACCGACGCGGTCGCGGTGCTCGAGCAGGCCGAGGCGGACACGAGGGTCGGCGACGCCTACCTCGTGCTCGCACGCGTGCAGGATGAGGTGGGCGAGCTGGAACGGGCCGATGAGGCCTACGCAGCCGCGGTCGCGGCGCTCCAGCGCCAGCCCGACGGGGCGCCGGCACTGGCGCGGGCATACCGCCACTACGGCAAGTTCCTGAAGCGGCTCGGCCGCGCGGACGCCGCCCTGGAGGCCTTCGAGCTGGCCGCCGATCTGGCGCCGTCCAACCAGGACGCGCTCGCCCCGCTTCCGACGGCCGACATCCGGTTCCCGTCAGATCGTTGAGGCGAACGCGGCACCCGGCCGCCTGAGTTTTGACCGATCTCGACGATCCCGCCACAGTTCCCAGCCGGCAGATCTCGGACGCGATGATGCTGGTCGCGCTCGACCGCTACGACGAGGCCGAGGAACTGCTGCGCCGGAGCCTGCGCACGGCCGAGGCGATGGACGACTCCGCCGACGCGAGCCGCGCCCTGGAGGGGCTCGGCCTGATCGCGTCGCGGCGGGGGCGGTTCGACCGCGCCGTGGAGCTGCTCGAGCGGTCGCTCGACCTCGCCGGAGACGCTGACCCCGAGGAGCGGTTCGAGCTCTACCGCGAGCTGGCGCGGCTGCACGGCGAGGGCACGAACCTGCCGCGGGCGATCGAGGTGCTCGAGAGCTGCCTGGCCGGTATGCGCGCCCGGCCAGACCATGACCGGGCCAAGATGGTGGGCTACACCGTCTACCTCAGCTACGCCTACGCCGACCGCGGCGACTACGGACATGCGACCGCCGTGCTGACCGAGGCGCTGCGCGGCGACGCCGAGGACATCGACAGCGCCACCCGCTCGACCGCCTACCGGGCGCTCTCGCGGCTGTACGCGGTCACCGGGCAGACGCCGCTTGCGGCCGATTACGCCCGCCGCGGCCTCGCCGCGGCGGATGAGTCCGGGAACGAGTGGGAACAGGCCAACGCCCACCTGCTGCTCGCCCACGTGCTGCTCGACGACGGCCAGGCCGACCTCGCCGGCGGCGAGCTGGAGGCCGCCCGGAGGGCGTACGGCGACCGCATGAGCGCCATGGATGAAGGCTTCGTCGCCGTCGAGGAGGCGCGCAGGGCGCTGCAGCAGGGCGACCCCGAGGGCGCGGCCGACCTCGCCCGGGAGGCGATCGAGCTCCTGGGAAACCTCTCGGTACCCGGCCAGCTCGGCGACGCCTATCTGGCGCTCGCACGCAGCTACGAGGAGCTCGGCCGGCTCGACCGCGCCGAGACGGCCTACACGGCAGCCATCGACGCGCTGCGGCTCCAGAACGGCTGGCACTGCGAGCTCGGCCGGGCGTACCGGTGGTACGGCAAGTTCCTGCGCCGGGCCGGCCGCACCGAGGCGGCGATGGATGCGTTCGAGTGGGCGGCCGATCTCGCGCCGTCCAACCACGACCGGCCCGACCCGCCCCAGTAGGGGTTACTCGCCCGCGGCGGGGACGGGCGCGGGGCGATCGTCCGCCGGCTCGTCGCCGGGACCGCCGATGTCCTCGACCCCGACCTCGAGTGCGATCGGCCCGCCGCGCCAGTGCTCGAGGCCGATCCGCTCGAGCAGGAAGGCGGACACCTCCCGCCCGATCGCCACGAGCGGCATCGCCAGCAGCACCCCGGCCAGGCCGTACAGCTCGCCCGCCGCCAGAAGCGCGAAGATCACGACCAGCGGGTGCACCTTGACCGCACCGCCCATCAGCTTGGGCACGATGATGTGACCCTCGATCTGGTGGATGAAGAGGAACAGGAGGGCGACCGCGATCACCGCCGTGCCCGACTGGGTCGCCGCGACGGCCACCGGCGCCAGCGCTCCCAGCCAGGGGCCGACGTACGGGATGATCTCGACGACCGCCGCGAACGCGGCGAACACGAGCGCGTAGGTCTGCCCGGCCGGGAACACCCCGGTCACACCCAGGATCCACAGGCCGATGCCGGCGGTGGCCCCGACGGCCAGCGAGACCATCGTCTGCCCGCGGACGTAGGCCAGGAGGGCGCGCTCGACCCGGGTGACGAGGTCGTCCTCGGGCCGCGAGCCGGGAAACACGCGGCGCAGGAAGCGTGATAACCGGGGCGCGTCGAGAAGCATGTAGACCGACACCACGATCACCAGCACCAGGTTGAACAGGCTCTCGAACAAGGTGATCACGAGGCTCTGGACGACCGCGACGGCCCGGCCCGAATATCGCTGCAGGTGGGACACGTCGACGTGGTGCAGCAGGCGCTCGCCGGGCCCCTTGACGTTCACCTTCACGGGACTCGTTCGGTTCAGCCAGCGCTGCAGCTCGGACAGCTTGCGGTCGGCCGGTGTGACGCCGTGCGAATCGGACCGGAACTGGTCGTTCACGCGGTTTGCGACCGCCTGCGCCTCGCGGGCGACCACCGTGCCCGCCAGCACGCTCACCCCCACGATGGCAACGGCGAAGAAGAGATAGACGAGGAACACGGCCAGGCCTCGCGGGAACGCGCAGTGCGCAGAACGCGCGCACGATCGGGTTCAGCAGGATCGCGATCAGCGCCGCCACCACGAATACGAACACGGCGCCGTTCACGGCGGACACGAAGAGCCACGTGCCCACCACCACCAGCGGCAGGCCCACGAGCTGAATCCACCGCGGAATCAGGATCTTCCCAGAGCCGTCGGAGAGCATCGTAACGATCGTAGCAGCAGGCTCTTTGGGCCCACTCGAGGGCCCCATCCGCTACGGTTGCAGGCGTGACTACGAGGCACCGTCGCCGGTATCCGCGCCGTCGCCCCGACCACCGCCGCACCCGGCGCCGGATCGCGCTGGCGGTGGTGCTGCTGGTCGTGGTGACGGTGGTCGCGACCGCGCTTCGCTCCGGATCCTCGCCGAGCACCTCGGCGGCACTCGCGAGCGTGCCGCGGACGCAGCTTGCGCCAAACGCGCCGCCCGAACCGGCCGGCCTCGCCACCGCGCCCGGCAACCTCGTGCTCGATGTGCCCATCAACCGCCGCCGGATCACCGCGATCGTGTACCACGGCGTCGGCACCGCGGGGGTCGTGCCGCTCGTCCCGATCGGCACGCAGAAGAACGCCGGCATCCTGAGCACGATCGCCAAGATGCTGACGGGCACGCCCGACAGCGGCGGCGGGCCGGCGTACTACATCGACGACGCGGGCACGGGCGCCGAGCACCGGCTCGGTCGACGTGGGCGCGGTGGTCGGCACCGACGTCTATTCCCCCGTCGACGGCAAGATCGTCAGCATCCAGCCCTTCGTGATCAATGGCTCGGCCCACGGCAGCGAGATCGAGATCCAGCCGACCACGACACCGGCCGACGTCGTGACGCTCACCAACCTGCAGATCGCGCCGGGGATCGCCGTGGGAACCGCGGTATCCGCCGCCAAGACGAAGCTTGGCGCCGTCGTCGATCTGTCCAAGGTGCTGTCGCAGGAGGTGGCCAAGTACACCTCCGACGCGGGCAACCACGTCCATATCGAGGTCGGGCCGGCTCCTGCGGGGTCGAACCTTTTCCTGTAGGCGGAACCGGTGAGGATCCTGTTCATCGCGGACGCGTTCGCGACGGCCGGGCGGCGGATCATCGAGCAGCAGGTGCCCCGCCTGCGAACCGAGCTTGACCTCGGGTTCGTGGTCGCAAACGGTGAGAACCTGGCCGACGGCACCGGCATCACGAGCAGGCTGGCCCGGCGGCTGCACGGCGCCGGCGTCGACGTCATCACGCTCGGAAACCACGCGTTCCGCCAGCGCGAGGTGTACGAGCACCTGGCGATGGATCCGCTGATCGTGCGCCCCGCGAACTACCCCGCGACCGCACCGGGCAAGGGCTGGTGCGTGGGCACCGCCGCCGACGGCACGCAGGTCGCGGTGATCAACCTGCTGGGCAAGCTGTTCCTGGATCCGGCCGTGAGCCCGTTCGCCATGGCGGAGGATCTCGTGACTGAGGCCCAGCGGCGGACGCCGATCGTGCTCGTCGACTTCCACGCCGAGGCGACGAGCGAGAAGGTCGCCATGGGCCGGCTGCTGGCGGGCAAGGCCACCGCGGTCGATCGGGACGCACACGCACATCCAGACGAACGACGCCCACGTGCTCGCCGGTGGCACCGCGTACATCACCGACGCCGGCATGACCGGCCCCCACGACTCCGTGATCGGCGTGCGCACGGACCTGATCCTGCGCCGGTTCACCACCGAGATGCCCGTGCGGTTCGAGCCCGCCGACGGCGGCGTGCGCCTCGAGGGCGTGCTGATCGAATGCGACGCCGACGGCCGGGCGTCGTCGATCGAGCCGGTCAGGATTGAGGAATAGGGCTCTCGACCACGGAACCGGAACCGCGGGGGACGTAGAGGGCGATCATCACCGCGGGCAGCCACCAGCACACGTACGGGTAGAACCAGTAGCTCGCGGCCATCTGGACGACGAGCAGCACGGCTCCCGAGAAGGCGGCCACGGCGGCGGCATCCTTGCGGAAGCGGGGGATGAACGCGAGCGACACCACGGCGAGGGCCGCGACGATCTGGAACACGTGCTGCGCGAACCGCAGGTCCCACCACCCGGGGTGGTAGAGCCCCAGCGTCCATACCGACATCGGAGTCACCCGGCCGAGCTGGTAGTCGATCGTGCGGTGCCAGAAGAGCGAAACTCCGTCGGCATCGAGCGCGAGCATCGAGAGCAGGAGCAGCGCCGAAACCGCGAACCCGACCATGGTGGCGAAGCGGTTCTTGAGCGAGCAGAACAGCGGGATCATCGCGAGCGGCGCGAACTTGGTCAGGCCGGCCGCGGCCAGCGTCGCGCCGCGGAGGGCGGGCAACGACAGGACGGCGAGCGTCCACGCCACCAGGGCGCCGACGAGCGCGTCGTTCGAGTTCATGTTGAGCGAGTAGAGCGTGAACGGGTTCGCCGCCCAGGCGAACGCGAGCACGACGCCCAGCCGCCGCGACCCGAGCCTCCAGCCGGCCACGAACAGCCCCACGACCGCCAGGATGTCGAAGGCTGACGCCGCCACGTGGGCGGCCGGCAGCCGGTCCCAGATCCCGCTCCAGCCCATCGCCTCCACCGCCGGCACATAGGCCAGGTACACGGTCGGGCCGTAGGTGTCACCGCTCGAGATGGGCGACTCGCAGCGCCCGTTGGTCTGGACGTACCCGATCGGGTCGCCGTTGAAGTAGCGCCCGTGGCACGGATGCGCTGTGGTCGTGGGCATATGGCCGTACGGCAGGACGCCGTCCATCAGCGTCGCCGCCCCAGCCACCCCGGCGTAGCCGACGTCGATCACGTTCGAGTCCTGGTTGTTCAGCCCCAGCCGGAACCCCATGAGCGCGAACGTCAGCCCGACCAGGAGCAGCAGGTGGCGGTCGCCGATGTGGAACTGGCGCGGCTGCCGGTGCCAGCCGATCCACACCATCCGCACGGTCAGATAGATCATCGGCGGATAGATGAGCGGCGTCGACCAGAAGACGTTGCCCCTGTTGAACGCGTACAGCGACGCCACGAACGACAGCACCATCACCAGGTCGAGGGTGCGCATGGTGCGCGGCCGCCGCCAGTTGATCAGCCCCGCCAGGAAGAGCGCGCACATCGGCCACAGCACATACGCTGAATTGACCTTCCGCCCATATGCCTGCGGCTGTCCCCGGGCGAGCTGCCACGCCACCTGCGGGCCGGTCCAGACCTCGTAGGGGTCCGCGGTGTAGTCGGCGATGTGCACCTCGGCGATCTGGTTGCCGGCGGCGTAGTAGTCGACCGTCCAGACGCGGTGGTCGCCGAGCGTGCTGCTGTGACTGACGTCCTTGTACTGCGCGAGCCACTGGCGGACCTTCGGCTGGCGAAAGGCGATCGCCGCCGCCTGCACCGAGTTCAGGCGCGGCTTCCCGATGGGAGAGGTGATGTTCACGCCCGTGACGACCCCTTTGCGGTCAGAGATCGTGAACGCGGCCAGGACGTTGTGGGCGCCGGCGGGCTCGAGCAGCACCGTCCAGGTGCGGGAGCGGGGGTCGTACTCGGCCTCCCAGTGCGCGCCGGGGTTCTTCAGCCGCAGCGTCGCAGCCTGCGGCTGCGTCTGGGCGATCCCGATCGCCTCGTGTGCGTTCAGGTGCGCCGCGGCCTGGGCGGGTCCGGCCGCGACGAGCGCGACCAGGACCGCGACCAGCGCGGCGCTACTGAAACGTCCAGAGCTTGTTGCCAAGGAAGCTGACCGGCGTCGCGACCAGGATGGCGATCGCAGCCGCCGACACCTTCGCCATCCCCGCCCCCTCGACCAACCCATACAGCACGGCCAGATCGAGGCCGAGCGCCATCGCGCTCACGGTCAGGAACCGGGCGTACTGGTGGTGGGGCACGCCGTGTTTGACCCGGAATGTCCACACCCGGTTCCAGGCGAAATTGCTGGTGGCGGCCAGCACGAACGCCAGCACGAACGCGAACAGGTAGTGCAGGCTGCGCTCGAGAACCAGGAACGCAGCGAGGTTGACGACATATCCCGAGGCGCCGACGACGCAGTAACGCAGGGCCTCCAGCCAGTTGGGCGGATGCGTGACGGCGAGGTGGAACTTGCGGGCGTGTCCTCGGGCGCGAACCGCGGCGGACTCGAGTCTGGCCTGCTCCATACCCGCAGGATGCTATCCGACCGGGGCCAGAACAGACGCCGCCCGCCCCTCCGGCACCGGCAGGCCGAAGTGGCGCCGGGCGAGCGGAGCCAGGTCGGTGATCGACGGCTGCCCCCCGAAGTCCGGCCGCCGGGCGAACCCGGCGGTGATCAGCGGGACGATCGAGTCCTCGGCCCGCAGTGAGCCATGGCTGCCCCCGCCGGCATGGTGGCCGCCACCCGAGTCGGAGAACTCGAAGCCCGGCGCCGCCGACACGATCACGTCGCCGGCGTTCGGGCACAGGAGCGCGCCCTCGATCCGCTCGAGCGCGTTCGGGTGCAGCTCCGGGTGTAGCAGGTCGGCGTCGCCCTGCACGGTGAAGCTCGATCCGCGCGCGTCGAGCACGCCGGGCCCGCGCCGGAAGCGCAGCTCGCCCTCGCCGCGGCGCACCACCAGCCAGCCGTCCTGCGCGAACATCGCCAGCTCGGCGGCGGGCGCCGCGAGCATGCGCCGCGCGATCGCGGAGGCAGGCTCCCGTGCTCCTCCGAGCCGGTAGGCCATCGCCACCCGGTTGGACGCCGTCACCGCCAGCTCGCAGCGGTCGGGGTCCGACCGGCGGCTCGAGCGAAAGAGCGTGAAGCCGTCGAGCGGCTCGGTGGCGTCGGCGATCTGGAGCACCGCGCTCTGAGAATGGTCGGCGACGACGATCACCGCGTAGCGGTCGAGGAAGCGGTCGAGCCCGCCGGCCGCCTCCACCAGCAGGCCCAGCCCGTCGTCGGCACCCTCGACGGCCCCCAGCACGTCCCCCGCCCGGTGCTGGGCGGCGTCGGTCTCGTACAGGTAGAAGAAGAGGAAGTCGAACCCGTCGCGCGTCACCAGCCAGCGGCCGACGGCGCCGCCGTGGCGGTCGATGCCGCCGCCGAAGTTGTGCGGAGCGCCGGTCCAGTCCGAGAAGAAGAGGTCGCCGAGGAAGTAGCGGCGCGGGCCGTACACCGCGTCGACGATCCCGACGCTGCGGGCCAGCCGGCGCGCGACCGGCCGGGTGATGTGGTGGCGGGTGCGGCCCCGGCACACGTAGGTGTTGACGCCCGCCGTCACGAGACCGGCATCGTCGAGCGCCTCGAACACCGTCGTTGCCCGCGGCGACAGGTGCACGAGGTTCATGTTCACGAGGACGTCGTCGACCATCTGCCGCGTGCCCTCGGCCAGCGTGGCCGCAAACGATGATCCGTACTCGACCAGGCGCCGCTCGTCGCGGTGGTACCAGCTCATGCCCGGGATGTGCGACCCGGCCGGGTGCTGCCCGGTGATCAGCGCGGCCAGGCAGACGGGAGTGAGCGACGGGAACGTCGAGACGCAGTCGTCGCGGCGCTCGCCGGCGGCGGCCAGCCGGGCCATCGTGGGAGCGCGACCGGCGGCGATCGCCCGGTCGAGCAGGCCCGGCCCGAGCCCGTCGACGACGGCCAGGATCAGCTTCTTGGCCGCGCCGTCGCCGCGGGCCGCGCTCATCGCAGCACGCGCAGGCCGCGAAACTTCGCGTCGTCGCGCCGGCGCAGGCGCAGGAGCAGCCACCCGGCCGCCGCGGTCATCAGGAAGCCGACGAACGGGATCACCGCGACCGCGGCTGCGGCCACGCCGGAGCCGTCCTCGACGACCGCCGTGCCGCGGACGTCGCCCCCGGCCTTGACGGCGCCCGACCGCAGGCGCCGCATCGCAAGGCCGACACCGGCCGCCACCGCCGCACCCACGACGAGCCCGACGAAGGGCACCTTGTGCCCGGCGGCCAGCTCGAACACGAGCCCGCCCGCCACGATCCGCCGGCCCGAGCCGCAGCCCCGCCTGGGCTCCGGGCCACACCCAGTCGGCGATCAGCTCGACGCCGACGAGCACCCAGGCGACCGCGACGACGACGGCGTCGCCCGCGAATCCGAGCGGCGCCTCCAGCCACCCCTGGGTCGCGGCGGTGGCGCCAACGGCAAACGGCGCGGCCGAGAGCAGGCCGGCCGCAGCCGCCAGGCCCAGCCCCTGACTGATCGCAATGACGAGATCCATCGGCGGGCGAATGATAAACGCCGGCCGGCACGTCACTCCGGCGGCACCAGCACCTCGACCGCATCGGGCCGGTACGAGAACTCGACCCGCTCGACGTGCCCGACGTACTCGCCGTCGAGCTGGAAGGCGGTGGGCTCGTCGCAGTCGACCGTGAAATTCGAGAGGTCGTGCAGGTATCCGACCCGGCGGCTGCCGTGGCGGGCGTGGCGTGGCCAGATCAGCCCGTAGACGGGCAGCCGCCACAGATCGCGGGAGCGCAGCTCGCGGGTGAAGACGACATCCAGGCCGTGCTCGAAGTCGGCCCGCGGGGCCGCGCGCACGGGCAGCGGCCCCAGAAACGTGTACGGGTGCTGGTTGGCCACGGCGATGTACGAGCACCGGTTGGGCGTCGCCGCCGGGCGTTTGCAGCGTCATCCGCTCGTGCAGCGCGAAGCCCTCGGCACGCAGCACGCCGACCGCGGTGGCGAGCACACGCAGGTCGCCGGGACGCTCGTTGCCAGGCCGCTCGTGCCGCGCGCGGTCGACGATCTCGGTCGCTTCGGCGTCGAGCCCCAGGCCGGCGGCGAACGTGAACAGGCGGCCGTCGGCAAACCCCAGCCCGAGCGACCGGAATGATCCGGCCCGGATCGCCACGGCGACCTGCCTGGCCGCCGGCGACCGCGTCGGTGGGAATCCGAGTTGCCGCGCCAGCACCGACGAGGCCCCGGCGGGAAGCACGCCCATGAGCACGCCGGGCCGCAGGCCGTTCGCGATCTCGTTGTAGGTGCCGTCGCCGCCCAGGCCGACGACCGCGCCCGAGTCCACCTGCGCGGCCAGCTCGATCGCGTGCCCCGCGTGCTCGGTCATCACCACCTCGAGCTCGGACACCTCGGCGAGCGCCGCCGAGACGTCGTCGAGCACGGTGCCGTGCACACCAGTGGCGACCGCATTGACGATCAGGCGCACCCGCATGGCGCCGCTACCATAACCGCCGATGCGAGGCCTCGACCGTGCGCACCTACGCCGCCGCCGCCGCCGTCCCGGCCGCGCTGGTGGTGATCGTGCACCTCGCCTACGTCTGGCACAACCATCCATCCAGCGCCTATCGCCAGTCCAGCGCGTTCACACACGGCATCGCCATGGCCGCGATCCTGGCGGCCGTGCTCGCCGCCGGCCGGTGGCGCAGTGGCTCGACGGCGAGACGCGGCACGTCTGGGCCGGCGTGTCGCCGGCATCGTGGCGACGATCGCGGTGCTGACGCACCTGGCCGACGACTGGCGGGCCGGCGGTGCCGCCATCCGCAGCGTGCACATCCTGCTGGTGCACTTCGGCGCCCTGGTGCTGATCGTGGTGGCGGTGCTCGTCATCGGCCGGCTCGAGGACGCGCACGCGCGACACGCGCCGGCTCGGTAGGAGCGACCTACGCGGCCGTGAATAAATGGGGCCTGGCCCCATTTATTCATCCTGCAATCCGCGCCCAATTCGGCAGGCATAGAACTCCGCCATGATGGCGTATCTGCGACAGGGGGCGCTGCTTGCCACCGCCGCAGCCGTGGGGGGTGGTGCCGCGGTTGCGCTCGGGCGGGCCACGGTCACCGACCACTCCACGACCACCATCCGCCAGGTGGCGCAGGCCGCCGTGCCGGCGAACATCTCGTCGCACCGCGACGATTCTGAACGCCGCCCAGGTCTACCGGCGCGATGCGCCCGGCGTCGTGGTCGTGAACGCCACCCTCGCAGCGGCGCGAGCGCGCGCTCGGGTCGGGCTTCGTGATCGACCGCGCGCGGCCACATCCTCACCAACGCACACGTCGTGGCTGGGCGCACGGTCGGTGACGGTCGGGTTCCGCAAGGGCGGCACCTACCGCGCCAGCGTCCTCGGCGTCGACCGGATCGACGATGTCGCCGTCCTCGACGTGCCGCACGGCGCCGCGCGCGCTGCTCCACCCGCTCCAGCTCGGCACGCGTGCGATCGGTGCGGGTGGGCGACCCCGTGGTCGCAATCGGAAACCCGCTCGGCGAGTACCGCAGCATCACCGAGGGGATCGTCTCGGCCAAGCGGCGCCAGATCAACTCGCTCAAGCCCGGCTACAAGATCTACAACGCATCCAGACGGACGCCGCCATCAACCACGGCAACTCCGGCGGGCCGCTGATCGACCGCTTCGGCGACGTCATCGGGATCACCAACCAGATCCTGACCGGCACGAACAACCCGGACGAGCGGCAACATCGGCATCGGCTTCGCGGTCCCCATCGACGCGGCCCGCACCGTCGCCCGCGAGATCATCGCGAACGGCAGGGCGGTGCACACCTACCTCGGCATCGCCGGGTTCCAGCTCACCCCCGCGATCGCCCAGGCGATCAACCTGCCGGTCGACCGGGGCGTCCTGGTCGGCCTGGTGCGGCCCGGATCGCCGGCCGCCAGGGCGGGGCTGCGCGGCGGCTCGGCCACCGCGACGGTCGACGGCGACACGCTGACCGTCGGCGGCGACATCGTCGTTTCGATCGACGGCCGCGCGGTCGTCCACTTCTCTGACCTCGCCGAAACGATCGCCGGCATGAAGCCGGGCGATCGCGTCACCCTCGGGATCATCCGCGGCGGCACGCACATCCAGCTGCCAGTGACGCTCGGAGCACAGTCCGGTTAGGCACAAGGTTCGCGCCTTCGGGCGCGATTCGCCGGGGCCCCACCCCACCTGCCATGGGGCCCCGGCGGCCCTTTCCTGCGCTCAGTGCACCTCGACGATGACGTCGTCGACAGCGTCGAGCGCATCCCTGACCGCGTCCTCGACCCGGCTCGCGAGGGCATGCGCCGCCCGCACCGAGATGCCGGGGTCGGACTCGAGTGACGTCACCACCAGCAGCCGCCGGCCCTGGCGGTAGACGACCACCTCTCCGGTCGTCCCCGCCACCGAGCGCACCGCCGTCTCGGCCTGCAGGCGCAGCTCCGGCTCCTCCTCGCTCACGTCGTGGGCGGGCTGGGCGTCAGGCATGGACGGCTCGACATGGGCATACACACGGGCGATCCCGACCTCGGCCAGGATCTCGCGCTTGAGCCGCTCGATCACCTCCGCCGCCTGGCGCAGGGTCGCATCCTCGGGCAGCCGGACGTGGAGCGTCACCGCCCGGCCCGCGGCGTCCTCGAGCACCGTGATGTTGTGCGCCTCGACGACCCCGGAGACCCGCAGCGCGGCCGCGGCCACACGCTCGTTGGGGCGCTCCTCCTCGAGCGAGGCCGGCTCCACGTGCACCTGCACCTGCGCCCGGCCGAGCGAGTCGCGCACGGCCTCCTCGACCCGGTCGGTGGTCGCGTGCGTCTGCTCGAGCCCCTGCAGGCGTGAGACGCCGATGACGACGTCGGCGAAGCTCTCGCCGCCCGCCTCGCGGACGCGCACCGAGCGCACCTCGGCCACTCCGGCGACGCTGCGCACCACCCGCTCGACCACGCCGGCGAGACCCGATGGCGATCGGTCCATCAGCGCGTCCACGTTGCCGCGGGCGAGCCTGACCGCGGCCACCAGCACGATGGCCGCGACGAAGATGGCCGCCACCGAGTCACCGCCGGGCACCCCCGCGGCGGCGAGCCCCAGGCCGATCAGCACGGCCACGGTGCCGGCGAAGTCCGATCCGAAGTGCCAGGCATTCGCAATCAGGGCGGCGTTGTGCTCGATCCGGCCCTGCCGCAGCGACACCACCGCCCGGGTTGCGTCGACGATCAGCACGAACAGGATCGTCACGAACACGTATGGGCGGGCGTCGACCGGCGAGCTGCCCGAGCGCAGCCGCAGCACCGCCTCGACGGCGATCGCGGCGGCCGCCCCCAGCAGGAACACCGCCTCGCCCAGAGCTGCCAGGTGCTGCGCCTTGCCGTGGCCGTACGGGTGTTCCCGGTCGGCCGGGCGCTCGGCGACACCCACCGCGTACAGCGTCAGGACGGCGGCGACGGCGTCGATGCCGGAATGAACCGCCTCGGCCAGCACCCCCAGGCTGCCGCTGGCAAATCCGACCGCAGCCTTCACCACCACCAGTACCAACGCGGCCACGAGCGAGACCAGCGCCGTGCGCCGCGCGGTCGACATGGGCGGATTCTATTCGTACGCAGGTTTTGTTTTCTGCCAGTTCAGTGCAATGATTCCGCAGGTCATGGGCGCAAGTACCACCGGTAACGGGCCGTCATCCGATCGCAGCCAGGTGCGTTGCCTGGTCGTCGACGACCATGCCGCCGTGCGGGAGGGCGTGAAGATGATCCTCACCCGCGACCGCGAGATCTCCGTGATCGGCGAGAGCGGATCCGGTGACGGCGCGGTCGAGATGGCGGACAAGCGGCGCCCGGATGTGATCGTCATGGACGTGCGCATGGACGGCATGGACGGTTTCGAGGCGACCCGCAAGATCCTGGCCGCCCATCCCGAGATCGCCGTCATCCTCTACACGGCCCACGGCGAGCGCGGCCTCCTGGCCGAGGGGCTCGACTGCGGCGCCCGCGGCTATGTGCTCAAGGACGCGCCCCCGGACGACATCGTGCGCGCCGTCAAGCGCGTCGCCGAGGGCGGCGCCTACGTCGACCCGACCCTGGCGTCCGAGCTGGTCGCTCCCAAGGCAACCGAACGACTGCCGGCGCTGTCCGGCCGCGAGCGCGAGATCCTGGGGCTGTTGGCGAATGGATACTCGAACCCCGAGATTGCGCAACGGCTGTTCATCAGCCCCGAGACGGTTCGCACCCACGTCCGGAATGCGATGACCAAGCTCGAAGCCGACACGCGCACTCAGGCGGTGGCGCTCGCGCTCCGCTATGAGTTCATCGACTGACCGCCGCCTGGCGGCCGGGACCGCGATCGTGGGCGGCGCGGTGGGCGGCGTCGCCGTCGTGGCGACGACGTCGAGCTGGCTGCACGCGGCGCTCCTGATCCTGGCCGTCGCCGTCGCCTGGTTCGCGACCGACCGCGCGCTCCGCACCAGCGAAGCTCTCGCCGTTCGCAACCACGAGCAGGGCGAGCTCTTCGACCACATGCTGCGCAGCATCGACGACGAACGCGCCGCGCTCGCCCACCGTCTGCACGACGGGCCGCAGCAGACGATGACGGCCGTACGGCTGATGGGCGACGTGATCGCCGACGCCGTCCGCTCGGGAGACGTCCACCGGGCGACCGAGGTGCTCACCCGGCTCGAGCAACTGGCGTCGGATGCCGCGGACGATCTGCGCCGCACCGTTGCCGGCCTGCATCCGGTGGTGATGGAGCAGCGGGGCCTCGTGCAGGCGCTGGGATCGCTGGCGGAGACGGTGCACGAGGAGTACGGGGTCGATGCCAGGTTCACCCGCCCGACGACGCCCTGGACAGCCGACGACGACCGCGACACCGCCCTCTTCCAGATCGCGCGCGAGGCCGCGATCAATGCCGCCCGGCACGGCCGGCCGCCGGTCACGATCCGGCTCGAACACGAGGACGGCCGCATCCTGCTCTGCGTCGACGACGCCGGCGGGACGCTGCCGGCCGCGGACGGCCACGGGATCGGCCTGCGAATGATGCACGAGCGGGCGAGCCGGATCGGAGCCGCGATCACGCTCGACTCGCGCCCCGGTCGCTGGTCGACCGTGAGGCTGGAGATGCCCACCGCCAGCGGCCCTCCGGCGCGGTGACGATCGGCCTCATCGGCCATACCGTGATCGACACGGTGGTCGACGCGGACGGAACCGAGTGCCGGCGGCTGGGCGGCACGCCGCTGTATGCGCGGCGGGCGCTGCGGGCGGCGGGAGCCGACTGCGTGGTCGTCACCCGCGGGGCCGACCCCGGCGACGCGCTGGTGGTGCCCGGCGGGCCGGCCTACGACTCGCGCCTCGACCACCGCGACGGCACAACACAGGTGCTCGCCCGCATCGGCCTGCCCTTCTCGCCGACCGAGACGGTTGCGCTCGTCATTCCCGCCGTCCGCCGCTGCCACTGGCTCCAGCTGGGGCCGCAGTCCGCCGGCGAGTTCCCACCCGAGACGATCGCCCTGCTCGCGGGCGCGAACCACCGCCTCTGCCTGGACGGACAGGGGCTCGCCCGGGGGCCTGACGCAGGGCCGGTGACGCTGCGGCCGTTCCCGCCGCAGGCCGTCGCCGGCGTCTCGATCCTGAAGCTGAACCGGGCCGAGGCGATCGCCGCGACGGGCGGCGGGCTCGACCGCGAAGCGCTCCTGGCCCTGGGGGCGCCCGAGGTCGTGGTGACGATGGGCGCCGACGGTGTGGTGGCCGCCACCGCGGACGGCCTCTGGCACATCCCGGGCACGGGAGCCGGGCCGTACGCCGACCCCACCGGCGCCGGAGACTGCTTCACGGCCGCCTACGTCCTCGCCCGATCGCGAGGCACCAATCCCGTCTCTGCGGCCGAGGAAGCCCAGGTGCAGACCGACCGCATCTACCGGTGATCGCGGCACACGCGACCCGTCGCGCCGGGTACTCTGTGCCGCATGCAGGCCGACGGCATTCGGATCCTGATCGCCGAGGACAACACGCTCCTGCGCGGGGTGCTGCGAGACGCGCTCGAGGAGGCGGGGATGACCGTCGTCGGTGAGGCCGCCGACGGCGCCGAGGCGTTCATGGTGGCCGAGCGGATGCTGCCCGATGTGGTCGTGATGGACATGCGCATGCCCAACGTCGACGGCATCGAGGCGACCGAGCAGATCGCCGCGGCCGACTGGGCGATGCCGGTGGTCGTGCTGTCGGCCTACGACGAGCCGCAGATGATCGATGCGGCGCTGAACGCGGGGGCGGCGAACTGCCTCAAGAAGGGCGTCGGCCTGGACGAGCTGATCGACGCGATCCGCGCGGCAAATATCACCTGAGGACTAGTCCAGCATCGCGGGTGTGAGCGCGGCTCGCGCGCCGAGGGCGATGAAGCACAGAAGGCACGTGATGCCGATCGCATGCGCCCAGCCCGCGTCCGCGATCGTCGTCAGCCCGACTCCGGCGATCAGGCACGCCACCGCCCCGCGGGCGATGGCCGCCGCCGGCGCGCCGAGCGGCCGCACCGGCACGGCCGGGCCCCCACCGCCCGATGGATCCGACTCAAGTCGGCCCGCCAGGAAGAGCCGGAACAGGAGGACGAGCGACGGGAAGAGCACGATGCCGCCGGCGATCACCGCAATCGTCAGGGTCACCAGCGTGTCGTGTGAGGCCGCCGCCTGGTCGATCGTGAGGCCGGGCAGCATTTCGGGCGCCTGGGCCAGCGCCCAGCCCGCGATGATGGCTGCGACCGCAAGCGCGGCCGTGTAGCGCGACGGCTCGTACCGCCTGCGCACAACCAGGACGAGGGTTGCCAGGCCGGCGACGCCGGAGACCACGAGCGCCTCGACCCCCCGGCCGAAGAGCAGGTTCTCGTACACGCGGTGCGCGTCGGCCCGCAGCGCGACCAGGCCGGCCGCCGCGGCGATGCCCGCCACGACCGCCGCGACCAGCGCGCGGGTCCGGAACCGGGCCTCCAGGTCGGCATCACCGTGACGGACGGCGTCGGCGCACAGGAATACGGCCGCCAGGTATGCAGCACGTCGCCACCGCGATCAGGCCGACCATCACGCCGAGCGGATTGAGCCAGCTCGTGACCAGATTTCCGGCGGCATTCCCGACGGGCACCCGGCCGGCGGCGACCCCGCCGATCACCGCCCCCAGCGCGAACGGCGTCAGGATCGACGACGCCGAGAACACGGTCTCGACCGCGCGCCGCTGGCCGGTCGTGCTCGTGCCCGGCCGCAGGGCGTAGGCGCCGCCGCGCAGGATGATGCCGATCGCGGCCACGAAGAACGGGATGCACAGCGTCGACGCGATCGACGCGAACACCTGCGGGTAGGCCGTCCAGGTCACCGTCAGGACGAAGATCAGCCAGACGTGGTTGGCCTCCCACACCGGGCCCATCGCGTGGTGGGTCTCCTCGGTGAGGCGGTCGGCGCCCGGTCCGCGTCCTGCCGTCAGCTGCCAGAACCCGGCACCGAAGTCGGCCCCGCCGAGGACGACGTAGAACGCGAGCCCGGCCAGCGCGAACACGAGCGGCAGCGTCTTCAGGAGCATGCTCAGCTCCCTCCCACGGCAGAGGACGCGCCGTCGAGCGGCATCTGCGCAAGCCGCCGCAGCACCCAGGCGACGGCGGCGCCGAGGCACACGTAGACGACGATCAGTGTGGCGTAGCCGACCGGCACGCCGCGGGCTCCGGTCACGGCCTGCGACGTGCGCATCACGTGGTAAACGACCCAGGGCTGGCGGCCCACCTCGGTGGTCACCCACCCGGCGATGAGGGCGACGACCGAGAGCGGGCCCGCCACGACCACGGCCCGGTAGAACCAGACCGACTCGGGCAGCCGCTTGCGCCTGACCCGCACGACCACCTGAAAGAGCGAGAGCAGCGCGAGCAGGCTGCCGATCCCGACCATGGTCTGAAACGCGAACCGAACGACATTCACCGGCGGACGGTCGCGCGCAGGCACCGTGTTCAGCCCCTTGACGGTCGCGTTGGGATTGTGGAACGCAAGCAGCGAGAGCAAGTGGGGGATCGGGATTCCGTACTCGACGCCACCGTCGTGGTACCAGCCCAGGATGTGCACCGGCGCGCCCGTCGTGGTGTGGCCGAGCCCCTCGAAGGCCGCCAGCTTCACCGGCTGGTTCTCGGCCACCACCCGCCCGCTCCAGTCGCCGATCACGACCTGCGCGAGTGACGCGAACGCGGCCACCGTCAGCGCCACGGTGAGGGCGACCCGCTCGTAGCGCCCCCAGTGGCCGCGCAGCTTGCCGACCGCGTAGGCGGAGGCGACGACGAACCCGCACACCATGTAGCCGGCGACGTACATGTGCACCAGCTCGTGCCAGAGGTAGGAGTTCTCGAAGAGGGCGGTGAAGGGGTGCACGTCGACCGCCCGCCCGCCGACCAGCCGGAAGCCGGAGGGATGGTTCATCCACGCGTTGACGGCGATCACCATGAGCGACCCGGTGAAGCCGGACAGGACGATCGGGATGCCGCTTGCGAAGTGGGCGCGCGGCGAGAGCCGGTCCCAGCCGTACACGTAGATCCCGATGAAGATCGCCTCCATGAAGAACGAGAAGCCCTCGACGGCGAAGCCCAGGCCAAAGACGCTGCCGAAGACGGCGGTGAACTCCGGCCACAGGAGCCCCATCTCGAACGACAGGATCGTGCCGGTGACGACGCCCGCGGCGAACAGGGCGACCATCACCCGCGTCCAGCGCCGGGCGAGCGTGCGGTAGAGCTCATCGCCGGTGCGCATGTGCATCCACTCGACGAACATCACCATCGCCGGGAACGCGATCCCGAAGCAGACGAGCGGGATGTGCACCGAAAACGACAGCGCCTGCATCTGCCGGGCCTCGAGCAGATAGTGCTGCTCACCCGCCGCCAGCAGAGGCACGGTGTCCACGGCGTCACGCTAGCTCAGCCACGGGCGCCGCGGAGCCGATAACACCTTCATGTACGCGTGGAAGGACGACGGCTTTTCCGAGCCGGCAGAGCTCGACTACATGCGCCGCGCGGCCATGTACTCGTACGACATCCTCCGCACCCGCGATCGCGACGAGTTGTGGCAGCGGACGGCTCGGGGCATTGCCGACTGGGTGGAGGCCAGCGTGGTGCGCGGGTTCGAGCTCGGTGCCGACGGTGGACCGTCCCTGGTCGTGCGGTCGGCGCCTGTCGAGCTCCCGGAGGCTGCCCGGCGGATGGAGTCGGAATTGACGGCGCACGCTCTCGCCCGCGGACGGTCACTGATCTCGAACCACCCGCGCCTCGATCGCACGCTCACAGAGTGCGCCCGTGAGCTCGCGGCGGCCAACTCGGTGGTCCATGTGCTCCTTCTCCGCGCAGACAGGAGCACGCACGGCGTGTGCGCCATCCACTGGCTCGGGGCACCGCGTCCGAGCTTCGAGCGCCGGGCCGGCTTCTACCTGTTCGCCGAGAATGCCGCGCTCGCAATCGCGATCGCCGAGGAGCGGGCCGCGCTCAGACGCGCCGCCTACGTCGACATGCTGACGGGGCTCCCCAACCACCCGGCGCTCGAGGCGGAGCTCGAGCGTCACGCCGCCACAATGCCTATCGGTGTGCTCGTGCTCGACTTCGACGGGTTGCGCGCCGCCAACGCCGCGTTTGCGAACGACTACGCCCGCGGCGGCGACGTGCTCATCGTCGCGGTGGCCCGGGCGCTCGAGCGGTTCGCCGCGCCGGGCGAGTTCCCGGCCCGTATGCACACTCGCGGCGACGAGTTCTGCCTCCTGCTCCCAGGCAGTGACGACGCGACGACCCAGGCACGCGGCCGCGTGCTGGAGGCGCTGCTGGACGACCTGGACGTGCCCGCCTCACACCGGCAGGTGTACCGGGGAGCGTCGGTTGGGGCGGCGGTCCGGGAAGCGGGCGAGACGCTGGCACACACCGTCGCCCGGGCCTCGGTCGCGATGCATGAGCGCAAGCGCGGCGACCGCGCTACACCTCGGTGGAGATGAAGACGCTCTTGAGCTCGGTGTTGTGGGCGAGCGCCTCCATGCCCAGCTCCTTGCCGACGCCCGACTGCTTGTAACCGCCGAAGGGGGTCTGCACGAACACCGACGAGTTGGTGTTCACGCCCAGCACCCCGGTGCGCAGAGCGCGCGCGACCCGCAGCTGGCGGGCGCCGTCGCGCGTCCACAGCGAGCCGGAGAGGCCGTACGGGGTGTCGTTTGCGATCCGCACGGCATCGGCCTCGTCGCGAAACGTGATGACGCTGACGACGGGCCCGAAGATCTCCTCGCGGGCGACCGTCATGTCGTTGCGCACGCCGGCGAGGACGGTGGGCCGATAGAAGAACCCGGCCTCGAGCTCGCCGCCGGGCCGCTCACCGCCGGCCACGAGCCGCGCGCCCTCGTCCAGGCCGGTGGCGACGTAGCGCTCGACCGTCTCGCGCTGGCCCGACGAGATCAGCGGGCCGATCTCGGTGTCCGGGTGCTCCGGCATCCCGACCCGCAGGTTGCGCGCCGTCTCGGAGTAGCGCTCGATCACCTCGTCGGCAACCGACTCCTGCACGATCAGGCGCGAGCGGGCGCAGCAGTCCTGCCCGCAGTTCTCGAAGACGGCGTACGGAGCCAGCCTCCCGACCTTCTCGAGATCGGCATCGGCGAACACGACGCAGGCCGACTTGCCGCCCAGCTCGAGCGTCACCCGCTTGATGGTCGCGGCCGCGCGCCGGGCGATGCCGGCGCCCACCTCGGTCGAGCCGGTGAACCCGATCTTGCCGACGCCGGGGTGCTCGACCAGCGCGTTTCCGACCGTCGCGCCCGGCCCGGGGACGACGTTCAGGGCACCGTCGGGGATGCCCGCCTCGGCCGCCAGCTCGGCGTAGCGGAGCACCGAGAGCGGCGTCAGCGAGGCGGGTTTCAGCACCACCGTATTGCCGGCGGCGAGCGCCGGGGCGATCTTCCAGTTGGCGATGTTGAGCGGGAAGTTCCAGGGGGTGATCAGGCCGACGACGCCGATGGGCTCGCGGAATGTCAGCGCGACACCGTCGCGCTCGACCGGGATGGTGTGGCCGAAGAACTTGTCGACCGCCCCGGCGTAGTAGCGCAGCACGTCGACGATCATCCCGAGCTGGCCGCGCGCATCGCCGATCGGCATGCCCACGTTGCGGCACTCGAGGAGCGCCAGCTCGTCCGCGTGCTCCTCGACCAGCGCGGCGAACCGATGCATGTGCCGCCCCCGCGTGACGGGCGAGAGCGCCCCCCAGACGGCGTACGCGGCGGTTGCGGCAGCGACCGCCCGGTCGATGTCCTCGGGGCCCGCCGCAGCAACGCTGGCGAGCCGGGTGCCGGTGGCCGGGTTCTGGACGTCGAAGCTCGCCCCCTCGGCGGCGGCCACCCGCTCGCCGCCGATCAGCAGTCCCTCGACCGCAGTCGCGCTCACGCCGCCGCCCGCCGGTAGGTGGTGGCCTTTGCGACGAGCTCCTCGAAGAGCGGCGCGCCCCGCACCTCGTCCTCCTCGGGATGCCACAGCACGCCCAGCACGAGCCTGGCCGCCGGCTGCTCGACTGCCTCCACCGTGCCGTCCTCGGCCCGGGCCGAGACGCGCAGGCCGGCACCGAGCCGGTCGGGCGCCTGGTGGTGGCAGGAGTGGGTGCGCGTGCCTGCTCCGAGCGCCTCGGCGAGGCGCGTGCCGGGCTCGACCGTGACGTCGTGGAACGTGTAGCGCCCGGGCGGGCCCTTGTGCGTGTCGCTGCCGAGGTGCTGGTGGAGGTCGCCGCCGAAAGCGACGTTCAGAAGCTGCATCCCCCGGCAGATGCCGAGCACCGGCATGTCGCGTCGCAGCGCCTCGCGGATCAGCGCCAGCTCGGCCCGGTCGCGCTGGTCGTGCACACCGGTGGTCTCGGGGTGCGGCGCCTGGCCGTACACCGCCGGGTTGAGATCGGGGCCGCCGGTGAACACGAGGCCGTCGAGCAGGTCGAGCAGCTCGGTCGAGCCGTCCAGCGGCGGGATCGCGACGGGCATCCCGCCCGGCCCGCGCGACCGATGAGGTGTACGCGGCCGGTACCACGACGCTCTGCACATCGGTCCACTGACCGAACGCCACCGGCACGTCATATGCGCTGATGCCGATCACCGGGCGCTTGCGGTCCATACCCGCTGCAGTATATGAATCGCACATGCCGCTGACGCTGGATGAGTTGCGGGCCGACGCCGAGTCGGGCGCGGTCGACACCGTCCTGCTCGTCATGACGGACATGCAGGGCCGGCTGGCGGGGAAACGCCTGCACGCGCCGTTCTTCGTCGACGAGGTCGCGGGCCACGGCGCCGAGGGCTGCAACTACCTGCTGGCGGTCGACGTGGACATGAACACGGTGCAGGGATTCGCCATGTCCTCGTGGGAGACGGGTTACGGCGACTTCGTATTCAGGCCCGACCTCGCCTCGCTGCGGCGGGTGCCGTGGCTCGAGCGCACGGCGCTCGTGGTGGCCGACCTCGAGTGGATCGACGGCTCGCCGGTGGCAGCCTCGCCCCGGCAGATCCTGCGCCGACAGCTCGACCGGCTCGCGGAGCGGGGATGGCGCGCCAACATCGGCTCCGAGCTCGAGTTCCTGCTGTTCCGGGACAGCTACGACGAGGCGCGGGCAAAGCGCTATCACGACCTCACGCCCGGCGAACCCCTACAACGTTGACTACTCGATCCTGGGCACGACGATGGTGGAGGACGTGCTGCGGCCGATCCGCCTCGGGATGGCCGGCGCCGGGATCCGCGTCGAGGACTCCAAGGGCGAGTGCAACTTCGGCCAGCACGAGGTCAACTTCCGCTACTCCGACGCGCTGAGCATGGCCGACAACCACTCGGTGTACAAGAACGGCGCCAAGGAGATCGCCTACATGCACGGCTGCGCGCTCTCGTTCATGGCCAAGTACGACGAGCGCGAGGGCAACTCGTGCCACATCCACATCAGCCTGTGGGACGAGAAGGGCAGCCTGTCACCGGACGAGGACGGCCACGGCCGCAGCCGCCTCTTCGACCACTTCATCGCCGGCCAGCTGGCCGCGACGAAGGAGCTGGCCTACTTCTTCGCCCCCAACGTGAACTCGTACAAGCGCTACGCCTGGGGGTCGTTCGCGCCCACCACGCTCGTGTGGGGAGTCGACAACCGCACGTGCGGCTTCCGGGTGGTCGGGCACGGCGCGGGGCTGCGGCTCGAGAGCCGGATCTCCGGCGCCGACGTGAACCCCTACATTGCCTTCGCGGCCATGATCGCCGCCGGCCTGCACGGGATCGACAACGAGCTCGAGCTCGAGCCCGCCTATCCCGGGAATGCCTACGACGCCGTCGACAAGCCGCGCCTGCCGGGCAGCCTGCACGAGGCGGTCGCGCTGCTCGAGGGCTCGGCGATCGCGCGGACGGCGTTCGGAGACGACGTCGTCGACCACTACCTGCACTACGCGCGCACGGAGCAGCGGGCGTTCGAGGCAGCCGTCACCGACTGGGAGCGCTTCCGCAGCTTCGAGCGTATGTAAGTCGGGGCGCCCGGTTTTGCCGGGCGCCCCGCTTACGGTGTGGCGCTCACGCCGACTTGCCGTGCGGACGGCCGATCAGCCGCGCGATCACCTGCCGGCGCCGGTCACGGCGCCGCTCGTCGCGGATGTTGCGGGCCAGCCGCATGAAGTAGTCGTGCTCGCTCTCGGGGCGAGACTGGGAGAGCTGTCGTTCGGTCTGGATGTTCATCAAGTTGTTCATACAACTGATAATAGCACCCGTATTTCGGCGTGTATACCCCTATATGTCAGTACATATGGACTTAATGCAGAATAAATCGTCAGGCAATGCTGATCTCGTCGGACAGGTAGACGTCCTGGATCGCGTGCAGCAGCTCGACGCCCTCGGCCGTCGGCCGCTGGAACGCCTTGCGGCCGCTGATCATGCCCATCCCGCCGGCGCGCTTGTTGACCACGGCCGTGAACACGGCATCGTGCAGGTCGCTCGCGCCCGACGACGCGCCGCCCGAGTTGATGAGCCCGGCCCGGCCCATGTAGCAGTCTGCCACCTGGTAGCGGGTCATGTCGATGGGATGGTCGCTCAGGAGCTCGGAGTAGACCCGCTTGTCGGTCTTTCCGAAGTCGAGGTCGAGGAACCCCGGCCGGGCGGTCTCGGGCGCCTTCTGCTTGATGATGTCGGCCTCGATCGTCACGCCCAGATGGTTGGCCTGGGTGGTCAGGTCGGCCGCCAGGTGGTAGTCGGGGCCGCCGTCCTTGGGCGAGAAGGCGGAGTTGCGCAGGTAGCACCAGAGCACGGTCGCCATGCCCAGCTCGTGAGCGGCCGCGAACGCCACCGAGACCTCCTGGAGCTGGCGCTTGGACTCCGCCGAGCCGAAGTAGATCGTCGCGCCGACGGCGACGCAGCCCTGCTCGCGGGCCTGGCGCACCGACCCGAACATGATCTGGTCGTAGGAGTTCGGGTAGCGAGAGGAACTCGTTGTGGTTCAGCTTCATGAGGAACGGGATCCGGTGCGCGTAGCGGCGGGCGGTCGCGCCGAGCGCGCCGAGGGTGGTCGCCACCGCGTTGCAGCCGCCCTCGATCGCGAGCTCGACGATGCGGGCCGGATCGAAGTAGTCGGGGTTCTTCGCGAACGACGCGCCGGCCGAGTGCTCGATGCCCTGGTCGACCGGAAGGATCGAGACGTACCCGGTGTCGGCCAGGCGGCCGTGCCCGATCAGCGTCTGCAGCGAGCGCAGGACGGGCGTGGGCCGGTCGGAGAGGGCCACGACCCGGTCGACGAAGTCCGGGCCCGGCAGGTGCAGCCGCTCGCGCGAGATCGTCTTACAGGTGTGCCCGAGCAGCGACTCGGCGTCGTCCCCCAGGATCGACTCGATCTGGGCCATATCCGATGCGGGTGCGATCGCCATGTCGCAGGCTCCTCTCGCGCGTTTCGTTGTGGATGTGAACGTAGCTTGCCACGCCGGGCGCCCCTGCGTCAGCCGGACGGCAGCTCGGCGTGGCCGCCGAACTGCTTGCGCATGGCCGAGAGGACGCGGTTGGCGTATGTCCCCTCGCCCCGGGAGCTGAAGCGCTCGTACACGGCGGCGGTCAGCACGTAGGCGGGGATGCCCTCCTCGATGGCCGCGATCGACGTCCACCGGCCCTCGCCGGAGTCCGACACGCGACCCGAGAACTCCTCGAGCTCCGCCGACTCGTGCAGGGCCGTGGCGGTGAGATCCAGCAGCCACGAGCCGACGACGCTCCCGCGCCGCCACAGCTCGGCGACCTCGGCCGTGTCAATTTTGTAGCGGTAGAACTCGGGGTGCTCGAGCGGCGCGGTCTCGGCGTCGCCGGAGCGCTCGCGCAGGCCGGCGTCGGCGTTCTTGAGGATGTCGAGGCCCTCGGCGTAGGCGGCCATGATGCCGTACTCGATCCCGTTGTGCACCATCTTCACGAAGTGCCCGGCGCCGTTCGGCCCGCAATGCAGATACCCGCGCTCGGACGTGGCCACGGTGCCCGTCCGGCCGGGCGTGCGCGGGGCCGCGTCGACGTCAGGAGCGATGGTGGCGAAGATCGGCTCGAGCCGCGCGACGACCTCGTCCTCCCCGCCGATCATCAGGCAATACCCGCGCTCGAGGCCGAACACGCCGCCCGAGGTGCCGACGTCGACGTAATGGATCCCCTTGCCGGCGAGCTCCGCCGCGCGGGCGATGTCGTCGCGGTAATACGAGTTGCCCCCGTCGATGATCGTGTCGCCCTCGTCGAGCAGCTTGGCCACGTCGCTCACGACCTGGCCCGTGACGGCCGCGGGCACCATGACCCACACCGCCCGCGGCCGCTCGAGCTTGGCCACCAGGTCGGCGGGCGTCTCGGCGCCGACCGCACCCTCGCCCGCGAGGGTCGCGATCGGGGCGGGAGCCCGGTTCCAGACGACCATCTCGTGTCCGTCGCGCATCAGCCGGCGGGTGAGGTTGGCACCCATCCGGCCCAACCCGATCATTCCCAGTTGCATGCGTGTCTCCGATCCGCGTCGGTCAGGGTTCCGGCCGACGGACGATAGCCGCGCCAAACGGGGTCAGACCCCTTTCGGCGCATGAATAATCGGGGCCTGGCCCCATTATTCAGGTGAGGGGGGTCGCCAGCGCCGCGTCCAGGGCCATCGCGACGAAGAGCAGCGCCAGGTAGAGCAGCGAGTAGTGGAAGAGGGCGCCGGCGCGGGCGGGGCCCGGGTCGCGCCGCAGGCGCCGGGCGAGGTACATGAACCACGCCCCCGAGGAACACCGCCGCCGCCACATATGGCCACCCCGAGATCCCGACCACGGCCGGGAGCAGGGTGACGGCGACCATCGCCAGCGAGTAGCGCACGATCTGGCGGGTGGCCTCGACGTCGCCGCGCACGACCGGCAGCATCGGCACGCCGGCCGCCTGGTACTCGCGCTTGATCAGGAGCGCGAGCGCCCAGAAGTGGGGCGGCGTCCAGACGAAGACGATCAGGAACAGCACCAGGGCGGGCAGCGTGATCCGGCCGGTCGCGGCCGCCCAGCCGACCAGCGGCGGAATCGCGCCGGCCGCGCCTCCGATGACGATGTTCTGCGGCGTCGAGCGCTTGAGCCAGCGGGTGTAGACGAAGACGTAGAACAGGTTGCCGACGAGCGCGAGGAGCGCGGCGACCAGGTTCACGGTCACGCCCAGCAGCACGAACGACGCGGCCGAGAGCGCGAGGCCGAACTCGAGCGCCCGCGGCGGCGAGACGCGCCCGGACGCGACCGGCCGCCGGTCGGTGCGCGACATCGTCCGGTCGATGTCGCGGTCGAGCAGGTGGTTGAACGCGCTCGCGCCCCCGCAGGCAAGCGCGAGGCCGACCATGGTGGCCACGAACGTGCGTGCGCTGGGCAGCCCGGCGGCGCCGACGACCATGCCACACGCGGCCGTCAGCAGGAGGAGGGACATGATCCGGGGCTTGGTCAGGGTCACGTAGTCGCGCCAGACGACACGGCCGGGGGAGCGAGTGCGGAAGGTCTCGGCGGCGACGATCAGGGTGGCCGCGAGCGCCGCTGCGGCAATCGCGACGTGCAGCACGACCGCCCACGGCGCCCGCCCGGTGAGCGCGGCCACGCCACCGGCCGCGACCTCGGCCACGAACAGGCCGAGCGCCGCAAACGCCGCGGGCCGCAGCCGGGGATGGGCGACCAGCGCGGCGATCGCAACCGCCACGAGGGGCGGCAGCGCCGCCGCGGCGAGCACCCGGTGGGCGACATCGAGATGCAGCGCGGCCGCCGCCACCACGAGTGCGGTCGCGGCGGCACCGGCCGCGGCCGTCAGCCGCAGCCAGGGGCCGGCGTCGTCGACGAACTCGGCGCTCACGGAACCCGGTGGCGCATCATCCAGCCGCACAGCAGCACCAGGATCAGGAACCCGACGGGGATCACCAGCGTGAGGTATTCCCCCGCGTTGGCATCGTTGGAGGCCAGAGTGATCAAGTGCATATTCCCCCCTGCGCTACACCACGTAGAAGAGGACGGTGAAGATCGCCAGCACGACGGCCAGGAACCACCAGAAGAGGAGCGCCGGGGGCGCGTCGCCCCGCAGGCCCTCCGCCGGCTTCTGCGCGACCTGGATCTCGACCCAGTAGACCCCGCCCAGCAGATGCAGGGAGTAGAAGGCCATGAAACCGATGAACACGCTCCCGAATGACCCCGCGTGGCTCGGCGAGAAGCCGGGCCGGAACAGCTGCGAGGCCGCAAGCAGCGTGGCGACAAGACCGATCACGACCGCCACGGCCGCCGGCGCCCTGTAGGCGGCGGGCCCGGCCGACGCGAGCCGGCGCCCGGCGAGGGTGAGCACGATCGCCGTGACGACCACGAGGACGAGGACGGTCACGCCCATGGTGCCGGACGGATTCTCGCCCTTGGGGTTCCACATGCCGTTGTTGTTCAGCGCCTTCAGATACAGGTAGGCGAACACGAACCCGAGGAACAGGAACGCGTCCGCGGCGACGAACAGGCGGGCGCCGGTCGAGAGGTCGCGCGCAACCAGCTCGGCGCTGTCGTCTGCGGTGGGGGTGATATCGGTCATCGGTCAGTCCCCCGCCGCGATCACGGGCCCGCCCATTTCCATCACGGGCGGCGCCGAGGGGTCGCCGTACTCATACGGCCCGGACAGGATCCGCACCGGGCGGTCGAAGTCCCATACCGGCACCGGCGACGGCAGCTGCCACTCGATCGACCGGGCCGACCACGGGTTGGACTCGGCCGGGATGCGGGCGATCACGATCGAGTAGACAAGGTTGCCGAGGAACACGAGCATCGACGCGCCGAGCAGGAAGGCCGAGATCGACACCCAGTCGTTCAGGAACTGCAGGTGGGGGGCGTAGGTCGGCGTGCGCCGCGGCATCCCCAGCATGCCCACCGCGAACAGCGGCAGGAACGTCGAGTTGAAGAACACGAAGGTCGTCCAGAAGTGGATCTTGCCCAGCCGCTCGTTCAGCTGGAGGCCGGTCATCTTCGGCAGCCAGTAGTACAGGCCGGCGAAGAACCCGAACACCAGGCCGCCCATGATCGTGTAGTGGAAGTGGGCGAGGACGAAGAAGCTGCCGTGCAGGCTGACGTCGCTCGGCACGTCGGACAGGTAGACGCCGGAGAGCCCGCCGATCAGGAAGTTGAAGAAGAACGCGAGCGCAAACAGCATCGGTACGGCGTAGCGGATCTTGGCCCGCCACAGTGTCCCGATCCCGACCAGGAAGATGAACCCGGTCGGCACCGAGATCAGCTCGGTCGTGAACATGAAGAACGGGCGCAGGCTGGAGTCGATCCCGCTCACGAACAGGTGGTGCTGCCACACCATGAACGACAGCAGCGTGACGCCGAGCATGCCGGCGATCGCCAGCCGTATCCCCCACAGCGGCTTGCGCGCGAACACCGGCAGGATCTCGAGCACGATGCCGAAGCCGGGAAGGGCGAGGATGTAGACCTCGGGGTGCCCGAAGAACCAGAACAGGTTCTCCCACAGGAACGGGCTGCCGCCCAGCGGGGCGATGAAGAACGACGTCGCCGAGGTGCGATCGAGTATCTGCATCAGCACCGCCGCGAGCAGCATCGGCGGGCCGAGCAGCATCAGCACCGACGTCGTCAGCATGCTCCACACGAAGATCGGCAGCCGCGCCCACGTCATCCCCGGCGCCCTATGGTTGAAGATCGTCACCATCATGTTGAGCGCGTTCAGGATCATCCCGATGCCGACGAGGGCAAAGGCGAACAGGTATCCATCCATGCCCGCGTCCGCCTGATCACCCAGGGTGGGATAGCCGGTCCAGCCGGTGGGGAAGCCTCCGTAGGCGATGGTGGTGACGAGCACCACTCCGGCCAGCGGCAGGAGCCAGAACGAGAGCGACTCGAGGCGGGGGAAGGCCATCCGCCTGGTGCCGATCATGAGCGGCACGAAGTAGTGCCCGAACGGGCCCAGGATGATGCTCGACACCATCATGATCATCATCGCCCCGTGCAGCCCGACGAACGGTCAGGTACTCGCCGGGCGAGAACGCCGGCGTGGTCGGCCGCAGCAGCTCGTACCGGATCAGCATCGCGTTCACGCCGCCGATGAAGAAGAAGATGCCGATCCCCATCAGGTACTGCAGGCCGATCACCTTGTGATCGGTGCTGGCGCGCGTGTAGCGCGTCCACCCGGTGGCACCCTTCGCCAGGTCAGGTCCGGAGCGCCCGAACAGCCGGGCGATCGGGTGGTTGAGGATGCCGAGGCCGGCCAGGTAGCCGAAGGTCCCCAGCACGTAGCCCAGCAGGATGGCGATGTCGTTGTAGTCGATAGTCCGCCACCCAGTCGAAGCGCGAGCCCATGCGGTGGCCGATCGCGAGCCCGATCGCGTAGCCGACGATCGCACCGACGATGCCCCAGAGCACATTGAAGGTGAAAAGGCCGTTGCGCTGCTTGGCCGGCACGGCGGCGGCGGGGGTCTCGGACTGGCTCATCCACCTCTCCCATACGGTTGCGGGTAATACACGAGCCGGTACGGGGGCAGGTACTTCATGATCGGCTTGTCACGCCGGATCGCGAGGTGGATCCAGCGGTTGAATCCCCGCCCCGACAGCACCTCTCCGTGGGCCGCCATGTAGCCGTGGTACAGGCCGCACAGCTCGGCACAGCGGACCTGAAAGAGGCCGCGGTGCTTGGGTATGGTGAAGGCGATGTTGTCGGCGCCGGGAACCGCGTCCGCC
Organism: uncultured Actinomycetes bacterium; assembly: GCA_963732075.1. GTDB lineage: Bacteria > Actinomycetota > Thermoleophilia > Gaiellales > JAICJC01 > JAICJC01. Next base: position 515,241 of record CAVSYD010000007.1, on the reverse strand, counting down.
TTGACGCCGAGCTGGTAGGCCCAGAAGGAGTGGATCACGTCGAGCGACGTGACGTGGAACTCCACCGTGCGGCCGACCGGGAGCGCCAGCGAGAAGGTCTCGACCCCGCCGTACTGCGGGTAGCGATAGGTGAACCACCACTGCTGGGCGATCACCTGCACCTGCAACGGGTGGCCCGAGGGATCGCTGATGGGCGTGGCGCCCTGGCCGCCGCCGGCACCGGCGCCGGACGCGCTCGAGGGCGCCTGGAGCAGCTCCGCGGTGCCGACGATCGCAAGCGCCAGCACGATCACCGTCGTTGTGACGACCCAGCCGGTCTGAGCGCGGGAATTGCCCTTCACCGGCGGGCCGTCCTGCAGCTCCCCCGAGGGCTGGCGGAACACGGCCAGCGAGTAGACGAAGAAGGTGATCACGCCGACGGCGACCGGGGCCAGTAGCAGGGCCAGGAAGATGTTGATCTCGGTCTGATCGGCGGCGGTGTTCGAGAACCGGCCGGGCGGCATGTGCGGCGCGAGCAGGAACCCGATCAGCAGGTCGGCGATGATGGCCAGCACGACCCAGATGACGATGACGCGGGCGAAATGTCCTTCGGATTTCATCCGTCACACGACCTTGAGGAACCCGTCCATCCAGCCGATCGTCTGCATCGGGCCGCCGAAGCCGAACAGCCAGCCCGCGGCGCACGGCACGAAGCACTGCCAGCGGTGCATCCCCGGCGGTCCGGTGTGAAACTCGAACGTGATCGTGTTGTGCGCCTCGGCCAAGGTGCAGGGAGCGACCGAGCACTGGTTCGGGGCGTTTGCGCCGACGCCCTTGAGCGGGACGCTGACGCCGTAGTCGGGAACCGTGAAGGTGTGCGAGGCCTCGAGCGGGTTGAGCACGTTGCGCACCTTCCCGTTGATGGTCATGGTGTTGCCGACGATGCCCCGCGGCATGCCCAGGAACGGGTTTCGCAGACCGCTGTCGCCGTCGTACTGGAGCACGGTCATGCGCACGATCGAGTTGGCGGGAACCTTCCAGATGGTGCTGTGCACCCACTGCCCCTGCTCGTTCTTGACGAGGTAGGAGACCCAGTCGGGGTGCGGCTCGTGGCCGAAGGCCGCCACCGTCTGCACGGTCAGGTTCGTGACGCCGGCGGCCGACGCCTGCGGCACGGTCTGCGGCCACGAGATGACGTAGCCGAACACGTACCAGAGCACCAGCACCACCACCACGGCGGTCCCGGCGAGCGCACTGAATATTCGGGTCGAACGACTGATCGAAACCCTCCCTTCCGATCGAGCGCCCGCAATGCTGAATCCCCGCCACCTCTGAGTCAAGCCTGTGTCATCGACCTGTCATCTGCGGACATGGCGTATGCTCTCCGGTCGTGCGCATCCTGCTGGTCGAGGACGAGCCACTGATCGCAAGCTTCGTGGGCCGGGGGCTCCGGGCCGAGGGGTATGCGACGTCCGTCGCAGCCAACGGCGACGAGGCGGTCGCCGAGCTGCGGACACGCGACTGGGACATGGTCATCCTCGATCTGATGCTGCCCGGCCTCGACGGCTTCGCCGTGCTGGCCGAGTCGCTGGAGGTCGACCCGCAGCCGCCGGTGCTCGTGCTGTCGGCGCAGAACGCCGTCGCCACAAAGGTGGCCGCCCTCAACGCGGGCGCGAGCGACTACCTGGCCAAGCCGTTCGCGTTCGACGAGCTGCTCGCCCGGGTGCGCGTGTGCCTTCGGCGCGGGCCGCGCAACGGGCCACCCGAGCCGGCCATCGAGCTGATGCAGCTGGACGCCCGCAACCGCCGCCTCACCCGCCGCGACGGACAGCACGTGCAGCTCTCGGAACGTGAGTGCGCGCTGCTCTCCTACCTCCTGCAGACACCGCGGGAGGTCGTCTCCCGCGAGCGGATCCTGAACGCCGTCTGGGACTACCAGTTCGACCCGCGCTCGAATGTCGTCGACGTCTACGTGGCGCGGCTACGGCGCAAACTCGAGACCGAGGCCGTGATCGAGACCGTCCGCGGCGGTGGGTACCGGCTCGTCCCCTGCTGAGCGCAGGCCGGGCAGGCGCAGCTCGAAGGTGCTCCCCTCGCCCACGCGGCTGCACACCATGACGCCGCCGCCGTGCGCCTCGGCAATGGCCTTCACGATCGCGAGCCCCAGCCCGACCCCGCCGTTGCGGCGGTTGCGGGCGCCGTCGACCCGGTAGAAGCGGTCGAACACCCGGGCCTGGGCGGCCTCGGGGATCCCGTCTCCGCCGTCGCGCACGCGAATCCGCAGCGAGCCGGCGACGGCGACGGCCCCGATCTCGATCGGCTCGCCGGTGCGAGTGTGCTGGATCGCGTTCTCGACCAGGGCATCGAGGGCGAGCGTCAGCTGGTCGCGGTCGGCCATCACCGTGCCGCCGGGGAGATCACCGAGGATCCATTCCCGGTCGGCTGTACCCCTCCAGCGCTGGAACACCTGGGTGACCATCTCGGCGGCGTCGACCCGCTCGAATGCCCGCGGCCCGATCGCGTCGGCCGACTCCAGCAGCAGCAGCCGGTTGATGACCCGTTCCATCCGGCCGAGCTCGCCCAGCACGACGTCGCACGCCTCGGAGACCTCGCCCGGCCCGGCGCCCGGCTCTCGCAGCAGGAGCTCAAGGTGGCCACGGCCGATCGTGATCGGCGTCAGCAGCTCGTGGGACGCGTCCGACAGGAACACCGACTTGCGCTCGAGGTCGCGCTCGCGGTCGGCGGCGAGCGCCTCGGCGACGCCCTGCGCCTGCTGGCGGCGACGGACGTGGTAGACCATGCCGAGGAACATCAGCGACATCAGCGGCACCTCGGTGAACTCCGGTGGCGCCTCCCAGTTGCGGTAGATGCCGAACGCCGTGACCGCGCCGGTGGTCAGGGTCACGAACAGGATCCCCCACAGCGTCGCCTTGCCCCGCCAGGCCCGGAAGCCGTACAGGATCGTGAACGAGACGTAGATGAAGTGGAATGGGACCGTCTCCCAGCCCTGGCCGAACCGCAGCAGGATGATCGCCATCATCGCGGCCAGGTTGAGCACCGCAAACGCGACCCATGCGTACTCCAGCCGGGTCCCCGACTCGATCCATCTCATGGCCGGCCGAGCCACGCGGCGACCATAACACGCAGCCGCGGTTACCGGGGCGAGACCAGACCCAGGACGACCGTCCCGATCAGCGAGATCCCGAGCACCAGGCCCACGATCCCCGTCGCCAGGCCCCAGCCGGCCGCGTCGCGCCCGTGCAGGCTGGGATCGGCCGCAAGCTCGCGGCGCGCGCGCACGGCCATCACGATCGCCGGGATCGAGAACAGGATCGGCAGGATCGCGAGGCCGATCAGCCCGAGCACGAGCGCCGACCGCGCCGCCTCCGACCGCCGTCCGCCGCGCACGTCGGTGTTACAGCGCGGACACAGGTCTGTGCCGGGCGCAAGCGGCTCATGGCAGCACGTGCACAGGATCAGCGGCGTGGTCGGCACGCCCGGCACGGGGGGCGGCAGGCGGATGCTGCCGCGCTCAGCCACCGCGGGCTCCGGCGCCGTCGAGGTAGGCCGCGACGACCACGCCGGCGGTGGCGCCGGGATCGGCGCCGCGGCGCACGATCTGCTCGAGCCCGGCATTGATCAGGCCGACGAACATGTCCTCGAGCCATGCCAGGCTGCACTCCTCCCGCAGGAGGCCCTCGGCCTGCGCGCGGGTGAGGACGCCCCGGATCGGGTCCCTGACCAGCTCGTCGGCGACCTTGCGCGACACCGGCACCTGCTCGCGCACCACGATGGCGTAGTGGTGTCCAACCGAGAGCACCACCCGGACGGCCTCCTCGAGCGCCGCCCGCACGTCGAGGGCGGGCAGGTTCGCGGCACGCAGGTCGTAGCCGACGTCCTCCACCGCCACCCGCTGGAGCTCGCGCATGAGCACCTCACGGGTGGGGAAGTACCGATAGAGCGTTGCCCGGCCGACGCCGGAGCGCGACGCGATCTCGGTCATGCTCACGGCCGAGCCGCGGTCGGCGAACGTGCGTGCCACCGCATCGAGGATCCCGCGCGCCCTGGGAGTCAGCTCCTCACTGCGGCGCGTGCCCTCCTCGAGCGTGAGCTCAGCACTGCGCGGCGATGCCATGGCCCGGTGGAGTCTACTCCGCCCGCATGCCCTCGGCAGGATTCGAACCTGCGACGCCGGCCTTAGGAGAGCCGCGCTCTATCCCCTGAGCTACGAGGGCGTGGAACCCGCCATCGTACCGGCTGGCGGCGCGCCTCCCCGAGGGTCAGCAGGCGGGCGTCGTCGCAACCACGTCGGCCGGAGCCGACACCCCACCCGCCCCGTCCACGCTCTCCACCGAGAACGTCTTGGTCACCCCGCAGGCCAGGCCGGACACGGTGGAGGAGGTCGCGGTGGTCGTGTGAATGAGCCGCCCGTTCGCGAACACCTCGTACGAGAGGCCGGCGCCCGGAGCCGACCACTGCAGGGCCATCGCCCGCGGCTGCGGAGTCGCCGTCAACCCGCTGGGCGGCGGTGGGCAGGCGCCGGTGCGGATCCACAGCGGCCGCCGCGGCGAGCGGTTCGACACCATGTCGAGCGCACGCACCGAGACGATGTGCACGCTGTCGCACGCGAGGCCGGTCACCGCCAGGGTGCGCCCGGCACCCTGGTAGCGCAGCGCCGAGTCGACCAGCACGTGGTAGCCGCCGACCGCGATGTTGTCCTGCCCCTTGGTCCACCGAAGCGCGATGTCCGTCTCGCCCACCGTGGCGGTCACGACGGGCGCGGTGGGGGGCGAAGGGTCGGACTGCTCCACGAGCTTGAAGGCGTCCGCAACGATCGTCCCGTGGGCGCGCGACGCCGAGCTCACCTGCAGCCGCCAGGCGTTCCCGGCCGACAGGTCGTAGCTGCCCACGTACTGGAACCGGCCGCAGCCGCGAGCCTCGTCGACGGTCGTGGTGCGCAGGCCGCGGGCTGCCAGGACGCTGACGCCGACCCGCGACGAGTCGGCTCCGCACGGCCAGCGCATCATCAGGTCGTAGTGGTCGGTCGCCGGCACCGCCATCCGGAACGTCACCGGGCTATCCGTGTGCCCCGGAGCGGCGGCCAGATAGTTCTTCCCGTACCGGCCCGACTGGGTCGACTCGACCTGCCACACGGACGGGTCGAACCGCACGCCGGTGGGATCGGCGTTGTCGAGCACCTGCTGGTAGGTGTCGTGGGCGTCCGCGCGCAGGTAGGCCATGTAGCGGGGCCAGTCCCAGGTGCGGCCGGGGTCGGTGTGGTGGTCGACGCCGCCCCACTGGCCGGGATGGCCGGGATCGGGGACCTGGTAGTGGCCGATGACGTGCTTGCGGTCGGGGGTGATCAGGTAGGTGTCCGCGATCCAGGCGGCCAGCTTGGCAGATCCGCGGTACTGGGCATCGGGGAAGTGGGTGACGTTGGTGAAGCCCGCGTGCTCGATCCCGACCGAGGTCTCGTTGTACGACCAGTTGCCGGCGTGCCAGGCGATGTCCTTGTCGGGCACCATCTGGGCGACCCGGCCGGTCGCCGACACGACATAGTTGGCCGACGCCTCGGCGGCCGCGTTGCGAAACCAGGTGTAGGTCGACGCCCATCCGCCCTCGGCGACATGGATGATGATCCGCGTGACGGGATTGGTGTAGGGCCGGTTGGCAACCGTGTAGTTCGCCGGGTTGGCCGGCTCCCACAGAGCGCCGGGATAATCCGGGCCCGCGGGCGCGACCGCATGTGCGGCGTTCGGCAGAATCGAGCGCGGAGGCCTCACCAGGCCGGCCGAATCGAGGGCCGAGCCGGGGGTGCGGACGGCCAGCGTCGGGGCGGGGCGCGCCATGCCGGCGGCGATGACCGCGACCGCGACGAATGCCCAGGCCCGGGACCGGTGATACCACTTCCCAGACACCCTCCCATGATCGGCGCGCCCGCCCGCGGCATGAGTTCCGGTCGGAAATGTTTACGATTCGCACCGACCGTGGCGCGATTCGCAACTCGAGCGGTGACGATCGGCCTCCTGGTGGCGCTGGCCGCGCCGGCCGCGGGCGGTGCGGCCCCGAGCGCGCCGGCCACCCTGCGCGGAAACGGCATGATCGCGTTCGACCGCGACCGCGGCGGGAACTGGGACGTCTACCTCAAGGCGGCCACTCGCAGGAGCCATGCCTTCCGCGTCACGACCAACGTCGCGGCCGACTTCGCGCCCTCCTTCTCGCCGGGCGGCACCCGGATCGCATTCACCAGCAACCGCGGCGGGAACTACGACATCTACACGATCAGCACGACCGGCCACGACCTGCGCCGGATCACGTCCAACCCGGCCCAGGACGCGTTTCCGAGCTGGTCGCCGGACGGCCGCCGGATCGCCTTTGCCAGCAACCGCAGCGGCGACTGGGAGATCTACACGGTCGCCGCCAGCGGAGCCGGCAAACCGCTGCAGATCACGCACCATCAGGGAGTCGACAGCCTGCCCGTGTGGTCGCCGGACGGCACCCGGATTGCGTTTGACTCGCCCCGCAACGGCCACTACCAGATCTGCGTCGTCCCCTCGACCGGCGGCACCGTCACCGAGCTGACGGCCGGCGCCTTCCGAAACGTCCAGCCGGCCTGGTCGCCCGACGGCTCCCAGATCGCGTTTGCAAGCAATCGCGCGGGGTCGTTCGACGTGTGGGTGCTGACCCTCGCGTCGGGGACGCTTCGGCGGCTGACCACCGACTCCGAGGCCGAGTTTCAGCCCTCGTGGTCGCCCGACGGGAGCCGGATCCTGTTCGCGCGAGCCACGGCCGCCGGGCAGACGGTCGACGTGATGCCGGCCGCCGGAGGCCCCGCGACGGTGCTGACCGGCCTGCGCGAGAACGAGATCCCCCGGTGGCAGCCGGTCGCCGCCACCGCTGTCACCGGCGTCTCACCGGGCCAGGGCCCGGCGGCAGGAGGCACGACCGTGACGATCACCGGACACAACTTCGCGCGCGGCGCAACGGTCAGGTTCGGGTCGGCGGCGGCCACGAACGTGGACGTCCGGTCGTCAAAGTCGATCACGGCGACGAGCCCACCCGGCTCGGGCACGGTCGACGTGATCGTGACGACAACGCGCGGCTCCTCCGCCGTCTCCCCGGCCGACGAGTTCACCTACAACTGATGAATAAATGGGGCCTGGCCCCATTTATTCATGCCACCTCAAGCGTGGCCAGCACGTTGCTCACCGCGGCCGCCAGGTCGGGCGCGTGCGCGGCCGAACCCACCACCACGTAGAGGCACATCGCCCGCCCCGCGGTGGTGAAGAAGCGCTGCAGCCCGCGCTGGCCGGGACGGCGGCGAAGCAGGGTTGCCGGGCTGAGCTCGGCGGGGTCGATCCGCCCCGGCGCCGGTGCCGAGAAGAGCGGCGTCCCGGCCTCGGACGCGCCGTACTCGACCAGCACGACCACCACTCCGGCCGCGGGAAGGGTGTCTGTCGCCCTGGACGCGAAGTCGCCGTCGGAGGCGGGCAGCGGCACGTTGGCAGCGTGGACGACCGGCCCTCCCCCCTCGCGCAGCCAGATGCGGCCGTCCCAGCCGGAGGGCAGCTCGATTGCGATCCCGTGCGCCGTGAGCCTCATGTCACCGCCAGCGCCGCGACCGCGATCACGAGCCCCGCCTCGGCGGCGAGCGCCACCAGGCGTGCAGGCCGGTCCCACGTGTGCAGGCGCCGGTCAAGCGCGGCCAGGGCGCTCGGCCCGCGCACCCGCGCCGCCGCCAGGAGCGTGACGGCCCGGGCGGCGCCGAAGGCCGCTCCGACCAGCGCACCCGCCGCTGCCGACCCGGTCAGGAACGCGGCCGCGATCGCTGCGTAGACGGCCGCGGTGGACACGATCGTGGCCACGCCCAGGCCCAGCTGAAAGCCGAATCCGGCCCCGTACACCCAGCCCCGGTAGCGGAGCAGCCACTCCTCGTTCACCTGCCGGCGCGGGCCCGGAGCATGCAGCCCCGGGACGAGGTCGACGACGATCGCCGCTGTCACCGCCAGCGCGAGCAGGACGCTGCGCGTTCCCGGCGGGAGACCCGCGAGTCCACCCACGGCACCCAGCACCGCGCCGCCGGCGGCGCCGGCCACGATCGCGGCCAGCGCAAAGGCCGTGACCGTCACCCCCCATCGCCTTCCCCGGCTCCGCTCACCGAGCGGAGTGATGCTCCCGAGCATCGACTCTCCTCAAGGTGACCAGAGCGAGCGCAGCCCGGCCACCACCGCCAGCGGCACGGCCAGGATCAGCTCAGGTGGCATCGGTGCCCGCCTGCTCTGCACCCGCATACAGGCTGGGATGGTCGGGGCCGATGCCCGCGGAGGCGAGCTCCCGCTCGGCCCGCAGGGCGCGCTCCGCCGACCCCTGGGCGGCGACGTCTGCAGCCGCGTCGGCCAGGAGCGAGATGACCTGCTCGAAGCGCTGGGCGGTGCCCTCGCCCGCCAGCTCACCGTGCGCGTCGATGTGCACGAAGTACGGGCTCGCGGGGACGTCGTACTCGCTCCAGGCCGCACTCGACATCACGATCCTCACAGCCGGCGGCGCGAGCTCACGCAGCTTGGCCGGGCTCTCGTGGCTCGGATCCTTGGTCACGACCACGAGCTGGACGCCGGCGGGCAGCTGCGTGCGCGGGTCGGCGAACGCCTCCCAGAATCCGAGGCAGGTGCTGCATCCCGACGTCAGGAAGGCGAGCAGCGTCGGCGCCCCCGGCCGCGTGACGCCGATGTGCAGGGCGTCGCCGTCGAGCGTCACGCCGGAGACATCGTGCCCGGCCGTCGACTCACGCACCGGAGCAGCCGTGGCGGACCCGGCCGGCTGCAGCTCGTCGAGCCGGCGCAGGATCTCGGCGTGGCTTCGCAGCAGGCCCCCGACCAGGAGCACGAGCAGCGCCAGGAGCAGCGTCTCGACGGTAACGACGGCCGTCACAGCGTGCCGCCTCCCGCGCGCAGCCCGGTGTACGGCGGGGCCGCGGCGCCGGGAACGAGGCAGGCCGCCTCCTGGTGGCAGACGAGGTTCTCGACCAGGACGTGGCACGAGCACTCCGACGGGAACAGGTGGCAGGGGTTCGTGCACGTGACCATCCGGCACACGACCTCGGTCACCTCCTTCACCTGCGTGTTGCACTGCCCGTACCGAAAGACGTTGCAGCACGTCGAGCGATGGCTGCACGACCCCTCGGCGCACGAGCAGCCGTGCGGGCAGCTTTGACCCGGACGGCGGTTGCAATCGACGTAATAGCGGACACCCTCGGACGAGCACAGCTTGGTGCCCGTGTAGTTGGTGCACTTCCACCAGCCGCCGAGGAACGTGTACGGCGGGCACGTGTTGCTGCCCCCGTTGATCGTGCAGCAGAACTCGGTCCAGCCGTCACAGCAGAGCGCGCCGCCACCGCAGTCGCGACACGTGATGACCGCGCAGCGCGGACTGCGGCCGCAGCAGGTAGCGAAGCGGCGCCACCGCGAGCGCCGAGCCTCCGATCGCGACCCGGATCAGCACGCCCCGCCGGGACGTTCGCCGCTCGAGCAGCCGCGAGGCGACCGAGACCAGGCGGTCGGTCACGCCGGCCGCCGGCCCGGGGTGTAGGCGCCCGCAGCCTGGGGCAGGAACGCCAGCACGAGCGTCACCGCATACGCGCAGGCGCAGCACCCGGCGACGAGCCCGGCGCCCGCGAGCGGTGCGCGGGCGGCCTGCTCCGCCAGCCCCGGCGGCGGATGCAGGGCGACGAGGGCGATGGCGGCCGCGGCCGCAACATTGAAGGCCGCATGCAGGCGCGACGGCGGGGCGTCGGTGCCGAAGCAACCGCACGAGGCGACGGGCTCGGGGCGGCGCAGGAGCCGCACGGCGAACCATCCCAGCAGCGCGTAGATGCCCGCCAGCGCCAGGAGCGAAGCCCGTGAGGGCGCCGCCAGCGCCAGGGCGCCCACACCCAGCTCGACCGCACCGACCAGCCGCGCCGGGACGGCTCCGGTGGGAAGGCCCGCTGACCGCATCGCGCCCGCAGCCGCGGCCGGCGCGCGCAGCTTCCCGATGCCCGCCACCACCAGCACGGCCGCCAGCACCGATACCAGCGGCGTCGTCACCGACGCGTCTACCACGCGCGTAGGGTAGCGATTATCCCGGCTGCTCGGCCACGTGCGGGGCCCGCGGGAGCACCCGCAGAGCCACCTCTCCCCGTAGCAACCGCAGCAGCGACTCGCCCGCCAGCTCGCGCCGCCAGCCCTGCAGGAGCGGGTGCGCGCCGTCGCCGCCCATCGCCTGCGACGCGATCAGCGACTCGAGCTCGGCACGGGTGGCGACCAGCTCCGACGCGACCCGGGCCTCGCCGCACCGGGCCTGCAGGACGGCGCTCGCAAGCGGCAGCACCACCCGCACCCGCCGGCGCACCTCGCTCGGCAGCTCGCCGTCGGACGCGCCCTGCGGCACCGGCCCGGCGCCGGCCACGGCGGCCAGCAGGCCGTCCATCTGGGCGCCCTTGCGAATCTGCAGGCCGCGGATGGCGTCGGCCTCGCGGGCCGTGGCGGGGCGCCGCCGGGCAACCTCGATCAGCGTCGCGTCCTTGATCAGCCACGAGGCCGGCAGGTCGCGGCGGCGGGCCTCGCGCTCACGCCACGCGGCGACCGCCGCGAGCGCCGCCACCTGCTCGCCCCGCAGCCGGCCCCGGCCGCTGACGCGCCGCCAGGCCTGGTCGGGATCCTGCACGAGCGTCGCGTCGGGCCCGTAGCGCTGCTCCATCTCCTCGTCGACCCAGGCCTGGCGGCCCTGCTCGTCCAGCCGCCTGCGCAGCGCGGCGGTGGCCTCGAGCAGGTGGCGCACGTCGTCGGCCGCGTACTCGATCTGCACCGGGGTCAGCGGCCGCCGGTTCCAGTCGGTGAACCCTTCGTCGTGGCGCAGCCGCACGCCGACCGCCTGGTCGAGCAGCCGCTCGAGCGACGGCGATCCGCCGTAGCCGACGAACCCGGCGGCAACCTGGGTGTCGAACACGTTTCGGGGGCGCACGCCGTAATGCAGCACGAATGCCGCCAGGTCGCCCGACGGGGCATGCATGACCTTCTCGACCGCCGCATCGGCCATCAGCTCGGCGACCGGCTCGAGCGGCGCTCCCTCGACCGGATCGATGACCGCAAGCCGCTCCTTCGTCGCGAGCTGGACCAGGCAGAGCGCCGGAGCGTACGTGCGCTCCCAGACGAACTCCGTGTCGACCGCGCAGATGCCGTCGGCTCGCGCCTGGTCGAGCAGTGGGCCAAGCGCTGCGCCCGTCGTGATCTGCTCGAGTTGCATGGACAGGGCACAGTATTGCGCACTAGGCTTGTTTTCCATGGACGCCTGGGTGATCTGGGTGGTGGTGGCGGTGGTGCTCCTGATCGCCGAGGCGACCACATCGGCGTTTGTCGCCATCTACTTTGGGCTCGCCGCCATCGCCGCCGCCGCGGTCGCGCTGACCGGCCTGGGCGTGGTGGTCCAGCTGATCGCGTTCGCCGGGCTCTCGGTCGGCAGCCTCATCCTCACCCGCCCCGCGCTCAAGCGCGCGATCGGATCGACCCAGCTGCACCGCACCGGCGTCGACGCCATGCAGGGCAAGATCGGCCTCGTCACCCGCGCGATCGGCGAGCTCGAGCCGGGCCTCGTGAAGGTCGGCGGCGAGACGTGGACCGCCCGCAGCTTCTACGACGAGGAGCCGATCGCCGAGGGCAGCCGCGTCGAGGTGGTCAAGATCGAGGGCGTCACCGCACTGGTGGTGGCGGCGCCGTCGCCGCACGACCACGAAATCCACGAGCTCGAGGAGTGATGACATGCCTGCGCTGATAGCGGTGATCGCGCTCGTCATACTGGTGCTGGTCGGGGTCAGCCGGGCGGTTCGGGTCGTCCAGCAGGGCACGGTGGGCGTCGTCCAGCGGCTCGGCCGCTACCAGCGCACGCTCGGCCCGGGGGTGCACCTGCTGGTGCCGATGCTCGACAAGATCCGGGTGACCGTGGACATGAAGGAGACGGTGCAGGCGTTCGCTCCGCAGCCGGTGATCACCGAGGACAACGTCACGATCGGCGTCGACACCGTCGTCTACTACCAGGTCACCGACGCGGTCAAGGCCACCTACGAGGTGCTGAACATGCTGGTGGCGATGGAGCAGCTCACGATCACCACGCTGCGAAACGTGGTCGGGTCGATGACGCTCGAGGAGACGCTGACGAGCCGCGACCAGATCAACTCGCAGCTGCGCATCGTGCTCGACGAGGCCACCGAGAAGTGGGGCGTGCGGGTCACGCGCGTCGAGCTCAAGAGCATCGACCCGCCGCGCACCATCCAGGAGGCGATGGAGCAGCAGATGCGCGCCGACCGGGCGAAGCGGGCCGCGGTGCTGCAGGCCGAGGGCGAGAAGCAGGCCGCGATCCTGCGCGCCGAGGGCCTGCGCCAGGCCGCGATCCTGAACGCCGAGGCCGACCAGCAGGCAAACGTGCTGCGGGCCGAGGGCGAGAAGCAGGCCCGGGCGCTGCGCGCCGAGGGCGAGGCGCAGGCCCTGGGGAAGATCTTCGAAGCCGTCCGCGAGTCCGGCATCGCCCCGTCGGACATGCTCGGCTACAAGTATCTCGAGGCGCTGCCGCAGGTCGCCGCCGGAGACGCCAACAAGCTGCTCCTGCTGCCCTCGGGAGCGACCGACGCGATGGGGGCGGTGGCGGGCCTCGGCGCGGCCTTCAGCGAGGGCGCGGCCGACAGCGGAGCCCCGCCGCACGCCGCCCCCGAAGACGCCCCCGGCCGACGCGTAGCGGGTGGCGGTCGGGCGGACCGGCATCACTTGTAGAATGGGCCGCGTCCCGTGAACGTGCTCACGCTCCGACTGCGCCCGGTTGCCCTGGCCGCGTTCACGGCGGTGTTGCTGCTGGCGCTGCAGGCGGCTCCCGCGGTGGCCGACACGGCCACCTTCGTGCCCCCGGACGGGCCCGCGGCGAACGCGATCGACAACGTCTATCGCGCGGTGCTGGGCGTGACCATGACGATCTTCGTGCTGGTCGGTGGATGGCTGCTCTACTCGGCGCTGCGATTCCGCGTGCGCCGGGGCGAGCCCGTCGTCGAGCCGCCGCAGGTGCGCGGGTCGACGCGGCTCGAGATCGGCTGGACGCTCGCACCCGTGCTCGTGCTCGCCGCGCTCGCGGGGTACACGATCGATCACATCCCGGCGGTCAAGGACGCCCCCAGCAACGCGATGGTCGTGAACGTGCTGGCGCAGCAGTGGTCGTTCTCGTACGTCTACGGCGCCAACTCCGGCGTGCCCGGCAAGGCGCCCATCGGCGGCTCGACGCTGGTCGTGCCCGTGAACACCGCGGTCAAGCTCGAGGTGCGCTCGAAGGACGTCGACCACGACTGGTGGGTGCCGGCGCTCGGGCCCAAGATCGACGCGATCCCGGGCCAGACCAACACGCACCTGGTTCAAGGCCACCCGCACCGGCACCTTCGACGGCCAGTGCGCCGAGTTCTGCGGGATCGGCCACGCCACCATGCTGATCACGGTCAAGGTGGTCACGCCGGCCCAGTGGTCCGCCTACACCGCCAAGCTGCAGGGGACGTGATCCGATGGTAACCGAAGTCCAGGCGCCCCCGATCTCGACCGGCCCGAAGACCGGCCTGTGGTCATGGATCACGACCGTCGACCACAAGCGGATCGGGATCATGTACCTGTTCACCACGTTCTTCTTCTTCGCCGCGGGCGGGCTGATGGCACTGGTGATCCGGCTGCAGCTCGAGCACGCGAACAACACGGTGGTGTCGGCCCAGGCGTACGACCAGCTCTTCACCATGCACGGGACGACGATGATCTTCCTGTTCGTCGTGCCCGTGATGGCCGGGTTCGGCAACTATCTGGTGCCGCTGCAGATCGGCGCCCGCGACATGGCCTTCCCCAAGCTGAATGCGGCCTCCTACTGGCTGCTCCTGTTCGGCGGGATGGTCATGTACTCCAGCTTCGTGTGGGGCGGCGGGCCGGCCGACGCCGGCTGGACGGGGTACCCGCCGCTGTCGGTGATCTCGCCCGGGCACGGGCTCGACCTGTGGATCGTCGGCCTGCACATCCTCGGCATCTCGTCGCTGCTCGGCGGCATCAACTTCATCTGCACGATCCACAACATGCGCGCCCCCGGGATGCGGCTCACGCGGATGCCGCTCTTCACGTGGACGATCGACGTCTACTCGATCATGATCGTCGATCGCCGGCCCCGTGCTTGCGGGCGCGCTGACGATGCTGCTCATGGACCGCAACTACGGCACGAGCTTCTACGCGGCGGCCACACACGGGCCGATCCTGTACCAGCACCTGTTCTGGTTCTACTCGCACCCGGTCGTCTACGTGATGGCGCTGCCCGGATTCGGGATGATCTCCGAGATCATCCCCGTGTTCTCGGGCAAGCCGCTCTTCGGCTACAAGGCGCTCGTCTACTCCGTGGTTGCGATCGCGTTCCTGGGCTTCCTCGTGTGGGGCCACCACATGTTCGCGGTCGGGTTCTCGACGCCCCTTCAGGTCTGGTTCATGCTGGTGTCGTTCGCGATCGGCGTCCCCACGGGCGTCAAGATCTTCAACTGGATCGGCACCATGTGGATGGGCCGGATCAGATTCGAACCGCCCATGCTGTACGCGGTGGCATTCATCGGCCTGTTCCTGATCGGCGGCCTTTCGGGCATCTTCCTGGCCGCCTTCCCGATCGACCTGTACGTCACCGACAGCTACTTCGTCGTCGCCCACTTCCACTATGTGCTCGGGACGGTGCCGGTGTTCGCCGTGATGGGCGGCCTGCACTTCTGGTTCCCGAAGATGAGCGGGCGACTGCTCGACCGCGCGCTGGCGATACGCGCCTTCTGGATCATCTTCGTCGGCTTCAACATGACCTTCTTCCCGATGCACGACCTCGGCCTCTCGGGGATGCCGCGCCGGATCTCGAGCTACACCAACCACGCCTGGGATACGCCCAACCTGATCTCGACCATCGGCGCGTTCATCCTGGCCACGGGCATCCTGATGGTCATGTGGAACTGCATCCACTCCCTGCGCGTCGGCCGGCTGGCACCCGCCGACCCCTGGGGGGCCAACAGCCTCGAGTGGTACACCTCATCGCCCCCGCCGCCGCACAACTTCGACGAGCTCCCGCCCATCCGCAGCGAGCGCCCGCTGTACGATCTGCGCCGCGAGGCGGCCGCAGCCGCGGCCGGCGACTGACGATGCTCGACAAGCGCACAGCCAACCGCAACATCGTGCTCGCCCTCAAGCTGGGGCTGCTCTCGGCGCTGATCTTTGCCGCAACGCTCCTGGTCGGGGTGATCGTCCGCTATGGCTGACGAGCACGGATCAGAGGGCCGCGACTTCCACCTGCCGGAGCCCTCGGCGCTTCCGTTCGCGACGTCGATCGGGATCGCGCTGGTGCTGTTCGGCCTCGTCCCGGATGCGCGCATCTGGCGGCTCACCCTCGTCTCGATCGGGGCGACGATCGCCCTCATCTTCGGCGCCCAGTGGGTGCGCGCGGCGGTCAACGAGTACCGCAACCTCCCGGACTGAGGGTGAATAACTGGGGCCTGGCCCCGTTATTCAGACGGTGCGGCCGCCGGCCGCTGCGTTGGCGGCCATGGCGACGAACAGCACCGCCAGGTACAGCATCGAGTAGTGGAAGAGCGCGCCCGCACGGGCGGTCACCGGGTCGCGCAGCAGCCGCCACGCCAGCCAGACGAACCAGGCACCTGACGCCGCGGCCACGATCAGGTAGGGCCAGCCGGCGATCCCGACCAGCGCGGGTAGCCCGGTCACGGCCACCAGGCCGAGCGAGTAGACGCAGGATCTGGCGCGCGGCCGCGGCGTTGCCGCGCACCACCGGGAGCATCGGCACACTCGCCGCGGCGTAGTCGCGCTTGATCAGGAGCGCGAGCGCCCAGAAGTGCGGCGGCGTCCAGACGAACACGATCACGAAGAGCACGATCGCCGCCACCGACATGTTTCCGGTCGCAGCCGCCCAGCCCACGAGCGGCGGCACCGCCCCCGCCGCCCCGCCGATGACGATGTTCTGCACCGTCGAGCGCTTCAGCCAGTGGGTGTAGACGAGGACGTAGAAGAGGTTCCCGGCCAGCGCCAGAGCCGCCGTGAGCGGGTTGACGAGGCTCGAGAGCAGCACGAAGGAGCAGGCCGAGAGCGCGAGGCCGAACTCGAGCGCGCGCGGCGCCACGACCCGGCCCGATGCGACCGGCCGGGTCGCCGTGCGCCGCATCTGCTGGTCGATGTCGCGGTCGAGCAGGTGGTTGAGCGCGCTCGCGCCGCCGCAGGCGAGCGCCAGCCCCAGCAGCATGGCAACAAACCGGCCGGCGGGCGGAATCCCCTGCTCGCCGATCACCATGCCGCACGCGCCCGTGAGCAGCAGGAGGGACATCACCCGTGGCTTGGTCAGGGTGACGTAGTCGCGCCACGGAGCGGCGGGCACGGGCGCCCCGCGCATCGTTGCCGCCGTCCCGGCGACGGCCGCCGCCAGGGCCAGGCAGGCGACCCCGACGTGCGCCCAGTGCAGCGTGGTGCTCGGCGACGTCAGCGCCACGGCCAGTCCCAGCGCGATCTCGACCAGGAGCAGCGCGAGCGCGGCCGACCCACCACCGCAGCAGGCGGGGATGGGCGAACCGGGACGCCAGCACCATCGCCACCATCGGGGCGAGCGCGGCCAGCGCGAGCGCGCGGTGCGCGCCGGTCATGTGCAGCGCGCCGGTGATCACGACGAGCGCCGTGGCCACCGCTGCGCCGACCGCCGTCAGCCGCAGCCATGGCCCGGGGCGGACTCCGGCGTTCAGGTCCCGTGCGGCGACGGTCACTAGAGGAGGTAGACGACGGTGTAGAGGAGGATCCAGACGATGTCGACGAAGTGCCAGTAGATCCCGGTCACCTCGAGGCCCAGGTGCTGGTCGGGCGAGTAGTGCCCGCGCGTCGAGCGCATGAGCGCGATCGAGAGCAGGGTCGCGCCCACGAACACGTGGAAGCCGTGCAGCCCGGTGAGGGCGAAGAACCCCGACGCGAACGCGTTGTTCGACGGCGTGAAGCCGAGGTTCAGGTACTCGTGGATCTGCAGGGCGAGGAACGTGAGGCCCATGGTGAGCGTCAGCGCCAGCCCCACGATCAGCCCGAACGCGGTTGTTGCGCTTGACCGACACGAGCGCCCAGTGCATCGTGAACGACGACGAGATCAGGATCGCCGTGTTGATGCCGGTCGGCGTCCTTGGGCACGTCGATCCCGTGCGGCGGCCACGATGGTGTGCGTGAAGCGCAGGTAGAAGAAGATCGTGAAGAACGACCCGAACAGCATGATCTCCGAGCCCAGGAACATGACCATGCCCAGGAACACCGGCGAGCGCAGCAGGCTGTCGTGATAGGCCGAGACGGGCGGCGGCATCACCGCCCCCGTCGCGGCCGTCGATCGTTGCCGCCTGGACGGTCACGCCGTCCTTGACCCGCGACGGCTCGTCCACGACCACGTGCTCGACCGGGCAGCTTGGTGTCGTCACGCAGGCGCTCGATCAGATCGCGCCGCATCCACCCCGACCGGGTGCGAGGCAGCGTCGAGACGATGATCTCGTTCGGCGGGTCGGACTCGACGACGTCGAGCACCGCCGTGTACGGATCGCGGTCGACGACGTAGCCGCTCGCCTCGATCCCGGCCTCGCGCAGCGCCGAGAGGGTCGCGTTGAGCCGGGCGCGGGTGGCGGCCGCCACCTCGGCGTCGTCCACGACCCAGCTGTCGGAGGGGTCGTTCTGGGGGCAGATCACGGTCACCCGGATCGGGTCGGCAGCGGCCCGGCTGCGCACCGCGGCGATCAGGCTGTCACCGGCGACCGTCTGGTTGGCCACCACCAGGATGTGCTTGAGCGCGCTCATGATCGCCTCTCTCTGAATGGGCGTGGCCTGGGCCAGCGCGACCGGGACGGGGATCTCCTCGGGCGCCGGCGGGACGTGCACCGTCACGATCGCGTGCCGGGCGCCGGGCACGCCGTAGGCGTACGGGCTGCCGACGATCTGCGGCGGCTCGTCGAAGTTGAAGATCGGCGGCGGCGAGGTGACCTGCCACTCGAGCGTCAGCGCCCGCCACGGGTTGGCCGGCGCCGGCGCGCCCCGCGCACCAGCTGTAGACCATGTTGTAGAGGAACACGAGCGTGGACGCCCCGAGGATGAACGCGCAGATCGAGATGATGAAGTTGAGGTCGGCCCACTTGGCCGGGTAGTCGGCGACCCGCCGCATCATCCCCTCCATCCCCAGCCAGTGCATGGGCATGAAGGTCGCGTTGAAGAAGACGAAGGTGAGCCAGAAGTGCAGCTTGCCGAGGCCCTCGTCGTACATCCGGCCGGTCATCTTGGGGAACCAGTGATAGATGCCCGCATAGATGGTGAACACCGACCCGCCGAACAGCACGTAGTGGATGTGGGCCACCACGAAGTAGGTGTCGGTCAGGTTGATGTCGACGGGGATGACGGCCAGGAAGATGCCCGACAGGCCGCCGATCACGAATGTGAACAGGAACCCGCAGGCGAAGAGCATCGGCGTCGTGAGATGGATCACCCCTCGCCACAGCGTCGCCACCCACGAGAAGATCTTGATCCCCGTCGGGACGGCGATCGCCATCGTGGTGAACATCATGGGGACGCGCAGCCAGGCGCCATGCCGGACGTGAACATGTGGTGCGCCCACACCGTGAAGCCGAGCACGCCGATGGCGACGGTCGAGATCGCGATCAGCTTGTAGCCGAAGATCGGCTTGCGCGAATGGATCGCAAGCACCTCGGAGATGATCCCGAACCCGGGCAGCATCATGATGTACACGGCCGGGTGGGAGTAGAACCAGAAGACGTGCTGGTAGACGATGACGTTGCCGCCCTTGGCCGGGTCGAAGAAGTGCCGTGTGCATGATCCGGTCGAACAGCACCAGGAACTGGGCTCCGGCGATGAACGGCGTGCCCGAGCACGACCAGCGTCGAGGTGGCCAGGTTCGCCCACACGAGCAGCGGCATCCGCCAGAAGCCCATGCCCGGCGCGCGCATCGTCACGATCGTGACCAGGAAGTTGACGGCGGTCGCGATCGACGAGGCACCGGCGAACTGGACGCCGATCACCCAGAACGTCTCGCCCGGCGGGCCGTGCACCGAGAGCGGGGCGTAGTTCGTCCAGCCGGCGTTGAACGGGCCGACCAGGAAGGAGCAGACCATGCACATGCCCGCCACCGGCAGCATCCAGAACGAGAGCGCGTTCAGGCGCGGGAAGGCCATGTCCTGGGCGCCGATCATGATCGGGATGACGAAGTTGCCGAGGCCGGCGAACGCGGGGATGACGAACAGGAAGATCATCAGCGCGGCGTGCACCGAGAAGAGGGCGTTGTAGGTCGCCGGCGAGAAGTACTGCAGGCCGGGTGTGGCCAGCTCGGCGCGGACGCCCTCGGCCATGGCGCCGCCGATGAGGAAGAAGATGAAGGTCGTCACCAGGTACTGGATGCCGATCACCTTGTGATCGGTGTTGACCTTGAAGTAGTCCCTCCAGCTGTACGCGCCGTGGCTCGAGTGATCCTCGTGCGCCGGGGTGGGATTGCCGATCAGGTATCCCCACCAGTAGTCCCAGCAGCCGATGCCGATGGTGAAGCCGATGCCGGCGAAGATGCAGCAGGAACGTCTGCACCACGCCGTCGCTGTAGGCGATCCGGCCCGTCGCGTGCCGGATCAGCATCACCAGCCCGGCCGCGGTCAGCCCCATGACGGCGGACACCCAGAACGCCCGCACCCAGCTCCCGCGCAGCCAGACGCTCCGCTTGTGACCGCCGCCGTGGCCGTCGTCGTGGAGGTCGAGCGCTTGAAGTTCGGGGGCGTGTGCAACCATCAGCCGCCGCCTTTCAGAAGGTAGGACACCAGTGCATCGATCTGAGCCGACGTCAGGGATGTGGCAAACGTGGTCGGCATGATTCCGTTCGAGTAGCCGGTGACGACCACCTTACCGGGGTCGACGATCGACTCGCGGACATACTGCGCGGCCGTCTCGCCCTGGCCGTACTTGCCCGCATCCGTGGCGAGGTGGTCGAGGTTGGGACCGATCGTGCCGGTCGCGCCCGCGGGGGTGAAGGTATGGCAGCCGCTGCAGCCCGCGGACTTGAAGATCGCGGCGGCGTCGGTCGAGCCGCCCGTCTGGGCCGGCGGCGGGGGCGCCTTGGCGAGCTTCTGCTGCTGGGCGATCCACTTCGTCCAGTTGGCGGGAGTCATGACCACCGCGAGGGCGCGCATCTGGCTGTGGCCGATGCCGCACAGCTCCGCGCAGACGATCGTGTAGGTGCCCAGCCGGTCGGGCGTCGCGTCCACCGACGTCGGCGTGCCCGGGAACCACGTCCTCCTCGATGCGGAACGCGGGGATCTTGAAGCCGTGGATCACGTCCGTGTCGCGGAGCGTGGAGCCGGAACTCGACCTGCCGCCCGGCCGGCAGCGCCAGGACGCCGGTGTGCAGGTGGCCGTACTTGGGATAGGTGAACGACCAGGCGAACTGGCGCCCGGTGACGTTGACCACCAGATGGCCCTTCGTCAGCGACTCGTCACGGTTCAGGACGATGGTGCCGGCAACCGCGAAGCTGAGCACGATGATGATCGGGATGATCGTCCAGATGATCTCGAGCCCGGTGTGGCCGTGGATCGGCGCCCCGTCGGACATGTCGCCCGGCCGGGCGCGGAACTTCCACATCGAGTAGCCCAGGAACGAGACCACGACCGAGAAGATGATCGCGGCCGTGACCAGGAGCCACAGGAAGAGGGTGTCCTCGCGATGCGCCTCTGTCGCGGCGTCCGGCGGCAGCCAGTCAGGCAGCCACCACACCGCCCCAACCGCCGCGACCGCGCCCGCGATCAGCGCGAAGATCCCGACCTTTGCAAACGCCGACACCGGGCGCATCTTATGGGAGCCGTGGGACGGGGGCAATGGAGACCCATCGGGGTGGGCTCACTCCCAGGCCGGCGGCCCCGACCGCAGTCGCAGCGGCGTCCCCAATCCGCGGCTGCGCGCACCCTCGAGCACATGCCACGCCGCGGCGACGTCGTCCATGGCCAGCCCCACGGGCGAGACGACGATCCGCTCCGCCGCGGAGGTGCGCCCGGGATGGCGGCCGGTGACGACGTCGGCCAGCTCGACGGCCCGGGAGCCGTCCGCGGGCTGAAGGCCGGCGGCAACGAGGCGCTGCGCGTACCGGCCGGCGTGGGTCGATTCGTGCTCCCAGTCGTCGACGACCAGCACGTCGGTGACGGCCTGCAGATCGAGCGGGCCGTCCAGGCTCGAGACGAGCACGACGGTCGTGCCCGGATCGATCCAGCCCGCGGCGAAGCTCGGCTCGACGGCCATGGTGGCCGGCACGACGACGCCGGCGCCGCGCACGGCCTCCTCGGCCGTGGCCGCCGGCCGCACGTCGATGCCGCCTTGAAGCCGCGCGCGCTCGCAGAAGCGGCGGCAGCGGTCGGCGGCCGGGTCGTGGACGCGCACCTCGCCCAGCGCGGGCAGCACGACCCGCAGCGCCGCGAGCTGCGTGTGCGCGAGCACTCCCGCGCCCAGCAGGCAGGCGACGCGGGTACCGGGATCGGCCAGATGCCTCACGGCCACGCCGGTCACGGCTCCCGTGCGCATGGCCGAGACGACGGTGCCGTCCATGACGGCCAGCGGGAGCCCGGTCTCGCGGCTGGTCAGGACCACGAGCGCGTTGGCGCGGGGAAGGCCGTGCCGGGCCGGATTGTCCGGCACGCTCGGGATCCACTTGAGCCCGGCGACGTCGAACTCGCCGCCGACATAGGCCGGCATGGCCATGATCCGGCCGTGGCGCTCCTCGGTGCCCGGCTCGTCCGCCCAGGTGATCATGGCCTTGTGCGGCATGCGCACCTCGCCTGCGGCCTTCACCCGGAACGCGCGCTCGATCACGTCGACCATCGCGGCCATGTCGGTGCCGCCGGCGGCGATCACGTCCTCCTGCGAGAGGAACAGGAACTCGGGTGTGGCCATCTAGACGAACACCACGTGGACGTGCTCGGGCCCATGGACGCCGCGGATCAGTGTCTGCTCGATGTCGGCGGTGCGGCTCGGTCCGGTGATGAGCGTGACCGACGACGACGCCAGGAGCTCGGGCGCGATCGCCGCGAGCGCCGTGGCCAGGTCGGGCACGAGCTGCTCGGCCCGGGCTTCGACCACGTGCACCGGATCGACCAGGCCGGCCCGGCGGCCGCCCAGCAGCCGCGACGACACGACCACGGTGCCCGTCTCGGCGATGAGCGCCAGGCAGGGCGTGACCGAGACGCCGTCGCCGCGCAGCCCCTCGAGCGCCGCCCGGCCGTGGTGCACGTGGCCGCCGACGGCCTCGAGCTCGGACGTGAAGCGGTCGATCACCGTTTCACCCGCACGTCGCGCGTGCGCGCCCACCGCCCCACCACCGGCAGGTGGATAAATGGGGCCTGGCCCCGAATATTCACGCGGCGGGCGGTGCGGGTTGTCAGGCGGTAGAGCCAGGGCCGGCTCCAGGCCGCGCCCAGAGCGCCGAAGGCGAGGCGCTCCAGCCGGCCCGCCGAGGTGGCGGCGCGGTCGCGCCGCAGCCCGAGCAGCAGATCGTGGAGCGGGATCTTGACCGGGCAGACGTCGTCGCAGGCGGCGCACAGCGACGATGCCTGCCCGAGCTCGTCGAGGCCGTCCTGCGGGTGCAGGAGCGGCGTGAGCACCGCGCCGATGGGGCCGCCGTAGACCCAGCCGTAGGCCGTGCCGCCCACCTGGCGGTAGACCGGGCAGACGTTCTGGCAGGCGCCGCAGCGGATGCAGTTGAGCACGCTGCGATAGGGGGTCTCGCGCAGCCGGGAGCGGCCGTTGTCGAGGATCACGACGTGCATCTCGTCCGGGCCGTCCTCCTCCTCGCCGCGGCGAGGCCCGCCGAGCATGGTGACGTACGAGGTGATCTTCTGGCCCGTTCCCGAGCGGGTGAGGAGCGGCAGCATCGTCGCCAGATCCGCCATCCTGGCCACCACCCGCTCCATGCCCATGATGGCGATGTGCACCTGCGGCAGGCCGGAGCACATGCGGCCGTTGCCCTCGTTGGTGACGAGCACGAGCGTCCCGGTCTCGGCAACGGCGAAGTTGACACCCGTGATGCCCACGGGCGCGCGCAGGAAGCGCTCGCGCAGGTGCGACCGGGCGAACGCCGTCAGTGCGCGCGGGATCGTCTCCGATCGGGTGGCCGGCCAGCGGCTCGAGCAGGGTCCGCACGTCGGCACGGCTCTTGTGGATCGCGGGGATGATGATGTGCTCGGGCGCCTCACCGGCTGTCTGCACGATGAACTCGCCCAGATCGGTCTCGACCACGTCCACGCCGGCGGCGTGCAGGCGCTCGTTGAGGCCGATCTCCTCGGCGGCCATCGACTTGCCCTTGACCACCTCGCGTCCGTGCCGCAGCGCGACCGCGGTGATGTACTCGGCCGCGTCGGCGCCGGTCGCGGCGCGGTGCACGATGGCGCCGTTGCGCTCGAGATTTCGCTGCAGCGTGTCGAGCAGCGCCGGCAGGTCGGCGACGGCGTCCGAGCGGATCCGCTCCCCGGCCGTGCGCAGCGCCTCGAGGTCGACGCCCTCGAAGCCGGCCACGCGGTTGTCGGCCGCCCGCTCGCTGAAGCGAGCCACGTTCTCGCGCCGGACGGGGTCGGCCAGGGCCGCCGCCGCGCGGCGCTCGAAGCCGCTCACAGCGCCTCCGCCAGGATCGTGGCCAGGTGCACGACCCGCACCGGCGCTCCGGTGCGCCCCGCCCGGCCCTCGATCTGCATGATGCACCCGGGATCGGCGCTCACCACCGTCTCGACACCCCCGGCCGCCGCCGACGCCAGCTTGTCGTCGGCCATCGCCGTCGAGACATCCGGATAGCGCACCGAGAACGCGCCCCCGAACCCGCAGCAGCGGTCGCCACGCGGCAGCTCGTGCAGGTCGGCGACGGCCCGCAGGAGCAGCCGCGGCGGCTCGTGCAGGCGCAGCTCCCGCAGCATGTGGCAGGAGTCGTGGTAGGTGACGGCGCGCCCGAGCGGGCGCCCGAGCGCCGGCGACCCCAGCTGCTCGACCAGGTACTGCGAGAGCTCGAACGTGCGCGGCGGCGACACGCCCGGCCAGCGCCTCGTCGCGATCGCCGCGAAACAGTTCTCGCCAGTGCAGCCGGATCATGGCCGCGCACGACCCCGACGGCACCACGACCGCCTCCAGGTCGGCCATCGCCCGCAGGGTCGGCCGGGCGATCCGGCGGGCCTCGGCGACGTAGCCGCTGTTCCAGGCCGGCTGCCCGCAGCAGGTCGCGCCGCGCACGAGCGCGGGGTCGGCGCCCGCCGCCCGCAGCACGCGCTCGGCGTCGCGCACGACCTGCGGGTACACGGCATCGCCGAGGCAGGTGGGAAACAGCCCGACCATCGCGGTCATGATACGGGGGTGACGCTGCACGTCTCGACCGTGGCGCTCTCCTTCGGAGCGGATGAGGTTCTGACCGACGTTTCGGCCATCGTGCGCCCGCGCGACCGGGTCGCGCTCGTCGGCCGCAACGGTGCCGGAAAGACGACCCTGCTCCGGATCCTGGCCGGCGAGCTGCAACCGGACCGGGGCGAGGTCTCGATGACCACGGGCACGCGGGTCGCCCTGCACGACCAGCGCCCGCCGCTGCACACCGACATCACGCTCGGCGCCTACGTCGGCGCGGGCGCGGCCGACGCGCGCAGGCTGGAGGCCGAGCTGGCGGAGCTCGAGCGGCGCATGGGCGCGGGCGAGACCGACGCGGCGGTGATGCGCCGCTACGACGCCGCCCAGCGCGAGTTCGAGCGCGCCGGCGGGTACGCCTGGCGGACGCGGCTCGAGGCGGTCGCCCGCGGCCTGGGGTTCTCTCCCGCCGACCTCGACCGCCAGCTGCGGACGTTCTCGGGCGGCGAGCTGACCCGGGCGTCGCTCACGCGGGCGCTCGCCGCCGAGCCGGACCTGCTGCTGCTGGACGAGCCCACCAACCACCTCGACACGACCGCGATCGAATGGCTCGAGGAGCACCTGGACAGCCTGGACGCCGGCGTGGTGTTCGTCTCGCACGACCGCTGGTTCCTGGAGTCGGTCGCAACCGGCGTGCTCGAGATCGAGCGCGGCCGCGGCCGCTACGACAAGGGCAGCTACTCGCACTGGCGGCGGCTGAAGGCCGAGCGGCTGGCCGCCCAGACCGACGCGTTCGAGCGCCAGCAGGGCGAGCTGGCGCACCTGCAGCGATTCGTCGACCGGTTCCGGTACGGCACGAAGGCGCGCCAGGCGCAGAGCAAGCTGAAGGCGATGCAGCGGATCGAGCGGATCGAACGGCCGACCGAGCAGCGCGTCGCTGGGCTTCCGCTTCCCCCCGCCGCCCCGCAGCGGCCGGGTCGTGATCGAGGTGGAGGGGCTCGACGTCGCCGTCGCCGGCCGGACGCTGATCGAGTCGGCCGACTTCGCGATCGAACGCGGCCAGCGGGTTGCGCTGATGGGGCCAAACGGCTCCGGCAAGACGACGCTCATCGAGACGCTTCTCGGCAACCGCCCGCCCGCGGCGGGGCGGATCCGGACCGGCCACGGGGTCGTCTCGGGCTACTACTCCCAGCAGTCGCTCGAGCTGCCCGAGGCGTACCGGGCGCTGGACGCGATCACCACCGGTACCGGCCTCACCGGCCCCGCCGCCCGTGATCTGCTGGGGATGTTCCTGTTCTCGGGCGCCGACGTCGAAAAGCCGATCGCGGCACTCTCGGGCGGCGAGCGCCGCCGGCTGGCGCTGGCGCGCACCGTCGTCTCGGGCGCGAACTTCCTCGTGCTCGACGAGCCCACCAACCACCTCGACATCGAGAGCCGCGAGGCACTCGAGGATGCGCTGCTCGGATTCCAGGGCACGGTGCTCCTGGTGTCACACGACCGCGCGCTGATCGAGGCGCTGGCGACGCGGACGCTGGCGATCGAGGACGGCCGCCTGATCGGCCGCGAGGGCGCCTTCGGCGACTACGCCCGCGCCCACGAATCGCCGCCGCCCCGCTCCTTCTCCACCGCCGGCCAAGAAGGCGCCGGCGCGCAAGCCCGCCGGGGCAGCGGCACCTCCGCTCGTCCCCGCGCGCGAGCGTCCCAGCGGGTCAGGCGCGAGGTGGCCCGGCTCGAGGCCGAGATCACCGCCGCCGAGGTCGAGCTCGGCGCGATCGAGGCGCGCCTGTCGCAGCCCGACGGATATGCCGACGACGCGGCGCTGGTCACCGACGCCCGCGAGCACCAGCGCCTGCAGGAGGAACTGGCCCACCTCTACCGCGACTGGGAGCGGCACGGCGCCGAGGCGTCGTGAGGCCTCTAGGCCAACCGCCGCTCCATCCACACCGTGGCGTGGGGGTTCTGGTTGTAGGCGGCGATGTCGGTGTAGCCGGCGCTGCGGTAGAGCGCGACCGCCTCGGTGAAGGAGGCGGCCGTGTCGAGCCGGGCGCGATCGCAGCCCAGGTCGACCGCCACGGCCTCGAGCGCACGCAGGAGCGTCCGCCCCAGACCCTGGCCGCGGGCGCTCGGAGCGACGTACATGCGCTTGATCTCGGCCAGCCCGGGGGCGATCACGCGCACGCCGCCGCACGCCACCGCCTGGTCGCCGTCGTATGCGACCATGAGCGCTCCGGCGGGCGGCTCGAACTCGGCGGGGTCGGCGTCGACGTACCGCGCACGGTCGAAGCTCCCGGCCTGGCGCACGCCGAGCTCGTCCAGATAGTCCGACATCAGCCGCCGCGCGGGCTCCGCGCCGGGCGAGACGACACGCAGGTCCACGGCGGCATGCTATCCGGGCGCGGCGTCGCTCAGCGAACGGCGACGGCGCCCGATTCGAGCACCGCCTCGACCAGTATGGCCGCCACCTGGGGGTCGAAGTGCGATCCGGCGCAGCGGCGCAGCTCGGCCAGGGCATCGGCCACGGGCATCGCCGACCGGTAGACGCGATCCGACGTCATCGCGTGGAAGGCGTCGCAGGCCAGGATCACCCGCGATCCCATCGGGATCTCCTCGCCGCTCAGGCCGTGCGGATACCCGGTGCCGTCCCAGTGCTCGTGGCAGGCCACGACCAGGCGACGGGCTCCGTCCAGCGCGGGCACGGGCTCCATGATCCTTGCGCCCAGCTCCGGGTGGCGGCGCATGACCGCCCACTCCTCGACGCTGAGCGGGCCGGGCTTGGCAAGAATGGCCGCGGGCACCCCGATCTTGCCGACGTCGTGCAGGGCGGCGGCGACCGTGATGTCGCGCAGCTCGGGCCCGGTGAGACCCATCCGCCGGGCCACATTGGTGGTGAGGCCCACCAGCGCCTGGGCGTGATCGCCGGTGTACTCGTCCTTGGTGCCGAGGGCGTTTCCGAGCGCCTCCACCGTGGCCAGGAACGACGCCTCGAGCTCGGTGTACAGCGACCGGTTGACCATCGCGAGCAGCGCCTGGTCGGCGATCCCGAGCAGCATCGCCTCGTCGCGGCGGCCGGGCGCGCCGCGGCGGTGACCGCGCTGGACGACGATGGCGGCTCTGTTGGCCGCCCACTCGCCGACCGGCACGACCGCAAACGTCGTCCCCGGGGCGACCGTCTCGAGATGAGCCGTGAGCGCCCCGGCCTGGCCGGGATCGCACACCGCGAGCTCCCGCGAGTCGAGGTTGCCGGCAAAGGGCGCCTCCGTGACCGCCACCGGGTTCTCGGCCAGGCGGCGGGCTTCGACCGGCGTGTAGCCGACGTGCGCGGCCAGCGACATCGCCTCGCCGCGGCGCAGCCACACCGAGATCGCCGCCGAGTCGACCAGGCGGTCGACCGCGCGGGCGAGCATCTCGGCCACCGCCTCGACGCTGCCCTGCAGCGCGAGTGCGGCGCCCAGCTCGAGCAGCGCCTCGGACACCTCGGCGGCCTCGCGCATGCTCGCGTACAGACGCACGTTCTCGCACGCGGCCGCGGCCTTGCCGGCCACGACCTCGAGCACGTGCAGGTCGGTGTCGTCGAACTGGTCGAGCCCCAGGCGTGACAGCACGATGGCGCCGATGGGCTCGCCGTCGGACAGGATGGGCGCGACCATCATCGACTCGTCGACCGGATCGCTGCCCGGGACGTCGACCGCGAATGCGTCAACGGACGCGTCGGGGATGCGGCGGGCGCGCGCGTCGACCACCGCACGGCCGGCAACGCCCTCACCGATGCGGCATACGAGATCGGCGGCGCGGTCGTCCTCGTACTCCGCGGTCTTGCCCTCGTACGCCATCGGGACGACGGTGTCGCCCGCCTCGGAGATCAGGTAGAAGCGGCAGGCATGGTGGTCGATCAGGCTGGTCAGCTCGGTGACCACGGCCTCGCCGACCTCGCGCTCGCTGTGCGCCCGCGTCATCCGCACAGACAGCGAGTGCAGCATCTCGAGGTGTGCCAGCGGCCGCATGGCGGCACCGCTCGGCCGTGGCGGCGGGGGCGCGACCGGAGTCGCCAGCGCCGCGGCGGCACCGGCGGCGATCAGCTCGGCCGCCTGCAGCTCCGCCGGCTCGAACTCATGGGCCGACCGCACCGATCCGACCAGCGTTCCGAGCCGCACCGACCCGGCCATGATCGGGGCGAGGATGACCGCGTAGCGGCCGTCACGGCAGCCCCTGCACTCGTCGGAGCAGTCGGCCAGGATCGTCGCCAGCCGGGCGACGCCCAGCCGGTGGGGGCGGATCCCCGGGCGCGCCCAGCGGGCATGCACCGTTGGCGGGACGCCGTCGCCGACCAGCACCCAGGCCGCGTCGAGGCCGAGCAACTCGCCCAGCACGCGGCACGGTGTTGCCAGGGCACTTGCAGGAAAATCGGTCGGCGGGTCAGGATCCACGACGTGGCGGCGCGCAGCGGTCAGCGCATACGTCAAGGAGGTGCCCACTTCGCCCATCGCAGTAGAGCGTAGTCGGCGGATTGCGGTCCCGGCCATCCCCGCATCGCGGTATTCGCATCTGCCACATTCTGGAGGATCGGCCGGCTCAGAAGGAGATGCTGAGCAGGCCATACACGCCGGCCGCCGCGAGCGCCGCCACGGGGATCGTGACCAGCCACGCGACCACCATCTCGCCGGCGACCCCCCAGCGCACGGCCGACACGCGGGTCGTCGCGCCCGCCCCCATCACCGACCCCGAGATGACGTGGGTGGTCGACACCGGGAACCCGTACCGGTTGGCGACCACGTAAAGGACGCCGCCCGCCGTCGTCTGGGCGGTGAAGCCCTGCGGCGGGCCGAGCTTGAAGATGCGCGTGCCCATCGTCCGCATGATCCGCCAGCCGCCGACGTAGGTGCCCAGGGCCATCGTCAGCGCGGCGGTGGCGATCACCCAGTTCGGGATGTCGGTGGGCGAGTTGCTGCGGTGCGCCGCGTAGAGCGCGAGCGCCATGACGCCCATCGTCTTCTGCGCGTCGTTCGTGCCGTGGGCAAAGGCCAGGAAACTGCCCGACGCGATCTGCGTCAGCCGGAAGCCGCGGTTGAGCGGCGTCGGCCGCAGGCGCCGGAACCCCCACAGAATCGCCATCATCACGATGCCGGCGAGCAGGAAGCCGATGACCGGGCTGGCCAGTCCCGGCACCGCGACCTTGTGCCAGATGCCGCTCCAGTTGACCGGGTTCGGCTCCCCCCGGACGAGCGCCGCGCCCACGAGCCCTCCCACCAGCGCATGCGACGACGACGACGGCAGGCCGAGCCGCCAGGTCACGAGGTTCCAGGCGAGCGCCCCGAGCAGGGCCGCCAGCAGCACGCGCGCGGTCACGAATCCCGGCGAGGTGTTGATCAGCCCGGCGCCGATCGTCTGGGCCACCTTGGTCGACGTGAAGGCGCCCAGGAAGTTCATCACCGCGGCGATCGCGACCGCGGCGCGCGGACTGAGCGCGCGCGTCGAGACCGAGGTGGCCACCGCGTTGGCCGTGTCGTGGAAGCCGTTGGTGAAGTCGAAGGCAAGCGCGATCGCCAGGACGACGACCAGCTCGGTGGTGCTCACCGGTTCTTGAGGTAGATGCTCTCGAGCACGTGCGCGGCCCGCTCGCAGCTGTCGACGGCCTGCTCGAGGTGTTCGTGGATGTCCTTCCAGCGGATGACGACCAGCGCGTCGTGGCCGTCGCGGAACAGCCGCGCCGTCGCGGCGCGCACGATCCCGTCGCCCTCGTCCTCGAGCGTGTGGATGTCGATCAGGTGGGCGCTCACGTCTCTCATCCCGTTCAGGCCGGCGATGGCATCGGCGAGCTTCTCGACCGCCTGCACGATCACGCCGGCCTGCTCGATCGCCTGGCTCGGCACCTCGTCCACGCCGTAGAGGTTGAGCTCGTCGGCGACCTGGTCCATGAAGTCGCACACGTCGTCGAGCGCGGTGGCCAGGTCGTAGATGTCCTCGCCGTCGATCGGGGTCACGAACGTCTTGTTGACGAGCTGGACGATGTCGTGCGTGACCCGGTCGCCCTCGTGCTCGCGATCCTTGATCTCGGCCACGAGCTCCCGGCGGTCGGGGTAGTGCTCGAGCAGGTCGAGCAGCAGGTGCGACGTGGCCACGAGGTTGGCTGCGGAGCGGTCGAACAGGATGTAGAACTCGCGCGTTTGCGGGATCAGCCGGAGTTTGGCCACGCCCCGGACGCTACCCGATAGCCTCTGCGTGCGGATGGCGATCCACAAACACGGGCACCATCATCACGACCATGGCGGCGGCGATCGGGGCGGACGCGGCCTGAAGGTTGCGCTGGCGATCACGCTCGTCGTCTGCGCGCTCGAGGTGGTCGGCGGGATCCTCGCGGGCAGCCTGGCGCTCGTCGCCGACGCGGGCCACATCCTTGCCGACGCTGGCTCGATCGGCCTGGCGCTCTGGGCCGCGGCGATGGCGCGGCGGCCCGCGACCGGCCGGCGCACGTTCGGCCTCAAACGGGCCGAGATCCTGGCGGCGCTCGCCAACGGCATCGTCCTCGGAGTGATCGCGGTGGGAATCGCGGTCGCCGCGATCAGCCGGCTCTCGTCGCCGCCGGACGTGAACGGCGGGCTCACGCTGGCGGTGGCGGCGGTCGCGTTCTGCCTGAATCTGACCTCCACAGTGGTGCTGTCACGCTCCGGTGGCGGTCTCAACGTGCGTGCGGTCACGCGCCATGTCGCCGCCGACGCCCTGTCGCAGGCGGGCGTCATGGTGGCGGCGATCATCATCATCACCACCGGCTGGGAGCTGGCCGACCCGCTGGCGAGCCTGCTGATCTCGGTCCTGGTGCTCGTCTCGGCGGTCGGAATCGTGCGTGAGTCGGTCGACGTGCTGATGGAGGCGGCGCCGCTCGGCATCGACGTCGAGCTTCTGGGGACGATGATGTGCGAGGTGGACGGAGTGGTGGAGGTGCACGATCTGCACGTGTGGACGGTGACCTCGGGCTTTCCCGCGGTGGCGGCCCACGTCACCGTCCGCGGCGACGCCGAGCCCTCGATGGTGCGCCGGCAGCTGTCCGAGCTGGTGCGCGACCGCTTCGGCATCGCCCACTCGACGCTGCAGGTGGAGCGCACGGGGCAGGAGTCCGACCTGCTGCAGCTCGAGCGGCACCTCCCCCGCCGCAGGACCTAGCGGTGCTCTGACCGTCCCGCCCTGTCACAACTTCGCGTCCAAACACCCCGCTCCCACAACCGGGGACTGTCCCCGCTTGGTGTTCGCCGGTTGGCGGGTGAATAAATGGGGCCTGGCCCCATTTATTCACGTCGAGACGGCTTGCTCCAGTGCGCGCATCTCCTCGGGCGAGAGGTCGACGTCGCTCAGGCCGTCGCGGATCTCCTTGACGTAGATGCGGGCGTAGTCGCGGCCCTGGATCGCGGACAGGATCAGGCCCGAGCGGGAGGCGTCCATCAGCGCGATCGTGACCGACTGCCGGCCGCCGGCGCCCTCGATCGCGTCGTAGCGCAGCATCGACCGGCGCTCGAGGCAGCGGTCGACCCGCTTGCCCACCGCCGCCGCCGCCGCCTCGACCGTGGTCGCCCGGCCCTCGACCTGTTCGACCCGGGCGAGCAGCGACATCGCGTACTCGACCAGGTCGTGGCTGTCCGTGCCCACCACGAGCCGCTGGGCGCGCCTGATCCGGCGCAGCGTCACGGCCAGATAGATGACCGCGATCAGCAGCACCCCGGCGGCAACGGCCGCACCGATGGCGATGTCGCGTGCCTCAACCGCCGTGGTCACGAGATGCTGAACTCGACGGTGTAGCTGGCGGTGTTGTTGGTCAGGTTGTGCTCGCCCGGCACCCTGAGCGACATCACGGTCAGCTTGTACGGCACCGAGTAGTCGGGAGCCGACTGCGCCGAGGCGAACAGGCCGCTGAAGCGGACCGTCTGGGTCGCGCCGGCGGCCACGCTCGGGATGTGCTCGGTCTGCACGATCGGCGTTCCGCCGCTCGCCCGTTTCAGGGTGAGCTTGACGGGCACGTCGACCTCGGTGTACTTGCCGCTGTTCTTGACCGAGACCACGAACACCAGATCCTTGTTCCCCTTCACGAAGTTGGTGGTTCCGGGCTGCAGGGTGAGCGTCTGCGGTGACGCCACCACCGACCCCATCTCGGTGCCGTGGACGCCGGTCACGGGCCCGGGATGCAGCGCCCGTATCTGCTGGCCGATGCCCAGCGGGGTCACCCAGCTGAGCTCGGACGTGGGCACGAACTGTGACGGCGGCACGCCGGTCGCCCCGACCTGCTTCAGCGCCGCATCGGCGGCGGTGGCGAACGAGTCGGCGTACACGTAGTCGGACGCGAGCAACTGGCCTGTGCACGGATAGAGCTGCTGGCCGACCGTGGCGGCCGTCTTCAGCTTCCACGCGGTGGCGATGCGCTCGGACATGCACTCGAGCCCGGTGACCCGGAACTGCAGCGCTTGCAGCAGCGCGCCCTGGTACGGCGCCAGCTGCTTGGTCGGCTTGAGCGCCTCGGCCTGCGCCCGCACGGTGCGCATCGACGAGAGCTGGCCCGCGAGCCGCTTCTCCATGATGGCGAGCGTCGCCCGGGGCAGGTCGAGCATCTTGCGGAACCTGAGCGCGACCTTGTCGGAGGGGTTGAGCACGGTCGTCGTCAGCGTGGTGACGTACGCCTCGTTGTCGCTCTTGGCGGACGAGCCCGAGCAGCCCCGCGCCAGGATCAGGAGCACCAGGATGATTGCGAGGATGCCGACTCCGAGCGCGGCGAGCCGGCGGTACTCGAGCGGCGGCAGCGAGGCGCCGCCACCACCCGCGAACATCTTGGGCATCTTCGGCATCTTCGGCATCTTCGGCGTGCGCGAGCCCCCGCGCTTGGCGGGCCGGCGCTGCGGCGGCCGGGGTGCGCGAGGCGGCGGCGCCCCCTCCTGGCGCGGTTCGGGCGCGCTGTCGCGCGTCCCCTCCTCGCCAGCACCGGCCGGGCGGGTGATCGCCGTATCCTGGGTTCGGCTCGGCTCCTCCCAGTCCTCGTCGAAGAAGTCATCAGGAGGCACGGACGGACCCTACCATCCCCTGCGGACGCGGATTTGCAGGAATCCAGGCAGTTCCCGCCAATCTGAGTGCCGTGGCGCAGACCGCATCCGCAACCGACCCGGACCAGCTCGAAGGCCGCGTCGTCGCCGGCCGCTACCGGCTGACGGACGTCCTCGGCCGCGGCGGCTTCGGCGCCGTCTACACGGGACACGACAGCGCCTCGGGAGAGGCGGTGGCGGTGAAGGTGTTCAACCGGGGCGAGGGGCTCGCACCACGAGCCGACCGCGAGGCCCGCACCGCCCGCAAGCTCGACCACCCCAACATCCACGAGGTGGTCGGCGTCGCCCACGACGAGGACCACGCCTATCTGATCTCGCACCTGGTCGTGGGAGAGCGGTTCGACCGCAGCGGTCTCACCGACGACCAGGCCGTGCGTGCGATCGCCGCAGTGTGCGACGCCCTCGACCACGCCCACAAGCGCGGAGTCGTGCACAGGGACGTGAAGCCGGCGAACATCCTGGTCTCGACCGACGGCATCGTGCAGCTGACCGATTTCGGGATCGCCCGCGACGAGGACGCCCGCGAGCCCACCGTCGACGAGCGCCTCCTGGGGACGCTGTCGTACATGGCACCCGAGCAGGCCGCGGGCAAGCGGGCCACCGGCGCCGCGGACGTGTGGTCGGCCGGGCTGACCCTGTACGCCACGCTCGCCGGCCGCAATCCGTACAAGGCCCGCAGCCTGTCCGAGCTGCTCGAGAACCTGGGCCACCGGGCGCCGCCGCTGCGCCGCATCCGCCCCGAACTGCCGCGTGAGCTCTCCAATGCGCTCGAGCGCGCGATGCTCCCCAACCCCGAGCGCCGGCCGTCCGCCGCCGAGTTCCGCGACCTGCTGCTCGCCGCGATCGCCGAGCCGGCGGTCACACCCGCGCCCGGCCCGGCGCCCGCGGCCGCGCCTGCAGAGCGCGCGCCCGCGGCCCTCCCCCAGAAGCTCCGCCACCGCGCTGGACCGGCCACGGGCGCACTTCTGACCGGCTGGGCGGCGATCTGGACGCTGACGACGTTTCCGATGTACCCGCCCTCGTGGACGTTTCCGATCGCGGTGCTCCTGGGCGCCATGGCCTGGCGGCGGCCGCGAGCCGCCCTGGTCACCGCGTCGGTGGTGGCCGTGCCGGCCTTCTGGAACTTCGCCCAGGCCGCCGGCATCGTCTGGATCGTCCTGGCGAGCGCCTGGATCTGGACGTCGAGCCGCAGCGGCGCGCGCGGCCGCTGCCTCGCGCCGCTGGCAGCGGGCCCGCTCGCGCTCGTCGGGCTGGGACCGGCGTTCGTGCTCGTCGCCGCGACCGCTCCTACGCGCAGCCGCCGCGCGGCCGAGGCGGCCGCCGGCGCGGTCGTCGCCGCGGTCTGCGGCGGATGGGCGAGCCTGCGGCCGGTGCGCAGCCTGGCCGGTGCCAACAGCCCGCTGATCTACGCGCGGGCGCTCGAGCACAACCCCCAGATCGCGCTGATCGGGGCGGCAATGGTGGTCTTTGCAGTGCTTTTGGCGATGGCGTGGGGGGCGGAGCGGCGACTGCAGGCGCTGTCGCTCTGGGGTCTCGGCTTCGTGCTGGCCGCGGCAGCCGCCCCGCAGCTCCTCGTTCACGGCGCCGGTGGCGTCGCTGCGGGGGTCGCCGTGGTGCTCACCGCTATAATCCCCGCCGCCTGGGCAGTCGCCGGGCCTGACCTCAAGCGCGGCAGCTGAACCCGTACACACCCGTCTCGGCTCCCCACCGTGAGCGTCTTCCGCGACATCGAACGTAGGATCGGGGGCCTTGTCGAAGGCCTCTTCGGACGCACGTTTCGATCTTCCGTGCAGCCCGTCGAGCTGGCCCGCAAGCTGGCCAAGGAGATGGACGACCACCGCACCATCTCGATCCACCGCGTCTACGTCCCGAACGCCTACACCGTCTACCTGAACCCGACCGACCGCGAGCAGTTCGCTGCCTACGAGACGCAGATGTGCAACGAGCTCGCCGAGTACCTGGTCGAGCACGCCCGCCGTGAGGGGTACAGCACCGCCACGCGGCCCGTCGTCACGCTCGAGTCCGAGCCCGACCTGACCGTCGGGATGTTCGGCATCGCCGTCGGGGCCGACGACGGCGCGCACGAACCGCCCGAACCGGCGGCCACCGTGTCGGCGGAGGCCGCCGCTGCGATGCCCGTGCCGGTGCCGCCTCCGGCCGCGCCGGCCGCTCCCCTTGCGCCGCCGCTGCCCGACGCCCCGCTCGTGACGGGCGCGACCATGGTGTACGCGTCTGACCCGGAACCCGAGCCGGAGCCGGCGGCGCCGGCCCGCAAGCCGCGCGAGCGCGCGGTGCTCCTGTGGGACGACCACGAGCTGGCCCTCGACCAAGGCGTGGTCGTGCTCGGGCGCTCCAGCGGCTGCAACGTCGTCGTAGACGATCCCAACGTCTCGCGCCGCCACGCCGAGATCCGCCGTGTGGGCGAGGGCTATTCGCTCGTCGACCTGGGCTCGACCAACGGCACGGAGGTGAACGGTCAGCGGGTCGGCGAGACCTCCCTCATGAACGGAGATGTGATCAGCGTGGGCACAACCAGGCTCACGTTCGAGCGCCGCCTTGGTTAGACAACTCCTGCTCGCCCTCCAGGTGGCGTTCGTCGTCCTGCTCTACCTGTTCATCTGGCGCGTGATCAGAGTGGCGTCGCGCGACATGAAGGTGGGCCAGGAGAGCATGGTGCTGCGCCCGGTCAAGCCGGTGCCCGCGGCTCCGGCCCGCGCGCCCGGGCGGCTGGTCGTCATGGAGAGCCCCGAGCTTCATCCCGGTACGAGTATCGAGATCGGCCGCGACCTGATCGCGGGCCGCGACGACGGAGCCGACATCCCGCTGGGTGCGGACGGCTACGCATCGGGCCGGCATGCCCGGTTCGCGCGCGGCCAGGACGGTGACGTGATCGAGGATCTGCACTCCACCAACGGCACCTTCGTCAACAGCGACCGTTCGACCGGCGTGCGCCGCCTGGTTCCCGGCGACGTGGTCACGATCGGCCAGACCCAACTCGTGTACCGCACCGACACATGAGCCTTCGCGTCGTCGACTCCGCCGGCGTCACCCAGACCGGGAACGTGCGCCGCTCCAACGAGGACTCCTACCTCATGCGGTCGCCGCTCTTCATGGTGGCCGACGGGATGGGCGGCGCCCAGGCGGGCGAGATCGCCTCGCGCATGTGCGCCGAGGCGTTCGCCGAGGCCGACCTGATCGGGGGCTCCGGGGCGGACGTGCTACGCCAGACGATCCTCACCGCCAACGCGCGGATCCTCGAGCGCTCGCGCACCGATCCCGACGCGGCCGGGATGGGCACGACGGTGACCGCGGCACTGGTCGCCGACGACGGGTCGATCACCTTCGCCCACGTCGGCGACAGCCGTGCCTATCTGCTTCGCGACGGCAGCCTGCAGCGGCTCTCCGACGACCACTCGCTCGTCGGCGAACTGGTGCGCAAGGGCGAGCTGAGCGAGGTCGAGGCCGAGCACCACCCCCAGCGCAGCGTGATCACCCGGGCGCTCGGAACCGACGATTCGGTCGAGGTCGACACGTTCACCGTGGCGGCCGCCGACGGCGATGTCGTGCTTCTGTGCAGCGACGGCCTGAACACGATGGTGGCCGAGCAGACCATCGCCGACCTGCTGGCGGCCGACGAGCCGGCGGCCACGATCGCCCGCAACCTCGTGCGAGCGGCGCTGCAGGGCGGCGGCGAGGACAACATCACGGCGATCGTGTTCCGGGTGGGTGACGTGGATGCGGAGGCGCAGGCGGCGTCCGCCGGCCAGAGCACCGGCATCCTGACGCCGTCGACCGACGAGGACGACGAGGGCGGGATGCGCCTGCGCACGCTCCTGGCGATGGTGGGGATCGTGGCCCTCGCGGTGGCCCTGGGCGCGGCGACGCTCGTCGGCCTGCGCGAGAGCCACTTCATCGGCGCCGACACGAGTACGGGCCGTGTCGCCATCTACCAGGGCGTGCCGATCGTCCTGCCCTTCGGCATCCATCTGTACCACGTCGTGTACGAATCGACCGTCAGCTACGCCTCGCTGACCGCGCGCCAGCGCCAGACGCTGTTCGACCACACGCTGCGGACCGAATCGGGCGCCAAGGCGACGCTGCACCCGTACGAGGTGGCAAGCCCATGAGGTCGGCCCGCATGCGCGAGCTGGTCAACCTGATCATGGTGGGGCTTCTGACCGCCGTCGGCTTCGCCTCGGTCTACACCGCGCGCCAGAACCAGATCTCGAGCACCTCGCTGGTCTACGCCGGCGTGTTCCTCGCTCTGTTCGCCGTCGCCCACATCGGCGTGCGGGCCGGCCTGCCGAACGCCGACCCGTGGCTGCTCCCACTCGCAGCGCTTCTGTGCGCGCTCGGCCTGACCGAGATCTACCGGCTGCAGCCGTCGCTCGCCGGCGAACAGTCGGTGTGGATCGTGGTTGGGCTGATCGGCTTCCTGGGGCTGATCTTCGTGCTCCGCGATCACCGCCGCCTGGAGGGCTACAAGTACACCCTGGCGACCGCCGCCGTCGGCCTGCTGCTGTTCACGATGGTGGCCGGGACGACGGTCAACGGGGCCCGGCTCTGGATCCGCGTCGGCGGGATCCAGGTGCAGCCGGGCGAGTTCGTGAAGCTGCTCCTGGTCATCGCCCTGGCCGGCTATCTGCGCGAGAACCGCGAGGTGCTCACCTTCGCCCGCCGGCGCGTGCTCGGCGTCGAGATCCCGGCCGCCCGCCACCTGGGCCCGCTGGCGCTGATGGCGGCGATCTCGCTCGGCGTGCTCGCGGTCATGAACGACCTCGGCTCGGCGCTGCTCCTGTTCGGCATCTTCCTGGCGATGATCTACGTGGCCACCGGGAGGTCGTTCTACACCGTGGTCGGCCTGGGCATCTTCGCGGCCGGGTCGTGGTTCGTCTACGCGACCATCCCGCACGTGCGCGAGCGCTTCACGATCTGGATCAACCCCTGGGCCCACGCCCACACCACGGGCTATCAGGTGGTGCAGTCGATCGAGTCGATCGCCGACGGGGGCATCTTCGGCACTGGCCTGGGCCGCAGCCTCCAGGTGATCGGCCACGGCCAGACGATCATCCCCGCCGTCCAGACCGACGGCATCTACGCCGCCTGGTCGGACGAGACCGGCCTCGCCGGCGCGGCCGGGCTGCTCCTGATCTACCTGCTCTTCGCCTATCGCGGGTTCAAGATCGCGACGCTCGCGGATGACAGCTTCTCGAAGCTGCTCGCCTGCGGCCTCACGTTCTCGTTCACGCTGCAGGCGTTCCTGATCGTGGGCGGCATCACCCGCCTGATCCCGCTCACCGGCGTGACGCTGCCGTTCGTGAGCTACGGCGGCTCGTCGATCGTGAGCAACTTCCTGATGCTGGCGCTGCTCCTGATGGTGTCCGACAGGGCCGCGGCCCGGAGGACGGCGTGAACCGGCAGATCACCAATCTGTTTAGGATCAGCGCCGTCGGGATCGCGCTTCTGATCACGATCACGGCCTACTGGCAGATCTGGGCGGCCTCGTCGCTGGCCTCGCGGCGCGACAACGCCCGCCTCATCTACCGCCAGCTCCAGATCAGGCGCGGGCTGATCCTGGCGGCGAACGGCCGCCAGGTGCTCGCCCGGAACCATGCGGTGCATGCAGGCGGGCTGACGCTGTATGAGCGTCGCTACCCCTACAACGCGCTGTTCGCGCATGCGGTCGGCTACAACACGGTCGGCGACGGGCGCACGGGCCTCGAGCTGGCCGAGAACCCCTATCTGACCGCCTCCAACTCGGATCTGGCCACCGTCATCTCGAACCTCGGCTCGACTCTGCGAGGCGAGACGGTCACGGGCAACAACGTGATTACCAGCCTGTCGGTGCCGGCCCAGAAGGCGGCCAAGGAGGGCATGGCCAACAACGGCAATGAGCTTGTCGGGGCCGTGGTCGCAATCCAGCCGAGCACGGGGCGGGTGGTGGCGATGTACTCGTCCCCGAGCTTCAACCCCAACCGGGTCGCCCAGAATTTCGCCCGGCTTGACCGGAAGGGCGGCGCGCCGCTCCTGAACCGGGCCACCCAGGGCCTGTATGCGCCCGGATCGACGTTCAAGATCCTCACCGCCACCGCCGCGCTGCAATCGGGCAAGTACACGCCGACCGAGCCCCTGATCGACGCCCACGGCCACTGCATCATCGATGAGGGCCACGAGCTGTGCAACGCCGGCACCGAGAGCTACGGCGCGATCAACCTCACGGAGGCGCTCACGTTCTCGGTCAACACCGTGTTCGCGCAGATCGGCGAGCAGGTGGGCCAGACGCGGCTCGAGGACGTGATGCGCCGGTTCGGGTTCTTCCAGCTCCCGCCGTTCACGTATCCCACCAACGAGATGGCCGCGAGCGGGCTCTACTCCAACGGCAGGCTGCTGGGGCCGAACGCCCCGGTCGACATCGGCCGGATGGCCATCGGCCAGGAGCGGCTGGGCGTGACGCCGCTGCAGATGGCCGAGGTGGTCGCGACCGTGGCCAACGGCGGCGTGCGGATGGCTCCGAGCATGGTGGACAAGGTCGTGACGCCGTCGGGTCACACCATCTACAGCGGCAAGCCGCAGAGGATCGAGCGGGTCATGTCCCCGCAGACCGCCGCCGAGCTGACCGCGATGATGAAGGACGTGGTGGACGAGGGCACCGGAACGGCGGCCAACGTGCTCGGTCTCAACGTCGCCGGGAAGACCGGAACGGCCGAGACGGGAACGGCCGGATTGAACACCGCCTGGTTCGTCGGACTCGCCCCCGCGGAGGACCCCAAGATCGCCGTTGCGGTCGTCGTGGAGCACACGCCCGAGTTCGGCGGCCAGATCTCGGCGCCGATCGCCGCCAAGGTGATCGAGGCGTATCTCGGCAAAAGCGTGGCAAAGTAGCGGCTTCGTGGGCTACCACTCACTCATCGGCGAGCTGTTCGACGGCCGCTACATGATCGAGAGCCGGCTCGGGTCGGGCGGGATGGCCGACGTCTACCTGGCCACCGACCAGTCGCTCGGGCGCGAGGTGGCGATCAAGATCCTGTCCGACCGCTACGCCCGCGACGCCGACTTCGTCGAGCGGTTCCGGCGCGAGGCGGCGGCCGCGGCATCGCTGCGGCACCCCAACATCGTCACGGTGTACGACCGCGGCGAGGCGATGGGCACTTCCTACATCGCGATGGAGTACCTCGACGGCCCGACGCTCAAGGAGGAGATCGGGCGGCGGGCGCCGCTGCCCGAGCCGGAGGCGATCGGCTATGCCACCCAGGCGCTCGCGGCGCTCGACGCCGCCCACCGCCAGGGTGTGGTGCACCGGGACATCAAGCCGCACAACATGGTGCTGACCGACGAGGGCCGGCTGAAGGTGACCGACTTCGGCATCGCCCGGGCGGCCAACACGCAGCAGATGACCGAGGTGGGGTCGATCGTGGGCACCGCCCAGTACCTCTCGCCCGAGCAGGCGCGCGGCCTGCCGGTGGGCCCGCAGTCGGACCTCTACTCGATGGGGATCGTGCTGTACGAGATGCTCTCCGGCGAGTTGCCGTTCAACGGCGACTCCGCCGTCGAGATCGCCATGAAGCAGGTCTCCGACCCGCCGCCGCCGTTGCACGACCGCAACCGGCTCGTGTCGCCGGCGATGGAGCAGGTGGTGATGCGCGCCCTGGCCAAGGATCCGGCGCTGCGGTTCCAGTCGGCCAGGCAGATGGCCGAGGAGCTCGGCCGGGTGGGCCGCGGCCAGGGAGCGTCGGCCGACACCCAGCAGGCCACGCGCGTGATCGCCGCAGGCGACGCGACCCGCGTGCTCACGCCTGAGAGCGCAACGAGTGTTCTGCGGCCACCGCCTCCGCCCGACGAGCCGGCGCCGCGCCGGAGCCTCTTGCCCTGGCTGCTCGTCGTCCTGCTGCTCGCCGTCGCCGGTGTGGCCGGCTACGTGGTGTACCGGATTCTGGCGGGGAACAACCTGACGATTCCGCAGTCCGTCGTCGGCCAGACCTGCAAACAGGCCGAGAACACGCTCGCCGGTGCCGGGCTGAAGAACAGCAAGTGCGTGAACGTCGGCTCGACGTTCGCCCAGGACGGCAAGGTCGTGACCACGGATCCGACGCCTGGATCCGCGGTCTCGAAGGACACGCTCGTGACGCTTCGGGTCGGCATCGGGCCGAACTCGGTCACGGTGCCCGACCTGAAGGGGACACAGCTCACAAACGTGCAGGGCATCCTCGTCCAGCACCACCTGAAGCTGGGGCCGTCGCAGGCCATCGACTCGCCCAAGGCGAAGCAGAACTTCGTCGTGGGCAGCCGGCCGACCCCGGGGACGAAGGTCAAGCCGGGGACGGCGATCACGATCCTGTACGCCAGCGGCTTTGTCGAGATCCCGTCGGTGACGGGTAAGACATGCACGCAGGCGACCGCCGCCCTGCAGAAGCTCACGCTCAAGCCGACCTGCACGAGCCAGCACAGCGCCAAGGTTCCGCAGGGCCAGGCGTTTGCGACGTCGCCGGGGCCGGCCGGGACGCGGATCGCACAGGGCACGCCGGTGACGATCTTCATCTCGAGCGGCGCATCGCTCGCGCCGGTGCCAAACGTCGTCGGCGAGCCCGCCGGCCAGGCCAAGCGCGACGTCGCCGCCGCCGGGTTCGTCGTGGCCGTCACCCAGCAGGTCGACTGCAACGACCCGACCCAGCAGAACATCGTCCAGTCGCAGAAGCCGACCGGGGGCAGCGCGCCGCGCGGCTCGACGATCACGATCGTCGTCGCCAAGTTCCGGCCCAACGACCCCAGCTGCAACGGGGGGCCGGGATCGACATGAGCGAGGTCGTCCGCATCCGGGTCGCCGTCCTTTCGGGAGGCCGCAGCTCCGAGCACGAGATCTCGCTGGCCTCGGGCGCATCCGTCGCGGCCGCGCTCGACCCGGACCGCTACGACGTCGTGGGCGTCACGATCGACCGGGACGGGTCGTGGCAGCTCGAGGCGGCCGCCGCCGAGGGCGAGCGCTTGGCCCTCGACCCGGGCTCGAACTCGCGCAGCGTGATTCCGCGCGCGGGGGGCACGCTCAGCCAGGCCCGGGCCGTGGGGCAGATCGACGTGGTCGTGCCGATGCTGCACGGCCCCTACGGCGAGGACGGCAGCCTGCAGGGCATGCTCGAGATGCTGGGCGTGCCCTACGTCGGCTCGGGCGTGCTGGCCTCGGCGCTCACCATGGACAAGGCGATGGTCA
Organism: uncultured Actinomycetes bacterium; assembly: GCA_963732075.1. Classification (GTDB taxonomy): domain Bacteria; phylum Actinomycetota; class Thermoleophilia; order Gaiellales; family JAICJC01; genus JAICJC01. Next base: position 472,554 of record CAVSYD010000007.1, on the reverse strand, counting down.
AGGTCGTGCTGGGAGCCAACGGCATCGCCACCGCCCGCAGCGTGCAGCTCGACGCGCACACCGTGCTCGACACCGACGTCGAGGCGATGCTGGCGGCGGCCGAGATCGGGCTGCCCTGCTTCGTCAAGCCCGCCCGGCTGGGCTCGAGCGTCGGCATCAGCAAGGTGACCGACGTCGACAGCCTCGCGCCCGCGCTCGACCTCGCGTTCCAGCACGACTCGAAGGTGCTGATCGAGGCGATGGTGCACGGCATGGAGATCGAGTGTGGGGTGCTGGGCACCCACGACCCCCAGGTGAGCGTCCCCGGGCGGCTGCACGTGAACGCCGACTGGTATGACTACGCCGCCAAGTACGAGCCCGGCGGCATGGACCTCGAGGCCCCGGCCGACATCGAGCCTGAGCTGGCGGAGGAGGTGCAGCGGGTGGCCCTCGACGCGTTCCTGGCCTGCCAGTGCGAGGGGATGGCGCGGATCGACATGTTCATCACCGACGCCGGCGATGTCGTCGTGAACGAGATCAACACCATCCCGGGGTTCACCGAGACGAGCGTCTACGCCAAGCTCTTCGAGGCCAGCGGGGTCACATACCCCGAGCTGCTCGACCGCCTGATCGAGCTGGCCCTCGAGCGCCACCGCGAACAGCAGCACCTGCGGCACTGAGGCAGGGCGCCCCGGGGGTCAGAAGTCGAAGGGGGTGATGGCGTCGGCGTGGAGCGCGGCCGTGAAGCGCTCGACATGCTCGGCCATGTTCTGGCGCGTGATCCGGTCGAGCTCCTCGATCATGTCACCGGCCTCGGCCAGCAGCACGTCGTCGTAGCGCTCGACCTCGGGCTGGTCGAAGACGTCACCGCCCTCCCAGCGACAATCGGGGCAGCGGACGTCGAGCTCCCAGCGCATGTCCTCGACCTCGCGCCAATCGAGCGGATGCACCCGGTCGCTCCCACACTGGGGGCACAGCTCGATCCGGCGGATGCGCATCCGCCGGGGCGCGCCGGCCTCGGCCGTTGCACCCTGGTGCCATCCGTTCTGGAGATAGACCAGCTCCACCACCTTGCCGCTGGGGAGCGTGACCTTCTTGATGTGGAACTCTGCCATTTCTGCCTTTTGTTATATGCAAACTGCGATTGTCCTCCCGTGTATCGGCCGTTTTCGACCGTGCTTGAGTGCCGCACACACCTGGCGGAGCTGGAAAATGCTCGGAAAGGCCCGCACGGGCCCGGCGGCGGGCTCAGCCGCCGAAGTCTGACGTGACGTACGTGGCCGCCCGGCCGGCGTACGTCCCGGCTGCGGCGCCGATCCCGACCGCTGCGAACGCTCCATCGAGGAGGTTCGCGCGGTGCGGCGGGCTGGCCTTCCACATCGCCATCACGGTGCGGGCGTTGATGTTGCCGACCGCCAGGTTCTCGCCGATCCAGTCGCCCCGGTAGCCCCAGTAGCGGATCCGCGCCACCCAGCTCACGCCCGACGAACCCGAGTGCGAAAAGTCGTGGTGCTCCGCCATGTCCGTGCTGTGCGCCTGGGCCGAGTCCTCGAGCCGGAGGTTGAGATGGATCGGCGGCAGCCTGTACTCGGCGCGGAAGTGGTTGATCCGCCGCTGCAGTGCCGAGCGGAAGGCCGGGACGGACGTGAACGCGGTGGCGGTGGCCGGGAGCGCAAGCGCCACCGCCAACATCAGAGCCACCCCCGCCACACGAAACTTCACGGACCCCTCCTCACCGCTTCGAGTGGGGAGACCGTACCGCCGCACCTGCGCAAAGGGGTCGGCGCTAACGAAACCCTTTCCGACTCCTTAACCCTGGCAGATTCTCTTTACAATTGCCGGATTCGCGCCATTTTCAGGCTATCCGGCCGTGGCGGCCATGCGCGGCGCACCGACCGCCTGCTCCACCGCGGCGGCGAAAATCTCGAGCGCCTCGGAGATCTCGTCGTCGGAGGCGACGAGGGCCACCAGCACTCGCACACAGTTGCCATGAATGCCGGCTTTGAGGAGCAGCAGCCCCGACTGGACGGCATACTCGTGGACGGCGGTCGCGATCTCCGGCGCCGGCGTCTTGCTCGCGCGATCGGTGACGAACTCGATCGCCAGCATCGGCCCCAGGCCGCGCACGTCGCCGATGTTGTCGAACCGGGCGGCCCACTCGTCGAAGCGGGCGCGGATGCGATCGCCGATCTCGACCCCGCGGCCCAGCAGGCCGCGGCTCTGGATCTCGTCCAGCACGGCGATGCCGGCCACGCAGCCCAGGGGCGAGCCGACGAACGTGCCGCCGATCGAGCTGTCGGGTGCGGCGTCCATGATCTCGGCGCGGCCCAGCACGCCCGAGATCGGCACACCTGCGCCCAGGGACTTGGCGATCGTGATCAGGTCGGGCTCGACGCCGAAGTGTTCGACCGCGAACAGCTTGCCGGTGCGGCCGAAGCCCGACTGCACCTCGTCGGCGACCAGCACGATGCCGTACTCGTCGGCCAGCTCGCGCAGGCCGCGCACCCACTCGGCCGGGGGCACCACGAAGCCACCCTCGCCCTGGACCGGCTCGAACACGATCGCGGCCACGTCCTCGGCGGCGACGTGCGTGACCAGCATCCGCCGGAGCGCCGCGAGCGCCTCGCCGGCCGGGTCGTCGCCTTCCCACCGGTACGGGTTGGGGAACGGCGCCCGGTACACCTCGGGGGCAAACGGGCCCATGCCGGCCTTGTACGGGTGCTGCTTGGATGTCAGCGACATCGCCATCAGCGTGCGCCCGTGGAACGCGCCCTCGAAGGCGATCACCGCGGAACGTCCGGTCGCGTGCCGCGCGATCTTGACGGCGTTCTCGACGGCCTCGGCGCCCGAGTTGAAGAAGACGGCCTTCTTGGGGCCGGCGATGGGGGTGACGGCCACCAGGCGCTCGGCGAGCTCGACGTAGGCCTCGTACGGCACGACGGTGAAGTCGGTGTGCAGGAAGCGGTCGATCTGCTTGTGCAGAGCCTCGGACACGGCCGCATTGGTGTGGCCGACGTTCAGGCAGCCGATCCCGCCCGACCAGTCGAGGAAGGTGTTGCCGTCGACGTCGGTGATCACGCACCCGTGGCCGTGGTCGATCACGAACGGCGCCAGCAGACTCTTGGCGTCGGCAACCACGCGCTCCTTGCGCGCCAGAATCTCGCGGGACTTCGGTCCCGGCAGCTCCGTGCGTAGATCAACCGTCCGTGCCATTTGCTCACGCTCCCCCGATGGTGTCTGATCGAAAATAGCAGACGCCACTGGCTAGAATCCGGCGAATGGTGCTGTCCGACCGGTCGATCCGCGAGGAGATTGCCGCCGGCCGGATCGTGATCGACCCGTTCGACGACGACATGGTGCAACCCGGCAGCATCGACGTCCGGGTTGGGAGCGCCTTCCGCGTCTTTCGCAACTCGCGCTACCCCTTCATCGACGTGAAGCTGCCGATGGAGGACCTCACCGAGCTCGTGACGATCGCGGGTGACGAGCCGTTCATCCTGCACCCGGGCGAGTTCGTGCTGGGGGTCGTGGCCGAGCGGCTCGCGCTTCCGGACGACATCGTCGCGGCCCTCGACGGCAAGAGCTCGCTGGGCCGGCTGGGCCTGGTCGTGCACCAGACGGCGGGCATCATCGACGCCGGCTTCGACGGCCACATCACGCTCGAGCTGGCCAACATGGCCAACCTCCCGATCACGGTCTACGCGGGCATGCGCATCGCCCAGCTCAGCTTCCTCACCCTGACCACGCCCGCCGAGCATCCCTACGGCTCAGGCCGGCTGGGCAGCAAGTACCAGGGGCAGGCCGAGCCGACCCCAAGCCGCTACTACCTGAACTTCGAGCAGCGCACGAGCACCCCATGAGGGTGCTGGTCACCGGCTCGAGCGGGTTCATCGGCCGGCGACTGGTCGACCGGCTCGAGGCGGACGGGCACGAGCCGGTGCCGTTCTCGCGCCAGACCGGCGGTGATGTGACCGACCCCGCGGCGGTCGAGCAAGCGGTGCAGGGGGTCGATGCGATCGCGCACCTCGTGGCGATCCTGGATGGCAGCGACGAGCGCTTCGAGGCCGTGAACGCGCAGGGGGCGCGCAACGTGGTCGCCGCCGCGAAGGCTGCCGGCGTGCGCCGGTTCCTGCACATGAGCGCGCTGGGAGTGACCGAGGAGCACGCCCCGCTCACCCGCTACTGGCGCACAAAATGGGCAGCCAAGCGGGCGGTGATCGAGAGCGACCTCGACTGGACGGTGTTCGAGCCGAGCTTCGTGTTCGCCCGCGGCGGCGGCGCGTTCGCCGAGTTCGAGCGTCTGGTCGGGCTGCCGCTGACCCCGGTGATCGGCGACGGCCGCTACCGCCACCAGCCGGTCTGGGCGGGCGACGTGGCAACGGCGTTCGTGCGTGCGCTCGAGCGGCCCGAGACGATCGGCAAGCGCTTCGAGCTGGGCGGCCCGCAGGTGTTCGAGTTCAACGACCTCCTCGACGAGATCGCCCGCGTGACCGGCCGCCGGCCGCACCCCAAGCTGCACACGCCGGTGAGCATCGTTCGGCTCCAGGCCCAGCTGGTCGGGCGGCACCTGCCCCCGCCGCTGCACGTCACACCCGACCAGATCACCATGCTGATCGCGGGGACAGAGTGCGACGTGACGCCCATGCGCGCCGAGCTGGGGATCGACCCGGCATCGATCGCCGAGGCCTACACGCGCTGAGCCGTGCGCAGGGGGCGCAGCGCGGCCTCGACGCGGACGAGCTCGTCGAGCAAGGCCGCCGCGGCCCTCTCCATGGTCTCGTTCGCCTGCAGAACGCCCTCGTCGTCGATCATGCTGGCCACGAAGGGGATGTAGACGGCCTCGAAGAGCGGCACCAGCTTGAGCGCCGACATGACGAGCTTGGTCATCTGCACCGCGCGCGTGCCGGCGGCGACGCCGCCGTAGGCGACGAACCCGACCGGCTTGTGGTGCCACTCCTCGTGCAGGTAGTCGAGCGCGTTCTTGAGCGGCGCGTTCATGCCGAAGTTGTACTCGGGCATGACGAAGACGAACGCGTCGGAGGCCTCGACGGTGGCGCTCCAGGCGCGGGTGTGCGCCTGGGTGTAGCGGCGCAGCCGGGGATGGTTGGGCTCGTCCATGAAGGGCAGGCGCAGGTCGGCGAGGTCGGTCACCTCGACGTCGAACCCGCCGTGCGCGCGCGCGATCGGCTCGAACCAGTTGGCCACGGGCAGCCCGACCCGTCCGGGGCGGGTGCTGGCGATGATGATCCGGAGCCGCGGCACGGGCGCCACATTAGCGTCTTGGCGCCGTCGCCCTGAATTTGGTACGATGGGCGTACCGTGGAAAGGAGGTGGTCCGACTTGTTAGATGGTTCAAGACGGGCGAGCGGAGGTGCTCGCGGGTAGGGGCGAATCCCTGAACCTACGGGGAATCGCTGCAGCCGGCGTTGGGATGGCCCCCGTCACCTTCTAGGTGGTGGGCTCGGCAGTCGCCGCTACCCAATCCAAGCGATATCACCGAGACGGGGCGCACACGGCATTTGCCTGTGCGCCCCGTCTGCGTTCACAGGTCAGTGGCGTGAATATTGAGTGCCTGGCACCGGGTATTCACATGCCCCAGCGGGTCGGGCCGAGCAGCTGCAGCTCGGCGCCCGCCTCGGCCACGTCCGACACCGGGCCGTCGCCGCGCGTGACCACCAGCACCGACACGGTGCGCGCCAGGCGGTCGTCGACCTCGTGGATCCCGCCGCTGTCTTCGTCGCGAAGCTCGGTGATGGCGTCGTCGCCGTGTCCGCGGCGATCGACCACGGTGTAGCGCTCTCCCGGCTCGATGCCGCGCTCCTTGAGGTAGTGCAGCATCTCCTCGGCCTCGTTCTCGAGCCGCAGCACCATGAGCTCGCTCCCGACCGGCACGGCCGGGATGGGCTCGCCCGGCTCGCGCGGATAGTCGCCGATGGGGTGCCCGTGCGGGCAGGTGCGCACCTCGCCGATCATCTCGAGCATCTTCGTCTCGAGCCGGGGCGAGATCGAGTGCTCCATCGCGTGGGCCTCCTCGTGCACCTCGTCCCACGGGATGCCCATCACCTTGACCAGATACGCCTCGACGGTGCGATGCCGGGCAACGATCCGGGTCGCGACCTCGCGGCCGCGCTCCGTGAACTGGATCAGCTTGTGGTCATCGCGGCTGACGAGGCCGTCGTCGTGCAGCCGCCGCAGCATCTCGCTGGCCGAGGGCTGCGACACCTGCAGGGCGCGCGCCAGGTTGGCCTGTGTCCGCTCGATACCGGCCTCGTACAGCCAGTAGATGCTCTCCAGGTACTCCTGCGTCGCCTCGGACAGCGCCTCCATGGGCGGCAGTATACGAGCGCCGATGCTAGACCTGGACGAAGGCTTCGCCGTCGCGCACCGTGACCGGAAACGCATCCACGTCCTCGGTGGCCGGCAGCGACAGCACCGCTCCCGTGCGCAGGTCGAAGCGGGCACCGTGACGGGGGCAGGTCACCTCGAAACCTTCGCGATCGCCCTCGCACAGCGGCCCGTCGTCGTGGCTGCAGCGATCCTCGAGCGCGTACAGCTCGCCGCCGATGCGGTACACCCCCACGAACAACGACCCGGACTGGACGATCTTGACCCCCCCTTCGGGGATCGCGTCCACCGGCCCTACCGGGATCTCCACTCGAGCTCGCTCTCGTCCCCGCCGGGCGTGCGCCCGAGGGCGACGCGCAGCACGCTCACCGAGAGCAGGGCGCACTTGAGCCGGATCGGCGACAGCGGGATCCCGAGCTCCTCGAGCACGTCCTCCCGGCCCAGCGCCGCCACCTCGTCGACCGTCTTGCCCTTGACCACGTCGGAGATCATCGACGCGGCGGCCTGGCTGATCGCACAGCCGCGGCCGTTGAAGCGCACGTCACGCACGATGCCGTCGTCGATGTCGAGCTCGACGGTCAACTCGTCGCCGCACAGCGGATTGACGCCCTCGGCGGTCGCGGTGGGCGCGTCCAGGTGACCGTGATTCCGCGGATTGCGGTAATGGTCGAGGATGTTTTCGCGGTAGAAGTCGTCCATGGTTCCTTGCAGGAAGTCTAACGGAAGCCGTACAGCGCGGTCAGACGCCGAACGTGCGCTTGACCCTCTCGATGCCCTCGCCCAGCCGGTCGAGATCGTCCGTCGTGTTGTACAGGTACACGCTCGCCCGGGTGGTCGCGGCCACGCCGAAATGGTCGACCACCGGCTGCGCGCAGTGATGGCCGGCGCGGACGCAGATCGCGTCGCCGTCGAGCACCTGGGCGACGTCGTGCGGGTGCAGGTCGGCGACGTTGAAGCGTGAGGATGCCGGCGCGGCGCTCGGGCGGCGGCCCGAACAGGGTCACGCCCGGGATCGACCGCAGCACGTCGTGGCCGTAGCGGGTCAGCATCTGCTCGTGCGCCTCGATTGCGTCCATGCCGATCGACTGCAGATAGTCGACGGCGGCGCCGAGGCCGATGCACTCCGCGATGGCGGGCGTGCCGGCCTCGAACTTCCACGGGATCTCGTTCCAGGTGGTGCGCTCGAGCGAGACGCTCGCGATCATCTCGCCGCCGGTCAGGAACGGCTCCATGCGCTCCAGCAGCTCGGCCCGGCCCCACAGCGCCCCCGAGCCGGGGCCGCACATCTTGTGGCCGGAGATGGCGTAGAAGTCGCATCCGAGCGCCTGCACGTCCACCGGCCGGTGCGGAGCGGCCTGGGCGCCGTCGACCACGAGCACCGCGCCGCGGTCATGCGCCCAGCGCGCCAGGGCGGGGACGTCGTTCAGCGTCCCGAGGGCGTTCGACACCTCGGCGACCGCGACGACCTTCACGGTCTCGAGCGCTGACAGGCGCTCGAGCGACTCGGGATCGAGCTCGCCCTCGTCGTTGATGCGCAGGTAGTGGATCGTCGCGCCGGTGCGCTGGGCGAGATACCACCACGGCACAAGGTTGGAGTGGTGCTCGAGCTCGGTCGTGACGATGTGATCGCCGGGGCCGACGTGGTTTCGGCCATAGGCGTAGGCGACCAGGTTGAGCGCCTCGGTGGCCTGGCGGGTGAAGATCACCTCGCGTCGCGACGGCGCGTTCAGGAACGCGGCCACCTTGTCGCGGGCGCCCTCGTAGGCGTCGGTGGCGACGACCCCGAGGTGGTAGACGCCGCGGTGGACGTTCGCGTAGCCCGACTCGTACACCTCGACGATGCGGTCGATGACGGCCCGCGGCTTCTGCGACGAGTTGGCGGAGTCGAGGTAGACCAGCGGCTTGCCGTGCACGGGCTTGCCCAGGATCGGGAAGTCGAGCTTGACGCGGGCGGCATCGAGCGGGGTGTGCGCTTCCACAGCCATGCCCTGAGTGTAGTTGGGGCGCGCCAAAAGGGGTCTGACCCCGTTTGGTGCGTCAGCCGATGCGGGATTCGAGTGCAGCCGCCAGGCGCTCGCGGGCCTGGATGGAGCCGATCCGCTCGAGCACGGGCTCGAAGAACCCGCGGACGATCATGCGCTGGGCCGAGGCCCGGTCGAGGCCGCGGGCCATCAGGTAGAAGATCTGGGCGCTGTCGACCTGGCCGACGGTCGCGCCGTGGGTGCAGCGCACGTCGTTGGCCTCGATCTCGAGCCCCGGGATCGGCGTCGCCTGCGCATCGGCCGACAGCAGGAGGTTGCGGTTCTCCTGGTAGGCGTCGGTCTTCTGCGCGTCCTTGTCGACCCGGATGACACCGCGCCACACGGCCCGCGAGTGGTCGTCGAGCACTCCCTTGAACGCGAGGTCGGAGGTGGTGTTGGGCGCTGCGTGCTCCTGGGTCGTGTCGTAGTCGATGTGCTCCGACCCGGTCAGGTAGTAGGCCCCGGTCACCTTGACGTGGGCGCCCTGGCCCGCGAGCAGGCTCTCCATCCTCGACTTGGCCCGCGTCCCGCCGAGCGCCGCCGCCACCCAGTCGAGCTCGGCGTCACGGCCGACCGTGGCCCGGTGCGTGCCGAACTGGCGCGTCTCGGAGTTGTGGTGCTGGATCGTGACGTACTCGAGCCGCGCCTCGTCGGCGACCACGAGCTCGACCACGACGTTCAGGTACCCGGGCACCTCCGAGCGGTACTCCTCGACGAACGTGGCCCGCGCACCGCGCTCGAGCACCACCAGCACGCGGTGGTACAGGGCGGAGCCCTCTTCGGTCAGCTCGACGACCGACCGCAGCGGCGCCTCGACCGACACGCCGGCCGGCACGTGCACCAGCACTCCGTCGTGCCAGCGGGCGGCGTTGGCCGCCGAGAACTTCTCGTTCTCGGGCACGACCGTGCCCAGATACCGCTCGACCAGCTCCGGGTGCGATTCGATCGCCTGCGCCATGGTGGTGAAGACGGCACCGCCGGCGTCACCGTCGAGCGCGAGCGATCCGGGATTGGTGGTGTACGCGTCCGGATCGAATCCGCGCAGGTTCGTGAACCGCCACGCCTCCTCGCGGTTGGACGGCACCGGCAGCGCCGTGTACGTCTCGAGCGCAGCCCGCCGCTTGCCCGCGAGCCAGGCGGGCTCGGACACCGTCGCCTGACTCATCAGCCTACGGAGCCTTCCATCTGGAGCTGGATCAGCCGGTTCATCTCGACGGCGTACTCGAGCGGGAGCTCCTTGGTGATCGGCTCGATGAAGCCCGAGACGACCATCGCCGAGGCCTCGGACTCGGTCAGGCCGCGGCTCATCAGATAGAACAGCTGCTCGTCGCCGATCTTCGACACCGTCGCCTCGTGGCCGATATCGACGGCGTTCTCCTTGATGTCGATGTACGGGTAGGTGTCGGTGCGGCTCTGATCGTCCAGGATCAGCGCGTCGCACACCACCTTCGAGCGCGACCCGACCGCCCCGTCGTTGACCTGCAGGAGACCGCGGTATGAGGCCCGGCCGCCGTCCTTGGAGATCGACTTGGAGGTGATCACCGACGACGTGTTGGGCGCCATGTGGGTGATCTTGCCGCCGGCGTCCTGGTGCTGTCCCTTACCGGCGAAGGCGATCGAGAGCACCTCGCCGTGGGCGCCCTCGCCCTTCAGGAGCACCGCCGGGTACTTCATGGTCAGCTGCGAGCCGAGGTTGCCGTCGACCCACTCCATGGTGGCGTTGCGCTCGGCCACCGCCCGCTTGGTGACCAGGTTGTACACGTTGGTCGACCAGTTCTGGATGGTGGTGTAGCGGCAGCGGGCGCTGTCGCGGACGATGATCTCGACGACCGCGGAGTGCAGCGAGTCGCTCGAGTAGATCGGGGCGGTGCAGCCCTCGACGTAGTGCACCCAGGCGTCGCGGTCGACGATGATCAGGGTGCGCTCGAACTGGCCCATGTTCTCGGCGTTGATGCGGAAGTACGCCTGCAGGGGCAGCTCGACCTTGACTCCCGGCGGCACGTAGATGAACGAGCCGCCCGACCATACGGCCGAGTTGAGCGCCGCGAACTTGTTGTCGTTGTAGGGGATGACCGTGCCGAAGTACTCGCGGAACAGGTCCTCGTGCTCGCGCAGGCCGCTGTCGGTGTCGGCGAAGATGACGCCCTGGTCGGCCAGTTCCTTCTGCAGGTTGTGGTAGACGACCTCGGACTCGTACTGGGCGCCCACGCCGGCCAGGTACTTCTTCTCGGCCTCGGGAATGCCGAGCTTGTCCCACGTGTCCTTCATGCCCGGCGGCAGGTCTTCCCAGCTGTTCGCCTGCTCCTCGACCGGCTTCAGGTAGTAGAAGATGTTGTCGAAGTCGATCGTGGTCAGATCGCCGCCCCAGTTGGGCAGCTCGCGCTCGACGAAATGGCGGTAGGCCTTGACCCGGTAGTCGGTCATCCACTCGGGCTCCGACTTGTAGGCCGAGATCTCGCGCACGATGTCCTCGTTCAGCCCCCGCTGGGTGCGGAAGACCGGCTCGAAGTCGTCGTGGAAGCCGAACTTGTAGTCGCCGAGAGCGGTTGCCTCGGCCTCTTCGGGCGTGAGTTCGGTCTTAGCCAACGGGAACCGCCTCCTCATCAATGCCGTAGGGTGCGTAGCCGTCGCGCTCCAGTTCGTCGGCCAGCTCTGGGCCTCCGGTGCGGACGATGCGCCCGTCCACCAGCACGTGTATCACATCGGGCTTGATGTAGCGGAGCAGTCGTGAGTAGTGGGTAATCACCAGCACGCCCATCTCCGGGCCGGACAGCTGGTTGACGCCGTCGGAGACGATCCGCAGGGCGTCGATGTCGAGGCCCGAGTCGGTCTCGTCCATGATCGCCAGGGCCGGCTTCAGGATCGCCATCTGCAGGATCTCGACGCGCTTCTTCTCGCCGCCCGAGAAGCCGTCGTTCAGGTACCGCGAGGTCATCGAGCGGTCGATCTTCAGCATCTCCATGTTCTCCTGCAGCAGCTTGCGGAACTCGGGGATGCGGATCGGGTTGGGCTCGCCGTCCTCGCCGCGCCGGTGGGCGTTCACCGCCATGCGCAGGAAGTTCGCGACCGTCACGCCGGGAATGGCGCTCGGGTACTGGAATGCCAGGAAGATGCCCAGCCGGGAGCGCTCGTCGGGCTCCAGGTCGAGCACGTCGGTGTCCTTGAACGTGACCGTCCCCTCGGTCACCTCGTAGGCCGGATGGCCCATGAGGACGTGCGCGAGGGTGGACTTGCCGGAGCCGTTCGGCCCCATGATCGCGTGGACGCTGCCGCGGTCGAGATCGAGGTCGAGGCCGCGCAGGATCTCGGCCCCGTCGATCGAGGCGTGCAAATTGCGAATACTCAGGTCAGGCATACGATCCTTGAGTCGGGAAAAACACCGCGTCCAAACCGATTCGGACGCTGCGACGAAGTGTAGCCATCAGGGGTTTTCCCCGGTCCTGCAGTCTGCTACCCTGGAGAAACCATGCCGTTCCAACTTGGTCTACCCGAAGTCATCCTCGTCCTCGTCGTGGCGCTGCTCTTCCTCGGCCCCAAGCGACTGCCCGAAGCGGGCCGCTCGCTGGGCAAGGGCATCCGCGAGTTCAAGGACGGGATCTCGGGCCACGACGACAGCCCCGGCACGCACAACCAGGCCACGGCGCTCAACCCGCCGCAGCCCAACTACACGCCGCCGCAGTCGTACACGCCACCTCCGGCGTACGTCCCGCCCGACCAGACTCCCCGCGCGAGCGAGTAATCCGCGATGGCGCGGTTCCGGCGCGTCAAGCCTGACGACGAGCTGACGCTGGTCGAGCATCTCGATGAGCTGCGCACGCGGCTGATCGTCTCGATCAGCGTGCTCACGATCGCGGTGGCGGCCTGCTACTTCGAGTACGGGCGCATCTTCCACCTGCTCACGGGGCCGATCCACCACCGGCATCTGTACGCCTTCTCGCCGGGTGAGGCGTTCTTCACCACGCTCGGCGTCTGCGTGTACGCGGGCCTCATCATCAGCGCGCCGATCCTGAGCTACCAGCTCTACGCGTACATCATCCCCGCATTCTCCGACGAGTCGCTGAAGACGATCCGGCCGATGCTGTTGATGATCCCCTTCCTCTTCCTGATCGGGGTGGTGTTCGGCTGGTTCATCGTCGTCCCGGCGGCGTTGCGGTTCCTGGTCAGCTTCAACAGCCAGAACATCAGATACTTCCCGCAGGCGAACCAGTACATCCACTTCATCGTGATGACGCTGCTTGCGATGGGGCTGGTGTTCGAGCTGCCCGTGGTGATGATGGCGCTCGGCCGCGTCGGCATCCTGCGCTCGTCGTTCATGAAGAGGCGCTGGCGCGAGGCCGTCGTCGCCCTGGCCGCCTTCGCCGCCATCCTGCCCGGCACCGACCCGATCACCATGACGGCCGAGTACCTGCCCATGCTGGTGCTGTACTGGCTCTCGTACTTCCTGGTGAAGGCCGTCGAGCCCAAACAGGGCCTGACCGACTTCCTCTCCGAGCCGAGCGCGTGATCCTGCGGGCCGACTGGGTCGTCCCGATGGACGGCCCGCCGATCGCCGACGGCGCGATCGAGATCGCCGACGGCCGCATCGTGGCCGTCGGGCCTGCGGACGGCGGCGAGGATGCCCGCCATGCCGACTCCGTGATCCTGCCGGGGCTCGTGAACGCCCACACCCACCTCGAATACACGGCGATGGCCGGCTTCGGCGACGGCATGCCGTTCCGGCCCTGGATCGAGGACCACATCCGCCGCAAGGACACGCAGGAGCTGGACGATCTCCTGGCACAGTCGCGCGCGGGAGCGGCCGCCTGCCTGGCCGGCGGTGTGACCACGGTGGCCGACTGCTGCTACGCGGGCACCGTCGCCCAGGCGGCCGGCGAGGCCGGGCTGCGCGCAATCGTGTACCTCGAGGGGTTCAGCGTCTGGGAGGGGCTCGAGCAGCGCATCGAGTCCGCGCTGGACGCCCTGCCCGTGTCCGAGCTCGTCACCGCGGGCGTCTCGCCCCACGCACCCTTCACGGTCACCCACGCCGATTACGCCATGCTGGTCGGGATCGCCCGCCGGCGCGGGCTCCCGGTGGCCACCCACCTGCTCGAGTCGGACCGCGAGACCGAGCACCTGGAGGCGTTCGCCGGCGTGCTGGGGCGCGACACGGTCGCCGTTCACGGGGTGCTCGTGAACGCCGCCGACATCGCCCTGCTGGCGCGGCTGGACGTCCCGGTCGCGCACTGCCCGCGCTCAAACGCGCTGCTCGGCTGCGGCATCGCGCCGCTGACCGACATGCTCGCGGCCGGGGTCCGGGTCGGCCTGGGCACCGACTCGCCCTCATCGGCACTGGACTTCGACATGTGGGCCGAGATGCGCACGGCGGTCATGCTGGCCCGGGCGCGCACGCGCCGGGCCGACGCGCTCTCGGCGGAGACGGCGCTCGAACTGGCCACCGTGCGTGCCGCGGCGGCGATCGGCCTCGCCGGCGAGATCGGCTCGCTGACGCCGGGGAAGGCCGCCGACGTCATCGTCCTCGACCTGGCCGGATCGCCGTTCCTGCCCTGGGACGACCCGGTCACGGCAACGGTCTACGGCGGGTCGCCCGAGCGGGTGGTACAGACAATCGTGGCCGGCGAGATACGCTACAGACGTGGCGAATCGGTAGGGCCCGATGTTTCCGCCGCACGCGCAAAGATGATCCAGGCACCGCGAGGCTGACTCATGCTGTTCGAACGTATTCGCCGCACCCAAAAGCCGATCTTCATATTCCTCGGCGTCATGTTCGGCCTGGGATTCGTCGCGCTGGGCGTCGGACAGGGCGCGAACAGCATCGACCTCGGCAACCTGTTCTCGTCGAGCAGCTCGGCCGGCACCTCGATCTCGAGCCTCAACTCCAAGGTGCACGCGCATCCCAAGGACGCGGGCGCCTGGCTCGCGCTGGCGCGGGCCTACGAGGCCGCCAACCAGACCGCGCCCGCGATCACGGCCTACCAGACCTACGTGGCGCTCAAGCCCAAGGATGCGGGAGCGCTTTCGGCGACCGCATCGCTCATGGAGAAGCAGGGCGCATCGGCCGCCGCGAAGGCGCAGGCCTACCAGGCCGCCGCGGCCTCCTACACCCAGGTGAACACGGCGACCGCCCTCCATTCGCTGAAGCTCGCCCCGGCCCTCACGAACCCGCTTCTGACCACGCTCGCCCAGCCCTCAACGACGTTGGGGTCGACCTACGAGACGAGCGCGATCACCGACTACGCCGAGGCGATGGCACTCCGGCAGAAGACGGTCAAGATCGCGCCCAGGAACCCGACCTACCAGATACTCCTGGCTCGCGACGCGTACGCCACCCAGAGCTACGCGACGGTCGCCAAGGCGCTGCAGGCCTACCTGACGCTGCAGCCGAACCTGACCAAGGCCGACCGCTCGCAGCTGCGCCAGCAGATCCTCGAGTTCAAGCTCCTCGCGAAGTCGACGCCGAGCCAGACCAGCCCGTCGGGCGCCAGCCCGGCTCCCTGACCCGGGGACGGCCGGGGCCACGGCTACCCTCGGTCGGTGATCAAGTACCTGGGGTCGAAGCGCACGCTCGTGCCGGTGATCGGCGCGGTGGCCGCGGCGCTCGGCGTGCGACTCGGCGGCCGACCTGTTCGCCGGCACGACCCGGGTGGGCCAGGAGCTGCGCCGGCGCGGCCTGCGGGTGACGTCGAACGACACCGCCGCCTTCTCGCAGGCGTTCGGCGAGGCGTATATCGCCGCCGGCCCCGACATCGACCGCTGCCCGCCTGCGCGTCCTTCTGGCCGATCTGGCGACGCTGCCGCCGGTTGACGGGTATGTCACCGAGACGTTCTGCCGCCGGTCGCGCTACTTCCGTCCCGAGAACGGCATGCGCATCGACGCCGTCCGCGCCGGCATCGACCGGCTCGCGCTCGGGCCGGTCGAGCGCGGCCTGCTGCTCACGAGCCTGATCGAGGCGGCTGACCGGGTCGACTCGACCTGCGGCGTGCAGATGGCCTACCTCAAGCGGTGGGCGCCCCGGGCGGCAAATGCGCTCGAGCTCCGCGAGCCGGAGCCGGTCGAGGGCCCGCCCGGCGCGGTCGGCTGCGGCGACGCCAACCTGCTTTCGGCGGAGCTCGACGGGATCGACCTGGCGTATGTGGATCCGCCCTACAACCAGCACTCCTACCTCGGCAACTACCACGTGTGGGAGACGCTCGCGCGCGGCGACCGGCCCGAGCACTACGGAATTGCCTGCAAACGGGCCGATTGCCGCACCCGCAAGAGCGCCTACAACTCCCGCCGCGAGGCATGGCCGGCGCTCTCCGGCCTGCTCGAGCGGCTGGCCACCCCGTGGGTGGTGGTCTCGGTGTCGGACGAGGGCTTCCACGACCCTGCCGCGGTGGCCGAGAAGCTGCGGCGAACGCGGCTTCGTGGCCGCGCTGGCCGTCGATTTCAAGCGGTATGTGGGCGCCCAGATCGGGATCCACAACCCTGCCGGCGAGCGCGTCGGGCAGGTGTCGCACCTGCGCAACACCGAATGGCTCTTCATCTGCGGCCCCGACCGCGCCGCCCTGCGGCGCGCGATCGAGTCGGCTCCGCCCCCCGCCGTCCCCTGCCGGGCCGAATTTCGCCCGTCCGGGAACCGGCGCGGCCTGCAGCCGGTCTGATCCTTCGTCTACTTCGGAGGCTGAGCGATGAGCGCGATGCGACGGGCGGCATGGGTGGCGGCGGCGATTGTGGTGCTTTCGGGGCTCGTCGGAGCCGTGGCGGGCTGCGCCGGGGGCTCGGGTTCGAGTTCGCAGTCCTCACCGACGGTTGTCCTGGGCGCGGCTCACGCGCAAGGGGCCAAAGCGAGTGCGGGCATTGACCGCGGACTGGCGATCGCGCCCTCGGCGTCGGCCGCACCGGCGGGCACCGGTTCCTCGGGCTCGGCGTTCTCGGGCTCGGGTGCGGATGTGTCGCTTCAGTCGAGCAGCCTGCCGCCGATCCGCTCGGCGGTGATCGAAACGGCCACGCTCGACCTCCGCGTCCGGCACGGACAGTTCACGAGCGCGATGAACGCGGCCGGCCAGATCGCGGCTCGCTTCGGCGGGTTCGTGAGCCGGCAATCGTCCTCAGGGACACGCGTGCACGAGGGTCAGCTGGTGCTGCGCATCCCCGTCGCCCGGTTCACCCAGGCCCGCGAGGCGATCGGCAAGCTCGGCCGGACGACGAACGAAAGCGTCGTCGGCGTGGACGTCACCCAGCAATTCGTCGACCTGGATGCCCGCCTGGACAACCTGCGCTCCCAGGAACAGGCCCTGCGCCGCCTGATGCAGCGAACCGAGAGCGTGTCCGACACGATCCGCGTCCAGGGCGTCCTTCAGGGCGTGGAGCTGCAGATGGAGGAGATCCAGGGCCGGCTGATCTACCTGCGCAACCGCACGGCGCTCTCGACCATCTCGGTCGCCGTGTACGAGGCGGGCGCGCGGCCGGCTCCGCCGGCGCATGCGAGCGCCCTCTGGAAGGCGGGCCGGCGGGCACTGGACTCGGCAACCGCCGTCGTGACCGGCGTGATCGTCGGCGCCGGATTCGTCATCCCGATCGCGATTCTCGCCCTGCTGGCCGTGCTGATCGGCCGGCTCGCGGCGCCGTGGGCGGCACCCCTCGCCGCTCGCAGGCGCGGCCCGGCCCGGCCTCCGTCCAACCCTTAGGACTGGGGCCGGCCGCGGCCGGCGCGGCTATCCGTCGGAACCGCCACCGCCACCACCAGTACCGCCGCCACCGCCACCGCCACCGCCACCGCCGTGGTGGTCGCACGGGGGAAGCTTGGTTGCGGTCGTACCGGCCGTCGTGGTGCTGTTGCCGGCCACATCGGTGACCGTGACGCTCACCGAGATCGGGCCGGCGGCGAGCGAGCTCGCATCGATGCAGCCGACCGTCACCAGGCCGCTGCCGGCCTGGGCTGAGCCCTGAACGCTCGTTCATCACCGTCAGACAGCGTCACGGTGACGTTGTCGGCCGGGTCGACCGCCACGTTGAAGGCGACCGCGACGTTGACGCACGAGGCATCCTGGGACGTGATCGTGTTCAGCGGCGGGCCGACGACGTTTGCTGCAACCGGAGCCGGCGGCGCCTGCGTGTCCTTGATCAGCGATCCGCTGAAGTCGGTCACGTTGCCGTATGCGTCGGTGATCGTGCCCGTGATGGGCAGAGTGCCGTCGGGGAGGCCGCTCAGGTCGGCAGTCCAGCTCGCCTGGTCGCTGCCGCCCGACTGGGTCGGGAGGGTGTCGCCGCCGACCGAGAGGCTGATCTGATCGGCGGGATCGGTCGGGGCGTCGAACTGGGCGACGATCGTGGCCGCCGACTGGGTGGCCGAGTTCACGTATCCGGCCGGGTTGCTCGGGCCGGCGGGCACGCCGACGCTGCTCGGTGCCGACGGGCCGACCGTTTCCTTCCAGGCGCGGCGTGCCAGCGATCGTGATGTTGCCGTTCGCGTCCGTCAGAGTCAGCTTGAGCGAGACGTGACCGTCGGGAAGGCCGGACAGGTCGAGCGGGCCGAACGAAATGTCCGTGGTTCCATTACACAGAACGTCGCCGGAGATGGGGGCGCCGTGGTCAATCGTGAGCGTGGCGGAGACCCGGCATCGGTCGGCTGAGCGAACTGCGCATCGATCATGACGGCGGTCTGCGAGGAGGAGTTGATGACATCCGCGGCATTGTTCGGGCCGGGGTCGACTTGGAACAGACGTCGGCCTGGTCGGGCCAGTCGTGTTGACCTTGGTGATGCCCCCGGCTTGGTCCCCGTGGCGCGTGTTCCCGGCGGTGATCCGTGACCGTCGCGGTGACCCCGTCGGACCGTCCGCGGAGACCGGCTCGTTGAGAAATCGTGGTCTGTCCACCGCTGGGCATCGGACAGGCTCGACAGACGTCGCCGTCTGCGACCCGCCGATCCAACGAGACCACAAGGGTGTCGCCGGCGTCCGAACGCGTCAGTGCCGACCGTGACGGGAACTCGCCTCATGGTCCACGGACGTGATCGTCTCGGGCGACTGCACCGCCTCTGGCGCATCCGGCGGGACGGTGTCCTTGGTGATTTGCTCGCTAGACGGGTCGACCGTCGCGCGCTCGTATTGCCGAGGGTGTCCGCAGCCGTGGCCGACGCGGTCACGATCCCGTCCGCGAGTGTGGTCGCGTTCGAGGTTGAGCCGTCACGCTCCCGAGCCACCGGCGTAGGTCTGCCCGGTGACCGTGTTCCGCCACCGCTGCCGTGAGCGATCGACGGTGATCGTGTCGCTCGGCAGCGAACTGGGCGGAAGGCCGACGGTCACGGAACCGAGCGAGACGTTGCTGGATATTGATGTATCGATGCCGGGGGAGGCCGACAACCGACGTGCGGCTGGCGTCGGCGCCTGGCTATCGGTCGTCGACCGGCCGCGCCACGCCGCGGCGCCGGTCAGCTGCGGCGAGACACCGTCGGCGACCGCGACGCACCTCGTAGGAGAACGTCGTGTCGTTCGTCCCGGTCTGCTCGACCGCGGTGGTGCCCGGCGTGAGTCCGCCGACCTGCGTGAAGGGGGAGCCAGCCGGTGCTGCTCTCGACGATGTACCCGGCGACGCCCGTCGAGGGCGACGGGGCCCACGACAGGTCGACCGCCCCATTGGCGGCCGGAGTGGCGGTGACGGCGCCGGGCGCCTCGGGCGCCTGAGAGCCGGTGATCGCGACGTAGGTGGGAGTCACCTGAGAGTTCGGAACCGAGATCTCCAGCTGTGCCGAGATCTCGCCGGCGTACAACGGATTCGTGACAAGCGAGACCGGCTCGGCCGTGTGCGGCGGAACAACCATGGTCGCGTTCGCCCGTCTTGACGAACGTTGCGCTCACACCAAGAGTCTGATCTCCAACCACTCCCACCCGGAGCGGGAGGAACTTCGCAGAGTTGTTCTTGAGGCTGACCGCGGCATACCCAGGGCCAAGCGTGGTTCCGAACGCGATCGGTGTGTACGAGACGACACCGCTCCCGAGGTCGTGGCTCACGGTGTGATTGAGAACCTTGACGCCAAGGCCGGCGACATCGGGGTTGTGCCAACCGACGTGCCCAACCTCGCTCGCGACGCTGCCGGCCGTCCTCAAAAGGAGGCCTGGCGCTGACACGGACAGGGACAGCATCGCCAGGCTGGCGTAGGTCGCCGTTACGGCGACGACGAGCAAGCTCGCCGCGATCATTCCCCGACTTCGCGTCAACGGAGCTAGCTTTCTAGGTTCTCCCCGCCGCATTTGGTGCTGACCCCTCCCTCATAACTCGCAGCACTGTATCGGCATTCGCGCCGATATCGCATCCCCCTTTTTGGGGAGCGAGCGGCCCTCAGAGCTAGAGCGTATATAGCACGCGGCACGAAGCGCAGGAAAGCTCGCCGAGGCCGCCCGCGGGAGTCACGCCGAGGGCTCCGAGTCGCCCTCCGCGGGGAGGGCTCCGGGCACGAGCGGCGCGCCTGGACGGGGATGCCAGGCGGCTTCGCCGCGGACGTACTGCCGGGAGGCGTCGGTGTACGGCTGGTGGTCCCAGGGGGTGTGGGAGCCGGTTGCCAGAGCGGCCGCAACCACCCGCCTGCGGGCCTGGCTCGCGAGCACCCGCTGTTTGAGCTCAACGAGATCCCAATGTGCGTCCGACTCGGCCCTGAACCCAGCACAGGCGTCGGCGTGGGCCGGATCGGGGGCCAGGTTCACCAATTCTCGGGGATCGGCCTGGAGGTCGTAGAGCTGATCCGGATCGCCCGGGCAGTGGATGTACTTGTGCCGGCCGCGCCGGAGCATCACCGCCGGGGCGGTGACGCCCTCGGCCAGGTACTCGGAGACGACCGTCCTGGCTCCTGCTCCCGCGCCATCACCGTTGCAGCGCGGAAACGAGGCTTTGGCCCTCGAATTCCGCCTCTCCAAGCGATGTTCGGGCCAATTCGGCCAGCGTGGGCGCCACATCGAGGTGCGAGACCGGCGCATCGACCCGTCCAGCAGCGATGCCGGGGCCGCGCACCACCAGCGGGACCCGCGCGGAGCCCTCGAAGAACGACATTTTGAACCACAGCCCCCGCTCACCGCCCATCTCGCCGTGGTCGGCCGTGAACGCGACCACCGTCTCGGCATCCAGACCCGTGTTCTGTAGCGCGTCCAGCACCTCGCCGACGCGCTCGTCCATGTAGCTCAGCGCGGCGTAGTAGCCGTGCCGGCCCCGCACGACCTCGGCCGGCTCCAGCGGCCGCTGGTCGAGCCCGCACATATCGCGCAGGCGCAGGCTGTGACGGATCGGCCTGGGAACGCGGAATCGCCGCCACCGCGGGCGGATCGATCTCGTCGTCGCGGTACATGTCCCAGTGGCGAGCGCGCACCTCCCAGGGATCGTGCGGGTTCGTGAAGGACACGACGAGCAGAAACGGCTGCCGGTCGGGCCGCTGCGCCAGCTCGCGAATGCGCTCCACGGCCCGGAAACACACCTCGTCGTCGTACGCGGTCTGCATCGCGCCCTCGTGCACACCCGCGCCCAGCACGCCGGACATGTTGTGGTACCACGACAGGCGGGTCTCGGACGGCAGCCGCCAGTCGGGCGTCCAGTCGAAGCCGGCCGGGTAGACGTCGGTCGTCAGCCGCTCCTCGAAGCCGTGCAGCTGATCGGGCCCGACGAAGTGCATCTTGCCCGCAAGGGCCGTGTGGTAGCCGTTTGCGCGCAGCAGATGGACGATCGTGGGCGTCGCCGCGGGGAGCTCGGCCGCGTTGTCGAACGCATCGATGGCCGAGGCTCGCCGCCCCGCCAGCATCGCAAACCGCGACGGCGCGCACAGCGGCGATGCGCAGTAGGCGCTCTCGAACACCGTGCCCGCCCTGGCGAGCCGGTCGAGATTCGGGGCCCGCACCACCGGATGCCCGTAACAGGGCAGAAACGAGGCCGCGAGCTGGTCGGCCATGATCACCACGAGATTGGGCCGGCCGTCGCTCACGCCCGGGCCACCCGGGCATGCAGGGCGTCCAGAACCACCGCGGCGCGCCGGTCGGAGCTCTGCGAGCGCAGATCGGATGTCAGGAACGAGAAACCGGTGCGAAGCGACGGCCAGGCGCCGTGCGAGCCGCCGCCCGCGCCGGTGTGCCCGAACGCGTCGGCGGCAGGGCCGAGCACGCTCGGCGTCCCTGCCAGCTCGTATCCCGTCGGGCCAAACCGCAGCGGCCGGCCGGTGAGCGCATCGACGCCCACCCGGGCCGGCTCATGGGCGCGGGCAGCCGTTTGCGGCCGCAGGAGACGGCCGCTCACAATCGCGCCGTAGAGCCGCGCCATCGCTCGGGCGGTGCCGATGCCGTTGACCGCAGGGACCTCGACCTCGAGCAGATCGGGATCACACCACGAATCCATGGCCACGAGCGGGTTTCGGTACACCCCGATGAGGCGGGGATCGGGATCGTCGGCCTCAAACGCGGACAGGCTGTAACCCGCGGAGGGAACGGGCCGCACGAGCCGCTCCGCGAGCCCCCCGCGCGGAGACACGCCGATTCCGAGGTCGAGCGAGAGCGGATCGGCCAGCTGCTCGCGCACCAGGGCGCCAAGGCTGCGTCCCGTCGCCCGCACGGCGAGCTCACCCGCCAGCCAGCCCCAGGTGACCGCGTGGTAGGTCACCGCTCCCGGAGGCAGCACCGGCGCCTGGGCGGCCAGCGAAGCGGCGATCTGGCGCGGCCGGTGCAGGTCGGATCGCGCCAAGGGGCGCTCCACCGCCGGCAGGCCCGCGCCGTGGGCCAGCAGGTCGGTCACCGTGACCGCGGCCTTGCCGGCGGCGGCGAATTCGGGCCAGTACCGGCCAACCGGGGCGTCCGGCTCGAGCGCGCCCTGCTCCACCAGCATCAGCATGACGGTCGCAGCCACGCCCTTTGTGCCCGAGTAGAGCAGGGTCGCGGTGTCGCCGTCCCAGCCCATACCCGTCCACAGATCGACCACCAGCGCGCCGTTGACGACGGCGGCGAGCGCACCCGGCCCGTCCACGGCATCGGCGAACGCCGCCCGGACGCCCTCGTACCCCGGCGCGACGGTGCCGCCGGGCTCCGGCCCGGCCGCGATCACGCCGGCGCGGACTCGAGCGACGGCGTGTTGGCGAGCAACCGCTGGGTGTACTCGTCCTCGGGGCCGTGGAGCACCGTGTCGACGTGGCCCAGCTCGACGATCCGGCCCTCGCTCATCACGGCCACCCGCCGGGCGATCGACCGCACCAGAGGCAGGTTGTGGGTGACGAACAGCATCGCCAGGCCCAGCTCGCGCTGCAGCTCGCCCAGCAGGTCGACGATCGCCGCCTGAACGCTCACATCCAGGGCCGATGTGACCTCGTCACACACGAGCACGTCCGGGTTGCAGACGAGCGCGCGGGCGATCGCGACCCGCTGGCGCTCGCCACCGGAGAGCTGATCGGGGTACTGACGGCCGTAGGAGGCGTTCAGGGACACGCGGTCGAGCATCTCGGCGACGCGGCGGTCGACTTCCTTGGTGTCGCCCGCGCCAAACAGCTCCAGCGGCTGGCGGATGATCTGGCCGATCGTGCGGCGCGGGTTGAGCGAGCCGTACGGGTTCTGGAACACGTACTGGATCGACCGCCTGGTGTCCCGCGGCCGCGCCCGGGCGGTGGGCGCAAGCGGCTGCCCGCGCAGGAGGATCTCGCCGCTGCGCTCACGGTGCAGGCCGGCGATCGAGCGCGCGAGCGTCGTCTTGCCCGAGCCCGACTCGCCCACCAGGGCAAGGCACTCCTTCGGCGCCACTGCAAGGTTGATGTCGTGCACGACCGTGACGCCCAGATAGCCGGCCGAGACGTTGACGAGCGAGAGCACCGGGTCGGTGACCTCGAGATCGGCCAGATCCTCGGCGATCCCGCTCAGCATGGCGGTTTGCGACCGCACGGTCTCGGCGTGAATGCAGCGGACGCTGTGGGTGGGAGCCACGAGCCGCAGCTCCGGCATCTCCGCCTGGCAGCGCTCCTCGACCATGCTGCAGCGGGGTGCGAACGAGCAGCCCCCGGGCCTCTGCCCCGGCGACGGCGCCCGCCCCGGGATCCCGACCAGGGCGCGACTGCCCTCCAGATGCGGCACGGCGGCCACCAGCCGGCGGGTGTAGGGGTGGGCGGCGGTTCGGAAGAGGTCTTCAGCCGGGCTCAGCTCGACGATCCGGCCGGCGTACATGACCGCCACCCGGGTGGCGAGCGTGCCCACGACCGCGAGATCGTGGCTCACGTAGAGAGCCGCGGCCTGGTGGGCGGCGGCCAGATCGCGGATCGTGTCCAGCACGTGGGCCTGCGTGGTCACGTCGAGGCCCGTGGTGGGCTCGTCCAGCACGATCACGCGCGGCCGGCAGGCAAACGCCATCGCCAGGCCCACGCGCTGCTGCTGGCCGCCGGAGAGCTCGTGCGGATACCGGCGCAGGTAGGCCGGATCGTCGGGCAGCGCGACCTCGCGCATCATCTCGGCCACGCGCTCCTTCCGCTCCTTGGAGGTGCCCATGTTGTGCACCTCGAGCGCCTCGATCAGCTGGGTGCCGATCCGCAGCGCGGGATTGAGGGCGGCGGCCGGATCCTGCGGGACGTAGGAGATCACCCGACCGCGCAGCCGGCGGCGGTCGTTCGGACCGAGCTTCAGGACGTCGGCGTCGCCGATCCGAACCGATCCGCCCGCGATCTCGGCCCCGCGCCGGGTGTGCCCGAGCAGCGCCAGCGCCGCGGTCGTCTTGCCCGAGCCGGACTCGCCCACGAGGCCGAGCACCTCGCCCGGTGCGATCGTGAACGAGATGTCGGCGACGATGTCGTTGCCCGTGCCCTCGACGATGACCTCCAGGCCCTCGACGATGACCGCCGGCTCGACCGCGCTCATTCGCCGCCCCGCGATCTGTCGATACCGGCGGCGGCACGCGCGAACCCGTCACCGACGAGCCCCGTTCCCACGGTCAGGAGCGCGATTGCGATCATCGGCAGCACCACGCCCCACGGCTGGCTGGTGCCGAGGGCGATCTGGTTCTCCTGGATCATCAGCCCCCAGTCGGCGCCGTTTGGGTTGGGCGTGAAGCCCAGGAAGGCGAGCGACGCGATCAGGCCGATGGCATAGGTCAGGCGCAAGTTCGCCTCGACCAGGAGCGGGCTCATGATGTTGGGGAGCACCTCGCGCAGGAGGATGCGGGCGCGGGGGAGGCCGAGCGCCTCCGCCGCGGCCACGAAGTCGCGCTCCACCACGGGTTGGGCGGCGCCGCGGGTGACGCGGGCGACGCGCGGCATGGTGGTCAACCCCACGGCGAGCACCATCAGCCAGGCTTCCGGGCCCACCGTGGCGATAACCACCAGAGCCAGCATGATCTGGGGAAAGGCGAGGATGACGTCCATCGCGCGCATCAGCGTGTCGTCGATCGAGCCCCGGGAGTACGCGGCGGTCAGGCCGACCGCGGTCCCCGTGACCAGCCCGAGGGCGGTCGCAAGCGCCGCCATGACCAGGATCTCACGCCCGCCCCAGAGGAACCGGCTCCACACGTCCTGGCCGATGTGGTCGGTGCCGAAGAGCGCCTTGCTGGACGGGGGCGAGTTCGGGGCGACCCCGACGAAGGCCGTTGGGCTGTGGGGCGCGAAGTAGGGGCCGATCGCGGCGATGAACACCAGCAGGAGCACGAGCATCAGCCCGATCCGTGTCCGCCACAGCCGCATCGCGCTGCGGAAGAGCGCTCCGGACGGCGCGCGGACCGAGACCGTCGTGGGCTCGGGCGCGACGGCGGCGACCGTCATAGCCGCGTCCGCAGCCTGGGCGTGACCAGGATCGTGGCGATGTCCGCCATCATGTTCAGCACCACGTACAGGGCCGCGATCAGCATGGCCAGCGCCTGCACCACCGGCAGGTCACGCGTCGAGACCGCGTTCTGGAGCGCGCCGCCGATCCCGGCGTAGTTGAACACGTACTCGACCACGATCACGCCGCCGGCCAGGTAGGCCAGGTTGATCGCAATGACCTGGAAGGTCGGCCCGAGCGCGTTCGGGAGCGCATGGCGCAGGATCACGATCCGCTCGGGGACGCCCTTCAGCCGGGCCATCTCGACGTAGTCCGACTCGAGCACCTCGATCATGGAGGCGCGCATGATCCGGGCCACGTACGGAGTCACCGCGATGATCAGCGTCAGGATCGGCAACACCATCTCGTTCAGATGGTTCCAGGGCTTGGCTCCGGGCGAGAGCAGCGCCACTCCCGGCAGCGTGTGGGGAAACACGGTGGTCGAGAACAGCACCACCAGCGCCACACCGACCACGAATTCCGGCAGCGCGGCCAGAAGCAGCGTCCCGATCGAGGACGTGACGTCGAAGGCCTTGTCGCGCCGCAGGGCGGCGTAGGCACCGATCGCGATCGAGAGCGGGATCGAGATGATGCCCGCGACGAAGACGAGGAACGCGGAGTTGATCAGCCGATCGTGCAGGTAGGTCGAAACGGGCTCGCGCGCGGCCAGCGACGTGCCCAGATCGCCGTGCAGGAGCCCGGTGACCCAGTTCCAGTACTGCTGGAGCACGGGCTGGTCGAGATGCAGTTGCTCGCGCAGCGCCTTCAGGCTGGCGGGCGTGGCCGTACGGCCGAGGATCGCACGGGCGGGGTCGCCCGGAAGCGCCTGGGTGGCGGCGAAGACGACCACCGATACGAGCGCGAGCACGAGCAGCCCCATGAGCAGGCGGCGCAGGATGAAGATCCCCAGGCCGCCATGCCGCCGCCCCGGGACGCTAGCTGTTGAACCAGATGGTTCGATAGCCATGGCCGAACGAGTCCAGGTTCTGAGTTGCCCTGCTCGGTACGAATCCCGAAACCTTGGTGCTGTAGGAGTCGACCAGGTTGTTGAAGAACGGGATAATGTATCCACCGTAGTTGTACTCGAGCATTTGCATCTCGTGGACGATGTCGCAGCGCTTGGACTCGTCCACCTCGGCGCGGGCCTGCTTGTACAGGTCGATGTAGTTCGAGCCCGGGCCGGACTTCGGCGGCCAGTGTGTCTCGTTGTACGGCGCCTTGAACGGGGCCGCCGCCGGGAGCATGCTGTTCGCGACCTGGGGCAGGTAGTTCCGCGTTCCCCAGAAGTCGACCGAGAACGCCAGCTTCAGGTACTGGGTGCCGTAGTAGTTGGGATCGTTGTGCACGTTGATCGTGATCCCGGCAGCCGAGGCCTGCGACGCGAAGATGTTGGCCGAGTCGACCATTCCGCCGGCGCCGTTGGTCGTGTGCAGGTCGATGCTCGCACCCGCCATCCCGGCCGCCTTGAGCAGCGACTTGGCCTTGTCGATGTCCTGCTCGCGCTGCGGAATGGACGTGTCGTAGCACGGGTCGAACGGGGAGAACAGATCGTTGGCGATCCGGCCGTAGCCCGAAAGCACCTGCTCGAGCATCGCGGGCCGGTCGACGATCAGGCGCATCGCCTGGCGGACGCGGTTGTCCGTGAAGGGCGGCATGTCGATGGCCATGCACAGCGGCAGCCAGCCGCCGCCCTGTGACACGAGAATTGCCAGGCCGCCGTTTGACTTGGCGACGCCGATCTGGGCAAACGGGATGTCCGTGATGGCATCCAGCTGGCCGCCTAGCAGCGCGTTCACCTGTGCGGTCGCATCGGAGAAGTCGGTGATCGTGATCTGGTCGAAGTACGGCTGGCCCGTGCGCCAGTAGTTGGGGTTGCGCACGGCGGTGCTCTGCTGGCCGGGGGTGAAGCTCTGCGTCTTGTACGGCCCGGTGCCGACCCACTTGAGCGGGCCCGTCCGTTCATATCCGACGGGGACGATGCCGTTGTAGTACTGGCCGAGCTCGTCGCCGATGGTGGAGTCGGGCGAGGTCAGCGGCACGATCACCGTGAGGTTGTCGGCCTTCTTGAGGTTCTTGGCGTCGATCGAGGCCAGCCCGGCGGCGCCGAACAGACCCGCCTTGGCGCTCAGGATCCGCTGCAGCGAGTAGATGACGTCGTCGGCGCCGAGGGTCTTGCCGTTGTTGAACTCGATGCCGCTGTGCAGCTTGATCGTCCACTCGGTCGGCTTGGTCTGAACGACCGATTCGGCCAGACCGCCGCCCGGCTGCAACTTGTAGTTGTTGTCGTAGACGTTCAGCGTCTCCCAGCTGGCCGCGAGCCGAGCCTGGTCGGGCTTCGTGATGATGGTCTGGCCGTCAATGATGTCGCCCGCGCCGCCGCCGGTGACGCCGAGGCGGAAGTTCCCGCCGCGCTTGGGCGTGCCGGCCGGGGCGGAGCTCGCCCCGCCGCTCGAGCCCGACGATCCGCTGCTCCCTCCGCAGGCCGCAAGGCCGCCGGCCAGGAGCACGGACCCCGCGCCCACAAGGAGCTCGCGCCTCGAGAGCCCTCCGTCGAACCCCAAAAGACGGTCGCTGGACTTGTCCACCATCGTTCTCTCCTTCTTTGGGACAGTCGCGGAGCGGCCCGCTCGGCCGACGGCGCGGCCGGAATGATCCATCGTCGCCCGCGGCGTGTCAACCGCGCGTCCAAGATCTCGGCACTGTTCACTATACGAACGAATGACTCGGATAGTGCAACAGCGCCGCGATACTAGAACTATCCACAACTGCTTGTCAAGACCCCGGACCGCCCCTTCTCAGCGCCAAGCGTCGTCGGTATAGTCACGGTGGCGGCGGTGACGCAACATCGAGCCGTGTTCACTATGCGAACCACAAATCCTGGCAGTCAAGCGGCTTCGGTCGGGACACGTGAGACGTCTCGCGTGCAGTCGGTCGACCGCGCCGTGGTGCTGCTCAAGGCGATCTCGGCCAGCTCCCACCCGCCGACCGCGTGGGAGCTCGCCCAGAAGTGCGGGATCAACCGCAGCACCGCCTGGCGCCTCCTGCAAACGCTCGAGCATCACGGCCTCGTCGAGCGCGACGAGGCGACCCAGCGCTACGGGATCGGCTACACCGCCCTGCAGGTGGCATCGGCTGCCGGCTACGACGCGCTCGCCCGGCGCACACGCCCGATCCTGCAGCGCGTCGCCGAGGCGGCGGGCGAAAGCGTCATGCTCGCCGCGGCGCGCAGATTCACCCTCGTCTATGTCGACCAGGTCGATCCGGCCGGGATTCCCATTCCGAACTGGCTCGGTCGCCAGCTTCCCCTGCACGCGACGTCGGCGGGCAAGGTGTTCCTGGCCTGGCTGCCCGATGACGAGCGCGACGCGCTCCTGCCGTCGACACTCGATCGCTACTCCCAGCACACCGTCACCGACCGCGTGCGACTCTTCGCGTCCCTCGCCGACGTCCGCCGCGACGGCTATGGCATCTGTGTGGGCGAGTTCGAGGAGTTCTCGAACGGCGTCTCGGCCGCGGTGCTCGACCATCGGGCGCGGCCGGCCGTGATCCTGAACATCTGGGGGCCGAGCCAGCGCGTTTCGCCCCAGCGGCTGCCGATGCTCGGCCGGATGGCGCTCGCGGCGGCGCACGAGATCGCGCTCGTCATCGACTGAGCACGCGCTCCATCACGGCCTCGTCGATCCCGGCGACGATCTCGTCGGCGGCGGCGAGGCGATCGGGCGGAAGGGTGCTCGAGACCGCGATGCAGTGCATGCCGGCGGCCTTGGCCGCGAGGACGCCGGCCTCGGTGTCCTCGAACACCGTCACCTCGCCGGGTAGCAGGCCGTCCGTCCGCCGGCGCAGGTGCCCGAGCGCGACCAGATAGCCCTCCGGGTGCGGCTTTCCGTGCTCGATGTCGTCCGAGGTGACGATCGCTTCGAACACGCCGGAGAGACCGGCCGCCGTGACCACCGGCAGGATCTCGGCCGCCGCGGCTCCCGAGACGATCGCCACGGGAACACGGGCGGCGGCGCCGGCGAGTGCCCGGCGCACCTCCGGGTGAATCGTGGAGCCGTCCGCCACCGCCTCGCGGTAGCGGTTGACGCGCTCGTGCACCACGGTCTCGGCGTCGTCGCGGCGGCCGAGCCAGCGATGCACGATCTCGGGATCCGACAGCCCCGCCAGGTGCGTGTAGTAGTCGGCCTCGGTCAGCGGCCGGCCGTGCTCGGCGAACAGCCGGGCGTAGATCCCGTACAGGATCGGTTCGTCATCCGAGAGCGTGCCGTTGAAGTCGAAGATGACGGCACGGCAGGGCACGCCGGGGAGAGTACCTTCAGGCGGCTCGGCTCAGGTCTCGTCCTCCCCGCTCGCCACCTTGGCCGAGATCTCGGCCATCACCACCGGATCGCGCAGGGTCGTGACGTCGCCCAGCTCACGGCCGTCGGCCACGTCCCGGAGCAGGCGGCGCATGATCTTGCCCGAGCGGGTCTTGGGGAGATCGTCGGCCCAGATGATCCGCTTGGGCCGCGCGAGCTTGCCGATCCTGTCGGCCACGTGCCCGCGGATGTCCTCGCGCAGCGCGTCGTCGCCGTCGCCGCCACCGACCAGCGTGACGAAGGCCACGATCGCCTGGCCGGTGAGCTCGTCGGACTGGCCGACGACCGCCGCCTCGGCCACGCGCTCGTGCGAGACGATCGCCGACTCGACCTCGGCGGTCGAGAGCCGGTGGGCGGACACGTTGATCACGTCGTCGATGCGCCCCAGGATCCAGATGTAGCCGTCCTCGTCCTTCCGCGCCGCATCGCCGACCAGATACGTGCGCTCGCCGAACCGCGACCAGTACACCTCCTTGAAGCGCTCGTCGTCCCTGTAGAGCGTCCGCAGCATCCCCGGCCAAGGCTGTGTCAGCACGAGCAGGCCCGTGCCGGTCTCCATCGGCTCGCCGTCGGCCGTGACGACCTCGGCGGTGACGCCCGGAAACGGCCGCGTGGCCGACCCGGGCTTCGTGGAGGTGATGCCGGGCAGCGGCGTGATCATGATGTTGCCGGTCTCGGTCTGCCACCACGTGTCCACGACGGGGCAGCGGCCGCCGCCGATGACGCGCTGGTACCAGAGCCACGCCTTGGGATTGATCGGCTCACCCACCGAGCCCAGCAGCCGCAGCGACGACAGATCGTGCTTGTTCGGCTGCTCGGCACCCCACTTCATGCACGCCCGGATGGCGGTGGGCGCCGTGTACATGATGGTGACGCCGTAGCGCTCGACGATGTCCCACCACACGTCCTGCCCCGGGTAGTCCGGCGCGCCCTCGTACATCACGCTGGTCGCCGCGTTCGCGAGCGGCCCGTACACGATGTAGGAGTGGCCGGTGACCCAGCCCACGTCGGCGGCACACCAGTAGACGTCGTGCTCGGGCTTGAGGTCGAAGATGTACCTATGCGTGCACGAGACGCCCGTCATGTACCCCCCGGTGGTGTGCAGGATGCCCTTCGGCTTGGCGGTGGATCCGGAGGTGTAGAGCACATACAGCGGGTGCTCGGCGTCGAACGGCTCGGCCGGGCAGACGGGATCGGCCGCGGCCATCGCCTCGTCGTACCAGATGTCGCGCCCGTCCTGCATCGGCACCGGTTCGCCCGCGTGGCGCACCACGACCACCGTCTCGAGGTTTGCCAGGCCCCCGATCACGGCGTCCACGGCCGGCTTGATGGGCGCGGTCACGCCCTTGCGGCGGGCGGCGTCGACGGTGATGAGCGCCCTGGCCTCGGAAAACTCCATCCGCTCCCGCACGGCCTCGGGCGAGAAGCCGCCGAAGACCACGTTGTGCGGAGCGCCGATGCGGGCGCACGCCAGCATCGCGACGACAACCTGGGGGATCATCGGCAGGTAGATGCCCACGACGTCGCCGGGGCCGATGCCGCGCGCCTTGAGCGCGTTGGCGAGCCGCTGGACGTCGGCCAGAAGGTCGGCGTAGGTGATCGAGCGCTGCTCGCCCTCCTCGCCGTGCCAGTGGTAGGCCACGCGATCGCCGAGCCCGGCCGCAACGTGCCGGTCGAGGCAGTTGTGTGAGGCGTTCAGCTTCCCGCCCAGGAACCATTTCGCAAACGGCGGGTTCGACCAGTCGAGCACCTGCGTCCAGGGCTCGGCCCAGTCAAGCGTTGCGGCCTGCTCGGCCCACCAGCCCTCGGGGTCGCGAGCGGCCCGCTCATACACCGCCGGGTCGGACAGGAGCGCGTGCTTCGTGAACTCCTCGGGGGGGTCGAATCGCTCGATCTGGAGCAGGCGCTCCAGCTCGTGCTCGAGATCCTGCCCGGTCAGGGGTGGGGCGACATCCGCCATGGTGTTCCTCCGCAGATCGGTGGTCCGCCCCACCCGGAAACGGGCGGGGCGGAACCAGAGTGACATAAACGCCGCTCAAGTACTAGCGCTTGAGCGGCATGACCGGAAGGACGACGCGGCCGAAGGTGGAGTTGGTGACCGCCGCGAAGGACGCATACCAGGCGGCGATCGCGGTGGCCAAACCGAAGTAGCCGCCGGCCTTGATCAGGTTCTCGCTGCCGCGGGCGTTTCCGGCCCCGAGCAGGAAGAAGGTGATCGCCAGCAGCAGGAACACGACCATGACGGCCACAGTCGTGCGCAACGAGGCGACCAGCATGTAGGTGGTGAAGATGCCCCACGAGATCAGGAAGAGCCCGACGGCATGCCCGGCAGCCGTGGGGGGCACGTCGGCGGCGTAGAACTGGACGAACGCCCAGAACGAGATCCAGAACGCCCCGAAGGACGTGAAGGCGACCGCGCCGAACGTGTTGCCGGTGCGGAACTCCCACATTCCGGCAAGCATCTGGGCGATCCCGCCGTAGGCAAGTGCGAGGCCGAACACGATCGGCTCGGCCGACACCCTGACGATGTGGGCGTTGAACATGCTGAGCACGAACGTGGTCAGCGCGAATGCCGCCAGGCCGAGCGGCCCGGGATCGCCGATCTTGATGGCGTCAGACCGCACGGGAGTCTCTACCGACATCTTCCCCTCCTTCGTCGATGTGCAGATCGGCACGTGACGCTACGGCGGCCGCCGCTCGTCCGCTAGCGGACGTCGATGGACGGGTGTGCGGACACGCCGAACGGCGGTTCCGGTACGCCGAACGGTCGCCGCCCGGCGGAGGGTTATGCTGTTTCGCCAAGGAGGGTTTGCGCCGCCGTGGATGTGCTTCTCGGATTCGTCGTCGGCCTCGGAGTCGCAGCGTCATGCGTTGCGGCCATCCGGCTGCTGCGAATGCCCGAGCGAGTGCTGAGCCCCGAGGGCCACGCGATGCAGGCCGCCCTCCACGCCGCCACCGCCACGCTGCCCGATCTGCGCCGCGGGCTCACGGCCGAGAGCGCCGCACGGGCGGCTCCGCACCTGCTGGAGCTCACCCAGGCTGCCGCGATCGCGCTGGCCGACGAACGCAGCGTGCTCGCGTTCGTGGGCGAGGGCGCGAGGTTCCACGCGGCCGGCGACGAGATCGCCACGCTCCATGCCGGCGGGCAGTCGGACCGTGTCCACGTCGAGCCCCGGCTCGACTGCGGCCGGCCCGGCTGCCCACTGCGGGGAGCGGTCGTCGTGCCGCTGACGCTGCAGAACCGGCGGGTCGGGAGCCTGTGCGCGTTCTATACGAGCCCCGGCCGGATCCGGCCGGAGGACATGCGCGTCGTGCAGGAGGCGGCCAGCCTGATCGGGGCCCAGATCGCGCTGGCAGCGCTCGAGACTCAGGGGGAACTGCTCGCGCGGGCGGAACTGCGGGCGCTGCGGGCCCAGATCTCGCCCCACTTCGTCTACAACGCCCTCACGGCCGTCGCGAACTCGATCCACACGAGCCCCGACGAGGCGCGTGAGCTTCTGACCGAGTTCTCGGAGTTCATCCGGTATGCGTTCGCCCGGGAGCGCCCGTACGTGACCCTGGCCGACGAGTTGCGCTACGTCGAGAAGTACCTGCGGCTCGAGCAGGCGCGCTTCGGCGACCGCCTGGAGGTGCGGGTGCAGGTCGCCCCGGAGGTGCTGCACACGGTCGTCCCGGCGCTCTCGGTACAGCCGCTCGTCGAGAACGCGATTCGGCACGGGCTCGAGATGGGTATCGGTGGCAGGGTGCAGATCATCGCCGCCGACTACGACCGCGAGGTGGAGCTGCGGGTGATCGACGACGGGGCCGGAATGCCGCCCGAGCGGATCACCGCCGCCCTTGCCGGCGGCGCCTCTGGCATCGGGCTCGCCAACGTCGACCGCCGCCTGCGCACCGCGTTCGGCGAGGAGTACGGGCTCGAGATCGAGTCGCAGCCCGGTCACGGCACCTGCGTGGTGATGACGCTGCCCAAGGGCCGGGCGGGGGTGCGGGTGGCATGAGCGAGGGCCTGTGCCTGCTCGCCGTCGACGACGAGGTGCCGGCGCTCCACGACCTTGCCCGGATGCTGCGGGCCTCGCCCATCGTCGCCCACGTGGACGCGTCGGCCAGCGGCGAGGACGCGCTGGGAAAGCTCGCCCGGCGCCGCTACCACGGGGTCTTCCTGGACGTGCGCATGCCGGGGGTCGACGGGCTGGAGCTCGCGGGCCTCGTGCGCCGCTTCGGCGACCCGCCCGCCGTGGTGTTCGTGAGCGCGTACGAGACGGCAGCCGTCGAGGCGTTCGAGCTGCGCGTGCTCGACTATCTGGTCAAGCCGGTCAGCCGCCAGCGCATCGAGGAGGCCATCCGCCGGGTCGCTGCCGAGACTGACCGGCGCGACCCGGGCGAGGTCGAGGGCGGCCTGGGCGAGACCACGGGCGATGCCGGCCTGGTGCCGGTGTCGAACCTGCGCGGAGGGGGCACCCGGCTCCTGCCGCGCTCGACGATCCTCTACGTGGAGGCGCAGGGCGACTTCGTGCGCATCTTCAGCGACGGGGGCGGCCGCTACCTCCTGCGCGGCAGCCTCGGCGACCTGGCCGCGCGCTGGAGCCCGCACGCATTCGTGCGCGTGCACCGGCGCTACATCGTGAACCTGCGCAGGGCGGTCGAGGTGCGGCCGCACCTGAACGGCACGGCGGCGCTGGTGCTCTCCGACGGCAGCGAGGTGCCGGTGGCACGGCGCAACCTGCCCGACCTCCTGCGAAGGCTGCGCGTGTGAGCGAGGAGCGGCCGCCGCTGCGGACGCCCAGCGACGAGCTGGCCGACGCGACCGCGCACGGCGGCGTCTACCTGCGCCGTCTCGTCCGGGCCCAGCTGACCCTGTCGCTGGTCGCGCTGGTCGCGTTCGGCGGCCTCCTGGGCTCGCTGCCCCTGGCGCTGCTCCTGGTCGGGCGCCTGCAGCACATCACCATCGCCGGGATCCCGGTCGCCGACCTGATGGTGGCCATCCCGCCCTTCCCGCTCTTTGTCGTCATCGGCTGGCTCTATCGCCGCCGCGCCGACGCGCTCGACGACTCCTTCCGGACACTGGTGCGCGGCGAGTGATCGCACTGGCGATGGTCGCGGCCGTCGTCGTGGTCGCCGTCTGGCTGAGCGTGTCCGGGGTGCGGGTGGCACGCACCACCTCGGATCTGTTCGTGGCATCGCGATCGGTCTCGACGTGGTGGAACGCCGGCGCGATCTCGGGCGAGTACCTGTCGGCGGCGAGCTTCCTCGGTATCGCCGGACTCACGCTCAAGCTGGGGGCAAGCGCGCTCTGGCAGGCGGTCGGGTTCGCGGCCGGCTACCTCGCCCTGCTCCTGTTCGTGGCCGCGCCGTTGCGCCGCTACGGCTCCTACACCATCGCCGACTTCGCGGAGGCCAGGCTCGGCAGCCCGGCGATGCGACTGCTGTCGTCGGCCGTGGTGCTCCTGATCACGGGCGTGTACCTCGTCCCCCAGCTCAAGGGCGCCGGGATCGCGCTCGACGAGCTGACCAACCTGCCCTACTGGGTGGGCGTCGCCGTGGTCGGCGCGATCGTGCCCCTCGGCGTGGCGCTCGGGGGGATGCGCGGCATCACCTACGTGCAGGCGTTTCAGTTCTGGGTCAAGCTGACCGCGATCGCCGTGCCGGCCGTGCTGCTTGTGATCCACCTGGGCGGGTTCCCCACGGGCCCGGCGATTTTCGGGCACTCCTACCCGCGTGCTCCGGCAAGCGGCGTCGTGTTGACGCTGACCAAGCCGACTCCCGTCACGTTTCCGGCGGCCTCGACGTACACCGATGCCTCCGGCCGGCACGTGGTGGCGGCCCGCGCCCGGCGGACGCTCCCGGCCGGGAAGGTGCGGTTCGGCGCCGGGGTCGTGCTGCCCGCCGGAGCCGGCGTCACACCGCAGCGGGGAGCCCGGTGGGCGCAGCCGGTGACGGCGCACGGCGTCTCATCGCCGCTCTACCTCTACTCGCTCCTCATAGCCACGTTCCTCGGCACCATGGGCCTGCCCCACATCCTGGTGCGCTTCTACACCAACCCCGACGGCCCGGCGGCCCGGCGCACAACCGTCAGCGTCCTCTCGCTGCTGGGCGTGTTCTACCTCTTCCCCGGGATCTACGGACTGCTCGGTCGGGCCTACACGCCGGGCCTGTACGTGACCGGCCAGACGGACACGGTGGTGCTGTCGGTGCCGCAGGCGGTGTGGCCGGGCCTGCCCGGCGAGGTGCTGGGAGGCATGGTCGCGGCCGGGGCGTTCGCCGCCTTCATGTCGACCTCCTCGGGGCTTCTGGTCTCGATCGCCGGCACGCTCTCCTACGACGTCTGGCCGCGCCTGCGGCCGCGCCAGGTGATCGGGGCGCGAGCGCGCCAGTCGCAGTTCCGGGTCGCGGCCATGCTGGGCATCGTGATCCCGATCGCGCTTGCCCTCGGCGCCGAGAACCTGGACATCAGCATGCTGGTCGGCTGGGCGTTCGCCCTGGCGGCGAGCACGTTCTGCCCGCTGTTTCTGCTCGGGATCTGGTGGAACCGCCTGACCGCCCCCGGAGCGGCGGCGGGTGTGATCCTCGGCGGCTTGCTGGCGACCACCGCGATCGCCCTTGACCTTGCCGGCGTGGGCGGTTCGAGCACACTCGGCGTGCTCCTCGCCCAGCCCGCGGTGGTGACCGTACCGGTGGCGTTCTCGACGATGATCTTCGTCTCGCTCCTGCGGCCGAGCCGCGCCGAGGGCACCGACCGCAACCTGCTCGCCCTGCACGCACCCGAGGAGCTCGGGTTCGACGTCACGGTTCGCGACCGCAACGCCCAGGTGCGCGTGGCGGCCGGCGGGCTTCCTGCCGAACCCCGCTAGGAGACGGTGGCGGCCTTTTCGGTGCGGTGCCACTCGAATGTCTGGTTCAGCATCCGCGGGGCGGACACGAGGCCGGTCATCTTGAGCACGAGCGAGAACAGGGCGCGCGATGCGGCCATTCGCTCGAGCTGGCCGACGGCACCCGGGCCCGTGAAGATGAAGACGACATCAGTGTCGCCCAGGAACACCTCGTGACGCTCGAAGCCCTCGGCCTCGAGATCGAACGGCGGCCCCTGCTCGAGCAGGTGCTCGAGCTGCGCGCGCTTTCCGGGACGGATCTGCGCCACCACTGAGATCTTGTCGGTCATCGGGATACCTCCTGGGCGTTGCGGTCGGACGTAGGCGGAGGATGGATGACCCCGACCCTCCGGCGCATCGGTGCCGGCGCGGAATCGGCCACCGGAAAACTACGGCCGGGGACCCAGCAGACCCCGTGTCACAAGATCGTCACAACTCACGCACCCGCCACAACCGGGGACTGTCCCCGCTTCTAGGTGGTGTCGAGCAGGCCGGTGTCGATTGCGTAGCGCACCAGCTCGGCACGGGTCGAGAGCCGCAGCTTGGTCAGGATGTGGGCGCGGTGCGCCTCGACCGTGCGCACGCTCACCACCAGCCGATCGGCGATCTCCTGGTTCGTGTAGCCGAGCGCGAGCAACGACAACACCTCCCGCTCGCGGTCGGACAGGGGGTCGTCGTCGCGCGTCGCCGGGCCGGAGTCGCCGACCAGCTTGGCTCCCAGGGAGGGATGCACGTATTGCTCGCCCGATGCGACCCGTCCGCACGGCGGTCACGAGCTCGGCGTCGGCGGCCTCCTTGAGCACGTAGCCGGTGGCGCCGTTGGCAAACGCCTGGCGCACGTAGGAGGGGTCGTCCTGCATCGAGAGCATCAGGATGCGGACGTCGGGGAGCGCGTGGCGGATCTCGGCGGCGGCATCGACACCCGTCGTCCCGGGCATGACCACATCCATCACCACGACGTCCGGCGTCAGGCGCCGAGCCATCTCCAGGGCCTGCCGGGCATCGGCCGCCTCACCGACGGGCTCCATGTCCTGCTCGTGCTCGAGCAGGAGCCGCACGCCGGCCCGGACGACGGAGTGGTCGTCAACGATGAGGACGCGGATCACGGAACGTCAGCCGGCCGTGTGGGGGAGCGGCACCACCAGGACGGGGCACGGCGCCAGGTGCAGAAGGCGCTGGGCGACGCTGCCGACGAACACGCTGGCAAGCGCGGTGTGGCCGCGGGTGCCGGCGACGATGACATCGGCGTGCTCGCGCCCGGCGGTATCGGCGACGACCGGGGCGGCACCGCCGGTCATGGTCGGGTGGACCTCGAGCTCCGCGGAGACGCCCGAATCGGCAAGAGCCTTGATCTGGCCCTGGATCTTGACCAGCAGCTCGTCCTCGTCGACGCGAACCGGCCCGGCGAACCGGCCGGCGACCATCTCCTTGATGTGGACGGCAACGATGCGGCCGCCGGACTCCCGGGCCAGGTCGCCCGCGTAGGCGACTGCCCGATCCGACGACTCGGAGCCGTCAACAGCGAGCACGATTGTCTTGAACACGGTGAACCTCCTCAGGGGTGGTGTTGCGTGTGACAGCCTCCCGCCGCAACCCCGGGCACACATCGGGGTCGGTGCGGATCATACGCACGGGAAAACCGCGACGGGGATCGCGGGGGCCGCGCTAGGGTCCGGGGCATGGCGGTGATCGTGGTGGGTATGGACGGATCCGAGAGCGCCGCCGACGCGCTGCGCTGGGCGGCGGCCGAAGCGCGACTGCGAAGCGCGCGGCTGCGGGTCGTGCATGCATGGAACGTGCCCACGATCGCGTATGCCGGAAGCGGCTTCGTACCCCCCTCGTCGTTCGAGGATGACCTCCGCCAGGCTGCGGAGGCGAGCCTCGGCCAGTGGCTGGACGACGCCAAGGCCGACCTCGAGGGTGTCGAGGTCGAGCACCACGCCACCGAGGGCCACTCGTCGACGGTTCTTGTCGAGGCGGCGGCCGACGCCGACCTCGTGGTCGTTGGCTCGCGTGGCCTGGGCGGCTTCAGTGAGCTGCTCCTGGGATCGGTCAGCCACGAGGTCGCGCAGCGCGCGCACTGCCCGGTCGTCATCATCCGCAGCTGAACGGCGCGGTCAGGGGCGGATCGCGTCGAGAAGGCCGCCCGGGTTGTCCTTGACGACGTAGCCGTCGGCACCCTCTCGCAGGGCGGCACGCGCGAAGGCGGGCTCGTCGTGCAGAGAGCACATCACCACCCGGCCGGCGGGATGGAGATGCTTGAGCCTGGCCACCGCGCTCAATCCGCTCTGGCCCGGCATCGAGATGTCGAGCAGCGTCACCGACGGGCGCAGATCGACAACAAGCGCCGCGGCCTCGGCGACGGTCCCGGCGACGGCGACCACGCGGATGCCCGGGTCAGATTGAAGCAGGCGGCAGAGCGCCAGCGAAACGGCGGCGTTGTCGTCCACCACGACCACCGTGGTGGGCAGGAGCAGAGCGGTTGGCAAAACGTGTCCCACGGACCCAGCTTGCTGCGCCGGGCGCCGCCCGGCATCGGGGGATACGCGGAACCGGCGTCGGCGGACTACGGCTCGAGTGGCAACTCTGCGGTGACCGACGTGCCTCGCCCCGGCGCCGCATCGATCCGGACGCGGCCGTTGAACAGGCCGGCGCGCTCGCGCATGCCCGTGAGACCCAGCCGCCCGGGAGTCGCATGGGCGGGATCGAAGCCCTCGCCGTTGTCCTCGACCGTCGCCAC
Source organism: uncultured Actinomycetes bacterium (assembly GCA_963732075.1). Classification (GTDB taxonomy): domain Bacteria; phylum Actinomycetota; class Thermoleophilia; order Gaiellales; family JAICJC01; genus JAICJC01. Next base: position 433,478 of record CAVSYD010000007.1, on the reverse strand, counting down.
GACCGCACCGGGGCGCGTCACCACGGTGATGTCGATGCGGCCGGCGTGCGCGTGCCGAAGCGCGTTCGAAACCGCCTCCTGCACGATCCGGTAGATCGCCGTCTCGATCTCGGGCGGCAGGCGGCGGTCGTCGCTGAGCGTCGTCGTGACGACGATCTCGGTGCCCTCGCCGTCACCGGCGGTGCCGGCCAGACGCTCCAGGGCGGCGGCCAGGCCGAGCGCGTCGAGAGCCGCCGGACGCAGCTGGACGGCGATGCTGCGCACGTCGGCGAGCGCCTCCCGGACAAGTGCGTCGAGGGCGCCAAGCGCGGCATGCGCCTCCTCCAGCGTCTCGGTGCGCATGGCGGCATTCAGCCCCAGGAGCAGCGCGGCCAGGGCCTGGCCGGTCTGGTCGTGGAGGTCGCGCGAGAGCCGCGAGCGCTCGGTCTCCTGCGCCTGCAGCATCAGCCGGACGGTCTCGCGGCTGACCCGCCGGGTGAGCTCGACCGCCCCGGCCGCGCGGGAGGCGAACGCCTCGGCCAGCCGCAGGTCCTCGCTCGAGAAGCGCGGGTCGCGGCCGCGCTTGTCGGCGGCGGTGAGCACACCGATCGGCTCGCCCCGCACGATCAGGGGCACCCACAGCCCGGACTGCAGGTCGAGGAGCTGCGCCTCGCCCTCGGGGTGGATCTCCGGGTCGTCGAGGGCCGAGTCGACCCGCTCGCTGCGCATCCGCCCCATGACGTGCCGGCTCTTCGAGCCGTCGGGGCTGATCATGCCCAGCAACCGCTCGGCGCCGTCCCCGGACACGCCCTCGACCCGCAGGCTGCCGTCGGGCAGGCGCAGATCGATGACCACCACGCGCGCATCCAGGAGCTCGCGCAGGCGATCGGCGATCACGGCGAGGAGTCGGTCGAGATCGAGCTCGCCGACGAGCGCCGACCCCACCTCGTTCAGCGAGTCGAGCTGCCGTGCCCACCGCCGCGAGGTGTCGTACAGGCGGGCGCTCTCGATCGCCACCGCCGCCTGCGAGGCGAGGAGCTCGACGACCTGCTGATCCTCCTCGGTGAAGTCGCCGTCCTCCTTCTCGGTCAGGTACAGGTTCCCGAACGCATGGCCGCGCAGCACGATCGGCACGCCCAGAAAGCCCTTCATGGGCGGATGGCCGGGCGGGAACCCGACCGATCTGGGGTCAGCGCTCATGTCGTGCAGGCGCAGCGTCACCGCGTCACGGATCAGCACACCCAGGATCCCCTCGCCGTGCGGAGGGTCGCCGATGCGAGCCCGGGTCGCGTCGTCGACCCCGACGGTGATGAACTGGTCCAGGTACGTCCCGCTGGGATCGATCACTCCCAGGGCCGCGTACCGGGCGCCCACGAGCCCGGCGGCGCGCTCGACGACGTCACGCAGGAGCACGTCGAGGGATCGGGCGCGGTGAATCGCGCGAGCGGCCTCGATGACGCGTCGCAGCTGGGCTTCGCCGACACCGGATCCCCCCTCAGGCACAGGGCGAGAGTCTACCGCCGCCGGGAACGGGGTACGATCGGCCCGAACGCCCATGCGGCGCAGCGAAACGAACAGGGGGAGCGATGCCATCAGCACTCGAGGTTGCGGACTGGCACGAGCTGGATGTCGTGTCGCAGGACGGCGAGCACGTGGGCAAGCTCGTCGACATGTACGTCACCCGTGAGGCCGGCGAGCCCGAGTTCCTGCTCGTCTCGAGCGGGTTCCTGGGCCACCACCTGCACCTGGTGCCGGCCGAGGGGGCGACCAGATCGGCGGACAGCATCCAGGTGGCGGCGACGAAGTCGGCGATCGAGACGGCTCCGACGGTGCACGCGGACAACGATCTGAGCCCGGAGGAGGAGCGGCGCCTGTTCGAGCACTACGACCGCCGGTACACCCCGCACTCCGATGGCGTTCTCGTGCTGCGCCGGTTCGTGCTGATCGAGCGACGCTGAGTCACACGCGGCTCGCCCGCATCAAGAGTCGTACTTTCTACCCTTGCCACCTCCGCCACGCGGTACTAAGTTCGCGACATGCCGGGTGACCGTGAGAGGGAGGAGCGCCCCGGAGGCGGGGTGGTCGGGATCGCGGTCGCGGCCATCGCGTTCGTCATCGTCGCGGTCGGGATCACCGCCTGGCTCGGGGGCCGCTCGAGCGCGACGACGACCACGGTGATCGGGCGCACGGTTACGCCGTCGGGCCCGGGAAAGACGACGGTCAGCGATACCGTTGCCGCCGGCGGTCACGCCTTCGTCCAGTTCGGGTGCGGGCAATGCCACGGCATTGGAGGCGTCGGGGGCGTGTCGCCCGACGTCCCCGCGCTGAACGGCCTCGGCACCGCGTTCACCGTGGGCCAACTGACGACCATCATCAACCATGGCCTGGGCGAGAAGGCCGACCCGACCAAGCCGTACATGCCCGTCTGGCACGGGATCATCTCGGCGCGTCAGGTGTCAGAGCTGGTCGCATATATCCGCGCTGGGCTCCCCGCCGTCCCGGGCGCCACACCCGCGGTCGTGCCCACCGACCAGGGGCTTGCCGTCGAGGGGTCGGTCCTGTACGTCCGCGACGGCTGCGTCAACTGCCACGGCCCCAACGGTCTGGGCGGCGTGCCCAACCCTCAGTCGCCCGACAAGACGGTGCCGCCACTGTCGGGGACCGACTTCCGTGCCCAGTTCAACACGCCCGCCAAGATCGCCGCGGTGATCCGCAGCGGCAGCGTGATCGGCCACGCCCCAATCGTCAGCATGCCGCACTGGGGGGGCATCCTCTCCCCGAGCGACGTCAATGCGCTCATCGCATATCTCGCCACGCTGCAATGACGCGCGCCCGCGACGTTCGGTAGTTCACCGCATCGGTTTACGCAGTGGCGCCGATGCCGGGGCGTCACCCGGTGCCTACCGTGTGACTCATGCTGGGAACCGCTGAGGCACCAACCGCCGCACACGTCCGCGACGTCATCCTCCGTACCGGCCAAACGCTGCGGCTGCGACCGCCGCAGGCGGCCGATGCGGAGGCGGCGCTCGAGTTCTTCCGCCGGCTCGACGACGAGAGCCGGTACATGCGCTTCCACGGCACGGTGCGCGTCGATGAGCGGGTTCTGGCGGGCCTGCTCGACCCCGACTGGAGCGTGCGGGGCGCACTGATCGGCCTCCTCCGGGGACCGGGCGGCGACGAGGTGGTCGCGGTTGCGAGCTACGCCCGCCTGCGCGATCCGCGAACGGCCGAGGCGGCGTTCGCCGTGGCGACCGGGCTGCAGGGCCAGGGCGTCGGCACGCGGCTCGTCGAGCAGCTCGCGCAGGCCGCGGCGGCGGAGGGCATCGAGTCGTTCGTCTGCGAGGTGATGTCCGGCAACGAGGCGATGCTGGGGGTGTTCGCCGAGACCGGGTTCGACGTCCAGCGCACCATCGAGGGCGGGGAGGTGCACGTGCACCTGCGGATCGCCCCCGGCGAGCGCTTCCTGGCGGCCGCCGACCGCCGTGACCACGGCGCGGTCGACCGGTCGCTACGGCCGTTCTTCCATCCCCGCGTCGTGGCCGTGATCGGCGCCTCGGCACGACCCGGCGCGATCGGCGGGGCGATCTTCCGAAACATCGTGACGGGCGGGTTCACCGGGCAGGCCGTTCCGGTCAACCGATCGGGTGAGCCCGTCGCGGGCGTGACGGCCGTCAAGAGCATTGCGGAGGTGACCGGCCCGATCGACCTGGCCGTCGTCTGCGTGCCGGCCGCGGCGGTGATCGGCGCGGTGGCATCGGCCCTCGACGCCGGCGTCCGCGCGATCTGCGTGATCTCGGCGGGATTCGCCGAGACCGGGCCCGGCGGCGCCGAGGCCGAGCGGGAGTTGCTGGCGCTGGTGCGCGGCTACGGCGCCCGCCTGATCGGCCCGAACTGCCTTGGCCTGGCCTCGAGCGAGGCGCACCTGAACGCGACCTTCTCGCCCGGTGGGTTCGCCGCCGGCTCGGTGGCCGTGTCGGCGCAGAGCGGGGCGGTGGGCCTCGCGATCGTGGACGGCCTTGCCCGCAGAGGCGTGGGCGTGTCGGCGTTCGTCTCGATCGGCAACAAGGCGGACGTCTCGTCGAACGACCTGCTCGAGCACTGGGAGGACGACGACGAGACCGCCACGATCGCGCTCTATCTGGAGTCGTTCGGCAATCCTCGCCGATTCGCCCGGATCGCCCGCCGGGTCGCGCGGACGAAACCCGTGATCGCGCTCAAGGGCGGCAGCACGCCAAACGGCGCCCGCGCCGCCCTGTCGCACACCGCGGCGCTCGCGGGATCCGACGCGGCCGTCGAGGCCCTCTTCCGCCAGTCGGGCGTGCTGCGCGCGACGACGCTCGAGGAGCTGCTCGATCTCACCGAGGTTCTCGCCCGGCAGCCGCTCCCGCGAGGCCGGCGCACGGCGATCGTGACCAACGCCGGAGGGCTCGGCATCCTGTGTGCGGATGCCTGCGCGAACGCGGGCCTCGAGCTCGCAACGCTGTCCCGGCACACCCGCGAGCAGATCGAGAACCTCCTTCCCGGAACCGCCACGCTGCGCAATCCGGTCGACCTCGTCGGATCCGCGACGCCGCAGACGTTTGCCACAGTCATGCCGTGGGTGCAGTCGGATCCGGACGTCGATGCAGTGATCGTGCTCGTGACCGCGACGGCGGTCGCCGACCCGGACGAGGTGCTCGCGGCTCTCGCCACCGCGACGGCGGCGGACGCCCGCAAGACGGTGCTGGCGGTGGTGACGGGCGGCGCGGCCACGACGACCACGAGCGCCCTGCCGTGCTTCGCCTACCCCGAGGCCGCCGCGTCGGTTCTGGGCCGCGTCGCCGAGCGGGCCGAGTGGCTGCGGCGGCCGATCGGGCGGGTGCAGGATGCGGACGTCGACCGCGCGGCGGCCGACACCATCGTCGCCGCCGCCCTCGCTGACGCAGGCGAGGGCTGGCTCGGCCCCGAGGCGACAGCCGCGCTTCTGACCGCATACGGCATCCCCACCGCCGCCCAGCGTGTCGCCCGCACCGAACCGGAGGCTCTCGCAGCCGCCCAGGCGCTGGGCTTCCCGGTCGTGGTCAAGACGGGATCGGCCGGGGCGCACAAGACCGAGCGCGGCGGCGTCGTCCTCGACGTCCGCACGCCGGCCGAGCTCGCGGCGGCAACCGCGATCGTGGGTTTCCCCGCGGTGATCCAGCCGCTCGTGCGCGGCGGCGTCGAGGTCATGGCGGGCGTGGTGCAGGACGCGGTGTTCGGGCCGGTCGTGGCGTTCGGGATGGGCGGCACGCTGGCAGAGCTCCTGGGCGAGATGCGGTTCGCACCCGCGCCGCTCACGGATGTCGACGCCGACGAACTGGTCGCCGCCGGCCGGGCTGGAAGGCTTCTGGCCGGCGTGCGCGGGGCGGCGCCAGCCGACACGGCGGCGCTCGCCGAGCTCGTCCGGCGGCTGGCCCAGCTCGCCACCGACCTCCACCAGATCGCCGAGCTCGACCTCAACCCGATCGTCGCACGCCCGGACGGCTGCGTCGTGGTCGATGCCCGGATCCGCGTGAGCGGTTCGACCGCTGCGGCGGCACTCAAGACATGGTGACCCAGCCAGAAGGGACGGCAATCATGAGCGTACAAGTACGGGCACAATCGGTCTTCGACCGCATCGTCTGCGGCGTGGACGGCACGGACGAGAGCAGGGACGCGGTCGCCCAGATCGCCAGGCTCGCCCACGAGTCAAGCCGGGTGTTCCTCTGCAGCGTCTGGTACGCCGGGGCGGGCATCTCGCTGGGATGGTCGCCCCCGATCTCCGGCACCGCCACGTTCCCCAAGGGCGAGCTCACCGCGGCGGTTGACGCCACCCGCCCGCTTCTCCCCTCATCGATGACGGTCGAGACGGTGGTCGTCGAGGGGCCGGCGGGGCCGATGATGCTGACCGAGGCCCGCCGCCACGAGGCAACTCTCGTCGCCGTCGGATCCCACGACCACCGGCGCCTGACCGGGCTCGTGCTCGGAAGCGTCGCAACCCAGCTCCTGCATGAGTCGCCCTGTCCCGTGCTGATGGCACGCGGGCCGAGCGAGCACCGGTTTCCCGCGACCGTCATGGTGGCGGCCGACGGCTCGCCCGAGTCGCTGCGGGCGATTCGCGTGGCCGCCGAGACCGCCCACCGCCTGGGCGCCTCGCTCGAGGCGATCGTGGCCACCGGGGGCCGGGGCGATGTCGATCTCGCCGCGATTCGCAGGGCGCTCGACGATGCCGGCATGGACATCGCGCTGCGCGAGGATCCGCGCCCTGCCGTCGAGGCACTGACCCGGCTTGACCCCGACCTGCTCGTCATCGGCAGCCGTGGGTTGCGAGGCATGGGATCGCTGGGGAGCGTCAGCGAGCGCGTCGCCCATGACGCGCGCTGCTCGGTGCTGGTGGTGCGCTGAGACGCCCACGCGTCAGCGGGTCGCGCGCGCCTTCAGCGTGAGCTTGAACCTCGCGCCCTGGCAGGCGTTCGCCACGGTGGTCGGCATCGTCACGCGCAGGACGTAGATGTGCTTCTTCTTCCGGCCGAGCTTGAGGGTCGTCTTGGGCGCCTTCACCACCAGGTTCACGGCCTTGCCGGTACAGCCGGCGCGGCCGGTGTTGGCGGCCACGCTCACCTTGAGCGGCTTCACCTTGATCGTGAATTTCGTCGCCGTTCGAGACGGTCACCTTCAGCGACTTCACCGCGCCCGGGTAGAGGCCCTTGACCGACACCCCCTTGATGGTCAGGTGGCGCACCGAGGCGATCAGCTCGAGCCGTCCTCCCCGCGGGGCGGGATGGCGCCCGTGCGCCGAGACGGCGATGCCGGCCGCGGCGGCGAGGACGACGGCTGTCGAGAGCAGGAATCGCATCAGGGCTTGAAGGTGAAGGTGGTCGAGACGGTGGCCGTGTTCGCGGCAGCGTCGGTGGCAACCGCCCGGATCGTGTAGGAGCTCAGGTTCGTGAACCAGGCCGCGGCGGCCGCCATCGACCAGTTCGGCAGCGCGAGCGTTGCCGGCATCAGCACCTCGCTGGACGACGAGAAGGAACTCGTGGCCGGGTTCCAGTACAGGCTCGGGGACGTCGCCTGGCGCAGGCTCACCTGCACGCCCCAGACGCCGGAGCTGGCATCCGTGGCCGTGCCGCAGATGTCGGCGGTCGTGGGCGTGCTGCAGCCGGCCGACCAGCCGCCGCTGTAGGCGGCGGTGGGGAACGTGATCGCAACGGTGGGAGCGGTGTTGTCGATGATCACCGTCTGCGACGCGCTGGTGGTGGTGTTCCCGGCCTGGTCGGTCACGGTCACGGTCCACGTCTTACTGGTGCCCGAGATCGAGGCGTTGGACGTGAGGGCGGCGCTCGCGAACCCGTAGGTCGTGCCGCCGATGGTGCAGCCCGATGCGCAGGCCGGCAACGCGAGCGCCGTCTGGCCCGTGGTCAGGGTGCTCACCTTGGCCGTGACCGAGTAGACCCCGCTCGCGGCATCACTGGCGTTGGCATAGACCATGTAGGAGCGGCCCTGGCTGAGGTAGCCGGGCACGCCGGTCGTGACCGTCGCGATCGCCTCCGCAGCCGCCGTCGGCGCGGTGTTGTCGGCCGTCGCGCTGCCGTTGGCCGTGGTCGTGTTCGAGACGCCGTCGGTGGCCGTGACGGTAAAGCTCACCGCGCCGGCCGCGAGCGTGGACGCCGCCGTCTTGGACGCGCTCTTGTAGCCGTAGGTCACGCCGCCCACGGTGCAGCTCGTGGTGCACGCCGAGAGCGCGAGGGCGGTCTGGCCGCTCGTGATCGTCGAGACGTTGGCCTTGACGCTCGAGACGCCGCTCGGGTCGGTGGCGTTGGCGTACACGATGTAGGCGCCGCTCTTGCGCAGCCAGCCGGCGGCGTTCGTGGTCGTGTTCGCGATCGCCACACCGGACACGGTCGGGCCGGTGTTGTCGACGGTCACCGAGTACGAGTTCATCGTCGAGTTCGCGGCCTTGTCGAGCGCGGTGACGGTGAAGGACGTCGCGCCCGGCGCGATCGCCGCTCCGCCGGTCTGGGTGGCGGTCTTGTAGCCGTACGTCACGCCGCCGACGGTGCACCCCGTGGTGCACGCGGTCAGCGCGAGCGCCGTCTGTCCCGCGGTCAGATTGCTGACGTTCGCGGTGATCGTTGCGATGCCGCCCGCGTCGGAGGCGTTGGCGTACACGATGTACGTCCCGCTCGGCCTCACGAAGCCGACCGTGCTCGGCGAGCTGTTCGCGATCACCGCCGCCGTGACCGCCGGCGCGGTCGAGTCGGCGGTGGCGGTGAAGCTCGCGGTGGCCGAGTTCGAGGCGGCGTCGGTCGCGGTGAGCGAGAACGACTGGCTGCCGTCGGCGATCGAGGCGCCGGCCGTGACCGTCGCGCTCTTGTACGTGTAGGTGACACCGCCGACCGTGCAGTTGCTCGAGCACGTGGTCAGCGCCAGGGCGGTCGTGCCGGGCGTCAGATTGGTGACGTTCGCAGTCACGGCTGCGATCCCGCTGGCAGGCGAGCCGGCGTCGGTGACCTTCGCGTACACGGCGTAGCTGCCCGACCGGTTCACCCAGCCGACCGTGGCCGGAGACGCCATCGCCACCACGGCGGCGGTGACGGAAGGATTGGTGGAATCGACGTCGGCCGAGTAGTTCGTCGGCGTTCCGACGTTGCCGACGCCGTCGGCGCTCCATACGGAGTATGCGTGCGCCCCCTGGGTGAGACCGGAGTCGGCCGTCAGAACGGCGCTCGACCACCCGTACGTGGTGCCGCTGATCGTGCAGCCGGACGTGCAGGGCGCGAGTGCGACCGCGGTCGATCCGGCCTTGAGCGTCGCGACGTTGGTGGTCACCGAGGCGACCCCGACCCCCGTGTCGTGCGCGTTGGCGTAGACGACGAACTGGCCGCCGGGCTTCACCGCTCCGCCGGGCGCGGTGATGCCCGGCGGAGCGATGGTGGCTCCGGTCACGGTGGGAGCGTGGAAGTCCACGCTGGCCTGGGCCGTGCCCACCCCGGACCCCGGCAGGTCCCACGATGCGGACGCGGTGGTCGCGCATGCGAGGAACGCTGCGAGGAGTACGAGGCTGCACGCGGGGTGCAGCCTGCCCTGAGGGCGGGTGGGCATCGGAACCGGCCGGCTACGCGCTGGCTGCGGTCGCGGTGAGGTAGACGGTGAACGTCGCGCCCTGACAGGCGTCGTTCGCCGCACTGCTCATCGAGATGGCGCCGGCGGCGTCGACGTCCATCGACGAGTTCGCCGGGACGTTCCAGCCGGAACCGCCGTTGGTGGCGGGCGTGAACGACAGCGAGCTCAGGTTGCAGCCGCTGTGGCCGCTGTCAACACTGAAGCCGTTCGAGCCCTGGCTGGTGTCGATCGAGACGGTGCTGATGTGGACGGTGAACGGGTTCGAGTTCGAGACGGAGGTGTCGACATCTGCCGAACCACCGGGGAAGAGGGTGCCGGAGGGCGAGCCACCGGAGAACGTGAGATTGACGGCGCTTGTGGCCGAGGCCGTTCCGGTACCACTACCGTTGACGGTCCAGGCTGCGTACGCGACGGTGCCGGCGATCATCATGCCGACGGCAGCCGCGACGCCCGTACGCACGAGGCGTTTGGTCTTCATCGGATCCTTCTTGGAGGGGGCTAGGAGCGAGATCCGTCCAGGCATGACGACGGATGCTGTCGTTAAATTTCGGACGCAAATGTTGAGGGGCCGATACCGAAAACGGGGGATCCATGCAACGCCCCGAATCCCACTCTTGCGGTAGGCGGCGGCCCGCTCTCAGGTGAGCATGACCGGATCCCGCTCACCGCCGGTTCACCCCCAAGGCAGCGTGTACAGCTTCTGGTTGGTCATCGCCCGCATCGCCTCGACCACGCCCTCCTTGACCCCGAGCCCCGAGTCCTTGATGCCCCCGAACGGCGTCACCTCGGTGCGCCAGCCCGGGATCTCCCGGATGTTCACCGTGCCGCAGCGCAGCTCGCGAATGCACCGCAGAGCGGCATCGAGATTGTTCGTGACGACGCCTGCGGACAGGCCGTACGCCGTGCCGTTGGCCACCTCGAGGGCGTGATCGAGGTCGCGGACGCGGATGATCGGCGCCACCGGCCCGAAGGTCTCGCGCGCGACCAGCTCCATCTCGGGGGCGACGTGGTCGAGCACCGCCGGCTCGATCAGCGCACCGGTGCGGCCGCCGCCGCAGAGAAGCGCCGCCCCATCCGCAACGGCGGCGGCCACCCGCGCCTCGATGGTGCGGGCCGCCGCCTCGTCGATCACGGTGCCGACATCGGTCCCCTCGGCGAACGGGTCGCCGGCCACCAGGGCGCGGCAGCGCGCCACCATCCGCTCGGCGAGCGCGTCTGCGATCGGCTCTTCGGCGATCACCCGCTTGACCGCGCTGCAGCGCTGGCCGCTGTTTCGGGTCGCCCCCTCGACCGCCAGCCGGGCGGCCTCGTCGAGGTCGGCGTCGGCCAGGACGATCAGCGGGTCGTTTCCGCCCAGCTCCAGAACCGCCCGCCGGTAGCCGAGCCGGCCGGCGATGGCCCTGCCCACCTCGACTCCGCCGGTGAACGACACCACCTCGACCGCCGGGTGGGCCAGCATCTCGTCGAGGATCATGCCGCGATCGCCGGTGACCACGGTCACGGCGCCCTCCGGCAGGCCGGCCGCGCGCAGCGTCCGGGCCAGCCAGAGCGCCGTGAGCGGGGTCTTCTCGGATGGCTTCAGCACCATCGCCGCCCCGGCCGCGATCGCCGGTGCAACCTTGTGCGCCACCTGGTTCAGCGGGTGGTTGAACGGGGTGATCGCCGCCACGAGCCGCACCGGCTCGCGCACGGTGTGCCCGCGCCGCGGGTGGCCCGCGGCCGAGATGTCCCCGGGAAAGGAGCCACCGTCGTCGCGCAGCGCCTCGGCGGCCGCCGCCCGGAACACGTCCACCGCCCGGTCGATCTCGTGGCGCGAGTCGCGCAGCGCGAGCCCCGACTCCCAGGTGATCAGGCGCGCCACCTCCTCGGCGGCGTCCGCGATGCGTCCCGCGACCGCCTCGAGCACCTGCGATCGGCGGTGGCGCGAGAGCGGCGGTCGCGACTCGGCGCCCAGGTCGAGCGCCGCCAACGACCTCGCGGCGGCTCAGAAGCGGCGCCCGCCCGATCTCCTCGCCCGTGTAGGGATGGGTGACGGGGAACGACTCCGAGCCGTGCACCTCCTCGACGCCCGCGCGGATGTCCGCGCGCATCACTCGGCTCCGATCAGGAGGTGGTGGACGTCGGCATTCGTTGCCCCCTCGGCGAGCAGGCGCAGGCCGGCCGGGGAGGGTGGTTCGGAAAGGAGCAGCGGAATCCGCTGCTCGTGCCTGCCGCCGTGCGAGCGCAGCGGCGCCTCGAGCGCAAACAGCGCATGTGAGCGCTCGGACTTGCCGAGCACCGTGTCCCGGTCTGCCAGCACGACCAGATCGCCGATGCGGTCGCGCGGCAGGCGCAGGTCGCCGGCGGCATCGTCTCCGAGGAGCACCTCCTCGACCCCCGCCAGCCCCTTGATCACCGTGGCCGCCCGGGGGATGTCCGCGGGATCGCGCAGGTGGATCCAGCACGCCGACCCGAGCGCCGCGTGGTGGACGACGTGAGGATCGGTGATCGGCAGGATCACGTGCGCCCCGCGGATACCGGCAGCCGACAGCTCGTCGTCGAGGTATCGCACGTTCGGGCTGCCGTCGGCCTTCGTCTTGGCGTTCATGCCGTGGTCGGCGACGAGGCCGAGCCTCCAGCCGCGATCGAGAAACACGCCGACCAGTTCGTCCAGACGGCGCAGGAAGCGGTCGCTGAGCTCGGTGCCGGGCGGCTCGCGGTGCTGGACGTAGTCGGTCAGCGACACGTATAGGAGCTGGGTCGAGAGCCGCTCGGCAAGCGCGAGGCCGAGCTCGAGGGCGTAATGCGACGCATCCCAGTCGTAGATCCCGGGCAGCGGCCGGGCGAGGCCATCGGTCGCCCGCTCGAGGCCGTCGATGGGCGTCTCGGCCGCCCGCTCCACCGAGACGCACGGCACCGATCCGGCCGAGAGCAGCCGCCGCAGCTTGTCCTTGGTCGTCACGCAGAGCACCGGCACGCCGGCCGCCTGCAGGCAGGCGTGGATCGACGGCGACCGCAGAAAGCGCGGATCGTCGAGCTGCACCTCGCTGCCGTCCGGCGCCAGGAAGTGGTTTCCGGGCAGGCCGTGGACCGCCGGCGGTGCGCCGGTGACGATCGAGAGGTTGTTGGGATTGGTGAAGCTGGGCAGCTGCGATTCGGCCAGGGCGTAGACCCCCTGCTCCACCATCTCCGCGAGCCGGGGGATGATCCCGCGCTCGAAGGCGTCGTCCAGGTAACGGGGATCGCACCCGTCCAGGCACACGATCGCGGTCGGGGCGGCCGGCGCGGCGTAGCGGCGCCCGTTGACCTCGACCGGCGCGCTCACGCGGGAGCCCGCTCGGCCTGCGAGCGACGCTCGAGGCTGGTCTGGGCGATGCTGTTCGAGATCACAAACGACACCGCATCGCCCAGGTAGCGATCGTCGGAGAGCTCGAGGGGAGTGCCGTCGGGGGAGGTCGTGCGCCGCTCCTGGCGCAAAAGCGGCGTCCCCACCGGCACCTCGAGCAGCGCCGCGTCGCGCTCGTCAGCGCCCAGCGCCTCGATCGCGTGGCGGGCATGCGCAAACACCACTCCCCGCTCGGCCAGGCGCTCGTAGATCGAGTCGACCTCGAGCCGCAGCGAGCCCAGGAGCACGCCGACGCTCTCGATGAAGGTCGTCCGCTCGACCATCACGGGACGCGCTCCCAGCAGGCGCACCCGCATCAGCGTGTACACGTCCGCCCCGAGCTCGATGCCGAGTTGCTCGGCGTCCGCCGGCCCCGCCCGCCGCCGCAGCAGCTCGACCATGCGCCCGCGCGGCACCTCGCCGAGCGATCGCGCCCAGGCAGAGAAGCTCAGCAGGTGGCCGAAGCTCTGCGTCCGCGGCGCGGCGAGCACGACGCTGCGGGCACCCTGACGGCTGGCGACCGAACCCTCGGCGGCCAGGACTGAAACGGCATGCCGAACGGTGCCGCGGGAGACCCCGTGGCGCGCGGCGAGCTCGCCCTCCGAGGGGAGCAACGCACCCGGAGGGTGCTCCCCGTCGACGATCGACGAGCGCAATTCGGCCGCAACTCGCGCGTACAGCGGTCTGCGCTCCACGCATCCACACTAACATGTCTACACAAGTTCGCCGCCCCAACACCGCGGTCGTTAGGCGGGGAAGGGGACGCCCTGCCAGCTCAGGTGGACGCCCGCGACGCGGCGGACGAATCTGCGCGGATACGCGAGCACGCGGACCGCCGCCGGCCGCTCCCCCCGGGACGACGAGTATTCGAGCGCCGCCCACCGGAACCACGGATCCCGGTCTGCGCGAGCCCCGGGCGTGCGCCGGAAGAGGCCGTGCTCGATCACGAGGTACCCGCTCGGCCGCGAGCCTCCGAAGAGGTGGGACGCCTGCGCGATGGACAGGCGGGCGAATCCGAACCCGCGCATCTGCGAGCCGCCCATCGCCGTCGCCTGAGCGACCGCGAAGTGCAGGAGCGCACCTGTCGGCCGTTTCCACGGGGAGGTCTCGAGGGAGATCCGCCGCAGCGCCACGGGCATGGCGCGCAGATGCGGCGCGTTGGTCTCGATGCCGAAATACCGCCATGCACCGCCCAGGCCCTCCCGGGCCAGCGTTATCTGCCAGCCGAACAGGCGTGGGGCATAGCCGGGGCAGCCCCAGGCATCCACGGAGCATGGCACTCGCGGCGACACGAAGCTGCCGCGCAGCACCACGAGATAGCTGTGCCCCGGATAGGCGCGGCGGCGGTGCTGGAACACGACCCGCGCCTGGTCGGCGGTGACCGGCGCGACGAGCGCGGTGGTCACCATCGGGTCGCCCAGCGCCGCCGCCTCCCTCGCGGCGAACCCGGCCAGCCAGGCCCGCTCGCTCAGCGCCTGCGAATGATGCGCCGGCCGCTCCTGCAGGGCCGGGCCGGTGCCGAGGCAGGCCGAGGCGGCCACCGCCACCAGCGCGCCGAGCATGACCAGCCTCTTCACACTCACTTCGACGGCGGCCACCGCCAAAACGTTCCCGGCCAAGGATGGGCCGTGAAGGGATCGAACCTTCGACCTTGGGATTAAGAGTCCCCTGCTCTACCAGCTGAGCTAACGGCCCCGGGTCGGCCAGTCTACCAACGCGCCGCCGCCGGACCCGCTAGCCTTCCGCGCCGGTGCGAACACAGTCGGACACCTTCTTTCGCGAACTCCTCGCCGCCGCCGGGCCCTCCGGAGACGAGCGCGAGGCGGCGCGGGTATGGCGGGCCTACGCCGCCGGCTTCGCCGATGTCCGGGGCGACGCCCTGGGGTCGAGCTATCGCCACGGTGAACCCGGACGGCCCGCGCTCGGTGGTGGTGATGGGGCACATCGACGAGATCGGCCTCGCGATCACCCACATCGACGACGAGGGCTACCTGTGGTTCACCGGGGTCGGCGGCTGGACGCCGTCGGTGCTGGTCGCCCAGCGGATCCGCATCCTCGCCAAGGACGGTCCGATCGTCGGCGTCGTCGGCCAGAAGGCGCCGCACCTGGCCGAGCCGCAGGACAAGGAGAAGCCGCTGCGGGTCGACCACCTCTGGATCGACATCGGCGCCGCCGACGGCGACGAGGCCCGGGCGCTGGTGCGCACGGGCGACCTGGCCGTGATCGAGCAGCCGATCGTCGACCTGCTGGGGTCGCGCCTGGCCAGCCGCGCGGTCGACAACCGCGCCGGAGCGTTCGTCGCGGCGGAGTCGGCCCGGCTCTACGCGGACATGCCGGGCACCTGGTCGCTGGTCGGAGTCGCGTCGGTGGCCGAGGAGACGAGCTTTGCCGGCGCCCACACCTCCGCGTACGGACTCAATCCCGATGCGGCCATCGTGATCGACGTCACCCACACCTCCGATCAGCCCAACGTCCCCAAGCGCAAGGTGGGCGAGATCGACCTGGGCGGCGGGCCCGTGATCGAGCGCGGATCGGGTGTGCACCCGGGCATGGCGGAGCTGATCGCCGAGGTGGCCGAGGCGGAGGGCATCCCCCACCAGTTCGGCGCGTCCGCCGGATCGACGTGGACCGACGTGGATGCCGTCAAGCTCACCCGCAGCGGAATCCCCTCGGGCCTGATCAGCGTCCCCAACCGCTACATGCACTCTCCCAACGAGATCGTCGATCTCGGTGACCTCGAGAACACCGCCCGGCTGGTGGCCGCGACGGCGCGCCGCCTGGACGCGACACCCGGCCTCGACTGAGGGCGTACGATATCGGGGTGCGGAGGCTGCTCATGATGGCGGCCGGGATTGCGGCGACGGCGGCCATTGTCGGCATCGTCATCTACGGCCGCTCGAACGCGTCGCTCCTGACCCAGGCACCCGTCGCGCCCGTCCGCGCCGCCGACCGGCACGCCGGCACCCGCCTTCAGCGGCACGACGCTGGCCGGAACCGACGTCAGCCTGCACTCGTACTCGGGCAAGCCCGTGGTGATCAACTTCTTCGCCAGCTGGTGCGCGCCCTGCCGGGCGGAGGCGCCGGGGCTGGCGAAGCTGGCGCACGAGTTCGGCATCCCGGGTGCAGCTCCTGGGGATCGCGATCGACGACAAGCGCCCCGGCGCGATGGCGTTCGCGCGCCACTTCCACTGGAACTGGCCGATCGTGTTCGATCCCAGCGACAGCCTGGCCTACCGCTACGGGCTCTACGGCAAGCCGACGACGGTCGTCATCGACCAGCACGGCAGGATCGCCTGGCAGCACGCCGGCCGCATCAGCCCGCGCCCGATCGCGCAGGTGCTGCAGGCATTGCTGCACGCCTGACGCCGGTAGTCTGGCGGCCATGAAGGTCGTCTCGGTGGTCGGAAACCGGCCCCAGTTCATCAAGGCCGCGCCGCTCTCGGCGGCGCTTGCGAAGGTGTCCGACCACGTGCTCGTCCACACCGGCCAGCACTACGACGCGGAGCTCTCCCAGGTGTTCTTCGACGAGCTCGGGCTGCGCCCGCCCGACCACGAGATCGAGGCCGGATCGGGCAGCCATGCCGCACAGACCGCCGCGATGCTGACCGGGCTCGAGCCGGTGCTCGCGGGCGAGCGCCCCGACCTGGTGCTCGTCTATGGCGACACCAACTCGACGCTCGCCGGCGCGCTCGTGGCCGCGAAGCTCCAGCTCCCCCTCGGGCACGTCGAGTCGGGCCTGCGCTCGTTCGACCGCGCCATGCCCGAGGAGGTGAACCGGGTGGTGGCCGACGTCCTCTCGGACCTGCGCTTCTGCCCCAGCCAGACGGCGGTCGCGAACCTGGCCGCCGAGGGGATCACCCAGGGCGTGCACCTGGTCGGCGACGTGATGGTGGACGTCGCCGAGGCGTTTGCGCCCGCGGCCCGCCGCTCCGGCGCCGTCGAGCGGCTCGGGCTCGAGCCCGGCGCCTACGCGCTCGTCACGGTGCACCGCCAGTCGAATACCACCGACGCGGCCATGCCCGCCCTGGTGGAGGTGCTCGAGGCGCTCGCCCGCCCGGCCGTGTTCCCGATCCACCCCCGCACCCGCGCGGCGCTCGAGCGCACCGGCCTGCTGCGAGCGGGCGGCGCGCGGCCGCGACCCTGACCCCGCCGCTCGGGTACCTCGAGTTCACCGCGCTCCTGATGTCGGCGGAGGTGTGCCTGACCGACTCGGGCGGGGTGCAGAAGGAGGCCTACCTGCACCGGGTGCCGTGCATCACGCTGCGCGACACGAGCGAGTGGGTCGAGACGGTCGAGCTGGGCTGGAACCGGCTTGCGGGCGGGCTCGACGCGGGCGCCGTCGCAACCGCCCTGCGGCAGCTCGAACGCCCCTCCGAGCATCCGCCGCTCTACGGCGACGGCGACGCCGCCACCCGCATCGCCGACGTTGTCGCATCCGCAACCGCTCGCCGCCGATAGCATCCCGGCGGCCATGACCCCAGACATCGCCATCGTCGGCGCCGGCTACGTCGGGCTTCCGCTCGCGGTCGAATTCGCCCGCGCCGGCCGCGCGGTGGTGTGCATCGACGCCGACACGCGCAAGGTCGAGGCCATCGGCCGCGGCGAGAGCTACATCGAGGACGTCCCGTCCGCGGCTCCTCGCCGAGCTCGTCACGGCGGGCACGCTCACCGCCTCGGCCGACTATGCCGCCGTGGCGGACGTCAGCGCGATCCTGATCTGCCTGCCGACGCCGCTTTCGAGGAACCGCGAGCCCGACCTCGAGATCCTCACCGGCGCCGCCGAGGAGATCGCCCGGCATCTGCGGGCCGGACAGCTGGTCGTGCTCGAGTCGACGACCTACCCGGGGACGACGCGCGACGTGCTCGCACCCATCCTCGAGGCGGGCGGCCTGCGCGCCGGTGCCGACTTCAATCTGGCGATGTCGCCCGAGCGGATCGATCCCGGCCGCACCGACCACACGATCCGGACGACCCCGAAGGTGGTCGGCGGGCTCACGCCGGCCTGCCTCGACCGGGCGCTCGAGCTCTACCGGGTCTGCGTCGACCAGCTCGTCCCGGTCAGCTCGTGCGAGGCGGCGGAGCTCACGAAGCTGCTCGAGAACATCTTCCGCTCGGTCAACATCGCGCTCGTCAACGAGCTGGCGATGCTGTGCGACCGGATGACCCTGAACGTGTGGGAGGTGGTCGCGGCCGCCGCCACCAAGCCGTACGGGTTCATGCCGTTCCAGCCCGGCCCCGGCCTGGGCGGCCACTGCCTGCCGATCGACCCGTTCTACCTGGCCTGGAAGGCGCGCGAGCTCGACTTCCCGACCGAGTTCATCGAGCTCGCGGGCAAGGTCAACCAGCACATGCCCTACTACTGCGCCGAGCGGGTCGCCAAGGCGCTGAACGGCCACCGCAAGCCCGTCGCCGGCAGCTCGATCCTGGTGCTGGGCGTGGCCTACAAGGGCAACGTCGGCGACCTGCGCGAGTCGCCCGCGCTCAAGCTGATCGGGCTCCTGCACGAGCAGGGGGCCGACGTGGCCTACCACGACTCGTTCGTGCCCAGCCTCACCGAGGGCGAGCTGCACCTCGAGTCGCGCCCGCTCACCGACGAGCTCCTGCGCGCTGCGGACATCGTCTGCGTGGTCACCGCCCACTCGACCGTCGACTACGCCCGCGTGGCCGACGAGGCGCAGCTCGTGATCGACTTCCGAAACGCGGTTCCGGCCGGCGACACGGTGGTGCAGCTGTGAGCGAGCGGATCACCGTGGGCATGGTCGGCCTGGGCGGCTGGGGCAAGAACCTGCTGCGCAACTTCGGCACGCTGCCCGAGGCCGACCTGCGCTGGTGCTGCGACGCCGACGAGGCCACCCGGGAGCGGTACGCGGCCACCTACCCGAACGCCCGCTTCACCGCGAGCTACGACGAGCTTCTGGCCGACCCCGACCTGCGCGCGGTGGTGCTGGCGACCCCGGTGCCGACCCACTTCGAGCTCGCGCGCAGGGCGATCCTCGCCGGCAAGGACGTGATGGTCGAAAAGCCGATGACCTGGACGGCGGCCGAGGCCCACGAGCTGCGCGACCTCGTCGCGGGCAGCGGCCGAGTGCTGATGGTGGGTCACCTGCTGCGGTTTCACCCCGGCGTCGACAAGCTGCGCGAGCTGATCGAGACCGGGTCACCTGGGCGACGTGCACTATGTGTACGGCAACCGGCTCAACCTGGGCACGATCCGCCCCGACGAGAACGCGCTCTGGAGCCTCGGCGTGCACGACATCTCGGTCGTGCTGCACCTGCTCGACGGCGATCCGGTCGAGGTGTGGGCGCGAGGGGAGTGCTATGTCCAGCCCACTGTCGAGGATGTGGTTTTTGGATACATTAAATTCGAGAGCGGGCAGATCGGCCACCTGCACCTCTCGTGGCTCGACCCCAACAAGATGCGCAAGATGACCGTGGTGGGCTCGAAGCGGATGGCCGTCTTCGACGACATGGAGCCCGATCGCAAGGTGACGGTGTACGACAAGGGGCCGATCGTGATCCCGGACGGCTCGATCAGCACCCACACCGGCGACATCCACATCCCCAACATCTCGCGTGACGAGCCGCTGCGGATCGAGTGCGGCCGCTTCCTGGAGGCGGTCGCCACCGGCGTGACGGAGCGCGCGGGCATCGAGGAGGGCGTGCGCGTGGTCGAGGTGCTGGAGGCGATGCAGACGTCGCTCGAACGGGGCGGCGAGACGATCATGCTGGGAGCGGCCGCCCCGTGATGTGGGCGAAGGACGATGCGCCGGGGCTCGTGCTGGGCGACGGCGTCTCGATCGGCGCGGGCGTCCAGTTCGGCGCGAACGTGACGGTGCACGAGGGCACCGTCTTGGGCGACGGCTGCAGCATCGGCGACAACGCCGTGCTCGGCCGCCGGCCCGTGCTCTCGGCGCGGTCGACCGCCCGCCGCGGCGATCTCGAACCGCTGCGGCTGGGAGCCGAGACGCGCATCTCGACGGGCGCGGTGCTCTCGGCGGGGACGACGCTCGGCACGGAGTGCGTGGTCGGCGACCTGGCGACGGTGCGCGAGCGCTGCACGATCGGCGACCAGGTGGTGATCGGCCGGGGCGTGTGCGTCGAGAACGACACGACGATCGGCGCCCACACCAAGATCCAGACGAACGCCTACATCACCGCGTACTGCACGCTCGAGGAGCACGTGTTCATCGCCCCGTGCGTCATCACCACCAATGACAACTTCATGGGCCGCACGGAGCGCCGCCACGCCCTGATCAAGGGCCCGACGATCCGCCGCGGCGCCCGCGTCGGCGGCGGCGCCACCCTCCTGCCGGGGATCGAGATCGGCGCGGAGGCCTTTGTGGGAGCGGGGGCGGTGGTCGTCCGCGACGTGCCGGCCGGCAAGCTCGTGGTGGGCGTGCCCGCCCGGGTGCTGCGCGACGTGCCGCCCGAGGAGCTCCTGCAGGGCTAGGAGACGGTGAGCGTGGCGGAGTGCCCGCGCAGATGCGTGCTGTCGCCCGGGAAGCGGATCCGCCACTGGCCCGCGGCAGGCGCGGTGGTGAAGGCGACGTGCCCGTGGACGCCGACCGTGGCCGACTCGACGATCGACCATCCGGCCGAGCTGTGCTGCTCGAGCTGCAGCGACTCGCCGGTCAGCGCCGGGTACATCGTCCCCCGGAAATGCCCGGTCACGACCGCGAGCGACAGCGCCGGCTGGACCGAGACGAGGACGCTTGGCGACACCGCCGCGCCCGCGGACACGAGCCGGTACGTGCGATCGGCCTTCGGGGTCAGCCGCGCCGTGAAATCGCCTGACGAATCGATGTGCAGCGCGGCCACCGCCACCTGCCACGGCGTGCCCGCCGCCCCGCGGCGCTCGAGCGCGACGGCACCCGACGGCACCGGCCAGGCGCGCCCGGTAATGGTGATCCCGGCGGCGGCCACCGCCGTTGCCGGCACGGTCAGCGTCCGCTGCAGCAGCCGGAAGTAGTTCGAGCGCAGCCCCATGTCGGCCTCCACCTCGTCGCCCGTCAGGGTCGACGTGCCGGCGGACGAGGTGACCGCCATGTGCAGCACGCGCTGCGAGGCGGGGTCGATCGTCGTCGTGAGCGATCCGACCACCCCCGAGAGCCCGAGGGCGCCGGCGAGCGCGGTGGGCGTGTACGCCTGCGGCTGCCAGGTGTGATTCGGGTTGGCGCCGTCGGCGCTGTCGTACCTGTCGATCACCGGCACGAGATACGGCTCGCCGAACGACGTCCCCCAGGCCGCCTGCTCGGACGCCGTGCGCCCGCCGGAGCTCGACGAGAAGAACGTCGTGGCGACCGTCTTCCTGTACCAGACGACCTGGTGGGCCGTATCCGTGACCGCCGCCGTCGACGCCGCCGCCTCGTGCTCGATGGGGCCGTACACCTGGCTGCGGGTATCGGCGTAGGCGTCGAAGTCGGCCGCGGGATTCCGGGTCGCCACCGCGTAGGAGCGGGCGGCAACGGCCTGCGCCTTCAGTGCCGGGAGCGGCCACGAGGCGGGCATCTCGCTGGGGACGACGCCGCGCAGGTACTTCTCCATGCCGACGACGTCCACGCACAGCAGGCTCGAGCCGGACTCGATGATCCGGAACGAGCCATGCCAGTGGTCACCCGCAAAGCCGATTCCGGCCGAGTCGTTCAGCTGCAGCGGCTGTGAGCCGGGATTGATCTGCACCGGCGCCACGATCCCCTTGGTCACCGTGCCGCTTGCCGCGCTCACGAGCTGCAGGTGGCCGTTCGTCCCGCCCGGCTGCAGCCGGTAGGTGCCGGCCTTGAGCACGATCCGTGCGCCCGAGCCCTCGTGCAGGGTCATGGCGGCCGACGCGGCGAAGTGGATCGCCGGCCCCGACGTGAGCAGCACGCGCTCCGTGGCGCCGCCGGAGCAGCGGGCCGACATGGGTGCCGGTGAAGTAGTGATCGAGGATGGGCACGTAGCCCCAGCCGTGCTCGGCATAGCCGAGCGCGCCGTACTGCGACATCCCGATGCCGTGGCCGTAGCCATGGCCCGTCAGGGTGAACACGGTTGCCGCCCGCGCCGACGCCGGAACCAGGAGCGCCAGGGCAACCGCCACGCACGATGCAAGTCGTCGCGTCATGCCACCACCATCGGCTGGAGGGTAGCCCTCCCTGAGTAAGGCTCAAGTTAAGACGCTCGTGCTCACCTACAGCGGCTCGCGGCGACGGTCGATAACCTGCACCGACATGGGCCTCTTTGCAGCGCTGCCGAAGCCGGTTCGAACGGTGCTCGAGACGGCCATCACACTTCTCGTCGCGCTCGGCATCGCATGGCTCGGCCAGGCGTATGTGGTCAAGCCCTACAAGGTGCCGACGACGAGCATGGTGCCGACGCTCGAGCCGGGCGACCGCGTGCTCGCCGACCGCCTGAGCCTCGACTTCGAAAATCCGAGCCGGGGCCAGATCGTCGTCTTCCATCCCCCGCACTGCAAGCCCGGCCACGACGACTCCGACGGCGTGTGCACCTCGCCGCAACGCGCGCTGCGCCAGGGCCTTGCGTCGACCACGTTCGTCAAACGCGTCATCGGCCTGCCCGGCGAGACGGTGTGGGCCGCGGGCGGCCACGTCTGGATCAAGGATCCGGGCAAGGCTGCCTTCCAGCTCAACGAGCCGTACACCCGCGGCGAGCCGACCACCGACCTGCCCCGCGAGACCATCCCGAAGGGCTACTACCTGATGCTCGGAGACAACCGGGCGATCTCGGAGGACTCGCGTATCTGGGGCCTCGAGCCGCGTGACGGCATGATCGGGATCGCCCGCGTCCGCTACTGGCCGCTCGGCCGGCTCGGTCTCCTGTGAGCGGCCCGGCGCACCCGCGTCGATAGACTGCGGCTCCCCAAGCCGAGGAGTCGCAGTGAGGTTGCGCCGTTCCTGCCTGGCGGTGCCGGGCTCATCCGAGAAGATGCTGGCCAAGGCGGCGACGCTGGCCGCCGATCAGGTCTTCCTCGACCTCGAGGACGCCGTCTCCCCGCTCGAGAAGGAGGACTCCCGGGCGACGGTGGTGGAGGCGCTCAACACGCACGACTACTCGAGCAAGACGCGGGTGGTGCGGGTGAACGGTGTCACCACCCGCTGGTGCCTGGGCGACATCGTCGAGGTCGTCGGCGGCGCCGGCGCGAACCTCGACTGCATCATGGTCCCCAAGGTCGAGGATGCGGCGCAGCTGCATTTCGTCGACCACCTGCTGACCCAGCTCGAGACGCAGCACGAGATCCCGCACCGGATCGGCATCGAGGCCCAGATCGAGAACGCCAGGGGCACGCTCAACCTGCGCGAGATCGCGACCGCCACCGACCGCATCGAGACGATCATCTTCGGCCCCGGCGACTACGCCGCCTCGATCGGCGTCGCCCAGCTCGTGATCGGCTCGGTCGACCCCGACTACCCCGGCGACCAGTGGCACTACGTGCTCTCGAAGATCGTCACCACCGCCCGCGCCTACGGGCTGCAGGCGATCGACGGGCCCTACACCGACATCAAGAACGTCGACGAGTACCGGCGGCTGTGCCACCGGGCGCGGCTGGTCGGCTTCGACGGCAAGTGGGTGCTGCACCCGGCCCAGGTGGACATCGCCAACGAGGTCTTCATGCCCACCCAGAAGCAGTTCGACGATGCCCGCAGGCTGCTCGACGCCTACCACCACGCCACGACCGTCGAGCGCAAGGGCGCGGTCATGCACGAGGGCCAGATGATCGACGAGGCCTCCCGCAAGATCGCCGAGGCGGTCGTCGTCCGTGGCGAGGCGGCGGGCATGCGCCCGGGTGTGCCGGCGTGAGCAGCGTCATCGACGATCTCACCGAGGATCAGCGCGAGATCGTCGGCCTGGTGCGCCAGTTCACCGACGAGCAGATCATCCCGGTCGCCTCGCAGCTCGAGCGCGACGACGTCTTCCCGGACGCGATCGTCGCGGGGCTGCGCGAGCTCGGCCTCTTCGGGTTCACGATCCCCGAGGAGTACGGCGGCCTCGGCCTCGACCTGACCACCTACGCGCTGGCCGTCTGCGAGCTCTCCCGGGGCTGGATGAGCGTCTCGGGCATCGTGAACACGCACTTCATCGTCGCCGACATGCTGCTGCGCGACGGCACCGAGGAGCAGCGCGAGCGCTTTCTGCCCCGGATGGCCACCGGCGAGATGCGCTGCGCCTTCTCGATGACCGAGCCCGAGTGCGGCTCCGACGTGCAGGCGATCCGGTCGCGGGCGGTGCGCGACGGCGACGACTACGTCGTGAACGGACAGAAGATGTGGGTGACCAACGGCCTGCGCTCGGGCATGGTGGCCACCCTGGTCAAGACCGACCCCGACGCCAGCCCGGCCCATCGCGGCATGAGCTGCCTTCTGGTCGAGAAGGAGCCCGGAGTGGCCGAGCAGGGCGGCCTGGTGATCCCGCCCCAGCTCGAGAAGCTCGGCTACAAGGGCGTCGAGACGACCGAGCTCGTGTTCACCGACCACCGCGTGCCCGCCGCCGACCTGCTGGGCGGCGAGGAGGGGCGCGGGTTCCAGCAGATGATGTCGGGGATCGAGGTGGGGCGGGTGAACGTGGCCGCCCGCGGCGTCGGCGTCGCCCAGCGCGCCTTCGAGATCGCGATCCGCTACGCGCAGGAGCGGGAGGCGTTCGGACGCCCGATCGCAAGGCACCAGGGGATCCAGTTCAAGCTCGCCGAGATGGGGACGAAGATCGAGGCCGCGCGCCTCCTGATGCTGTCGGCCGCGCGGCGCAAGGACGCCGGCGAGCGCTCCGACGTCGAGGCGGGCATGGCCAAGCTGTTTGCGACCGAGATCTGCAACGAGGTCGTGCAGGACGCGCTGCGCATCCACGGCGGCTACGGCTACTCGAAGGAGTACGAGATCGAGCGCCTCTACCGCGATGCGCCGCTGCTCCTGATCGGCGAGGGCACGTCCGAGATCCAGAAGCTGATCATCGCCCGCGGCCTGCTGCAGAGGAATCCGCTGTGAGCCGCGAGTTCGACGCCCGCGAGACGCGCTTCGGCCGCTACCTGGAGGACTTCGAGGTCGGCGACGTCTACCGCCACTGGCCCGGCAAGACGATCACCGAGGCCGACGACCACCTGTTCTGCATGATCACCATGAATCACCACCCGCTGCACATCGACGCCAACTACGCCGAGACCGAGACGCAGTTCGGGAAAAACGTCGTGGTCGGCAACCTCGTCTACTCGCTGGTGCTCGGGATGAGCGTCCCGGACGTGTCGGGCAAGGCGATCGCGAACCTCGAGGTCGAGTCGCTCAAGCACCAGAAGCCGACGTTTCACGGCGACACCGTGTACGCGGCGACCACCGTGGTCGACGTCGTGCCGTCGCGCTCCAAGCCAGACCGCGGCGTGGTGACGGTCGACACGGTCGGCACCAACCAGCGCGGCGAGATCGTCTGCGAGTTCCGGCGCAAGGTGCTCGTCCCCAAGCGCGACCCCGGCTGATCGTGGCGACGGACGCTGCAATTTCGGTCGAGGGGCTGACCAAGCGTTACGGCGACCATGTCGCCGTCGACGGTGTCAGCTTCCGGGTCGAGCAGGGCGAGGTGTTCGGGATCCTGGGGCCAAACGGCGCCGGCAAGACGACGACGCTGGAGATGATCGAGGGACTGCGCAAGCCCAACTCGGGCGAGATCACCGTGCTCGGCGAGCCCGTCTGGCCCGACCCGCGCCGGATCCAGGCCCGCATCGGGGTGCAGCTGCAGTCGACGTCGCTCTTCGACATGCTGACGGCCCGGGAGCTGCTCGAGCTCTTCGCCCACTTCTACCTGCGCTCGGACACCGCCGAGCGGGCCGAGGTCGCGCTGAAGCTGGTGGGGCTCGAGGCGAAGGCTGACGACTTCGCCAAGCGGCTCTCGGGCGGGCAGCAGCAGCGGCTTGCGATCGCACTCGCACTGGTGCACGACCCCGAGATCGTGTTCCTGGACGAGCCCACCACGGGGCTCGACCCGCAGGCGCGGCTGAACCTCTGGGACGTGATCCGGTCGATCAACACGGAGCAGAAGAAGACGGTCGTCCTGACCACGCACTACCTCGAGGAGGCGGAGGAGCTGTGCGACCGCGTGGCGATCATGGATCAGGCCCGGATCGTTGCGCTCGACACGCCTTCAGGCCTGATCGCCGCGCTCAACGCCGACGCCAGGGTGTCCTACACCGACGGCTCCGGCGACCACACGGTCTACGTCAAGGACGCGCAGGCGACGGTGCTCGAGGTGCTGGAGCGGGCCCGGGCCGACGGCAACACCGTCCAGAACCTGTCGGTGCGGGGCGCAGACCTCGAGGACGTGTTCATGCAGCTCACGGGCCGGGAGTACCGGGAATGAACGGGGGCCGGTTTCTCGCGACGACGCGGGCCCAGCTGCGGATGACGTTCCGGCGCCGCATCACGCTCTTCTGGTCGTTGCTGTTCCCGATGATCCTGATGACGCTGCTCGGGCTCCTGTTCGGCCGCTCGATCAGTGCCGGGACGGTCGCGGTCGTCCCCGTCGACTCACCGGCACCGGCCGCTGTCGTCCAGACGCTCCGGCACACCCGCGGCGTGACCGTGAAGACGGCCGCGACCCCGGCCGAGGCCATCCACCAGGTCAGGGACGGTGACCGCGAGGCGGCGCTCGTGTTCGTGCCCAGCGGGGGCGGAACGTACCGGGTCAGGCTGTACACGTCGAACACGTCGGCGGATCAGGCCGGCATCCTCAAGGGGATCGTGTCCGGCGCAGCCGACGGCGTCTCGGTTGCCGCCACCGGATCGACACCCGCGCTCACATTCCAGCCGCGATCGGTCGACTCGGCGTCGCTCTCCTACATCGACTTCCTGCTCCCGGGGATCATCGGGCTTGCGATCATGATCTCGGCGGTGATCGGCCTCGCGACGATCCTGGTCGACTGGCGCCAGCGTGGCATCCTGCGCCGCCTGAAGCTGACGCCGATCCCACTCGCCGAGTTCTTCGCGGCGCGAGTCACGGCATCGCTCGTGGTTGCCCTGATGCAGGTGGTGGTTCTGCTCGCCTTCGGCCGCATCGCATTTGACATCCACATCTCGTCGACCGCCTGGGCGGCGATCCCGGTGGCGCTGGCCGGCTGCCTGTGCTTTCTGGCGATGGGATTCGCCATCGGCTCGGTGGTCCACACGCCCGAGACGGGCGACGCCGTGTCTCAGGTGATCACCAACCCGATGATGTTCCTCTCGGGCACGTTCTTCCCCGTGGCGGCAATGCCGCCGTTCGTCCAGGGGATCGCACGGCTGCTGCCGCTGTACTACATGACGAACGGGCTGCGCGACACGATCGTCCGCGGGCTCTCACTCACGTATGTGGCGGCGGACATCGCGGTACTGTTGGCGGCGACGGCTGTCCTGACGGTCATCGGGCTGCGCTCGTTCCGGTGGGAACCTTCCATCTAAGAGGAGACGGCATTGCGATACGAACACGTCATCGTCGGCGGAGGCTTGGCCGGGGGCATGGTCGCCCAGGAGTACCGCGAGCAGGGCGGCGACGGCTCGGTGCTCCTGGTCGCGCACGAGCAGCATCCGCCGTACCACCGCCCGCCGCTCACGAAGGAGTTCCTGCGCGGCGAGAAGCCCGTGTCGGAGGTCTACATGCACCCCGCCGAGTGGTGGGGCGAGCAGAGCGTCGATCTGCGCATGGGCACCGACGTGGCCGCGATCGACGTCGGCGCCCACACGGTCACCCTGGCCGACGGCGAGACCATCGCCTACGGCCGGCTCGTGCTGGCGACGGGGGCGACTCCGCGCACGCTGCCGGGCACGACCAGCATCCGCACCCTCGACGACTCCCAGGCACTGGCCGCCCGCCTCGAGGCGGGGCCGGGTCACATGGGCGTGATCGGCGGCGGCTTCATCGGTGTCGAAGCGGCGGCCAGCGCGCGCATGAAGGGCTGGGAGGTGACCATGGCCGTGCCGGAGGAGGTGGTGTGGGAGCACCTCTTCGGGGCCGAGGCCGCCGTGTACTTCCAGGGCCAGCTCGAGAAGAACGGCGTGCACCTGCACACCGGCACGAAGGAGCTGCCGGAGGGCGACTATGACGTCCGCCTGGCCGGGATCGGCGTCACGCCCAACACCCGGCTGGCCGAGGCCGCCGGGCTCACCGTGGACAACGGGGTGCACGTCGACGAGCACCTCCGCGCCGGCGCCGACGTGTGGGCGATCGGGGATATCGCCGCCTACCAGAGCGTCGTGCACGGCCGCCGGATGCGGGTCGAGCACTGGGACGTCGCGCTCAACCAGGGTGCGTACGTCGGCCGTACGTGGGCCGGCAAGGAGGACGCGGCCTACACCGTGGTGCCCTACTTCTTCTCCGATATCGGCGACTGGACGTGGTTCGAGTACGTCGGCCCGGGCAAGGGCCGCGTCGACATCCGCGGCTCGATGGAATCAGACGACTTCGTGGCGTACTACCTGGACTCAGACGACCACGTGACGGCGTGCCTGGGCGTCAATCGCAGCGATGAGGTCGAGGCCGCCAAGACGCTGATCTCCGAGCACCGGGGAGCGCCCTCGGCCTAGTCTGTTCAGGCGGTGACGGCGGGCGCGAGGCTGGTCACGTAGTCGGCGATGTGCTCGACGGTGACGATCGGAAGGCCGTGGCGGCCGCAGAACGCCGTCAGCTCTGCGCCGCGAGCCATCGTTCCGTCGTCATTTATGACCTCGCACAGCACGCCTCCGGGCGTGAGTCCCGCGAGCCGCGTGAGATCGACCGCCGCCTCGGTCTGGCCGCGGCGCTCGAGCACGCCGCCGCCGCGGGCGCGCAGGGGGAAGACGTGTCCCGGCCGCACCAGATCGGTCGCGCCCATCGCCGGGTCGACGGCGACCCGGATCGTGCGCGCCCGGTCGGCGGCCGAAATCCCGGTGGTGACGCCCGTGGCGGCCTCGATCGAGACCGTGAAGCCGGTCGCCTCGAGCCCCTGATTGGCCGGCACCATCAGCGGCAGGTCGAGCTCGTCGCAGCGATCCTCTGGCAGCGCCACGCAGATGAGGCCGTGGGCCTGGCAGGCCATGAATGCGATCGCCTCCGGAGTGACGAACTCGGCCGCCATGCACAGGTCGCCCTCGTTCTCACGGTCGGGGTCGTCACAGACCACGACCATTCCGCCCGCCTGGAGCTGTCTGAGCGCGCGACCGAGTGGGCCGGGCATTTCGGGGGCGGCGCTCACGGAGGCGGCATGATAGCCGACACGCAGCCAGCGCTCAGATCTGCGCCGCCGACGCCGGCCGGTAGGCACCGAACACATTCCGGAGCGCGGAGCAGATCTCGCCCAGCGTCGCCTCGGCCCGGACCGCGTCCAGGATGTACGGCATCAGGTTTGTGTCGCCCGCCGCCCGGCCCGTGAGCGCGGCGAGCGCCGCCTCCACCGCACCGCCGTCACGGTCGGCCCTGAGAGCCTCGAGCCGGCGGCGCTGATCGCCGGCCGGCTGGAGCGGCACATCGAAGCGCTCCGGCTGCGGCTCGCTGTCGTCGATGTAGGCGTTCACGCCGACGACGATGTCCTCGCCCGAGGCGACCCGCTGCTCGCGCGCGTAGGCCTCGTCCGCGATCACCTGCTGGTAGAAGCCGGCCTCGATCGCCGCCGCCGCGCCGCCGAGCGAGTCGATGTGGTCGATCAGCCCGCGGGCCTCGTGCTCGAGCCGGTCGGTCAGCCGCTCGACGTGCCACGACCCGCCCAGCGGGTCGGCCACATCGGTGATGCCGAACTCGTGCTGCAGCATCTGCTGCGTGCGCACCGCCAGCATCTGGGCGTGCTGCGTGGGGATGGCGATCGCCTCGTCGAAGCACGAGAGCGCCATCGACTGCACACCGCCGAGCGCCGCAGCGAGCGCCTGCACGGCCGCGCGCACGATGTTGTTCTCGGGCTGCTGCAACGTCAGCGTCGATCCGGCGGTCTGCGTGTGCGTGCGCAGCATCATCGAGCGCGGGTCGCGCGCGCCGAAGCGCTCGCGCATGACGTGCGCCCACAGCCGCCGCAGCGCCCGGTATTTCGCGATCTCCTCGAAGAAGTTCATGTGCGTGTTGAAGATCCACGACAGCCGGGGTGCGAACGAGTCGACGTCGATGCCACGCTCGGTCACCGCCGAGACATACGCGATGGCGTTGGCGACTCCGAAGGCCATCTCCTGCGCGGCCGTGCAGCCCGCCTCGCGCATGTGGTACCCCGAGAGCGAGATCGCGTTGAACCTCGGGGCGGCCGTAACCGACCACTCGATCAGGTCGGCCGCCAGCCGCAGCGAGGGCCGCGGGGGGTAGATGTAGGTGCCGCGCGAGACGTACTCCTTGAGCACGTCGTTCTGGGCGGTGCCGCGAATCAGGCTCGGGTCGCGGCCCTGGCGCTCGCAGGCCACGAAGTACATCGCCACCAGCACTGCGGCCGGGGCGTTGATGGTCATCGACGTTGACACCTCGTCGAGCGGGATGCCGGCGAACATGGCCTCCATGTCGCGCACCGAGTTGATCGCCACGCCGACGCGCCCGACCTCGCCCTCGGCCTGCGGGTCGTCGGAATCCATCCCCATCTGCGTGGGCAGGTCGAACGCGGTCGAGAGCGCGGGCTGGCCGCGCTCGATCAGGAACCGGAAGCGGCGGTTCGTCTCCTCGGCGGTGCCGAAGCCGGCGTACTGGCGGATCGACCAGGGCCGCCCGGCGTACATGTCCCGGTGGATTCCTCGGGTGAACGGGAACTCGCCGGGGTCGCCGAGGTCGCGGGCATAGTCGAGATCGACGTCGCCGGGCTCGGCGAACGGATGCTCGCTCACCGCCGCCCCTCCCCCTCGCGCTCGGCGCCGACCAGCACCACCATCTTGCCGACGTGCTGGTTCTCCTTCATCATCTGATGCGGCACCGGGCACTCCGACCAGGGGAACACGCGCGAGAGCACCGGCCGCACCTTGCCCTCGATGATCAGCTGGTTCGCCCGCTGGCATTCGTACGCGTTGGCGAAGTGGCTGCCAATGATCGTCTTCTGCCGCATCCACAGATAGCGGACGTCGAAATCCAGCTGGAACCCCGATGTCGCCCCGCAGATGACGATCGTGCCGAACGTCCGGCACACGAAGACGCTCGTGTAGAAGGTGGCGGCGCCGACGTGCTCGAAGACGACGTCGCAATCGACACCGCCCGTCAGCTCGCGGATCGCGCTGCCGAAGCGCTTGATCTCGTCCATGATCCGCTCGCCGGTGTCGGGGTCGGAGAGCGCGAATTGACGCCGGTCGAGCACGGCCGCGGCGCCCAGCTCGCGCACCAGGTCGACCTTGTCGTCCGACGACACGACGGCGATGGCGTTGGCCCCGTGCAGCTTGCACAGCTGCACGGCGAACGTGCCCAGGCCGCCGCCCGCGCCCCACACCAGCACGTTGTCGCCCGGCTTGATGCGGGCACGGTCGACCAGCATCCGGTAGGCGGTGAAGTAGGTGAGGCCGTAGGAGGCCGCCTCCTCCCACGTCAGCTGGGGCGGCTTGGGCAGGAGCTGCTGGGCCTGCACCAGGCAGTGCTCGGCAAAGCTGCCCCAGTTCGACTCGTAGGCCCAGATCCGCTGCCGCGAGCAGGCCATCGGGTCGCGGCCGTTGCACTCGGCGCACTCGCCGCAGCTCTGGTTGCAGTGGATCACGACCTCGTCGCCCGGCTCCCACCTGGTCACGCCCGGGCCGACCTTGTCGACGATCCCCGACGCGTCGGACCCGGCGATGTGGAAGTCGTACCCGGTGTAGCGGAAGATCGAGACGGGCAGGCCGGCCGCCGCCCACACGCCGTTGTAGTTCACGCCGGCCGCCATCACCCGCACGCGCACCTCGCCCGGGCCCGGCTCGGGCACCTCGATCTGCTCGAGCTGCATCGCCTGCACCGGATCGCCCAGCCGGTCGGGGCGGATCACCCACGCTGCCATGGTCTCCGGCGGAGTCATGGCCTATCGTACCGCGGCCTTGCGCAGCTCCCGGCGGCGGGCACCGGCACCCGCCACCGCCAGCTGGCCGCACGCGGCCTCGATGTCGCCTCCGTGCGACCGCCGGTAGCTCGCATCGATCCCGCGCCGGCGCAGCGTCCCGGCGAAGGCCTCGACGCGGCGCGCGTCGGAGCCGCGGTAGCCCGCCGCCGTGGGGTTGTAGGCGATCAGGTTCACGTGAAACCCACCCCGCGCGCCCAGCAGCCGGGCCAGCCGGACGGCGTCGGCATCGCTGTCGTTTACGCCGTCGAGCAGCAGGTATTCGATGAACACCCGCCTGCCGGTGGCGGCGCGGTAGTCGCGGCAGGCCTGCATGAGCCGGGCCAGCGGGTAGCGCCTCGTCACGGGCATCAGGCTGGCCCGCAGCTCGTCCTCGGGAGCGTGGAGCGAGAGGGCCAGCTTCACCTGCAGCGGCTCGGCGGCCAGCCGCTCGATCCCCGGCACCCAGCCCGCGGTCGAGATGGCGATGTGGCGCGCGCCCAGGCCATACCCGGCCGGGTCGGTGATCGTGCGACAGGCGGCGAGCACGGCGTCGTAGTTCAGGAACGGCTCGCCCATGCCCATCATCACGACGTTCGAGATCCGGCCGCCGTCGCGGTCGCGGACGAGCCGTGCCAGCACGAGCAGCTGCTCCACGATCTCGCCCGCCGTGAGGTTGCGCCCGAGCCCCATCGCGCCGGTCGCACAGAAGGTGCACGCAAGCGGGCAGCCCGACTGCGACGAGAGGCAGGCGGTGCGGCGATTGCGATGCTGCATGACCACCGCCTCGAGCGGGAACCCATCGGCTGTCGCGAGGCCCAGCTTGATCGTGCCGTCCTCGGATTCACGCGTGTCGGTGACCCCAAGCTGCCGCAGCGGGCACGCCTCTGACAGCCGCGCGCGCAGGCCGGCCGGGAGCGTCGTTAGGTCCGAGAAGTCCTGCGCCAGACCGCGCGTGGCCCCCTCGTACACCTGCCGAAACCGGTAGGCGGGCTCGCCCCAGTCGGCCAGTATCGCCCGGATCTTTTCGAAATCCACCGTGGTAGTGTGACTGCTAAGCCACGTTGGGAGGTACAGCATGACCACAAAGATCCGGAAAGACAAGGTCGCAGAGTCCATTACGCCGATCGTGACCCGCGTCACCCAGGACGACGAGCTGCGCGCGCACGCCAAGACCGCGCTCGACTCGGCACGGGCGATTTACGTCAAGATCCAGGCCGACGGCCCCCGCAAGGCGGCCACCTCGAAGGCCGTTTCCGACGAGATCGTCAAGGCCGCCTCGGAGATCCGGCTGACCGCCGAGCACCTGTCCGGGAAGACCCAGCGCAAGAGCCACAAGCTGCGCAAGCTCTTCTTCGGCGCGATCATCACCGGCGCCGCGGCCGTGGGGCTCAAGAAGGTTCTGAGCCGCGACGAGGACGAGTTCGAGTACGAGTCGTAGGAGGCGCCCGCCGGTCATGAATAGATGGGGCCAGGCCCCATTTATTCATGGCGTACCGGGTCAGCGGGGGGAACGGCGGTGGTGTGCAGCGCGCGGAACGTGAGCTGCACCGCCACCAACACGAGCACGAGCGCGAACGCCCTGCGGAGGGCTTCGTTGGAGAGCGAGGTGGCCACCACCTCCCCCAGCTTGGCGGTCGGCACGGATGCCACCCCGATGACGATGGCATCGCGCCAGAGCACGCTTCCATAGCGAGTCTGGCGCCACGCTCCGACCATGACCACGGGCACCATCGCCGCCAGCGACGTCGCGACGGCCACCTGGGCCGAGTGCCCGAGAAAGATGAGCGTCGGGACGAACACGATGCCGCCGCCCACCCCGAACAGGGCCGAGAGCACCCCCGCGAACAGGCCCAGCGCCACCGCCACGAGCTCGTGGGTCACAGCGCCAGCTTCGCCGCCGTCAGGACCAGGAAACCTGCGAACGCGAGCGTGATCCCGCGCGCGGTGACCCGCTGGTGCAGCCAGGCACCGCCGACCGCGCCGATCGTCGCCGGCACGCCG
This sequence comes from uncultured Actinomycetes bacterium, assembly GCA_963732075.1. Classification (GTDB taxonomy): domain Bacteria; phylum Actinomycetota; class Thermoleophilia; order Gaiellales; family JAICJC01; genus JAICJC01. Next base: position 400,077 of record CAVSYD010000007.1, on the reverse strand, counting down.
ATCAGCACCGCGTCGCGCCAGGCGACCTGGCCGGCCTCGGCGTGCGCCGCCGCCGCCGCGACCGAGGTGAACAGGATCGCCGCCAGCGAGGTCGCCATCGCCGGCTTGGCCCGATAGCCGACCCAGGACACCAGCAGCGGCACGATGACGACGCCGCCGCCCACGCCGAGCACGCCCGAGAAGAAGCCCGCGACGAGTCCGATGCCCACCAGGGCGAGGGTTCGGCGCGACACGGCCGGTATTCTAGGCCCGTGGACGGCAGCCTGGCCCGCCTGGTGGCGCCGCTTCGGGCTGACCCGCGGCGGGGCGCGGTCGTCTGCGACATCGACGGCACCCTCGCTCCGATCGTCTCCGTCCCGGAGGACGCACGGGTGCTCCCCGAGGCGCTTGCGGCCCTCGAGAAGCTGACCCGCCGCTACGCGCTCGTCGCCTGCGTGACCGGCCGGCCGGCGGCGGAGGCGCGCCGGCTCGTGCCCATCGAGGCGGTTGCGATCTCGGGCAACCATGGCCTCGAGGTGTGGCGCGACGGCGCCGTCCACCTCGCGCCGCAGGCGGCCAAGTACCAGGACGCGGTTCACGACGCCCTCCAGATGGTGCGAAACGACGGCCTGCTGCCGGAGCTCGGCTGCCAGGTCGAGGACAAGGGCATCACCTTCACCATCCACTTCCGCAACTCGCCCCGCGCCGACCACGCCCGCCGCTACCTCGAGACCCAGATCGCACCCAAGCTCGAGCGGGCCGGGCTGGCCTACAACTTCGGGCGCATGGTGCTCGAGGTGCGCCCGCCGGTCGCGGTCGACAAGGGCGCGGCGGTGGTGCGCCTGCGCGGCCGCCGCCGGATCGACAACCTGCTGTTCGTCGGCGACGACCGCAGCGACCTGGACGCGTTCCGCGAGGCGACCATCTGCGTTGCCGTGCGCTCGGCCGAGGCCCCCCGCCAGCTGATCGACGCCGCCGATGCCGTGGTCGATGGGCCGCTCGCGGTGGTGGAGCTTCTGAACCACCTGGCCGACACCCGGTAGGCGTCCGCTTGCTGGCGGGCGCAACCGCCCGTACGCTCGAGATGGATGCGCGCCGACACCATCATCGTCGAGGTTTCACCCGCCGAGCTGGCGGAGATCGAGCCGGGCGTCGTCGACGTGTTCGACGCCCTGGGACGCCAGTTCTTCTGGGCCGACGTCGTGATGCTGGCGGCCGGGAGCCGCGACGCCGAAGTGCTCGAGGGCGAGGTCGTCTACGACCCCAGCTGACCGGCGGGTCACCCGCCCTTGAGCAGGGCGCGCAGCTCCGGCCACGATCGCGTATTGATCACGTTGGCGGCGGTCGTCCAGCCGCGGCGGGCGTTCATGACCCCGAACGGCAGGTAGTCGAGCGCGGCCACCGAGTGCGCGTCGGTGTCGATGGCGAGGAGCGCGCCGGCGTCGACGGCCAGGCGGATGTGCACGTCGCTCAGATCGAGCCGGTCGGGCTGGGAGCTGGCCTCGAGCGCGGTTCCCGTCTCGACCGCCTTCTGCACCACCGCCTCCATGTCGATCGGGTTGGGCGGGCGGCGACCGATCAGCCGCCCCGTGGGGTGGCCGAGGATGTCGACGTTCGGGTTCTCGAGCGCCGCGCACACCCGCTTGGTCTGGTCGGCGGCGGAGAGCCGGTGGGATGCGTGCACGCTCGCCACCACGACGTCCAACTGCTCCAGGAGCTCGTCGGAGTAGTCGAGCGACCCATCGCGGAGAATGTCGACCTCGGCCCCGGCGAGCAGCGTGAACCCCGGCTCGAGCGTCGCCGCCAGCGCTCGCACACGCTCGATCTGGGCGTGCAGCCGGCCCGCGTCGAGTCCCATCCCGAAGCCCACGGAGGGCGAGTGATCGGTGATGTTCATGTACGCATAGCCACGGGCGCGGCCTGCGGCCACCATCTGCTCGAGGCTGGCCTTGCCGTCGCTCCAGTCGGTGTGGACGTGCAGGTCGCCCTGGATGTCGCTCTCGGCCACGAGCTCCGGCAGCCGCCCCGCCCTGGCCGCCTCGAGCTCGCCGCGGTGCTCGCGCAGCTCCGGGGGGATCCACGGCAGGCCCAGGTGTTCGTACACCTCGGCCTCGTCGTCCGAGCTCCAGACCTCGCCCGACTCGACCCGCTCGATGCCGTACTCGCTCACTTTCAGCCCGGCGCGGACCGCCGCCTCGCGCAGGGCGACGTTGTGGGCCTTGGAGCCGGTCAGATGCTGCAGCAGGTTGCCGTAGCAGCCGGGCGGCACCATCCGCAGCTCGACCAGCGTGCCGTCGTGCGCGCGGGCGGCGATGCGGCTGTCGCCGCGTGATTCGACCTCCGCCACCCAGTCCGACCCGGTGAACACCTCGGCCACGGCGACGCGGTCGGTCACCGACGCGACGATGTCAGCGTCCTTGGCGGTCTCCTGGTAGCGGCGCACGCTGCCGGCCACATCGCAGCGGGAGACGCCCTCGCATGCGCGCAGGTCGTCCACCACCCGGTCGGCGAGAGCGCGTACGCGGGCGACCGACCGGCGGTGCGGCGGCGGCGCACCGTCGCCGTCGGCGAGGCCCGTCAGGATGGCCGTCTCGGTCTTCTCGCCCAATCCCGAGAGGGCGCGGATGCGCCCCGCCTTGGCGGCCTCACGCACATCCTCGACGGTACGCAGGTTGAGCTCGTCGAAGACTCTGCGGGCGGTCTTCGGCCCAACGCCCTGGAGCCGCATCACCGCCACGGCGCCCGGCGGGTTGCGGGCGACCAACCGCTCGAGCGCGGCGATCTGGCCCGACTGCAAGAGCTCGGCGACCTTGTCGGCGATGGTCTGGCCCACCCCGGGCAGGCTGGTCAGGCGCGACTCGGCCGAGAGCCGCGCGACCGACTCCGGCGTCTCGCGCAGCGTCTTGGCAGCCCGCCGGTAGGCGAGCACCCGGTACACGACGGCCCCCTCGAGCTCCAGCAGGTCGGCCATCAGATCAAATCGATCTGCAATGGCCGCGTTCGAGAGCGGCGGGGATTCCACGGGCCCAATGATAGGGTGGCCGCGTGATCGACCGGTACGTGATCGTCCTGCCCACGTACAACGAGCGCGAGAACCTCGAGCGGGTCGTGGACGCACTTTCAGAGGTGCGGCCGCGTACACCGTTTTCGGGCGATGTGGTGATCGTGGACGATGCCTCCCCGGACGGCACAGGGGAGCTCGCCGACGCCCTTGCGCAGAAGCATCCGTGGGTGCACGTGCTGCACCGCCCCGCCAAGCACGGTCTCGGCCGGGCCTATCTGGACGGCTTCCGCTGGGCGCTCGACCGCCCCTACAGCCACATCCTCGAGATGGACGCCGACATGTCCCACCCGCCGAGCGCCGTACCGCGCCTGCTCGAGGCCGCGGTCGACGCCGATCTCGTGCTCGGCTCCCGCTATGTCCCCGGCGGAGGAGTGGTTGGCTGGCCGGCGCACCGCCGCCTGATCTCGCGCGCGGGGTCACTGTACGCGCGCACGCTGCTGGGGGTGCCCGTCCGCGACCTGACGGGCGGGTTCAAGTGCTTTCACCGCCGGGTGCTCGAGACGGCCAACCTCGACGCCGTGCACGGCCAGGGCTACGTGTTCCAGATCGAGCTCACGTACCGGACGCTGCGGATGGGCGGCCGCGTCGTGGAGGTGCCGATCACGTTCGAGGACCGCACCGCGGGGTCAAGCAAGATGACACTGGCGATCGTCGCGGAGGCGGTGTGGAAGGTACCGGCGCTGCGACTCCGCGCCCGCGGCGAGCATCTGGACGGGCGGCTGCGCTCGGGCTCGGTCGCCTCGCTGGTGGCGAGCCGCCCACCGCTATAGTCAACGCAGTAGTTCGAGGTCAGGAGAGCAGGTCGTGAGCGAGAGCATTCTCGAGGTCAGTGACGCCACCTGGGAGTCCGAGGTGGTCGGGGCGAGCCAGCCCGTGGTGGTCGATTTCTGGGCGCCGTGGTGCGGGCCGTGCCGGGTGATGGATCCAATCCTGGACGAGCTCGCCCAGGCACACGCCGGCCGGATCAAGTTCACGAAGGTGAACGTCGACGACAACATCCAGACCGCGACCCGCTACGACATCCTGTCCATCCCGACGCTCATGGTGTTCGACGGCGGCGAGATGCAGAAGAAGCTGATCGGCGCGATCCCCCGGCGGCGGCTCGAGGACGAGCTGTCGGCCTGGACAGCCGCCGAGACCGCCTAGAGCGGACGGCGGGGGGCGCGTAACGCCGGAGCCGAGAACAGCGTCATCAGGACGACGGCGACGGCTCCATAGCTGAGGTACTTCGCCTGCCGGATGGCCTCCGGCATGTTGGGCTGTGACTGGCAGACGGTGCTGATCCTGCCGCTGACGGTAACCGGCAGACACTGTTGCGACCGCGACGGATGGTCATACCGGTACACCCCGCCCCCAATCAGCAGAACCGCCACCGCCGCTGCGACCAGGAGCGCACCACTCCAGCTGCGCATGCCGGCTGCGCCGACCCGCAGGAGCGGGATCGCAGCGACGCACAAAACCGCGGCGGCGGCGGACCCGAACAGCGCGTGGCGGTCGGCATGAGTCATGCCGAGCAGGTGCGGGTGCGTGACGGCGGTACTCACACTGATCGGCTCGGGCCGTGCCTCCCACACTCGGTGCAAGACATACGCAAACGTCACCAGGGCGGCGAGTCCAAACAACGCGGCGAGACGCGAACGCATACCCACCAGGATACGTGCGCCAAAAGGGGTCTGACCCCGTTTGGCGCGCTATGCCTGGAGGGCCGCCAGGGCGCTCACGCCCGCCACGATCACGGCGGCGCCCGCCAGCTGGCGGCGGTTGATGCGCTCGCCGAAGGCCAGGTACGAGCCGAGCGTTGCGACGGCGGCGAACTGCGAGCCCAGCACCGCCGGGATGGCGACGCCGTGGTGCGACCCGATCAGGTAGGCCACGTACCCCATCACCTCGGCCGTGGCCGAGAACACGACCATCCACCACGCCCGCCCGGGCAGCGGCAGCGCCCCGCGCAGGAGCAGCGGTGCGCAGATCCCGAAGAAGCCGACGATGCGGGCGATCAGGATCGTCCACACCACGCCGAGCGCGTCCCCGGCGTGTGCGCTTGCGACGAGGTTGACGCCGAAGAAGCAGGCGGCGATAAATGCGTACAGCGACGGCCGCAGGTGGATATCGGCCGTCGATCCGCGCATCGTCACCACCACCACACCGCAGGCCACGACCAGGAGGCAGACGACGACACCGGTCGTCAACCGCTCGCCCAGGGCGACCGCGAACAGGGCCGCCAGCGCCCCTTCGGTCGAGGCGATGGGCGCGACCACGCCGACCTTCCCCAGCCGCAACGCGCGGTACATCATCGAGAGGCCCGCGGTCGACCCCACCCCCGCCAGGACGGCCCAGGCGTAGGAGCGCGGCCCGGCATGGGTCGGCACCCCGGCCGCGGGCGCAACCACGAGGAGCGCCACCAGGCCGAGCAGCATCACGTATGCCAGCGCCTGCTGCGAGCCCAGGATGCGGGTGGAGCGGGAGGCGACCACCGTCGAGAGCCCCCAGCACAGCGCCGCGGTGAGCCCGCCGAGGATGCCGATCACGCGAAGTGGTCCCAGCCGCGCAGCGACTGCGGGCGTCCACCGGAGTCGAGCAGCACGACCTCGCCGGCATCGGTCAGCCTGCCCACCACGGTCACCGCAATCGGCAGGGCCGCACCGGCGGGCACCGCCGCCAGCAGCTCGTAGTCCTCGCCACCGGCCGCGGCCTGCTCGACGGTCGCGCCGGCCGCGAGCGGCAGCCGTGCCAGCTCGATCACCGCGCCCGTGCCCGAGGCCGCGGCCAGCCGGCGGACGTCGGTGGCGATGCCGTCGGAGAGGTCGAGCATCGCGGTCGCGACCGTCGCGAGCGCGCGGCCCTCGGCCAGCCGCGGCGTCACCCGGTCGCGGTATCCGCTCGCGGCCTGGCCGCCCAGCGTCCCCGTCACCACGAGCAGGTCGCCGGGATGGCCGCCAGAGCGCAGCACCGGCCGCTCGGCCCGTCCGAGCGCGGTCACGGAAACCACGAGCACCGGGCTCCGGGACAGATCTCCGCCGGCGAGCAGCACGCCGTGCTCGGCCATCCCGGCGGCGAGCGCCGGCAGCTCGGCGAAGCCGTCGGGCACCCCGATCGAGGCCAGCAGACAGATCGGCTCCGCGCCCATCGCCGCCATGTCGGACAGGGTCGCGGCACCCGCTCGGTGGCCGATGTCCGCCGGCGACATGCGCCCGGCGTCGAAGTGCACACCGTCCACGTACATGTCCGTTGACGCCACCAGCCCACCGTGAAGGACGGCCGCGTCGTCGCCGATCCCGACCTCGACTCCCCCGCGCGCTGCCCCGGCGAGCGCGGCGAGCGCGGCCGCCAGGTCGTCCTCTGATAGCATGGCGGGCAATGTATCGCGAGCTGTTCAGCTTCCTGTTTACCACCCTGCCCGGAGGCGTCTGAACGCGCTCGTAGAGAGTCCGCGCCGTTCTGAAGCCTCCGCCGATGCGGGGGCTTTTTTCGTACTGGAGGACCATCGATGCCGATGACCGTTGCCTATCCCGGTGAAGAGGGCGCATACGCCGCCGAGGCGGGCGCGCGGCTGTATCCCGACGCCGAGCTGCGATCGTGCAAGTCGTGGACCGACGTCGCCCGCGCGGTCGGCCGCGGAGAGGCGGAATACGGCGTCTTCCCGATCGAGAACTCACTCGCCGGAGCGATCCCCGAGACTTACGACGTGCTCGCGCACGCGACGCTCGCGATCGCGGCCGAGACCGTGATACCCGTGCCGCACTGCCTGGTGGGCATCGCCGGCACCAACATCGACGCGCTTGCCCGCGTGCACTCCCACCCGGCCGCCCTGGCACAGTGCCGCCGGTTCCTCTCGTCGCTCCCCGACACGTTGCCCGAGGTGGCGCCGTCGACGGCGGGGGCCGCCCGCCGGGTGGCCGAGGCGGGCGACCGCACCCAGGCCGCCATCTCATCGCGCCGGGCCGCGGCCCGGTTCGGGCTGACCGTGCTCCTGAACGACGTCTCCGACCATGCCGAGAACTACACCCGCTTCGTCAGCGTGGCCACCCACACCCGCATCGACCGCGATAACGGCCGCCTCTGGCACACGGCCGTGCGCTTCGTCACCCATCACCATCCGGGCGCGCTTCTGAGCGCGATCGAGCCGCTCGCCCGCTACGGCGTCAACATGGCCTCTCTGCAGTCGCGGCCGATCCCCGGCCGGCCGTGGAACTACCAGTTTTACGCCGACCTCGAGGGGCATCCGCTGGACGCCGCCGTGTCGACCGCGCTGCGGGCACTCGAGGAGAACGTGGCCGAGATCGGCTACCTGGGCTGCTATCCGGCCTTCGACCGGGGCGAATGAGACCCGGCTGACCGCGGCCTCTCGCAGCGGTGCTACACTCGGCGCCCCGCGGGCGGTCAAGGGAAGCCGGTGTGATTCCGGCGCGGTCCCGCCGCTGTGAGGGCGTCCGTCCGGCGCACCATCGAGGTGGCCACTGGCCGAGAGGCCGGGAAGGTTCAGCCGGACGGCCCGGAGACCCCGGGAGCAGCGCCCGAGCCAGAAGACCTGCCGCTCGCCAAACGACGACGCCTCTCGCGGAAGGAGGACACGTTGACCGGCATTCGCCTCAAGCACCTGGCCACCACGGTGGCGGTTGCGGTGACGCTCGGCCTGGGAGCAACCCAGACGGCGGCCGCAGCCGTGCACGTCCACGTCCGGGTCGAAGGGCCCAAGACCACCATCACCCAGTCCGATCCGGTGCCCATCACGGGGACATTCCTCGGCCACCCGCTGTCGACCCCGACGGCCCTCGGAGGGCTGCTCGCGGCCGGCCGCCAGCACCACTTCACCGTCGGGCTGCAATGGTTTGACTGCTGTGGATTCTTCGTCAACTCGATCGCCGGCACCCCCGGAGACGCGACCCACTACTGGGCGTTCAAGGTCGGCCACACCCTGTCCGAGATCGGGGCCGGGTCGATCAATGCCACCCCGGGCCTGAGCGTGCTCTTCTACTACACCACCTTCAACTCCGCGACCGGTGCGACCGAGCCGACGCTCGGGCTCGACGGCCGCCGCACCGTTGCGCGCGGCGGGAGCGTGACCTTCACGGTCACGTCCTGGAACGATGCCGGACACGGTACGGCGGCGCGCGGAGCGCTGGTGAGCGTCGGCGGCCTCGCCGTCCACGCCAACTCGACCGGCCACCTCACCGTGCAGTTCTCGAGGGCAGGAACCTACCCGGTGCGGGCGACGCTCCCGGGTGAAATCCGTTCGCGGACGATATGGGTGCACGTTCTCGGCTCGGCCTCGTCCTGACGGCCGCCGTCGTCGCGGGCTGCGGCTCGGGGGTGGGAGCACCCCCGAGCGGGCCCCGCGCGGCGATCGTCACCATCACCCGCGGATTCGGACAGCAGACGCTCACGGTCGCCCGAGCGACTCCCGGGCAGTCGGCGCTCGACGCCCTGCGCCGCAGCGCCCACGTCTCGACGCTCTACGGCGGCCGCTTCGTCCAGGGGATCGACGGGCTCACCGGCGACCAGTCCCACGGGATGGCCTGGCTGTACTTCGTGAACGGGATCCAGGCCAACGTGGGGGCCGCCGACTACACGCTCCGCCCCGGCGACCGCGAGTGGTGGGACTACCGCTACTGGAACGACCTGATCCAGGTGCCGGTGGCGATCGGAGCGTGGCCCGAGCCGTTCGTGCACGGGTTCGGCGGCAAGCGGCCCAGGGTGCAGGTCACAGGCCCGAGCTGCGCCTCGCGGCTGACAGGGGCGCTCCGGGCGGCCGGGGCCCACATCGTCCGTGGCGCCTCGCCGTTCTCGGTGCGGGTCGAGACGTTCGCGCGCGCGGCTACGGCGCTCTCCTCGAGCCTGTGGCAGGGACGCGGCCTGACCGTGTCGCTCTCGGGCGGCCGGGTCATCGTCTACCGCGGCCGGGGCGGTCAGCGGCCGGATCCCCGCGCCCGCGCGGTGATCGCCGCCTACCAGCCCGGCCCATCGACGGGGACGTCCGCCGAGCTCATCGTCGCCGGTGATACCCAGGCTGCGGCATGCGCCGCGGCGCAGACCCTGGCGACGCGGCCGGCCGACGTCCGCAACGCCTACGCCGTCGCGCTTGACGGTGCCGGGCACGTGATCGCCTACGGGGGGCGGCCGTGAAACCGCTCCCGGTCGCGCTCGCCACCGGCGCCCCGCTGCTGGCGGCCGTGGCGGCGTGGAGCCCGCTCTGGCTGGCGGCGGCCGCGATCGGCTCGGGCCTCCTGCTTGCGGTCGCGCCGCCGCCGCGGCGGATCTATGCCGTAACCGCGATCAGCTCCGGCGTGATCCTGTTTTTGATCAACCCGTTCGTGTCCGTCCAGGGGCTGACGGTGCTGTGGCAGGGGCCGCACATCCCGATCCTGGACACGCAGATCACCGCGGAGGAGCTCGCCTACGGTGCCGGTGCCGGGATGCGGATCGCCGCATCCGCACTGGCGGTGGCGGCCTTCGTGCGCCTGGCCGACGCCGATCTGCTCCTGCGAGCGGTGGCGCGGGTGGCTCCCAAGTCGGCCATGATCGCGGCGCTGTCCACGCGGATGCTGCCCGCGCTCGAACGTGACGCGGCGGGCATCGTGATCGCGGCGCGCACCCGCGCGGCCCGTCTGAACACGCCGCGGGCGGCGGCGGGACTTCTGGGGCCGCTGCTTGCGACCTCGCTCGAGCGATCCCTCTCGGTGGCCGAGGCGATGGAGGCGCGCGGATACGGCGGGCCGGAGCGCACCCGCGCCCCGGAGCGGCCGACCACCCGGCGCGAATGGGCCGTCGGGGTCATGGGTGCGGCCGCCGTCGCCCTGGTGAGCGCGGGCCTGATCTCGGGTGCCACGGCGTTTCGCTACTACGACACCCTCGGCAACCCCCTGCAGCCGGCGGCGATCGCCGGGTCGGCGGCACTCCTCCTGCTGACAGCCACGACGGCGGGGATGGTGCGATGGCTGCGCTGAGCTTCGAGGGCGTCTCCTATCGGTACCCGGGCGCGACGGCGCTCGCGCTCGACGGGGTCGATCTGCAGATCGACGCGGGCCAGTTCGTCCTGTTGCTGGGCGGCTCGGGGTCGGGCAAGTCGACGCTCCTGCGAGCCGCGCTCGGGCTCGCGCCGCACTTCCACGGCGGCGAGCTCTCCGGCCGGGTGCTCGTGGCGGGGCTCGACACCCGCGATCACCGCCCCGGCGAGCTCGCCCGCCACGCCGGTCTCGTCTTCCAGGACCCCGAGGCCCAGCTCGTGATGCAGCGTCCCGACCGGGAGGCGGCGTTCGGGCTCGAGAACCTCGGCCACCCGTCGCGGGAGATCGCAATCCGCGCCCGCGAGGCGCTTGCCGCCGTGGGTGCCTCCACCTTCGCGCAGCGGCCGACCGCGGTGCTCTCGGGCGGGGAGCAACAGCGGGTGGCGATCGCGTCGGTGCTGGCGATGGGCCAGCCGATCCTGCTCCTGGACGAACCGACGAGCCAGCTCGATCCGGTCGCCGCCGAGGAGCTCCTGGCCCTGGCCGTGCGCATCAATCGCGACCGCGGCGTCACGGTGGTCCTGGCGGAGCACCGCACCGGGCGCCTGTTTGCCGAGGCCGACCGCGTCGTGGCGATGGAGGCCGGCCGGATCACCGTGGACGCCGCGCCCGCGGTGGCCGCGCGGGCGCTGGCGGCAACGGCGCCATGGCTCCTGCCGCCGGTCACCCAGGCGTTCGCCCGGGCCGGGCGCGAGGAGCTGCCCCTGACCGTGCGTGACGCGCGCATCCTCGTGGCTCCGGGGGCGCGGCCGGTGGTCGCCGCCGGCCCCGCCGCTCCCATCGTGGCCGAGGTGCGATCGGCGCACAAGCGGCTCGGCGACGTCGATGCGCTCGACGGCGTCACGACCGGATTCGAGAGCGGCCGGGTGACCGCGCTCATCGGCGAGAACGGCGCCGGCAAGACGACCCTGGCGAGGGTCGTGTGCGGGCTCCTCGAGCTCGATCGCGGCCGCCTGCGCGCGGCCCCGGGGCGGGCCGGCTACGTCGGTCAGGATCCCGCCCACTACCTCACCCACGACACGGTCGCCGCCGAGATCGGATACGCCCTGCAGAACCTGGGTGTGCCGGCGCCCGACCGGGAGCGGCGAGTGCGCGCGACCCTGGCCCAGCTGGGGCTCGAGCGGTTCTCGGACCGGCATCCGCGCGACCTCTCGAGCGGCGAGCGCCAGCGGGTGGCAATCGCCTCGGTGGTCGTGATGCAACCCGACCTGCTCGTGCTGGACGAGCCGACCCGCGGCGTGGACGGCCGCCGCAAGCTCGCCCTGGTCGAGCTCGTGCGCGAACTGGCCGCGCAGGGGACGGCGGTGGTCGTGGTCACGCACGACATGGATTTTGCAGCCGAGGCGGCCGACGCCGTGACCAGCATGGCGGCCGGCCGCATCCTCTCCGACCGCGTCCCCCGCGATCTGCTGGCGTCGGGGATCTTCTTCGTCTCCCAGCTCGGCCTCGCGCTCCAGCGCGCGTCGATGGCCGATGCGGTGGCGCTCCTGACCGAGCGACAGGCTGCGCATGTCTAGCGACACGGTCGCACTCGCGCTCCTGACCGCGGTCGCGCTCGGCCTCGTGGCGGTCGAGACGGGGCCGAACCGGAGCCGCGAGCTGGCGCTGGTGGCCGCACTGGCAGCGGCGGCGGCCGGTGGCCGGGTGCTCTTCGCCGCGATCCCGAACGTCCAGCCGGTGACGATGATCGTGGCCGTCGCGGGTGTGACCCTGGGCGTGCGGCGCGGGGCTCGCGACCGGGGCCGCGGCCGCGCTGGCGTCGAACGCCTTCCTCGGCCAAGGGCCATGGACGCCCTGGCAGATGGCGGGCTGGGGAATGGTGGGGGTGACCGCCGCGCTGATGGCGCCCCTGCTGCGGAACCGGGTCGGCCTGGCCATGTTCGGACTGGCGTGGGGGTTCCTGTTCGACTGGTTCCTGGACATCTGGGCGTGGACGTCCCTGGGGGGTGGGACGACGTCGTTCTTCGCCCTCGTGTCCACCGGGATCTGGTTCGACGTCGCCCACGCGACCGGAAACGTGATCCTCGCCGCTCGTCGCCGGCCCCACGCTGATCCGCATGCTCGACCGATACGCCCGCAAGCTGCACGGCACCTTCGTCCCATTGGAGCAGACATGAAGATCACCGCCCTACTCGCGTCATTCGCACTTCTGCTGGCGGCCGCTCCGCCCGCTCTGGCAACCGACGGCACGCAGTATCTGCTGTCCCGCCAGACCGCGTCGGGAGGCTTTGCCGAGGCCGGGAGCGGCAGCGCCACCGGGGTCCTCACCGAGTGGGCGGTGATGGCCCTGAGGGCGGCCGGCGAGCCCGCCGGAAGCGTCCATCGCAGCGGCGGATCCACGACCACGGCCTACCTGGCCGGACGCGCGGGCACATGGGACAACGCCTACGACCTTGAACGCGGCATCCTCGCCGTGGTCGCCATTCACCACAACCCGCTGAGCTTCGGCGGCCGCAACCTGGTGGCGGCGCTGAAGGCGAAGACCGGGGCGCACGGGCAGATCGGCCCGGCGGCAAACTCGACCTACTGGGGGGTGCTGGCGCTGCGAGCGGCGGGGGTCGGCGTCCGCGCCTCGACGCTCTCATATGTCCGCGCCCGGCAGCATGCGAACGGCGGCTACGGCTGGTCTCCCTCGGCGGCGCCCGACTCGAACGACACCGCGGCCGCGGTGCTCGCGCTGCACGCCGACGGCGCCGCGTGCACCGGCCGCTCGATCGCGCACGCCTACGGGTACCTCCGCACCACCCAGGCCGCCTCGCACGGCTACGGCCTGCTGCCCGGCGCCGCCGCCGACAGCCAGTCGACCTCGTGGGTGATGCAGGCCAGGCATGCCTGCGGCCTGCGAAATCGGCGCGCACGGGCGTGGCTGCTCGCCCGGGAACTCCCCGACGGCGCCTTCAACTACCAGCCCGGCACGACGATCACCCCGGCGTTCGTGACCGCTCAGGTGCTCCCCGTGCTTCACGGCCGCTTCTACCCCATCCGATGAATACATGGGGCCTGGCCCCATTATTCAGCGCAGCCAGACCGCGACCGCCACCACCAGATAGACCGTGAGCAGCTGCAGGCCCTCGAGCCAGTTGGTCTCGCCGCCGCGAGCCACCAGCGCCGCCCCCACCGCGGCCGCGGCCAGTGCGGCCAGCTCGAGCGGGTCGAACACGAGCGTCAGGTTGTGGCCCATGACGACGCCGGCAAACACCGCCACCGCCGAGGCGACCAGCGCCACCTGGATCCCCGACCCGTAGGCGATCCCCATCGAGAAGTCCACGCGGTTGCGGTAGGCCAGTCGCACCGCCGAGAAGTGCTCGGCGACGTTGCCGACGAAGGGCACCACGATCAGGCCGACGAACGGGCGCGGGACTCCGAAGCCCTGGACGGCGGGGCGGATCGAGTCGACCAGCACCTCCGACACGATCCCCGTCGCGATCGCGGTGACCGCCAGCGCGGTTATGGCCTGGCTCCGCGACCACCGCGGCTTCTCGCCGTCGTCCTTGAACGCCAGCCCGGGCATCCGGAAGCTGAAGACGAGGTAGGCCGCGTAGCACCCCAGCATCGCAAGCCCCGTCCAGCGCGAGAGGATCTCGACCGCCGCCGGATCGTGCTCGACCGCCTCAAACAGGGTCGGCAGGCCAAGGGCGGCGACTGCCAGGAACAGCATCGACGAGTTCATCGACGCGACGCGGACGTTGAACGTCTGCAGGCCGTTCTTCCATCCGCCGATCACGAGCGACAGCCCCAGGATCAGGAGCACGTTTCCGATCACCGATCCGATGATCGAGGCCCGGGCGATGTCGCTCAGACCGGCCCGGATCGAGAGCACGACGATCACCACCTCGGGCAGGTTGCCGAAGGTGGCGTTCAGGAGCGCGGCCCCGCGCGCCCCGGCGGCGTCGCCGGCCTGGTCGGTGGCCTGGCTCAGCGCCCAGGCCAGGCCGGCCAGCGCGACCCCTGCGACCACGAACACCAGCCGCCCGCTCACGCCGGAGGCCTTCATGCCCACGGCCACCGCCGCGATCGCGAAGACGGCCACAAGGCTCAGGAGCTCGCGCCGGGTCACAGGTACCAGAAGGCGGTCGCGATGATCAGGTACACGGCCACGAGCTGGGCGCCTTCGAGCCAGTTCGATTCGCCGTCGGCCGCGATCAGGGCCGTGATCGTCACCGCCGCCACCAGGGCGAGCACCTGAATGACCGGGAACACCAGGTCGAAATGATGCGGCGTCAGCAGCGAGATGAACACGAGCGCGGGGGCGACGCCCAGCGCCACCTGCATCGACGACCCCAGCGACACCACCATCGAGAAGTCCATCTGGTTGCGATAGGCGATCTTGATGCCCACGATGTTCTCGGCGATGTTCCCCACCAGGGGAACAATGACAAGCCCGAGAAAGGCGGTGCTGATTCCGAGCTCGGCGATCACACCCGTCAAGGTACCCACGAAGATGTCGGAGATCACCGCCACCGAAGCCGTCGACGCCACCAGCATCGCGATGGCGAGCACGGCGGGCCAGTGGGGCGTGCCCGTCGCCGGATGACCACCCGCGCCGGTGCGGAAGTAGAACACCAGGCTGAGACCGTAGAGGACGATCAGGATCGCGGCCGTCACGTCGGAGATCGTCTGCACGTCGGGCCCATTGCCGCGAGCGGCCGCGAACGCCGTGGGCAGACCGAGCCCGATCACGGCGAGCGCCAGCATCGAGGCGTTCATCCCGGCCACGCGCTGGTCAAACGTCTGAATGCCGTGGCGAATTCCGCCGACCACGAACGATGCGCCCAGCACCAGCAGGGTGTTGCCGAGGATCGACCCGGTGATCGACGCGGTGGCCACCTCGAGCTGTCCGGCCCGGATCGCGAAGATGGTGATGATCAGCTCGGCGGCGTTGCCAAAGGTCGCATTCAGGACGCCGCCGACCTTTGGGCCGCTGCTCTCGGCCAGCTGCTCGGTGGACATGCCGACGATCCAGGCCAGGCCGACGAGCGCCGCCGCCGCGACCAGAAACAGCGCGGTGTTGCCGGCGCCCGCAAGATCGCACACCCCGGCCGCGAGGCTGAGCGCCGCCGCCACACCCACCGAGACGATCTCGAGCGCGTTCGGGCCTCGCGTCACCGGCGCAGCCTATCCCCGGGCACTACTCCTGATACGCGCCCATGCTGCGGAACTTGGCGCGCCGGCTCGACCGACGGTGCGTCGGCGGCACCGCGGCCAGGATCTCGAGCTCGATCGCGATCGCGTCGGCGAGCAGCTCGGCCGCCCGCGTCTGGTCGCGGTGCGCGCCGCCCGAGGGCTCGGGCACGATCACGTCGATGACCCCGAGGGCGAGGCATGCCTCGGCCGTCGGCCGCAGCGCCGCGGCCGCGCGCTTGGCCTCGCCGGCGTCCTTCCACAGAATTGCCGCGCACCCCTCGGGCGAGATCACGGTGTAGACCGCGTTCTGCTGCATCAGCACCCGGTCGGCGACGCCGATCGCAAGCGCGCCGCCGGAGGAGCCCTCGCCGATCACGCACGCAACCACCGGCACGGGCAGGCGCATGAGCGTGAGCTGCGAGCGGGCGATCGCGCCCGACTGGCCGCGTTCCTCGGCGCCGACTCCGGGCGCCGCGCCGGGCGTGTCGATCAGCGTCACGACGGGGAAGCCCAGCCGGCCGGCGAGGCTGAACACGCGCATCGCCTTGCGATAGCCCTCGGGACTGGGCATGCCGAAGTTGCGATAGGTGCGCTGCTTGAGGTCGCGGCCCTTCTGGTGTCCGACGAACGCCACCGACTGACCGCGGAACGAGCCGATCCCGGCGACGATCGCCGGGTCGTCGCCCTGCGCCCGGTCGCCATGCAGCTCGATGAAGTCGTCGCAGATGCGCTCGAGGTAGTCGAGGGTGTAGGGCCGGTCCTCGTGGCGGGCGAGCTGCACCGCATGCCAGGCGTCGCGCTCGACACCGCGCCTGCGCAGGAACCCGAAGCGCTCAGTCGTCGACATGCTCACCACCACCGTTCCGGAACGGGTTCACGCCGGTCACGCGGCGGCGTACGCCAGAGAGCGCCCGCCCGATCGCGCCGACCGGGTCGAGCTCGCCGACCAGAGACGGCGGCCGGTACGGCGTGCCGCCGGCGAGGAGCGCCACCACCCTGGCGACCGTGTCGCGCAGCTCGGGCCGGGGCACGATCAGATCGACGTGGCCGTGACGGTAGTTGGACTCGGCCAGCCCGAAATCGTCGGGCAGGCGCTCGCGGGTCGTCTGCTTCACGACCCGCGGTCCCGAGAACGAGAGCAGTGCACCGGGCTCCGCGATGATCACGTCGCCCAGCGCGGCGAAGCTGGCCGCGACGCCCCCGGTGGTCGGGTTCACCAGCACCGACACGAACGGCCGCCCCGTCTCCTGCAGCTCGTCGATCGCCGCGACCGTCTTTGCCATCTGCATCAGGGCCAGCACGCCCTCCTGCATCCGCGCCCCGCCGGATGCCGCCACCGAGACCAGCGGCAGCCGCCGGTCGAGCGCCAGCTCGGCCGCACGGGTGAACTTCTCGCCGACGACCGACCCCATCGAGCCGCCGAGGAACGCGAAGTCCATCACCGCCAGCGAGACGGGCGTGCCCCCGATCACCGCCGAGCCGGTGACGACGGCGTCGTGCAGGCCGGTTGCCGCAACGGCCGCCTCCAGCCGCTCGGGATACGGCCGCGAGTCGACGAACTCGAGCGGATCGGCCGACTCGAGGTTTGCGGCGATCTCGGTGAAGGTGCCCGTCGTCGACCAGCTGCACGATCCGCTCGCGGGCGGTGACCGGAAAGTGGTGGCCGCAGTTGGTGCACACCCGCAGGTTTCGCACCATCTCGTCCTCGCGATAGTGCGAGGCGCAGGTGGGGCACGTGTTGCGCGTCCGCGGGGGCGGCTCCTGCGGCCCCCCGGCGGCATCCGTGCGGCTGATGTCGACGTCGATGTTCTTTGCCACGGCCGTCCTCAAGCTCCCATCAGTCGCCCGCGTCCCACCGCTGCAGCACGATGACCGCATTGTGACCGCCGAACCCGAACGAGTTGGACACCGCCACCCGCACGTCCGCCTCGCGACCGACGTTGGGGATGTAGTCGAGGTCGCACTCGGGGTCGGGATCGGTCAGGTTGATCGTCGGCGGCAGGAACCCGTCCCGCATCGCCAGGGTGGTCACCGCCACCTCGAGCGCACCGGTCGCGCCCAGCAGGTGGCCGGTCTCGCTCTTGGTCGAAGAGACCGGGATCCGGGCCGCGTGCTCCTCGCCGAGAGCGAGCTTGAGCGCCCGGGTCTCGGCCGAGTCGCCCGCGGGGGTCGAGGTGCCGTGGGCGTTCACGTAGCCGATCTGGTCGGGGGTGACGCCCGCCTCGGCCATCGCCATCGTCATCGCCCGGGCGGGATTCGTGCCGATGGGATCGGGCTCGGTGACGTGGTGTGCGTCGCTCGACATGCCGTAGCCCAGCACCTCGGCGTAGATCCGCGCCCCGCGGGCGCGCGCCCGCTCGAGCTCCTCCAGCACCACCACCGCGGCGCCCTCGGAGAGGATGAAGCCGTCGCGGCCGGAGTCGAACGGCCGGCTCGCACCCTCGGGATCGTCCAGCCGGCGTGACAGCGCCCGCATGGTGCCGAACCCGCCCAGCGCGAGCGGCGCGATCGGCGCCTCGACGCCACCCGCCAGCATGGCGTCGGCCATGCCCGCGCGGATGTACATCGTGGCGTTTCCGATCGACATCCCCGATGCGGCGCAGGCGGTGCACTCGGTGGTGAGGGGGCCGCGCGTGCCGAGCGCCATCGACACCTCGGCGGCGCCCATGTTGGCGATCAGGGCCGTGACCCAGAACGGGCTCAGCCGGTCGGGGCCGGCCTCGAACAGCTTGGCGTGGGCGATCTCCTGCGTCTTCAGCCCGCCGATGCCGGTGCCGATCGAACAGCCGATCCTGGCCGCATCGGCGAGCACGTCCAGATCGGCGTCCGCGACCGCCTGCGTCGCGGCGGCGACCGAGAGGTGGGCGAAGCGGTCGGTCTTGCGCACGGTTCGCTTCTCCATGTACTCGGTCGGGTCGAATCCCTTCACCTGCCCGGCGATGTTGACCGTGCCCTCGGGCATCTCGAAGCCCTCGATCCGGGCCACCCCCGACCGCCCGGCCCGGATGTTGGCCCAGGTCTCGGTGATGTTGGGCCCGCACGGCGTGACCGCCCCCATTCCCGTGATCACGACTCGCCGCCTGCCGGTTGCGTTCATGTTCCCAACCCCCCGTCCACTGCCAGCACATCCCCTGTCACGAAGGCCGCGGCATCCGACACCAGGAACCGCACGGCCCGGGCCACGTCGGCGGGCTCTCCCAGCCGCCCGAGTGGCGTCGACGCCAGAATTCCCTCCCGCGCCGGCTCGGGCAGGGCGTCGGTCAGCTGCGTCGAGATGTACCCGGGCGCGACCGCGTTCACGCGGATGCCACGGCCGCCGAGCTCCTTTGCGAGCGATTTGGTGAGACCGATGAGCCCGGCCTTGGACGCGGCGTAGTTCGTCTGGCCGGCGTTCCCGTGCACGCCGACCACCGAGCTCATGGTCACGATCGCGCCGGCCCGCCGCTTCAGCATCGGCCGGGCCACCGCCCGGCAGGTGAAGAACGCCCCACCCAGGTTCGTGTCGATCACCGAGCGCCAGTCGTCGTCGGAGAGCTTCATGATCAGGTTGTCCCGCGTGATGCCCGCGTTGCAGACCAGGATCGCGATCGGCCCGACCTCGGACTCGACCTGCGCGACAAGACCCGCAGCGCCCTCGGGGGTCGAGACGTCGCCTGCGATCGCATGCGCGGTGCCGCCCCTGTCACGCACGTCGGCGCATACCTGGTCGGCCCGATCGGCCGCGCTCGCGTAGTTGACGACCACCTCGGCGCCCGCGGCGCCGAGCTCCGCGCACACCGCTGCGCCGATCCCACGCGAACCGCCGGTGACGAGCGCAACCCGCCCCTCGAGCTCACGATCCGGCAAGGCTCGCCTCCGCCGCCCGCAGCTCCTCCGACGTCCCCACCGAGATCGCGGTCACCGACCGGTCGATCCGCTTGACGAGGCCCGACAGCACCCCTCCCGGGCCGACCTCGACGAACGTGCGCACCCCGTCGCCGACGAGCGCCTGCACGGACTGGGTGAATCGCACGGGCGCGGTCACCTGCTCGATCAGCAGGCCGGGGACGCGATCGGCCGTCTCGAGCTTGCTCGAGACCGTCGACATGAAGCGGGTCTTCAGCTCGCCGAAGTGCGCAGCGCGAAGCGCCGGCTCGAGCCTGTGGGCCGCGTCCTCGACGAGCGGGCTGTGGAACGCGCCCGAGACCCGCAGACGCACCACCTTCGCCCCCAGGTCACGCGCCTTGTCGCCGACACCGGCGACGCCCGCCTCGCGGCCCGAGATCACGAGCTGGCCGGGGCAGTTGTAGTTGGCCGGCCATACGTCGCCGGTCTCGGCGCAGAGCCGCTCGACCTCCTCGTCGGCCAGGCCCAGCACGGCCGCCATGGCGCCCTTGGCCTTCGAGGCCGCCATCGCCAGGCCGCGCTCGCGCACGAGCCGGGTCACCAGCCCGACGCTGACGCTGTCGGCAGCGGCGATGGCCGCGTACTCGCCGACGCTGTGGCCGACGACGGCGTAGGGGACGATCCCCAGCCGCTCCTGGATCGCCCGCAGCGCCGCCAGCGAGGTCGCAACCAGCGCCGGCTGGGTGATCTGGGTCTCCGAGAGCTCCTCGATGCGGGCCCTCGAAGCACACCTTGCGAAGGTCGAAGTCGAGCTCGGCCGCCGCCTCGTCGAACACCGCCGCGGCCTCGGGGAACTGCGCCACGAGGTCACGCCCCATGCCCACGCGCTGGCTTCCCTGCCCCGGGAAACAGAACGCCACCTTGGTCATCCTTGCTCCTTGAGAGGGGTTGTCCACTCCATCACACACGAGCCCCACGAGAGGCCGCCGCCAAATCCAACCATGAGAACGATGTCTCCGGGGCGAATCCGGCCCGAACGGTGCGCCTCTTCGAGGCAGATCGGGATCGACGCCGCCGAGGTGTTGCCGTACCGGTCGACGTTCGAGACCACCTTCTCGGGCGGGATCCCCAGCCGCCGGGCCGCGTGCTCGATGATGCGCAGGTTGGCCTGGTGGGGGACGAACACGTCGACGTCGGCCACCGTCATGCCGATGGCATCAAGCACCCGGCCGGCCGACTCCACGCTCACAGTGGTCGCAAACTTGTACACCTGCGGCCCGTCCATCGTCAGGTAGGGGCCGGCCATCGGGTTCCGGGGATGGCCGACCGCGGCCACCTTGAGCAGGTCGCCGCCCGCACCGTTCGAGCCCAGCTCGAAGCCCAGAAGACCGCCGGTCGACCCGCTCCCGCCCAGCACCACGGCACCCGCGCCGTCGCCGAAGAGGACGCAGGTGGAGCGGTCGTCCCAGTCCAGCAGGCGCGAGAACACCTCGCTGCCGACGACGAGCACCGTCTCGGCCGACCCGGAGGCGACGTGCCCGTAGGCCTGCGCCAGCGCGAACACGAACCCGGTGCACGCGGCCGACAGGTCGTAGCCGGCGACGCCCGTGGCGCCCAGCCGCTCTCCGATCAGCGTCGCGGTGGCCGGGAAGTAGAAGTCGGGGGTGCTGGTCGCGACCACGATCAGGCCGAGATCCTCGGGCTCGATGCCGGACATCTCGAGCGCCTGCCGGGCGGCCTCGTAGCCCAGTGCCGCGGCCGACTCGTGGTCGGCGGCGATGCGGCGCTCGCGGATGCCCGTGCGGCTCGCGATCCACTCGTCGCTCGTCTCGACCCTGGTGGCCAGCTCGTCGTTCGTGACCACGCGATCGGGCGCGAATGACCCGACGCCGAGCACCTCGACCCCCCGCCGGCAGGCCGTGATCACGCCGGCGCCTCGATCGTGGTGAGCGCGAACGTCAGCGTCGCCCGGCAGGCCAGCTCGCCGGCCACGCTCGCGGTCGCATCGGCCTTTCCGATCGGCCCGCGCAGGCGGTTGATGGCGCACTCCAGGTCGAGCACGTCGCCCGGCCGGACGATGCGCTTGAAGCGCACGTCGTCGATGCCGGCAAACAGCGCCAGCTTGCCCGGCGAAGTCGGGATGGGCGAGGCCGCAGACCGAGCCCAGCTGCGCCAGCGCCTCGACCTGCAGAACGCCGGGCATGATCGGGTTACCGGGAAAGTGGCCGCCGAGGTACCACTCGTCCGGCTTGACGAGGTAGCGGCCGCGGGCGCGAACGCCCGGCTCGAGCTCCGTGACCTCGTCCAGCAGCAGGAACGGCTCGCGATGGGGGATGATCGCCCGGATGCCCTCGCGGTCGAGCGGTGCCGCCGGGATCACAGACCCGCCGCCCGCAGGCTGGGCGCCATTGCGTCGCGCATGCGCAGCCGACCGCGGTGGGCGTGGCACTTGACCGTCCCGACGGGCATCTCCATCGAAGCGGCGATCTCTTCGTACGAGAGCGACAGCACGTCCTTCATCACCAGCACACGGCGCTGGTCCGAGGACAGGTTCGCCATGCACGCCCGCAGCTCCGCCCGTTGCTCGCGCTGCACCGCCACATCCTCGGGCACGTCGCCGGACGCCGCCTCGGCGACCGCCTCGAGCGGCTGATGGCGGCGGCGGCGCTGACGCTCGGCCAGGTCGCGGCAGGTGTTGGCCACCAGGCTGTGCAGCCAGGTCTGGAACCGGGCTTCCCCCCTGAACTGTCCGATCCGTGTGCACAGCTTGGCCAGTGACTCCTGGGCGGCATCCTCCGCGTCCTGCGTGTCCGAGAGCAGATACGCGGTCAGACGGCGGACACCCGCCGCATGCCGTTCGACCAGCGCCTCGAGCGCACGCCGGTCGCCGTCCTTGGCGCGCACGGCCAGCACGAGGTCCGACAGAGATTCGTACGCAGGCCGGTCACGTACCCGATCACGGACCTTCAGACGCGCTTCCGCGCGTTTGGGTTGCGGGAACATGAGCCAAGTATCCTAGTGTCGACGTGGAGAACACGCTCCGGCCGGAGGCCGTCGTACCGCTGTTTCGGGGCCGGTTCGGCGACCCCTACATCTACCTCCCGAGCTGCCCGAGCACGCAGGAGCTCGTGCGGAACCTCGGTGAGGGCGCCGTGGGCGCATGCGAGCTCCAGACGGCCGGGCGCGGGCGGATGGGCAGGCGCTGGACGAGTCCGTGGGGGGCCGGCGTGCTGTTCTCGGTCACGCTCGAGCCGCACACCCCGGCAGAGCGGCTCCCGCCCTTCGGGCTCGTGGTCGCCGAGGCGGTGTGCGAGGCGACCTGGCCGCAGGCCCGGGTGCGCTGGCCCAACGACGTCGTCGTGGACGGACACAAGCTGGCGGGAGTGCTGGCGGAGCTCCGCGAGGGCAGGCTGGTGCATCGGCGTCGGGGTGAACGCCAACCTCGTCGCCGGCGAACTGCCCGCCGATGCCCGCGTCCCGGCAACATCGCTTCGCATACTCCGGGGTGGTCCCGTCGACCGCGCCCAGCTCCTGGCCGATCTGGTTGCCGCGATCGAGGAGCGCTACCGCCGGTTCGAGCGAGACGGGTTCACGGGCCTCGAGCGAGACGAGTTGCGCGGCCGGCGGGTCGAGCTGGCGGGCGGAGCGCGGGGAGTCTGCGAGGGCGTCGACGAGTACGGGCGACTGGTCGTTGCCGGCCGCGCGCACACCTCGGCCGAGGTGACCGCCGTCCTCGTAGGCGCAGAACGCGAGCGTTACACTTCAGTTGACGCAGAGGCCAAGTGCCCAAACGACTCCTCATCCTGATGCTGGCATGCCTCGGGCTCGTGGCGGGGGCGACCACGTCGCCGGCACGGGCGGCGGGCACGCGCCCGCTGGTGCTGGCAATCCGGCTCGACTCCGAGATCGATCCCGTCAGCGCCAGCTTCGTGGAGGACTCGATCAGCCGGGCCGAGAGCGACCACGCGGCGGCGCTCGTGATCCTGCTGAACACGCCGGGCGGCGATTCGACCTCGATGAACGACATCATCCAGGCCGAGCTGCATTCGAAGGTGCCCGTGATCGTCTACGTGTCGCCGGAGGGCGCCCGCGCGGCCTCCGCCGGGGCGTACATCACGCTCGCCTCCGATGTGGCGGCGATGGCCCCGACCACCCACATCGGAGCCGCCACGCCGATCCAGGCGAACGGCCAGAACGTCGGCTCCGACCTCGCCCGCAAGATCAAGCACGACGCCGTTGCCCAGATCGTCGGCCTCGCCCAGGCGCATGGCCGCAACGCCCGGCTGGCGCGGCTGATCGTGGTCAACGCCAACGAGTACACGGCCGCCCAGGCGCTGCACAAGAACCTCATCGAGCACGTCGCCCGCAGCCTCCCGGTGCTGCTCGACCAGGTCGACGGCACCACCACGACGTACAACCAGAAGCCGATCGTGCTGCATACGGCGGACGCGCACATCGAGACCGTCGGGATGCCGTGGACGCTCGAGCTCCTGGACGTCCTGATCAATCCCAACCTGCTCTACCTGCTGTTCCTGGGCGGCATCATCGGAATCGCCTACGAGGTGTTCCATCCCGGAGTGATCCTGCCCGGCACGCTCGGGGCCGTGTCCCTGATCCTGGCCCTTTTCGGCTTCCAGGTCGTGTCGATCAACCTGGCCGGCGTCTTCCTGATGCTGTTCGGGGTTGCGCTGCTCGGCCTCGAGGCGTGGGTGAGCGCCCATGGGCTGATGGGCATCTCGGGGGTGATCGCGATCGCCGCAGGCGGGTTGATGCTGTTCCGCACGCCGGGCGAGGGCGTCGATCCCTTCCTCGTGATCGGCATGAGCGTGGTCGCCGGCGGGCTGCTCGCCATCGTGGCGACCAAGGTGGTGGCCGCCCGGCATCGCCCGGTCGTCGTCGGGAGGGGTGTCAACGGGCTGCTCGGGCAGACGGCCGTCACCCGCACGCGGCTGCAGCCGCGAGGACAGGTGTACCTGCACGGCGAACTGTGGCAGGCCGAGACGATCGACGGCGACATCGCCCCCGGTCGTGAGGTGCTCGTCTACGGCGTCGATGGGCTGACCCTGCATGTGACCGACCTGGTGCCGCATCCAACCGAAGGAGTTGCCACGTGATCGTGCTCGTCGAGCTCGCCCCGATCATCGTTCTGGCGGTCCTGTTCGCGTTCGCGATCGGCCTCCTGGCCAGTTCGGTGCGCGTCCTGCGCGAGTACCAGCGCGGCGTCGTGTTCCGGCTCGGCCGCCTGCTGGGCGACCCGAAGGGGCCGGGCCTCTTCCTGCTCATCCCGATCATCGATCGCATGGTGCAGGTCGACCTGCGGACGATCACGCTCGTCGTGCCCCCGCAGGAGGTGATCACGCGCGACAACGTGCCGGTGCGGGTGAACGCCGTGGCGTACTTCCGGGTCGTGAACCCCACCGCCGCGATCGTGGAGGTCGCCGACTACGGGAACGCGACGTCGCAGATCTCGCAGACGACGCTTCGCAGCGTGCTCGGCCAGCACACCCTGGACGAGCTCCTGTCCGAGCGCGACAAGATCAACCAGATCCTGCAGCAGATCATCGACGAGCAGACCGCGCCCTGGGGGATCAAGGTCAGCGTCGTCGAGGTCAAGGACGTCGAGATCCCGACCGGCATGCAGCGCGCGATGGCCCGCCAGGCCGAGGCCGAGCGCGAGCGGCGGGCGAAGGTCATCGCGGCCGAGGGCGAGTTCCAGGCCTCGGCCAAGCTGGCGGACGCCGCGGCCGTGATCGCAGAGCACCCGATCGCGCTGCAGCTGCGATACCTGCAGACGCTGATCGAGATCTCGAGCACGAACAACGCGACCACGGTGCTGCCGATCCCCATCGACCTGCTGCACGCGCTCACGCACGTGGTCAAACCCGGCCAGGAGTAGCGCTGGACCTCCGTCACAACCCCCTCACCGGCGTGCCGGTGGTGGTGGCGCCTGGCCGCTCGACCCGCCCCGGAGCGCTGGGCCGCACCACCCGCATCGCCGACGCCGCGACCTGCCCGTTCTGCGAGGGCCACGAGGCGATGACCCCGCCCGAGGTGCTCGCGCTCGGGCGCGCCGGCGCTGCGCCCGACACGCCGGGCTGGTCGGTGCGGGTCGTCCCGAACAAGTTCCCGGCCATCCCCGGCCAGGAGGTGGTGGTGCACGGGCCCGAGCATGTCACCGCCTTCGCCGTGCTGCCGGACGCAATCGTCACCACCGCGCTCGAGGCCTGGGACATGCGCCGAGCCGCGCTCCGGCTGCGGGACGGCGGGCCCGCCTACCTGCTCGCGGCGATCAACGAGGGACCTGCCGCCGGAGCCTCGCTCGACCATTCCCACTCCCAGCTCGTGCCGTTCGCGGAGATCCCGCCGGCGGTCGCGGCCGAGATGCCCGCGTTCGCAGCACCATGCGCGCTCTGTGCCGCGGCGACGGCGGAGGAGGAGCGCACCGTGCGGCTCGAATCCGGCCTGCGGACGTTCGCACCGTACTGGAGCCGCTTTGCCTACGAGCTCTGGATCGTCCCCGAGGAGCACACGGGGGAGCCGGCCGATCCGGCGGCCCTGGCCGCGGCACTGCTCGACGCCACCCGCCGGCTGCGTGCGGTGCTCGGCGCCGACCTGGCGTGGAACGCGGTCATGCACGCCGCACCGCTGCACGGCGACGATCCGTACCACTGGCACATCGAGATCTGGCCGCGGCTGACGGTCGCCGCTTCGATCGAGCTCGGCGCGGGTCTCTGGGTCAACATCGTCGACCCGGACATCGCTGCACGCGAGCTGCGCTCGGTCTAGCCGAGCTCCGGATCGCCGCCGGTGTCGCCGCCGCCATCGATGTCCGGCTCGATATCCAGCTCCAGTTCCGGGTCGCCCGGATCCTCGGGGGACGGCTCCGTGACGCGGGCGATGCTCGAGACGGTGTCGTCGCCGCGCAGGTTCATCAGCCTCACGCCCTGGGTCGAGCGGCTCATGCGCGAGATGCCCTCAACCGCGGTGCGGATGATCGTGCCGTCGCGGCTGATGAACATCACCTCGTAGCCGTCGCGGACGATCATCGCGCCGGCCAGGCGGCCGCGGGCCTCGGTGTAGCGGATGGTCAGGACGCCCATCGTGCCGCGCCCCTTGGCGGGTACTCCGACACGCGCGTGCGCTTGCCGAAGCCGTTCTCGGTCACGACGAGCAGATCCTGGTCGTCGCGGGCGATCTCGACGGCGATCACCTCGTCGTCGCCCCGCAGCTTCATGCCCGCCACGCCGGTCGTATCCCGGCCCATCGCGCGCACGTCGTGCTCCGAGAACCGCACCGCCTTGCCGTTGCGCGACACCATCAGCACGTCGTCGTCGCCGTCGGTGAGCCGCACGCCGACCAGCTCGTCGCCCTCGCGCACCTTGAGGGCGATGATGCCGTCGGCCCGCAGAATCGTGTCATAGGCCTTGAACTCGGTCTTCTTGACGACGCCGTTTCGGGTCGCGAACAGCAGGTACTTGCCCTCGCCGTAGTCGCGGGTGTCGATCACGGCGCGCACCTTCTCGTCCTGGCGCAGCGGGAGCACGTTCACAAGCGCCCGACCCTTCGACTGGCGGTTGCCCGTCGGTAGCTCGTGCACCTTGATCCTGTAGACCTTGCCGACGGTCGTGAAGAACAGCAGGTAGTCGTGGGTGGACGCCACGAACAGGTGCTCGATGTAGTCGTCCTCCTTGGTGTCCATGCCCATCACGCCGATGCCGCCGCGGCCCTGGACGCGGTACGCCGAGAGCGCCAGCCGCTTGATGTAGCCGGAGCGCGTGATCGAGATGACCATGTCCTCCTCGGCGATCAGCTGCTCGAGGTCGATCTCGCCCTCGGCGGGCACGATCTCGGTGCGGCGGTCGTCGCCGAACTGGTCGCGGATCTCCTCGAGCTCCTCGCGGATCAGCGCCATCAGCCGGGCCTCGTCGGACAGGATCGCGTGCAGCTCGGCGATCCGCTCGAGCAGATCGGCGTGCTCGTCGGTGACCCGCTTGCGCTCGAGCCCGGTCAGCGCGCGCAGGCGCATGTCCAGGATCGCCTGGGCCTGGATCTCGCTCAGGCCGAACTGCTCCATCAGCCCCGCACGTGCGATGTCGGCGTCGTCGGCCGCCCGGATCAGGGCGATGACGGCGTCGAGGTTGTCGAGCGCGATCAGGTAGCCCTCGAGCACGTGCGCGCGCCGCTCGGCCCGGTCGAGCTCGAACTTCGTGCGCCGGGTGATGACCTCTTTCTGGTGGCCGATGTAGTGCACCAGCACCTGGCGCAGCGAGAGCGTGCGCGGAATGCCGTCGACCAGCGCGACCATGTTGACGCCGAACGTGCTCTGCAGCGGCGTGTGCTTGAAGAGCTTGTTCAGGACGACCTTGGGGATCGCATCGCGCTTGAGCTCGATCGTGAGCCGGGTGCCGCCGCGGTCGGAGTGGTTGTTGACGTCGGCGATCTCGGGGATCACCTTGTCGTTGACGAGGTCGGCGATCTTCTTGACCAGGCCGTCGTCGCCGTCGCGCTTGACCTGATACGGCACCTCGGTGACGATCAGGGCGCGTGCGGCCGCCCTTCAGCTCCTCGGTGTGCATCCGCGCCCGCATCACCACCCGCCCGCGGCCGGTCTCGTATGCCTCGCGGATGCCGGCCATGCCCATGATGGTGGCCCCGGTCGGGAAGTCGGGGCCCTTGATGTGGGTCATCAGCTCGTCGACCGTCGCCTCGGGGTTGTCGATGAGGGCGATGCAGGCGTTGATCGTCTCGCGCAGGTTGTGCGGCGGGATGTTGGTGGCCATGCCGACGGCGATCCCCGACGAGCCGTTCACGAGCAGGTTGGGGAAGCGCGCCGGCAGCACGGTCGGCTGCCGCTGGCGGCCGTCGTAGTTGGGGACGAAGTCGACCGTGTCGGCGTCGATGTCGCGCAGGAGCTCCACCGCGAGCCGGCTCAGTCGGCACTCGGTGTAGCGCATCGCGGCGGCGCCGTAGCCGTCCTGGTTGCCGAAGTTGCCCTGGCCGTCGACCAGCGGGTAGCGCAGCGAGAACCACTGCGCCATGCGCACCAGGGCGTCGTAGGCCGCCGTGTCGCCGTGGGGGTGGTACTTGCCCAGCACGTCTCCGACGACGCGCGAGCACTTGGAGTACGGCCGGCCCGGCTGGAGGCCCGCCTCGTTCATCGAGTGCAGCACGCGCCGGTGCACGGGCTTCAGGCCGTCGCGGACATCGGGGAGGGCGCGGCTCACGATCACGCTCATCGCGTAATCGAGGTAGCTCGTGCGCATCTCCTCCGCGAGATCCTGCGGTTCGATCCGGCCGCCGCCGAGAGTGTCAATCGCCATTCGTCACACGCTCGCACGGGCTCACTAGATGTCCAGGAACTTCACGTCGCGGGCATTGCGCTCGATGAAATCGCGCCGGGGCTCGACCCGGTCGCCCATCAGCATCGTGAACATCGCGTCGGCCGCCGCGGCGTCGTCGACCGAGACCTTCTTCAGCACCCGGTTCTCGGGGTTCATGGTCGTCTCCCACAGCTGGATCGGGTTCATCTCGCCCAGGCCCTTGAAGCGCTGCAGGTTGAGGCCCTCCTTGGCCATGTCCAGGATCACCGGCCGCAGCGACTCGAACGTGTGCACGGTCTCGGCGAGCTTGCCCATCTTGACCTCGAACGGCGGCGGCCCGGTGAGCTCGACGAGCCGCGCGTGCGTGGCCTTGAGGCTGCGATAGCCGGGGCTGCGGAAGAGCTCGAGCGGGATCGTCGCCGCGAGGGCGGCGCCGGTCGACTTCTCGATGATGCGCACGCGCACGCCCTCGGCGTCGGCGCCCGTGACCTCGACCCGGTGCGGCTCCTCGTCGGGCACCTGGGTGCGCATGTAGGTCTCGAGATCGGCCACCGTCTCGATCGCTGTGCTCGACCAGCCGGTGGTCCTTGACGTAGCCGACCTCGGTCGCGCCGAACTGCTCCTTGAGCTTGGACGCCCAGCCCTCGTACTCCTTGACCGCCCGCTGCAGCCGCTGCAGCCGCGACTCGGTCAGGCGGGCCTGCTCGCCGTTGCGATCGGTCACCTCGACCTTGCTCAGGCGCTCGCGCATCAGCCACTCCTCGAGCTGCAGCTCCTTCTCGAAGTAGCGGTCGTCGGAGCCGACCTTGAGCTTGTAGAGGGGCGGCTGGGCGATGTAGACGAAGCCGGCCTCGATCAGCTCCGGCATGTGCCGGAACAGGAAGGTCAGGATCAGCGTGCGGATGTGGGCGCCGTCGACGTCGGCATCGCAGGTGACCACCACCTTGTGGTAGCGGGCGCCGGCGATGTCGAACTCCTCGCCGATGCCGGTGCCGACGGCGGTGATCATCGCCTGGATCTCGTTGTTGGAGAGCACCTTGTTGATGCGTGCCTTCTCGACGTTGATGATCTTGCCGCGCAGGGGCAGGATGGCCTGGAAGCTGCGGTCGCGGGCCTCCACGGCGCTGCCGCCGGCGCTGTCGCCCTCGACCAGGTAGAGCTCGGCGGAGCTCGGGTCGGAGATCGAGCAGTCGGCCAGCTTGCCGGGCAGGCCGCCGCCGCCGAGCGCGGTCTTGCGCCGGATCAGCTCGCGGGCCTTGCGCGCCGCCTGGCGGGCGCGGCTGGCGGCGACCAGCTTGTTCACGATGGCGCGGGCCTCGTTGGGGTGCTCCTCGAGGTACTCCGACAGCTTGGCGTTGCACGCCGACTCGACGATGCCGCGGATGGAGGGGTTGCCGAGCTTGGTCTTCGTCTGGCCCTCGAACTGCGGCTCGCGCAGCTTCACCGACACGATCGCGGCCAGGCCCTCGCGGCAGTCGTCGCCGGTCAGGGCCTCCTCCTTCTCCTTCAGGAGGCCCTTGTTGCGGGCGTAGTCGTTCAGCGTGCGGGTGAGCGACGCCTTGAACCCCGAGAGGTGCGTGCCGCCCTCGTGGGTGTTGATGTTGTTGGCGAACGAGTACGTCGACTCGACGTAGGACGCGTTCCACTGCATCGCCACCTCGACCTCGCCGTCGTCGTTCTCGGTGTCGAAGTAGATGACGTCCTTGTGGATCGGGCTCTTCTCCTCGTTCACATAGGCGATGAAGTCGCGGATGCCGCCCTCGTACTGGAACGCCACCTTCTCGCCCCCGGCGCGCTCGTCGGAGAGCTCGATCAGGAGGCCGCGGGTCAGGAACGCCATCTCGCGCAGCCGCTGGGTCAGCGTCTCGAACGAGAAGTCGGTCTCCTCGAAGATCTCGCCGTCGGGCAGGAACGTGGTGGTCGTGCCCGTCTCGGTGGTGGGCTCGCCCTTCTCGAGCGGTGTCCGCGGCTCGCCGCGCTCGTAGCGCTGCCGCCACACGTAGCCGGTGCGGCGCACCTCGAGCTCGAGCGACTCCGAGAGGGCGTTCACGACCGAGATGCCGACGCCGTGCAGGCCGCCGGAGACCTTGTAGCCGTCGCCGCCGAACTTGCCGCCGGCGTGCAGCGTGGTCATGACGACCTCGACAGCCGAAAGCCCACCCTCCGCCATCTCGTCGACGGGGATGCCGCGGCCGTTGTCGGTCACGGTCACACGGCCGTCGGGCGCAAGCACCACGGTGATGTGATCGCAATACCCCTGCAGGGCTTCGTCGACGCTGTTATCCACAACCTCGTAGACGAGATGGTGCAGACCGCGGGGCCCGGTCGAACCGATGTACATGCCCGGACGCAGACGCACGGCCTCCAGGCCCTCGAGAACGGTGATGTCTTTGGCGTCGTAGCCAGATTCGGTCAAACGAAACCCGCTTGAATAGGCGGAAAAGGGACTGCTTGAAGTCTACCAGAGGGACGGGGTCGGATCGACCCTCGCAAACCCCGCAAAACGGGCCCAAAATCAGCCCAGAAGCGTGCGCGCGATCGCCCGCTCGAGGCTCGCGCGCAGATCGTCCGAGGCAACTCCAGCGGTGAGCCGGCGGGCCTGGTCGGCGGCGTCCGCAGCGCGCGGCGGCCGCGGCGGCGGCGGGGCGGATCGGTGCGTCACCGGCAGCTCGCCCACCTCGAACCGCAGGCCGAGCTCCCGCCCCAGCTCGGTCTGCAGGCGCGCGCCCACGCGCAGGCGCGAGCAGCGTCAGCTCCGACGACCACGACGCGCTGGAGCAGGCGACCACGAGCGTCTCCCCGCTCACCCGCACCGGCACGGCGTGGCGCGCCACCGTCTCGCCGACGATGGCCTGCCAGCGCTCCCGCGCGGCGGCGAGCACCGGATCCTGCTTCAGCGCCCGGCGGCCGACGACGCGGTCGGTGCGGATCCGCTCGAGGTCCTTCACACCCGCACCGTACCCGCGTCGACGTGCACGACCGCCGCCGGCCGCGATTCCAGGTCGGCCTCGTCGGTGGTCGTGACGATCGCCTGCTGAAACGCGGCTGACGGCGTCGAGCAGCAGCGACCGCCGGGCGGCGTCGAACTCGCCCGTGACGTCGTCCAGGAGCAGCACCGGCTGCTCGCCGCGCTCGGCCGGTCAGCAGGTCGGCCTCGGCCAGGATCAGCGCCAGGAGCGCCCGCCGCTGCTCGCCCTGGGAGCCGAAGCGGCGCAGGTCGCGGCCGCGACTCGTTGAGCTCGAAGTCGTCCAGGTGCGGCCCGGCTCCCGTCGCGGCCCGCTCGATGTCGCGGCGGCGGCGCTCGTCGCAGGGCGTCCGCGAGCGCGTCCGCGGGGGTGTTCGAGAGCAGCCGCAGCGGCGTCGCGCCAGGGTTCCCGCCGAGCTGCTCGAGGCGGGCGGCAAACGCCGGCGCGAGCAGCGCGCACAGCCGCTCGCGGGCCGCGGTCAGCTCGGCACCCGCCGCGGGCGGTGACATCGTCCCACCCCACGAGCGCGTCCTCGGCCCCGAACCCCGCCCGCAGCCGCCGCAGCAGGTGGTTTCGCTGCGCGAGCGCGCGGGCGTACGCCGCGGGCACCTCGGCCAGCGCCGGCCACAGCCGCACCAGCGCCCGGTCGAGATAGGTGCGGCGCATGGCGGGCGCGCCCTGCACGAGCCGGATGCGGTCGGGGGTGAACACCAGCACCGCGAACCGCCCGAGCAGGCCCGTGGCCGAGCGCTCCGCGACGCCGTCCACGACCACCCGCTTGGGCTCACCGGGGCGAAACCCGACCTCGACCCGGGCAGGGCCGGTCGCGAGCTCCGCCTCGAGCTCGACACGGGTGAAGTCGTGGTGAAACGCGATCATCTGCGCCTCTCCGGCCGTCCGGGGCGAGTAGGCCAGGGCGCCGAAGTGGATCATCTCGACGAGGCTCGTCTTGCCGGCGCCGTTGGGCCCCACGATCCCGACCAGCCCGGGCGCAAAGCCGAGCTCCAGGCGCTCGTAGCAGCGAAAGTTCTGGCCACGCACTGCGGTGACCACGCACGATCGGCTCAGGTCGAGAGCCTGATCGGCATGATCAGGTAGGAGAAGCTCCCGTCCTCGCCCTGGAGCAGACCCGGGCGCAGAGGGCTGATCAGCTTGAGCCTGACGGTGTCCCCGTCGATGCTCTCGATCCCGTCGCGCAGGAACTCGGCGTTGAACCCGATCTCGAGCGGCTCGCCGTGGAAGTCGACCGGCAGCGACTCGCGGGCCTCGCCGACGTCCTGCGTCTGGGCGCTCACCGTGAGCTTGCCCTGCTCGAAGGCGAGCCGCAGCGGCAGCGTCCGCTGGGCCATCAGCGACGTCCGCCGCACCACGTCGAGCAGCTCGTCGCGGGCGGCCGGAATCTCGTGCTCGAACGTCTGCGGGATGAGCTGGCGATAGTTGGGGAACTGCCCGTCGATGCGGCGGGCCGACAGCCACACGCCCTCCATCCCGAAGAGGATCTGGTTCTCACCGACCGCCACCTGGATCTGTCCGCGTCGAGGGCGGCGGCGACCCGCGAGAGCTCCACCAGCGCGCGTGCCGGCACGATCGCCTGGGCATCGCCGCCGGCGCCGGGCACCACCGCCTCCTTCACGCTCAGGCGATAGCTGTCGGTGGCGGCCATCGTCACCCGGCCGTCGCCGAACTCGACCAGGATGCCCGTCAGCACCGGCCGCGACTCGTCTCTGGACGCCGCCCTGGCGACGTGGTTGATCGTCGTCACGAACGACTGCCGCTCCACCGCGAAGGCCGGGCCCGACGGGATCCGGCAGGTGGGGGAAGTCCTCGGCCCCCTGGGCGTGCAGCGAGTACTCGCTCGGGCCGCACAGGATCCGCACGGCGCCCGTGCCCGGCGTCTGCTCGATGGTGACGTCGGACTGCGGAGAGCACGGACGATCTCGAGCAGGAGCCGGCCCGGCAGCACGGTCGACCCGGCCTCCTGCACCTGGGCCGGAACGGCGACTCGCAGCGAGAGCTCCATGTCGGTGGCGGCCAGCTCGACCGGCCCGCCGGCCTCGGCGCGCAGCAGCACCCCCGAGAGGATCTGGACGGTGGACCGCTGCGACACGCCGCGGGCGGCAATCTGCAGACGAGCGAGCAGCTCGTCCTGAGGACAGACGATCTTCATACGGTGGAAGCGACCTCCTGCTCTACCGGGTCTACAAGAAGAATTGAATTGAAGAGGTTATAGGAGTAGGGGCTGGGGACGATGGGGAAAAGGCGTCGATACCCGCATGGAAGCGTGGATTGCGGTGTGTGTCGGAATGGGGAAGGGCTGGTGCCGGATTGTCCCCCGGTCCCCCCGATGTCGAGGTTTCCGGCGGCCTCGCCAGCGGGCACCTGGGGGACCATCATGCCAAGCACACAGGCTGTCCACAGTGAATGGGGATGGTTGTTCACCGGGTGCGCTTGATCCGGGCGGTCAGTTCCTGGACCACGTTGAATACCTCGCGATCCTCCCGGATGAGGTCGCCGATCCGGCGTACCGCGTGCATCACCGTCGAATGGTCGCGGCCGCCGAACTTGGCGCCGATCTTGGGCAGCGACTGGTCGGTCAGCTCCCGGCACAGATACATGGCGACGTGGCGGGGGTAGGTGATCGACTGCGGGCGCTTGTCGCCGCGCAGGTCGGCCTGGCTCAGCGAGAACCACTCGCACACCGCGGCCTGCACCTGTTCGATCGTGATCGAGCGGGCGCTGCCGCCGGGGAAGAGATCCTTCAGGACCTCGTCGGCCACGGCCACCGAGATCGGCCGTCCCGTGAGCGACGCATATGCGATCACCCGCGTCAGCGACCCCTCGAGCTCGCGGATGTTGCTCGTGACCCGGTCGGCGATGAACGTGAGCACGTCCTTGTCCGGGATGTCGATGCGGTCGGTCGCGACCTTCTTGCGCAGGATGGCGATGCGCGTCTCGAGGTCCGGCGGCTGGATGTCCGTGATCAGGCCCCACTCGAAGCGGGATTTCAGGCGGGCCTCGAGCGTCGCGAGCTCTCGCGGCTGACGGTCGGACGAGATAATGATCTGTTTGCCGGCCTCGTACAAACTGTTGAAGGTGTGGAAAAACTCCTCTTGGAGGGTGTCCTTGCCTTCAATGAACTGGATATCGTCTACAAGGAGAACGTCGTACGTTCTATATCTGATTTTGAACCCGGCAGTGTTTTTGTCCCGCAAAGCGTCCACAAACTCGTTCAGCACGGTCTCGGTCGTCACATAGCGGACGCTCAGGTGCGGATGTTGCTGGCTCACGTATTGCCCGACGGCCTGGAGGAGGTGTGTTTTCCCCAGGCCGGTGGATCCATAGATGAACAGCGGGTTGTACGCCTGTGCGGGGGATTCGGCCACGGCGAGGGCGGCCGCGTGGGCGAACCGGTTGCTGGGCCCGATCACGAAGAGGTCGAACGTGTAGCGCGGGTTGAGGCCGATCAGCGTCGGCGCCGGCGCGACGTCGAACGCGTCCTCCGGGGTGTCGGCGGCGCCGGAGTCGCGCGCCGCCGCCTTCGCGACCGCATCGGACACGGCCACCCGCAGCTCGAGGACGAGCTCGTGCTCGGCGGCGGCCGCGTTCAGGAGGCTGCCGAAATGGCCCTCGATCCAGGTCTTGGTGAATTCGTTGGGAACGCCCACCACCAGCCGCTCGGCGTCCTGCTCGATCGGCGTGGCGGCACCGAACCAGTTCGCGAACGTGCTGGCGTTGAGCGATTCACGCAGGCGCAGGGAGATGGTTTCCCAGGTCTGGGTCGCGGCGGCCGGCTCGGAGGTCATGAGCGGCGAGTCTACGCTGTGGCAGACCATGCAGCAAGGCGGTACGGCGGCGGCAGACGTTCCGAGAAAGTACGCATTTTGCAGGTATTTCGTAGATACCCACAGCATTGTCCACAGCTGTGGATAGATTCTGCGGCGAGGAGTTTGACGACGTGAAAAGTCCCCGTTTGCGCGCAGTTTGGTGTCCGTTTGGGTCACCGAACTGTCGACATGCTTTCCACAGCACGACTTGGCCGGAATTGGGGGCGGCGGGCGATCCGGGGTGCTGCTTTATACTGCTGAGCATCACATGAAGCGCACCTATCAGCCAAATACCCGCAAGCGTGCCAAGACGCACGGATTCCGCAAGCGGATGAGTACGCGAGCGGGCCGCGCCGTGCTCAAGCGCCGGCGGGCACGTGGCCGGAAGCGCCTGTCCGCATAGCCATTCAGTGACCGCCGACGCACCGTCTCCGTCGAACCGGCGCGGCCGCCTGTCCCGCGCGGCGGAGTTCGACGCGGTCACGCACCTCGGCCGGTCGGTCGGCGGCCGGTATCTGACGCTCCGCTACCGCGCCCGCGACGATGGCGGCGAGGCCCGCATCGGCTATGCCGTGCCTCGGCGGGTGGGCAACGCGGTCGAGCGAAACAGCGTCAAGCGGCGCCTGCGCGAGGCGATGGCGCGGCACGCCGCGAGCCTGCGCCCCGCCACCGACTATGTGGTGATCGCCCGGCCCGGCATGCCGGCACCGCCGACGCGCGCGGCTTCGACTGGCTGTGCGACCAGGTCGCCGAGCTGCTGCACTCCGCGGAGGGCGAGCGGTGATCTCGCGCCTGCTGATCCTGCTGGTACGGATCGGGCGCCTGGCGCTGACGCCGTTTGTCGCGATGACGTCGATCACCCCCCGGGTGTGCAAGTACGAGCCCACCTGTTCGCACTACGCCGAGCAGGCGATCCGGGTGCACGGCCCGCTGCGGGGCATGCTCATGGCCGGCTGGCGCCTGCTGCGCTGCAACCCGTGGTCGCGGGGCGGGTATGACCCGGTGGTGCGGCCGTGATGATCCTCCACTCCATCATCATCTGGACGCAGATCCAGAACGCGCTGGTCTGGCTGCTCACCTACTACGAAGGCGTGGTCAATTCGTGGGGCTGGGCGATCGTCCTTCTGACCTTCACGATCCGGCTTGCGATGGTGCCGCTGACGCTGAAGCAGTTCCGGTCGATGGCGGCGATGCAGATCGTCCAGCCGAAGGTAAAACAGCTGCAAAGCCGGTATAAGGGCAAGAACAGCCGCGAGGACCGGCAGAAGATGCAGGCGGAGCTGATGGAGCTCTACAAGGAGCACAACGTCAACCCGTTCGGCTCGTGCCTGCCGCTCCTGATCCAGGCGCCGGTGTTCATCGCGCTGAACTCGGTGCTGCGCTACCACATCCATCCCACGGGGAACGTGAGCTTCCTGGGGATCCCGAACATCTTCCTGCCGCTGAACCAGATCGGGACCACGGCCGAGTACACGCTCATCGCGCTCTACGTGGGCTCGATGCTCTGCTCGACGCTCCTGTTCTCGTTCGTCACCGACAAGCAGCAGAAGTACATGCTGGCCGCGATGCCGATCGTGTTCGTGCCGTTCGTCCTGCGGTTCAGCACCGGTGTGATGATCTACTGGATCACCTCGAACTTCTGGACGCTCGGCCAGCAGGGGATGATCAAGCGCACCATGGGCCACCGCTTCCCGCAGGCCAACCCGGGCAAGAGCGGTCCCGGCGCCGGGAGCAAGGGCGGCAGCAAGGGTGGCTCGGGCGGCAGCAAGGGCAACGGCAAGGCCGGCTCGGGCCCGGACGGGGGCAAGGGCGGCAAGTCGGGCGCGGCCCCCGGAGGCGGCAAGGGCGCCGGCGACAACGGCGGCGGGAAGCCCGTGGCCGATCCGAGCAGTGCCGCCCGGCCTCCGCGGGGCGGTGGCCGCCGGCCGGCGCAGCAGGCGGGCCGGCGATCGAGCCAGCGCCGGGGCGGCCGCAAGCGGTGACCGAGCCGGCGGTGCGGGTCGAGGCCACCGGCGAGACGG
Organism: uncultured Actinomycetes bacterium; assembly: GCA_963732075.1. Classification (GTDB taxonomy): domain Bacteria; phylum Actinomycetota; class Thermoleophilia; order Gaiellales; family JAICJC01; genus JAICJC01. The sequence goes on along the minus strand of CAVSYD010000007.1, from coordinate 362,949 downwards.
TGGGTGAGGCGCGGTGGGCGGCGCTGCACGAGCTCGAGCGCCGCTACCCCGGGCTCGACCGCGACCAGGTGGAGTTCGTGGTGGTGTCCGAGGGCCAGCGCGGGCTGCTCGGGGTCGGATACCAGCCGGCCCGGGTCATTGCCGCGATGGCGACGGAGCCCGAGGGGGCTGCCGCGCCGCGCTGAGCGCGAGTCCGCCGTCGTTCCGCCGCCCGAGGACGAGTCGGAGGCCGCGGCGCTCGTGCGCGAGCTTCTGATCCGGATCGTGGACGGCCTCGGGCTGGATGCCGACGTCGACATCGAGGAGTCGCCCGGCCGCGTCGTGGGCACGGTCGCGGGCGCCGACCTGGGCCTTCTGATCGGCCGGCACGGGCAGACGATCGACGCGATCCAGTACCTGGGCAACGCCATGATGCACCGGAAGCTGACGGATCCGGTGGAGGTGGTGATCGACGCGGAGGGCTATCGCGAGCGGCGGGAGCGGGTGCTCTGCGCCGTTGCCGACCGGGCTGCGGCCGATGCTCGCCGCAGCGGGGAGCCGGTGGCGCTCGAGCCGATGACGTCGGTCGAGCGCAAGATCGTGCACCTGCACCTGAAGGAGATCGCCGGTGTGGGGACGTCCAGCGAGGGCGCCGAGCCCAACCGGCACGTCGTCGTCCTTCCGGACGACGATCTCGGCGAGGTGTAAAACGTGAAACACCCCGAGGCGGCGCTGCGCGCCTACCGCGACCTGCTCGTCGCCGAGCCGGTTTCGGTGACCTCCGTGCGCGATCCCGCCGAGGCGTGGGACCTGCACGTCGCCGACGCCCTGACCGGCCTCGACCTCCTTCGGCGCCTGTCCCCGCGCACCGTCATCGACGTCGGCTCCGGCGGCGGCAGCCCGGGCATCCCGGTCGCAATCGCGGCGGGCATCGACGTCACGCTCCTCGATGCCTCGGCGGCCAAGTGCGACTTCCTGCGCCGCACGGCCGCGGCGCTCGGCCTCCAATGCCCGGTTCTCCACGGCCGCTCCGAGGAACTCGGGCGCGCCGAGGGGCGAGACGCCTTCGATCTCGCCATGGCGCGCGCTCTCGCGCCCCCCGCCGTGGCGGCGGAGCTGTGCCTCCCGCTCGTCCGCGTGGGCGGCCACGTCCTGCTGTGGACGGCCGAGACCGACACCGCCGCGCTCGAGTACGCCGCGGGCGCCGTCGGCGGAGCGCTGATCGAGACCGTCGCGGTACGCCCGAACCGGCGTCTGATGCTGCTCGCGAAGGTTGCGACCACACCCGATCGCTTTCCGCGGCGGCCGGGAATGGCCGCCAAGCGTCCGCTCGGACAGGTACGATCTCGCACATGAGTGCCCGCGTCTATGCCCTTGCGAACCAGAAGGGCGGCGTCGGCAAGACGACGACGGCCATCAACATGGCCGCGTGTGTCGCCGAGGCGGGCACGCCGGTGCTGCTGATCGACCTGGATCCGCAGGCGAATGCCACAACTGGACTCGGATTCCGGCCCGAGCAGCTGAACGCGAGCACGTACGACCTGCTGCACGGGCGGCCGCTCGAGGAGGTCGTGGTCGAGACGGCGGTGCCGAATCTCTTTCTGGTGCCGTCGCACCCGGATCTCGCCGCCGCCCAGGTCGAGCTGCCGAGCCGCTCGCAGCACAGCACGCTTCTGCGCGACCTGCTGGCCGGCACCGAGGAGCGGTTTCCCGTATGTCTTCGTCGACTGCCCGCCGTCGCTGGGCCTCCTGACCGTGAACGCGCTTGCGGCTGCAAACCGGCTGATCGTGCCGGTGCAGTGCGAGTACTACGCCCTCGAGGGGCTCGCGCAGCTCCTGCAGAGCGTCGAGCTTGTCCGGACGCGGATCAACCCGCGCCTCGGCATCACCGGAGTGCTCCTGACGATGTACGACGCCCGCACCCGGCTCGCGAGCGACGTCGCCAGCGAGGTGCGCACGCACTTCGGCCCGCTCGTCTTCGACACGGTGGTCCCGCGCAGCATCCGCCTGGCCGAGGCACCCAGCCACGGCCTGCCGATCACGGCGTACGACGCGTCACTCCGCCGGCGCCGATGCCTACTACCGCGCGGCGCTGGAGGTGGTCGAGCGTGGCTGACTCCGCCCGCTCACGCGGGCTCGGCCGCGGCCTGGCGGCACTCGTCGCCGAGTTCCCGACCGACCACGTGGCGCATGGTCGAGCTCGAGGTGTCGCAGGTGCGGCCCAATCCGCGCCAGCCGCGCCGGGTCTTCGACGACGCCGCAATCGAGCGGCTTGCAGAGTCGGTGCGGGCCGACGGAGTCGTCCAGCCGATCATCGTCCGCGACGCCGGCAACGGATACGAGATCGTCGCCGGCGAGCGGCGCTGGCGCGCGGCCCGCCTGGCCGGTCTGCGGACGATCCCGTCGCTCGTGCGGAGCGCGGACGAGCGCGAGCTCCTGATCCTGGCGCTGGCCGAGAACGTCGCCCGCGAGGATCTGAACGCGGTCGACCAGGCCCGGGCCTACGCCGTGCTCGCCGACGAGCTCGATCTCAGCCAGACCGAGATCGCCCGCCGGGTGGGCAAGAGCCGGCCCGCGGTGGCCAACACGATGCGGCTGCTCGAGCTGCCCGACGACGTGCTCGACCTGATCTCGGCCGGGACGCTCTCGGAGGGCCACGGCCGGGCGCTGCTGCAGGCCTCGGGCCAGGATGAGCGGGTGTTGCTCGCGCGCACGGCGGTTGACGCGGGGCTGGTCGGTGCGCGACCTCGAGGCTGCGGCCAAGCGCACCGCGCGGGCCAAGCCCGCGGCGAAGAGTGCGCCCGGAGCCATGGACGACGAGCTCTCGCACCTCGTGGTCGATGCCGCCTGGCAGTCGCTCGGCCTGCGCGCCGGCGTCCGCCGCGGCCCCCGCGGAGGACGGGTCGAGATCCACTTCACCACCCCCGCCGAACTTGGCCGGATTGTGGACCAGCTACGCGCCGAACGCGTCTCCTGGGCCGACTGAGTGCGCCAACGGCCGTCGCATTGCGGCGTCCTCCCTCGCTCGTGTGCGAAACAGAGCACACGTCGCTCGGTGCGTCCTGGCACTGCTCGGCCCTGACACGCTCAGATGGTGGCGTGTGAGGCCGTTACGCCGGGTGGTATTCTGCCGTCCCCCGGGCGATTAGCTCAGTCGGTTAGAGCGCCGCTCTGATAAGGCGGAGGTCCCTGGTTCGAATCCAGGATCGCCCACTGGCAACCCCGGTGGACACCAAAACGCGCTGTGCCTGGGTCCCGGTGGAGGACCCCCTGTACGTCGCCTATCACGACTCCGAGTGGGGCGTCCCGTCGCACGACGACCGGCACCTGCTCGAGATGCTCGTGCTCGAGGGATCGCAGGCCGGGCTGTCGTGGTCGACCATCCTGCACCGGCGGTCGGGATACCGGCGCGCGTTCGCCGGCTTCGACCCGGCGAAGGTCGCCCGGTTCGGGCCGGCCGATGTCGACCGGCTCCTCGCCGATCCCGGCATCATCCGCCACCGCGGCAAGATCGAGGCCGCGATCGCAAACGCCAACGCAGCGCTCGCGGTGTCCGAGCAGCACGGGAGCCTGGACGCCTTCCTCTGGGGCCTCGTCCCGGACGCGCCGACCGCGGGGGGCGCGGACATCCCGGCCGAGACGCCGGGATCGCGGGCGCTCAGCAAGGAGCTCAAGCGGCACGGATTCCGCTTTCTCGGCCCCACCACGTGCTACGCCTTCATGCAGGCCGTGGGCATGGTCAACGACCACGTGGCCGAGTGCTTTCGCCACGACCTCGCCGCTGCGTGACGGGGCCGCCGGGCCGCCTCCAGGGTGCTGGCTATACTGGACGGGGATGCAGGAAATGAGCATCTACGGGGTGTCCTTCGACATGGTCGGCAAGCAGCCGATCGTGCTTCTCCGGACGCTCGACGGCAGCAAGTTCCTGCCCATCTGGATCGGCCACCCCGAGGCGGCGGCGATCCTGATGAAGCTGCAGGGCACGCCCACCCCGCGGCCGATGACGCACGACCTCGTCACCGACATGCTCGGCGAGCTCAACGCGAAGGTCGAGAAGATCTCCGTCACCGAGCTGCGCGACAACACGTTTTACGCCTGCATCACCCTGCGCATCGACGGGTCCGAGATCGAGATCGACTCGCGTCCCTCGGACGCGCTCGCGCTCGCCGTCCGCGCCGACGCCAAGATCTACGTCGCCGACCAGGTGATCGACGACTCGGCGATCGAGTTCGGGCAGGAGCCGGAGGAGGCGGGCGAGGTCGTCGAGGAGTTCAAGAAGTTCCTCGAGAACGTCTCTCCGGAGGACTTCGCGAACTAGTGCCAGCCCCGGTGTTTTCCGAGACGGTCACCGTGCACGCGCCGGACGGCGTTGCCGACGCCTTCTTCGCCCGGCCGGAGGCCGGCGGCCCCTACCCGGCAGTGCTGCTGTACATGGACGCGTTCGGCATCCGCCCCGCCCTCGAGGCGCACGCCGCGGCGGCTCGCCGGCGAGGGCTACGCGGTCTTCGTCCCGAACGTCTTCTACCGTCACGGCCTCTCGCCGGTGGTCGACAACATCGAGCAGCTGGTTGGCGGATCAGATCGGGCCGCCCTCTTCGCGGCGCTCGGCCCGAGGATGGAGGCGCTCACACCCGAGGCGACCATCGCCGACTCCCAGGTGTGGCTGGCCTTCCTGCGTGAGCGTGACGACGTGCGCGAGGGACCGATCGGCACGGTCGGCTACTGCATGGGCGGCCGTCTGAGCCTGCGCATGGCCGGCGAGTTCGCCGACTCCGTCGCGGCGGCGGCCAGCTTCCACGGCGGCAATCTCGCCACGGGTGAGGACAACAGCCCGCACCTGTCCGCCGTACGAGCGGCCGGGGAGCTCTACATCGGGCATGCGGACAACGACGGGTCGATGGACCCGGAACAGATGGGGCGCCTGACCAGGGCTCTGGCCGACGCCCATGTCCGGCACACGGCGGAGCTCTACGTCGGCGCGCAGCACGGCTGGACGCAGACCGACACGCCCGCGTACGACGAGCCGTCGGCCGAGCGGCACTGGATGCGACTGCTCGAGCTCTACGGCCGCGTTCTCTAGTCCAGCGCGGCGGCCATCCGCGCCAGCTCGCGCCCGATCACGAGCCGCTGGATCTCGGCGGTGCCATCGACCACCTGCAGCATCTTTGCAAGCGTGATCAGCCGCGGCAGCGGGGTGTCCTGCAGCCACCCGTAGGCCCCGAGCACTTCGCTGCACGCGATCGCCGCGCGCAGCGCGGCGTCTGGACAGAACCGCTTGGCGTGTGCGACCGCCGCCGGCCCGGCCGGCGTTCCCAGGAGCCGGGCCGCCCGGGCGTACAGAAGCCTGCCGGCCTCGAGATCGGTCAGGACGTCGGCCAGCATGAACCGGATCGTGTCGAGCGCGAGCAGCGGCCCGCCGAACGCCTCCCGGTCGCGAGCATGGCGCAGGGCGAGGTCGAGCGCCTCCGCGTGCACCCCGCAGGCGATCGCGGCGATGTCACACCGGGCGACGTCGATCGCCCCGAGCGCCGCCCGCATTCCGCTCCCCGGCGGGGCGACCATGACCGCCGGTGCGTTCTCGAGCTGCATCTCGCCGATCGGCAGGAACGCCGCGGCCGCCTTGCGGTAGAGCACGGGGAAGCTGACGCCTGGCGCCGCTCGCTCGATCGCAAGCAACGCGATGTCCGCGTGTCCCGGCGCCGGCTGCGTCTTGCAGACGACGAGAAACAGATCTGCCTCACCGGCCAGCGAGACCCACGCCTTGCACCCGCTCACGATCCAGGCGTCCCCGTCCCGGCGGGCGAGCGTTGTGATGGCCGTGGCGTCCGAGCCCGCGTGCGGCTCGGTCAGCGAGAAGCCGCCGAGGGCCCGCCCCGCCGCCAGGGTCGCCGCCCAGCGCGCACGCAGTCCCTCGTCGTCGCAGCCCGCAACCGCGGCGGCAACCGCGTTGTGCATCGAGAGCGAGAATGCCAGGGCGGCATCGCCCCGGCCGAGCTCCTCGAACACCTCCATCCCCGCGGGGTAGTCGAGTCCGGAACCGCCGTATTCCGCGGGTGAGAAGAGTCCGGTCAGCCCGGACTCCGCCACCGCCTGGCGCGGGTATGCGCCCTCCTCCTCCCAGCCGTGAAGCGACGGCCTGACCCGGTCGCGAACGAACGCCTCTGCGGTGGCTCGCATCGGTTGCGATCATACCCGCGGGGTTTGCCGCTTCGGCCCGGCTCCGCCTAGACTGCGAGCCCGCCCTGACGACTCTGGAGGCCTGGTGATGCAACACAACGGCGGTGGCGCCCAGTGGTTTGCCGAACGATCGATCCGAGGGGTGGCTGACGATGGTGCCGCCGAGGTGGTGTCCATCTGGATCGAGCGCAAGCCGGGCGCGCTGTGGGCCGTCGGCCGGGCGGTCGATCTCGGGGAGCGCGCCGATGGGCTGGTGCGGCCCGATGACTATCTGTTCGAGGGCTACGAGATGGGTGATGCCGTGGCCGCGGCCAACGGCGCGCTTGCAGCGGATCTCGACGTCTCGGCCGAGGAGGGCAAGCCGCAGCAGGTCGAGCTGTTCACCGACGCCGAGCTGCTCGCGCCGCTGGAGCGCTGGTTTTTCGGCCGCTCGCCGCGAGGTTGAGGTCCGGCGAAACCAGGGTTTCACCTATCGCAATACGGCTAGGCCCGCACTGGAGCGGCGATCGGCTCGCCCAGAACGCGGAGCTTCGGGGTGCCGCCCGGGAGCGCGCCGGCCGCTGAGGCGGTGCGCTCGAGTGTCTGCAGCGCCCGGATGCCGTCGTCACCCAGGTCGATCGTGTGTTCGGTCACGTACAGCTTGACGTACGGCCAGATCACGTCCTCGCCCAGCTCCTGCGCGTACCGGCGGATGGTCACCAGCACCTCGTCGGGATGCGCCCAGGCGTAGGCGATCGAGTCGCGCAGCACCGCGGTGAAGCGGTCGACAACGTCGTCCGGCAGGCTCAGCCGGGCGAGGATCCCGCCCAGCGGCACGGGCGCCCGCGCCAGCCGCTCGAACGACTCGCCCAGATCCTCGATCAGGTGGAGGCCGTCGCGGCGGTAGGTCAGCCGGCCCTCGTGGATGAGGACGCCCAGGTCGGCATCGCCGCGGCGCAGGGCGGGCCCGATGTCCGAGAACACCGCATGCCGGATCTCGCCCTGGCCGGGGTGCAGCGAGCGGTAGAGCAGCGTCGCGGTGGTCGTCTCGCCCGGGCAGAGGACGCGCGCGTCCGGTTCCGGCCGGACGCCGGGCCGAGCGGCGACCACAAGCGGGCCGACCCCGAAGCCGAGGGCCGAGCCGACGCGCAGCACGCCGTAGTCGCCCGCAAGCAGAAGGCCGGCGTAGAAGCTGGCCTTGGAGACGTCGTAGCGGCCGGCGAAGAGGCCGTCGTTGAGCTGCTGGACGTCGAGCAGCTCGGGCTCGAACTCGAGGCCGCGCAGGTCGATGCGCCGCTCGAGGATCGCGTGGAATGCGAACGTGTCGTTCGGGCAGGTGGACAGGCCGAGCCGAAGCTTCATCGCGTCGCGCTCCTCACCAGTGCGCTTGCTTCTCCCAGCGCATCCGCCATCCGCCAGCGGCTGCGATCGCGGTCACCGGCGGCGTTCGAAAAGCCGCGCACGATGGTGAGGGCGACCCCGAACAACCCGGCCGCAACCGCCACGGCATAGCCCTCCATCTCCTCACCGGCCGCATCGGGATGGCGCAGCTTGCGTCCGGCGGCCTCGTGCTCGGAGTCGGCTGCCGCCGCGACCGAGAGCAGCTCGTCGCCGGCACCCAGAGCGATCGCATCCGTCTCGGCGAACCCGAGCTCGGCGGCCGATCGGTGGTCATCGCCAGTGCCCGCGCCAATGCCCTCGCACCGGATCGACCCGGCCCGCATCGCCGATCCGATCGGGTGGCGGGCAAGATCGTACGTGCCGGCCGCACCGACCAGCACGACGCCGTCGGCGGCAGCGGACGGGTGGGAGGCGATGGCATGTGCCGCGCCGGCGCCGGCCGCCGCGAGCCCGAAGCCGCACACCACCACGGGGCCCGGAGCCCGGTCGGGAAAGAGCAGTTCGGATTCAAGCACGGTCGGCACGAGGATCAGCATACGGCCTCCGCTACACGATCTCGACCATGCGCTCGATCGCCCCCCGGGCACGGTCGGCGACCACGGGGTCGACCGTGACCACGTGGCGCATGTCGCGCAGCGAGTCACGCAGCTTCGGCAGGGTGATCATCTTCATGTACCGGCACACGGCGCGCTCGGACATCGCGTAGAAGCGCTTGTCCGGGGCCTCGCGCGTGAGCCGGTGCAGGATGCCCGTCTCGGTCGCCACCACGAAGTCGCGCTTGGGCGAGCGGGTGGCGTGACGGACCATGCCCTCGGTCGAGAGCACCTGTGTCCGCCGGCCGATCGCCTCGTCCTGCGACGCCGCGTACATGCACTGGCTGGCGCAGCCGCACTCGGGGTGAATCAGCAGGTCGGCCGCCGGATGTTCGTCGAGCATCCGGGCGACGTCGTCGCTGCGGATCCCGGCGTGGACGTGGCACTCGCCCGGCCAGATCTTCATCTTCCGGCCCGTGACCCGCTCGAGGTAGGCGCCGAGGAACATGTCCGGCAGGAACAGGATGTCGCGGTCCGGGGGCACCGCCTCGATCACGGCGCGCGCGTTGCCCGACGTGCAGCAGTAGTCCGAGAGCGCCTTCACCTCGGCGGTCGTGTTCACGTAGCTCACGACCACGGCGCCGGGGTTCTCGGCCTTCCACGTTCGCAGCTGGTCGGCGTCGATCGTCGCGGCCAGCGAGCAGCCGGCGTCGAGGTCGGGGATCAGGACGGTTCGTGACGGCGAGAGGATGGCGGCCGTCTCGGCCATGAAGTGGACGCCGCAGAATGCGATCACGTCGGCCTCGGTGCGCGCCGCCGCCTGCGACAGGCCGAGCGAGTCGCCCACCAGATCGGCGACGTCCTGCACCTCGGGGAGCTGATAGTTGTGCGCGAGGATGACGGCATTGCGCTCGGCCGCCAGCGCACGCACCTCGTCGTGCAGGCTCTCGACCTCGGTCGGAGTCAGAGTGGGCACGGGTGTACCTCCAGCGAGATGTCGAGTGCGCGCACCGAGTGGGTGAGCGCACCGACGGAGATTGCGTCGACGCCGGTCTCGGCGATCGCACGCACGGTCTCGAGTGTGACGCCGCCCGACGCCTCCAACCGCGCGCGGCCGGCGGCCCGGGCGACTGCGGCCCGGAGTGTGGGGACGCTCATGTTGTCGAGCAGGACGCTGTCGGCGCCGGCGGCGATCGCCTCGTCGAGCTGCTCCAGCGTGTCCGCCTCGGCCTGAACGTGCAGGTCGGGATGGGCGGCGCGGGCGGCCCGAACGGCGGGGCCCACGCCGGCGCCGAGCGCGAGGTGGTTGTCCTTGATCAGAATCGCGTCGGCGAGGTCGGCGCGATGGTTGCGGCCGCCGCCGCAGGCCACGGCGAGCTTGTCCAGCTCTCGCAGGCCCGGCGCCGTCTTGCGCGTGTCCAGGATCTCGACACCGGTTCCCTCCACCTCGGCGACGTACCGGTGGGTGGCCGTGGCGATGCCGGACATCCGCTGCAGGAGGTTGAGCGCGGTGCGCTCGGCGGTGAGGATGGCGCGGGCGGACGCCTCGAGACGCGCGACCGTGCACGGTGCCGTCGAGACAACGTCGCCGTCGGCCACGAGCACCTCCATCTCGGTCGCCGGGTCGAGCCGCAGCACCACCTCGTGCGCGACCGCGAGGCCGCAGACGACGCCGGGCTCGCGCATGACCACGTCCGCGATCGCTGCAAGCGTCGCGGGCACGGTCGCGGCGGTGGTCGGGTCACCGCGGCCGGCGTCCTCGTGCAGCGCCGCGTCGATCACACTCTGGAGTGAAGCGGTGGGCACGCCATGCTCCTGGCCTGGGTTGGGTCGGTGTCGGGGAAGTCGCGCCGGAGGTGCGCGCCCCGGCTCTCGGTGCGGCGCGAGGCCGCGACCGCGATGAGCTCGGCGACGAGCATCGGGTTGGAGCGCGGCTGCTCGCCGATCCATGCGGTCAGGCTCGACAGGCCGTCGTCGTCGCGCACGGGCCCGGCCTGCCGCCACATCCGCCGGCGCAGCTCCGGCAGCGGCGCGCGCGCCAGCGGCCGCCGGGGCGGCGCGCCCGCCTCGGCGCCGGACGCGGTGCCGGCGAGGCCGCGCTCGACCGCTCGCCGCGAGAACACGAAGCACTCGAGCAGCGAGTTGGAGGCCAGGCGGTTGGCGCCGTGGACCCCCGTCGAGGCGCACTCGCCGCCCGCATACAGGCCGGCGAGGGAGGTCGCCCCGTCGAGGTCGGTGGCGATGCCGCCCATCAGGTAGTGCGCGGCGGGCGCAACCGGGATCGGATCGGCGCACAGGTCGAGTCCGGCCTGGGCGCAGCCGGCGGCGAGGTTGGGGAAGCGCTGCTCCACACGGGCGCGGTCGAGGTGGCGCAGGCTCAGGTAGGCGTCGCCGCCCTCCGCAAGGAGCGTGAGGATCGACTTGGTCACGACGTCGCGCGGGGCCAGTTCCGCGTCGGGATGCACGCCGGTCATGAAGCGGTGGCCCGACGAGTCGACGAGCTGGGCCCCCTCTCCGCGCACGGCCTCCGAGATCAGGAATGCCCGCCCGCCGACGGCGAGTGCGGTTGGATGAAACTGCACGAACTCCATGTCACGCACCACGGCGCCCGCCCGGTATGCCAGCGCGATGCCGTCGCCGATCGCCCCCGGCGGGTTGGTGGTGCGGGCGAAGAGCGCGCCCGCGCCTCCGGTCGCAAGCAGCGTCATGCGTGCGCGGACGAGCCGCAACTCGTCGTGTCCGAGCAGCCACGCCCCGGCACAGCCCTCCTCGCCGCCCGCCAGGGCGATGGCCGCGGTGTGCTCCATCACCTCGATCCGCGACGTTGCGGCGACACGCGCGATCAGCGCCTGCGCGATGGCGGCTCCGGTTGCCGCACCGCCGGCGTGCAGGATCCGGCGGCGGCTGTGACCGCCCTCGCGCCCGAGCCGGTGGCGGCCGTCGGCGCCGCGATCGAAGCGCACGCCCATGCGCTCGAGATCGGCGATCCCGGGCGGGCCGCCGGCGGCGAGGACGCGTACAGCGGCGGGATCGCACAGGCCGCGGCCGACCGCGATCGTGTCGGCCGCGTGCTGCTCGACATCATCGTCGGCGCCGACCGCCGCGGCCACGCCGCCCTGTGCCATGTAGGAGTTGGACGCTTGCAGCGAGCCCTTGGTCGCGAGCGTCACCGACGCCCCCAGCTCGGCCGCGTGCAGCGCCGCGTACAGCCCGGCAAGGCCGGCGCCCAGCACGAGCACATCGGTGCGGACGGTGACGGTGGAGGCCATCGCCGGCAATATTAGCTCAAGTGACTAAAACTCGTCGGGAATGGGCCGGACCCCATGTTCGTTAGAACACAAACATGTTGCTCATGGCTGATACGCTCGCAGAGATGGTCCCCAACGAACCACCCCCCGGCGCCGTCCAGCCCTCCGAGGTTGGTGACCGCGCGCAGTTCGAGGAGGAGGCGCTCGTCCACGCCGAGCACCTGTACCGGATCGCGCTGCGGCTCACGGGTTCCCGTCAGGCGGCCGAGGACCTGGAGCAGGAGACCTACCTGCGCGCGTTCCGGGCCTGGCGCAGCTATCGCCCCGGCACCAACCTGGCGGCCTGGCTGGCCACGATCATGCGCAACGCCAATCTCGACGAGCTGCGCCGCCAGAGCCGCCGGCCCGTGCAGGAGCCGCTCGACGACGACGGCGACTACTACCTGTACAACCGGCTTGCCGCCACCGGCCCCCAGCCGCAGGACGAGGTGATCGCCCGCCTGTCGGGGAACGCGATCGTGACGGCACTCGGCGAGCTCCCGCCCAACTTCCGCGAGGTCGTCGTGCTGGTGGATGTCGGGGATTTCACGTACGCCGATGCCGCGGGCATTCTGGGCATCCCCATCGGGACGGTCATGTCGCGGCTCTACCGCGGCCGGAGGCTGCTCAAGCGCGCACTGGCCGACCGGGCCGGGGACGGGGAGGCGGCATGAGCGCCGACCCCTGCCGCGGCGCCGAGAGCATGTTGCAGCCGTACATCGACCGCGTGCTGACCGACGTCGAGGTGTCGCGCATCGACGCGCATTTGCGCGATTGCAGCTACTGCAGCGACCGCTACGTGTTCGAGCGCAGCCTCCGCTCCGCGGTCAAGGAGTGCTGCTGCGAGGAGCCGGTTCCGGCCGGGCTCGTCGAGCGGCTGCGGCGGCGCTGCTCGGATCAGGCGTAGTCGACGTCGCCCGGCGGCGTGAGGTCGCTGCAGTCGACCGTGTCCGCCTCCAGGCCGCGCACCGGGCGCTCGCCACGGGCGGGGATGTCGCCGAAGACCGCGCGCGGAATCAGCACGGGGTGTGATCGCCCGGCACCGTAGTCGGCGGCCAGAATGCGCCGGTCGCCGGGCCGTGCGGCGGCGGACATCCTGCGAATCGCCCGCGGGTCGAGCTGGGGCCCGTCGCCGAGCACCACGAGCGCCCACTCCGCATCGGGCGGCAAAGCGGCCAGGCCCGCGTGCAGGGAGGCGGCCTGCCCCGCACCCCAGTCGTCGCAGACCACCGGCTCGGCTCCGTGCAGGTCGACGCGTTCGAGGATCGTTCCCGCCCGCGCGCCCAGCACGACGACCCGATGCTCCGGCCCGGCCTGCGCGAGCGTGTCGAGCACCCGCTCGAGCATCGGCCGTCCGTCGATCGAGTGCAACTGCTTCAGTCCACCGAAGCGCCGGCCCTCGCCGGCCGCCAGGACGACCGCCGCGATCACACGTCCAGGACGAGCGCGTCGGCGATCTGCAGGAGCCGCATCGCCGCTCGGGTGGGCTCGCGTGCCGCGTTCTCGTCCTCGATCGTGAGCGCCTCGGCCCACAGCACCTGTACGGCCTCGAGCAGCTCGGCCACGTCGGCCAGCTCGCCCACGCCGTCGGTGTCGCACGCCCGGATCGCGAGGCCGAGTGCTCCCGGCCTGTCACCGGCGCGCGTCCACATCAGCGTCTGCGTCATCACCAGGTAGTCGTGCACGCGCAGACGCTGCAGCGGCACGGTCCGCTCTCGTGGGAGCAGCGGCGGGCTCAGTGCCGGTGCCGGTTCTCCCCGGGCCGCCCGCTCGGCGTTCCCCCAGAACATCGCCCGCGTCTGATCGTCGGTCGCGCCCGCCCTGCGCAGCATGAGCGAAAGCGCGAGCTGCGCCGTCGCGGGCATCCCGTAGGGGAGGTCGCTCGCGAACACCACCTGCTCGGGTGATGCCGACGCGAGCAGGGTGCGCAGGTCGTTCCCGCTCCACACCGAGGTGTCGTAGAGCACGTTGGGGTGGTCGTTCAGGGTGCGGGCGATGTGCTCGAGGTCGGCGATGGCCGCGTGCGCCAGGATCAGCTGGGCGCCCGTGTGGTGCTCGACCAGGTTTCGCAGGTCATCCGCGATCGCCGGCAGCCCCCGTCCGGCGTGGATCAGGATCGGGACGCGCCGCTCGGCCGCCACCTCGAACACCGGGTTCAGGGCCGCCTCGCCGAAGTCGAACGCCTGGGCGCGCGGGTGCAGCTTGATCCCGCGGGCGCCGCCGTCGAGGCAGCGCTCGGCCTCGGCGATCGGGTCCTCGGTCAGATCGAGCCGGCAGAACGGCACGAGCGCGCCCTCCGACGCCGCCGCCCATTCCATCACCCGGTCGTTCGGCACGCGGTAGGCCGGATGCCGGTCGGGGTCGTTGAGCGGGAAGGTGAACGCCCGCTCAACGCCCTGGGCGCGCATCGTCGCAAGCAGCTCTTCGGCCGAGAGCGTGAAGCCGTCCTCGTCGACCCCGAGGTGGGTGTGGGCGTCCCAGACGCGGAGGCCGGGCGGGCGCAGCGCCGTGATTTCATCGAGGTGCCGGCGCAGCAGCTCGTCAAAGCGGGTGGGCACGGCCGAACGCTACCAGCGCCTCGCGGGCGAAGTGCTACGTTAGGCCTGTGGCACCAGCCCGACTGATCTACGCCGACTCGATCCGCGACGCCGACATCTATCTGGCCAGCGGAATCTCGGTCGTCGATCCGTTTGCCTACATCGAGACGGACGGCACGCGCGTGATTCTCACGAGTGAGCTCGAGGCCGACGCCGCGCGCCGCAACTCGACCGCCACCGACGTGTGGGTGGAGTCCGACTTTGGCCGCCGCGAGCTCATCAAGCAGGGCATGAACCCGCACGAGAGCGCGCTCGAGGTGGTGCGGCGGGCGCTCGACCGGTTGCAGCTCACCGACGTCGCGGTGCCGCCGTCGTTCCCGCTCGACCTGGCCGACTACCTGCGCGCGCACGGCGTCACGGTCAGCACCGACCGGGCGGGGTACGAGATGCGCCGGCGGGTGAAGGACGAGCGTGCCCTCGACGGCATCCGGATCGCGCAGCGGGCCACCGAGGCGGCATTCGTGCGCGTCAAGGAGATGCTGGGCGCCTCGACGCCGGGAGCGGACGGCCTCATGCTCGACGGCGAGCAGCTCACCTCCGAGCGGGTCTCGGCCGGCATCGAGGATGTGCTGCGCGCCCACGGTTGCGAGGGCGAGCCGCCGCTGGTCGGAGCCGGCCCGACCGGCGCCAACGTGCACGAGCACGGGTCGGGCCCGATCCGCGCTCACGAGTCGGTCATCGTCGACATCTTCCCCCGTCACACCGCCAGCCGCTTCTTCGCCGACATGACCCGCACATTCTGCGTGGGCGAGGCGCCCGAGCAGCTGCGGCACATGCACGCGACCGTGCTCGAGGCCGTCAAGCGCAGCACCGAGCGGATCGCCGCCGGCGTCAACGGGACCGCGGTCTGGGAGGCGGCGTGCGACGTGTTCGAGGCCAACGGCTATCGCACGACGCGCGGCCTGGCCGACGGCGAGTCGCTCGACGAGGATTTCTTCCACGGCCTCGGCCATGGCGTCGGCATCGAGGTGCACGAGGCGCCGAACCTGGGGCTGGCCGGAGACGACCTGGTCGTCGGCGATGTGGTGACGATCGAGCCGGGCGTGTACCGCAAGGGCTTCGGCGGCGTCCGGCTCGAGGATCTGGCGGTTGTGCGCGAGGGCGGCTGCGACGTGCTGACGAACTTCCCGTACGACCTCGAAATCCACCCCTGATCGGGCCGGGTCAGCCTCCGTCGTAGGTGATGATCCCGTCCACCCGCGGGTGGCCGTTCACGCGCCGCACCCAGGCCTCGAGCCGGGGGTGGTCGCCGTCGAGGGCGAGGTTGCGGTGAAGGACGTGGTGGAAGCGCTCCTCGTCGGCGGGTTCGATCCACAGTCCGTACTTGAGGAACGGGAACGCCGCGCAATCGGCGGCCGACAGCGAGTCTGACATCAGGTAGTCGCGGCCGTCCAGCATCGCCTCGAAGATGTCGAGCGTCGCCCGCAACTCGTGCTCGAGTGCGGCGATGCGGACGTGGTCGGGGTTGGGCTTGCCGAGCTCGGCGTCGATGGCGTTCGGCGGCCGCTTCCAGACCCGGTCGAACCATTCCACGAACACCCGCACCTCGGCGCGCCGGGCGGGGTCGGACGGGAACAGCGGCGGATCGGGAAAGCGGCGCTCGAGGTGCTCGATGATCCGGCTCGAGTCGGCGACGACAAAGCCGTCGTCGTCGAGCGCCGGCACGAGGTCCTGCCCGCTCGCCTCGCGGATCAGCGAGCGGTCGGACGGGTCGCACATGATCACGCCGGCGGTCAGCCCCTTGTGGCCGAGCGCCAGCCCCACCCGCTCGACATTCGTCGAGTAGGGGATCGCATACAGCCGCAGCCCGGGTGTCACACCGAGAGCAGTTCGAGGAACCTGGCGTCGTCGTCGAACGGCCCGACCAGCCCGAAGTTGAGCCCGTCGTTCCGGATCACCTCGCCCGCCAGGCGCTTGATGTCGGCGGCCGTCACCGCTTCGATTCCCTCCAGGATCTCCTCGGGCTCGGCCAGCCCGTTCTCGAGCGTCTCCCGGCGCAGGCCGAACGTGAGCAGGCCGCGGGGATCCTCGAGCTGCAGCACGATCCGACCCTTGAGGTAGTTCTTGGTCCGCCGCAGCTCGGCCTCGTCCACGGGCTCGCGGGCGAGCTTGCCGAACTCGCGCACGATGGTCGTCACGGCCAGGTCGATGCGCTTGATGTCGACGCCGGACTGCGAGAACAGCGTGCCCGCGTCGTCGTAGGACTGGTGGTGGCAGAAGACGTAGTAGGCCAGCCCCAGGCGCTCGCGCACCTCGGTGAAGAGGCGCGACGACATGCCGCCGCCCAGGATCGCCGACAGCACCTGCATGACATAGCGATCGGGGTGGGTGGTGGGAATGCCGCGGACGCCGAGCCGCAGGTGCGCTTGATCCGAGTCGCGCGTGTCGAGCATCACGCGAGGCGCGTCCTGCTCCACCCGCGTCGCCTGCGGCGTGCCGGTCGGGTGGTCATCCAGGTGCCCGAACTGGCTCTCGACCTCGCTCAGGAACTCGCCGTCCACAGCGCCGGCCGCCCCGACCACGATCCGCCGGGGCGCGTACCACGCGGCCAGGTAGTCGAGGAATGTCTGGCGTCCGGCGGCGCGGATCGTCTCCTTGCTGCCGATGATGTCCCAGCCCAGCGGCTGGTCACCGAAGAGGAGATGGTCGTACACGCTGTCCACGTGGTCGCGCGGCGTGTCGACGTACATGTTCAGCTCCTCGATGATCACGCCCTTCTCGCGCTCGACCTCCTCGGGCTCGAACTTCGAGTGCAGGAGCTGGTCGGCCAGAACGTCGAGCGCCAGGGTGCGGTGCTCGGCGGCACACTTGATGTAGTAGCCGGTGTACTCCTTGCTGGTGAAGGCGTTGAACTCACCGCCGATGCCGTCGACCTCGGCCGAGATGTCCTTGGCGGTCGGACGGCGCTCGGTGCCCTTGAAGAACATGTGCTCGGCGAAGTGGGCGATCCCGTTTGTGTCCGGGGTCTCGTAGCGGCTGCCGGCCGCGATCATCACCATGACGGCAACGGATTTGGCCGCGGGCATGGGTGCTGTCACCACGCGCAGGCCGTTTGAGAGGACTGTCTTTTGGAACATGGCCCGTATCGTATTCTGCCGGGCGATGCGCGCAACGGCACTCCAGCGGACAGGGGTGCTGTGGGGCGTCCTGGCGACGCTGCTTGCGATGGTTTCCGTGCAGTCGGGAGCCGCCATCGCGATCGCGCTTTTCGCCGCCGTCGGGCCGGTGGGAGTGGTCGCGCTGCGGCTGGCCTCGGCCGGCGCGTTTCTGGTCTCGACGGCGCGACCACCGGCGGCGGCCCTGCGACCGCCGGGAGCCGGCACGCTCGTCGTCTACGGGCTCGTGATCGCGACGATGAACTGCTGCTTCTATCTGGCCATCGAGCGGGTGCCGCTGGCCGTGTGTGTCGCCCTCGAGATGGTGGGGCCGATCGCCATCGCGATCGCGGGATCGCGCCGCCGCCGCGACGCGTTTGCGGTCGCGCTGGCGATTCCGAGCGTGGTGGTGCTTGCGTTCGCCCACGGGGTGGATGGGCCGGTGACGGTGCTCGGGATCCTGCTCGCGCTCGGTGCGGGCGCATGCTGGGCCTGCTACATCCTGCTCTCCGCACACCACGCGCGGCGGCTGCCCGGAGCCCAGGGCCTTGCCCTGGCGATGGTGATCGCCACCGTGCCGGTCGCCGTTATCGCCGCGTTCACCGCCGGCACCGCCCTGCTCTCGGCGCGAGTCCTCGTCATCGGTGCGGCGGTGGGGCTGCTCTCGACGGCGTTACCCGGCACCATGGATGCGGTCGCGCTGCGGCGTCTGCGCTCGGGCACCTACGCGCTGGTGCTGAGCCTCTCGCCCGCGGTGGCGGCGCTGAGCGGCTTCGCCTTCCGCGGTCAGCGGCTGAGCCTGGCCCAGTGGATCGGTGTCGTGCTCGTGATGGTCGCCAGCGCGGCCGCGGTGGCGGGCGCTGAGCCACCCGATTCGGTTGCGGGCGAGCGGGGTACATTGGCGGTATGAACACATCACAGACACAGGCGGTCGTTCTCGCGCCGGGTGAGGGTGAGCACATCACGGTGGGCGCGTCGTCGCTGACCATCAAGGCCGAGACGGTTACGACCGGCGGGGCGGTGTTTCTCTCGGAGACCGAGATCGAGCCCGGCTTCCCCGGCCCTCCGCCCCACACCCACGAGCACATGCACGACATGTTCTACGTGCTCGCCGGGACGCTCTCCCTGCAGGTCGAGGGGCGGACGGTCGAAGCCGCGGCGGGCACGTTCGCGTGCGTCCCGCCCGGCGTGGTGCACACGTTTGCGAACCGCACCGATCGCCCGGCGCGCTTCCTCAACCTGGCGACTCCCGCCGGGTTCGAGAGCTACATGCGCGACCTGGGTCAGGCGTTCGCCGGGGGCGGCCCGCCCACGCCGGACGAGATGGGCAATATCGCCTCGCGCTACGACTTCCGTTCCGCCTAGCGCCAAAAGGGGTCAGACCCCTTTTGGCGCGGGTTCTCTTCTCAGCATGATGGTGCTGCTTGCCAGGATGAAGATCAGGAGGAGCAGGAACCCGATGAGGTCGAGAATGAGCCCGAAGGTTGCGATGACGCCGCCAAGGCCGAAGCCCTGCAGGAAGAGCAGCGGCGCCGCCACGGTGGCGACCCACCCGAGCCAGCGCGGCAGCACGCCGCTGCGGAGGATGAGCAGGCCGGTTGCGAGCGCGAAGAGGCTGCCGAAGACGTCCCCGACGCTGTCGAGCGCGTACGTCAGGAGGTACAGCGCGTAGGCGATGCCAGGGTCGTGCCGGGCGGCGTAGGCGGCGACCTTGGCGCCCAGCATGCCGGTGATGCCGATGTCGCTCACGGCGTGCAGCGAGACGAAGAGCACGCCGCCGACCAGCACGAGCGAGCTGAGCGTGTTTGGCCGGTCGGGCGCACCCCGCAGCAGGTGGTAGAGCTTCCACAGGTAGATCACAAACGCCGCGGCGTAGATGACCGACAGGCATGCGATCGCCACGAGTCGCTGCTGGTGGTGGTAGAGGCCGGCTGCGATCTTCGCCGCCGAGTCGTTCTGGCTCAGCACGCTGCCGGTCACACCAATCACCGACTCGCCGACGAGCGCGACCACATACACGATCCCCGCTGCCCAGGTATATCGCTCCCATCGGTCCCCGGAGCGTGACGCTGGCGCGAGGCGGGCCATCTCGACGTGAGGATACCCTTTCCTTCGCACCATGCGAATCCTTGTCGCCCGCTGCGAGATCGCCTATCACGGTCGTGCCACGACGCGCCTGGGCGCCGGCGACCGCGTGATCCTCTTCAAGGACGACGGCAGTCTGTGCGTCCACGCGGAGAAGGGCTACAAGCCGCTCAACTACATGCCCGGCCCGACCAGCGTGAGCGAGGACGGTGATGTCATCCGCGTCCACCGGGCTGCGTCCGGTGAGACGCTCGTGATCGTGATCGAGCAGGTGCTGCACGACGTCGTGCACGAGCTGGACGACGAGGCAGTGCTCGAGCGCGACGGCGCCGAGCGGCAGATGCACGTGCTGCTGGAGCAGGCGCCGGATCTCATCGAGTCCGGGCTGCTGGTGATCTCGCGCGAGCGGTTCACCGACGTCGGCCCGGTCGACCTCTTCTGCCGCGACTCCGACGGCCGCACGGTGGTCGTCGAGGTCAAACGGGTGCGGGCCGTGGCCGCTCACGTCGAGCAGCTGACCCGCTACTGCGAGCGCGTGGATCTCGACCCCGCTCATGCGCCCTGCCGTGGCATTCTCGTCGCACCCGAGATCGCACCCCAGGCCCGCGTCATGTGCCAGGCTCGCGGCTTTGACTTCGTCGCCGTCGACTACGACGTGCTGAAGGGCGAGGTCGCGCCCGAGCTGACCCTCTTCGAATAGGAGGACACCAATGCCATACGTCGATCTGAACGCAGTACCCGCCACGCCCACCGCCTTCGGGCGCTGGCAGGCCCTGAATGCGCCGCTCGGGGTGGGGGCGTTCGGCATCAACGCGATCGAGTGCGACCCGGGGGAGTCCATCGACACGACCCACGACGAGACGGACACCGGCCAGCACGAGGCCTACATCGTCGTCACGGGCCGGGCCGAGTTCCGGATCGGCCTCGACATCTACGACGCGGTTCCCGGGACGATCGTGGCCGCGCCCGATCCGGCCGCGACCCGCTCGTTCCGGCCGCTCGTGCCGGGCACGCGCATCATCTGCATCGGCGCCGTTCCGGCCGCCGAGCCGCCGGCGTTCGGAGAGTGGATCGGGTAGCCGATTTCGCACGGTGGTAGCGTGGGCAACATGACGCGTTATCGCCCATGGCTCGTTCCGGCCGTTCTGCTGCTCGTGGCCCTTGTGCTGCTTGCCGCCGGCGTGACCGAGTGGCAGATGAAATCAGGAGGCGGGCGCTGCCCGCCGCATACGTTCTGTGCAGCCGTCACGCGTTCGCATCGCCATCACCCGCTGCGAGCCGAGCTCCTGTGGGCGGGGGCGGCGCTGCTTGCGATCATCGCCGCCGAGACCGCGCTCTGGCGGCGCCGGCGCTCGGTCTAGCAGAGGTCGGCCACCGCCTCGAGGAAGCTGTCGATCTCGGCCGCGGTGTTGTAGTGCACGGCGCCCACCCGCACCGCTCCGCCCGACTCCTCGAGGCCGAGCCGCTGCATCAGCTCGAGCGCGTAGTAGTTGCCGTCCCACACGAAGATTCCCTGCTCGCCGAGAGTGGCCGAGACCTCGGCCGGCGCCCGCCCGGCGACGTTGAACGCGGCGGTGGGTACGCGGCGGTCGAGGTCCGTCGTCCCGTACACCGTCACACCGGGCAGGCTCGTGAGCCCCTCGAGCAGCCGGGCCGCGAGACCGCGTTCGTACGCGGCCACCGCGTCCATTCCCAGCGAGCGCAGGTATGCGACCGCAGCCGCGGTGCCGGCGATGCCCTCGAGGTTGACCGTGCCGGTCTCCCACGAGTGGGGCGGGTCCGGCGGCGCGGGCCGCACCTTGTAGGGGCGGTGGCGCTCGAGTTGCTCGGTGCGGCCGTACAGGATGCCGACGTGCGGGCCGAAGAACTTGTACGCCGAGCAGACCAGGAAGTCGCACCCGATCGCCGCCACGTCGATCGGGCCATGGGGCGCGAAGTGGACGGCGTCCACATATGAGATCGCACCGGCGTCGCGGCAGAGCGCGCACAGGGCGGCGACGTCGTTCACGGTGCCGGCGCCGTTCGAGGCCCACCCGAACGCCGCGACGCGCGTGCGATCGGTGAGCAGCGCGGCGAAGGCGCCGGGGTCGACGACGCACACGTCCGGGTCGATCGCAACCTGGCGCACGGTCACGCCGCGATCCTCGGCCGCGAGCAGCCAGGGTGCCACGTTGGCGTCGTGGTCGAGGCCGGTCACCAGCACCTCGTCGCCAGGCCCAAGCTCACGGAAGAGCGTGCGCGAGGCATGCATCGTGAGCGTGGTCATGTTCGCCCCGAAGATGATCTCGCCCGGCTGTGCGCCCAGGAAGGCAGCGGTCTGCGCGCGGGCATCGTCGAGCACCTGGCCCGAGGCGACCGATGTGACGAAGGGCCCGCCGAGGTTGGCGTTCGCGTCGCGGTAGTAGGCGGCGACCGCGTCGTAGACGGATTGGTGCACCTGGGTGCCGCCGGGGTTGTCGAGGAAGGTGCGGCCTGCCCGCAGCGACGGGAAGCCTGACCGGATCCGATCCGGGTGAAGCGGGGTTGCGATCTCGTTCATGCCGCGGAGTCTACGATGCGGCGCATGAGGCTTGTCATCCTTGGTGGCGGACCGGCCGGATACGCCGCCGCAACCACCGCCGCGCATCTGGGCGCCGAGGTCACCCTGGTCGAGGACATGTCGCTCGGCGGGAACTGCACGATGACCGACGCGATCCCTTCCAAGACGCTGCTCACGACGGCCGACGCGATGCTCGAGGTGGCCCGCGCCGAGGAGGTCGGGCTCGACTTCTCGCACGGACTGCCGTCGGTCAACATGCGCCGGACGCTCGCCCGCTCCCGTGCCATCGCCTTGCACCAGAGCAGGGGCGTGCGGGAGCGCATGGACGGGGTGAACGTCCGCGTGCTGCCCGGCCGCGGCCACGTCACCGGGCCGAACGAATTGGTCGCAAATGTCGACGGGCGCGATCTCACGGTCGAGTTTGACGCGCTCCTGATCTGCACAGGTGCCTCGCCCTTCGTGCCGCCGTTCTCGAAACCCGACGGACACCGCGTGCTCACCACCCGGCAGGTGTTCGATCTGCGCGACCTGCCCGAGCATCTGGTGGTGCTCGGCGCCGGTCCGACCGGGTGCGAATTCGCCGACTTCTTCTCGCGCTGCGGCTCGCGGGTGACGCTCGTGTCGGCGCGCGACCAGCTGCTGCCGAACGACGACCCCGACCTGGCCGAGGTGCTCGAGGAGGTGTTCCTGCGCCGCGGCCTGGACGTGATCAAGAACGGCCGCGCCGCCGCGGTCGACTGCGAGGACGGGACCCAGGTGCGGCTCGTGCTCGAAGACGGCCGCGATCTGACCTGCTCGCACCTGCTGCTCTGCATCGGCATGCGCCCGAACACATCCGGGCTGGGCCTGGCCGCGGCGGGCGTCGAGATCGCCGAGCGCGGCACCCTGCCCGCCGACGAGTTCTGCCGCACGAACGTCCCCCACATCTACGCGTGCGGCGACGTCACCGGTCAGATCATGCTCGCCAACACCGCCTCGCTGCACGGCCGCACCGCCGCCCTGCACGCGCTCGGTGTGCCGGTCGACCCCGTCGCCTACTCCGGCGTCGCCTGGTGTGTGTTCACCAGGCCCGAGATCGCGAAAGCCGGCATCTCCGAGCGGCAGGCGCGCGTCGAGGGCATCCGCGTGCGCGTCACGAAGCATCTGGTGCGGGCCAATCCGCGCGCGGTGATGGAGGGCGAGACCGACGGCATGATCAAGCTCCTCTCCGACCCCGACGACGGCACCGTCCTGGGCGGAGCCATGGTCGGCTTCCGCGCCTCCGAGGTGATCACGGCCGTCGCGCTGGCGGTGCACGCGCAGCTCTCGGTGCAGATGCTGGCCGAGACGGCCGCCGTCAACCCGTCGATGTCCGAGAGCCTGCAGCGGGCCGCCGAGAAGGCGGCCGAGGGCATGCTGGGGATCTCGCGCGTCACGCTTGCCGGGTAGGAGCGGGTGGAGCAGATCGCGCCGGGGATCTGGCGCTGGGAGCACCGCCCGCGGGGGCTGCGCGCGGGCGAGTTCGGGTCACGGACGAGTTACGCGGTCGCCGGGGGCGGCGAGACGCTGCTCGTCGACCCGCTCGTGAGCGGCGGCGACGACCCGGTGCTTGACGCGCTCGACGACCTTGTCTGCGGCCACGTGCGGATCCTCGTCACCATGCCGTTCCATACCCGCAGCGCCGAGCCGCTGTGGCGGCGCTACCGGCACGCGGGCGCACGCATCTATGGGCACCCGGATGTCGCGACACGGCTCGGCGACACCTCGGGCTTCGAGCCCCTCGCCGGCGGGGACGTCGCCGGCATCGCCCGCTTCCACCCGATCGGCACCCCGCCCCGGTCAGAGCAGCCGATCGAAATCCCCGCACACCGCGCCCTCGTCTTCGGCGACTCGGTCGTCGAGACCGGTGCCGGCGAGCTGCGCGTCTGGGACGGCCCGCTCTCGGGCGAGCGCCGTCGGCGCTGGTGGCGCGAGGTCTATCTGCCGACGCTCGAGCGCCTGACCGCCCTTGACGTCGAGCACGTCCTGGTCACGCACGGCCGGCCGGTGATCGGAAACGCCGCGGCGGCTCTGCGCGGCGCGCTCGGGCAAGAACCCTGGCAGCGCCCGAAGCGCTGATCAGAGCTCGATCGTCCAGCCCGGCGCGGCGATCTCGATCGGGCCGGAGTACTCGGCCCGGGCCATCGTGAGCACCCGCTCGGCGCCGTTCTCGAAGGGGACGTGAGTGAGCAGCAGGCGGCCCGCGCCGGCGCGGGCGGCCTCGCGTCCGGCCTCGGCCGCGTCCATGTGGCCGCGCTCGCCCGAGTCGGTCGAGGCGTCGCTCAGCGAGGCCTCGCAGACGAACAGGTCGGCCCCGTGGGCGAAGCGGGCCAGCCGCTCGGTGGGCGCCGTGTCGGCCGAGTAGGCGATGCTGGCCGCGGGGGCGTCGATCTTGATCGAGTAGCAGGTGGTGTAGTGGCGGGTGGGGGCGAACGACAGCCGCAGATCGCCGATGCGCAGGTCGGCCTGGGGGTCGAACTCCTCGAGGTTCCAGGCCGCCTCGAACGTCTCCACCGATCCGTCCCACACCGCCGCCACGGTGTCGAGCACGTTGCGTCCGCCCGGGGGCAGGTGCAGCGTGGCGTGCGGCCGCTCGCTCCACGAGCCGAACCGGTGCGCGTAGTGCAGCGGCACCAGGTCGAACCAGTGGTCGGCGTGGAAGTGGCTGATGATGATGTCGGTCAGCGGGCCCGGGTCGTGGGCGCGCAGCTCGGTCGCGATGCCCGAGCCGCAGTCGACCAGCATCCGCACCTGCTCGGTCTCGACGAGGTAGCCGCTCGCCGCTTGGCCGGGGTTGGGCCATGCCGGGCTTCCGCCGAGGACGGTGAACCGCAGCACCGCGCGCTCAGATGCCCATCGCGTGGTAGCCCGAGTCCACGTAGAGCGTCGTGCCGGTGACCATCTGCGACATCGGGCTGCACAGGTAGAGCGCCGCCTGGCCGACGTCGGCCGTCTGGATGTTCTGGCGCAGCGGTGTGCGCTTCTCGATGATCTCCTCCATGTCCTTGAAGCCGGCGATGCCGGCCGATGCGAGCGTCCGCACCGGCCCCGCCGAGATGGCGTTCACCCGGATCGCGTTCTCGCCCAGCTCGTAGGCCAGGTAGCGCACCGCGCACTCGAGCGCGGCCTTGGCGCTGGCCATGATGTTGTAACCCGGGAACGCCCGCTCGCTGGCCATGTAGGTCATCGTCACGATCGAGCCTCCGCCGCGCTCCGCCATCAGGGGCTCCGCCCGCCGCGCCATCGCGATCAGCGAGTAGGCCGACACGTCGTGAGCGATCCGGAACGCCTCGCGCGACGTGTTCACGAACCGGTCCGTGAACGTCTCCTGGGGGGCGTACGCGATCGAGTGCACCATGATGTCCAACCCGCCGCCCGCGGCGACCTCGGCGAACGCCCGGTCGATGCTCGCGTCGTCCGAGACGTCACACTCGACCACGACGTCTGATTCCACCTCGGCCGCAAGCTTGCGCACCGATCCCTCGAGCCGCTCGCCCTGATAGGTGAATGCGAGCTCCGCGCCGGCGCCGTGCAGCGCCTGCGCGATCGCCCATGCGATCGAGCGCTTGTTCGCCACCCCGGCGACCAGCGCGCGCTTGCCGTTCAGCATGCCTGCGGTCACGTCACCCTCCCGAAGTCAACAGTTTGCGAGCCTATCAGCATGCCGGCGGCGGGCCGCCTCACCGGGCGTCCGCCACCTGTGCGAGCACGTCCGGGTCTTCCAGTGCCGAGGTGTCGCCCGGGTCGTCGCCGAGCGCCGCCGCCCGCACCGCGCGGCGCACGATCTTTGCCGAGCGCGTCTTCGGGAGCGCCGTCACAAAGCGCGATCTGGGCCGGCGCGAACGCCTTTCCGAGGACGCCGGTGACCGCCGCCTGCACCTCGCCGCGGAGATCGTCGGACGGCTCGAATCCCGGTCGCAGTACGCAGAAGAGCCACGCCACCTCGCCCTTGACCTCGTCGGGAATCCCCACGGCGCAGGCCTCGGCCACGGCGGGGTGGCCGACCGCCGCCGACTCGAACTCGGCCGGGCCGATGCGCTTGCCCGCGATGTTCAGGGTGTCGTCGGAGCGGCCGTGCAGGTACCAGTAGCCGTCCTCGTCGACCGACGCCCAGTCGCCGTGGGCCCACACGCCCGGCCAGCGCGACCAGTACGCCTCGAGATAGCGGTCGGGGTCGCCCCACACGCCTCGGGTCATGCTCGGCCACGGCTTGCGGCAGACCAGCTCGCCGACCGATCCGGCCGGCAGGTGCTCGCCGTCGGGCCCGACCACGTCCATCGCCATGCCCAGCGCGGGCGCCCCCAGCGTGCACTCCTTGAGCGGCATCACCGGCATGGGCGAGAGGAAGCACGCCCCCACCTCGGTGCCGCCGGACAGGTTGATGATCGGGCGCCCGGCCCTCGGCGGCGACCTCGTGCAGCCAGCGGTAGGGATCGGGGTTCCAGGGCTCGCCCGTCGAGCCCAGCACGCGCAGCGACGAGCGGTCGTGGCGCAGCACCGGCTCGTCGCCGTGGGCTCGCAGAGCCCGGATCAGGGTCGGCGAGACTCCGAGCACGCTGATCCGGTGCCGCTCGACCATGTCCCAGAGCCGGTTCGGGCCGGGGTAGTCGGGCGCGCCCTCGCTGATCACGAGCGTCGCCCCGAGCGCCCCGCTGCCCACGACCTCGAGCGGCCCCATGATCCAGCCCATGTCCGTCACCCACATGAAGCGGTCGTCCGCGCCGACGTCGAGCTGGAACGCGCACTCCTCGGCGATCTTCACCAGGAACCCGCCGTGGACGTGCACCGCGCCCTTCGGCCGCCCGGTCGTCCCCGACGTGTAGATCACCATCATCGGCGTCTCCGGGTCGAGCTCCGGCGCGGTCAGCGCGGGGCTCTGGCGGGCGACCAGCTCGTCCCAGCGGTGATCGCGCCCGGGCTGCATGGGCGGTTCGGTGCCGAGCCGGGACCACGACCACGCAGCGAATGCACCGACGGCACCTCGGCGACGGCCTGGTCGGCGATCTGCCTTCATCGACACCGGCCGGCCCCGGCGCGGCACGGCGTCGGCCGTGAGCAGCGCGACTGCGCCGGCGTCCGCCAGGCGGGCGGCCACCGCGGGCGCCGCGAAGCCGGAGAAGATGGGCACGACGATCGCCCCGATCTTGGCAATGGCGTAGAACCCGGCGACGATCTGGATCGACATCGGCAGGAAGAGGCCGACGGCGTCGCCCCGGCGCACGCCGAGCTCGAGCAGCGCGTTTGCAACCCGGTTCACCTCGTCCGAGAGCTGGGCATAGGTGACCGATGCGACCAGCCCGTCCTCGCTCTCCCACACGACCGCGGTCCGGCTCGCCGCGGGGCCGGCGGCGTGGCGGTCGACGCAGTTGTGGGTCAGGTTGACCGTGCCGTCGGCGAACCAGCGCGGCCACTCGGGGCCCGCGCGATGTATCCAGAACCTGCTCGTACGGCTCGAAGAACTCGAGCCCCAGGTGCTGGACGACCGCGTCCCAGAACCATTCGATGTCGTCCTGGCTGCGCGGTGATCAGCGTGCGCCAGTCGGGGATCCCGTGCTCGCGCATGAAGGCGGTCACGCGGGCCCGCTCGACCACCTCGGCCGGCGGCTGCCAGATGTAACGTGCGTCGCCGATGGGGAGGATGCTAACCGGTGCCGCCGCCGAGCCGAGGTGCGCATGCGAATCGTGATCGCGCCCGACAAGCTGGCCGGCACCTACACGGCCGCCGAGGCGGCCGCCGCGCTTCGCCGTGGGTGGCTGCGCGTCCGCGCCGGCAGACGACATCGCCGCCGTTCCGCTGGCAGACGGCGGCGAGGGCACGGCCGCGGCCCTGCTTGCGGCTCGCGGCGGCGAGTGGCGCACGTGCCCCGTGCACGACGCCCTCGGCCGGCCGCGGCGGGCGCGCTTCGCGCTGCTTGCAGACGGCGAGGCGGCTCTGGATGTCGCCGAGGCCTGCGGGCGCCAGACCGTTGCCGATCTTCCCCCGGACGCGCTGGGCGCGAGCTCGTTCGGCGCCGGGGAGCTGATCGCCGCGGCGGCCCGGGCCGGCGCGCCCCGGATCACGATCGGTGTCGGCGGCACCGCCAGCACCGACGGCGGTGCCGGCCTGCGCCAGGCGCTCGGAGATGCCGCCGCGGGCATCGAGCTGGTGGCCGCGCTGGATGTCGAAAACCCGTTGCTCGGCCCCAACGGAGCCGCCGCGGTGTACGGGCCGCAGAAGGGTGCGACACCCGCTCAGGTCGCCGAGCTCGAGCGGCGATTGGCGGCGCTCGGGCTGGACACGGCCGATCGGCCCGGCGCGGGCGCCGGGGGCGGCATCGGCGCGATGCTGATGGCGCTTCATGCGCGGGCCGTTCGCGGCGCGGAGCTCGTGGCCGACCTGGCCGGCCTCGACGGGCACCTTGCCGGCGCGGGGCTGTGCCTGACGGCGGAGGGGCGGATCGACGACCAGACGCTGAGCGGCAAAGTCGTTGCCGAGGTGGCAATGCGCGGCGGCTCGGGCCGGGGTCGCCTGTGTCGCGGTCGGCGGGATCGTCGAGCCCGGTGCGGCCGCCGAGCTCGCGCGGCGAGGCTGCCAGACCCTCGAGGAGGGCGATCTCGACCGTGCGGGCACCGAGCTTGCGGCGCGCCGGTGGTAACGTCCGGCTGAGCTCGCGGCGGGCCTCCAAGGCGTGGGCCGAAGGGTCGAGAGGAGCAACGAAATGGCGAACAAATTGCAGCAGCTGGCGGCCGCGGGCACCAGCCCGTGGCTCGACAACATCCGTCGCGGCTGGCTCGTTTCGGGTGAGTTCCGGCGGATGGTCGACGAGGGCGTCGTCGGCGTCACCTCGAACCCCACCATCTTCCAGAAGGCGATCGCCGACTCGAACGACTACGACGATGCCGTCGCGGCCCTGACGACGTCCGGGCTCTCTCCCGCCGATGTCTTCTTCGAGCTCGCGGTGGCGGACGTGCGCGAGGCGGCCGACCAGATCCGGCACGTCTACGACGACACCGGCCATCTCGACGGGTTCGTCTCGTTCGAGCTGCCGCCGGCGATGGCGAACGACACCGCGGCCTCGATCGCCGCGGCGCCGGATTTCTTCGCGCCGCATCGACCGGCCCAACATCTTCATCAAGATCCCGGGCACCGCCGAGGGTGTGCCGGCGATCGAGGAGACGATCGCGGCGGGCATCAACGTCAACGTCACGCTGCTCTTCTCGCTGGCCAACTACGAGGCCATCCACGGGGCCTACCTGCGCGGCCTCGAGCGGCGCCTGGCTGCCGGTCGAGCCGATCGACGACGTCCACTCGGTGGCGAGCTTCTTCGTCTCGCGGGTCGACACCGCGGTCGACGCGCAGTTGCCCGAGGGCTCGCCCCTGCGCGGCCGGGCGGCGGTGGCCAACGCGAGGCTCGCCTATCAGCGGTTCCTCGGCATCACGGCCTCGGACCGCTGGCGGGCGCTGGCCCGTCGGGGCGCCTCGGTGCAGCGGCCGCTGTGGGCGTCCACCGGCACCAAGAACCCCGCCTACTCGGACGTGCTGTACGTGGACGACCTGATCGGGCCCGACTGCGTCAACACGATGCCCGAGGGGACGATCGCGGCCTTCCTCGATCACGGCACCGTCCGCCGCACCGTCGACGAGGACGTCGCCGGGGCCGAGAGCGTGCTGGAGCAGGTCGAGCAGGCCGGCGTGAGCATGGACGCGGTCACCCGCAAGCTCGAACTCGACGGCGTCAGGTCGTTCGCCGACTCGTTCGACTCGCTGATCGTCACCATCGGCAAGAGCATGGAGGAACTGCGTGCCCGCGGCGCGGCCTGAGCTGGGCGAGGCGGTCACGGCCGCCGCTGCCGAGCTCGAGGAGTGCCGGTTCGTCGACCGGCTCCGCAGGGGCGACCCATCACTCTGGCGCGGCGACCAGGCCGACATCGGCAGCCGGCTGGGGTGGCTCCCGGTGGTGGGCTCGATGCGCACGCACGCGGTCGAGCTCAACGAGTGGGCGGCCGAGGTGCAGTCCACCCTGCCCCATGCGGTCCTGCTGGGCATGGGCGGCTCGTCACTCTGCCCCGAGGTGCTGCGGCGCACATTTCACGCCGACCGGCCCGACGTGACCGACACCACCTACCCCGCCGCCGTCCGCGCCGCCGAGCACACCGACTGCCTGTACCTGGTCGCGTCCAAGTCGGGTGGCACGCTCGAGACGCGCTCGCACGAGGCGTACTTCTGGGAGCGCACGGGCGGCGATCCGAGCCGGTTTGCGGCCATCACCGATCCCGGCACCGATCTCGGCAGCACGGCGCGGGAGCGCAGGTACCGGCGCGTGTTCGAGAATCCGCCCGACATCGGCGGCCGCTATTCCGCGCTCTCCTACTTCGGCATGGTGGCCGCGGCGCTCGCGGGCATCGAGGTCTCGGCGCTTCTCGACACCATCGACCGCGACGGGGCCGGCGAGGAGATCGACGACGGGGTCGCGCTGGGAGCGGCGCTTGGAGGATTCAGCCGCGAGGGCCGCAACAAGATCACGATCGTGGCCGAGGGCCGCTTCTCGAGCTTCGGCCTGTGGGCCGAGCAGCTGATCGCCGAGTCCACCGGCAAGGAGGGCAAAGGGCTCGTGCCCGTTGCGGGCGAGGAGCCCGGCGATCCCGACTGCTACGGCTCTGACCGCGTCTTCGTGTATCTGCGCAGCGACGGCTCCCATGACCGGGCGATGCACGCCCTGGCCGAGGCCGGTCATCCGGTGCTGACTCGCGAGATCTCCGATCCGCACGAGCTCGGCAACGAGTTCCTGCAGTGGGAGGTGGCCACGGCTGCTGTCGGCGTGCTGCTCGGCATCAACCCGTTCGACCAGCCCAACGTCGCGGAGTCGAAGGCCAACACCGCGCGCATCCTCGAGGAGTGGGAGAGCTCGGATGCACTTCCGGCCGCCGAGTCGGATCCGGTCGAGGACGTCCTGGCCGCGATCGAGCCCGGCGGGTACGTGGCGATCATGGCCTACGTCGATCCCACCGACCCGAACGAGCAGCGGTTCCAGCCGGTGCGCACCGCCATCCGCGACCACTACCGGGTGGCGACGACCTTCGGCTTCGGGCCGCGGTTCCTGCACTCGACCGGCCAGCTGCACAAGGGCGGCCCCCAGGTCGGCTGCTTCATTCAGGTGGTCGACCCCGATCCGGGCGACCTCGCGATCCCGGGACGGACGTTCGGGTTTGGCACGCTCATCAAGGCGCAGGCGATCGGCGACCTGCAGGCGCTGCGCAAGCGCGGGCGGCCGGTGGCGAGGGTCACGCCGGAGCAGCTCGAGTCGCTTCGGATCGGCTCGCGGTAGCCCCATGGCAGCGGTGATCAGCAACCCCTCGGCGAATCCGCTGCGGACCGGCCTGCGAGCGGGCGGCGCCACGGTCCCGACGGTGTTCGTCATCTTCGGTGCCACCGGCGACCTGGCTCACCGCAAGCTTCTGCCTGCGATCTACAACCTGGGCATGCGCGGCCTACTGCCCAACCGGTTCGCGGTGGTCGGCTACGCCCGGCGCGACATGACCGACCACGAGTGGCGCGAGCTCGCCCGCTCGTCGGTCGAGAAGTACTCGCGCACGGCGATCGACGAGCACTACTGGGCGGCGTTTGCCGAGTCGCTTCACTACCACAGCGGCGGGTTCGACGATGCGGAGCACTTCCGCGAGCTGGGGCAGACGCTGGAGCGGGTCGATGCCGAGCACGGCACCGAGGGCAACCGTGTGTTCTACCTCTCGACGCCGTCGAGCTTCTTCCCGGTGATCGTGAGCCACATGGGCGAGGCGGGACTGAACGACCCGCCGGGCTTTGCCCGGGTGGTGATCGAAAAGCCGTTCGGGCACGACCTGCAGTCGGCGCGCGACCTGGCCGAGATCGTGCACGGCCCGTTTCAGGAGCGACAGATCTACCGCATCGACCACTACCTGGGCAAGGAGACCGTCCAGAACATCTTCGTCTTCCGGTTCGCGAACGCGATCTTCGAGCCGGTTTGGACGAACCGGTACGTCGACCACGTCCAGATCACCGTGGCCGAGGCGCTCGGAGTCGAGCACCGGGCGGCGTTCTACGAGGAGACGGGAGTCGTCCGCGACATCGTCCAGAACCACCTCCTGCAGGTGCTGGCGCTCGTGGCGATGGAACCGCCGGCGGCGTTCGAGGCCGACGCCGTCCGCGACGAGAAGACCAAGGTGCTGCGGGCGACGCAGCCGCTGACGTTCCAAAACTCCGTCCGCGGCCAGTACGGCCGCGGGTTCGTCGCCGGTGAGGAGGTGGTCGCCTACTCCGAGGAAGAGAACGTCCCGGCCGAGTCGAACACCCCCACCTTCATCGCCGCCAAGGTCGAGATCGACAACTGGCGCTGGGCCGGTACGCCGTTCTACATCCGCACGGGCAAGCGGCTGCCCAAGCGCGTCACCGAGGTGGCGGTGCAGTTCAAGGGCGTTCCCCACCTGCCGTTCACGATGGGCGCGGCGGAGCACCTCGAGGCGAACTCACTGGTGCTGCGGATCCAGCCGGACGAGGGCATCTCGTTGCGCTTCGGCGCCAAGGCACCGTCGCCGACCATCGCGATCAGCACCGTCAACATGGACTTTCTGTACGGATCGGCGTTCCTGCACGATGTGCCCGAGGCATACGAGACCCTGATCCTCGATGCGATCCGCGGCGACCGCACCCTGTTCACGCCTCAGGCCGGTGTCGAGCGCTCATGGGAGATCTGCGATCCGCTGCTCGAACAGTGGCGCTCCGGCATGCCGCAGCTCTACGACTCGGGCTCGTGGGGGCCCGAGCTCGCGGCCGAGCTGATCACGCGCGACGGCCGGCGCTGGCGCCGGCCGTGATCGCCAACCCTCCGGTCGAGCTCACCGATCTGAACCAGGTCGAGCGGGCGCTCGCCGCCAGCCGGGCCGGCGGCCCGGGGTCGGTCCGGGCCACGACGCTCAACCTGGTGGTCTACGCGCCGACCCCGAAGGACGTCGCCGCCACCCAGCGTGCGCTCGAGCGCATCGGCGGCAGCCGGCCGCTGCGGGCGATCGTCGCCGGGACGGGCACGAACGGCGTGCGCGCGACCGTCTCGGCGTCGTGCTGGCTGGGCAGCGGCCTGCAGCAGGTGTGCTCCGAGCAGGTGCTCCTGACCGCGCGTCCGGGTGCGCTCCCGAGCGCGGTCGTCTCGCTGCTCGTGGCCGACCTGCCCACGTTCGTGTGGTGGCAGGGGCCGATGCCGCCCGGCCTCGCGCTCCTCTGCGACCTGGCCGTGCTCGGCACGTCCACCATCGTCGACTCGAACGTGTCGTCGCTCGAGGGCGTCGACCGAGTGGGGCGGCTCGAGCCCGCCGTGACCGACCTGGCCTGGCTGCGCCTCGAGCCGTGGCGCGAGGCGATCGCCTCGGTGTTCGATCCGCCGCCGGTCGCCGCGGCGCTGGCCGATCTCGCCGCAGTCGACGTGGACGGGCCGATCAACGAGGCCAGGCTGCTGGCCGGCTGGCTCGGCTCGCGACTGGATCGGAACGTCGCGCTCACCCACAGCGAGCGGCCGCACGTCGAGCGGGTCACGCTCACCTGCGGGCAGGCCGAGTACGTGGTCGAGCGGCACACCCGCGTTCAGGTCGGCCGCGCGTACGGCACGGACGTCTCCGAGCACGCGGTCGTGCTGCCGCTGCTCGACACCTCGGTGCTCCTGGGCCGCGCCCTCGAGGTCAACGGCTCCGACCCGGTGTTCGCCGCGGCGCTGGCGGCGGCGCTCGCCGTCCCCGCCTCGTAGCGAACCGCGACCCGCAACAAAAGCGTTCACAACTCCCACACCCGCCCCAACCGGGGACTGTCCCCGGTTTTCGCGGTTGGCGCCGCGGTACGCTAGGCGGGTGGCGCGCGCGATGAACCTGACCGTCTGCCAGGACCCTGGCGACGTCGCCCGCCGGGCCGCCGATGCGTTCGTGGAGGCGGTCGCCGCCGCCGGAGATCGGCCGGCCGTGTGCCTGGCGGGCGGATCGACGCCGCAGGCGACCCATCACCTGCTGACCACGCCTGAGTACGCCGACCGGGTGGACTGGCCGCGGGTGCATGTCTTCTTCGGCGACGAGCGCCGGGTGCCGCTCGACGACCCCCGCTCGAACTACCGGGCGGCGTGCGAGTCGCTGCTCGACCACGTTCCCGTCACCGCGGCGAACGTCCATCCGCTGACCGACGCCGACCAGTACGAGGGGCTTCTGCGCGCGTTCTTCGGCGACGCGGTGCGAGTTCGACATCCTCTTCCTGGGGATGGGCGACGACGGCCACACGGCCTCGTTGTTTCCCGGGCTCGGTGTCGCTGCTCGAGCAGGAACGGTGGGTGATCGACCCGCCCGACGTCGTCCAGGGCATGGCCCGGCACACGCTCACGCTGCCGGCGCTGAATGCGGCCAGGCGCACGCTCTTCCTGGTGACCGGCGCCGCCAAGGCGGCCCCGCTCGCCCGCATCCGTGGAGGCGAGCAGCTGCCTGCGGGCATGGTCGAGGGCGCCACGTGGCTCGTCGACCGCGCCGCCGCCGGCTAGCGGACGGCCCGGAACACCCGTAGAACGGAAGCATGACCGACGCGATGAACCGGTGAGCGCCGTCCTGCGATGGGTGCGGGCGCGGCTCGCTCACAGCACCTGCCCGAACTGCCAGGCGCGGATGCAGCCGGGCGCAACGCGCTGCTACTCGTGCTTCGCCCGGGTTTAGCGCTCGTCAGCGAGTTGCGGCGGCGGTGGTGCGCACGTGCGGGTGGTTCGCCCACCCGAACTCGGCCGCCGTGCCGATGCCCATGAGCGGCGGCGCCAGCCGGCGCAGGCCCGGATGCTGATCGACGTGGTCGAGCAGGCGGTCGACCCGATCCTGTAGCAGCGCCAGTCCCGGGATGCCGGGCCGCGCGAACACCTCGAGCGCCGCGACCAGTGCGGCCATCACGACATCGAGCGCGTCGTGGCCGAGGGTGTCCTCGCCCCGGCCGTCCGGCGAGGGCGCGATCGATTTCGTGGAGGTGGCCCGCAACCTTGCGCAGCGCGCGGGCGCGGTCGTGGTCGCGGATGTCGCCGTCTCGCACCGCCCGGTCGGCCAGGCGGCCCGCCTGCCGGACGATGTTCCGCGCCCTCGACCCGGGTCGCCGGGACGACGTAGCCGGCCGCCCGCGCGGTCGCCGCCATCTCGATCGCCCTGCCGTAGCGCATGACCTGGTCGTCGAGCAAGTCGAGCTGTTCGCGGAGATCCTCCGCCGATTCCTGGGCGCGTCCGCGCATGCCCAAAGTGTCGCCCACGCTCGCGCCGAAGAGGGTGTCGAGGCGGTGAAATTTCGGCGCGCAAGCGGTGAACACCGCCCGAGCAGGGCGCTCAGCGAGCCGCCAGCCACTGCTCGAACTCGAACGCAACGATCCGCTCGTTGTGGACCGCGGCCGCCGCCGCCGAGGCGAGCCAGACGATCGGCGGTCCCATGATCGCGGGGTCAAGCAGCCGCTCGCGAGCCGCGGCGGGCGTGTCGTCGGGGATCATCCCGGTGTCGGTCGCGCCGCCGGGGAGGAGCAGGTTGGCCGTCACCGGGGTGCCGGCCAGGTCGGCCGCCATCACGCGCGACAGCGCCTCGACCGCCGCCCCGGACGGGCCGTAGGGCACGAAGCCTTGCCGCACCATCGTGGCCTCGTTCATCGAGATCGTCACGATGCGGCCGCCGGCCTGTTCGAGCATTCGCGGCACCACTGCGCGTGCCATGAGAAAGCAGCCGGCCACCTTGGTCTCGAGCACGTCGCGAAAGCCGTCCGGCGCCACCTCCCAGAAGGGCTGTGGATGGGACAGGAAGCGGGGGTTGACGGTACGCATCCCGATGCCCGCGTTGTTGACGAGCAGATCGATGCCCCCGAAGCCGCTCCCACACCTCCTTGCACCCCGGCGGCGACTGCACCCTCGTCGCGGACGTCGAGCGCGAGGCCGACGACGGCCGGCCCCAGGTCGGCGGCCGCGCGCCCGGCCCGCCCCGCGTCGCGGCTCGTGACGGCCACGCGCGCGCCCGCATCGACCAGCGCCCGGGCCATCGCCAGCCCGAGGCCGCTGGTGCCGCCGGTGACCAGCACCCGGGTGCCGGCCAACGCGGTCATCCTGCCGAGTCGATGTCGACCAGCACCTTGCCGACCGCATTACCCTCGACCGCCTCGTGTGCGGCGGCGATCTCGTCGCAGCCCGAAGCGGCGGGCGGGGAGCTCGGTCAGGTCTCCCGCCGCGACGGCCGCGCTCACCCCGGCGACCGCCCGCGCGAGCGCCTCGCGGCGTGATGTCGTAGACGAGCACGAACCGCAGCGTCAGGTTGCGCTGCATCAGCGGGCGTACCGGAGTCGCCAGGTCGCCGTCGGATGCGTACGCGACCACCGTGGCGTGATCCGCGGCCACCGCGATGTCGAGCGCGGCGTTCGCCGCCGGTGCGACCTCGACCACGCGGTCGACGCCCCCGGGAGCGGCGGCGAGGATGGCCGTGGCCGCATCCTCCCGGCGGTAGTTCACCACGGCGTGTGCGCCCGCGGCCCGCGCGAGCGCGGCCTTCTCGTCCGAGCTGACCGTGGTGACGACGCGGGCACCGGCCCGCCGTCCGAGCTCGATCGCGAAATGGCCGACAGCTCCCGCTCCACCCGCCACGAGCACCGTCTGGCCGTCGATCGGCCCGTCGGCGAAGAGGCAGTGCTGCGCGGTCAGGGCGGGGATGCCGAGGCTCGCCCCCAGGTCGAACGACGCCGGACCAGGCAGTTCGACCGCCTGGCCCTGGGGCAGGCACACCCACTCGGCGGCGGCACCATGCTGGCGCTTTTGCGCCGCGAAGTACACCCACACCCGCTGACCGATCCGGCTCGGATCGACACCGTCGCCGACCGCGTCGATCTCGCCGGCGCCGTCCTGGTTGGGTACCAGATACGGGAACGGCGGCGTGCTCCCGGCCGAGCCCATGCGCGTCTTCCAGTCGGTGGGGTTCACTCCCGAGACGCGCATGCGCACCCGTACCTCTCCGGCGCCCGGCTCGGGCCGCTCGATCTCGATCACCCGCAGCACCTCGCGGGCCGGCCCGTACCGGTCATAGACCGCAGCGCGCATCGTCTCGCCCATGGACGGGCGAGTGTCGATGACCCCGCCCGGCCTGTCAAGTCCGAATAGGCTTCCGTCGCATGGCCCCGATTGTCTCGCTCGAGCAGGCGCTTCAGGAGGCCGTTCACGACGGCGATAGCGTCGCCCTCGAGGGGTTCACCCACCTGATCCCCTTTGCCGCCGCCCACGAGCTCATCCGCCAGCGGCGTCGCGACCTGACCCTGATCCGGCTCACTCCCGATCTCGTCTGCGACCAGTTGATCGGCGCCGGGTGCGTGCGCAAGCTCGTGTTCTCGTGGGGCGGGAACCCGGGCGTGGGCTCGCTGCACCGCTTCCGCGACGCGGTCGAGCACGGCCACCCGCAGCCGCTCGAGATCGACGAGCACAGCCACGCGGGGATGGCCAACCGGTATGTGGCCGGCGCGTCCGGGCTGCCCTTCGGGGTTCTGCGCGGCTACTCGGGCACAGATCTCGTCGGGCACACCGAGACGATCCGCGCGATCACGTGCCCGTTCACCGGCGAGCAGCTCACGGCCGTCGCCGCCCTCCGGCCCGATGTCGCCGTGGTGCACGCCCAGCGCGCCGACCGGGCCGGGAACGTGCAGCTGTGGGGCATCGTCGGCGTCCAGAAGGAGGCGGTGCTGGCATCGGCGCGTGCCGTGGTCACGGTCGAGGAGATTGTCGACGAGCTCGAGCCTCGGCCGGGAGCGATCGTGATCCCCGCGTGGGTCGTCACCTGCGTCGCCGAGGTGCCGGGTGGAGCGCGACCGTCGTACGCACACGGCTACTACGACCGCGACAACGAGGGCTACCGGGCGTGGGACGCGATCAGCCGTGATCGCACCACGTTTGCGGCCTGGCTCGAGGACGAGATCCTCGGCGGCAACGGGGAGTCGGCGTGAGCGCCGACGACATGATGACGGTGGCCGCATCCCGGGCGCTCGCCGACGGCAGCGCGTGCTTCGTCGGCATCGGGCTACCCAGCACCGCCGCCAACCTGGCCCGCCGAACCCATGCACCGAACCTGGTGCTGATCTACGAGTCGGGCACGATCGGCGCCAAGCCGACGGTGCTGCCGCTCTCGATCGGCGACGGCGAGCTGGCCGAGACGGCCGACACGGTTGTGAGCGTGCCGGAGATTTTCAACTACTGGCTGCAGCCGGGCCGGATCGACGTGGGCTTCCTCGGCGCGGCTCAGATCGACCGGTACGGCAACATCAACACCACCGTGATCGGCGACTACGA
Organism: uncultured Actinomycetes bacterium; assembly: GCA_963732075.1. Lineage (GTDB taxonomy): Bacteria > Actinomycetota > Thermoleophilia > Gaiellales > JAICJC01 > JAICJC01. The sequence continues at coordinate 324,948 of CAVSYD010000007.1, read as the reverse complement.
GCACCCGCGCATCCGCCTGCCCGGCGCCGGGGGCGCACCCGAGATCGCCGCATCGTGCCGCGAGGTGGTCGTCGTCGTGCGCCAGAGCCTGCGCACGTTCGTCGAGCGGGTCGAGTTCGTCACATCGGTGGGCTTCGGCTCCGGTCCTGGCGACCGCGAGCGGCTCGGGCTGCACGGCCGCGGGCCGGTCAAGGTGATCACGGACCTCGGCGTGCTCGAGCCCGACCCGGCCACCTGTGAGCTGACGCTGACCCATGTGCACCCGGGCGTCGATCCCGACGAGGCGCGTGCGGCCACCGGCTGGCCGCTGCGGGTCGCGGCCGGTCTGGCCGTGACGGCTCAGCCCACCGAGGGCGAGCTGCGCGCGCTGCGCACCCTGGTTCCCGACCCGGGGGTCGGCCGGCCGATGCCTGAACCGGTGTTCGTCTACGACGCGGTACGCACGCCCATCGGCCGCCACGGCGGTGGGTTGGCCGGGATCCGGCCCGACGATCTGGCCGCGGAAGTCGTGCGAGCGCTGGTCGATCGCAGCCCCGGGCTCGACCCCGCGGCGATCGACGACGTCTATCTGGGAGACGCCAACGGCGCCGGCGAGGACAACCGCGACGTCGCCCGCATGGCCGTGCTGCTCGCCGGCCTGCCCACCAGCGTGCCCGGCGCGACGATCAACCGGCTGTGCGGTTCGGGCCTGGAGGCGGTGATCGCCGCCAGCCGCGCGGTCGCCCTCGGCGATGCGTCGCTCGTGCTCGCGGGCGGGGTCGAGTCGATGACCCGGGCGCCGTGGGTGCTGCCGAAGCCCGACCGCGCATTCCCGCGCGGCCACGAGACGCTGCACTCGACCACGCTCGGCTGGCGCATGGTGAACCCGAGGATGCCCGAGCAATGGACGGTGTCGCTCGGCGAGAGCGCCGAGATCCTCGCCGACCGGTACGCCATCTCGCGCGAGGCGCAGGACGCCTTCGCCCTCCGCAGCCATCACCTGGCGGCCGCGGCCTGGGACGCGGGCCGGTTCGACGCCCAGATCGTGGCCGTTGCAGGCACCGACGTGGAGCGCGACGAGAGCATCCGGCCCTCGACCTCCCTCGAGGCGCTGGCCAAGCTGCGGCCCGTGTTCCGGCCCGAGGGGACGGTCACGGCCGGGAACTCGTCGCCGCTCAGCGATGGCGCCGCGGCAATCTTCGTCGGCGACGAGCGGGCCGCGGCGACGCTCGGACGCGACCCGATCGCCCGCATCGTCGCCCGCGGCGCCGCCGGAGTCGACCCGGACGTCTTCGGGATCGCGCCCGTCGCGGCCGCCCGGACAGCTCTCGGCAGAGCGGGAATCGGGTTCGAGGACCTCGCCGTTGTCGAGTTGAACGAGGCCTTCGCCTCACAGTCGCTGGCGTGCCTGGCGGAGTGGCCCGAGCTCGACCCCGAGCTGGTCAACCCCAACGGCGGCGCGATCGCGATTGGCCACCCGCTGGGCTGCTCGGGCGCACGCATCCTCGGCTCGCTGGCGCACGAGCTGCACCGGCGCGGCGGCGGCCGCGGCCTCGCGGCGATCTGCATCGGCGTCGGCCAGGGGCTGGCGGTGGTGCTCGAGGCATGAACTTCTGCAGCGTTCACCACGTGCTCGAAGGCCCGGCGGCCGGCGCGCCGGTGGTGCTGTCCAACTCGCTGGGCGCGACCATGCGCATGTGGGACGCGCAGGCCGCCGAGCTTGCCCGCACCCGCCTGGTGCTGCGCTACGACATGCGCGGTCACGGCGGCTCGCCCGTGCCCCCGCCGCCCTACGACCTGGCCGACCTGGGCCGGGACGTGATCGCGCTGCTCGACCGCTACGCCATCGAGCGGGCGTCCCTGTGCGGCGTCTCACTGGGCGGGATGGTGTCGATGTGGCTTGCCGCGCACGCGCCCGACCGGGTCGAGCGGTTGGTGCTGTGCTCGACGTCGGCGCTCTTCGGCCCGCCCGAGCTCTGGGCCGAGCGGGCCGCGCTCGTACGCGAATCGGGCATGGAGGCGGTCGCCGACGCCGTGATCGCGCGCTGGTTCACGCCCGCGTTTGCGGCCGCGCGGCCCGATGTCGTCGCCACCACCCGGGCCCAGCTCGCCGCCACCCCGGCCGAGGGGTACGCCGCCTGTTGCGGCGCGATCGAGCGGATGGACCTGCGAGCCGATCTGCCCGGCATTCGCGCGCCGACGCTCGTGATCGCCGCCCGCGATGACCCGTCGACGCCTCCGCAGCACGCACGCGTGATCGCGGCGGGCATCCCCGGCGCGCGGCTGGTGGTGCTCGAGCAGGGCGCGCACCTGGTCAACGTCGAGACTCCGGACGTCGTGACCGAGCTCATGCTCGCGCACATCGATCCGGTGGGGGAGGGGGACGCATGAGCGACGCAGATGACGGCATGCGCGTCCGGCGCGAGGTGCTGGGAGACGAGCACGTCGACAGGGCGATCGCGGGGACGACACGCTTCAGCGAGCCGTTCCAGGACCTGATCACCCGGTACGCCTGGGGCGACGTGTGGAGCCGCCCCGGCCTCGACCGGCGCACGCGCAGCGCGATCACCCTTGGCGTGCTGACGGCGCTTCGCGCCGAGGGCGAGCTGGCCCTGCACGTGCGGGCCGCGGTGCGTAACGGCCTCGCGCCCGAGGAGATCGCCGAGGTGCTCCTCCACACCGCGGTGTATGCGGGCGTGCCGGCCGCCAACGCTGCCTTTGCCATCGCTCAGGAGACCTTACGTGCCGACGGCGTCGCAGTGGCGCTCGAGCCGCCCGAGACGCGGCCCGGGTAGCGCTCAGGCGGCGGTGCTCTCGGCGGCGGCGTCGACGCGCGTGAGGTGCGCGGTCGCGCTCGAGCGCAGGAACGCGACCACATCCGCCTCGGTCTGCGCGCACGGCAGCAGCGTCTTCCACGTCAGCACGTGCTCGGGCAGGTGTGTATCACCGCAGGCGACGCTGGGCAGGCGCGCGCCGGCCACCCAGGCAAAGACATGGTGGCGGTTGACGAGTTCGTAGCGATCGACGAGCTCGCGCATGTGGGTGGGGTCGCGGAAGACCCCACGGGTGGTGCGGCCGGGCGTCGGGTCGCGCTCCTGCGAGTGCGGATGGGCGGCGATGATGGCGGAGCCCGCAGCACGGGCCTCCGCCATCGCCGCCCGTGGCCCCTGGTCAACCCCGACGAACCGGCGCAGGCCGACCGCCAGGGCGTGGACGGCCAGGTCGGGGTCCACGTCCGAGTAGGTCAGCTCGAGCCCCGGCATCACCAGCAGCCCGTGGTCGCGCTGCGCCCGCTCGGCCACGTCCTCGATGGCCTCCAGGTACGCGGCGTGGTTGCGCGCGTCGACCGCGTTGGAGGTCGGATCGGCGGCGCGGACCACGTGGTCGGTGATGCAGAGCACGTCGAATCCCCGCGTGCCGTAGAGCTCGGCCAGTTCGTCCAGGTCGAGCTCGCCGTCGCTCCAGGTCGAGTGGGCATGCAGCTCGCACAGGAGCGGCCGGCGGCGGGGTGGTCGGGGTGTCGTGGGCATGCTCGAAGCGTGCCAGCCGCGAGGTGAACCCGCGGGGAAAGGATGGAGACGATCCGGGGTATCGTGCCCAGGATGTTCGATCACATCCGCCTGGCGGTGTCAGACCTCGACGCGAGTCGGGCGTTCTACGAGCGTGCGCTTGCGCCGCTCGGGATCGGCGTGGTGACGGAGTTCCCCGGCGCCGTCGGGTTTGGCCGCGACGGCAAGCCCTCCTTCTGGATCGGCGAGGGCCCGCCGTCGGGGCCGATGCACGTCGCGTTCCTCGCCCCCGACCGGGCGGCGGTGGACGCGTTTCACCGCGAGGCGCTTGCGGCCGGAGGGCGCGACAACGGCGCCCCCGGCCTGCGCGAGATCTACCACCCGACCTACTACGGCGCGTTCGTGTACGACCCCGACGGCAACAATGCCGAGGCCGTCAACCACCGGCCGTGAAGTCCGGCGGCGGCGTTACACGCCCGCCATCGTCACCTGCGTCAGCCGAATGTGGTTGCCGGACGGGTCGCGGAACGCGGAGTCGACCCCGTACGGCCGCTCCTCCGGGGTCTCGGAGAACTCGACGCCGCGCGCCTTCAGCTCCTCGTAGTCGGCCCACACGTCCTCGGTGGTCAGGAACACCGTGCCGGCGAAACCCTTCGACATCAGCTGGCGCACCTGCTGCTTCGTGGCGGCATCCATCACGGGCTCGCCCGGGATCGCCATCAGCACGATCGCGATGTCGGGCTGGTTGGCGGGGCCGACGGTCAGCCAGCGGAAGGCCGCCATCTCGGGCAGCGTCACGTCCGAGCGCACCTCCATGCCCAGCTTGGTGGTGTAGAACTCGAGCGCCTCGTCCTGGTCGTCGACCCAGAGTTGCACAGTCGAGATCTTGATCATCGCCGTCCTCCTTCGTTGATCGGTTCGGCGGCCATGCTAGGCGCCGGCGGCCGTGGCGTCTTCTCGAAACGTGCGCAATGACGGGCGGCCGTAGGCGCGCACAACGCAACCCGGCACCATTGCCCACTGCGCCGCGGCCGGGAATGCCGCCCGATATTCGGTGGGCGATCGGCCGAATGTGCGCGTGAACGAGGTCGTGAAGGAGCCCACGCTCCGCAGACCGACCGAGAAGCAGATCTCGGCGATGGTGCGATCGGTCGTACGCAGGAGCGCCGAGGCTCGCTCGAGCCGGCGGGTGAGCAGATACCCGTGCGGCGACTCGCCGAACGCCTTGCGAAACTCGCGGCTGAAATGGGCGCGCGACATCGCCGCCGCCCGGGCCATGTCGTCCACGCTGATCGGTTCGAAGAACCGCGCGTCGGCCAGGTCGCGGGCGCGCAGCAGGTGCCGGGTCGCTGGAGCGTGGGCCACGGTCTGGAGGGTAGTCAGCCTGGGGTCGCGAGGTCCGCGATCAGGCTCGCGACCCGCCGCCCTCCGCGCCGAAGCTACACGGACGCGGTGCGGGAGGCGTCGGTGAACTCGCGGAACTCCGCGGTCACCAGATACGCCGTCTGCTCGCCGATGTCGACCGCGTTGTCGCCGATCCGCTCCAGGCAGCGCGAGATCAGGATCGCGCGCAGCCCGGCCTCGTGCGACGGCTCGTCGTTGGCCAGCGAGAGGATCCGCCGGGCGATGCCGTGGTTGGTGCGGTTGATCACCTGATCCATCGCGAGCAGTGACTCCGCTCCGGCGAGGTCGCGGGCGCCGAACGAGCGCATCGCCTCGGCGATCATGGCCTGAGCCTGGCGCCCCATGGTTGCGAAGTCGGCGAGCAGCGCCTCGGGCAGCGGAGGATCGGGCGGGAGCAGCAGCCCGAGCTTGGCGATGTTCACGCACTGGTCACCGATGCGCTCCAGGTGCAGGTTGATGTGGATCATCGCCAGCACGAGCCGCAGGTCGACCGCCACAGGGGCCTGACGGGCGAACAGCGACTCGATCGCCGACTCGACCCGCAGGTAGATGCTGTCCACCTCGTCGTCGGCGGCGATCACCTTCTGCGCCGCCGAGTCGTCGGCGGCGTGCAGACCGTTCAGCACCGTCTCCAGCGAGTGGCCGCAGAGCCGGCCCTCGTCCTGCAGCAGGGCCTCGATCTCGTCCAGCTCGTGTTGAAACTCTTCTCGTGGCATGACCCGACAATAGAGCACCGCAGGCGCGGGCGCCGTCATCTGGTGAGAAGTGTTCCCCGGCTTATCCGACCTTTCACCACACATTCACCGCCGAATAACCCCATCCCCGGGTCAGGCCCCGGATGATTGGCGGGACTCCGAGGGTCTGTGAGGGAGAGGTATGAGAGTGACGAGCTAATTGCGGTCGATGGGACGGACTGATTCTGATCGTGACCTGCAATGCAATGGCGGATTCAACTGGAGGATTCATGCGCAAGTTGACATGGTTGATCGGGGTGGCCGCCGTGGTCGCCCTCGCGGCAGGATGCGGCTCGAGCAGCGGCGGCGACAGTAGCGGCAGCAGTCCGGGGCTTCGTCGAGCAACAGCAACAGCAAGGTGCTGATCGGACGCAGGCAGCACGTTCGTGGCTCCGCTGGTACAGGCGTGGGAGGCCGACTACTCGAAGTAGCCAGGGGGGTTACGGTTACCTACGGCGCGATCGGCAGCGGTGGTGGCATCGACCAGATCACCGCCCGTGCGGTCGACTTTGGCGCAAGCGACGCCCCGATGACCTCGGACCAGGCGACGGCGTGCAAGGGCTGCCTGCAGATTCCGTGGGCGCTTGGCGCGACCGCGATCCTCTACAACGTCAACGGCGCGCCCGACAACCTGAAGTTGACGGGCCCGGTCATCGCCGACATCTTCCTCGGCAACATCACCTCCTGGAACGATCCCAAGATCGCGGCGCTCAATCCGGGCATGAACCTGCCCTCGACGCACATCACGCCGGTCTACCGCAGCGACGGGTCGGGTACGAGCTTCGTATTCACCGACTACCTTTCGTCGGTCAGCCCCGAGTGGGCGAGCAAGGTCGGTACCTCGACCCAGCCGACGTTCCCGACCGGAACCGGAGCCGAACACAGCAGCGGCGTGATCGCCGACGATGCAGGCCACCAACGGCGCGATCACATACGCCGAGATGTCGTATATCGCGGCGGACATGCTCGACAACGCGGTGATCCAAAACGCGGCCGGGAAATACCTCGAGCCGACCAGCGGCCAGCTCGAGGCAGCAGCGGCGGTCGGGACGACTCGGCCGGACGGTACGATCAAGTTGGTGAATCCGCCGGCGTCGGCGGCAACCGCCTATCCGCTGTCTTCCTACACCTACGTCATCGTGCCTGCCGATGCGTCCTAAGGGGGCTCAGCTGCGGGCGTTCATGACCTACGCGATCAGCCTGGCGGCCAGGCCGTCGGAACCCCGCTCGGGTACCCGGCGCTGCCGGCATCGATCGTGACGACGTCTAAGCAGACGATCGCCAAGATCATCCTAATAGTTGAGCGCCTGCGCCGGGTGTAGGCGCCGTCCCACGCGGCGCCTACACCCAGCGACAGTCTCACCTTCACATGGCCACTCAATCACACTCCGAACTTCACCCCCGCCAGGCACAGGCTCCGGCCATGCGATCTTCCGCTGCGCGTCTCGGCCGTGCTCGCGGCGCTCGGCTTGGCAGGTGCTGATGGTCGCTGCTGGTGTGCAAGGTGGTGACCAGCTCGGCCGACCTTCATTGCCACGTTCGGGCTTGGCTTTCTGACCGGGAACGAATGGAACGCCGTCACCAACCAGTTCGGCGCGCTCGACTTGATCTGGGGCACGCTGGCGACATCGCTGTTCGCACTCGTGATCGCGGTTCCAATCGCTATCGCTATCGCGCCTTTCCTCACCGAGCTCGCTCCCCGAGTGCTTCGAGCACCTGTTGGGATGATGGTCGAGCTGCTCGCCGCGATCCCCAGCGTCGTTCTCGGCCTTTGGGGAATCGTGGTCATGGGGCCGTTCCTGAACGACCATGTCGAGCCGTGGATGATCGATCACCTCGGCTTCATCCCGTTCTTCAGCGGATACCCGTCCCCGGTGGGGTTGCTGCCTGCATGCCTGATTCTCACGATCATGATCGTGCCGATCGTGGCCTCGATCAGCCGCGAGCTCTTCACCAGCGTCCCGAGCGAACTCAAGGGGGCGCGCTCGCGCTCGGCTCGACCCGCTGGGAGATGGTCCGCAAGGTGGTGATCCCTCAGGTCACCGGCGGCTTGGTGGCAGGCGTCATGCTCGGCTTTGCCCGAGCCATGGGCGAGGCGATTGCGGTCACCCAGGTGATCGGCGGGTCGCTCGTCCGACCTCCGAACACTCTACGCGCCCGCCGACACCATGGCCGGTCGCCTGGCGGCCCAGTACGCCGGAGCGGCGACGTCGTTGCAGAAGGCGTCGCTGGCGTACCTGGCGGTGATTCTGCTCGTGATTAGCCTGGTCACGAACCTGGCCGCCCAACTCATTGTTCGTCGGATGCGGCGCAGGATGGGCGTGGCATGAGCGCGCAGGCAGATCCCAACCCTCTGATGGCGCGGACAGGCGCGCGCGCCGGCGCAAGCTGACAGGCCGGATCATGGAAGGCGTGGCCACCGCCGCTGCGCTTCTCGCGGTGGCGGTGCTCGCGATCGTGCTCATCTCCGTGGCGAAGAAGGGCCTGCCTGCGATCAACCTCAACTTTTTCACCCAAAACGCGGCGCCGTTCGGCCAATCAGGCGGGGGCATCGCAAACGCGATCGTGGGAACCGTGATCATCGTCGCCATCGGGATCGCGATGGCGATTCCGGTGGGCGTGCTGCTCGCGATCTTCAACACCGAGTTCGCGCCGCCGCCCGTCGCCGATGCGATCCGGCTCACGCTGAACGTGTTGGCGGGCGTTCCCACGATCGTGATTGGCGTCTTCATCTTCAGTCTGGTCGTGGTCGGGCGCGGACAGAGCGGCTTCGCTGGAGCAATTGGGCTGGCGATCGTGATGCTGCCGCTGGTCGCCAGGGGAACCGAGGAGGTGCTCCTGTTGGTGCCCGTCGAGCTTGCGCGAGGGCGAGCCTGGCTTTGGGTGCTTCGCGGACCCGCACCGTGCTGACGGTGATGCTTGCCCACGGCGGTGGGTGGGATGGTGACTGCAACCATCGTCGCGGTTGCACGAGCAGCGGGGGAAACGGCGCCGCTGCTCTTCACCTGCTCGATCTTCATCAGCACCGTGATCACCACTGATCCCCGCCAACCGATGGCGACGCTGCCGATCGTCATCTTCACGAGTTCGGAATCACCCAGCGCACACGACCAGCAACAGGCGTGGGCGGCGGCACTGGTGCTCATCGCAGTCGTTCTGGTGGGGAGCATCCTGGGCCGAGTGCTGTCTCTGCGGACGCGCCGCCAGATCGAGCAAGCACGGTGAGTCGCCAATCCTGCCAGTTTGGGCGCGGCGCGGCATGCATCTGGTTGATATCGGGGTGAATCGCTGGCGACGCGGGCAGTTGGCCGTTCACCAACGTTTCACCACATGCTCTCCGGTTCGTATCCCGTTTCGGCGACGGACGCACGCACAATCTCCCTACAGTGCATACACGGCGGCGAGGCCGTGCCGAGATGGAGGATCGATGCTCAAGTTGCGGGCGTGATGGTGGGGAACGTCCCGAGAAACGCGATCGGCCGCTCGAGCCGAGGCATTCGGGTGTCTGCGTGAGCGCTGGCGCCCGCTTTGAAGGCCACCGTCGGCCACAGAAGGGAGATCGCGACGATCTCCCCGCGGCAGGAGTGGCGTCGGCACTGCGACCTCCCACCGCGGTGTCGGCGCCCTCCCGCCAAGGAGGACGGCGAACACGAACAGTCTCATTTAGGACCATTCAGGCGAGGGGAGAAGACCAATGCAAGACCAGGACCGGCAAGAGTCAGGCAATATCCCCCTCATGACAGATCCAGGCCCTACCGATTCTGAAGGGCGCAACCGGGCCGGCGACACCGCCGACGTCGCTCTGGCCCGCTCTCAAGCGCAAATGGCTGAGATCGCCGCCAAGCACGGCTCGACCCCGCAGGAGGGCAAGCCGGTCGTTCTCTCCATCGAGGACGTCGCCGTCTCCTACCACGGCAATGTCGCCATCCGCGATGTCAACCTCACCGTCCATAAGGGCCTGGTGACGGCGTTCATCGGCCCATCGGGCTGCGGCAAGACCACCCTGCTCCGCAGCCTGAACCGCATGAACGACCTCATCCCCGGCGCGATTGTCTCGGGCACGATCCAGTACCACGGCCATGACCTGAACGCGGCCGGCGTCGATGCGGTCGAGGTGCGGCGCCGGATCGGGATGGTGTTCCAGCGGCCGAACCCGTTCCCCAAGTCGATCTTCGACAACGTCGCCTACGGGCTGCGCCTGCACGGCATGAAGGACAATCTGCAGGACCGGGTCGAGAAGGCCCTGCGCCAGGCGGCGCTGTGGGACGAGGTGCACACCCGCCTCAAGTCGAGCGCGCTCTCACTCTCCGGCGGCCAGCAGCAGCGCCTGTGCATCGCCCGGGCGCTCGCGATCGAGCCCGACGTCGTGCTGATGGACGAGCCCGCCTCGGCGCTCGACCCGATCGCGACCCAGAGGATCGAGGATCTGGTTGTCGAACTGAAGAATGACTATACGATTGTGATAGTGACCCACAACATGCAGCAGGCCGCCAGGATCGCCGACATGACCGCCTTCTTCAGCGTCGAAGTTGGAGAATCGGGATCACGCTGCGGCATCCTGGTCGAGCACGCCCCCACCGTCCAGCTGTTCACCCGTCCCTCCGACGAGCGCACCGAGGCGTACGTCACGGGCCGGTTCGGATAGCGGGTGGCTGGACCGGCGGACAAGGGCGAAGCCGGCGCCAGGGTGACTGAGCTGGGCACCGCTCGCCGCCGCCGGCCGACGACGGCGCGCGCCGCCGCCCGTAAGGTGAAGGCCCCGCCCGACCGGTTCCTGAACCGCGAGCTGTCATGGCTCGACTGGAACACCCGGGTGATGGCGGTCGCCGAGGACGCGAGCGTGCCGCTGCTCGAGCGCGTCCGGCTGTGCTCGTTCGTGTCGTCCGGCCTGGACGAGTTCTTCATGGTGCGCGTGGCCGGCCTCGAGCGGCAGGCGGCGTCGGGACTCGACGTGCGCTCGCCCGACGGCCGCAGCCCCCACGCCGCCCTCGACGAGATCGCCGGGCGCGTGCGCGAGCAGGTGACGGCGCAGTCGGCGCTGTGGGAGCGAGATCTGGTTCCGGCGCTCGGCGAGGCAGGCATCCGGCTCGGCCGGGTGGGCCAGGCCACGCGGGCGGAGCTGCGGTCGCTCGCGGTCCACTACGAGCGTGAGGTGTACCCGGTGCTGACGCCGCTCGCGATCGGCCCCGGGCAGCCGTTCCCGTACATCTCCGGGCTCTCGCTGAGCCTGGGCGTGTTCGTCCGCGATCCCGCAAGCGGTGAGGAGCGGCTCGCGAGGGTGAAGGTGCCCGAGGGCATGTCGCGCTTCGTCACGATCGGCCGCGACCGGATCACGTTCCCGCTCGAGGAGGTGATCGCCCACTTCCTGCCCCGCCTCTTCCCGGGCATGGAGGTGATCGAGTCGGCCCCGTTCCGGGTTACGCGCGACGCCGACTTCGAGGTATCGGACGATGCCGACGACCTGCTCCAGGCCGTCCAGGTCGAACTGCGCCGGCGCCGGTTCGGCGACGTGGTGCGGCTCGAGGTGGCGCACGACATGTCGCCGCGGATGCAGCGGCGACTGGTCGACTCGCTCGACGTCAGCGACCGGCAGGTGTTCCGGATCCACAGCATGCTCGACCTCGCCGACGTGTCCCAGCTCGCCGATCTCGACCGGCCCGACCTCAAGTACGAGCCGTGGGTGGGCCTGGCGCCGCCGCGATTCGCAAGCGGCGACCGCAAGGAGATGTTCGCGGCCGTCGATGCGGGCGACATCCTGATCCATCTTCCCTACGACTCGTTCGCCGCGACCGTCGAGGAGTTCATCAACGCCGGTGCGCGCGATCCCGACTCGGTGGCGCTGAAGACGACCGTCTATCGCACCAGCGAGCGCTCGCCCCTGATCCCGGCGCTGATCCGGGCCGCCGAGGAGGGCAAGCAGAGTGTGTGCGTGGTCGAGCTCAAGGCCCGCTTCGACGAGAGCCGCAACATCCACTGGTCGCGGGCGCTGGAAGAGGCGGGAACGCACGTCGCCTACGGCTTCCCCAACCTCAAGGTGCACGCGAAGACGACGCTGATCGTCCGCCGCGAGGGCCGCGGCCTGCGCCGCTACGCGCATATCGGCACCGGCAACTACCACGCCCTCACCGCCCGCCTCTACGAGGATTTCGGCCTGTTCACCGCCGACAACGACATCACCGCCGACGTGGCCGACCTGTTCAACCTGCTGACCGGGTTCGGCCGGCCGCAGACGTTCCGGAAGCTGCTGGTCGCGCCCTACACGCTGCGGCCGAAGCTGCTCGAGCACATCAGGGCGGTGGCCGACGCCGCCCGCGCCGGCAAGCACGCCCGGATCCGGATCAAGGTGAACAACTTCACCGACGTCGAGGTCATCGACGGCCTGTACGCGGCGTCGCGGGCGGGGGCGTCGGTCGACGTCGTCACCCGCAGCGTCTGCGCGCTGCGCCCGGGTGTCGATGGCATGAGCGAGAACATCCGTGTTCGCAGCGTGCTCGGCCGCTGGCTCGAGCACAGCCGCGCCTTCATCATCGAGGCCGGCGAAACGTCCACGTACCTGCTCGGGAGCGCCGACCTGATGCCGCGCAACCTGGACGGCCGCTTCGAGGTGCTGGTGCCGATCGAGGACGTGGCGGCGCGCGCCCAGGTGGCCGAGATGTTCGATCTCCTGTTCGGGACGGCCGATTTCTCGTGGCAGCTCCTGCCCGACGGGAGCTGGGAGCGGCTTCCCGGCGACGGCACCGGCGGTGCCCAGCTGGCGCTGATGCGGCGGGCGCGTAGGCGCGCGCAGGCCGCACGGCCGTGAGCGTCACCGAGGCCGAGGTGTGGGGAATGTCGCCAGACGAGGACAGCCGACCCGGCGGTCAAAATGCACGTATGACCGTCGCGGTGATCGACATCGGCTCGAACACGGGCCGGCTGCTCGTCGCCCGGCGTGGCAGCGCGACCGCGGTTGTCGCGCTCCGCTCCGAGCGCACCGTGCTCGGCCTGGGGCACGAGATCGAGAACACCGGCACCATCTCGGTGGAGAAGCTCGACGCGACGCTCGCCTGCGCCGGCCGCTACGCCAGGCTCGCCCGGGCCCACGGCGCCACGTATGTCGACGTCGTCGTGACCGCGCCGGGCCGTCAGAGCGCGAACGCCGATGCGTTGCTCGCCGGCCTGAGCCATGTCACCGGCGTACAGGCGCGGGTGCTCTCGGCCCACGATGAGGGCCGGCACGCCTTCGAGGGCGCCACCGCCGGCCACGCGGGCCTGGTCGTGCCCGTCGCCGTATGCGATGTGGGCGGCGGCTCCACCGAGATCGCGATCGGCGGCCCCGATCGCCCGCCGGACGGCCTGATCTCGGTCGAGATCGGCTCGCTGCGGCTCACCAGCCGCTTCCTCTCCGCCGACCCGCCGTCGCGCCGGGCGGTGCAGCACGCCCGGGACGAGGTGCGAGAGCGGCTCGAAGATCTCGAGAACCTTCAGGTGGCAAGCGCCCTCGCGACCGGCGGCAGCGCCCGCGCCCTGCGCAGGCTGGTCGGAAGGACGCTCGACGAGCGCCGGCTCGACCGTGCCATCCGGCTGGTCGCGCGGCAGCCGTCGGATCGCATCGCCCGGGCCTACGGCATCCATGTCGAGCGCGCGCGGGTGCTGCTCGCCGGCGCGTTGATTCTGCGCGAGACACAGGTCGTGCTGGGTGTGCCGCTGCAGGTCGCACGCGGCGGCCTGCGCGAGGGCCTGGCCGACATGCTGCTGGCCGAGCGCTCCGCCGCGTAGTTCTCCAAACCTTCACGCGATCGTCACCGTGCGGCAACCCCGAGCCGCGGTTCTGCGGGCAAAATGCAAGCATGGGTTCTCGCTCGACCTACGCACGCCGGATCGAGCAGCTGGAGTCGGCGGTGGTCGGGTTCGGGCATAGCGTCGCAGGGCGCCGCTGCAGTGGCCGCGCGGCACACCACCGGGTCGTCAAGCTGGCGGTCGAAGCGCTGATCGCCTCGCCGCAGGCGGACGAGGCCGCCATCGGCCGGGTCCGCATGCTCCAGGAGGTCGACTTCCACCTTCGCCACATCGATCGGCTGCTCGACTACCTCGGGCCACAGTCCAAGACGGATCTCGACCTGCGTCGCGCGCTCAAGGCGCTCGACCTGGCTCTCGCCGGCTACGCCGCACACGATCTCACGCCGCTCGGGCGGCTCGACCGGGCGGTCGAGCGCGTCCTCGCCAATGCCGAACCGGCACCGGTGTGCCGCATCGCGCTGCACATGCACGCGATCGGCAGCGTCCTGCAGTCGGCGGGGTCGCGTGACCGTGTCCGCCGCCAGGCCCCGGTCGCATGAGGAGTGGGTCGGCCAACGGCCGCCGCCGCCGGATCCTGGTGGTCGAGGACGATGCGGTCATCGCATCGGCGATCGGCGCCTACCTGCGGGCTGCGGGCTATGAGGTCGACGCGGTCGACGACGGCCTGAAGGCGCTGCGGCGGATCCGCTATGCGAGCCCGGACGCGATCGTGCTCGACCTGATGCTGCCCGGCACCGACGGGTGGCAGGTGATCGAGTCGGTGCGTGCGGACGGCGTCGAGGCGGCCGTGGTGGTCGTGAGCGCGCGCGTGTCCGAGCGCGATCGCGTACACGCCCTGCGCATGGGCGCCGACGACTATCTGTGCAAGCCGTTCGGGATGCCCGAGCTCGTGGCGCGCGTCGAGTCGGCGCTGCGGCGGACCTCGGGCGGATTCCAGACGAAGAACGATGCGATCGAGGTGCCGGGCCTCGTGATCGACTCCGAGCTGCGCCGCGTGTTCGTCGACGGTGAGGATGCGGGGCTGACCGTGCTCGAGTTCCGGCTGCTGCACGCGATGGCCCTGGAGCCGGGGCGGGCGCTGACCCGCGACCAGCTGCGCCGCCGGGTGTGGGGCATGCCGCACACCAAGCGAGACCGGTCGGTCGACGTCTGCGTCCGCAAGCTCCGCTCGAAGCTCGAGACCCCCACCGCCACGCACACGTACATCCACACCCACCCGGGGGTCGGGTACCGCTTCGCCGCCGAGCCCACGACCGTCGCGGGCGAGTCCGGGCAGCCGACAGCAGCCCGCTGAGATACGATCACTGCTCGTGAGCAGCGAGCCTCAGGCGCCCGCCGTGGCCGAGCCCGACTCGAGTGACGCCGCGCTCGTCGATACGCTGCTCGAGGAGCTGGGCGCGGGTCGCGTCGGACTGCTTGCGGAGTTCGTCCGCGCGTATGCCCGCCGTGTCCCCGCGGTGATCGTCTCGGAGCTCGGCCCCAAGGAGCTGGCCGCCCACGTGGGCCAGCTCTTCGAGTTCATGACCGAGCGCCCGCCGGGCGAGCTGGCGGTGCGCGCCCGCAACCCCGATCTCGAGACGGACGGGTGGCACGCGTCCGGATCGGTGGTCCAGGTGGCGGTCGAGGACTCGCCCTTCCTGGTCGACACGGTCACGACCGAGATGCACGTGCACGGGCTGCAGGTGCGCGCCGTCGTGCACCCGGTGATGGGCGTCGAGCGGTCGGAGGACGGCAAGGTCGTCGCGATCACCCCGGCCCGGGGCGCGGTGCGGCGCGAGTCGGTCATGTACTTCCAGGCCGATCGCGCGCTCGACGACGACGCGCTCGAGCTTCTGCGCTCCGACCTCGTCAAGGTCCTGTCCGACCTGCGCCTGGCCGTCCGCGACTTCCTGCCGATGGTGGAGCGGGTCGAGACGATGATTGAGGTCGCCTCGGCGGCCGATCCGCGCTGGTCGGCGGACATCATCCACGAGTCGATCGAGTTCCTGCAGTGGCTGACCGACGACAGCTTCATCTATCTGGGCTACCGCGAGTACCGGCTCGAGGGGACGGGTGAGGATGCGACCGTGGCCGTGGTGCCCGGGTCGGGGCTGGGGGTGATGGCGGACGACTCCCGGTCGCGGTTCGCCGAGCCGGTGCCGCTCGCCTCGCTCGACCCGGCCGTCCGCGACCGCTTCCTCGGCGGCCCGCTGCTGGTGGTCTCGAAGACCAACCGCGAGACCACCATCCACCGCCTGGCGCGGATGGACTACGTGGCCGTCAAGCGGGTGGACGAGGCCGGGAAGGTGGTCGGCGAGCTGCGCATGATCGGCCTCTTCACCAGCAAGGCGTACGCCGAGTCGGCGCACCACATCCCGCTGGTGCGGCGCAAGCTCGAGGCGATCATGCGCTGGGAGGACCTGATCTCCGGGTCGCACGACTACAAGGCGGTGGTCGAGCTCTTCGACAGCTTCCCCAAGGACGAGCTCTTCGCGGCCCCGGCCCAGGAGCTGCGGGCGACCATCATGGCGCTGGCGGCGATGCAGGAGGAGCGCAACGTGCGCCTGTTCCTGCGCTCGGATCCCAGCCGGCGGACGGTGTGGGCGATCGTCGCTCTGGCCCGCGACCGGGTGACGACGGAGCTGCGGCTGCGGCTCGAGCACCTGTTCGAGTACCGCTTCGAGGGCACGATCGCCGACTACGCCCTGTCGTTCTCGACCGATCCGGCCCGGTTTCACTTCACCATCCACGTCAGCGACGAGATTCCGGACGTCTCGCTCGCCGACCTCCAGCGCGAGGTTGCCGACGCCGCCCGCTCGTGGGACGACGCGCTCTCCGATGCGCTCGCCGAGACGGTGGGGAGCATGCGCGGGCACGAGCTTGCGCGCCGGTACGCCGCGCTGTTCCCCGAGTACTACAAGAGCGCGGCCGACACCTACCAGGCCCGGTTCGACGTGGAGCAGTTCGAGCGCCTCGGGCCCGACCGGCCGTACGTGGTCGCCCTGCAGAACGAGCAGGGGCCGGCCGAGCCCCTGACCCGGGTGAAGCTCTACAAGACCGGAGGCAAGGCGCCGCTGACGGAGCTCCTGCCGTTGCTCGAACAGCTCGGGCTGACCGTGATCGAGGAGGTGCCGACGCGGCTCCAGGGGAACCCCGACGAGAGCCGGTACCTGCACGACTTCGGCGTGCTCGGCCCCGACGGCAAGCAGTTCGACCTGGGCGTCTACGCCGACCTCGTCAGCGAGACGGTGGGCGCGGTCTGGGACGGCCGGGCCGGGTCGGACTGGCTGAACCGGCTGGTGGTCGCGGGGCGGCCTGACCTGGCAGCAGGTGACCGTGCTGCGGGCCTACCGCGAGTATCGCCAGGTGCTGGGGGCGCCGTTCACCTCTCGCTATCAGAACGACTGCTTCGTGCGCAACGCGCCGATCGCCCGCAAGCTGGTGGAGCTCTTCGAGGCCCGTTTCGACCCGGCCCGGGCCGGCGAGGATGCCGCCGAGCAGGCGATCGTGGACGCGATCACCTCCGACCTCGACGCCGTCACGTCGCTCGACGACGACCGCATCCTGCGCGGCTACCTCGGCATGATCCTGGCCACCGTGCGCACGAATGCGTACGTCCGCGAGGGCCGCTCCGAGCACCTGTCCCTCAAGCTCCGCTGCGAGGACGTGCCGAACATGCCCCGCCCGGTGCCGCTCTGGGAGATCTTCGTCTACTCCCCGCTGATGGCCGGCGTGCACCTGCGCGGGGGCACGGTCGCCCGCGGCGGGATCCGCTGGTCTGACCGGCTCGAGGACTACCGCACCGAGATCCTCGGCCTGATGAAGGCCCAGATGGTCAAGAACGCGGTCATCGTCCCCGTCGGCGCCAAGGGCGGGTTCGTGCTCAAGCGGCCGCCGTCCGATCGGGGGGCGCTGCGCGAGGAGGAGCGCCGCCAGTACATCACCCTGATGCGGGGAATGCTCGATGTGACCGACAACATGGTCTCGGGCGAGGTCGTGCATCCGGCGGATGTGCGCGTGCTTGACGGCCCGGACCCGTACCTGGTCGTGGCCGCCGACAAGGGCACGGCCCACCTGTCCGATACGGCCAATGCCGTCAGCGCCGAGTACGGCTTCTGGCTCGGCGACGCATACGCCTCGGGCGGCTCGGACGGGTACGACCACAAGGCGCTCGGGATCACCGCCCGCGGCGCCTGGGAGAGCGTCTCGCGGCATTTCCGCGAGCTTGGCCGCGACGTCATGACCGAGCCGTTCACCGCGGTCGGCATCGGCGACATGTCCGGCGACGTGTTCGGCAACGGCATGCTGCTGTCACGTCAGATGCGGCTGGTGGCCGCGTTCGACCACCGGCACGTCTTCATCGACCCCGACCCCGACCCCGAGGCCTCGTTCGCCGAGCGCGAGCGGCTGTTCGCGCTGCCGTCGTCGTCGTGGGACGACTTCGACCGCAGCGTGATCTCGGCCGGCGGCGGCGTCTTTCCGCGGTCGGCGAAGTCGATTCCGCTGTCGCCCGAGGCCCGCGCCGCGCTCGGGGTCGAGGCCGAGCGGATGGCGCCCACCGATCTGATCCAGGCCGTGCTGCGGGCGCCGGTCGACCTGCTCTGGAACGGCGGCATCGGCACCTACGTCAAGGCGTCGGCGGAGTCGCATGCCGACGTCGGCGACCGCACCAACGACGGCGTCCGCGTCGACGGCCGCGAGCTGCGGACAAAGGTGGTCGGCGAGGGCGGCAACCTCGGCCTCACCCAGCGCGGCCGGATCGAGTACGCGCTGCGCGGCGGCCGCATCAACACCGACGCGATCGACAACTCGGGCGGGGTCGACTGCTCCGACCACGAGGTGAACCTGAAGATTCTGCTCGGGCTTGCGGTCGAGACCGGCGAGCTCGACGGTGAAGGAGCGAAACGAGGTGCTCCAGAGCGTCGCCGGCGACGTGGTCTCGCACGTCCTCTACGACAACTACCTGCAGGTGCAGATCCTGAGCCAGGAGTCCGCGGTCGCGCCGCAGCGGATGGAGGCGTACGAGGATCTGATGACCGAGCTCGAGGGCCGCGGCCTGCTCGAGCGCGCGCTCGAGTTCCTGCCGACGTCCGAGCAGATGGCCGAGCGGCGCGCGGCCGGGACGGGGCTCGCGCGGCCCGAGCTGTGCGTGCTCCTGGCCTACGCCAAGCGGCTTTTGCGCGAGCAGGTGCTGGCCTCGACGTTCCCCGACGACCCCTACCTCGACGCGTCGCTGGCCGAGTACTTCCCGCCGACGGTGGTCGAGCGCTTCGGGCACCTGATGGCCGCCCATCCGCTCCGGCGCGAGATCGTCGCCACCATCGTCACCAACGACGTCATCAACTCGATGGGCATCACCTTCGCGTCGCGAATGGTGGCCGAGACCGGCGTCGGGGCCGAGGAGGTCGCCCGGGCGTTCATCGTGGCCCGCGACGTGAGCGGCGCACGCGAGCCGCTGGGACGCTGTCGAGCAGCTCGACCGGGTGGTGCCGAACGACCTCCAGGCCGAGCTCATGACCGGTGTCGACCTGATGGTCGAGGAGCTTGCCCGCTGGTACCTGACCCACGTTCCCCAGATCGACCTCACGAAGGAGGTCGAGCTCGCCCGCGGCCCGTTCGCCGAGCTCGTGGCGTGCATGGGCGACATCGCCACCACCGCCTGGCGGCTCACCCGCGACGAGCGCCTCGAGCGGCTGCTGGGCCAGAACGTCGCCGACCGGGCGGCCCGGTTCGCGGCGATCGCCCCCGACCTCGTGTATGCGCCGGACATCATCACGGTCGCCCGCACCTATTCGCGGTCGATCCCCGATGTCGCCCACGCCTTCTTCGTCATCGGCGAGCGGCTCTACCTGGACGTGATCGAGCGGCGGGCGTCCGAGCTTCCGGCCGAGACGCGCTGGCAGCGGCTGGCGTGGGCGTCGCTGGCCGAGGATCTGCGGCTGCTGCGGCGCCAGATCGCCTCGAGCGTCCTCGCCGAGGCCGGCGACGCCTCGATCGACGATGCGGTCGACCGCTACCTGGCAACGCGCACCGACCCGTACGAGCGCCTGGCCTCGCTGATGGCGTCACTGACCGCGGCCCCCGGCGACGACGCGTCGGTGACGATGGTGGCCGTCCACCAGATCCGCCAGGTGGTGGCGTGAATACCCGGTGCCAGGCACTCAATATTCACCGCTAACGTGCGGGCATGAACCGGCTCGCCGACGAGACCAGTCCCTACCTCCTCCAGCACGCTGCGAACCCCGTCGAGTGGTACCCGTGGGGGGATGAGGCGCTCGGGCGGGCGCGTGATGAGGACCGGCCGATCCTGCTCTCGATCGGCTATTCCGCCTGCCACTGGTGCCACGTCATGGCGCACGAGTCGTTCGAGGACCCCGAGACCGCCGAGCTGATGAACCGCCTGTTCGTGAACGTCAAGGTCGACCGCGAGGAGCGCCCCGACCTGGACGCCGTCTACATGAACGCGACGGTGCGCATGACCGGCCACGGCGGGTGGCCGATGACCGTGTTCCTGACGCCGGCGGGCGAGCCGTTCCACTGTGGCACCTACTTCCCGCCGGAGCCCCGCTACGGCATGCCGTCCTTCCGCCAGGTGCTCGAGGCGGTGGACGACGCCTGGCGCGAGCGCCGCGGCGAGGTGCAGCAGGCGGGGGCGCTGCTGGCGGAGTCGTTGCGCCGGTCGGCCGATCTGGCGCCGTCGGCCGAGCCGCTCACGGATGAGATTCTGACCGGTGCGCTGCCGGCCCTGCGTTCGGCCTTCGATCCCGAGTGGGGCGGCTTCGGGGGCGCGCCGAAGTTTCCGGCCGCCTCGACGGTCGGCTTCATGCTGCGCCTGCACGCGCGCACCGGCAGCCCCGATGCGCTGCGGATGGCCACCGAGACGCTCGACGGCATGGCGCTCGGCGGCATGCACGACCTGATCGGCGGCGGGTTCCACCGCTACGCCGTCGACCGCATCTGGCTCGTGCCGCACTTCGAGAAGATGCTTTACGACAACGCGCTCCTTGCAAGCGCATACCTCGAGGGGTTTGCCGTCACCGGCGAGCGGCGCTACGCGCAGATCGCGGAGGACACGCTCGACTACCTGGTGCGCGAGATGCGCCTGCCGGAGGGCGGGTTCGCCTCGTCCCAAGACGCCGACACCGACGGCGAGGAGGGCTCGACGTACGTGTGGACGCCGGCGCAGCTCACGGAGGCCCTCGGCGATGCGCGCGCCGCCACGGCGGCGGCGTACTACGGCGTCACCGAGGCCGGCAATTTCGAGGGCAACGCGACCGTGCTGCGCGCGCACGGCGAGCCGCCCGCCGATCTGGCCGAGATCCGGGCGGCGCTCCTCGAGCGGCGGCTGAGGCGGCCCCAACCGGGCCGCGACGACAAGGCGCTCGCGGCGTGGAACGGCCTTGCCCTGGCCGCGCTCGCGCAGGGTGGGTGGCGGCTGCGGCGTCCCGACCTGCTCGAGGCGGCCCGCGACTGCGCCCGCTTCCTGCTCGGCCCGATGACGGGGGCCGACGGGCGGTTGCGCCGCACCTTCCGGGCGGGCACGGCCAGGATCCCGGCCTACCTGGACGACCACGCCGCCGTCTGTCACGGGCTGCTCGAGCTGGCCCTCGCCACCGGCGAGCCCGAGTGGCTTCCGCCCGCCCGGAGACTCGCCGACGAGGCCCTCGCCCGGTTCGCGCGACGAGCGCAACGGCGGCTTCTACATGTCGGCGTCAGATGCCGAGCCGCTGGTCGCGCGCCAGAAGGAGCTCGACGACAGCCCGACGCCATCGGGCAACGCCCTACTGGCCCACGCGCTGATCAGGCTCGGCCGCATCTATGCGGAGCCCGAGCTCGAGCAGAAGGCGGCGGCGGCCATGCGGCTTGCGGTCGACGCGATGCGGGCGGCTCCCCACGGCCTGGGCCAGATGCTCTCGACGCTCGATCTCTACCTGTCACCGCCGCGCGAGGTCGCCGTCGTCGGGCCGGCGGCCGATCCGGCCACGCGGGCGCTGGCCGACGCCGTCCGCGAGGGCTTCCACCCCGACGTGGTGTACGCCTTCGGCGACGGCGCCGATCCCGGCGGGATCCCGCTGCTCGAGGGCCGTGGCGCCCGTCGGCGGGGTGCCGGCGGCCTACATCTGCGAACGGTTCACATGCCTCGCGCCCCTGACCGACCCCGCCGCCGCCCGCGCGGCGATGGCGGCGTGACGGCGGCCGCGGCCCAGCGGCAGGCGGCGGGCGAGCACGCCGTCGCCGTCCACGTCCGCGACGGCATGCGGCTGGGACTGGGCACCGGCGCCGACCGCCGGGATGATGCTCGAGGCGCTGGCCGCCCGGCTTGCGGACGGGCGCCTACGCGACATCGCCGGCGTGCCCACGTCGAAGGCCACCGCCGAGCGCTGCGGCCGCCTCGGGATCCCGCTGACCACGCTCGAGCAGACTCCGCGGCTCGATGTCGTCATCGACGGGGCCGACGAGATCGACCCCGGCCTCGAGCTGATCAAGGGGTTGGGTGGAGCGGCGCCTGCGCGAGAAGGTGGTCGCCTGTCCGCCGGGCGGCTGATGGTGGTCGTGGCCGACGAGACCAAGCTCGTGTCGCGGCTCGGCGAGCGGGCGCCGCTGCCGGTCGAGGTGGTCGAGTTCGCCCGGCCGGTCTGCGACCTGCGGCTGCGAGAGCTCGGCTGGCGGCCGACGCTGCGGATGGCGGCCGGCGGTCAGCCGTTCGTCACCGACGAGGGCAACCCGATCCTCGACTGCCGCCGCGACGACTGGTCCGACCCGGCCGCGCTGGCCGCCGGCGTCCGCGCCGTGCCCGGCGTGGTCGAGCACGGCTTCTTTCTCGGCATCGCCGGCGTGGCGGTGGTCGGGACGTCGGCCGGGGTCAGAGTGCTCGAGCGCGAGTCGCGCCCAGCCGCCGCTCCATGACCGCAACCGCCTCGGGGTTCGAGTCGACCAGGACATAGCGGCGGCCGAGCGCCGCGGCGACGGCGCCCAGGGTGCCGGATCCGGCGAAGAAGTCGGCCACGCGATCGCCGGGCCGGGTCGAGGCCTGCACCATCCTGCGCACGAGCCCCTCGGGCTTCTGGGTCGGATAGCCCGTGCGCTCGCGGCCGTTGGTGGGCACGATCGTGTGCCACCAGCAGTCGGTGGGCAGCTTGCCGCGCGCGGCCTTCTCGGGCGTGACGAGGCCCGGGGCCATGTACGGCTCGCGCTCGACGGCGTCCGAGTCGAACCAGTAGCGGCCGGGATCGCGCACGTACACCAGGATCGTGTCGTGCTTGGCCGGCCAGCGCCGCTTCGGCTTGCCCCCGTAGTCGTACGCCCACACGATCTCGTTCAGAAAGCACTCGCGGCCGAACAGCTCGTCGCAGAGGAGCTTGACGTAGTGCGCCTCGCGGTAGTCGAGGTGCAGGTAGAGCGTCCCGTCGGCGGCGAGCAGGCGGTGGGCGTGCTGCAGGCGCGGCTCGAGAAAGCCGAGGTAGTCGTCGAAGCTGTCGCGGTAGGACGAGCGCTCGAGCAGCTCGCGTGCGGTACCGGCGCCCGCCGAAGCCGGTGCGGTCGCCGCCCGGGTCGGCCATCGCCCGGAGCGGCCGCGCGCTGCGCTCGCGGCCGGTGTTGAACGGCGGATCGAGGTAGATCAGCCGAAACTCGCCGTCGGCGAACCGCGGCATGAGCTCGAGGTTGTCTCCCAGCAGGATGAGGTCGTCCACGCTCGTAGCATGACTCAGGGTGCGGCGATCATGGCCAAAAGGGAGCTCGGGAGCTCGCCGCCGGAGACCCGGATGCGCCGCAGCGTGTCGGGCTGCGACGGCCGCGCGAGCCCGGGCAGCGTGGTGGTCGCGCCGGCGTATCCCGCCCGGCGAACAGCGGCGATCACGGCGGCGTCGAAGTCCCCGTACGGGTAGCAGAAGAAGTCCACCGGGGCGTGGAACAACCGTTGCAGGACGACCCGCGACCCGTGCACCTCACGCCGGAGCTGCGCGGGAGAGACGGTATTCAGGTCGGGATGGGTGAGCGTGTGCGAGGCGACCTCCCAGCCGTTCCCGACCATCCGCCGCACCATCCACGTGCGCAGGCCCCACCCGTGCCGGTGGAGGTTGGCCACGAGCAGGTTCAGCACCGCCGGCCATCCGCGCCGGCGCAATACGGGCATCGCCACCCCGAAATCACCCCGGTAGCCGTCGTCGAACGAGAGCACCAGCGGCCTTCGCGGCAGTCCGGCGCGGCCGCGCCAGGCCTGCCACACCCGGTCCAGGGTGACGGGGTGGTAACCGGCCGCGGCCAGCGCGGCCATCTGCGCCCGGAAGAGCGGGGCGGCGACGAACAGCCCGGGGAAGGGCGCACCCGGCGGCGGCGTGCCGATGGCGTGGTACATGAGAACGGGCACGGGGGTGCGCAGCCGGGGCCCGTGGAAGCGATGGTGTGCGACCGGCACCGGCACGGGCGCCGGCAGATCGCGCATCTCGAGGCCGCCCTGGAGCACCGGCACATGCCGGGCGCGGTGCGCGACCGGCGTGGCATGCCAGGTCAGGGCCGCCGCGGCGCCGACCGCCACCGCCGCGGCCGCGAGCGGGACGCCGATGCGGCGAGCGGGCAATCCATCTCCCCCGTGAGCGCGGCCTGCCCGTCAGTCTACGCCGCGCCCGCCGGGGCGTCTACACGCCGGCCGGAGCGGCGCGCTTGCGCCCGATCTGCTCGGCCGTCGGGCGGCGCACGTTTCGCACCAGGTGGAGCTTCTCCCAGATGGCGATCGTGAGACCCGAGAGATCGACCTGCCGCCACCCCAAGCCGTGGAAGGCGGAGGTGGGGAAGACGTGGTGGTTGTGGTGCCAGGCCTCGCCGAGCGAGGGCAGCGCGAGCACCCAATTGTTCGTCGACTGGTCGGCGGCGGTGAACGGCCGCCTGCCGAAGACGTGGCAGATGGAGTTCACGCTCCAGGTGATGTGGTGGTTGAAGAAGAGCCGCACGAGCCCGCCCCAGATGAGCCCCGTGATCGCGCCCTTCCAGCTCTGGGTGATCAGCCCGCCGAGGGCAAACGGGATCGCGAACGACAGCACCACCCAGAGCGGGAACAGGTTCGAGATCGCAACCACCAGTCGGTCGCCGAGCAGATCCTTGGCGTAGCGCTCGCGCTCGGTGCGGTTGTGCCCGAACATCCAGCCGACATGGGCGTGGACGAGCCCCTGCAGCCGGCCCCACACGGAGCTCGAGTAGCCGTGGTGGGGGCTGTGCGGGTCGCCCTCCTTGTCGGAGAAGGCGTGGTGGGTGCGGTGGTCGACGGCCCAGTCGATCGCCGGCCCCTGGATGGCGAGCGAGCCGAAAATGAGCAGCGCTGCCTTGAGCGGCGCGATCGCCTCGAAGGCATGGTGCGTGAGCATGCGGTGAAAGCCGATCGTGATCCCGAAGCCGCACAGCACGTACATGCCGACGAAGAGGGCCAGGTCGGTCGGGCCGACCGCCTTGTCCCACAGGGTGGCGATCGCCAGGATCAGTCCCACGAATGGCAGCACGGTGATCACGATCATCGCGATGTTGCGGCCCCGCTCGGGAACCGGGAGCTCGGAGAGTCCAGCCGTCATGTCAGGTCCTTTCGCGCCCGTCCGGCATCAGGTTCTCTGCACCCTGCTGCCGGGGACGATGTCCTGGGAGCCGTCCTCCCAGCGCACCCAGCCCTTGTGTCCCCCATCGTAGTCGCCCGCAAAGAGCAGCAGGGTTGCGGGCCGGCCCGCAACGGTGCACGGATCGCTGCCGGGCTCGTCCGCTCCGCGCCAGATGCGCACGAACGGGTTTGCCTCCCACTCGGCACCGATCGTGGTGGGGTCGGTGTGGCCGGGGAGGACGTGTGTCTCGGGTGGGAGCTCCATCAGCACTCCCATGATCGAGTGGTGCAGGCTCTCGTAGCTGTCGCGCATGGTGCCGCCGACCGTGTCCTTGAAGAGGACATCGGCGGTGAAGCAGCAGTCGCCGATCAGGAACGAGAGGTGCCCGGGGCTGTGGCCGGGTGTGAAGAGCGCGGTGATCTCGAGCCCACCGGTGGTCACGACGTCGCCGTGGGCGAGGTGGCCGGTCACGCCGGACATGCGCTTCGCCTCGATCTCGCTCGCGAGCACGCGCGGCCGGAACCGCTCGATCACGACCCCCGCCTCGTCGATGTGGTCGCCGTCGGCGTGGGTGATCAGCAGGTGGGTGATCGTCAGCCGCTCGATGTCGGCGGCATCCAGCAGCGGGGCGACCGGGCCGCCCGCGTCGATGATGACGCCCGTCCCGCCCGATTCGTCACCGACGAGGTAGGAGTTCGAGAGCCACTCCGGATGCATGCTGCGCTCGATGATCACGAGCGTTGCGCGCGCATGGCGGCCTTGTGCGCGCGCTTGGCCGCCTGATAGTCGGCCAGGGCCTGGGGGCTGTCGACGTCCCCGAGCGTGGGGTGGCTCGGCAGGGCGGCTTCCCAGCCCTCCGGCCGCACGCCCAGGAGCTTGACGATCGTGGCAAAGAGACTGCGCACCTTCATGTCGCCGATGCCCGGCAGACGGCCGAGGCGGGCCTTGAGGTCGGCGGCGTCGGTGGCCTGCGTCCACACCAGTGAGCCGTCCCCGTCGTATTCGCGCGCGATGACGTCGCACAGGCTCTGCACCCGCTTTGCCATCACCGCGGGGTAGCGGTGGAGCGCCGGCCGGCGGACGAACACCTCGATCAGCTCGTCGGGATCGGTGGCGGCGATCCGGCCCGGGTCGAGATGCCCGAGCCGGCGCTTGAGCTCGATCGGGCCGGCGAAGGCCTTCTGCACGGTCACCTGCTGGTCGAGCACAAACCCGATCAAAAGCGCGTTGCCATCGGAGGCGATGAGCCGGTTGGCCTCGTCATCGTCAGTCCAGGGCAGCTCGATCGCCGGGACGGTATTCACCCCGCGAAGCCTACCGCGTGATGAATATTGGGTGCCTGGCACCGGTTATTCATCGTCGGTCTGATGGTCGCGGGTGCGCTTGGCCGCCTCGGCGCGGGTGGCGACGAAGACGATGGCGGTGGCCGGGATCGCCCAGAAGAGCGCGTAGAAGCCCGACCGCACGGCCGACAGGTTGAACACGAAGACGTGAAAGCCGAACAGGAGCAGCGTCATGATCGGAAACGTGATCCCCACCTGCACCTGACCGGGCAGCGCCTCCCACCGGATCATGCTCGGGCGCGTGGCCTCGGCGATCCGGTGCTCGAACGCTGACCATCCCCGGCGGAGCGGGTTCCTACCGGCGTACACCGAGCGCCAGTCCTTCGGCGTAGGCCGCCCGCACCTCGGCGGCAGTCCACGGCGCGGGGGCGACCGAGATGAAGTAGTCGCCGAGCGCCGCCTGGGTCAGATCGTCCAGGTCGGCCTCGCCGACTCCGACTCCCGCGAGCGTGTCGAACCGCAGCTCGGACAGGATCCGGCGCACCGCCCGGACGGCCCGCGAGCCGTCGGCCGGTCCCCCGGCGGGCTCGCCCAGCGCGTCGGCGATGCGCTCGAACTGCTCGGGCACGTGGCGCCGGTCGCGATCCATGGTCTCGGCCAGGACGAGGCCGATCGTGAGGCCGTGCGGCAGGCCGAAGCGGCCGCCGAGCGCCTGGCCGAGCGAGTGCTCGGCCCCGCAGTCGGCGATGTTCATCGCCAGCCCCGCCATCAGGCTCGCGCAGGCCATCTCGGAGCGGGCGTCCCGGTTCGACCCGTCGTGCACGACCGGCACGAGCGCCCTGCCCGCCAGCCGCACCGACTCGAGCGCGATGCCGTCGCCAACCGGCGTGCGCGCGGTCACGACCATCGCCGCGATCGCCTGCGCCAGGGCATCGATGCCCGTGTGCGCGGTGATCGCCGGCGGCAGCCCCCACGTCAGCGCCGGGTCGACCAGGGCATGCTGCGCGCGCAGATGCGGGCTGGCGATGCCGGCCTTGGTATGCGTGGTCTCGTCGGTGATGACCGCGCCCCCGGACACCTCGGAGCCGGTGCCGGCTGTGGTCGGCACGCACACCAGGGGGATGCGCGGCGGCTCGTATGCGACTCCGCCGCCGGCGAAGCGCATGTAGGGGCCGCCCTGGCCCGTCACCAGCCGTGCCGCCTTGGCCGTGTCCATCGCCGAGCCGCCGCCGATCGCCACGACGGCGTCGCAGCCGGCCGCCGCGAGCGCTGCGGCTGCCCGCTCCACCAGCTCCACCGTCGGCTCGCCGGGCGCCTTCTCGAACATGGTCGCGCCGGAGATGGCCGCGACGGCATCGCCCACCCGCGGCACGAGCCCGGCGAGGCCCTCATCGATCACGATCAGGGGGCGGGCGGCGCCCTCCTCGGCGAGTACGGCCGCCAGGTCGGCAGAAACGCCCTCACCGAACCGGATCTTGACGGGCAGATGGTTGCGAAAGGGCTTCACCGCGCTCATGCGTCCTCCAGGGGCTCGACGGGGTCGCCGACGCGGACGCGGCCGGGCGTCCGGACGTCGGCGTAGATGCCGCAGAACACTTCGCCGCCCTCGGGCGGGCGGTATGCCGCCAGCCACCGCAGCGTGTCGGCGTCGCGCACGCCGGTATCGGGATCGAGGGTGGTGAGCGCACAGCGCGGGTCGCGCCGCACGACCGTCAGGACGGCGTCGCCCGTCCGCACCAGGCCGCCCACCCATGCATCCTCGGCGTGCGCGGCGCAGCCGTCGATCAGAAGCGTGGGCCGGAACCGGCGCGCGTCGAGATGTCCTCGCCCGCCGCGCCGGGCGACCTCGTCCACGGACGCCTGCGACAGCACCGAGACCGCGTGGGAGTCAAGCGCGCGCAGGCCCTCGTCGGCCCGCAGCAGCCGCAGCGGCGTGCCCGCGAGCGCCGAGAGGGCGGCGGCGAAGGGGCCGTTCAGGACCGTGCCCGGCACCTCGCGGCCCCAGAGCTCCACGCTCGTTCTGCCCAGGGGCGTGACAACCTCGCGCACGACCTCGCCTCCGGGCAGCCGCAGCTCGAGCTCGCCGGTCACGGCGTCGTAGCTGCTCGACACCTGGGCGAGCACGGGCAGCTGGCGCTGCGTCGCGACGCGGCCGCCGCTGTCGACGAGCATGAAGCGGCGATCGTGCTCGACTCCGTGGGGTCCGATCGTGACCTCAGCGACCGGGGTCAGATGAAGCGACTTGACCGCCGAGACGTGGATCGCGCGCACCCGGAGCATCGTGGCGGGTAGGTTACTTGCTCGCCCTTCGCAGGAGGCCCCAATGACCAAGAGCAAGTTCGTCTCGGCGCTGAACAAGCAGATCGCCTACGAGTTCGGCGCCAGCCAGCAGTACATCGCGATCGCCGTCCACTACGACGACGAGACGCTGCCACGACTGGCCGCGTTCTTCTACCGCCAGGCGGTCGAGGAGCGAAACCACGCGATGATGATGGTGCAGTACCTGCTCGATGCGGGTGAGTCGGTCACCATCCCGGCCGTCGCGGCGCCCGAGTGCAGTTTCAAGGACACGGTGGAGCCCGTCGCGCTCGCCCTGGCGCAGGAGCGGCGCGTCACCGGGCAGATCAACGCGCTCGCGGCCGCAGCCCGCGACGGCGGCGACTACGCCGGCGAGCAGTTCATGCAGTGGTTCATCAAGGAGCAGGTCGAGGAGGTCTCCAGCATGTCCGATCTCCTGCGCGTGGTCGAGCGGGCGCGCGAGAACCCGCTTCTGGCCGAGGAGTACCTGGCGCGCGAGGCGACCGGCGAGGCGGCCGACGCCACTGCTCCGGCCGCGGCCGGCGGGGCGCTTTAGAACCCGACGGCTGTGGCTGCCGGCAGCGGGCTCTGCGGGAGCCCGGGGCGGGGCTCGCCCTCGTTGTAGACGCCCGGGGCGACGTCGTTCGGCGTGTCGGGATAGAAGACGCTCGCGAGCACCTGGATCTGGCGCCGGCCTGCGCCGAGCTCGAACTGACCGCCGCCGTACATGCGGATCCCGCGCTGGTCGCAGGCCTCGATGCACTCCAGGAGCCGCTCGAGCTTCCCGAACCGCGACGGCTTGATGTTCAGCCAGCGCGGCGACACCGGCAGCGCGTCCACGTCGGCGAGCGAGTGCACCGGCGCGTCGAAGCTGAGCCGGTCCTCGGCTCCGCGCAGCGCCTCGCGGCATTCGGGGTCACTGAGCCAGGGGTCTTCGATGACCGCGTCCGCGAATCCGGTTGCGATGGCGTGATAGAGCGCGGGGTCGGGCGGAAGGTCGACGACCGTGCCGTGGTAGTAGGCCTTCAGGTCGAGCACGCGCACCCGCCCGGTGGCCGCCAGCTTCGCGATCGTCGCCGCATCCCACGACTCCGCCGGGTCGAGCTTGAACTCCAGAGCCGGATCCGCCGCCATCCAGCCGTCGACGTCGCCCCTGGTCGAGGCCACGAACCGCACCGGCTGCGCCGTGCGCCCAACGGCCTGGGCGAGCGAGAGGCCCGCCTGGTGGAGGGCGAGGTCGAGCGCGGCGCTCTCGAACGCCCAGCGCCGGTAGTCGCGCGCCGCGGCCTGGGCCGGTTCGTGGTGGTAGAGCGTCTCGCGGTCGAGCCGCGCCGAGAGCTCGCGCAGCGAGCGGACGCCGGCCAGCGGCAGGGTTTCGGGAAAGTCGGCGTGGTCGTCGGGCGTGTAGGCGACGTCCTCGCCCTCGCCGTGGTGGCCGCCGCCATGGAGAACGGCGGTGGTCGTCACGCGGGTGAACTCGGTCGAGACCTGCAGCTGGGTGCGTTCGGTGTCGTAGCCGTCGACGGCGAGCGGGAGATCGGCGAGGCGGTCGTAGAGTGACATGCGCCCGAGCATACCCGGCGACCGCAGCTTGATCGTCACCGCCCGCGGCGTTACCGTGCCCGCGTGTCCACCTTCCCCACCGTGCGCATCGCGGCCGTGCAGGCCACTCCGGTCATGCTCGACGGCGATGCGTGCATCGAGCGGGCGGTCGAGCACATGCGCGCCGCGGCGCTGGAGGGGGCGCAGCTCGTGGTGCTGCCGGAGTGCTTTGTGCCCTTCTATCCCAAGTCGTGGCTGACCAAGTCGAACTGGGACAGCGGCCAGACCGCGCTCTACGAGCGGATGTGGATGAACTCGGTGGATGTCCCCGGCCCGCTCACCGACCGGCTCGCGGCGGCGTGTGCCGAGCTCGGCGTGCACCTGGTGATCGGCGTCAACGAGCGCGAGAGCGAGCGGCCGGGAAGCCTCTACAACACCATGCTCGTGTTCGGGCCGGACGGGCTCCTGCACCGGCACCGCAAGCTCATGCCCACCCATCACGAGCGGCTCTTCCACGGCATCGGCGCCGGTGACGACCTGGCGGTGGTGGACACGCCGGTCGGCCGCATCGGCGGCCTCATCTGCTGGGAGAACTTCATGCCCCTGGCCCGCTACGCGGTCTACCGCCAGGGCCCGCAGATCTGGGTTGCCCCGACCATGGACGACGGCGACGCGTGGCTGGCGCTCATGCGGACGATCGCGTTCGAGTCGGGCGCGTGGGTGATCGGCGTCACCCAGTACATGCACCGGTCACAGTTTCCGGCCGACCTGCCGGTCGAGCTGCCCGCCGACCGCCCGGACGAGTTCTCGCGCGGCGGGACCGTGATCGTTGAGGCGGGCAGCGGCAGGGTGGTTGCCGGACCGCTTCACGGCCGCGAGGGGATGCTCATCCACGACTGTGACCTGCGGGTCGGGCTGCGGGCGAAGCAGGGCTTCGACGTCGTCGGCCATTACGGCCGTGAGGACGCGCTTCTACGGGTGCTGGCCGCGCCCGCTCCCGGTGGCGGCGTGAATGGCGAGCACGGCCGCGATGGTGTCGGCCTCGGCGGCACGCTTGTCTGACCGGTAGCGCTTGACCCGGGCGAAGCGCAGAGCGACACCGCCCGGGTAGCGCGGGCTCTGCTGGATGCCGTCGAAGGCGATCTCGACGACGAGCTCGGGGCGGACGTGGACGACGTGTCCGTCACGGCCCGATTCGAGCGCGAGCAGCTGCTCGGTCTGCCAGGCCAGCATCGCGTCGGTCATCCCCTTGAACGTCTTGCCGAGCATGACGAAGCCGCCCTGCGGGTCGCGCGCGCCCAGATGCAGGTTCGAGAGCACGCCGCGGCGGCGGCCGTGGCCCCACTCGGCGGCCAGCACCACCAGATCGAGCGTGTGCACCGGCTTCACCTTCAGCCAGCCGGCGCCCCGGCGGCCGGCCTCGTACGGCTGGTCGAGCGCCTTCAGCATGACGCCCTCGTGGCCGCTTGCGAGCGCCTCGCTCGCGAAGGCCTCGGCCGCCTCGGCGTCGGGATGGGACAGGCGCGGCACGACGAGCTGGGGAGCCGCGCCGCTGAAGCGCCGTGAACCGCTCCGCCCCGGGCCGGTCGAGCAGTGTCCTCCCCGTCGAGGTGCAGCAGGTCGAACACGACCGGCGTCAGCGGCACCTGATCGCGCAGGCCCTCGACGTTGCGGCGCCCGGCGATGCGCGCACCGGTGACCTGGAAGGGCAGCGGCCGCCCGTCCGGTGCGAGCGCGATCGCCTCGCCGTCGAACACGGCGGCCGTGACCGGCAGCGCGAGCGTCGCCTCGACCACCTCGGGCACGCGGGCGGTGATGTCGTCGAGGGTGCGCGTGAAGACGGCCACGTCGCCGCCGTGGCGGTGGATCTGGATCCGGGCGCCGTCAAGCTTCCACTCGATCGCCGCGCTACCCAGCCGCTCGAGTGCGGCGGCCACGCTCCCGGCCGTCTGCGCGAGCATCGGCACCAGCGGGCGCCCGACCTGAAGCCGGTAGCGCCGCAACCCGGCCGTGCCCTCGCGAAGCGCGGTGGCGGCCACATCGCCCAGGTCGCCGCGCAGCATGAGCGCTCGGCGCAGCTCCGCGGCGGGCACCGAGGCCGCGCGGGCGGCCGCCTCGATCATCACCCCCTCCTGGGCGCCCTGGCGCACCTCGCCTGCGATCAACCCGCGCAGCAGCCGCTGCTCGGGCTCGCCGGCACGCGCGAACAGGTCGTGCACCAGATCGCGTCGCGCCCTGCTCGAGCCGGGCCCGGCAAGCGCGGCCATGCGCGCGAAGGCGCCGTCCACCTCGAGCACGGTCAGGCTCCCTCCCTGGCCCGGCGGCGGCAGATCGCGGAGCGCGGCCCAGCCCGCGCCGGTCTGGCGCTGCAGCAGGCGCCCTGACAGGAACGCGACCGCCGCCGGCACCTCCTCGGGCGCGAGCGATCCGAGGCACGCGGCCAGCCGGGCCACCTTCGCGCTGCGGGCGGCCGCCGCCCGGACATCCTCCGACGTCGACGCGATCTCGGCGAAGAGCATGACCGTATGGTGACGGGATCAGCGCGATCGCGCCGAGAGAAGCTCCGCGCACACCTCGGCGAAGGCGGCGGCGCTCCGCGTCGGCTCGAGGCCCGCACGGCGGGCGAGCCCGACCCGGGGCGTGTGCACCGGACCGCGGACGGGGACGGCCCGCAGCCGCTTTCCGTCCACCGCGCGGGCCGGCGCCGGGCGGGCGTTTGCGAGCGTATAGCCGTATCCCCACGCGACCAGGCTGCGCGCCAGCTCGGGATCGGCCACCCGGCGTGAGATCTCGGGCTCGACGCCGGCGGTCCGGAAGAGCTCGAGGAAATAGTCGCGTGAGAGCGGCAGGTCGAGCAGCACCAGCGGCTCGGCCGCCAGGACGGCCAGCGTCACGCTCTTGGCGGCGGCCAGCGGGTGACCGGCCGCGACCAGCGCGTACGGCGGCGCGGGGGCAAGCGGCTCGAACTCGACCTGGTCGTCGAGGCCGAGGTCGTAGGTGATGACGACGGCGACGGTACCGTCGCGCAGCCGGGCGAGCAGCTCGCCCTGGTCGCCGGGAAGCAGCCGCACCCGCGCCCGCGGCCAGCGCTGCTCGAAGAGGCGGCACGTCCGCGGCGCCGCGACCGGCGCCAGGGTCACCAGACAGCCCACCGGGAGCTCGCCCGAGACGTCGCCCCGCAGCGCCGCCGAGTGCTCCTCGAGCCGTCCCGCCGCCGCCAGCACCTCGACGGCCGCCGCGAGCAGCTCCCGGCCGGCCGGTGACGGCGTTGCGGGCCGCCGCCTGCCCCGCACGAGGAGCTGCACGCCCAGCGTCCGCTCGAGGTCGGCGATCGCCGCCGAGACGGTCGCCTGCGCAAGCTGCAGGCGCACGGCGGCGGCGCCGATGCCTCCGCCCTCACATGCGGCCGCGAAGCACGAGAGCTGGCGCAGCGTGAAGCGGGAGGCCGGATCTAGCATCGCTAAATCCGATGATACAGCGTACGAAAGACCTATTTGACCGATGTATCGCGGTCGGCGAGGCTGCACGCATGATCAGAACCGGCGATGAATATCGCGAGTCGATCCGCGACGGGCGCGAGGTGTGGATCGACGGCGAGCGGGTAGTCCGACGTACGACCCATCCGGCCTTCAGGCCCATCGTCGACGTCCGCGCGCGCATCTACGACCTCGCGCACGAGCGGGCGACGCAGGAGAGGATGTCCTACCTCGACGCCGAGACCGGCGAGCGCTGCCCGGTCGGATCGAAGCTCCCGCTGACCAAGGAGGATTGGCACGCCAAGCGGTTGGCCGTCGACACCGTCCTCGACGACGTCGGCGGGATCGTCACCCGCGTCGGCGACGAGACCGTGGGCGAGATGTGGTCGCTGTACGACGGCCAGGACGTCCTGAACGAGATCGACCCCGCCTTCTCGGAGCACATCCGCCACCATGTCCGCCACGCCGCCGTCGCCGACCCGTTCCACGTCTCGGCCAACACCGACCCCAAGGGCGACCGCTCCGAAGGCCGCAGGATCAGGACCCCGACGTGCTCCTGCGGGTCGTGCGCGAGACCGACGCGGCATCGTCGTGCGCGGCGCGAAGTTCGAGACGGCCGCGGCCTACGCCAACCAGGCGTTCGTCAAGCCGACCATCGGCGACTGGGGCAACGCCGAGCTCAGCGAGTACGCCGTCGGCTTCGTCGCCGACATGGCGGCGCCCGGGATCACGCACATCTGCCGGTCGGGGTTCGGCGAGCGCCGCCCGGACGCCGACTACCCGCTCTCGAACCGGTTCGACGAGATCGACACGATGATCGTGTTCGACGACGTCGAGATCCCGTGGGAGAACGTGTTCTTCAACCGGCACACCCGGGCGGCGGCGTTCATCCGCACCACCCTGCACCGCTACAGCATGTTCCCGTTCGTGCAGCGGCACCTGCGGCTTCGCCGACCTCCTGGTCGGCACCGCGTACTCGAACGCGACCCAGACCGGCATCAAGATGCACCAGGGCGTGCGCGAGAAGCTGGCCGAGCTGGCCTGCTACCGCGAGAGCATCAACGCCCACCTGACCGCCGCCATCGAGCTGGCCGAGGTCAGCCCGGGCGGCCTTCTGATGCCAAACCAGGCGCTGCTCTCGACCGGGCGCGTCGTGGCCTGCTCGGGCCTCCCGGCGATGGTGCACCTGACCCGCGACCTGTGCGGCGGCCAGCTGTGCGTGACCCCGGACGCGGCCTCGTTCGCATCGCCCGAGATCGGCCCGCTGCTGCAGAAGTACTATCGGGTCGGCCGGTTCGGCGCCGATGACCGCCGCCGGCTCTTCGCGTTCGCGCGCGATCTGCTCAACTCCGACTACGCCGGCCATCGCCTGACGTTCCAGCTCTTCGCCCAGTCGCCCGCATTCGCCCACCTGCTCGCCGTGTACAACAACTACGACTTCTCCGGCCCGGCCGATCTCGTGCGCCGCTACGCCGGGCTCGAGGAACCGCTGGGAGGCGGCGGATGAGCCCGGCGAGCCGATCACCGTGCGGCGGGCACGTGCGCGTGCGCCCGTTCAACACCCGCGACACCTATCCCGAGCAGAGGCTCGGAAACGACCTGTCCCAGGCGGTGATCGCGGGGAACACGATCTACCTGCGCGGGCAGGTGGCGCAGGATCTCGAGACGCGCGAGAACGTCGCGATCGGCGATCCGGCGGGCCAGGCGCGGAGGGCGATGGACAACGTCGAGCTGCTGCTGCGGCGAGTGCGGCGCGGCGCTCGAGCACATCGTCTCGTGCCACGTCTACCTGACCGACATCCGGTACCGCGAACCGGTCTACCAGGTGCTCGGCGAGCGCCTGGCCGGCGTGTATCCGGTCTTCACCGGCCTCGTCGTCCAGGCGCTGGCGCGGCCGGAGTGGGTGGTCGAGGTGACCGTGATCGCGGTGCGTCCGTGACGCTGTCGCTGGTCGGGTGCTGCGCCCGCACCGGCATGCTGGGAGCGATCGTGATGTCGTC
Organism: uncultured Actinomycetes bacterium; assembly: GCA_963732075.1. Lineage (GTDB taxonomy): Bacteria > Actinomycetota > Thermoleophilia > Gaiellales > JAICJC01 > JAICJC01. The sequence continues at coordinate 289,383 of CAVSYD010000007.1, read as the reverse complement.
GAGCCCGGCCGTCGCCGCTCGCTGCGCCCGCGCCCGGGCGCGGCTGGGTGCGGCCTGCTCGCAGAACGTGACCGATCCCGTCGCTCGGCGATGCGCTGCTCGACCGCATCGCGGCCGGCGCGTCGGCGCCCGACGCCATGGCGGCGGTCACCGCCGCCGCCGCGCACATCGAGCTACCGCCAGCTGACCGTCGTCGACGCCTTCGGCCGCACGGCGTCGTTCTCGGGCGAGCAGACGCTGGGGACGCACGCCGACTGCACCGGGCGCCGACTGCGCGGCGGCCGGCAACCTGCTGGCCGACGCGGCGGCGCCGGCCGCGATGGCGGCCGCGTTTGCGCGACGACCCGGCGGCCGATCTGGCCGACCGGCTGCTGCACGCCCTTCGGGCCGGACGCGACGCGGGCGGCGAGGAGGGCGATGTCCACTCGGCCGGGGTGATCGTGGTCGACGCCGTGTCCTGGCCGGTCACCGACCTGCGCGTCGACTGGACCGACGCCGACCCGGTCGAGGAGCTCGCGGCGCTCCTGCGAGCGCTGGCAGCCGCTGGCCTCCGACTACGTCACCCGCGCGCTCGACCCGCGCAGCGCGCCCAGCTACGGTGTCCCGGGCGATGAGTAGCCCGCATCCCGCTCGACCCGCTCTCGGCAGACGAGATCACCCGCGCCGTTGCGGCCGCGCTCGCCGCTCCGGGCCTTTCCGACCGGCTGCGGGTGGTGTCGGTCGAGCTGCGCGAGCCGGCCAAGGCCGACTACGCCGCCTGGCAGCGAGGGCGGCGCGGCCGCCGGCTCGAGAGGCGTTCTGCGTCCTCCTCGACAACGGCCGCGGCCGCGGCGTCGAGGTGGTCGTCGCCCTCGACGGCGACCGGCTGGTGTCGGCCGCCGATCTGCCCGAGGGCGTGCAGCCGGCCATCCACATCGACGAGTTCGTGGCCGTGGCGGCCGCCGTCCGGGCCGACCCGCGCTACATCGAGGCGGTGCGCGCCCGCGGGCATCGACCCGGCGGACGTGCACGTCGAGGCATGGTCGAGCGGGGCGTTCGAGCCGCGGTCCGGCGCGGCTGGCCCGCGCGATCTCGTGGCTGCGCCGTGACGACACCGGTGACAACCCGTACTCGCGCCCGCTGTACGGCCTGGTGGCCGTGGTCGATCTGCACGACATGCGGGTGGTGCGGGTGGACGACCACGCGCCGGGCACGCCGCCGCCGTCGGGCGAGGGCGGCGACTACCGCAACGGCGGCGGCCGCCCGTATCGCACCGATGTGCGGCCGATCGAGATCACGCAGCCCGAGGGTGCGAGCTTCGTGCTCGAGGGCCGCCGGCTGCGGTGGCAGGGCTGGGACGTCCACATCGGGTTCCATCCCCGCGAGGGGCTGACCCTGAACGACATCGGCTACACCGACGCCGGCGAGCGCCGCGCGATCTGCCACCGCGCCTCGATCGCCGAGCTCGTGATCCCCTACGGCGATCCCAACCCGACCGTCCACTTCAAGAACGTGTTCGACACCGGCGAGTACGGCATGGGGCCGCTGACCAACTCGCTCGAGCTCGGCTGCGACTGCCTGGGCGAGGTCGCCTACCTGGACGGCGTCAGCACCACCTGGACGGGCGAGCCGCGCACGATCACGAACGCGATCTGCATCCACGAGGAGGATCAGAACCTGCTCTGGAAGCACACCGACGACCACTCCGGCCGGGTCGACCGCGCCCGTGCCCGCCGGCTCGTGATCTCGTCGATCGCGACGGTGGGCAACTACGAGTACGGCTTCTTCTGGTACCTCCACCAGGACGCCTCGATCGAGTTCGAGGCCAAGCTGACCGGGATCCTGCACACCGCCGGCTGGGTGTCGGAGTCGCGCTCGCCGTACTCGCTGCCGCTGGGCGACGGGATCGTCACGTCGCACCACCAGCACTTCTTCTGCGCCCGGCTCGATCTCGACATCGATGGGCACGGCGAACGTCGCCTGCGACGTCGAGGCCGTGTGCGAGCCCTGGGGCGACGGCAACCCCGACGGCACCGCGTTTCGCCCGCAGCGGCTCACCTACGAGCGCGAGTCGCAGGCCCGCCGCTCGGTCTCACCCGACACGGCCCGCCGGTTCCGGGTCGAGAACCCGGGCCGGCGAAACCGCATCGGCGACCCGGTCGCCTACGAGCTCATCCCGGGCGAGAACGTGCGCCCGATGCAGCAGCCCGACTCGGAGGTGCGCGAGCGCGCGCGCTTCCTCGACCACCACGTGTGGGTGACGCCGTACCGGCCCGACGAGCGCTACCCGGCCGGCGAGTACCCCAACCAGGCGGCCGGCGGCGACGGCCTGCCGCGGTGGACGGCCGCCGACCGCAACCTGGTCGACGAGGATCTGGTGCTCTGGTACGTGTTCGGCGCCCACCACTTCCCGCGGCTCGAGGACTGGCCGGTGATGCCGGTCGTGCGCTGCGGCTTTCAGCTGCGCCCGGTCGGCTTCTTCGACAGGAACCCGGCACTCGACGTGCCGCCGCCGCACCCCGCCGACCACTGCCGATGAGTTTCCCGCCCGGCGGCCGTCATGGAGGCGCGCGACCACTGCGCGAGGCCGCGTGACAGGGCGAGGAGTACGATGGGTGCATGTTTCTCCACGGCGCCCACGGCACGCTCGGCATCGTGATCGTCGTGGCCGTGATGGGGCTGCGAATCTTCATGCGCCGCGGGATGGGCGGCATGCGCGGCGGCGGCCGTGGCCGCCGCGGGCCGTTCTAGGCGGCTCAGTTTGAGGTGCGGGCGCGGTAGCGCCGGATCGCCAGAGGCACGGCGATCGCGAGCAGCCCGAGGCACCAGATGACCGATGCGACCACCGGGTGCTGGAGCGGCCAGGCGGGGTTGGCCGGGAAGCGCGGTCGGGTTCCCGAAGAGCGTGCGCGTCGGCGGCGACGACGGCGCTGATGGGGTTCCACTCGGCCAAGGTGCGCAGCCACGTCGGCAGGCCGGCGAGCGGCACGAACGCGCTCGAGAGGAAGGTCAGCGGGAAGACCACCGTGAAGACGACCCCGGCGACCGCGTCCGGCGAGCGCACCGTCAGGCCGACGACGGTGCCGATCCACAGGATCGCCGATGCGAACAGCAGCAAGAGCGCGAAGCCCTCCGATCGCGTGCGGCGGGTCGGAGTTGATCCGCCAGCCGACGATCAGGCCGCTCAGGATCATCACCACGAGGCCCAGCGAGGCGGCGGCGAGCTCCGCGTCAGGTGGCCGAGCAGGAAGGCCGAGCGGGACATCGGCAGCGAGCGGAACCGGTCGACGATGCCCTCGTTCAGGTCGGTCGCGATCGACGTCGCGGGGCCCATGATCCCGAAGGCGATCGTCTGCACCAGGACGCCGCCGATCAGGTATTCGCGGTAGCTCCCGCCCGGGACGTGGATCACGCCGCCGAAGACGTAGGCGAAGAGCAGCACGAACATCAGCGGCTGCAGGGTCACGTCGATCAGCTTCTCGGGGATCTGGCGCACGTGCTCGAGATTGCGCCGCGCCAGGATCGAGGCTGTCGGAGACGAGCCAGCGCAGCCGCGTCGCGCGGCTCGGGTTGGCGGGGACGGCGACCGCGGTCACGCGCGCCACCTCTCGGCGGGCGGGCCGTCGGTGAGCGTGAGGAAGACGTCGTCGAGCGTGGCCTCGCGGCGCTGCACGTCGACCGCGTCGACCCCGGCCGCGTCGAGCGCGCGCACGACCTCGATCAGCCGTGTGCCCGGGCGAACCGGGATCGTGACCCGCAGCTTGTCCGCATCGTCGATCGGCGCCGCGTCGGCGAACGGCGCGACCGCGGCCGCGGCCGCGCGCGAGCTCCGCCTGGGCCGCGACGGTCACGGCGATGCGCGTCGCCGCCGATCCGCGCCTTCAGCTGAGCGGGCGAGCCGGCGGCCACGACGCGGCCGTGGTCGAGCACGCACGATGTCGTCGGCGAGCCGGTCGGCCTCCTCGAGGTACTGGGTGGTCAGCACGAGGGTGGCGCCGTCGCGCGACGAGCTCGCGCAGGAACTCCCACAGGTCGTTGCGGCCGCGCGGGTCGAGGCCGGTGGTGGGCTCGTCGAGGAAGAGCACCGGGGGCGACGCGACGAGGCTGGCCGCGAGGTCGAGCCGCCGCCGCATCCCGCCCGAGAACGTGCGCACGAGCCGGTCGGCGGCGTCGGCGATGTCGAGCCGCTCGAGCAGCTCGTCCGCCCGCCGCCGGGCCACCGCGCGGGGAAGGTGGTAGAGGCGCCCGATCATCTCGAGGTTCGCCCGCGCCGTCAGCAGGCCGTCGACGCGTCGCGCTCTGGCCTGCGAGCCCGATCTGGGTGCGCACCCGCGCGGCGTCGGCGACGACGTCGAGCCCGGCCACCCGGGCGCGCCCGGTCGTCGGCTGGGCGAGGGTGGTGAGGATCCGGATCGCCGTCGTCTTGCCGGCGCCGTTGTGGCCGAGCAGGCCGAGGATCGACCCGGCGGGAACGTGGAGGTCGACGTCGCGAGCGCCCACAGGTCGCCGAACTGCTTGCCGAGCCCCTCGGCGAACACGCCGGCCGAGCTGTTCGTACCGGGTACGTCTTGTCCGTACATCGTACGTCCAGATTAGCAGTACACTGTACGCGATGTCAAGGGAGCGTCCCAGACGGCGCGATCGGCCGAGCCGGGGCCGATCTGGGCGCGGCCCGAGCCCGGCGCCCGCCGGCCGCGCTACACGCGCGACGAGATCGCGGCCGCGGCGCTCGCCATCGCCGACCGCGACGGGTTCGACGCCGTCTCGATGCGGAACCTCGCCCGCGAGCTCGGCGCCGGGACGATGTCGCTCTACCACTACCTCCGCACCAAGGACGACCTCCTCGACGCTCATGGACGACGCGCTCATGGGCGAGCTGCTCGTGCCCGACGGCGAGCTCCCCAGCGGCTGGCGCGAGGCGCTGACGGCGATCGCCCAGCCGCACGCGGGCCGCGTGGGCGCGGCATCCGTGGGCGATCGAAGCGCTACGTGGCGAGCGGTTCGGACCCAACGCGATGAAGCATGTCGAACAGTCGCTCGCAGCCGTGGCGGGGATGGGCATCGAGCCCGTGGCGCGCCTCGAGGTGATTGGCATGGTCGACGACTACGTCCTCGGGTCATGTATCCACGACGGCGCGGTCCGCTCCTCACTCTACGACGACGACGGCGTCGGCCGCGATGCGTTCGCGTCACTGCTCGACTACGTGGAGTCCCGGCTCGAGACCGGCGAATTCCCGCACACCCGCGACCTGGTCGGCGAGGGTGACATCCGGGCCAACTGGGAACGGCTGACCGCCGAGGCGTTTCGCCCGGGGCGCTTCGAGCGCGGCCTCGAGCGACTGCTCGACGGAGTCGAGATGGACATGCAGCGGCGGAAGGGGCGGAAGGGCCCGTTCAGGCGCTCATGACAGAATGCCGGCTCGCCTCCGCCGCCGACGTCGACGCCGTGACCGCCGCGATGGCGACCGCCTTCGCCACCGATCCGGTGTGGGGTGAGTATTCGTTTCCCGGTGTCGCCGGCCGCCCGGAGCTGTCCACGCCGTTCTGGCGGTTCTGCATCGACGCGGCGCTGCGCTTCCCCGCCACGTACGTCACTCCGGATTGCGAGGCCGCGGCCGTCTGGATCCCGCCCGGGGAGGCCGAGATGACGCCCGAGCAGGAGGCCGGCCTCGCCGCCCTGCTCCCCGAGCTGGTCGGCCCGGAGCAATCGCGGGTGGTGGTCGACGTCTTCGACCGGCTCGACGCTGCACACCCCCACGACGAGCCGCATCACTACCTGAGCCTGCTCGCGACCCACCGCGATCATCGCGGCCGCGGTCTCGGCATGGGATTGCTCGGCGCCTGCCTGGAGTCCATCGACGGCGAGCACCTGCCCGCCTATCTGGAGTCGACCAATCCCCGAAACGACGCGCGGTACATACGCTACGGCTTCGAGCGACGCGGGTGTGTGACGTTACCAAACGGCGCGCCGGTCACGACGATGTGGCGACCGGCTCGCTAACCACCCCTGACCATCGCCGCGCCGGCGACCAGTGACTCGAGCTTGCCGTATGCAACATCCCGGGGGAGGTACTTCATACCGCAGTCGGGGGCGGCGATCAGCTCGTCCGGCCGCTTTTGCGGCAGTGCCCGGCGGATGCGTCCCGCAACCGTCTCGGGCGACTCCACCGTGAGGTCTTCGAGATCGATCACGCCGAGGATGATGCGCTTGTCCGGTAGCGTCTCGAGGACAGCCGTGTCGATCCCCGACTGGGCGGTCTCGATCGAGATCTGGTCGCACGGGCATGCCGCGAGCTCCGGCAGGAACGAGTAGGCCGACGGCCGCCCGTGGATGATGGCGGCGTATCCGAAGCAGATATGCACGGCGGTCGTGCCGGTGACGCCGGCGAGGGCTCGCTCGAGCGCCGCGACTCCGAACTCCCGCGCCTTCTCGGGCCGGGCCTGCATGTACGGCTCGTCGATCTGGACGATGTCCGCCCCGGCGGCGAACAGATCGACGATCTCGTCGTGCACCGCCCCGGCGTAGGCCAGCGCGAGCTCGGCCTCGCTCTCGTAGGCGTCGTTCTGCGCCTGCTGGGACATCGTGAATGGGCCGGGCACGGTGATCTTGATCGCACGGCTCGTGTTCGAACGCAGGAAGCGCACGTCGCGCACCTGCACCGGGTGCCTGCGCTCGATCGGCCCGACGACGCGCGGCACCGGGTTCGGCTCGCCGCTGCGGTCGAGGGCGATGCCGGGGTTGTCGATGTCGACGCCGGCGAGGGCCGTTGCGAACCGGTTGGAGTAGCTCTCGCGCCGGGCCTCGCCGTCGGTGATGATGTCGAGCCCGGCCCGCTCCTGGTCGCGGATCGCAAGCAGCGTCGCATCGTCCTGGGCCTGCTCGAGATACTGCGGGTCGACCCGCCAGAGCTCCGTCGCGCGCACGCGCGGGGGAAACCGGTGGAGCAGGCGCTCGCGGTCGATCAGCCAGTCGGGCTGGGCGTATGACCCCACCAGGCTGGTCGGAATCGCGGCCGGGATCAGCGGGCTCGCCATACCGCGCACGCTACACCGGCGGAGTACGCTAGCGCGAGTGCCGGCGAGCGTACATCTGTCGCGGCTGACGCCGCTCTCGTTCCTCGAGCGCAGCGCCTCCGCCTTCCCGGATCGGGTGGCCGTGGTCGACGGAGAGCGCCGCCTCACCTGGTCAGAGTTGCGAGAGCGGGCCCGGCGCCTTGCCGTCGCCCTCCAGGCCGCCGGCATCGAGCGCGGCGACCGCGTGGCGTTTCTCGCGCTCAACACCACGGAGCTGCTCGAGGCCCACTACGGCGTGCCCGCCGCCGGCGCCGTGCTGGTCGCCATCAACACCCGCCTGACATCGGACGAGATCGCCTACATCCTCGGCCACTCCGGCGCGCGCATGCTCGTGGTCGACCGGACGCTGGCCCACCTCGTCGACGGCGCATCGCTCGAGCGGCTCATCGTCTGCGGCGAGGGCGGCGAGTACGAGGAGTTTCTGGCGGCGGCCCCCGGCGGTGAGCCTGAGGACCGGGTCGAGTCCGAGGACGACACGATCAGCATCAACTACACGAGCGGGACGACCGGACGTCCGAAGGGCGTCATGTACACGTATCGCGGCGCGTACCTGAACGCGCTCGCCGAGGCCGCTCACTCGCGCCTGGACTCGCGCTCGGTGTACCTGTGGACGCTGCCCATGTTCCACTGCAACGGCTGGTGCTTCACCTGGGCCGTGACCGCCCTCGGCGCGACGCCACGTCTGCCTGCGCAGGGTCGATCCTCCGCTGGTCTGGAAGCTGATCGCAGGACGAGGGCGTGACGCATCTGAACGGCGCCCCGACCGTCCTTGTCATGCTCACCGCCGACCCGGCCGCGCATGTGCTCGAGCGGCCCGTGCTCGTCACGACCGCCGGGGCTCCGCCGCCGCCCGCCGTGATCGAGCGCACCGAGGCGCTGGGGTTTGCGATCAACCACGTGTACGGCCTGACCGAGACGTACGGCCCGATCACGATCTGCGAGTGGAATCCCGACTGGGACGGCCTCGACGTCGCCGACCGTGTCGCGGCTCAAGGCCCGCCAGGGTCTCGCCCTGGTGACCGCCGATCCGGTGCGCGTGGTGGACGCCGACATGGTCGACGTGCCGGCGGACGGCGAGACGATGGGCGAGGTGGTGATGCGGGGCAACAACGTGATGAAGGGCTACTTCGACGACGCGGCCGCCACCGCCGAGGCGTTTCGCGGCGGCTGGTTCCATTCCGGCGATCTCGGCGTGATGCACCCGGATGGCTACGTCGAGCTGCGCGACCGCGCCAAGGACATCATCATCTCGGGCGGCGAGAACATCTCGACGATCGAGGTGGAGCGCGCGCTCGTGCGGCATCCCGACGTGCTCGAGGCCGCGGTGGTGGCGATCCCCGACGAGAAGTGGGGCGAGCGGCCGAAGGCGTTCGTGACGCTGCGGGCCGGGGCGACCGTCACCGAGGCCGAGCTGATCGCCTTCTCGCGCGAGACGCTGGCCGGGATTCAAGGCGCCGGATGCGGTCGAGTTCGGCGAGCTCCCGAAGACGTCGACCGGCAAGATCAAGAAGTACGAGCTGCGCGCGCGGGAGCGCTAGGCGCTCGTCGCCGCGTCGAGCAGCACGGCCGCAACCGTGCGTGCGGTGCCCGCCGCGCCCGGGTCGCGGTCCATCCCGGCGCCGACATGCGCGCCGTCGTAGAGCAGCATCAGCTGATCGGCGAGGCTCTGCGGGTCGGCGGCTCCGGCATCGGCTGACAGCTCGAGCAGAAACGAGCGCCGCCAGGCGCGGGCCGCGTCGGACGCCTGAACGGCGGCGCTGTCGGGCCGCGCCTCGGCGCTGGCGTTCACGAACGGACAGCCATGGAAGCCGGGCTCGAGGAAGAGCTCGCCCAGCACGTCGAAGACGCCGAGGAGGCGCTCGCGAGGCGTGTCGTAGCGGGCGAGCTCGGCCGTCAGGCGCTCGCGGCGAGCCGCCTGGCGGGCGGTGAGGTACGCCCGGATCAGCTCGTCCTTGCTGCCGAAGATCTTGTACAGGGAGGCCTTGGAAACGTCGGCATGCTCGATCACGCGGTCGATCCCGACGGTGTGCACTCCCTCGGCGTAGAACAGTTCGTCGGCGGCTGTCAGCAGCCGCTCTCGGGCGGAGGGTCGGTCTGTGAGGTTGGTGGACATACTTTGACGATAACAGACAGGTCTGTTAGTGTCCAGAACAGACCTGTCTGTATGTCGACGAACGAAAGACGTGTCGTGACCACGCTCACCCTGCGCAACCCGCTCACCCAGGTACGGGCCGGCATCCTCCCGGCGCGCGTCGCCTTCGCGCTGCAGGTCTCGATCCTGGTGCTGTTCCTGGCTTCGTCCAGCGCCCCGACCCCGCTCTACGCGATCTACGAGGCGACGTGGGGGTTCTCGCCGATCACCGTGACGGTGGTCTTCGGCGTCTATGCCCTCGCGGTGCTGACGTCCCTCCTGACCGTCGGCTCGCTCTCCGACCACGTCGGCCGCCGGCCCGTGCTGCTCGCCGCGATCGTCATCCAGGCGGCGGCGATGCTGGTGTTCGCGACGGCGGGCGGCGTGCCCGCGCTGCTCGTGGCCCGCATCGTGCAGGGCCTCGCGACCGGGGCCGCCATCGGCGCGCTGGGCGCCGGGCTGATCGACCTCCAGAAGACGAGGGGCACGATCGCAAACGGTGTTGCGCCGGTCCTCGGAACCGCCACCGGCGCGCTGGTCTCGAGCGTGCTCGTTCAGTACCTGCCCGCGCCCACCCACCTGGTCTATCTGGTTATCTTCAGCGTTCTGCTCACGCAGGCGGTCGGGATCATCCTGATGGCCGAGACCGCGACACCGAGGCCCGGCGCACTGGCATCGCTCAGGCCCGAGGTCAGCCTCCCGCCGGGCGCGCGGGGCCCATTCCTGCTGGCCGCGCCGGTGCTGGTCGCGGCATGGGCGCTCGCCGGCTTCTACCTGTCTCTTGGGCCCACGCTGGCCGGGCTCGTGGTCGGCTCGCACTCGGTCGTGCTCGGCGGGCTCGCGGTCTTCGCCCTGGCGGGAAGCGGCGGCCTCACGGTGCTGCTCAGCCGCTCAACCCCGCCCCAGACGGTGATGCTGCTCGGCACCGTCGCGCTGATCGCCGGCGTTGGCGCCACGCTGCTCGCCATCGATCACCGCTCGGCGATCGCCTTCTTCACCGGCACCGCGCTCGCCGGAGTGGGCTTTGGCGCCGGGTTCCAGGGCGGGCTGCGGACGGTGCTTCCGTTTGCCGCACTGCACCAGCGCGCGGGCGTGCTCTCGACGACCTACGTTCTGTGCTTCCTCGCCATGGGCCTGCCGGCCGTCGTCGCCGGTGTCCTCGTGACGCACGTCGGAGTGCTGACGACGGCGCGGGAGTACGGCGCCGTGGTCATGGTGTTGGCGGCCCTCGCCCTGGCCGGGATGGCGACGCGCCGGCGGAGCCCCAGCCCGGCCGCCTGAGCAACCCATCCAGCCGGGAGCACTAACGTCACGGCGTGCCGCCGCTCCTGCGCCAGCGCGTGTTTCGCCTCTACTGGTTCGCGCAGAGCATCTCGATGCTGGGCGATCAGATCAGCGGCATCGCGCTGCCGCTCGTCGGCGTGATCACCCTCCACGCGTCGCCGGGGCAGATGGGCGTGCTGACCGCGCTTGTGTGGGCGCCGAACCTGATCCTGGCGCTGCACGCCGGCGCCCTGGCCGACCGCTGGGGCCGGCGGCGGTGGATCATGATCACCGCCGACATCGGCCGCGCGCTGCTGCTGGCCAGCGTGCCCGTGGCGGCCGTCCTGGGGGCGCTCAGCATGGCGCAGCTCTACCTGGTGGCGTTTGCCGCCGGCAGCTTGAGCGTCTTCTTCCAGGTCTCCGACAGCACCCTGTTCGTGTGCGTCGTTCGGCGCGACGACTACCTGGCCGCGAACTCGCTCGTCTACGGCAGCCGGGCCGCCTCCTTCATGGCGGGGCCGAGCCTCGGCGGCATCCTCACGCAGGCCGTCTCGGCGCCCGCGGCCCTGCTCGTCGACGCCGCCTCGTTCCTGGCTTCCGCGGGGTTCCTCAGCCGCATCTCGCCCACCGAGCCGGAACCCGCAGCCGCCCGAGCCGGGGCACCTGACGGCGGGCATCCGCTTTATCCGGCAGACGCCGATCCTCTTCTACGAGCTCGCGCTCAACCGCCACAGTCAACTTCTTCAACTTCGCGTTCTTCGCGCTGTTCCTGCTCTACGCCGTCCGCACGCTGCATGTCCCCGCAGGGACGCTCGGAGTCGTCCTCGGCCTGGGAGCCCTCGGCGGCATGCTGGGAGCCGTCGTCGCCCGCAGGCTCACCGACCGCATCGGCGTCGGTCCGAGCTTCATCCTGGGATCCGTGCTCTTCCCCGTGCCGCTGATCCTCGTCCCGCTCGCGGGCGGCGTCGCACGCACTGGTGATCGCGATGCTCTTCCTGGCCGAGTTCGGATCCGGCATTGGGGTCATGATTCTCGACATCACGGCCGGATCCATCAACGCCGCGCTCGTCCCGGGCCGGCTGCGGGCACGCGTCCAGGGCGCCTACACGATCGTCAACTACGGCGTGCGGCCGCTCGGGGCACTCGCCGCCGGGCTGGCCGCAGACGTGGTTGGGATCCACACCACGCTCTGGATCGCCACCGATCGGGGGCGCACTCAGCGCGCTCTGGCTCGTGCCCTCACCGCTGCCCCATCTGAAGGCGCTCCCGCACCACGCGGCCGAGTAAACCGGTGAGCTCCGGTCAGACCTGCCCGGGGTAGAAGCCGAGCCGGGCGAGCGGCTCGACGATCTCGTGCTCCTCGTAGGAGAGGTGCGAGAGCAGCGAGTCGGTCAGGGCGTCGATCGCCGACTGGATCGGTGTGTAGTCGTCGGGGTGATTGATGTGATCGACCAGGGCGTGGTCGACCGCCTGGATGGCGTCGTGGATGACGAGGTGCTCGTCCTCGAGCCTCTGGATCACCGGTTCGAGCCTGCGGTCGCTCCGGACGAGATGCGGGAACACCGCGTCGTCCTCGAGGCCGTGATGTTGGGCAACCACGCCGCAGTAGCGGGCGCAGAACGCTCCGAGCGTCCAGTCGTTCTGGCGCAGCGCCATCTCGTTGAGCGCCGATCGGGCATTGCCGGCGCTCACGAGCGCCGTCGCGAACCTGCGCCAGGATCTCGCGGAGCTCGGTCAGCTCCGTGCGCAGCATGTCGTGGACGTCCACGAGGTGCTGGCCGACGAGCCGGCCCCGGCGGGTGTAGGTCACGTCGGGGCCGGACTCGGGGCGATGCGGGCGCGTCGACTCGTCCCAGATCTCCGCCGCGCTGAGGCGCACGCCCGTCGTCCGGCGTCGGGGTCACACCCAGCCGGTCGTACTCCGTCTCATCCCCGGCGAGAGAAGCGGTGGCCGCGGCGACCGGCGCCTCGGAGCCCGAACGCGCCGCCGCGACGAGCTCCCGCACCGCGGGGGCGATCTCGGCCGCCCACGCTCTGCACGGCGTCGGCGGCATCGGCCATCAGGATGAATGTCCCGATCCCGTCCTCGAGGGCGAGCCGCGCCAGTTCCTCGGGTGCGAGCGTGCCGGGCACGTTCAGGAGCCTGCGGATGTCGGACGGATGCCGCCCGGCGTCCACGGCGGCCTCGTCGATCGCGCTGTTCCCGGCCTCGAGGTCGCCGGGCTTGAGATAGGCGAGGCTCGGGAGCCATCCGCCGGCCCTCCGTCCGGTCAGGCGCAGCATGCGCGGTTTGTATGCGCCGATCCAGATAGCGATGTCATGCAGTGGCGCCGGCCCACGGGCCGCCCCGTGGAGGTGGTGGTGGGAACCCTCCACCGATGCCGGTCCCGTCTGCCCGGCGTCCCACAGCGCCCGGATCACGTCGATGGCCTCTTCGAGCGCATCCACGCTCTGGCCTGCGGTCAGGCGCGGCCCGCCCATCGCGTCGATCCCATCCCAGAACGCGCCGGCACCGATCCCGAGCTCGGCGCGGCCTCCGCTCAGGATGTCGAGGCTCGCAACCGCCCGGGCCACGACCGCCGGGTTGCGCAGCGGGAGGTTGAGGACGTTGGCGCTGAGGCGCACGCGGCTCGTCCGAGCGGCGACGAACGACAGCAGCGTCCACGCGTCAAGGAAGCGGGCCTGATAGGGGTGGTCCTGAAACGTCACAAGGTCGAGCCCCGCGCGATCGGCCAGCGTCGCCAGCGCAACCACCTCCGCGGCGTCCTGGCTCGCGGGAGTGATGAACACGCCGAACTCGAGGTCGTGGCCGTAGTCGCTCATACCGGCGAGCCTAACGGGGCGCCGTGAGGTTAGGCGGCCGGATAGGTCGCGATGAAGTAGAGCGCGGCCACGAGCAGGACCAGGCTGATCCCGAGCAGTCCCATTCGCGGTCCCCGGGTCTTGAACCGCTGCCCGACCGCCACCAGGAAGAGCACGGTGGCGAACAGGACCGTGTCGCGTACGTAGTCGTCGCCGTGATCCCGCGCCGCCGTCCCCAGGTCGAAGGTCGCGGTCGCCTTGCGCTCCAGCCGCGCCGCCTCTTCCCATTTGTGATTGTGGTACTGGGGCATGAAGCTCGGGCCCGGCGGAACGGACGCCTTTGTGAGACCGCCGGCCGCGACCCATGCGACGAACGCGATCTTGTACTCGGGGCTGAACCGGCGTGCATACAGGGTCGCAAGCTGCGTGTTGCCATCCGTTTTCGCCTGCAGCCAGGCGTAGAACGTGTTGGAGTCGAAGAGCCGCTGCTGGCCGCCGAGCGTCCAATCCTGGTTGGCCTGGGCCCGGAGTTTGGACGCAATCGCGTAGTCGCGCGCGTTCACGCCGTCCCACTTGGCGGCCTGGTAGCCGCTCCAGGCGGTGGCGACGGCGACGATTGCGAGCAGGACAGCCTCGACGATTTCGAGCATCCGCTCGTGCCGGTGTCCATGCTCCTGCCCGGCCTCCTGGCCGCCCTCCTCCTGGGCGCGCTCGTGAATCGAGTGCGCGACCTCGATGTTCAGATCTTCGGGCATTGCGTCCTTCGGGAATAGTGGTCCGGCGATGCGGCCGGAGGCCTCATCCGCATCGGGTGATGCGACGTCGCTTCGAACCATCCTTTCGGGGTGATGCCGGGGTGGGTACGGCCGTCTACGGTGGCGCCGCAGGCGCTGATTTTTGCACGCTACCGAGAGGAGACGCGTGGCCAGCATCGATGAGACGAGAGGGGCGGTCGGCCGCCCGACGGGCTGGGTGAAGTTCGCCGGAATCCTGCTGATCGTCGTCGGCGCGTTCAACGTCGTCGACGGGTTCGCACTGCTCGAGCGCCACCAGTACTTCACGCACCACATCGTGTACTCCAACCTCAACTTCTGGGGCTGGGCCTTCATCATCTGGGGAGTGCTGCAGCTGATCGCCGGGTTCGCGTCACTCGGCGGCCAGATGATCGGGAACTACATCGGCGTGCTTCTGGGCTTCATCGGGACGACGCTGTGGTTCTTCATGATCTTCTCGGAGCCCGGAGCAGCCGTGCTGGGAGTGACGCTCAACATCCTGATCATCTACGGCCTCACCGCCGGGGCGACGGGCGAGTGGAGCGACTGAGAGGGTGATTCCCGTCGGCCGTTGACGCCGCCGCCCGGGGAGGTCTGCGCCTGTGATCAACCTCGAGGTCTTCGGTGAGGCTGCGGCAATGGCCACGGTCGCCGCGAGGCTCGACGCGGTCGACGGGGTCAGCCGGGTGAGGCTGATCGCCGCCACGCGGGCGGGGCAAGCGGTCGTGGTCGCCGCGGTGCGGCCGCACAGCGTCGACGAGATCCTTGCGGAGCTCCGGACACTGGGGGTGGCGGACGCCGATATCACGCTGACCCGCGCCGAAGTCGTCGGCCGTGTCGCCCACCCGGAGACGAGTCTCATCTGGGAGGACGTCCTCGGCATGGCCGGCCTCAATGCGAGGCCGGTCGCCCGGTACATGGCCATCATGTTCGTGGCGGGCGTGATCGGATGCTACGGGGTGCTCGATCGTAACGGCATCCTGATCGTCGGCGCCATGGCCGTCAGCCCGGACCTGCTGCCCATCACCGCGATTGCCGTCGGCCTGGTGGGACTGAACAGACGGCTCGCCGGGCGAGCCTTCCTCACGCTCATCGTGGGGATGGCGCTCACCAGCGCGGCGGCGGCGATCTTCACGTACGCCCAGAATCGGTTCGGCCTGATCCCGTCCGGATTCAACATCGCCTCGCCCGGACTCGGCGGCCTCACCACGGTGAGCGACGAGACGCTTGTGGTCGCCCTGGCGGCGGGGGTCGCCGGCATGCTGGCGCTCGAGACGCGCGCCAGCTCGGGTGTCGGGGTGGCGATCTCGGTGACCACCATTCCGGCGGCGGCGTACCTCGGCGTTGCGGCGGGGCTGGGCGATCTCGGGCATGCCGAGGGCGCCCTCGCGGTGCTCGGCGCCAACGTCGCCATGCTGGTTTTGAGCGCCTCGATCACACTCGTGCTGCAGCGCGAGGTCGCCCGCCGCCTGATTGCGCGGCGGGGCCAGACAGTGGGCTGATCACCGCCGCAGCGACGCCATCGCCGTCGCCCGGCCATGGTACGTTGCGCGGCATGGCGGCCCGTCGCTCGATCCTCGCAGCTGCATGATCGGCTGGCTGCAAGAGCTCTGGGACACGATGACCGCGGTCTCGCTGCCCTTCCTGCTGCTCGGGATCGCGTTTCAGACCGCCCAGACGCTCTTCGTGGCGCTTGCCTGGCGCAACATCCTCGCAGCCGCGTATCCGGCCAAGGAGGTTCGGTACAAGAAGATCATGAGCTACTACGCGGGCGGGAACGGGCTGAACGCCATCCTGCCCGCGTCCGCCGGGACGGTGGCGATGCTGGGGCTCTTCCGGGCCAACGTCGAGGGAGCGACGGTGGCGGGCCTCGTCGGGGCGACGATGGTCGAGAACATCTTCTTCGCGATCGTGAGCGTGTTGGTCTACGCCTGGCTGTTCCTGAGCGCGTCCGGTTCGTTCGACGTCCACTTCTCGTGGTTCAGCGACCACCCGGCGGCCTCGGTCATCATCCTCGTCGGCGGGACCGCGCTGATCATCCTGACGCTCCTCACCCTCTACCGCCGCTTCCGCAAGACGTGGGAGAACGCGAAGGAGGGCGGCGCGATCCTGCGCACCCCCCGGAAGTTCCTGGTGCAGGTCGTGGGGGTGGAGGCCGTGTCGTACGTCGCGCGGATGGGGGTGAACGCGACGTTCATGTACGCCTACCACATCCCCGTCTCGCTCCAGAACGTGTTCCTGATCGTCGCCGCGGCATCGATCTCGTCCACGGTCGCCATCGCTCCGGGCGCGGTGGGCGCCCAGACGGGGCTTGCGTCGGTCGTTCTGAAGGGTGTCGCGCCCCAGGCCGCCATCACCGCCTACACCGTCGGCCAGGCGCTGATCACCACGGCGTGGAACGTCGCATTTGGCCTGACCATGCTCTCCACCGAGATCGGCTGGACCGAGACGAAGAAGCTCGTCCATCGCAAGAAGAAGTCCAAGGACGGCGAGGAGGTCGACGACGCCGACGCGGCGCCCGACGCCGCGATCGAGGCGGCGCCGGACTAGCGGAGCCGCTCGAGCAGGTGGTCGCCGACGCGCATCGAGTTGGCCATCGCGGTGAGCGCGGGATTGACCGCGCCGATGCTCGGGAAGACGCTCGTGTCGACGACGTAGAGATTGTCGAGCTCGTGGGCGCGGCAGTCGCGATTGAGCACCGATGCGGACTCGTCGGCGCCGAAGCGGCATGTGCCCGCCTGGTGCGCGACGCCGGCCACCGGGATCTCGTTCTTCATGTAGGCGAAGCGGTGGAGCAGATGGTCGGAGTGCATGTTCAGCTTGCCGAGGATCGACCGGAGCTGCGCGTAGAGCCGCTCCTTGGGGACATCGTTGGTCGCCGAGTAGCGCAGCGTGAGCTTGCCCTCGCCGTCCACCGTGACCCGGTTCTCGGCCCGGGGCAGGTCCTCCGTCGAGAGCCAGAAGTCGACGGCATGCAGGGCCATGCTCTCGAGCGTCCACGACGGCGCCAGCCGCGTTTCGGCCGGCTTCTCGCCGTGGAACATCGGCGCCTGCGACTTGCCGACCATCTGGATGTTGCCGAGCGGGTAATCGAAGTCGTCGCTCCCGAAGTAGAAGTCGTTCAGGCCGAGCGTCTTCTGGAAGACGGTCGGGTTCGGGTCGCGCGAGAGCGCGAGCACGGCCTGGCTGTTGTGGAACATGTAGTTGCGGCCGACCTGGTCGCTTCCGTTCGCGAGGCCGTTCGGATGCCTGTCGCTCGCCGACGTGAGCAGCAGCTTGGCGGTGTTCGCCGCGCCGCAGGCGAGGACGACGATTCCGCCGGCGAAGGTCTCGGTCGCACCATCGTGGTTCACGACCACCTCGGTCACGGCGGTGCCGGCGGTGTTGGTGTTGATCTTCTCGGCCGTCGCGTTCACGAGCAGCGTCACGTTTGCGTGCTCGAGGGCCGGCCGGATTCCCAGCACTTCGGCATCCGACTTGCCGTGCACGGCGCACGGGAAGCCGTCGCAGTTCATGCACCGCACGCAGGCGCTGTAGGGCATGTTCGCCTCGTTCAGCCTGATCCCGCAGGGCGCGTGGAAGGGGTGGTACCCCGCGGCGGCGAGGTCGTCCGAGAGCTGCTGGATCCGCGGCTCGTGCGAGACGGCCGGGAACGGATACTGCTTGCTCGCCGGCGGCTCGGTGGGATCCTCGCCGTGGGCCCCGTGCACCTCGTACACATGCTCGGCCTGCGTGTAGTAGGGCTCGAGCTCGTCGTAGGAGATGGGCCAGGCGGGCGAGATCCCGTCGTGGTGGCGCAGCTCGCCGAAGTCCTCCTTGCGGAGCCGGTAGAGCGCGGCCCCGTAGAGCTTGGTCGCCCCGCCGACGAAGTAGTGGATCTGGGGCTGGAACGGCTTTCCGCTCCCGTCGTACCACGTGTCGGGCGAGACGTACCGGTTGTCCACGAACACGTCCTGGGCAAGCCAGTTCTGGGGTTCGCGCGGGAGCCAGTCGCCCCGCTCGAGCACCAGGATGCGCTTACCGGATGGGGCCAGGTGCCGCGCGAGCGTGCCGCCGCCGGCCCCGCGTGCCCACGATGATGACGTCGTAGGTCTCCATCTCAGTACTCCGCCATGAGCTCGGGGAGCATGATGCGGCTTGCCGCCTCCATCAGTGCGAGGTGGGAGAAGGCCTGCGGGAAGTTCCCCAGGTGCCGGCCGGTCTCGGAGTCGAACTCCTCGGCGTACAGCCCGAGCGGCGAGGCGACCCGCAGGAGGCGTTCCATCAGGTCGCGGGCCCGCTGCATCTCGCCGACGATCGCAAGCGCCGACACCAGCCAGAACGAGCAGATCAGGAACGTCCCCTCCTTGCCGGAGAGGCCGTCGTCGGTCTCGTCGGTGCGATAGCGCAGGACGAAGCCGTCCTCGGTCAGCTCGTCTGCGATGGTCGTCACGGTCGCGCGCAGGCGCTTGTCGTCACCGGGCAGGAACCCGAAGATCGCCGCGAGCAGCGTCGAGGCATCCAGCGCGTCGGTCTCGTAGTGCTGGCGCAGGTAGCCCCGGTCGCTGACGCCGTGGCCGAGGATGTCCTCGCGGATCTCGTCGGCGGTCGCCCGCCACGTCTCCTTCAGGCCCGGATCGCCGCGGATCTCGGCCAGCTTGGAGGCGCGGTCCATGGCCACCCAGCACATGAGCTTGGACGAGACGTAGTGCTGCGGCTTGCCGCGCGCCTCCCAGATGCCCTGGTCGGGTTCGCGCCAGACACGGGTGGCGCACTCGGCCTGCGACTGCACGATCGGCCACAGCCGCCGCGGCAGGCGCTCGCTGCGGCGGGTGTGCAGCAGGATCGAGTCGAGCACGGCGCCGAAGACGTCGTTCTGGCGCTGGTCGAACGCGCCGTTGCCGATGCGGACCGGCCGGGCTCCGGCGTATCCCGACAGGTCGTCCCGCGTCGATTCGGTCAGGTCCCGGCGACCGTCGATCCCGTACATGATCTGCAGCGAGCCGTCCTCGGTGGGCTCGACGTCGGCGACGAACTGCATGAACTCGTCCGCCTCCCAGTCGAGGTTGAGCAGATGCAGCGCCTGCAGCGTGAACGTCGTGTCGCGCATCCAGGTGTAGCGGTAGTCCCAGTTGCGCTCGCCGCCGGGCGTCTCGGGCAGCGACGTCGTGAGCGCCGCCACCGTTGCGCCGGTCGGCATGTAGGTCAGGCCCTTGATCGTGAGCGCCGACCGCTGCACCGGGTCGCGGAAGCGGTGGTCGGGGATGCGGGCGGCGTTGAGCCAGGCGCGCCAGTAGCGGTTCGTGGCGGCCATGCGCGCCATCGCCTCGTCGAGATCCGCGGGCACCTTGTGGCCCTCGGCCCAGGAGAGGGCAACGTAGGCCGTCTCGCCGGTCGACAGGTGATGCCTGGCGCGCACGCGGTTGCCCTCGATGCCCAGCGCCAGATCCGTGCTCAGGCGGATCGTCTGCCCGGCCCCGCTGGCGTCGGCCGCGTGCCGGCCGCCGTCGACGGCGGTCCACTCCGCCGGCACGCGGCCGTAGTCGAAGGCGGGCTCGCACACGAGCTCCACCTCGACCCGGCCCTCCAGGCACTCGACGGTGCGGATGAGCATGTGGTCGGCGTCGTCATCCGCCGGCGGCCGCGTGTGCGGCGTGATCTCGTCCTCGTGGTCGCGCGGGCCCATGGTGAGCGCATCCCGCACGAGCACCCAGCCGGAGGGGGTCTTCCACGTCGTCAGAAGCACGTTCGTGCCCGGCTCGTAGGACCGCGCCGACGGGTGGTTGATCCCGAACGGCCCGAAACGGAAGAACCCGGCCTCGCGATCGAGCAGGCTCCCGAACACGCTCGGGGCGTCGAACGAGGGCACGCACAGCCAGTCGATCGCCCCGTCGGGCGCGACCAGCGCGCCGGTGTGGCAATCCGAGAGGAATGCGTACTCCGCGATGGGCGGAAACGGCGACGGTGCCGCCGCGCTCTGGCCCTCGGGCCTGGCCGATCGCTTGGGCTTGGCTTTGGCGGCGCTCATGACGCGATCCAGGGTGCCTGCCAGCGGCCGTGGCCGGCCACGAGCTTGTCCGCCGCCTTGGGGCCCCAGGAGCCGGGGGCGTACGGGTGGACGGGAGGCGGGTCGTTCAGAAGCGGCTGCATGATCCTCCAGGTCTCATCGACGCTGTCCTGACGGGTGAAGCGCATGTTCTCGCCGACCATGGCGGCGTGGAGCAGCACCTCGTACGGCGTCGGCCCCTCGCCGCCCTCCTGCTCGAACTCCATGTCGAGCTCGATCGCCTCCGGCTCGGGCGCGTTCGCCCGGTGGGCATCGACCATGAGCCGCACGCCGGTGGTGGGATCCATCTTGACGACGAACTGGTCGGGCTCGGGCGCGCGGCCCTGGGCGCGCTTGAACCCCAGCCGCGGTGGATGCTTGAAGACCAGCCGCAGCTCGGTGAGCGTCGTGGGCAGGAGCTTGCCGGTGCGGATGAAGAAGGGGACGCCCGACCAGCGCCAGTTGTCGATATCCAGCCGCAGGGCGGCGTACGTCTCGGTCGTCGAGTCCTTCGCGACGCCCTTGATCTTCCGGTAGCCGTCGTGCTGGCCGCGGACGTAGTGGGCCGGGTTGGCCGCCTCGACAGACCGGAAGAGCGCCAGCTTCGCGCCGTTCAGCGTGTCCGCGTCGTTCCCGGCGGGCACCTCCATCGCGGCGGCGGCCACGACCTGCATCAGGTGGTTGACCACGACGTCGCGCAGCGCCCCCACCGGGTCGTAGAAGTGACCGCGATCGTCCACGCCGAAGCTTTCGGCCATCGTGATCTGGACGCACTCGAGGTAGTTGCGGTTCCACACGGGCTCGAGCATCGTGTTCGCGAACCGCAGGTACAGGAGCTCCTCGATCCCCATCTTCCCCAGGAAGTGGTCGATGCGGTAGAGCTGCGACTCGTCGACGTACTGGTGCAGCTCGGCGGCCAGCGCCCGGGCCGAGTCGAGATCGTGGCCGAACGGCTTCTCGACCACGACCCGGGCGTGGTCCGTGAGGCCCGCCACCTTGAGGCCCTTGACGACCGTGCCGAACAGGAAGGGCGGGATCTCGAGGTAGAAGACCGGGAGCTTTGCGCCCTTGATCGACTTCGCGACCCGCGCGTACGTCGCCGGGTCGCCGAAGTCGCCGACCGACGTACGAGAGCCGGCCCGCGAGCCGGTCGAACACCTTCTCGTCGATCTTCTCGCCGGTCGCCTTGATCGCCGCGCGGGCGTGGTCGCGCAGGTGGTCGATCGTCCAGTCGTCGACCGCGACACCGACGATGGGGCAGTGGAGCATGCCGCGCTGCTCGAGCCGGTAGAGCGACCGGAACGTCATCACCTTGGCCAGGTCGCCGGTGATCCCGAAGATCACCAGGAAGTCTGCCGTCTTCTTGTCGCGCGGTTTCGGCGCGGCACGCTTCCCGCGGCTCGGCTTACGAGAGGACGCTGCGGTCGGGGTCATCGGTCACCTCTCAGGTGTTTCATGGCGTTGGGAGTGTGTCTGCGGAGTGCGGTTTCGGCACCGATCCGACCTGGAACGTAGGTCGGCCCGGCGGGCCGCTGCATCGTCCATATGGGGTGAGCCCGTGATGCGCCGCCGCGCGGGGTCAGTCACGGTGTGTGTGAACCGTGATCCGGGCGGACCGCTCATGGGTGAATCCGGCCCAGGTCCAGTCCACGACCGCCTTCGCCCGGTCCTCGCCGGTCGAGAGCAGCGCCAGGTGCACCGTCCCCCAGGCGAGCGAGGCCGCCTTGCCCTTCATCGTTCGGCCGCCCGGCATCTGGATCACGGCGGCACCGCGCCCGATCGTGGCCATCGTGCCCTTGTCGTTGTAGTCGAACGGCTTGGTCTCCTTGCCCGCAAGGGTGCGGGCGACGTTCTCACCGGCCTGTTCTCCGGCCTGGAGTGCGACCGATCCGAGCTGCGGCAGCACCTTCCCCGTCTTCGTGTCCGTGATCCAGGCGAGGTCGCCAACCGCGGAGACCTCCGGGTGGCCGGCGACCGTGAGATCCGGTGCGACCGGGATGCGGCTGCCCTTCTGCAGCTCGAGGCCGAGCGACCGCGACGATCGCATTGGCCTGGAGGCCGGCGCCCCACACGAGCGTGTGCGCCTTCAGGACCTTGCCCGACTTCAGGGTGACGCGCGTGGGCGCGACCGAGGCCACGATCTCGCCGAGGAGCACATCGACGCGGCGCTTGTCGAGGGCCCTGTGCGTGTAGTCGCGGATGTCGGTCTTGAACATCGAGAAGAGCGTCGGGCCGGCCTCGACCAGCGTGAGCTGCGCCTCGTCCTGCGGCAGGTTGGGATAGTCCTCGGCGAAGTTGCTGCGATAGAGCTCGGCGAGCGCGCCCACGCTCTCGACGCCGGTGGGGCCGCCACCGACGACGACGACGTTCAGCGCCCCGTCCTTCACCAGTGCCGGGTCGCGGTCGGACGCCTCCCACCGCTCCAGGATGTGATCCTTGAGACGCACGGCATCGGCGAGCGTGTACAGCGGGAAGGCGTGTTCGGCGGCGCCCTCGACCCCGAAGAAGTTGACCTGGGCGCCGAGCGCGAGCACCAGATGGTCGTAGCGAAGCGCGGGCATCTCGGCGAAGCTGACCCGCTTGGCGTCGAGGTCGATGGCCTCGACGGTGGCCTCGTGCACGGCGGCATTCGGCTGGTCGTGGAAGAGGTCTCGCAATGGGTGCCCGACCGAGGGCAGGTCGATCAGGTCGGTCGCCACCTGGTAGAGCAGCGGCTGGAAGGTGTGGTAGTTGTGCTTGTCGATCAGCACGACGTCGGCGTCGGCATCCTTCAGCTTGCGGGCCGCGCCGATTCCGGCGAACCCTCCGCCGAGGATCAGGACGCGCCGGCGGCGACGGTCGGTGGCTCCGGGCGTGTCCGGCATGGCGACACGGTATTTGGGCTTGCACCACCGGGCCTCATCCAAAGGGGACGATGCGGATAGGCTACGCACGTGGGAGGCTTTGAGTGCGGGTTTCCCTGCATTTTTTTGCGCACGGCGACGAGAGGAGAACCGACCCATGGCAGATCTGATTGCGATCGGCTACAACGACACGACCACGGCCGACGAGGCGGTGGCCGAGGTGCATCGGCTGCAGGCCGATCTCATCATCGAGGCCGACGCCGTCGCGGCGATCATCCGCGACACCGACGGCAAGCTGCACGTCCACACGACGCACGCACCTTCGACCGGTGGCGGCGCGACGTGGGGCATGTTCTGGGGGTTCCTGTTCGGGATCCTGTTCTTCGTCCCGTTCTTCGGCATGGCGGTCGGTGCCGGCATGGGCGCGCTGTTCGGGCACCTGGGCAAGAGCTCGATCGACAAGCAGTTCCAGGATCAGGTGCGCGACATGCTGAAGCCGGGCACCTCGGCGCTCTTCATGGTGCTCGAGAAGATGACCCCCGACAAGGCGGTCGCGGCACTGAGCAAGTACGGCGGCACCGTCCTGAAGACCTCGCTGTCGGATGAGGACACGAAGAAGCTGCAGGAATCCCTCCACGGCTCCGGCGCCTAGGCCGAGAAAGGAACGAGCCGATGTTGAGACGACGAAGGCCGCTGATGCGCGCGGCCATGGTGGGTGGCGGTGCCTACATCGCCGGCAAGAAGGTGCAGCAGGGACGAGAGCAGAACGCCGAGCAGGACGCTCGCCTGGACGCGGTCGAGTCAGACCAGGCCGCCGCGCCCGCCGCTGCTCCCGCACCGGCGGCAGCCGGCGCCGGCACGTCCGCGATGCTCGACCAGCTCGAGAAGCTCGGCGAGCTGAAGAAGCAGGGCGTCCTGACCGACGCCGAGTTCGAGGTGCAGAAGCAGAAGCTTCTGGAGGGAGCATGAGCGCCGAGCCGGGGCTCAGCATCGGCCCGGTTCAGATGCTGATGATCGGGTTCGGCGAGGACCGCTTCACGGGTGAGATCCTGCCCGAGCTCGCGCGCCTCAAGGAGCACGACGTCATCCGCCTGATCGATCTCCTGCTCGTGGCCAAGGACGACGCGGGCAACGTCACGATCGTCGAGCACACCGATCTGAACCGTGACGAGATGATCGAGTTCGGGGCATTCGTCGGCGCGCTGATCGGGTTCGGCGCGGGCGGCGAGGAGGAGGCCGAGGCGGGCGCGCTCGCGGGAGCGACGGAGTTCGCCGACGGGGAGATGTTCGACGAGGAAGAGGTCTGGTACCTCGCCGACGCCATCCCGAACGGCACATCCGCCGCGATCGCGCTCATCGAGCATCGGTGGGCGATCCCGCTGCGCGACAAGATCGTGCGCGCGGGCGGAGTCGCGCTGGCCGACGAGTGGATCCATCCCTCCGATCTGGTTGCGATCGGGGTCGCGGCGGCGAACGCGAACTCCTAGAGCAGACCGGGGCGGGCGGTCGTCGAACCGGCGAACCGCCCGCCCGAGCCTGTCAGTGCGGGGCCAGGTGGATCACGCCGACGTCCGAGAGCCCGTTCAGGGCCAGCTGGACGGCGAGCGCCGCGAGCAGGAAGCCGAACACCTTCTCGGTGACGAGCATCCGGCTCGCGTCCAGGTGCTCGCTGACGCCGGTTCGCCCACCGGAACACCACCACATCCAGCGCAATCACGACCGCGAGCGTGCCGATCACCGCTGCGATCAGGCGCACGGAGGTGGCGTCGCCGGAGGCCGTCACGAGCGCGACGATCCCCGCCGGGTTCAGCAGGTAGGGAATCGCCAGGGGGAAGACCGCCAGCTCCATCGGGTCGCGGTCGGCGCGGTCGTGAGTGCGCCTCCTCGACATCCCCGGGCCCACGGATCATGCCGAGCGCGATCACCAGAAGCACGATGCCGCCGGCGATCGAGAGCGCCCCGGTCGAGAAGTGCAGCAGCTTGCGCAGGATCTCGCCGACCAGGATCAGTATCAGCCCGACGACGGCGGCCGTCGTGATCATCTTGCGGGCGACCCGGCTCTTCGTCGCCGCGTCCATGTCCGCCGTCAGCTCGAGGAACGGCACGAGCGCGATCTTGGGGCCGATCCCGATCAGGAGCAGCAGGAAGAGATCGAGGACAATGTAGACGTCGACCGAACCCGTGTCCACCGTCAGCCTCCTTCGTGGGTCATTGAGCGCAGACCACGCCATTCTCGAGCACGGCGATCTCGTCCATGTGCTCGAGTCCCTCGGGCCGGTGGGTGATCAGCAGCACGGCGCGCCCGCCCGCCGCCGCGAGAACATCGTCCATCAGCGCCTCGGCCGTCGGCTGATCGAGGTGCGCGGTTGGCTCGTCGAGGACGAGCACGCGGCGCGTCGGCGAGCAGCGCGCGGGCGAGGGCGATCCGCTGCCGCTGCCCGCCGGAGAGCTCGCGGCCGCGCTCGCCGACCTGAGTGTCCCAGCCGTTCGGGCAGGTCGTCGGTCCACTCCCAGATCCCGGCCTGGCGGAGGGCGGCCTCGATCTCGGCGCTCCGTCGCCTCGGGGCGCGCGAACCGGACGTTCTCGATGATGCTGGTCGAGAACAGGTACGAATCCTGCCCGGCGACGGCGATCGCGCGGCGGACATCCTCCTGGCGGTACTCGCGGATGTCGCGGCCGGCGATGGTCACGGCGCCGGAGTCGGGGTCGAGAAAGCGCAGGAGCATGTTCGCCACCGTCGTCTTGCCCGCCCCGCTCGGCCCGACCAGCGCCACCC
The DNA here is from genome assembly GCA_963732075.1 of uncultured Actinomycetes bacterium. Taxonomy (GTDB): domain Bacteria; phylum Actinomycetota; class Thermoleophilia; order Gaiellales; family JAICJC01; genus JAICJC01. The sequence goes on along the minus strand of CAVSYD010000007.1, from coordinate 263,716 downwards.
GCCGCCCCGGGTCGAGGCGCAGGCTCACACCCTGCAGGACGGGCGGCTCGTCCGCCGCGTACCGGGCGTGCACCTCCTCGAGGGCGACGACGAAGGGCGTGTCCGGAAACGGCGCCGGCCGGTCGGGTCGACGACGGCCGCCTCGCGGTCGGTCAGCTCGAACACCCTGCTTCCGGCCGCGATCGTCTCGGGCAGCTCGCGTGCGGCCTGCACCAGCGGCTGGACGCACTCGAACGAGGCCAGCGCCAGCAGGGTGAGCATGGCGATCAGCACGCCGTCAAGCCGCCCGGCGGCGTGGGCGGCGACCGCGACGGCGAGCACGGCGGCCGTGGTCACGCCGGTGACGAGCAGCCGCAGGCCGTCCCCCAGTCCGTCGGTCAGGGCGGCGCGGCGCGCGAGCTGGTCAAGCTCGCGGTCACCCGCCTCGAGCCTCCCAAGCCGCTCGTCCTCACATCCGTACGCGACCAGCTCGGCGGCACCGTCCATGAGCTCGATGAGCTCGGCGGTGAGCTCCCCGCGGGCGACGGCCTCGGGGCGGCCGGCCCGCCGGCCGGCGACGGTCGCCACAGCCGGCGCGGCGATGCCGGCGACCAGCAGCCCCACCGCGAGCACCACCCCTGCCGCCGGCAGAACCACGGCCGCGGCCGTCACCGAGACGGCGCCGGCGAGGACCGCGATCAGCGGCGGGTTGAGCGAGCGCAGGTGAAGGTTCTGGAGGGCGTCGACGTCCGCGACCATGCGCGAGAGCAGGTCTCCGTTGCGGTAGCCGGCGAGCTGGGCGGGTGCGAGCGGCTCGATGCGCTCGTAGATGCTGACGCGCGCCCGGCCCAGCACGCGGAAGGCGAGATCGTGCGCCCCGAGCCGCTCGAGGTAGCGCGAACGATCGGGCGGCCGAGCCCGAAGAACCGGACGGCGACGATCGCGACCGTGAGCGACAGGATCGGCGGGTGCTCGGCGGCGCGCGAGATCAGGTATCCGGCCGTGGCCATCAGGCCGACGCCGAACAGAATTGTCGCCGCTCCCAGCACGACCACGAGCGCCGAGCTGCGCCCGGGGGGCGCCCGTCAGGGCCACGAGCCGGCGCAGAGTCGCGATCATGCGGCCTCGCTCGCGGGCCGGGCAGCCGCCCGCCCGTTTTCGAGCACGATCACCCGGTCGGCGCGCTCGATCAGCTCCGGGCGATGGGCGATCAGGAGCACCGTCCGCCCGCGCCGGAGCCGCTCCACGGCCGCCGCGATCATCTCGGCGCTGACCGGGATCGAGATCGGCCGTGGGCTCGTCCAGAACGACCAGCGGCGCGTCCCGCAGAAACGCGCGCGCCAGGGCGATCCGGCGACCCTCGCCCGCCGACAGCGGGCGACCGCCGTCGCCGACCGCCGTCTCGTATCCGTCGCGGGAACGCCGCGATGAACGCGTGGGCGCCGGCCAGGGCTGCGGCCTCGTGCACGCGCTCGTCGGCCGCGGTGGCGTCACCGAGGCGGATGTTGTCGGCGATCGTGCCGCGAAAGATCGTCGGCCGCTGCGGCACCCAGGCGGCCAGCCGCCGCCAATCCGGCGTCCGGCAGTCGGCCAGGTCGACGCCGCCGGCGGTGACGCGGCCCGCTGTCGGCTCGGCAAGACGCAGCAGGAGGTTGGCCACCGTGCTCTTGCCGGAGCCGCTGCGGCCGACGAGCGCCACGGTCTCGCCGGGCGCGAGCTCCATGTCGAGCCGGTCGAGGACGAGGGCGGGGCGCGAGGGATACGCGAACGACACCTGCTCGAATCGCACAGTCGCGACCGCCGGGTGCGGCGGTGTCAGCGCTCCGCCCGAGCGCACCTCGGGTGGCGCCTCGAGCTGCTCCAGGATCCGGTCGGCCACCGCGAGCCCGTCGGCGCTGGCGTGGAACTGCGCGCCGAGCTGCCGCAGCGGCAGGTACAGCTCGGGTGCGAGCACCAGCACCGTCAGCGCGGCCTGGAGGCCGATGCCGCCGTCGACCAGACGCACGCCGACGGTGACGGCGACCAGCGCGACCCCGATGGTCGAGGCCAGCTCCAGCACCGCCGCCGACAGAAACGTCACTCGCAGCGTGGCCATCGTCGCACGGCGGTAGCGCTCGCTCACGTCCGCGATCGTGCCGGTCTGGGCGCGGCTGCGGTTGAACGCGCGGAGGGTGGGCAGGCCCCGGACGACGTCCAGGAAGTGCGCAGAGAGCGTGCCGCAGAGCCTGCCACCGCTCACGCGTTCGGTCCGCCGAATAGCGGCCGATCAGCCACATGAACACCGGCACCAGCGGAAGCACGACCAGCATGACGCCGGCGGACTCCAGATCGATCGAGGCGACCCGGACGAGTACCACGATCGGCACGAGGCAGGCGAGGACGGCCTGGGGCAGGTACCGGCCGAAGTAGGCCGCGAGCCCGTCGATGCCCTGGACTGCCGCCGCGGCGATCTCGCCTCCCTCCATCCCATCGAGCGCGGCCGGGCGGCTGCGGAGGCGGCGCTCAACCAGCGCCAGGCGCAGCTCCGAGAGCACCTTCGAAGCCGCCCGGCGGCCCGCGACCTCGAACCCCCAGGCCAGCACGCCGCGACCTGCGAATGCGAGCGCGAGCAGCCCGACGGCACCGGCCACGGCCCGCAGCGGCGCTCCGTGAAAGGCCCGGGTGACGACCTCCGCAATCAGCGTCGCCTGAAGCAGGATTAGCAGGGCGGTGCCCATGCCCAGCGCGATGTCGAGAGCGAGGACGAGCCGGGCCGCCCGGGCGCGGCGGAGGAGTCGGGGATCGAGGACGCGCACGAAAGCCGCTCAGCCGGCCGGCGGCTCGCCCGTGCGCCGCCCGACCAGCTTCGTTGTCGGCGCGACGTGGAGCGAGGTGGTCGCAAACTGGATGCGCCCGAGCTCGACGGTGGTTGAGGCGACCGGGATCACGCCACGGGCATGAATGCCACAGGCGGCTCGCGTGCTCATCGTCCGGTTGGGATGATCCCCGGCCGCGCCGGGTCGGCCGCCGCTCGATAGAGTGGCAGCTTGGCGAACCGTGGATGGTCATTCCAGCGAGGGGGGATGTAGGCATGAGCAGCATCAACCAGTTTCCGTGGCAGGACGACATCATTCGCCGCCTCCGGGCCGACGGGGCCCTGACGGTCGAGCAGATTGCGGCCGAGATCACGGCCGATGGCGTCGAATCCGAGGTGCTCGAGGAAGGGGTCGCCCTGAACGTCGACCACCTGGTCCACCTCGGCCTGGCCGAGTATCCGGACGGCAAGCGGGGACCGACGGAGCGCACCCCGCACGACGCGCTCTTCCACCGCACCGTCAAGCTCACGCCCGCCGGAGAATCGGCCGCCGACACTCTGCCGTGACGTCGCGCCGGCCGCGCCGGCCGGCGATCCGCATTCCGCTTTTGCCGTAGCCCCCGTGACCGAGCCAACGCCGCCACCCAACGTCTGGCGCCATCGGTTGCGGCGGGCGATTGGTCCCGCGTTCGGCCTGATCGTGGTTGTGGCGATCTTCGCGGCGGTCCTGCCACAGATCGCGAGCTACCAGGCCGTCTTCGATGCAGCGAAGGCGCTCGGGCTGCAGGACTGGGGCGTGATCCTGTGCTCGGTGGTCGCAAACGTGGTCACCTCGGGGCCCCCGTGGATGGCCTCGGTGCCCGGCCTCTCCTACCACCGGTCGATGCTGATGACCCAGACGACGACACTGCTCACGACCGTGCTCCCCGCGGGCGAGGCGATCGCCATCGCCACACAGGTGAAGATGCTCTCGGGGTGGAGGTTCAAGGGCCGCGCGATCACCGTTGGGCTCGTGCTGGTCACGCTCTGGAACCAGGCCGTGAACGTGGTGCTTCCGATCGCAACGGTCGTCGCGCTCGGCCCTGCGCACGGCAGCCAGTACCTGGTGATCGCGAGCATCGTCGCCGCGGCCATGCTCGTGGTGATCGTCGCGGTGCTCGTGTACACGATGCGTGCCGACACCGCGGCCTACAAGGTGGGCGAGCTTGCGGGCCGGGTCGTGAGTGCGCTCCTCAAGCTGGTGCGGCGGGGCCCCGTGAACGACTGGGGCCGGCGGCTGGTGCGGCTGCGAGAGGAGACGATCGACGTCATCGCGACCCGCTGGCAGCTGCTGACGGTCGCGACGCTGTTCAACCAGCTGACGCTCTTCGGCGTGCTCCTGGTGTGTCTGCGCAGTATCGGGGTGACCGGCATCTCGACGCTCGAGGCGCTCGCGGCGTGGTCGTTCACCCGCCTGCTGGCGTCGGTCCCGATCACGCCCGGCGGCCTGGGGGTCGTCGAGCTCGGCATGACCGCCGCGCTGGTCGGCTTCGGCGGCGGGCGTACGGGCGTCGTCACGGCGGTGCTGCTCTACCGCGTGCTGACCTTCATCCCGGTGATCGTCGTCGGCCCGGTGTGCGCGCTGATCTGGCGGTACGAGGACAGGCGCTCCAGCCAGGCGGTGTCCGAGACATAATGGATGCGATGACAAGCGTGATGGCCGAGACGATGGCGGGTCAGGCGGGCGCGATGCGGGGCATGCTGGCGGACGGAGCGCCAGTGGCGGCGGCCGCCGAGCGGCTGGGCGGCCGGCGGGTGTTCCTGGTGGGTACCGGCACGAGCTGGCACGCCGCGAACATCGGAGCCTGGTTCCTGCGCGCCGCGAACGTGGACGCCGTACCCGTCCAGGCGGTCGACGCCGCGCTTCACGGACCCCGCCCCACCGGCGAGGACGGGCTGATTCTGCTCAGCCACCGGGGCACCAAGCTCTACACCCTGCAGACGCTCGAGCGGGCCCGCGCCGACGGCGCCGCGACGGTGGTGATCTCGGGGCTCGGCTCGCCGGGCGCCGATATCGAGACCACACCGCAGGAGCGATCATCCGCCTACACCGCCAGCCATACCGGGGCGATGCTCCGGCTGGCCCAGATCGCGGTTGCGCTGGGCGCCGACCTGGGGCCGCTCGACACGGTGCCGGATGCCGTCTCTGCCGTGATCGACGGGCCCGCGGTGGGCGTCGAGCCGCCCCGCCGGGCGCTGGAGTTCATCGGTGCGGGGCCCAACCAGTGGACGGCTGCGGAGGGTGCGCTCAAGGTCCGCGAGACCGCCTACGTCGCGACCGCGGGGATGAGCGTCGAGCAGTACCTCCACGGTCCGGCGGTGGCGTCCGGATCCGACGACACCCTGGTCTGCCTGAACGGCGGAGGCCCGGGGGAGGATCGGCTCCTGGCCGTCGCGCGCTCGGCGGAGTCCTGCGGCGTCACGGTGCGCGTGATCACCATCGACCGGCCGAACGAGCTCCTGTCCGTCTTCCCGCTCACGGCGGTCGTCCAGAAGATCGCGCTCGAGGCGGCGGAGCGGCTCGGCACGAACCCCGACAGCTTCGGCCGGGACGTTCCGTCTCGCGCGCATGCGCTGGATGGGATCGCCCTCTAACGGATGAGGCGGAGGCCCGGGATCAGCTGAGGCACCTCTCGCCGGTAGCGTGGGTACTCGTCGGGAAAGGTGGCCGCCATGAGCCGCTCCTCCATGTGGATCTTGATCTCGGCCACCACCACGCCAACGGGGAAGAGCAGGGCCCACTGTCCCAGCCCCGCCAGCAGGGAGGTGCCGAGGAGCATTCCCACGAGGCCCGTGTAGATGGGGTGGCGGGTGACCGCATACGGCCCGTGGGTGCGGAGTTCGTGCGTCTCCTTGACGATGGGCGACGCGCTCCACATGGTGCCGAGTGCGATGCGCGCCCACAGCGTGAAAGCCGTCGAGGCCAGCAGAATGCCGAGTCCCAGGGCGTGCACCCAGCGGGCCTGTACGGCCAGGGCGTTCCAATCGGGCGTCGGTGCGGCCCTGAGGAGAAAGGCCACGACGACCACTCCGATGACGATGCCGGGGATGAATCGTGCCCGCGTGCGCTCCTTCGGGCCGCGGGAGGCGTTGTAGATCGCACCGACCAGCCACGCCACGGCGACGACCCCCCAGCAGGCCCCGATCGCGAGGGCGGCGGTCACGGCCCCGCCGCGCGGCGCTTCTCGTCCAGCCTTCCGGCACGGATCGTCGCGGTCATGTCCCTGGATTCCTCTCGATAGGCCGAGCCGTTCTCGAACTCGATCACCGGGTAGAGCCTCTGTCCGGAGAGGCGCAGCAGGTCGGCCCGCTTGCCCGGTCGCAACGGACCCCGCACGATCTCGTAGGCGATCCCCCGCTCGTCCAGCGCCTGCTGCACGCGCCAGCACGGGCCGATCTTCCAGGGCGTGGAGCATCGGTGGAGCTTGACCGCCATTGCCGGTCAGCCCGTCCCGACCGTGATCACGACGTTGCCGGTCTTCTGGCCTGTCTCGACATACCGGTACGCCTCGACGATCTCATCGAGTGGATACGGCCGGTCTATGAGCGGTGTGAACGCTCCGGACTCCACGAGTGACTTGATGTGTCTCACCAGTTCCTGGTCGTGCTTCGGAATCGGGAAGATGACCCGCCGGCCGCCGAGCAGGGGTGTGATGAGAGCCAGGATCGGGTTCTGGGGGAACGGGCCGAGCTCCGTCGAGAGATAGATCCCCTTCGGCTTCAGCAAGCGCCGGCAGCGGCCGAACGAGCTCTTGCCGGCCGCATCGAAGACGACGTCGTAGGTCTGGTCGTCGGTCGTGAAGTCGGTGGCCCGGTAGTCGATGACCCGGTCGGCGCCCAGCCGTTCACAAAGCGCCACGTGCTCGGTGCTGCACACCACGGTCACGTGGGCTCCAAGGTTCTTCAGAAGCTGCACCGCCGCCGAGCCGATCGCTCCGGTGCCGCCGTTTACGAGCACGATCTGGCCACTCATGATCTTCGCCGCCCGGATGTTCGCAAGCGCGTAGTGCGAGCCCTCGGTACTCGCCGCCGCCACCTCGAAGGTGGAGTCGGCGGGCATGAGTGCAACCGACGCGTCCGCGCCGGTCGTCAGGTATTCGGCATGGGCGCCGAACGGGCCCTCGACATACCCGAACACCCTGTCGCCCACAGCCAGGGTGGTGACGCCGGCGCCGACCGCCTCGACCTCTCCCGCGAACTCGGTTCCGAGCACCCTCCGTGTCGGCTTCGGCTTGCGAAGGCCGGTGAAGAACCTCAGGATGAAGGGCCTGGCCGCCCGGTAGCCGCAGTCGGTCCGGTTCACCGTGGTCACGGCAACCTTGACCAGCACCTCGTGCTCGCCCGCCTCCGGCCTCTCCACCTCCGTGATCCGAACAACTTCGGGTGGGCCGTACTCGGTGTAGACGGCCGCCTTCATGAGCGGAACTGTAGGTACCTAGTCTTCTCCGTCCCAGTATTCGAGGTCCGGCCCCGGCCGGCTCAGGGTGGTCAGCTCGCCCGCGGCGTCGCGGACGAGCATCTTGCCGCTGTCGAGATACTCGACGATGTCCGGCAGGATGAGCGTTGAGAGCATCAGAACGCGGATCGGGGACTCGGTGCGGTTGCTGAGCTGGTGCGCGCCGTCGCCGCCTCGCGGAAAGCAGACGACATCGCCCTCGTTCAGCTCCCGCTCGCCCTCGGGCGTGCGCAGCGTGGGCGCTCCGCGGACGACGAGGAGCCACTCCTCGTTCGCGTGATGGGTGTGGTACGGCCACAGCCGGTCTCCCGGCTGCAGCTCGTTCATGGCTCCGCCGATGAGCTCGGCGCCGATGCGCGCGCCCACCCACGCCTCCTGCGAGCGCCAGCCGGGCCGCTCCTCGGCCTGATCCCAGTCGTCCCCGTACAGGTTGAAAATCTTCACGACGCACGGAAGAGGGTACGCGGTTTGCGAGCCGCGGGCGGTTCGGTATCCGCCGACCGTCGACCGCTCGAGTAGCGTGTCCGCGCCCACGTCGTCCAATGCACCAAAGGAGACCAATGAGCACAACTCCCAAGAGTGGCAAGCAGGCCCCCAAGAGCACCACCAAGAACGAGGGCTTCTCGGCCGAGGAGAAGGCTGCGATGAAAGCGCGCGCCCGAGAGCTGAAGGCGGCCGAGGATGGGGAGACCGCGGTCCGGGCCGCGCTTGCCGCGATGTCCCCGCACGATCGCGCCATCGGCGAGCGGCTCCACGCGATCATCCGAGAGAGCGCCCCTGACCTCTCTCCCAAGACCTGGTACGGGATGCCCGCGTACGCCAAGGACGGAAAGGTCGTCTGCTACTTCCGCAACGCGGCGAAGTTCAAGGAGCGCTACGCGATGTTCGGCTTCAACGATCGCGCGAACCTCGACAAGGGTTCCATGTGGCCCGTCGCCTACGCGCTGACGGAGCTGAGCTCCGAGGATGAGACCAAGATCCGCGCGCTCGTGAAGAAAGCGGTTAGCTGAGGCCCACGCACGAGAGAGCACCATGAACCGCGCGGGCCGCTCACGGGTGGTGCGCGCGTCGCTCGCGTCGCCAGCGAGCCGGTGGCGTGCCGTAGCGCTGCCTGAACGCGCGGCTGAATGCCGCATCTGACGTGTAGCCGATGTTCTCCGCGATGAGTGTGACGGGAAGCGGCGTGTCGCGGAGCAGGCTGGTGGCGGTGTCAAGGCGTACGTGGGCCAGATAGGTGGCCGGCGGCTTCCCGACGCGACCGACGAACCGCGCAGCGAACGCCGATCGGGAAAGGCTGCACGTTCGGGCCAGCTCCTCGACTGTCCAGTCGTGGCCGGGGTCTCGATGGATGGCGCTCAGGGCGGGACCGATCTGCGGGTCGAGCGCACCGGCCAGCCAGTTCGGTTCGGCGTCCGCGCCCGCGGCCCAGGCGCGCAGAATCTGAATGAAGACCAGGTCGAGGATGCGGGCGACCATTACCGCCGATCCTTGAGAGGGCGATTGCATCTCGAAGAGGAGCATCCGGTGGGCCACCTCGAGCCCTTCGAGCGCTGGGGTGCGCGCGCCCCGCAGGATGATCACCGCCGGGAGGCTCGCGAGCAGGTGGCTCGCCTGCGGGTCGCCGATCGTGAATGTTCCGCAGAGCCAGCGCGCGGGCTCGGGTGCGTCGCGCTCAGATGCGTCGGCGCGCACGGTCGCGTGGGTGCGCTTGCCTGCGGCGCTGATCTGGTGCGGTTCGCCCTGCGGGAGCAGGACGACATCGCCGCGACTCACGCGCTCGACGTGCGGGACGCCGTCGACCCGGAGCACGAGTTCGCCCTCTTCAATGATGTGCAGGGTGCCGGCATCGGCGAAGCCGATGGAGAACGTCCTTGGCGGAGCGTACGCAACGATCCGTTCTCCGCTCAGACGGACACTCCGGAGCAGTTCCGAGAGCAGGTCGTGCGGCTGGCCGGAGACGTCGAAGCCGAGCGCGGCATTCTCGAGCGCTGGACGATCGGCAAGATCTTCCGGCGGAGCGGTCATTGTCTTTACCAATTCCTCTGGCTACGCTCGACGAACCGACCGTCCAAGTATGAGTCAGCTCGCTTGCGGCGACTGTATCGCACCGGACAGAGGTACCCGACCAGAAAGGAAACGGAACCCATGACACCGAGAGCTGGTGAAGCTGAGCAGGACAACCCGACGAAGATCACCTTCGTCTATTCCAACCCAACCGACCCGGCCGCCTTCGAGGCGGCGTACCCCGAGCAGCTTGCGCTGGCGCGGAAGCTCCCCGGCGTGACTCGGCTGCAGGTGTCGAAGGTCTGGCCCAAGGAAGACGGCAGCCCGACCCCGGCATACCGACTGCTGGACCTGTGCTTTGCGGACTATGCAGCGGCCAACGCCGCCGCCGCAGAGGCGGGCGCGCTCGTCGGCGCCACCCTCGAGCACGCCACAGGAGGCGTGCTGATCGCATTCGCGGAGGTCCTCGAGGACGCCTAGAGATCGAGGTCGAAAAGCGGGAGCGACGGGACTCGAACCCGCGACCTCCGGCGTGACAGGCCGGCGTTCTAACCAGCTGAACTACGCCCCCGCGAGGGGCCAGAGTATAACCCTGGGCCTGCGCCGGGCCGCACCCGGGCCGGTCCGGGTTGTGGCGCCCACGCCGGTCCGGTACACCTCCGCCTGCACGATGAGCGACTACCTGCCCATCGCCGAACACGGCGTGATCGGCGACCTGCACAGCGTTGCGCTGGTCGGCACCGACGGCACCATCGACTGGTTCTGCTGCCCCCGCTTCGACTCGCCCAGCGTGTTCGCCTCGATCCTCGACGCGAAGCGGGGCGGCTTCTACCGGATCGCGCCGGTGACGAACGGTCACACCACCAAGCAGCTCTACTTCCCCGACACGAACGTTCTCATCACCCGGTTCCTGACGCCCGACGGGGTGGGCGAGGTGCACGACTTCATGCCCATCCACCGCGACCCCAAGCACGCGCGCCGGCTGATCCGGCGGGTCGTGGCCGTGCGCGGCGAGATGCAGTTTGCGCTCGAGTGCCGGCCGCGGTTCGATTACGGCCGACAGCACCACGAGCTCGACCTGCAAGAGGGCGGCGCGGTGTTCAACTCGCCCAACCTCTCCATGGCCCTCGTCACCAGCCGCCCGCTCGAGCGAAGCGGCGACGATGTCACCACCCGCTTCACGCTCACGCACGGCCAGAGCGCGACCTTCGTGCTGCAGCAGACCGAGCCCGGCGTCCGGCTGCGCCCGGCGGGTGAGGCCGCGTCGGCCGACTCGTTCAACCGCACCGTCCGGTTCTGGCGCGGCTGGCTGTCGCACTCGGTGTACCGGGGTCGCTGGCGCGAGATGGTGAACCGCTCGGCGCTGACGCTGAAGCTGCTGACGTATCGCCCGTCGGGCGCCATCCTCGCCGCCGCCACCACCAGCCTGCCCGAGCACGTGGGGGAGAGCGCAACTGGGACTACCGCTACACCTGGGTGCGCGACGCCGCATTCTCGATGTACGCCCTCCTGCGCCTGGGCTTCACCGAGGAGGCCGAGGCGTTCATCACGTGGCTCACCGACCGCTTCGGCGAGACGAACTACGGCGAGGGCGGACCGCTCCAGGTCATGTACGGGATCGACGGGCGCAGCGACCTCCCCGAGGAGGTGCTCGGGCATCTCGAGGGCTACATGGGCTCGGCTCCGGTGCGGATCGGAAACGGCGCGGCCACCCAGCTTCAGCTCGACATCTACGGCGAGCTCATCGACTCCATCTATCTTTACAACAAGTTCGGAGAGCCGATCTCGTACGACTCCTGGATGGAGGTCTACAAGCTCGTCGAATGGCTGTGCGAGAACTGGGACAAGGCAGACGAGGGCATCTGGGAGACGCGCGGCGGGCGCCAGAACTTCACCTACTCGCGGCTCATGTGCTGGGTTGCGCTGGAGCGGTCGGTGCGCGTCGCCCGGTTCCGCGGTCTGCCGGCGAACCTCGTCAAGTGGACGAGCGAGCGCGACCGGATCACCGAGCAGATCATGACCCGCGGCTGGAACCCCAAGCGCAATGCGTTCGTCCAGCACTACGGCTCGGATGTGCTCGATGCTTCGCTGCTCCTGATGCCGCTCACGAAGTTCATCGCACCCAAGGATCCGCGCTGGCTGCGAACGCTTGACGCCATCGGGCGCGAGCTCGTCTCGGACAGCCTGGTGTACCGCTACAACGCCAAGGCCTCGCCCGACGGCCTGCAGGGCGAGGAGGGCACCTTCTCGATCTGCACCTTCTGGTACGTCGAGGCGCTCGCCCGGGCGGGCAAGGAGGACGAGGCCCGGCTGGCGTTCGAGAAGATGCTCACCTACGCGAATCACCTCGGCCTCTACTCCGAGGAGATCGGCCCCTCCGGCGAGGCGCTCGGGAACTTCCCCCAGGCGTTCACGCACCTGTCACTGATCAGCGCGGCGGTCAACCTCGACCGCCAGCTCGGCTGACCGCCCGCCGGTCAGTTCTCGGGCCAGAGCGGCAGTGAGATCTCGGCCACCGTGCCGGCTCCGGGCGTGGTGATGATCTCGACCGTCCCGCCCGCGGCGTCCACCCGCTCCATCAGCGATTCGAGGCCGAGGTGGTTCGTGCGCCGGGCACGGGCCAGGGCCGCCTCGAGCTCGAACCCGCGGCCGTCGTCGGCGATGGTCGCATGCAGCACCTCGCCGCGGCGCTCGAGCTTCACCTCGACCGAGGCGGCGCTCGCGTGCGCACGCACGTTGCTCAGGATCTCCGTGATCGACCGGAACATGAGCGTCTCCAGGGTGGCGTCGATGCGCGCCTCCATGCCGGTGACGGCGAGGCTGGTCGACACCCCGATCTCGCGCTCGAGGGTGGCGAGCGACTGCTCGACCGCGGTCACGAGCCCGTGGTGCCAGAGCACCGCCGGGCGCAGCTCGAACGTCATCCGCCGTGTCCGCTCGACGGCGCCCGAGATCAGGTCGGCCACCTGCTTCAGCCCGGCCGTCGCCCGCTCGACGTTGCCGTCCTGCATCGCCAGGCGGACGCTGTCGAGCGAGATCACGCAGGCCGACATCACCTGGATGGTGTCGTCGTGCAGGTCGGCGGCCACGCGCGAGCGCTCCTGCTCCTGCGCGCGCACCAGCCGCTCCATCAGCACGCGGTGGCGGCGTTCGAGCACCGAGAGCCGCTGCGCCCGCTGTTCCAGCTGCTCGCGGAGCAGCAGGCCGCGGCAGGTGGCGGCGATCTGGTCGGCCACCGTGTGCATCGCCAGCGCGTCGGCCGGCTCGAACCGGTCGCGGTGCTCGTCGTAGACGCCGAGGACGGCGATGCACTCGCCGTCGACCATCACCGGCGTCAGGAGCTCGGACGGCAGCAGAATCGGTGCCGGCCAGTCGAAGGCCGGGTGCGACAGGGCGTCCCCCAGCACCACCTGGCTGCCCGAGGCGATGACCGTGCCGACCGTGCCCCTGTCGATGGGGCGGCGCAGGCCCGGCGCGGTCGTGCCCTCCGCGCCGAGGTTGGCCACCACCACCTGCTCGCCGATCTCCGGGAGCACGCGGATGGCGACCGCCGCCGAGTAGCCGCGCCCATGGTGAACGGTCGCGACCACGGCCTCCAGCACCTCGTCGATCGTCTCGGCGGGAGCGATCGCGCCGGCCACCTCGGCGGTGAGAGCCAGCCGCTCCGTGCGCTGCTCCGACTCCGCCCGCAGGCGCACCCCGCGGAGTGCGGCGGCGACCTGTTCGGCCACCGTCTGCATGAGGGTCGCGTCAGAGGAGTCGAAGCGGTTGGGGCGATGGTCGTACAGGGCCAGCGCCGCCACCGTGGTGCCGTCGAACACGGGCGTCACCAGCGCGGACTGGTGAGCGAGCGGGGCCGAGGCGTCACCCGCGTCGGCGAGGTGGCCGACCACGATCTGGGTCCCGGTCTCGAGCGCCCGGCCGGCCGCGCCCGCGTAGATGGGATGCCTGCTGCCCTCGATCGATTCGCCCACCCGGGCGCGATCGGTGACGACGATGTGCTCGTCCGATTCGGGCAGTGCCAGGATCGCCGTCACGGCGCCGTAGTCGGTCGGCTCGAAGATGGCGTCCACCGCGGCCCGGAGCACCGTCTGGGCGGTGTCCGCCGACGCGACCGCGCTTGCAACGGCGGCCGTCAGAGCGAGCCGTTGCGCCCGCCGCTCCGACTCGTCGCGCAGCCGCACTCCGCGCAGCGCGGCCGCCAACTGCTCGGCGACGGCGGTCATCAGCGCCTCGTCGGAGTGGTCGAACTGGTTCATCGGCCGGCTCGCGACCTCGAGCACCGCGATGCAGCGGCCGTCCAGCATCACGGGTGTCGAGAGCAGGGAGTCGAACGACTCCTCCTCTCCCCACGGGGCGTAGGCCGGGTCGTTCTCGTGCCCGTTGATCAGGTTCTGGCGGCCAGAGGCGACGGTGCCGGCGGTGATGCCCATGCCGATCGGCCGCCGCAGCCCGGCAAAGCCGTCGCGGTCGGCTCCGATGTCGGCCACCACCAGCTGCTCGGCCGACTCCTCGAGAATGGAAATCGCCATCACCGCGTCGTAGTGGGCCCGCCCGTGCACGGCGTTCGCGGCGACCCGGAGGGCGCCCTCGAGCGTCTGCTCGGCGGCCAGGAGCTTCGCGATATCGGCGGCCAGCGACAGCCGCTCGGCCTGCCGGGCCGACTCCTCCCGCAGCTGCACCGCGCGGATCGCGGCGGCCGTGTGGTCGGCGATCGCCTTGATCAGCTCCTCGTCGTCGCCGTCGAACCAGTTGGGGTGCTCGTCCGAGATCACGAGCGCGGCTGCGCAGCTTCCCTGCACCATCACCGGTGCGATCAGCACCGAGTTGTTCGGGTCGCGGCCCGGCCACGAGAACGCCGGGTGGTCTCCCGCCCGGCCCAGGCGCAGCACCTTCCCCGACGTGATGGCCGCGCCGGGGATGCCCGCCCCGGTTGGGACGCGGAGCCCGGTGTAGACGTCGGTGCCGCGGTCGCGGGCGAAGACGGCCCGCCGCTCGCCCGAGGCCGGCTCCACCAGCCAGGCTGTGAGGCCGGAGTAGCCGGTGTAGCGGCTGATGGCCTGGGCGGCGTCGTGCACCGCCTGCTCGACCGACTTGGGCGCTCGCAGGGCGCGGACGACCTCGGCGACGACGTTCAGCCTGGTGGCGCGGCGGTCGGACTCCTCGCGCAGCGCGGCGCCGCCCATCGCGGCGGCGACCTGCTCGGCCAGCGTGCGCATGAGCAGGGCATCCGACTTGTCGAACTGGTCCGCCCGCAGGTCGCTGAGCCCGATCACCGCCTCGCAACGGCGGCCGACGACGACGGGGGTGGCGAGCAGCGACTCGTACCCGGCCGCCGCCCACGCCCCGCCGGAGTCGGCCAGGTGGGAGCGGCCGAGCAGGGCCTGCTTGCCCGTGCGGACGACCTGGCCGATGATGCCCGAGTCGAGCGGGTTGGACGAGACCGTCACGGTGTCGCGGCCCCGGGTGATCGTCCACATCCGCTGCGTCCCCTGCCGGTGGTCGGCGATGGCGGTCCACACCGCGGTGTAGTCGGTGTGGCGGTGAAGCGTGATCGTGACCGTGCGCAGCAGCTCCTCGACGCTGCCGGTGGATGCGATCTCGCGCGAGAGGTCAGACGCCAGCTCCAGGCGCTGCGCCCGCCGCTGCGACTCGTGCTGGAGCCGCGTGGAGCGCTCGCGCATGCGCACTCCGATGAGCGCCGTTGCGACCTGATCGGCCGCGGCCTGCATCAGGGCGGCATCGGCGGCGTCGAACCGGTTGAGGGCGGTGTCCGCGAGCTCGAGCACCCCCTCGCAGCGCCCGTCCACCATCACCGGAGTCAGGAGCAGCGACTCCCAGCGGCCGTCCGCCGACCACGAGTACCGGGGATCGGCCGTCGCCTCGGTGAACACGAGCTGCGTCTTCTCGTGGATGCAGGCGCCGACCAGCCCGGCATCGAGATCGCGGCGGATCGGCTGGGTGCTGGCGACCTCGCCGCCCAGATCGACGACGACGACCTGCTGATGCGCGGTGCGGTCGACCATGGTGGCGGTCACGCCGGAGTAGCGGGTGTGCTCGAACACCACCATCGCCGCCATCCGGAACGCCTCGTCGACGGCGGTGGCGCTGCCGACGGCGCTCGCCACCGCCTGCACGAGTGCCAGCTGCTCGGTGCGCAGGTCGGCCCGGCGCGACGCCGCGATGGCGTGCGCCGCCAGGTCGCACACGGTCGCGAGCAGCGCCGACTCCTCGCCGAACGGGGCGCCGCCCGGGTCACGGCTGACGACGATCGTCGCCACGGGATCGCCGTCGATGCGCAGCGGGGCCGAGAGGCTGGGGCCGCCCTCGGGACCGGGCGGCAGCGGGTCGCCGCCGGCGAGCGGCAGCACCAGCGCGCGGTCGGCGCCCAGCGCGAGGCGGGCGCGGTCGGCGATCTCGCGCAGGGTCTCCGATGGGAACTGCTCAGCCATCCAGGGATTGTCCTTCCGCGGGGCCTGCAGAGCCTACGCAATACGGGGGAGATCGGCACTCGGATTGCGGGAGGGCCGATAGGTCAGGTGCGTGACACCGGGCGCCTCGACCACGTGCACCTGCTCGAACGGGATCCCCGCCACGGCCGGGTCTTCGAACAGCCGCACGCCCTCGCCCAGGAAGACCGGCACGAGATGAATCTGGATCTCGTCGATCAGGCCGGCCGAGAGGTACTGCTTGGCAACGCTCGGCGCCGCCGGAAACCGCGACGTCGCGTCCCTGCGCGGCCTGCTGTGCAAGTTCGAGCGCGGCGCCGATCCCATCGCAGACGAACGTGAACGACGTGCCCCCGCGGCATTCCATGCGGGTCGCGCGGGTGGTGGGTGAGCACGAAGACGGGCAGGTGAAAGGGCGGGTCGTCTCCCCACCAGCCGTTCCATGGGTCATCGCCCCACGGGCCGGGGCCGCCACCGAACATGTTGCGGCCCATGATGATCGCGCCCACACCGGCATCGCCCTGTTCGAGTACCGCGGTGCTGGCGTTGGTCTCGCCTCCCTCGAAGCCGGCCGCCGCTCTCCACACGGCCAGGGCGCGCATCCATTCATGCAGGAGGTGACCGCCAACGCCGAGCGGGTTCTCGACGCTCTGGTCCCTGCCGGCCACGAACCCGTCGAGCGACATCGAGGTCGAATACCGGAGCATGCCCATCGGGTCAGAACCTGTGCCGCGTGTGGCTGAACGCGCCCTTGGTGAACGCGAGGATCTTCGTGGGTGCCACCGAGAACACGAGGATCGGGTAGGAGAGCACCTCGTTTTCGTCGCGGTGGTAGAAGCAGCCGTCGCGCGCCAGGAACGTCCAGCGCCCGTCCCACTTCGTCGTCCACGCCTCGGCCAGGCGCCTGAGCGCGCCGTCGTCGGTGACCCGGACGGCGTCGCCCTCGACCATGACGTCGAGCCCGCCGTCCCAGCTGTTGCAGCCCGTCGTCAGGACGACGTGCTGATTGGTGCTCAGGTTGAGCGCCTTCTGCTCTCTCTCGCCGGTGTTGAAGTGGATCGCTCCGTCGAACCACGCGGCGACGAGCGGCGTGACGTGAGGCCGGCCGTCGGCCCGGACGGTGGAGATCCAGAAGAGCTCGGCCACCTCGAGCGCCCGGCGGGTCTCGTCCCATCCGGTGGCAACGGCGTCCGGCTCGCTGAAGCGGCGGTCAAGGGTGGTCACGGGGATCGTCATCAGGGCACCTCGCTCCGAGTTTGTGCGCTCCTGACGACATGGACCGGCGCGGGCCCGAAAAGTCATCGCGGTCCGTCAGGGGAACCAGGCGCGCTCCCACCGCGAGACCTCGTAGGGCGCTCCCGGGCGGCCTCCGATCGCGAGGATCGCCGTGCCGTCGGCGGTCGCCCGGGCGCTTCGGACGAGAGCCGGGTCGCGCACGAACACCAGCGTGCCGGCGGGGGCGTCGAGATCTTCTCCGGCCACGGTGAAGACCGCGTGCCCGCTCATCACCGCGAACAACTCCTCATGGCCGTCGGTGAGATTGCCCTCGTCGTCGGGCTCGTTGTGCGGCTCCACCATCTCATCGCCCGCGTTTCCCATGATCCCGTTCACCCCGAACGCACGAATGTCGAAGTGACGGCGCACGAGATGGAAGTCGCGCGCGCCCGCACCCTCCCCCTCCGTGGCGTCCGGATAGTCCGGGTCGATGTCCGTCGCCCGAGCGACGTCGGCAAGCCGGACGGCACCGAACGGGTCTTTGCGTGGATCGGTCATGAGCGGAACCTCCCAGGTCACCGTGCGAAAATCAACCCGGCGCGTGGTACCGTCGAACCCCCGAAATGGGGCGGTTAGCTCAGCTGGGAGAGCGCCTGCCTTACACGCAGGAGGTCACTGGTTCGAACCCAGTACCGCCCACTGTTCCTGTGGTTTTTTCGTCGTGCGATTCACCTGGGTGAACCATTGCGCCGCCGCCGACGCGGGGATTCGGTTTCTGGAACACTCACCGCTGGGAGCCGCCGGGCTGCAGTGGACGCAACGATCGTCCGGGCGGGCGAAGACCAGAGGAGGAGCCTGAATGGCAACGGTCACACCCACCGCCACCGAAACGGCCTGGTATAGCCAGGCCGCAACGGACGTCGCCGCAAGCCTCACGGTCGACATCGAAGTCGGCCTTGGCGCGGCCGAGGTGGAGCGGCGCCTGGCGACGTACGGGTCGAATCAGCTCCCCACCGAACCTCCTCCGAGCGTGTGGGTGGTCGCCCGTGCGCAGCTTTCCAACCCGATGAACATCATGTTGTTGATCGTCGGTGTTGCCAGCCTCGCGATCACGCAGTTCGCGACGGCGGTGGTCGTGCTCGGGCTGGTTGCGTTCAACGTGATCATGGGGTCGAGGCAGGAGCTGAACGCGCAGGCGAGCGTCGATGCGCTCTCCCAGCTGCAGGTGCCGCACGCCCGTGTCCGCCGCGACGGCCGGGTGGAGGAGGTCGAATCGACGGGCCTGGTGCCGGGAGACGTTGTCCTGCTCGAGGCGGGTGACATCGTCCCGGCGGACGCGAGGCTTGCGGTCACGGCGACGCTGGAGTTGCAGGAGGCGGCGCTCACCGGTGAGAGTGCGCCGATACCCAAGGACGCCGGCAGCGTGCTCGACGAGGGCACCGCCCTGGGCGACCGCATCAACCTGGTGTTCCAGAACACCCAGGTGACACGTGGCACGGCAACCGCGATCGTGGTCGCCACCGGAACGTCCACCCAGATGGGGCGGATCGCCGACATGGTCACCAGCACCAAGCGCTCGCGGTCGCCGCTACAGCAGGAGCTGGACGGCATGACCAAGGTGTTCGGCTCGGTCGCATGGCTCGCGGTCGCGGTGATCGCGGTATTCGGCATCGCCCGCGGCGAGTCGCTCGACACACTCCTTTTGCTGTGCGTGTCCACCGGCATCGCCTCGATCCCCACCGGCCTGCCGACGTTCGTGCAGGCCATGCTCTCGTCCGGAGCGCAGCGGCTGGCGGAGTCGAAGGCGGTCGTCAAGACGCTGACCGACGTCGAGACCCTGGGCGGGACGACCGCCATCAACAGCGACAAGACCGGCACGCTGACGCTGAACGCGATGACGGTCACCACCATGTACGGCGGTGGCGCGTGGTACCAGGTGGACGGCGGGGGCTACAGCAAGACCGGCTCGATCCGCGGCCCGGCGGGCGCGGACATGCCGGACTTCCGGCCGCTCGCGCTTGGCCTGTCGCTGTGCAGCGACGCGACCGTCAGCGACGACGGCGCCGTGATCGGCGACCCCACCGAGGCCGCCCTGGTGGTGCTGGCCGCCAAGATGGATGTGGATGCCGAAGAGACGCGCGCCGCGCTGCCGCGCTTGGCGGAGGTGCCGTTCGACTCGGCCTACAAGTACATGGCCACGTTCCACGATCGCGAGGAGTGGATGACCGGGCCGATCCTCCAGCGCGACCACTTCATGACGGTGAAGGGCGCGCCGGACATCGTTATCGACCTGTGTAGCCAGGCGCTGTGGCATGGCAAGCTGGTGCCGATCGAGCAGGTCAGAGACGAGCTTTTGGCTGCGAACCGGAAGCTTTCCGAGCAGGGCCTGCGGGTGCTCGCCTTCGGCGCCAAGGGTCTCGATGAGGCTGCGATGAAGGCCGCCTTGGCCGACCCGATGGCCGCGGTCACCGGCCAGGTGATGGTGGCTCTGGTCGGGATCATCGATCCCCTCCGCACCGAGGCGAAGGAGGCCGTCAGGATTGCGCTTGCCGCCGGCGTCGACGTGCGCATGATCACCGGCGACCACACCATCACGGCCCGCGCGATCGCCGACCAGCTCGGGCTCGGTCCGGGTGTGATGACCGGTGCAGAGATCGCGAAGCTGAGTGACGACGATCTCAAGGCGCAGCTTCCACAGCTGCACGTGTTCGGCCGGGTGACGCCGCAGGACAAGCTGCGGCTGGCGAAGCTGATGCAGGAGGCCGGTGACGTGGTCGCGATGACCGGGGATGCCGTCAACGACGCGGCGGCGCTGAAGCAGGCCGACGTCGGCGTGGCCATGGGGAGCGGGTCGGAGGTGACGAAACAGGCGGCGAAGATCGTTCTCACCGACGACAACTTCGCGACGCTCGTGCGCGCCGTCGACCTCGGCCGCGACATCTACCGGCGCATCTCCTCGTACGTGAAGCTGCAGCTCACGATCCTCTCGTCCGTGCTCCAACTGATGCTGCTGGCCACGATCTTCAACATCAACGGAGGCGTGGCGCTGTTCCCAATGCAACTCCTGTTCTGCAAGTTCTTCGTCGTCGTCACCGTCGTGATCGGGTTCGTCGTCGACGTCCCCGACCCCAGCGTGATGCAGAGGCCGCCGCGGAAACCAGGCACCAAGATCGTCACCCGGCCGCAGGTCATCCGCTGGGTGGTCAGCGGTTTCGTGACCGCCGCGATCGCCCTCTCCATTCTCGAGTGGGGCCCCGACACCCCCAGCACGAAGCACGCCTCGGCGTCGATGACGATGGCATTCGCAGTCGTCTCCCTGAGCGCCGTCAACCTGGGTCTGGTCATGCGCCGCGAGCGCGAGCCGGCCTGGTCTTCGCCGGTGTTCCCCTACCTGGGCTGGATCCTGCTCGGGTGGACGCTGACCTGGGCGGCGGTCGAGCTGAACATGCTGCAACGGCTGCTCGACACCGTCTCCCTGACAGCACACGAATGGATCGTCGTGCTCGCCCTGTCGGTCGTCACCCCGCTGCTCGTCGGGATCGACAAGTCGGTCCAGCTGCGACGGCAGAAGGTTCAAACCCTTGGTGGAGGGGGGTAGCAGGCATCGCAGACGACATCGCCGACGTTGTTCGCGGTGGGGTGAAACCAGCGATGATGTCCTGAATGGAGTGGGGACTGGTCCTGGTGTCGCTGGCGTTGCTCGGCGTCGCCGCGGTCTCGCAGAAATTGGCCGGGACGCCGATCACGCCGGCGATCCTGTTTGTGGGCTTCGGGTTGGTGGTTGGCCCGAAGGCGCTCGACGGTGTCGACCTGTCGAGTACCGACTCGGCGGTGCGCCTCCTGGCCGAGGCGACGCTGGCGCTGGTCCTGTTCTGTGACGCTTCGCGTATCGATCTGAGTCAGCTGCGCGTGACGGTCGGCGTGCCGCTGCGGTTGCTCGGCGTCGGCCTGCCGCTGACGATCCTGCTCGGCGCGGCGGGGGCGGCCGTGCTGTTTGGCCGCCTCACTCTTGCGGAGGCGCTGATTCTCGGCATCGTCCTGGCTCCGACCGACGCCGCGCTGGGGCAGGCCGTTGTTACCGAGCCGCGCGTCCCGCAGCGAATTCGCCAGGGACTCAACGTCGAGAGCGGGCTCAACGACGGTATCTGCGTGCCGCTCCTGTTCGCGGCCGTCGCCCTGGCCGACGTGGAGTCAGATATCTCCGGCGGGCGCGGCGCCGGCACGCTGGTGCTCGAAGAGATCGGCTACGGCGTGCTCGGGGGAGTGGTGGCCGGGCTCGTGATCGCCATGATCATTCGCGAGGCGGGTCGGCGTGACCTCATCGCCGCCCCGTGGCGGCCGGTGATTCCGGCCGCCGGGGCCGGTCTGGCCTACGGGATCGCCCTCGCACTGGGTGGGTCGGGGTTCATCGCCGCCTTCGTCGGGGGCGTCGTGTTCCGGCTCGCACTGGGACGCGATCCGGAGCGCCTCAATCGGCTCACCGAGGAGGTGGGCGACGTGCTGAACGGCGTGACCTTCATCCTGTTCGGCGCCGTCCTGCTCGGACCAGCGCTGACCGACCTGAGCTGGCAGCTCGTGGTCTACGCGGTGCTCAGCCTCACGCTCGTACGGATGATCCCCGTCGCGATCGCGATGTGGGGCACCCATGCGGGCCGCCCGACCCTGGGGTTCCTCGGCTGGTTCGGCCCTCGTGGCCTCGCATCGATCGTGTTCGCGGTGATCGTCATCGAAGAGTCACGACTGCCGCACGAACACCTGATTGTGCTCGCCATCTACCTGACCGTTGGACTCTCCGTCCTCGTCCATGGCCTCACGGCCGCCCCGCTTGCCGCTCGCTACGCCAACTGGTACGAGGCCCACCCGACGGAGAAGCGCCCGGCCATGGAGAGTGCCCTCGTCGAAGTGACCCGGGCACGCGGGCCGTTCACGGACGCGACGCCGTGAGTTGAGCTTCGACGGCGCGCTGGACGTTGCCGTGAATGTGGTCGGCGCCGATCTGGTCGACGAGGCCGTCTCGTCGCAGCACCGCGAGGACGGGGGGCTTCACGCGGGCCAGCCGCAGCGTCGCTCCCTGCCCGTCGATGAGCCGGTGGATTTCGGAGAGCTGCCCGGCGCCCTGTGAATCGATGAAGGGAACCGCCTCGAAGTCGAGCACAAGTCCGCGCAGGTGGCCGTGGTCGGGCTCGGTGAGGGCGCGCACGCGGTCGTCGAGCGCTTGGGCGGTTGCGAAGAAGAGGCCGCTATCGATCCGCAGCACCACGATGCCGGGGAAGGTCTCGTCGCCAGGGTTCTCGTCGAGATCACGGAAGACCTGCGTCCCGGCCTCCCGGCCGAGCAGCGGCATCGGCGGCTCCGTCGCCACATAGATCAGCCAGCCGAGCGAGAGGACGACGCCGACCACGACGCCCGCCAGAACGCCCACCGACAGCACCCCGACGATGGCTGCGACGGCGATCCAGAAGTCGAATCGGGTGACGCGTCGAAGCCGGCGCAGCTCCGGCAGGTCGATCATCCCGAACACGACCGCGTCGATGATCACCGCGGCCAGCACCGGCTTTGGCAGCTTCGAGAACAACGGTGCCAGCACGATCAGCGTGAGCAGCACGAGCCCACCCGTGATCAGCGAGGCGATCGGTGTTCTGGCTCCGGCCGACTCGTTGAGTGAACTCGCCGAGAGGCTGGTGGAAACCGGCATGCCCTGGAAGACGCCCGCGCCGACGTTGGCCATGCCCTGCGCGACCGACTCCTGGTCCACGTCGATGCGGTAGTGGTGCCGGGTGGCGAACGCACGGGCGTCTCCCGCGGTCTGCGAGAACCCGATCAGAAGGAGTGCGACCGCGGCGACGCCGATCGTCGCGTACTGCTGCTTCACCAGCTCGAGGCTCGGCAGCTGCGGTGCGGGCAGCCCCCGCGGCACATGTCCGACCAGGGCGACGCCGTGGTCTCCGAGGTTGAACACGTAGGACGCCAGGATGCCCCCGGCGACGAGCACCAGCGCTCCCGGTGCTGCGGGCTTGAGGAATCGCAACCCGAGAATCACACCAAGCGCGATTGCGCCGACCAGCAGGGTCGTCCAGTGAATCTCGCCCAGCGACCGGGTCCACGAGCCCAACTCACGCCACGCATTCACGCCGTCTGCAGATGTCCCTGTCAGCTTCGGCAACTCGCCGATCACCACGTCCACCGCAGCACCCGCCAGAAACCCCGTGATCACCGGCCGCGAGAGAAACCGGGCGATCCACCCCATTCGCAGCACGGCGAGCAGCAGGAACAGCGCACCCGACACAAGCGTGATCGCGGCGACCAACTGCGCCGCATGGGCGCCGCCAAGGCCGGTGACGATGACGGCCCCACCGGCAACGGCGGCAAGGGACGAGCTCGGCCCGGTCGAGATCTGCCGCGACGTGCAGAACAGGGCATAGATGATTGCCCCAGCCGCCGCCGCGTACAGCCCGTTCTGCAGCGGCACGCCCGCGATGCCCGCGTACCCCAGATTCTTCGGCACGATCAACGCGGTCACCGCGATGCCTGCGGCAACATCGCCCCGCAGCCACCTGCGGTCGTAGTGCGGGAGCCACCCCACGATCGGGAGCAGCCGGCTGACACCCCGCCGATCAGTCACACCATCAGCCACGCGCGCCATCTTGTCACGGTGGGCGCCGGCCCGCTTGACCGGGTCGAGAGCGATATGGTGTCGAGCTACGCCACGACGACGACAGGGTGGGAGGCTTCATGATGTTGGGTTCGCGCACAGTCGCAGGACGCCGTTCGAGACGTCACACGCCGGCGTCAGTCCGATGAGCGACGCGAAGGCGAGTTCGGGGGCTGGGCGCGTTCCGCACCTGACGCGGGCCGAGCATGCCGCGCGCGGAAAGGCCGCGCGCCTGGAGGTACCCCGCAGCGTCCACGCCCAGTGGGAGCCGGCGCCGGGGCGGCGCGATCCGGTCGAGATGCTGAAGGAGCAGGCGACGGTGCGGGTCTCGGAGCTGGTGCCCATCCGGCACGGGCGGATGCTGGTCTCGGCGTTCACATTCTTCCGCGGAGCCGCCTATCTGATGGCTGCGGATCTGGCGGCCGGCCCCAGGACGGGGCTGCACACACAGCTCTGCGGTGACGCGCACCTGTCGAACTTCGGCGGTTTCGCCTCTCCCGACCGGCGACTTGTGTTCGGGGTAAACGATTTCGATGAAACCCTGCCCGGGCCGTTCGAGTGGGATCTGAAGCGTCTGGTTGCGAGCTTTGCGGTGGGTGGGCGCGACCGGGGCTTTGACGCAGACGAGCGCCGGAGAGTCACGCTCGAGGCGACCAGGTCGTATCGAGAGGCCATGGGCAGCCTGGCGTCGATGCGTACGATGGACCTCTGGTACTCACGTATCGACATTGATGCGATCACCGACACGATGCGCCGGGTGGGTAGCGTGAAACAGGTCAAGCGATTCGACAAGAACGTGAGCAAGGCGCGTTCCAAAGATAGCCTACGTGCCTTCTCGAGGCTCACTCACATGGTCGCCGGCGAGCCGCGGATTGTCAGTGACCCGCCCCTGATCGTGCCGATTGAAGACGTCGCGGGCGACGTTGGCGCCGAGGTGATCGAGGAGTTCGTACATGGCATCATCAGGCGCTATCGACGGACGTTGCCGTCCGATCGCCGGCACCTGCTGGAGCGGTTCCGATACCAGCACGCGGCCCGTAAGGTGGTTGGCGTTGGCAGTGTCGGCACGCGGGCCTGGATCGTGCTCCTGACCGGGTCTGACATTGCTGATCCGTTGTTCCTTCAGGTGAAGGAGGCGGAGTCGTCGGTGCTGGAGCCCTTCCTGGGAAAGAGCAAATTCAAGAGCCATGCCCAGCGCGTTGTCGAGGGTCAGCGGCTGATGCAGGCGGCGAGTGACATCATGCTGGGGTGGGATCGGATCACCGGTCCCGACGGGGTGGACCGCGACTTCTACATCCGACAGCTGTGGGATCAAAAGGGCTCCGCGCTTGTCGAGTTCATGGACCCCAAGCTCATGACGATCTATGCGCGACTCTGCGGACAGGCGCTCGCCCGCGCGCATGCACGATCCGGTGACGCGACCGCGATCGCGAGCTACATGGGATCCGGAGACTCGCTCGATCGAGCGCTGGCGGAGTTCGCCGAAACCTACGCCGACCAGAACGAGCGGGACTTCGACGCTCTCAGGAAGGCCGTTGACGGCGGCCGGCTCGAAGCGACACCGGGCCTTTAGTGTCAGCCGGCGCGGATCACCCCGTGTCCGAGGTGAATGCGGGCAGTCAGCGGCTCGCCATTCTGCTGGCGATGGCGATGTTTGTGCTCGTGGTCGATACGTCGCTTATGAATGTGTCGATCGCAGCGGTGACCCATGACCTCGGCACGACCGTGAGCGGCGTGCAGTCGGCGATCGCGCTCGAGGCACTGGTGTCTGCAGCGTTCATCCTCATCGGCGGCAAGGTCGGGGATCTGATCGGCCGGAAGCGGGCGTACGTGTTGGGTCTGCTCGGTTACGCCATCGGGGCATTCGCCATGGCGCTCGCCCAGAGCCTGACCGCCGTCATCATCTTCTGGGCGGTGGTGGGTGGCCTGGGCGCGTCGCTCCTGCTGCCGGCGATGCAGTCGCTCATCCACGGCAACTTCGAAGGAGCGGCGCAGAAGCAGGCGTATGCACTCGTCGGAGCCGCGGCGGCGATCGCGGCCGCCGTGGGGCCGTTGCTCGGCGGGTTTGTGACGACCTACCTGTCGTGGCGGGTCGGGTTTCTCCTCGAGGACGTGATCATCCTGATCGTGCTGATCAACATCAAGCTCGTCCGGGATGTGCCGTACACGGGCCCGCCGGGGATCGACCTGGTCGGCGCGGGACTCTCCGTCGTTGGGATGGGCGGGATCGTGCTCGGCATCCTGGTGTGGCAGGAAGGCGGCGAATCGGTCTTCGCCCTGCTCGCGATCGGCGCCGGGGCGATGGCGGGGCTGGTGTTCTGGCTGGTGCGGCGAAAGCGCCAGGGAAAGCCGACGCTGATTGATCCCGACCTGTTCCAGTCCAAGGTTTTTCGGTTCGGGATCTCCCAGCAGATGCTCCAGCAGATCGCGTTGGGCGGCACCATGATCGCACTTCCGATCTACCTGCAAATGGTGCTTGAATACAACGCAATGCAGGCGGGGCTGTCCCTTGCCCCACTGTCGCTCAGCATGTTCGCGGTGGCGCTGCTCGTCGGAAAGAAGGCTGGCGATCGCCGCCCGAGCAGCATCATCCGCATGGGATTCGCACTTCTCAGCCTGGGGATGGTGGTGCTGATCCCGATTGTTCCGCGGGCAACCTCCGGCTGGTATCTGGTGATCCCGCTCGTGATCGCCGGATCGGGGCTGGGCCTGCTGGTATCCCAGCTCAATAACTACACGCTCGCACCCATTTCCGAGGAGCGGGTCAGCCAGGCCGCCGGCGTGAACTCGGCCGCGGGATCGTTTGGCCTGTCGTTCGGGCTCGCGTTTGCGGGCGCGATCCTGCTCGCGACGCTCTCCCTCACGTTCACCAACATGAGTAACGCAAGCACCGTGCTCGCGCCGTCACAGAAGCAGGCGGTCAGCAAGGCGCTCGAGCACGACGCTGAGGTGATGACCAATACGCAGCTCAAGAAGCAACTCGCCGGCCAGTCCGCCGCCGTCCAGGATGAGATCATCAAGATCAACACCGACGCTCGGCACCGGTCGCTCCAGGTTGCGCTACTGATTCCGCTCCTGGCCGGCCTGATCGGGCTCTTCAACTCGTTCCGGATGATGCGTCTCCCGGACCCCATCCCCTCGAGCTCGGTCGAAGGAATGGCCCTCGGCTAATTCCGTTCCTGCCACTGAGCGCGTGTGTGCTCCTGGTATGCGGCCACCGCCGTGTCGAGCGTGGGATAGAAGTGGTCTGGATCGATCGTCTGCGTCAGGCGGTAGCGCTGGATCTTCTCGCGAACCGGGTCCTTCATCTCGGCGAACACAAGGGAGATACCGCGGGCGTTGATCGCTTCGTCCAGATCCTCCAGCATGTCCGCGGCCGTCGTGTCGACGTCCGTGATCGGCTCCGCCGCCACCACGATCCAGACCGGTGCCGGGTCGGTTGACGCGAGCTTGAGGATCTGCTCCCGGAACGCTCTCGTGTTCGCGAAGAAGAGTGGCGCATCGAACCGGAACAGGACGAGTCCCGGAAGCAGTTCGGCGTTGGGGTAGCTCGAGACATCGTGGTATCCGGGGAGGCCCTCGACCCGTCCCAGCACCGCCTGGTAGGGCCACCAGGAGCGGCGGAAGATATTGATGACCGAAAGCGCGACCGCTACGGCGATTCCGGGGAGGACGCCGAGGAGGGCGACGCCCAGGAACGCTGCGATCGAAAGCCCGCATTCCGTTCGGCGCTGATGCCACAGCCGAACGGTGCCGGGCACGTCGGCGAGGGAGAGCGACGCGGCGATCACCACCGCTGCGAGCGTGGGCTGGGGAAGGTCGCGCAGCAAACCCGGAAACGCCAGGAGCATGATGACAATCGTGGCCGCGCCGATCAGTCCCGTAACCTGCGTCTTTGCCCCGACCTGCTCGGCAACGGCGGTGCGTGATCCACTCGTGCTGACCGGGAAGCCCTGGAAGAAGCCGGCCGCGACGTTGGCCGCGCCGATCCCGATCATCTCCTGGTTCCCGTCCACCTCCTCGCCGCTGCGATCCGCAAACGCCGACGATGTCGCGATCGTGTCGGCCAGGGAGACAAGTGCGATGCCCAGTGCTCCACCGACCAGGATCGGGACGTCCGAGACCTTGACGTGGGGCAGCGTGAGAGGCGGGAATCCCTGCGGCAGCGTTCCCACGAGATCCACCCCCCGCTGCTCGAGATTGAACACGTTCGCCACCACAATCGAGACAATCACGGCCACCAGAACGCTTGGCACCTTGGGGAGCACCCGGCGCAGCACCACCATGATGGCGAGCCCGAGCAGGCCGATCGCAAGCGCCGCGGTCACCGTGTCGCCGTTTCCCACCCCATTGATGAACGCCCGTGTCTCGGCGACAAGCCCGTTCGCGTCGGTTGAGAATCCGAACAGCTTGGGGAGCTGACCCACCAGGATCGTGATGGCGAGACCGTTCATGTAGCCGATCATGGTCGGCTTGGAGAGGAGGTCAGCGACGCAGCCCAGTCGCGCGATCCCCCCGAGCACCATGACCCCTCCAACCATCAGCGCGAGCATCGACGCGAGCGCAACTGCGCGCGCTGGATCGCCGTCGGCGCCCATCAGCGGCAGGATCGTGGCGGCGATCATGGGACCAAGCGATGAGTCGGGTCCCAGCACCAGAATCCGCGACGGACCGAACACCGCGTAGCCGACCAGACACAGAATCGATGTGTACAAGCCTGTGATCGCCGGAAGCCCCGCCAGCTCGGCATACGCCATCCCCTGCGGCACCAGCAGTGTGGTCAGAACCAGCCCGGCGACCACGTCCTTGGGGAGCCAGGACACCTGGTAGCCGGCGAGTTTGCGCAGCCCAGCCGGAAGAGTCAGCCGAGCGTGATCAAGCACCGCCGGGTCTCAGCTTTCCCGCATCGACTTCGAGAGGTACGCGAGCACGGTCAGCTCGGCTCGATGGAATCGGCGGTTCGTGGCGCCAAATCGTGCGCTCCCCCTCGTGGTTCGAGGGGTGGAGGCCCGCTGTGGGCCTCCACCCCCCGAGAGTTCGTCGGCTGTTCAGGCAGGAGTGGCTGCCGCGGCTCCGTGAAGCTCCTCTTGCAGCTTCCTGGTGTCCTCTTCCGAGAGCGAGGTCTTCAAGACGGTGCCGCCGAACGTGCGCAGTGCAGCGACGGCCTTGTCGGGCGTGACCTTCTCGACGATCATGAACAAGCACGAGGTTCCCGGCTTGAGCATGTCCCTCACCTGATCCTGGAACTGCTTGTCGATGGCCTTCTTGTCCATGTGCCCGAACAGGGCGCCGAAGCCTGCGCCGATCGCCATCCCGAACACCGGGATGAAGAACAGCAGGCCGAACAGCAACCCCCAGAACATCCCCCAGGTCGCACCCCCGCCGGTCGAGGGAGCATGAGTGGTGTGAGTGTGGTAGTTGCCGTCCTTGTCACGCGAGATCGCCGCGACCGCATCCGCTTGGATGACGAGGTCGCGCTGCAACCGCTGGGCCTCGGCCATCGCCTCGAGGGCGGTTGTCTCGTCGTTGTACCCGATCGCGATCAACTCAGCCATACCGATCTCCTCTCGCAGGGGTTGTGCGGTTTGTCGTTCAGAACCTCGCCGGCACGTGCCGGTACTCACGCTCCGGCTCGTGGTACCCGTGGGGCTTCTCGCGCCCCGGAAGCGTAAAGGGCTTCCGTTTCGGGGATTCATATGGGATCTGGTCGAGAAGGTGGCTGATGATGTTAAGCCGCGCCCGTTTCTTGTCGTTGGAGTCAGCGATATACCAGGGGGCAAACCCCGTGTCTGTTGCCGCGATCATGTCGTCGCGAGCGCGGGAGTACTCATACCAGTGACTGTATGACTTCACGTCCATCGGCGAGAGCTTCCACACCTTGCGCGGATCGTCGATACGCGATTCGAGCCGCCGTGTCTGCTCCTCCTGTCCGACCTCGAGCCAATACTTGATCAGAGTGATGCCGGAGTCCACCATCGCCCGTTCAACCAGCGGTGCGAGTCGCAGGAACCGATCCACGTCATCCTGAGAGCAGAAGCCCATCACCCGCTCGACCCCGGCCCGGTTGTACCAGCTGCGGTCGAAGATCACGACCTCTCCCGCCGCCGGGAGGTGCGGGAGGTAGCGCTGGATGTACATCTGGCTCTGCTCACGGTCGGTCGGTTTCGGCAGCGCCACCACCCGGAACACGCGCGGGCTCACCCGTTCGGTGATTCGCTTGATCACGCCACCCTTTCCGGCGGTGTCGCGACCCTCGAACACGAGGCAGACCTTGATCCCCTCGTGAACGACCCACTCCTGCAACCGAACCAACTCACCCTGAAGCCGGGCGAGCTCCTTGTTGTAGCGCTTCCGCCCCAGCTTCTTGACCGCCTCGGGGTCCTCGCTTCCAGTCTGATTCATCGAACAACCGCCTTCTAGTACGTGTCTCGACGTGCGCCGGCCGTCAGACCGTACAGCACCAGGAAGCTCGCGGTCACACCCAGGATCGCAGCCCACGGCTCCGAGAAGATCATGAAGAACCACAGGACCGACGCGATCATCGCAAGGAACACCCCGAGCACGCTTCCCCACGGCTTGCGGGCAAACACCATCACCCCGGCCAGTACCTCCAACGCGCCCCAGATCAGGAACACCCACCCCCAGAACGTCAGGTTCGAATAGACGATCTGGTTGGTGTAGTAGTCGGCGCTGTGGAGTGCCGTGAACCCGTTCACCACGTTGAACAGGCCGGCGACTGTCAGCAGGACTGCGGCGAACGCCGCCCACCCGTCGAGGCGTGCGGCCTGCGAGTCGCTCTGGGTCGTACGTGCCTGGGCATTCATTGTGATCCCCTCCTCGGTCGTGCGTTTGGCGCGACGTTCTTGATGATCATGGGATCGCGTCGCCCTCCCCAACAGCTTTCGCGCTGAGCAGTGTCAGGCCAAGGTCCGCGATTCGAAAGAGGAGGCCCTGGAGCTCGGCCTGGTCGCGAACAGGCCCGACGAGCGTTGTTGTGCCGTGTTCGCGAATCACGTCCATTCCCTCGAAAGCTCCACTGCTCGGGTCACTGAGCTCGCCTTTCACCGTGAGTTGATACGTCCGCACCGGCATACCGAAAGACTCTCACGCCGCGGTCGTGACGGAGCGCTCATCGCCCCCAATCACCTGGGTGAGCGCGGTTACGACAACAGGCCGAGAGCATCGGCTCGGGCAACGGCCTGGGATCGCGAGTTCACGCCAAGTTTGCGATAGACCGCGCGCGTGTGGGACCGCACGGTGTTGGCCGACAGGTAGAGCTCTCCCGCGATCTCTCGCGTCGAGAGGTCGGATTGAAGCTGTCGCAGCACGGCGAGCTCCGCGGTCGTCGGTGGTTCCAGGAGTTCTCCGGTGCCGGCGCGCCTCTGCTGCCGCTCGAGTGCGTGACCCACGTCCACGGCGCCCCCGCCGACCCGGCCGGTGTCGGCGAGTTCGACCATACCTTCGCGCGCCTCCTTCAACGTCGCTTCAGCCTCGCCGAGGTGACCCCTCCGGACGCGAATCGCGGCGAGCTCCACGAGGAGCCAGGTGTGGTGGACGGTCGCAACCTCGTCCCGGAAGAACTGATCCGCGTGGGCGAGCGCACGTTCGGCCTCACCGAGCTGACCCTCGGCTGCCAGAACGGCTCCAAGGGCGACACTCGCATTCGCTCCGAGCCAGCTCCGGCTCGAGTATGTGCGGCGAACAATCGACTTCGCCTTTTCGGCGTGCGTACGGGCGGCCGCAACCCGTCCCTGTTCAGCGGCGACAAGCGCGAGCGTCGATCGGGCGAAGGCGTGCCCCGGGGGGCGGCGCTCTGCGTCAGGATGCTCGACCGCCGCAAGCGCCGCTTCCCAGGCTTCCTCAAGGTCCCCGGCAAAGAACAGCGAGCGCGCGTAGCCGCCAAGGGCGGCCACCAGCACGGCGTCAACGCCGTTGCGCCCGAGCTCGACCGCTCGGCGGCCGTTCACCACCGCCTCGGCGACGTTGGTGTCCACGGCAGCGGCTCGCACCATCGCCGCGACGGCCTCGGGATATGGGCCGAACCGGTCCGGGTTGACCTCGCGGGAGCGGTCAACAAGCTGCAGCAAGCGGCGCCGTTCCACCGCGTGACCGCCGACCATCGTCGCTGCGGTTGCCGCGCCGGCCGCCACGTCTGGGAATGCCGCGAGATCCTCATCGGGCAGCCTCTGCGCCCAGTAGAGAAGCGTCCGGGCAGCGCCGTTTCGGATCATCTCCAGGTGGTGTTCGGCCAGTATCTGCCCGAGCATCTGATTGTCGCCAGCCGCCGCCGCGTGCTCGGCCGCCTCCACCGGCAGGTGCTGAGACCGGAGCCATTCGGCGGCGTGCCGGTGGATGTTCCGGGGTGCGTCGCGATCCTCCGCCCGAAGCTGAAGCTCTGCGAATTCGGCGAAGAGCGGGTGAAGGCGAAACCAGTCTCCCTGTCCCAGGCGGGCGATCAGGAGGTTCGACCGTTCGAGGCTCGAGAGCACCGAAGCGGCGTCGCTGCGCGCCAGGACGGCGTCGCAAAGTGCGGGCGTAAATCGGCCGAGAACCGCGGCGTGAACGAGAAACGTGCGAGCGTCGTTGTCGACTGACGAGAGCACCTCATGGCTCAGGAAATCCGCGACGAGGTGATGGCTTGCTCCAAATTCCTGAACGGCTCGCGGGACGTCGTTGACCTCGCGTAGCCAGAGCGCTGCAAGCACGAGCGCGGCCGGCCAGCCCTCCGTCCGCTCCCACAACGTCTCGACCTCGGGAAGTGCCAGATTCGCCACGCCGGTCGACTCGAGGAACTCCTCCGCCTCATCCAGGGTGAAGGCGAGCTCGTCCGCCCGGAGCTCCACGATCGTGCCGTAGGCGCGCCGGCGGGCGAGGAGGTCGAGGGCGGGGTCGCTTCTGGTGACCAGGACGATCCGCGCGTTGCCCGGCAGGTGCTCGATGAGATAGGCGACGGAGGCCAGGCAGTCCGAGTCGGTCACGGCGTGGAAGTCATCGAACACCAGCGCGATCTCCTGCCCAAATGCCTCCAGACCAGAGATGAGCTCGTCCAGCGCATTCTCGACCGGCAGGCCCGATTCCCTCAGCCGGCGCAATGCCGATCGCCCGAGGCCCTCGCGTATCCGGTCGACGGCCGTTGCGGCGTACGCCCAGAGCCGGGCGGGGTCGTTGTCCCGGGTATCGAGGGTCACCCACGCCAGTGGGATTTCTCGACGAGCGGCCCACGCGCACACCGCAGAGGTCTTTCCGTACCCCGCCGGTGCTGCCACGAGGCTCACCGACGCCGGGCGGCGCCTGGGTCGAGGCGGTCTGCGATGCGCGTCCGATCGATCAGCCCGGGGTGCAGATGCGGGCGCGCCAGCTTGGATGCGGACAACCGCCTGGATTCGTCACGGGGCGCCGACCCGGACGAACTAGCATCAGCAGATCGAGATGCCATTGGCCCCGTCATTGTTGCATACAACGCAAAGGATTGAAACGGTGAAAACCACGGCTCCGCCGTGCATCCCGCGTCGTCTATTGTGTGCGCATGACTGCCAAGGCTGATTACACCGAAGAGGAATGGGCCAGCGTTCTCGAAGGCCCGCCCAGCGCCGCGATGCTGGTGATGTTCGCCCAGCGCGGCGGGACATTGCGGGAGAGCTTCGCGATGGCCAAGGCCTACACCGAGGCCCGCAAGAACCACGGTCAGAGCGAGCTGCTCGACGACATCGTTGCGGCCAAGCCGCACATGGACCACACGCGCTACAAGTCACCCGACGAGCTCTCCACGGCAAGCCTCGCCCACGTTTCCGAGGCCGTGAGCGTGCTCCAGGCCAAGGCCACGCCGGCCGAGGTCGCCGAGTTCCGGAAGTTCGTGCTCGCGGTGGCCGAGAAGGTCGCGGGCGCGCATCGCGAGGGCGGCCAGGCGGTCAGCCCGGCCGAGCACGCCGCGATCGACCAGGTCACGCAGGCGCTCGGCAGCTAGGTCAATCGATCATCTACACCCGGTCGTAGCACTCGAGGAAGCGATCGATGTCGCCCTCGGTGTTGAAGCCGCTCGGGTCGACGCGGACGCCTCCGATCGCGCCGATGTCGACGCCGTGGCGGCGGCACTCGTCGAAGAGCCGCTGCGGGTCGGGGTGCCGGGCGGCGACGACGCCGGCGCGCTGGGCGGGATCACGCGGCGTGACGACGTCGGCGCCCCGCTCGAGGAGGCCGGCGATGGTGCGCGTGGCCAGCCCCTCCACGTGGGCGTTGATGCGGTCGATGCCGACCTCGAGCAGGAGGTCGATCCCGGCTCGGGCGGCGAAGAGCCCGGGCAGGCTGGGCAGGCCGAGCTCGTACCGGCGGGCGTCGGCCACGACGGCCGGCATCGCGTTTGGCGGCCACTCGCCGAGCGGCGCATCGAGCCCGAGGTAGCCGACGTCGAGCGTCGGCGCGCCCGCGAGCAGCTCGGGAGACAGATACAGGAAGCCGATGCCGGGTGGCCCGAGCAGCCACTTCATCGCGGTCGTGACGAGCGCGTCCACCCCGTCGCGCACGACGTCGATCGGCACGACGCCGGTGGACTGGGCCGCATCGACGAGCAGCATCGCGCCGTGTGCGTGGGCGACGGCGGCGATCGCCGCGAGGTCGTGGCGGCGACCGGTGAACGGCGCGACGTGGGTGATGCAGACCGCGACGGTGTCAGCGTCGATTCGCTCGGCGAGCGCCGCCGCCGCGTCGTCGCGGCCGTCGGTCGGCACGAACCGCACCTCCCGGTCGTGGCGCGCATACCAGGGGTAGGCGCTCGACGGGTACGTGCCGTCGTCGATGACCACGTTGCCCGGACGCTCGGCCAGGACGCGGACGGCGATGTTTGCCGCCCGGCACGTGTTGTCGGTGATCGCGATCGTGCCTGTCTCGGCACCGATGAGGCGCCCGAACGAGGCGCGCAGGTCGTCCATCGCTCCGATCATCATCTCGCCCGTGTAGACGCTGTTGGGGTCGTCGCTCCAGCTGTCCGACCACGTCTCCCAGGCCGCCCGCACCCGCGTTGCGGCGGGCGTGAGCGCGCCGCTAAAGAGGTACGCGCGGGTGCGCGTGACCGGAAACTCCGCTCTGAACGCGTCGAGATCCATCGGGCCGCCGATGATACCGACCGCGTCAACCCCCTTCCCATCTGCCACCGGCACCCTCATACTCGAAGCCGAAGTATCAACGGGGAGGATTTCACGTGAGAATTGCGACATTGACTCGGAGGAGCGGCGCGGTGGCGTGCGCGTTCCTGTTGATCCCGGTTCTGGCTGCGAGCGCCGCGGCCGGTCCGACCATCTCGGCGACCGGCGGCACGCCGCAGTCGGCGGCGGTGAGCACCGCGTTCGGGCACAAGCTCTCGGCCCGCGTCCTCGGCGCCAAGGGGAATCCGCGTGTGGGGCTCCTGGTCACGTTCACCGCTCCCGCGACGGGCGCCAGCCTGACGTTCGCGAACGGTCGGACGAGCTGGACGCACAAGACCGGCAAGAAGGGCTACGTGCGGGTCGCCGTCACGGCGAACGCCACGGCGGGCACCTACAAGGTGACGGCCAACCTTCATACCGGGCCACTGCCCAAGCCGGCGACCTTTAGCCTGACCAACACCCCGTAAACAAACCGGTCACAGATCGGCGCGGCGCCACAGCGCGTACGGCACACTGTGGTTATGGACTTTCGCATAGGCGTGCTGACGGCTGCACTTCCGACCCCCACGTGGGAGACCGCCATGTGGGTGGTCGGGGTGTTCGTCGCCGCGTGGCTCGTGTCGCGCATGTCGGGCCGGCTTGCGACCTGGATCGTGCGCCGGAACGAGCGCCGCCATCTGAGCGGCGAGGGCCCGGCGGACACCGGCGTCATGACGTCGCTCAAGCGGCGCGAGACGGCCATCTCGCTGGTGCGCACGACCGTCCGCTATGCCGCCTACGGCCTGGCGCTCGTGCTCGCGCTGGGCACGCTGAGCTTCGGGAACCGCATCGGCACGGTGGCGGGCGCGTCCCTGATCGTGCTGATGATCGGCTTTGCGGCGCAGCGGTTCCTGATGGACATCCTGGCCGGCTTCTTCATGTTCTTCGAGGGCTGGTTCTCGGTGGGCGACAACATCAGCGTCGAGCCGCTCAACGCCCGCGGGATCGTCGACGAGGTCGGCCTGCGGTCGACCCGCCTGCGCGCGATCACGGGTGAAGTCGTGCGCATCAACAACTCCCAGATGCTCGCGGTGAAGGTGCAGCCGCGGGGAGCGCGTGAGGTCGAGGTGGAGTTCTTCGCCACCAGCGAGGAGGCCGGGCGCGAGCTCGTATCGGAGGTCGCGCGGATCGTCCCCGTCGGACCGACCAGGATCGTGAGGGTGCCCTGGGTCGAGGAGGTAGAGCACCTCGACGACGACCTCGTCCGGATTCGCCTGCGGGCCACGGTCGCCCACGGGCGCGAGTGGCTGGTCGAGACGTTCCTGCCCGACCTGCTCAAGGAGCGCGGCGAGGGCGTGATCGTGCACGGGCCGGTGGTGTGGCACGTCGACGAGTCGGCCCAGCGTGAGTTCGCGCGCACGCTCGGCATGGCCCACCGGCCAGGCTGATCCCGGCCGCTGCGCCCGGCGTGTGTAGGCTGACCGTCATGCCCGACCCGAACATCCGCAAGGCCGCCGTGCGGCCCACTCCGGAGCAGTACTTCATGCTGCTCGCGGTGGCCACCCGCGAGCGGGCGGCCTGCCTTGGCCGCCACGTCGGCGCAGTGCTCGTCGCCGACCAGCGCATCATCGCCACCGGCTACAACGGCACCCCCACCGGGTTTCGCAACTGCGACGAGGGCGGCTGCCACCGCTGCGCGCATCCCGGCGACTACTCGCCTGGCCAGGGCTACGACGTGTGCATCTGCGTCCACGCCGAACAGAACGCGGTGCTGCAGGCGGCCCGGCTGGGCTATACGGTGCAGTCGTCCCACTGCTACACGACGCTGCGGCCGTGCTTCGGCTGCCTGAAGGAGCTCTACCAGGCCGGGGTGAGCGGCGTGCGCTACCTCAACCCGTGGGAGCCGTCAGATCCGGTCGAGGCCGAGGCCTACGCCGGCCTGATCGCCGAGATGACGTCGCGTGGCGTGGCCGTGGAGCCGCTCGAGGTGCCCGCCGAGCTGCTCGACCTGCGACCGGCGTCCTAGGCGGACTTGCGGAGCCGCAGCAGGCTGCGGCGATCGTCCCAGTCGAACGAGAGCGGGTTGTTCGGCAGCACAACCGACTCGGGCACGATCAGGTCATCCTGCGTCTCGAAGAGGCCCTCGAGCCGGAGCACCACCCGCAGCGGCCGGGGCAGCTGCACCGGCACGGCGAACGTGTCGCGCCGGGGCTCGGCCAGGATCACGCTCATGTGATGCGCATGCAGCCGCTGCCGCCAGGCCGTGAGCTCGTCGTGTTCGGCGGCCGTTGCGCCGCACGCGGTGCAGGGCCGCAGCGGCCGCTTGGCCGATTCGCACTCGGGACAGTCGATGGTGATCTGCATAGCCATCCTCTGATTCGGCCAAACCGGCCCTTGGCTTTAGCGACAACTCAATATTTTCGGGATTGCGCCGAGAACAATATGGATGGATCAGAGATTTTCCCTGCGCCGTCCGGGGTTCTTGCTGGTGGTCGCTTCGGCCGCAGCGTTCGTCGGCCTCCACGCGCAGCCAGCACACGCGGACACGCTGCTCGACGCCAAGCGCGCCCAGTACGCGCACGTTCACGCCGAGATCCGGCGGCTCGACAACCACGCCGAGATGCTCACCGAGCAGTACGACAAGGTGACGTGGCAGCTCGGTGTGCTGAAGCAGAAGATGCGGGTCGCAACGGCCCAGCTGATCATCGAGCGCAGGAAGCTCCGCCACGAGCAGGGCGTCCTGGGCCGGCTGGTCGTCCAGGAGTACAAGGGCGGCGACCCGCGCACGATCCAGATCGTCCTCTCGGCGTCGTCGCTCTCGCAGGTGACCGGAAGCATGGATCTGCAGCAGCGGCTGAACGCCGCCCTCACCGCGACCGTGCAGGCGATCAACGCCGCGAAGCTGGCCATCGCCGCCGAGCGCCGCACGATCTACGCCGCACAGGTCAAGGCGCGGGCCGACCGGAAGATCATCATCGTCCGCCGGCGCGAGATCAAGCGCGAGCTGCACAAGCGCGCACTGCTGGTGGCCAAGCTGGGCCAGCAGATCACCGTGATGACGGCCGCCGACCGGATCGGCCAGGCCGACCTCGCCCTCAAGGCGCAGAAGTGGCTCACCGCGGACATGCGTGCCGACACCGCCGATCCCGGCCAGGAGATTCGCGACGAGGTTGCGATGGAGGCGCTGAAGGAGATCGGCGTGCCGTACGTGTGGGGCGGCGCGACGCCCAAGGGCTTCGACTGCTCCGGGCTCGTGATGTGGCTCTACGCAAAGCACGGCATCGAGCTCCCGCACTTCGCCGCGTCCCAGTACCACATGGGGCCGCTCATCACCCGGGCGCAGCTGCGGCCGGGCGACCTGGTCTTCTTCCACCACCTCGGCCACGTGGCCGTCTACATCGGCGACGGCTGGGTCGTCGCCGCCCCGCACACGGGCGACTGGGTGCGGATGCAGCCGTTCTCGCTGGGCTGGTTCCAGGCGACGTACGTCGGCGCCACCCAGCCCGGTCCCGCCTGACCCGCGAGCGCGGCCAGCCTACAATCCGGGCATGGAGCCCGCCCCACAGCTGACGCCCGCCGAGGCGGAGGCGGCGGTGCGTGACGAGGACGCGCTTGCCGTCGACGTGCGCGAGGCCGACGAGCGGCAGGCCGGCCACATGGGCGGGTCGGTCTGGATCCCGCTCGCCGAGCTGAGCGCGCGCGCGGCCGAGCTGCCCCGCGACCGGCCGCTCGTGATCGTGTGCCGAAGCGGCGCGCGCAGCGAGTACGCCGCCGACGCGCTGCTCGCCGCCGGGTATGACGCCCGCAACCTGGCCGGGGGCCTGCGCGGGTGGGTGGCGTCCGACCGGCCGCTCGAGCCGGCCGGGGGCTTCGTGCTCTGAGCACGGCTGTTCGCATCGGCACCTGCTCGTGGGCGGACGAGACGCTGACCAAGACCTGGTATCCGGCGTCGGTGCGGACGGCCGAGGCCCGCCTGCACCACTACGCCGAGCACTTCGACACGGTCGAGGTGAACGCGAGCTACTACGCCCTCCCCGGCCCCGATGCGACGGCGGCGTGGGCGCGGCGGACGCCGCCGGGGTTCGTCTTCCACGTGAAGGCCTTCGGGATGATGACGCGCCACCCGGTGCGTGCCGAGCAGCTCCCGCCCGACCTGCGCGGCGAGGCGCCGGTGGACGAGCGCGGGCGCGTGGATCACCCGTCACGCGAGCTGCGCGGCGAGGTGTTCACCCGCTTCCGGGCGGCGCTCGAGCCGCTGCGCGAGGCGGGCAAGCTGGGCGGGATCCTGATGCAGTTTCCGTCGTACGTGACACTCAAGCCGGCCTCGCTGCAGTACCTGGAGTGGGCGAAGGAACGCCTCGGCGGCGACGAGATGATGGTCGAGTTTCGCCATCGGAGCTGGCTCGAGCCGGAGAATGCGCCGGAGACGCTGGCCTTCCTGCGTTCGCTGGGGGCGACGTACGTGATGGTCGACGCGCCCCGTACCGCGGCCCGGAACCTGGTGCCCACGGTCGTTGCGACCACCTCCCCGACGGCGTACCTGCGCCTGCACGGCCGCAACGCCGCCACCTGGAACGTGCGCGGCCGCAGCGCCGCCGAGCGGTTCGACTACCTCTACTCGCGCGACGAGCTCGCCGAGTGGTCGGAGCCGCTGCGAGAGCTCTCCTCGCTGTCGGAGCGCACCTACGTGATGTTCAACAACAACGGCCGCAGCGCCGGCCCGGACGGCCCGATCGCGCAGGCGCCGACGAACGCCGAGATGCTGCGCGACGTCCTGCGCGAGGGTGGCGTCGCCGTCACGGGTTGCTGACGATCAGCCCCAGGGTGAGCAGGCCAAGGACAATCCCGAACGTGGTCAGGAGCATGCTGAGGCGCGAGTCCATTGTGGCGAACTGGCCGGTCGCCAGCGCACGCTCGATCTCGCGCTCGCGCTGGAATGCGATGAAGATGCAGGTGATCCCGAGCACGGCAAATCCCGCGCCCACGATCTCGTAGGGCCAGGGCGTGCGATGGGCCAGGGTCGGCACCACGCGGCCGGCGGCGAGGCTGACCGCGAGCGAGGTGAGGCCGGTGCGCCACCACGCCAGGTAGGTGCGCTCATTGGCGAGCCGGGTGCGGCGCGCGGCGTCGCGGGTGCTGTCGAACTCTCGCCGCCCCTCCGGGCCATCGCGGCGCTCGATCTCGGACATGGGGTAAGCCTACTCCGGGGGTCGGGAGGCGCCTCTGGCGGCAGTCTGCAGGCGCGTCCGGACGTCCGCGGTGAAGGCCGCGACGGCCGCGGCGTCGAGCTCGGCGGGGGTGGTGGCGGCCAGATGGTGGGCCAGCACCGGGCCGATGAGTGCCGGAGCCTCGCCCCGTTCCAGCGCCCACTCGGCCGCCGCCCGTTTCGAGCAGATCCGGCCCTCCTCGAGGAACCGAAGCGCGCGGCAGGCGCCGAGGACGCGGTAGCTCTGACTCGCGTTCGCATCGGCCCAGTCGAGCTCGGCGACCAGCCGTCCGAGGTACTCGCCGCGCGGGACGTCCCGGAACACCGCGTCCGGCTGCGGGCCCAGCACCACCACTCCGCAGGCGCGGACGACGGCGAAGTGCAGCGGCAGGTCGGGATCGCCGCGGCCGTCGTCGGGGTGCAGGCGGCCGTGCTCGTCCCAGCCGTGCAACTCGTAGGCGGGCGCCGGTCCCGGGTCGGTCGCCGCCGACCGTGTGATCAGGCTGAACTCGAGTCCGCCGTCGGCCGGTGCGGGCAGCACGGCGGCCGAGAGGTTCGTCGCGAGCGCGAGCCTGGTCGCATCGGCGAGCGGCGCGGCACATACCGCCAGCAAATCGATGTCGCTGCGGTCGGGGTTGTGGTCGCCGAAGGCGGCCGAGCCGTGCAGGTAGAGGCCGACCAGATCACCTTCGAGCGCCGCGCGGAGCGTCGCCGCAACCCCGTCGACGTACAGGCGGATCAGAGCCGCTGCGACTCGGCCCGGACGAGCGGCCGGCCCTCGACGACCGTGCGCCGCTGCTCGACCCGGCGACGCGTCTCGGCCAGAAAACGGGCGCAGTCGGCCGCGAGCTCGCCCGAGACGAACTCTCCTTCCGGCGCCCGAACCACTTGCGCCGGCGCGCCAGGCGCACCGACCGAAGACCGCGTACCCACGACGAAGAACCTTGCCATCTCCGCGGCCCGGCGACAATCGCCGAAACGAGCCGACACCGGAATTTGCGCGAATTTCCCAGTGAATATCTGGAGAGCAAAACGTCGTCGTGGCGGGGGCGCCAAAGCAGCGGCTCGTCCGCGCCGAGCGCGGGATACACTGGCAGCGGATGGCCCACGCCGACACGCCGTCGCTGCCGCGCCTGCGATCTCGCGCCGTCTCAATGCGCACATTCCAGCGCATGGCGGTCGCCACGCTCGTGATCCTGTGGCTCGTGGTCACGACCGGCGCGCTCGTCCGGCTGACGGCGTCAGGCTTGGGATGCCCGCACTGGCCGACGTGCGAGGCCAACCAGCTCGTGCCCCAGGACTCCTCGCACGCGCTCATCGAGTTCTCGAACCGCACCATCTCCGGCCTCGCGATGCTGGCCGCGGTCATCACGGCGGTCATGGCCTACCGCGTGGTCGGCCTCGACCGGCGCGTCGCGCACGGGTTCGCGATTGCCGCCGCCGGCACCGTGGCGCAGGTGCCGCTCGGCGCCGTCACCGTCGAGTTCGACCTCAACCCGTACCTCGTGATCTCGCACTTCCTGCTGGCGATGGCGGTGGTCTCGTTCTCGACCTGGGCGACGGTGCGCGCGCTGCGCCCGAAGCGCGTGTCGGGGACGCCGGCGGCGCGCCGCCTCGGCATCCTGGCGTGGGTCTCGGTGGCGGCCTACCTGGCGCTGATCACGTCCGG
Source organism: uncultured Actinomycetes bacterium (assembly GCA_963732075.1). Taxonomy (GTDB): domain Bacteria; phylum Actinomycetota; class Thermoleophilia; order Gaiellales; family JAICJC01; genus JAICJC01. The sequence continues at coordinate 222,136 of CAVSYD010000007.1, read as the reverse complement.
GTCGTTCGTGACCGCGGCCGGCCCGCATCCGGGCAGCTCCACGACCCCGATCGAGCGCCTGGGCAACTTCTACAACTCGGTCTACGTGCATGTCCGCGTTGCGACCGCGTTCACCATCGTCTTCGTCGCCGTGGCGGTGTGGCTGTGGCGCCGCTTCCGCGGGACGGGCGCCCAGCGGCTGGCGGCGGTGGGCGTCGTGTTGCTCGCGGCCCAGGCGGGGGTGGGCGAGTATCAGTACCGAAACGGGCTGCCGTGGCAGGTGATCGCGGCGCACGTGGCCATCGCGGCGACGCTCCTGATCCTCGTGGTCGCGGTGGCGAGCCTCGTGTGGGAGCGCCCCGAGGAGCCCGCGCCGGGCTGAGCGCTCAGCCGCCGCGGATCGCGTCGATCTGCCCGCGCAGCGCCCGCTCGAACACCAGCACGTCGGCATAGGCGAGCACCTCGAAGCCGCGCTCGCGCAGAGCGGCGCCCTCCTCGGCCGTCCCGATCATCTGGCCGAGCGGCTTCCCGTGGCGGCGGCAGACCTCGATCAGGCGGTCGACCGCGGCCAGGTAGTCGGGATGGTCGAACCGCCCGGGCACGCCCAGGGCCAGCGACAGGTCGAACTGGCCGAGCCACACCACGTCGACCCCGGGCACCGAGACGATCGCGTCGGCGTTCTCGATGCCGGCCGGCGACTCGATCTGGGCGATGACGAGGTTCTCGCGGTTGGCCCGCTCGGTCAGCGCGCCCGGCCCCTGCGCGAGCTCGTCGGTGAAGAGCACCCCGAAGCCGCGGCGCCCGAGCGGCGGGTATCTGGCCGAGGCGACGAGCAGCTGGGCGTCCTGCTCGCGACTCGACCATCGGCGCCATCACGCCCTGGGAGCCCGCGTCGAGCGCGCTCGCGATCAGGTCGTACTCGGCGCGGACGACGCGGCTCATCGGGTAGACGCCGGTGCCGCGGCCGGCGGCGAGCACCCTCCGCAGCGAGCCCGCATCCCATCCGGTGTGCTCGAGGTCGAAGAGGGCGAAGTCGGCCCCCGCCGCGGCGAGGATGCGCATGAGCCCCGGGAGTGTCGAACTCGAACAGCATTGCGCCGACGGCCACGCCGCGCTCGGCGATGGCACGGGTCACGGCGTTTTCGCTCATTCCGCAGCTAGTTTATGGGTTCAGCGCAGACCGGAGGTGGTCGGGTGAGGGAGAACGATCTTTCAATCGCCGAGCGGGTTGCCCGGGGCGAGCCGCGCGCGCCGCGGTTCCGCGCTCGAGCCATGCCGCGTGGGCGCCGCCGGCCGACAGGAGTGACCCGGTCGACCTGCTGGAGGCGCAGGCGCAGACCCGGCTCGGAGAGCTCGTGCCCATCCGCCACGGACGCATGCTGGTCTCGCCCTTCAGCTACTACCGCGGCGCGGCGCTCCAGATGGCCTCCGATCTCGCGTCGATGCCGCACTCGGGCCTGATGGTGCAGGCGTGTGGCGACGCGCACCTGTCCAACTTCGGGATATTCGGGTCGCCCGAGCGGCATCTCTTCTTCGACGTGAACGACTTCGACGAGACCTCGCCCGCTCCGTGGGAGTGGGACGTCAAGCGGCTGGCGGCCAGTCTCGAGGTGGCCGGGCGCGAGAACGGATTCTCCGCGAAGCGGCGGGCCGAGGTCGTGCGCCGCGCGATGCGCTCCTACCGCGAGACGATGCGGGAGTTCGCGGGAAGGCCGACCCTCGGCGTCTGGTACGCGCATCTCGACATGGACGAGCTGCTGCCCCGGTTCCGGTCGCTCCTGAACCCGAAGCGCACGCCGAGTGTCTGGCACGCGATCTCCAAGGCCCGGGCGCACGACAGCCACCAGGCCTTCGACAAGCTCTGCCACGCGGTTGCCGAAGAGCCGAGGATCATCAGCGATCCTCCGCTGATCGTGCCGGTCGAGGAGTTCATGCCGGAGATCGACGCCGACCGGCTCGCGGATGGCATGCGCACCGTCATGCGCTCGTACCGGCGCACGCTGGCTCCCAACCGGCGCCGCCTGCTCGACCATTACCGGCTCGTCCACCTGGCCCGGAAGGTGGTGGGGGTCGGGAGCGTCGGCACAGACGCCTGGATCCTGCTGCTCCTCGACGAGCACAACTCGCCGCTCTTCCTGCAGGTGAAGCAGGCCGAGGCCTCGGTGCTCGAGCAGTTCACGTCCAGGAGCGCGTTTCGCAACCACGGGCAGCGGGTCGTGGCCGGCCAGTACCTGATGCAGGCGGCGAGCGACATCTTCCTCGGCTGGGAGCGCTTCACCTGGGACGCCGGCCCGCGCGACTACTACATCCGGCAGCTGCGCGACTGGAAAGGTTCGGCCGATATCCGCGGGATGACCCCGGCCGGGATGGAGCTGTGGGGCCTGATGTGCGGCTGGACGCTGGCGCGCGGCCACGCCCGGTCGGGCGATCGCATCGCCATCGCCTCCTACCTGGGGAAGTCGGACGCCTTCGACCGCGCGATCGCGGACTACTCGGTCGCCTACGCCGACCAGAACGAGCTCGACTACCGCCAGCTGCAGATCGCGGTTGCCAGCGGGAGGCTGGCGGCGCAGACCGGGCTCTAGATGGGCGCTCGGGCGGTGCCCGCCCCGGTTAGCCTTCACCTGTGGGGTGGCCGGACACGGTGGTTGACAGGTCGCGGCCGACCACCCCACACACCGATATACCGTGGCCCCATGTGGCAGTCATTCAGATCCGACCGCGCCCGGGCCTCGGTGGCGCCTCCGGGTGACGGCGAGGTCCCGCGGCAGGAGCGAGAACATCACACAGTCGTGCCTCTGCCCCTGCGTCGAGCAGTGCGCGCGCAGCACACCCTCGCGGTGGAAACCCGCCTTCTCGATCGTGCGGATCGAGGCGGCATTGTCGACCGCAGCCTCGGCGAACACCCGCTCCAACCGAAGCTCCTCGAGCCCCCACTCGGCGGCGAGGCGAAGCGCTCGAGCGGCCACGCCTCGGCCACGAGCGTGAGGGAAGACGGACACCGCAAGCCCGGCCACAGCCGGATCGTCTCCGATCTGCACGTTCACGAGTCCGAGCGGGGCGTCACTGGCCGCATCGGCGATGACGAACGGGGCCCCGCGCCCGCTCCGCCACTGCTCCGCGGCCCGCGCAAGCGAGCTGGGCGCGCTGTCGGCCGTGAGCGGCTCGTCCTCCAGTCGCCGCCTCGTCTCCGCATCCTCGGACGCTGCGGCGATCGCCGCCACGTCCTCGGCGCGGCGTAGCCGTAGCGAGATCACGCCGTCCGTCGGCGGCTCGAGCGGTGGACGGAGCGGCGGCCGTTCCATCACGCTGCAGGGTACTTCGTGGCCGCGCCGGGCGGCCGCGAGCCGAGGCCGTAAACGCATACCCCCAACGGGATTCGAACCCGTGTTACCGCCTTGAAAGGGCGGGGGCCTAGGCCGCTAGCCGATGGGGGCGCGCGGGCAGGATACCGGGTCAGGCCGCGTCTTCAGGGCGCCGCGGGATCCGCCCCAGGGCGGCCTGCAGCTCTTCCCATGCAGCCTGCTCGACCTCGGCATACTCGTCGCCCGCGTCGCGCGTCCGTTCCAGGTAGCGCAGCCAGACCACTCGCTGAGAGAGCGGGAACTGGGTGATTGTGTCGGCTGTGGGACTCATCGCGTCTTCCACCAACTACTACGCTCAGGCGCCGGGATTGGTTCCTCACTATTGCACACGTCGGTGCGAGGCGGTGCAGCCAGACCCCGCTCTCAGGGTTGTGCCCGGAACAGCCGCGGGTCGTCGGTGATGACGCCGTCGACCCCCAGCAGGCGCATCCGCTCGATCCCCCGGCGGCTGTTCACCGTCCACGCGTAGACGCGCCCTCCGCGCTCGTGCACCGCCGCGACCACCTCCTCGGTGACCGCGTCGTGGCGCACCGTCGCATCGCGCGCGCCGGAGCGGAGGTACATGGCGACCGCCGGTGTTCGCCGGCCCGCGGGAAGCCACGCCCGGCCGGCCGAGATGGTGGCGCTGGTGCGGGCGACGTCGTTCAGGCTCGCAAGCGCCGCGAACTCCATGGTCGAAAAGACGCACCGGTCGGCCAGCCCGGCATGCCGGCAGGCGGCGAGAACGTCGAGCTCGTAGCCGGCCGTCTTCAGATCGACGATGAACTCCGTCGCGGGTGGAGTCAGTTCGCGCAGGTCGGCCAGGAAGCCGGCGAGCGCGGGCCCGGGACGGCCGCGATCGTGGGCCACGATCAGCCCCGGGCAGACGTCGAACTCGATCGCATCGACCCCGGCGGCGAGCGCCGCCCGCACGCTCGCAATCGTGTTCTCGGGCGCGAGCGCGGCAGCACCGCGGTGGCCGATCCGCAGCATCGGCGCGGACGCTACCACGTAGACTGGGCCCTCTCTTGGGGCCGTTAGCTCAGCTGGTAGAGCAGGGGACTTTTAATCCCAAGGTCACAGGTTCGATCCCTGTACGGCCCACTCGGCGAGCGGCCTGCCCTCGCGCGGAAGGTTGACGCTCGTTCGGGTCGAAGTTCATTGGACGCGTTGGGAGACCCCCACGAGAAAGGCGCGCCATGACCCACCCCCTTGATCGCAAGCTCGTCGTTGAGTTCATCGGAATGTTCATCTTCGTCTTCACCGTCGGCATGGCGACCAACAAGGCGGGTGCGGGCCAGTTTGCGCCGCTCGCGATCGGGTCGGTGCTCATGGTGATGGTCTTTTCCGGGGGTCACGTGTCCGGCGCTCACTTCAATCCAGCCGTGAGCACGGCGGTCTTCGTGCGAGGCAGGATGACCTCCACCGAGTACGGCGCGTACATGGCGACGCAGTTCGTCGCGGCGGTCATCGCCGGCCTCGCCGTTCGCGTGGTCGGCGGTCGCGAGACGGCGGCACCTGTCGCCGGAGCGGGCAAGATGTTGATCGCGGAGTTCCTGTTCACGTTCGCGCTCGGGTGGGTGGTGTTGAACGTCGCGACTGCGCGTGGCACGCACGGGAACTCGTTCTACGGCCTTGCGATCGGGTTCACGGTGGTCGCCGGCGCATACGCGGTCGGCGGCATTTCCGGCGGGATATTCAACCCGGCCATCGCGCTTGGCGGGATGGTCTCCGGCCTCCTGAAGTGGAGCAACATCTGGATCTACCTGGTGGCCGAGTTCGTCGGTGGTGCTGCCGCCGCGTTTGCGTTCCTGTACGTCCAGCCTGCTGAGAAGGGGGCCGGAGACATCGAGGCTGCGAGTTCGGAGTGACCGTCCAACCGCCGAAGGCGGGAGGTCCAGGCGGCGGAGCCATCGAGTCAACTGGAGTGGCCGGCAAGGCTTGGGGCGAAGCCGACCACCCCACACCGGTATACCCTCGCTTCATGGGGCTTCGATTCGTGGCCACAACTCCATTGCGAGTGATCGTGACTCCGATTCGCTTTGTCGCAGCCGCCAATGGGCGGCTGGCCAGCCGATCGATGGCGACTGGCACATCCCGCCGGGCGACCGACCGGAGGATGGCCGCGGCCGGGCGCGTTATGCGATGAGGTAGACGATGGCGGAGACGGCGGCGGCGGCGGGGAGTGTGATGAGCCACGCGGTGACGATGTTGCCGGCAACTCCCCAGCGGACGGCTGAGAGTTTGGTGGTGGCGCCGGCTCCCATGACGGATCCGGTGATGACGTGTGTGGTCGAGATGGGGAAGCCTTGGCGGGCGGTCCAGAAGAGCACGAGGCCGGATGTGGCCTGGGCGGCGAATCCCTGGGGTGGTTCGAGTTTGAAGATGCGGTTGCCGACCGTGCGCATGATTCGCCAGCCGCCGAAGTAGGTGCCGGCTCCCATGGAGACTGCCGAGGAGACCTGGACGTACCAGGGGATCTCGAAGTGGGAGATGGCGCCGCCCGTGTAGAGGGCGAGGGCGATCACGCCCATGGTCTTTTGGGCGTCATTTGTGCCGTGGGCGAAGGCGACGAAGCTTCCAGACAGGATCTGGAGGTGACGGAAGGAGCGGTTCAGCGGTGCTGGTCTGACCCGGCGAAAGCCCCACAGGATGACGACCATCACCACGCCGGCGAGTCCGAAGCCGACAACCGGGCTGACGATGCCGGGAAACAGGACTTTGTGCCAGATGCCGCCCCACATCACGGCCTGCGTGCCGTCAGCGGCGAGCGCCGCGCCGATCAGGCCGCCGACCAGAGCGTGGGATGACGATGAGGGTAGGCCCAGCCTCCACGTCAACAGGTTCCAGGAGATCGCGCCAACCAGGGCAGCGAGCATCAGACGCTGCGTGACGAGCGTGGGATCGATCAATCCCGACGCGATGGTTTTCGCGACGGCGGTGGAGGCGAAGGCGCCCAGCAGATTCATGACGGCGGCGATCAGCACCGCCGTTCGCGGCGTCAGGGCTCGTGTCGAGACTGACGTCGCGACCGCGTTTGCGGTGTCGTGAAAGCCGTTGGTGAAGTTGAACCCAAGCGCGACCACGACCACGACCCACATCAACGCGTTCGTCATCGGTTCTTGAGGTACACGCTTTCCAGCACGTGCGCAACCTTCTGGCAGCTGTCGACCGCTGCCTCCAGGTGCTCCAGGACGGCCTTCCAGCGGATCACCACCAGCGGGTCGAGCCCACCCGAGAACAGCCGCGCAAGAGCGCCCCGCACGATCCGATCGCCCTCGTCTTCCAGCGCGTGCACCTCGGTGATGTGCTCGTGTCCGCTCTGCTTCAACCCCTCCAGCCCGCCGATCGCGTCGGCCAGTCTGCCCACGGCGCCGACAATCACGCGGGCCTGCTCGATCGTCTCCGGCGGCACTTCGTCGAGGGCGTACAGGTTGAGCTCGTCGGACGCCTCGTCGATGAAGTCGCACACGTCGTCAAGCGCCGTCGCCAGGTTGTAGATGTCCTCGCGGTCAAACGGCGTCACAAAGGTCTTGTGCAAGAGCCGGACGAGCTCCTGCGTCGCCCGGTCGCCCTCATGCTCGTGCTCCTTGATCTCCGCCACGAGATCCCGACGCTCGGGGAAGTTCTCCAGCAAGTCCAGCAGCAGCCCCGCCGTCGCCACCAAGTTCGCGGCCGAACGGTCAAACAAGCCGTAGAACTCGCGAGTCTGAGGGACCAGTCGGATTCGCGCCACAATTGCCAACGGTACCTGACCAACCGACCCGCGCCCGCTCTAAACCCTCATTTCGCGTACGCCTGGCCCGACCACCGAGGTCGCGCACCCCGGTTCGCAGGTGGGCTGAATTTCGGAAGTGGCGAGTGGCAGCCGACCGCGCCGCCACCCTTGAAATGGAAGTTGCCCGAGGCTTTCGCCCAGTAGGGTTCAGCGTTGGGAGGGGCCCAGTGATCCGGATCGGGTGCGCCGGCTGGAACTACAGGCAGTGGAAGACCGAGGTCTATGGCGGGGCGCCGCAGCGGGAGTGGCTCGCCCGGTACGCCGAGCGGTTCTCCACGGTCGAGGTGAACGCGACGTTCTACCGGCTCCCGCTCGAGAGCACCGTGGCGACCTGGGCCGAGCAGACACCCGAGGGCTTCGTCTTCGCCGTGAAGGTCGGCCGCTACCTGACGCACATCAAGCGGCTGGCCGCGCCGAAGTCGGGCACCTTCACCCTCCTCGAGCGGCTCGCGCCGATCGTGGAGGCGGGCAAGCTCGGCCCGCTGCTCTGGCAGCTGCCCCCCAAATTCGCGCGCGACGACGAGCGGCTGGCCACGGCCATGAAGGGCTTTCCCCGTGAGCACCGGCATGCCATCGAGTTCCGGCATCCCTCATGGTTCTGCGAGCCCGTGATGGAGGCCATGCGCGAGGCCGGAGTCGGCCTCGCGATCGGTGACCATCCCGACCGCGGCTTCCAGACGTACGAGTGGACGGCCGACTGGACATACCTCCGCCTGAACCACGGCGCGGCGGGCCCTGATGAGCGCTACTCGGCGGCCGAGCTCGAGGGGTGGGCCACGCGGATCTCGGCCTGGCGCGAGCGGGGCGACGTGTACGCCTACCTCAACAGTGACGAAGACCTGTTTGCCGTGCGGGATGGGGACGAGCTTCGGAGGTTGCTCGGCTGAGGGGCGTTACGTGGCCTTCTTCTTGTCGATCGCCCCCGCCGGCGTGAGCACGTACCAGAATCCGCCGTTCACGTTGAGCCCCTGCCCCGTCGCCATCCCGGCGGCGCTGTCGGCGGCGTAGGTGTAGAGCGGCCATCCGGCATATGTCACGACGGGGCCTCCCAGGGGGTCGGGATCGCTTCCGATCAACGACGCCTTCGCCTGGCCTGCGGCCGCCGCCTTCGTCCCGCTCGCGATGTGCACGGGCGGCCACACGGCCGCGCAGGTGCTCAGACACGTCACCCGGATGTGCTTGTCGGGGACGAACAGGTAGAGCGTGTGCCCCTGAGCGTTGACGAGCACCGTGCCCAGGCCGGCGACGGACCGGGTCGAGATCGTGACCGCGGCCTTGGAGGTCGTCGGCGTCGAGCTGGGGGCGGAGCTCGAGCCCGAACTCGAACCGCTGCCGCATCCGGACGTCACGACGGCGAGCGCGATCAGGGTGCCTGCGATGGTCTTCATGAGAGCCTCCTTCAGGCTGCGCGCCGTTCACGGTAGTGCGCCGAGATTGGGGCCGCCTTGCGGGTGCCGTAGAATCGCCGCATGGGGGCTCGTGACGAGAGTGGCGAGCTGGAGGGCCGTGCGCGCGTCCGAAAGACGGTCACGATCGTTTTCGCGGACGTCGTCGGCTCGACCGCGCTCGGAGAGCGACTCGACCCCGAGTCGCTCCAGCTGGTCATGAGCCGCTACGGCGCCGAGATGCGGCGGGTGGTCGAACTGCACGGCGGGCGCGTCGAGAAGTTCATCGGCGATGCGGTCATGGCCGTGTTCGGCGTGCCGGTGCTGCACGAGGACGACGCCCTGCGGGCGGTGCGGGCGGGCCTCGGCATGCGCGACGCGATGACCGCCCTGAACCGCGAGCTCGAGCGCGACTATGGCACCGCCCTGGAGATCCGCATCGGCGTGCACACCGGCGAGGTGATCACGGATGAGCTCGCCGTCGACCAGGGGCTCGTGGCCGGCGATGCGGTGAACGCCGCCGCGAGGCTTCAGGCCGCGACGCCACCGGGGACGGTGCTCATCGGTCCCGGCACGCACCGGCTGGTGGTGGGGCATGTGCGGCTGCACCGCCACGGCGATCTCGAGCTGCGCGGAAAGACCGGCCGGATGCGGACATGGCGGGTCGGGGCACTCGCCCCGGGCCGTCCGCCTCTGCGCGCCGCCCCGGCGGGCGGGATGGTCGGGCGCAGCCGCGAGCTGCGCACCCTCCAGCGCCGGTTCGATCGCTGCATCGAGGAGCGGCGGTGCCTGGTCACCACGGTGTTCGGCCCGGCGGGTATCGGCAAGTCGCGGCTCGTGCGCCAGTTCGTGGCCGGCGTCGAGGTGGACGCGCGCGTCGTCGTCGGCCGCTGCCTCCCCTACGGCGAGGGCATCACCTACTGGCCGCTGCGGGAGATCGTGGACGACCTCGGCGGGGTGGGGGCGGTGGCGGAGCTCATGTCCGGCGGCGAGGAGGACACCCTCGCCGCGGCGATGGTGTCCGGTGCGATCGGCCGTTCGCACACGACCGCGTCGGCCCAGGACGTGCAGTGGGCCGTGCGCAGGTTGCTGGAGGCGGCCGCCCGATCGGCGCCGGTGGTGGTCGCCTTCGACGACATCCACTGGGCCGAGCCGCCGTTGCTCGACCTGATCGAGTACCTCGCGGGCTACGTGAGCGACGCTCCCATGCCGATCGTCTGTCTTGCCCGCGACGATCTGCTGGAGCGGCGCCCGCGGTGGGCGACCACGTTCGGCCGCGGCGCCACGGTGCGGCTGCGGCCGCTGTCCGGCACCGACTCGGCCCGTCTGCTGGCCGGGCTCGTGGGCCGGCGAGGAGCGCACATGCGCCGGGAGGAGATCCTGGCCGCCGCAGAGGGAAATCCGCTCTACCTCGAGCATCTGGTGGCGATGCGGGCCGACGATCCGGCCGGCGCGACGCCGCCGAGCATCCAGGCGCTGCTGGCCGCGCGCGTCGACAGCCTGCCGTCCGCGCCGCGCCGCGTGATCGAGGCGGCGGCGATCGAGGGCCGCGCGTTCCATCGCGGTGCCATCTCGGCGCTGCTCGCCGACGGAGCCGACGTCGACGGGGCGCTTGCGGACCTCGAGCAGCGTGAGCTCGTGCGTCCCGGGCCGGCGGATTTCGCCGGCGAGCGTGGCTACCGCTTCACGCACATCCTCGTGCGCGACGCCGCCTACGAGTTGATCCCGAAACGGCGGCGGGCGGATCTCCACGTGGCCTTCGCCGGGTGGCTGGGTGAGGAGACCGGCGAGCGCCGTGAGCTCGACGAGATCATCGGCTACCACCTCGAGCAGGCGTACGGCTACCGGCGGGAGCTCGGCCGGGTGGACGCCGCGCCGCACCGGGCGCTGGCGGTCGATGCGTCGGGGTATCTGAGCGCCGCCGGTCGGCGGGTGCTCGACGCCGGCGATCGGTCCGCCGCGGCCAATCTGCTGCGTCGCGCCGTTGCGCTGCGACCCGCCGACGACCCCGAGCGGGCGGCGCTCCTGATCGACCTCGGCGGCGTGCTGCGGGAGGAGGGGCGGTTCGTCGCCGCCCAGGACGCGCTGGCCGAGGCCGTGCGGCTGGCCGACGCCCGCGGCGACCGTGCGCTCGAGGCGCGGGCGCAGGTGGAGCGGCTCCTGGGGCGGCTGCAGGTGGATCCCGACGGGGTGGCCCGCGTGGCCGCCCGCCAGGGACCCCGGCTCGCCCGGGCACTGGAGGAGGCCGGCGATCACGCCGGCCTGGCCCGGCTCTGGCACCTACGGGCGCTGCTCGCCTGGATCCGGGCACAGGCGGGCGAGGCGGCGGCATGCTGGCGCCGGGCGACGGCCTCCGCGCAGCGGGCCCGCGACGATCGCATGGTCCGAGACGCGCTCGGGTGGGAGGCGTCGGCACTGATACACGGACCAACGCCGGTGGGCGAGGCGCTCGTCCGCTGCGACGAGATCCTCGAGCGTTTGCATGGCGATCCCTGGAACGTGGCGCTGGTGCACCACAATGTGGCCGGCCTTCGCGGCATGCGGGGTGAGTTCGAGCGGGCGTTCGCCCTGATCGACCAGGCGAACGTGGTGCTCGCCGGGTTCTCTCCCACCGTTGACGCCGCGGTCTCGCACCCCGAGGTGCTGGTCTCGATGCTGGCGGGCGATCCCGCCCGGGCCGAGCGGCACCTGCGCGCCGGCAGGCGGGTGCTCGCGGCCATGGGGGAGCGGGCGGTGCTGGCGTCGACCGAGGCGTACCTTGGGATGGCGGTGCTGGCCCAGGGTCGCCACCCCGAGGCCGATCGCCTGGCCCGGCGTGCCGCCAGGCTCACGACCGCGGACGATCTCTCGCCGCAGGTGCTCTGGCGCCGGATCCGGGCCGTGGTGCTCGCGGGCCGCGGCCGCATTCCCGACGCCGAGCGACTGGCGGACGAGGCCGTCGCGCTGGCGGCGCAGACCGACTACCTGAACGAGCACGCCGGGGCCCTGGAGGACCTCGGTCACGTGCATGCATTGGCCGGTCACGCCCGGGATGCACGGCGGGCCCGCGAAGCCGCGCTCGACCTGTACCGCCGGAAGGAAAACACCGTCACCGCCGTCAGGTTGGAAGGCCTGGTGGCAAATCACGCACCCGCGTGAGCCATCCCCACCGAAGGGAGCAGCCATGACGTCCAGGGTCAGAAGGAAGCTGTGCCTGAAGAAGAAGGGCACCGAGGTCGTGGTCAAAGGGCCGATCCTGAGCTGGGACTCGGACGAGCTCAGCGCGGTGTTCTCGGTGGTCATCACCCAGGTCGACAGTCACGGCAGGGTCGTCACCGCCAACGGGGCCTCGACGGTGCTCTACACCCCCGGCAGCACCCACTGGACCGCGAGGGCGCATGTCGCCAATCCCGGCCTGCGCTTGGAGGAGGGACCGGCGACCGCCTATGCCACCGCCAAGATCCTGGTACAGGGGCCGGCCTACGAGAGCTATGACTGGACGCTGCTGACGCGGCTCGTGAACTGCAAGTAGCCGGGTAGACTGGCCGCCGTGAGGCGCCACCGGATCGCGGTCATCGGCGGGGACGGCGTCGGGCCCGAGGTGGTGGAGCAGGGAGTCAGGGTGCTCGACGCCGCCTGCGACGGCTGCACGCTCGAGTGGACGCACCTGCCCTGGGGCAGCGACCACCACGAGCGCACCGGCGCGTTGATGCCGGCCGACGGCCTGCGGGTGCTCGAGCAGCACGACGCTGTCTACCTGGGTGCGGTCGGTTCGCCGCGGGTGCCCGACCACGTCACCCTGTGGGGCCTTCTGCTCCCGATCCGGCAGCGGTTCGACCTCTACCTCAACATCCGCCCGATCAGGCTCCTTCCGGGCGTCGCATCGCCCCTGGCGGGAGTCTCTCCCGCCGACATCGACATGGTGTGCGTGCGCGAGAACACCGAGGGCGAGTACGCCGGAACCGGCGGGCGGGTGCACGTGGGCATGCAGCACGAGGTCGGGATCCAGGTGGACGTCTTCACGCGACTGGGTGTCGAGCGCGTCGTCCGCCATGCGTTTGCGCTTGCCCGCTCGCGCCGCGGCCGGCTCGCCAGCATCACCAAGTCGAACGCGAGCCCGCACCATTTCGTCATGTGGGACGAGATCGTCGCCGCCGTCCACGCCGATTTCGCGGATGTCGAGCTCGACCGCATCCTCGTCGATGCGGCCTGCGCCTACATGGTGACCCAGCCGCGGCGGTTCGACGTGATGGTGGCGTCGAACCTCTTCGGCGACATCCTCACCGACATCGGCGCGGCGATCCAGGGCGGGATGGGGCTCGCGGCCAGCGCCAACATCTCGCCGGAGGGCACCGGCCCGGGGCTGTTCGAGCCGGTGCACGGCTCGGCTCCGGACATCGCCGGCCAATCACGGGCGAATCCGATCGGCGCGGTCTGGGCCGGCTCGCTGATGCTCGATCACCTCGGCGAGGGGGCGGCGGCCGCGCGGGTGATGGTCGCGATCGAGCAGGTGCTGGCAGGATCGGAGGCGCGCACTCCCGACCTGGGCGGCACCGCCTCGACCGCGGAGCTCGGGGACGAGCTCGTGCGGGCCGTCACCGGCGCGAGTCGGTGACGCCGGCGGAGGTGTCCGCCAGGGCTGCGAGCACCAGTTCGAGGGCCGTGTCCCCGTCCTCGCCGGCCGGCAGCCGCGGCGCCCGCGCGAACACTTCGCCGGCGGCGCGATGGAAGCCGTCGGGCAGGCCCGCGGCGGCGTGGGTCGCCGCGATCTCGTCCATCTCGCCCACCCACCGCCAGCCCTTGGCGGTGGCCGAGCGGGCGGCCTGCACGGCGGTGTCGCGAAGCTCGGGCTGCGAGAGGCTCCACTCGTGCACGAGCTCGGCCTCGACGCCCTCCGCCCGTGCCAGCGCGCGGGCGGCGAGCAGGAGCGCGGCACTGCCCTTCGACCACGCGGCGTATGCCATCTTGACCGCCGAGGCGTCGCCGGGCCGCGCCGACACCACGACCGGGGTGAGCGCCGTCCCCGCACATGCGTCCGCGACACGCCCGGACGCGGCGCCTGACAGATAGAACCGGGTCGTCCCGTGCGCGTGCGGCGGCGGGCCGATGATGCCACCGTCGACGAAGCTCGCCCCGCCCGCCGAGACGAGGTCTCCGATCGTGCGGGCCGTCGCCGGCGAGACGGCGTTGGCATCGACGTAGGTGCCCGTGTAGCCGGCCACCTGCTGCGCGACTGCCACCGCTGCATGTGGCGGACACACCGACAGGATCAGGTCGCACTCTGCGGCCATCGCCGCCACCGACCCGGCGTCGCGCAGCCCGGCCGCCGCCGCCCGCTGCGCGGTCTCGTGCCCTCGCCCCTCCGACGCCCACATGAGGTCATGTCCGCGGCCACGCAGCGCCGCCGCCACCGCGGCACCCATCTCGCCCGGGTGCAGCACCCCGATCGCCAAGTCCCCCATCGGGCGTTGAGTGTAGATGCTCTATCCAGAACGGGGATCGAGGTGGTCACCGCCCGGGCCGATAGAGAGAAGTGGGCCACCGGCCCGCCGCGACGCCATGACCGCATCCCTCCGCCTCCTGCCCGAGCCCCCGCCGACGTTCGCCGTCGGCGAAGTCGTCGCCGCGCTCTCCCACGCCCTCGACCTGACCGAGGGTCAGCCGCCGGGGCACGCGAAGCGCAGCTGCCTGATCGCGCTCCGGCTGGCCGACGCGCTCACGCTTCCGACCGACGAGCGCTCGAGCCTCTACTACGCGATGCTCCTGAAGGACGCCGGCTGCTCGTCGTCGGCCGCGCGGATGGCCGAGATCTTCGCCGCCGACGACCTGGAGCTGAAGCGGATTGCCAAGCGGATCGACTTTTCGAGCCCGCGCCAGGCCATCGGATTCACCATGCGCGAGGCCGGCCGCGGCGACTCGAACCTCGCGCGTGCGCGCCGGGTGCTGACCGCGCTTCGCGACCTGGCCAAGGAGGGCAACCTCGTGGTCGAGACGCGCTGTGACCGCGGCGCCAAGATCGTGACCATGCTTGAGTTCCCGGACGCGGCCGCCGACGCGGTCAGGTATCTGGACGAGCACTGGGACGGGCGCGGCCAGCCCTACAAGCTGCGCGGCGATGCGATCCCGATTCTCGCCCGCATCGCCTGTCTGGCCCAGACCGCCGACGTCTTCCTCACCCAGGACGGGCTCGACGCCGCCCGGGAGATGGTGCGCGTGCGCCGCGGCCGCTGGTTCGATCCGGCCGTGGCCGACGCCTTCCTGGCGCTGGCGGATTCCGACCGGCTGTTCTCCGACCTCGCCATGGGCCACTCGGCTCCGGCGCCGGAGGGCGGGCCGGTGTCGGCCGACGACGCCCGGGTCGACCGCATCGCCGAGGCGTTCGCATCGATGATCGATGCCAAGAGCCCCTTCACGGCGAGCCACTCCGACCGCGTGGCCGATCACGCCGTCGGCATCGGCCGCGTGCTCGGATGGAACGAGCGGGAGCTGCGCGACCTGCGCCGCGCCGGCCTGCTGCACGACATCGGCAAGCTCGGTGTGTCCAACTCGATCCTCGACAAGCCCGGGCGGCTGACCGCCGCCGAGTACGACGCGGTCAAGCGCCACCCCCGGGACACCGAGGCGATTTTGCGGCACGTCCCGATCTTCTCAGGGCTGGCCGAGGCGGCCGGGGCCCATCACGAGCGGCCGGACGGGGCCGGGTATCACCGTGGTCTTCGCGGCGACGCGATTCCGCCCATCAGCCGGGTGCTCTCGTGTGCCGACGTCTACGACGCACTGACGGCCAACCGGCCCTACCGCGATCCGATGTCGTCCGCCGGCGCGCTCGCCCTCATGCGGCGCGACGTCGGAAGCGCCTTCTTCGCCGAGCCGTTCGCAGCGCTGCGCTCGCACGTCGCCGCGCTGGCACTGGCCGCGTAGTCAGGCGACTTCGTACGCCGCGGGGTCGAGCAGCCCGTGCGGCGTCTTCTCCCACACGAACGGGCGCCGGATCAGCTGCTCGAGCGCCCGCCATGCGGCGATCGAGTGCAGCACCCAGTAGAGCGGCGCGAGCAGGGCGAAGGGGAGCAGGTGGAACATGCGCCGCCGCACCACGGCCAGCGCGTTCAGGCCGATCATGCCCAGGTTCCCGACCACCATGCTGAACTCGGCCAGCATGTTGAACGGGTGCGGGAAGAGCTGCGAGACGGTCGTCCCCGACACCGCTCCGACCAGCCAGACCGCGGTCACGAACCACATCACCGGCACCGCCAGGAACGTTGCCGGCGTGCCGGCGATCAGCAGCACGAGCCCGGCGAGGCCGCGCACGCCCGCCTCGCGGGTGAAGGTGACCGGGCGGCGCGTGTGGACGATTGCGGTCTGCATGTAGCCCTTGATCCACCGTGTCCGCTGGCGTACGAACGGCACCACCTGCGAACACGCCTCCTCGAACGTCGTCGAGGCGATGATCCCGACCGTGTAGCCCTTGGCGGCGGCCCGTAGGCCCAGGTCGGCATCCTCGGTGACGTTGAACGCGTCCCATCCACCCAGGCTGCGAAGCCGGTCGGCCCGGAAGTGGTTGGACGTGCCGCCGAGCGGGATCGGCAGGCCCAGGCGGTCGAGCCCCGGCAGCATGTAGTCGAACCAGTAGCTGTACTCGAGCGTGAACATGCGCGTGAGGACGTTCTGGCGGGCGTTGAAGTAGTTCAGGCGCGCCTGCACGCAGACGAGATCGTCGGCCCCCTGCCGGAACGCCGCCACCGCGTCGCGCAGCTGGCCCGACTCGGGCCGGTCCTCGGCGTCGTAGATGACGACGTACTCGCCCCGGGCGAAGAAGAGGCCGACGTTGCACGCGCGCGGCTTCGTCTTCGGCTCGCCGTCGGGGATCAGGATGAAGCGGACGGTGTCGGGCGGATCCGCCGCCCGGGCCGCCTCGATCGTCTCGCGGTCGTCCTCCTCCATCAGGAGCAGGATCTCGAGTTTCTCGGGCGGATAGTCGAGCCGGCGCAGGTGCTCGATCAGGCCGCCGACGATATTCGCCTCGTGGTACACGGGCACCAGCACCGTGTACAGCGGGAGCTCGTGGTCGGGGACGCGTTCGGGTGGCGGCCTGCGGGAGTGGCGGCGGGTCGAGCCGATGCCCGCGAGCGAGGTGATGAGCTTGAAGAGCACGCCCACCACGAACGCCGTCTGCAGCACGACCATCGTCCCGATCACGAGCCCCGTGTGATCGAGCACACCGGCCCCGACGATGCCCGCCGCCACCAGGCCGAGGGCGACTCGCTGGCCGCGGCTCGGGCCGCCCAGGGCGGAGCGCAGCGGGTCGCGGTCAGAGAGCCCGTAGGCGGCCTCGTGGCGCAGCTCGTGGGCAAACAGGACCCGGATCGCGGCCAGAACGTCCCAGTCGGTCGTCGCGGCGAACGTGATCGCCACGATGTCGTGGGCGTGGTCGGGCGGACACGACGTGTGGATGCGGCGGCGCAGCTCGCGCGTCGGCGGCTCCGACGTGGCCACGTGCAGGACGCCGCCGCGGAGCTCGACGGGAATCCAGCCCTCGAGCGCCATCTGCTCGGGATCCCACAGACTGGCCACCTCGGCAGCCGGGGGCGAGTGCACCAGGTCGACGAATCCGCAGCCCCAGAGCTCGGCCAGGACCGAGTAGAGCGTCTGGCGATGGACGAGACCGGCCGCGAGAAGGACGCGCCCGAGTCGTTCGCCGGTGCGCCGGTGCGCGTCGAGCGCCCACTCGAGCTGATCGGCCGTGAGCAGCCCGCGCTCGACGAGCGCGGTTCCGAGCTGCTCGCGGGCCTCGCCGGCGCGGGCCGGGGCGTATCCGGGCAGGCGGCGGCGATCGTCGCCGGCCGGACGATGACGGGCCGCTTGGGTGGTCCTTGCTCGCTCCATGGAATTTGCGGTTGATCGCGTACGCAATACCTTCCAGGAGATCGGCCGTGGGGCCCAGAAGTGAAGGCGGCTACGTCGCGGCTCGCACCGCGGGCGCCACTTTGGTGCCGAGCAGCTCGATGGCGCGCATGACGTCCGCGTGGGGCATGGTGCCGACGCTCATCTGGGCGAGGAAGCGGCTGTGCCCGAAGATCTCGTGCTGCTGGAGGATCTTCTCGACCACCTCCTGCGGACTGCCGACCATCAGGGCGCCCTGCGGCGAGCGCATCGCGTCGAATTGCTCGCGCGTCATCGCCGGCCATCCCCGCTCGCGCCCGATCCGGGTCATCATGTTCGCGTAGCCGGGGTAGAACTCGCGCGCGGCCCGCTGGGATGTCTCGGCCACATAGGCGTGCGAGTTGATGCCGACCGGGAGTGACGCCGGGTCGTGCCCGGCCCGCCGCGCGGCCTCGCGGTAGAGCTCGACCAGCGGCCCGAACCGCTCGGGCGTGCCGCCGATGATGGCGACCGCGAGCGGCAGGCCGAGGGTGCCCGCGCGCACGACCGACTGCGGTGTCCCGCCGACCGCGATCCAGATCGGCAGCGGATCCTGGATCGGCCGGGGGTAGACGCCCAGCCCGTCAAGCGGCGGCCGGTGGCGTCCCGACCACGTGACGATCTCGGACTCGCGCAGCGCGAGCAGCAGGTCGAGCTTCTCGGCGAACAGGTCGTCGTAGTCGTCGAGGTCCTGCCCGAAGAGCGGGAAGGACTCGATGAACGATCCGCGCCCGGCCATGATCTCTGCCCGTCCGCCCGTAAGCAGGTCGAGGGTGGCGAAGGCCTGGAAGACTCGCACCGGGTCGTCGGAGCTCAGCACCGTGACGGCGCTCGAGAGCCGGATGCGCTGGGTTCGCTCGCCGGCGGCCGCCAGGACGACCGCCGGCACCGACACGGCGAAGTCGGGCCGGTGGTGCTCGCCGACCCCGAACACCTCGAGGCCGGCCTGGTCCGCCAGCTCGATCTCCTCGATCAGGTCGCGCAGCCGCCGGGCTGCGGGGATGGCGCGGCCGCTCGCCGGGTCGGGCGCAAGCTCCGCGAAGGTGTAGACGCCGATCTGGATGGTGGGAAATTGTTTTTGGGGCGGCCCGTTGACGCGCTCCCCCGGACGGGGGATAACCGTAGTATGCAAACGCAACGTACATCAGTTTTCGGCGTCGCGACCATGGTCGTGATCCTGCTCGCCTCGGGCCTTGTCGCACGCCTTGCCGACGTCGCAATGGGCTCCCTCATCAGCGTCACCAGCGTGGGTGGCGGCGGACTCCTGACACCCCAGAACCTGGTCGGGGCGGATCAGCGTGACATCGCCTTCAGCCTGCTGCGCCTGCTGCTGCCGGGACTGCTCGTGCAGGCGCTCGTGATCAAGATCGTGGTGACGGGATATCGCGGCCTCAGCATCTCGTACCTCGGGACGCTGGCGGCGCTCGCGGCGTTCCAGATCGCGGCCCTCGGCGTGGCGTCGCTGGTGGCGCACGCGTTCTCCGAGTCCCGCACATTCCATGCGCTGACGGCGACGTCGCCGACGACGCTCTACCTCGCACTCGCCATCTCGACTGCAACACTGATTGCCGAGGCGGTCGTGCTGCAGGGTCTGGTCGAGCTGCCGCTGCGCCGCTACCCGGCCGTCGCTCAGCGGGCGTAGGACGGGGCCGTATCATCCGGTGCTTGTGCGCCGCGATGACGTCCCCACCGCGTGCCCGGCGTGAATAAACGGGGCCTGGCCCCGGGTATTCAGGTGGGGAGCGTCGGCGTGGCGCTCGCGCTCGTGCTCTGGCGGGGCGGGATCGACCGCGGGCCGGAGCTCCTGTTCGCGGCACTGATTTTGGTGGCCGCGGCGATCTGCCGGCCGCGGCCCACGCTGCGCGATCCGGTGCTGGCCGCGCTGGTGGTGATGGCGGTCGCCAACGTGGCCGCGGCGCTCGTCGCCGGGCGGCGCGACACGGTCGCGCCCGCACTCGTGGCCGCGGCGCTGCCGTTCGCCTACGCCATCGTGATCACGCTGCCACAGGCCGGGCGCGTGCGGCTCCTGGCCGCCGTCGCGGCCGTGTCCGCCGCGGCCGCCGCGGCCGGCGTGACCGCCCTCGTGCTGCACCAGACGCCCTATGCCGAGCGGATCGACGGCATCTGGCGGGCCGGCGGGACGCCCGAGTACCCGCCCGCGCTGGCGGTGCTCTGCGTATGCGGCCTCGCGGCCGGGCTGGCGCTCGTGACCACGGGCGAGATCGGCACCGTCCTGGCATTCGTGCTCGGCGCGATCCTGGTGGCCGGCCTGATGCTGACCTACGACCGGGCCGCGATCGTCATGGGCGTCGTGGTGCTGGCACTCTTCGCCGGCCGCGCCGCCCGCGTGCGGCGGATGCTGCCGGCGCTCGCGGTCGGCCTGGTGGTCGCGCTGGCCGTCGTGGTGGCACGGCCGCCCGCACTGCACGCGGTGCGGGTCGAGCTCACCCATGCCCCGCTGGGAGCGCGCTCGAATGTGTGGTCGGACGCCTGGCGCGGGTTCCGGCGCCGCCCGGTCGAGGGCTACGGCCCCGGCGGCTTCGTGCGCATCTACGACGCCGGGTTCGACGCGACCCAGACGAGCCTTGCCCACGACCTCCCTCTCGAGCAGGCCGTCGAGGCCGGCGTGCTGGCCGGAGTCGCGGCCGTCGTGCTGGTGGCGTGCGGCCTGTGGCGCACCGTGCGCGGCCTGGGTGCCCGCGACCCGGTGCGGCTGGCGTTCGCCTGCATCGGGGTGGTGATGCTGGTATCGGGCCTGTACGACTTCACGTGGTCGTACCCGCCGCTCGCGCTCCTGGGCCTGGTCGGGATCGCGGGCGCGGCCGCCGTCCCGGATCAGCGCTCCGCGTACCCGGCGTAGTCGTTCTCGACGAACGGGAGCGTGTCGATGACATAGCGGCCGTTGGTGCAGCCTCGGCACCAGTTGGACGCGTTGATCGCCTGGACGGTGACCGTCGGGTCGGCGCACTGCGAGAGCCGGTAGACGATCCAGCCGTAGCCCTGGGTCGCCCACCCGTCGCGCAGGGTGGCGACGGTGGCGTCGATGCCGTCCAGCATCGACGGATAGTTCTTGACGCCGACACCGTTGAAGTCCTGGGCGCCCGCGGCGGAGAGCGTCGTGGCCAGGGGGTTCCAGGTTGCGGCGGTGTTCTCGGCCGACTGCCAGGCGACGAGAGAGACCAGGTTGTTGCCGCACACCGGCGCACCCAGCGTCCGCAGGAGAGTGACCGCCCACGCACCGCGAGTGACGGCCGTCCCGGCATCCGGCGTCTGCTCTGCCGCCTGCACCTCGGCGATCAGCCGGCGCACGCTGCGACGCTCGTTCTGCAGCCGGTGGATCTGGCGCCGCAGCGCGAACGTCTGTGGGAGCGCGTCGTTTGCGACCGCCTGCGCCTGGGCCCGGGTCAGGGCCGCCGACGCGCGGGCGAGCCTGGCCTGCAGGCCCGCCGAGCGGTTGGGCTGGGCGACCCAGGCCAGCTGAGACTCGAGCCTGGCGACACGGTCGGCGGCCACCCGGAGCGCGGTCGCCTCGTGGAGGGCCTGTGACTGCCGTGTCTGCAGTTCCTGCACCATCTGGCTGATCGAGGAGTCGAGGTCGGTGAGCTGCTGGAGGCTCTGCGCGAGATTGGGCGACGAGACGGCCCCGGCGGGCTGCACGCCCACGCCTGCAACCGCCGCTGCGACCACCGCCAGCACGGCTGCAACCAGCACCGCGCGCCGCGGACCACTCATGATGTCGCCGCCGGAGTCACCTGGACGGACCCGTGCAAATGCGGGTTCCGGCCGGAGTGGTAGGTGATGCTGAGCGCGGTGCGGGGGTCGTAGGTGTACGTGGCCCCCGGTGCGATCGGGCCCGACCGCACCTCCTGGTGGTCGAACACCACCGACTGCACCACGCTCGAGTCGTTGTGCCAGGTGATCGTCTTACCCACGAGTGACACCAGCCAGCGCGGCCGGAAGCCCCTGGCGGTGATGAGCACGGTCTGGCCGAAGTCGAAGTTGGGGTCGATCGTGCTCGCCACGGTGCTCGCGGGCGCCGTGCTCGCGAGTGCCGACCCGCCGGAGGCAGGCGCGCTCGTCCCGCCGCCTCCGCAGGATGCGAGCACGAGGCAGGCGGCGACCGCCGTCGCTGCGAGCAGCGGGCGTCGGCTCACAGCGTCCCCGGCAGGAAGCGGTCGAGGTTCTCGAACACGACCAGCAGCAGGGCGAGGATCACCGGCGTGGTCACGAGGTATGCGGCCGCGGGCGGCCAGCGCCGGTACAGCCGCACGGTCACGATCAGCGCGATCACGAGCGCCTGGGCCGCGAGGATCGCGATGAATGCCCCGGACGAATCTCCCACCATGCCCAGCTGGTCCTGGCCGACGTAGACCGGCGGCCGCTGCGGCACCCCCACCGGCGGGCCCTGGAGCTTGGCGACCACGGCCAGCCGGTCGCTCGAGAACGCCGACACGGAGGTCACGAGCGTCAGCCGGCTGCTGGTCGTCGGGCCGACCACGTCCTGCTGGCCGGGGTGTACGCGCGTCACCCTGGACACGGTGTAGTTGAAGAGCCCCTGCCCGGTCAGGACGGTGATGCCGTCGCCCGCGTGGAGCTGATCCAGCGAGCCGAACGGGCTGCCGTAGATCGACCGGTGCCCGATCACGACGGCGTTGCCGTACTCACCCGGAAGCGGCGTCCCGGGAACATGGCCCGGTCCCTCTTTGAGATCGGTGGTGGTGGCGCCCTCGACGACGACCTGGTGCACGCCGATGGCCGGGATCTCGAGCACCGCGACCGGCCCCGGGGCGATCGGCGAGGTGGGGCCGTTGAACGGCTCGAGCGCGAGCCGCTCGTCGAACTGCTTCAGAAGTGCCTGCTGGCTGCGCGCCTGGATCGATCCCGTCACCGTGTACTCGAACACGAAGAACAGCGCGAGGCACAGCCCGAGCGCCAGGAGCACGCTGCCGGCGATCACGCGGACGCGGGCCAAGCTCCAGGTGCGCGCCCGGGACTCGGGCTCCTCGGCCGCGGCGCCTCCGAGGACGGCGACCGCCGCGCCGCCGCCGCCGCCCACCGCGGCGAGGCGCCGCTGCTCCCGTCCGGCCAGTTCCTCGATCACGGCCCGGATGCGCGCGGCGGCGGCCGAAAGCTCCGCCCGCTGCTCGGGGCTCACGGTCGCGGTGTCGGCCTCGCCGGCGATGCGCTCGAGCGAGAGCGCCAGGCTCACCATCAGCAGGTCGTCGTCACTGGCGCGAGGGTCGGGGAGCGGCCGGGCCAGCCGCCGCTCGAGCAGGCCGACGCCGACCGAGATCTGCCGCAGCGCCCGTTCCGGATCGCGGGCCTCGCTCACGGCCATGCCGCCCTGAGTGCCCGTGCTCATCGTCGGGGCCACCGCGGTCGGGGCAGGTCGTGCGCGAATCCGGCCAGGGCCACCTTCGCCCGGTGGCGTCCGTCGCCCATTCCCAGGAGCACCAGTCCGCCGACCACTCCCAGGATGCTGAGGACGCTCAGCGCGGGCACCACGAGCCGTCCGTCGGTGGCGCCCAGGGTCAGCACGATCGAGTGGGACGACGTGGGCTTTGCGGTCGAGGTGGAGGAGCCGGGAGCGGACCCCTGAGACGGCGGGGGGCTGCCGCCGCCGCTCGGCGGCACTCCCGTGCCGCTGCCCTCGGGAGCGGTGGACGTGTCGCCCGGAGGAATGGTGGACGCCGGGACGGTGGCCGGGATCTCCGGGATCACCTTCGTCGTCTGGGAGATCATGCTCGCCGGGAGGGGCGTGTATCCGGGAGCGAGCGTCTGCTGGCCGGTCGTGATCGCGTACTGCAGGAACGCGCGCAGCGTCGCCCCCTTGGCGCCGTTGTAGTTGCCGGTCGGCGCCGTGGCGTAGTCGACGATCGGCATCGGGTAGGCCTTCTCGATCGCGCGTCTGTGTAGTTCGCGCGTCACGGTCACGCCGTCGGGGTTGGTCGTCGCGTGCGCCAGCGCAGCCGCGATGGCTGGCCGGGGTGGCGCGGCCACGAACTTGCCGGAGGCGTTCTCGATCCTGCGCCGTGGGCAGGCCGTAGTAGTGCGGCCTCGCTGGAGTCGATGAACCCGATGTAGCCGACGGCGAAGTAGTCGTTGCTGTTGTTCGACCGAGGCGGGATCGGCGATCGCGTAGGCCAGCGTTGTTGCCGCCGACGATGGCCGCGTTCTGGGTCAGGTAGCTTGAGCGGGTAGTTGTACGACGGGGCCGGCCAGCCCGTCGGCAGCCCCTTGCCGGCGGTGGCGGTCAGCCACGACGTGAACTCGTAGTTTGGCGTCGGAGTGGTCGCCGCGGACCAGCGGCAAGATCGTCGGCGGGAAGATGTGGCGCGGGTTCAGGTCCGTGATCTGCGCGTTCACCTCCCAGTTCGGGATGGAGCCGGTGAAGATCTGCGCCACGAGCTGAGGGGTCAGCTTGAGGTTCGTGACCTGCGCGCCGGGCTCGGCCTGGGCCGGATCCTGGTCGAAGATCTTGTAGGCCAGCACCAGCGCCGGAGGCGGCGATCGGCGCGTACGCGAATGTCTTGCCCTTCGCGTTGGAGCTGGACGCGCTCGGATCGGCGCTGAACGGGTCGCCGGTGACGGCGAAGTCGTTCAGCCCGTTGATGAAGTTGTCGCGGCCGTCTGATCGAGTTGGCCGGGATGTAGTTCACGCCCGCGAGGTGCGGCGGCTGGCACAGCGTGACCGCCCAGTTGTACATCGGCTGGCCGGCCTCGTCGCCGCCGCCTCCGGCGATCGCCGCCCCGGTCGGCGCCGGACATCCATCGGGGGTGGGCGCGAACGTGATCGGGATCAGCGTGCCCGGAGTTCAGCGTGCCCGGTGTGAACACGCCCGAGCGTGCAGGGTGTGTTGTGGTCGCAGGTGAAGTGCGAGCCCTTCTGGCCGACAGCATGTTGCCCTCGGAGACCGGCTCGTACAGCACGCCGGCGCCGGCGGCGTTGGTGAACCCGACGTCGGGGTAGAGCGCGGTGCACTGCGGTGCCGACCTTGTTCGGGCTGCGCGGTGCACTGGCGGAAGAAGACGACCTGGTTCGGCGTGCAGGCCGCGTCCAAGCGACTTCACGAACTGGCTGTTCTGCCGAGCCGGTGCTCGGGCGTGACCGAGTCACCTTGAGGCGCCCGTAGGTGTTGTCGCGGATCGGCTGCGGCCCGCGAGCGCCGGCGAGCGCACGGCGATGCAGTGCCCGCGGCGATCGCCACGACCCGCAGTCGAACATGCGCGGATTACGCATCGTGCACGCCGATCCGAGCGTGGCGATCAGCGGTGCAGCCCGATGAGCGGCCGCGACCAGAATCGCGAGAGCCGACCAGCAGCGAACACCACTGCGGGTACGTCGAGGCCGGGGTCACATCGGCCATCTCCTTGACCGCCGCGGCGTACGCGGCCTTGCGCGCGCTGGCCGAAAGCGGTGTCACGACGCCTGCGGTCGACGGTCGGGTCGGATGGTGTCGTTGTGGGCGTCGTTGGGGCCTTGGTCGCGGTCTTCTTGTGATGCTTCTTGTGGTGCGTGGTCGTCGTGGGGGCCGTGGTCGTCGGCGGCGGTCGCTGCGTGCTGGTGCCGCCCTGTGTCCCGCCCGACCCGCTCTGGGGCTGGCCGCCGTAGCCGGCGCCGGTGATGGTCGGGTTCGGGCAGCCCTGCGGCGTCAGCGGCGGCGGCTTGGGCGCGCCGGGGATGCGTCTGACCGCCTCGAAGTCGGCCTTGACCAGGTTGGGCGGCAGCGGCGAGTAGCCGAGCGGCGCCGCCTCCTTCTGGCCGGCGCAGGCGATGTAGATGATCCACTTGCCCAGCACGGCGCCCTTGGCGGGGTCGAAGCCGGTGGTCTGGGTGATCAGGTAGCTGTAGCTCGCGAGCGGGTACGCGGTCGGCCTCGGGCGCGTTGTAGACCGCGATCAGGTTCTGCGGTCAGGTTCGGGTTGAGCGTGGCGTGCCTGAGCGCGATCGCGTCGTTCTCGGACGACGGCGCCGCGTAGTTGCCGCTCGCGGTTCTTGATGTACGCCGGCGTGAAGGAGTGCTCGTAGACGTAGCCCGGCCTCGACGTAGCCGATCGAGCCCGTGCCCGACCGACGGGTTGGAGATGTAGTTGGCGACGCCGTCCGAGCGCTGCACCGCGACCGCGCCCGGGGAAGTTCGGCCAGAACTGCACCGGGTAGCGTGACGCTGGTTCTGCCGCAGCGAACGGGTTCCAGTCGGCAGGCGCCTCATAGTGCGCAGGTAGTCGGCGAGCTTCGCCGAGTGCCGGCGCCGTCCGCGCGGATCACGGGCGTCAGGTGCTCGTCGGGAAGCCTGCAGGCCCGGGTTGTCGGCCTTGATCGCGGGGTTGTCCCAGTTGGTGATCTTGCCGGTGAAGATGCCGGCGATCGTCTTCGCCGACAGCCGCAGGTTGTTGCACCTGGTGCCCTGCGGCGTCCTTGACGTTGT
This sequence comes from uncultured Actinomycetes bacterium, assembly GCA_963732075.1. Lineage (GTDB taxonomy): Bacteria > Actinomycetota > Thermoleophilia > Gaiellales > JAICJC01 > JAICJC01. The sequence goes on along the minus strand of CAVSYD010000007.1, from coordinate 196,323 downwards.
ACATGATGGCCGTGCCGCCGGCGACGTCGGGCAGGTACTGGAACGACTTGTGCTCGCCCTTGAGCTGCGCACCTCGGCGGGCAGGAACGGGATCTCGCGAGGCGGCGAAGTCGACCTGGCCGATGATGTAGAACTGGCGCCCGGCGGTCGAGCCGACCGCCTGGTAGTTGATCGATGAGCCCCAGGCGGGCGGCGTCGACCGCCCACTGGTCGAGCGCGATCGCGGCCCAGGTCGAGCCGGCGCCGGTGATCGCCGGGCCGCTCGCCCTGGCGGCGGTGCCGGACGCGGCGCGAGCACGCCAGCAGCGAGCGCAGCGGCGGCGACGCAGCCACCGGGCGCGGCGTGAGGCTGCCCGAGGTGGTCAACCGAACCGCCCGTGCGACGTAGTCGGCGGTGCGCGGGTCGGACCGGCCGCTCGAAGATCTGCTCGGTCGTGCCGATCTCGACGATCCGGCCGGGCTCGCCCTCGGCGGCCAGGAAGAACGCGCATGCCGACGACACCCGCTGGGCCTGCTGCATGTTGTGGGTGACGATCACGATCGTCACCTGCGACGCCAGTTCGAGCACCGTCTCCTCGATCCGGCGCGTGGAGGTCGGGTCGAGCGCCGAGCAGGGCTCGTCCATCAGCAGCACCTCGGGCGCGCACGGCCAGCGCGCGGGCGATGCAGAGCCGCTGCTGCTGGCCGCCCGAGAGCGCGCCGCCGGGCTGGCTGAGCCGGTTCTTGACCTCGTTCCACAGGCCCGCGCGCGGGTCAGGCACTGCTCGACCAGCGCGTCGTCCTTGCGCACCCGCTTGCCCGACAGGGCGAGGCCCGGAGACGACGTTCTCGGTAGATGCTCATGGCCGGGAACGGGTTCGGCTTCTGGAACACCATGCCGATCCGCTTGCGGACCTCGATGGGGCGCTGGCCGGCGCCGTAGATGTCGTCGCCGTCGAGATAGCACCGAGCCGGACAGCGCGGCGCCGGGGCACCAGCTCGTGCATCCGGTTCAGGATGCGCAGGAACGTCGACTTGCCGCAGCCCGACGGGCCCGATCAGGGCGGTCACGCGGCTGGCGCGCATGCGCAGCGAGACCTGCTCGAGCACCTTGTGGTCGGCCGAACCACGCGCTGACCCCGTCGGCCACGAGATCCTTCGGGCCGGTGGCTGCGACGCGCGGCGCCTGCGTGCTCGACGGGTATGGGTTCGGTTGTGCTCATCGGTCTCCTCCTTCGCGGCAGCCGCCCGGGCGTCTCATGGGCCGAGCAGCGCGTCCGGGCGGCGTCGCCGATCAGCCGGGCGATCGTGAACAGGATCAGCACCATCATCATCAGCACCAGGCAGCCCGTCCAGCGCGCTGCTGGCGATGACGTCGCCGTCGGCGCTCTCGGTGAGCAGCTTGAAGATGAAGAGCGGGAGAGCCGCCTGCGGCGCCCTGAAACGGGTTGGCGTTCATCACGGACGCGCCGAAGGCTGTGGCGATCAGCGGCGCCGTCTCGCCGATGGCACGCGCGACGCCCAGGATGACGGCGGTGATGAGGCCGCTGCGGGCGGTCGGCAGGACGACCCTCCAGGTCGTCCGCCACTCGCTGCGTGCCCAGCGCCAGCGACGCCTCGCGCAGGCCGTCGGGCACCAGCCGCAGCACCTCCTCGGAGGTGCGGGTGACGATCGGCAGCATCGAGATCGAGATCGCGAGCGCGGCGGCGAAGCCGGAGAAGCCGAACTTGATGACCCAGATCGCGTAGATGAACAGGCCGGCGACGATCGTGGGGACGCCGCTCATGGCGTCGACGAAGATCGCGCACCGGCCGCCGCAGCGGCCCGCCGATCTCGTTCAGGAAGATCGCGCACAGGAAGCCCAGCGGCACCGAGATCAGGCACCGCCAGGCCGACCTGCTCGAGCGTGCCGACGATGGCGTGCGCGGCGCCGCCGGCCGTGGCCGACGACGAGCGGGCCGACGAACTCCTGGGTCTGCGTGAACAAGTGCAAGGTCAGGCCCCGGAGGCCCTTGACCACGCACGTAGCCGAGGATCAGCGCCAGCGGCACGACCATCGCCAGGCCGCCGAGGCCACGACCACCGCCATCAGCGCGGTCGCCGGCCATCACCGGCCCGTCGAGCTCGCGCACGACGCAGCCAGTACGATGGCCAGGAACGCAGCGAGGACCAGACCAGGAAGCCGACTCGGGCCGGCGCTGGAGCGGCGCGATCGCGTGAACACGAGCCAGATCAGGCGAAGGCGGACCGCGCGCAGCCGGCCAGCACGCCGCGCGTCGGCGGCGCCGAACGTCCCGGGCCGGACGCGCCGCGGCGGTGTCGGGCCGCCGGCGGCCGGCGCGATCGCGAGCCGACGAGACGGTGTGACGACGGCCATCAGATCTCCACTCCCTGCGCCGGAGCGCGACCGGCGCACGATCAGCGACGCGCCGGTGTTGACGACCAGCGTCATGACGAACAGCACCAGGCCGGACGCCATCAGCGCCGGCAGCGAGCCGTACGGCCGCGGCGGCCTCGCCGAACCGGTTGGCGATGTTGGCGCCGATCGTGTTGCCGCCGGTCTGCAGGATGTGCGGCGAGATCGCGAACGAGGCGCTCAGGATGATCGGCCACGCGAGATCGACTCGCCCATCGCGCGGCCGAGCGCGAGCATCGAGCCGCCGACGATGCCGCCGCGGCCGAAGGGCAGCACGACCGTGCGGATCATGCGCCAGCGGCTGCCGCCCAGCGCCAGCGCCGCCTCCTTCTCGCCCGGCGGCGTCTGGGCGAAGACCTCGCGCATGACCGAGGTCGCGGTCGGCAGCAGCATCAGCGACGACCAGCACGCCGGCCGATGAACGGCGACAGGCCGAGTAGAACGGTCCGCCGGGGTCGCAGAAGATCGGGATGAAGCCGAAGTGCGCGGTCAGCCACGCGGAACGCTCCATGCAGGTGCGGCTGCAGGAAGAAGAAGCCCCAGATGCCGTAGATCAGGCTGGGGACCGCGGCCAGCAGGTCGACCACGGACGTCAGCGGGCCGCGCAGCGCGGGGCGGCACGTACTCGGTCAGGAAGAGCGCGGTCAGAAGCGAGATCGGCACCGCCAGCACGAGCGCGATCAGCGCGATCTCGACGGTGCCGTAGAGCGAGCGCCGCGACGCCGGCCTGGCCGCCGGCGGGGTTCCAGACGGTGGTCGTGAAGAACGACGAGCCCGTTCTGGCGGAACGCGGGCAGCGGCTCGCAGGAAGAGGAAGAGCCCGATCAGGAACAGCACACCAGCGTCAGGAGTCCCGCCTGGCCGTGACGGCCGCCGGTAGACGCGGTCTGCGCGCGTCCGGTTCAGACTGATCCGGCGCGGGGTACATCGGCGGCGCTCGCCGCCTCGGTGGTGGCTGCACTCATCGGGCTCTTCCTCTTCCTGCGGTCATGCGTCGGTCAACGCGGCTCAGTCTTGTGAACAGCCGGCAGTAGTTGGTGGTCGTGGTGCCGCCACCGGTCGGCGCCCTTCGGGAGCGGCGCGAACCCGAACTTGGTGATGGCGTTGGCGATCTCGGTGCGGTAGCCGACACCGGTGATCGGGTCGGCGGCTGTGGCGCTGGATCTTGCAGATCCAGCCGCTCTCGCCGATGTAGCTGCGTCACGGCCGCGGACGCGGGGCTCGCCGTGCCGCACTTGTTGCTGTTGGACGGATCGCCCTTGCAGTACACGTTGTAGAGGAACCGCGAGAAGGGAAACGCTCCGCTCAGGATGTTCTTGATGTCCGGAGCGACGCCGTCGACGGAGCCCAGCGCGCTGCCGCCCGGGCTTCTTCGAGTAGCGCTCTTTCCACGACCCGACCGACGACCGGGACGATCGCGTTCGGCCCTGTCGGCCGCGGCGATCTCGGCGTTGTCGGTCTGGTCGATCTGCTTGGTGCCGGCGCAGGTCGAGCTGCTCCCGCCGAGGAACGTGTCAAACGCCTTGCGGGTGCCGTACTGGGGCAGGATCGTGTAGATCTTGATCGCCTTGTTCGCGCCGCCCACCTGATTCCAGTTCGTGATCGTGCAGTTGACGAAGATGCTCCTGCAGCTGCGGCTGGGTCAGGCAGAACCCGGTCGAGCCGGCGCACGCGCCGGACGTGTTGTGCATGCTCGCGGTCGCGGAACCGGCCGCGCCCGGGAAGGCTTCCCAGGTGATGCCGTCGCGGGCATACGCCACGTAGTGGAGCCCGGTGCACTTGTCCGACGCTGATGTCTGGCGGGCGAAGTTGATGTTCGCGACACCGGCGAGGCCCTGCTAGCAGAGCTGCTGCTCACCGGAGCTGCCGCCGATCGGGAACGCCTCGTGCACCTGGTCGTGGTCGTAGTTCTCGCTCGTGATGTCGCCCGTCTGTGGGATGCAGCTGAAGTCCAGCGGCTGGGTCCCGGTGGGGGCGATGGTCGTGCAGCCCGGGCTCTCGTCGTAAAGCAGGTCGAGGCGGGTCATCACGTGGAACGTGACGTCCGAGCCGCTGCCGAGCACGCTGACAGGGGTGATGGTGGCCGCGCCGGCGGATCCCGCCAGCGCCACCGGCCCAAACACCGCCACGGCGACGCAAAGCGCCGCCAGGATCCGTCTTGCCCGTGCGGGCAATGACGGTTTGATCTTCGTCATTTTCTGTGAACCCCTTCTTTGGGATCGGAGAGACAGTTCAGGCCCACTCGTTCGGTCGCAGTCGCGGTATCTCCTCCTTTGCAATCGATCTAGTGAACAATGGTTACGAGTCGACCTGTGATCTGTCAACTTGCCACCCGTCGCGGTTGTGCCTGAGAGGCGGTTCCGTAGCTTGTGGTGCTCGCGCGATGGTTACGCGAAGAGACGTTTGCACTTGTGTTTTCACCAATCACCTTGGCTCCACCGGGGGGTGTCCGTTAAGCTCACTCAACAATCCACGGCATCCAGGTAGGTATGTCAAGTTGATCGGTTGACAAACGGGAGATAGCAGGCTACGGTGAGGAGGTGGATCAACCCGCCGGCTCGAACGGCTCCTCCCACCGGACCCGCGCCGGCTCCAACATTCGCCACCTGGTGGGCATGCACGATCTGCGCCGCGACCAGTTCGCGAGCTACGTCGGCATCTCGAGCGCCGGGCTGCGCGACATCGTGAACGGCAAGTCCGAGCCATCGCTCGCGACGGTGCGGAAAATCGCCACGGCGTTCGGGCTGACCATCGACGACCTCTACTCCACTCGCCCTCAGTGCCTGCGCGCCGCCGCGATCGCGTTCGAGCGTGCCCCGGTGCGCTCGGCCGGCGTCGGCGCCCGCCCGGGGGATTAGAGCCACCGGACGGTGATCGACTCTATGGTTTGGCGACCAAACCAGGAGGGTCGTCACAATGTCCGGCTTCACGCACACGAACCTGAAGGTGATCGAGGACTCGGCGGGCGCCCCGAACCTCGAGGCGCACTTCGCCCGCAAGCACCTCGAGTCCAATCATCTCGGCGTCAGCTATTTCCGGTACTCGCCCGGCTTTCGCGCTCCGGTGGGCCACCACCATCGCGAGCAGGAGGAGGTGTACGTGGTGGTCAGCGGCTCCGGCCGGATGCGGCTCGACGACGAGGTCGTCGAGCTGAGCGAGTGGGACATCGTCCGCGTCGCCCCCGAGACGATCCGCGGGCTCGAGAGCGGCCCCGACGGGCTCGAGGTGATCGCGATCGGGTCCGACCGGCCCGAGGGCGGAGACGGCGTGGTGGTGCAGGACTGGTGGGTCGACTGACGCGGATGGATCTCGCCGGCGACATCGGCGGGACACACACCCGCCTCGCGCTGTTCTCGCCGGGCTCCGCGTCGCCGCCTGTGCTCGAGGTCTATTCGAGCCGTGACCACGATGGGCTCGAGGCGATGCTGCGCGTGTTCCTGGCCGCGCATCCCGCCACGGTCGACCGGGCCTGCTTCGGGGTGGCGGGGCCCGTCCGTCACGGCCACGTGAAGACCACCAATCTGCCCTGGCCCGTCAACGCCGGCCGGATCGCCGCCGTGCTGGGGCTCGACCACGTCGGGCTTGTGAACGACCTGGTGGCCAACGCCTGCGGGATCGCCGAGCTGGGGCCCGACGATGTTGCCACCATCAACGCCGGCGACCCGGCCGCCGGCGGGAACGTGGCGGTCGTCTCGGCCGGCACCGGGCTCGGCGAGGCCGGACTCTTCTGGGACGGCGAGCGCCACCACGTGTTCGCGAGCGAGGGCGGCCACTCCGACTTCGGGCCTCGCAACGACGCAGAGTCGGCGCTGCGCTCACACCTTGCGGCCGAGCACGCACATGTCAGCTACGAACGGGTGTGCTCGGGCATGGGCCTCCTCGCCATCCACGGCTTCCTGCGCATCGGCGGCGACGCGGTTCCGGAGTGGCTGGCGACGGAGATGGCGCAGCACGATCCCGCCGGCGTCATCGCGCGGGCCGGGCTCGACGGCCGCGACCCGGTCTGCGTGCGGGCGCTCGACATGATGGTCTCGATCTACGGCGCCGAGGCCGGAAATCTGACGCTGAAGCTGCTCGCCACCGGCGGTGTCTATCTCGGCGGCGGGATCGCCCCGCAGATCCTGCCGAAGCTGCGCGACGGCGCCTTCATGACCGCGTATCACCGCCAAGGGCCGCTTCGCCGACCTGCTGGAGCGCGTCCCGGTGCACGTGATCCTGAACGACCGCACCGCCCTCCTGGGCGCGGCCCGCCTCGCCCGCGGCGACCAGCCGGGCCTGCACCGCCGCTACACGGCGTGAATAACCGGTGCCAGGCACTCAATATTCACCTCACAGGACGGCGCGCATCTCCCGTTCGAACGCGACCACGTGGGCGAGCGCGATCGTCCGGGCCGTCGCCGCGTCCGCGGCGGCGATCGCCTCCAGCAGGTCGCGGTGCTCGTGCACCGGGTCCTGCATCGGCGGCAGGCGGTCGAACGTGACGTACCAGATCCGGATCGACATGTTCAGGTAGCGGTCGAGGTCGCGGGCGAGATAGGGGTTGCGCGAGCAGCGGTGGACGAACCGGTGCACGCGCGCGTCGAGCTCGATCAGCGATGACTGGCCCGTGACCTCGTCGAGCTGCGCCAGCAGCGTCGGCCGCCTCGCGCCGGTCGCCGTCGTCGGCCAGCCGCGCCGCCCGCTCGGCGGCGTGGGGCTCGAGCTGGGCGCGGACGTCGGTGATGTCGCTCAGGCTGGTGATGTTGACGCTCGAGGCGAACGTGCCCCGGCGCGGGAAGACGACCACCAGCCCCTCCAGCACCAGCCGCCGCACCGCCTCGCGCACCGGCGTGCGGCCCATGCCCAGCTCGGCGCTCAGCGCGTCCTCGTCGATCGGCGCGCCGGGCGGGATCGCGAGCGTGATCAGGCGGTCGCGCAGCGCGGCGTAGGCGCGGTCCGACAGCAGGACCGACTCGTCCCGAGGTCCGGCGGCGGTGGTGCGCTTGCGTGCGTGCGCCGGCTCTGATATATCAGATGTCTACCAGACTGGACGGGCGCGGGCAAGTCGCGCCGCGTTGGACGACGGGAGGACGTCGCGATGAGCACTCTGCCGGGACGCGCCCGCGCTGTGGTGATCGGCGCCGGGATCGTCGGCAACAGCGTCGCCTACCACCTCACCAGCCCGGCTGGACCGACATCGTGCTGCTCGACAAGGGCCCGCTGCCGAACCCCGGCGGCTCGACCGGCCACGCCTCGAACTTCATCTTCCCGGTCGACCACTCCAAGGAGATGACGGCGCTGACGCTCGACAGCGTGCGCCAGTACCGCGAGCTCGACGTCTTCACCCAGAGCGGCGGCATCGAGGTCGCGCGCACCGAGGAGCGGATGCAGGAGCTGCGCCGGCGCATGGCCTCGGCCAAGTCGTGGGGCATCGACGGCGTCTCGCTGGTCACGCCCGCCGAGATCAAGGAGCTGGTGCCGTTCATCGACGAGTCGATCCTCGTCGGCGGGTTCTCGACCCCCACCGTCGGGCGTCGTCGACTCGCTGCGGGCCGGCACGATCATGCGCGAGCGGGCGCAGGCGGCGGGCGCGCTCACGACCGTGGCCAACACCGAGGTGCTCGGCATCGACGTCGAGCACGGCCGCGTCCGCCGCGTGCGCACCACGCGCGGCGACATCGAGGCCGAGATCGTGATCATCGCCTGCGGCGTCTGGAGCCCGCAGATCGCCCGCATGGCCGGCGCATCGATCCCGCTCACGCCGGCGGTGCACCAGATGATCGACGTCGGCCCGGTGCCGCGGTTCGCCGACGCCAAGTCGCACATCGAGTACCCGATCGTGCGCGACATGGACACGAACATGTACGAGCGCCAGGACGGCGGCCGGCCTCGAGATCGGCTCGTACGCCCACCGCCCGATCCTGCACGACCCCGAGGAGATCCCCTCGATCGAGGAGGCGGCGCTCTCGCCGACCGAGTTCCCGTTCACCCAGGCCGACTTCGAGCAGCAGATGGAGCACGCGCTGGAGCTGATGCCCGAGATCGTCGGCGACGAGACCGTCGGCGTGAAGTACGCCATCAACGGCCTCCTCTCGCTGACGCCCGACGGGATGCCGATCCTGGGCGAGACGCCCGAGGTCAAGGGCCTCTGGTCGGTCGCCGCGGTCTGGGTCAAGGAGGGCCCGGGGATCGGCAAGTCGGTGGCCGAGTGGATGGTGCACGGCGAGTCCGAGATCGACCTGCACTCCTCCGACATCGCCCGCTTCCACGAGCACCAGAAGACCCGCGCGCACGTCCGCGCGCGAGCGGCCGAGGGGTTCAACAAGACCTACGGCATCGTCCACCCCGGCGAGCAGTGGGCGTCGAACCGCGACGTCCGGCTGTCGCCGTTCCACGCCCGCGAGCGCGAGCTGGGCGCGGTGTTCTTCGAGGCCGCCGGCTGGGAGCGGCCGCAGTGGTACGAGTCGAACGCGCCGCTCCTCGAGGAGTACGGCGACCGGATCAACCGGCGCGAGGCGGAGTGGGACGCGCGCTGGTGGTCGCCGATCATCAACGCCGAGCACCTGGCCATGCGCGACCGCGCGGGGATGGTCGACCTGACCGCGTTCGCCATCTTCGACATCGCCGGCCCGGGTGCGCTGGCCGCGGTGCAGGGCGTGGCGGTGCGCCAGATGGACGTGCCGGTCGGGCGGGTCGTCTACACGCCGATCCTGTCGCCCGGCGGCGGCTTCAAGGCCGACCTGACGATCATGCGGCTGGGCGACGACCTGTTCCGCGTCGTCACCGGCGGCGCGCACGGCATGGCCGACCGCAAGTGGTTCGCGGACCACCTGCCGGCCGACGGCACGCGCCCAGCTCGTCGACCTGACGTCGGCGCTGGACGACGCTCGGGCTGTGGGGCCCGCGCGCCCGCGACATCCTGGCCGTCGCTGACGCGCGACGACGTCTCGCACGAGGGCTTCCGGTTCGGCACCTGCCGGACGATCGAGATCGACACGCTGCGGGTGCTCGCCTCGCGCATCTCGTACGTCGGCGACCTCGGCTGGGAGCTGTACGTGCCGATCGAGCAGGGCGCGAAGCTGTGGGACCTGCTCTGGGAGGCCGGCCAGCCGCACGGCCTCGCGCCGGTCGGGATCGGCGTCTACGGCACCACCGGCCGGCTCGAGAAGTGCTACCGCGCCTACGGGTTCGAGCTCGAGAGCGAGTACAACGTGGTCGAGGCGGGCATGGCGGGGCCGAAGGTGAAGGACGAGGACTTCGTCGGCAGCGAGGCGCACCTGCGCCACCGCGAGGAGGAGCCGGCGGCGATCCTGTGCACGCTGACGGTCGACGACCACACGTCGTCCACGGGCGTCAAGCGCTACATGCTCGGGCGCGAGCCGATCCTGACCCGCGACGGCGCGCCGCTGATCGACCGCAAGGGCGCGGCGCTCGTACGTGACGAGCGCCGGCGCCGGGCCGTCGATCGGCAAGCACATCCTGATGGCCTACCTGCCGCCCGAGCACGCGCGCGTCGGCGAGCAGCTCGCGGTCGAGTACCTGGGCGAGCGCTACCCGGTCACGGTCGCCGTGGCCGGCCCAACGCCGCTGTTCGACCCCGAGAACGCGAGGATCCGCTCCTAGTGAACATCCTGTGCTGCGTCAAGCGGGTGCCGATGACCGGCGGCCGGATCGTGCTCACCGCCGACGAGCAGGCGATCGAGACCCGCCACCTCGGGTTCACGATCAGCCCGCACGAGGAGTGCGGGGTCGAGGAGGCGGTGCGCCTGATCGAGGCGCACGGCGGCAGCTCGACGGTGCTGACGCTCGGGCCCGCCGAGGCCGAGGAGCAGCTGCGCGACGCGATGGCGCTCGGCATCGACCGGGCGATCCTGCTCCTCAGCCGACGAGGAGTGGGACGGCCAGGCGACCGCCGCGGCGATCGTCGAGGCGATCGCGGCCGAGCGAGCGGCCGGCACCGAGTACGACCTGATCTTCTTCGGCAACGAGTCGGCCGACGCGGGCAACTTCCAGGTCGGGATCCGGGTCGCGCACGCGCTCGGCCGGCCCTGCGTGACCGGCCTCAAGGGCATCGCCGTCGAAGACGGCGGCCTGCGCTGCGAGCAGGAGGTGGCCGGCGGGCGCGACGTCTACCAGGTGCCGCTGCCCGCCGTGGTGACGGTCAAGGAGGGCCTGAACCTGCCCCGCTACCCGTCCGTGCCCGGGCCGCATGCGGGCGAAGCGAAAGCCGCTCGAGACGCGCACGCCGACCCGCTCCGGCGCCGGGCTCGAGAAGGTGCGGCTGGTGGTGCCGGAGGGCCAGGGCAAGCAGACGCAGATCCTCGGCGCAGGGCCCGGCTGCCGCCCCCGCGGTGGTCGAGGTGCTGCAGCAGGCGGGGCTGGTCTGATGCCCGTCCTCGTGCTGGTCGAGCACGTCGAGGGCGGCGCCGACGACGTCTCGCTGCAGGCGGTCGCGCTCGCCCGCGGGTACGCCGAGGCCGCGGGCATGCCGCTCGAGGCGGTGCTGATCGGGGCCGAGGCCGCCGGCGCGGCGGCCGGGCTCGGCGAGCTCGGGGTGCAGACGGCCCACGTCGCCTCGCACGACGGGCTGCGCGCGTACGCGCCGCAGGCCTGGGGGCGGGTCGTCGCCGAGCTGGTCGAGCGCCTGGCCCCGGTCGCGGTGGTCGCGCCCGGCAGCGAGCGCGGCAACGAGGTGATGGCGCACGCGGCCGCGATCGCCGACCTGCCGCTGGCGGCGAACTGCATCGAGGCGGCACCGGGCGATCCGGCCACCGTGACCCGCCTGCGCTGGGGCGGCAGCCTGCTCGAGGAGGCGCGCCTGCACGGAGCGGTCAAGCTGCTCACGGTGGCGCCGCACACCGTCGTGCGCCGCACCCGCGGCCGCGCCGGTGCAGACCACCGTGGCCGAGTTCACACCGGCGCTCAGCGATGCCGACCTGGCGGTGCGGGTGTCCGAGACGACCCAGACTGCGGCCGGCGGCGGCGTCTCGCTGGCCGACGCCAAGGTGGTCGTCAGCGGCGGCCGCGGCACCGGCTCGGCCGAGGGCTTCGCGCCGATCGAGGAGCTGGCGGCGGCGCTCGGGGGCGCCGTCGGCTGCTCGCGGGCGGTCACCATCGCCGGCTGGCGCCCGCACACCGACCAGGTGGGCCAGACGGGCACCAAGATCGCGCCCGAGATCTACATCCCCTGCGGCATCAGCGGCGCGACCCAGCACATGGCCGGCTGCAAGGGCGCGAAGCGCATCCTGGCCATCAACACCGACCCCGAGGCGCCGATCATCGCGAACGCCGACTACGCGGTGATCGGCGACCTGCACGAGGTCGTGCCGGCGATCACGGCCGAGATCGCGAAGGCGAGGGGCGGATAGACCCCCTCGCGCTGGTCGCACTGGTCGCCGTGGTGGCCGTGGCCGGCGGGCTCTTCGCCCAGCGCGCGCTGCTGCTCGTGCGGGCTGGTGCGCGCGGCCCAGCCGGTCGATCGCTCCGACGACGTGCCCGCGCGGCTGCGCAACGAGGCGGTGATCGCGCTTCGGGCAGCGCAAGCTGCTGCAGCGGCTGGTGCCGGGGCTGATGCACGCCGCCATCTTCTGGGGCTTCCTGGTCCTGTTCCCCACCATCCTGATGGCGATGATCGCGGTCGTCGATCGTGGTCAGACGCTGCCCTGGCTGGGCCACCAGGGCTGGTTCGCGCTGCTCGTGGACGTCTTCTGCGTCCTCGTTCTGGCCGGCGTCGTGACCGCGTTCGTGATCCGCAAGCTGCAGCGGCCGGCCCGGTTCGAGGGCAGCCACATGGGCGAGGCCGACCTGATCCTGGCCATGATCGCGGGCATCGTGACGACGCTGCTGCTCTGGCACGCATCGCTGATCGCGCTGGACCTGAACGAGTGGCCGGCCGGGTGGTCGCCCGTCTCGCAGGCGCTCTCGCACATCTACGGCGGCGGCCCGCGGACGCACGACGCCGAGCGCGTGCTGGTGTGGGCGCACGTGCTCATCGTCCTCAGCTTCCTGGCCTACCTGCCCCGCTCGAAGCACCTGCACATCGTGACCGCGGTGTTCAACGTCTACTTCGGGCGCACCCGCGCGCGCGGGCGGCTGGAGCCGCTGCGCTTCGACGAGGACGGGCCCGAGGAGGACATGCGGCTGGGCTCCGGCACCGTCTCGGACATGACCTGGAAGCAGATGGTCGACACCTACTCCTGCACCGAGTGCGGACGCTGCCAGGACGCCTGCCCGGCCTAGGCGACCGGGAAGGAGCTGTCGCCCAAGCTCCTGATCATGGGGCTGCGCGACCAGCTGTTCGCCGAGGGCCCGGCCGCGGCCGCCGCCCGCGCGGCGGGCGGGCCGGCCGACTCGCCGCCGCTCGTCCCGGGCGCGGTCACCGACGACGTGGTGTGGGACTGCGTCACCTGCGGCGCCTGCGTGCAGGAGTGCCCGGTGTCGATCGAGCACATCGACCACATCGTCGACCTGCGCCGCCACCTGGTCATGGTCGAGGCCCGCTTCCCGGCCGAGGCCGAGCCGATGCTGCGCGACGTCGAGCGCTCGTCGAATCCGTGGGGCAAGCCCCAGGCCGACCGCGCTGCGTGGGCCGAGGGCCTGGGCGTGCGCGTGCTCGAGCCGGGCGATCCGGCGCCCGAGGTGCTGTACTGGGTCGGCTGCGCGGCATCGTTCGACGAGCGCGCCCGCGCCTCGGCCGAGTCGACCGCGAAGCTGCTGCAGGCGGCGGGGGTCGACTTCGCCATCCTCGGCCCGCGCGAGGCCTGCACCGGCGACCCCGCCCGGCGGATGGGCAACGAGTACGTGTTCCAGGCCTTCGCCGAGCAGAACGTGGAGACGCTGAACGAGGCCGGGGTGGGCAAGATCGTCACCTCGTGCCCGCACTGCTTCAACACGCTGGGCAACGAGTATCCCGACTTCGGCGGCCGCTACGACGTGGTGCACCACTCCGAGCTCCTGGCCGAGCTCGTGCGCGACGGCCGGATCGCACCGGCCGGGGGCGATCACCGCATCACCTACCACGACTCCTGCTACCTGGCCCGGCACAACGACGTGGCGCAGGACCCGCGCGAGCTCGTCGCCGCGGTCGGACAGCCGGTCGAGATGGAGCGCACCGGCAAGCGCACCTTCTGCTGCGGCGCCGGCGGCGCGCACATGTGGATGGAGGAGCGCGGCCGCGGGATCAACGAGGAGCGGGTGCGGGAGGCGGCCGAGACCGGCGCCGACACGCTTGCCGTCGCCTGCCCCTACTGCACCGTCATGCTCGACGACGGCGTGCGCACGTCCGGCCGTGACCTGCGGGTGGCCGACGTCGCCACGCTGCTGGCGGAGTCGATCGAGCCCGCGGCCGACCCCAACCCCTAGCCGGTCAGGCGGCGACGCGGAGGCCGGCGGCGGCGCGGTGGCCGATGATGGCGTGCACCGCGGCGACGACGGCGGGGTCGAACTGCGACCCGGCCCCCGCCTCGAGCTCGGCCAGGGCGACCTCGGTCGATCGCGCCGGCCGGTAGGGCCGGTCGCTGGTGATCGCGTCGTACGCGTCGCAGCAGGCGACGATCCGGGCGGCCATCGGAATCCGCTCGCCCGCGATGCCGTCGGGATAGCCGTTGCCGTCGTAGCGCTCGTGGCACGAGCGCACGATCGCGCCGACGCGCTTGAGGAAGCCGCCGATCTGGGACAGGATCCGCTCGCCCTCGATGGTGTGCGTCTCGATCAGCGCACGCTCCGAGGGGGTCAGCGGGCCGGGCTTCTGGATGATCTCGTTGGGGATGCGGAGCTTGCCGACGTCGTGCAGGAGCGAGGTGAACTCCACCTCCCGGCGGGTGGCGGCATCGACGCGCAACGCGTCGGCGACGGCCAGGCTCAGCTCGAGCACGTGCCGGCTGTGGTTGCCCGTGTAGACGTCGTCCGCCTCGATCACGTCTCCGAGCACGAGCGCCGTTCCGCGGTAGGTGTGGCTGAGGTCGATGAGGGCGTCGGTGCGGGCGCGGCGCTCGCGGGCAAAGAGCGCGATCACGGCCACGAGCGGCACGGCCACCAGGACGGCTGCGGGATTCGGCACCGCCACCATCGCGAACGCCAGGCCGACCGGCGCCAGCATCGCGTCGATCGCGTACACCCAGCCGATGGTGCGCAGTGAGAGCGATGGGCGCACGCCGAGCGCGACCGCGTCGGCGATGATGGTGCTGAGCGCGTCGAAGCCGAACTGGGCGGTGAACGCCGCCACGTAGACCGGTAGGCGGCTCCAGGTCGGCGGCCCGTCACCGGCGGCCATCAGGACGACGACGGGGCCGATGGCGTACCACGACGAGCCGAGCAGCATGAGCGGGCGCGCCCGCTGCTCGCGGTGAACCGCAAAGCGGGCGAGGTCGCCGATCACGAAACCGGCGGCGGCCGCGAGCGGCACCAGGCCGAGTGGAAGCACGAACAGCATCGGCACCAGGACGAGCTGGGTGGGGACGGCCGTACCCGTGCCGACCTCGAACTCGACCACCGATGCGGCGGCGTACACCGCAACGAACATGGCGACGACCGGCAGGCGGGCGCCTCCGGGCGAGCCGAGCGCCGCGAGCGGCATCGCGACCGCCAGGAAGGCCACGGCCATTCCGGTTCCGGTCAGCCGTTCGCGCCGAGACAGCGGCCGCTGCTGCCGCGACCGCGCCTCCTCCACCAATTCGTCAATCGAGCTGTATGGCACCGCTCCGTGTTATCGGCAGAAGTGCCCGCGGACTCACCGGTGTTTGAACGGATCCACGTAGACGTCGTCGATCCGCCACTGCCCGCTCGCATCGAGCGGCCGGAACTGGAAGGCGACGTTGGTGGTGCCGGTCGGCGAGCCGATCGCAAGCACGTTCGCGAAGAAGAAGACCGGGAGGCTCGGCGCCCACGTCTTGGTGCCCGTGATCTGCGCGACCGGGAACGATCCCTGGAAGCCGCCCGGGAGCGTGAACAGGACCGAGACATTCAGCCTGGACGTGGCCGCGCCGGTGTTGCGGGCGAAGAACCTCATCGTCGGCGAGGTCGGCGTCACGCATGTCCACGGGCTGGTGGCCGAGCTGCCGCTCGGGAGCGACAGGGAGGTTACGTCGGTGCTGGGGTCACTGCCGGCCGTGTTGTTGCCCGCGGCCAGGGCCGCGCCGCCGGTCAGGTTCCACCCCGGGCTGCCGCTCTCGAACGAGCCGCCGGGGACGAGGAAGTAGTCGTTGGTGTCTCCGAACGCCGCAAAGGGCTCCGTGGTGTTCGGGATGCAGGTCGGGCTTGGGGTGGCGGTTGCGGCGCTCGCGGGCCCGGCCAGGATTCCGAGAACGGCCAGCACCACACCCGTTGCCGAGCACAGTGGAAGCAGTCTACGCACGTGAATCACCTCAACGTCGGGGGAGAGTTTCGGTACTGAGCTGCGGCAGACTGGGGGGGAGCCGGGAACCGCTTCACTCGTCATAGCGGCCGCCGCGGGGTCGAACCACCCCCCTTGGAGTGATGCACTCGTCATAACAAAATCCGACTACCCGGGAAACTATGCAAGATCAAGCTCCCATCTCCTCGTCCGACCGATCCGCGGCGCACGTGACGGTGCTCCCGGGGACGGCGTATCGCCACGAGCACCGGGATGGGTCATGGGTGATGCGCTCGGTCGGGCCGTCGATCGAGGCCATCACGGGCCATCCGCCGGAGGCGTTCCTCGGCGATGGGGCAACGCGCTACTACGACATCATCCATCCCGACGACCTCGCCGCCGTTTCGGAGCTCTTCAGGGATGCGCTCGCCAGCCGCGAGCCGTATGCGATCGAGTACCGCCTCATCCACGCCGACGGCTCCAGCCGCTGGGTGCAGGGGCACGGCCAGGGTGTGTACGACGCCGACGGCGTGCTGCGCTTCGTCGACGGCGTCCTGTTCGACGTCACCGCCCGCCGCTCGAGCGAGGAGCGGCTCGCTCACCTCGCGCTGCACGACCCGCTCACCGACCTGCCGAACCGGGCGCTGTTCCAGGAGCACCTGACCGTCGCCATCGCGAACGCGGCGCGCAGCGGCACCGGGGGCGCGGTGCTCTTCATCGACCTCGACGACTTCAAGCTGGTCAACGACAGCTTCGGGCACGCCGTCGGGGACGAGCTGCTCGTGATGGTCGCGCGCCAGCTGCGCGAGTCCTGCCGGGCCGGGGACGTGGTCGCGCGCCAGGGCGGCGACGAGTTCCTGGTGCTGGTGCAGGGCACCGCCGCCGAGGGCTCGGCGGAGGCGGCTGCAGAGATCGTCGCGCGCAATCTGCGGACCGCGCTCGCGCGGCCGTTTGCGGTCGCCGGCTCCGACCTGTACGTCACGCCTAGCATCGGCGCCAGCCTGTTCCCGGCCGACGGCGATACCGCCGAGACGCTGCTCAAGCATGCGGACATCGCGATGTACGCGGCCAAGGACGGCGGCCGCGACGGCTACCGGCTGTACGAGACCCCGAAGCGCGACTCGACCCGCGAGCTCACGATCGCCGCCCAGCTGCGGCACGCCGAGCGCCGCGACCAGCTCGAGCTCTATTACCAGCCGGTCGTCGATCTCGGCCGGTCGTGCATCGTCGGCGCCGAGGCGCTGATTCGGTGGAACCACCCCGAGGCCGGCACGCTTCTGCCGGGCGACTTCCTGGCGGCCGCCGAGCGCACGGGGCTGATCCGGCCGATCACGGCCTGGGTGCTCGAGCAGGCCTGCATCGAGGCGCGGCGCTGGTGCGACGAGGGCCTCGACCTGGTCGCCTCGGTCAACCTCCCGCCGGCGTACTGGCATCCGGCCGCCATCCGCCGGGTGATCGCGACGGTCGAGTCGTTCGGCCTTTCGCCCGACCGGATCATGATCGAGCTGACCGAGGAGGCGGCCATGACCGACATCGCCGATCTGGAGCCGCTGCTGGCCGAGATCCACTCCCAGGGCCTGCGCCTCGCGATTGACGACTTCGGCACCGGCTACTCGTCGCTTGCGCGCCTGTGCCGGCTGCGGCCGAGCATGATCAAGGTCGACCGCTCGTTCGTCAAGGATCTGCCCGGCGACCGCGGCGCCGGCGTGCTGGTCGAGACCATGGTCAGCATGGCGGAGAAGCTCGGCATCCAGTGCCTGGCCGAGGGCATCGAGACCGACGCCCAGCTTGCCTTCCTGCGCGAGCATGGCTGCCCGCTCGGCCAGGGCTACCTGTTCAGCCGGCCGGTCCCGGTCGCGCAGTTCAACGCGCTGCTCACGGGCGACATGCTCCGCGCCGCCTGAGCAACGCGCCAAACGGGGTCAGACCCCTTTTGTCGCGACCGTCTGGAACAGGTCGAGGAGCTCCCTCCAGCCGTCGGAGCAGCCCGCGATGTGAGCCGCGTCGACGTCGAGCCGCTCCCAGCCGCGATGTTCGACCGCGATCCTTACCTATCCGGCCTGTCAAACCGCAGCGCCCGCCACTCGCGATCGAGGATCGCGTAGACGAGCTCGCTCTGCCATTCGCCCTTGACGAACTCGTTCTCGATGAGCAGCGCCTCGCGCCGCATGCCCAGCTTCTCGAGCACACGCGCCGACGCGATGTTGCGGGCCTCGAGGCGGCCGATGATGCGGTGCAGCCCGACCTCGTCGAACCCGAAGTCGACCAGTGGCCGCGCGGCCTCCGTCGCGTACCCGCGGCCGTGGTGGTCGGGATGGAAGACGAAGCCGATCTCGCCCACCTGATGCTGGCGGCTGTTCCAGTGCAGGATGCAGTCGCCGATCATCTCGCCCTCCGACCGCAGCACCACCGCGACCGCCAGGGTGTCGCCCTCGTCGCTCAGGGACGTGCTCGCCAGCCTGCGATCGAGCAGCGCGCGCACGTCGTCGGGCCCGAGCGGATCCTCGTAGAGATAGCGGACGACGTCCTCGCGCGACTGGATCGCAAGCAGCGCGTCGAAGTCGCCGCGCTCGTATGGGCGCAGCAGCAGCCGCTCGGTCTGGATCGGATACGAGGGCGTGAACACGGCTAGACCCCGAGCTCCCGTAGCACCTCGCGGTTGTGGAGCGCGTCCTCGGTCGCCACGGCGAGCGTCTCCCCCGGGCCGAGCCGGCGATCCCCCTCGGCGACCACCCAGCCGGCGTATCCAAGCGCGCGGAGCCGCTGCACGATCGCCGCCAGCTCGACATCGCCGTCCCCGAACCGGCACGCGCGGATCTCACTCGTGACCGTCCCGTCCACATCCTTCAGGTGGACGTGGGATACGAGCTCTCCGTAGGTGTCCAGAAACGCGAGCGGATTGCCTCCGCCGATAAGCGAGTGGCCGCTGTCGAAGCACAACCCGAGCACGCCGAAGTCGACCATCTCGGCGAACCTGTCGATCTCTCGCGGGGTCTCGACATAGCTGCCGGAGTGGTGGTGGAATGCGGCCGCGTAGCCGCGCTCGAGGCAGCGCTCGGCCGCCCGCTGCGCCGTCTCCGCAAGCAGTGCGAAGCGGGCCGCGCCGAGCCAGGTGTCGCGCATCTCCTCGATCCGGCCCGCCTGCGCCAGCCGCTCGGGCTCGCAGGCCGCGTCGGAGATCAGCACCATCGGCCGGCCGCCCTCTGCAGGCGTGGTCTCGTCGAGGACGCCCAGGGCGCGCTCGAGGAGAGCGAACGCCTCGTCGGTGTGCTCCTTGCGCGAGAGCCGCATGGGCAGGAACGCTGCGACCAGCGCCAGCCCGCGCTCCTCGAGCGCGCCAGCGGTCTCGGGCCCGGCGTCGAAATATCCGAGCGGGCCCAGCTCGGTCCCGGCATAGCCCGTCTCGGCGATCGCGTCCAGCACGTCGAGCGGACCGGGCAGCCCCGGCCCGGCGTCGAAGATCCCGAACGAGAACGGTGTCGAGGCGACTCTCACCGCTCGCGAGGCTAGCGGATCGCCGGGCGCCGCATCACCGCGGGTACCGCTGGCATGATCCGGGGTGATGCAGGAGGCGGGCGGGTCAGAGGGCTATCGGGCGCTTCTGCGCGTCCCGGGCTATCCGGCGCTGATCTCGGCCGTCGGACTCTCGCGGATGGCCAACTCGATGAGCCAGGTCGGGGTGGTCATCTATCTGCTCGACACCACCCACAGCCCTGCCATCGCCGGCGCGGGCGCGGCGGCGCAGCTTCTGCCGGGGATTCTCACCGGCCCGTTCGTGGGCGCCTGGCTCGACCGCACCGACGCCCGTGTCCGTGGCATCGTGGCGACGCAGCTCGCCCGGGCGGCGCTCCTCTTCGGCGTCGTCATCTGCGGCCAGGTCCTGCGTGCGCCCGCGCCCGTGCTGCTTCTGCTCCTGGCGGGGCTCGGGGCGACCTTTCCGATCCCGACGGTCGGCTTCCGCTCGCTGGTGCCGGTGGCGGTACCCCAGCGGCTCTGGCACCAGGCCAACGCCGCCGACTCGATCTCGTTCGACACGGCGTTCGTGGTTGGCCCGGCGCTTGCCGGCGCGACCGTGAGCCTCGTCGGTGCCGCGTGGGCCATCGGCCTGCAGGGCGTCGCCACGCTGGTTGCCGGCGCCGTCGCCTCGCGGGTGCGTGAGCCGCGTGGGCGGGTGATCGAGACCGAGCCGCCGCTCGAGGCCGTGGTGGCCGGCCTGCGGGCGGTCATGTCGCACACCCAGATGCGCGCGACCGTCGCGCTGATGGTCGTCTCGGGCCTCGGCTACGGCTGCTTCACGATCGGCCTGCCGCTGTGGGCGCGGGGGACGCTGCACATGTCGCCGGGCGTGGCCGGGTGGATGTGGGCGGCGGCCTCGGTCGGCTCGGTGATCGGCGGCCTCGTCTACGGCTGGCGGCCGCCGCCCGGGTCGCACGCGCGCCACGTCGTGGTGTTCACCGCCCTGTTTGGCCTTCCGCTCCTGCTGGTGCCCCTGGTCGACTCGCTGTGGCTCGGGATCGCGTGCATGTTCGTCTCGGGCCTGTGCTCGGCTCCGTTCATCATCGCGATGTTCTCGATCCGCCAGAACGCGGTTGACTCGCGCCTCCACGGACGGGTGTTTGCGATCACGGTGTCGATCAACGCGGCCGGCACGCCCGCCGGAGCCTTCGTGGCCGGGCTTCTGGTCGGCCGCGTGGGCGTGCACCGGCTGCTTTTCGGCGCCGGCCTCGGCCAGCTGCTGGCCGCGGCGGTTGCCGCCTACCTGCTGCACCGCGGCGGCGAGCCTGCGCTGGTGGTCGCCGAGCCGGAGCGCGTCGCTGCGTAGGTCGGATACGGAAAAGAAGGAAACGCGTGACCTTTGGCGAATTGGGGTCATCAGTGGCGTTCACGGAACCACCCACCCGCCTGCTCACGACGACCGAAGCCGCGGATCTGCTCCGGGTCGACCGCCGCACCGTGCTGAACTGGATCGAGAAAGGCGTTGTTCCCCACGTCGAGCTTCCCGGCGCGAGCGGCGGCCGGCGCCGGTACCGGATCCCGCTCGAGGGCCTGCTCGACTCCCTGGGCGGGAACTACGACCTCACCGCCGAGCTCGCGGCGCTTCAGACCTGACCGGGGTCGTACGTGACGCGCTCGTCGAGCTCGCGGAAGAGCGGCATGCCCATCGGCCGGGCCATCTCCTCGGCCAGGTGGGCGACCAGGCCCGCCGTGCGGGCGAGCAGGGCGAAGCCGCGCACGATGGCGGGCGCGAAGCCGAGGTCGGCGAGCGCCGCTCCGCCCGCACCGGCGCCGTTGATGGGCAGCGACCGCCCGGACTGGCCCGCTTGCGCCGAGGCCACCATCTCCAGCGCCCGCAGGTTGGGCCCGAGCACGCCCGCCTCGGCCGCGATGGCATAGATCCGCGGCGTGCGCGGATCCTCGGCCTTGTGGATGGGGTGGCCGAGACCCGGGATGCGACTCCCCGCCGCCAGCCGGGCGGCGACGGCGGCGTCGGCCGCGGCGCGCAGGTCGGCGTCGGTCTCGCCCCCCGCTGCCGCGACGATCTGCTCCAGGAACACGGCCGCGTCCTCCACCACGCCCAGGAACACGGAGCCGGCGCCGAGCAGTCCCGCCGCGACCGCACCCTGCAGCGACTCGGGGGCGCCGGTGTAGGTGAGCCGGGCGGCGAGTACCGTGGGCGTGAGGCCGTGGTCGGCCAGAGAGACGAGCACGGCGTCCAGGAGCCGGGCCTGGCCCGGCGTGGGCGGACGGCCCTGCACCAGCAGGAACGACAGCTCGGTGAAGGTCACGCTGCCCATCAGCTCGCCGGCCAGATCGCGGCCACGGATCGTGATCGAGTCGGCGGTGGTGGCGCCGATGCCGGTGCGAAGCCAGTCGCTCGTGCTCATGTCGTCCTTTCGGTGGCGGGCGCCCGCGGGGGCTCGAAGTCGATTTCGGCGCCGGAGCGCTCTCTGGGCAGCTCGTGCTTTGCGACCCGTCCGGTTGGGGTGTGCGGCAACTCGGCGACGGCTTCCATGTAGCGAGGCACCTTGAACGGCGCCAGCAGGTCGGCGGCGTGGGCCCTGATCGCCGCCGGGTCGGCGTCCTCGGCGGTGACGACGAACGCCTTGATCTCCTCCTCGGAGAGCTCCGAGGGGACCCCGACCACCGCGACCTCGAACACGCTCGGATGGCTCGCGATGGCCTCCTCGATCTCGGCCGGCGCGACGTTCTCGCCGCGGCGGCGGATCACCTCCTTGACCCGCCCGATGAAGGTGTAGGTGCCACCCGGGTCTGCCACGACGAGGTCGCCCGTGCGCAGCCACCCTTCGGCCGAGAGCACGTTCGCCGTCTCTTCGGGCATGCCCCAGTAGCCCTTCATCACCGCGGGATTTCGCAGCTCGAGCTCGCCCACCTCGCCGGGTTCGGCGGGCCGGCCGTCGTGCATCACGCGGCCCTCGTTGACGACCCCCAGCGTGGGGTGCTGGCGGATGCTGCCGAGGGTGCCGTACGGGCGGGTGCCGCGCGCCCAGATGGTGCCGTAGGGCGTCTCGGACATGGCATAGCCGCACACGATGCGCAGGCCGTAGCGAGCCTCGATCTCGAGCTGACGCTGCTCCGGCGGGGCCGGCCCGGTGTAGCAGAGCCGCAGCGGATTGTCCGCGTCGTCGGGCCGCTCGGGCTGGCGCATGAGGATCTCGAGCATCGCGCCGATTGCGTTGAACTCGGTCGCTCCGTGCCGTCGCGCCGACTCCACGAACGTGCTCGCCGAGAATGCCGGGAGCAGGGCGAGGCTCGCCCGCGCCCCGATCGAGCCGAGCATCGAGTAGGCCGGTGCGTTGATGTGGAAGAGCGGGAGCGACGTCATCAGCCGGTCGTCCGGCCCGAGCTCCATCCACCACGGAAAGCCCTCGCCCGCCATCACGTAGGCCCGGTGGGTCTGCGTTACGAGCTTGGATCGGCCGGTCGTGCCGGAGGTCGGGATCAGTACGGCCGCGTCGTCCGGCCCCGCCGGGCCCGGTCCATCCGTCACCGCCGCCGTGTCGTACAGCCGCGCGACGTCCACGACGTCGACGGCGCCCCAGCCGCGCGCCGATTCCATCACGCTCTCGAGGCCGGGGTCGGTGATCACGAGGCGCGGGCTGACCTGGCCGACCAGGCCGGCCAGCTCGGCCGTGGCACTGCGCGGGTTGGCGGTGACGAGGATCGCCCCCGTGTAGGCGGCGGCGAGCCAGGTGAACAGGTACTCCGGGGTGCTGCGCATGGTCGCGAGCACCAGATCGCCGCGGCGGGCGCCGAGGTCGGTGATCGCGGCCGCCGCCCGCCCGACTCGCGCCCGCGCCTCCGCGTAGGTGAACGACTCCTCGCCGGCCACGAGCCACACCTGGTCGGGCACCTCGGCGACGGCCGCGTCGAAGAACTGCGAGATCGTTTCGGGCATCGCCGCCGATCATCGCGGGTCGGCGCGGCCCGGCGCAACCGGTCACGTACACTCGCGGGATGACCGAGACCCCCTTCGCCGACGCCGTCGGCGCATACCTGCGCAACATCCCGCTCCCGCTCTCGACCCCCGGCCACAAGCGCAACCCGGCGCTGGTCGGCGACACGTCGCTTTTGCTCTCGGATGTCCCGTTCCACGGCGGCGCCGAGACGCTGCGCAACGAGACGGGGATCCTCGAGCAGGCCGAGGCGCTCGCGGCGGCCGCCTGGGGCGGCGATCTGTGCCGGTTCACGCACAACGGCTCGACCCACCCGAATCAGGCGCTGTGCCTGGCAACCACCGCCCCCGGCGAGCCGGTGCTCGTCCACCGCACCTGCCACAAGTCGGTCTACGCCGGCCTGATCCTGGCCGGCGCGCGGCCCGTGTGGCTCTCGCCGGACGTTTCGGAGGACCTCGGGATCCCCCTCGGCACCCCCGCCGCACGCGTTGCCGACGCGCTGGACGCCGAGCCGCGCATCCGCACCGCGATCCTGACCGAGCCCTCCTATATCGGCGTGCTCTCCGACATCCCGGCGATCGCCGCCGTGTGCCACGAGCGCGGGGTCGCGCTCATCTGTGACCACGCCTGGGCGGCGCACTTCGGCTTCGGCAGCTCGGTGCCGCCGAGTGCGCTCACGCTGGGCGCGGATGCGATCGCCCTCAGCACCCACAAGACGCTGCCGTCGCTCACGCCGGGCGCTCTCATGCTCGCCCGGCGCAGCGGGCATCTCGATCTCGAACACCTGTCGGCCACCTTCGATCTGCTCCTCACGACGAGCCCGTCGGCCACGATCTATGCCAGCATCGACGCCTGCCGGGCCCGCATGCAGGCCGACGGCGAGGAGCTGCTGGCCGCCGCGTGTGCGCTCGCCGAGCGGGCGCGGGAGGGCATCGAGGCGATCCCCGGCCTGCGGGTGCTGCGCGACGAGGACGTCCTCGGGCATCCGTCGGTGATGGCCCGCGATCCGCTCAAGCTCGCCGTCGACGTGTCCGGAGCGCAGGCCGACGGCATCGCCCTCGACCGCGGACTGCGCGCCCGCGGCGTCCAGGTCGAGGGAGCCGACCGGCGGCTGATCATCCCTCACATCACGGTCGGCGACGACGAGGCCCGCATCGACGCATTCCTGCCGATCCTGCGAAGCGCTGTCGAGGAGAGCCGGGGCGACGTGCCCGACCCGCCGCCCGTCTCGACCTCATGGCAATCCCAGGCCGAGCAGGCCATGACCCCGCGGGAGGCGTTCTACGCGCGCTCGGAGACCGTCACCGCCGATCGCGCCGCGGGCCGCGTGGCCGCGGAGTTCGCGGTGCCGTATCCGCCCGGGATCCCGGCGCTGGCGCCGGGCGAGGTGATCAGCGCGGAGTTGTGGCAGCGACTGCGGGCCGAGGCCGCGGGCGGCGCCAGGATTGCCTTTGCGTCTGACCCCGGGCTTCAGACGTTCAGGGTCGTGGCCACCGGCTGAGGCGGCCGGGCGCCGGCTTGCACGAGCACGGCCACCACCACGATCGCACCGCCGATGAGCGTCGCCGCGGACGGCCGCTCCGACACGACCATCCACACCCAGAGCGGGCCGAGCACGACCTCGAGCAGCGTGATCGTGGCGATCTCGGCGGCCGGGATCAGCCGGGCGCCGATGCTCAGAAGCGCCAGTCCGAGCCCGATCTGACCCGCGCCGAGCAGGATCAGCAGCACCAGGTTGCGCGCGTCCACCGAGCCCGGGTGGGCGAACGGCAGGGCGAACACCAGGATCAGCACCTGGGCCAGGCACGTCGCCGGAGCCATCGAGATGTCGCGGTGGCGGCGGGTGATGATGATGCTGACCGCAAACGACAGCGCCATCAGCACCGAGAGCAGGTTCACGAGGCCCCCGCCGCCCGGCGCGCCCACCATCACCCCGACGCCGGCGAGCGCGACCAGCATCGCCACCCATGTCCGGGTCGTGATCAGCTCGCCCAGGATGAGCCAGCCCAGGAGCGCCGCCATGATGGGCGAGGACGCCTGCAGGAAGAGCACGTGGGCCACGCTCGTGTAGTTGAGGGCAACGATGAACGACGCCGACGCGACTGCCGTCGACACCCCGACTCCGAGCATCGCCCAGGGGCTGCGGCGGATTGACGAGACCAGCTCGTGCCGCTGCGAGACGACCACGAAGACCGCCAGCGCGACGAACGCGAAGAACGCCCGGCCGGCCACCTGGGTGCCGAGGCCGACTCCCATCTCGCGCTGCAAGACGCCCGCGGTCGACCAGGCGATGGCGGCCAGCGCCACGAACACCTGCCCGCGCCTGTGCTGCGATCGCGCCATACCCTCGATCGCAACTGAACTGGCCACACCTGTAGTCAACCAGACGGACACCGGCTCGGCGTCCAGTCAGCAGCACGCGCCCCGGGTGAGGGGCCCGGAATCTCGGGGCCCCTCACCCGTTGGCAGGCTTTGGGCTCAGCCGGTGTAGTTGATGATCACGCCGCTGAAGGCCGAGTCGCCCTCAGGGCACACTCCGAGGCCGTATGCGAACCTCGAGGTGTCGACCACGCCGCCGCCGGGCAACGCCAGGGTCTTGTGGGTGTACTTCGGCGTTGTGCCGGTGGGGGTGGTGGTGAAGCTCACCAGCATCGCTGACTTCCGAGCGGCCAGGTTCTGCCGGTTCAACTCGCCGTAGAAGCTGTCGGTGGCCCCGTTCGTGTACCAGAACGTCACCGATTTGATGGTGGCGCCGTTGGGCAGGTGCACGCTGGCGTTGAAGCAGCGATTGCCGGTGTCGGTGAGATCCGAGAAGTCCCAGGTGTTGAAGTAGTCGTTGGACGGGTTGGCGAGGTGATCCGGCGCGAACCCGGATGCTGCGATCGACCAGTGATGGACCGCCGGGGCGGGCTTCGCGATGACCTGCCCGTGCATCGCGGCGCCGGCCGCGCCGCGGTTGTTGCGATCGGTGCTGTGGTGATTGGTCACCGCCAGCGCCGTGGCTGCGACCGTGGCCGCAAGAGCGACCGTCACTCCGGCCACGATAAGTCCTCGTCTGCCAAAACGTTTCATCGTTCCCCCTCATTGGTGGCTCCGCGCGCCGATGCGGGCGGAGTGCTTGCCGAGTTCTACCGCCTCGGCCGCAACCGGCACAAATGCCCGGCGCCCGTGGACGGTTTCGGCGCAACGGCCGGGGGGAACCGTTTCAAGGTTTTGATCGAACCACGTCGACGATCGCACCCGAGAGATGGGAGACCCTCTTGGCCGGCCAGCCCACCGGCGCCCCATGTCTGATCTGTGGCTCTCTCGACACCCAGCAGGTGCTCATCCGCTCCGGACTGCCGAAGCGGCCGGTGCACAAGGTCTGGCTCTGCAAGAAGCATCGAGCCGACGACATGCTCCCATCCGTGCTCGAGCACCTCGAGGCGAACTCCTGAAACGGGGCGGCCTCGTGCCGCCTCAGGCGGCGAGGTCGGTGACGGCGTGTTTGCTCTCGAGCACAACGGCGAGGAGCGCCGCGGTGCAGGCTGGGTCGAACGCTGTGCCCGTCTCCTTCACGATCAACTCGAGCGCCCGCTCCCGCGTCCACGCCTCGCTGTAGGGGCGCACGGCGGTGAGCGCGTCGAAGACGTCGCAGATGGAGAGGATGCGGGCTTCGAGCGGGATGTGCTCGCCGGTGAGTCCGTTCGGGTACCCGCGCCCGTCCAGGCGCTCGTGATGGGAGAGGACGATCGGGATCTCCTCGTCGTAGCCGCCAAGGTGGGCCAGCAGATCGGCGCCGGCCTGGGGGTGGGTCTGGATCGTGCGGTATTCCTCGTCGGTCAGCGCGCCGGGCTTGACGAGGATCTCGCGGGGGACGTGCAGCTTGCCGATGTCGTGCAGCAGGCCCGCGACCGCCAGGCGGCGCAGGGCATCCGCGGGCAGATCCAGGTGCTCGCCGACCTCCACCGCGAGCTGCGCGACCTTCCGCGAGTGGATCAGGGTGGTGGGGTCGTGGTCGTGGAGCGTGTCGGTCAGCCTCTTGACGTATGCGCCCAGGAGGTCGGACTCGTTGGCCAGCAGGTCCTGCGCCCGCGTGTGGCGCGGAAGCGCGAGCGTCGGCGTGCGCAGCATCAGGTCGCGCGAGACGGCGGTGGCCACCGCGAGGAAGCCGAGGCCCTCCAGGGTGTGGCCGGCCCAGAACATCCACGTCCACACGGGGGAGAGCAGATACACGGGGATCGACGTCCCCAGCCACACGAGTCCGACGGCGACGGCGGCATCGGTCATCCGCCGGGTGAGCTGATAGGTGCGCCAGGTGCGCCGGGCCAGCCATGCATACACCAGGCAGGCGGGTGTCAGCAGGACGTATGCCCATGGGGTCACGCTGACCGGGATCAGCGGCACCAGGGCGGGATGGCCGATGCCGATCGCACCAAGAACGGCCAGTGTGACGAGGGTTGCGATGGCCGAGCGGGCGATGATCTTCGGTGCCGAGACCACGCGCGCCGGCATCATGAGAGCGAACGCGAACACGATCCCGCCGGCCGGCACGGCCATCGCCCCGGCAAGGCCGACGGTGGCGTTTCGCCCGTACTCACTCGAGGATGAACCCGGGCGTGGCCAGCGCGTGGATCAGGAGCAGGCCCGCCATGGCGAGGAAGCCGACGCCCACGAGGCCGGCGCGCGGGTCGTTCTCGCGCGACGCCACGCCGACCATGAGCAGGGCCGCGAGCAGCGCGGACAGGGCCGCGCCGCCGACAACGACCACGTGAGTGGGCGGCGAATCGAAGCCGCCGGAGACGTGCAGGACGTTCAGGCGCACGAGCGCAAACCCGACCGCGGGCGCGAGCGCGAGCAGGGCGAGACCGGTGCGAAGGAGTTGGCGGCCGTTCACGCTCCGGTTAATCGGGTGTTTGCAGGGCAGAGTTGAGCCCAGAGGCTGGTATCAGAGCGCGGCCGCGCGCACATCCCGTGGTAGCCCTGCACGGGCATACTCCGAGCTGCCGTCGGCCAGGAGCTCGCGCGCACCCGCGAGCATCGCGGCGTAGGCGGCGCTTGCGAGCAGCGATCCGGTCGAGACGCGGCGCACGCCCAGGGCGCCGAGCTCGGCCACGGTGGGTGCGTCCGGCAGCGCGAGCACGTTGACCGGTGCGCCGACCGCGGTGACCACGGCGGCGATGTCCGCGGGGTCGGTCAGCCCCGGCGCGTAGAGGACGTCCGCCCCCGCCTCCCGGTAGGCGACCAGCCTGGCGATCGTGTCGTCGAGGCCGCCGCTGCCGTAGAGGTGGTTCTCGGCCCGCGCCGTGAGCACCATCGGATCGCCCTCGTGAGCCGCCCGGGCCGCGGCCGCGACGCGCTCGGCCGCGGGCCCGATGGCGTCGATCCGGCCGGTGGCCGGGTCGTAGTCCTCGATCGAGCATCCCGCGGCGCCCGCGCCGGCGAGTAGCCGCACGGTCTCGGCCACGCCGTCGAGGTCATCGCGCGAAGCAGCGCTCGCTGTCGACCGAGAGCGGCAGATCGGTCGCGTCGGCAAGCCAGGCGACATGCGCGACCAGCTCGTCGCGGGTGACGTGCTGATCGTTGCGGCCGAGGCTCCAGGCCAGGCCCGCGCTGGTGGTCGCGAGCGCCTCGAATCCGCACCATGCGAGGAGCCGGGCCGAGCCCGCATCCCACGGGTTCGGCAACACGAAGATCCCGTCCCGGGCGTGCAGCCGGCGGAACCGCTCGCGGCGATCGGCGATCGACATGGGGCATCACTCTATCGGCTACTTTTTGGGATGGACGTTCGCCGGGTTGCAGATGCCGAGCGGGCGCTGGCCGAGGTCAGCGAGCCGCTCCGTTTCGCCGGGGCCGAGGGTGAGCTCTCGTTCGGCATCCTGCGCCGTCTGGTCACCGAGCCGGACGGCTACGGCGAGGTCACCATCCTGCTTGGGATGCGATCCGGCAGCCCGGCCGTGCTGGTGACGATGACCGGTCCGCATCCCGCGCTGATTGTCGGATTCACGGAGGTGGAGCACGTCGGGTTCTCCGACCTCGTCGCCGCCATGCTCGAGACGGGCCGCCGCCCCACCGGCGTGAACGGCGCCCGCCGCTGGAGCGAGCCCTATGCGCGGGCGTGGAGCGACGTCACGGGGGCGACGGCCGAGGTGCACCGGGAGGTGCGCGCGTTCGAGCTGCGGACGCTGCGCAGACCGCGGCTGCCGGCCGGGCGATTCCGGTCGGCGGCGAGTGGCGACCGCGAGCTGCTGGCGGGCTGGTTCGTCGCGTTCGGCGCGGACATCCGTGAGCGCATCCCGGACGAGGAGGCCGCCCGGATCGTGGCGCGCTTGGAATCAGGCAACGATCTGGCCGTCTGGGAGTCAGACGGGGCGATGGTCTCGATGGCAGCGGTCACCCGGCGCACGCCGTGGTCGTCATGCATCGGCTTTGCCTACACGCCGCCGGAGCTGCGCCGGAGGGGCTTCGCGAGCGCCGTCGTCGCGGAGCTCTCGCAGCGGGAGCTCGACGCCGGCCAGAGCTGGTGCTCGCTCTTCACCGACGTGGCCAACCCGACCTCGAATCACATCTACGCCGAGCTCGGATACGAGCCGAAGTGCGACTTCCGTCAGTTCTCGCTCAGCTGGCCGTGAATACCCGGTGCCAGGCACCCAATATTCACCTACTCTGAGGGGGTGTTCCAGCGCCTGCGCCGCCCGGTTCGGATTCTCATCGAGCTCGCGGCTGTGACCCTGCTGTGGCGGATCCTCGGCTCGCACTCCTGGCTGAAGGACGTCGGGTTCGCGGTCTGGATCATTCTGGTCGCCGAGGGCGTCCAGTTCTGGGACCGGCGGCGAAAGAGTCAGTCCGCGGAGCCCTGAGCCGACCCGGCGTCCAGATCCTCCGGCAGGAGCGAGAAGAGCACCGAGTCCACCCGCCGGCCGCCGATCTCGTCGTACTTCCGCAGGATGCCCTCGCGCTGGTACCCGCCCCGCTCGGCGACGCCTTGCGAGGCGAGGTTCTCGGGCTCGGCCCAGAGCTGGAGGCGGGCGATGCCACCCTCGCGGAGCGCCCACGAGGACGCCAGCCGAAGCGCCCGGGTCGCCCGTCCGCCGCCGCGGCCCTCCGGCGCCAGCCAGTACTCCACGATGGCGCGCGAGTACGCCTCGGGGCGGATCGCGATCTCACCCCGGTACTCGTCGCCCCCGGCGTCGCAGATCGCAAACCAGACCTCGACGCCCTCCCGCCAGTCCCGCTGCACCCGCGCGACGTGCTCCCCGGCGCTGTGCCCGGGCCCGAACCAGCGCACCCACCTGGGATCCTGGAACACCCGCTCGACGGCCTCGAGGTCGCCGTCTGACACCGCGCGGAGTGTGATCACACCGTCGCTCAAGGGACGTTCGGGCGGCACGATCGGCACGGTCACCCGGTGCGCGCGAAGAACTGGGGGAGATGCTCGCGATGCGCCTCGAGCAGCGCGTCGAGGAGCGGCCCGGCGATGTCGTAGCTCCGCACCAGCGGGTTGGCCATCAGGGCTTGCAGCGCCACCCCGCGATCGCCCGTCACGGCCGCGCGCACCGTCAGCCGCTCGTACGCCTTGACCTGCTCGACCAGGCCGAGCATCTCCGGCGGCAGCGGCCGCTGCGGCAGGGGATGCGCGCCCGCGGCGTCGATCCGGCAGGGCACCTCGACGACCGCGTCGGCGTCGATGTTCGGGATCGCCCCGCCGTTGCGCACGTTCACGACCTGGGTGTCGCCGCGGTCGGCGTGCAGCGACTCCACCAGCATCGCCGCTGACTCCGAGTAGAACGCGCCCCCGCGCTGCTCGAGCAGCGCGGGCTTCACATCCAGTTGCGGATCGCGGTACATCTCGAGCAGATCGCGCTCGATCTGCATCACCTCGGCCGCTCGCGTTGGGTGCTCGCCCTGCTCCTGCAGCACCCGCTCGGTGAGGTAGAAGTAGCGCAGGTAGTACGACGGGATCGCGCGCACGAGCCGGATCAGGTCGCCGGGCAGGTCGACCTCCTCACCGAGCTGGTCGGCGAAGGTGTCGATCAGGCCCGGCAGCCGGTCGACGCCGTCGACATAGACGCCTCGCTCCCACGACAGGTGGTTCAGGCCGACGTGCTCGAGCTCGACCTCAGCCGGATCCACTCCCAGCCGGTCGGCCAGCAGGCGCTGGAAGCCGATCGGGATGTTGCAGAGGCCGATCGCCCGGTGGCCGTCGTCGATCAGCGCCTGGGCGACCAGGCCGGCGGGGTTTGTGAAGTCGAGCAGCCAGGCGCCGTCGGCGCCCAGGCGGGCGGTGTCGCGCGCGATCTCGAGCACCACCGGAACGGTTCTCAGCGCCTTGGCGAACCCGCCGGCCCCGGTCGTCTCCTGGCCGATGCAGCCGAACCGCGCCGGCACCGTCTCGTCCTCGAGCCGCGCCGCCAGTCCGCCGACGCGCAGCTGCACCAGCACGAATGCCGCCCCGTGGATTGCGCGCTCGCGGTCGGTCGTGCACGAGAACCGGCCCGGGAACCCGTGCCGGGCGAGGATCCTGCCTGCCAGTCCGCCGACCACGTCCAGACGCCCCTGGTCGATGTCGTGCAGCACGAGCTCGCGAAGGCCGAGTCGCTCGGCGCGCAGGGCCAGCCCCTCGATCAGCTCGGGCGTGTAGGTGCTGCCGCCGCCGATCACCGCGATCTTGGGGTTTCCAACCACGGCCGCGCATTGTAATCTATGCGCCGTGCATTCGTTAGGAAACTTTCCTGACATATTCATGGCCGAGATTGCGGGCCAGCCCGCGGCCATCCGCCGGGCGGCCGCCGCGGCCACCGACCAGTCCGAGCCGATCGGCGCGCTCGCGGCCGAGCGCCACCGTCGCCTCCGGGTGGTGCTGACCGGGATGGGCAGCTCCTACGACGCCTGCTACCCGGCCGCCACCCGGCTCGCGGCGAGCGGGGTCCTGGCCACCATGGTCGACGCCGCCGAGCTGCTGCACTTCCGTTTGGATGCGCTCGACGCGGGGACGCTGCTCGTGTGCGTGAGCCAGTCGGGCGAGAGCGCCGAGACGGTGCGGCTCGTGCGCGAGCTGCGGGCGCGGGGCGACGGCCCCGCGGTGGCGGCGGTGACGAACGGCGGCTCGAGCGCGCTGGCGCAGCTCGCCGACTGGAACCTCGACACCCGCGCCGGCGAGGAGCACGGACCCTCGACCATGACGTTTGCGGCCACGCTCGTGATGATGTCGGCCGTCGCCGCTGCGCTGGCGGGGCACGCCCCGACCGTCGTTGCCGACGCCGAGACCGCCGCCGCGGGGGTCGAGCGGCTGTTGCGAGATCCGCAGGGCGACGCGCAGGCGTTCGCGGCCTGGCTCGGCGAGCGCCCGGTGCTCGCGCTGCTCGGGCGTGGCGAGTCGCGGGCGGCGGCCGAGATGGGGGCCCTCACGCTCAAGGAGGCGGCCCGCTTCCCGGCCGAGTCGCTGCAGGCCGCCCAGTTCCGTCACGGTCCGCTCGAGCTGGCCGGTCCCGAGCTCGCGGCGGTCGTCCACGCCTCGGAGCGTCCCACTCGCGAACTCGATCTGGGCCTCGCGGAGGAGCTCGTCGCGTCCGGAGCGGCGGTGCTCGTGATCGGCCCCGACGGCGCCGCTCCCCCGGGCGCCATGGCCATCGCCACCGGCGAGGTCACGGGCGGGCTCGCCTCGGCCGTCGAGATCGTGCCCGTCCAACTGCTCTCGTGGGCGCTCGCGCGCAGCCGTGGGCTCGAGCCCGGCACCTATACGATCGCCTCCAAGGTGACCACCCATGAGTAGTCCCCGGATCGCGCTGACGTTCGACACCGAGCACTGGAGCCACCCCTCGACGCCCGACGTGCAGGACCGAATCCTCGACGCGCTCGACGCCGCCGGGGTGCGTGCGACGTTCTTCGTCCAGGGCCGCTGGGCGACGGCGTATCCGGATTGCGCGCGGCGGATCGCGGCGTTGGGCCATCTGGTCGGAAACCACTCGCACCATCACGCGCCGATGGACATCCTCACCGATGCGGGCATCGAAATCGACGTGCTGCAGGCGCAGGAGGCGATCGCCGCGGTCACCGGCGCCGATCCCCGGCCCTGGTTCCGGTGCCCGTTCGGGGCCGGGCACGACGACCCGCGCGTCCTTTCGGCGCTCGAGCGGGTCGGCTACCGCAATCACCACTGGGACGTGGAGCCTGACGACTGGCGGCCCGAGCGGACACCGGCCGACCTGCAGCGGCTGGTTGTCGACGGCGCGCTCGCCCGCGGCGACGGCGCCGTGGTGCTGCTCCACAGCTGGCCGCCGGCGACGATCGCGGCCCTGCCCGCGATCCTGGCCGGGCTGGCGGACGCCGGCGCGAGCGCCGTGCGGCTCGACGAGGTGGCGGCGTGACCGGCCCGCGCACGGTCGTCGCGGTCGACGGCGGCAACTCGAAGACCGATGTGGCCATTCTGGACGAGACCGGCCGGGTGCTCGGCACCCACCGCGGTCCGGGCGCGTCGTTCTCGCCTCGCGCGCACGACCGCTCGGTCGCCAATCTCGACCGGACGGTGCGCGAGGCGGCCCGGGTGGCCGGGATCGAGTCGGAGCCGGTCGCCGACATCGGCATCTTCTGCCTCGCGGGTGCCGACCTGCCCGCCGACGACCGCCGCATCCTGCGCTCGCTGCGGCGGCTCGGCCTGGCCTCGGAGCCGCTGCTTCGCAACGACACCTTCGCCGTCATGCGCGCGGGCGCCCCTCGCGGCTGGGGCGTCGCCGTCGTGTGCGGGGCCGGCTTCAACTGCACCGGCGTCGGCCCCGACGGCCGCGAGGTGCGGTTTCCCGCGCTCGGCCCGATCTCGGGCGACTTCGCCGGCGGCGATGCGATCGGAGTGGAGGCGGTGGGCGCCTGCGTGCGAGCGCGCGACGGGCGTGGGCCGCGCACCGCGCTCGAGCGGGTGGTGCCGGCGCATTTCGGCATGCGCACGCCGCGCCAGGTGATGGAGGCGCTCCACACCGGCCGGCTCGAGGAGTCGCGCATGGTCGAGCTGGCCCCGGTGGTCTTCGCGGCCGCGAACGAGGGCGACGCCGTCGCCCACGCCATCGTCGTGCGCCAGGCGGACGAGGTGGCCGTGCTCGTGCGCACCACCCTGCGGCGGCTGCGGCTGCGGCGGTCGGACGCCGACGTGGTGCTCGGCGGAGGTGTCGCCCGGGCCCGTAACCCGATCTTCATGCGTCGGCTCGGCGAGCTGGTGAGCGCGTTTGCGCCGAGCGTCCGCATCTCGGTGGTCGACGAGCCGCCCGTGGTCGGCGCGGCTCTGCTCGGCCTCGACCGGCTCGCGGTCACGGACGGTGCCGACGCCCGCCTGCGCGGTCAGCTGATCGCTTCCAGATTCGAGCACAACGGCGCGGTACCCTGAGGAGGAGCCATGGCGCGGATCGTTCTCCAAGACGTCACCAAGCGGTTCGGCAAGGACGTGATCGCCGTCGACACGGTGTCGATGGAGATCGCCGACGGCGAGTTCATGGTGCTGGTGGGGCCGTCGGGCTGCGGCAAGACCACGCTCCTGCGCATCATCGCCGGGCTCGAGGATGTGACCGACGGCGAGGTCGTGATCGGCGAGCGCGTCGTCACGGACCTGGCTCCCAAGGACCGCGACGTGGCGATGGTGTTCCAGAACTACGCGCTCTATCCGCACATGACGGTGGCCCAGAACATCGCGATCGGCCTCAAGATCCGCAAGCGGCCCAAGGCCGAGATCGAGCAGAAGGTGGCCGAGGCCGCGGCCGTCCTCGGGCTCGAGCCGCTGCTCCCGCGCAAGCCGGCCGAGCTCTCCGGCGGCCAGCGCCAGCGGGTGGCGATGGGGCGGGCGATGGTGCGTGAGCCGCAGGCGTTCCTGATGGACGAGCCGCTCTCGAACCTCGATGCCAAGCTGCGCGTCCAGATGCGGGCCGAGCTGGCTCGGCTGCGTGACCGGCTGCGCACGACCACCGTCTACGTCACGCACGACCAGGTCGAGGCGATGACCCTGGGCGATCGTGTGGCCGTGATGAAGGACGGCGTCGTGCAGCAGCTCGACAGCCCCCACAACCTGTACGCGCATCCGGCCAACCTGTTCGTGGCGGCGTTCATCGGCTCGCCGTCGATGAACCTGTTCGAGGCGGTCGTCGAGAACGGCCAGGTGGTGTTCGGAAGCCAGCGCCTGCCGCTGCCCGCAGGCCGGGTGCGCGACATCACCGGGCCGGTCGTGGTTGGCATCCGGCCGTCGGACTTCGAGGATGCCGATGTGTGGCGCGACGATTCCCGAACGGTGCTCGAGGTGGAGGTGGACGTGGTCGAGGAGCTCGGCGCGGACTCAAACGTGATCTTCGCCCTCGACGCCCGCCCGGCCGTCGATCCGGCCGGCGGCAGGACGCCGCAGGAGGAGAGCGGGGAGGAGGCGCTGGCGCCGTTTGTCGCCCACGAGGGCAAGACGGTGTGCACCGCGTGCGTCGACGCGCGCACGGCCGCGCGTCCGGGCGAGAAGGTGCGGCTCTCGGTCGATCCGACCCGCCTGCACTTCTTCGACAGCGAGTCCGGGCGGGTGCTCTCGCCCTCGCCGCCGCTCGCGGCCGCGGCCTCCTAGCGATCTCAGCCCTTGACGCCGGTGAGCGTGATCCCTTCGATGAACACGCGCTGGGCGAGGAAGAACAGGATGATCACGGGCAGCATGAAGATGATCGCCGCCGCCATCGTCAGGTTCCAGTCGACGTGGTGCAGGCTCCGGAACGAGGCCAGCGCGACCGAGAGCGTCTGTGAGTTGGGGTTGCCGGCCAGGTACACCAGCGGCCCGTAGAAGTCGTTCCATGAATAGATGAAGTTGAACAGGGCGATCGCGGCGATGGCCGGCTTCGAGAGCGGGATCATCACTCGCCGGATGATCTGCCAGTGGCCGCCGCCGTCGACCCGGACGGCGTCGGTCAGCTCCTTGGGGATGGTCATGAAGAACTGGCGCAGCAGGAAGATCGAGAACGCGTCGCCGAAGAAGTTGGGGATGATGAGCGGCTTGAGCGTGCCGATGAACTGGATCCCGGTCCAGTCGTGGTACTGCTTCGAGAACAGGATGTAGAGCGGCACCGACGTCACCTGCGGCGGCAGCATCAGCGACGAGAGCACCAGCAGGAGCACCACGTTTCGCCCCCGCCACTCGATGCGTGAGAAGCCATACGCCACCGGGATCGACGACAGCACCACTCCGACGGTCGCGAGGCCGGCGTAGACGAACGAGTTCCACGTGTAGCGGGGCAGGTCGATGCTGGTGAAGACGGTCTTGAAATTCGACCAGACGAACGGGTGCGGGATCAGGGTGGAGGAGAGCGCCTGGGTATCGGACATGAGCGCCGTCAGCAGCATGAACACCACGGGCAGCGCGAAGGCCAGCGAGACGGCGATCAGCACGGCGTGGTTGGCGATGGCAAGCAGGAATCGCCGCCGGCGGACGTCGGCCGGGAGCTGCCGCTGCGTGACGGCGGTGGCGGCTATGCGGCGCCTCCGCGGTAGTGCACCCAGCGCTTGGCCGACACGAAGAGCAGCGCGGTGGTCGCCATCGTCACCAGGAACAGCACCCAGGCCAGCGCGGAGGCGTAGCCCATGTGGAAGTACGTGAACGCCTGCTCGTAGATCCACACGCCGTAGAACAGGAGCGACCCCTGCGGGTCGCCCGGCGTCTGGCCCGCGGTGGTGGACGACACGAACGCTTGGTCGAAGTACTGGAAGCCGTTGATGACTCCGATGACCAGGGTGAAGAAGATCACGGGCGTGAGCATCGGCAACGTGACGTTGCGGAACCGCTGCCAGGCGTTTGCGCCCTCGATTGCGATCGCCTCGTACAGGTCACGGGGGACGTCGAGCAGTCCCGCGAGGTAGATCACGATCGCATCGCCGATCCCCCACAGACCCAACACCACCAGCGCCGGTTTCGCCAGCACCGGGTTGTAGAACCAGAGCGGCGTGCCGACCCCAGGGATCTTCGAGATCAGCTGGTCGACGGGGCCGGTCGCGGGGTTGAGCAGGTACACGAAGACGAGCGCGGCGCCCACGGTCGGCGCCAGCGAGGGCATGAAGAAGAGCGTCCGGTAGACGTTCACGCCGCGCTTTGGGCGCGTCAGGAGCATCGCCGTCAGCATGGCCACGATCACGCGCAGCGGAACCGTGACCACGATGATCCAGATCGTGTTTCGCACGGCCTGCCAGAAATAGGGGTCGGCCTCGTGCCTGCCGTTGATCGTCCCGACCCCGAACATGAAGCGATAGTTGTCGAGGCCGATCCAGTGTGGTTTCGTCAGCAGGTCGTATGAGGTGAACGAGTAGTACAGGCTGAGCAACATCGGCCACGCCGTGAAGAGCACGAAGCCGATGATCCACGGCGAGAGGAACAGCACCACGTAGCCGTAGCGGCTCGCGGTCAGGCGCCGCCGCGCACGCCGGCGCTCGGCCGGCGTGCGCACGGGGATCTGCGCGGGCGCAGCGATGCCGACGGAGCCGTCTACGGCGCCTGCCCCAGCTGCAGCTGGTTGTCGATGTTCGTGTCGAGCTTCTGCAGGCCCGCCTGCAGGTTGGAGACGTTCCCCGCCTGCCACTGCGCGTCGAAGTTATCGACGAGCTGGGCGTAGCCGGCACCCGCCGCCGTCAGCGGCGGGTAGAAGGACGACTTGGGGTTGTTCCAGATGTTCACGAACGTCTGGAACTGCGGCCCCAGCTTCAGGTCGGGCGACTCGCCCGACGCCTTGGTCGTGGGCACGTTGCCGGCGGAGTTGGCGAGCGTCACCAGGTAGTGGGTGTCGGTCGAGAGGTACTTCACCAGGTCCCACGCCTCCTGCGGGTGCTTGGTGCCCTCGGGGATGCCGACGATGGTGCCGCCCACACGGCCGGAGCCGTACAGCTGGGGCTGGTTGTCGGCGACCGGGAAGGGTGCCGTGCCGTAGTCGAGCGACGGGTGGTCGCGCTTGATGAACGCCGTGCGCCACTCGCCGTCGAACACCATCGCCACCTTGCCGGTCTCGAACGCGTTGGTGGGGTTGAACTCGGAGTTCGTATACGTCGCGTAGAACTTCTCGAGGTTCGAGTACCCGTACCAGTCGACCAGCTGCTTCTGCCATTCGAACGCATCCGTCCAGGCCGGGTCGGTTGCGAGCTGCGCGTTGCCGGACTTGTCGAACCAGGTCGCGCCGAACGAGTTGGCGATGTCGGCGATGTCGAGCTCCTCCCATTGGTTGAGCGGGACGAACCCGGCCACCTTGATCGAGCCGTCGGAGTTCTTGACGGTCAGCTTCTTGGCGTCCGCCGTGAGCTCGGTCAGTGTCTTCGGCGGGCTGGTGATACCCGCCTTCGCGAACATCTTCTTGTTGTAATAGAAGCCGTATGCATCGGTCAGCGACGGCAGCGCGCACTGCTTGCCGTCGAAGCTCGTGTAGCTGAGCGTCGCCGGCGCGAACTGCTTGATCGACATGTGATCCGCCTGCATGAACGGGGTCAGGTTTTCCCACAGGCCGCTCGAGCAGTACTGGCCCGCGTAGGCGGGCGTGAAGCCGATTGCGACGTCGGGCGCGTTGCCGCCCTTGATGGCCGCGATCAGGTTGGGGTCGAACGTGTCGTTGTCGGGGTTCGGCTGGAGGACGAGGTTCAAATGAATCCACGGATACTGCTTGCTGAACCCGGCGATCGCGTCGGCGAACGGCTTGGCCTCCTCGGCGCCGAACTGGTGCCAGACCGTGAGCGTGACCGGCGTGTGCGAGCCCGAGGTGCCGGAGCTCGAGCCGCTCGATCCGCTCGATCCGCTCCCGCCGCAGGCGGCGGCCAGCGCCAGCACCAGCGCGGCCGATCCGAGCAGTAGTCGACGTCCTCTCATCCCACTCCCTCCCTTGGTTGCGTGTCGCGAACGCGGTCGAACAACGTCTCCTGCGCGGCCGCGAGCGCAGTCGCAACGGCTCCGTGCAGGACGACCTCGTCGCCCAGCGCGGATACCGCCAGCCGTGGCCGGAACGGCGAGAGCCGGTGAAGCTCCCGCTCGACCGGGGCGCATAGTAGGTCGCCGCCGTTGCCGGCAATGCCGCCGCCCAGGATCACCAGCGCGGGATCGAGCACCGGCACGACCGCCGCGATTGCGAGCGCGATGCGGCCCGCGATCAGGTCGACCACCTCCCCGGCGGCGACGTCGCCCCTGCGGGCCGCGGCGAACACGTTCTTGGCCGAGGGCGAGCGCAGACCGTGCTCGCGTGCCATCCGCGTCACCGCCGCGGCGGCCGCCGACTCCTCGAGCTGGCCGCGCCGGCGATAGGCGGGATCGTGGGGATCGCCCGGCCCGACGGGCAGGTAGGCGATCTCTCCGGCCGCACCCGCGGAGCCGCGGTAGAGCTGGCCGTCGACGATGATGCCGAGGCCGATCCCGGTTCCCACCCACAGGAACACGAAGTTGGAAACGCCCTGCCCGACGCCGCGGGCCGACTCGCCCAGCGCTGCCAGGTTGACATCGTTCTCGAAGCTGACGTTCTCGCCCAGCTCGGCGCGAATGGCCTCGACCAGGCCGGGCTTGCCGCCGGGCAGGTTGGGGCTGAGCGCGAGCCGGGTCCCGGCCGGGTCGAGCACGCCCGGCAGGCCGACGGTGGCGTGGGTGACGCGCGACCAGGGCAGGCCGCGCTCGCCGGCCAGGTCGTCGGCGAGGCCGCGGATCTGGGCGACGGTGGCGGCCGGCGCTGCGGTGCGTGCGCTCGTCG
This sequence comes from uncultured Actinomycetes bacterium, assembly GCA_963732075.1. GTDB lineage: Bacteria > Actinomycetota > Thermoleophilia > Gaiellales > JAICJC01 > JAICJC01. Next base: position 156,518 of record CAVSYD010000007.1, on the reverse strand, counting down.
CGGCGGGCGCGGACGGTCCCGTGATATCCGCGAGTGCCGCCGCACCCAGTGGCTGCCGACGTCGATGCCGACCACCCAGCCCGACTCCGGTTCAGCTGTAGACGACCGGCTCCGGGCCCCTTGGGCCCGTGACCGGCCGGCCTGGTGCACGAGCCCCGCGTCCTCGAGGCCCAGAAGCGCCAGCGAGACGGTGGGCTTCGGAGAGGCCGCTGCGACGGGCCGCCTCGGCCCGCGACATCGCCCCCTCGCGGCGGATCACTCCAGCAGGCTGCGCTCGTTGATCGCGCGCAGCAGGCTGGGTGTCCCGGCGGCGAATTCGGGCGCGGCTCCTGTCGCTCCGTTCCTCATCCGCTGCAGTAAGGAAACTTTCCTGACAATACGGGGAAGAGGATAGGCCCGCGGCCGCCGCAAAGTCAAGGGTCGGCGCGCACTATGCTCCGTGGCCGGGAGGTCAGCTGTGGTCGATCGCGTGAGAAGGGTGTTCGTGAGCTGCGTCCGGAGCGCGGACGGGTGGCTCGTGCGCACCGGGCAGTCGTGCTGCGCGGGCCGCTCTCAGGCGGCGCTGCGGCGGACGCTCAAGCAGCGACGCTGAACCGCTGCTTGCCCTGACCCTTGGCCTTCAGGAGTGCGCCGTCGGCAGCGAGGATGAGCTCGGCCACGGTCGTGCCCTGCAGCGGGTACGTCGCGACTCCGATCGAGACGGCGATGTTCTCGCGGGCGAAGCCGGCGAGCAGGCGGGTCGAGAGCGCCGCCGCGGCGGTCGCGGACGTGTTCCGGGCTGCGAGCGCCAGCTCGTCTCCGCCGAGGCGCCCGGGGTGTCCGCGTCGCGCGCATGCCGGCGCAGCAGCGGGCGGCCGCGCAGCACGCGATCGCCGTGGGCGTGGCCGTTGCTGTCGTTCAGCAGCTTGAAGTCGTCGATGTCGATCAGGAGATGCTGACCGGCTCCGAGGGCCGGTTGGCCGCGCGCACGGCGGCCGCCAGCCTTGCGGCGAAGGTGCGCGGGTTGGCGAGCCCGGTCAGCGCGTCCTGGTCGGCCAGCCGCCGCACCCGTTCGTAAGCTGCGCCTGGCGCAGTGAGCCACGCCACCCGTCGCGCGAGCGCCTCGCAGAACCCGATCTCGTCGTCCGAAACGGCGCGGCATTCGGGGGTCGATGATCTCGACCACCCCGAGCGTGCGCCCGTTCGGCGATCAGCGGCACCTGCAGGAGCGTTTCCCAGCCCCACCTGCGCATGTACTCGCGCTGGCCCGGCGACGCGCCAGATCGTCGCCAGCGACGCACGTGCGCGGCCTCGCCGGCCAGAAGGGCGGCGAGTTCGGGTAGCCCGGCCGACGCTGTGCACGCCGGGCGGGGGCAGGGGCACCCGCCGGTTCGTCCACGGCCGGAACTCGAGCACGTCGCGGATCACGCCGCGGCGCGCGTCCCAGACCGCGATCGACACCTCGCCGACCCGCGGCATGGCCTGGCCGACCCCGCGGCCCACCTCGACCAGCACATCGTCGACGCTGCCCGACGCGGTCAGCCGGGCGGTGACCGCGTAGAGCGCGGCGAGCCGCTGCGAGAGCTGAGGGTCCTCGGGCAGGGGCCGATCAGCTTCGTCGCGACCGTTGATATCCACACAAAGGAGAATCGGCACAAACCTGTCACGATTGAGCGCCGGCGGAGGCGTCCGTGGGCAGGGAACGGGGGCACTGCGGGCGAAGTTCGTCCCGGTGACCATCCCCGAGCAGGGCCCCGAGCGTCCACGGGGGGCCGAAAGCGACGACGCGCGCCGGAACCGGCAGCTGACCGAGCTTCTGAACGAGTTGCGGGTGGCGCTGCCCGGGGTGCAGATGCTGTTCGGATTCCTGCTCGCCGTGCCGTTCAGCCAGCGCTTCACGCACGTCACGTCCGACCAGCAGGCGCTCTACTACACGGCCTTTGTGACGGCGGCCGCAGCCTCGGTCTGCTTCATCGCGCCGACCTCGTTTCACCGCATCGTGTGGCGCCACGGCGACAAGGGGCTGCCTGCAGATCTCGAGCGCGCTCACGATCGTGGGCACCGTCTTTCGGCGGTGGCCATCATCAGCGTCATGCTGTTCATCACGAGCTACCTGTACGGCTCGTCGTACGCCGCCGTGATCGGCTCGCTGCTCCTGGGGATGCTCGTCGTGCTCTGGTACGTGCTGCGCTCGCGGTTCGGCTGCGCGTGGTGGAATGACCGGCCTGCTGCCCGCCGCGGCCGGCGCCGCGGCGGAAACGCAGCCGGCGTCGCTCCGGCTAGCGGGCGGCTTTGTTGATGCCGCCGGACATGAGGCCGCCGGTCGCGATCGAGGTGAGCTTCTGATCGGCAGCCGACTCCTCATCGAGCGTATCGCCGAGGAGATCCGCGGCGTCGCTCGAAGTCCAGCTCCCTGGCCAGGGCGCGCGCCGTCCCGTAGGCGGCGATCTCGTAGTGCTCCACCCGCTGGGCGGCCGCGATCAGCGCGACATCCTTGGCGACCGGATCGCCGTCGGCCTCGATGATCTCCTCGCCTTCACTGACGAGGCCCTTCATCGCCTCGCACTCCTCCTCGTGAGTGGAGAGGTGGGCGATGTCGAGCACCTGCTCGAGGCGCGACACGTGCACGCGGGTCTCCTCGAGGTGCGTTTCGACGGCATCGCGCAGGGCTGGCGTTGATGTCGCCGCGGCGACGCTCGGCAGCGCCTCGACCAGCTGGTGCTCGGCCGACAGCAGGTCGGCGATCTGCTCGACGAAGACGTCATGCAGGCTTGTGAGCTTCACGGGTGTTCCCCCTGGTTCGCGCCGGCCCTTGGCCCCAGTGGTAGTGCTCGGCGTGCCCCTCAGTCGTACCCTGCTCGGATGCGACCGAAACCCGAACGCCTGAGGCGGGTCAGTCGTGTTCGGCGACGCTGTTCCCCGCGGATGCCGCGTAGCGGACCGGCGTCCCGTCCAGCGGCACGAAACCGCCGACTCGCGCGGCCGCAGCGAACGCCGCGACCCGGCGACGACTCGGTCCAGCGGTCGCCGTGGCCTGAGTCACCGCTGGCTCTCGATCGTCGTGCCCACCGACGCCGTCACCACGAGCAGCGTTGCCAGCGCCTCGGTTGCGCCGCACGTGCTGTCCCAGTGCGACCACCCCGACGCCGGTGGCGATCGCCGGTTCCAGGCTGGCCAGGACGCCGTACGTCCGGGCGGTGAGCCGGCGCAGCGCCGCCATCTCGAGCGAGAACGGCAGGGCGGCCGACAGAATCCCGAGAGCCACGATCGTGAGCCCGCTGCCCGCTGACACCGATCCCATCCGCCCAAGCCCCGTGGGGGCAAGCAGCACGGCGGAGGCGAACATGCCCGCGGCCAGGCCCTGGCTGCCCTGCCACGCGCGGCCGACGCGCTGGGCGGTGAAGATGTAACAGGCCCAGGCCGTGCCGGCCAGCAGGGCGAACACCAGCCCGGCCGCGTCGATGCCCGCGCCGGTGGGCATCCCTGCGAAGAGCGTGATCCCGGCCGCCGCGAGAACGACCCAGACCACGTCGCGCGGCCTGCGCGACCCCAGCAGGGCCACCGAGAGTGGGCCGACGAACTCGACCGTCACCGCGACGCCCAGTGGGATGCGCTCGATGGCCTCGTAGAAGAGGACGTTCATCAGCGCCAGTTCGATCCCGAAGATCGCGAGCCAGGCGAGCTCGGCCGGAGCGCGGCGGAGGTTGGGGCGCGCGATCGCGAGCAGGAGCACGTCCGCCGACCAGGTTGCGCAGGAATGCCGTCCCGGTGATGCCGACCCGGGCAAAGAGGCTCGTGGCGACCGCCGCTCCGAGCTGGAACGAGATCATCGCCGCGACCATCAGGAGCGGCGCGGGCACGCCGCCGCCGAGCTGCGCGATCCGGTTCTGGGTGCCGGGAGTTTCCGAGATCACGCGGGTACCGTAGGCCGACCGGGGTCAGCCTGGTTACACCCTATTGCGACACGGTTGCAGTATCGAACGCCTCGCTCTAGGGTCAGGCGGGATGGTGGATCGAGGGAGAATCCGGGGGGCCCTCACGCGCGGCCAGTGGCGGAGTGTCGCCGGCATGGCCGCGGTTGTCGGCGGCCTCCACGCCGCCGGCTTTTTCCTGCTGATCGCCCTCGTCGCTGCCCGGCCATTACCGGATGGGCGCCGGCGGCGCGTTCACGATCGGCGTGGGACTCACCGCCTACACCCTCGGGATGCGTCACGCGTTCGACGCCGATCACATCTCGGCCATCGACAACACCACCCGCAAGCTCATGGCCGACGGAGAGCGGCCCATGAGCGTCGGCTTCTTCTTCTCGCTCGGCCACTCCACGATCGTGTTCGCGCTGTCGTTCCTGTTTGCGATCGGCGTGCGGGCGCTGAACGGCCAGGTCGCGAACGACCACTCCGGGCTGCACAACGTCGCCGGCCTGGTCGGGACGGGCGTCTCGGGCACCTTCCTGTACCTGATCGCGGCGCTGAACGTGATGATCCTGGTCGGCATCATCCGGGTGTTCCGGGAGATGCGGAGCGGGCCGATACGACGAGGCCGAGCTCGAGCATCACCTGAACACCCGCGGCCTCATGAACCGGGTCTTCGGCCGGTTCACCCAGACGGTCACCAAGCCCTGGCAGATGTACCCGATCGGCATCCTGTTCGGCCTGGGCTTCGACACGGCGACCGAGGTGGCGTTGCTCTTCCTGGCGGCCGGCGCCGCCGGGGCGGGCCTGCCGTTCTACGCGATCCTGTGCCTGCCGATCCTCTTTGCCGCGGGCATGTCGCTGCTCGACACGATCGACGGCTCGTTCATGACCTTCGCCTACGGCTGGGCGTTCTCGAAGCCGGTGCGCAAGGTGTACTACAACATCACCGTCACGGGGCTCTCGGTGATGGTCGCGCTCGTGATCGGAACGGTCGAGCTGGCCGGCCTCTTCGCCCAGCACCTCAACGCGAGCGGGTCGTTCTGGGTATGGGTCGAGAACATCGACCTGAACACGCTCGGGCTCGTCATCGTCGCGATGTTCGTCGCCACCTGGGTGGTGTCGCTGGGTGTCTGGCACTTCGGCCGCATCGAAGAACGCTGGAGCGCCCAGATCAAGACCCGGGTGTAGGGTCCGGCGCGAGCATGACCGAGGCTCCTCGTGTTGCGCCGCTCGAGTTCACCGACCTGGGCGAGGCGGTGGCGGCCCTGCGCGAGCGCGGCCTGCGGCTCTCGACGCCCCGGCGGCTCGTGCTCGAGGCCCTGTTCGAGGCCGACGGCCCGGTCTCGGCCGAGTATCTGTCCACCCGCCTCGGCCTGGACGCGGCATCGGTGTACCGCAACCTCGAGACGCTGGAGGCCCACGGGGTCGTCCGGCACGTCCACCTGGGCCACGGGCCGGGCCTGCACGCGCTGACCCGTCCGGGCGAGTGCGAGTACCTCTACTGCGATCGCTGCGGCGCCGCCCGGGCGCTGCCGCCGGAGGCTCTCGACCCGGTGCGCGAGCAGATCCGGCGGCTGGACGGCTTCGAGGCCCGGTTCACCCACTTCCCCATCGTCGGCTTGTGCGCGAGCTGCGCCGCCGACCAGGGGGCGGGCTAGGGTCCTTCCGGCATGCGGGTCGTGCGCGCCACGGTGGAGGACGCCGAGCGGTGTTTCGGCATCGCGCGCGCTGCGGCGGTTGCAGGCTTCCAGCATGTGTTCCCGCCGGATCTCTGTGCGTTCCCGGATGACGCGATTCGTGCGGACTGGGTCTCTGCACTCGCCGACCCGGATGTGGAAACCTACGTTGCGTTCGTGGACGACGAGGCTGTCGGAGTGGTGTCCGTGGGACACGGCGTCCTGCAGACCCTGTATGTGATGCCAGGGTTCTGGAGCCGAGGCGTCGGAAGTGCCCTTCACGACCTCGCCCTGGTTCGGCTTCGCGACGCGAATGTCCAGGAGGCGCGCCTCTGGACACTCACGGAAAACCATCGTGCACGCGCCTTCTACGAGAAACGCGGCTGGAGCCTCACCGGCCGCACGCGCGTCGTGCCGTTCCCGCCCCACCCGATCGACGTCGAGTACGCCCGCTCGACACTTGGCGAGCGAACCGCTCGGGAAACGCGTACGGCTTCGCGATGAGGCTTGCCGACCTGAGTCGCGTCGCGGGCCAACTCGAGGGGGTGACCGAGCGTACCCGCGACGGCATGCTCGACTGGCGGTACCGCGGCCGCCTGGTGGCCCGACAGCTCGACGACAGTCATGTCGTCATTCGCGCGGGCTTTGACTCCAGAGACTTCTTGCAGCACGGGTTTCCTGAGACATTCTCGGTCCCGAGTCGCTTCGCCAAACACATGATGATCGTCGCCGACCTCAACGGTGACGCCGATGCCATCGAAGACGCGGTCATCGGCGCTTGGGAGCTCCAATCGGGAAGGCAACCGGGTCAACTGTGAAGCTCTGCCACGCCGTGCGAACTACACGAACGCAGGGGTCTTCTCCCAGACCGAGACGTGGCTCATGCTCTCGCTCGTGAACGGCTCGCGGTTCCAGCCGGCGAAGCGGTCGCGCAGCCGCATCCCGCCGAGCCGCGCCATCAGGTCGAGCTCGGCCGGCCACACGTAGCGAAACGGGATCGAGTAGGGCTCGAGCGTTGCCGTCGGGACCCGCGTAGTAGTGATGCGAGATCAGCCCCTGCGCCGCGACGTCGTACTCGTCGAAGCCGAGCCTGGTCGCGCTCACGTGAAACGGCCGGATGGTCTCGCCGGGTGGCAGCCGCTGGAGGTCGGGCACGCCCACCTCGATCACGAAGCAGCCGCCGGGCTCGAGATGCGCGCCGACGTTCTGGAAGCATGCGACCTGCTCGTCCTGAGAGGTCAGGTTCATGATCGTGTTGAACACGAGGTAGGCGAGCGAGAACGTCCCCTCCACGCGGGTCGTGGCGAAGTCGCCGATCGTCACGCCGATGTGCTCGGCGCCGGGCTTTGCCCGCAGCCTCGCCACCATCGCCTCGGAGAGGTCGATGCCGTGCACGCGCACGCCTCGCCGCGCGAGCGGCAGCGCGATGCGGCCGGTGCCGATGCCGAGCTCGAGCGCCGCGCCGTCGCCTGCCAGATCCGCCAGGAAGTCGACCACGGACTCGACGGCGGCCAGCTCGGACGGGTCGTCCGCCGAGTCGTCGTACCGCGCCGCCACGGCCTCGCCGAAATAGTCCTCGGGCATGGACGTACTCTAGGAGCCGTGCGCCAAACGGGGTCAGACCCCTTTTGGCGCAACTTCGATCAGCTCGCGCAGCGCGTGGTAGGCGCTGGCCTGGGCCTCCTGGATGCGGGGGATGTGCTGCGAGGGCGTGACCACCACGTGGTCGGCCAGCCGCTCCGAGCCGATGCGGCCGCCGTCGTAGCCGACCAGCGCCACGGTGCGCAGACCCCGGCGGCGAGCCTCGGCGAGGCCGTCGATGATGTTGGCCGATCCGCCGCTGGTCGAGAGCGCCACCGCCACGTCGCCCGGCCGCGCGTAGGCGATCACCTGGCGGGCGAACAGCACCTCGGCGCCGATGTCGTTGGCGAGCGCGGTCAAGATGCCCGAGTCCTCGGTGAGGTCGAGCGCCCGCCGCGGCGCGAGTCCCGGCGGGGGGCAGCGCAGGTCGGCGACCAGATCGGAGGCGTCGGTGGCCGAGCCGCCGTTGCCGAAGGCCAGCACCGTGCCGCCCGCGTCGAGGGCCGCACGCAGCTCGGCCGCGGCGGCCACCAGCTCGGCGCCGCCGCCTCGCAGGGTCTGCTCGCGCAGCTCGGCGATCTCGTCGGCCTTCATCAGCACCGACCGGCGGACGTCATCGACGATCGCGTCGAGGTCGTGCTCGCCCTCGGCCAGGAACGGGTACAGGAAGCGCGGACGCGCCCGAATCGTGCACCGGGCCGGCATCGCGACCCGAGAGCAGCCCGCGGTGCTCGAAGAACACGTGCACGAGCTCCCACAGCAGGTGGTAGAGCGTCTCGACGAGCTCCTGGTCGATGAACGGGTCGTCCCCGGGCGGCGCCGCCTCCCACTCGGCGCCGACCGGTGCGAAGGCCACCGTCAGGCAGCCCCGGCCGCGGGCGGCGGCGATCGCCGCGGCGACCTCGCCACCGCCGCCGAACCCGATCACGATGTCGTCCGGCTCGGCGAGCAGGTCGACCTGCGCGGCCAGGACGCCGCCGCCGGGGACGAGCCCGATGGCGGGCAGCGCGCGCTTGCCGACGATCACGGGATGGACGAACTCGACCGCGACGTGGCGCACGTCGGATTGCTCCTGCGGCGACCCGCCGACCGCGATCAGGCGGCCGCCGCGGGCGAAGCGCTCGGCCATCGCGTGGCAGAGGCGCGCGATCCGGGCGGCATGCTCGGCGAAGAAGGCCGCGTCGGTGCCCGCGCGCCGGTCGATCTGCTCGTCGAGCGCGCGCCGGACGCGGTCGGCCGCCTGGGTGCCGGTCACGCCGGCTGGCGCTCCAGGGCGAACTCGCGCAGCCAGTCGCGCCAGGCCTCGAGCCCCTCGCCGGTGCGCGCGCTCATCAGCATCCGCGGCACGCCGGGGTGCACGGCATCCAGGTGGTAGAGGAACTTGTCGAGGTCGAAGTCGACGTGCGGCAGCAGGTCGATCTTGTTCACCAGCACGAGCTCGCAGGTGCGGAACATGAGCGGGTACTTGAGCGGCTTGTCCTCGCCCTCGGCCACCGAGGCGACCATCACCCGCACGTCCTCGCCGACCCGGAACTCGGCCGGGCAGACGAGGTTGCCGACGTTCTCGATCACCAGCAGATCGATCTCGTCCAGCGGGATCGAGGGGATCGCCGAGCGCACCATGTTCGCGTCCAGGTGGCACTCTCCGCCGAAGCCGGAGTCGGTGTTGATCTGCGTCACCGGGATGTGCAACCCGGCGATGCGGTCGGCGTCGAGCGTTCCGGCCACGTCGCCCTCGAGCACGCCCACGCGCACCCCCGTGAGATCGTGCAGCGTCCGCTCGAGCAGGGTCGTCTTGCCGGCGCCGGGTGAGCTCATCATGTTGACCACGCTCACGCCGGCCCGGTCGAAGTCGGCGCGGTTCGCGCGGGCGATGGTCGCGTTGGCGTCGAGCACGTCCTCGAGCACCCTCACCTTTGTGCGATGCATGCGTCCTCCTCGATCTCGATCGACTCGACCTCGAGCTCGTCCCCACCGGCGATCCGGACACCGCCCGAGCCGCACAGCGGGCACCGGAACGCGGCCTCATCGAGCTCCCACTCGTGCCGGCACTCGTCGCAGGCGAGCACCGCCGGCACCACCTCCTGCTCGAGCCGAGCCCCCTCGCACGGAGTTCCCCTGGCGACGTGCTCGAAGTAGAACGCGAGCGACTCGGGCACGACCTGGCGCAGGTGCCCGACCCGCAGCTGCACGCTCGTCACCCGCCGCCCGTCGGCGTGGCGGGTCGCGGTGTCGACGATCGCGCTTGCCACGGACAGCTCGTGCACTCAGCTGACCTCGAGCGGCGCGTCGCCGCGCAGACCGGCGATGGTGGTCATCACGAGCTCGACCGCGTCGTCCACCGCGGCGGTGATCGCGGCGGTCAGGCCGATCCCCATCTCCTCGACCTCGCCCGGCTCGCACGCGACCACGATCACCTTGCCCGGCCAGCCGCCGACGGCCTTCACGAACCGCAGCACGCTCTCGGGATCCATCGCGTGCGGGTCGATCATCTCGCCGTCCTCGATGCCCGCCGTCACGTCGGCCTCCTCGGCCTCCATCACGTACAGCGTGCCCGGCTCCTCGCCCTGGCGGCTGACATCGACGAGCACCAGCGCGTCGTAGCCGCGCATCACCTCGTAGGCTAGGTCGAGCCCGCCGGTGCCGAAGTCGACCACGCTGACGCCGGACGGGAGCTCGCGGGTCGCGAGTCGCTTGACGACCTCGCTGCCGAAGCCGTCGTCGCGCAGCCACGTGTTGCCGATGCCCGCGACCAGGATCTGTTTCTCGGAGATGCGTGTCACGTTTGCAGTGCCTCCACTTCGCCGGCGAAGAAGAACAGGAACCGCCCCGTCTCGCGCATCAGATCCTGACCGGGATCGTCGTCGATCGTGGCGCCGAAATAGAGCTTGTCGTCGTAGTCGTAGTAGATGCGCTCGAGCGTCGCCACCCGGCCGTCGAGGATGCGGTCGTACGGATCCGAACGCTCCTTCAGGCGCAGGACGACCTTGTCGCCCGGGCGGTACGTGACGCCGTCGAGCACCACCTCCTGCTCGCCGACGGGCTCGTTGCCAAACCGCCCGCCCACGCTCATGGGGCGCCGCTCCCGGGATCGGTGAGGACGGTGCGCCCGTGCAGGCGCACCAGATCCTCCGGCGTCGCCGCGACGGTGCGCGCCACCAGCTCGCGGATGGCCGGGTCGCCCGCCGCGATCTGCTCGCGCTCGCCGTCGCTCAGCGCCATCACGTGCAGCACGAGCGCCTCCTCGATCTCCGTGCCGTCGAACAGGTTCCCGCGGCTCTCGGGCGCCAGCTGCGGGTGATCGGGCAGGACGATCGCCGCCCCGACCAGGACGTTGTCGGCCGGCGTCGCCAGGATCGGGTACGTGTTGATGCTCTCGCAGTCTGCGATCGCGCCCGCGAGCGGCCCATCCCGCTCGAGCGGCGAGGCGAAGTCGCCGCCGGTGAGGCGACACGATCGGGTGGGTCGAGAGCAGGCTCGCGCGCAGGGCCGCTCGCCGGTCGAGCCCGCGGGTAGCGACCGCGGTCGTGTTGTGGACGCAGAGCGCGATCCGCCAAGCTCCACCGGTCAAGCCGCCGGGCCGAGAACCGCATCCGGCCCGTGAGGCCGTCGAACTCGAAGGTCTGCACGGCGGGTGCGGCGGCGAGCTCCTCGAGCGACCGGGGCGCGACCGTGAGCCGGCGCTCGACCGCCCGGTGACCGCCCTCCGGGCGCGGCCTGCAGGAAGCGCACCTCGGCCTCGATGCCCGCGTCCGGCCCGGCGGCCGCGACGCCGTGCAGGCGCAGCCGGTCGAAGGCCGCGGCCGATCCGTCGGCGTAGGCGGGCGGGTAGACGATCCCGAACGGGGTCGGGGTCGCGTTCTTGGCGGCGCTCGCGGTGTAGGGGTAGAGCGCGTAGCCCTCGTACAGGAGCGCGCCGAGCAGGGATTCCACGCCGGCGTCCATCATCCCGCCGGCTCCCGAGCCGATTCGAGCAGGCCGGCCACGGCGGCGTCGAGCGACAGCTGCCCCGTCCGCGCCGCGTACTGCCGCAGGAGCTCGGTCGTGTCGGGATGCAGCCGCACCCAGCTGCTGTTGGGATAGTGGCGCTCGCATCATCTGGCGCCAGGTCGTCGATGGGCATCCGCCACCGCGACGTGCACGACCAGGGGATCGCGACCACCTGGATGCGGCCGTCGTCACCGCGGTGCAGCACCGACCCGCTGAAGTGGAAGCTCAGCGGGACGTAGCCCGACGGCAGGCTGTAGAAGTACTTGGTCGCAGCCAGCTCGAGGTCGTAGGTGCAGGCGACCGGAAGCGAGCACGTTGTCGCGCCGGTGAAGCTCGGCACGAGCGCGCTCGCGTGCGCCCACAGGAAGCTGTGCGTGGTCGCCGCCCACCGCTCCGGCTCGCCGAAGAGCTCGACCAGGCGGGCGCGCGTCTCGGGGTCGTAGCTGCGCCGGGAGGGGTCGATCGTTGATCTGCGCCGTCAGCGCGATCGTGAACACCTCGCGGCCCGAAGTCTCGCCGACGCCGAGCTCGAATCGCAGCGTGGGTGCCGCCGCGTCCTCGACATGCGCGGCGCCGAGCACCGTGAACTCGGGAATCACGCGATCGAGTCTCGCTCACGCGACCGCCCTCGCGGTCGCCCAGGCGCGGCGAAGAAGGCCGCGACGGCGTCCTCGACCGCGGAGCCTCCCGAGATGCCCTGCCAGTTCGCCTTGATGCTGCCCACCAGCTCGTAGCAGCGGTCGATCGGGACGATCGCGTAGGCGTGGGGCTCGCTGATGCGATCGACGACCAGGGCCTCCACCTCGTGCTCGAGCCCCGCCAGTACGGGGTTCCGGTCGACGAGATCGTTCCACGCCTCGAGGTAGAGCTCCGACTCGGTCGCTCCCGCCGGGCTCGGATAGAGCGCGACCACGCCGCTCGCCTCGCGTGACGAAGAAGAACGTGAGCCCGATCGGGATCTGGAACCTGGCCCAGAGCTCGTCGCTGAGATCGAATCCCCGGAGCAGCTGCATGCGGGTGCCGGTCGGCCGCAGCTCGGGATCGCCAGCCTTCATCGCCCAGCACGGCTCGCAGGCGCACAGGATGCGGCGATCCGTCATGTGCAGCAGGTGGCGGTGATCCTCCTCGTCCATGCGGTTGCCGCACAGGTCGCAATGGGCGCCCGCCTCAACCGGTGCGGGCGCCGCCGCGGGGCGCGTGCGCGCCAGCCGCGCGCAGCCCGGCGACGACCGCAGGACTGGAGGCCGGCGGGGGCCGCGTCGGCGCCGTCACGTCGCCAGCGCCACGGTCACCTCGAGGCCCTTCGTCCGCAGCAGGGGCACCGGCTCGAGATACACGTCGTCCGATCCGACCGCCCGGCCGGCCTGGACGAGATCGAACCGGTGCTTGCAGCGCCCGCACGTCAGGAGCTCGCCCTCGAGCGAGGCATCGCCGAGCGCCCGACTCGCAGACCGGGCAGTCGCTGCGATACGCGAGCAGAGTCCCGGCGACGTTTGCGACCAGCAGCTCGACGCCGCGGGCCGTGACCGTCCGCAGCGCTCCCGGCTCGACCTCGTCGGCCGCATCCAGCGAGAGCCAGCGCGGGCGAGGGCGCGCTTGCCGCACCGCCTCGGGCTGGACGAGCCCGTCGACCTCGACGCCGAGCAGGTCGGGGGCCGCCTGCTCGAGCGCGTCCTTGATCGCGAGCTCGAGCGTCGAGAGCGACGCCGGGCAGCCGTGGCAGTGGCCCTCGAGCCGCAGCTGGGCGACGCCGTCGACGATCCCGGTCAGCTCGACGTTGCCGCCGTGCGACTCCATGTAGGGCCGCACCGAGGCGAGCGCCTCGAGCACCCGGGTCTCGAGCGGCACCGGGTAGAGGTCGTGGATCAGGAGCAGGCTTGCGACCACCCCGTCGTTCGCCAGCCGTTCCCGGATCTCCTCGCCCAGGGCCGAGTGCTGGGGCAGCGCCTGCATGATCCGGGTGAGCCCCTCGCCGTAGAGGTCGACGATCGCCCCGACGAGCTCCTCGGCGATCTCCTTGGCGGGGCCGTCCTCGAGCGCCTGCAGGGCATCGGTCAGCTCCTGCACGCGCTCGAGGGTGCGGCCGTCGCTGTCCACGTCAGCTCAGCCCGGTTGGCCGGTGCTGCACCTTGCGGACACGTCCGGCGCCCGTGTACATGTGCACGCCGCACGGCAGGCACGGATCGAACGAGCGCACCGCCCGCATGATGTCGACCCCCTTGAAGTTCTCGGGCCCGTTCTCCTCGAAGATCGGGGTGTTCTGCACGGCGTCCTCGTACGGCCCGGGCGTCCCGTGGATATCGCGCGGGTTGGCGTTCCACGGCGTGGGCGGATACGGCTGGTAGTTGGCGATCTTGCCCTCGCGGATGACCATGTGGTGGGAGAGCACGCCCCGGGCCGCCTCGTGGAAGCCGCACGCTGACCGCCTCGTTCGGCACCTTGAAGTTGTTCCAGCTCTTCGTGCGGCCGGCCCGGATCTCGGCCAGCGCCTTCTCGAGGCAATGCAGCCCGACCAGGGCCGAGTAGGCCTGGTGGTAGGAGCGGGCGCGATCGCGCTCGATCGCGTTCGACTTCTCGGGGATCTTCCACTCGAGCTCCATCTCGGGCATGCTGGCCGTCTTCGGCAGCACCATCTGGAGGCTCTCGCCGGTCGCCTTGAGATAGCCGATGTCGACCAGACCCGCCTTCGCCGTCACCCACTGGCGCGCGAACGGGCCGCCGCCGGTGTCGCAGGCGACATAGGTGTCGTTGCGGGCGTCGTACATCCGCGGCGAGACGACCCAGCTGTACTTGTCCGTCCAGTCGCGCTTCTGCGGCTTGGGCAACGTCACCTTGTTCCACGGGTGGCGCTTGTCGACCGGGTTGCCGAGCGGGTCGGTGTGGACGAACGTCTCCTCGCTCGACCAGTCGTCGAAGTACGAGCTGCCGAGCAGGATGCGAATGGCGAGATTGATCTCGACGAGGTCGGTGGACACAAGCTCGCCCTTGAACACGAGGCCGGGCGTGATGTAGCGGTGCCGGCCCCATTCGGTCATGCCCCGGTAGCTGTAGTCGACGTAGTCGGGATCGTCGAAGCAGCCCCAGCAGATGAGGTCGGTGTCGCGGTATCCGACCATGTCGTACCCCGGCAGCTGCTCGAGGAAGAAGTCGTACAGGTCGTCGTGCATCGGCACCGTTCGCTTGGCGTACTCGATGTAGCGCATCAACCGTACGTAGTAGTCGGTGCAGGTCTGGTGGGTGATGTCCGCGGAGACGCCTCCCGGCATGATCGTCGAGGGGTGCGTGTGGCGGCCGCCGAAGAGGCAGTACATCTCACGCGTGTAGCGGGCGACCTGGAGCGTCTCGAGATAGAAGCTGCCCGTGAACGGGTTGAGCGCCCGCATGATGTCGGCGATCGTCTTGTAGCCGTGGATGTCGCCGTGCGGGGACGGCGTCGACTCGGCCGTGCGCAGCAGCGTCGGGTTCGTCTCCTTGACCATCTGCTCGCAGAAGTCCACGTTGGCCATGCAGTCGTTGAAGATCGCGTGGTCGAACATGAAGTCGGCCGACTCGGCCAGGTTGTAGGCGTAGTCGCCGAGCTTGGGCGGCTTGACGCCGTAGGCCATGTTCTGGTTCAGGCACGAGCAGGTGCAGTGGTTGTCGCCGCAGATGCCGCAGATCCGGCTCGTGATGAAATGCGCGTCGCGGGGATCGATTCCCTTCATGAAGATGTCGAACCCGCGAAACACCATCGAGGTGCTGTAGCACTTGAGCACCTGCTGATTGGTGAAGTCGATCTCGGTGTGGATGCCCAGGCTGCCCACGATCCGCGTGATCGGATCCCACGACATCTCCTTGACGATCACCTTCCGCTCTTGCGGCGTCTCGACTGTCGTCACGTCACATTCCTTTCCGGGCGTAATTCTGGGCCTTGTAGCCCGTCGTCAATTTCGGGCCTGTTGTGGCGCCAGGCGGGTTCCTTGTCGCCGTTGTGGGTTATCTCCCAGTTGCGCAGCTCTTGTAGATCGGCCCGTAGCTGAAGCGGGCCGGGATGGTTGTCGTCTTCGACTTCGGCGCCTCTTCCATGAACGGCATGTACTGGTCGGGGAAGCCCGGCATGGTGCAGGCCATGCAGATGCCGCCGACGTTCGGGCAGCCGCCGATCCCGTTCACCCATCCGCGCACGGGGACGTTGCACTTGACCACCGGTCCCTCACAGCCGAGCTTGACCAGGCAGCGGTGGTCGGAGCCGTACTCGGTGGCGAAGTTGCCCATCTCGTAGAACCCGGCTCGGTTGCAGCTCTCGTGGGTGGTGCGCTCGAAGAGCCACTTCGGCCGCAGCTGATCGTCGAGCTGCGGCGCGGGCGCGAGCCCCCCCAGGTGCAGCACCAGGTAGAGCAGCGTCTCGGTCATGTTGTCGGGCTGGGCCGGGCAGCCGGGGATGCACACGACGGGCAGGCCGGCCTTCGACTTCCAGTTCCAGCCCAGGTAGTCGGGCAGGCCCATCGCGCCGGTGGGGTTGTTCTTCATCGCGGGGATGCCGCCGTAGGTGGCGCAGGTGCCGATGGCGACCACCGCGGCCGCCTTGTTGGCGAGCCGGTCGACCCAGTCGTTGGTCGTGATCGGCTGGCCCGTATCCGGGTGCACGCCGAACCCCGACCAGTGCCCCTCGCCGTTGATCTTCTCGTTCCCGATCGAGCCCTCGACGATCAGGACGAACGGGTCGAGCTTGCCCTCCTCGGCGTCGTACCAGGCCTGGATGTACTCCTGCCCGACCTCGTACGCCACCACCTGGTTGTGGATGACAACCCGGGGCATGCCCGGAATGATCCCCTGGATGATGTCCTCGAGGCTGGGATTGGTCGCAGCGGTCATCGCCACGGAGTCGCCCTCGCACGAGAGGCCCGTCGTCATCCAAAGCACGTGGGCGGTGACGTTCTCCGTCGCCTGCTGATTCGGTACGAACTCAACCGTGGCCATGCACCCTCCTCGCCTTTCGCTCGCTCAACAGATCCTGGGCAGCGGATCGCCGACCAGTTGATCCATCACTCGCTTGCCGCCGAACGCCGTCTCGACCAGCACCATCCCCGGCGGCTCCGTCTTCACCTCGCCGATCTCGACCGCCTGTTCGCAGCCCGGAACGGCCCGCAGCGCTGCGAGCGCCGCCTCGGCCGCCTCCGGCGCCACGAATGCCACCAGCTTCCCCTCGTTCGCGACGTACATCGGGTCGATGCCGAGCAGCTCCGCCGCGCCGGCAACCGCCGGCTGCACGGGGACATCCCGCTCGCGCACGACCATCGCCACGCTCGAGGCCCGCGCCAGCTCGTTCAGCACCGAGGCGACCCCGCCGCGGGTGGCGTCGCGCAGGCACCGCAGGCGCGGTCCGACGGCATCGAGCAGCGCATCGACCGCGGGCCACAGCGAGCACGTGTCCGACTCGACCGCGGCCTCGAGCTCGAACTCGCCGCGCGCGAGCATGATCGCCGTGCCGTGCTCGCCGATCGAGCCCGAGACGATGATGCGGTCACCGGGCTTCAGGCCTGCCGGCGAGAGCGATGCGCGCGGATCGACCTGGCCGATCCCGGCCGTGCACAGGTACATCGAGTCCGCGTGGCCGCGCTCGACGACCTTCGTGTCACCGGCGATGATCGCGACGCCCGCCGCCGCGGCGGCGGCGGCGATCGCCTCGACCTCTGCGCGCAGCTCCTCGGCCGGCAGGCCCTCCTCGAGCACCATCGAGAGGCTGAGCGCGAGCGGGCGCGCCCCGGCCATCGCCAGGTCGTTGACGGTGCCGTTCACGGCCAGCTCGCCGATCGAGCCGCCGGGGAAGCGGATGGGCTTGACCACGAAGCTGTCGGTCGTGAGCGCGATCTCGACGCCGCCCACCGAGATCGTGCCGGCATCGGCCAGCGCCCGCAGGGCGGGTGAGTCGAACGCGGGCACGAGCAGCCCCTCGATCAGCGTCTGGGTCGCCTTGCCGCCGGCGCCGTGGGCCATCGTGATGCGCGCGTCCTTGAACCGCGGCGGCTTCGACCGCACGGTCTCGATGATGTCGAGCACCCGCTGTTCGCGATCGGTGGGGACGGCCTGGTGCGCCAGCTAGACCACCTGCCGTTCGCGCGCGAAGCGGCCGTAGTTGTAGTAGGCGGCGCAGGCGCCCTCGGGCGAGACCATGCACGTGCCGATGGCGTGCTCGGGCGTGCAGGCGCTGCCGAACACCTTGCACTCCCAGGGCTTGATCACGCCCTTCAGCACCTCGCCGCACTGGCAGGCCTTCGGGTCGGCGACGCGCACGCCCGGCACCTGGTAGCGCACCTCGGCGTCGAGCTCGCGGTAGGCCTCGGACAGCTTCAGGGCGCTCTGCGAGATGAAGCCGAGCCCGCGCCACTCGAAGTGGGGGCGCAGCTCGAAGACCTCGGCCATCACGCGTGAGCGCGGGCCGGTTGCCCTCGTAGGGGACGACCCGGGCGTACTGGTTTTCGACCTCGCAGCGGCCGTCGCGCAGCTGGCGCAGGATCATCTGCACCGACTGGAGCAGGTCGAGCGGCTCGAAGCCCGAGATCACGACGGGGCGGCCGTAGTCGGCCGGGATGAACTCGAACGGCCGGCCGCCGACGACCGTCGCGACGTGGCCGGGGCCGATGAACCCGTCGAGCCGGAGGTCGGGCGACTCGAGCAGCGCCCGCAGCGGCGGCACGATCGTGACGTGGTTGCACATGCACGAGAAGTTGCGCAGCCCCTCCGCCTTCGCGCGCTTCAGGGTCAGTGCGGTCGACGGCGCGGTCGTCTCGAAGCCGATGGCGAAGAACACGACCTGGCGGTCGGGGTTCTGCTTGGCGATCCGCAGCGCGTCGAGCGGCGAGTAGACCATGCGCACGTCGGCGCCCTCGGCCTTGGCGTCGAGCAGCGTGCCCTGCGATCCGGGCACCCGCAGCATGTCGCCGAAGCACGTGAAGATCACGTCCGGCTCGTGCGCGATCGCGATGCCGTCGTCGACCCGGCCCATCGGGATGACGCACACCGGGCAGCCGGGGCCGTGGACGAGCTCGACGTTCGCCGGCAGGAGGTCGTCGACGCCGTACTTGTAGATCGAGTGCGTGTGCCCGCCGCACACCTCCATGATCTTGTAGTGGCGGCCCGGCTCGACGGTCGCCAGGATCTCGCCGGCCAGGGCGCGGCCGAGCTCGGGATCGCGGAACTCGTCGACGAACTTCACGGACGCCACCTCCTCGAGGAGGACGAGGGCGGTGCCGGCGTGCACCAGGACGGCATCCCCGGGCGCGACGTCGCCGACCAGTTCGACGTCCACCCACTCACCAGCGCCCGAGCGTCGTCGCAGCACCACGCCAGGCGCTCGGCCCGATCGGTGCTCACGACGCGCAGCGGCAGCCGCCACGTCGCCGCAGGTGATGCAGTGCTGGTCGGCCTCGCAGCGCGCGTCCGGGGTCACTCGATCACGCTCGCCTTCAGCTCCTCGAGCTCCTGCTCGTACTCGGCGCCCATCCGCTCGAGCAGGCGCAGCGTCGCGTGCGCCTCCTCCTCGTCCACCTTCGACAGGGCGAAGCCGACGTGGATCAGCACCCAGTCGCCGGGCTGCGCGCTGCTTCCGCCCTCGTCGAGGAGGCTCACGTTCACGTTGCGGCGGACGCCCGCGATCTCGACGGAGGCCAGCCGGTTCTCGCTGTCGACGATCTCGATCACCTGTCCAGGAATGGCCAAGCACATGCTCGTCTCCCTCCCAAGAGGCGCCACAAATGGGTCGCTGGGGCATCAGTACCACCCTGGGGGGAGGTGAAAGCCGGCGGCGTAACCACAGTTACCCGTGGGTCGGGTAATCCTGATTACGAGGAGTAGACTCGGCCAATGCCCGGGAGCGATGCCGAGCGGGTGCAGGGGGTCTCACTGCGATGGCCCGGCGAGGACCCGCGCCAGGCACAGACGGCATCGTCGTCGTACCGGTACCTGTTCGACCTCGACGACGACATGGCCCAGGAGTTCGACCTGCGCATGCGCGTGGTCGCGCGCCAGGTGGCGACCGCGGTGGTCGTGGACGTCCCGGTCGGCGTGCAGGATGCCGCGGCGTGGTTCGCAGGCACAGAGCGAGGCTTCGGCGTGCTGGTGATCGACGGCGTGGTGGCGATCGACACCGAGGTCGGCGACCGGATTGCGAGCGAGCTGGCCGGGCCGGGCGACCTCCTGCAGCGCTGGGACCCGGGGCCGGGCGACCTGCTCGAGCGCCGCTACGAGTACCGCACGCTGGTGCCGTCACGGCTCGCGCTGCTCGATGCCGGATTCGCCGAGCGGGTGCGGCCGTGGCCGCAGGTCGCGGATGTGCTCCTGCGCCGCGCCGGGCGCCGCGCCGGCGATCTCAACCTGCAGCGCGCGATCGCGTGCCAGCCGCGGCTCGAGGTGCGGCTCACGCTGCTCCTGTGGCACCTCGCCGCCCGCTGGGGCCGGGTCGAGCCTGGCGGGATCCGCGTCCCGGTGCCCCTGACCCACCGGCTGCTCGGCCGGCTCGTCGGAGCGGAGCGGCCGTCGGTGTCCCATGCCCTGAACCGGCTCTCGCATGCCGGCCTCGTCACCGGGCACGCCGACGAGTGGCACCTGCATGGGACGCTCGCGGGCCATCTCGCCGCCCTGGTCGATCACGGCGGCGACCGCGCGGTGACGCCGTGACCCGCCCGATCGAGTTCACCCCCCACCAGGCGCACACCGAGCGGATGCTCGTCCACGTCATCTGGATGACGGGCGGGCTCAGCTGCGACGGGGAGTCGGTCGCGCTCACGTCGGCGACCAGCCCGAGCCTCGAGGATCTCATCCGGGGCACGCTCCCGGGGATGCCCGGTGTGGTGATCTACAACCCCCTGCTCGCCTACGAGACGGGTGCCGACTTCGTACGCGCGTGGTACGACGCCGAGGCCGGCAGGCTCGACCCGTTCGTGCTCGTGCTCGAGGGGTCGGTGGCCAACGAGGAGCTGAGCGGCGATGGTCACTGGGCCGGGTTCGGTGTCGATCCCGGATCGGGGCAGCCGATCACGACCGGCGAGTGGCTCGACCGGCTCGCCCCGAAGGCGGCGGCGGTGATGGCGGTCGGTACGTGCGCCGCGTACGGCGGTGTCCCGGCGATGCGCAACAACCCCACCGGCGCCATGGGCCTGCGCGACTACCTGGGCGGCGACTGGCGCTCGCGGCTGGGCATCCCGATCGTGAACCTCCCGGGCTGCCCGGTGCAGCCCGACAACCTCACCGAGACGCTCATGCAGGTCGTGCTGCAGCTGGCGGGCGTCGGGCCGGAGCTCGACCTCGACGATCAGGGCCGTCCGCGCTGGCTGTTCGAGCGGACGGTGCACGACGGCTGCGACCGGGCCGGGTTCTACGAGAGCCGCGACTTCTCGCAGGCGCCGGGCGACGACGGCCAGTGCCTGGTCAAGCTCGGCTGCCGCGGCCCGGTGGTCAAGTGCAACGTCCCCGTGCGCGGCTGGATCAACGGGATCGGTGGGTGCCCCAACGTCGGCGGGATCTGCATGGCGTGCACGATGCCCGGGTTCCCCGACAAGTTCATGCCGTTCATGGAACCCGACCGGCTCGGCCTGCTCGCCGCCAGCGGCGCCCGCTTCACGTATGGGCCGGCCCTGAAATACCTGCGCGAGCGTGCGATCCGCACGAAGTACGACGTCGAACCCGCCTGGCGGCGACCCTCGTCCCGGCTCGAGAGCGGATCCGAGAGGCGCTGACGCGCGGGTTGGAGCGCCGCGAGTTCCGGGTCACCGGTGTCGTGCAGGGGGTGGGCTTCCGGCCGTTCGTCTACGGCCTCGCGCGCCGGCACGGGCTGGCCGGTTTCGTGCTGAACGACGGCGGCGGTGTGGCGATCGAGGCCGAGGGCGACACCGGTTCGCTCGATGCCTTCGCCACATCGCTCACGCGTGAGGCGCCCGGCCTGGCCCGGATCGAGTCGGTGCGGATGCGCCCTCTGGCCCTTCGCGGTGAGCACGAGTTCGTCATCGCCGCGAGCGCCGCCACCGGCCGGACGGCGCTCGTCCCGCCCGATGTCGCCACCTGCGAGGACTGCCTGAGGGAGCTGCTCGACCCGGCCGACCGCCGGTACCGGTACCCGTTCACCAACTGCACCCAGTGCGGGCCCCGGTTCACGATCGTCCGCGCCGTCCCGTACGACCGCCCGAACACGACGATGGCGGGGTTTCCGCTCTGCGCCGACTGCCGGCGCGAGTACGAGGATCCGGGCGACCGCCGCTTCCACGCAGAGCCGATCGCGTGTCCGGTGTGCGGGCCGCAGCTCTCGATGCCGCTCGAGCAGGGGGTGGAGCTGCTGCGGCAGGGGGCGATCGTGGCGGTCAAGGGCCTGGGCGGGTACCACCTCGCGTGTGTTGCCGGCGATGACGACGCGGTGGGTCGGCTGCGGGCGCGCAAGCAGCGCGACCAGAAGCCTTTCGCGGTCATGACGTCCGCGCCGGAGCTGCTTGTCTCGCTGGATGCCGCCGAGCGGGAGCTGCTGCACTCGCCCGCACGGCCGATCGTGCTGGCCCGGCGCCGGCCGGGCGCCGCGGTCGCGGCGGCGGTCGCTCCGGGCACCTCCTGGCTCGGCGTGATGCTGCCCTACACGCCGCTCCACCACCTGCTGGCCGCCGATGTGGGTGCGCCGCTCGTGATGACGAGCGGCAACCGCTCGGACGAGCCGATCGCGATCGCCGACGACGACGCTCGCGATCGCCTGGCCGGGATCGCCGATGCGTTCCTCGGACACGATCGGCCGATCCACCGCCGCTGCGAGGACTCGGTCGTGCGGGCGGGCTTCCCGATCCGTCGCTCGCGCGGCTACGCGCCGGCATCGCTGGCGCTCCCGGTGGCGGCCCGGGCGCCGATTCTCGCAGTCGGCGCCGAGCTCAAGAGCACGTTCTGCGTCGCCCGCGACGGGGCCGCGTTCCTCTCGCCGCACCTCGGCGACCTCGACACCGAGGCGGCCTATGCGGCGTTTCGGTCGGACCTCGAGCTGTACCTCGACATGCTGGGCGTGGCTCCACAGGCCATCGCGTGCGACATGCATCCCGACTACCTCTCGACCCGGTGGGCGCACGACCGCTCACCCGACCCCGTGCAGGTTCAGCACCACCACGCGCATGCGGCCGCCTGCCTGGCCGAGCACGGCGAGCGGGGGCCGGCGCTGGCCGTGGTGTTCGACGGAACCGGCTACGGCCCCGACGGCACGCTCTGGGGCGGCGAGGTGCTGCGCTGCGATCTGCGCGAGTTCGAGCGGGTCGCGCACCTCGAGCCCGTGCCGCTTCCGGGCGGCGCCGCCGCGATCCACGAGCCGTGGCGCACGGCGGCGGCCTACCTCGAGCGGGCCGGGCGGCCGGTGCCGTTCCCGGGCTGGCCCGCGGTGCGGCCGGTGCTGGCGGTGAATGCGCCCGTCTCGTCGGGGATGGGGCGCCTGTTCGATGCTGCGGCCGCCGTTCTCGGCGTCCGCGATCGGGTGACGTACGAGGGACAGGCCGCGATCGAGCTCGAGCAGCTGGCCGGCGACGAGGACTCCGCGCCGTATCCGTGCGGTGTCGAGGCCGGTGTCATCGCCGGAGCCGACCTGATCAGGGCGGTGCACGACGACCTCGCGGCCGGCCGGCCGCTGCCACAGATTGCGGCCGCGTTTCACGAGGGCGTGGCGGTGGCTGCGGCCGCCGCCTGCGCGGCCGCCGGGGAGCCGAAGCTCGTCGTGCTGTCGGGCGGGACGTTTCAGAACGTCCGCCTGCTGCGGTCGGTGCGCCGGCTGCTCGAGGAGCGCGGGTTCCGCGTGCTGAGTCACGCCCGCGTGCCGCCCAACGACGGCGGCATCAGCTACGGCCAGGCCGCGATTGCCGCCGCCTCCGGCTGGGTAAGATGGTCCCCGTGACCGACTCCTCGCTCACCGCCGCGCCCGTCGAAGAACGGCTCGAGCAGCACCGCACCGAGCTGACCGCATACTGCTACCGCATGCTGGGCTCGGCGTTCGAGGCCGAGGACGCGGTGCAGGAGACGTTCATCCGCGCCTGGCGGGGCTACGACCGGTTCGAGGGCCGTGCGGCGCTGCGCTCGTGGCTGTACCGGATCGCCACCAATGTGTGCTTCGACATGCTCAAGGGGCGTGAGCGGCGGGCGCGGCCCATGGATCTCGGCCCCGCGCGCGAGCCCGTCGCGGCCAATCTGAACGTGCCCGCCGAGGTGACGTGGCTCGAGCCCGTGCCGGACGGCCTGGTCGTCTCGGCCGCCGCCGACCCGGCCGAGGTGGCCGAGGCGCGCGAGACGCTCCGGCTGGCGTTCGTCGCGGCGCTGCAGCATCTTCCGCCGCGCCAGCGCGCGGTGCTCATCCTGTGCGAGGTGCTGCGGTGGCGGGCGGCCGAGGTCGCCGAGCTGCTCGAGACCAGCGTCGCATCGGTCAATAGCTCACTGCAGCGGGCGCGCGCGACGATCGAGGCGCGCGACCTGAGTGCTGCCGACGCGACCCCGTCGGTGGATGCCGCGGACGCGGCGCTGCTCGCCCGGTATGTCGAGGCGTTCGAGCGCTACGACATCGAGGCCCTCACGTCGTTGATCCACGAGGACGCGACCCAGTCGATGCCGCCCTTCGACATGTGGCTGTCCGGCCGCGACGGACATCTTCGAGTGGTGGTTCGGGCCGGGCATGGGCTGCAGCGGCTCGCGCGTCATCCCGACGGTGGCGGCAAACGGCGCGCCGGCGTTCGGGCAGTACAAGCCCAGCGAGTCCGGGGAAGGGTTCGAGCCGTGGGCGCTGCAGGTGCTCGAGATCCGCGACGGCCGGATCGTCGAGCTGACGTTCTTCCTGGCCACCGAGACGCTGTTCCCGCTGTTCGGCCTGCCGCTGCAGTTCGACCAGCTCCGCTGACCGCGCCAAACGGGGTCAGACCCCTTTTGGCGCACTCGGCGACCACCAACCGGGGACTGTCCCCGCTCTTGCCGCTCACCAGCCGGGGGTGTCCTCCGCCAGCACGTCGCTCAGCCCCATGAACGCGACGAGCTCGCGCAGCTCGGCGGAGGCGTGCCGCAGCCGCACCTGACAGCCGTGCCGGTGGGCGCCGAGCTGGAGCCGCGCCAGCGCATCGACCGTCACCGCGTCCGCCGCGACCGTGCGCACGTCGCAGATCGCGACGTCGGCCCCGCTTCGTTCCAGCAGTGCGCAGACCCGCTCACACAGTCCGGGCAGGTCGGCGCGGGCGATCGGGCCTTCGACGGCGAAGGCGACTGTCCGCGGCGCATCGGCTGGCATTGTGACGGGGACCGCTTCGGCAGCAAAAACTCATCGGAGCGAGCGCCCGTCGGCTAAACTCTTTGGCGGGCGCGGCCCAACCGCCTGCCGCACTCGGCTTGACCTCAGAGACATGGTCGCCTGTTCGATCCTCTCGTAGGACGGTGTGGCGATGCTCGAACTCATCCTCATCCCCATTGTGGTGGTGATCGCGCTCGTGCTGTTCTCGCGCACCGTGCGGATCATCCCGCAGGCGCGCGCGGGGGTCGTCGAGCGCCTCGGTCGGTACTCGCGCACCCTCACCCCCGGCCTGGCGGTGCTCATCCCTGCGATCGACCGCCTGCGGCCGCTGATCGACCTGCGCGAGCAGGTCGTGTCGTTCGAACCGCAGCCGGTGATCACCGAGGACAACCTCGTGGTCAGCATCGACACGGTCATCTACTACCAGGTGACCGACGCCAAGGCCGCGATCTACGAGATCGCCAACTACATCCAGGGCATCGAGCAGCTGACCGTGACGACGCTGCGAAACGTGATCGGCGGGATGACGCTCGAGCGCACGCTGACCTCCCGGGACCAGATCAACGGCGAGCTGCGCGGCGTGCTCGACGAGGCCACCGGAAAGTGGGGCATCAGGGTGAACCGGGTCGAGCTCAAGGCGGTCGATCCGCCCCGCACGATCCAGGAGGCGATGGAGAAGCAGATGCGTGCCGACCGCGACAAGCGCGCCGCGATCCTGACCGCCGAGGGCCTCAAGCAGTCCGAGATCCTGACCGCCGAGGGCGAGAAGCAGGCCGCGATTCTTCGTTCCGAGGGAGAGCGCCAGTCGCAGATCCTGCGTGCAGAGGGCCAGGCCAAGGCGATCGAAACCGTCTTCCGCGCCGTGCACGAGGGTGACGCCGACCCGAAGCTGCTCGCCTATCAGTACCTGCAGATGCTGCCGCAGATCGCCCAGGGCGACAACAACACCATCTGGGTGATCCCGAGCGAGCTGACCTCGGCGCTCAGCATTGCGAGCGAGGCCTGGGGCGACGGCCGGCCCGGCCGGCTAGGCCACACCGACGGCGGCCGATCGAACAACTCCATCCCAACCCCGCCGGCGCCCGTCCCGCCGGTGGTGCCGAAGAAGGACTGACCCGGACAATGTCACCGAAGCGGCCCGTGGCTTGACCCCTCGAGCACCCACACGATGCGCTGCGGCGGGATGTGGTACACCGCCTCGTCGCCGCGGTGGGCGATCGTGACCCGCACCCAGCCCCCGAAGACGTCACTTGGACTCATGGACACGCCCTCGAACACCTCGCCGTCGATATTGATGTTGCCGGTCACGTCGTTCATCGGATTCCTCTCGGATGTGGTGGCGTGCGGGGGTAGACTTTGCCACAAGCCGACGGTTGGATCTTGAGCACTCTCGAAGACCATCACCTTCGCGTCCTGATCGCCAACCAGCGCCCGGCGCGCCTTGACCACGTCACCACCATCGTGGTCTCGCTGGGCCATGAGGTGATTGCGCGGTCGATCGAGGTGACCGAGGTGGCGTCGGTGACCACACGCGAGCGGCCCGACGTCGCCCTCGTCGGGCTCGGAGACAGCTCCAATCACGCCCTCGAGTTGATCGGCGAGATCGTGCGCCTGTCCGCGTGCCCGGTGATCGTGCTGCTGGAGACCGACGACCATGCCTTTGTCTCGGAGGCGGCCAAGCGGGGCGTATTCGCCTACATCACCAACGCCGAGGCCAACCAGCTTCAGGACGCGCTCGCAATCGTCCTGCGCCGCTTCGCCGAGTTCCAGAACCTTGAGGGTGCCTTCGGCCGGCGGGCACTGATCGAGCGCGCCAAGGGCATCCTGATGGAGCGCCACGCGATCGACGAGGGCCACGCCTTCGAGATGCTGCGGGCCCACTCGCGCAGCACGAACCGCAAGCTGACGACGATCGCCGAGGCCGTCGTCGACGGGCACCGGCTGCTTCCCCGCAGCCCCGACGTCGTCGAGCCGACCGCCTAGCCGGGAAGGCACTCCGGCCGCCGCGTCGAACCTGCCAGCAGAAATTCCGTCTGCGGGGAGGGGAGCGCGTTCATGATCAACCAGGCCAACACCGGGTTCATGCTTCTGGCCGCGAGCTTGGTGATGCTGATGACGCCGGGGCTCGCGTTCTTCTACGGCGGCCTCGTGGGGCGGTCGAACACCCTCACGATCATGATCCAGAGCTTCGCCTCGATGGGGATCACGACCGTGATGTGGTGGGCGGTCGGGTGGTCGCTGTGCTTCAGCGGCGGATCGGACGGGATCTACGGCAACTTCCACCAGGCCTTCCTGCGCGGCGTGACGCCGTCGTCGATCTACGCCCCCTCGCACATCCCGCTCGTGGTGCTGATCGCCTACCAGATGATGTTCGCGATCATCACGCCTGCGCTGATCACCGGGGCCTTCACCAACCGGGTCACCTTCAAGTCGTATCTGATCTTCCTGGTCGTGTGGCAGCTGTTCGTCTACTACCCGTTCGTGCACATGATCTGGGGCAACGGGCTGCTCGCGCAGTGGGGTGTGCGCGACTTCGCCGGCGGCATCGTCGTGCACGCCTCGGCCGGCTGGGCGGCCCTGGCGTCGGTGCTCTACATCGGCAGGCGCAAGATCGCCGATGCGCCGCACAACATTCCCTTCATCGCGCTCGGTACGGGGCTTCTGTGGTTCGGCTGGTACGGGTTCAACGCCGGCAGCGAGCTGAAGCTCGACGACATCACGAGCGTCGCGTTCCTGAACACCGATCTGGCGGCGTCGTTCGCGGCGGTGACATGGCTCTTCGTCGAGTGGCGGCATGCGCGGAAACCGCACTTCGTCGGCCTTCTGACCGGAGCCGTGGCGGGGCTTGCCACCATCACCCCGGCCGCGGGCTACGTCCCGATCGATGCGTCGGTCATCATCGGCATCGCCGCAGCGCTGGTGTGTTATTTCGCAGTCCAGCTCAAGAATCGGCTCAACTGGGACGACGCCCTCGACGTTTGGGGCGTCCACGGTGTGGGCGGCCTGCTCGGCATCATCCTGCTCGGCGTGTTTGCCAGTGCCACCATGAATCCCAACGGCGGCGTGGGCCTGATCCACGGGAGCAGCTCGTTCTTCGTCAAGCAGGTCGTGGCCGGCGTCGGCTGCTCGGCATACGCGTTTCTCTTCACCTGGGTCTCGCTGAAGGTGATCGACCAGATCACTCCGGTGCGTGTCGGCGAGGAGGACGAGGCCGGCCTCGACGAGGCCATGCACGGCGAGAGCGCCTACCCGGACAATCCGCCGCCACTGACCGGCGGCACGGCCGCGCCGGCGCTATGACCGGGCTCTCGCCTCAGCCGATGACGCGGCGCTTGAAGTTGCGCGTCCCCGCCCACAGGAAGAGGGCGCAGAATCCGATCAGCGCCGGGTAGACGGCCCAGAGCGACATGTGGGGCGACGACGTCAGCGCCGCCCGGAAGCCCTCGTTGATGTAGATCAGCGGGTTGATGAGCACGAGGATCTGCAGCCAGTGCACGCCGCCGGCGGTGACGGGCGCGAGCGTCGTCCATGCGTAATACGTGCCACCGAGAAACGTCAGCGGCAGGATGATGATGCCGAAGAGCAGCGGCACCGTGCGCGGGTCGAAGATGGTGCCGAACGTGAGCCCGAGCGCAGAGCAGGTGATGCACGCGAGCGGGGTCAGCGTGATCAGCACCAGCCAGTGCACCTGGAGGTTGATGTGGATCGCGCTGGCGTGCACCACGGCGGCGATGGGGAACACGATCGTCGCCGCGAGCAGCCCCTGAATGGCGCCGAAGACGACCTTCTCGAGTGCGACCAGCGCCACCGGCAGCGGCGCGAGCACGCGGTCTTCGATCTCCTTCGTGTACCCGAACTCCTGCACCATGGGCAGCGCCACCGCCTGGATGCCCTGAAACATGATCGAGAGCCCGATGACACCGGCCACCAGGATCGTTGCGAATTCGGACTCCCCCGCGGCGCCGCGGCCGGCCCCGACACCCGTCCCGATCGTCGGGAAGACGTACAGGAAGACGAAGCACAGAAGCAGCGGCTGGACGATCGTGCGCGGGATGAACTCGCGCAGGCGCTTCCGGAGCACCACCAGATCGCGCAGCAGGAGCGCACCGAAGGCGATGCGGCTGGACGTGAACGTCGACCGTGTCGCGAAGAGCGGCCGGGGTGCGGTGGTGACGGCCATCAGTCGCGCAGCTCCTTCCCCGTCAGCTGGATGAAAACGGTTTCCAGCGTCGGCGGCGCGACCTGCACGTCGCGCACCGCGAACCCGGCGTCGTCCGCCGCGGCGATCACGCGCAGGAGCACGCGATCGGTCCCGCGCACCGCGAGCTGCACCGAGCCGTCGAGCGTCGTCGCGGAGTCCACACCCTCAACGGTCTCCTGCAGCCGCCGCGCCAGCTCGGCCAGGTCGCCGTCGGCGTTCACGGTCACGATGGTGTCGGCGCCGATCGAGTTCTTGAGCTCGTCCGGCGTTCCCAGCGCCAGGATCTTGCCGTGATCCATGATGCCGATGCGGTCGCAGAGCTGGTCTGCCTCCTCCATGTTGTGGGTCGTCAGGACGACCGTCTGGCCCGAGTTGTGGAGGCCGCCCACGATCTCCCAGAGGCCGATCCGGCTCTGGGGGTCGAGGCCAGCGGTGGGCTCGTCGAGGAAGAGGATGGCGGGGTTGTGCAGGATCGCGCGCGCCACCATCAGGCGCTGCGCGAGACCGCCCGAAAGCGCCATCACCGGCGCCTTGGCCCGCTCCGTGAGGTGGAACTTGACCAGCAGCTCGTCGGCGGCGGCGCGCGATGCGGCGGCGCCCATGCCGAAGAAGCGGCCGTGGAAGTACAGGTTCTCCCACACGGTCAGGGCGCGGTCGAGCGTGTTGGTCTGCGGCACCACGCCGATCAGCTGCTTGGCAATCGCCGGGTGCTTGACGACGTCGATGTCGCTCACGAACGCGCGTCCCGAGGTCGGGATCACGCGTGTGGTCAGCATGCTCGCGGTGGTGGTCTTGCCGGCGCCGTTGGGGCCGAGCAGCCCGAAGATCTCGCCCTCGGCGACGGTGAGGTTGAGCCCGTCGACCGCGGTGACCCCGCCCGGGTAGACCTTGGTCAGATCGACGGTCCGGATGACATCGACCGTGGCGGTTCTGGCCGGCGTTGCGAGGGACACGGGTTCCTACGATACCGCGGGTATCCGGGCCGACCCGCCGCTACTCCTCGCCGGCGCCGGGGCCCTTCGCGACATAGCTGCGGTACACCGCCAACAGGGCCTCTTTCTGCGCGTCGCTCAGGGCGGCGTCACCGCGGATGACGGCCTCGGTGGCCTCGGCGCTCTCGGCGCCGTCGGCCGGAGGCGCGCCGTCTGACCGCAGCCACGTCTGCGCGAGCAGGGTCTCGAGCGGGATCCCGAGCGCATCGGCCAGGGCACGGAGCACCCGCAGCGACGGCTCGTGCATTCCGCGCTCGAGCTGAGAGATGTAGGCGTTGGACAGGTTCGTCATCCTCGCCAGCTCGCGCAGGGACAGCTCGGAGAACTGGCGCTGGGTCTTCAGGTAGCGCCCGAAGGCCTCAACCTGGGCCTTCCACGGGTCGAACGGCTCGGAGTCGGACATGGGTGCCAGCAGCCTAGTCTCTGCCGGCACCCGTCCGATGTCTTCGCCTCGCCTACTTGGCGGTGGCGGGAGCCTTCGGCATTGCCGGCTCGGCGGCGGCGAACACCGCGGTCAGGTACTGGTGCTGCGCGCCCATCAGCTTGGCGGCGAACCCGAACGCGTTGTCAACGACGTCCTTGGGGGACGCCATGCCGGGGATCGCGGTCGCCGTGGGGGCGTTCTTCGCGAGCGGCTGCGCGGCCTTGGCCCACGCCGACACGCTGTCGACGGCCATCTTCTGGCTCTGCTCGATCATGCCGAGCACCTGCTCCTGGTACGTCTTGGAAAGCTCGAGATACGTGCTCATTGCGTGCTCCTCCGATTGGGTGCATGCACACTATAGTACGCAGCGCGCGAAACGTCAAGCAGAGGTGGCGCGCTCGAGCACGTATGTACCCGGCGCCGGGCAGAGCGGCGGGTAGTCCGCGTTCCCCATCGTGGGCGGTGCCCGCCTCCGCCCCGCGTGCGGCCGGATCCAGCGCGCCCAGTCGGTCCACCAGGTGCCCTCGTGCTTCTGGGCGCTGTCCGACCAGGCTGCGGCGTCCGCCGTGTCGGCGCCGTCGCTCTGGAACCTGCGCCGGCCGCCGGGGGGGTTGACGATGCCGGCGAGGTGTCCCGACGAGGTCAGGATGAAGCGGACGTTGCCCGGGAACAGCCGGGCGGAGTTGTAGCAGCCCTTCCACGGCGTGATGTGGTCGTCCTCGGAGGCGACGTAGTAGACGTCGGCGTCGACCAGATCCAGGCGGATCCGCCGCCCCAGCAGCCGCATCGTGCCGCGCGCCAGCCGGTTCTCCATGTAGCACTCCCGCAGGTACTCGCCGTGCATCCGGGCCGGCATGCGGGTCGAATCGGCGTTCCAGGCCAGGAGGTCGAAGTCGGACGGCGGCTCGCCCATCAGCCACCCGCTCGCCACGTAGTTCCAGATCAGGTCGTTCGCGCGCAGCGCGTCGAACGTGTGCGCCATGGCTGTCGCGTCGAGATACCCCTTCTCGCTCATGATCTCGTCGACCGCGTCGACCGACTCCGGGTCGACGAACGTCCCCAGGACACCCGGCTCGCGGTAGTCGAGCAGCGTGTTGAGCAGCGTGATCGATCCCACCCGGGTATCGCCCGCGGCCGCCAGGTAGGCGGCGCCCGCGCCCGCGATCGTGCCCCCGAGGCACAGCCCCGCGATGTTCACGCGCTCCGACCCCGTGATCGACCCGACGACGTCGAGCGCCGAGAGGAAGCCGTCGCCGAGGTAGTCGTCGAGGCCCGAATCGCGGTGCTCCGAGCCCGGGTTGACGTAGCTCATGACGAACACCGTGTGGCCGCGGGCGACGGCCCATTCGATGAAGCTCCGGCCCGGGGCCAGGTCGAGGACGTAGTACTTGTTGATCCACGGCGGGCTCAGCAGCAGCGGCACAGCATGCACCGTGCGCGTGGTCGGCTCGTACTGGATCAGCTCGATCAGCTCGTTGCGGAACACGACCTGGCCGGCGCTGGCGGCGAGATCGCTGCCGAGCTCGAACCGCGACAGGTCGACCTGGCTCGGCCGGCCCTCGTTGGTGGCCACGTCCTCGAGGAACCGCTCCATGCCGCGGGCGACGCTCGTCCCGCCCGTCTCGACGGCGCGGCGCAGGGCGGCGGGGTTTCCGACCAGCGTGTTGGTTGGGGCGAGCGCGTCGATCATGGCGTCGACGGCGAACCGCGCCTTGTCCTCGGCCGGCCGTTCGAGGTCGGCCACGTCCACCAGCTCGCGCATGAACCGCGACCACAGCAGATAGCCCTGCTGGAGGCCGAAGTACACCGGGTTCTCGTTCCACGACGGGTCGCGGAAGCGGCGGTCGCTCGGCGCCGGCCGCACCACGGGCTCCGCGCCCTCGCCGCCGACGGAGTTTGCGAGTGTCGCGACGCCCGCGGACATGCAGTCGCCCGCGAATCGCGTCCACGCCCGCTCGGCCGCCTCCGGATGCGCCGCCAGCGCCTCGCCCAGTTCGCGGAGCGCCTCGTCGAATCCGAGGCCGCCGAATCCGTTCCCGCCGTCTGGTCGCCCGTTGCTCACTCATTGCCCCCTCGTTGCAAATCAGTCTAGCGAGGGTGGGTCAGGAAGCCGTCCAGCCGTTGCCCATCACGAGCTGCGAGCCGGTGTAGGAGCGGCCCGCCGGCCCGAGCGCGAAGGCCACGGTCTCGGCAACGTCGGCGGGCTCGATCAGCTCCTTGCGCGCCTGCCGGGCGAGCATCACGCGCTCGAGCACCTCGGACTCGGGGATGCCGTGCGCCCGGGCCTGGTCGGCGATCTGGCGCTCGACCAAGGGGGTGCGCACGTAGCCGGGGCAGACCGCGACACTGACGATGCCGTGGGGTGCACCCTCGAGTGCGAGCGTCTTGACCAGGCCGAGCACGCCGTGCTTGGCGCTGACGTAGGCGGACTTGAACGGTGAGGCGACCAGCCCGTGCACCGATGCGATGACGACGAACCGGCCGTCGCCGCTCTCGCTCAGCGCCCGCCAGCCGTAGCGGGCGAGCAGGAACGGGCTCGTCAGCAGCACCGAGACGACGTCGTCCCACCGGTCCTCGGGGAACTCCTGCACCGGCGCGACGACCTGGAAGCCCGCGCAGCGCCACCACTCCGTCCAGCCGGCCGAACGCGGCCAGCGCCTCGTCGACCGCCGCCCGGTTGGCTCGCGCCGGGTCAGGTCGGCCGCGAGCGGGCGCCCGGGGCCGTCGGGATCGGGGGCGCGGTCGACCGACAGGACGTCGTGGCCGTCATCGACAAGCCGGGAGGCGATCGCGCGTCCGATGCCGCTCGCCGCCCCGGTGACGAGGTACGCGCGCGCCGCTCATTCGCTGCCGGCGAGTCCCGCCAGGAGTGGCGCCCAGTGGTCGCGCAGCGCGGAGCGGCTCATGAACAGGCCCAGGTGCCCGGAGTCGATCAGCTCGCAGCGGACTGCCTCCGGCGGGGTGGAGATGTGCTTGGCGAGCGCGAATGCCTGTTCGTGAGGCGTGATGTGATCGCGCGACCCGGCCAGGATCGTGACCGGGCATTCGATCGCGCCCAGATCGACGCGGCGGCCACCGACCTCGAGCGTCCCGGCGACCAGCTCGTTGCCGGTGAAGAGGTGATCCACGATCCAGAGATAGAACTCCCCGGCGATGTCCTGGGTGTACTTGAACCAGTCCTCGAACTCGGTGTAGCGGCGCACGTACTCGGGGTCGTGCAGCTCGAGCA
The DNA here is from genome assembly GCA_963732075.1 of uncultured Actinomycetes bacterium. Classification (GTDB taxonomy): domain Bacteria; phylum Actinomycetota; class Thermoleophilia; order Gaiellales; family JAICJC01; genus JAICJC01. The sequence goes on along the minus strand of CAVSYD010000007.1, from coordinate 123,280 downwards.
GCAGGTCGAGGTGCTTCTTGGCCTCCTCCTCGGGCGCGAGCGCGATGAACCCGGCCAGCATGACCTCGCCTCGCAGAACCCCTCCGCCGGCATCGACGACCGCCCGGTAGGGCGAGTCGGGCAGGTTCGACATCAGGGCGATGTAATCAAGCAGCGGCCCCTCGCCGGCCCGGAAGTCGATCGGCGCGCCCCCCACCGTCAGGGTGGCGACGGAATCCGGCTCGAGCGCCGCACAGATGGCCGCGAGCCAGCCTCCCTGGCAGTCGCCGATCAGGTGAACGCGGCCGCCGACCCGTTCGATGGCGTTGGCCACGGCGGCGACGTGGTCTTCGATCGAGGTGTCGGCGCTCGCCGATGTCGCCTCGAGCCACTCCAGCACGTACAGGCGGTCGAGCCCGGCGGCGATCGCCGTTCCGACCTGGCTCTGGCGGGGGGTGAAGTCGACGATGCAGGAGTGATGGCCGGCCTGGGGCGGCAGGATCAGCGTCGGCACGGCCGCCGCGCCATCCGGCGGCGAGAAGTCCCGCAGCCGCGACACCCCATCCTCGGCGACGACCGTGCTGGGCGAGGCCCAGGTCGGCTCGCGCCGGCCCTGCGTGAGCCGCATCCACGTCGCGGCGTCATCGAGGACGTCCACGGGGGAGGCGCCGCGCGCGATCGCCGACTGCCAGTACCGGGCGCCGACCGACATCGCGTGAGTCGTGACGTCGAACCACGCCGCCGCCATCCGCGATGCCAGGGCGGCGGCGGGGTCGGGAGTGAACTCCGACGCCGCGCTCACCCGCAGGACGACCGTGTCATCAATTCCAGTCTACCGGTCGGGGTGGCCGGCACTAGGCGGCTAAGCGGCCTGCGGCGCCGCGGCCCGGGTCGCGACGGCAACCGCCAGCGCGTCGACGACGCGGGGCTCGAACTGCGTGCCCGCATTCCGGCGCAGCTCCGCGATCGCGTCGGCGACCGCCATCGCCCGCCGGTACGGACGATCGTTCGTCATCGCGTCGAACGCGTCGACCACCGCGATGATGCGGGCCGAGATCGGGATCTCCTCCAACCGGAGCCCGTCCGGGTACCCGGAGCCGTCCGGTCGCTCGTGCGCCGCTCGGACGATCGGCGCGATCGCGCTCGAGGGTGGGGGCGGCCGCGACGATGCGGGCGCCGATCGCCGAGTGGCGTTCCATCAGCGATCGCTCCGCCGCATCCAGCGGGCCGGGCTTCTCGAGGATCGCGGCGAGGATCGCCGCCTTGCCGACGTCATGCAGCTCGGCGGCGATCCGGGTCCGCTCCACCAGCTCCGGCGAGAGGCCGAGGCCGATCGCGAGCCGCTCCGCAAGCTCGGCGACCTGCCCAAGATGTGTCGTGAGGTCGCCGCCCTGCTCATCGAGCACCTGCAGGAGCGCATCCCTGGCCTCCGATCGCAGCTCGGTGCGGCCGGAGCGCTTGTTGGTGTAGAGCCGCTGGTCGGCGACGCGCAGCGCGTCCTCGAACGTGACGCCGGCGACGATGCGGGCCGCGCCGCGTGAGCAGCCGATCGCGAAGGTGTTTGTGTGCTCGCTGAGCGCGGTCTCGGCGGCGGACAGGACGCGTTCGGTGTCAGGTGCGTTCGTGACGACGACGAACTCGTCGCCGCCGATCCGGTAGGCGCCGCCGCGATCACCCACCACCGCGGCGAGCCGGCCGCCGAGCCGGTGAAGCAGCGCGTCGCCGGCCGGGTGCCCGAAGGTGTCGTTGTAGGCCTTGAAGCCGTCGAGGTCGAAGATCCCGATGGCCATCGCCTCGTCGCTCGGCGAGCGACGGGATCGCAAGATCCATGTCGGCCACCAGCTTTCTGCGGTTGCCGAGCCCGGTGAGGGCGTCCGTCGTCGCCTCGCGATGGCTGCGCCTCCGGGCTCCGACCAGGTCGTAGAACACGACCGAGAACGCGATCAGCAGCGAGAGGATCGAGACAACGCGTGCCGATCGAGGCCACTGTCCTCGACTCGGCCGCCGCTGTGCCGTAGCGAGTGTCCGCCAGGGTGAGCTCGGCGTTCAGATCGGCCTCGGCTCCGCCGGGCTGGTTGCTTCTCCCCAGCAGCAGCGCGGCCGCCCGGGAGTGTCCGGCGGCGACGAGCGCGGACATCCGGTCGACGAGGCGGAAGTTGCGCCGGGTGAGGACCTCGATCTGCGCCGGCCCGCCGCCCGTGTCCAGACGCGAGAGCGTCGCCAGGGAGGCTTTGATCGCGCTCTTCGCCTGGGTCAGCTGCTCGCAGAGTTTCGGCGGGGAGCGGCGTGTCGGTCTTGCCCGCGGTCGCGGGGTTGAACGCGATCTGCACGAGCGCGTTGCCCTCGTTGCGAAGCTGCGCGATCACGACCTGTGACTCTCGCGACTCGTCGACCCGGCGTCCGAACCCGACCACCGCGCCGATCGCGATCAACCCGAGGATCCAGATCCCCGCCAGGAGCACGACGCCTCGGCCAAGCCCGGTCACGCGCCGGTCGCGTGTGCGACTCCTCTTGGTCGGAACGTCCACTGCGCCTCGCGTTCGTTGGATTCCAACTGCAGGGACGGTCGGCTGGTGCGGTTCCGTGGCTGGGTCGGGTCCTTCATCGACAGCGGGGGGCGCGGGCTTGAATCCGTAAGGTTTCGCGGCCTTCGGTGGACGTTGATCGTGCCAATGCGAATCGTTGAAGGAGCCACACATGAAGGCACGCGTCCGCCCGGAATACCACCTCCTCGCCGTCGAGCAGGAGCACGATCTCCACTGCATGTTCGAGCTGGTCGTGCCGCCCGTCGCGGGCGAGGTCGCGCGGCCCCCGCTGCACCTCGCGCTGGTGGTCGACCGGTCGGGATCGATGACGGGCGCGAAGCTCGACCATGCCCGGCGCTGCGCCGCCTGGCTCGGCGAGCGGCTGCGGCCGAGCGACGAGCTCGCGCTCATCGCCTATGACGATGAGGTGCGGCTGCTCCTTCCGCGCGGCCCGGTCGGCTCGGCTCCGCTGGCCGCGGCGCTCGCGTCCCTGCAGCCGGGCGGGTCGACCAACCTGTCGGGCGGGTGGCTGAAGGGGCTCGAGCAGCTGCGCACGGCACCGGCCGCGTCGGCACGGAAGATCCTGCTGCTCACCGACGGGATGGCCAACGTCGGCATCACCGACTGCCGGCGCGATCGCCGAGCTCGCCCGCTCGGCCCAGTCCGAGGGGATCGGCACGAGCACGATCGGCTTCGGCGGGGACTTCGACGAGGATCTGCTGACGGCCGTGGCCGCCGCGGGCGGGGGCAACGCCCACTGGGCGGAGACGCCCGATGCCGCGCCGGGAATCTTCGCGCGCGAGTTCGACGGCCTCACCCGCCTCGCGGCGCAGAACGTGAGCGTCGAGATCATCCCGTCGCCGCACGTCGAGCTGCTCGGCGTCCTGAACGAGTTTCCGAGCGTCGCCGTGCCGGGCGGTGTCCAGGTGCAGCTCGGCGATGCCTACGGCGACGAGACGCGCCGGGTCGTGTTCAAGCTCCACATCCCGCACCTCGCGCTGCTCGGGCCGGTGCCCGTGGCCGAGATCGTGCTGCGCTACGTCAGCGTCGGCGCCGAGATCGCGGCCCACGAGGTGCGCGTCCCGGTCGTCGTCAACGCCGTGTCCGCCCAGGAGGCCGCGGCCGTTGCGCAGGACGGCGATGTCCGTGAGCAGGTGCTCGTGCTCAGGGCCGCGCGTGCCCGCGACGAGGCCGTGCGCCTGACCGACGCGGGCAACCTGAGCGCGGCCCGCCGCGTCCTGCGCCAGGCCGTCCACGACCTGCGCGCCGCCGGTGCCTTCGACGAGGGCCTGGCGACGGCCATGGCCGACCAGGTGACCCGGCTCGACCAGGAGGCGGCCGACCTCGCCCTCGGGCCGATGAGCGCCCATCAGCGCAAGCGGCTGCGCTACGACTCGAACTCACACCGGCACGGACGGCCGTGAGGCGTGCGCGGCTAAAAGTGCGTCGCGGTGCTTTTCTCGATTGGACCAGCGCAAGTTGGGAAATGGCGTCGCGACGATTAATTTCGCGTGTGTGACGCAAACTGTGTACGCTGCGCCCATGCCATCCCAACAGCCGCGTGGTCGCCGTAGCCGGGAGGACATCTATCGCCAGCTTGACGACGCGGTCGCAGACCTCCGGACACGTCTCGGCGGTCTCCCTTCTCCGACCGAAGCCGAGGACATTTGGGGGAATATCTGGTTCCAGGAGGCCCACAACTCCACCGCGATCGAAGGCAACACCCTTGTCCTGCGGGAGGTTGAGTTGCTCCTCAGCGAGGGCCGCGCGGTTGGCGACAAGCAGCTCGCGGAGTACCTCGAGGTGCGCGGGTACGCCGATGCTGCCGAATGGGTTTACCAGCAGGGGCTTGCGCCAGGGGAGTGGAGCGCCGGTGATCTGATCACGTTGACCGAGGTGCGCCACGTCCACCGCGTCGCGATGGCGAAGGTCTGGGAGGAGGCACCGCATCCGGACGCGACCCCCGACGAGGGGCCGGGAGGCTTCCGACGTCATGGGATCAGGGCGTTCCCCGGCGGGATGCAGCCTCCGGACTGGCCGGCCGTCCCAGCCCTCATGTCGGATTGGGTCGCCGCAGCCTCCGCGCTGCGATCCGTCGACCGCCCCCTCCCCGAGGCGATCGCCGGGCTCCACGCAAGATTCGAGCAGATTCACCCGTTCCTCGATGGCAACGGGCGCGCGGGGCGGCTCCTTCACGAACCTGCTCCTGATCAGGCTTGGATATCCACCTGCCATCGTTCGCAAGGGGGATCGATCGCGCTACTTGGAGCGGCTCCGTCGCGCCGACCAGGGGGATCCAGGACCGCTGGGCGAGTTCCTCGCGCGCGCCGTCACGGACACTCTCATGCGGTTCATCGTCCCGGCCGTGGCTGGGCCCGCCAGGTTGGTGCCACTCGCGGCCCTGGCCGATGACGTTCTCAGTGCTCGGGCCCTGCGGACAGCCGCAGAGCGTGGACGACTGAGGGCCCAGCGCGACGATCGAGGTCAGTGGCGCAGCTCTCGGAGATGGGTTGACGACTACCGAGCGAGTCGCTACCGGCGCGAGCGCTAATCCGGCCAGGGATCAGGCGGACGCGCCGCCGTCCACGACCAGCGTGTGGCCGGTGACGTAGTCCGACGCGGCGGACGCGAGAAACGCGACCGCGCCCTTCAGATCCTGGTCGCCGCCGAGACGGCCCATCGGGATGCCCTCGACCAGGCGCTCGCCCGCCCGTTCGAGCACGGGCCGCGAGAGCTCGCTCGGAAACCACCCCGGCGCGATCGCGTTCACGCCGATGCCGTGACGGGCCCACTTCCAGGCCAGATCGCGGGTGAACGCGATGACCGCGCCCTTCGTGGAGCTGTAGGCGATCGCGTCGAGCACCTCGGGCGGCTCGCCCCGAAGGCCGGTGATCGACGCGATGTTGACGATCTTCCCGGCCCGCTGCTCGATCATGACGCGGCCGGCGGCCTGGGAGCACAGGAACACGCCGGTGAGGTTCACGTCCACCACCTTCTGCCACCCGCGCAGGGGCGTGGTCTCGGGAGGGCCGCCCCATGCGGTACCCGCATTGTTGACGAGGACGTCGATGCGGCCGTAGGCGGCCAGGGTCGCATCCACCAGCCGGTCGCAGTCATCCGGCTGGGTCACGTCACACCGAACGCCGAGGCAGCGCATCCCGTGGACGGCCGACATCTCCTCCGCCACCTGGACGCAGCGGTCCTCGTTGCGGCCGCAGACCACGATGCTCGCGCCCAGCTCCGCCAGCGCGTCGGCCATCTGCCTGCCGAGGCCGGTCGCGCCGCCGGTGACGATTGCGGTCTTGCCGCTAAGGTCGAACAGGTCGAGCACCGCCACCGACCACCTCTTCCCGGTTGCGCAACACGTGTTTCTGCACCTTGCCGGTCGCCGTTTTTGGCAGTGCGTCCACGAACTCGACGGTCTTTGGGACCTTGTGCCGGGCCAGGCGCGTCCGCGCGAACTCGCGCACGTCCTCGCCGGTCAGGTGCACTCCCTCGCCGGTGACGACATACGCCTTGGGCACCTCGCCCCAGACGTCGTCGGGCACGGCCACCACGGCCACCTCGATGATGTCCGGGTGGGCGGCGAGTGCGTGCTCGACCTCGATGCTCGAGATGTTCTCGCCGCCGGAGATGATCATGTCCTTGGCCCGGTCGCGGATCTCGACGTAGCCGTCGGGGTGCATGACACCGAGATCGCCCGAGCGGAACCACCCGCCGGCGAAGGCCGCGGCGGTGGCCGCATCGTCCCGGTAGTAGCCGATCGCGACGTTGTTTCCGTGCATGACGATCTCGCCCATCGTCCCGCCGTCGGCGGGCACGTCCACGAGCTCGTGATCGACAACCCGCAGTGGCTCGCCGACGACGCTCGCGACCCCCTGGCGTGAACGCATGACCATGCGCTCCGGCGCGTCCAGCGCATCCCAGTGCGGCTGCCAGGCGCACACCGCAATCGGGCCGTACGTCTCGGTGAGCCCGTACAGGTGGGTCACCTGCATGCCCAGATCCTCCACCACGCGCAGCAGGGCGGGCGACGGCGGCGCCCCGCCGACGAAGACCCTGACGGCTCGCGGAAGCCGCGTCGCCGCCGGATCGGCCGCGAGCATCGTCAGCACCGTCGGCGCGCCGCAGAAGTGGCTGACCTCGCCCGCGGCGAGCATCGCCCACACCTTCCCGGCGTCGAACTTCGCCAGGCAGCGGTGCTCTCCGCCGACCGCCGTCACTGCCCACGTGAACGCCCAGCCGTGGCAGTGGAACATCGGCAGCGTCCACAGGTATGCGGTGCGCGTATCCAGTCCCGCCTCGGCGATCACGCCAAGCGTCTGCATGTAGGCGCCGCGATGGGTGTACATGACGCCCTTCGGCCGGCCGGTCGTGCCGCTCGTGTAATTGATCGAGAGCAGGCCGGTCTCGTCCGCGGGCGCGGTGATCGGGATGGGCGCCGCCGCCGCCAACCGCTCTTCGTACGCCGATTCGTCGCCCGCGGCCATCCGGGTCATGATCACCTGTGGCGGATGCGCGAGCGTTGCGACGGCCTCCTCCACCGTTTCGGCGAGGCTGGGATGTGTCACGAGCAGCCGGGCGTCGCCGTGCTCCAGGATGTAGGCCAGCTCGGTTGCCGAGACGCGGACGTTGATGGGCACGAACACCGCCCGTGCGGCCGGCGCCGCAAAGTGCATCTCGAGCAATTCGGGCACGTTCGGAAGCAGTGCGGCCACCCGCTCTCCGGGTTCGATACCGGATTCGGCGATCACTCCGGCGACGCGCGCGCACCGATCGATGAGCTCGCGATACGTCACGCTCCAGTCGTCCCAGCGGACGGCCGGGCGCTCACCCCAGACGGATCCCGCGTGCAGGAGGGCGTTCAGCGGGCTGAGCGGCGAGTATGACGCGGTCGGCGGCATCCGGCGGCCTGATCCTACTCCGAGCCGTTCTGGTACCGGCGGAGAGCGGCCGCCGCCGACCTGAGCTTCGCCGGGACGCCGGCCTCCATCAGCCGTGCGAAGTCGTCCGTGCGCTCGCCGGCCAGGTAGCGCTGATACATGTTCTCGCAGAAGATCGCGGCCTTCCAGTGGGCGAGCGCCTCGTACCAGGCCAGCCTTTCGACGGGCCGGCCGCTGCGGGCCGCGTAGTGCGCGGCGAGCTCCGAGCGGGTCGGGAACCCGGCCTCGCGCGTGACCGGCGAGAGGGCGAGTATGCCCTCGCCGGGCGGCACATCGCGGTCGACGTACGCCGACACGAGGTAGCCGAGATCGGCCAGCGGATCGCCGATGGTGGCGAGCTCCCAGTCGACGATCGCGGTGATCCGCGCGGGCGGATCCATGGCGACGAGCAGGTTCCCGACGCGGTAGTCGCCGTGCACGATCGTCGCCGGCCCCGATTCGGGAACCGTGGCGGCCAGGGCCGCTCCGACCTCGGCGACCAGCGGCAGATCTCGTGTCCTGTTCACCTCCCAGAGGCCCATGAACCGCCGCACCTGGCGGGTGAGGTACCCGTCGGGCCGGCCGATCGACTCGAGCCCGGCGGCGCTCGGCGCGATCTCGTGCAGCTCGACCAGGGCGTCGACCACGTCGCGTCCGAGCCGGGCGCGCTCCTGCGGGTCGTCGACCGCGGGCGGCAGATGCGTGTCGAGGGCGAGGCCGCCGGCGAGCGTCATCAGGTAGAACGGGACGCCCAGGACGGCGGGGTCGGCGCACACCGCAAGCACCTCCGGCACACGCGCGCCGGCCCGGTGCAGGCCGGCGACGATCGTGCTCTCGCGCAGCATGTCGTGAGCCGACGGCGGCAGCGGCGGTGGCGGCGGCCGCCGCAGCACGAACCGCAGGTCGCCGCGTTCCACAAGGAACGTCAGGTTGGAGTGGCCGTCACCGAGCCGCTCCGCGCGCACCGGGCCCGAGCCGATCCCGCGGACGTCGCAGAACGCCGCGACCGCGGCGAGGTCGAGCGGCGCCGTGCTACTCGAAGCTCCAGCCATCGCCCGATCGATACGTCTCGAGGATCCGGCGGGCCACGACCATCCGGTGCACCTCGTCCGGGCCGTCGTAGATGCGTGCGAAGCGGGCGCTGAGATACATGTCCGAGAGCGGCGAGTCGCCCGACACGCCCAGCGCGCCGTGCGTCTGCACCGCGCGGTCGATGACGTTGTGCAACACCTGCGCCGAGAAGAACTTCAGCGCCGACACCTCGACGCGCGCCCGCTCGCCCCGATCGATCTTGCGCGCGGCGTCGAGCGTCATCAGCCGGCAGGCGGTGATCTCGGCGGCGGAGTCGGCGATCCAGGCCTGGACCGTCTGCTTGTCGGCGAGCGGGCCGCCGAAGGCCGAGCGGCTGAGGCTGTACGAGCACATCAGGTCGAACGCGCGCTGCATCTGACCGAGCCAGCGCATGGCGTGGTGGATGCGGCCGGGCCCGAGCCGCTGCTGTGCGATCGCGAAGCCGGCGCCGCGCTCTCCGAGCAGGTTCTCGGCCGGGACGCGCACGTTCGTCGAAGCGCACCTCGCAGTGCGAGTTCCAGCCGCGGCCGCGCGTGCCCGAAGACCTCGATGTTGCGGACGACCTCGACGCCCGGCGCGCCGGTGGGGACGATGATCATGGACATGTGCCGGTGCGGTGCATCCTCGGGATCGGTCACCGCCATGACGATGCCGAATGCGGATCCGTCCGCCCCGGTCGAAAACCACTTGTGGCCGTCGATCACCCAGTCGCCGCCGTCTCTGGATGCGCGGCACTCGAGGCCGGTGGGGTCGGCGCCGGAGACCTCGGGCTCGGTCATGCCGAAGAACGAGCGCACGTCGCCGGCGACGAGCGGGGCCAGCCACTCGCGCCGCTGCTCCGGTGTGGCGAATGTGTGCAGAATCTCGCTGTTCCCGGCGTCCGGTGCCTGGCACCCGAAGACGAGCTGGCCCCAGTAGCTGCGGCCGATGACCTCGTTCAGAAAGGCGTAGGAGAGGAAGCCGAGCCCGGTGCCGCCGGCCTCAGGGCCGATGTGCGGCGCCCACAGGCCGGCCGCCTGGGCCCGCCCCCGCAGCGTGGCGATGAGCGCATCCGAGGTGTCGTCGTCGGCCGCGAACGCCCGCTCGTTCGGATAGACGTGCTCCTCCATGAACGCCGCATAACGCTCGCGCAGCGCCCGCAGCTCGGGCGTCACGGTGGGCAGGGCGTCGTCCGGCATCGCGGCGTGTATAGCACAGCCTCAGCGCATGTGATGGGTGTCACCCGGGGAGCGTGACCGACGTCGCTGACCGGGGGGCGGCACCGCCCTACCCTGATGACACCCCGATCGGCGCCGAGTACCGAGGAAGGCTCGGCCGGATCGCGTGGGTACCTCGGACAGAGGGGCCGGTTTCGACCGGCCCCTCGTGCGGTTGTGCGTGCCTCACCGCCGGCCGCGCACGGATGCACACGAGAGGAGCGGCCCCCCAATGCTGGGCCGCTCCTTTCTGCTGGGAGACGCTGCGACGTTCCTATGCCTGCTGCGTCGGCAGGTGCCGGCGCGTGCGCGTGGCCTGGATCGCGCCTGTGAGCAGGACGACCGTAATGGTGGCGACGGCGGCTCCAACGCCCGCGTCGCTCCACGAGAACCCGCTCGGGCTGGAAACGGTCACGCGATGGACGATCGTTTGGATCCCGGTCGTGCGACCCTGGGAGGGGTTGAGTCCGGCCGGGTACGCCTGGGCGGCCGGCGTGACCAGGGCCGTGAACGCCGCGGCAAGTACGCCCGCAAGAATGAGCCTTCGCCGGAGTCGTCGCAATTGTCGTGCAGTGGCTGCCATGTCGTGCCTCCTTTTTTGTGGTGGTGTGAACGCTACGAACGAACCGCGTCACCGTCTGTGCGCGTTGCGATGGGCACTGTGTGCGCGTCATCACACGGCCCCCCCCCCTTCTTTTCCCCCCCCGTGGTGGCCGTTGTGTATCGTCTCCCTTCGGGTGTTCGGGTTTATCTCTACGACGGTGCCACCGTCGTTCGTGACCCAGGTATCCGCCACCTCGATGACATCGGCCGCCCCGCGCTCGGCGGACCCCCGGCCCGGGGCTCCATTCGGGCCAGGCCGGCGGTGGGTTCCGGGGCCGCCGACACGCCAGGCGTGCCGTCGGCCGGTCATGCCGCACCTGGGGATAGATCCCGCCGGCCCGTCCGCGGTCGATCCCCCCGGGTGTTCGGGTTGATCTCCACGCCGAGACTCGGCCACGTCCCGGCCGTGCCACCAGTTGGCCTGCGCCATGGACAATTCGGTCGCTGGGACGTGGGTCGTGTGGACGCGCGTGGGGATTCGAGCTACGCGGGTTGAACTGCCACGCACACCAGATCGCTCGTCGCCGGCATCGCCCTCCCGATCCATACGCTCCCGTCGGCGACCGCGATCCGCCCAGTTGACGGCTCCTGCATCTCACCGCGCTCTTTGGGCGTTTGGACATGGGGGAGCGAGGTCGCTGGCTCGGACTTCGGAGGTCGGATCGATGCGCGCCTGCCGTCGACCGTCGTAGCCCAGCTGCCCGCTCCGTAGGCGGCGCGCTCATCCCATCCATCCACACCTTCGTCTTTGATCGGCCCCACTGTCGATCTGTTCTTCCCCACCCATACCCCCACCTCCGCTACACCCGCTCCCGCACGCTACTCTCCCACCGCACCTCTACTCATCTCCCCACTCCCTACCCACCCCACGCTTGGCCGCTGCGCTCGCTATGCACGCCCACCACACACCACCCTCGCCACCCCTCTCCCTTCCACCTCTCCCCCCCCCCCTGGTGGACGGCGTGTTCGATACCTTTGACGCGCCGCCGCCCCCGATCCTTGAACGTGATCTCGGCTGGCGTCCGCCAGTGCTCAACGGTGTCGCTGACCAGCACCTCGCCGGCCTTGGCGAGCGAGCACAGTCGCGCGGCCAGGTGAGCGCGGCGCCGCGTAGCCGTCCTCGACCGGCACCGACTCGCCCGCATCCACGCCGATCCCCACCAGCAAAGTCGAGACGGTCGGCCCGCACCTCGTCTGCCAACCGGCGTGCAACATCACCGCAGCGGAGGGCCAGCCTCGGAGAACCAAACGCTGCCGCCAACTCATCGCCGCGCAACCCGACGACCTCGCCGTGGCACGCCAACCCCCTCGCGCGACGTCGGCGAATCGCTCGCCAGGTCAGCCGCCGCCTCGTCACCCCGTTCGCGCGTGAACCGCGTATAGCCGCGCACGTCGGCAATCAGAACGGCGCACCAGGCTACCCGCCCCCCACCCTCCAACTCCCCCACACCCCCCTACCCCTCTCCGCGGCGCGTAGGCTTGGCCGCGCGGATCACCGCGGGACCGAGGAGATGACATGAGTGGATTCACGGACAAGGGGATCGTCGTCACCGGGGCTGCCCGGGGGATGGGACTTGCCATCGCGACTCGCTTTCACAACGAGGGCGCGACGGTGGTCATGTTCGATCTCGACGGCGACGAGCTCGCACGGGCCGCCGCCGGGCTCGGCGCCCGGGCGATCCCTGTGGCGGGAGACGTCAGCCGCCGGGCGGACGTCCATGCCGCGGTCGAGGCCTGCCTCGCGGCCGCCGGCCACATCGACGTGTGCGTCGCCCACGCCGGCATCGCCGCCGTGAAGCCGCTGCTCGAGCTGGACGACGAGACCTGGCACCACATCCTGGACGTCAACCTCACCGGCGTCTTTCTGTGCACCCAGGAGGCGGGCCGGCCGATGGCGGCGCGCGGCAGCGGCGCGATCGTCGTCACCTCGTCGATCAACGGCTTCCACGTCGAGCGCGGAATGTCGGTCTACAACACCTCCAAGGGCGGTGTCGACGCGTTCGTCCGCTCGGCCGCGATGGATCTGGGGCCGCTCGGGATCCGCGTCAACGCCGTCGCACCGGGGGTCGTGAACACCCGCATCGCCAAATTCGTGATCGAGGACCCTGTGATCGGGCCGCAGTACCTGAAGACGATCCCGCTCGGTCGCTTCGGCGAGCCGCCTGACATTGCCGCCACCGTCCGCTTCCTGGCCTCCGACGAGGCCGGCTACATCACCGGCCAGACGCTGGTCGTCGACGGCGGCCAGACGCTCGGGATCGCGCTCGAGGCCGAGGACGTCGAGTTTCCCGGGGACGGCTGAGCGTCACACGATGTCGAGCGCCTGGCCTCCGTCGACGGGAATCACCACGCCGGTCACGAACGACGCCACGGGGCTCGCCAGCAGCCAGATCCAGTTGGCGATCTCGTCGGCGACGCCGATCCGGCCGAGCGGCACCTGGGACGCCAGCCAGCGATAGGCCTCCTCCAGGTCGTCGGCCCACGTCTCGTGAATCGGCGTGTCGATCGGCCCGGGTGCGATGCCGTTGACGCGGATCCCCACCGGGGCCAGCTCGCCCGCCATCGACCGGGTGAAGTATTCGAGCGCAGCCTTGGTGAGGCCGTAGAGCGACTGCCCAGACCGCAGGATGGTGCCCGAGGAGGAGCTGATGTTCACGATCGAGCCGTAGGGCGCTGCGGTCAGCGCCGGCAGCGACGCCTGCGTGAGCAGGAACGGCGCCCGGATGTTGACGTCCAGGTGCTGGTCGATCTCGGCCAGCGTGTACTCGGCGACCGGATGGTTGCGGATCACGGCGGCGCAGTTGACCAGCACGTCGAGCCGGCCGTGGCGGTCGGTCACCTCGGCCACGATCCGGTGCGGCGCATCGGCCTCGCCGAGGTCGGCGGGAATGGCGGTGATCGCACTCGAGCTCCCCGCCACCTCGGCGAGCAGCTCGGCCCGTCGGCCGACGATCACCACCTGCAGGCCCTTGCGCGCCAGCAGCCGCGCTGTGGCGGCGCCGATACCGGTGCCGCCGCCCGTGACGAGCGCGACCGCGCCCGTCATATCGCCGCCGTTCGTGTCGGTCGGCGTGCTCACAGGATCGCGATCGGGTTGAAGGGCGCGCCGGTGCCGCCGACGATCCGAAGCGATCCGATCGTGACCATGAACTCCCAGCGTTCGATCTCGTCACAGGCCCGGGCGATGTCCTCGAGCTGCAGGCTGTCGGAGACCATCATCCCCATGGCCGTCACCTGCAGCGGGTGGATCACGTAGAGCATGCCGTCGACCGTGCTCGGCACCGTCTCGCCGTCGCCGTCGGGCAGGAAGCCGGCGATCCCGCGTTCGTGCATCCACGGGATGGTGTCGACGTGGAGGCCGGCCTTGCCCTCGCCGTCGTAGCCGTTGTCCCAGCCTCCGACCGCGAGCCGGCGGGCGTGGTGGCCGGTGCGGAAGACGAGCAGGTCGCCCTCGCCGAGCCGGACGCCCTGGGCCTCCTCGACCGCCTCGAGCTCCGCCCGGGTCACGGCCTCGCCCGGCTCGAGCCACGGCACGCCGCGGTGGCGGGGCACGTCCAGGAGCACCCCGCGCCCGACGATGCCGTGCGCGTAGTGGTCCATGTAGAGCACGCGCGAGCCGCGGCTCGTGACCTCGTCAGCCGGCAGCCCGTTGTACAGCTTGCCGTCGTAGGAGATGTGGCACAGCGCATCGATGTGGGTATGGCAATCGCCATGGCACTCCATCCCGAGGAAGTCCATCGCGAAGCGCAGCTTGCCGGAGTTGATGTCGATGTCGTGCATCTGGGTCATGTGATGGATCGCGGGGCTCGGATTGTCGGGTCCAGCGACCGTGTTGATCGGGATCGCCATCGACACGTGGCGGCCCTCGGTAACGGTTGCGCAGGCGCGGCGGACGTGCTCGGGCGTGATCAGGTTGAGCGTGCCCATGACGTCATCGTCGCCCCACCGGCCCCAGTTCTTCACCGACTCGTAGATCGCCTCGAACTCGGCCAGCGAGACGTTGGGAGCTGTGCGTTTCACATCGCTCATGAGGCGACTCCTTTCAGATGGACGGTTTCACATCAGACGGCGGTCATGCCGCCGTCGGCGGCCCAGACGGCGCCCGTCACGAACGAGGCCTCGTCGGACGCCAGAAACAGCATCACCGGGGCGATTTCTTCGGCACGTCCCGCCCGGCCGAGGGGCACCGACCGGAGCAGGCGCCGCTCCTCCTCGGCATCCACCCAGTTCGTCATCGGCGTGTGCATGTATCCCGGGATGACGCCGTTGACGCGGATGCCGAACTGCGCGTAGTCGGCCGCCATCACCCGGATGAGGCCGTACACCCCGCCCTTGCTGGCGCTGTAGGCGTCATAGCCGGTCGCGACGCCGTACTGGCCCGTCGGCGATGCGGTGCACACCACGGCTCCACCGCCGTTCTGGAGCAGTGCTCGCAACCCGTACTTGCACGCCAGGAACTGGCCGGTGAGATTGATGTCAACCGTCCGCCGCCACACCTCGAGCGACAGCCGGTCGGCGCGATCGTCCTCGCCGGCGAGCTGCACACCGGCGTTCGCCACCACCGTATCCAGCCCGCCGAACGCATCGATCGCGGTCTGGAATGCGGCCTCCACCTGGCCCTCGTCCCTGACATCCGCGGGCACCGCGATGGCGCCCTCGAGCTCCGCGGCCACCCCCGTGACCGAGTCCGGATTGACGTCCAGCAACGCCACCCTGGCGCCCTCGGCTGCGAACAGCCGCGCGGCTGCGAGACCCATGCCGGAGCCGGCACCCGTGATGACCGCACGCCTGCCCTCAAGTCGATGCGTCAGTCCCATGTTCATCCTCCTCACTCGTTTTCAGCCAGCCCGCCACCCGGTCGACGTCCTCTGCGTGGTTGAAGCTGGTGCACTCGATCCGGGTTCCATGCGCGAGCGGGCCGGCCACGAACCCGGCGGGCCGGCCGCGCCCGCTGCCCATCGGGAGCGGCTCGCCTCCTCCGGCCCCAGGCGCTCGAGCTCGGCGATCACGTCGTCGGCCCCGAAACAGATGTGGTGAAACCCGTCGCCGTGCTCCGCGAGCCACGCGTCGAGCGGGTGCTCGGGGTCGAGCGGCTCGACCAGCTGCAGATAGGTGTTGCCGAGGTCGAGATAGGTCAGCTTGACCGGCACCTCGGGCGGGTGGTCGACAGCGACGACCGCGCAGGCCGAGCCGGTCGCGGAAGTAGGCGAGCGCCGATGTCGGTGTCGGCCACCGCGATCGCGACGTGGTCGAGCCGTCGGATCACCGCGGCCCGCCGCCGGCCAGGATCGCGAGCTTCTCGTCGACGACCCGCCTGACCGCCTCGGTCTGGGCCGCGTGCAGGGCGGCGACGCGCGCGCCGGGGAGTGCCTGCGGCAGCGTTTCGCCGGTGCGCGGCGAGGTACGCCTGGCGCAGCTCGGTGTTGATGTTCACCTTGGCGATCCCCGCTCGCAGCGCGCGCTCGAGCAGGGGCTCGGGGATGCCGGATGCGCCGTGCAGCGAGAGCGGGTGCGGTCGACGCGCGATGGATGTCGTCGAGCCGGTCCCAGTCGAGGTCGGGCGGGTCGCGGTAGACACCGTGCACGTTTCCGATCGAGACGGCGAGGCAGTCCGCCCCCGCCTCTGCATGAAGTCCGACCGCCCGGGCGGGATCGGTCAGCGCCCCGGCGGCGACGGCCTCGGCCACGTCCTCGTCGCCGGCGATGCCCCCCAGCTCGCACTCCACCCCGCCCCCGTGTGCGCGCGCGAGCTCGACCGCGCTGCGCACGAACTGCGACGTTCTGCGTCGAACGGGCGCGCCGATCCGTCGGCCATCACCGCGCCGGCGCCCTGCTCGAAGGCGGCCCGGATCACGGCCAGGTCGTCGCAATGGTCGAGCTGCACGCACACCCGCGCGTCGGAGCGCCTCGGCGCACGGCGAGCAGCGCGGCCAGCAGCAGCCGCCCGTGCCGGTCGGTGAACACCTCGCCGCCGATCAGCAGGATCACGCCCTCTCCCCGTCGCCGCGGCGGCCGTCGAGCACCGCCGCGGCCGTCTCGAGTGTCGTAGCACGTGAACGCCCCGACGGCGGCACCGGCGCGGCGGGCGGCCAGCAGCTCGGCGAACGGGCGTCAGCACGGCTCTGCGCGTCGCACGCGGTTTCGGGGCGATCGCCGCGACGAGGTCGACCAGCAGGTCGGGGCCGCCCACGTTGCCGGGGACGACGACGTAGTCGGTGCCGTCGGGCGAGGCGCCACAGCGCGACGCCGGTCAGCGATCGGCCCGACCACGCGGGCCACGCGCGCGCCGAGCCCCTCGCGGGCGGTGACCGCCGACGTGATCCCGCCCTTGGCGATCACGACGCCGGCGCGGACGCGCCGCGCGACCTGCGCCAGGGCGGTGGCGATCCGCCGCTGGCTGTCCGGATCGCGCAGCGCCGGATCGCGCTCACGATCGGTCGCGACCACCGCGAGACCGCCGCTCGCGCATCCGCCGCCGGGCCGCGTCGGCGACGCGCTCGACCTCGTCCTCCCCGGCATCGCCGCGCGAGTGCGGCCACCCGGCTAGTCGACCTGCGACCCCCGGGCTGCCACTGCTCGAGCGCGCTCGAGCTGCTCGGTCGTGGTCGGCGACGAACGAGCCGCACACGACGAGCACGCCGCGCTCGCCGGCGGGCGAGCGGCGCGAGCCCGGTCGCCGCGAGCCGGTCAGCACCGCCGCGAACGCCGGGGCGCAGCGCACGATCACCGGCACGCCCGCATCCCCGGCGCCTGCGCAGGCCGCGGGCGATGGTGTGCAGATCGGCGTCCGTCTCGGCGTCGGGCACGACCACCGCCGGACGGGCGCGCGCGGCGGCCGTCCGGCGAGCGCCCGCCGCCACCTCGCGTCGCCCCCGTCGGCTGCCGCAGACATCGAGCGGGACGCTCGTCGCGTCCGCCGGCGGCCAGCCGGCCGCCGCTGCGCTCCTCGGCCCAGCGCGCGAGGTCGCGCGCTCGCGTAGGCGAGATCGCCGTCGCGCGCGTACTCGGTGCTGGTCGAGCGGCACGCGCCGGCCGTCGCGCTCGAGCAGGTGGACTCCGCCGACCGTCACCCGTCCGGCCGCGGGCAGCGCCGGGACGAGCAGCAGCGGCACGTTCTCGCGGCCCGCGCGCGATCGCGCGTCCGCACCGCCGCGTACTCCTCCCAGACGTGGGCCCGCAGCGTGCTGTCACCGCGCAGCACGACGCCGCGCGCGGGGATAGCGGCGCGCGGCGCGGCGCGGCCGCCGACGCGACCAGCCGCCGCGGCCTCGCGCCGTCGTAGAGCGCGCGAGTTCGTGAGCACGTGCACCGCCCGGTCGCCGGTGCAACGGCCCGCCAGCACCTCGCGCCGTCCGACCAGTCGAGCACCACCGAGACGCCGGCCATCGCCTGCGTGCCGGTGGGGTCGTCGTCGAGGACAACCGGTGATCACCGCGGTGCGTCTCGGCCGCCAGCTCGGCGGCGATGCCGATGATCACGTCCTCCTGGCCGACGACGACCTTGCGCCTGCCGAGCTCGACGATGATCTCGCGCGGGTCGAGGCCGAACCGCTCGCCGGCGCGGATCGCGTGCAGCAGGTAGCTCGCCGGAACGGCCGCGTAGCCCATCGTCGCCGTCAGCCGGTCGATCACGATCGGCCGCTGCATCATCTCGCCGCGGACGACCTCGTCGGCGACGTCCTGCAGCGCCCACAGGTCGATCCCGGTCGCGATGCCCATCCGCTCGAGCACCGCCACGAGCGCCTCGGTCTGGGTGTTGCCGGCGCCCGGCCCCGAGGCCCGCCAGCGAGGTGTCGACCAGCGTCGCGCCCTCCTCGATCGCGGCGGCGCGAGTTGGCGACGGCGAGCGACAGGTTGTTGTGCTCGTGGATGCCGACGGCGACCTCGTCGGGCAGCGCCTCGCGCATGCGCGGCGATCCGGCGGCGGACGTCGTCGGGCAGGAACGCGCCGGCCGAGTCGACGATGTAGACGCCCTGGCTGCCCGCGTCGGCGACGATCCGCGGCCGCCTCGGCCATCCCGGCGGGATCGAGCAGATGGGCGGTGTTCAGATGGCTGTGGGCGGCCATCCCCAGCTCGCGCGCCAGTCCGAGGTGCTGCAGCGCCGATGTCGGCCTCGGTGCACACGGTCGAGACGCGCGCCACCGATGGCGCCGGCGTCGCGGGCGCTCTCGAGGTCGCTCTTGGTGCCGACTCCCGGGCAGGATCGCGATGGCGATCTGCGCGCGCTCGCACCACGCTCGCGGCGGCCGCGAGCAGCTCGGCGTCGGAGTGCAGCGGGCGGCCGTACTGGATCGAGCTCGCGCCGAGGCCGTCGCCGTGGCCGACCGCGATCGCCCACACGCCGGCGCGGTCGAGCGCGCTGCGCCGACCGTCCGTACCTGATCGACGCGGTACCGGTGCGCGATCGCGTGCGAGCCGTCGCGGAGCGTCGTGTCGACGATCCTGACGGCCGACCGCGCGCTCACGCGGCCGCCTCGGCGTGCAGCTCGGCCACGCGGACGGCGGCCGACGTCATGATGTCGAGGTTGCCGGCGTAGGCGGGCAGGTTGTCGCCCGCGCCCTCGACCTCGATCATCACCGTCGCCAGCCCGTCGGCGATGCAGCGGAGGCCGAGGTGAGCCGGTATCCGGGGACGTACACGGCGACCGCCTGCGACGGCGGCCGCGACGCGCGTCCGCGATGGCCTCCGGGTCGGCATCGCCGACCTCGGCGTAGATCGTGTTGCGCATCATGATCGGCGGGTCGGCGGGGTTCAGGATGATGATCGCCTTCGCCTCGCGGGCGCCGCCGATCGTCTCGAGCGCCGCGCGCCGTCGAGGTCGTGAACTCGTCGATGTTCTGGCGCGTGCCGGGCCCGGCCGACCGCGACGAGACGGTCGAGACGGTCTCGGCATAGGCGACGTCCGCAACGCTGCGAGATCGCGGCGACGATCGGGATCGTCGCCTGGGCTCCGCAGGTGATCAGGTTGACCTCGGGCGCGTCGCGGTGCTGGGACAGGTTCACCGGGCGGCACCACCGCCGGGCCGAGCGCGGCGGGGGTGAGGTCGACGCTGCGGATCCCGCGCTCGGCCAGCAGCCGCGCGTGCTCGGGGTGGGCGCCGGCGGAGGTCGCGTCGAAGGCGAGGTCGATGTCGTCGACCAGCTCGAGCAGGCCGGCGCAGCCCGTCGTGGGTGGCGATGTGGCCCGTGCTCGCGCGCCTTGCGCAGCCCCTCGGAGTCCGGGTCGATGCCCGCCACGCCCACGAGCTCCAGCAGCGGGCTGCGCTCGACCTTGATCATCAGGTCGGTGCCGATGTTGCCGGAGCCGATGATCGCGACGCGCAGCCGCGGCGGTCGGTGCTCATGCGCGCCGCGTGGGTCTCGTGGTGCGGCGTCGCACCGCCCGGACAGCGGCACCCGCCCGAAGCGGTCGAGCCGGAACGGCTCCAGCAGCGGCGGGGCGCGTGCCCGTCGCGATCAGCTCGGCGATCGCGCGGCCGGACGGTCGGCGCCGAGCGTGACGCCCTGCATCGCGTAGCCGGTGGCGATGTAGGTGTTCTCGAGCGCCCCGGCGCGGTCGAGGACCGGCAGCCCGTCGGCCGTGATCGGGCGCATGCCCGCCCACTACGTCCTCGATCTCGGGAGTGATGAACGGCAGGAACGACCGCGTGGCGCCGGCGACGATCGAGTCGATCCGGCGGCGGTCGAGGCGGTTGTTGATGCCGCTGAACTCCATCGTGCCGCCGATCCGGATGCGATCGCCGTACGGCGTGCAGCCGACGTGGACGTCGACGAGCAGCACCGCGTGCTCGGGGATGACCGTCGGCCGCACCGAGAAGCTGTAGCCCTTGCCCGGCCTCCATCGGCAGCGAGATCCCGATCGTCCGCGCGAGCGGCGTCGTCCACGATCCGGCCGCGAGCACCACCGTGTCGGCGGCGAAGTCGCCGGCCGCGGTGCGCACGGTGGTCGAGCCGGTTCGCCCGTCGCGCACCAGCTCGAAGACCTCCGCGCCCTCCGTGGATCTCGACGCCGTCGCGGCGCAGCACCGCGGCGAGCCCGGCGGTGAAGCGTGTCGGGCCGCACGTGCCAGTGCTGGCTGCACGAGGAATCCTGCGGTCACCTCGGGCGACAGCGCCGGCTCGAGCTCGTGCAGCTCGGCGCCGGTGATGACGTCGTCCGGCAGGTCGTACCCGAAGGTCGCGCATGGGCGCCAGCTTCTTGAGCTCGGCGCGCGCGTCCTCGGCGCTGCGGGCGGCGTACACCATCCCCTGCTTGTGCAGCTCGAACTCGACCCCGTCGGCGCTCATCTCCTCGATCAGGTCGAACACGTCGTGGCCGAGCCGGGCGATGGCGGCGGTGCCGTCGGCGTGGTCGCGCTCGTTGCAGTACGTCCAGAACCGCAGCAGCCACGGCGCGAGCCGGTTGAGCTCGCTCGGCTTGAAGTACAGGGCCGAGTCGCGGTCGAACAGCGCCCGCATCCCGTACAGCGTCAGCCCGGGCTCGGGCAGCGGGCCCGCCTGCGCCGGACACAGCCAGCCGCCGTTTCGCAGCGAGGCCCCGCTGCCGATGCGGTTGCTCTCGATCACGGTGACGTCGTACTCCCTGCGCCGGAGGTAGTAGGCGCAGCACAGCCCCGCCACGCCGGCGCCGACCACGACGACGTGCTTGCCGCTCACGCCGATGCGCTCCCGGTCGATCGCCGGCGGTCACCTGCAGCTCGATCAGGATGCCGGGGACGGCGAACCCCGCGACCACCGTGGTGCGGGCGGGCCGCGGCGGCGCGAAGTACTCGCGACCAGATCCGGTTCCAGGCCGCGAAGTCCGGCGGGATCGGCGAGGAAGCACTCGACCCGTATCACCATCGCGCCGTGACGATCCGGCGGCCGCGAGCACCCGGTCGATGTCGGCCAGCACGGAGTGCGCCTGGGCGTCGAATCCGCCCTCGATGACCTTCAGCGTGGCAGGGTCGACCGGCGGCCCGCCCGGACATGTAGACAAGGTCGCCGAACTGCGCGGCGTCGGAGATCACGGGTTCGCCCGTACCCATGGTCGACCCGGGCCCAACCGTGATGTGACGAGGGATCATCTAACCTCCATTGCCCTGTCCGCCGCCGGTGAGAGGACCGGTCACGGCGAGGCTTCGAGCCTCTGGTCTGATCACCCGCTCAACGTAGCACACCACGGGACCGTTTCCAAGAGCACCCCTGGTCTATCCTATGCAAATGCAGGAGCCGAATTCCAAGCTCGCGCTTTCGCCGGCACCGCGGCGGAAGCTCACCGAGACCGTGGCCGAACAACTGCTCGCGGCGATACGCGACCTTCCCCCCGGAACCAAGGTTCCCTCGGAGCGTGAACTGACGAAGGATCTCGGCGTCGGCCGCTCCACGGTGCGGGAGGCGCTGAACGGCCTCGCGATGCTCGGGATCGTCGAGATCCGCCACGGCCAGGGCGTATTTGTCACCGGCGATCCGGGGCAGGTGAGTGAGCCGTCCGCGATCACCGCGGCGCTCGAACGTGGCGTTACCAACGAGTTCGTCGAGGCGCGGCTGATCGTCGAGGTCGAGGTCGCGCGGCTGGCCGCCCGCCGCCGCACCGACGAAGACCTCGCCCGGCTCTCGGCTGCGCTGGTGGTGCAGGAGGAGCGGCTGAAGGGTGAGATCGGCGCGCTGGTCGACGTCGCCGCGTCGTTCAACGTGCTGCTCGCGGAGGCCGCGCACAACGAGGTGCTGGCCGCGATGATTCAGTCGTTTGTGTCACTCATGATCGAGCGCGGGCCGCGTGTCTACGGTCTCGACGGGTTCGGTGAGTGGGACCTGCAGGAGCACCGCGGCCTGTTCGAGGCCGTCCGCGACCGCGATCCCGATCGCGCCGCCCGGTTGATGCGCGAGCACATCGAAGAGCTCGCCCGGCGCTACCGCGCCGTCGGCGCCGCCTAGCTTCGGCTCAGAATCCGTATGGTCCGACGCCGGACGTTGCGCTTCCGTACCGGGCCATGATCGGCCAGACATCTATCACCACGCCGTCCTCGACGACATGGTAGAAGTCGTAGAAGTTCGCGGTCGTCGGGGCGTACCCGGGCATCAGTTCGACCCGGTCACCGACGGCGAGCGTCGAGTCCGCCGCGAGCTCGAGGCCGATGTGCTCCTCGTGAATGAACGGCACTCCGTACTCGTACCTGAGCACACCCTCGCCGCTGACCACCTCGGGCGGAGTGCGGTCGATTCCGATCGACTTGCGCCCCGCGTCGAGCACGGCCAGGTCGCCGTGGCGTGAGATCACCGATGACAGCACGGTGAGGGCCGGATCGAACCCGGGCACGAGCGTGCGGTGAAAGGCATCGCTGAAGATGTACGAACCGGCGTGAATCTCGGTGATGCGCGGGTTGGCACCGGTGATGTCCCACGTCCCCAGCCCGCCGCCGGCGATGATCGTGGTGTTCAGGCCGTGCCGGTCGAACTCGTCGGCGACCCCGGTCAGGACGTCGTTGGCCGCCCGCGCCTTGGTGATCCGCAGCTCGCGGTCGGGCTCGAGCATGCAGTGGCCCTCGTACCCCAGAAGGCCCTTGAGCCTCAGGCCCGGCGCGCTGTCGATCAGGGTTCCCAGCGCGACGCCGTCGGCGGCCGAGCGAACGCCGGCCCGGTGCTGTCCAACGTCGACGTCGACGATCACGTTGATCTGGGTCCCGGCGGCCTGCGCGGCCTCCGAGAGCTCGGTCGCATTCGATGCGCTCTCGACCGCGAGGGTCAGCTCGCCGAGGCCCGCCGCACGCGCGGCCTCGGCCGCCTTGACCGGTCCCACGACCTCGTTTGCGACCAGGAGCTCCGGCAGCCCCGCCTCGAGCATGACGCTGGCCTCCCAGATCGTCGCCGTCGTCAGGCCGATCCCGCCGGCGTCCAGCTGCATCCTGCCCAGGATCGGGCTCTTGTGGATCTTCGCGTGCGGCCGCAGGTCCGCATGCACCCCGTCCATTCGCCGCGCCATCTCCGCGATGTTCTTCCTGACGGTGGGCAGATCGAGAATCAGCGCCGGCGTCACCGGTGCGTCCCGCGGACGCCCGATCATGCGACGGGGAATCTCGAGCCGGCGATCGACGTCGTTCATGTTGTGAGACTACAGCGCGTGTGGGTGTTGGGTGGCGAGTTCTTCGGGGGTTTCGAGGCGTTCGTCGATGATGGCGCCGGCTTTGGTGAGCCAGTCTTTGTTGCCGCGTTGGTTCATGCCGATGACGACGATGATGCCGATGATGAGCCAGGCGGCGACGATGAAGGGTGACCAGTTGTAGGGGTAGACGGGGAGGGGGTAGAAGGCTTTGTAGACGGAGTAGATCAGGACGATGCTGGTGCCGACGGGGAAGATGAAGTGCAGGATCCAGTTGAATTCTGCGCGGGCTTCGCGCCAGTAGTAGACGACGACGGCGACGTTTGCGATCACGTACACGCAGATGACGGCGATGACGAGGGTGTAGCCGACGGTGAGCAGGAACACTTCGGTGGGGTTGAGGAAGATGGGCAGGAGCAGGCCGAGGGCCATGGACAGGATGAATTGGGCGGTGACGGCGGTGGTGGGGGTTTTGCGGGTGGGGTGGACTTTGGCGAAGGTGGCGGGCAGGACGCCGCTTCGGCCCATGCCAAACCACATCCGGGTGGCGACGTTTTGGGCGGCCAGGCTGCCGCCGATGACCGAGGTGGTCATGGCCAGCAGGGCGAGCCACCACAGGCTGCCCCAGACGCGGTGGGCGATGACCAGGGCGGGCAGCTCGCTGGAGCCGGGCAGGGTGGTGAGGTTGTTGATGCCCCAGCCGATCACCTGGCCCCAGATCGCCAGGACGAGCATGGTGCCGATGATGGCGATCGAGAGCATGGTCGCGCGGGGCACGTTACGGCGCGGGTTTTCGGTCTCTTCGGCCAGTGGCACGGCGGCTTCCCACCCGGTCAGTCCCTGCACGGTCAGGACGATCGCGAGTGAAAAGCCGGTGGCTGTGGCCAGATTCCCTGGATTGAACCCATACGTGAACGACCGGAACGTGAACCCGCCCGGGCCGGGATCGAACAATCCCCAAAGGCTCAGGCCCAAAACGATCAGAAACTCCATCGCTCCCACGATCACGATCGCGCGTACCGAAAGCGCGATCCCGAGGTAGCCGACAAGCGCGATCAACGGGATGCCCACGATCACAAGCATCCACCAGTGAAACCACGTCCAGCCATAGTTGGTCTGAAACTCGCCCTCAAGGATGAAGCCCAGATACGCGAACAACGGCCCCGCCACGATCGGCGAGTAAAACGTGAACATCCACCCCGTCAAAAACCCAAACCGGGGACCAAGCGCACGACTCACATACGTGTAATACCCACCAGCCGACGGAAACTTCTTCGCCAACTGGACAAGACACATCCCCAACGCCAACACGATCAAGAACCCGATCAGATACGCCAACGGCGCATGCGCACCCGACAACGACACAATCGTCGCCGTGAAAAAGAACGCAGCAATCGCCGGAGCGATATGCGTAATATTCTGCATAACCGCACCCGTCAACCCAACAGCACCAGGCCGAAGCTCCGTCTCCGCCACATACACCTGACCAGCCGACTCAACAAAATCCGGCGAACCAGAATCCGGCGAACCTGAATGCGATCCTTCGTCGGCCATGCGTCTCCTCTCCAGCGCGGGGTACGTTCACGCTGACCTGAACGAGCGAGCATTCCGGACTGGTCTGCTCACCGGGTCAGGCGATAATCGCAGAGTGCCCGGGGGTTGTCAAGGCTCCGCCAGGGCCCGAAGAGCCGCTAAATGTTCCCCTCGGGAAGCACCTGTCCGCCGTCGATCACGATCGTCTGGCCGGTGATGTAACCGGCCTCCTCGGACGCGAGGAACCTGACCGCCCAGCCGATGTCGGCCGGCTCGGCGAGCCGCTTGAGCGGGATCGCCTCGATCATGTCGTCGACGAACTCCTTGCCGAACAGCTCGATGCCGGGAGTGCGCACGTTCCCGGGCTGGACGGCGTTCACGGTGATCCCATCGCCGACCACCTCGAGTGCGGCGCTTCGCATCAGCCCGAGCATCGCCGATTTCGACGCCGCGTAGTGTGCGAGGTTCGGCGCTCCCACGATGGGGCCGGTGATCGACGATGTGAGCACGATCCGGCCGTAGCGTTGTGTGCGCATCGCGGGCAGGCACGCCTGGATCGAGTGAACGGCGCCCTTCACGTTGATGTCCATCACCCGGTCCCAGTCGGCGTCCTGCATCGCGTCCAGCGAGACCGGCGGATAGATACCGGCGTTTGCGGCCATGATGTCGATCCGGCCGTGGCGGGCCAGCACCTCGGCCGCCAGTCCGTCGACCGCGGCCCGGTCGACCACGTCGACGCGGACGGCCAGCGCGGTGTGCCCCGAGGCCTGAAGCTTCGCCGCCGCCTCCTCGGCCGCGGCGGCATCGAGATCCGCGATGACGACGCGCGCCCCCTCCTGCGCGAGCACCTCGGCGATCCCAAACCCGACGCCGGATGCGGCGCCCGTGACCACGGCCACTCGTTCATCAAGGCGTTTCATCGATCCTCCTGCTCATGTGTGGTGAACGCTCCTCACAACGGGCTCCCGAGCGGCCGGCCGTTGGCGAAGCGCTCGATCTCGTCGGCGATCATCGCGATGCCGCGGTCGATCGTCTCCGCGGTCGCCCCGCCGATGTGCGGGGTGAGCACGACGTTTCGTAACTCGAGCAACGGGTGCGTCCCGCCGACCGGCGGGCGCACCACGTCGAGAGCCGCTCCCGCCAGGTGGCCCGATGACAGCGCCGCAAACAGCGCACCCTCGTCCACCAGGCTCTCCCTGGCGGTGTTGACGAAGTACGCCCCGGGCTGCATCGCCGCGAATTCGGCCGCCCCGATCATGTTCTCGTTCTCGCTCGACGCGCGTGCGTGCAGCGACACGAAGTCCGACGTGGCGAGCAGCCGCTCGAGCGAGGCGCTCTCGGCACCGTTTTGGAGGTCGGCCGGGGCGACGATCGGGTCGTACGCGCGCACCCGCATGCCGAGGGCGCTGGCCGCGCCTCCGACCCTCCGGCCGACCTGGCCGTAGCCGACCAGCCCGAGCGTCCTTCCCTGCAGCTCGACCCCGAAGAACTCGGCCCCCTCGAACGCGGACTGGCCGAGCGCGCCCCCGTCGAGCAGAAAGTCCTGGGAGCGGCGGATCCCGCGCGCGAGCATGATCAGAAACGCGATGGTGAGCTCGACCACCGCGTTGGCGTTCTTGCCCGGGGTCGTCGTCACGGGGATGCCACGCGCGGCCGCCGCGGCCGAGTCGATGTTGACCGGCCCGCCGCGTGCGCAGCACACCAGCCGCAGGCCGGGCGAGTCGAGCACCGCGTCGCTCACGGGTGCGCCGTGGACGACCAGGACGTCGTGCCCGCTCAGCCGCTCGACCAGCTCGTCGGGGCTGCCGCTGTACTCCCGCAGACGCTGCTCGGACGCTGTCCGCCCGGGCGCCGTCCGTGTGGCGCTGATCTCGAACACCTCGAGCGAGTGGCTCGGGTCGAGCCGCTCCTCGAGGCCCCGCCGGAACGCGTCCGCGGTCACGTACGCGTCCCCCGCGGCGAGGATCCGGAGTGGTTCGGTCACGGGTATTGCCGCACCGGCTTGAGGTCGATGGCGTGGCCGCTGCCCGACTCGACGATGATCTTCAGCATCGGCTCGGTATCGAGGTAGAAGAACTCGATCGTCTCGCCGATCCGCCCGCCCATGAGCGGCTTCGCGCCGAGGCCGGCGTAGTACGTCTTGAGCGCGTCGGACTCCTCCGGCGTGTGGCGCATCACGGCGACGTGATGCAACCCCTCGCCGTGGGTGTCGAGCCAGTCCTTGTAGATACTCGGCCCCTCGAGCGGCTGCAGCAGCTCGAAGACGATGCTGCCGGTATCGACCTCGGCTCCGAGCATGGAGTACTCCGCCGGCTGCCCCATGTAGTGCGTGTCGTGAAGCGCCGGCGGCACGTGCTCGTAGATGTTCCAGGGCCCCCAGCCGAGCGCGCGGTGATAGCGCTCGAGGGCTTCATCGAGATCCCGGACCACGCAGGCGACCTGAGAGATCGGCAGGCCACCGGGCGGAATCGCATCTGTCATCGTGTGCTCCTCTCGTGTCAGGTGTTGTGGGCGATCTTCAGCACCTCATGCGCGGTCGGCGCGTCGGTGACGAGGACGTCGAGCAGTCCGCTTCGCAGCGCTCCCAGCACGGCGTCGCGCTTGTCCGTGCCTGCCGCCATCGCAACGACCAGCGGCAGTTCCTCGAGCGCCGACCACTCGACCGCGATGAGGCGGTCGTCGAGCGCGTGCACCGGCTCGCCCTCGACCGTGAAGAAGCGGGTCGCGGTATCGCCGACGGCTCCGCCCTTGAGCAGGAGGTTGCGATCGTTGCGCGAGAGGTGGCCGAAGCGGATCAGGGGCGCGCTCTCGGCCAGCGTGCCGATGCCCACCAGCGCGATGTCACTCGCCGCCGCCGATTCGAGCGCGGCGCGGATCGAGCTGTCGCGCAGCAGCGACTCCTTGATGTCGGGCGAGTCGACCAGCACCGGGGCGTGGAGGTACTGGAGCCGGCTGCCGGCATAGACCAGGGCGAGGTGGCGCGCGAGCTCATGCCCCTGGATGCCGGCGCCGCCCTCGTCCACGCCGCCGTGCAGCAACGAGACCTCCAGATGTGAGACCGACCCCGGCGCGGGCAGGCGGTAGATCGCCGCCGACAGCATCCGCCCCCACGACACCGCGACCCGGCTGCCGGTGAGAAAGCGGCTGTTGACGTACTCGGCGGCCGCGCGCGCGACGGCCCCGCCCTCTCCCGGCCGCTGCTCGTCGGACACCACCAGGGCGCGCTTGAGCGAGAACGCCTCGGCCAGGCCGGTGGCGAGCTCGTGCTCGAGCGTCTGGGGGCGCTCGATCTCGACGCGGACGATGCCCTCGTCGCGCGCCCGCTGCAGGAGCCGGGAGATCGTTGAGGGGTCGACCCCCACGGCCCGCGCGATCGCGGCCTGCGTTTGGCCCTCGACGTAGAACCGGGTGGCGAGGTCCACCAGCAGCTCCGTATCGGCCCCGGCCGGGATCGGGCGGGCCTCGCCTGTGCTGCGCTCTGCCATCACCGCGCTCGCGCGAGCCCGAGTTCCTTGACGCAGTGCTGCACCGAGCTGACCGCGTTTTGGTGGACGAGCCCGTCGGCGGACTCGAACGGATAGAACACCTCGAGGAACACCGGCACCGAGTCCAGGCCGGCTGCGCGGACCTCCTCGGCGAACCCCGCGACGTCGTAGTTCGCGCGGGCGTCGGGCCAGCCCCAGTGCGAGTCGCTCTGGAAGTCGGTGTTCTGGATGTGCAGGATCCCGATGTGGGCGCCCAGGGCCTCCAGCCACTCGCCGAGCCGAACGCCGGGCCCGTACAGCGGCTCGTACAGGGCATGTCCGATGTCGAGCACGTACTGCACCGGCACCCGCGAGCCGGCGTTCAGGTCGTCCGCGAGCCGCACGCTCTCGGCGAGCGAGCTCGGGATCTCGCGGCCCTGCGGGGTCGGCTCGACCAGGAGCGCGGTCAGGCCGGCGGCGGCGCAGCGCTCGGCCAGCCGCTCGACGGTCGCGACCACCTCGGCGTGGATGCGCTCACGCTCACCGGCGACCGCCGAGCTCGCGGCCGTCAACGCCCCGAGCGGCCCGCCGACGGCGCCCGCGCCCATTGCCGCGGCGACCTCGATCGCCCGCTCCCACCAGGTCACGGCCAGCGCGCGCAGGTCGGGATCCGGATGCAGCAGGCCGTTGTAGGTGTAGCTTGCGATCCCGATCTGGGCGCTGTGGATCGCAAGGCCGAACGCTTCGGCCGCCTCGCGCACGCGTTCGGCCTGGCGCAGCCGGGTGGGGTCGGGCCACCACGGGTCGAGCAGGTCGAAGCTGAACTGCACGCTCTCGAGCCCCATGTCCTCGCGGACGATCCGCGCCCACGCCTCCGGCTCGGGCCAGCGCTTTGGCGCGAAGCTCAGGTTGATCCCGAATTCCATGGTCGCTCCCCTTTCTCCGCGGCGTCGCCCGAGACTCATATCAGACGGTGGTGAAGCACCTCCAACTCAGAGCGCGTGTGGGTGTTGGGTGGCGAGTTCTTCGGGGGTTTCGAGGCGTTCGTCGATGATGGCGCCGGCTTTGGTGAGCCAGTCTTTGTTGCCGCGTTGGTTCATGCCGATGACGACGATGATGCCGATGATGAGCCAGGCGGCGACGATGAAGGGTGACCAGTTGTAGGGGTAGACGGGGAGGGGGTAGAAGGCTTTGTAGACGGAGTAGATCAGGACGATGCTGGTGCCGACGGGGAAGATGAAGTGCAGGATCCAGTTGAATTCTGCGCGGGCTTCGCGCCAGTAGTAGACGACGACGGCGACGTTTGCGATCACGTACACGCAGATGACGGCGATGACGAGGGTGTAGCCGACGGTGAGCAGGAACACTTCGGTGGGGTTGAGGAAGATGGGCAGGAGCAGGCCGAGGGCCATGGACAGGATGAATTGGGCGGTGACGGCGGTGGTGGGGGTTTTGCGGGTGGGGTGGACTTTGGCGAAGGTGGCGGGCAGGACGCCGCTTCGGCCCATGCCAAACCACATCCGGGTGGCGACGTTTTGGGCGGCCAGGCTGCCGCCGATGACCGAGGTGGTCATGGCCAGCAGGGCGAGCCACCACAGGCTGCCCCAGACGCGGTGGGCGATGACCAGGGCGGGCAGCTCGCTGGAGCCGGGCAGGGTGGTGAGGTTGTTGATGCCCCAGCCGATCACCTGGCCCCAGATCGCCAGGACGAGCATGGTGCCGATGATGGCGATCGAGAGCATGGTCGCGCGGGGCACGTTACGGCGCGGGTTTTCGGTCTCTTCGGCCAGTGGCACGGCGGCTTCCCACCCGGTCAGTCCCTGCACGGTCAGGACGATCGCGAGTGAAAAGCCGGTGGCTGTGGCCAGATTCCCTGGATTGAACCCATACGTGAACGACCGGAACGTGAACCCGCCCGGGCCGGGATCGAACAATCCCCAAAGGCTCAGGCCCAAAACGATCAGAAACTCCATCGCTCCCACGATCACGATCGCGCGTACCGAAAGCGCGATCCCGAGGTAGCCGACAAGCGCGATCAACGGGATGCCCACGATCACAAGCATCCACCAGTGAAACCACGTCCAGCCATAGTTGGTCTGAAACTCGCCCTCAAGGATGAAGCCCAGATACGCGAACAACGGCCCCGCCACGATCGGCGAGTAAAACGTGAACATCCACCCCGTCAAAAACCCCAACCGGGGACCAAGCGCACGACTCACATACGTGTAATACCCACCAGCCGACGGAAACTTCTTCGCCAACTGGACAAGACACATCCCCAACGCCAACACGATCAAGAACCCGATCAGATACGCCAACGGCGCATGCGCACCCGACAACGACACAATCGTCGCCGTGAAAAAGAACGCAGCAATCGCCGGAGCGATATGCGTAATATTCTGCATAACCGCACCCGTCAACCCAACAGCACCAGGCCGAAGCTCCGTCTCCGCCACATACACCTGACCAGCCGACTCAACAAAATCCGGCGAACCAGAATCCGGCGAACCTGAATGCGGTTTGTCATCCATAGGTATCTCCACGCTCCCCAGTTGCGTTACTGGACGAAAGCCGGTATACGGAATGCAAGATCGTGCACGATGGCAAGATCGTGTCGGCGACTATAGGGAGTCGTGCCAATGGTGTCAAGCAGGCCGGCCGGCGGCCGCCACCATGTGCGAGTTGACACCGCCCGGACGGTCGTCTAGGGTCGCTGTCACTACAGGATGATATCCCTGCCAGAAAGCAGCATCGACCGCTCCTCGCCGGTTCCGTACTGGTTTCAGCTCGCCGGCATCCTGGAGCACGCGATCACCCAGGGCGTGTGGCCCGCCGGAGAGCGGCTGGCCTCCGAGTCGGCCCTGTGCGAGCACTTCGGCATCTCCCGCACCACCGTGCGCCAGGCGCTGGCCCGGCTCGAGCAGGAGGGGCTGGTGACCCGGCGCAAGGGCTTCGGCACGTTCGCGGCCGCGGCCGCGCCGCGGATGTGGCTCGTCCAGTCGCAGGAGGGCTTCTTCCACGACGAGGTGTTCCGGCTGGGGAGGTCGGTCTCGTCCCAGATCCTGCGCCGCGACATCGCGCCGCTTCCGAGCTGGGCGACCACCGGCCTCGAGGTTCCCGAAGGCTCGCGGGGCGTGGTGATGGAGCGCCTGCGGTCGGTCGACGGCAATCTCGCGCTCGTCGTCACCGACTGCCTGCCCGAGCATCTCGCCCAGACCGTGCTCGGCATGGACGGCACCGACTCGCTGTATCAGCGCCTCAAGGAGGAGCACCATCTCGAGGTCGCCGGGGGGCGGCGGTTCATGGAGGCCGTGGTCGCCGGCGAGGGGCTCGGCCGCAAGCTCGAGGTCGAGCCGGCCGCGCCACTCGTCTTCATCGAGTCGGTGTCGTGGGACAGCGAGATGCGGCCGTTTCACTGCTACCGGTCGTGGCTGCGAACCGACCGGATGCGGGTGGAGGTGCAGGTGAGCGCATCGTCCAAGCTGCTCGCCCCGCCGCCGCTTCCGACGGTGCGGTCGGCGGCCGATGACTGATCTTCTGCTGACGATCGATGCGGGCACGGGGTCGGTGCGCGTTGTGCTCTTCGACGTCGAGGGCAACCAGGTCGCGATCGGCCAGCGCGAGTACACGCATGTGCCCGAGCCGGGCGTGCCGGGCTCGCAGGTGTTCGACACAACCAGAAACTGGGAGCTCGTGCGGGCGTGCATCGCCGAGGCGATCGCGGCTTCCGGCGCGCCGGCCGCGGCCATCCGCGCCGTCTCGGCCACCAGCATGCGCGAGGGCATGGTGCTGTACGACCGGTCAGGGCGCGAGATCTGGGCGTGTCCGAACGTCGACTCACGCGCGGGCGACCAGGCCACCGAGCTGGTGCGGTCGGGAGCGGCCGCCGAGATCTACGCCCGCGCGGGCGACTGGGTGGCGATCACCGCGCCGGCCCGCTTTCGCTGGATCGCCCAGAACGCGCCGGACGTGTTCGCGCAGATCGCCCATGTCGGCATGCTGGGCGACTGGCTGGCCACCCGGCTCACGGGCGAGTTCGCCACCGACCCGTCGCTCGGCTCGAGCTCGGGCATGTTCGACCTCGCCACCCGCGACTGGTCGCCCGAGATCCTGGACCTCCTCGACCTCGATCCGGCGCTGTTCCCCCCGGTGTGCGAGTCCGGCACGGTGATCGGCGCGGTCACCTCTGCGGCCGCGGCCGAGACGGGTATCCCGGCGGGGACACCGGTGGTGTCCGGGGGCGCGGACACCCAGCTCGGCCTGCTCGGGATCGGCGTTCGCACCCCCGGGCGCACCACGGTCGTCGGCGGCTCGTTCTGGCAGCACACGATGCTCTTCGCCGAGCCGATGATCGACCCCGAGGCGCGCCTGCGGACGTTGTGCCACACCGTCCCGGGGCAGTGGATGGTCGAGGGCATCGGCTTCTACTCCGGCCTCACGATGCGCTGGTTCCGCGACGCGTTCTGCGCGTCCGACAAGCGCCGCGCCGCCGAGCTCGGGGTCGACGTGTACGACCTCCTTGCCGAGGACGCGGCCGGCGTGCCGCCGGGGGCGAACGGTGTGCTCGGGATCTTCTCCAACGTGATGGACGCCAAGCGCTGGATCCACGCCTCGCCCGGGTTCGTGCAATTCGACCTGGGCGCACCCGAGCGGTCGGGGAAGAACGAGTGCTTCCGCGCGATCCAGGAGGCCGCCGCGTATGTCAGCCGCGCCCACCGCGACATCCTGGCGCAGATCTCGGGCGTGGTCCCGGACGAGATCGTCTTCACCGCCGGCGCGGCCCGCGGCCGCATGTGGGCGCAGATCCTGGCCGACGTCCTCGGCGTCCCGGCGCGGATCCCGGTCGTCAAGGAGTCAAGTGCGCTGGGCGCAGCCGTGTGTGCCGGCCTCGGTGTCGGCCTGTACTCGTCGCTCGACGACCTCGACCGGCTGGTGCGGTTCGAGTACACGGCCGAGCCCGACCCCGGCCGGGTGGCGCGCTATGACGAGCTCTACCGGGAGTGGATGGGCGCCTACGCGGGCCTGCTGGAACCTGCCAACTCCGGAGCCGTGCGCCCGCTGTGGCGCGCGTCCGGAACCTGATCGACCAAAGGACGGAAACGATGCCTGAAGCGGACACCCAGGGCGAGAAGAACTTCTTCCTCGACACTCCGGCGGCCACGGACGCCTTCTTCCTGAAGGGCTCGGGCGGCTACGACTGGGGCATGCAGAACCGGCTCGCGCGCATCTTCCGGCCCGAGACCGGGCGCACGGTCATGCTCGCCTTCGACCACGGCTACTTCCAGGGACCGACCACCGGGCTCGAGCGGGTGGACATCACGATCCCGCCGCTGGCCCCCTACGCCGACGCCCTGATGCTGACCCGCGGGAGCCTGCGCACGTCCATCCCCTCGACGCACACCGGGGCCGTCGTGGTGCGCGCGAGCGGCGGGCCGTCGATCCTGAAGGATCTCTCCCACGAGCGGGTCGCGCTCGACATCGAGGACGCCGTGCGCATGAACGTGTCCGCGGTGGCCGTGCAGGTGTTCGTCGGCGGCGAGCACGAGACCGACTCGGTCGAGAACATGACCAGGCTGGTCGATGCCGGCTACCGGGTGGGGATCCCGGTGCTCGGCGTCACGGCGGTCGGCAAGGACATGACGCGCGACGCGCGCTACCTCGGCCTCGCCACCCGCATCATCGCCGAGCTGGGAGCCCAGATCGTGAAGACCTACTACGTCAGCGAGGGCTTCGAGCGGGTGACCGCCGGCTGCCCCGTCCCGGTGGTGATGGCCGGCGGCAAGAAGCTGCCCGAGCTCGAGGCGCTGACCATGGCGTACCGGGCGGTGTCCGAGGGGGCGGCGGGCGTCGACATGGGCCGCAACATCTTCCAGAGCGACTCGCCGCGCGCGATGATCCAGGCGGTCTCGAGCGTTGTTCACGGCGGATCGAGCCCGAAGGATGCACACGAGCTCTACCTGGAGCTGCGGGAGCAAACGCTGGCGCCGGCGGGATGACCGACCTGGTCGGCGACCTGCTCGATCGCGGCCCCCTGCTGAGTGCCGGGGCGGCCGCGGCCGACCTGCTCCACCTCGGGGACGAGCTCCACCGGGTGGCCCGGGGCGGGGTCGAGCTGATCCACATCGACGTCATGGACGGCGTCTTCTGCCCCACCGTCACGGTCGGCCTGCCCGTCGTCTCGGCGGTGTCGGCGGTGGCCGTCACCGATGTCCACCTGATGGTCGCCGATCCGCTCGAGAGCGTCGCCGACTACGTGCGGGCGGGAGCGTCGATCGTCACGTTCCACGTGGAGGCAACACGCCACCCGCACCGGGTGTTGCAGACGCTCGCGGGCGCGGGCGTCGTGCGCGGCGTCGCGCTCAATCCGGGCACGCCGGTGGACGTGATCGAGCCGCTCCTCGACGATCTGGAGCTGGTGCTCGTGCTCGCCGTCAACCCCGGCTGGTCGGGGCAGCGGTTCATCCCGGCCACCGCGGCGCGGGTGGCGCGGGTGCTCGACCTGGTATCGGGCCGCAGGATCGCGGTCGGGGTCGACGGCGGCGTCACCCGTGAGAACGTCGGCGAGGTGGCCGCGCTTGGCCCCCACCTGATCGTCACCGGAAGCGCGGTCTTCGCCCGCGGCGAGGGCGAGGCGAACGCCCGCTCCATGCTCGCCGGGATGTCCGCGTGAACGAGCCGCCGTTCCCGGCGCTGGCCGCACTCGCGGCGAGCCTGGAGATGCCCGGGCAGGCGACGCCGTTCGCCGTGGTCGATCTGGACATCATGGAGCGAAACCTCGATCGCATGGCCCGCTACTTCGAGGGCCGCCCGGCGAATCTGCGCCCGCACTTCAAGCACCACAAGTGCACCGAGATCGCGCGGATGCAGATCGACCTGGGGGCGGCGGGGATCACCTGCCAGACCTCCGACGAGGTGGCCGCGGCCGTGCGGGCCGGCATCGCAGACGTGTTGATGGCAAACGTCGTGGCCGATCCGGCTCGGCTGGCGTCGCTGGCCCGCTCGGCGGGGCTCGGCCGGGTGACGATTGCGGTTGACTCGGAGGCGGTGGCCGAGATGGCATCCGCCGCGGCGCTCCGCGAGGGCACCGAGCTCCACGTCGTGATCGAGTACGACATCGGGATGCACCGAAGCGGCGTCGAGTCGATCGCCGAGGCGCTGGCGCTCGCCGGCCGGATCGACTCCCTGCGCGGCCTGGTGTTTCGCGGGGTGATGGCCTACGAGGGGCACCTGGTGAAGACCCCCGACCGGGCGGCGCGGACGGCGGGCGTGCTCGAGGCGTTCGCGCCGATGCCCGCGCTCCTGGCCGAGCTCCGCGACCACGGCCACGAGGTCTCCATGTTCACGGGCGGCGCCAGCTCGACCTACGACGCGTCCGGGAACCTCCCGTTCATGACCGACGTCGAGGCCGGCTCGTACGTGCTGATGGACGCCGCCTACGTGCAGCTCGTGCCGGAGTTCGAAGCGGCGCTCGCGGTCGTCGCCACGGTCGCCACGTCCCGTCCCGGCCGTCCGCTCGTGGTCGATGTCGGCTCCAAGCGGATCGGCTCGGATGCGGGCACGCCCGTGCTCGCCGGCTTTCCGGCGACGCACCATTCGACGTCGGAGGAGCACAACCGGTTCGTCGTCGAGGGGCCCGACCTGCCCGGCGTCGGTGACCACGTCGCCGTCGTCCCGGGGCACACCTGCTCCACCGTTGCGCTCTACCGCACGCTGGTGGGGTGTCGCGGCGGGGCGTTCGAGCGGCTGCTCGAAATCGATGGCCGCGACCCGCTGGCCGGGTAGTATCGGCCCGCAATGACAAGGAGGAGGAAGCGCACACCATGACTGACCAGCCAGTACCGGTGAGGTCGTACCGCACGGACTTCGAGCATGACGAGGCCCCGATCTCGGAGGGCGGCATGTGGCTCAACGGCGGCACGGACGGGGTCGACTGGGTCGACATCGTCATCGAGAACGGCGTCGCCCACGGCGCGGTGACGCGCATGGCGGTCGCCGAGCAGCGGGTCGAGCAGGGCAATCTCGACGTCGCCGGCGCCGAGGACGCCGCCCCGATCGGTGACTACGACGATCCCACCGCGGTGCTCACCGGCGAGTGGGGCCCAAACCAGCACGGCAAGGGGACGGTGTTCAGCCGCAACCAGACCGAGGAGTTGTTCCAGGAGGTCGAGATCCGGCTGCGCAGCACGATCTCACCGCATGTCTGCAACGGGTACGAGGTCTTCTGGAGATGTCTCAAGACGGACGCCGCCTACGCCGAGATCGTGCGCTGGAACGGCAAGATCGGTGACTTCACCTCGCTGGCGAAGAAGATCGGGCCCGAATACGGCGTCAAGAACGGCGACGTGGTCGAGGCATCGATCGTCGGAAACGTCATCAGGAGCTTCATCAACGGCGTCGAGGTGATGTCAGCGACGGACGACGTGTATACGTCGGGCAGTCCGGGCATCGGGTTCAACTTCGGTGTCGGGGACACGAACGCCGACTCGGGGTTCACGCACTTCGAGGTGGATACCTACGACTGAGGCGCGACTCTGCCTACCACGTCAGGCCGCGCGCGGCGACGGGGATGACCGATTCGACGCGGCCTGACCGCACGCCGAGGAGTGCATCGTGCAGGTTCACGCACGTGCAGGCGTGGTTGGGGATGATGCGCACGCGCTGACCGACGTGCGGCGACGTGGTCGCCGATTCCAGGTCGATGTAGCCGTGCTCCTCGTTCAGCGCGATGAGCGCGCCGCCGAGTCCGACCACCACCCCGTGACCACCGTCCGGGTGAGGGTCGCTCGTGAGGCTCTTCGACCCGGCGTCGATGATCGCTCGTTGCGCCACCCGGGTCGAGATCACGGTGGCGAGGATGCTGAGCGCGCATGCATCGAGCCCGCCGTCGGGCTCCGTCGGCGCCTCCATGCGATCGAGGAAGACGTAGGTGCCGGGTCGGATCTCGGAGATACAGGTTGTGTGCGTCAGATACCGCGTCGGCGTCGACCCGGCCGAGATCCGGTCGCACCGCAGGCCGGCGTCCTGAAAGGCATCACGCGTCGCGCGCAGTGTTGCGTCAACGCCGTCGAGATATGGCGACAGCGAGAGGCCGGTCGCCCGCATCCCGGGGTAGCCGCTGATGCCGACCACGTCCAGCCCGGCGAGGGCGTCGACGCGTCGCGCCAGGGTGACCGCGTCCGCCGGCGACGCCACACCCGTGCGGCGCATGCCGACGTCGACCTCGATCAGCACGTCGGCGTGTCCGCCCCCGGCCGCAAGCGCGCCGGAGAGGCCCTCGGCGGCGGTGACGTCATCGAGCGCGACCGTCAGATCGAGCCCGTCCGCGACGAGGTGCGCGAGCCGCTCCCACTTCGCCCTCCCGTACGTCGGATAGTGCAGCAGGAGACGCCCCACTCCCGCCTCGTGGAACACCTCGGCCTCCCCGGACTTGGCGACCGTCAGCCCGGTCGCGCCGGCGGAGAGTTGGCGCCCGCCCACCTCGAGGCTCTTGTGCGTCTTCGCGTGTGGCCAGACCGCGATCCCGTGTGCGTTCGCGTAGTCCTGCAGGCGGGCCACATTCGCATCGAGCAGATCGAGATCGACGACCGGCACGGGCGTCTCGACCTCGTCCAGGGTGCGGCCGACCCAGGATCGGTACAGCCGCAACGTTCGCTCCGCCGCACTCACCACGTCCCCCTCCGAAGTCGCCTACCAGCTTGCAGTATCGCGGTTCGCCGGCCGTCTCGGCGGCGCAGGGTCGAGTAGGATCGCCCCATGGAGACTCCGCCACCCCAGGACGAAAACGGCGACCGGCCGGCCACCACGCCCGGGCCGAAGTCCACCCCGGCGACCGCCACCAGCCTGCCGAGTCGGCTGCGAGCCGTGTGGG
The DNA here is from genome assembly GCA_963732075.1 of uncultured Actinomycetes bacterium. GTDB lineage: Bacteria > Actinomycetota > Thermoleophilia > Gaiellales > JAICJC01 > JAICJC01. The sequence continues at coordinate 85,039 of CAVSYD010000007.1, read as the reverse complement.
CGGAGCACGTGGGAGAGTCGGAACGAGCCCTGCTCGTGTCCTGGGCCGCGTTCGGGGCAACGTTCGGTGCGACGCGCCTGCTCACCCATCGGCTGCGCAAGGCCGGCGGCCCCGGGGGGATCGTCATCAAGGGCCGGCACATCCATCACTTCAACTTCGGGATCGCGTTGCTGGCGGCGGTGGGAGCGGCGGGCGTCCGCGGCCAGGCGGATACGCGCCGCCACCCGATCACGGCGACGGCGTACGGCAGTGGGGTCGCGCTGATCGTCGACGAGTTCGCCCTGCTGCTCGATCTGCAGGACGTCTATTGGGGGGCCGACGGCCGCAAGAGCGTCGACGCGGCGATCGTGACGATCGCGGGCAGCGGCCTGTATCTCGCCGCCGCGCCCTTCTGGCACAGCGCCGTCCGCGAAGTCGCCCGCACGTCCGTCGTCAAAACGTAACCAGAGGAGTCCTCATCGCGCTACCGAGCTACATCACCGAGAACGAGACCGAGACGAAGAACCACGGGGAGCGGGTGCGATTCCGCGAGCGGAACGGCTACCCGACGATCGAATCGGCGGTGCGCGCGACCAGCGGTGTTCCGAGCGCCTCGACCAGGTGGAAGCTGGATGACCGGGTGCGAGCCGTCCGGCACGGCGGCTGGGCCCACGGCCGGGTGGATTCGGTGCGGGCCGGTGGGTTTCACGTCCTGGTCGAGTTCGACCAGAAGGTCGACCAGTGGGCGAAGCACGGCCTGTTCGCGCCGCACGAGCTCGCCCCTGAGTAGGCGTCCCGACGAGCATCCGCATTGACCGGTGGCTGTGGGCGGCGCGGTTCTTCAAGACCCGCTCCGCGGCGACCGAGGCCGTCCTGGGCGGCCAGGTGCGCGTGAACGGCGAGCGGGTGAAGCCGGCGAAGGACGTTCGCCCGGCCGACGTCGTCGAGGTGCGGATCGGCGAGGTGCGCTTCACGGTGGTCGTCCGCGGAGTGGCGGAGAAGCGCAGCTCGGCCCGGGTCGCCGCGGCGCTCTATGCGGAGACCGCCGAGTCGATCGCCGCGCGCGAGCAGGCGGCCGAGGAACGCAGGCTCTCGCGCCCTCCGGGGGCCGATGTCGGCGGGGGGCGCCCGACGAAGCAGGACCGGCGGCGGATCAACGCGCTCCGCCGCCGGTGACGGCATGCCTACGCGGTTGCGGTGGCCCGCTCGGTCTTGCGAGCCGCAGGCCTCGTGCCGCCCGTGGGGACCGACAGGACGGGGCAGGTTGCGATCAGGAGGAGCCGCTGGGTCACGGATCCGACGAGCAGCCCGGCCAGCGGCGTGTGGCCACGGGTTCCGATGAGGATCACGTCGGCCCCGACCTTGGCGGCGATCTCGGCGATCACATGTGCCGGGCCCTCGCCGACCGTGGACTCGACGTGGACGTGAACGTCGTAGCCCGCGTCGGCCAGGTCCTTCGCCCGCGCCCGCACCCGCTCGGTGATCTCGTCTTCGTCAGCATGGAGCGGCAACCCGCCCGCCCGTCCGACCATGAGCTGGCGGACATGCACGACGTCGACGCGCACATTGTCCGCGTCGACCAGCTCGCGGAGAACAGGGATCGCGCGTTCCGACGGCTCCGAACCGTCGAGTGCCAGGACAATCTTCGTGAACATGGGATGACCTCCGTGTTGGTGCTTCGACGCCCGGCACAGTCGCAGCCGGGTATCCGCATCCTTGCCGGGAAACGGTGCCGCCGAATCCGGGAGAACACGGATCTCGACTGGGAGGTTCTACTGCACTTCTACGACCAGAACGTGTCGGTCTTGGCCTGGTCGTAGTTGATCACCCACGCCTCGGACACCTGATCGCCGCGGAAGTTGAAGATGTGCGCGTAGCGCTCATCGAGCGTCTCGTTCGGCCGCCTCTTCCAGGAGAGCGGCGGAAGCGAAGGCGTCATAGCCCCGGCGCACGAGGTCGACGCGGGTGCTGGTGTCGGTGGATGTCATCGAGACACTCCCTCCCGTGCAAGCCGTCCCCCCGTGGGCGCGGCGTGGACGCCGACCCTACATCGCATCACCCGGCCAGGCGGGCCAGGAAGCTTCGCAGCTCCGTGGTGCTGGAAGGCTCGATGGCGGGTGGGACATCGACTCCGTGGCGTTCGAGCGCCTCCGCGAGTCCGGCCCGGCGCCCCACCAGCGCCAGCCGATACCCGTGCCGGGCGAACTCCTCGGTTTGCTCGGCCACCTGGTCGAGCAGCGGGCCGGCGACCGCGTCGGGGTAGTCGGCGGCGGGGAGCTGGATGGCTCCCCAGTCCTCCTGCTCCAGCACGGCCAGCGCGTCGAGGCCACCGGCGGGTGGGTTCACCAGCTCGCTCGCAACGAGCGCCACCCGGAACCCGCGCTGATCGCCCTCCACCTACCGCCCGGCCATCAGGTCCGCGAGCGCCGTCCGCTCGGCTGCCGGGTCGTGGTCGGGCAGCTGGTGGGAGATGCCCATCGCCCGCGGTGTGGCGACGCCGCGCTCGGCCAGCTCGGCCGCCAGCTCCTCGATGAAGATGCCGCTGCCCGGGGAGAGCTCGTCCGTCCCCTCGGGCCAGACCGGGCGTCCGCCCCGCTCGGGATCCGAGCTGGTGACGTGAACGCCCATCGACGGGCTGCCCTCGAGGCCGACCAGGATCACGTCGTCGCCGCGCTGCACGTGGAGCTCGATGGCGGCGGCGACCGCGCGTGCGATCCGGCGGCAGTGACGGCGATAGGCGGTGGTGTCCAGCTGCTCCCGCACCGCCCAGAAGCGGTTGAGCCCGGTGAAGGCGAGCTCGGGGCACGGCATCTGCTCGATGCGCCAGCCGCGCGACCGCACCTCGTCGACCAGCGGGGAGTAGACGCCGGGGCAGCGGGCGCCCCCATCCGTCTTCGAGTTCTGGTTGAGCAGACAGTGGGCGACGAACGCCACGCCGGGCATCCCGTCAGTATACGAACGGCCCCAGCGGTAACCTAGGCCGCCCATGCCTGATTCGCCGCCGTCTTGGGCGGCCGGGCCCTCAAGCTGTCAGAGCGGAGCGCGCGGCGTTGGCGATGCCCTCGGCGTCGAGTCCGTAGTGCGCGTAGAGGTGTGTGGGGTGGTCCGATCAGGCTGTACTCGTCGCGGATTCCGTGGCGGACGAGTCGCACGCCGGTACCGCCCTCGGCGAGTACCTCTGCCACCGCGCCGCCCAACCCGCCGAGGATGTTGTGCTCCTCCACGGTCAGGATGAGCGGCGATCGAACGGCGGCGATCGCTTCCACATCGAGCGGTTTGATGGTGTGCATGTCGAGCACTCCGACCGAGTGACCGTCCTCCCGCAGTGTCGCTGCGGCGGCGAGCGAGTCGTGCACCATGGAACCGGTGGCGATGATCGTCAGGTCTGCTCCCACTCCATGGGGGATGGCCTTGCCCAGGGTGAAGTCGACCGTCTCGTATACCTGTGGATCTCGACCCCGTCCGATCCGGAAGTAGATCGGGCCGTCGTGGTCGACGGTGGCTCTGAATGCTGCGGCCATCGAGGTCGAGTCGGCCGGGGCGACGACCGAGAGTCCGGCGATCGACCGGGTGATATGCGAGATCCTCGGTCGCATGGTGAGACGTGCCGTAGAACCCCAGCGTAATCCCCGAGTGATGGCCGATCAGCCTCACAGGTTGTGTTGTGTACGCGACGTCGGTGCGGATCTGCTCGCAACAGAGCAGGGCCAGGAACGATGCGAACGTGGCCACATACGGTCGGAGCCCGGTGGTGGCCAACCCAGCCGACGCGGTCACCATGTTCTGCTCGGAGATCCCAAACTGGAAGAACCGGTCCGGATGCCGCTCGTGAAAGCGAACGAGGCCATTTGAGTGCCCCAAATCGGCGGTGCACACCACAATCGGGTGGCCCTCATCCGCGAGATCGCCCAGCACGTCGGCAAGAACGACGAACCCGGGGCTTGTTCGAGCAGCATCAGAAGATGCCACGATCCCTCGTCGAGTTGATGCACACTCACGGCTGCCCGCGGATCTGCTCGAGCGCGTACTTCTCGTCGGCGGGCGTCAGGTAACCGAGGTGCCATCCCAGCTCCGACTCCATGAACGGAACGCCCTTCCCTTTGACGGTGTGAGCGATCACGAGCGACGGGGCTCGGCCTGAGGCGGCGCCGGCGGCCAGACCCGCCAGGGTCGGCAAGAGCTGGTCAACGTCATGGCCGTCAACCTCGGACACGTTCCAGCCGAAGGCACGCCACTTGGCGGCCAGCGGCTCGATCCCGATCACGTCGTCGACCTTTCCGTCGAGTGAGTACTGATTGCGGTCGATGATCGCGATCAGGTTGCTCACACCATGATGAGCTGCGGACATTGCGGCCTCCCACACCTGCCCCTCGTGCTGCTCGCCGTCGCCCATCAGTACGAAAACGTTGAACGGCCGGCGGTGGAAGCGGCTGCCAAGCGCCATACCCAGGCCGGCCGAGAGCGCATGCCCAAGCGAGCCAGAGCTGAAGTCGACGCCCGGCACCCGGGTCATGTCGGGGTGATCGCCCAGCGGGTTCCCCAGCCGGGTGTATCTGTCCAAGACGTCATCTTCGATGAAGTCCCAGTCAGCCAGTATTGGATAGAGCGCGACCGCGGCGTGGCCTTTGCCGAACAAGAACCGGTCGCGGCCGGGCCAGTCCGGCTCACCCCGGCGCAGGCGCATCACGCCGTAGTAGAGCGTGGCCAAGATCTCCGCACACGAGAATGACGAGGCGAAATGGCCCACCTTGGCGACCTGGATCAGCCGAATGGTTTCCTCGCGTGCAAACCGCGCTCTCTCCCGGATCCGGTCAGGGTCGGTCACGACTCGTCCGCGAAGCGTGGGGGATCGCCTTCCACCGGCGGCGGCGCGAGCGCGAGCACGATGTGGAGCGGTTCGTCGCCATCATTCACCTGACCGTGCACACGACCCGGCGGGACGTACACCGTGAGCTCGGGCTCGAGCCGGATCTCTCCGACGCCCTCAAGCGTCATCACCCCTCGCCCGCGCAGCACAAAGTACGCCTCTTCATAGTCATGCGAGTGCTCGCGGATTCGGTCGCCCGGCTCCATCAGGCAGATCGACACGCCCAGCAGGTGTGAGCCCACGGTGTTCGGATGTACCAACCGCCGCACGGGTGCACCCAGTGCATCGAACGGTCGTCCCTGCTCGATCCTTATGGTGTAGTTGCTGTACTCGGACACTTCAGGTTGCCACCACCTCTTGGCGAGTTGAACAGCCCGCCGCCTTCATACTATAATGTACAAACGTTCGACGGAGACGAAAGGGACATCGCGTATGTACTACATAGAGTTCTATTCACGGAAACAGAACGTTGACCCGCAGGTGTTCCATGAAACCATCAGGCGCACCGATGCGTACTGGGCGAATGCGAATCCGCAGGATCGTCCGACCCTTTCCATCGGGCGCACCTGGCGGCTGGGCGGTCCCCAGTACATCAACATCTGGGAGATCGATTCGGCCGCACGACTCGACGAGTGGAACGAGCAGCGGCGACTGGACCCCGAGGCCGCTGCGAACATCGACCTGTGGCTGAGCGTCGTCGAGTGTGACGCCGGACTGTACGAGGACATCGGCCAAGAGCAACCCTAGCTCACACGGCTTGGCGCAGGCGAGGCGCGCCGGGAGTGAGGAAGCTGGTAGGGAAGGAACGGGCCATCAAGCCGGTAGCGCTCGGCTGCATCCGCCACAGCGTCGTTGTCGATAACGATGCTCAGTCCCGGTTCGTCCGGTACGCCCCAGGAGGGCCCGGTGGCGATCGACGAGGGTGCGCCAGAACATCGCTCATCATCAACTGCGCGGTCTGCTGGTTCCCTTCCTCGATGCTGGGCAGCGTGAGCAGCACCTGATGGCAGGCTGCTGCGGCGATTCCGAGTTCGCCGTGCGTGTGTTTGCACACCCCCAGACCTTCCAGCTGGGCGAGGTGGGAGATCCGCGAAAACGCTCGCAGCGAGCCCACCCAGTACGGGCTGAAGCAGATCAGGTCGGCAGCGCGCTGCGTGATCCTCGCGTAGGCGTCATCCTCAGTCCACAGGCCCTCATTGGCGCAGATGCGGATCGGGGACCGGCCGCGCAGCTCCGCCATCTGGCGGATCGGCGATTCGCGCACCGGCTGCTCGACAAAGTCGATGTCGTACACGGCGAACTGCTCGAGGTTGCGGAGTGCCTCCGAAGCGCTCCAGGCCGCATTGGCATCAAGGCGGATCCGGGGCCCCGGCCCGAGCGCGCTTCGGATCGCGTCGACCATCGCCAGCTCGGCGTTCAGATCGATGCCGACCTTGAGGTAGTACACCGAGTAGCCGGCCGCCAAGCCCTGCTTGCACTGCGCGGTCAGATCCTCACGGTCGCCGCGGGCGAGGTAGTAGAAGTAGTCGACGTTCTCGCGGCGGAGACTGCCAAAGAAGCGGTGGATCGGAAGCTGGGCCGTCTTGCCGCAGATGTCCCACAGCGCCATATCGATCCCGGCCCAGGCGAAGTTCCCGGTCATCGGCCGGAACTGCCATAGCCCGTGCTGGTACAGCTCCCCTCGAATCGTCTCGCCGTCCCAGGGGCTGCGGTCGATCACAAATGGCGCCATCGCTTGGATGGCGTTCTCAACGCTGGCGGCATCCGCCCCGCTCGGGGCTTCTCCCCAACCGGTGATCCCATCCGTGGTCGTGAGCTTCACCAGCACGTCGGTTACACCATCCCGTTCGACCTGCGCGCTCACCTCCCGATGGCGATAGGGGACACTCACCACGATCGTCTCGAGTCGCTCGACCTTCACGCCGACGCCCCTGCGGCAGCGATGTCGATGCGGACGCCGCCTCCGTCGGTGACTCGGTACATGTCCTCGACGCGGACGCCGAACCGGGCGGGGAAATACACCCCTGGCTCAACCGCGAACACCATGCCGTGCCGCATCACCGAATGCTCCGTGGATGATCTGAGGGTTCTCCCCGACCGAGAGCCCGACACTGTGCCCCCCGTGGTGAGGAAACCACCCTTCGGGGAACCGGTCGCTGATCTGGTCACGAAGGTGGCCGTAGAACTCGCTCACCGGGGTTCCCGTACGCATCTCGCCGACGGAGCGTTCGAGGATCGCGGCGATCTCGTCGCGGACAGCGGTCGCCTCGTCGTTCTCCCCCACGATCGTTGTCCGGGTCGTGTCGCTCCAGTACCCGTTGACGCGCACGGCAACATCGGAGAGGAGCGGGTCGCCGGGCTCGACCTGTTTGGCGCCGGGCACGTATACCGGCGGCGCCACCTCGGCGGTGTGGGCGCCGCTCGCGACGCTTCCGACAAATTCGACCGGGACGCCGGCACTCGTCTGGGCGGCCGACCAGGCGGCCGTGAAGAGGTCGAGATCACGCTCACCGGGCTTGGCGCGTGCGTCAATCGCGTCCTGCCCTTTGAGCGCGTGCACCCGAGACTCCGCCATCGCGACGAGCTCGTCGCCGTCTTTGACGAGTCGCACCTCGGTCACAGGGCCGGCAACGTCGGTCCCCTCAACACCCACATCGCCGAGCGCCGCAGCCAGCCCAGGAGCGATTCCGGACACACCGACAACCGGGGACGCGAGCACCGATCGGCAGGCCCGGGCGATCAAGGGCGCCGGATCGAAGTCGAGAAACTCCTCGTCTCCATAGGCGATCACATCGTCCGCCTGGGCGCCGTGCGCGGCTGCCTCGAACTCGTAGCGTGGAACGATCAACACCCTTCGCCCGTCCCGCGTGAGCACGACAACGCTCGGCCCGGCCAGGTAGCGGGAGTAACCGCACAGGTGGGTGACATGGTCGGCGCCGTCCAGGACGGCCTCATCCACGCCGAGGCGCTCGATTCCAACTCGAAGCCGTTCGACTCGGTGGGGGTACTCGTCCCGTGTGATCATCTGACCTCGCCTCCTTAGCCGAGCGTGAACTGGTGGGCGGTGACCTCCCGCGCCCCCACCGTCACGAGCGCTCCACTCAGCACACCCTCGGGATACTCCGAACCGGGGTTGAGGCAGAGCGTGCGCCCGATCCGCTGGGCGGCCTTGGACTCGTGCACGTGCCCATGAAGCGCCAGCAACGGCTGGTGCTCCTCGATGAACGCGCGGACGGCGGTCGAGCCGACCGGAATCATCTTGGGCGCTCCACCGGACATCTGCATCCGGAACTCCGAGTCGATCGCCGGTGCCTGATCGAGGTCGGTGTCGTAGGGGGGCGGGTGAAAGACGCAGATGAGGTTCTCCCGGTCGACCACCTCGGCGAACATGCCCTCGAGTAGCTTGGAAAACTCCGGCTCGGAGATCTCACGGGGAGACTGCCACGGGGTGATGTTTGAGTAGCCAGTGGTGATCATCTCGTGATCATCGTTCAGTCGCACGCACCGGCCCTCCACGAACTCGACCGTGCTCGAGGCCTGGAGCGGTTCGTCGATTTCCCAGTAGTCGTCGTTGCCGGGCGTGATGAAGCACCGCACATCGGTGCCGGCAAGCCGCTCCTCGGCAATGGCGACCCACCGGCGGATGCCGTCGACCACGGCGGCACGAAACGCGACCTCGCGGTGTGTCTCGTCATGGAGTTGCATCAACACATCGCGTTCGCCCTCGATCGGGTACTGGCCGTTGTCACGGATGGATTGTTCGAGATCACGCCGTTCGCTGTCGGTCATATCGATGTAGGTGTGATCGCCGAACCGCGCAGTCCATCCCCGCGTCGTGCGCTCGACCGGCACCAATGTCTTCCCCGTGATATCGCCTCCCAATATCAAATACCTCGCGTTGTAGAACTTGGCGGCACCGATGAACTTCTTGAAGCATCGGTCCGAGCCGTGCACATCCGTGGCGAAGAAGATCCTGACGCCCTCCGGGCGAGCGCGACGTCGAAACAGTCCGCTCACTCTGGCGGAATCACCTTGTAGGCGAGCGTCAGGTCAACACCGCGGCTCGATTGAACCGCCTTGGCCACGAACCACCAGACCGCCGCGACGATGAAGACAATCAGGGGCCCCGCCCAGACATAGGTGAAGTACTTGGTGATTCCGAGTTGGGTGTGGAAGTGGAGCACGAGCCCAATCGCGAAGCAGCCGACCAGGAAACAGATCGTTCCGGCGATCGGCAACACCTCGATGCCGAACAGTCGCCACTCGGCGGGTGACCCCTTGTACAGGTCGGGCCGGCGCCACTTCATCACGGCCCCCGAGATCCCAACCAGCACGATCGGGAAGAACGCGAACATCGTGCCGAAGGCGAAAACCTGGAAGAAGGTGCTGCTGTATGCGGTCCAGGCGACACCGACGACCGACAGGACAAAGGTGACGACGATCGCGACGATCGGCGTGTGCCGGCGCTCATCCACGTTGGCGAGCCTGGACGGGAGCAGGCCATCGAGCGCCCACGATACGAAGTACCGCTGGACGACCGAGGAGTTGCAATAGCTCGACGGCAGCCACCAGCCGAAAACGTCAGACCGAGGATCGTGACGAAGAAGGTGTTTCCCGAAACCAGCGCCGAGAAGTACCCGTAGCCGACCTGGCCGATGGTTCCCCCACCCGTGCCCGTGTAGTTCCCGTTGAGTGCGGATGCGAAAAAGTCGTAGCCGACCGTGTGCAGGAACACGACAATCGCGATCAGTGCCAGCAAGCCTTGACCGATACCCGCTCCCAACATCACAGACAGCTGGCGCTTGCGCCGACCGGCGCCCTTGAACTCCGAGGCCATGTACGTACCCCAGAAGCAGAAGATGGTGACCGTGAAGGCGTAGTAGATCGCGCCCAGGGTGTTCGAGGACGAGTATCCGCCTTGAGATGGGTAGATGCCCTGGCTCTTTCCGGCCGCAACGGTCTTCTGGTACGCGTTGTGACCGGCGACCGAGTTGACGGTGTGGATGAAGCTGGTGTGGCTTGTGAAGAGCAGGATGAGGATGTCGATCGCAAAGCCGGTGACGGCGACCAGGAGCAGTATTGACATCGTCCGGATGACGACGTGCGTGCCGAGTGAGGAGAGAAGTGCCATTAGGGCCAACGCAATCACGCCGCCGATGAAGCAGACGGTTTGGTGCTCGGCCGAGAAGTACGTACCCCAGTTGGTGATCCGTTGCGAGTGGGAAGTGGCACCGATGACCGTGAAGATGGGCGAGAGCCCCTGGGCGACAAAGAAATAACAGAAGATTCCCGTCCACAGAGCCGATGAGATCAGGACGCAGAGCGAGCCCGCCATGCCGACCCACGGATGCAATATCCGAGAGTTGAATGTGTAGTCACCACCGATCCGCGGAATCGCGGCACTGATCAGAGCAAACGTCGTCCACACCGCCGTTCCGAGGGCGACGGCGATCAGCATTGCGAGATAGAAGTTGGACCGCGGGAACAGCACCAGAGCGAACAGGCCGAACACGAGTACGAGGCCGATCGGGGAGGTCGACGCGGCGTTGTAGAGCACCATGTCGAGGGCGGTAACCTCGCGCACAAGCCCGGTTGCTTTCCGGGGGAACACCGGGAGGGGCGTTGAAACGCCGGGACCGCCGGTTTCAGCTTCAGAACTCATCGCGAATCCTCCTCGTGGTGGCTTGTAGGCGAGGGTTGCTCGTCTAAGATGGGGTCATGGCAGACATCGCCGAGGGAAGAAGCGTCCCGCAGGGCGATGGCCGCGATTGGGCCCGCGCCGCGGAGCGTCGAAACCTTGGTTCGGCGATCAGGAAACTCCGCCACCAGCAGGGTCGTACGCTCTCTGACGTCGCGGGCCAGGCGGCGATTTCGGTCAGCCTGCTCAGCCAGGTCGAACGCGGCCTTGCTGCGCCCTCGTTGGACTCCCTCCGAAACATCGCCGAGGTGCTCGGGACGGCTCCGTTCCAGCTGCTTGCCGGCCGGGCCGCCGCACGCGTTGTGCGCTCCGGAGAGGCCATTGATCTCGGGCTTCCCGAGTTCCTCGAGTTCCAGTTGCTGTCGCCCTCGTTCGATGGTGCGTTCGAGGTCGGCCGCTGGGCGCTCCCGCCCGGCGGGTCGAACACTCGCGAGGCACGCGCCCATGCCGGGGAGGAGGCCAACTACATCCTCGCCGGCAGCGTGCGCCTTCAGGTGGGCGATGAGGTGTACGACTTGGAGGCCGGGGATCTGATCACGTTCGACGCCCGTCTGCCACACCGCTGTGAGGTCGTCAGCAGCACGCCTGCGATCGCGCTCTTCATCGTGTGCCCCCCATCGTTCTAGACGCGCGAGCGGAAGGGCGCTAGTACGCAGGGACATAGATCGCCGGTGCCTCGGTTGAGAGCGGGTAGATCGACGCCATTCCTTCCTTCAGGAACTGGGCGTGGTATCGGGCAAGCTTGTCGCGGTCGATTTCAACGCCGATCCCCGGCCGCTGCGGCACGGGGATCTGGCCGCCGGCGTAGTCGAGCGGTTCAGTGACGTAGTCGTCGGCCAGGAAGTCGGGATGGCCCTGCTGGGCCAGGATCGGTGCCGTCGAGGTGCTCATCACCTGCACGTCTGCGAGCAACGACATGGTCGTCGCATTGAAGGCGTGGACGACGAACGGCACTCCGGCCATCTCACATACCGTTAGCGCCTTTTTGAACGGTATCAGGCCGCCTTCCTGATGGGGGTCGGTCATGATCACGTCGGCCGCGTTGCGACGGATCACTTCCATGATTGACTGCGGCCCCCATGACGTCTGGTTGGCGGCGACCGCAACGCCGCTGGCGGCTCGCACGTGCGCCATACCCTCGATGTCGAACATCGACACGGGCTGCTCGATGTATTCGATCGTGTAGGGCGCCATCTGGCGGAGGATCCGCACCGCCGTACCCGGACTCCAGGCCTCGTTCGAGTCGACCCGGATCTTTGGCCCAGCTCCCAGCCCCTCGCGCATCAATGCCACCAGCTCGACGTCGCGCTGCTCGCCGATGCCCACCTTGAAGTAGATGGTGTCGAACCCGCGCCCAACCGCCTCGCAAGCCTGGCCGACCATGTCGGCGAGGTTCTCCTGCGACTGCACGTAGTACATCGAGTTGAAGCTCTCGCGTAGCGAACCACCGAAGAGCGTTGAGATCGGCTGCCCGAGGTGCTTGCCCATCGCGTCCCAGAGTGCCATCTCGATTCCGCCCAGCACGAGCGCGGAGGTGCGATGGAACGGATACCAGCCCAGCCCGAGCACACGACTGAGGAACCTCTGGGGTGCCAGCGCTGACTCACCGATCAGGCTTTCCGACAACTGGTCGCACATGGCTGCGATCACCGCCGGGTTGGGGCCCATACAGACGTTGACCTCTCCCAAACCGACGACCCCGACGTCGGTCTGCACCTCGACCAACCCAACTGTGTAGGACGACCGACTGCCCCATGTCCACACCTCTGGACGCACGAGCGGGAGGTTCAAAAACGTCAGATCAACGTGCTCGACACGCACCGGCCACACCACCTCGGGACGAGGAACGACAGGGTGTAGACTCCACTCTCATTGAACGTTACAGGCGACTCTAGGCTTTCGGCATCGGGTTGTCAAGCACCGCTGTGATGGCCCCTTTCGCCGGTCGAACCCGTCACCCGCGAGGCGGCCCGTGATGCTGCTCGCCCCACAATCCGTGGTTCGATACCTCGTCGCGAGGGGGCAGCTCCACGCCTCCGATGCGGCCACCGTCGAGGAGCTCGGCGGAGGAGTCTCGTGTGTCGTCCTGAGGGTCGAATCCGCCAGCGGGCGCCGGCTGGTGGCCAAGCAGGCGCGCCCCCGGCTACAGGTTGCCGACGAGTGGATGGCGCCCGTCGGACGGGTGGTGAACGAGGCGGCCGCGCTCCGGATCATGGCTCGGATCCTGCCCGGCACGGTGCCGTTGGTGCTCGACGTGGATCGCGAAGCAAACGTCATTACCATCGAGTGTGCCCCGCGCGACTGGAGGAGCTGGAAGCAGGATCTGATGGACGGATTCGTGGAGTCCGCCACCGCCCGCTTTCTCGGCAAGGCTCTAGGGCGCCTCCACTCGTGCTCTCTCGATGACGAAGCGGTGCGACGTGCGTTCGCGGATCGAGACGTCTTCACCCAGCTCCGAATCGACCCGTACTACCGAACCACGGCGGCCCGTCGGCCAGAGGTGGCCGCCGCGATCGAGACGCGCATCGACCGGCTCAACCAGGATCGGCGGTGCCTCGTCCACGGTGACTTTGCGCCCAAGAACGTCCTGGTGGGGCCGACGGGACGCTGGATTATCGATCTGGAGGTCGCACACATCGGGAGTCCGTTGTTCGACACCGCGTTCATGGTCAATCATCTGCTGCTGAAGGCCATCCACAATCCTGGTCTCGTGGCCCAATACCATTGCTGCGTCGAGCAGTTCCTCATGGCCTACCGGGAGGCGGTCGACGCGCGGCTTCTCGAGCCCGTCGACGAGATCTCCGCGGAAGTCGGATGCCTGATGCTCGCCCGCGTGGACGGGAAATCTCCCGCCGAGTACCTCACGCCCGTCGAGCGGGACGTGGCTCGCGAGCTGGGACGGCGGTTGCTGCTCGACCCATGCGGGTCCGTCGGGCAACTGTGCGAACGTGCAAGGATGGCAGGAGCCCCGTGAGCGCGCCGGCCGTCGCTGGCGGTCTCGCATGGGAAGCTCTGGATTCTCGCGGTAGGCCGACGGTCGGCTGTGAGTTGCGACTCGAGTCAGGCGCGACCGGCGCAGCCACCGTGCCGTCCGGGGCTTCCACGGGACGGTACGAGGCGGCCGAGCTCCGCGATGGCGGCGAGAGGTTCGGAGGGCTCGGAGTGCAACGCGCGGTCGCGAATGTCAACAGCATCCTTCTGCCGGCAGTCGCCGGTCGCCGGTTCGCGAACCAGCAGGAGTTCGACTCCGTGTTGATCGAAGCAGACGGCACGCCGAACCTGTCACGCGTCGGCGCCAATGCGGTTCTCGCGCTTTCGGCTGCATGGGCACTCGCGAACGCGCGCAGTCGCGGACTCGAGCTGTATCAGATCGCGCCAAAAGACACGCCGCCGCTCCTACCATTGCCGATGGTCAACATCCTCTCCGGCGGAGCCCATGCCGCCGGTGCGCTCGACCTGCAGGACGTCCTTGTGATTCCGCTCGCGGCCCGCCGTTTCTCCGACGCGATCGAACACGTCTCGCGAGTGCGGGCCGCCGCGGTCAGAGTTGCAACCCGTTCGGGTTTGCGCACGGATCTCGTTGCCGACGAAGGAGGGCTCGGATTGAGGCTCGGAAGTAACCGCCGAGCGCTTCAACTGGTTACCGATGCGATCGAAGCGGCGGGGTTCGACCCGGGGGTCGAGGTTGCCATCGCCATCGATGTTGCGGCCAATCAGTTGGAGTCGGGCGGCGGATACCACCTGGGCCTCGAGGATCGCCAACTCACCGGCGACGGACTGATCGACGAGATCAACCGGTGGCGACGAGAGTTTCCGATCATTTCGATCGAAGACCCCCTGGGCGACCGGGACTGGGCCGGCTGGGAAGCGGCCACCGCCGTCCTGGCAGGCGTCCAGCTCGTCGGTGATGACCTGTTTGCCACCAACCTCGGACGGCTCCGAGCCGGGTGCGAGCGGGGCATCGCGAACGCGGTTCTGGTCAAGCCCAACCAGGCCGGGTCGCTTTCACGAGCTGAAGACGTCGCGCGATCCGCCCAGGAGCAGGGGTACGGCGTCGTCGTCTCGGCTCGCTCCGGTGACACCGAAGACTCCTGGGTTGCCGACCTCGCCGTCGCCTGGAGCGCCGGACAGATCAAGGTTGGCTCGCTGACCCGGTCAGAACGCCTCGCGAAGTGGAATCGCCTACTGCAAATCGAAGCCCGAGAGGGCGATCATGCGACCTATGCCGGCGCCGGCGCGGTCTCCGCACCTCCTGCGTGAGGCGTCACCAATGCAAACTCGCTCCGGTTCTGCGGAGCGCTTCCGGAAAGGATGACCGCCCATGCCTGATTCGACATCTCAACCCTTTGCCGGCCGGGTCGCCGCGGTCACGGGCGGCGCGAGCGGCATCGGCCTGGCGAGCGCCACGCACCTGGCGCGGCTGGGGGCGAAGGTCGCGCTGATCGACCTGGACGCGGCCGCCGCCGAGGCCTGTGCGCGCGTGGATCGGTGACGCGGCCCTGGGCCTGGGCGCAGACGTCACCGTCTCCGCCGCCGTCGATGCCGCCATGGATGCCACCGCAGCCACGCTCGGGCCGATCGACGTGCTCGTGTGCTCGGCGGGGATCGGCGGCGATTCGCTGCACACCGTCGAGGTGTCCGACGCGGAGTGGCGGCGCGTCTTTGCGGTCAACTGCGACGGAGTCTTCTACGCGAACCGCGCGGTGCTGGGCGGGATGACCGAGCGCGGCTACGGCCGGATCGTGAACATCGCCTCGATCGCCGGCAAGGAGGGAAACCCCATGGCCACCGCCTACTCCGCCAGCAAGGCGGCGGTGATCGCGATGACCAAGGCGATCGGCAAGGACGTGGCCGGAACCGGCGTTCTGGTCAATAGCATCGCCCCGGCCGTGATCCGTACACCGCTCTTGGGGCAGATCTCCCAGGAGCACATCGACTACATGCTCGAGCGTATCCCCCTTGGTCGGATGGGTCACGTGGACGAGGTGGCAGAGCTTGTGGCGTTTCTCGCCAGCGAACGGCTGTCGTTCTCGACTGGAGCGACCTTCGACATCTCCGGCGGGCGTGCCACGTACTGAGTTGTTCGGTATGCCGTTCCATCACTGGACGATGCGGGCCGAGCCACCGGTGATGTCGGCCGCGATCTGCTGGAAGATGCCCGTGAGCGACGTCGGGTTCGGCAGGTCGTAGAAGTACGTGCCGCTGCCGGTGCTGGCCATGTTCTGCAGCGCCTGCTGGGCTCCGATCGACGGTGACTCGAGGGTGCCGTCGTAGGTCTTGACGGTCTTGCCGGCGATGCTCGCGCCGACCGCGGCGTAGCAGTCGTCGCCGTCGGCGGTGTAGGCGATCGAGTAGACGAGCACCTTGGCCGCCTTGGCGACGCCAGCGCTGGTGACACCCTGCCCGCATGGATTGGTGCGATACGGCGACGTGCTCGCCAGGAAGGTGGGAGCATCGTTGGCCGCTCCGTCGGACAAAATCACGATCACCTTCTGCGTTCCGGGCCGGCCGTCCTTCTGGAGCTCGGCGTACGCGGCGTCGATGGCCTCGGCGTAGGCCGTCCCTCCGCCGGCCTGGACGCAATTGACCGTCGACATCAGCGGCGAACTGCTGATCAGGTTGCCGATGCTCGAGGCATAGGTGTTCGAAAGCGGCACCAGTGTGTATGCGGCATTGGCGAGGCTGTAGGTACCTCCGCTGCCGTTGTACTGACCCTGCGCGTTGAACGTGTTGAAGTACGACGTGACGTCTGTGCATGCCTGGCTGACGCTCGGTGCCGGTGGCAGAACGGCCAGGCCGACCTCGTCGAGTGTCGGATCCATCGTGTTCATGAACGCGGTGATGCCCGCCTTCGCCTGCGTGAGCTTGTTGTTGTCGGACATCGACCCCGTGCGGTCGAGGACGATCATCACGTCCAGCGGCACGCCGCCGCACGGCGAGCAGGCCTGGGCATGGGCGTTCAGCGTGATCGTGCTGAACCCGAGCAGCTTCAGCAGGTACGTGGGTACGCTGGCCGTCTCGTTTACGGTGACGGTGTTGGGATACCCCGTCGTGCAGTTGTAGCCGGCCTGGGGGGCGCAGGTGACGCTGACGTTCTGGGTGACGTTGGCCGATGGCACGCCCGTGATCGGGTTCTGGCCGCCGGCCTGCGACCCGTACCTCTGCGCCTCGGTCGTGGCGGTGGCCGTGACCGGTGGATACGTCAGCGTCAGCTGACCGGCTCCCGCCGCGGCGGACGCGTCGGCCGAGGCCTGCAGTGCCTGCTGCACGCGGTAGGCGTTGCCGAGGTCGATGACGAGACCGGCAAAGATCAGGATCGTGAACATGAACACGCACACGAGCGGCAGCGCCTGTCCCGAAACGGCGGAAGCAACGGATCGCTGTGGGTGCTCGACGGGGATAGGCGCCACGAGACGGCCTCCCTGGAATGTTTGGGCGCGGTGCCGGACCCCCCGGCGATGCGCTGACAGTTCTCACGATTGCAACGAGGTGGCCGGGTGGCAATCACCCGGGTGGGGAGTGACCGGCGCCATAGGATGGAGCCGTGAACCAAAGCCACCCGCCCTCGGCGATCGCGATCGCTGACCTTACCGTCGTGCGCGGCGGCCGGCCGGTGCTGACAGCGGTGACGCTCGAGATCGCCGCCGGATCGGTCACGGGGCTGCTCGGCCCCAGCGGGTGCGGCAAATCCACCCTGATGCGATCGATCGTCGGCGTGCAGATCGTCGCCTCGGGATCGGTCACGGTGCTGGGCGAGCCCGCCGGCTCGCCCGCTCTGCGGCGCCGGGTCGGGTACGTCACCCAGGCACCGTCGGTGTACGGCGACCTCAGCGTCGAGGAGAACCTGCGCTTCTTCTCCGCGGTCGTGGGCGCCGACCGCACCCGCATCGGCGAGGTGATCGAGACGGTCGGCCTCGAGGGGTTCGAGCGCCGGGTGACCGGCACGCTCTCAGGCGGAGAACGCTCGCGGGTGTCGCTTGCAACAGCGCTCCTCGCCGAGCCCGCCGTGCTGGTGCTGGACGAGCCGACCGTCGGCCTCGACCCGGTGCTGCGAGGAGAGCTGTGGCAGACCTTCCAGCGCCTGGCGGATGACGGCACCACCCTTCTGATCTCGAGCCACGTGATGGACGAGGCGGCCGAGTGCGAGGGGTTGCTTCTGATGCGCAACGGCGCACTGCTGCGCGAGACCACGCCGCAGGGGCTGCGCGCCGAGACCGGCGAGGACGACCTGAGCCGCGCCTTCCTGGCCGTGATCGAACGGGATTCCGCATGAGCGCGCACGTGACATTCGCGATCGCACGGCGCGTGCTGTGGCAGATCCGGCGCGACCCTCGCACGATCGCGCTCCTGCTGGTGGTGCCCGTGGTGCTGCTGACCCTGATGAAGTATGTGTTCGAGGGAGAGCCGCAGACGTTTCAGTCGATCGGCGCTCCGATGTGCGGCCTCTTCCCGTTCATCGTCATGTTTCTGATCACCTCCATCGCGATGCTGCGCGAACGCACCACAGGGACGCTCGAACGGCTGATGACGCTCCCGATGGCGAAGCTCGACCTGCTCGGCGGATACGCCATTGCATTCGGGTTGCTGGCGGCCCTGCAGGCGACCATCGTCTGTGTGGTCGGGTTCGTCGCGCTCGGTCTGAACGCCGCCCACGGCGCATGGCTCGTGGGGCTGCTGGCGATCGGAAACGCGCTCTTGGGGATGGCGCTCGGCCTGTTCGTCAGCGCGTTTGCCCGCACCGAGTTCCAGGCTGTGCAGTTCATGCCCGCGTTCATCTTCCCGCAGCTGCTCCTCTGCGGGCTCTTCATCGAGCGCCGTGAGATGGCGGAGCTCCTGTACTGGGTGTCGTGGGCGCTTCCGCTGACCTACGCCTACGACGCACTGGCGCGTGCCACGGTCCCGGCTGCCCTGAACTCACGGTTTGCGCTCGACGTCGTTGTCGTCGTCGGCGCGACGATGGCATCTTTGGCGCTCGGCGCGGTTACGCTACGCCGGCGCACCGGCTGACGCTAACTCGGGTCATGCCTGCAGGCCGGGCCACACCTGGTCCACGAGCCGGTCCGCCCATCCGTCGTCGAACTCGGCTCCGGCGAAGGTGCGCGTCAGATATGCGCCGACCAACTGGTCGACGGCCAGCTCGAGGTCGGCCGTGGGCCGCACCTGCCCGCGCTCGACGCCGGCCCGCAGCGTCGTCAGGAACTTCTCGCGGCCTGGCCGCATCACCTGGTCGCGGAAACGGGCGAGCATCTCCGGGTGCTCACCTCGCTGGACGTAGAGCGACGAGACGATCGAGACGCCGTCGGCTCGGCCGATCCCGTCGCGAAACTGAGTCACGAGCCACTTCAGGCACGCCCGCGTGTCGGGCATCTCCGTCGGGTCGGGTAGCTGCTCCATCCCGCAGACCGCGAGCGTCACGAGATCGGCCTTGGTGGGGTAGCGGCGATAGACGGTAGCCCGGGTGACACCCGCCTCGTCGGCCACCGCCTCGATCGAGCAGCGGTCGTAGCCGTGCTCGGCCAGCAGGCGGAGTGTGGCAGCGACGATCAGCTGGTCGGCGTCAGGATTTCGGGGTCTGCCCCGCGGCCGCGGTTCGGGTTTGACATCCATCAAGAGTAATGATACACCACGGTATCGTATTGAAATTCACGGCGAGGGGAATTCGAGATGCCGAGCACCAACGAGCACAAGGGCATGGCGCTGTTTTTGCTGTGCATCGTCCAGTTCATGGTGGTGCTGGACATCGCGATCGTCAATGTGGCGCTGCCGTCGATCAAGACCGCTCTGGACTTCAGCGAGACCAACCTTTCGTGGGTGATCAACGCCTACACTCTCACGTTCGGCGGGCTCCTGCTGCTCGGTGGCCGGACGGCTGACCTGCTCGGCCGCAGGCGGATCTTCATCGCCGGCCTGCTCCTGTTCTCGCTGGCCTCGTTCGCATGTGGCTTCGCCAATTCCGAGGCCACCCTGATCGCCGCGCGCTCGATCCAGGGCATCGGCGCGGCGATGGTCTCGCCGGCGGCGCTCTCGATCCTCGTGACGACGTTCGAGGAGGGCCCGGAGCGCAACAAGGCCCTCGGAATCTGGGGCGCGATCGCCGGCACCGGCGGCGCGGCCGGCGTGCTACTGGGCGGCATCCTCACCCAGGAGCTGAGCTGGTCGTGGATCTTCTTCATCAATGTCCCCGTGGGACTCGCGGTGATCGCCGCCGGCCCCAGGTACCTACGCGAGAGCCGCGTCGAGGGCGGGACGCGGTCGTTCGACCTGGTGGGCGCGATCACGGCGACCGCCGGCATGTCGCTGCTCGTCTACGCGCTGGTGCAGACCGTCGACCACTCGTGGTCGGCCCCGCGCACGATCGCGCTCTTCGTGGCGGCGTTCCTGCTGCTGGCGGGCTTCCTGGCAACCGAACGCCGGGTGGCCGCCCCGCTCATGCCGCTGCACATCTTCCGCAACCGCTCGCTGTCGGCCGCAAACGGTGTTGCGCTCATGCTGGGTGCGTCGATCTTCTCGATGTTCTTCCTGCTGACGCTCTACATGCAGCAGGTGCTCGGGTACTCGCCGCTCAAGACCGGGATCGGCTACCTGCTGGTCTCGAGCGTGATCGTGGTCTCGGCGGGCGCCTCCCAGGCGATCGTGACCAAGATCGGCGTGCGCACGGTGCTGGCGACCGGGATGGGCCTCACGGCCCTCGGCCTCCTGTACTTCAGCCGGATCTCGGTCGGCGGCTCCTACCTCGTCGACCTCACCCCCGGATTCATCCTGACCGGCATCGGGCTCGGCTTCTCGTTCGTGCCGGTGTCCATCGCCGCCCTCGTCGGGGTCGAGCCCGACGAAGCCGGCATCGCCTCGGGCATCCTCAACACGTCGCAGCAGATCGGCGGAGCGCTGGGCACGGCGATCCTCTCGACGGTTGCGTTCACCGAGGCCGCCAACTACGCCAAGGATCACTTCGGCTCGACGAACACCGTGCTGCTGAGCCTGGAATCCTCCGTGCACGGCTTCTCGGTCGCGTTCCTGGTGGGTGCGCTGATCTCCGGCATCGGCCTCGTGCTGACGCTCGGCTTCCTGCCGCGCGGGGACGCACCGGAGTACGCACTGACCGAGGGCGAGACCGAGCCGGCATAGGCCGCCGGTCGGGCACCCGCGGCAGGAGTATCTTGTCTGGCAGTGAGCGATCTTCGCGGCTGGGGTGCGACCGAGCGGATGCTCGAGTCCGGCGGATTCGAGTCACGCCAGCGGGTGCTCGTGTCGGAGCCAGTCGTCCCGGCATCCGAAGGAGGCGCTCGCAGGCTTGGATCGACATACTGGCGGGCCGTGCGCCGTCTCACCCGGGGCGGAGTCCGCGCGGGCTGGAGTGACCGGGGCGGCCGACTGCGCCTGCTGGGTGGCCCAACGCTGCTCCGGTTCGGCCCTCCCGAGTTGCGGCACGCCGACGGCCTCGTCTCGTGCGGCTACGCGATCGAGGGCGGTCTCCTCGCCGTGCGGGCCGGCGGGTCGGTCACGCTTGCCCAACGCCGCATCGGTGACGGACACGAGCTCAGCGTCACTGTGGAGGCGTACCGGCCGCGGCTGGCCACGCGCTCCCGCGCACCGAGGTGGACGGGCGCTCTGTACACGAAGGGACAGAGCCCGTTCCATGTTTGGGTGAGCCGGCGATACTTCCAGCTGCTCGTTCGGGAAGGCACAGCGTGAGGGTGACGGTGTTCGGAGCGACAGGCGTGATCGGCCGGGCGCTCCTGCCGCTTCTGGCCGGCGATCACTCGGTCGTCGCCGTCTCGCGGCGGCCCCGCGACACCGTTTCGGGCGTCCGCTGGGTCGTGGCCGACGCGGCCTCCGGTGCTGGGCTCGCCGAGGCGCTCGAGGGAGCGGATGTCGGCTATTACCTCGTCCATTCCCTCGGTTCACGCGACTTTGAGGACCGCGACCGGCAGGCTGCGCGCAACGTCTCCCGGGAGGCGGCTCGGGCGGGGGTGAAGCAGATCGTGTATCTGGGGGGACTGGGCGGAGACGAACCCGAGGCTTCCCCGCATCTGCGCAGCCGCCGCCAGACGGGTGAGCACCTCGCAGCGGACGGGGTGCCCGTGACGACTCTGCGCGCGGCGATGGTCGTCGGCAAGGGCAGTGCGGCGTTCGAGACGATCCTCGGCCTTGTGAAGAAGCTGCCGGTGATGATCACGCCGAGCTGGGTCTCCACGCCGACCCAGCCAATCGCACTCGACGACATCGCCCGGTACCTGGCCGGGGTGTGCGGCAACGATGCCGCCATCGGCGAGACGTTCGACGTCGGCGGGCCGGAGGTGATGACCTACAGGCAGATGATCGAACGAATCGCGGCCCTGCTCGGCAGACGCCCCCGCATCATCGAGGTGCCCGTGCTCACACCGGCGCTCTCGGCGCTCTGGCTCGAGCTCGTCACACCCGTCAACGCCGCGGTGGCGCGTCCTCTGGTCGAGGGCCTCCGCAGCCCAACCGTCGCGCACGAGGCGCGACTGCGAACGCTGCTCCCGTTCGAGCTCACGCCGTTCGA
The DNA here is from genome assembly GCA_963732075.1 of uncultured Actinomycetes bacterium. Classification (GTDB taxonomy): domain Bacteria; phylum Actinomycetota; class Thermoleophilia; order Gaiellales; family JAICJC01; genus JAICJC01. The sequence goes on along the minus strand of CAVSYD010000007.1, from coordinate 62,968 downwards.
CGACGCGGCCCGCCGCGCGCTTGAGGGTTGATTGTGCGCCGTGGCGTCTAGGCAGGGCCCCTGACCGGTCGTATGGTCGTTGTGGCACGCGAGAGTTCCAGAATGGACGCCTGGGATAGGGGATGAGGATGAAACGGATACTTGGGCTCGGCATCGTGCTCGGGTTGGTGCTGGTGGTCGCGGGAGCGGTGTCCGAGGCGAGCGCGGCGCTCAAGCAGACGCAGATCGTCAGTCCCATCCCGGGCACCAACACGCCCAACGTCCTGAACGGAACCGTCTTTGCGGTCGCCAAGGTCGGCACCGAGATCGTCGTGGGCGGGTCGTTCACGCAGGTGGCGAACCGTGGCGGGACGACGTACAACGTCTCGAATCTGTTCGCGTTCAACCCCAGCACCGGGCTCGTGGACACGCATTTCCAGCCCAACCCGAACAACACGGTCTACAGCCTCGCGACCGCCCCCTCGGGCACCGCGGTGTTCGCCGGAGGGACGTTCTCGAGCATCGCCGGCCATCCCATCAAGCGCCTGGCCAAGCTCAACATCGCCACGGGCAAGCCCACCGCCGGGTTCTCGGCGACCGTCCAGGCGACCTGGGTCGAGTCGCTCGTGGTCGTCGGCGGCGAGCTCTACATCGGCGGGTCAGAGACGAAGATCGACGGCGTCGCCCGCGGCCGTTTCGGCGCGGTCAACACCACCACCGGCGCGGTGGATCCCAACGTCAGGGTGAGCTTCACGGCCAAACGCCGCGGCACCCTCCGGGTCGCGCACATGGCCGTCTCGCCCGATCACACGAGGATGGTCGTGACCGGCACGTTCACGCTGGCCAACGGGCTCGACCGCAACCAGATCGCGATGCTCAACCTGACCACCACCCCGGTCAAGGTGGCCAACTGGCAGACGAACGACTTCAAAGGCGCCTGCTCCACCACGTTTGACACGTACCTTCGCGGCGTCGACTTCGCGCCGAACGGGAAGTACTTCGTCGTGGCGGATACGGGTGGGCCGTTCCCCGGCACGTTCTGCGACAGCGCGCAGCGCTGGGAGACGAGCGCGACCGGGAGCAACCTGGCGCCGACCTGGATCGACTACACCGGCGGCGACAGCCTGACGAGCGTTTCCGTCACCGGTGTCGCGGTGTACGTGGGCGGACACCAGCGCTGGCTGAACAATCCGTACGGCGGCAACGCGGCCGCGGCCGGCGCGGTGCAGCGGTTCGGGATCGCCGCCCTCGACCCCACGAACGGGCTGCCGTACGGCTGGAACCCCGGCCGCGATCCGCGCGGCACCGGCGCCTGGGCGCTGCTGCCCACCGCACAGGGCCTGTATGTCGGCAGCAACACCGCCTACATCGACGGGGTCTACCGCAACCGGATCGCGTTCATGCCCCTGAACGGAGGCGAGACGCCGCCCAGCTACACCGCCCAGGGCCTGCCGGGGACGCTGTATGCGATCGGCTCATCGACGCTCACCGGCCAGTCGTTCAACGGCACGAGCCTCGGTTCGGCGAGCGTCGTCTCGACACCGGGCGTCGACTGGTCGCAGGCCCGCGGCGGCTTCCTGCTGGGCGGCGAGCTGTACACCGCCTGGAGCGACGGCAACGTGTACGAGCGCAGCTTCAACGGCACCACCCTCGGCCCGCCGGTGGCGCTGCAGCTGAACGGCCTCTCGCCCACCTACTTCGCCGCCGCCAACGTGACCGGCATGTTCTACTCGGTGCGCCGCATCTTCTACACCGAGGCGGGCAGCCCGTACCTGTTCTGGCGCTGGTTCGAGCCCGAGGACGGGCTGGTCGGCGCGCAGGAGTTCATCGCCTCCGGCAACGGGGACGGACTCGACTGGAGCGGCACGAGCGGCGTGACCCTGGCCGCCGGCCGCCTCTACTACGCCACATCCGGCGGGGCGCTGCAGTCAATCGCCTTCACCAACAGCGTGCCCGTCCCCGGAACCCAGACGACGATCGCCGCCAGCGGGTTCTCCGGCGTCCACGGGATGTTCCTCGGGCACTAGATGATTGACTCCACGCCCCCGCGCGCCTGAACACCCGTCACTGATGGGTTGGCGGTTGGTGGCGGGGTTGCGGCTGCGAACCTTCGCCTCGCTACGTCCTCGGTCGCGCCCATACGCTTAACCGGTATGAACGCTCCCTGCGTCCTTGCGAGGCTCGGTTCTCGCCGCCCAGGACATCACGGCGACGTGGAATCAATCATCTCGTAGCCCTCAGACTCGGTGATCAGTCGTGAGCCGCGGCCTCGCGTCACGAAGCTGAACGCCCAGCGGATGAGGACGAGGATGCGATTCTGGAACCCGACGAGGTACCAGAGGTGGACGACCAGCCAGGTGATCCAGGCGAGGAGCCCGCTCAGCCGGAGCCCCTTGATGTCGGCGACGGCGGCGGCCCGCCCGATCGTCGCCAGGTTCCCCTTGTCCCGGTACCGGAAGGGCGGCGGTTCGCGGTGGCGCAGCCGGTCGCTGACCGCCTTCGCCGCGTAGCGGCCCTGCTGCATGGCCACCGGTGCGACTCCGGGCAGCGTCAGCGTCCCACCGCCGGCGTCGCGCACCCTGACCATGTCACCGATCGCGAAGACCTCGGGGTGACCCGGAAGCGTGAGATCCGGTTCGACGGTCACCCGCCCGGCACGGTCGGGTTCGGCCCCCGCGAGCTCCGCGAGTCGCGAGGCAAGGTCGGAGGCGGTCACCCCGGCGGCCCAGATCACCGTTCGAGCCGGGATCCGCTCCGCTGGCGCGCGTCCGTCATCGACGGTGACGCCCTCGGCATCGACTCCGACGACCGGGTGCCCTACGAGCACGGTCACGCCGAGCCGTCGCAGCGATCGCTCCGCCTTCCGGGACAGGGTCGGCGGGAAGGTTGTCAGTACCCGATCCGACGCCTCGACGAGCACGATCCGACCGGCGCGCGGGTCGATGCTGCGGAAGTCGCGGCGCAGGGTGTCGCGGGCGAGCTCGGCGATCTGGCCCGCCATCTCCACCCCGGTTGGGCCCCCGCCCACGACCACAAAGGTGAGCTGGGCAGTCCGGCGGGCGGGATCGGCCTCCTGCTCGGCTGCCTCGAAGGCGCTCAGGAGCCGGGTGCGCACGCGAAGTGCGCTCTCGAGCGACTTGACCTCCGAGGCGTGCTCGCGCCACTCGTCGTGGCCGAAGTAGGAGTAGCGTGAGCCGCCGGACACGATGAGTGTGTCGTAGGCGATCGAGCCGGGGGCCGTGACTCCGCCGACCGGTCGCAGATGCAGCGTGCGCGCATCCAGATCGAAGTCGCTGACCTCGGCCAGCAGAACCCGGACGTTGCGGCGGCGCTTGAAGATCGCGCGCAGGGGATAGGCGATCTCACCCGGCGCCAGCGCGCCTGTCGCGACCTGGTAGGTGAGCGGCTGGAACAGGTGAAAGTTGCGCCGGTCGATGAGCGTCACCTCGACCGGCGCCCGCCGCAGCTTCAACGCGGCCTGGAGCCCGCCAAAGCCGCCGCCGACGACGACAACGCGGTGCACGTTCCGCTCGCTCATCTCGGCCTGCAGTTCTACCACCGCGAACATGCGCCCCCCGCGATCACCGCCTCCGGCTCCTGAGCCTTAGCTCGATCGAGCAACCGTCGGTCAACCATTGCGTGCACCATCATGAGGACGAACGAGGACGCCCAATCGTTCAATCACTCCACTCAACGCGTCCTTGGAGCCGAGGCCAAAGCGCGATTGTGGCTAGGCTCACGCTGTGGAGACTCCGCGGTTGTTTCGGGTGATCCTGCCGGTCGCAGACATCGAGGCGGCGGCGGCGTTCTACGGCCGTGTACTCGGCATTCCTGGTCGCCGGGTTTCGAGCGGTCGGCATTATTTTGACTGCCGGGGCACGATCCTCGCATGCTACGACGCGCTGGCCGATGGCGATCCCGCGAAGGCCGAGCCGAATCCGCAGTACGTCTATTTCAGTGCCGACGATCTGGACGAGGCGTATCGACGAGCAGGAGAGGGCGGCTGCCAGGACCTTGGCGAAATCGAGGTTCGACCTTGGGGCGAGCGCAGTTTTTACGCTCGTGACCCCTTCGAGAATCCGATCTGCTTCGTCGATTCGCAGACACTCTTCACGGGCAGCCGAGACTTCACCGGAGGCTGAGCCGGCGAGCAAGCGGTTCGCACCGCCGGACCCTCAGGTTCCGCGACAGGCGACTCACGAGCGGAGGATCGAACGGTGGGATCGAGGGGAAGCGTTCTCATGGTGGTCGTGTTCGCGGCCTCGGTGTCGGTGTCGTGCCTTGGCGGTTCGTCACACCCGGCCATCGTCTCGTCGCCTCCCGCCGCCGCATACCCGCTCGTCGTCACGTGTGACCAGATCATCCTGCGGCCGAAGGCGCCCTTTGCAGGCGGCTACCGGCGCGTCCTGGGGGTGATCTCGGTGGCGCCCGCGTATACCCCACAGGTCGTGCGCATTCCTGGAGGGCGGTGGCCGTACTGGGAGAAGGCGGGTCTGCTGGTGCGTGCGAATCGAGCGCCCGTCGTCGTCAGCGTGCCGCGAGCATGGCGCGCGCGGGCCGCCATCACCTGGGGCAACGGCAAACCCGCCGTCAGCTCGCTCGAGATCGCCGCCTGCCCCTCGCCACCGGACGTTTGGAACGCCTACGCCGGTGGATTCTTCATGCGCTCACGAGGAGCGTGCATCCCGCTCGTCTTCCAGGTCGGTCAGCGCCGGGCGGTCGTCCGTTTTGGGATCCGCCGGAGATGCAACTGAACGGGTGGAGAGCCGGCATCCATCGAGGTACCTAACTCGAGTGGGCATACTCGACGTCGGTCGGGTGGGGCGGGAACGGCACGACGCGCGTCCGGCCGGTGAGGCTCCAGCCGCGTTTCTCGTAGAAGGCGCGCGCTCGACGATTTTCGGTGAGCGTCCAGAGGCGCGCCTCCTGGACATTCATTTCGCGAAGCCGAACCAGGGCGAGGTCGTGAAGCGTGCTTCCGACGCCTCGGCTCCGGAAGTCTGGCATCACATACAGGGTCTGCAGGACGCCGTGGCCCACAGAGACGACTCCGACGGCCTCGTCGTCCTCCAGCGCAATGTACGTGTCCCAATCCGGGTCGGTGAGTGCGGAGAACCAGTCCGCGCGAATCGCGTCATCAGGGAACTCATGGAGGCCCGGTGGGAACACGTGCTGGAAGCCCGCGATCGAGGCAGCGCGAGCGATCCCGAAACACCGCTCGGCGTCCTCCGCCGTGGCGCGCACGACTCGCATGTCCGACGAAGGTATTGCCGTCGGAGAACCAGCACCAGGTCCAAGCCGGGATAAGTCCTGGGACATCGTTTGCACCGCAGCAGCGAGACCTGCTCATCAGCACCGGGCGAGTCGGGTTCTGGCAGGCAGCCCTGCGCGACCCCGCCGCGCCGCTTTTTGCCGCCACCGCCGAGGCGCTCGATACCGCCGGGCGCATCACCGTCGACATTCTCTACGGCGACCACGAAGGCGGCCAGCCAACCATCACCCGGCTCGTTCTGCTCCCCGACGACACCGGAGTCTGGCGCTGCGACGCCACCCGCTACTGGAACCTCACCCCCGCCTCCCCCGAGCTCCGCAACCTCGGGTTCGCGTGACATGAGGCCCGCGCGCGGGCCCGCCGGTGAGAGTCAGACATGAGCGAGTGCCCGGTCGAGCGGCCGCGGCACCCGGGTGAGATCCAGCGCATCGACGAGCAGTCGCGCGTACCGGATCTTTCGACCGCTGCCGCTGCCCATGAATCGCCGAAGTTGCTCCTCAGTTGCGCGACCACGCCACGCGGGCTGCTTCTGCAGTGTGCGAAACGATTCAAGGTCACCTTGTGCGTCGACGACCCGCTCCACGGAGACAGCGCCCAGAGCGCGGATAAGCTCGTCCTCCAGGTCTGCCGAGCACACGAAGAAGCCCAGCTGCTCCATGTCGACGCGAGTGAGGTGCGAGCCGAGGCCGGCCCGCTCGAGACCGCGCCGGAAGTCGCCCTCCTCACCGGCGTCGCAGATACCGCCCAGCCTGACGTCCAGCCCTCGCGGGCCGAACAGGTTCAGGAACTGTCCGATGGCCTGCGCGCCCCCGATTGGCACAACGGCGATCCGTTCGGCATGAAGGTCGCGACCGCGGCGCTCAGCCAGCGCCTCCAACGCGCGTTGGTCGCTCAACCCCTCAACCAGCACGACCGCACGCGGGCCGGCGTCACTCCTCTCACCCATTGCGACCACCCCCGGCGCCGAACGAGTTCCAGCCCTTGACCTGCCGTGATGGTAACGCTATGCGGGTACGACGTTTGCGCCGCCGATGTCGGACAGCGCCGAGCGGAGCTCCCTACGGGAGCTGATCCCGAGCTTGCCGAACACCTTGCCCAGATGCCACTCGACGGTGCGCGGGCTGAGGAAGAGCTGGGCGCCGATTTCGGGGTTCGTCTGCCCGTCGGCGGCGAGGCGCGCGACCTGCGCCTCCTGCGGAGTGAGCTCGTCGAGCGTGTCAACGGTGCGCTTGCGGACCGTCTCGCCGGTGGCCTGCAGCTCGCGTCGGGCCCGTTCGGCGAATGCTTCTGCGCCCATGTCCGCGAGCATCGTGTGGGCGACTCGCAGTTGCTCGCGGGCGTCGACGCGGCGGTGTTCGCGGCGCAGCCACTCGCCGTAGAGGAGGTGCGCGCGGGCCAGGGCCTGGGATCCGCCCATGTGCACGCGGGACAGCCGTTCGATCGCCTCTCGATAGAGCCGTTCAGCCGCTGCTCCTTCGGCGAGCAGCGCCGCCCCGCGCGCGTGGGTTCCGAGCGCCCAGTCTGTGCCCGCGGCATCCGCGAGCTCAGCGAGCTGGGCGAGCGGATCCGTTGCGCGCTCCACTTGGCCGCTACGCACGGCAGCCTCGACAAGCTCCGCCAGCACCCAGATGGATTGCGGCGCCAGTCCGTTCGGGTCCGCGGCGGCCCGCTCGGCTGCGGCCAGCGCGTCCGCGTAGCGGCCGAGCCCGTTGTAGCGCTGCGCGCTGCCCCACTCGTTCGCGACGACCCAGAGCCCCTCGCCGCGTCGCAGCACCTCCTGCTCGCGCGCCTCGATGAGCGCCAGCGCTTCTGCATTCCGTCCGCGCCAGTTCGCCAGCATGATCGGCGTGCGCTGGGCGAGCGGGCTGCCGGTCGCCTCGACGACGGCGTCCGCCTCGGCGGCCAGCGATGTCGCCACCCCGAACCTTCCGGAGGACAGCTCGACGACCATCCGGTCGGTGAGCGCGGCGGGCAGGATCGAGAACGCCCCGGCGCGGCGTGCGAGATCGAGATGCCGGGCGGTCAGCTCGTCCCAGGCCGCGTCATCAGCCAGCGCCCTGGCGATCCGGGCGGCCAGCCAGAGCCAGCGCAATCCGTCCTCCTCCGACAGCCGCTCGTCCCGGAACGCGCCCAACGCGACCTTCAATGCGGGCGCCGCCTTGACATAGCCCTCGCGGGTGAGGAGGGCGAGCCCGTCGAGCAGCAGATCGCAGGCGCGCGTGGAGGGCTCCCAGGCGGCGGCCAGAACGGCCGCCGCGACCTCGCGTGCATCGCCCTCGCGCACCAGGCGGTCTGCCGAAAACGCCGCGGCGAACGCTTCGAGGTAGGTCTCGCGCGCGAGCGTCGGATCCAGCGGCTCCAGCCGCCTGGCGGCCTCGAGCAACAGCGGCGGAGCATCGCGTCCCCGCGTCGTCACGAAGGTGACCTGCGCGTGCAACAGCTGGGCACGGGCCTGCTCAAGCGCGTCCAGCGGCTGCGCCTGGGCCATCGCCAGCAGCCGCAGCGCCGCGTCGTTCGCTCCGGCCTGGTGCTTGCTCTTTGCGGCGAGGAGTGCCCGCTGTGCCCGGCGTCTCGGATCGGGCGTGAGCTCGACGGCACGCTCCTGAAATGCCGCCCCCGCCGCGATTCCGCCACGCGCGCGCGCCCGCCCCGCCGAGCGCTCAAGCTCGGCGGCGACGTCCTCGTCGAGCCCGGCAGTCGCGTGCGCAAGGTGCCAGGCGCGGCGATCCGGGTCGACATCGGCATCGGTGGCCTCGGCGAGCGCGCGGTGGACGCGCTGTCGCTCCTCCGGCGCTGCCGCAGCCTTGACGGCCGAACGGACGAGCGGATGCCTGAAGCGCACCTGAGCCCCGAAATCGATCAGCCCTGCGCCGGCGAGCGGCGCGGACGCGTCCGGCCCGATGCCGAGGTCGGCGGCCGCCCGCCACACCAGCACCGGATCCCCCACCGGCTCGGCTGCCGCGACGAGGAGCAGCCGTCGCGTGGGCGCGGGCAGCGGTGCCAGCCGCTCTCTGATTCTCGTCTCGATCCGCCCCGACAACGCGGGGTCGTCGGACAGCCCGAACCCACCCGCGAGCTCGGCGGGCGTGAAGCCGCGTGGCAGCTCCAGCAGGGCCAGCGGGTTGCCGCGCGTCTCGGCCACGATCCGATCGCGCACGCGCTCATCAAGCGGGCCGGTGACCACCGTTGCGAGGAGCTCGCGCGCATCGCGGTCGTCCAGCCCGCCCAGGGCGAGCTCCGGCAACCCTTCAAGATTCCGCGCGCCGATCGGCTCACGCAGGGCGAAGACCAGCCCCACAGACTCCGCACCGAGACGGCGCGCGACGAAGACCAGCGCGTGCGCCGAGGCCGCGTCGAGCCACTGCGCGTCGTCCACGATGCAGACGAGCGGTCGCTCTTCCGCGACCGCTGACAGTAGGCTCAAGACCGCCAGGCCGACGAGGAACCGATCCGGCGCGTCGCCGTCGCGCAAACCGAACGCGGTGCCCAGCGCATCGCGTTGCGGGCTGGGTAGGCGCCCGAGGCGATCCAGGAACGGCGCGCACAGCTGCTGCAACCCCGCATACGCGAGCTCCATCTCCGATTCGGTGCCGGCGGCCTGGGCAATGGTGCACCCGGACGCACGCTGCATCAGATGCTCGAGCAGCGCGCTCTTGCCGACTCCGGACTCCCCGCGCAGCACCAGCGCCCGGCTCAGGCCGGCGCGGATGCTCTCCACCAGTTCCTCCAGCGCCGCGCACTCCCTGCGCCGGCCAAGCAGCCGCGGACCTGAGGCGGTGGTCGACGTTGCCACCCGCGCAGGGTAGCCCCGGGGGTCAACCCGGGTCATCCCCGGGGGCGACAAGACGGTGTGGGGAGCACGCTTCATGGCATCAACCATGGAGACCGATCGTGGTCTCCCAAACACCAGGAGGTCGTCATGAGTGCCACCGAACTGCACGACTCACCCAGCGACGCGAACGTCGGTCAGGTCGACGTGAGGCTCGAGGTGGAGGTCATCGCCGTGTCCGATGTTGACCGGTCCAAGGCGTTCTACGAGGGCCTGGGTTGGCGGCTCGACGACGACGCCGCCCCGCTGGACGGCCTTCGCATCGTCCAGTTCACGCCCCCAGGGTCGGGGACATCGGTCGACTTCGGCCTGGGGCTCACCACTGCCGCTCCCGGTTCGGCTGTGAGCGGAATGACCGTCTCCGACATCGAGGCCGCCCACGCCGAACTCCTCGGCCGCGGCATCGAGGTGAGCGACATTTGGCACGGGCCGCCGTTCCCGGTCGAGGCACGCCAGCCGGGTCCCGACCCCGAGCGCGCCAGCTACGGATCGTTCTTCTCCTTCACCGATCCCGATGGCAATACGTGGCTGATCCAGGAGGTCACGACTCGGCTCCCCGGCCGCATGAGCGCCGCCGAGACGGGCTACGTCTCGACCGCCGACCTGGAGGGCGCGCTTCGGCGTGCCGAGGCTGCCCACCGCGAGTCGGGCCGAAACGACGACTGGCCCGCCTGGTACGCCGCCTACATGGTGGCCGAGCAGGCCGGGACGGATCTGCCGGCGTGACCGGCGTCGCGCCCCGAGGGTGTCTGGTGGAGCGACACCCTCGGGGCGGGCTTACCCGACGCTTCCGGGGCGGCGGAGGATGACGGCGTAGCCCTGTCCGCCGCCGCCACAGAGCGTGGCCGCGGCGTGGCTGGCCCGGCGGCGGCGCATCTCGTGCACGAGCGTGACCGCCATCCTGGCTCCGGTCGAGCCGAGGGCATGTCCGAGCCCGACCGACCCCCCGTTGACGTTCACGATCTCCGCATCGAGGCCGAGGAGGCGACTCGCGTGCACCGCGACGGAGGCGAAGGCTTCGTTGATCTCGACGACCCCGAGGTCATCGACCGAGAGGCCCGCCCTGTCGAGCGCCTTCTCGAGCGCGATCGCGGGCACGGTATGCAGGCACGGGAAGTCGTCCGCGCACATCGCGGATGCCACGATCTCGGCCAGAGGTTTGAGGCCGAGGCGTTCCGCGAGGTCGGCACTCGTCACCACGAGCGCGGCGGCGCCGTCGGCCAGCTGGGACGCATTCCCGGCGGTGATCGTCCCCGTTGCGCTGAACGCGGGGGGCAGTTCGGCGAGCGATTCCGGCGTGGTCGCCGGCCGGATGCACTCGTCGCGCTCGATGGTTGCCGTCGAGTCCCTCTGCCCCTCGACCGGGACGACCTCCGTCGCGAAGCGGCCTGAAGACCAGGCATCGCCGGCACGTTGGTGCGATCGCGCGGCCCAGGCGTCCTGCTCCTCACGGGAGATCCCGAGCGCGGCGTTGACCTCGTCGGAGGACTCGCCCATGACCTGACCGGTGAATGTCGACCACAGCCCATCGTGCACCATCGCGTCGACCGTCTGCGCGCCGCCGGCACCGGCGCCCCAGCGGAGCGCCGGCAGGAGGTACGGGGCGTTGGTCATCGACTCCATCCCGCCCGCAACGACCGTTTCGACCTCACCGGAGCGGATCATCTGGTCGGCCATGCCGAGCGCGGTGAGGCTGGAGAGGCAGACATTGTTGAGCGTGATCGCCGGCGCATCGCGCGGGAGCCCGCCGGCGATCGCCGCCTGCCGGGCCGGATTCTGTCCTGCGCCGGCCTGCAGGACGTGGCCCATCACCACCCAGTCGACCGCGGCTGCCGGGATACCCGCGCGAGCGACCGCCTCCGTGATCGCCACGGCGCCGAGATCGACCGCCGACCGGCTGCGCAGCCCCGCCCCGTACTTGCCGACGGGCGTCCTGACGGCGGAGACGATGACCGATCGCGTCATGCCCGGACTCTCATCGCAGTGCAGTGTAGGGTTGGCGGGAGGGCGAGGTGTGGTCAGCGAACTTCTGGTTGTCGGTGCGGGACCCTACGCGTTGTCGACCGCGGCGCTGGCCCGCGAGCGCTCCATCGACACCGCCGTCATCGGCACGCCGATGGGGTTTTGGCGCGAGAACATGCCCGCCGACATGTTCCTGCGCTCGGGGCCGGACTGGCACCTCGACGCATCCGGTGTGCACACGCTCCGGGCGTACCTCGAGGAGCATGGGATCGCCAGGGAGACCGTGGACCCGATCCCGATCCGGGTCTTCCTCGAGTACTGCGAGTGGTTCCAGCGGGCCAAGGGCGTCGATGTCCGCGACGAGTTCGTCACCGCGCTCACCAAGACCGACGAGGGGTTCGAGGCCACGCTCGCCGGGGGAGACCAGATCGTCGCCCGGGCCGTCGTCTGCGCCCCGGGGATCCGCCACTACTCCCAGCAGCCGGACTGGGCCTCCGCGCTTCCGCCGGGACGGGCGTCGCACACCTGCGAGCTCGTGCGCTTCGACGATCTCGCCGGCTCCCGCGTTCTGATCGTCGGCGGACGCCAGAGCGCCTACGAGTGGGCGGCGCTCCTGCGCGAGCACGGCGCCGAGCGGATCGACATCGTCCACCGCCACGCGGTGCCCAGGTTCGAGCGAGTGAGCTGGGCGTTTGTCGACCCCCATGTTGAGAACACCATCACGACCCCCGGATACTGGCGGGGCCTGTCCGCATCCGCGCAGGAGGCGATCGCCCAGCGCTTCTGGGAGGTGGGCCGGCTCACGCTGGAGCCCTGGCTCGTCCCGCGGCTCGACTGGGACGGGCTCCACCGCTGGCCCGGCACCGAGGTCGTCGAAACCAGGGACTCGCCGGGCGGCCTGGCCGTGGTGCTCTCGAACTCTCAGCGTCTGTCCGTCGATCACGTCGTGTTCGCCTCCGGCTACCGCGCCGACGTCTCGCGCGTGCCGTACCTGGTGGGGCTCGTGGAGCAGCTCGAGCGGACGAACGGATTCCCCGTGCTCGACGAGGCCTTCGGCACGAACATCGCAGGCCTCTACATCCCCGGGTTTTCGGCGACCAACGACTTCGGCCCGTTCTTCGGCTTCGTCAGAGGCTGTCCGGCTGCCGCGACACTCATCGTCCGGGACCTCCTCGAACGAGACTGACGAGCCAGCTGAGTGCGCTGTGGTTGATGCCGGCTGAGTCCGGCGAGGGTCGCGTGGTTACGCAGGATGGGCGAAGTAGGTCTTGTGGACGATGCGCCACGTGCCGTCGTCCTTCACCAGCGAGAGGTCGTCGCTGTAATGGACGCCGGCGTATTGGGCCCCGAGCCGGACCGTGGCCGTGTCGCCCACGAACGACATGCCGGCGATCCGCGAGTCGTATGGACCGGCGTGGCTGACTCCTTTCTTGCACACGGCGATGTAGTCGTCGAGTGTCAGCCAGCCCAGCTTCCCTTCCCACGTGCCGACGATGCATGCGCGCGGATGGAATGCTCGGGTGAGTTTCGCCTCGTCACCGGTCATTGTCCCGTCGTAGTAGGCGCCCACCACGTCCGCGACGGCGGCGATGTCCGCCTCGTTGGCCCTCTTGGCCGGCTCGCTCACATCAATCCCCCTTGTCCGAGGCCACCCATGATCCCAGAAACCGGCGGCGCTCCCGGTTGGGCACGCGCGGCGATGCGTGACGGGCCGCGGTGGGAGACCGAGGACGACCGCGGCGGTGTCGCCGGGCGGCTCGTTGGTGGGGACCCCCAGGTCGCGGACCTGGTCTGAATCGCCATGGCTCGCCTCCACCCGGCGCTCCCGGATCGGGCCCACCGCGCAGGCGGCGCCAGAACCGGGCAGCCTGGGTGAGTGTGGTCATTACGAGGCCGGTGGCGAGAAGGTCGAATCCGAAGACGGATGCCGGATCTGACGACGGGCGCCCGGTGTCGGATACCCACGGGGATCGCGGGACTGCCTGGGCGCTCTGCGGATGCTGCGAACGGGCATTGGCGGCGAGCGCTGGTGGTGCCGCGATCACTGTGGCTGCGACCACGGCCACCACTCGAACCAGGACGCCCTCAAGGGAGATCGGCATACGTGGCCCTCCTTTCGCGGCCGAGCAGCGTGTTGGGTGATGGTCAGGATGCTCAAACCGGGTGGGGTCTCGCGTGGGGGTGACCCCCGCCCGTTCGCGGCGTGGAACCCGGGTTGTGTACGGGTCTTGATCCCACCAAGGGCTTGCTGGCCGGCCGTTCCCGTGCGTCGTAGACTGGGCTCGTGCTGATTGGCCGGGATGCCGAGTGCGCGCAGGTCTTGGGGGTACTTGCCGGCGCGCGTGATGGCCGCAGTGGGGTGCTGGTTGTCTCGGGCGAGGCGGGGGTGGGGAAGACCGCTCTGCTGGATCACGCCGTCGAGGGTGCGGATGGGATGCAGGTGGTTCGCGTGGTCGGCGTCGAGTCCGAAACCGCCGTTCCGTTCGGGGCTCTGTTTGACGTCTGCCGGCCGTTCTTGGAGTCGATCGCAGATCTCCCCGATCGCCAGCGCCAGGCGCTGGAAGGAGCGCTCGCGATGGGGCCGGCGACAGGCGGTGACGAGTTCGCAGTCGGCGCTGCGACCTTGAACCTGCTCGCGGCCGACTCTCGGCACGCGCCGCTGCTTCTTGTGATTGACGATGCCCAGTGGTTGGACACGGCGTCGGCCGCGTCGCTCGCGTTCGCGTTGCGACGGATCGACGCCGACGACATCGCCGTGCTGATCGGCCGGCGGTCGGAGGAACGGTCGGCGTTTGACGCGGCGGGCTTTGGGGTCCTCGAATTAAACCGGCTGCGCCCCGCCGATGCCGTTGCGCTCGCTGCGTCACGGCGGCCATTGTCGCGAGAGGAGGCGGAGCGGATCGCGCGGGCCGGCCGGGGCAATCCGCTGGCGGTGCTCGAGCTGGCCGGCTCGGACGCAGGTGCCATGGATGGGCTGGTGCCGATTCCGGCGCACATCGAGCGGTCGTTTGCCGCACGGGTCGAGGAGCTTCCCGAGGAGACGAGAGCCGCATTGCTCATCGCCGCCGTCGATGACCTCGGGTCGATCGATGCGATCGGCCGAGCGGCCTCGCTCACGGTTTTGGGGGCGGCCGCGGACGCCGGGCTGGTGAGCGTTGCCGACGCGCGGCTCGAATTCCGCCATCCGCTGGTGCGATCTGCGATCTATCAGCGCGCCTCACCGACTGAGCGCCGGGCGGCCCATGCGGCGCTGGCGTCTGCTCTCCCGAGCGACCAGGAGTCACGCCGGATGTGGCATCGCGCCGCGTCGCTGATCGAGCCCGATGAGAGCGTGGCTCAGGCGTTGGAGGGCGTCGCCGTCGAGGCCCAGCGTCGTCGCAGCCCAGCGGCGGCTGCTGCCGCGTGGCGCCGCGCAGCCGAGCTTACGCCCGAGCAGAACGTGAGGGCGCGTCGGTTCTTGGCCGCAAGCGAAGCGGCGTGCGATGCCGGACTCGGTGACGCGGCGCGCGACGCGGCTGACGCGTCTCTCGCGGATTGCCGAGACCCGCTGCTGCACGCCGATGTCGTTCGCGTACGGGCGCGCATCGACTTGCTGGCGGGCCGTGGCTCCGAGGAGGTTTCGACGACGGTGCAGGCGGAGGCGGCGGCGGTGGCCGGGCTCGACAGGACGCGGGCCGCATACCTGCTCGCGGATGGGGTGACGGCGTTTTGGCCGGCGTGGGATACCGAGCCGAAGGTCGAACTGGCACGTGCCGCCCGTGAGGCCGCTGGTGATACGGACGACCCATGGTTCGACTACGTGCTCGGGATTGAACTCGGACGCCAGGGGTCGATGGACGAGGCGGTCCCGCTTCTAAAGGCCGCTGAAATCGCGATCGAGGGCGACCCCACTCGGCCCCGAGGTGTGCGGATCTCGGCCATGTGCGCGTGGTGGCGCGGGGACCTGCATCGGGCGTGTGCCGTACGACGGCGAGGGGTGGATCGCGCGCGGGAACTCGGATTGGCCGGAGTCGTCGCCGAGGGTCTCGCGGTGCTCGCGGGCTTTCAGATCGATGCCGGGGCGTGGGACGAGGCTGATGCTGCAGCCGCCGAAGCGATTCGACTGGGCGAGGACACTCGGCAGTTGGCCATTGTGGCCGTGGCACTCAGCCGCAGAGCCGAGATCGCTGCCCGGCGTGGCGATGCCGAACGCTTCGAAGAGCTGAACGCCGCGGCCACGCGGCATGGTGGAGCGGCGGCTCAGGTTCGCGCGTACGAGCGCAACTCGAGGTGCCTGCTGGCGCTCGGTGCAGGTCGCGCCGACACGGCGATTTCGATCCGTGAACACACCGAGAGCTACTCGATCGCACAACTCTCAGCAAACGCGCTTGACCTGATCGAGGCGTACATCCACGCCGGGCGTGTGGACGAGGCGCGGATCCGGCTCGACGAGGTGGCCGAGCACGTCCACCTGGACGAGGCGCGCGGCGCGTACCTGCGCTGCCGCGCGCTGCTGGCCGATGGCGACCACCTCGACGCGCTCTTCGGAGAGGCGATCCAGCTGTTCACCAACACGGGCGACCTGTTCGAATGCGCCCGCACCCGGCTCTGCTACGGCGAGCGGCTGCGCCGCGCCAACCGCCGCCTCGACGCTCGCGCGGAACTTGGGGCGGCCTTGGACGCCTTCGAACGGCTGCGCGCGGGATCGTGGGGCGACCGCGTTCGCCGCGAGCTTCGCGCGAGCGGCGAACACCGCCGCCCGCAAACCCCGGAGGCTCGCGATGACCTCACCCCTCAGGAACGGCAGATCGCCGACCTCGCTGCACAGGGTCACACGAACCGCGAGATCGCCGCACTGCTCTTCCTCAGTCCACGGACAATCGAAACGCACCTCGGACGGGTCTTCCGGAAGCTCGGGATCAAGGATCGCACCGCGCTCCCGACACCGTCCTAAACGGTGCGCATCGCCCGGCGGAGTAGCCTTCCGCTTGTGACCATCTGCCCAAAGTGCGCCCAGGACAATCCAGCCGTTGCCCGGTTCTGCCTGGCCTGCGGCGGTGGACTCGCGCCGGACACCTCGTGGCCGCGGGAAGAGCGTCGGATCGTCACGGTCATCTTCGTCGATCTGGTTGAGTTCACCTCTCGCGCGGAGCGGTTGGATCCGGAGGATGTCCAGGGCATTCTCGCCCCGTATCACGAGCGCGTGCGCTCGGAGATCGAGTCGTTTGGCGGTGTCGTCGAGAAGTTCATCGGCGATGCGGTTGTGGGTGTATTCGGTGCGCCAATCGCCTTCGGCGACGACCCGGAGCGGGCCGTACGCGCCGCGCTGGCGGTTCGCGACGGGATCAACGAGACGAACGCCGATGACCGAACGCTCCAGCTGCATGTGCGCATGGCCCTGAACACCGGCGAAGCCCTGGTCACCCTCGGCGCCCGGCCGGAACGCGGTGAGGCGATGGTGGCGGGCGACGTGATCAACACCGCCTCCAGGCTTCAGCAGGCCGCTCCCACTGGAGGCATCGTGGTGGGCGGAGAGACGTATCGGTGCACGCGCGAGGGGATCCGTTATGAGCCGATGGAGGCCGTCGCGGCCAAGGGGAAGTCGGCGCCCGTCGAGGCGTGGCTCGCGATCGAGCCGGTGCGGGCGTCATCGGAGCGCGATCACGGCGCATCTCCGCTGATCGGTCGCGCGACAGAGCTCGACCTGCTCCGCGGCATCTGGGACCGGGTCACCGCCGGCAACACGCCCCACCTTGTGACCGTGTTTGGGCCCGCCGGGGTCGGGAAGACGCGGTTGGGATCCGAGTTCACGCGGTTCGTTTCGGACATGGGCGGCCGGGCGGTGCGGGGCCGGTGCCTTCCGTATCGCGAGAGCAGTGCCTACGGCGGGTTCGCGGTGCAGGTGAAGCAGTTGGCGGGCATCTTCGAGAGCGACCACGTCGATGTCGGCCTGCAGAAGTTGCGCACGATCGTTCAGACGCTCGGCGCCGTCGATGCGGACGTCGTCTCGCGCAACCTGGGAATCATCCTCGGGCTGGACGCTGATTCGTCGGTGACCGACCGGGAGACGCTCTTCTTCTCGGTGCGCTGCTTCATCGAAGCGGTGGCGAAGGGACCAGCCGACGCTGCTGGTATTCGAGGACATCCACTGGGCCGACTCGAGTCTGCTCGACCTGATCGAACTGCTGGCGGCGAGGCTGCACGAGCTCCCCATCGTGCTGCTCACGCTGAGCCGGCCCGAGCTGCTCGACAGGCGTCCGGGCTGGGCAGGCGGCCTGCCGGCCTACACCGCGCTGCAGCTTCAACCTCTGGCCGAAGCCGACGCATTCGGGATGGCCACCGGGCTGCTGGCCCGGCTGGATGTGGATGCGCGGCGCAGGCGGGCGGCGGAGCTGGCGCTGCGGGCAGAGGGCAACCCGCTGTTCATCGAGCAGCTGGCCGCCGTCGTCTCGGAGCGGTCGACCGAGCCCGCCGGCCCGCTGCCGACAACGATCCGCGGCATCGTGACCGCGCGCCTCGACGCGCTGCCACCGAGCGAGCGGTCGGTGCTGCTGGACGCGGCGGTCGTCGGGCGGGTCTTCTGGCGCGGTGCGCTGGTGGAGTCGGCGGAGGACGTGGTGCGACTCTCGGAGCTCTTGAGTGCGCTCGAGCAGCGCGATCTGATTCGGCGCGAGACGGTGTCCGCGATCGAGGGCGACCCGCAGTTCGTGTTCAAGCACGTGCTGATCCGCGACACCGCCTACGAGATGCTGCCGCGAGCGCACCGGCGGCGGCGGCACGCAGAGGTTGCGACGTTCCTCGAGAGGCAGACGGACGAGTTCGGAGAAGTGGCGGCCCAGCTTGCCCGGCACTGGCACGAGGCTGGGCGCGACGAGCGCGCCGTCCAGTACTTCACGCTGGCCGCCGAGCACGCCGGGCGGGGCTGGGCAAAGGAGTTGGCGGTGACCCTCTACCGGGAGGCGCTGCAACTGGTCCCCGAGAGCGACCCCGAGCTTCGCCGAGAGCTGCGCCGACGACTCACCGTTGCCTACCAGTCGGGCTTTCACCTGGTCGACCTGCCGGTCGTCCAGCGGCCCCCGACGGCCGACTAAGCCTTCGACACCACCTCGGGATAGTCGCTCGGCGAGACGTCACCGGCGATCTCATGGACGACGTCGACCACGTGACTTCCGAGCGCGAGTGCGTGGCGTCTGACCGCATCCTCGTCCGGCGCGTCGTAGATGCAGTATGTGCGGACCGTTCCGTCGTCGGTCACCACGACGTGGCTGTGCTCCCAGGTGATCTCGGGGAACTCGCCCTCGGTGAGCTCCTTCGACTTCCGCCCGACGGGCGGCATCTCCTCGATCGCGACCGTGAAGGTCCTCTCGACCATGTAACGCGGCATGTGTAACTCCTCGATTTGGTTCAACAAGTCACGATCGCCACGAGCTTGGGCACTCGGGCGAGTCTACCATTGGAGCGGCAGGTGCTACACGGGCTTCGGCTCGTTCCGACCCCGGATGTTGAGCGCCAACCCGATCAGGACGACGCATGCGCCCGCCGACGCCAGGGCGCCGATCGCGGCCGCCGACCAGTCGAACCCCTCCGACGCAACCGCCACGGCGTGCGTGGCAACGAAGCGCGGGATCGGGACATCCGCGTTGGGGGGCGGGTTCGGCGGCACGTAGTTCGAATCCGCCGTTGGGGGGATTGACCGCGCCGCGCCCGGCGTGGTGGATGTCCCCGTGCCGGCCAACACCAAAGCACTACCCGCGATGGCGATCAGGGCGGTCAAGCCGGTCAGGATCTTGTTCATACGTGAAGTCATGGTCGCTCTCCGTTTTGGCGTTTGTACGACTTGTCGTTGAGGTTGAGAACCACTCCGATCGCGATGACGTAGGCGGCGGCTGCGGCCAGCGCGCCCACAGCACCCGCAGACCAGTCGAATCCCGTCGGTCCAGATACGACCGCCGTCTGGGACGGCACGAGCGCGGACCTCAGGTCGTGGCCACCCATCCCCAGCGAATGGACTGGCCGCTTCGGTTGGTGGACGAGTAGGGGAGTCGGCGTGAGCGTCTGCATGCGCTCGCTCTGGGCCTGGGGGGCGTCCGCCAGCGCTGGCATTGCGCCGCTTGCCGCGATCGCGAGGAGGGTCGCGGCGCAGGCCGTGATTTTGGCAAAACGGATCTCACACCGGTGCGAGCGGTTCGTGTGTTGGTCTCGGACGGGATCCATAGGCCCACCTTCGCGCAGGGTGAATCCACTCGCATCGGGGTTGCCCCCGCGTCTTCGCTGTCGGTGGGATCGGTTGCGTACGGGGTGCCTTGGGTTTGACACCACGGGGGCCGTAGACTGGGTGGGTGCTCGTTGGCAGGGACATCGAGCGTGCGCGCCTGGGCGACCTCCTGGCGGATGCCCGCGAAGGCCGCAGCGGGGTCTTGGTCGTCTCGGGTGAGGCCGGGGTTGGGAAGACCGCGCTCATCAGTGACGCGGTCGCCGGCGTGACTGGGATGCGGGTGATTCGCGTGGTCGGTGTCGAGTCGGAGGCGACGATGCCGTTTGGCACGCTGTTCGACGTGTGCCGCCCGCTTCTGGGGTCGCTGGACGACCTTCCCGATCGGCAGCGCCGGGCGCTCCAGGGGGCGCTTGCGATGGGACCGGCGGCGGAGGGGGACAGGTTTGCGATCGGCGCTGCGACGCTGAGCCTTCTGGCGGCGGAGGCGCGCGACGACCCACTGCTTGTGGTCATTGACGACGCGCAGTGGATGGACGCGGCATCGGCTGCGTCGCTTGCGTTCGCGCTGCGGCGGCTCGACTCCGACGATGTCGCCGTGCTCATCGGTGCGAGGACGGGCGAGCCGTCCGGCTTCGACGTGACCGGCTTCGCGGTGCTCGAACTCGCACGGCTCAGTCCGGCCGATGCGGCGGCGCTGGCGGGAGCGCGGCGACCGGTGTCGCCTGAGCAGGCGGAGCGGATCGCGCAGGCGAGCGACGGTAATCCCCTGGCTGTGCTGGAACTGGTCGGCTCGGAGACGGGTGTTCTCGACGGACTGGTGCCAATCCCAGCACATATCGAGCGCACATTCGCGACTCGCGTCCAGGCACTCCCGGACGAGACGCGCGCGGCGCTACTGGTCGCCGCCGTCGACGATCTGGGGCTGATCGATGTGATCGGGCGGGCGATACCTGTCGCGGCGTTGGGTCCCGCCGAGGACGCCGGCCTCGTTCGGATCGTCGGGACTCGGATCGAGTTCCGCCATCCGCTCGTGCGATCTGCGATCTACCAACACGCGGCGCCGTCGGAGCGACGCGCCGCTCACTTGGCCCTTGCTGCAGCACTTCCCCTCGAGCAGACGTCGCGGCGCGTATGGCATCGCGCCGCCTCAATGCTTGAGCCGGATGAGAGCGTCGCGCAGGCGCTCGAGGAGATGGCGATCGAGTCTCAGAACCGGCACGGAACAGCTGCCGCGGCAGCCGCGTGGCGCCGCGCGGCCGAGCTCTCGCCCGACATGGACGCGCGGGCGCGACGCCTCCTGGCGGCAAGTGAGGCGGCGTGGGAGGCTGGCGCGGGCGACGCGTATCAAACCGCTGACGCGGCTCTGGCGGCGTGCGCCGACCCACTGCTCCACGCCGACATCATCCGGGTTCGCGCCCGCATCGACTCGCAGTCGGGCGTGGTTGCCGAGCACGTGTCGGCGGCATTGCAGGCCGAGGCGGCTGCCGTCGCGCCTCTCGACTCGTTGCGGGCGGCGTACCTCCTCGCGGATGCAGCGTCGGTGTTCTGGCCGGCCTGGGATACCGAGTCGAACGTCGAGCTCGCGCGTGCCGCCCGCGACGCCGCAGGCGACAGCGACGACCCGGTCTTCGATTACGTTCTGGCGTGGGAACTTGCACGTGTAGGGTCGATCGAGGAAGCCAAGGCGCTGCTCGAACCCGCTGAGCGACGCGCGGCCGACGATGCCGCTCGGAGCGGCGATCCACGCGCCTACACCATGGCGGGCGACTGCGCGTGGTGGCGAGGTGAGTTCGCCCGAGCGGGTGCGCTACGGCTCGAAGGTGTGGATCGCGCACGTGAGCTTGGATTGGCGGGCGCGGTGGCCCAGTTGCTCGAAAAACTCGCCGACATTCAGATCGACGTCGGCGCCTGGGACGACGCCGATGCGGGCCTCGCCGAGGCGATACGGCTGGGCGAGGACACCGGACAGGTGACCACGGTGCGCAGGGCGCTCGCCCGTAGGGCCGAGATCGCGGCCCGGCGTGGCGATGCGGAACGCTTCGGAGAGCTGAGCGCCGCTGCGGCGCACCACCACGGGACGGACACACAGGTTCAGGCGTTCGAGCGCAACTCGCGCTGCCTGCTCGCGCTCGGCACCGGGCAGCCCAACGTCGCCATCGCGGCTCGCGAACACACCGAGAGCTACTCGATCGAGCAACTCTCCGCAAACGCACTCGACCTGATCGAGGCGTACATCCGCGCCGGGCGTCTCAGGGACGCAGGCGTCCGGCTTGATGAGGTCGCCGAGCACGTGCACTTCAGGGAGGCGCGCGGCGCATACATCCGCTGCCGTGGACTCCTCGCCGACCGTGACCACTTCGACGTGTTGTTCGCGGAGTCCATCCGGCTGTTCATCCAGACAGGCGGCGTGTTTGAGTGCGCGCGCACCCGCCTCTGCTACGGCGAACGCCTCCGCCGTGCCAATCGCCGCCGTGACGCCCGCCGAGAACTGGGACTGGCGCTGGACACATTCGACCACCTGCGCGCCGCGCCATGGGCCGAGCGCGCCCGCCGCGAACTCCGCGCAAGCGGCGAGCACCGCCGCCCCCAAACTCCGGAGGCACGCGACGACCTCACCCAACAGGAACGCCAGATCGCCACACTCGCCGCGGATGGCCGCACCAACCGCGAGATCGGAGCGCTGCTGTTCCTCAGCCCCCGCACCATCGAGACGCACCTCGGTCGAGTCTTCCGAAAACTCGGAATCCGTGACCGCCGCGATCTACCCGGCACCCGTCACTAACCCGACGCTCTCTCCAGTGTCATCTTTATCGGTGACGCGGTGAAGCTCGAGTAGGAGGGTGCGGAGTTGGGTGAAGCGCTTGGAGCCGAGCTGTTGTGCCCAGGCGGTCTCGAGTTCGTCGACCGCCTCGCGGATGGCGAGCGCCGCGGCGGTGCCGCGTTGGGTGAGGGCGACGCGTTTGGAGCGGAGGTCGTCCGGGTCCGGTCGGCGTTCGAGGTACTCGAGGCGCTCGAGCTCGCGGAGGAGGTAGTTGAGGGCCTGTTTGCTAATCCGGAGTCGCGCGGCGAGCTCGGTGGGCCGGGCACCCTGCGGCCCGGGGTACTGGAAGACGTTCAGGTGCGCCGCGTCGAGGTCGTCGAAGCCGCGTTCGTGGAGCCGCCGGAGCATGTGTCGTTGCACGGCCTCCCAGGGGATGCGCAGGAGCGCTCCGATGAGTGGCGGCCCGAACGGCTGCTGGCCGGTGGCGGCTTTCGTAAAAAGATTTGACGAACTGGATTCGCTCATGATATCGTAAAAATACTTTACCACACAAGGAGGAGGCCACAATGACAGCAGGCACACGCGAGGAGATCCGGGTTGGGGAGATGGTGATCCGGTTCCTGGTCGAGGGTGAGGAGTCGAAGGGGTCGGTCTCGGTGTTCGAGTTCGACGTTCCGGCCGGCGCGAGGGTCGCGGCTGCACACAGCCACGACGGCTACGAGGAGACGATCTACGGGCTGAAGGGCATCCTCACATGGACGATCGAGGGCACGCCGACCGACATCGGCCCGGGCGAGGCGCTCGTGATCCCCCGCGGCGCCGTGCATCACTTCCAAAACACCCGCGACGTCGACGCCACCGCGCTCGCCATCGTGACACCCGGCCTCCTCGGCCCCGACTACTTCCGCGAGATCGCGGCCATCCTCGATGCCGCAGCTGCCGGCCCGCCCGACTTTGCGGCCATCGCGGCGGTGATGCGCCGCCACGGCCTCACTCCAGCCCCCTAACCACCACTACCGCCGAGCTCGTCAGGAGGTGCGGGCGAACCAGCGGGCGCGGCGGCTGGCGCCGAAGTGCTCCTTCTCGGCGCGGAGTGCGGTGGACGGCGCCCGGTACGTCCCCGTCGGCGACGGGCCGGAGAGGAAGTCGATGTCGACGCGGCCGATCCGGCCCGCCCCGAACTCGATGTAACAGGATCCGGTGCCGGAGTGGACGCCGCCTTCCCCGCCGCCGCGCAGTCGCGCGATCAGCGACGGCGCGAGGGCGCGCGCGGCGCCCTCCGCGAACACCCCGGCCTTGGGCGTTCCCTGGGTCGCGACATCGCCGATGGCGTACACGCCCGCGAAGCGAGTCTCGAGCGTCGCCGGGTCGACCGGGACGTAGCCGTCCTCGGTCATGCCGCTCTGGACGACCACGTCCGGCGCCCGGTGCTTCGGTACGCCCAGGAACAGGTCGCAGGGAAGCTCGGCGCCGTCGTCGAGGACGACGCTGCGGGCGCGGTCAAGCGCGCTCACCTTCCTGCCGGCGACGAGGTGGATGTCGCGTTCCTCGAACGCGGCAACCAGCGCCGCGGACGTCTCCGGCGAGGGAGGCACGGGTGTCCGGAAAGGCAGGACGAGGCTGATGTCGCAGTGGCCGCGGACGCCGCGCGCGACCAGGTGATCATGCATCAGAAGTGCGCACTCGCTCGGTGCGGGCGGGCACTTGAACGGTGCGCCGCAGACGCCCACGACCACGTGTCCCCTGGCGAAGCCCTGAATGCGGTCCCGCATGCGCACGGCACCCTCCACCGAGTAGAACTCATCGCCCGACTCCGCGAGCCCGGGAGTCGCGTCCATGTCGTAGTCGGCGCCGAGCGCGACGACCAGGACATCGGCGTCGTGTGTGCCGGCGTCGGTGGTGACGCGCCGCGACTCGGGGTCGATCGCGGTGATCGTCTCCCGCACCAGTCGCACGCCGGGCTTCACGTACTCCCGGTATGGGAGCCGTACGGCCTCCGGTGTCGCCCGTCCGAACATGACGTCCAGCTTCGAGTACCCGAACACAAAGCTCTGACCCTTGTCGATCAGCGTCACGTCGACCTCGTCGGCGAGCGCCTCCGACAGCAACGTCCCGAGCTCGAGACCCCCGAAACCTGCGCCCAGCACAAGGATACGGCTCTTCATGGGGCCAGTATCCCCCAAACCTCGCTCGCCGCAGGCTCAATCGCGGCGCTTTTCGCTCGTCACACATAACAACCGGTCTTGGAAAGGCCGGGGATGGCCGTCGGGTTCAATCGTGGGTTCGACTCCCATCCCCGCCCCGTATTGGTGGGCCAGCACTCATGAGGGCGACATCAGGGGGAGCCTCCAAAGAACCCAACCCGCTACGAGCGCCCACACCGAGAGGGCGAGACCCGCGAACACGATCGCTCCGCCGTCGTTCGAGGCAAAGAATCCCGACGCGCCCACGGAAACTCCACCGAGCAAGTTGAACACACCGCCTACCGCAGTCACCCAGATGAACCAGCGCGGCAGGACTCCTCGCCCACCGATGACGACCGCGGCCACGGCGAGCGCAACGAACAGACTCGGGGCCGAGTTGAGACTGGCAGCCCAACTGTAGGCACCACTCACGAAGCTGGGATTGGTTGAGTGCACCGCGGTCTGGGCGACACCGATCTCGATCCCTCCAGACAGCACGGAGACCGCTGCCAGGGCAGCCATCGACGCGAGCAGCACTCCCGCGGCTGCCCGCCGGCCGGCAGTGCGCAACTCGCCTGCCACGACCGCCGCCCAGACAATCAGAAGCACAGACGCGATCGCGGCCATGAGTAGCGAGACGATGACGGCCGAGTGGTGGACTCGGTAGAAGTGGGTGATCTGCGCTGCCGAGGCGGTCAGGCTCGGCGGGCTGCCGATGACGCCTCCGGCGATGTCGAGGATGACGAACGCGACGCCTGCCAGCGCGGCAAGGCGGCGGGCATTGACTGGAGCGGTCACGACACTTCCCCTTTCAGCAAAGTCAGAAGACGCATCTTGATTTTCCGCCTCGTTCGGCGCAGACGCAACGATCGACTGCACTTGGCCGCGCACCCTCGTCCCCTCGGCCTGCTCTTGAAATCGTGCGACTGGGCTATTGACGATCTCCTGGCCCTCCGATTCGCCGCCGACCGACGTCTATCGGCGGCGCTCGGGGGCACGGAAGGTGAGGACGGGCCAAAGACGGTTGTACTATGAGTGTCCCGGCGACCTGAGGCCGAGGTCTAAGAGTGATCGCCGCCGCACCGGGTTGTTGCGGTGGAACACGGGGGGCCGCGTGGTGAAGAATGGAATGGGCGGAGCGAAAACGCTCAGGGTCGTGCTCGATGGCGGGCAGGCGGAAGCGCCGACATCGGCGCCGATGATCACAGCCGGGGAGACGGGGTTCTCGTGCTTGAACGTGGAGCCCGTCGGCCGGCGACGCCACCCGCTCACAGATGCACGCGACGCGCGGTCAGCACGGTTCCGCGAGCCGCGCTGATGCTCGCGCACAAGCGGCAGGGGTGCTTTCGAGTCCCCGAGCGCCCTCTCTGCTCCAGCCACGTCCCGGAGACGGGCGGGCACCCGACCGAGCCGAACGCCCGTGTTCGACGCGTACTGAAGATTCGCTGCGAAGCGGCAAGCAATCTTCGCTCGACGAGCGCAGGAGACACTCCTCCGCGGACCGACAATCCTGTCATCTCCGTCCACAGCCTCACCAACTCGTACTTCAGTGACGCCTTCCGTGGAAGAGTGAGATGGTGCCATCGACGTTTGGTCGTTGCGTAGATCGTGCGGGCTGAGGGATCAGGGGCGAAATGGCGACGCCGCTATGATCGATTCATGGAGCGTGCCATTCATGACCGTGGTGGATGGCCGGGCGACGCGCCGATCGATCGCCGCGATCACGAGCTCGCCGACTGGGAGATCTTGACCGATGCGCTCGTGGGCGCGCTCGGTGGCCGCGGTCTGATGACCGTCGATGAGCTTCGGCGGGGGATCGAGAACATGCCGCCGGACGAGTACGAGCGCGCGTCCTACTACCAGCGCTGGCTGTTCTCGATCGAGACGATCCTGACCGAGAAGGGCGTGCTCGCCGCCGGTGAGCTCGACGCGAAGGTCGGCTGATGAGCTACCGCCCCGGCGATCAGGTACGGGTCGCGGCCCGTCGCCACGAGGGTCACCACCGGACTCCCGGCTACGTGAAGGGCAAGACCGGCACGGTCGAACGGGTCTATGCCTCCTTCAAGAACCCCGAAACGCGTGCGTACGGCGAGGATGGCCTGCCCAAGCAGCCGCTCTACCTGGTCGGCTTCGCGCAGAGCGATATCTGGCCTGACTATGCAGGACGGAGCGGCGATCGCATCTACCTGGACCTGTTCGAGCAGTGGCTGGAGGACCCAGAGTGAGCGAACACCACGACGATCATGACGACGGCCATCCACATGAGCCGATCACTAATGGCGACGATCCGCCGGCGGCCGCGCGCGCCCGGCGCTTGAGCAGTTGCTGATCGAGAAGGGCGTGATCGCCGCGAGGACGTGCGCGAGCGAATCGACTGGCTGGTGTCGCGCTGGCCCACCGACGGCGCTCGACTGGTGGCACGCCCTGGGTTGATCCCGCCTTCAAGCGGCGTCTCTTGGCGGACGCGCGCGCCGCCGCGCCTCGAGCTCGAGCCTCGATCCCGGCCCGTCCCAGGTGGTTGCTCGCCGTTGAGAACACCGATGCCATACACCACATGGTCGTCTACACGCTGCTGCTCCTGCTACCCGCGGCGCGTTGCTAGAGCCGCCGCCCGGCTTGGTACAAAAGCTTCTTGCCCCTACCGCTCGCGTGCCGTGTCCGACCCGCGCGGGGTGCTGGACGAGTTCGGGGTCGAGCTCGGTGGCCAGGTGGAGCTGCGGGTGCTGGACTCGACGGCGGACATACGCTACCTGGTGTCGCCGCGACGCCCCGC
Organism: uncultured Actinomycetes bacterium; assembly: GCA_963732075.1. Taxonomy (GTDB): domain Bacteria; phylum Actinomycetota; class Thermoleophilia; order Gaiellales; family JAICJC01; genus JAICJC01. Next base: position 36,015 of record CAVSYD010000007.1, on the reverse strand, counting down.
CGGCACGGAGGCAATGGGCGAGGACGAGTGACCGCGCTGGTCACGCGCGACTCGATGATCGGCGTCGCCCAGCCGGCCGCGCCCACCCCCTCCCTCTACTAACGCTCGGCTACAGCCGCTCGACCGTTAGGAGATCGTCAACAAACTGCGCCAGTTTCGCGGACATGGGTGTTCGAGTGCTTGGGCTTGACTTCTTGGCCACCAGCAGCAGTCCGAGCTTCTCGGCAAACAGCGCGGCGCAAGTGGCCCAGTGGCAGCCGACCGCGCCGCCGCCCTTGAAATCGAAGTTGCCGGTGGCTTTCGCCCATGCAGGGGTTCCGGCCGAACACAGGAACACGGCGACGCTGACACCGAGGATCAGAAAGCGCTTCATCCAGCCGGTTATGGACCACGACCCGCGCCGGTGAAGCGCGGCCCAAATGCCCCGCCCGGACTGCGCCGGCGCGGAGATCCCTTCCGAGCCTCGAACCCGTAAGCCCCGTCGTAGTGAGCGTGCTGCCGGAGACGGGGTATGCCCGAAGCGGCGAGTTGATGATCGCCTATCAGGTGATGGGCGATGACCGGACGGTCGATCTGGTGATCGCTCCAGCACGGTTTCGCACCTCGACCTAGAGTTGGAGTATTGGCCCGAGGTCATGCGCGAGTACGAGTGGATGGCCCGGTATTGCAGGGTGATTCGGTTCGACAGGCGAGGCACCGGCTTGTCGGATCGCGGCGTTTACGCTGCGACCCTGGAGGAACGCGCCGACGACATTCGGGCGGTGATGGAGGCCGCCGGGAGCGAGCGCGCCTTCCTGCTCGGCCTTTCCGAGGGTGGATGCATGGCTTGCGCCTTCGCCGCGACGCATCCACATCGAACGCGCGGCTTGATCCTGTGGGGCAACGATGCCCCGCTACGTCCAAACCGACGACTACCCGTGGGGATACGAACCGGTCGAGCACCAGCGTATCGTCGAAGAGATGTCCGAGCGAGGAATGATCGCGGAGTATCTGACGGGAATCGGTGCCGGGATGACGGGTCTCGCCGGGGAGGAGTTGGGTCGCGTTCTGCGTTACTGCCGAGCCGCGGCCAGTCCTACCCAGACAGCCGCACTAGAGCGGATGAACGAGAGCATGGACATCCGCGACATTCTCCCGACGATCCACGTCCCCACGCTCATCCTCAACCGCGAGAATGACCCCTGCTCGCACATCGACGCTGTCAGGCAGATGGCGAGTCAGATTCCGCCCGCCCGCCTGGTCGAGTTTCCCGGCGATACACACGGCTACTCAATCGACGATCCGGATGACGCCGACATTTTCGACGCCCTGGAGGAGTTCATCACCGGCGAGCGCGCCGCGCCTCGCGGCCAGCGCGTGCTGTCGACGGTGCTGTTCACCGACATCGTCGGCTCCACCAACACCCCGCCAAGCTAGGGGACAACGCGTGGAAGCAGGTACTCGCCGCGCACGATGACCTCGTCCGCTTCGAGCTCCGCCGTTTCCGAGGATGCGAGATCAAGACCGAAGGCGACGGGTTCCTCGCAACGTTCGATGGGCCGGGGCGAGCCGTGCGCTGCGCAGAGGCGATCACCGTCGGCGTCGGTTCGCTGGGCTTAGATGTCCGCGCTGGCGTGCACACCGGCGAGATCGAGATAGCCGATGGCGACATTGGTGGCATCGCGGTTCACATCGGTGCCCGAGTAGCCGCGCTCGCCGACGCGTCCGAGGTGCTCGTCTCCTCGACCGTGAAAGACCTCACCGCAGGCTCAGGGCCCGTGTTCCACGCGCCGCCGCACACGTTTCCGGCAGCGGTCTGAGCCGTACGTCTGCTTGCCGGTGAGCGGCTCGCGACAGCCGGGGCAGGTCCCGCGTGTCGTAGGTGATTTCGGGGCTGGTGGCCTCGGCGGGGTCGGTGTTGGCCTCGGCGGTGGGGGTGGTTTCTTTGCCGACGCGGCGGAGGGGTTCGGTGGCGGTGATGTGGGCTGGCTAGAGGAGGCCGCGGGTCCATGGGCTGGCAGGGGGTGCCGTTGAAGACGTAAATCCACACCGTCGACCCGCCACGAAGACCCGGCGCCCTGAAACCTAGCCGCGATGGGGAGGCCGTCCAGGCACGGCCAGCGTCTGCGATTATTCGGCGTCCGGTGACCTCCCAAGGCCACGCCTACGCACGGTTCCGACGCGCCCTCAAGACCGGGAACGCGCATATCGCGCTCGCGGCGGCGGCCGAGCTGCGCCAGGTCGACCTGGCCGACGCGCTTGAGCCTCGTCTTGCTCATCCGCGACGATGACCCGCTCCGCTACGAACGCGCCGCCGTCCGCTGGCTCAGCCGATACACCGCCCATGACCGTCTACTTAAGACTCGCCGACGCTCGAGAACTCATCGATCTGCTCGCGGCGGTCGGTCGGCACGACCAGGTCGCGACGCTCCGCCTCGAGCGGTGGCTCCGCAGCCGCGGCCACCAGGACGCGGCCGATCGCGTGGCATAGGGGTTGTCCTCTAGTCGTCCAGGCGAGTGTCCTCGTCGACGACGCTGACGAGGAACACGGCGCCGATGAACACGATCGCGACGACGGCCATGGCAACGATGCCGACTCCCAGGACGTCACTCATCGCCGCAGCCGCGCGTTGGTGCGCCGCAGTTGTTCAGGCGCCGGGAGACGGGCCAGCCGCGGTGAAGCCCGCCTTGCGGGCGGTTCCCACACCTAGCGCGAGCTCTTCGTGCTCATGCCGGACGACCGCCCACTGAGGAAGCACGACCGCGATCGTGTCGCGTAGCTCCTCCGTTTCGTGCCGGATCACGCCGTCCACGGCCGGTCGAGTCATATCTGTCGAGTAAGACATTGCCTCACCGCACCAGGCTCATGGCGCAGGGTCCTGGCGGGTCACCGCATCTTCACCAATCCTTTCGATCGCCTGATCTTCGGTTCGTGGTGCAGGGGTGGAGAAGTCCGTGTTTGTGCAGTCGGCCGCGGTTACGATCGCCACCAGCCCGAGCCGACTTCATGCGGTGCGGGACAGGTTCTCTCGGCGCCGTGGACGACGGCCGCGAGAGCACAGGAAGAGGTCGCCGCGTTGCTCCCACTCCGCAGCGGCCTCTTCGCCTTCCTGCCCTCACCGGCGGCGGCCGATGGGTGTGCGACGCGCCACGGCCAGGCCGTGAAGACAGACCGCGACGCGCTCGTCGGCCACGCCGGAACCCCGACCGCATCCCGCACGCGGACGCTGTGAACTCGCTGCGCCGGCCTCGGCTACCCCGACCACGACGTGGCACAACTGCGAGGTCATCGGTCACGACGAATGGGGCGCCCCGATCTGGCGATGGCGCACCGAACGCACCGGCGCCACACCGCCCCAGCCGTGAGGCTGGGGGTCTCCGGGCGCGGGTTGCGAGGCAGACGCCCGACCAGGAGGGCCAGTCAGGCGGGGGTGGGCGAACGGGGGACCGGCGCCTGAGGTCGCGTTGCAGGGCTTGGCCGAATGGCGTTACCTCGCTTCGTCGGGACGGCCTACGCCCAACTGCTCCGCTGATAGGCGCGGCCGCGGTGGTCGTGATCGCCGCGGTTCGCCGCTGCGGGGCAGACGCCGGCGCCGGACACGTCGTCTTGCAGGCTGGTCCCGTTCTAGCCGCCCAAGGCACGGGACAGCTTGCTTCGGGTGCCCTGCTTGGTTTTGGCGCGCTCCTGTTTTTGGCGTTCGCTGCGATCGTCTACAGCACGCTTCGTAGGGCCGGTGGCGAGCCGTCTGCGACGGCGATCCTATGCCTGGCCGGGGGTGTGATCGTGGTCGTCGCGCTGACGATCGAGGCCGGGCCTGGTACGCGCTCGCCCTCGGAGACATCGCTGGGCGTGTCGACCCGGCGGCGCTGCAGGCGGTCCACGTGCTGAGCGAGGAGTTGGTGTTCACGCTGACGGTCGGCACCAGCGGGTTCCTGCTGGGTGCGGGCTTGGCGACGTTGCAGACCGCAGCCCTACCACGCTGGACCGGCTGGCTGGCGATCGTGTTCGGGGTGATCGCGGCGGTGCCGAGCCACATCCTCGGCGGCCTGCTTGACCACATCGGCTTTCTCGGCTTCGTGGGCCTGGGAGTGTGGACGCTGATCGTCAGCATCCTGCTCACGATACGGACGGACATCACCCATGAAGCGTGACTCGGACTCGCGCAGATGGCTGGCCGTGTTTCCGCCGGTCGCGGTCGGGTTGTTGATTGTCGGGGGCGGGTTGACGCCGGAGGGGCTTGACCGCCCGGCCACCAGCGTGCACTCCGCGCTCACTCAGCTGCCGATCGCCTCGGCCCACGCCGCGCGGCTCTACTCACAAACTGCTCATCATCTTCGGCCTGGGCGCATTGGGACTCTCGCTCGTCGCGCTCGCGACACTCGCCGAAGGCAGGCGCGGTTCGACAGTCGCGTTTTGGGGTGCCGCGATCGGAGGGTTCGCCTGCTTCTGCGGAGCGGTCGTGAACGTCCTCGTAGGAATCGTCCTGGCTGGGGCGGCTCAGGCCCACACAACGCCCGCCGCGGCTGCCCGCGTCCTGGTCTCGATCGACGCGGCGTTCCTCTCCTACGCCCTACTTGTCGCGTACCTGGCCGGCCGCTCATCCCAAGCTCCTCACCGGCGTTGGACTATGGCGCAGCCGGAGAGTACCGTGATGGATAGCGACCGCCTTTCCCGCCACCATGGTGATCGGCGGGGGCGCATCACCCATGTCTTATCAACGTTCTACTGTCGTGCCGCTCGCTGTGGGAGGGGGATGCTCGCCCGGGAATCTGGCGCGCGGCCCGATCGCCGTCGCCAGGCTAAGAGGCGGAGCGCCAGCGTGCGGCCCGCCCCGCGAGTGCGATGGCTCGGGTCCGCGTCGGCTACGAGGCGCTCGTCGGCCGCGGTGGCCTCTAGGCGGACGGTGACCTTCGTGTCGGCGTGGGCGAGTGTCTGCGCCCAGTGCCAGCCGTACCGGAAGGTTTCCTCGCAGCGCCGGTATCCGGCTGCCTCCAGGTCACGCACGCGCGTGCGGTAGTCGTCCCACGCCGCGGCTGTCCGGTGGTGGTGGGTCTGCGTGGGTGGCTCTGAAAGGCCCAGGGTCGTGACGGTCCATCCAATACTCTGAATGTGCCTGCGACCAGGCGATGAGTCATCCGCGAAGCCACGGATCTTGGCTGCGTAGTCTTCCGCAACCGGCAGGCTGGGAACGTCGTGGGCGACATGCCGCGGCACCCGACGGAACGCCGGCCGCGTTCGCGAAACGGAGAAGGCCGCCCGTCGCAGGGGCGACCCCTCCGGTGCCTCTTCGCGCTCCTTGCTCTGGAGCAGCATTAGAGCGGGCAACCCCGCGCCTGGGTCGGTGCATCAGCTTGGTGCCACTGGGATGGACAGGCGCGACGGGCGGCGCCCGCTTGAGTCGACTACTTTGGTGGAATCAGTCTGCGCCCAGGACCCGCCGGCCAATGCCGTGAGTGCCAGCCCACCTTTTACGTCGACAGCATTCCTGTCGCGCAAGTCTGCCGCGAACCATCCGTCGCGGCCGGCCCATGCGGTAGCTCCTCTACCACAAGCGCGCTGCTGGCACGGGGGGTCACTTGACAGGTTCCATTCGCTTCTGGCACGATCGACTCGGCGGGTGATTCCGATCGAAGACATGGAGGAGAGGGTGTTCAGGCGTCTGCGCCCCTTGGGCTCCGGCCGGGTGTCGCAGCTGACGACGGGCACTCGGGGGTGACGCTGCTGCGCGGTCCGATTCTCGTCGGTGCCATGGTCGCATGTCTGGTGATGGTCACGGCCGGTCCCGCGGCCGCTTCACTGCTGGGCGGGGTTGGGCACGGTCTCCGCGGGACGAGTGGGGCAGGTCCGGCGAGGTTGCCGGCGCAGAAGCCCTCGGCGACCTCGTCGGCAGTCCAGCGCTTCGGGAGGATGTTCCCGAAGCTGCCGCCGTTCCGGTTCTCCGCGCACGCGGCGGCTGATCTCGTGGCCAAAATGAATGATCGGACGCCGGATCGCGCCGGCGAGGACGAGGGCTCAGTGCAGGACAGTCCAGATCTACCGGCGGAATACACCTATCTCGGCCAGTTCCTGGATCACAATCTCGATTTCGACACGACGCCACAGCCCACCGCGCCGGTCAGCCCCGACACCGTGGTCAACCACGAGTCGTTCCGATGGGATCTCAACGATGTCTTCGGCGGCGGGCCGACCGTCGATCCGCAGTTGTACGCGGCGGATCACAGGCATCTGCTGATCCAGGGCACGGTCTTGGCCCCGAATCGCGACGGCCGGACGGTGGTGGAGGACGGGAACCCCAACGGTGTGCTCGACCTGGCGCGCAACCCCGACGGGACCGCGATCATCGCTGACCCGCGCGACGACGAAAACCAGATCATCAGTCAGATCGACACGGCGTTCATCACGTTCTACAACCGTTTTGTCAACCGGGGGGCGTCCTACGCACAGGCGCGAAGGCTGACGGAGAACTACTACCAAGAGATCGTCCTCACAGACGTTCTGCCGCATTACGTCGGCTGGGCCGAGATTCACAAGTACCTGCGCTCACGCACCGTCAACGGTCACACCATCTACACCGTCCACACGCCCAACTTCCCAGTCGGCAACTTCGATCCGATCGAGTTCAGCGTCGGCGCGTACCGGTTCGGTCACGCCCTCGTACGAGAGGAGTACCACATCAACGACATCCTCCCCGACGGCACCGACATCGACGACAACGTGGACATCTTCAACCTCAACGCCTTCCAACTCGGCGACCTCACCGGCGGTGGCGAGCTGCCCGGACCAGACCCATCGTCCACCGCATGCGGTGTCGATGACCCAGTCGCGATCGAGGCGACCTGCGGGCTTGACGACCCGGCCGGTCATCAGATCGAGTGGAAGTATTTCGTCCCCGCCCTAAACGCGGAGCAGGCCGCGGACGGCCTGCCGATCGACATGGCATCCACTGGCTGTACCGGAGCGATCACCGGGCCTGGCTCGCCTGGCACGTATCGGTGCGGTGATACCGGCATCAACTTCGCCCGCAAAACCCAAACGACAGTCTCGCCGGCGCTGTTCAACCTGCCGGCGTCAACGATCCCGGGCTGCACCGACGCCGCCAGCCCAGTCTGTAACGGCTCGGGTGACCTCGTCTCCCGGGACCTCGCGCGCGGCGAGGAATACGGCCTGGCGTCCGGCCAGGACATCGCCAAAGCCATGGGCTGCCACGTCATCCCTGCGGCATCGATCAATCCAACCAGAGATCACGTCTTCAACCTCGGCACCCCACTGCTGTACTACGTGCTCGCTGAAGCCGAGCGAGAGAACCGGACGCTTGGATGCGTCGGAGCCGGCATCGTGGCTCAGGTCTTCCTCCGCGTGCTGTGGGACACCCCCCACTCAATCCTGCACAACGGCTTTACTCCCAGCCCCGCCCTGACCCACATCGACCCCCACAAGAAACGCTTCTCGTTCGGAGACCTGCTCGTGGACACCGGCATCGCGCCCCGACTGTCGTAGCAGCTGCGCAGGACCTCGCAGTGTGCGAGACGCAGCTTTGTGGTGGGAGGCCGTCGATGCCGCGGTGTGGTCTGCCGTAGGCCCATTCGCCTTGGAGGATGCGGATGAAGGCTTGCTTCGAAGCTGGTGCGCGGATTGCCGCCGCGGTGTGGTCGGCGTAGGTGATCCGGATCGTCGCGTGTGCTCGAGCGGCGACGGTCGCCTGGCAGCGCTTCGAGCACCGGCGAACCCGCGTCGCCCAGGGATCTCGCGGGTGCTGCACCTGCACACGTAGGAGGACGCAAGCGGCATGTCGGTCGGCCAGCTTCGACGGCTGAACGTGGACTTCGAGCCGCGGGCGTTGGCGATGACCGACGGCTCCAGGGCTGCCAGGCGATCGCGGCTCTCACTCGTCAGCGTCGTCGAGTTCGCCCCGATGGGCGCGATTTGACGCGCAAATCCCGAATGTCGCGGCACGAGCACGTCTTCAGGAGCATGATGAAACCATGCGCGGACAAGTCGCGGGGGCGATGGTCGTTCGAGCTCATGCACGACACCGACCTTCACTGGCTGTGCCGTTACGCCGTCGTCCAGTCACACCACGGCCGTCCCCTTCAGGAAATCCTCTCCGACCGAGCGGTAGTCGAGCGCTGCAGCGCCGACACGCCGCGGCGCCTGCTCGACCAGCCCGACGTGACCGAAGCCGTCTCGAAAGACACGCTGGAGCGGTTGCACCGAATCACCGATCCGCCACTCCAGCAGCGATCCGCGCCGGGCGGGTAGCCGGCGTGAGTACCGCGCGCCCAGGAGGCACCGCGTAGGTGCACACCCGCTCTGCCGCGCTTTCGTCGTTTGCGTCGCAATGGTCAGCCGATCCCGGTCCGCTGATCGCGGCGGCGATCGCCCTTGCGCTCTTCACCCACGCGTTCGTCCGGCTTCGCCGGCGCGGCCGGCGAGACCACGCCGGGTGGGATCGCGCGCTCCTGTTCGGCCTCGGCGTCGCGGTGTCGGTGGTTCCGCTGGTATCGCCGATCGATCCATTGAGCGATGACTACCTGCTGTCCGTGCACATGTTCGAGCACGTCGCGCTTGGCGACGCCGGCCCGGCGCTGATGGTGTGCGCCGTTCGCGGGCCGCTGCTTCTGTTCATGCTGCCCGGATTCGTGCTTCGTCCGCTCGCCCGCTCGGCGAGAATTCGCGGCGGGCTCGGGTATCTGACCCGACCGCGGGTCAGTCTCACATTGTGGGTGGTGGTGATGGGCGCCTGGCATCTGCCCTGGGTGTACGACTATGCCGTCGCCCACCAGACCGTGCACGACCTCGAGCACCTCTCATTCGCCATCGTCGGGGTGCTGGTGTGGATCCAACTGATCGACCCGGCCCACCATGGCCGGCTGCGCGTCGCCCAACGGCTCCTGTTCGCCCTGGCACTTTTTGTCTTCGGCCAGGTGCTCGCCGACGTACTGCTGCTCAGCCTCACCCCGCTTTATCCGCACTACGCCGACCAACCGGTGCGGGTAATGGGCATCTCGCCGCTACTCGACCAACGCCTCGCCGGCTTCGTGATGACCGAGCGGGCCCTTTCCCTGGGCACGTGCGCGGTGGTGCTCTATGAACGAGTGGAACCCGGCCACCGCACACGACGCCGCCGCGTTCTCCTCATTCGTTGATCCTCCCCGGACCGTCGTCCTCAGCTACCCCTATTCGGTGGCCGGGGAGCCCGGCAGGACGCGGGTCGATGTCCTCCGGTCGCGGGGCTATCCGGGAGGACGTGGCAGGCCGAGGAGTTGGATCACCGAGAACACCACCAATATGACGCCGAGCGCGACCAGTCCGTATCGGGCTGTGAGTACGGGGAAGTGTCCGCTGATCCCGATCAGGAACAGCACGGTTGCGAGGTAGACGGTGATGCGCACGTACTTGTCGGACGTCGCGCCGGCGGCGGCGCCCAGCGCGAAGAACGCATCGGCTCTGGCGTCATCGGCGTGGGCCGCGATCAGTTGGGGCTGACGGTACTCCGGCATGTAGGTGGGGCCGGGCGGGGCGTGCCTGTTGGTGGTCGGGTTGGTCGCCCACCAGGCGTTGAAGGCGACCCGAAAGGCGGGCGAGAAGCGGCGCTTGGCGAGCGTCATGCCACGCTTGTTGCCGGCGATGTACGCGGTGAACCATGTGTTGAAGGTGGAGGAGTCGAAGTTGCGCTGGGCAAGCGACTCCAGGTCGGCACGGTTGGCCTTGGTGCGCTCGGCAGACGCCGAAGCGAGCAAGACCGACGAGTGCGTGCTCCACTGCGCCGCCGAGTACCCGGAGTAGGCGGCGACGATCGCGACGACCGAGAGCAGGATGGCCTCGCTGATCGTGACCCAGTGCGCACGATGATGGCCATCGTCGTCACCTTCGGCGCCGTGCCTGGCGTGTTCTGCGATCTCCTTCCCGACCTCAGATCCAGACAGCCCTTCAGGCATACGCGCTCGCATCCGGCATGGGGCGAGCATAGAGGCCCACCGACGGTGTTGCACCGTCATTTGATGGGTCAACGCATGCCCGGTGACTCCGCCTTGGGGCGGCTGGGCGGCTAGGTCGTCTTAGCGGGCTGGATCCGCGCGGGTGGCCAAACCTGGAGCCGTACTTCATTCCCCTGGGGAAGAGCTCTGCGTCAAGGAAGCCGGTGGTGTGTCGATCAGGATTCGCACCGTCTCAAGTTGGGTGCGGACGTCGTCGGCTTCGCGGGAGACGCGACGGGTTGGGTCGCGAGTCTGCGGGAGCGTGATTAGGCGCTGGGCGATGATGAGCGCGCGGGGATCGGCGGGCTCTTGTTCGATGCGGGTGGCGATCGCGGCGATCAGCTCGCTGTCCTCTCGAAAGACCAATCGTTGTGCTGGGGTGAGGGGCGGGTAGGAGGTCGCCCGCACGTAGCCGGGTGACGGTCGCGTCCAGCCGTTGGCGAGCCTGATGCGCCAGCGCAGACCCTGAGCAAGGGCGGCCCGCGCGCGCGGCGTCTCGAGCCGTGCCGGTCGTCGTGCGATAGCGCGGCCGATCGGTGTCTGCCGCGTCGTCTCGCAGAATCCGGCGAGGATCAACTCGTCTGCGTAGTGGTCTGCTTCCTCTCGCTCCGCCCAGGCAAAAACCAGTTCGACCGCGAGAGTCGCCGACCCGGCCACGATCGTCGCGAGCGTGAATGGCTCCGGCTCATGCAGTGGCGAAAGCCGCCAAACCCCCGCCGCAACCACCAAAAGCGCGACAGCGGCCACCTGCCGGCGCACCGTTCGCAACAGGTCGAGAGTGTGGGCTAGCTGGCTGGCGGCTCCAAAGCTGGACACGATCCGACACTCCCTCAGCGCTCGTTATGAGAGTGCCGACCAGACTTCCCGGCTCGCCAACAACAGCATACCGCCGCAGACATCGCTTCGCCTCGCACCCTGCCTCCCGGGGCAGGGTCGGACGTCCGGGCAGCCGGCACCGCTGGCCGGCAGCGTTGGGATCGGTTGTGGGTTGAAACTGACTGGTCGGTTATAGTCGGGTTTGTGCCGCGGATTTCTGAGCGTGATCGGGCTGTGCGTCGGCAGCGGTTGGTGGACGCTGCGTGGCGGCGGTTGGCGATGAGTGGGTATCGGGATACGACCGTCGACGCTGTGTGTGATGAGGCGGGGGTGAGCAAGGGCGCGTTCTATGGCTATTTCGCGACCAAGCAGGATTTGTTCTTGGCGCTGCTTTGGGAGGAGACCGAGGCGTTGAATCGGGTGGCGGCGGATCTTGCGCGGCAGGAGTTGTCGGGTGCGGAGCGGGTGCGGCGGTTCACGCAGGCGATGCTGGAGGTGGGCGATGATCCGGGGCGGGTGCAGTTGCGGGCGGACTTGTGGGCGTCGCTTGTGGCTGAGCCGGTTGTGCGTGATGGGTTCGCCGAGGCGGTCGCCCAGCGCCGGGCGGTGTTGCGCGACTGGATCATCACGAGCGTCCGGGTCGGCGATTTGGGGATCGAGGAGCGGCGTGCGAATGCGCTGGCGTCGATCTTGATCGCGCTTGCGGACGGGTTGATGTTGCATCGGGCGGTCGATCCGAGCGGGTTTCAGTGGTCGAACATCCGGGCGGTGATGGACGCGCTGATCGGCGGCATCGAGCGGCCGGCGTCGCGGTGACCGTCGCCGCGAAGCCGGCTCCCACCCGGCGACTGCGGCCCTCCAGCGGTGGCGTGCGCCGGGTGCACGGTTGGCTGCATGGGACGTCGGCGGGGTTGATGTCGCTGGGTGTGGTGGTTGGTGTGGGTGCCGGCGTGGGGGCGGTCGCGTTTCGCGAGCTGATCTTCGGGGTGACGCGTCTTTTCACGGGATATTCGGAGTACGGCGGCATGGGCCGGGTACCCAATCCCAATCTTCCCGGTCTGGGAGTGTGGTTCGTTGTGATCGCGCCGGTGGTCGGCGGCCTCATCTACGGCCCGTTGATCGCGGTGTTTGCGAGTGAGGCCAAGGGGCACGGTGTGCCGGAGGTGATGCTGGCGGTGGCGGAGCGCGGCGGCCGGATCCGACCCCGGGTGGCTGCCGTCAAGGCGCTCGCATCGGCGGTGTGCATCGGCTCGGGCGGGTCGGTCGGGCGGGAAGGGCCGATCGTGCAGATCGGATCGGCGCTCGGATCGGGTATCGGCCAGCTGCTTCGGATCCCGGAGTCGCGGCTGCGACTGTTGGTCGCGTGCGGAGCCGCCGGAGGCATCTCCGCCACCTTCAACGCGCCGATTGCAGGCGTCTTTTTCGCGCTCGAATTGATCCTGCGCGACTTCGAGGTGGAGTCGTTCGGCGTCGTCGTGCTGGCGTCGGTAACCGCCGACGTGATCGGCCGGGCGGCGTTCGGTTCCCAGCCGTTCCTGGCGCTGCCCGCGTTCCAGCAGCACTCGCTCTGGGGCTACGCCCTCTACGCCGGACTCGGCCTGCTGGCAGCGCTGGTCGGCACCCTGTTCGTGCGACTCTTGTACGGCCTTGAGGATGTCGCTGACCGGATCTGGCACGGCCCAGAGTGGCTGCGACCCGCCTGTGGCGGCATCCTCCTGGGAGGGCTCCTGCTCGCGATCCCCCAACTGTACGGAGTCGGCTACCCCGTGCTCGAGCGCGCCATCGGCGGCGGCTACACCGCCTGGTTTTTGATCGCGCTGCTCGCCGGAAAGCTGCTCGCAACCAGCCTCACCATCGCCATCGGCGGCTCCGGCGGCGTGTTTGCGCCCTCGCTCTTCATGGGCGCAATGCTCGGCAGCGCCTACGGCGACCTCGCCGGCCACCTCGCACCGCACCTCGCCGGAGCCGCAGGCGCCTACGGCCTGGTCGGCATGGGAGCCGTCTTCGCAGCCGCCGCCCGCGCCCCCATCACCGCCGTGGTCATCATCTTCGAACTCACCGGTGACTACCACCTCATCCTGCCGCTGATGGTCGCGATCGTGATCGCAACCGCCATCGCCACCATGCTCTCCCAAGACTCGATCTACACCCTCAAACTCCGCCGCCGCGGCATCGACCTGCGCCGAGCCCACCCCACAATCATGCAACGCCTCACCGTCACCGACGCCATGCACCCCATCCCCCAACCACTCCAGGCAAACGACCCACTCCCAACCATCATCCAACGCTTCACCGCCAACCCCGACCAAACCCTGCCCGTCACCGCCAAAGACTCCACCTACATCGGCGTCGTCACCCCCAACACCGCCACCGAAGCCGCCCAACAAGACCACCTCACCGCCACCGCCCAAGACCTCGCCACCACTGCCCCCACCCTCCAACCACACCAACCCCTCGACACCACCCTCGAACTCCTGCTCCACACCAACACAAACGGCCTCCCAGTCACCACCCCCACGGGCGACATCATCGGCTGGATCACCCACCGCGACATCCTCAACGCCTACAACAACGCCCTCCAACACGAAGACACAGAAACCACCACCAAACACCACTCACCAAACCACACGACCTGGGATTGACCCGGTTTCGTGGACTACTGTCGTTGGGGGTCATGCCCCCTGGAGAGGAGTCTCGATGCCGCGTCCGCATCCGCCAGAGTTTCGGGCTGAGGCGATTCGTCTTGCTCGTAGTGGGGAGCGTCCGATCCGCGCGACAGCGCTGGGTCTTGGGATCTCGGAGAGCTGTCTTCGTCGTTGGCTGGATCAGGACGACATGGACGGCGGCCGCAAGGATGGCTTGACCACTGGTGAGCGGGAGGAGTTGTCTCGTTTGCGCAGGGAGAATCGGGTGCTGCGCCAGGAGCGGGAGATCTTGAAAAAAAGCCGCGGCCTTCTTCATCCGGGAGAGCGAGACGCTGTGACGGCGTTTCGGTTCATCGAGGTGGAGAACGCCTCCTATCCGATCAGCATGTTGTGCCGCCTGGTGGGCGTGTCTGCGAGCGGGTATCACGCTTGGCGACGCCGGCCGGAGTCGCCGCGGCGGCGATCAGACAACGCGCTCTCGGCGTGGATCGCGCACATCCATCGCACCAGCCGCGGCACGTATGGCGCTCCCAGGGTGCACGCCGAGCTGCGCGCCGACGGGACTCGAGTCGGCAAGAAGCGGGTCGCCCGGTTGATGCGCGAGCTGGGCATCGAGGGCGCCTATCGACGCAAGTACCGCCGCATCACCACCGCCGATGAGCACGCAGCTGCGGCGCCCGACCTCGTCCGGCGCGACTTCCGCGCCACCCGGCCCGACCAGTTGTGGGTGGCCGACATCACCTACGTACGTACCTGGCAAGGCTGGCTGTACGTCGCTGTTGTCGTGGACACCTACAGCCGGCGGGTGGTGGGCTGGTCGATGCGCGATGACCTCCAAGCTGAGCTGGTGGTCGACGCGCTGGAGATGGCCGTGTGGCGGCGACAGCCCCCGGCCGGGCTTGTGCACCACTCAGACCGCGGCAGTCAATACACCAGCTGGGCGATCGGTCGTAGCCCGCGTGACTCCGGCATCCTGCAAAGCATGGGCAGCCGCGGCGACGCCTACGACAACGCCCAAGCCGAGAGCTTCATGTCCACCCTCAAAACCGAGCTCATCGACCGTCGCTCCTGGCCCACCCGCGACGACGCCCGCCGCGCCATCTTCGACTACATCGAAGGCTGGTACAACCCCCACCGCCGCCACTCCGCCCTCGGCTACAACAGCCCCGCCGAATACGAGAAAATCACCACCAAGGCCGCCGATGCCGCCGATGCCGCCTAACCAAACCCGTCCACCGAAGCGGGTCAATCCCAAGGCCGCCGTCGCGCTCATCGGCACCGGTTCCTACACCTGCACCAGCACCCCACCCCCAACGGGTCCACTGACGCACTCCAGGTCACGTGGTCGCAGACGCCCGGATCGGGATCCACGGTGACCCTTGGCACAGAGGGCGGCGGCGACGGTCCACCGCCCCAATCCCCCCCACACACACATTCCGGCAACGGCGACGGTTCACAGCCGCCGTCCCCGGCGTCACCCTCACAGTCATCCGGCAAGTAACTCACAGCCGCTATTCCACACCTAGCCTCAACCAGGGCGTTTTCGCCCCCTCGACCCGGCGCCCGAGCTGCGTCCAACGTCGTGCCGAATCGGAGGATTTGGACGCAACTTGGTCGCAAGGCGCATGAGTCGTGGCGGAGGCCGCCGCCCGACCCCACTCCCGGTTCGCGGGCGTCCGGGGGTGTGCCGGGCGCCGAGTCTGTCGTGTTGCGGCCACGGGTGGCTTGCTGATCGTCAACGGGTGATCGGCTGGCATCGAGGGCGCAGCGCCAGTGTGCCGAGTGGGATGGGTGTTCGGGGCCATGGGGGGAGTGGGCTGGAAGAGCCGTGGATGAGGAGCACCGCGGCGTAGTAGCCGTCGCGGGGGACGAAGTCGCGCAGGGAGTGATCTGTGCGGGCGGCGAGCTCGGAAATGTATGCGACCGGGTGGTTTTGGTTGAGGGGTCGGAGTCCGATCACGCGTAGCGGGCCGCATCGCATTGCCTGATCGATGGCCGAGATCGATCCGGTGATCGCCGCCGCTTGTCGAGCTGAGCGACCGTTGTGTGGGTAGGGCATGATCATGGTCGCGGTGAGGATCGCGGCGATCGCTCCTGCCGCGCCGAGGATTGGTATGTCTGCCTTGTGCTTGGCCACGCCACCGGCGAGAAGGCCGCAGCCGAGTGCGAGCAGCGCAGCGAGCGGCAGGTAGTAGCGGAGCGGTGCGGGGGCGCTGTGCATTTCGATCGCTGGGGCGAGCGTCCAGACTGCCACCGCGGCAGGCAACAGCAGATCCAGACATCGCCCGCGCCAGCATGTCCAAATGGACGTTGTCAGGCCGATCGCGCCCGTCACGGCGATGACCGGGCCTGCCGCGGCGACAATCGCATGAAGCTCTGAGCCGGGGATCTGCGACCAAGTCTGGGGACGGTATCCGCGCTGAGTGAACGCGCTGATGATGGCTCGCGCGCGGTGGTAACTGGCGAGAGGATCGCCGGTCAGTGCCAGGTCAGTGGCCGACCACAGCGCCGCCGGCAGGACACCATAGAACACGGCGGCCGCGGCGCGCGTACGTGCCGTCCCCCGCGTCTCAGTGGCGCCGGCCAAGGCGCTCAGCAACCATGCCTCGGGTCGGAGGAGCCCCGCCAGTACCAGGCAGAGCAGTCTCGGCGCGCCTCGCCAGGCGAGCGCCGCCACAACGAGCGCGGCCACCACGGCGTCCACCAGGCCATAGGCGATCACCTCGTTCAGGTGCGGCAGGAAGGCGAATGCGGCGACAGCGATCATCCCCGCGAACGCGCCACCCCGGCGCAGACCGGCCGTGAACAGCGACGCCGCCACTCCCGCCAGCGCCACCACGACAACCACGCCAAATGACCGCTCCGCCGCGATCGGCGAGGCAACGGCCGCAAGCGCGATCGCAAGCGGCTTGGGCGTCGTGGGCAAATAGGAATAGAGCGCCGACTGACCGCGCAACAACGCCCGTGCCCAAGCCGTGTACGCCCACGCGTCGGTTTCCAGCGACGCAGGCCAGGACACCAGCCGCCACAAGTACACCAACGCCGCCGCAACAAACAACATCAGCGCCAACACGCCTCCGCCCCGACCAGCATCACGGCTGCCGAACGCCATGCCGTGGTTGCGTCCGCGCGGCCCTTCGGCGAGCCCACGCCCAATCCGGTCGCGACCGGGTAGCCCGCGGACGGTCACAGCCCTCGCCATACCGCGAAGAAGTCCGGTGAGCCGGGCACGAAGGTCGACCATTCAGGGTTGATGTCGAGGCTAACGACCTCGGATTCCGAACCCCCCATTGAAAACGGGATCCTTTGGCCGGCTGGGGTTAGAAGAACGGCACCGGCGTGGCTGCGTGGGCGGCGCCGAGGAGCGAGAGGCCGAAGGCGCGCTCGATGCCCGCAAGCGCGCTGTAGTGGTTCATGAATCTGGGGTCCACTCCCCGCCGAACCCCGTGGCCGGCAAGAACCGCATAGACGTGCCCGCCTCCGTGGGTGTGGTCCGGGTTGCCGGTGTCGTATGTGATGAACACCTCCGCCCCGCGGCGCAGCCACGCAGGCACATGCATCGCCAACCAGTGATCGCCAGTGGCGGGGCTGCAGTCGTGGTCATCGTTGCAGGTGTTCGGCGTCACCCAGAGGAATTGGGGCAGGACGCGGGGTGGTGACGCGGTGATCCGGTTGCACAGGCTGGTCTGGGCGATGTCGGCGAACAGCAGCGGGGCGACGTGTCGCATCGCATACAGGCTGGCGGTGGGCTGGATGGAGCATCGGCCCGGGCCGCCGGGATAGTTCTCGACCCATCCAGCCCAACTCACCCCCGCGGCGGACAGTTGCTCAAACACGCTCTGCTTCTGGATCAGGGGCAACGGATTGTCACTTCCCTCCTGTCCGAACGTGCTCCCGCCCCCAAGGGCCAGGTAGTTCGGCTTCGACGGGTAGGCGACGCCGTAGTAGTTCGTGAACAGTCGTCCTTGCCGGGCGAGGCTGGTCTCGAACGGACAACAGGGATTCCCCTCGACGTCCGCGTAATTGTGGTTCTCCATGAACACCACGACGATCCGTCTGCCGGCCGACCGATGCTGCCCGGAGGTGCTCGTTGGGGTCGAGCTCGCCGGCGGAGCCGACGCCGACCCCGGAGTCGTAACGATCGAGCTTGGCGCGAGCGAGGTCGAACTCGACGCCGGGCCACCTCCCCCACAGCCGCTCGCCAACGCCGCCAGCACGGCAATCGTCACACCTACTCGCATCGCCACATCAGTCTGGACGAAACCCATTGGCAGCGCCTTGCGCCGGAGCAGTCGACCGTTCCGCCACCCGCCGGGGTAGGACTCATGGCTCCGTCGGCGACCAGACTCCGGGTTAAGCTATATCGCTCCTCCACAGCGGCGACCTGCGACAGCGGGCCGTCTTGAACTCGCCGCCCGAGGTGATCCGTCTGCATTGGGACGAGACGGTCTGGTCCGTGGGACAAGCTCTCCGACTCTTGGTACGCGAGTATGGCCTTTTGGAGCCGGGATGGTTGCCGTATCGGAACTACCTGGCGATCCTAGGTGCGCTTGGTCGGACCGTCGATTTGTCGGAGCACGTGTCTGGCATACGATCTCGGTTCTTCACCACCGCGTTTCCCTCGGGCTTGAATCCGGCGCGAACACACGTAGCGTCCGAATGTACGAGGAGCTCCGGGATGCCGCTGACGGAAGACGTTCCTGGCCGGTGGGCGCGCTAGCAGGGAGGTCTGCGCTCGTTGCGACCCGGCAGCGGCACCCGAGCGAAGCCCAAGAGAGGTGCCTCCGCATTCGTTCACGGCGGGGTCTCGACCAGCATCGAGGCCTCCAATGATGGCATCAAGCGCTCCGTGACGAACTAAGGCTGCCGCATCGCGGCGCACCAGCGGATCTGAGTCCGAGCTTCCGCCGGCGGCGAGACCGATTGGTGTGTCCGGGTTCCTGCAATCCCTATAACCCCTGTGGAGTTCGGAGAGGCCGCTGCTCCGGTTGACGATGAGAGTTTTGACGGGAGAGTAGATAGAGAGGGCGAAACGCCGCAGAACCGGTCACCAACTGTGAGACCGCGCACAGCCCCGTAAGCGGAGCCGACGGCTACTGCTGTTGATTTGCTGGCGATGACTTCGCCCATCGATTCGTAATGGGCTTGTGCCTACCCTGCCGACGTAGTTGCCGCCCGGCTCGTCCAACCTTGTGCCCGTCCGATAAGTTCCCCGGGTGTCTCCGTCCGCCGCAGACCCTCGCGCCGACGCCGATTTGGCGGCGTTCGTGGCGAGCGGGGTGGCGATCAGTGTCGCCACTAGTGACGAGGATCTGCGCCCTTGTTTCGCTCGCGGCTTTGGGCCGGACCTGGCCGAGGATGGGCGCTCGCTTCGCCTTTGCGTGACTGCACCGCCCGGCTCCGGCGTGCGCGCCAACCTGGAGCGTCGATGTCGAATCGCGATCGGGTTCAGCCCACCGACGATCGCCCGCGCCGTGCAGCTGAAGGGCGTTGTCGAAACCGTCGGTGAGCTCGAGCTGGCCGACCGTCGGCGGATGGCGCGGCACCTGGGGGCGTTCATCGCCGAGGCTGAGCAGATGGGCATGTCCGAGCCGCTCGTTCGCCGCTTTGCCGCCGCGGTGGACTGCGTGGCCGTCACGTGCGCCGTCGACGAGGTGTACGACCAGACGCCGGGACCGACCGCGGGGCAGCGGCGTTGAGCGAGCTCTCGCCGCCGCTGGAGTCGCTGCTCGCGTGCTTCCAGGGCGTCATCCCGTCTTGGCTCGCAACGTGCTCGGCGGACGGCGTCCCTAACGTCACCGTGCTCTCGATTGTCCACTACGTGGACAGCGAGCGGGTCGCGTTGACCCGCCAGTTCTTCAACAAGACGAGCGCCAATCTGGACCAAAACCCGCAGGGGCAGGTGATGGTGATCGATCCGGAGACGGTCGACCAGTACCTGCTCGACTTGCGCTTTCTGCACACCGAGACCGAGGGCGCGACCTTCGAGGCGGTCGCGGCCAATCTGGACGCGATCGCTTCCCAGACCGGTATGACCGGCGTCTTTCGGCTGCGCGGCGTGGACATCCA
Organism: uncultured Actinomycetes bacterium; assembly: GCA_963732075.1. Classification (GTDB taxonomy): domain Bacteria; phylum Actinomycetota; class Thermoleophilia; order Gaiellales; family JAICJC01; genus JAICJC01. The sequence continues at coordinate 16,528 of CAVSYD010000007.1, read as the reverse complement.
CCGAGTACTCGCCGTGCACCCCTTCGGGGAGACGGCGGAGCCGCCGGCAGAGGGCACCAACCGTGACCGCATCACCGCATTGGATGAGTACGTGCGCCGGCTCGCCGACTGCCCCGACTACGCGGCCGCTGCCCGGGCCGGCCTGGAGGCACTGGACGATCTGTTCGGCTTCCGCCACGCCATTCTGCTCACGGCCGACGAGCGCGGAGACCGCGTGTTCGCCATCGCTTCCAACGGCTACGGCGCCTCGGCCGCCGGCGCCGAGGTGGCGATCGGTGTCGGTGTGATCGGTATTGCCGCCCAGCGGCGGCGGGTGGTGACGGTGCCTAGCACCGCCCGCAGCCGGGCGATGCATTCCGCCATCGTCGAGAGCGTCGAGCGAAGCGGCGGTGAGCTACAGGCGACCGAGATCGCGCTGCCCGGCCTGTCCGCGGTGCGAAGCGCCGCTGCCGTGCCGCTCGTCACCCGCGGTGAGCTGGCCGGCGTCCTGTACCTGGAGAGCGACCGCGCGGGCGACTTCGGCCCCGGCGACGAGCGCCTGCTTCGTATCCTCGGCGGCCACCTCGCGGCGACCATGGCCGTGCTCAGCGCCGACCGCAGTGAGGCCGCCGCCGACCCGACGCCTGCGGCCGCTCCAGCGCCCGACGGGCGGACGATCGCGCTCACCTACTACCAGGCCGACGACTCCTGCTTCGTAGACGGCCGCTACGTGATCAAAGGTGTCCCTGGCCGGATCCTCTGGAAGCTCGCCTCCGAGCACGCCGCCGACGGCCGCACCGACTTCACCAACCGCGAAGTGCGCCTGGACGAGCGGCTCGGTCTTCCCTACGGCAACGACAACCTGGAAGCGCGGCTGCTCGTCCTGCGCCGCCGGCTGGAGACGCGGAATTGCGGGATCGTTCTGGAGCGGGTCGGTCGGGGCCGGCTCGCGCTCCGCGTCCAGGCGCCACTCGCGCTCTCAGAGGTGGCCACGAGAGGGCCCATGCGGGCCGCCCACGAGCCTCCCAGCGGCGAATAGGAACCTCTTCAGGTTTCCCTAGGGAACTCCTAGCCGAACACGAGCAAACGCGCTCCCCAAGCCGGGTTACGGTGACTCTCGTCCATCCGTAAAACGCCCCAAGGAGGCGCGACATGACAAACACCGCCCACACCACCGAGCCCTACCGGATCGCAGCCGGCGAGCTCCCGATGTCCGCGCTTGACCTGTCCGTCCGAGCACCGAGCGACGCCGACGTGGCTGGGCTCCGCGAGCGCGTCGCTGGGCGGATCGTGCTGCCGGGCGACCCCGACTGGAACAGCGCGCGGCAGGCCTGGAACCTCGCCGTAGACCAGCGGCCGTTCGCGGTCGTAATGGTCGAGTGCGCCGAGGACGTCGTCGAGGTTGTCCGGTTCGCTTGCGCCCACGCGCTTCGCATCGCGCCGCAGGGCACCGGCCACGGCGCGAGCGCACTCCCGTCGCTGGAGTACACGATCCTGGTCAAGACATCGCGCCTATGCAGGGTCGAGATCAACGCCGACGCCCGCCGCGCCCGGGTGGAGGCCGGCGCCGAGTGGGCCGATGTCGTCGAGCCCGCAGCCGAGCAGGGCCTCGTCTGCCTGCACGGCTCCTCACCCGACGTCGGCGTGATCGGCTACACGCTCGGCGGCGGGATGAGCTGGTTCGCGCGGAGCCGCGGTCTCGCGGCCAACAGCGTGACCGCCGTCGAGCTCGTCACCGCCGACGGACGGCTCGTCCGGGCCGACCGCGACCACGAGTCCGACCTCTTCTGGGCGGTTTGCGGTGGCGGCGGTAGCTTCGGCGTCGTGACCGCGATCGAGATCGAGCTCTACGACACCCCGCAGCTGTACGCCGGCGCCATGTTCTGGCCGGTCGAGCGGGCCGGTGAAGTCTTGCGCGCATGGCGCGACTGGGCCGAGACCGTGCCGGACGAGGTCACCTCACTCGGCCGGATCCTCCACCTCCCGCCGATTCCCGACATCCCAGAGCCGCTGCGCGGCCGCAGTTTCGTCGTCGTCGAAGCGGTCATCACCGGATCGCAAGGCGCGGCACTCATCAGCCCGCTCCGCGAGCTCGAACCGCTGATCGACAGCTTCGCTCCAGTAGCGCCGACCGCACTTTTCCACCTGCACATGGATCCGAAGACGCCCGTTCCCGGCATCGGGGACGGCTTGCTCCTTGACGACCTGCCCGTCGAGGCGATCGACGCGATCGTTAGCGCCGGTGTGCAGCCGCTGGTATCACTCGAAATCCGACACCTCGGCGGAGCCTTGGCTACGCCCTCCACCAACCACGGCGCCGCCGGCTCGATCGACGCCGGCTACGCCATGTTCACAGTCGGCGTCGCCATCACCCCCCAGCTCGGCGCGGCCGTCGCCAAAGCCGTCGACCAAGCCAAGGCCGCGCTCGCACGCTGGGAATCCGCGCGGGCATGCTTCAACTTCTCCGACCGGCCGATCGACGCCGCTCGACTCTACCCACCAAGGACATACCAGCGCCTGCGCACGATCAAGGCCGCCCACGACCCGAGCGGACTGTTCGTCGCCAACCACTCCATCCCCCCAGCCCGATAGGAAGAATCCTCGCGAGCGACGTCCTCGTCGGCGCGCTGTCCGTATGCATCCACCCTAGCGATGGCTTACATCCGGGGAGGTCGGATCCCGACTCTTCCAGCCCTGGTGCCGACGGTCGGCGTGGTGTCGTCCGCGATCATCGCCATGCTTCAAACGTGCCGGACGACCTAGCGGCCCTCGCATTTGAATCGTCCCGCGACAGCCTGCGCCAGCAGGCGGCGCTGCTCGACGAGTTGCGAAGTCGTGCCGGGACTCTCCAGACCGCTTCGTCGATTGTTGCGTCGTTCCTCGGAAGCCAGGTCCTGAAGTCGGGCAACGCGGGCTATCTCGGCTTCGTGGCTCTCACCTGCTTCGTGGTATCGATCCTGGGTTGCTTATGGATCGTGCTCCCGCACGAGGGCGTCATCTTCGCCATCTCAGGTTCAACCCTGTACACGGAGCAGTACGACCAACCGATCGAGGAGACCCACCGCCTGCTCGCTTACTGGTTCGAAGACTTCCAACGGGCGAACGAGCGAGTGATCGACCGGCTTTTCAACGCATACCGCGTAGCGGGAGGGGCGGTATTGGCCCAGACGGTCATCTCGGCTCTACATTTCATCTGACATGCCAGACAGCCCTCAGGAAGAACCAAACGCGCCCACCGCGCCTCCGGAGCCCCCGCAGCAGCCTCCGCCGTCTCCACCGCCGCCGCCACCCGGCTTGGGCATCCCTGAAACTCGGGACTCAGATCCGAACGCCGCGATGTTCGCCCGAATAGACGCGACGACTGGTGGCACGGCCTCGACGGCGCTCAGGGAACTGCTCGCACTCCCGCCCAGACGCAAGACGGTCGTGATCGAGCACAATGATCACCGCTTTGCTCTTCCGGAAGGGCATAGATACTCGGTGAGTGCAGACGGGACGACGATCACCCTCCGGACTCCGGGAGGGGCGTCGCGTTCCTCCCGGTAGTCGATGCAGCCATGCCATTGTTAGGCCCTAGCTCATCCGCATCCGGCACAGACCTCCGAGCCGAGTTCATCGCTCGGCACGGTTCGACGTAGGATCCAACGATTGCGACGGAGTAGTAGCCCCGTTTGTGCGGCGTTTCACCCTCTCTATCTACTCTCCCATGAGAGTTTTGACGCCCTTTCGCACCTCCGCAACACTTGGGGCCGAACGGACGTTCTTGGACATGGTGAACAGACCCTCTCGAGGCGTACTGTGCGGAGTCCTACACGCCCAAACTCTGGAGTCGAGGACACCGATCCCTGACAAACCTGCGCTCGGGTGCCCCCAATGTGCCCCCACGGGTCCTGAGCGGCTCGGTCATCCCCGCTCCCGAGCAGCCGCATTCCGCTCAACCAAGCCGAACACCGAAGCCCTCTAACGGACTCGAACCGTTGACCCCTTCCTTACCATGGAAACCAGGGGCGGGCACCAATTTCGTCTAGATTCGTCGAAATGGCTCAACCATCGCGTTTTCGGCGATTAGCTGGATGGGACGAAACCTACTGTCGGCCCGCCGAGTCGGAAAATTTGGACGCAATTTGGACGCACGGGCGTCCACAACGCCCGTCCACCAGGTGAAACTCGCCGGCGCAGTGTCGCGATCTTGACGTGGGCGACGAAGCGTCCGGTCCCGTCGGCGTGAGGGCCGGTCGAGCGGTCTGCTTGAAGCTGCGCGAAACGGCGGCATCGAGTCGAGTGTTTCACCGAGAACCGCGGCTACCAGTGACTACCGAGCGCGACAGTTATCGCCTCACCGTTGATCCCGGCAGCGCCGTCCGAGGCGAGAAAGCCCACCACGGAGGCGATCTCCGTCGGGTCGAGCACGCGCTTTGCCGCGTAGCTCGCCGCACGCTCGGCCCATAATGTCCCTAGCCGTGGTCCCGCGGTCTTGGCCTTCAAGGACGGCGCCTTGGTCGCTCATCGGCGTTCGTACCCACCCGGGGAGGACGGCGTTACAGGTGACGCCGTGCTCGATGGTGTCCGCCGCGACCGCACGCATCAGGCCGATCACGCCGTGCTTGGACGCGCAGTAGGCCGACATCGCAGGAGCGCCCACCTCGCCCGCGGCCCCTGGACCGACCAGACCACTCCTTTCTAGATCAGATCGACGGCGGCGGCAGCGCCGAGCGTACGTAGAGCTGCGACACATTCACGTGTCGCAGCCTCGCGACTGCCATCAACGTCGTAGTGGGTCTCCACTGAGATACAGCGTGAGTATCCGTCGGCCTTGAGGGCCGACAGTAATGCGCCGTGGTCAACGATGCCGCTTCCGATCCGAACCCAGGTGCCCGTCGCATCCACGTCCTTGAGGTGAACGTGCGCCACGCGTCGTCGGATGGATTCGTAGCCCCCTAAACCGTTGAACAGGTTTGGGCCGAACCTTGCAGCGTTTGCCGGATCCCAAATGAGTCCAAGTTCTTCGGCAAGCGCCTCGAGGACGGTAGCCGCCTCGTCGCTCGTCGCGACGTTGCAGTCGTATTCGTTCTCAAGTACGAGGCGCAGGCCGTGATCTGCAGCGGTTCGGCCGGCCTGACGTAGAATTTGAGGTCAAATCGGCGACCATCGTTCGTGGCTGCGCGATGCGCCAGAAGGAAAACGTTCGGACAAGCGGCGCGCCCACGAGTTGCGCCACGTGTACAGACCGTTCGAAGATGCGCCACTGCTCGGCGCCGGCACCAGCGCGGCGGAGCCAGTCACAGTCACGAATGCTCGCCAAGGACGTCGCGAGCTGGCGGCTAGGCGCCGCGAGAGCGACGCGGTCGGCGTGGCCGCTTCACCGGCTTGGCCGGCTTGGGGGCAAGTCGCACCAGATCCTCGGTCGCCGCCTCCACCAGGCACACACCGTCAGGCTCGGGCACGTCCAGCACGACCGTGTACACCCACTCACCCAACCCCGTCACCCAAAACCGGACCACCATGCCCACCACCCCCTCACGGTACCGGCAGCCCACCCAACCAAACGCCGCCGCCCGTTCACCGCCGCCAACAACCATCACATCCGCCATCTCGCATCTCCTCCTTCGATCGCCGTTGGTCGCCCGATCTCCCGGGCCGCATCAAATCGGGCACCTTGGCGGCGATCGCCAGGTTGCCGGAGCACAAACACACCGCGCTCACTCTGGATGCACTACCCCAGTATACGCGCACACCCGTCCACCGTCACCCGCTCTCGCGCGTACACCACCACAGCGGTGGGGCCCCCGTAGGTCGGCGCCCGGCTCGACTTGTGCCGACGGCGCTGACCGCCAATCGGCCGAGCAGCGCATCGCCGAGGCATGCCGGGTGCTGACCGCCGAGAGTGAGCACCGATCGCACAAGAGATCTGCCTTGGCCATGCGGACGACAGTACAAGGGGGCCCAACCAGAGGCCGGTTTCGCGAATAGGTCGTAGGCGAGATCATCCGGCGCTGGTTGTTGTCGGGGTTAGCCGGTCGACCGTCGATCCCCGCGAGGTGTCCCTGTTGCGCGTGGGGTGTCCCCTGTGGGGCGTGGAGGTGTCCCCTCTGGGGTGTTAGGTATCGCGCGGCCACGGGTTTGCGGCGGTCATCGACCTCGAGACGCAGCGCGGCGCGGCGGCTCGTGCAGCCCTGCATGTCCACGATCCGCCCGTCGCAAACGGTCATCACCTGGAAGAACCGATCGGCCGTCTCTCGCGGGCCGTCCTCCATCGTCCAGTGCCCGCCCACCACGAGCCGGTCACCGACCTGGTCGACCTTCTCCAGCGTGAACGTCTTCGTCCCTGGCCGCGCTCGTCCGTTCACGACCTGGAGTTCAAAGTTCTCGCGGGCATCGTCCGGACCGTGGCACCTCGGGGCTTGTTTCCACCACAGGTGACCATTCGGCCTGCCGCGCCAATCCACATCGGTCTCGAGCAGGGCGACGGCCGGCTCGACGTTCCCGCGGTTCATCTCCTCAAGCGCCTCGGTCAGGCCGGGCAATAGCTCAGACATGGACGGGATTGTCGACCCTATGGGTTTCACCCGTCAAATCGGTCGTCCCATAGGTGCCAATCAGTCTCACACCCATCCTGAAGACGACATCGGGCGCGATCACGGGGTTAGACTGGATCGTGGGTGAGGTGTGCGGCGTGGGCGAGGTATGGGCCGAGGTGGTGGGCGGCGATTTTCCCGCCTGGCCACCAGAGTGGTTCGGTGCTGCTGGCCGCGGTTTGGCCGCGTCCGCCCGTCGGGTCGGCGACGAGGTAGTGGGGTTCTCCGCCGGTGATCAAGAGGCCGCGCAGGACGGGGCGCAGAGGCAACGGCGCTTCCAATGGCGCGCCGGCCTGTATGGCGATGGCGTGTGCGACCATGTCCGCTTGTTGGGCGGCGATCCCGCCTTGCTTGATCGGATAGGCCGTGATGTCTCCGGCTGCGTAGACGTCTTGGACACCGCGGATCTGCCCATATTGGTCTGTGGTCAGGAACCCCTCCTGGTCGTGGGGCAGTCCGGGTATGTGGACGCCGCGGGCGGCGGGGATGGAGACCACCCGGTCGGCTGGGAGGGTGGCGTGGGGGATCAGCATGAGGTTGTTCGGGTACACCGCGACCGGGTAGGCGCCGGTATGCACGGCGATGTGGCGGTCGTCGAGTAGTTGGGAGACCGCCGCGCTGGCGTCACCGCCGAATTGGGCCAATGGTCGTTCCTCCGGCGTCACCAGGTGCAGGGCGACTCCTGAAAGCCGATGGCGCGTGGTGTAATCCGCGGTGAGAAGCGCGAGCTCGTACAATGGAAGCGCCCATGAGGCGCCTCGCGGGAGCGCGAACACAACCCGTTTGATCGCTCCGGCGCTGATCAACTCCAGAAGATCCTGCATGGCGGCGATGTCTTGCTCGCCCCGGAAGGCGAGCGCGCCGGGGAGGACGGGCAGGCGCCGGGCGCCACACGCGATCACGAGCACGTTATATGTGAGCGCTTCATGCCTATCCGTCACCACTCGGTGCGCCAGCGCCTCGACTTCGAGCAGAGTGCCGCGTTGTTGGTGGGCGCCTGCCGCGGCGGTCACGTCCGCGAGCAGATAGCGGTGTACTTGGCCGCGACCGAACGGCACTGCCACCGAAGCCGGCCGATAGCGAAACTCGCTCTCAGGACACAAAAGCGTGACATCGACGCGCTCCTCGGCCAGGTGGTGAAGCGCCAGCATCGCCTCCAGTGCCGCGACGCCACCCCCAACGATTAGCACCCTCAACCGTGCGCGGCCAGAAGCCCCTCCCACAGCCGAAGGATCCGCAAACGACACCCGCTGCTCGTGCTCGCCTCGGCTAGCCATCAAGCGCCTCCGGCGGATCGAAATGCGCGGCGCAGCCACGACAGTGACACTCCCCGCCGCACACGGGGCACACCACGGCGTCAGCCACCATCGACATCACCCGGTCGCACCCCGCCCGCTCGCAACAATCGCACAACACGAACGCCTCATCGACTGGTTCCCCGTCAGACACCCGGATCTCCCTTCCCCGAGCCGATGCATCAGCCATCTCCGAGGCTTCCCATCGACCGCTGGAAGTATCCGGCTACGCCTGCGATCGCGCATCCGTGCCAACCCCGACCTTGCGTTTGGTAGTTCGCCACTCGACACCCCCCGCCACGTATTCGCCACCGCCGGTGCCCGTGCGGAGCGGCCGCCCGTCATACGCGGTGGGGTAACGGCGTCGAACTCGACCCCCACTTGCGTCGGTAGGGGGTGCCGCCTCGGCTCGAGTCCACTTCGGCTTGCCCACGGGCGCAACTGGCTGTCGGCGCGCAGGCGAGCGCGGCCTCTGCGTCCACAAGCATGCGCTCGACGCCGTCCGGGCACACCCCGGCGCGGATGAGCGCGATCCACGAACGTGCCCTTCGGCGAGTTCCCGGCGCCACGTTCCGCCGCGATCAGCAAGCGCTCCGCCTCGGATGCCCGCCCGCGGGACTCACTCGGCCTGGGCTGAATCGATCGCTGCCAGCGCCCTACCGCCGCCGTCAACTTCCTGTCCGGCGTGTTCTCGACGATCGTGTTCATCATCGCCTCCGAGTTGACCTCTGGAAGTGCCGCGGCCGCGTTCAACGTGATGATCGGTGTGGTGCTGACCTTCACGACCATCTCCTACATCGTGATCTTCCCGTGCCTGGTGATGCTGCGGAAGTCCCACCCCGACGTCCACCGACCGTACCGGGTTCCGTTCGGCATGGCCGGCGTGTGGGTGTGCACCATCCTGACCACGTTTTGGGCGGTCTTCGCGTCGGTGGTGGCGATCTTCCCGGGATTCCTGGACGGACAGGCCCTGAACAACGCTGACCTCCCATCCCAGGTCTCGAGGGTCAAGTATGAGACGATCTCGTTGGTCGCGATCGGAGTGACCCTCGTGGCCGGCCTGATCTTCTACTGGCTCGGTAAGCCGACCCGCGACGCCATGGTGGCCGTCCCCCTCGAGGGCAACGAGGAGTTTGGCGGCATCGCCCCGGCAGCCGGCGACTGATCAAACACCTCCAGGCCTCCCGTCCTCCGCATCGGAGCGGACGGGAGGCTCCCACCCGGCTGACCGAACCCGGAGAAGCACACGACGCGAGCCGCCTGGCGCCACGCCCGCCCGTCGGGCAACGACGTTGCCGAACTGATCCACCCTAGCCGCGTTCAAGGAAACAGGATCCGCCCACCTAACCTGGTGAAAATCGGGTAGTCTGGAGGGACAATGCCGTTTGAACTTGGCCTACCGGAAGTCATCGTCGTGCTCGTGCTTGCCCTGCTCTTCCTCGGCCCAAAGCGTCTGCCCGAAGCGGGCCGCTCGTTGGGCAAGGGCATCCGCGAGTTCAAAGACGGGATCTCGGGCAACGACGACAGCCCCGGCTCGTCCAGCCACGCCACGGCCCTCAACCCGCCGCAGTCATACACGCCGCCTCCGGCGTACGTCCCGCCCGACCAGACGCCCCGCGCGAACGAGTAGTCCGCGCCCCCGCGTAGACGCTGGTCGACTCTTGTAGCTCCCATGGACCAGGGCCGCTTGGGCCAGCGCAGAGCCAGCGAGTAACACCCGTAAACACCGCCCCCCTGGCATACCAATCGAGGGTGGTGGCGTCACCGGGTGACTGACCCCGGCGAAGAGTTGAAGGAACGCTTCCTGACGATCGCGGCCCTTCAGCGGTGGGCCGAGAAGACGGGCGACACTTGCCGCCGAACTCGCCTTCGAGGCGTCTTTCGGATACGGCGAACGACAGAACCCGAGTCGAAAGCAGCGATGGCTGCACCGCCACGCCGTGAGCGGCGAAGACGCGTAATCTACCGTGTAGCGGCGGTGATGCGATCCGTGGATCGAGCGCTGGGCGAGTGTACGGAGCGTTTCTGCTGGTAGAGCCGACTATCTGCGGCTGCGATCACGTCGTCGAGGGTGTCGCCGTCATTTGGATAGTGCGCGGCCCCAGCGGACGCACCGAGGATCGTCGGACGGCCCCCCTTGAACCCTGCGACGTCACCGGGCGGGATCGCGGCCATGAACTCGTCGCCTCCGACGCGTGCAACGAATGCGTCTGGACCAAGCACCGTTCGGAGGGCTGCGACAACCTCCCTGATCGCGGTGTCGCCGGCGTCGTGACCGCGCGAGTCGTTGATCTGCTTGAGGTGGTCCACATCCGCAATCAGGACGCCGAAGTGGCGCCCAGCTGCGACTGCTTGATCGCATCGTTCGAAGAACGCGCGGCGGTTGGGCAAGCCGGTGAGTGGATCCGTGTACGCCAAGCCACGAAGCTTTCGGCTATGCAACCCCACCACAACTCCGACACCAAGATAGGCGCAGCCACGGATTGCCAGGGAGACTGCCTCGGTCGCCACGGTCGGAGTGTTTGGGACGCTTGCATACCAGACCGTCACGATGATCGTCGCCGCGAGGGCAACCACCGCGGCTGCGCGGACGCCGAACCACGACCCGGCGATCACGACCGGTAGAAGGTACAGGTAGCCCAATCCCAGATTCGACCAGTCCTTGACCACGAACTGGAGTTCCGCCGTGACCACGAGCGACAGCGCGATCGCGCCCAAGGCAACACCCCTCGAATGAGCTCGGAACGGCATGCCCTCCTATCGGCTCGCGGCGCGCCCAGAGTGAGCGACTCCGTACCGCCTTGACCTTCGCCAAAAAGACGCGCGGGGCCAGCAGGAGCGCGGCGGAGGTGGTCTGCCTGGCTTTTGGTGGAGTCGGGTTTTGTGGATTCTTGTGCGCTGACTCTCGAAGGGAGAGCGATGCCGAGGAGATGTCCGCCTGAGTTCGCCCTCGAGTCCCGGAGTTCGTCAGGGCCGGAACGGGTGCCCGCGGGGTCGCTGGCGACCTGGACGTGAGCAGTCAGACGATCACTGGCGCCGTCAGGACGAGAATCGATCGTGGTCTGGGGCCGGGCAAGCCAGCAGCGAGTTGGCGGAGCCGGTGGCTGCGCGTCACCGCATCGTGCGCGGGGCGTGGAATTGCGCGGCAGGCGGCGGAGCGGCGGGAGGCGGTGCAGCGTTGTGGAAGTCTCGACCGCTGGCTATTAGGCCGCTGTGAGTCGGCCTCCGGCGTCGCGGTTGGGCGAGGCGTGACGGTCCGCCACAACACCGTGGCGATGCTGATGCGCCGGGCCGGCCGAGCGTGGAGGAGCCTTTCCCTTCGATGTGCGTCTGCCATCCGGCCAAAAACGCAGGCACACCTTGCAGGGCGCTAGTACGACTTGTCGCGCAGGCCGACGACGAGACGTTGCAGTGAGCCTTTCCCTCGCGGGTGGGGTGCTTGGTGATAATCACGGCGACGTCGCGGTCGACGAGATCCACGCCTTGTGCGGAGCGGTCGGTGTTAGAACTGGACACGCTGGGGGTGACCGATATTGAACGGTGTGCCGTCCCAACACCGCCGCCTGGCGCTGGAACTCGCGCTTGTCCGGTATGAGCAGCGCCGGGATCGCGAGCGACTGCTGGGTGATATTCGCGCCCCAGAACGTCGTCGTATGCTCCTTGGGTGGTCGAGAGCGCGCCGAAGGGGCTCCAGCAGCAGGAACCAACCTGCCCGGCCTGTGGCACGCCCCTTAGGTGGTCGGCCACCTACGTGTTGGCCGAGTCGCTCCGCGGTCGTGAACGCTTCCGGCGATCCACGCCGCCTGTCTTCCGCGCCGAATGCGAAGGTTGCGGGGCGTCGTACAGGACCCGGTCGCCGGTTGCGTGAGCGGGCTCGGGCGCGACTCGTGTACAGTCCGCCAATTCGGCTTCCAGCGGCTTCGTTCGGCGAACCCGCGATCGGGTCCGGCCTGTGGCATGTCCGAACGCGAAACCGGCAAAACGCGTGACGGCCACCGACCCTCGTCAGCGAGCTCGCGCCACCACTCGATCGTGTACTGGTAGCGGCGGTTCACGACCACGCCTCCTCCTCAACCAGGCGTATGCTCCCGACATCGACGACCTGCAAGCCCCTCAGCAGCTCAAGCGACAGGACCCGACGTGCCCGCGATGCGGTGCGCCCCTCGTGTGGACGACGCACTACCACGAGAGCGACACCATGCGGCGCGTCCTCAAGACAACCACGCCCTTCTATCGAGCCGACTGCCGCCGCTGCGCGACGCCCTACAGCAGCGACCTGAAGAACGCGTCCTAGCTGTCCATCTCTCCGAAGGTCTCTTGCCTTGGCACCTGACCGCGTATCGGCAAATGTGTGGTTCTGGGCTTGACGACACCGGGTCGTCGGCGAGCCAATTCGAACGAATCCTCGTTACGCTCCGAATACTTCTCTCAGACTCGAAACGCCCCAACGAAAGCAGGCACCAACGAGCGGCCGTCGGTGGTGTGGCCGCTGATGAAGTCGCAGGCCCAGATGTGGTCTGGATGCGCGGCGGCGTTTCCACATCGCGTTCTCCGCGCCCCGATCTACGGGGGGCCCGACACGCGGTAAACCAGGAGCGAGAGACAGTCGGGGAGGCCGCCCCTGACCTTGGCGGCTTGTCCACCCTGCCCGCTGAGTGTTTGTACGCGTTGTTCCGTGCCGCGCGGGCCGATAGACTCGCGGTGTCGTCCCTTCGGTCGATCCGAACGGCCAGGCGGTCTAGACCCCGCGGCGGCGCTCAGCGTCGCTCGGACGATGCGCCGGGAGAGCCCCCCGGCGAGGAGTTGAAGAGGGCGTCCGACCTGGCGCCCTCTTCGCTTTTTCGTGTGCGACTGGGTGTACCGTCACCCACGACCCGACGCTCCGGGCCGCGTCCGGACGGCTTCCGGCTCACGCCGAAGGCGTTGTTGTTCTTTCCGCTCTCGACCCGCGGTATCGTCGGCACTGATCTGTATCACGGCGCCATCGTCACTATCGCCGCGGCAGTGGCCGCGGTGTTTTGGCTGCCGACGAATCGTCTTCCTCAGTAGCCTCGAACTCTTCAACGTCCAGTAGCCCCCGCGCGACCCCGGATCCGGGGTGCAGCGCGCTGCGACCAAAACTCGAGGCGATCACAAGTTCGATCGTGTCGCCCCCGTGGTGTCAAAGGACCCTGGATCTGCCCCGTCTGCGGCACGTGCATGGACGCGACGGGCGCATGCTGGGACGTTGGCCCGGGAGTGGGAGCACGCGCCGCGCGCACCATCACCCACTACCTCGCAGGCGACATCCACACAAACCTCGTCCCGACGATCGCCTCTCGGTGACGAAGGCGATGGTCCCCACCTAGCTCAAACACCCGACGTGCGCCGTCAGACCGCGGGCGGCCAACGATCCAACAGTCGTGCGAGGACGCCGCCGGGGGCGGCATCCTCGGGTCTCGTTCGTGCCTGCTGTGAGAGACGTGGCCGTGGCGCTGGTGTGCCAGCGGAGGCAGAGTCAGGTTGACACGTTCTCCGACCGGTCGGTCGGCGCTGAACACCTCAAGGGTGGAGGCGGTTGCGCCGAAAAACGGTGAGGTACCAGTCTGCGGGAGTTCGCGGACCTCGGGTGCCGTCCCGGCTCGCAGGGCAGACACGCGAGTCGGGACATCAACCCCCTTCCACCGGATTACCACCGATCACATCGCTCGCGCTCAAGGGTGCGATGACGTGGCGCAGGGCCGGTGCCTGCCCTACGGGGAGGGGATCACGTTCTGGGCGCTTGGCGAGATCGTCAAGGCCCACGCGGGGATCCTGGAATCCGACGATCCCAAGAACGCGACGGCGAAGTTGGATGTGGTGTTGCCGGAGGGGGAGGAGCGGGCCTGGTTTCGCCAGCGGTTGCTGCCGTTGTTGGGGATCGGAGCGTTGTCGCAGGCGGAGCGGGCAGAACTGTTCACGGCCTGGCGGCGGTTCCTGGAGCACGTTGCCGAGCAGGCTCCGACCGTCCTGGTGTTCGAGGACCTGCACTGGGCGGATGACGCGCTGCTGTCGTTCATCGAACACCTGACGGATCGGGCCGAGGGTGTCCCGCTTTTGATCGTGGGCACGGCCCGGCCTGAGCATTTCGAGCGGCACCCTGACTATCCGGCGGGGCTGCGAAACGCAAACACGATCAACCTGACGCACCTCTCCCCGGAAGAGACCGCCAGGCTCGTTCCCGGGCTGTTGTAGCGCGCGCTGGAATCGGGTAGGCGTGGCACTGAGAGGTCATCGAACAGATGTTCGCACATACAGCGCCTAGCCTCGAGGGGCAGGACTGTCGGGCGCCTCGCCCTGTGGCAGGAGCGGGCTAGGGGCGCCGACAATCTCTTCGCAGAACTCGTCCACGGTTCGGATCTTCGTGAGGCATAACTCCTCGAGCCTAGGGCGCTTCTCGCCCGTTCGGCCAATGAATGCTCGCCGGTCGTTCGTCACCAAGATGTCGCGCTGCTCCCGAGCGTGTGCTTCGAGGATCATCGCATCACGTAGTTGTCTGCGTTGTCCCTGGGACAGGGTTTCACGGTTGCCCGCTCTTGGAAGGCTGCCGTTGCCGATGATCGCAAGAATCGCCTCGAAGCGCCAAGGCGAATCGTCACCGCGGGGGGCGGCCATGCCGAGGCGCGATTCACCGATCGTCGCGGTCTCCAAAACGGGCGGACCTTCCCAGAGACGAGCCCCACGTCGACTCGCTCCACACGGCTGTTTCAGGATGGTTCGGTCCCCCGCGTGCCCCCGCAGACCATTTCACGCACCGTGACGGTGGTCACCGCGACCTCGACATCAAGGCCGGTTGAAGCCTCGTCGATCCGGCGCATGTCAGCGTCGAGAACATTCGTATCCACCGTCAGTCGGAGACGAGTTCGAGCCTAGATGATCGATTCCGAACTCGGACGGGATTGGGGTTCGTCGCCCTCGATCAGCAATCTCCGGTCTTAGGCAACGGCCCGCTCAGCCGGTACAGGGCTGGCTGAAGGCGGTTGTCGGCTGGCCGAGCTGCCAGTCGTCGAAGGTCTCGGTGAGGTTGGAGATCGGCGGGGTTCCAGGCCATCTCCTGGACGTCGCATACCTTGATCTGGGTAGCCGGTAGCCCCTGGAACTCGGACGGGTCAAGCGCCAGGTAGAGCCTCGAGCCGCGTTCGCCGAACACCTGCGAGAGGGCGAGGTGCGGGTCGAAGCCGAACGTGGCCGAGTAGTTGCCGCCGGAGCCGATGGCGAGCTCGGACGGCTCGTACTTGCCGTCGACCGTGATCTCGGTGTCGGGGCGAAGCGGCGCGGCGAAGGAGATGGCACGCATGGATGTGGCCCCGTCAAGCCGTACGTGGTGACGCTGCGGATGTCGAGCCACGGTGCGGAGACGCGCTTGTACGGATTCGCGTTTCCGGCGTAGGTGTCGCCGGCCGGGTCGGTGTGTGACCGCGACAGGCCCCCGCACTGGAACGATGGTGCCGCGATCACCGCCGGGGCGTCCATCGCCGCTCGGGCGACCGGCGCAAGGTTCGCCACTGGACTCGGCGGCGCGCCCTGGAGCACCGTTCCGATCGGCGGGACGTTGACCAGTTGCACCTGTCCGGAGTCATCCTCGAACCAGAAGGT
This sequence comes from uncultured Actinomycetes bacterium, assembly GCA_963732075.1. Taxonomy (GTDB): domain Bacteria; phylum Actinomycetota; class Thermoleophilia; order Gaiellales; family JAICJC01; genus JAICJC01. The sequence continues at coordinate 1,065 of CAVSYD010000007.1, read as the reverse complement.
GAGCAGCTCCGGGTTGCTCGCTGGAGTGTTCAGCCAGCTCGCCCGGGAACCGCACCCGTACGAGCGCGGTGATCCCGGTGTCGGCTCCGTATCGACTGGTGCCGAGCCAGTCGAGGACGGAGATCCGCTGGTACGCGGCCCCATCGAGTCGCCGGTGTCCTGGTTCACCTGAGGCCAACGGATCGAGGTGAGTTGCTCGCAGGCGCCGCTCTTCCCGAACACCTGCCTGCTGAACTGCGGAAACCAGCTGAGCGCCACCGCGCCGTACTGCGCACAGATCGCGTTCGCGTCCTTGCGGTTGTAGGCGGCCAGATACCGCTTGGTCGCGTCCTTCAACTGCGACTCGTTGATGCTCGCGGTGTTCCGCACCTGTCGCTGACACCGAGGTCGAGCCAGATGTCGAACCGGTGGGGGCCTGAGTAAGCGTGGGATCTCCGGCCCCCGCCGCGGAGGAACGGTGGTGACCCGACGCAGACTGGCCGCAGCCGGCCACAAGCATCAGCACACACGTGAGGGCGCGGTGACGGCGGGGAGCCGCATCCACTCGGTATCGACCATTCGGCGAGCCGAGTTGAGCGGGTGACAGCCCCCAGCGTGTGGTCGATGGCCTTCTTGTTGATGTTCCCGGTGACGGAAAGATAGGCTGGTTGGGCCGCCACGGATCGCCAACGGACGCTCGTACTCACATCCGGCTGAGTAGATCGGCCTTTTTGGTCGTGAACTCGTCCTCCGTGAGAATGCCCTGATCCCGCAACTCGGCGAGCTTCCTGATCTGATCCGGAATGTCTGGCTCTGAGCCGGGAAGATGCTCCGGCGGCTTCGCCAGCCGTCACGTGGGAACGGATAAGCGCTGCCAGGGCATCAAGAGATGCCTTCGGCTGAACATCCTTGAGTGCCCAGTTGTCCCCGCCTGCATTGATGGTGAGCTTCTACGGACAACCCCCAACCCGCGGCACACGACCCGCTTGCCGAAGGCCGCGACTGAACCGCGAACGGTCTCATGTGGTCACTCAGATGGTCAGTCGCCACCCGCAATCGCCCTCCCAGAACCGAATCTCCGCAGTC
>CAVSYD010000006.1:0-15949 GCA_963732075.1 uncultured Actinomycetes bacterium | reverse complement strand
TGGCGGGCCTGCTCGCCCTCCTGCTCGTGTCCCGGCGCGGTGCCGTCGGCAGCCTGCTCGCGGGCGCCCTCTTTGCCGTGACCGCCGCCACCGCCTACGGACTCGTGGGGAGGCTCTTCCCGAGCGTTCACGCCGTCGGCGGGATCGCCGACACCGGGCGCCTCGCGGAGCCCGTCGGCTACTGGAACGGCCTCGGCATCCTGGCCACCATCGGCGCCATCATCGGCATCGGCCTCGCCGCCCACGCGCGGACGCTGCCCGGCCGGATCGCCGCCATGGCGACGCTCCCCGTGGTGGTGTCAACGCTGTACTTCACCTACAGCCGCGGCGCCTGGATCGCGCTCGGGTTCGGGCTCGCGGCGGCAATAGCCATCGACCGCAAGCGCTGGTTCCTGCTCCTCACGGTGCTCGCTGCCGCCCCGATCCTGGTGATCGACGTTGCCGTTGCGGTCTCCTCGCCGGCGCTCACGCACGCCGCCTCGCGCGTCGGCCCGACCGCGTCGCAGGGCCACCGCCTGGCGCTGGTCATCGCGCTCAGCATGGCCGGCCTCATGGCGATCGCCTGGGGGCTGCGGGTGCTCGAGCGGCGCTACGAGCCGTCGGCGGCGCAGACCCGGTCCGGCCACATCGCGACGCTTGCGGCCGTGCTGCTCGTGGTGGTCTTCGCGCTCGTGCGCTTCGGCTCGCCGATCGCGATCGCAACCGACATGTACAACCGGTTCAACGAGCCGCCCCCGGGAGGGTTCAACGGCACCGCCGGCCACGTCGGCAAGAACCTCAACCTGCGCCTGTTCAGCCTGTCCGGAAACGCCCGCGCGCAGCTGTGGCGGATCGCCTGGGACGACGTCAAGAGCCATGAGGCGCTGGGCTCAGGGGCGGGCACGTACGAGCAGTACTACCTGCAGCACCGCACGAGCGCGCTCAAGGTCAGAAACGCCCACAACCTCTATCTCGAGACGCTGGCCGATCTCGGACCCGTTGGCTTGCTCCTCCTCATCGCCGGTCTCGCCGCGCCGCTCGTCGCCGGGGTGCGCGCGCGTTCCGACGCGCTCGTCCCCGTCGCCTTCGGCGGCTTTGCGGCCTTCCTGCTGCACGCCGGCGCCGACTGGGACTGGCAGATGACCGCCATCACGCTGACCGCGCTCACCTGCGCGGTCGGGTTGCTCACCAGCGGTCCCACGACGATGCGGCCGTTCCAGCTCTCGGGCCGGGGCGTTCGGGCCGGCGTGCTCGCGGCGATCGCCCTGCTCGCCGTGTGCGCCCTGGTCGGGCTGCGCGGCAATGCGGCAGCGGCCGCGAGCCAGCGCGCGGCCTCCGTCGACCACTGGGTCGCCGCGGAGGGAGATGCGCGCACGGCGGTCACGTGGGAGCCATGGTCGGCCGACGCCCGCCTCGCGCTCGGCGTCGCCCTGCTCGGCGAGCACCGCGACGCCGACGCCCGCACCGCCTTCAGGGCCGCCATCGCCCGCGAGCCTCTGAACTGGGAGGGCTGGTTCGACCTCGCCCGCGCCAGCACCGGCAGCGCCCAGCAGGCCGCCCTCGCGCGGGCCAAGCAGCTCGACCCGCACGAACCTCAGGTGAACGCCTTCCGCTGAATTGCGCCGAGCCTGTAAGGAAACCGGCCCCCCGCCGGTAGTACAGGGTAAGACAGCTTGGTTGAGATGCGGAGGAGGCAGAGGTGAGGTTCTCGAGGCAGGATCGTGGGCTAGAGCGCAGGCTCCGGATGGAACGCCCGGAGCTCGATCGCAGCGTCCAGCGGGGGATCGTCGACCGTATCAGCGCCAGTCCGGCGCGGCGCGGCGGCGGTGTTCGGATTGCTCTCGCCGGTGTCTTGACGGCTGGTGTGTTTGGTGCGATGGCCGCGTTCGGCGGCGTCAGCTACGCCACCAACTCCGTCTCGCACGCCGTCGGCGTGAGCAACGGCAACAAGGGCTGGAGCTACACGCCCTCGTGTGACCAGTACGGTCACCAGGGCAAGAAGCCCGGCAAGCCGCCGTACCAGTACGGCAAAGGGAAGGGTGGATCCGGCGGATACTTCGGGGGATTCGGCTGGTAGGCGTCTCTGACGCTCCACTCTGGTAACGCAGGCGGCCGCCCTCCGGGGCGGCCGTCGCGGTTTCCGGGGGCACCGCGATCGCGACGGTCGCTACACTGCCCTCGTCCCGCACCCCGTCAGTCAACGGAGGGCCTTCGTGGCAGTCAAGATCCGCCTCGCGCGGCATGGATCAAAGAAGAATCCGATCTACCGGGTCGTGGTGGCGGATGCGCGCGTCCCCAGAGACGGGCGCACGCTCGAGGAGATCGGCCGCTACAACCCGCAGATGGAGCCGTCGCTGGTCGAGATCGACACCGACCGCGCCCGCGCCTGGCTCGCCCGCGGAGCGCAGCCCACCGAGACGGTGCGAAAGCTGCTGCAGATCGCCGGCGTGTAGGCGTGGAGGATCTGCTCGCCTTTCTCGCGCGGCAGCTCGTCGACCATCCCGACGACGTCCGCGTCGAGCAGCACGAGGGCGCGTCCGGTGAGCTGGTGCTCGAGTTGCACGTCGCACCGGACGACATCGGCAAGGTGATCGGCAAGCAGGGCCGCATCGCGCGCTCGCTGCGCACGATTGTGAAGGCGTCGGCGGTGCAGAGCGGCCGGCGCGTGCATGTCGAAGTCGCCGACTGACACTCCCTGGCGCCCGCGCAGGATCGTGATCGGGCGGGTCGGCCGCCCGCACGGGCTCGACGGCGCCGTCTACGTTGAGGGCCACGGTGGGGCGGTGCCGCTGCGCCCCGGGCTCGAGGTGACCGTCGGCGGCCGTCCTGCGGTGATCGTCGAGCGCAGGGGCACCGACGCGCACCCGATCGTCCGCTTCGACGTCGCCGCCGACCGCACGGCGGTCGAGGAGCTGCGCGGACGCGACGTCGAGGTCGAGGCCGCCGCCCTGCCCGAGCCGGATCCCGACGAGTACCTGCACGTCGACCTGATCGGGTGTCGCGTGTTCGCGGGCGAGCGCGAGCTGGGGACGGTGGCTGGCGTCCTCGTCTACCCGGCCAACGACGTGCTCGAGGTGCGCTCGGGACAGGAGCCGCCGGTGCTGGTGCCGTTCGCCGCCGACGTCATCGAGGGGATCGACGTGGCGGAGCGCCGGATCGCGATCCGGGGCGACTTCCTGTGACGCTCGAGCTCGACGTGTTCACCCTGTTTCCCGGCTACCTCGACTGGCTCCGCGAGTCGCGCCCCGTGCGAAATGCCGTCGAGGCGGGGTCGCTGCGGCTGCGGGTCCTCGACCTGCGCGAGCACGCGCCGGGCGAGCACCGCCAGGTCGACGACGCCCCGTACGGCGGCGGGGCGGGGATGGTCATCCGCGTCGACATCGTCTGCGCCGCCCTCGAGCAGACCTACGGCCAGGGCATCGACCGCGTCCTCGAGGAGCGCCGGGTGGCGGTGCTGACGCCTGTGGGCCGGGTGCTCACCGACGCCGTCGTCACCGAGCTGGCCGGCCTCGACCGCCTGACGCTCCTGTGCGGCCGATACGAGGGCTTCGACCAGCGCGTCCACGACCATCTCGCAAACGACCAGCTGTCGGTCGGCCGCTACGTGCTCTCCGGCGGCGAGGTGGCGGCGATGGCGGTGATCGACGCGGTCACGCGCAAGCTCCCGGCGGCACTCGGCAAGCGCGAGAGCCACGAGCACGACTCCTACTCGGAGGCGCTCGGCGGACGGCCCGAGTATCCCCACTACACACGGCCCGAGCGGTTCCGGGACTGGCCCGTGCCCGACGTCCTGCGCTCCGGCAATCATGCCGAGGTCGAGCGCTGGCGGGAGGGGTGGTCGCAGCGCCGCGGCGAGGCCCAGGACGGCACCGACTTGTGAGCCTCGGCCGGGGTGGCTAGCATTATGCGGCCGCCCCGCCCCGTTTTCCCATGAGCATCATCTCCGACATCGAGCGCCGCCAGGCGCGTGAAGTGCCCCGGTTCAAAGCCGGGGACACCGTCCGCGTCCACTTCAAGGTGATCGAGGGCCAGCGCCAGCGCATCCAGGTGTTCGAGGGCGTGTGCATCAAGCGCCAGGGCGCCGGCGTGCGCGAGACGTTCACCGTGCGCAAGCAGTCGTTCGGCATCGGCGTCGAGCGGACGTTTCCCCTGCATTCACCCAAGATCGACAAGCTCGACGTCGTCAGCGTCGGGGACGTCCACCGGGCCAAGCTGTACTACCTGCGCGGTAAGGTCGGCAAGGCCGCGCGCGTGCGCGAGAAGTCGCGCTGACCGAGGACATGGCGGACGTCGAGCCTCGGCCGTCCGAGCCGCCCGTACCCGGCACCGGCGAACCGGTTGCAGGCGACGCCGTTTCAGGCGAGCCGGCTCCAACCGAGCCCACGCCGCCCGCAGCGCCACCGTCCAAGCGCTCCGCGGCCAACCCGTTCATCGAGCTGGTCATCATCCTGGCGGTGGCGTTCGGCTTGGCGTATGTCGTCCAGGCGTGGGTCGTCAAGCCGTACCGGATCCCCACCGGCTCGATGGAGCCGACGCTCGACGTGGGTGACCGCGTACTTGTGAACCGGCTCGTGTACAGGTTCCACGGCCCTCATCGCGGCGACATCATCGTCTTTCACCCGCCCGGCCACGGCGACGTCGCGGTGCGCGGGTCGCACACCGAGGCCAGCGTGACCTACATCAAGCGCGTGATCGGCCTGCCGGGCGAGACGCTGACGATCAGGCGCGGCATCGTGTCGGTGTGCAAACCCGCCGGCCAGAACTGCAAATCGCTGCGCGAGCCGTACACGGAGGGGGCCACCACCGCGCCCACGTATGGCCCGTACACCATCCCCAACAACGACTACTTCGTGATGGGCGACAACCGCGGCGACTCGCTCGACAGCCGCTACTGGGGGCCGCTTCCGCGCCGCAACATCATCGGCGAGGCGTTCCTGATCTACTGGCCGCCCGACCGGATCGGGCTGCTCTAGGCCGGACCGGGCCCCCGGCGCCGCGTCCGCCCGGCGCCGTACCATAGGCCGATGGCAGTCGCCGCCACCCGCCGCCGTCGCTCGCGTCCCGGTCGCCGCCTGCTGGCGCACGACCGCGAGCTCGGGGTGCGCTTCGTGGCGGGTGCCGACGAGGCCGGCCGCGGCTGCCTGGCCGGGCCGCTGGTCGCCGCCGCCGTCTGTCTCGACCTCGACCACCTGCGCGGGCGCCGCTGCGCTGCGCTCGGGCTTCTCGACGACTCCAAGCGGCACACGCCCGCCCGCCGCGATGCGCTGTTCCAGGCCGTGATCGAGGCAGCCGCCCAGGTGGCGGTGTGCGTCATCCCGGCGTCCGAGATCGACCGGCGCGGGCTGCACCGTTCGAACCTGTCGGCGCTCGGCCGGGTGCTGTGCGCCCTCGACCCCGAGCCGGACATGTGCATGACCGACGGCTTCGCCGTCCCCGGCTGCGCCCGCCGTCACCGCGCGGTGGTGGGCGGCGACGGCAGGAGCGCGGCGATCGCGGCGGCATCGATCGTCGCGAAGGTGACCCGCGACCGGTTCATGCACCGGATCGCGCCGGCCTATCCCGAGTTCCGGTTCGACCGGCACGTGGGCTACATCACCGCCGAGCACACCCGTGCGGTGCGCGAGCACGGGCCCACACCGCTTCACCGCCGGTCATTCGAGGCGATCGCATATGCCCAGCTGGATCTCGATCTCGGACTCTGACTACGGGCGCGCGGCCGAGACGGTCGCCTGCTGGTGGATGCGCCTGCGCGGCTACTCGATCGTTGCGCGCAACGTCCGTGTGCTCGGGCGAGAGGTCGACGTGGTGGCGCGGCGCGGGTCGACCCTGGTCGTCGTCGAGGTGAAGGCGCGCCGCCGCGGCCATCGCGGCGCCGCCGAGGAGATGGTGGGGGCGTTCCAGCGGCGGCGCCTGCTGCAGGCCGCCGAGGTGCTGCTCGAGCGCGACGCGCGCGCCCGCACGGTGCGCGTCGACGTGGTCGCCGTGCGCGGCCTGCGCCCCCGCCACATCCCGGCTGCACTCTCTCTCGACTAGCTCGTTACACCCCGGCACCCACCTGTAACCAGCGCATCCGTACGCTCGCCGAATGGTTGCGCGTGCGCTCACGCTGTGGTTGACCGGCATCACCGCCCGACGGGTCGACGTCGAGGCCCACGTCGCCGACGGCGTGCCGTCGTTTGTCGTGGTCGGCCTGGCCGACCGGGCCGTGCAGGAGGCGCGCCAGCGTGTCCGCAGCGGCATCCTGTCGGCGGAGTTCCGGTTTCCCAGCCGGCGCCTGACGGTCAATCTGGCGCCCGCGCAGGAGCGCAAGGAAGGCTCCGGCTTCGATCTGGCGATCGCACTCGCCCTGCTGGCGGCGTCCGGCCAGGCACCGCGCGACCGGGTGGCACGGGTTGCGGCCGCGGCGGAGCTCGGCCTCGACGGCGCGCTACGGCCCGTGCGCGGCGCCCTCGCGATGGCGGAGGCGGCGGGACGGGTCGGGGCCGAGGCGCTGATCGTCTCCGCCGAGAGCGCGACAGAGGCCGCCCTCGCGGGCACCGTCCCGGTGATCGCGGCGCGCAGCCTGCGCCACGTCGTCGACATCCTCTGCGACCGCTCGAGCCCGCTTCCGATCGCCGATTCCGTCGCGACGGTCGGAGTCGCTGCGGGCGACCTGTCCGAGGTACGCGGACAGCCACGGGCGCGGCGGGCGCTCGAGATCGCGGCGGCGGGTGCGCACAACCTGCTCCTGATCGGCCCGCCGGGGTCGGGAAAGACGATGCTCGCCCGCCGCCTGACCGGGATCATGACCCCGCCCAGCCGCGACGAGGTGCTCGAGATCACGCGCATCCACTCGGCCGCCGGTCTGCTTGCGGCCGGCACCAGCCTCGGCGAGCGCCCGTTCCGTGCGCCTCACCACACGGCATCGGCGGCCGCCCTTGTCGGCAACGCCCGGCTGCGCCCCGGCGAGATTACGCTCGCCCACCGCGGCGTCCTCTTCATGGACGAGCTGCCCGAGTTCAACCGCACGGCGCTCGAGGCGCTGCGGATGCCGATCGAGGATGGGGAGGTGCTGGTCTCGCGGGCGGCGGGCAGCGTGTGCCTGCCGGCGAGGTGCATGGTGGTCGCGGCGATGAACCCCTGCCCGTGCGGCCTCGCCGGCGACCCCGAGCGGGAGTGCACGTGCACGCCCCAGCGGCTGCATGCCTACCGCGCCAGGGTGAGCGGCCCGCTGCTCGACCGCTTCGACCTGCGCGTGGAGGCGCCGCGGGCCGATGCCCATGCCGAGGGCGGCGAGCCGAGCTCCTCGGTGGCGGCGCGCGTTCTCTCGGCCGGGCGCCGGCTGACCGAGCGACCGCCCCCGGTGGGAGCCGAGGCGGTGGGGATCCTGGCCAAGGCCGTCGATCACATGCTGCTCTCCGGCCGCGGCGCCGACCGGGCCCGGCGCGTCGCCGTCACCATCGCCGCGCTCGAGGGGGCCGAGTCGGTGACCGGCGACCACATGGCCGAGGCGCTGTCGTTTCGCGGGCCGGGCCCGTGAGCGCGGACGCGGTCATGCGGGTGGTCATCGCAGCCGCGCGCGCGGGGATCGAGCCCAGCGCGCTCGCCCGCCGCGCCGGCGGCCCCGAGGCATTGCTCGCGGCGACGCCCAAGCGCCTCGACCGGCTCGGCGTGCCGGCGTCACTGCGAGACGAGCTGAGACGAGCGCGCTCGGCCGATGTGGACGCGTTCCGTCAAGAGCTCGCGAGCTCCGAAACGGCGTGCCTGACCGTGTTCGATCCGGCCTATCCGGCGGGCCTGCACGACCTCCACGACCCCCCGCTTGCGATCTTCGTGCGCGGCGCGCACGCGACCGAGCCCTTCCCGGCCGGGCGGGAGGCGGTCGCCATCGTCGGCGCCCGCCGGTCGAGCGACGCCGGCCTGCGGCTGGCGCGGCGGCTGGGGGCATTCGCGGCGGGGGCCGGCGTCACCGTGGTGAGCGGCATGGCGCTCGGGATCGACGGCGCCGCGCACTCCGGCGCGCTGGATGCGGGCGGAGCAACGGTCGCCGTGCTCGGCTGCGGCACCGACGTCGCCTACCCTCGCAGCCATCGCGGCCTCCACGCGCGCATCCTCGAGCACGGCATGGCGGTCTCCGAGTATCCGCCGGGTACGGCGCCCGCCCCGTGGCGCTTTCCGGCCCGCAACAGGCTGATCGCCGCCCTTGCGGGGACGCTGGTGATCGTCGAGGCGCGCGTTCGCAGCGGCGCGCTGATCACCGCCGACCACGCCCTCGATCTGGGTCGAGACGTCGTCGCGGTGCCGGGCGCCGCGGGCTCGTCGGCCTACGCCGGCACCAACGGCCTGATCAAGTCGGGAGCGGGGCTTGTGGAGGACGAGGCCGACCTCTCGGTGTGGCTCGGCATCGCCGCTCCCGCCGCGCCGGCGCCACCCGCAGATCCCGGCGCGCGCGAGGTGCTCGAGCGCCTGAGTGGCCGGCCGGCGTACGCCGACGACATCGCGGCCGCCGCCGGGCTGGGCCCGGGCAGCGCGGCGGCGCTCCTCTCGCGGCTCGAAATCGACGGCTGGGTCGCACGCGACGCCGCCGGGCGGTATACCCTGGCGCGGTCATGGACGCCGAACGCTGGGCCACCTTCGACTGCTACGGCACGCTGATCGACTGGAACGGCGGCATCCGTTCCGCCCTGGCCGGCCTGTTCGGCAACGGCGAGGCCGACCGCCTGCTCGTGCGCTACCACGAGCTCGAACCGCAGGTGCAGGCCGAGCGCTACCGCACCTATCGCGAGGTGCTCGACCTGGTCACGAGCATGATCGCCTCCGAGCGGGGCGGGCAGCTCGCCCCCGCGGATGCGACCGCGATGTCCGCGTCGCTGGCCTCCTGGCCGGCCTTCACCGAGGTGCCGGCGGCGCTCGCGGGGGCACGCGGCCGGGGGTGGCGGCTCGCGATCCTGTCCAACTGCGACCGCGACCTGATCGCGTCGTCGCTGCCCAAGCTCGGAACCTCGTTCGACGACGTGATCGTGGCGCAGGATGTCGGCTCGTACAAGCCGGCCCCCGGCCACTGGCAACGCTTCGCCGAGCGCCACCCGGGCGCCGCGGGCCGGCACGTGCACGTGGGCGCGAGCACGTTCCACGATGTGGCGCCGGCGACGGAGCTCGGGCTCCCGACGGTCTGGATCAACCGCCTGGGCGAGCCCGCCGACGCCCACGCATCGGCCGAGCTGCCCGATCTGTCCGCCCTGCCGGACGTTCTGGACGAGCTGCTCCCCGCCTGACCGCCGGTAGAATGCGCGCTCGCAAAGGGGTGTAGCTCAGTTGGTAGAGCGGCGGTCTCCAAAACCGTAGGTCGCGGGTTCGAATCCTGCCACCCCTGTGGCTCGAATAGGCGCAATCCCCCTCTGGATGAAGAATTGCAGGCTGCGACTCTTTCCACCGGCGTCCACCCGAATCCACCCCGTAGGTGCGCTCACTGGCGGATTACTGGCGGATCGCGGCCGCAGTCGGAGCAGAGAGCACAGGCCGAGGCCCTGGAGTATGTTCCGGTCCGTGTCGTCGCCAGAGTGGGCATGACGAGACTTAGAGTTCAAGAACTGTCAGGTTCGACCACGCGGCGGTCAGGTGGCTGGCGCGCTACTACGCCGAGGATCGCCGGCTCGGGATCCGCGATCATTGACATGCTCGAGGCCGTCGGCCAGCACGACCAGGTCGCTCAACTGCGGCTCGAGCGGTTCCTAAGAGTTCGGCGGTACGACGCCAAGGCCGATCGGGTGGCGTGAGAGGTGCGACGTCCCTTGCAGCGGATACCGTCGAGATACAGGGAACCGGCTCGCCCCTCGGGATGCCGAGAACAGGGGTACGGGTTGGCATAGATGCAGGCCTGCACGAAGGGAATCACACCTGGATGGTCCCGCTCGCCCACCGAGGGCCGAGTAAACCCACCCGACGCGTCTTGGTTTCCGATACGTGCGCGGCGATTACCAGGCAGCCGAGCTGACTTTACATCTTCTCTGGGGCGGGGTAGGGTAGTCGTGGCTTGGGGGGGTGGACTTGGCAGGGACGGGCTCTGCCCTTCGCGATGGGACAATGGGATAGAGGGGGAGGAAGCATGCTTAAGCTGAGACTGGTGCTTGGCTTGTGTTTGGTGGTCGCGGTTGGGGTGTCTGCGTCAGCGGCGGCGGCGGATCCGCACTCGGGGCCGCCGATCTGTTCGAGCGCGGGGAAGTCGGTGTGGGGCACTCACCGTAACCTCACGATTCGCGGCAACGCGTATGTGGCGAGTGGGAATACCCTGCGTGTGCGTGGCAACCTGACGGTCGCGCGCGGGGCGTGCTTGGACGCGTTCACGCTGGGGACGGTGCACGTCCGTGGCAACTTGGTGGTCGGGAATGGGGCGATCCTGGCGCTTGGGTGCACCCCGAACTCGATCGGTCCGGTGCCGCCGTGTGGTACGACCACGACGAACGACACCGTGGGTGGCAACCTCATTGCCAACAAGCCGTTGACGATGTACCTGGACGGTGACCATATCCGTGGCAACCTCGCCTCGGAGGGCGGCGGCCCGGGCCTTCACGGTCAGTTCCTCAACTTCCCGGTCAAGGACAACACGATCGGCGGGAATCTGACCGTATTCGGGTGGCGCGGAGGCTGGGTTGGCGCAATCCGAAATACCGTCGGCGGACGTGTCGTGTTCTCCCACAACGGGAGCGTTCAAGATCCAGACTCCAACGAGGTGCAGACCAACACCATCGGCGGCAACCTCGTGTGTCGAGGCAACTCGCCCGCGGCGCACGTGAACCCGGCCGACGGCGGCTTCCCGAACACGGTCGGCGGACACAAGATCGGACAGTGCGCCGGACTCTGAAGCGCATCGCACCGTAACTACGCGGGCTACGGGCGCCTCAGGAAAGAAGGCGGCGGGGAGGCCACAACCTCCCCGCCGCAGGCGGTACCCACCGCAAACGCAGATCAGCGCGGACCGAGCGAGTCCACCATATCCACGCCATCAGCTGGCGAGGATGTGTGAAAGCGGCGAACAGGCGGGTGACGTCGTGCTGCATCCGTGGTGGGAATCCTGATGAGCAGCCGCGCAAGTCGGTGTGTCTCGGCCTCCCGTACACCGTGCCGTAGACGATCATCTCCGGCGGTTGCCGGAACGTGCCCACACAGGTGATGTCCCCCGTGCCGTGCCGAGCGACGTGGACCGCAGCCGTGCAGAGTGGCGTGAGAGGCGCGATGCACACCAGGCGCCGAGTTTCCGGTGCGGGCGCGGGCTGTGGAGGGAGGAGCAGGTACGACGGGGTGTACTGCAGCACCATCACGGCAGTCGGTTTGGGGTGAACCGATCGGGCATCGCCGCAACTCGACGCGAGCAGCGCCACACCGATCAGCAGGAGGGTGCGAGTCACGCTCCGTAGGACGCGACGTCCGAGGGATCGGTTCCCGGCGGCGTCTGGTCAAAGCGGACGCAGCACCGCTGGATCGTGCAGGTCCAACGGGCGCAGCGCGTGGACGGACGCGCCTCCTCCTACCAGGTCAACTCGATCTCGAACTCGGTGCCGTCATCCTCGACCTCGAACTCCACCTTGAGATGCACCCGATCGGGGACGTGCGCGACGAAACGGATGTCCCCCTTCTCGAGTACGACGTCGTTGTTCGCGCCAAGCTCGTCGGCGATCGCGTGGAGGCGGGCAGCCGCCTCCTCCCGAGACATGGTCACCTTCTCCTTCAACTCCACCAGCTCCACTTTGAGCCTCCAATCGTTGCGGACTGTCGGGGCGGCGCGTCAGATCGGCCGCGAAGTGGTTGGCAATTTCACCGCCCCCGCGCCGAAACGCAAGTCTGCGCGACGCGTGGGCGCGGGGCTGTGACCGGTTTCTGGGCAGTTGTGGGCGTCCCAGCTCGCACGGAGCGGCGGGCAAGCCAGGACGCTCGGCACCCGTATCGGCACCGCCCTCACACGGCTTGAGGGTGAAAGATTCGGCGTGCCAGTGGCGTCTGGTGGATCGAGGAACCACTCGGAGGAGGCGCACCATGGCAGAGGCTCACCACAAGAAGCGGCGTTGACCGCACATCCAGGACGGAAGTAGCATCCTGCGCATGGCGATGGTCTCTGCTGAACTCGGAGAGCCTGCACCCGGCGACGTCGAGGATCGCGGGAACGGCATGATCTCGGCCACCTTCCCGATCACTGGCCTGCCAGAGGACCCATCCGATCAGGAGCAGTGGCTCGCCGTGCTCGAGCAGAGCATGAACCACAGGATCGCGTTCGACGCGCAACTCCTCGTGGGCAGCAATTTTCCGGCGCGCATCCACATCGGCGGTACCACGGAGACTCTTGGCGAGCGGGTGCAGCTCCTGCGTGACCTGATCGCCGAGACGAACGAGCAGTTCGGTGATCCCGATGCGCGCCGGCTGGATCCGACGGAGGCAGAGCGGGACGCGGAGGCCAAGCAGCGGGCCAAGGATGCTGCCGCGTTCGACGCGGTGAACGAGGCCTTCCGCGACACCGAGACCTGAGGCGGCGAGCTCCGCTACCCGCGCGTGCCGGGCGGCGGGGGATGAGGGCCGTGGCCGTGGCCGGGCCCCTTCGGGTGGTGACCCGGAGAGGGCGGCCCGTGTCCGGGCCTGCCGGGGTGAGTCGGGTGCCCCGGGTGCGGATGGCGAGCGGTGGCGGCCACCACTACGCGTGCCGCGGTCACGGTCGTTCCAACGGTGACCGTCTCCGGCACCCTGACCGTTCGGGTGATCACGGGGGCGTGGAGCGTGACGGTTCGGTTCGCCGCCTGGCTGGGCGCAAAGCCGGGGGTGGTGACGGTCTCGACCCGGAGGATGTGTGCAGCGTGACCGGGGCCGGCACGCACTCCGATGAGCAGGCCGAGCATCAGACACGCCAGTGATGCCGCCACCGCGATCGCAAACCGCTTTGGGTCAACGTCCATCGACCGCCTCCGCCCGTCTTCGCCCGACCCGACCTCGCGCACCCTTGCCGCGAGATGTTGACAGGTTACCGCAGTCCGGAGCGCGCCGCCACGTCTCCCGGATGCTGTCTAGACCGCGGGGCTGGCGGCCGGCTCTTCGTCGGTTACCGGCGCGAAGCCGATGTAGTTCAGCTCGTTGCCGATCACCTCGATCGCGTGGTACGGATCCTCGTGCAGGCCGCCGTCGTCGTTGATCGTGAACGGGATGATGCATGCGCGCACGAATGCCAGCCGCTCGACCGCCCGCTCGAGGTTCCGGAGGATGTCTCCGGCCTCGCCGTGCTGGATGATCGCATCGAAGTACGCGGCCAGCTGGGCGCGGTAGGCGGCCTCAACGGCCGTGTCGGGATTGTCGCTGTGCTCCACGGAAATCGTTCTCCTCTGTCGATGTCGTCGCGTGCGTCCCACCGCGGCATCCACCTCGGTCACCCTCGCCAATTTTCGCGCCGGGTCGGCGCTGAGGCGCGCGCCGGGACACCGGGCGTGGTGCGCCTGCCAAACCACGCCCACCTCAATCATCCTGCACCACGGGCAACTGTCAATATCCACGCTGCGAGATGACCGAACGTCGGTTGCCGATTTACGCCAACCGGCCTGTCGACTATTGTTGTGGTCGCCGTGGTCTACCTGCTCACGATCGGCGAGAACGACGAGCCCGGAAGCGGCCTGATCGCCGACCTCGATGTCGCGCTCGGCCGCGCGCGCGTGCTGAGCGAGCGCGTCAAGCGCTACGCGCACTGGCGTGGGGCCGATGTGCGCGTCTGGGAGGCGGGCGCCGCCACCACCGATCCGACGCTCGAGCGCCTCGTGGCGAAGTTCGAGGACGGCCGCCGGAACTGGCCGGCATCCCCGGAGGAGTGAGACAGGAACTCAGCCGGGCAGGGGCGCCCCGGCCTCGGTGAAGGGCGGGGCGGTGTAGGCCGCCCCCGGAGTGCCGCCGATCGCGAGCAGCTGCACCGGCTCGGCGCCGGTCGTGATCTGGCGCCGCTCGCCCGCGCCGACTCGCGCGAACACGCCCGGCACCAGCCGGTAGTCCTTGCCGCCCGCATGCAGCGTCGCGCTGCCGGAGAGGACCGTATAGACCTCCTCCTGGCCGTCGGCCGCATGGTCGTGCTCGGGATGGTGCTGGAAGTTCGGCGGGAACTGCTCGACCTGCATCCCGAAGGCGCTGACGCCCAGGGTCGCACGGGCGCGGCAGAAGCCGCCGCCGTTCGGCGTGTCGAACTCCTCGATCCTCTTGACGGTGATGTCCGGCATCGATCCTCCTCGTCGTTGTGCCGGCCGGGGCGGTCGGCTGCCAGGGAGACGAACGAGCGTGGCCGAAATCGACAGGCCGGCGATACGCTGCGATGGTGGCGCCGGTCGGCGAGGTTCGCACCGCAGTCGATGCCGCGGTCGAGGGCCGCCGGATGGGCGACCGGCTGTGGCTCTACGCGACGTACCACTGCAACCTGCGCTGCTCGTACTGCCTCACCGAGAGCAGTCCGCGCATGCGTGACCGGCGCGAGCTCTCACCCGAACGCATGGTGGCGGTCGTGGCCGAAGCCGCGCCGCTCGGGTTCGGCGCCATCGGGGTGACCGGCGGCGAGGTGTTCATGCTGCCCGGGATGGCCGACGTCCTGCACGAGATCGCCGGCGTGCTCCCCACCACCGCGCTCACGAATGGGACGCTGATCACCGACCGGCTGCTGGAGCGGCTCGCGCCGCTCGCCGGGCATGACGGGTTCGCGCTCCAGCTGTCGCTCGACTCCGCCGACGTGGCCGGGAACGACGGCCTGCGCGGAGCGGGCAACTTCGCCAGGGTGTGCGAGTCGGTGCCGCGTCTCCTCGATCAGGGCATCCGCGTGCGGCTCGCGACCACGGTCGAGCACCAGACCACCGCCGAGCTCGCGCGGCTGTGTGATCTGCACCGCAGCTGGGGGATCGGCGATGCCGACCACATCGTGCGGCCGGTTGTCCGCCGGGGGCGGGCGCTGACCCGCGGCATGGGGGTGGTGCCGGAGGCGGGCGACATCCTGCCCGAGCTCACCATCACCGCGGACGGAGCGTTCCTGCATCCGTTTGCCCCGACGGTGCGCCACGGTGCGACCGACCTCGACGGCCTCATCTGCCGCGAGACGGAGCCGCTTGCAACCGCGGCGGCCGCGTTCCTCGCGGCGATCGCCGATTTGCCGGGCACCGACGTCGAGCGGAACATCCGGTGAACGTAGGCGCCCGGGCCCTCCGGTCGGAGGGCGCAACCCGCACACGGGTGCTCATCACCGCCGAAGGCGCCGATTCCGGGCCGGGCGAAGACGCCGGCTCTCGCCGCCGCTCGCCCCGAAACTGGCCGCCCGCCTGGCCGAGGCGTTCCTGGCGGATGTGCTCGCAGCGGCGCGCGTGGTCGATCCCGAGGCCGGGTTCCTGTGCCCGGCTGCCGACGCGGCCGACCTGCGCCGGCGCTTCCCCGGCGTTCCGCTGAGTGGTGCAGGCGGGTTGACGGCCTTCAGGGCGCAGCTTGCGCACGGCGTTCGACGATAGGCGCCGTTTTGGTCGCCGGAGATGCGCCCGGGATCAGGCCGGAGGGGCAATCGCGGGGCCGCGGCCACGGCCGCCGCCGACCTTCGTCCGGCACCGTCCCCGTGATGGTGGCTTCGCCGAGGTGATCCGCAATGCGGGTGGACCGCCCGCAGGTGTTCGACGGGATTCAGCTGGTCGACCGGCGGCGTCCTCGACCAGGTGGGGTCGCCGCCGGCCGCGCCGCGAGGCCTAGGATGGCGCCCCTGCTCGACCCGGTCGCGGACGTCGACACCGTCGCCGACCTCGACGGCCTCGACCTGTCGTGTGCGCCAGCCACCCGCCGGGTTCTTGGAGGAGCCGCGATTAGGGTGACGGCTGGCAGCTGACCGAGTCGAGGAGGGTGACATGAGCGTGATCACGAGTCCCGTGGTGGACGAGGGGCTGTGAAGGAGATCGCCGCCCATTCCGACTCGGTCGACCGCGAATCACGGTTCCCCGTCGAGGCGGTCGACGGA
>CAVSYD010000005.1:0-676496 GCA_963732075.1 uncultured Actinomycetes bacterium | reverse complement strand
CAAGGACGCCCGCGCGATCGGCGAGAGCGAGCAGCGCATCTACGCGCTTGCGGCCTGGGCCGAGACGCCGTTCTTCACCGACCGGGAGCGGGCGGCGCTCGCATTCACCGAGTCGGTGACGCTGCTCGCGCGAGACCACGTGCCGACCGCGGCATACGACGCCGTCGCCGCCCACTTCAGCGCCGACGAGATCGCCGCGCTGCTCAGCCTGCTCGTCGCGATCAACGCGTGGAACACGGTCGCGGTCACCACCCGCACCTGGGTGCCGGGGTCGTACCAGCCCTAGGTCGACGCGGAGGCGCGGTCGACCCTGCGCCGGTCCGCGAGCGTGGTGGACGGCACCACGAACACCGGTAGGTCCGAGAGCTGCACGACGTCCCCGGCGACGTCGCCGAGCAGAATCGAGCCCAGCCCCGACCGGCTGCGCGAGCCGAGCACGATCGCGAACGCATCGATCTCGTCCGCATGGCGGAGGATGGCCTCGTCGATGGGGGTGGCCACCTTCACGGCGACCGCCTCGGCCGTTCCACCCGCGGCCGCAACGAGCGCCGCGCCCTCGGCCGCGACCTGTTCGGCCTGGGATCGCTCGCGCTCATTGATGCCGGCCGGATCCTGCACGAGCTCGAGCAGGTCGACCCCAAGTGGCTTCTCGGACTCACCGAACGGCTGCCAGTAGCACGCGACCACCATCGGACGGTCGAAGGCGATGATCGCGGCGTCGAGCGCGGCCCGGGACCCGTCCGAGCCCTCGTAACAGATCAGGATTGGCGCGGCGAAAGCCACGCGGTCACCGATCGACCAGCGTGAAGATGCCGACGGCGACCAGCACGAGCAGCACGCCGACGCCCACGGCCATCAGGGCGGTCCCGCCACCTGTCCTGCCCGACTCGCGCCGGTCGAGGCCGACAATCGCGAGCGAGGCCGCCGACGGCGCCACCACCGCGACGGCCAGCACCACCACCAGGATCTTGACCAGATCGGGCAGCGGCAGATAGTCGCTGAAGGAGAGGAACGTCATGCGGGAGCGGGAGCCGGAGCCGGAACCGGCTCGACCGGGGGCACGTCGTCGATCACGTTATCCGCCGTCACGTTGTCACGGCGCGCGAGCACCAGGAAGACCGCCAGGATCGCGGCGGCGATCAACGGCAACGACGACCAGGCCGACCGTCGCGCTCGAGAAGGCCGACACCGTCTCCTCGGCGAGCGCGCCCATCGCCCCGGCTGCCGGCAGCGTGAGCACCCAGGCGACGGACCATTTGTTGCGGACGACCCTCCAGTGCACGACACCGCCGGCCTTGCCCAGAGGCCGGCACCCATGATAGCCGCCGGAGACGACCTGCGTCGTCGAGAGCGAGAATCCGAAGTAGGACGACGCGAGGATCGTCGTCGAGGGGCGCCCGTCTCCGCCGAGAACCCCTGCGGCGCCTTCGATGTCGGTGACCTTGGTGCCGAGCGTCTTGATCACCCGCCAGCCGCCGGAGAACGTGCCGAGCAGCGATCGCGAGTCGCGCAGATCCTGACCTTGACCCAAGAGCGGGATCGAGGGATCAGTCAGGCTCCGAGACGGCCCCCCGCGATCAACGTCAGCGTCACGAGGGCGCCCATCGTCTTCTGCGCGTCGTTCGTGCCGTGCGCGAGCGCGACGAGCGAGCTCGATCCCGATCTGGCCCGTAACGGAAACCGCGGCTCGCGCCGTCCCTGCTGCTCCGGCAGGTTCCGGGTCAGCGCGAACGAGAGCCGCGTCGCGAGGTACGACGCGCCCCCGCAGATGAACGGCGCGAGCACGGCAGGGATGATGACCTTCGAGAGCCACGCCGCTCCAGACGACGGCGTCCGAGCCGACGGCGGCGAGCACCGACCCGATCACGCCGCCGACGAGCGCGTGCGACGACGACGACGGGATCCCGAGGAACCAGGTGATCACGTTCCAGAGGATCGCCCCGATCGAGCCCGGCGAAGATGATCGGCACCGTGATCGTGGTCTGGTCGACGATCCCGCTTGCGATCGTCGCCGCGACCGTGACCGACAGGAACGCGCCGACGAGGTTGAGAACGGCGGCCAGTCCGACGGCGACCCGCGGCGGCAACGCGCGCGGTCGCGATCGTCGTCGCCATCGCGTTGGCGGTGTCGTGGAATCCGTTGGTGAAGTCGAAGACCAGAGCGGTTGCGACGGTGAGGATGACCAGGGCGAGCATGTGCAATCTGTATCACGGCGGTGGGTGTCGCTCTGGCTATGCAGCGGTAATGGTGAGGTGACTCCACCCCGCGCGGCCCGTAGGACACCCCATCCGGGTGGGGCGGCCCTGAACGCGAGTTTCGCGACTTGTAAGCCCCGCGACAGGAGACGGTAAGACGCCCCTCTCTACGGTGCGAACTCCTGCAGCAACCCGAAGGAGAGAGCATGCGTACGAGAACGCGAGTGACATCTGTGGCTCTGCTTGCGGCGGCGCTCATGGCGTCGGCCGTCGCGTCCGGCACGGCCTCGGCAGCGGCGCGCGTGGTCGGTCACGTGTATGTGAACAACAACTCCCCGCCGGCCGACCGATCGGCGCGTTCGACCGCCACGCGGATGGGACGCTGACGCCGGAGGCCGGGTCGCCGTTCCCGGCCGGCGGCGCCGGGACCGGTGCCGGCATCGGCTCCCCGGGGGCGCTCCAGGTCGCCGACAACGGCCGGTTCCTGCTCGCGGCCGACGCCGGCAGCAGCCAGATCTCGGTGCTGCGCATCGGATCCGACGGCCGGCTGACGCCGGTTGCGGGCAGCCCGGTCTCCTCCGGCGGCCTCGAGCCCGTCTTCGTCGCCGTCCACCACCACCTCGTCTACGTCGCAAACGACGGCGCCGGCGGCAGCAACTACACCGGGTTCCGGCTCACGGGGTCGGGCCGGTTGCATCCACTGGCCGGCTCCACCGTCGCGCTGCCGGACACCGCCCAGCCGGGCGATGTGCTGTTCAACTCGACCGGCCCGAACCTGGTCGGCACCCGGGTCGGGACGTCCCAGATCGACAGCTTCAGGGTTGGGTCGAACGGGCTTCTGACCGCGGCCGCGGGCTCGCCGTTCGCCGCGCAGGGCCTCGGCCCCTTCGGGGAGCGAGTTCCGGCCGACGAATCCCAGGCAGCTGTTCGTCTCGAACGCCCACGGCGGAACCAACGCGGGGACCGTCTCGGCCTTCCGCGTCGCACCGAGCGGCAACCTGACGTCCATCGGGGCGTCCCCGTTTCCTGATCTCCAGACGGCCCCGTGCTGGGTCGAGATCTCGGCCACAACTCAGGCCAGCTATCTGTTCACGGTCAACACGGCCGTGCCGAGCATCTCCCGGTACCGGATCGCGGCCAGCGGCCGGCTGATCCTGCTCGGCACGAGCGCGTTCAACCTGCCCGGTGGCCTCGGCCCGGTTGACGCCCGCCTCGCCCCCGACGGCCGCACGCTCTGGGTCGTCGACGCCGGAGCCGCCAAGGTGAGCGGCTTCAGGGTCCACGGCGGGAACCTGACCGAGCTCCACTCCTCCCCGACCTCACTGCCGGCGGGCGCGACGCCCTTCGGCATCGTCGTCAACTAGCCGGAACGACCGGTGGGGGCGGGCCCGGGTGGCCCGCCCCACCAGGAATCGTGGAGCCGGGCGGCCACCGGTGTTAGCCTCCATCTCGCCGATTCACCAGGGCACTTGACCAGGGCAACGAGAGGGGTGGATCCGATGGCGTTTCACTACGGCAAGCGGCCGGCGACGGCCGACCCGCGCGACCTGAAGTTCTCGACCTACCGGACGGCGGCGCTCCCGGCTCCGCCCGCCGAGTGGGGGTTCGACAACGTGGTCGCGGCGAGCGGGTGGGGCATGCTCGGCAACGACACGGTGGGCGATTGCGTCTGGGCCGGCTTCGCCCACGAGGACATTCTGACCAGCACGGTCGCCGGCCACTCGGCCGCGTTCACCGACGAGGGCGTGCTGTCGGACTACTCGGCGGCAACCGGCTACGTCCCGGGCGACGAGAGCACCGACAAGGGCACGAACGTCCGCGACGGGCTCGGCTACCGGCGGTCGACGGGATCGTCGACGCGGCCAACTACCAGCGGCACAAGATCGGCGCGTATCTCGCGCTCGACGTGACAAAGATCGCCGCGGGCAACTTCAGCGAGGTCGCCGAGGCCGTGTACTTGCTCGGCGCCGTCGGGATCGGAATCCAGGTGCCGCAGTCAGCCGAACCCGAGTTCTCGGAGCACAGGATGTGGTCATACGTCCCGGACTCACCGAACGCCGGCGGCCATTACGTTCCGGCGGCGCCCACCGCAAGCACATAAAGTGCGTGACCTGCGGGGCCGGGTGCGGCCCGTGGGCACGCGGTTCCTCGAGCACTACGTCGATGAGGCCTGGGCAATCGTCTCGCCCGACTTCCTGAACTCGGCGGGGGAGTCGCCCACCAGGGTTCGACCTGGCGCAGCCCACCGCTGACCTTTCGCAGATTTAGCTCTAATACCGTGGCGGAGGAGTGGTTCGCGGCTCCGGCGATACGGATCGATTCCGCCTTCGCGGCGGCCGTCAGGGTGGCCGCGATCCTGCCCTGCGCGCGGGCGGACAGGTGGGAGTGGAGCGGAACGAAGGCGATCAGGATGCCGAAGACGGGTCCCTCCGGCCAACTCAACTGATAAAAGGCGCGGGTTTCGGTCTTCACGTACGCGTAGCGCGTGCCGGCCGGCGCCCCCGCCGGCACCGCAAGATCGTGACTGTTGTCTCCGGGCACCGGTGCACCCTCCAGCACCCAGATCCGCCGCATCGCCGCGGGGCTCCGAAAAAGGTTGGCATCGCTGAAGACGACCGGTGCGCCCTTCGTCGCGGATACGAGGGTCGAGTGGTCGCTCGCCACCCAGTTGGCGGTCACGAGCCGCTTCACAAGCGCCGCCTGCGGAGAACCCGGAGGTGGCAGCTGCTCGGCGAGCACCTCGGTGCCCGTGCTCTGGACGTGATAGCCCCTCAGGTCGCCGTCGGCGAGCACCATACGATCGACCCGCGCCTGGCCCTTGGCGGCGGGTGTCGACCCGGAACTCGAGCCGGACGACCCGCACGCAGTCGCAAGCACAACGAGCACTGCAACACACACGCCTCGCACAATCACGTCATGTGCGGTAGCGACCAGGCTTCGGCGCCTTGTGCTCGTAGACGATGGTGATGGGCGAGCCTCCCCAGGACGAGTGCGCTTTCGCCTCTCGCTGAGCGGTCTTCCGAGTTGCAAACGGCCCGATGCGTTCTTCCACACCGTCGACGTCCAGCACAGCAAACCAGTGACGATATGGCAATCGTCCTCCCTCGGGCCTTCATGGTAGCACTACGAGAGCTGACTAAACGGTGGCGACAGCCGAGGGGTCGTGACGCGCCTCGCGGACGAGCAGATAGGCGACGGCGGTGATGAGCAGCGCGTTCACCGCGTGCAGCCCGCCCACCCAAGGCGCGGTCCCCGACCCGATCAGCCCGAGCACGAGCTGGACGATCATGAGGCCGAAGAGGGCGCCGCTCAGCCTGGCGGCCCGGGGCGACCACCGGCCGACGGCGGCGACGATCAGGATCACCAGCGCCAGCACGACCATCAGGCTGCCCAGGATCGCGTGCGGGCCGAAGTTGCCATCGCTGTATTTCTTGTTGTGGATGGTGGTGAACGCACCCAACCCCGCGAGAAAGAACTGGACGACGACCAGGCCGGCAAACAGGTGGGCGAGGCCTCCGTGGAGAGATCGAGCGGCGTGCATACGGCTCCCTTCCTTCTCGAATCGCGGTGGCGCATCGATCCTAACGAGATCGCGGGAACTCTCGCACGGGGACCGTTCCGGGAACGTTACGACTGCTACACTCTGGACGTCGGTCCAACCGAGGCGAACCCTCTGTCCGAACCGACCCGGGATTTGCCGGCCGCCCGCATCTGGCCGACGGGAGTGCGTCGACCATGAACGGGACGACGACCGCACGAGGGTCAACACGGACAAGCATTTGTGCCGCCGCGCCGGTTGCCGTCGTCAACGCCACGGGGCTACGCCGGCGGCGTCTGTCGCAATCATGGTGGACCGGAGGAGAACATCGTGGTCGTTTTGTCTCTCGTCATCGCGGTGATCGTGCTGACGTTCGGAACTCAGTACTGTTTAGATAACATGAAACGTTATGAACGCGAGCACATCCGGGTCGATGACAGCTCGCACTGACACTACAAACGGCGACGCCGATAGCCGGGAGAACCCGCGTCATGCCGACTGGGCGTGGTTGACTGACTCGCACTTCTCGCCCCACCAGTACACGGTTGACGCCGCCGGTCTCGCACACGCGTCCACCGCGATCTCGGTCATCGCGACAGCACCTTCGCGGCGTTCGCAGACCAGTCCGACGTCACCCCCGCCTGGCAGAGGTGGATCGATCGGGCCGGCCGCGACGCCCACGAGCAGCGTGCCGTCGTTCACTACCTGACCCTGGCGCTCGACCCGCCCCGGCACGCCGGCAAAAGCGAACGGAGCCCCGCATGAACGCCACCCCGAGCGCCGACGCCTGCCCCGGATGCGGCACGATCGTCGCCGCCATCTGGACGCACACGAGCGGTGCGTCCGCCCAGGAGGCCGACACCCAGGGCAACACGTGCCCCACGTGTGGCGCCCGCCTGCGCCGCAGCGTCGGCGACGGCTGGACCGTGACCCCCGCCTGAGAACCGCTAGGTGATGGTGTCGAGGACGGCGAGCACGCGTTGCATGAGCAGCTTCGCGGCGGCCTCGTCGTAGTCGGGCAGGCTCTGGTCGGCGAACAGGTGCCGATCGCCGGGGTAGAGGTAGAGCTCGGCGCTCGGAATCGTCGCGGCGAGCTCGCGGGCAACGTCGAGATCGCCCTCCTCGACGACCAGCTCATCGGCGTCCATCATGTGGATCTGCAGCGGCACGCCCTGCGGCCACGGGCAGTCGAACGCCGAGGTCGGGATCGCGGCGTGAAACAGCAGTGCGCCCCTCGCGCCCGGACGTGTCTGGGCGAGCATCTGCGCCGGCAGCGCGCCGAGCGAGAACCCGGCATAGACGAGGGCGTTCGGGAGGCTGTCGGCCGCCAGCTGGCCGCGCTCGACGATCGTGTCGAAGCCGATCTGCTCGGCGTACCCAACGCCGTCGATGAGCTCCGTGAACGTCTCTGCCGTCGTAGAGATCCGGCGTGTGCACCACGTGCCCGGCTGCGCGGAGCTCGTCGGCGAAGGAGATGCACCCGGCCGTGAGTCCCTGGGCGTGATGGAAGAGCAGAAGCTCAGCCATGTGGGCGCCAGTCTACCCGGCGCGAGTGGGAGAATCCTCGCATGCGGGCATTTGTGAACCCGGGTCTGCGCACGTCGGCCGTGCCCGCCCCGAGCACCGACGCGATCGGATTCCACGAGGCGTTCCCGGGCTACCGGCCGACGCCGCTGCGACCGCTCACCGGGGTGGCCGCCGAGCTCGGCCTCGGCGCGGTCGTGCTCAAGGACGAGTCCGACCGGCTGGGGCTGCCGGCATTCAAGGTTCTGGGAGCGTCCTGGGCGGTCGAGCGAGCGCTGCGGGAGCGGCCCGAGACGCACATGCTCGTCGCCGCCAGCGCGGGCAACCACGGCCGGGCCGTCGCCCGCGTCGCGAAGCTGCGCGGCCTGCACTGCCGCATCTATCTCCCCGCCCGCTCGGCGGCGGCACGGGCCGAGGCGATCGCCGGCGAGGGGGCCGAGGTGGTCGTGACGGCCGGCAGCTACGAGGACGCCGTGGGCCGGGCCGTCCGCGCCGGCCGGGAGCCGGGCGTGATCGCGATCGCGGACGTCGGTGAGTCCGGGCCGGCGCACTGGGTCATCGATGGCTACCAGACGCTCTTTGCCGAGATCGAGGCCGGCGGCGGCTGCGACGTGCTCGTCGTGCCCGTGGGCGTCGGCTCGCTCGCGGCCGCAGCGGCCCGCTACGGCGGGCGCGCCGGGGTCGCCATCGTCGGTGTCGAGCCGGTCACGGCGGCCTGCCTGACCGCCTCGCTCGCCGCCGGGACGCCGACCGCGGTGGCCAACCCGGGCACCAGCATGGCTGGACTCGACTGCGCCGAGATCTCGCCCACCGCCTGGCCGTCGCTGCGTGACGGCATCGCGGGGATGGTGACCGTGACCGACGCCGAGGCGCACGCCGCGATGCGCGATCTCGCCGCCGCCGGCCTGGTCGTCGGCGACTGCGGCGCCGCGTCGCTCGCGGCGCTGCGGGCGCTCGCCACCGAGCCGGAGGCCGGCCCGCTGCGCGCCGCCGTCGGCCTGGGTTCGCACAGCCGGGTGGCGCTGATCGCCACCGAGGGCGCGACCGACCCGGCGGCCTACGAGAGCGCGGTCACGGCGTGACGACGCCGCGGGCCGCCCAGGCCCACGTCTGCAACCTGAACGGACCGTCGCCGAGGAGCGTGCGGCAGCCCTCGCGGAGCGCATCGCGGCCGCCCGCGTCGAGGCTGGCCATGTAGGCACCCACGGGCCCGCCCCCGTGGCCGAACGGCTCCCACCAGTCGTCGAACGTCGGGTGCTCGATGGTCGCCGAGAGCTCGGTCTGGGTGATCTCGCCCAGGCCCGCCTGCGCCAGCAGATCGGCGAGCTCTCCCTCACGGCCGCCGACGAGCGGGTTGCGGCTCATGGCGCCGGGATCGAGCGCGACCGCCGCCCTCCAGAACGGCGAGATCGGCGCCCGGGCCCCGGCGAGATCCCACATCGAGATCGCGACGACGCCGCCCGGCCGGGTCACGCGCGCCATCTCCCCCACGCCGGCGACGGCGTTTTCCATGAAGCTGACGACCAGCTGGGCCAGCGCGGCGTCGAAGGTCGCACCCGCAAACGGCAGCTGCTCGGCCGTGCCACGGCGGACGTCCACATCGGGATGGCGCTCGTGCATGGCTGCGACGAACGACTCGGACGGGTCGATCGCCGAGACGGCCTCCGCGCCGAGCCGCGAGACGAGCTCGGCCGTCAGCATCCCCGTCCCGCAGCCGACATCGAGCGCCCGCTGTCCCGCCGCAACCCCGGCCAGATCAGCGAGTTGCGGGGACAGCAGCACCGAGTAGCGGCCCATGAAGCGGTCGTATGCGCCGGCGGCGACGTCGAAAGCTCATCCCGTCACCGTAACACGCCGCCGCCATCAGGCCCCGAAAAGGCCCTCGGCCACGTAGCCGCCGGGGCGCACACCCGCCCCCGGGCATCGGGGTGGCTCTACGATCGCGGCACCTCGACGCCACCGTCGAGAGCGGCTCGGCCAGTGCGTCGACCTCCTGCGCGGGCGCAAGCCGGTCCTTTGGGGTGAGGGCGCTGTAGAGGGCGAACCCGAGCCGGGTCGGGCGCTGGTAGATATCGAGCGTCCGCTCGACGTCCGCGAAGCGCAGCTCGATGGTGTGCACGAGGTTGCGATTGCCGGTGCGGCGAAGCGCGGGGGCCGGCAGCTCGAAGGCCGTGCGCGCTCCCTGCAGGTTGCCCTGGAAGTCGGACAGATCGGTGTGCGAGTAGCGGTCCTCCTCGCCGGTAATCTTCGAGTTCGCGACGGCCGCCACCGTGTGGCCGGTGACGTGCAGGACGCCCTGCGGAGTCGCGGTGCCCGCCTCGGACTTCGCGCCCCCGCAGCCGGTGGCGGCGACAGCGAGCGCCATGACGACGGTCGTCGCGATCAGGCGGGTGGGCGCGCGGCGCGGCGCCAGCACGTAGGCCAGCATCGGCACGGCGTAGAGCGCCCACCCGAGCATCTCGCCGACTGTCGGCTCCGGCTGCACACCGAGCACCCCGGTCACGAGCGAGCTGGTCGCCGTGCCCGGGCGCACAAGCCAGGTCAGGTCGAGCGGGGTCGCCTGGAGGCTGTTGAACCAGGTCGCCTCGTGGGCGGTGTGGATCGCGCTTGCGACCAGCCCGGCGGCGACCAGCACCAGCACCGCCGCGGTCACCCGGAAGAAGCGGCCCAGATCGATGCGGATGCCGCCCCGGTAGATGCCAAACCCGATCGCGCCCGCAACCAGGATGCCGAGCACCGCGCCGAGCCCGGCCGCGGTGGAGTCACCCGAGGCCTGGAACGCGGCCAGCATGAAGACCGCGGTCTCCATGCCCTCGCGCATCACCGCGAAGAACGCCATCGCCACGAGCGCCCAGGCGGAGCTCTGCGCAACGGCGGCGGCCGCGCTCGTGCGCAGATCGGCGGCGAGCGTCCGCGCGTGGCGGCGCATCCAGACGATCATGAACGTGACCATGCCGACGGCAGCGGCGGCCACGACGGTCTCGAGCGCCTCCTGCTGCTGCGAGGGCAGGGCCTCGTCGAGCGCTTGGAGGCCGAAGGCGACCATGGCGCACAGCACCAGCGCGAGCCCGACCCCCGCCCACATGGCCCGCAACGCCGCGCGGTGGCCGCCCTGGCGCAGGAACGCCGCGACGATGCCCACCACGAGCGATGCCTCCACGCCTTCACGAAGGCCGATCACGAACGTCGGCAGCACGCCGTTCTCCCACCGGTTGACGACTTAGGGCGCCCTAAGTATGCCGACCAAGTGTAGCCCTCGTCAACCACGGTGGCCGGGGTCGCGCAGGCGTGAAATACTCGGCCGCCACAACGGAGGAGACCGAATGCCGTCGGATGCAATGGGGCGAGGGTGGGCAGATGTCCTCGCTGAGATCCCGCTCTTCGCAGGGCTCTCCAAGCGCCACCTGAACAAGATCGCGGGCCTGGCCAAAACCCGCCGGTACGCGCGGTTCACGAACATCGTCCGCGAGGGTGAGCGCGGCGACAGCTTCTACGTCATCCTGGACGGGACGGTGCTGGTGAAACCGTCCGGCAAGCGCTCGGTGCGGCTCAAGCCCGGCGACTGGTTCGGCGAGATGGCGCTGCTCGACGGCGCGCCTCGCACCGCTACCGTCGAAGCCCAGAGCGAGGTGTTCGTGATGCTGCTCGGACGGGCCGCGTTCCAGAAGGCGGTCGTGGCCGACCCGAAGATTGCGATGGAACTGCTCCGCACCCTGGCCGCGCGCCTACGCGCCGCCGAGCGCTCCCCCTCCTACTAGGCACGCCGGGGACCGGCCCCCAACCGGGGACAGTCCCCGAACGCCCGCCGTGACACTTGCGTCACCCAACTCGACCGGGGACTGTCCCCGGTCCGGCGGCCGCGGGGTCGGCTACGGGATGCCGGCCAGCTCGGCCGGCGTCAGCCGCCACGCGCCGGCCGCCGCGTTCGCCGCCACCTGCTCGGGGCTGGTGGCGCCGGCGATCACCGAGGCGACCCCTGGGCGCGAGGCCAGGCCGGCGATCGCGAGCTCGAGCAGGCTGTGGCCGCTCGACCGCGCGTACTCCTCGAGCCGGCCGACGTGGCCGAACACGCTCGCCGATGCCTCCACCTGGTCGGTCACCTGGACGCCGTCGATCGTCTCCGCCTTGCCCGCGTGGCGCGTGCCCGCGGGCGGCGGCGCGCCCTGCCGGTACTTGCCGGTCAGGAGCCCTGCGGCAAGCGGGAAGTACGGGCACAAAGCCGATGCCAAGCTCGAGGCAGCGGGGCAGGAGCTCGCGCTCGGGCCCGCGCTCGAGCAGCGAGTACTCGTTCTGGAGCGCCGCGATCGGCGCCGCCCGCGCCGCCTCGTCGAGCTGCGCGAGCGTGAGGTTCGAGACGCCGATCGCCCGCGCCTTGCCCTCCGAGACGAGCTCGGCCATCGCGGCGAGGGTCTCGCCGATCGGCGTCACCTCGTCGGGCCAGTGGTAGTAGAGCAGGTCGACATGGTCGGTCTGGAGGCGCTCGAGCGATCGCTCGAGCGCGAGCCGGACGTACTCCGGCGCCCCGCGCGCCGTTGCGCCGTCGCCCATGTCGCCGCCGAACTTGGTGGCGAGCACCACCCGCTCGCGCCGGCCGCGCAGGAGTTCGCCGAGCATCCGCTCGCTCGCGCCCTGCCCGCCGTAGATGTCGGCCGTGTCGAAGAACGTGATGCCCGGCGGCGATGGCCGCGTCGACCACGGCGCGGGTGCGCTCGAGGTCGAGCCTGCGGCCGAAGTTGTTGCACCCGAGCCCCACGCGAGAGACCCGAAGCGGACCGAGCGACACCTGCTCCATGTCCGCGAGTCTAGTCGCGCAGCCGATCCCCCGGCCGGGGGATCGCCGGCCGCGCGGGGGAGGCGGAGACTCGATGTGTCCCCCCATCCGGCATCGTCGCCGTCCAGTCATGTCAGGGCACACGACGGCGACGGTGATCGGAGCGGGTTTCGGCCCTTCGCGGCCGTGTCGGGGGTCACCGGCCCAACCGATCTCCAACCTGGGAGCCAAACGGCCGCGTATACTCATCCGACCCGTGCCCCAGCGATCCTCGTCGTGGTGAAGCGCCGCAACGAACCAGGAGCCGATTGGAAACCCAGACTCCGCCCATAGGCCCGGGCGATGGAGATCCCCCCCGGCGCGCAGTGAAGATGTCTGTCTACGGCGGCGAGCCGCCGAAGCCTCCCCGGCGCCGCCGGCGCCGGCGCCTACCCCGCTGGGCGCGCTACACCCTGTCGGTGCTCGGCCTGCTGCTGGTCGTCGTGCTGGCCGCGGGCGGCTACGAGCTGTGGTACCTGAACCACATCTACAACAAGGTCACGAAGCTGACCGGCGTCGACGTGAAGGCGTCCCACAAGCTCGCCGCGAGCATCCCCACGTCCAGCCAGCCGATCACCGCGCTTCTGATCGGCTCCGACCATCGCGCCGACGGGGCGACCGGGAAGAACGGCCTCTCGGACACGCTGATGCTGGCGCGGATGGACCCGCAGCACCACATGGTCTCGCTGCTCTCGATCCCGCGCGACCTGTGGGTGCCCAGCCTCGGCAACAAGATCAACTCGGCCTACTCCGAGGGCGGCGACGCGGCCTCGCTCGCGGCGGTCGAGCTGGTCACGGGCGTGAAGCCGAACTACCTCATGAACGTCGACTTCTCGGGGTTCCAGAAGCTCGTGGACACGCTCGGCGGCGTGTACCTGAACGTCGACCAGTACTACTACAACCCGCTCGCCCAGTCGCAGTACACGGGCTTTTCGGCCATCGACATCAAGCCTGGCTACCAGAAGCTGAACGGCGCCGACGCGCTGGCCTTCTCGCGCTACCGGCACACCGACGACGACTTCCACCGCCAGGCCCGCCAGCAGATGTTCCTGCGCGCCTTCGAGGCCCGCGCGTCGTCGCGGTTCCACGGCATCTCGGTGACCGACATCCCGTTCATCAACACGATGCTCGGGGCGATCTCCGACAGCGTCACGATCGTCGGCCCCGGCGGCCACGCTCCCAGCCCGAGGACACTGCTGACCTTCGCGGCCACCGCCTACCAGGCCCGGTCACACGTCGTCAGCATCCACCTCGGCTGGACGCCGTACGCCGCGCCCGGCGGCGCCGACGCGGTGCAGGTGACCAACTTCCCAACGGCCATCTACCAGTGGAAGCACCCGTGGCTCATCTCCCGCGCGGCGACGGCGCTGCCCTCGGGCAAGCACAAGCCCGCCGCCAAGGCCTGGAAGCCGTCCGTCGCTCCGGCCAGCGTGAAGGTGGCCGTGCTGAACGGCAACGGCATCGCCAACGCGGCCGCGAAGACGGTCAGCGGGCTCACCGCCTGGGGATACCGGGCGCACGCGGCCAACGCGCCCGGCCCGTCGCACGCCACCATGGTCTATTACCGCCCCGGCGGACAGGCGCCGGCGGCCGATCTCGCCCACATCATCGGCAAGTCCGACCACCGCGGCGATGCCCGCGGCCGTGTCGGCGGTCGTGGGCGCCCGGGTGGAGGTCGTCGTGGTGCTCGGCGCGGGATTCACGGGCAAGCTGGCCGTGCCGGCGCCGCAGGCCAAGAAGCCACATCACTCGAGCGGCCTCCCGGCGACGATCACGCCCAGCGACCGAGTACCGGGCCGATTTCGCCCACGCCCAGCAGGTGCTCCGGTTCCCGATCCTGTACCCCACGGTTGCCCAGAACGAGTCGACGTTCTGCCCGTGGGTGCCGGTGCCATCCGGGCCCGGCGTGCTCACCTGCGAGGGCACGTCGACCTCGCCGACGCGCATCTACGGCATCCCCGCGGCCGGCCGCGGCTGGAACTCGACGTACGCCGTATTCCACATGTCCGCCAACACCGGCGATGCCTACTGGGGGATCGAGGAGACGCGGTACACCGGCGCGCCGATCCTCGCGACGCCCAACGCCACCCGGCATCTGGACGGCCGCGACTACATGTTCTTCTTCAACGGCGACCACATCCAGACGATCGCGTTCATCCAGCACGGCGTCGCCTACTGGGTGCAGAACACCCTGCTCGACGACCTCACCGATCCCGAGATGATCGCAATCGCGCGGTCGCTCAAGCCTGTGCGCTAAGAAAGGCGCGCACCAGGCCGTCGAACGTCTCGGGCCGCTCCATGCTGGGAACGTGCGCCGCGCCCGGGATCGATTCGAAACGGGCGTGAGGGAGCGCCGCCACCAGCTGATCGGCGATGGTGTGGATGTCGGGCTGGTCCTCCGCGCCCACCAGCACCAGGGTGGGCTGGCTCGATCTCGGCCAGCCGAGCGGCGAGGTCGGGCGCGAGCGGCCACTCCTCGGCCTGCTCCCAGGTTTCCAGCTGAAGGTCGAAGGCCCGCCGCTGCATCTCGCGCACGCGCTCGCGAACCGATGCGTCCACCTGCTCCGGGGCGCGGCGCGGGCCGTCGACCCAGAAGCGGACGTTGAGCTCGGTGGCGGCGTCGAGATCGCCGCGCTCGATGGCCGCGTCCTCGGCCGCGAAGAACTCGTGCGCTGCCGGCGACCATTCATGACCCGGCAGGCCGGCGCCGACGGCCACCAGCGCCGCCACTCGCGCCGGTTCGGCCAGTGCCACCTCGAGCGCCACGCGGCCTCCCATGGACACGGCCACCAGCGCGGCCCGCTCGATCCCGGCGGCGTCCATGACGTCGAGCAGGTCGCGCCCGTTCGAGTACGGCTCGGGCGGAAGCGGCGAGCGGCCGTAGCCGCGCATGTCGTAGCGCAGCACCCGGTGCGTGCCCGCGAACGAGCGCCACTGCGGATCCCACATGCGGCTGTCGCAGATCCCGGCGTGGACGAACACCAGCGCGGGCCCGTCGCCCGGCGACCTCGTGGTGAAGCGTCATCGCGGCAGAGCGTACCGCCGGCGGCCTACATCGGATAGGTCGCTTCGTCGACGGTCTCGTTGATGCCCTCGTCCCAGGTCTTCTGGTGCGGGCCGCCCTCGACCATCAGCGCCTCCTGCACGTCGAGCCTGGCCACGTCCCCCGCGTACCCCTTGGCGCCGCCGACGGAGGTGAACTCGACGACGGCGATGAACTCGTGCGGATCGTCGATCGAGCGGGCGATCCAATGCCCCACGGCGCCGTGCCGCACCCGGTCGGGCTCGGTCTTCTCGAATGCGGCCTTCCAGTTCTCGAAGTTCCCTCCCCGGAACCGGATCACGAACTTGATATGCCCCGATCCTGGCATGTGCTGCCCTCCCCTCGCTGATTGGACCGCGGAATCTTGCCAGGGTCGGCGGCGAGGATCCCCACCACCTGGAACCACTCCGGCTCCGGCTCGGGATTTTCCTCGATGCGCATGCCCAGCCTGCGCATGACGCCGATCGAGGCGCAGGTTCTCGCGCTCGGTGGTCGCCACGACGCGGGCCAGCCGCAGCTCGGCGAATGCGTATGCGACGAGCAGGCCGGCAGCTTCGGACGCGACGCCGCGGCCGCGGTGCGGCGGTGCGACCGCCCAGTAGAGGCCCACCTCCGGCCGGTGACAGCGGGCCGGGCTCCGGCCACGACGGCAGCAGGCCGAACGGTCCCAGCGCCGGCACCAGCCCGACGAGCCCGACGAGCCGGCCCGATTCGCGCAGCACCACCCCGCGCTCGCCGTAGGGCGGCTGGCGCAGCTCGGCCAGCTGCTCGTAGCCGAGCGCCGTCCAGCGCAGCCACCGTTCGCGGTCGCCCCCGATCATCTCCTCGACCGCCGGCCGGTCGGCGGCCACCAGCTCGCGGACGGTCAGCCGGGCGCTC
The DNA here is from genome assembly GCA_963732075.1 of uncultured Actinomycetes bacterium. Taxonomy (GTDB): domain Bacteria; phylum Actinomycetota; class Thermoleophilia; order Gaiellales; family JAICJC01; genus JAICJC01. Next base: position 660,506 of record CAVSYD010000005.1, on the reverse strand, counting down.
TCGAGCGGCGGGACGCGCACGCGGTCACCCTACTCGCTCGGTATGTTCCCCGGCATGCGGGCCGGACGCGTGATCACGGTGGTGGGGTGCCACGCCGGGGGCGAGATCGGAAACGTCGTCACCGGCGGCGTGCTGCCCCCGCCCGGCGCGACCGTGTTCGAGCAGATGGAGGCGCTCCGGCGCGACGGCGACGGGCTGCGGCGGCTGCTGCTGCACGAGCCGCGCGGCAGCGTCGCCTGCCACGCCAACCTCGTCGTGCCGGCCACGCGGCCCGACTGCGACGCCGGGTTCATCATCATGGAGCCGACCGAGTACCCGCCGATGTCGGGCTCGAACACGATCTGCACGGCCACCGTGCTGCTCGAGACGGGCATGGTCGAGATGCGCGAGCCCCAAACGACCCTCCGCCTGGAGGCGCCCGGGCGGGGTGGTCGAGGTGCTGGCCGAGTGCCGGGACGGCCGCTGCGAGAGCGTCGAGTTCACGAACGTGGCCTGCTTCGCCGAGCACGCTCGACGCGCCGCTCGAGGTCGGCCGGCCTGGGCACGATCACGGTCGACGTCAGCTACGGCGGCATGTGGTATGCGATCGCCGACGCGCGGGCGCTCGGGTTTGCGATCGAGCCCGGTGAGGCCGCGCGACCTGTCGCTGGCTGGGCGAGCGCATCCGCGTCGCCGCCCGGGAGCAGATCGAGTGCGTCCACCCCGAAAATCCCGGCATCGCCGGCGTCAGCATCGTCGAGTTCGCGGGCCCCTGGCAGGGCCTCGGCGAGGTGAGCCGAAACGCCGTCGTGGTCGCGCCCGGGCGGCTCGACCGCTCGGCCTGCGGCACCGGCCTGTGCGCGCGGATGGCGGCCCTCCACGCGCGCGGGCTGATGCGGACAGGCGACGGGATGACCCACGCATCGGCGATCGGCACGACGTTCGCCGGCCGGATCGTCGCCGAGACGCGGGTGGGCGACGGGCGGCCCGCGATCGTGCCGGCGATCCGCGGGAGCGCCTGGATCACCGGCATCTCGCAGCTGCTCGTCGATCCCGGCCGACCCGTTCCCCGAGGGCTACGTGCTGTCGGACACCTGGGGCGTGCAGCGGGGTCGACGACGGCCGGCAATGGTAGATTCGCCCCACTCTTGGCGCTGATCAACCCATTCCAGATCGAGGGCACGTGGCTTCGCTGCGCGCTGCACGCCCACACCACCCGCTCCGACGGCGAGCTCCAGCCCGAGGCGCTGGTCGACCACTACGCGCGGGCCGAGTGGAACGCGCTCGCCGTCACCGACCACTGGACGATCACCGAGCCGCCGCCGCGCCCGGACATGGTGCTCATGCGCGGGATCGAGCTGACCTGCCGCTCGGCCGCCGGCGGATGGGTGGACGTGCTGGTGTACGGCCTCGATCGCGAGCTCGACGTCGATCCCGACGACGAGCGCACCTATCCTGACCTGCCCGACGCGATGGCGTTCGTCGCCGAGCATGGCGGCGTCGCCTACATCGCCCACCCCTACTGGAGCGCCGTCCCGCTGGACGAGATCGGCCCGCTGCCGGCGGTCGTGGGCATCGAGGTGTGGAACGCCGGGTGCGAGCTCGAGAACGGCCGCGGCCTCTCGACGGTGCACTGGGACACGCTGCTCGACTCGGGCCGCACCACCTTTGCCGTGGCCTGTGACGACACCCACTACGCCGGCTTCGACTCGGGCTACGCCTGGACGATGGCGCGCGTGTCGGAACCGACGCCGGCGGCACTCCTCGACGCGTTGCGCACCGGAGCTGCCTACGGCTCGACGGGGCCTCGCCTGGATGCGGTGGAGCCGATCGCAGGCGGAGTGACCGTGCGCTGCAGTCCGTGCCGGTCGGTGACGCTTCACACCGGCCCCGAGGACGGCTGCCGCGCCAACACCGGCCGGCTCGCCTACCTGCACCGCGCCCGGATCGTCGATCGCGATCCGTCCGGTCTGATCACCGCGGTCACGTTCGAGCCGCCGCCCGGCGCCGCCGCCGGCCGCATCGAACTGGCGGACGGCGGCGGCGGAACGGCCTGGTCAAACCCGATCGCGCTGGGCTGACCAGGCCGGCCGGTCAGGCCTCGGGCTTGGCCTGCGGCTCCTCGGCGGCGTCCTCTGCCAGGATCTGGTAGAGGCTGCGCCGGGTCGTCCGAAGCACTTCCTGGGCCGCCTCGATCTGGGCGGGGGTGCCCGCGCCGACCACCTGCTTCACCGCTCCCATCACCTGGAACACCAGGCTGCGGAAGTCGGCCGTCTCGTCGTTGGCAGCGGCTGCGACCTGCTCCCACGGAGCCGGCGACGGCAGTGCCGCCGCCTTCTCGCGCCCTGCCTCGGTCAGCTCGTAGACGCGGCGGCCGGTGTCGGACTTCTGCTCGACGACCAGCTCCTCGTCCTCGAGCTGCTGCAGGGTGGGATAGACCGAGCCGGGGCTCGGCGTCCAGGCTCCGCCGGTGCGCTCGGAGAGCTCGCGGATGATCTGGTATCCGTGCATCGAGCTCTCGGTGAGCAGCGCCAGGATGGCGGCGCGGATGTCTCCGCGGCCGGCCCTGCGGCCGCCTCCGAAGAACGCGTCCCGGCCTCCGCCGGGGCCAAAGCCCCCGCGGCCGAACGGGAACTCGCCCCGTGCGTGGCGGTGCTTGCCGCCGAACATCAGCATTCCGTGCCGGTGCCGGTGGCGACGGCGGCCGTAGCCGCCGAACGATGGTGTGTCTGCGTATGTCATGTGAATCCTCCTCTCTCGTTTCTGACTATCGCGTTAGGTCATGATATATCGCGATCATGTCGCTGTCAAATCAGGTGGGTGCAACCGGAGCACGATCGCGCTCTGACACGGCCACCGCGACCGCCACCAGGATGACCACGCTCGCAAGCACCGCGCCCACCGAGAGCGACTCGCCCGCAAGCCCCCAGCCCAGGATGACGGCAACCGCCGGGTTGACGAAGGCATAGGTGGCGACCCGCGACGGCGACACCACGCGCAGCAGCCACACGTAGGCCGAGAACGTGACCACCGTCCCGAACACGATCAGGTAGACGAGGCCGAGCGCCGAGCGGGCCGACACGTGGTCGAGGCGGCCGGCCGAAAGCTCGCCCGAGCCCAGCGAGATCAGCATCAGCATCACGCCCGCGGACAGGAGCGGCAGCGCCGCGCCCAGCACCGGCGAGCGTGGCACCGGCACCACCCGGGTCGCGACGGTACCGGCCGCCCACGACAGCGCCGCCCCGAGCAGCAGGGTCGCTTCGAGCGGGTGCAGCCGGCCCCCGGCGTCCTGCGCGGCCACGAGCAGCACGACTCCCACGAACCCGCCCAGGAGCGCTGCCGTTCGCCTCCGCGACGGCGGCAGCCCACCCGGGAGCGCCCACACCAGCAACGGCACGAACAGCGGGATCGTGGCCAGGCACAGGGCGGCCGTGCCCGAGGGCACCCGCTCCTCGGCGTAGGCGATCACCCCGTGACAGCCGACGAACAGGAAGGCGCCGAGCACGATCGATCCTCCCCACTCGCGCCGGGTCGGCCAGCTCAGGCCATTGCGCTCCCTGACGAGCGCAATCCCGACGAGGATGGCGCCCCCGAGCAGGCAGCGGGCCGCGACCATCGCGAACGGCGGAATCGTCTCGACGGCGTATCGGATCGCCAGAAAGGTCGAGCCCCAGATTATGTAGATCGCGCCGAAGGCCGCAGCAAGCTCGGCGGTCGGGGGGCGAACCGCCGTGGACGCCGGCGCGGGCACCGGCTCGGCCGGGGCGCTCACTCGCGCTCGACCATGACCGCGTCGAACCGGAGCGGCGTGAGCGCGTTCGCCCACAGCCCGTGCACCCACGGGCGCCGGAGCAGCGCCGTGCGCGCGTAGGAGAACGGCACGAGCACGGCCCACTCGGCCACGAGCAGGCGATCCACCTGCCCGTACAGCGCCAGCCGCTCGTCCTGGTCGCGCGATGCCCGCGCCCGGTTCATCAGCTCGACCAGCTCCCGCGTCTGCGCCACGTCGGCGACCGGATCCCACGGATCGACCAGGAGCCCGCGGAAGAACCCGTCCGGGTCGGGGTAGTCGGCCAGCCAGGCGCCCATCCAGAGGTCGGTCGGTGTGTCGCTCACCCGCGCGCCGCGCGGGTTGACCGAGAACTCAACCTGCAGGCCCACCTCCAGAAGCGCGGCGGTGATCGGGTCCCGCAGCACCTCGAGGCCACTCGAGATCAGCATCCGCAGCGGAGGCAGCCCGGCCCCCTCGGGGTGACCGCACCCGGCCAGCAGCGACCGCACCGTGGCGGTATCGACCGGCGGCGTCACGTGGTGGTCGTGGCCGGGCATGGCCGGAGGCAGCAGACCGCCGCCCTCAGCCGACCGCCCGACGAGCCTCACGTTGGCCAGCTCTCTTGCCACCGGCTTGAGCGTGGCAGCCACCGCCCGCCGCATCCGCACGTCTCGGAACGGCTCCTGCTCGCTGCGAAAGCCGATCATGACGGTCCCCAGGGCGGGCGCAAAATCGGCGTGCGAGTCGTCTCCGGCCTCGGGCACGAACGGGCTCGAAAGCACATCGAGCCCGCCGGCGCGCCACAGGTCGGTCACCTCCTTGCCGTGGGCGCGGAAGCTGACCTCGATCTCGCGCAGGTTGCCGCGCCGGCCGCTCCAGCGGGGATTCGCCACCATCACCATGCGGTCATCCGTCATCTCGGACAGCAGGAACGGGCCACTCGAGACGAGCGGCAGCTGCCGGTGCCAGTCGTCGCCCAGCGACTCGCACAGATGCCGAGGCCACGGATACGCATGCGGCGAGGCCAGGATGTAGGGGAAGTAGTTGCGCGGCTCGCGCAGCACCACCTCGAGCGTGTGGTCGTCGAGCGCCGTGGCCCGCTCCACGTCCTCGAGCAGGAACGCCGTGCCGGACGAGCGTTCCCGCGCCCGCTCCCACGTGTAGACGAAGTCGTGTGCGGTGAGCGGCTCGCCGTCGCTCCAGCACGTCCCCGCGCGCAGCTGGAACATGTAGGTCATGCCGTCGCCCGAGACGCGGAAGTTCTCGGCCAGCGAGGGCATCACGTTCAGGTCGCGGTCGATGATCAGGAGGCCGCGAAACAGGTGCCCCGAGAGCGCGCTCGTCTCGGAGATGTACTCCAGGCCGGGAGCCAGCGTGTGCGGCCGCAGCAGCGCGGTCACGAGCCGCTCTGTGGGAACGGGATGCTCGATCGGCTCGACCTTGCACGCGAACGCCTCGTCGTAGGCACGCTCGGCCTCGGCGAAGTCGAACGCCAGGTGGTGCACCAGGGCGATCTTGAACAGGGTCTCGCGCGAGCGGCGGTCGTCGCCGAGCTGTGCCAGGAACTCGCGCGCCCGCCGGTAGTGGCGGATCGCCTCCTGGTCGGCGTAGTTCGCCCGGGCGGCGTCGCCGGCCCGGAGGAGGTACTCGACGGCCTTGGGGGCATCGTCGGCGGCGGTGAAGTGGCTGGCTAGGAGGGCGAAGGTGCCCGGACTCGGATCGTCGCCTGCGAGTTCCTCGAGCGCCCTGCCGACGCGGCCGTGGAGCGCCTGGCGGTCGGCGTCGGTCAGGCCGGCATAGGCCGCCTCCTGCACGAGTCCGTGCCGGAACCGGTACTCGGGATAGGGCCGCCGCCGCTCCTCGAAGATGAGCTCGAGCCGCTGCAGCTCCGAGAGCGCGCCCGGAAGCGTCTCGGGATCGACCACGCGCTCGAGCAGGGGCATGCCGAAGCGGCGGCCGATCACGGCGGCGACCGCGATCGTCTCGCGGGCGGGATGGTCGAGCCGGTCGAGCCGGGCCTGGAGGATGCCCTGCACGAGCGCCGGCACCTCGAGCTGGTCGGGGGCGACCGCCAGCTCCCAGCTGCCGTTGGCACGCCGGATCACGCCCCTCTCGACCAGATCGCGCAGCGCCTCGGTCACGAACAGCGGATTGCCGCCCGCCCGCTGGGAGATCAGATCCGAGACGGCCGCCGGGAGCGGCGCGTCGGCCAGCGCCTGCGCCAGCGCATGGGTCGCCTCCCCCGCGAGCGGCCGAAGCTCAACCTCTACATAACGGTGAGGGTATCGCTGCCGAGCGTACTCTCCGAGCGCCCACGACGGCAGGTCGCGCTCGCTGCGGTAGAGCAGGACGATTCCCAGCGCCTCGGTCTCGGTCAGCTCCAGCAGCTGCTCGACCACCTGCAGCGTGAGCTCGTCCGCCCAGTGCAGATCCTCGAAGACGGCGAGGAGCGGCCGGTCCTGGGAGAGCCGCTGCACGAGTTCGGAGACCACCTCGAGGCTCCGCCGGTGCAGGGCGTCGCGGCTCAGCTCATGCAGCTCCTCCGCCGCGCGCGGATCGGGCTCCTGCAGGCCGAGGAGGTTGGCCAGGAAGGGGTAGCGCTCGTCGCCGCCGGTGCCGAAGAGCTCGTGCAGCGCCGCCTTCAGGTCGAACCGCACCCGGGCCTCGCCGGTGGTCGCCGACGCGCCCAGCCAATCGCGCAGCAGGTCCCGGATCGGCCAGTACGAGAACCCTTCCGTGTAGCTCAGGCTGCGGCCCACCAGAACGCGCGTGCGGTCCCGCAGCGGCCCGACCGCATCGGCCACCAGGCGCGACTTGCCGATGCCCGGCTCGCCCGTCACAGACACGATCACCCCGATGCCGTCCATCACCCGCTCGAAGGCGGAGCGCACGACGGCGAGCTCGGTATCGCGGCCCACCAGGGGGCTGTCGGCCGGCCGGGCGTGGCGGTCGCGCTCACACACGACCCGGTACAGGTCGACCGGCCGGTTGCGGCCGCGCAGCTCCGTGGGCCCGAGATCCTCGAGCTCGAAGCAGTCCCGCACCTGGGCGGCGGTCTCGGGGCCGAGGGTCACCTCGGCCTCGCTCGCCAGCGCCTGCAGCCGCGCGGTGACGTTGACCGTGTCTCCCAGCGCGTTCCAGCGGTCGGAGTCGTCGCCGTCAGGGGTGATGAGGACGGGGCCGGTGTTGACGGCCACCCGCGCCCGCAGCTCGATCCCGTAGGCGTCGACCACCTCCCGCGAGTAGGCCGCGAGCGCGCGCTGGATGGCCATGCCGGCCCGCACCGCCCGCTCGCTGTCGTCCTCGTGCGCGACCGGCGCCCCGAAGACGGCCAGGAGACCGTCTCCGAGCAACTGGGCGACGGTGCCGTCGTAGCGCTCGACCTGCTCGGACATGAGCCGGACGACCTCGTCGAACAGGTACTTCGACCGCTCCGGGCCGAGCTGCTCACCGATCGCCGTCGAGCCGGCCACGTCCGCCATCAGGACCGCAACAACCCGCCGCTCTCCCTCCGTCACCACCATCCCTGCATACTGGCACACGAACCGCGCCGCACCGACCGGGGACAGTCCCCGGTCGAACGTGGTGACAAAAGTGCAACGGCGATCGGTGGGGGACTGTCCCCGGTCGCGCGGCTAGAGCGAGCGCAGGGCGGGGCCGAGGGCCTGGCGGTCTTCCAGCACCGGGGCGTGCAGGTCGCCGTGGCGGGCGAGCCGGTCGAGCATGACCGGCATCGTGAATTCGACCCGGGTGCACGCCCGCCTCGAGCTCGGCCCACGTCACCGGCGCCGAGACCGGCGCGCCGGGCTGCGGGCGCACGGAATAGGCGAACGCGATCGTGCGGCCGGGCCCGTTCTGGTTCGCGTCGATCAGGACGCCCGTGCGCTTGGCCTTCGACCACTCGGTGGTGACGAGGTCGGGCCGCACTGCGGCGAGCGCCCGGGCGATCGCCGCCACCACCCCTCGCGTCTGGTCGTACCCGTACCGCCGCGCCAGGGGGACGAGTACGTGGACCCCGTCCGACCCGCTCGTCTTCGGATACCCGCGCAGGTCGACCGCGGCCAGCGCCTGGCGCACGAGCAGCGCCACCTCGACCGCCGCTGCGAATCCGGCCTCGGGCGTCGGATCGAGGTCGAACAGGGCGAAGTCGGGCCGGTCGGCGCGATCCGCGCGCGAGCACCACGCGTTCAGGTCGATGCAGCCCATGTTCGCCATCCAGAGCAGGGCCGCCTCCTCGTTCACAAGCGGGTAGCGGATCATGCGAGTGCCCTTGCCCTCGCGCGAGGTGGCCGGAAACTCGGCCGTGGGGATCCAGTCGGGCATGTGCGACGGCGCGTTCTTCTGGAAGAAGGGCTTGGCGGCGATCCCGTCGGGGTAGCGCTTCATGGTGAAGGGCCGCCCGTGCAGGTGGGGCACGGCCACGTCGGCGACGGCGCGGTAGTAGTCGATCAGGTCGCCCTTGGTGATCCCCTCGCCGGGCCAGAACACCTTGTCCAGGTTGGACAGCGTCAGCGGCCGCTCGAGCTTCACGCGCGGCGCGGGCTTGTCGTCGCGCAGGCCCTTGTAGGACGGGGCGCGCAGATGGCCGTCGCTCGTCCACTCGAGGAACTCGACCTCGCATACGAGCTCCGGCTCGACCCAGGTGACGTCGGCCGAGCGCACCCGCGGCATCCGCGGCGTCACCGCAAGCGGCGAGGTCTCGCGCCGCAGCGGTTCGAGCTTGCCCATCAGCATCTCGAGCTCGGCATCATCGAAGCCGGTGCCGCAGTTTCCAGCCCACACGAGCTCGCCGCCGCGGTTGACCGCCAGCACCAGCGAGCCGAGCGCGCCCTCCCGCCGGCCGCGGCCGCGGGTGTAGCCGGCGATGACGAGCTCCTGGCGCTGCTGGGTCTTCACCTTGACCCACGCATCACTGCGCCGCCCGGGCAGGTAGCGGCTCGGAGCCGCGCTTGGCCAGGACGCCCTCGAGCCCCAGCTTGACCGACTGCGCGAGCAGCTCGGGGCCGTCGTCGAAGCCCACCGAGAGCCGGATCACCTCGCCGGGTATGAGCGTCTCCTCGAGCAGCGAACGGCGCTCGCGCAAAGGCAGGCCCGTCACGTCGCGGCCGTTCAGGGAGAGCAGGTCGAACACGTACATCGCCAGCGTGCCGCCGCCGTGCTGCAGCAGCGAGAAACGCGGGCGCCCGCCCTCGTCGAGGGCGCACACCTCGCCGTCGAGCACGCAGTCGGGGCTGCGCAGCGCACCGGGCAGCGCCCGCGCCACCGCGGCGAACCGCCCGGTCAGGTCGTTGCCGTTCCGGCTGTACAGGGCCGCCTCGCCGCCGGCGACCGTTGCGATCACGCGATAGCCGTCCCATTTGACCTCGTATACCCAATCGTCGCCGCTCGGCAACTCGGATGCCGCGACCGCCAGCATCGGCCGCAGCTCGGCGCCTGCTCCGGGCCTCGCCCTCGTCCTTGCGGATCATCAGCCAGTTGCGCTCCTGACCGTCCATCCGGCTCGGCACGAGCGTCCACAGGCCGTTCAGGCGCTCGCCGTGCAGGCGCACCGTGAGGCCGCCGTCGCGCTTCTCCTCGACCAGCTCGTAGTGACCCCGGTCCCAGATCTCGACGGTGCCGCCGCCGTATTCCCCCGCCGGGATCTCGCCCTCGAAGGAGGCGTAGGCGAGCGGATGGTCCTCGACGTGGACGGCCAGGTGGCGCTGGCCCTTGCGCATCGGGATGCCCTTCGGCACCGCCCAGCTCTGCAGGGCGCCGCCGCGCTCGAGGCGGAAGTCGTAGTGCAGGCGCCGGGCGTCGTGGCGCTGGACGACGAAGATCGGCTCGCCCCCGCCGCCCTCGTCCGAGAACGGCTCGGGCGTGCGGGCCGGATCGCGCTTGCCGCGATAGGCGTCGAGCCGCGGCGTCACGCGCGCGGCAGCGCCGGCCGGCCGTCGGCTCCGATCGGCCAGCCGGGGTTGTGGGCCACCTCCCACAGATGGCCGTCGGGATCGGCGAAGTACCCGCTGTACCCGCCCCAGTCGGTGGCGTGCGGCAGCTTCACGACCTCGCCGCCCACCGACCGCACCTCCTCGAAGCAGGCGTCGACCAGCTCGCGGCTCTCGAGGTTGATGGCGAGCGCGACTCCGCGGAACCCGGCCTGCGCGCCGGTGGCGCCCGCGTCCCGCGCCAGATCGTCGCGGCCCCAGAGCGCCAGCAGGCCGCCGTCGGTGTTGAAGAAGCTGACCTCGCCGGGGACGGATGAGGGCGAGCGCGGCCACCCGAGCGCCTCGTAGAAGGCCGTGCTCCTGGCGACGTCCGCGACGCCGAGCGTGATCAGGCTGACCCGGGGTGCGACGGTCATCGGCGTCGCACCCGGCACGAGCCGCTCCCAGAAGCCGGCCATGCTCTGCAGCTCGGCGTCGTCGAACCGCTCGAGAAAGCGCCGCCGCACGCCGGCCAGGTGCGTCACCCGGGCGGCGTCGAACGCCTCGCGCCCCCGCGGCGTGAGCACCGCGTACTGCCCGCGGGCGTCGTCCTCACATGGAATCCGCTCGACCAGGTCGTCGCGCTCGAGCCGGTCGACAAGCCGCGTGACCCCGCTCCGCGAGAGCAGCACCGAGTCCGCGATCTCGGACATCCGCATCCGCTCCCCCGGGGCGTCTGCGACCGTCAGCAGCACCTCGTACGACGAGAGCGGCAGGTCGTGAAGCTCGGTCAGCTCCTCATCGAGCTCGCGCTCGATCGCGGCATGCACGCGCAGGAGTCCACGCCAGGCTGCCAGCTCGGCCTCGCTCAAGAGCGGCGCTCCTCCGGGCAATTGGTTGCGCATGCTGGCTCCCTGCGGTGGTAGTTGCGCCAACAATGATATCAGCGGGCGGGAACGACGTCGGCCAGCCACCCGCGCAGCTCGTCCAGGAAGGCCGGGTCGATGCTGTGGCCCATCACCGTCTCGTGATACCGAACCGCCAGCCCCGCGCGCTGGAGGAGGTCGTCGGCCCGCCGGCCCCACTCGACGCCGATCACCTGATCGAGCGAGCCGTGACCGATCGCCACCGGCAGCCCGTCCCGGCCGGCCAGGTCGAGCTCGAACCCCGGGACGGTGGGGACGAAGCCCGAGAGGGCGATGATCCCCGCCGGCCGTGGCCGGCCTGCGCCGAGCCCGAGCGCGTACGACATGACCGCCCCCTGCGAGAACCCGGCCACCACGATCCGGTCAGGCTCGACGCCGTGCGCGCCGGCCACCGTATCCACCCAGTCGCCGGCTGCGGCGAGCGTGGGCAGGAACGTGTCCGGGTCGGGCCGCCCGATCTCGCGGACGACATACCAGTGGTTGCCGCCGGGCGGAAGCCGCAGCGGCGCCCGCGGCAGCACGGCGACGAGCCGCCGGTCGGGGTCGAGCACGTCCGCAAGCGGCAGCAGGTCGTGCTCGCCGGCGCCGCGGCCGTGAAGGAGCAGGAGCATGCCCGCCGGATCGCCGGCGGCTGCGCGGCTGATGGAGGTGATCTCCGGCGGCATCAGTCCTCGCCGTCCCAGTAGTCGACAGGATCGATCCGGCCGATCACCCCGACGCCCCAGAGCGCGATCTTGCCCGAGCGCGGGTAGTAGCAGATGTCGTTCGGCTGGCGGGTGCCGTAGGCCAGCAGGGTCAGGCCGCCCGCGCCGCTGCGGAAGGCGTGGGCGACACACGATGCCGGCGAGCGCGAGACGATCGTGCCGGCGCGGACGGGGTGCTCCTCGTCCCCCAGCACGAGGGCGCCGTCGCCCTCGAGCACGACGAAGATCTCCTCCTCGGCCGAGTGGCAGTGAGGCGCCGCCGCCAGCTTGCCCGGGGGCACGGTGACGTACTTGAGCCCGGTCGCGACCGAACCCGCCGCGGTGCCCAGGTCGCGGCGCTCGTGCGCGACGGTCGCGCCGTCGCGGCGCTCGCCGGCGACCGCATCGACGTGCACGACCCAGCTCGGCCGCGCCGACGGTGCGGGCAGCTCCGGGGCCGAGACGAGCGCCTCGCCCTCCCACGGCGACGGCGAGCCGCCTGAGCGCACCCAGCTCGGCCCGAACCAGCTCAGCCCGGCCCGCGGCAGCCGGGCGCCCCCCGATCGCGTCCGCTGGCCAAAGGCGAGCACGTCCAGGCCGTCCTCGCCCGCGTGCAGGGTGTGCGCCTCGCCCATCATGAGGTGCACCAGGCAATCGCCCGGGCCGACCGCGTACGTGGCGGGCCCCTCGCCCGCGTCCTGCCACGAGAGCCCCGATCCCCCGAGCACCCAGAAGATCTCCTCCTCGCCGTGCTCGATGTGGGCGGGCGTCGACCACGCCCCCGGCGCGATCCGGATCCGCTGCAGCCCGACCGATACCGTCCCGGCCGCCGTGCCGAGGTCGGACCACTCGGCGTCGAGATGGCCGGCCTGGCGGTGCGCCGCCTCGACCTCGTCCCAGTGTGCGATCCCGCTCATACGACCGCGTCCGCGTCGGCGGCGGGAGCGAGCTGAATGTCCTCTTGCACACCCCGCCTGAGACCGACGATCGCGACGACCGCCGCCACCGCCATGATCGCCGCCATCGTCTGGAACACCGAGCGGGTGGCATAGGCGAAGTCGAGCCGGATGAAGTGGGGAATCGATGCTGCACGCTGCCGCCGTGCGACTGGGTGATGCTTGACGCCTCGGAATGCGCGCGGGCGCTGGGCACGCCCTTCGCGAGGAGTGAGCTCGTGACCTGGTCGCGCATCTGGGTGACGAGGATGGTGCCGAGGATCGCAAGGCCGAGGCTCGCGGCGTAGTTGCGCACCGTCTGGGTGATGCCGGTCGCCTCACCGTACGACAGCCGGGAGGCGCGGTTGACCGCATCGGTGCTGGCGGGGCCGAGCATGAACCCCATCCCGGCTCCGGCGAGGACGATGTACCACATGCTGACCGCTGAAGCTGAGCCCGTGACCTTCCCGGCCCAGAGCCAGAATCCGATGGCGCCGAGCGTGCATCCGAGCGCCACGGGGCGTTTTGCGCCCCGCCGGTCGAGCATCCGCCCGCCGATCTGGGCCGCGACCACGAAGCCGGCGAAGAAGCACAGCAGCAGAAGACTTGCCTGCGAGGGTGTCTTGCCCAGCGAGATCTGGGCGTACTCGCTCGCGAAGAAGAACACCGGGACGAACACCAGCATCGAGACCCCGAGCACGAGGTTTTCGACGAAGAACGGCCGGATCCGGAAGATGTCGACCTGGATCAGCGGCGAGGTGGTGCGGGCCTCGACGAAGAAGAACACGACGAGGAGCACCGCCCCGATGGCGATGCACGCGCCCGTGGCCGGGTTGCTCCAGCCCCAGATCGTCGACTGCTGGAAGCCGAACACGCTCAGCGCCACGCCGGACGCGATCAGGACAAGGCCGCGGTAGTCCATCGGCGCCGGCCGGTGCACGGTCCGCGGCTTTGCGATCGCGATCAGCACGAGCGCGATGACGGCCACGGGGATGTTGACCCAGAAGATCGCCCGCCACGTCCACTGGGTGAGGTAGCCGCCCAGGATCGGCCCGATGGCGGTCAGCCCGCCGGCGATCCCGAAGAAGATCGCGAGCGCCCGGCCGCGCTCGCGCAGCTCGAACGTCTGCACCACGATGGCCAGCGCGGCCGGGAACATGATCGCCCCGCCCGCGCCCTGGACGATGCGGAACGTCACGATCCACGCCTCGGCCACGCTCCCCTTCGGCGTGAGCCCGCACATCGCCGACGCTGCGGCGAAGATCATCACGCCGAGCGTCACCATCTTGCGGTGGCCGACGGTGTCGGCCAGGCGGCCGCCGAACGCGAAGAGGGCGGCGAGCGAGAGCAGGTAGGCGTTGATCGCCCACTGAACGCCGGTGCTGGTGAGGCCGAGCTCGCTCTGGATCTGGGGCGCCGCGATCGAGACGATCGTCTGGTCGATGAACGTCATCGCGACCGCGAAGATCATCGCGGCAAGGATCAGGTTGCGAGGTTGTGCGCCGGGAGAGTCGGTCGCAGTCACGCGCGAAGTTCTACCCGATTTCGCAACCGGATAGGATCGCCTGTGTGGCGGTGGCCCCGGAAGCGATCGTGGAGTGCCGTGGGAACGCGCGCGAGCGCGGACGTGCCCACGGCGAAGCGCTGCGTGAGCCCATCGGCGGGCTGCTCGAGCGCTGGGACGCCGACGTGGCTGCGCGGCTCGAACGAGGCCCGCAGCGGCTCGTGGCCGACCTGGTGGGTCAGACCGGGTTCGTGGCGGCGATCGGCCGGCACACACCGCACCTGCTCGAGGAGGTGCGCGGGATCGCCGAGGCGGCCGGGGTCGCGTTCGAGCGCATCCTGGCACTCAACCTGATGGACGAGGAGTGGTGGTTCTCGCTCCCGGCCGAGCCGCGCGACGCCTGCAGCCTCCTGGCCGTCGCGGGTGACGGCGGACACGCATCCGTGCTGGCCCAGAACATGGATCTGCCCGAGTTGATGGACGGCGCCCAGGCGATCGTGCGCTGGGACGACGGGGAGGGCGGCGCGGGGGTTGTTCTGACCGCGGCCGGAATGATCGGGCTGACCGGCGTCAACTCCGCCGGCCTGGGCGTGTGCGTGAACACGCTCTCGATGCTGAACCACTCGCCCGCGGGCCTGCCGGTGGCGTTTGTGTTGCGCGGGCTGCTCGAACGCCCGGACGTGGCCGCTGCGGCCGTGTTCCTGGAGGACGTACCGCATGCCTCGGGTCAGCACTATGCGCTGGCGGATGCCGACCGCGTCGCGGGATACGAGTGCTCGGCCGCGGGCGCCGTCCGCTCCGACGCCGGCTCGGATCGCCTGTGCCACACGAATCACCCACTGCGCAGCTCCGACCTCGACCCGGCCCACGCGCCCGCGGGCAGGGACGACTCGCACGACCGGCTGGCGGCGCTCGAGGCGGTCGCGCCGGCGGTGCGATCCGGCGAAGACTGTGAGCGGGTGCTGGCCGACCGCGACACCCCGCTGTGCGTGATCCCCGCACCTGACCGGCCGTGGATCACGTTCGGATCGATCTGGGCCGAGGTCGGCGCGACGCCGCGTGTCCGGATCGCGCCCGGCCCACCCGACCGCACCGGCTGGACCGACGCACCGCCCGTCGTCTAGGACGCGTCGACCCAGACCCGCTCGAGCGCCGCGCGCAGCAGCCGGGAGACATGCATCTGTGAGATGCCGAGCCGCTCGGCGATCTCGGCCTGGGACAGCTCGAGCCCGAACCTGAGCGCCACCACGACCTGTGAGCGGTGGTCGAGCGCCCGCAGCCGCAGCCCCAGGTCGAGCCGGCGCTCGACCTGCTCGATCTCGTCCTCGTAGCCGCCGTGCGCCTCGAGCAACTCCTCGTCGCCGCCGCTGGGAGGCGCGAGCGCCCTGCGGGCGCGCAGTCCCGTCACCACGTCCTCCTCCTCCAGTCCCGCCCGCTCGCCGATCTCGGCCACGGTCGGCGCGGCCCCCGTCTCGGCGGTCGCCTCCATGGCCGCCGACTCCACGGCCATCGCCAGATCGCGGCCGGTGCGCGACACGTGCACGGCGGCGGCCTGGCGGCCGAGGGCCAGCATCTCGCCGAGCGCGTACCGCGTCGCGTACGGCTCGAACGCCGTCCCGCGCGCCGGGTCGAACCCCGGCACCGCGCCGAGCACGCCCACCATCCCCGCCTGCTCGAGATCCTCGCGCGGCACGCGTTGGCTCGTGAGCCTCACGGCCAGCCGGCCGACGAGCGGAGCCATGCACTCGACCAGTTCCGCCTTGGCGGCCTCGTCACCCGTGGCGGCCAGGACGGCCAGCCGGCCGGCGCGATCAGCCGGCACGCATCACAAGCCCCTCGCCGTCCACCTCCACGGCTCCCACGAGCGGGTGCACCAGCTGCTCACACTCCCGCAACCCGGCGGGCTCGAGCGGCCGCACCGCCACGGTCAGGCGGCCGGCGTTCGGGGTCAGCTCGATCAGGACCGGCCGGCCGGCACGGTGGATGGCAAGCTCGAGCGCCATTGCCAGCTCGTCCAGACGGCCGATGTCGAGACCGGCCCGGGCGCCGAGCGCGAGCAGCACCGGCTCGGCCACGGCGGCCGCCGGCGCCGAGCCCAGCACGCGCAGGCTGACTGTCCCCTCGATCGCCGCCACCCCGCGGAGCGTAGCGCCGGTATCCATGGATGGTGAATATTTGGTGCCTGGCACCGAATATTCACCACGCTGCCGCCAGGCATCGCGGATTGACACCGATTGCAGGGGCGAACTAGGCTGGCGTATGCCTTCGGTGCACAGAGCCTCCGCGGGCATCGCGGGCGCGGATCTGATCGAGCAGGCACCGGCGGCGATCGTCGTCACCGACCGCGACGGAACGGTCGTGACCTGGAACCGCCAGGCCGAGCGGCTGTTCGGGTACGAGGCCGCCGACGTCGTCGGGCGCGCGGTCGACGGGTTCATCCGCGAGCTGGGCCACCGGGCCGGCGGCGTGTGGCACGGCGATGTCCCCGCGGTGCGCAAGGACGGGTCGCACATCCGCGTCCACGTCGTCAGCTCCCCGATCAGCGATGCCGACGGGCGCGACACCGGAGCGTTCTCGATCGCGCTCGAGCACACCGGGGAGGATCACGGCCAGGCCGCCCAGATGCGGCTCGAGCTGCTGCTGCAGGCGAGCGAGATGCTGGCCCGGTCGCTCGACCCCGAAGCGGGGCTGCAGGGCGTCGCGCGCCTGGCCGCGTCCTGGCTCGCGGAGGTGTGCGCGATCGACCTCCTGGACGACGACGGCATGCGCCGGGTGGCGGTGGCCGACGCCGACCGGCTGCGGGCGCCGCTGAGCGAGCGGTTGCGCGCGTTCCCTCCCGATCCCGACGGCGTGCACATGTCGGCCGCCCTCCGCGAGGGCCGCACCGAGATCCTGACCGAGCTGACCGACGAGATCCTGCTCGCCCGCCTGCGGGGCCGGCAGCACATCGAGGTCGTGCGCCAGATCGATGCCCGGTCGGCGGTGATCCTGCCTCTGGCCGCTCGTGGACGGACGCTCGGGGCGATGGTGCTGCTGAGCTGCGGCGAGCGGCCGCCGTTCAGCCCCGACGACATCGCCGTCGCCGAGGAACTGGCCCGGCGCACCGCCGTGGCCGTCGACAACAGCATCCTCCTGCGCGAGGCGCGCGAACGGGCAGACGCCGCGCAGCGGCTGCAGCGCCTGTCCGACGCCGCGCTCGCGCACGTCGACCTTGACGACCTGCTGGAGGAGATCCTCGCGCTCCTGCGGCACGAACTCGGCTCCGATGCCTCCGCAGTGCTCCTGATGGAGCCGGACGGGCAGCGGCTGACGGTTCGCGCGACCAGCGGCCTCGACCCCGAGGCCGGCCGAGGGCTGCGGATTCCGGCCGACGACCCGTCGGCGGCCGGCGCCGTGAGCGCGGGGGCGCCGGTGGTGATTCACGACCCGAGCGACGATGCCGCCGGTCTGCTCATGCGCGGCCGCGGCGTGCGCACGCAGATGGCAACGCCGCTGCGCGTCGGCCGGCGCACGGTCGGAGTGCTCCAGACCGACTGGCTGGCACCGCGCCCGCTCGGCCAGGACGAGATCGACCTGGTCGGGCTCGCGGCCGGCCGCATCGCCCTCGCGGTCGACCGCGCCCAGGCGTACGAGGCCGAGCATGACGCCCGCCTGCGGCTCGAGCTCCTGGCGCGCGCGTCTGACGTACTCGGCGAATCGCTCGACTTCCGCGCCGCGCTGGGCGACCTCGCCCGCCTGATCGTGCCCGACCTCGCCGACTGGTGCGCGGTCGACCTGGTCGAGGGAGGCGGCGTCCACACGATCTCGGTCGCCCACTCCGACCCGGCCAAGATCGAGCTGGCGCGGGAGCTCGTCCGCCGCTATCCGCCCGACCCTGACGCCGCCGCCGGAGCCGCCACGCTGCTGCCGGCGGCGGGCGTCGAGCTCGCGGCCAGCGCCCCCGCGGTCTTCCTCGAGCGGGCCGCCGAGGACGACCAGCACCGCGCCATCCTGCGCGGCCTCGGGATGCGCTCGGTGATCGTCGCCCCGCTGACCGCGCGGGGCCGCACGCACGGCACACTGACGCTGGTCACGGCCGACTCGGGGCGGATCTACGGCGACGACGACCTCGCATTCGCCACCGAGCTGGCCCGCCGGGCGGCAACGGCCATCGACACCGCCCGGCTCTACCAGGACCGCGACCAGGTCGCGCGCACGCTCCAGCGCAGCCTGCTGCCCCCGGACCTGCCCGACGTCCCCGGGGTGGAGCTCGCCGCGGTGTATCACCCGGCCGGCGGTGGGGGCGATGTGGGCGGCGACTTCTACGACGCGTTCGAGACCGGGGAGGGCGGCCTCTACCTGTCGATCGGTGACGTCTGCGGCAAGGGCGCCCCCGCGGCGGCCCTGACGGGCATCGCCCGCCACACGGTGCGCGCGGCGGCGGTGCGCGAGCGCTCGCCGCGGTCGATCCTGCGCACCCTGAACCAGGCGCTGCTGCGGCAGATGGTCGAGCGCCGGTTCTGCACCGTCGCGGTCGGCCGGCTCGAGATCACCCCCGAGGGCGCCCGCCTGACCGTCTGCTGCGGCGGCCACCCCCCGCCGCTTCTGATCCGGCGCGATGGAACCGTCGAAGAGGCCGGCATGCCCGGAACGCTGCTCGGCTTCTACGAGCACGTGCAGCTCTCCGATCACACGGTCGACCTGTCCGCCGGCGACGCCGTGGTCTTCTACACCGACGGCGTGACCGAGGAGCGGCGGCAGGGGCACATGTTCGGGGAGGAGCGGCTGGGGGAGCTGCTGCGCTCGTCCGCGGGCCTGAGCGCCGCCGGCATCGCCGACCGCCTCGAGCGGGCGGTGCTCGAGTTCACCCCCGGGCCGCCGGCCGACGACGTCGCCGTGATCGTGCTCCGCCTCACGGGGAATGCGTAGCCCGCGGATGCGACGGGTATCCTCACCGAGAATGGCTCCGAACTCGCATGGGTTCGAGTTGGAGCTTGCCGCAGAGGCCGACAACGTTCCGCTCGTGAGACACGCGCTGCGAGGGCTGTTGGAAGCGTCGGGCATCTCCGACGAGCGGACGGCGGACATCGCGCTGGCGGTCACCGAGGCGTGCGCGAACGCGGTCCTGCACGCCTACAACGACGGCAGCGGGAACTTCGAGGTGCTGGCGGAGCTCACGCCGGCCGGCCGGCTCATCGTGATCGTGCGCGACCATGGGTCGGGCATGGCGCCGCGCGTCGACAGCCCCGGGCTCGGCGTCGGCCTGCCGGTGATGGCCGCGATCGCGGAGGCGCTCGAGATCGACACTCCGGACGGGGCGGGCACCCTCGTGAAGATGACCTTCGACCTGGGCGCCCCTGCTGCATGAGCGCCGCTCCGGCTCATCTATCCTGACAT
Source organism: uncultured Actinomycetes bacterium (assembly GCA_963732075.1). Lineage (GTDB taxonomy): Bacteria > Actinomycetota > Thermoleophilia > Gaiellales > JAICJC01 > JAICJC01. The sequence continues at coordinate 641,425 of CAVSYD010000005.1, read as the reverse complement.
CGTGAACACGATCGAGGTCGAGCGGACGGAGCCCGGGGTCGAGGTGGTGGTCGTCACGGGAGAGCACGACCTGTCGACCGCTCCCGAGCTCGAGCGCCAGCTGAAGGCGGCCCTGGATTCGGGTGCGGCGGTCGCGGTCGACCTCATGCAGACGACCTTCATCGACTCCAGCGTCCTGCGTGTGCTGATCTGCGCCCGCGAGGAGGCCGACGAGCGCGGCATCGGCTTTCGGGTGGCCCTCGGCGACAGCACCGGCCACGGCGTGCGCCGGCTGCTCGAGCTGACCGACACCGAGCGGCGGTTGGCGACCGCCCCCACCCGCGCGGCCGCAATCGCCGGCGCACGCGGGTAGGGACGCGCCGCCGCTACGCGGCCGCCCAGTCGACCTCGCGCTCGAGCGTGCGCAGCGATGCCCGCAGCAGACGCGAGACGTGCATCTGGCTGATGCCGGTGCGCTCGGCGATCTCGGACTGGGTGAGGTCGTGGTAGACCCGCAGCCCGACGATGCGCCGCTCGCGCGCGGGCAGGGTCTCGATCGCGCGTGCGAGCAGGTCACGGTCTTCGACCCGGGCGAACCCCGCCTCCTCGGAGACGAGCGGCCGCGCCGGCGTCTCCGTGAGCGGCTCGGCCGTGTGCGCGCGGGCGGCGGCAACGGCCTCGGCCACGCGCTGCTCGCTCTCACCGGTCGCCTCGGCGAGCTCCTGGAGCGACGGCGTGCGGCCGAGCCGGTGGCCCAGGCGCTCGCGCACCGACGACACCCGCCGGCTGAGCTCCTGCAGTGACCGCGGCACCCGCACGGCCCAGCCGCGGTCGCGGAAGAGGTGCATGATCTCGCCCTCGATCGTGCGGGCCGCGAACGCTCCCAGCGGCACGCCCCGCGCCGGGTCGTACCGGTCGACCGCGTGGATCAGTCCCACGTACCCGGTCTGCTCGATGTCCTCATACGCCAGACCGCGGCCGTTGTAGCGGCGCGCGATCGCGCGCACCAGCCCGCGGTGGCGCAGCACGAGCGCCTCGCGGCAGGCGGGGTCGCCGCCGTCCCGGAACCCGGCCACCAACTGCACATCCGATCGATCTTCAAACGTCCGTGTCATGTCTGGCTCCCTCCCAGTGATCACCATCGTCTGAAGACGACATGTGCGCTCGCACACCGCGCTCAAACATCGAAACGCGGCGCGGTGGTAACGAACGGCCCCGGCGGGGTAAGGTGTCCCCCGATGGACGAGGTCAGGAAGAGTTCCCAAAGGGCAACGCCGGCGCGGTTCACCCGGGACACGATCGAGGAGACCGCGACCGTGGTGCGCGTGGACGGCGAGCTGGACATCAATTCGGCGGACGCCCTGCGCGATGCGCTCGATGCCGCGGAGGCTGAGCGCTGCTCGGTGCTCCGGGTCGATGCGGGCTCGGTGACGTTCCTCGACTCGACCGCCCTCGGGGTGATCCTGGCCTCGGCACAGCGGATGGCCGAGCGCGGTGGACGCCTCGAGCTCGTGTGCGGCTCACCGTCGATCCGGCGCATCCTGGACATGACGATGATCAGTCGCACCGTCCACCTGCTGCCCTGAGCTGACGTGAATGAATGGGGCCTGGCCCCGATTATTCAGGCTGCGACGGCGGCGGTGCGGGCGCGGACGGCCTCGACCAGTTCGTCCACCACTTCGGTGAACTCCTCGCGCAGGTTCGCGTCGATCAGCGTGCCGTCGGCGGTCGAGCTTCTGCGGGGCGTGGCCGACGGCCACCTCGCCCTCGACGACCCGCGCTCCGATGGCTCCGAGCACCTTGCGCAGCTCGGCCTGCGCCCAGACGGCGCCGAAGGCCCCGGTGCTGGCGCCGACCACCGCGACCGGCTTGTTGCGCAGCACGCTCGTCGCGATCGGGCGCGACGCCCAGTCGAGGGCGTTCTTGAGCTGTCCCGGGATCGACGAGTTGTACTCGGGAGTCGAGAACAGCACGGCGTCGGCGCCGGCGAGCGCCGCGCGCAGCGCGGCGACCGCCGGCGGCGCCGGCTCGGTGTCGTCATCCTCGTCGTACGGCGGGATGTCCCGCAGCCCGTTCCACAACTCGAGCTCCACCCCCGTGGGCATCAGGTCACGAGCTCCGCGCAGGATTGCCGTGTTGTGTGAGTCAGCCCGCAGGCTGCCGGAGACGCCGAGCACCTTCATCGCGATCGTTACTCCTTCACCAGGTACAGCTCGGCCTCGAGGGTGACCTCGTTGGCGAGCGCCGACTTGCCGCTCGGCAGCGGGTTGTTCCAGGTGATTCCGAACTTCGTGCGGTCGATCGTGCCGGCGAGGGAGACGCCGATGCGCTCACGCCCATAGGGATCCGTGATCTGCTCGGTCACGTCGCCCTCGAGGGTGACCGGCTGGGTGATGCCCTTGATCGTCAGGTCGCCGGTGACGGTGACGTGCTCGCCCGCGGTGCGGACGTCGGTCGAGCGGAAATGCAGCTCCGGCGCGCGCTCCGCGTCGAAGAAGTCGGGGGAGAGCAGGTGGGTGACCAGATTCGGCTCCTGCACCTTGATGCCCTCGGCCTTCGCCGACCCGGTCAGGCTGGCGCCGCCGTCCTTGGCGACCGACAGCGTCGCCTCGACGGGCGAGAAGCTGCCGCGGAACGTGCCGACCATGTACTTGACCGCGAAGCCGACCGTCGAATGGACGGGATCGACGTTCCACGTGCCAACCGGCAGCGTCTGGGTTGCGGTGGATTCGAGTGTGCTCATGTGTGATGACCCTCCACTTGGGGAAAACTTGATTACGCAAGTAATCCTATCAGCCCATACGTGAGGAGTCAAGTATTGCGTGATCAACCACCTATCCCGCGCCAATCCCCCGGTGCGGTGGCCAAGCGAGAACCATCTACACTCGGGCGGGTGACGGATGCCAGGCTCACCGGCCTCACGAACGTCGAGGCCCGCCGTCGCCTGGAGGCGGAACCGCCACATGCCCCGGCCTCGACCAGCCGCTCGTACGCGAGCATCGTGCGGTCGAACACGCTGACGCTGTTCAATCTCATCCTGGGCTCGTTCTGGGTGGTGATCAACGCCGCGGGCCGCCCGGCCGACGGCCTGTTCGGGCTCGTGCTGGTGGCCAACACGGGCATCGGCATCATGCAGGACGTGCGGGCGAAGCGGGCGCTCGACCGGCTCGCGCTGCTCGTGGCCCCCCATGCCCGGGTCGTCCGCGACGGTCGCGAGGGCGTGATCCCCGCCGCCGAGGTGGTCGACGGGGACGTGGTCGCCCTCCGCCCCGGCGACCAGGTGGTGGCCGACGGCGCGGTCGTGGAGAGCTCCTCGCTCGAGCTCGACGAGTCACAGCTGAGCGGCGAGTCGCACGCCGTCGCCAAACAGGTCGGCGACGAGCTCCTGTCGGGATCGTTCTGCGTCGAGGGCGGCGGGCGCTACCTGGTGAATCGCACGGGCGACCGAGAGCTACGCCTCGCAGGTGGTCGGGGAGGCGCGCGAGTTCCGCTACCGCCGCTCACCGCTCGAAAACCAGATCAACCGGCTGCTGCTGGCGACGACCGCGGTGATGGTGCCGCTCGGGCGTGGCGTTCATCTGGGTGCTCATCGACCACCACCTGCGCTTCCGGTCGGCAGCCGCGACCGCCACGGCGGGCATCGTCACGCTGGTTCCCGAGGGCCTCGTGCTGCTGATGAGCCTCACCTTCGCGGTGGCCGCGGTCAGGCTCTCGAGCCGCGGGATGCTCGTGCAGTCGTTCAACTCGGTCGAGTCTCTGGCCAACGTCGACACGGTCTGCCTCGACAAGACCGGCACGCTCACCGACGGCACCCTGGCCCTGTACGGCGTGACCCCGATGGGGGCGACGGAGCCGGCCGCCGCCGAGCGGCCTGGTGGGCGACTACGCCGCCAGCGCCTCGTCGCGCAACGACACGCTCGACGCGATCGCGGCCGCCCTCCCGGGCGACGGCGCGGCCGGTGCGCTCGGAGGTGCCGTTCTCGTCGCGCTGGAAGTGGAGCGCATGCCGGCTCGAGGGCGACGACGCCACGCTGGTACTGGGAGCGCCCGATGTGCTGCTGGGCGCCGCCGCGCCGCCGATCGTGGCCGAGCACGAGCGCGCCGGCAGGCGCACCCTGCTCCTCGGCCGCACCCGCGCCGAGCGTGACGCCGCCCGGTGACGGCTCCCCGCCGCCGGCGGTCGAGCCGATCGCGCGTGATCGCACTCGAGGAGCACGTGCGGCCGGAGGCGGCCGAGACGATCGCCTTCCTGCGCGGCCAGGGCGTGTCGGTCAAGGTCATGTCCGGCGACTCGCCCACGACCGTCGCGGCGGTGGCCGAGCGGGCCGGCATCCGGGTCGAGGGCCCTCCGATCGACGGCAAGGACCTGCCCGAGCCCGGGCCCGCCCTGACCGCCGCGGCCACCTCCTCGACGGTGTTCGCGCGGCTCGCGCCGCAGCAGAAGCGGATGCTGATCGAGGCCCTGACGGGCGCGGGCCACTACGTCGCGATGATCGGCGACGGCGTCAACGACGTGCCGGCCATGAAGGGGGCGCGGCTTGCGATCGCACTCGGGAGCGGCGCGCAGATGGCCAAGAGCGTGGCCGACAGCGTGCTCGTGACCGATAGCTTCGCCGCCGTCCCGGCGGCGGTGGCCGAGGGCCGCCAGATCCTCCAGAACATCCACCGCGTCGCCCGCCTCTTCGTCACCAAGACCGTGTTCGCGGCATGCGTCATCCTGGCCTTCGGGCTCACGACCGCCGGCTTCCCGCTCCTGCCGCGGCATCTGACCCTGGCGGCGATCGTCACGGTCGGGATCCCCGGGTTCGTGATCGCGCTCATCCCGTCGACCGACCGGCCCGAGTCGGCGTCGTTCCTGCGCCTGGTGGCGAGGTTCGCGATCCCCGCAGGGGCGGTGATGGCGGTCGCGGTGCTGGCCGCCTACGTCCTGGAGCGGGCCGTGCGGGTGCGGTCGATCACGGACGCGCGCACCGCCGCCGTGACCGTGTTCGTCGCCCTCGGCCTGTATCTGCTGCTCGTGCTCGACCCCGAGCGCATGGCGGCGAGCCGCAGCTACGCGGCCGGGATCGTGTCGCTCGTCGGCGCGCTCGCGGCCGCATACCTGGTGACCCTCAGCGCCGCGCCGGCGCGGGAGTTCTTCGCGCTCGCCAAGCCCGACCTGCTCGACGCGGTCATCATCGCCGTCACCACGGTCGCCGGAATCAGGCTGATGGCATGGGCCGGACTCTCGCCGTACCCCGATCCACCGCAGGCAAAGGCCGCGCCGACCGAGCCGCCACCGCCCTCAGGTTGAGAGCAGACGCGCGTCGAGATGATGCGTGCGTCCGCGGCGGTCGACCACCTCGACGCCCTCCGGACCGCTCGCCACGACCCGGCCGCCCTCGTCCAGCGTCTGGCGCAGGAACTGCTGCTCGTACTCGCGGCTCCACCGCTCCGGATCGCCGCAGCATCCGATCAGATGGATTTTCATGCGGCCGTCCGGGCTGCGCTCGAACTTGACTCCGGGCATTTCCAGACATTGTACGACCGGCGCCGGCACCGCCGGGGTGCGCTGGCTGACAGCACCTGGATATTTGGCGAAAAATGCCTGCATTTTGGGGTGATACGCGTGTCCCTCGCATGTGTGAGAGAGGATCCTCCAAAGCGGGGAGACCGCTGGGCAACCGCGACGGCGACGATACGTACCATGCAGGTCGCTTCGACACGTCTTCGCAGCCGTCCACGCAGCCATCGGCTGCTGGCGGCGCTGCCCGCGGCGGCCGCGGTGCTCGCCGCCGTGCACATCGCGCGCGTGATCCTGGGCCCGGCCGGCTCGTGGGAGCGATCCGCGGCGGATGCCAGGCTGTACGCGGCGGCCGTCATCCTGTGCGGACTGGCGGCGTTCGGCCGCAGCGCCGTCGATCGCGCCGACCGGGTGGCATGGGCCCTGCTCGGCATCGGGCTGGTCGGATACGGGGCGGTGTCGATCGCCGCCGCACCCCGGCTGCAGCACGGCATGGCGTCGTTCACCCCGTCGGCCGCTCTCCTCTGGCTGACGTTCTATCCGTTCCTGATCGCATGCGTCGTGCTGCTCGCCCGCAGCCGCGCCGCGCGGTTCGACGCGGGCCTCGTCGTCGACGGCCTGATCGGCGGCGTCACGCTGGCGGCGGTTGCGGCCGAGATCGGCCTGCGACCCCTGCTCCACCACACCCACATGCGCCTGGGAGGCGTCGCCGTCGACGGCGTGTGGGTGGCCTCCGACCTGGCCGTGCTCGGGATCATGGCCGGATGCGCCGCGCTGGCGGCCTCGCGCGGGCAGCGCGAGCGGTGGCTCCTTTTCGCGGGCGCAGCGGTGCTGACGGCCGCGGACGCGCTCTCGCTCTACCACTCCACCGCGTCGATCGTCGGGCTGCCCGGCGGTTGGCGCCAGGCGCTCGTCCCGCTGGCCGCGGTGCTGATGGCAACGGCGGCGATCGTGCCCTCCGGGCGAGCCCGCCCGACGCCCGCCCGGCCCGTGGTGGGATTCACGGCCGTCTTTGCGCTGATCGCGGTGTGCCTGCAGGCGCTCAACCTGATCCACGCCGCCAACCCGGTCGCCATGGTGCTCTCGGTGCTGGTGCTGCTCGCGGTGGCCGTTCGCGTCTCGCTCAGCTTCCGCAGCCTGCGCGAGAGCGAGCAGCTGCGGGTGGCGCTGCTCGACGCCGAGGAGCAGCGGCGGATGGTCCTGAACCAGATGCTGAGCGCCGAGGCCGATGAGCGCGCGCGAATCGCCGAGGAGCTCCATGACGACACCGTCCAGGTGCTCACCGCCACGCTGCTCTCACTCGATCGCCAGCGCCTGTCGGGCGAGCGCGGCGCGTACGAGGCATCCGCGGAGGCCGGCCGGCGAGCGCGCGACACGCTCGCACTGGCACTCGAGCGCACCCGCCGGCTGATGTTCGAGCTGCGCCCGCCGCTGCTCGAGGCGCACGGCCTGGCGCCGGCCGTCCGCGACCTGGTCGAGCACGCCAACCACGAGCTCGGCCTCGAGGTCGAGGTGCACGTGGAGGTGCCGCGCTACACGGAGGCGTTCGAGACCCTCGTCTACCGGATCGTGCGAGAGGCGGTGGCCAATGTGCGCCGGCATGCCCGCGCGCACCGGCTCAAGGTCACCCTGATCCATATCGACGGCCAGCTGCAGGGCACCGTCATCGACGACGGGCGCGGGTTCGACGTGCATCGCGCGCTCGACCGCCACCGCACCCAGCTGCACCTCGGCCTCGATGCCACCATCGAGCGGATCCGGCTCGCCGGCGGCGACATCGACATCGACTCGACCCCGGGCGAGGGCACACGGCTCGAGTTCCAGCTGCCGAGCGCGGCCGCCGAGGTCGAGGCCGAAGCGCCCGACATCGTCAGCGCCGGCGCCGCCTGATCGAGACGGCGATCTCCCGCTCGGCCGGCGGGGAGGGGTTTCCCGTAGCCGAGCGGGGGGACCGCCCACCTACGCGACCTGCGGCTCGGGACGCTGCGGCCGGCTCGCTCTCCAACGGCCGGCGTACTGGCGCCCCGAGCGTCTCCGAGGAGGTCGCGCGGGCTGTGTGGATATTCAACACCGCCCGCCTAAGAAGAACCTGAGCGGAGGCTAAGCGTTTGCCCAGATCGGGTCAGACGTCGACCAGGTCCTCGCTGGGCACCGGCAGTGCCGGCACCGCGAGCACGAACCGGCTGCCGCCGTCCGGCGGCCGCTCGACCGTGACCTGGCCGCCGTGGGACTCGGCCACCTGGCGGACGATCGCAAGCCCAAGGCCGGAGCCGGGCAGGTTGCGGGCCTCGGCCGAGCGGTAGAAGCGGTCGAAGATGAACGGCAGGTCATCCTCGGCGATGCCGGGTCCGTGGTCGCGCACGATGACCTTCCCATCGGCGTCCACCTCCACCTCCACGACCTCCCCGGGCGGGTTCCACTTGGCGGCGTTGTCGAGCAAATTGGTGACCGCCCGGTCGAGCCGGGCCGGCACGCCGCGCACCAGGGTGGGCTGCGAGACGAGCGCGAAGCGGACGTCGCCCCGGTTGCGCTCGGCCCGCTCGACGGCGTCGGCGACGAGCACGTCCAGGCGGACGTCGTCCTCGTCGGCCGTGGCCTGGCCGTCGCGGGCCAGCTCGACGATGTCGCCCACAAGCGCCGCCATCTCGTCGAACTGGCGGTGGACGTCGCGCTCGAGCCGGCGGCGGCTCTCGTCCGGGAGTCCACCCGGCCGCATCAGCACCTCGAAGTTGGTGCGCAGGCTGGTGAGCGGCGTCCGCAGCTCGTGCGACGCGTCGGCCACCAGCTGGCGCTGCGCGGCGACCGCCTGCTCGAGCGCCGCCAGCATGGTGTTGAAGCTGACCGCGAGCCGGTTCAGCTCGTCGTGGCCGGACACCTCGATCCGGCGGGTGAGATCGTGCGTCTCCGCGACGTGCTCGGCCGCGGCGGTCAGACGCCGCACCGGCCGCAGTGCCGCGCGGGCGACGAACGCACCGAGCAGAGCGGCCAGTGCGACGCCTCCGATCGCCACCAGCAGGAACCACGTGCGCAGCTGGGCGAGCACAGTGTCGGCGTCGCTGAGGCGCCGGGCGATCTGGAGGGAGAACCCGCCTCCGAGTGAGACGGTCGCCACCCGCAGATGAGCGCCCTCCACAGTCATGTCATTCAGGCTGAGCGAGTTTGGAATACGCGCGGCCCTAAGCGCCTGCTGGGTGACCGGCAGAACGTCGTTGCTGAACTGGGTGCGGCGCACGATCACCCCGTCAGAGCTGACGATCTGCATGTAGTAGAGGCTCGAAAACCTTGGGGGAGGGGGAAACCGGGGACTGCCCGGGGAGCCGGTTTGCAACGCCAGCTCCGCCTGGCCGCGAAGACTCGAGTCGACCTCCCCGTACAGCTGCCGGCCGACGACGATGTAGGCAACGGCGCAGGCCACGGCGACCGCCAGGGCCACCGCGGCCGCTGCGGCGAGCGTCAGGCGCAGGCGAAAGCTCATGACTCCCGCAGGACGTACCCGATGCCGCGCTTGGTGTGAATCAGCCGCGGCTCGCCGTCGGCCTCGGTCTTGCGGCGCAGGTATCCGATGTAGACGTCGAGGGAGTTCGACGCGTAGCCGAAGTCGTAGCCCCAGACCCGCTCGAAGATGGTCGCCCGGGTGAGCACCTGGCGGGGATGCCGCATCAGGAGCTCGAGCAGCAGGTACTCGGTGCGGGTCGTCTCGATCACGCGGTCGCCGCGGCGGGCCTCGTAGGTGCTCGGATCGAGCGTGAGGTCGGCGAACCGCAGCACGCCCTCGTCATCCTCGGGGATCGTGCGGCGCAGCAGGGCGCGCAGCCGGGCCAGCAGCTCCTCGAGCGCGAAGGGCTTTACCAGGTAGTCGTCGGCGCCGGCGTCGAGCCCCGCCACCCGGTCGGTGACCTGGTCGCGGGCGGTCAGCATCAGCACCGGGGTGCGGTCACCGTTCGCGCGCATCCGCCGGCACACCTCCAGGCCGCTCATCTGGGGCATGCTCACATCGAGGATGACGGCGTCGGGGCGGGCGCGGGCGACGCGCTCGAGCGCGGCCCTGCCGTCGGCGGCCGAGGCGACCGCATACCCCTCCTGGACCAGCGCGCGGTCGAGGGCGTCGACCACCGCCGGCTCGTCGTCAACGATCAGGACTTCCACAGTCACAAGTATCGGGCGTCATCTTAAGATGCGGCTAAACGCCCCGCAACCGCCGGTTCGGTGGCTACGACACGCGCTCTTGGGTCGCGACGACATCCTCGTCGGTGCGGCCCTCGAGCGCCTCGAGTCCGGCGGCCAGGGGGTCGGGCGCCTCGTCGTGGGTCGTCCGCAGCGGCACCTCGGGCAGGAACAGCGTGAGCGCGAACCCGAGCAGCGCAATCGGCACGGCGGCCAGAAAGACCGTGTCGATCGAGCGCGCGAACGCATCGATCACGGGATCGCGCACCGCGGCCGGCAGGCTCAGGATCACCTTGGGGCTGCCGCGCAGGGTCGACTCGGAGATGCCCGCCGGCAGGCGACCGCCCGGGAGCAGGTCGGCCAGATTCGCGGCCAGGCGGTTCGAGAGCACCGCTCCGAACAGGGCCACGCCGAACGAGCCGCCCATCGATCGCAGGAACGTCGCGGCGCCCGTGGCGGTGCCCAGGTCGCGCCGATCGACCGCGTTTTGCACCGTCAGCACCAGCACCTGCATGACCATTCCGAGGCCGAGCCCGAGCACCACCATGTACGCGCCCGCGGTCACCTCGGTGGTGGTCGGGCCCATGGTCGAGAGCAGGTAGAGGCCGACCGCCATCACCGCCATGCCCACCACCGGGAACGCCTTGTAGCGGCCGGTGCGGCTGATCACGCGCCCAGAGGTGATGGAGGTGCACACGATCCCCAGGATCAGCGGCAGGAGCAGCAGACCGGCGGCCGTGGCGCTCTTGCGGCCGACCACCTGCAGGAACAGGGGCAGGTAGATGATGCCGCCGAACATCGCCAGGCCGACGATGAACATCGTCCCGGTCGAGATCGCAAAGACGCGGTTGCGGAACAGGTACAGCGGCAGCACGGGCTCGGCGGCGCGCCGCTCGACCGCCACGAACGCGGCCAGGAGCGCGGCGCCGACGACCGCGAGGCCGATGACCATCGGCGATCCCCAGGCGTACTGTGTCCCGCCCCACGTGACGGCGAGCAGGATCGATCCCACGGCGCCCACGAGCAGGGCGGTGCCGGCGTAGTCGATGCGGTGCACCATGCGGGTGTACGGCAGGTCGAGGACGATGCTGGTCACGACCAGCGCCACCGCTCCGATGGGGATGTTCACGTAGAACACCCACCGCCACGAGAGCTGGTCGACGAAGAACCCGCCCAGGAGCGGGCCGATCACGCTCGCCAGTGCGAACACGGCGCCCATGTAGCCCTGGTAGCGGCCGCGCTGGCGGGGCGGAACGACGTCGCCGATGATCGTCATGGCGAGCACCATCAGGCCGCCGGCGCCGATTCCCTGGAGCCCGCGAAACGCGATCAGCTCGATCATGCTCTGCGACAGGCCGGCCAGCGCCGACCCGAACAGGAACACCACGATCGCGAACTGGAAGGTGCGCTTGCGGCCGTAGATGTCGCTGAACTTGCCGTAGAGCGGCGTCGTCACGGTCGAGGCGACCAGGTACGCCGTGACCACCCACGAGAGGTGGTTCAGGCCGCCCAGGTCGCCGACGATCGTCGGCAGGGCCGTCGCCACGATCGTCTGATCGAGCGCGGCCAGGAGCATGCCCAGCATCAGGCCGCTCATGATCACCATGATCTGGCGGTGGCTGTAGACCTTCACCCCGCCCACCGGCACCGAATGCTCAGCCGCCACCGAGGCCCCCCTTGCGGTCGATCTCGTCCACCAGCCGCTCGAGCAGGTCGGCCAGGCGCGCGCGATCGGCGGCATTCCATCCCGACAGCATCTCGGCGAATGCGCGCCGGCGCGCCTCACGCAGGCGGGCGACCAGATCGTCGCCGCGCTCGGTCGGCGACACCACCGCGACCCGCCCGTCGCTGGGATCGTGCGCACGCGTGACCAACCCGGCGGCCTCGAGCTCGGCCACCTTCCGGCTCGTCGTCGAGATGTCGAGGCCGATCCGATCGGCCAGGCGCGAGATGCGGTCGGGCTCCTCCATGACCTTCACCAGCAGGACGAACCCGGTGCGGTCGACGCTGACCCCCGCCTCCTCGGCGGCCCGCTCGTGCAGGCGGGCTGCATGCCCGGCCCGGAACACTCCGGCCAGGGCGTCGCCGATCCGGGTCAGGTCGTCGCGGTCGGCGGCATGGTCCACAACTGCCATACCCTCACCGTAGCAAGGTTGCTTGTGACATGCAAGCATATGCTATGCTGCGCCCCGCCGCGGCCGCGACTCAGGGGGAACGCCGTGCAGCATTCGATCTCGCACGTCAGTTACACGAGCAACGGCGACGGCGCCGTGCCCGCGACGATGGTGCGCCCCTCCGCGGCCCGAGGAGCACTGCCGGCGGTGATCGTCATCCACGAGGCCTGGGGCGCCGACGCCCATATCCAGGACATCGCCGACCGCATCGCCACGGCGGGATACCTGGCCTTCGTCCCCGATCTATACGCGCACGGCGGCAGCCGCCCAGCGGCGCTCGCGCCCGACCGCATCGATGCCCTCAAGCGTTTCACCGACACGCTCCCGGCCGGAGGCCTGAGCGACCCGGAAGCGCGCGGGGAGGCCCTCGAGCAGCTGGCCGAGACCGAGCGGACGCGGGTCGAGGAGTCGCTCGAGGCGCTGTTCGCCGGGCTGAGCGCGCCCGATCAGTTCGTCGTCGACCTGCGCGGGGCCGTCGCCCACCTGCGCGACCACCCCGACTGCAACGGCCAGATCGGCGCGATCGGATTCTGCATGGGTGGCGGGCTGGCGGGCCTGCTCGCATGCGACGAGCCGGCGCTGCGGGCCGCGGTGGCCTTCTACGGCACGCCGCCGGCGGCCGACCGCGTCGGCGGCATCGCCTGCCCGATGCTGGGGATCTACGGCGGCAAGGACGAGCGCATCACCGCCGCGGTGCCCGCGTTCGCCGCGGCGATGGAGGCGGCCGGCAAGCGGTTCGACCACCACGTCTACCCGCATGCGCCACACGCCTTCTTCAACGACACCCGGCCGGCCTACCGGGTCAGGGCGTCACGCGACGCCTGGGCACGCACCCTCGGCTTTCTGGTCGAGCAACTCGGCTAGACGACTACCATCGGGACACTGTGAACGAGACGAGCGACCTGGCCGGCAGGACGGCAATCGTGACCGGCGGCGCGCGTGGCATCGGCCGAGCCGTCTCCGAGCTCCTGGCCGAGCGCGGCTGCCGGCTGGTGGTGAACTACCACTCCTCCGGCGCCGCGGCCGACGAGCTGGTGGCGCGGGTGGTCGCCGCGGGCGGGCAGGCCGTCGCCGTATACGGGTCGATCGCCGATCCCGCCACCGGGCCCGCGCTCGCGGCCGCGGCGATCGAGGCCTTCGGCCGGATCGACATCCTCGTCAACAACGCGGGGATCACGAGCGATGCGACGGTGCGCAAGATGACCGACGACGACTGGACGACCGTCGTCGAGACGAACCTCACGGGCACCCACCGCGTCACCCGGGCCGTCGTCGAGCCGATGTGCGAGGCCGGCTTCGGGCGCATTGTCACCATCTCGAGCTTCGTCGGCGAACTGGGCAACTTCGGCCAGGCGAACTATGCCGCGGCGAAGGGCGGCCTGATCGCGTGGACGAAGACGCTCGCGCTGGAGCTGGCCCGCTTCGGAGTCACGGTCAACTGCGTGTGCCCCGGCTTCACCGACACCGACATGCTGGGCTCGGTGCCCGAGTCGATCCGCGACCGGCTGCTCGCCCGCGTCCCGCTGGGCCGGTTCGCCCAGCCCGAGGAGATCGCGCACGCGGTCGCCTACGTCGCCGGCGAGGGCGGCTATATGACCGGAACGTGCCTCGACATCAACGGCGGCCTGTTCATGTAGGCCGGTGGGGTCCTACAGGCCGAACGCGGTCGGTGCCTGTGCGGTCGAGGGGCCCTTCTTGTCGTTCTGGTCCCAGCCGTGATGGCCGTTCCAGCCCCCGTGCATGGGCCCACCGAAGTGGAAGTGGAAGCCCTTCGTCACGAGCTGGTCGATGCCCTTGGAAAGCCCCTTGAGGAACATGGCCTCCTGGCTCTTGGTGAGCCGTCCGGCCGAGACCGCCTTGTCGAGCTGCGCCTTGGAGGCCGCCAGGATGGCGGACTCGAGGCCGCTCGCCGACTTGCCCTGGGCCTTGGCGATCGCACCCAGCGTCTTTCCGGAGCGCAGATCTTTCGCCAGAGCCGCCTGTGAGAGGCCGAGGTACTTGGCGGTGGTCTGCAGCGAGCCCATGGCCGCGCCGAAGAAGAACGGCGCCGGGCCGTTGTGGCCGCGGAAGCCGTGATGACCAAAGCCACCACCGAAGGGGCCGCCGAACGGGCCGCCGAAATGCGCGCCGCCGTGCTGCTTCAGCCGCTTCTCGATGGCGTTTGCCTGCGCCCTGGTGAGCTTGCCCTGCTTGACCAGCTGGTTCAGCTGATCGGCCTGGGCCTGGTTCACCGCGCTCTGGAGCTTGGCCGGGGTGATGCCGAGGTGATGGGCGACGTCGTCGAAGAACGAGTTGCCGGAGGAGGAGGAGCTCGCGAGGGCCGTCCCACCCAGACCGACGACGCCCAGCACGAGGGCCACGACCACGATTCGGCGCTTCAGGCGTCCAGTCACGACTCCTCCTCCGTTGGCTGATACCGGCTCCACCCTGGAACCCTGCCCCCAATATGCGACACGCCTCGTCACGGCGCAACGCCAATTGAGGCTCCAGCCCCGATTCTCATGGACTTATTAGGCCGCCGGGATCGGCCCGCTATCGTGTCGGTTCGCGATGCCCGACCGCTACGAACCCGCCCCCGACCGCTACGAGCAGATGACGTACCGCCGGTGCGGGCGCAGCGGGCTCGACCTCCCGGCGATCTCGCTCGGCCTCTGGCACAACTTCGGGCACGACCGGCCGCTCGACACGAGCGCGGCCATCGTCCGGCGCGCGTTCGATCTGGGCATCACCCACTTCGACCTCGCCAACAACTACGGCCCGCCGTACGGATCCGCCGAGGAGAACTTCGGCCGGCTGCTGCGGCGCGACCTCTCCCCGTTCCGGGACGAGCTCATCATCTCGACCAAGGCCGGCTGGGACATGTGGCCGGGGCCGTACGGCGACCGCGGCTCGCGCAAGTACCTCCTCGCCAGCCTCGACCAGAGCCTGGGCCGGCTCGGGCTCGACTACGTGGACATCTTCTACTCGCACCGGTTCGATCCCGACACGCCGCTCGAGGAGACGATGGGGGCGCTCGCGAGCGCGGTGCGGGCCGGCAAGGCGCTCTACGCCGGCATCTCCTCGTACTCGGCTGCGGACACCCGCCGCGCGGCGGCGATCCTGCGCGACATGGGCGTCCCGCTCCTGATCCACCAGCCGTCGTACTCCCTGCTCAACCGCTGGATCGAACCCGACCTGCTCGACACGCTCGGCGACGAGGGCGTCGGCTGCATCACCTTCTCGCCGCTCGCACAGGGGATGCTCACCGACCGGTACCTGAACGGCATCCCGCCCGGCTCCCGGGCCAGCCGCAACGACTCGCTGTCTCCGGACCTGCTCACCGAGCAGGCGATGGCGAAGGTGCGCGGGCTGAACGAGATCGCCGCGGGGCGCGGCCAGACGCTGGCGCAGATGGCGCTGGCATGGACGCTGCGCGACCCGCGGGTGACCTCGACGCTCATCGGCGCGAGCAGCGTCGCCCAGCTCGAGGACAACGTCGGAACGCTCCGGGGGCTCGGGTTCGACGCCGGCGAGCTGGCCGCGATCGACCGCTACGCCACCGAGAGCGACATCAATCTGTGGGCGTCCTCCAGCGGCAGCTGACGGCCCCGGCGCTGCCTTCACTCACTTCTTAGGTTGGCTTCAGCGGTGTCTTAGACCCGCACCCGTAAGGTGATCCCGACCGACGCTGGAGGGTGCGGATGTTCTACGTGAGCTATGTGCTGGCCGAGCTGCGCCGCCGCCGTGGGCGCACCATCCTGACCGCGCTCGGGCTCGCCGTGGGCGTCGGCCTCGTGGTGACCGTGAACTCGCTCTCGACCGGCCTCGACCACGCCCAGCGCAAGGTGCTCGAGCCGCTCACCGGCGTCGGCACCGACATGACGGTCAGCCGCCCGATCAAGATCACCTCCAACGGCGGCGGCACGTTCGGCAGCCTCTCGCAGGCGCAGCGAAACCGGCTGCGCAGCCAGGCGGGCCCCGGCCCCGGGTTCAACTTCCGCAATCTCAAGCCCGGCCAGAAGTTCAACTCCGACACCTTCCGCGCCACCAGCCAGCTCTCGTTCCCGGGCTCAGAGGTGACCAAGATCTCGCACTTCGCCGGCGTGGCGGCGGTGGCCGGCTCGCTGACGCTCACCGACACCGACATCTCAGGCACGGCCCCGAGGTCAAGTTCAAGCCGCTCACGGCAGAGCTTCGGGCAGAGCGGGCGGCGGCGGGTTCGGCGGATTCGGCGGCAATGGGTTCC
This sequence comes from uncultured Actinomycetes bacterium, assembly GCA_963732075.1. GTDB lineage: Bacteria > Actinomycetota > Thermoleophilia > Gaiellales > JAICJC01 > JAICJC01. Next base: position 625,380 of record CAVSYD010000005.1, on the reverse strand, counting down.
ACTTCACCGCCCGCACGGTCACGGGGGTCGACCAGACCCACCCCGACCTGGGCGCCGTCACCCCCAGCCAGATCATCAAGGGACGTATTTCACGGGGACGGGGGCCTACCAGGCCATCCTGTCGAGCTCCTACGCGAGCACGAACAAGCTGGCCGTCGGCTCGACCATCACCCTGGGCGGGCACGCATTTCACGTGATCGGCATCGCGAGCTCACCGCTCGGGGGCACCCCGTCGGACGCCTACGTCAAGCTGGCGACGCTGCAGAAGCTGGCCAAGTACGGCACGCAGATCAACGCGCTCGCGGTGCGGGCGACGAGCACGGGCAATGTCTCGCTCGTCTCGCACGAGATCACGACCGGATTCTCGGGCGCGCAGGTGACGACCGCGCAGGATCTGGCCAACCGCATCAGCGGATCGCTGACCGACGCCAAGAACCTCTCGTCGAAGCTCGGCACCGCGCTCGAGATCGTCGGCCTCGCGGCCGCCGTCCTGATCGCCTGCCTGCTGACCCTGGCCTCGGTCGCCAAGCGGGTGCGCGAGATCGGGACGCTCAAGGCGGTGGGCTGGTCGCAGTGGCAGGTCGTGCGCCAGATCAGCGGCGAGTCCCTCGTGCAGGGTCTGCTCGGAGGCCTGATCGGCGCCGTGATCGGAGTCGCCGGCGCGGCCGCGGTGAACGCCGTCGGGTGGACGCTCAAGGCCACTGTGCCGGGCGCGTCGACCGCATCGCGCGGAGGGTTCGGCGGGGCCGGTTCGGCGGGGGCGGCCCGTTCGGCTTCGGCCAGAACCAGGTCACCCCGGGCTCGACGCTGGTCAAGATCACCACCTCGGCCGACGCTCGCCTGATCCTGGCCGCCGCCTGCCTGGCCGTGCTCGGCGGGCTCATCGCCGGCGCCGTCGGTGGCTTCCGCGCGGCCCGGTTGCGCCCCGCGGCGGCCCTGCGGACGGTCGAGTAGCACCGTGAATGCACGAACCGACGAAACGGAGCTCAGCGATGCATGAACACGCACGAGACGGCCACTCCGCCGATGCCGGCGCCGAGACCGCCACCCCGGTGTACGAGCTGCAGGGCGCCGGCCGCGTCTACGGCTCGGGCGACCGGCCGTGTCACCGCGCTCGCCGACGTCGACCTGGTCATCCGCGCCCGGCGAGTTCGTCGCCATCATGGGCGCGAGCGGATCGGGCAAGACGACCCTGCTGCAGCTCCTCGGTGCGCTCGACCGGCCGACCGCGGCACGGTCCACTGCCTCGGCCGCGATATTGCCCGCATGAGCCCCGGCGACCTCTCGCGGCTGCGGCGCGACACCATCGGCTTCATCTTCCAGCAGTTCAACCTCATCCCCACCCTGACCGCGCACCAGAACGTCGAGGCCGCCGTCGCCTCGTGGCGAGGCGGCGACCGCAAGCGCCGGGCGCACGAATTGCTCGACGCGGTCGGCCTCGGGCACCGGGTCGGGCACCTGCCGTCGCAGATGTCGGGCGGCGAGCAGCAGCGGGTCGCGATCGCCCGCGCGCTCGCCAACTCCCCGAGCGCCCTCCTCGCAGACGAGCCCACCGGGAACCTCGACTCCGCCACGGGCGAGGAGATCCTGGCCCTGCTGCGGCGGTTCTCGGCGGAGCAGGGGCAGACGGTGGTGCTGGTGACCCACGACGCCACGGTGGCTGAATCGGCACCACGGACGGTGCGCCTGCGCGACGGACGTGTGCTCTCGGACTCGCCGGGGCGGCCGATGCCTGCGCCTGAGCCGGCGTAGGCCAAAGTACGCTCCAGCGCACGTATGGTCTCCGGCCGGCGCAAGAAGGTGATTGCGCTTGCGGTTTTCGCACTGGCCGCAGCGGCGCTGGTGCTCGCGGTCGGACGATCGGGAGGTACATCGGCAACCTCCTCCGCGGGCGTGGTCGTCGCAAAGACGCAGCGGACGAACGTCATCGTAATCCTGACCGACGACCAGCGCACCGAGACGCTCCCGTCGATGCCCAACCTGCAGAAGTACATCGTCAAGCACGGGGTCAGCTTCGCCAACTCGTTCGTCTCCGACTCGCTGTGCTGCCCCAGCCGCGCCAGCATTCTGACCGGGAACTACGCCCACACCACCCGCGTGTACGACAACCACCCGCCCCACGGCGGCGCTCCCGCGTTTCGCCGGAACGGTGACGAGAACTCGACGATCGCCACGTGGTTGCAGAAGGACGGCTACGACACCGGCCTGTTCGGCAAGTACCTGAACTCCTACGGCGGCGGAGTGCCGCCGGGATGGAACCGGTGGGTGGCGTATGACTACGAGCCCGCGTACTTCCCCTACCGCGTGTTCACGAACACCCCCGGCGCATGCCCCTCCGGGGAGCCGGCATGCATGCTCAAGCATGAGGTGTCCACATACGCCACCGTGTACTTCGGGAACGCCGCGACCCATTTCATCGACACGGCGCCGAGCAACAAGCCGGTGTTCGTCTACTACGCACCCTACGCACCCCACCTGCCCTCGCTGCCCCAGCACAAATACGCAACCCGATTCGCGAACCTGCCCGAGTTCCGGACGCCGAACTTCAACCGGGTGACCGCATCCCAGCCGCCGTGGATCCGCAGCCTGCCGCGCCTCGACCATATCCAGATCGAGCAGCTCCAGGCCGACCGCCAGGCCGAGTACCAGACGCTCATCTCGGTCGACAACCAGGTGGGCGCGATCGTGCGCTCGCTGCGCGAGACGCACCGGCTGGCACACAGCGTGATTCTGTATGCGTCCGACAACGGCATCAGCTGGGGCGAGCACCGGCTCGCCGCCGGCAGCAAGCAGGTGCCCTACGATGAGGCGCTGCGAGTGCCGCTGGTGGTTCGCTACGAGCCGGCCACCACCACGCCGCGCACCGACCACCACCTGATCGTCAACATCGACTGGGCGCCGACCCTGGCCGAGATCGCCGGCGCTCCCCACCCCAAGGTCACGGGCCGCAGCTTTCTGCCGCTGCTCGCGAACCAGGGCCTGAAGACGCCCTGGCGCACCCAGTTCCTGCTCGAGCACTACGACGGCAACCCACCGTCACTCGCGCCGACGTTCTGCGGTATCCGCAGCATTCGCTACATGTACGTCCGCTACAGCGGCGGCTATCAGGAGCTGTACGACCTGAAGACCGACCCCTACGAGCTCACGAATGTCGCCACCGACCCCGCCGAGGCGGCGGTCGTCGCCCACATGCGGGCGCTGCTCGCGCGGGAGTGCCAGCCGCCCCCGCCCGGGTACGACCCCTAATCCCAGGCGTAGACGAGCAGGCCGTTGACGAGAGCGACGATGATGAAGACCGCCGCCCATGGCCCCTGGCCGGCGACCGCGAGCCCGGCGGCCGCCAGCCCGAACACGGTCGCCTCGACCGCGACGCGCGGGCCGCGCGGCAGGCGCCGGGCCGCCTTGGGCGCGGCGTAAAGGCCCCACACAACCGCTGCCGCGAGCGGCGCCGCAACCGCCAGGATGATGCTGGTGATGCCACTTCCGGTGTGCGCCCCCCAGTACGCGAGCCCGCCCAGCGCCGTGAGCTCAACGATGAACCGCAGTGCGAGGTTGGCGGCCTTCACTAGGCCGAGGCTACCGCGCTTCGGTCTGGCATAGTGCCGTCATGAACCGTGTGTCGAGGGGGTTTCTGGGCCGGCGCAGGCGGGACGCACCGGCGGGCCGCGTGCCCCCGGGTCAGTACCTGACCGACGGGTTTCCCGTGCTCGCCGCGGGGCCCACGCCACATGTCGAGCTTTCGGAGTGGCGCTTTTCGGTGGTCGGCGAGATCGACCAGCCCCTGACGTGGTCATGGGACGAACTGCGGGCCCTGCCCCAGGAGGAGATCACCGTCGACATCCATTGCGTGACGAAGTGGTCGAAGCTCGACACGGGCTGGGTGGGGGTGTCGCTGGACACCCTCCTCGCAGACGTCGAGACCTCGGCCGAGTTCGTGCTGGCGCGAAGCTACGGCGGCTACACGACCAACCTCCCGCTCGCCGACGTGTCGGACGGCAAGGCATGGATCGCACACACCTACGACGGCGAGCCGCTCGACCCCGAGCACGGCGGGCCGGCGCGCCTGCTCGTCCCCCACCTGTACTTCTGGAAGAGCGCGAAGTGGGTGACCGAGATCGAGCTTCGCGGCGACGACGAGCCGGGGTTCTGGGAGAGCTACGGCTACCACTCATACGGAGATCCATGGCTGGAGCAACGCTACGCGGGCGACTGACCTGGCTCCTGGCCGAGGTCGTCGAGGTCATGGACGCGGCGCCGGGCGTGCGCACGATCGCGTTTCACTGCCCCGGCTGGACCGGCCATCTGCCCGGGCAGCACGTTGACGTCCGCCTGACGGCCGAGGATGGGTATCAGGCGCAGCGCAGCTACTCGATCGCCACGCCCGCCGACGGCGAGCGGATCGAACTCACGGTCGAGCGGCTCGACGACGGTGAGGTGTCCCCCTACCTGACCGACGAGCTCCGGCTCGGCGATGAGATCGAACTGCGCGGGCCGATCGGCGGCTACTTCGTCTGGGAGCCCAACGTGGGTGGGCCGTTGCTCCTGATCGCCGGCGGCAGCGGTGTCGTGCCGCTGATGGCAATGCTGCGGGCCCGCGTCGCCGCCGCAAGCGACGTGCCCGTGCGCATGCTGCTCTCGTCCCGATCGCAGGCCGACGTCATCTACCGAACCGAGCTCGAGGGGCTGGCCGGCGACCCGGGCATCGAGATCGCGCACACGCTCACCCGATCGCAGCCTCCGAGCTGGAGCGGCTACTCGCGCCGGATCGACCGGGCGATGCTGGCCGACGTGGCATGGCCGCCCAGCGGGCTCCCGCAGATCTTCGTGTGTGGGCCGACCGGATTCGTCGAAACCGCCGCCGATGCACTCGTCTCGCTCGGGCACGACCCGCAGCGGATTCGGACCGAGCGCTTTGGCCCGACAGGAGGTCCACCATGACTCACGCCGAGCACCACGTCGACGGAAACGCGGTCGGAGGCATGCTCATCGAGGTCTTCGGGCGGGACATGACCGCCGCCGTGGGGACGTGCGCGGACTGCGGCACCGTCAACCCGCTGGGCGCCGTGCTCGCCTACATCGACGCCCCCGGCGACGTGCTCAGGTGCCCCGGCTGCGGCGCCGTGCTGCTCGTCGCCGTGCAGATGCGCGCGGGCTACCGGGTGACGATCGAGAGGCTGCGCTCGGTCGAGGTCTCCGAGGCCTAACCCAACCGGGGCACAACCACCCGGGGACAGTCCCCGGTCGAATTGCGTCACGGAAATGTCACGGCAAACGTTCGGGGACAGTCCCCGGTGCGAGGAGGGCGAGGGCGACCTCGATGTGGAAGCGGGTGGCGTAGCCGAGATCGTCGGTGTGGATGCGCTCGTCGCGCGTGTGGACGCCGGCGTGGAGGACGGCGGTCGGCGTGCGCCGGATCGGCCAGATGCCGTAGGCGATGCTCCCGAACGCCGCGCGCATGTAGTGCGAGTCGGTGAACCCGTTGGTGAGCGTCGGCACCAGCACCGCCTCGGGATCGTTGCGGGCGACCCACTCCCGGCAGAGCTCATACAGCGGCGTGTCGAGGGGCGAGATGGAGCCCCCCACCGGCTCGCCCGAGAACGTGAGCTCATAGGGAATGTCCTCACCGAGCGCTGCCCGCAGCTCGCGCTCCACCTGATCGAGCGTCATCCCGGGAACCGGCCGGCAATCGCACTCGACGCTGGCGGCGGCGGGCAGGGTGTTCAACGCCCGCGCTCCCCGCAGCCTGGTGGGAGCGACCGTCATGACGAACAGCGGCTCCACGAGCTCGGGGAGCATCGGATGCAGCACCACCGCGCGGGCGATGCGCTCCTCGAGGCCGCCGTCCGCTCCGGCGAGTGCCGTCAGCATCGCATCGGTCTGCGGGATCAGCCTGCTCTCGGGCCGGTGCCGGTCGAGGCGACCGATCAGCCGCGCGAGCCGGGTCACCGCGTTGGCCTCTCCGCGCGGCAGCGATGAGGCACCGCCGTCGGCGACGGCGGTCACGGTGACTGCAAGCGCGCTCTTCTCGCCGGCGTTGATCGTCACCGCGATGCGCCCGTCCGCGAGCTCCAGCCGCTCGGACGCACCCTCGTTGAGGACGTAGTCCGCGCGGATGTCGGGCCGCTCCGTCACCAGCCAGGCGAGGCCGACGCCGGCCTCGCCGTCCTCCTCGTCGGATTCGGCGATCAGGAGCAGATCGCCCCCCGGCCGGAACCCCGACCGCGCAAGCCACGCCATCGCCACCGCCCGTGTCGCCAGCTCGTTCTTCATGTCCGCGGCGCCGCGCCCCCAGACGTAGCCGTCGGCGTCGACATGGCCCGCGAACGGCGGATGCGTCCATTCCGCCGGATCGTCGGCCGGCACGACGTCGGTGTGGGCCAGGAACGCCAGCGACGGGCCGTCGCCCCCGGGGATGCGGGCGATCAGGTTCGCCCGGCCGGGGTCGCGGGCGACCAGCTCGCACTCGACCCCCGCGGCCTCCAGGTGGCGCTGCAGGACGAGCGCCGCGGGCGTCTCGCCCCCCGGCGGATTGGACGTGTCGATGCGCAGCAGCTCACGCATCAGTGCGGTGGCCTCGTCACGGAGCGCGGCCTCGTCGATGGCGGGCGTCACGCCGACAGCATTACACTCCGCGTGTGAACTGGCTCGACAACCTGATGGATCGCCTCACCGCCCGCGGCACCAAGATCGTCGCCTCGGGTCACGCTCCCGCCGACACCGAGCCGCCCACGGGGTCGGACGAGCTCTCCGAGGAGCTCCAGGCGGACTACGGATCCGACTCGGCGGCCGCCGTGCGCCCGCAGGACGTCGCGGATCCGGATGCCGCGCCGCCCACCGAGTAGACTCCGCCGCATGGGTATCCAAGCCTGGTTCTCAAAGCTGCGCAAGAGCGAAGACGACACCGCGGTCGAGCGCGCCGAGGAAGAGGCGTCGGGCGACTCCGTCGAGGAGCGCGACGTGTGGACCGGCGATGTGGAAGGCCTCACGGCCGACCGCAACGCGGCGGCCCGCTTCGGCGGCACGACGCACGACTTCGACCGCTAGAAGCTTCTACGCGATGGTGAGGATCCGCGCGGTCCAGCTTCCGCGTGGCGCCGCGACCTTCACCTGATCGCCGACCGCCGCGCCGTACACGGCCTGGCCGAGCGGGGAGTCCGGCGAGCAGGCGTCCGCTCCACCGGCGGCGCTGACCGTCACCTCGATGCGGTCGCCCCACTGGTCCTCGAGGCTGACACGGCTGCCGGTGTGCACGCGATCGTTGTCGGCGGCGGGCTCGACGATCACGGCGGATGCGATCTTGGCGCGCAGGATCGTGATCCGGCGCTCGAGCAGGCCCTGCTCGTTCTTGGCGGCGTGGTACTCGAAGTTCTCGCTCAGATCGCCGAAGCCGCGGGCGGTTGCGATCGCCGCGACGGCATCCTCCCGGCGAGGGCCCTCCAGCTCGGCAAGCTCCTCGGTCAGCTTGGCCATCTCGGCAGGGGTGAGCTCGATCGGGGTCATCGCGCAGACCGTCTCTCTGTGGGGGAATGGGCCCGTTCGCCCGGGACCATCGGCGGACGGTGCCTACCAATGTAGCGAACGCGCCGCTCGCCGTCGCCGATCGCGGGCCTCAGTCGCCCCCGAGCGGCCCCGCAGCGTCGGCCGGCAACCGGTCTGACACGAGCCGATCGGCGACCGCGTGCGTCGGCGCGTGGCCCGTGACGGCGGCCAGGAACGCGGCCTTCCCGAGCGAGTAGAGCTGCATGTCGGTGGTCGCGGCCACGGTGGCCGTGCGCGGCACGTCGCGGAGAAGGGCGACCTCGCCGAAACCGTCTCCGCGCCCAAGGGTCGCGATCACGGCACCCGCCTGCGAGACGGTCGCCGCGCCTGCAGCGATGGTGAAATACCGGTCGCCCGGCTCGCCCTCGCGGATCACGTTCGTGCCGGCGGCCGCGTCGGCCGGCACCAGGCTACGCGCGAGCCCCTCGAGCTCCGGCGCGGGCAGCGGCGCGAAGAGCTCGGTCAGACGGAGCAGGCTGATCTGGACGATGGGAACGGTGGCGCGGGCGTCGATGGCGAGCAGCCGCCGCAGCCCGGCCGCCATGACCAGAGGGAGCACCAGGCCGACGCCGATCACCGCCGCCCGCGGCCCGCCCAGCGCGGCGAGCAGCGGCACCATCAGGCTGCCGGCGGCGTATCCCGCCATGTCCAGTCCCTCCAGCACGCCGAAGACCCGCGCCAGCACCTGAGGGTCGCACGCCCGCTGGAGCAGGGTGCGGCCGGACACGTCCACCAGGCTGCGGGCCGCACCCGAGACGGCGAGAAGCAGGAATGCGCCCACGGTGGTGCTCTGGAGCCCGAGGACGACCAGCGCACCGCCCCACACCACCACCCCCGCAAGCAGCGGCGGCGCCAGCCGCCGCCGCCCGACCAGCGCCACGGTCAGCACCCCGCCGGCGATCCCGCCGGCGCCGAACGCCGCAGCCAGATAGGCAACGCCCGACTTCCCGGAGTCGATGATCTGAAAGGCGAGGACGACGTTCAGGACGTCGAGGGCGCCGAGCACGATCGCCTGCGCGCCCACGATCCCCACCAGGAACCCGCGCATTCGAGTCCGCTCGCAGTGCGTCCAGCCCACCCAGCAGACCCCCATCGGCGGCCTCCTCGCCGGCTCCGAGTCCCGGCTGTGCCGCATCGCGCACGGGCCATGCGACGGTCGCGCTAGCCAGTGCGATCACCGCAAACATGGCCATCACCGCGCCCGTCCCTGCCGCGCCGAGGACGAGACCCGCCAGCACCGGGCCGCCGACCACCCCGACGCCCTCGCTCCAGTTGGACACCACGTTCGCGGCCGTGAGCTCGTCCGGCGTCCGGGCCACGCTCGGGAGGAGCGCCGCCTGCGTGGGCCGGGCGATCGTGAACGGCACCGCCGCCACGATCGCGGCGGCGTACACCACGAGCGGGGGAGCGCCCGCCAGCATCACGGCCGCCGTCGCGCCCATGCCGGCGGCCTGGCCCACATACCCGGCGACCAGCACCCGGCCGGGCGGGTACCGGTCGGCAAGGCCGGCGAACACCGGCGCGGCGATCACGCACGGCGCCAGCTGCACGGCGGCCACGAGCGCGGCCACCGTCGTCCCGCCGTGCCCGTAGGCATACACGAGCACGGCGATCCACTCACCGTATTCGGCGGCGTTGAACCCGACGTAGGCAAGCTCGACACGGCGAAGGGCGCTGTTGCCGAGCGCCCTGCCGAGCACGCTGCGCCGGTCGCGTGGTGTCGCCGTCTCCGCGATCGGAGCGCGAGTGTACAACCGCCTCAGGAATCCGGGCCGAAATGTCGATGTTCGCCTGATGGCCCTTTCGTTCAAGCTGGCGCGCCTCGAGCGGCCGGTCGTCCCGTTCCTGGGCATCGCCGTGCTCGCGTTCGCCGCCACCGGCCTCGAACCCGCGGGCACGAACTGGTGGTTGGTGGCCGTGGCGAGTGCGGTGGCCGCCGGCCTGGCCGCGGTGGCGCTCTGCCTTCCGTGGCCCTCGCTGCCGCCCGCGGCGATGCTCGTGCTCCCGATCGGCGCCGACGTCATCATCGCGCTCCTGCGGCAGTCCCAGGGTGGCAGCACCTCCGGCTACTCGCCGCTTGCGATCCTGCCCGTGGTCTGGGTGGGCCTCACGCAGGGCCGCCGGGCCGTCGCCGCGATCAGCTGCTGCACCGCACTTCTGCTCGGCCTGCCGATCGCCATCATCGGAGCGCCCCTGTACCCGTCCACGGGCTGGCGCGCCGTCGTTCTGTGGGGAGTCGTGTCTGCCGCGATCGGCATCGGCGTGAACCGCGCCGTCGCCCACCAGCGCCGCCAGGCCGACGCCACCCGGGCCCGTGCGCAGGGACTCAGCCAGCTCGTCGAGACGCAGATGGCGATCGCATCGTCCGATCTGGGTCTCGCGGAGCTGATGACCGTCGCCACCGAGGGCGCGCTCACCCTCACGGGAGCCGAGGCGGCCTGTATCGAACTGCGCGAGCGCGACGAGGTCGTCTGCACCGCGGCCGCCGGGCTCGCGGTCAGGTTCCTCGGCCTCCGGGTGAAGGCCGACGAGTCGCTGGCCGGCGAATGCTTCCGCACGCGCAAGGTCGTGGTCTGCACCGACAGCGAGGAGGATCCGCGAGCGGCGCGCGCAGCCTGCCGGCTCGTCGGGGCGCGCTCCCTGATCCTGGTGCCGATTCTTGATAACGGCGCCATCAGGGGCGTGCTCATCATCTGGTCGGCGACGCCACGGGACTTCCGCGGCGACGAATCACAGCTTCTCGAGCTGCTTGCCAATGTGGTCGGCGGCGCGATCGCCCGCGCCGAGCTGATCGAGCGGCTGACCGATCAGGCCGTCACCGACGAGCTGACCGGACTCGCCAACCGGCGAGCCTGGTACGAGCAGCTCGACCGGGCGCTGGCGCGCGGACGCCGCACCGGCCAGCCCCTCAGCATCCTGATCCTCGACCTGGACGGCTTCAAGCTGGTGAACGACCAGCAGGGCCACAACGCCGGCGACACCCTGCTCAAGGCGGTCAGCACCCGCTGGGCGGGCGAGCTGCGGGCGACCGATCTGCTCGGCCGGATCGGGGGCGACGAGTTCGGCGTCATCCTCGAGCTGACCGACGGCACCGCGGCGCTCGAGGTCATCGCCAGGCTCGACCGGGCGATCGCGGGCTGGCACCACGCCTCGACCGGCCTGGCCGTGTGGGATGGGACGGAGGGCGCCACCACGCTCATCGCCCGCGCCGACGCCGACATGTACGCGCACAAACGCGCGTACGCCGCGCTCGCGAGCTGACCCTCAGCGATCGCTGGATCGCAGGCCGCGCACCGCGAGCAGCGACCCGGCCAGGCACAGCACGACGGAGAGGCCGATCCCCGCCCGGAATGCCGTGATCGTCGCGTCCCGCTGCGCTGCGAGAACCACGTGGGTCGCGAAGGGATCGGCATGCGGGCGCGGTGCCCGGGCCGCGAACACGAGCGTGATGGCGACGCCGAGGAGCGGCGTTGCCATCAGCCCTCCCAGGCGCGAGACCGTCGTGTTCACTCCCGCCGCGAGACCGGCGAACTGGTCTGGCGCCGCCTTCAGCGCGGTCGCCGTGATCGGCGCGACAAGCATCGCCAGGCCGAGCGCCATCACCAGGACGCCGGGCAGCGGAAGAAGCGGGTTGGTGCTCGTGACGAGCGTCAGCAGGATGAAGCCGGCGGCCATGACGAGCGGAGCGAACATCAGGTACCGGCGAGGCCCGTTGCGGTCGGCGAGCTTGCCGAACCGGGCCGCGAGCACGAACATGACGACGCTGATCGGCAGGAACACGAGCGAGGCCCGCGCCGGCGTGTAGCCGACGGCGCCCGACTGCAGATACAGGGCGAGGTAGAAGGTCGAGCCGCCGAGCGCCGCGTACACGAGCAGCGTGTACAGGTTCGCGACCACGAACACCCGCGAGCGCAGCAGCACCATCGGCAGCAGCGGAGTCTCGGACCGGCGTTCGAGCGTGATCAGGAGCGCGAGCCCGGCGAGCGAGAGCGCGAACGCCCACACGACCGTTGCGAAGCCCGCCTGCGCGCCCTCGATCAGCGCATAGGTGAGCGAGGCGAACGTGACCGCGATCGCGGCGGCGCCCGACCACTGCACCGGCCGGGGTACGTCGGGCAGGTGCTCGTCGCCCCGGCCCGCGAACGCCATCCCGATGGCGATCGCGGCCGCCGGCAGGTTCATGAAGAAGATCCACCGCCACGAGGCGTACTCGACCAGGAGCCCGCCGAGCGGCGGCCCGATCATCGATGCGATGGCGCTCCACGCCGTCCACTGGCCGACGGCGCGGCCGCTGTCCGCCCCGTAGGTCGCGCGCAGGAGCGCGAGGCTGTTGGTGGTCAGGAGGGCGCCCGCGACCCCCTGCAGCACCCGCGCCGTCACCAGCAGGTCGGTGTCGGGCGCGACGCCCGCGAGCGCCGAGGCGGCCGCGAAGCCGGCGACGCCCATGACGAACAAAAGCCAGCGGCCATAGCGGTCGCCGAGCGCCCCGGAGACGATGTAGAGCGACGCCACTGCGAGCGAGTACGAGAGCATGACCCACTGCTGCGCCGCGAGCCCCGCGTGCAGATCGCGGCCGATCGTGGGCAGCGCGATGTTGACCACCGTGCCGTCGACGAAGGCGATCGACGACCCGAGGATGGTCGCGACCAGGATCCACCGGCGCCGGTCGACCGGCGCCGCCTGGGCCGCCGCGGTCTGGGTCAAGGCTTCCGTTCCATGCTGCGTTCGTGTCGTGCGAGCCTAACCGGATCTGCCTCCATCACGCGGGTGTGAAGCCATGTCGGGTCGTGAACCGTTGGCGGACCGAGGCGGGTAGCGTTTCGCGATAGACGATGGACGTCCCACCCTCCCTCTGGCAGCTGCAGCATCGCGGGGACAGGTTCGCGCCGCTCGAGGGCGAGGCGGCGGCCGACGTCGTGATCGTGGGCGCGGGCGTGACCGGCTGCGCGTGCGCGCTGCGGCTGGCGGAGAGCGGCGCGTCGGTGCTCGTGGTCGAGGCCGCGCGGGTGGCATCCGGCGCCAGCGGCCGAAACGGCGGCTTCGCGTCGGCCGGGACGGGCCTCGGGCTGCGCGATGCCGCCACGGTGATCGGCATGCCGGCAGCCGTCGGACTGCTGCGGGCCACGGAGCGGGCGCTGGACGACATGCTGGCGCTGGCCGCCGCCGGCGGCGAGCCCGATGCCGTGCGCCGCACGGGCAGCCTGTGGCTCGCGACACCTGCCGAAGCGGCCGATCTTGCCGCGGCGGTTGTGGCGCTGGCCGCCGCCGGAGTCGATTGCCGGGAGGCGCCCGAGCTGATCCCCCGGGCGATGGCGCCGCACTACCCGCGGGCCGCGGTCTTCCCCGGTGACTGCGAGCTGCAGCCGGCGCGGTGGGTGCAGACCATGGCGACCGCGGCCGCCGCGGCCGGAGCGCGGTTCCATGAGCGCTCGCCCGCCGTCGCGATCGAACCTTGCCCGGACGGCTGGAGGGTGGCCGGCCCGGCCGGTGCGGCGACCGGGCGGGCGCTCGTCGTCGCCTGCGACGGCCTCATCCCCCGGCTCCTGCCCGAGCTCGCCGGCATCGTCTACCCCGTCCGCGGCCAGATGCTCGCGACGGAGCCGATCCCCGACCCGGTGATCGTCATGCCCACGCACTCCGACCATGGCTTCGTGTATGCCCGGTCCACGCTGGACGGGCGGCTCGCGATCGGGGGCTGCCGGTCGGCCGACCTGGAGGCGGAGTACACCGACGACGACCGGCCGACGCGGCCGGTGCAGCGGGCGCTTGATCGGTTCATGGCGGAGCGGATGGGGCTCGCCGGCGTCTCGGTCGCCCATCGCTGGGCGGGCGTCATGGGGTTCTCGGCCGATCTGCTCCCTGTGGTCGGCGAGGTGCCGGGCCGCCCCGGCGTGCACGTCGCGGGCGGGTACAGCGGCGTCGGGAACGTCCAGGGGCTCGTGTGCGGGCGGATGCTGGCAGACCGGATCGCGGGCCGGCCGGATCCGCTGGCCGCCGCGCTCGCCGTCGACCGTTTCTGCGTCGACGGCAGCCTGCGCGCCCCGGCCGAGCGCCGGGAGCAGGTGGAGAGCCGGCGTCTGCGCGGGCTCCTGCCGGCGTAGCCAGGCCGAGCGTCAGCTGCGACGAGAGCGGCGGCGGGGCTTGGGCGCGGGCGTCGCCACGCCCAGTTCCTGGCGCAGGCCCGGGACCTTCTCGACCTTGACCCGGCCGCGGCCGAAGGCGTCCATCCGCCCCCACCGGCCCGGGATGTCGAGTAGCTCGATCCGGCCGATGCCCCGCGGGAGCGCGGGATCGATGAGGAGGCGGTCGGCCACCGGCTCGAGCCCGAGCATCGTTCGCAGGAAGAGCAGCGGCGCGCCGGTCGACCAGGCCTGCGGGCTGCACGCCGTCGGGTACTGCACCGGATAGCGGGTCAGCGGCCGCGGGTAGCCGCCGAACGCCTCGGGCAGGCGCCCCTCGAAGAACTCGGCGGCATCGAGGATCCCGGCGGCGATCTGCGCCGCCTCGTCGGCGAACCCGTACCGGCGCAGCCCCCACGCGATGAACGAATTGTCGAAGGGCCACACCGCGCCGACGTGGTATCCGATCGGGTTGTAGCGCTCCTCGCCCTCCGCGAGCGTGCGCACTCCCCACCCGGAGAACAGGCGGGGACCCATGAGGTGCCCGACGACCCTCTTGGCCTTCGACTTGTCGACGATGCCGCTCCAGAGGAGGTGGCCGTTGTTGGATGCGAGCGCGTCGACCTGGTTGCCCTCGGTGTCCAGCGCGAGCGCGAAATAGCCGTCGTCCTCGACCCAGTAGTCGCGGTTGAAGCGGCGCTTGAGATCCGCCGCCTGCTTCTCGAGCTGGTCCGCGAACGCCGGGTCCTTCCAGACCACCCGCGCCAGCCGGGCACCGCGGATCTTCGCGTCGTAGGCGTAGCCCTGCAGCTCACACGTCGCGCGCGGGAAGCCCGGCAACCTACCGTCGCGGTAGGAGATCGAGTCCCACGAGTCCTTCCAGCACTGGTTCTCGAGCCCGGTCTTCTCGTTGCGGCGCTGATACCAGACATAGCCGTTGCCCATCAGGTCGGCGTACTCGTCGATCCAGCGAAGCGCCGCCCGCGCCTCCCGTTCGAGCTGTCGCGCGAGCTTCGTGTCGCCGGTCCAGCGTTCGTACTCGTCGAGCAGCACGACGAAGAGCGGCGTTGCGTCGGCGTTGCCGTAGTACGGCGAGTGCGGACGCTCCTCGAACGCCGTCATCTCGCCGTAGCGCATCTCGTGCAGGATCCGGCCCGGATCCTCGTCGCGAAAGTCATCGACATGGGTTCCCTGCCACGCGGCCAGCGAGCGCAGGGTGGCCTCCGCCAGCTCCGGCGTGAACGGGAGCGACTGCAGGCTGGTGAGGATGCTGTCGCGGCCGAACATGGTCATGAACCACGGCAGGCCGGCCGCCGGAAGGCTGCCACCAGCGGCGATCGGCGGCGAGAAGCGCAGCGCCGCCAGGTCGACCAGGCTGCGCCGGTAGGTCGCCTTCAACGGCTCCCAGTCACACTCGAGCTGCGGCGCACTGCGGATCCAGGCCTCCAGGTCCTTCTCCATGTTGGGGCGGGCCTGCGTCTTGCCCGGCCCGTACTTGGGGCGCGTCCGCCGCAGACCTCCGCCGAGCAGTGCGGTGACGACGTCGAGATGCGTCAGCCACTGCTCCTTCGGCTCGAGGTGGACATCGAAGCTGATGCCGTCCCTGTCGTAGCGCCCCGGAGCGGTCGCGGAGATCAGGGTCTCGCGCCGATACGTCTCGCGTTCGTAGACGAGCCGCACGTGATCGTCGCCCACCTCGGCCGAGTAGGTGCCCTTCTTCTTGAGCGCATCCTTGACCTCGAACAGGTCGGCGAAATCGGCCCCCGCATCGATCCGGACGGTCAGGTCGATCGGCTTCTCGTCGTGATTGATGAGCACGAGCTCCTCGTGGAAGCCGTCACCGACCGACCGGGTGCGAATCGCTGTGAGCTTCGAGTCGACATACACCGTGCCCGTGCCGGGGACGAGGAAGAACCGGGCCTGGAAGTACTGCAGGTCGTCGGTGGAGAGTGCGTTCAGGCGGGTGCCGTCGACCGTGAGCACCCACTTCGAGAGGAAGCGCGTGTCGAACGAGAACAATCCGGTGGGATCCGTCCGCGACGCTTCGATGTCGCCGCGGTCGTCACTCACGACGAACGTGTTGCCGTCCAGGATCTTGACGAGGTCGGCGCTCACGACGACGCCTTCGCAGCGGACGCCCGCCGCGGGCCATGCGAGTCCGGCGGGCCCGGGAACATGCGCCGGAACACGACGACCCGCTCCGGATCCCCCTCCACCGTCGCCAGCCCGCGCAGGAAGGCGACGAGCGTGGCCATCCGCCCGGTGACGATGGCATCCAGCGTCGCCGGATCCGTCCGCAGGACGGCGTCGGCCTCCGATTGCCCGCGCGACACCGAGACATCGCCCTGGTCGATCACGACCACCCAGTGATCGGTGCGCCGGCCGTCGGTGACCTCGAACCGGATCGTCCCCTTGGCACCCTCGAGCGCCGGCTCGTGCCCACGGCTCGCAAGCCCCTCGAAGAACTCGGTGGTGGCATCGCCCATCGTGTTTGAATGATCACCGGTTGCTGCCAGGTTCCCCCTCATCCCGTTGGGATGAAGGCGCCCCCGAGGGTTGGTCAGGCCGTGAGCCGCGCCCCCGTGGCCGTCACCAGAATGTCGCCCGGCGCCTGCAGTGGCACGACCAGCCGCCGCCGTCCCGCCGTGACCGCCAGGTTCCAGGGAGCCCCGACGCGCACCCACAGCCGCCGGCGGAGAAAGGTCAGGCGCCGGCCCGACGCAAGCGTGCTCTGGTAGAGCACCTTCCCGGTCGCCGATCCCGCCCGCACGAGGAGCCACACGTCGCCCCGCGTTGCGGACATGACGAGCGCGCGCGGCCGTGCCGGCGGTGGGGCCGCGGCGCCGCTTCCGGCCGGCGTCGACGGGACAGTGCCCGTGGCCGGGGGCGCGGTGTGCCCGGGGTGAGTGGCTCCGGCCCGTCCCGCGCCGGCGGAGGACGAGCCGCCGCCTGACCCGAGATACACGATGGCCGCGACGACCGCCACCACGACGGCGACAACAAGTGCGGCCACCCACGCGGCGATCCGCGTCCGCCGGTCGAGCAACGGCACGGCGACCACCTGGCGCGGCGGCGCCATGACGATCTCCTCAACCAGCTCGGGGCGGGTGTCCAGCTCGGCCACAAGCTCTTTGGGGTCGAGCCCGACCTGCTCGGCATAGTCGCGCACGAAGGCGCGCACATAGGCCGGTCCGGGCAGCGCGTCGAACCGCTCCTCCTCGACCGCCACGAGGTACTTCACCCGAATATGGGTTTCCGCCTCGATCTGATCGATACCGATCCCGAGCCGTTCGCGCGTGTCCCGCAGACGTGCGCCGACGTCACCCATCCCACACCGGATTGTGCCCCCAGACGGGCGCAGCATCAACTCCGGCCGGCCTACCCGCGGCCCGGCTGACGCCGCGTCGCCCGCCGCACCGCCAGCATCGAACCTTCGGCAGCCGTGCGAGCCGCCAGGCGATACGCCTCCAGCGCGCTGGTCAAGCCGGGCTGCACGTCGGGTTGCGCAACGGCATCGCGGAAGGTGTCAGCGCTGAGGATCCGTCCGTGCCTGCCCATCCGCACGTCCATGGACACCCGGTAGGTGTGACACAGTTCCGCCGCCTCGAACAGCACGTGGGTGCCGTCGGGATCGAGCCGTTCGAGCTCGGAGCAGTCGATCTCGATCCGCTCCACGTCGGCATCCGCCAGCGCCGCTCCGACGGCCAGGAGCACGCGATCCGAATTCGCCAGCCCGAGACTCCCCCCCAGCCGAAGCCACACACAACCGGCGTCGACCGGCGAGGCGGTGATCTTGAGCGACCAATCCGACACCGCCCGCACCTTCCGTGCTCGACCGACCACCGACCGCGGCCGCTCGTAGCGTAGCTCCGCTTCATCGCGTCCAGATGGGAAGGGCGGGCGACGGGAAAATAATGCGAAGGCCGCCCTGGTGAGGGCGGCCCCCGGTGTTCGCGGTGCCTGCTCCGGCCGGCGAGGTCGGCTAGGCCGCGGCGGCCTCTTGGCGGTTGCGGACGGTGAGCGCGAGCCCCATCAGGATGAGACCCACGCTGGCGGTGATGAGCGCGCCGATCGTGGCGTCCGTCCAATCGAAGCCACCGCCCCCGGATGCGATCTGCGGCGCCGCGGCCGTCGCGTGCGTCTCGATCTTGACTCCCGGAATGGGCGGCAGGTTGGGCAGCGACGTCGCGACTGGAGCTGCCGGAACGGCGATGACGTTCGGCGGCACGGACTGCTCGCCGGCCATCGCCAGAGCCGACGGTGCGCCGATCGCAGCCATGGCGACCAGGGTTGCCACGCAGGTCGTGATCTTGGTGATGTACGAGGTCATGGTCACCCTCCTCGGGACGGTGGAGCGACCGACCGGCTGGTTGATCTCGGCCGCTGATGATGTGATGGATCGCAGGCTAAAACGCGGCCGGATGTTGCTCATCGGCGTGCGTCACCGACGATGTGTGATGCTCGACACACGGTTGGCGGCAGGGCCGGCAGTCCTACACGGAGAGGTTGACGCGCCGTCGCAGCTGTGCAATCAGCTCGCGTTCGAGGTCGGCGTCGCCGCCCGCCTGGTCCGCGGCGATCTCTTCGATCATCAGCGGGAGCGACGCGATGCAGATGCTCTCGCCCTGCTGTCTGAGGATCACCTCGAACCGGCTCCGAGCGCGTGAGAGGGCGGCGTCGTGGTCGGTCTCGCGGGTCACGCCGGCCGCCTCGAAAGATGGCTGCGGGCCTCGTCGAGGTGTCCGAGCAGTCGCTCACGTTCGCGGCGGACTGCTGCGACGGCGGCGTCGAGGCGGTCGGCTCCGGCGTCGCTCCGCTGGACGAGGACGGTGCGGCCGCAACCCGACATCCGCCGCGGATCGTTCAAGGACGGCCAGTCCGTGCGTTCGTCATTCCGGGGGCACCCTCCGGACCAGGCAAGTCGGGCGGCCGGCGAATCCTTCGTTCAGCGGGCACGGCTGACGCACCGGAGTTCATAGACGGTCAGCTCACCTCGTTTCCAGGTGGCGCAGGTAGCGGGCAGGCTGAGTGCGGCCCGGGTGGAGCTCTTGGTGAGCAAGGTGTTGATGAGCTTCTCGAATGGCGCCATGTTCGTGTACGCCGGCAGCGCCGTACGGGCGGTCAGAAGCGACCGCTGGACGACAAGATAATCGGCTCCGTAACGAGAGTACAGATTGGCGATCTCCTGCTGGGAAGATCCGTAATACGCGTTCAGCATCGCGAACATGCGCGGTCGGATGACCTTCATATAGTTCGCGTCGACCGGCTGGTAGAGCTTTCTCGAGATGACGACTGCGCGCTGCGACTCGATGGGAACGCAGTCGAGCTTCACCGGGTCACCGGCGATGATCGCGTCCTTTGGAAGCGATCGCAGGTAGGCCTGCAGACGCGGCTGGCCGCACACGATGGAGTCCCGTCCGCCGCCGGCGCCCGTCACGGCGCCGACGAGCACAGCTCCCGAGAAGATTGTGCATCCAAGTGCCACGAGCGACCGACGCGTCCCGCTCCGGCGCTTCCAGAGGATCGCGGCGACGCAGAGCGCCGCCCCGATGAGCGCGGACGAAGTGAGGGTCTCGGCTCCGCTGTCCAGCAGGCGCCGGGTCCCGGTCACAGACAGTTGGGGCCCGAGTTTTAGCCACCTGACGCCGATCCAGACGATGGCGGCGGGCAGAACAACCGCAACCGTCGCCAACGACAGTGTCCCCATGCGACGCGCGAGCGTGGACCACGTCGGTCTCCAGCACACGCCCAACACGATGCACCAGACGGGTGTCAGCGGATAGGTGTACCGGTTCGGAAGGTACAGGCGGAACAGCACCGCCCAGCTCAGGCCGAACAGGATCAGTGAGACTGCCGCCGTCGCCCAGACCTCTTTTCGTACAAGCCGCACGTTGTTCGGCCGGAGCGCGAGCGTGATGACCGTCGCAGTCAGAAGCACGCTACCGCCCGCCTTGAGGTCGAACCCTGAATAGCGTCCCCTGAGCATCTGCCAGACGGACTTTCGGAAGAAGATCATCTGCCCGTGGGGGCCGAACTCGGGGTAGTGGCGAGCCGCCGACGCGCTGATCAGCTGGCTTGTCGGCAGTCCGGCCAGCCGGGGAGTCAAGAGCACCACCAGCACCGCGGAGACGGACGCCGCTGCCATCGTGGCGAGCCTGCGGTCGATCGTCGGCCGGCGTCCGCGTAGCCCCAGCGCGGAGGCCGCCAGCACCCCGGCCGCGAGGATCGACGCCGGCGGGTAGAGCAGCGCTCCCACCGGAGGTACCACAGCTGCCCATCGGATCCGTCTCCGGAGGACGAGGTAGAGGGTCAGAAGCACGATTGGCTGTGCGAACGCCCGGGCGTGAGTGCCGCTGAACCTTTCGCTGCTCCAGGGCAGGAGAAAGAGCGCGGCACCAAGCCACGCCGGCAGGAATCCACGCGGTGTGCTCGCGGATGATCCGGAACACCAGCCAGGCGGAGAAGGGGGCCACCACCACCGCGGCCCACGCTCCGAAGCGGATGGGGTCCATCACGTAGCTTGCAACCAGGTAGAGGCCCCGTATGCCAAACGGCACGTACCCCGTGTGGACGAGGGCGCGCGTGAGGGGATCGGTGAACAACCGCGGATCCTGGAACTGCCGCATCCAGTACTCGAGCAGGAGCGCATCGCTCTGATAGACGTGGGGCGTGAACAGGATCTGGCGCTCCGCGTACACCGTCGCAAGCGCGGCCACGGCGACAAACACCACCCCCTCGACCACGGGCGGTCGGATCGATCGGAGCCTCATCATCGAGCGCATTCCACCAGAAAGGCACTCCAGCACGATTGGACACGCGGAGAGGAGGCCGCGGTTTTCGCAACTCACTCCGACCTCAGCGCAGCCGCGAACCGATCCGTGTTCCGACGGACGTGAACACGCGCCACGGCGCTGCCAGCCAGATTCCGGCAAGGATGAGCCCGGCGAAGCTGATGAGGGCCCCGGCGGTCAGGCCGGGGGTGCGGTAGCGCCACACGATCCGATGCCGCCCGGCGGACACGGCGACGGCGCGTAGCACCGAGTCGTATCGGAGCGGACGGGCGGCGTGGCCGTCGACCGACACGCTCCACCCCGCCGCGAACTGATCGGCGAGGACGACCGTCCCCGGACGCCGCATCCGCGCCGCCAGCGACACCGTCCCATCGCCGTCGTGTACGAACGCGACGCTGCCGTTCCGTTCCGGTACGAACGCTCGGGGGCGAGCGCGCAGATTCTCAAACACGGTGGCGTCGCGGCCACGGTAGACGATGCGAAACCCGGACAGCGAGGGCGCCCTCGCGCCGGGACGCGTCAGAATGTAACGGACGCTGAGGGCGTCGAGTACCCGACGATTGGCGGCCGTGATCCTGAAGAAGTGCGGGTGTCCGTCGGGCGGGCCCGCCGGCGAGCCTCGTTGGAAGAACCGCCAATACCGCAGCGTCGGAAGCGGCGGGTCATAGCCACGGATATCCCGCAGGCCCCACACCATGCCCATGTCGGCCGGCAGCGCACCGGCGATCGCGGTCGAACGGTAGGGACCCTGATGGCGGCGCACGAACGCGACCGAGTGCGGAGTCGTCCCGTAGACGTCGCGGGCGGGCGCCACCGGTTGATAGCCGTAAAGGAAATGGCCGAGGTCGGCCGCCACCAGCGCGACCAGAAGGACGCCGATCACCGGTTCTCGCAGGCGCCGATGGAAGGCAACCACGACGGCAAAGACCACCGTGAACCCCGCCCACCACACAACCGACGTCAGCGCGAGCACGGACGCCGACGCGTACGACACCCCGTGCAGGAAGTGCCGCTCGACCAGGTGCACCGTGCGGGCAGTCGGCGCGACGGCCACCACCCCGGCGATTGCGATAATCACGCCCCCCGCGGCCGCGACCCACGCCCGCCCTGCCCCGTCGCGGTCGAGCAGGTCACGGACGCCGAAGCCCGCGAGCAGTGCCACTCCGAAGTCCAGGAACGCGATCATGCGGCTGTCGAACACGCGGCTCCACGGCGGCGTGTCGGCGAAGAACGTGTGGATGCCGGGGACACCCAGCGGCACCGCCAATCCCAGCACGACCATGGCCGCCGGGGCCGCCTTCGCCCGCCAGCAGTCGCGGCGCAGCAGGGCGATTGCCGCCAGCAGCAGGGGCGCCGCCCCGACGTAGAAGGTGGCTTCGGTGAAGTTGGACGGCGCCGGCACCGAGCGCCCGCTCGGCCGTCCCCACCAATCCGGAAATACGATCGTGCGCAGCGTCGAAAGCGGCCTGACGGCACCTCCCCCGGTGTGGGTGAAGAGGGCGACCGAGTCGGGCACGAGCATGGCCGACGGCAGCAGCGTGACCGCGGCGATCGCCACCGCGAGCCCCATTGCCGCGACGCCCATGGCAAGGCGCCGGAGCCGTTGCCGGCGGCCGAGCCCTTCAAGCAGCGCGAGCCTGATCGCCAGGTACAGCGCCACCCCCGTGTAGACGTGGATCTGGCTCCCCGGGTGTCCCCCGGTGAGTGCCACCGCCAGCGCCGCCGCCAGGCCGACTGCAGATCCCCGGCGCCCGTGCAGACACAGTCGCTCGCACGCGAGCACCGCCCATGGGAACGCCACCCAGACGTCGGTCACGGTGGGTAGTTGGTTCCAGACAATCAGGAACGGCGCCCAACCGAAGGTCACCGCCGAGACCAAGCTCGGCCAGAATCCAAGCCGCAACTGCCGCGCCACCAGGAACGTCCCCAGCCCGGCCAGCCACAGCTTGAGCACCGCCGCGAAGCCGATGCCGTAGTCGAACGGAAGCAGCCACACCGGCAAGTTCACGGGCGAGAACAGCGTCGACTGCTGGTTGGCGAGAAACGGCGACCCGGCCAGCACATAGGGATTCCATTGCGGCAGAACGCCCGACCGCAGCGAATCACGCGCGAACATCAGCCAGGGGACATATTCGCGGGCGTTGTCTCCCAGCAGCGGGTTGTAGAACGATCCCAGATTGGCCGGGGCCGAGGCGCGGAAGGGGACGAACCCAAACGTGGCCGTGGCGGCAGACAGGACGCCGCCTCCGGTCAGCGGCCGCCAGAACGCGACCAGTTCGAGAGCCGCCAGCACCAGCCCCGCCCACACCGGCCCAGGCACCCAGCCCAACCGAGCCCACATGGTCGCGAGCCGGGAGCGCATGGGGTGTTAGGTGGGCTGCGGCCGGCCGATGGCAAGTACGACGTCGCCGAGCAAGCCGAACGGCAATCGCGGGTCCCACAGCTCAGCGACCCGTTCGCCAAGCCGACCGGCCGCGCCGAGGTTGCTCCGGCCGCGACCGACCACGTAGGAGAGATGAAACGATCGGGGCACGATCCGATAGTCGACCATGTCGAATCCGCCCCGCTCCATCGTCATCCGTAACGTCGCCGGAGTGAAGTAGTGCAGGTGCGGCCGGATGTACCAGGGCCACGAGCCTCGTCGCACCCGTGAATGCAGGCTCTCGCAGTTGATGGTCGTGAGCGCCAGCAGACCCTCGTCGTCCACGACACTGCGCAGCGCCGCAAGTGCTGCGACCGGATCGGCGACATGTTCGAGAACATCAAGCATCACGGCGGCGTCGGTATCCCCACCGTCGGGTTCGATTCCCTCAACCGCCCCCTCGATCAGGTCGACGCCGAACAGGCGCCGACCCTCCGCCACCGCCCAGCGGGACGGATCGACCCCTCGCGCCTGCCATCCTCGACCGGTGGCGACATCCAGGAACAGACCGATGTTGGCCCCAGCCTCCAGCAGCCGCCGCCCGCCCAACGCATAGCCGCCGATCCGGTCAAGCACCCACTCGAACAGTTCCCTGCGGCCGGCGGCCTCGGCCAGGTAGTTCTGGTCCTGAGATGACGCGTACATGTCCACCAGATCGTCGCGATCCAATGTCGGCCGCGAGCTGATCATCCCGCACTCAACGCAGCGAAGGATGTCGTCATGCTCCGCGAGCCGGTTGCTGGTGCACGAGAACTCGCCCACGTCCGCCGGTCCATTCGTGTTCGCCTCAAACAGAAGCTCCATCCGCATGCCATGGCACAGCACACACTCTTGGGCAACCCACTCGCCCCTCGGCGGTCGCAGCGGCCGCGCCACCGCCTTCGAGACCGGCCAGCGGCGGCCACGCCGGCCCCGCGCCGCCGACGTCTGTGCGCACGCGGTCAGACTGGACGCCACGTAGCGCAGCGACCGCCCAACCGAGATCGAAGACGACTCGCGCGAATACCGCGTCGGGATGGGAACCTCCACCACACGCAATCCGCCCGTGATCGCGTCAATCAGCAACTGCGTGTCGAACGCGAAGTCGTCGCTATACCCGAGGAACGGCAGCCGCAGCAGACACCACCGGGAATACGCGCGCATGCCGGAGTGCAGCTCCGTAAAACGCGATCCCAGTAGCGCGTTCTCGGCCACCGTGGCGACGCGATTCCCCACGTAGCGATATAGCGGCATCCCGCCCGCCCGAGGATCACCAAGTCCGGCGAAGCGAGATCCAAAGGTCATCTCCGCGTCGCCTGACAGGATCGGGGCGATGAGTAGCGGCACCGCCCTCGGGTCGTACTGATAATCGGGGTGAAGGAGAACAACGATGTCCGTCTCACGCTCCAGAGCCCGCAAATAGCAGGTCTTCTGGTTCCCCCCATAGCCACGATTGTGCGCATGCACATACGTCGGTATCCCAAGCCCACGAGACAGCGCTGCCGTGCCGTCGGTACTTGCGTCGTCGACCAAGATCAACTCATCCGCCACGCCCGCGGGAATGTCCGCAACAGTCATCGCCAGGGTCGTCACGGCCTGATACGCCGGCAGCGCAATCGTGACCTTCGGCATGCGTCCGGATCCTACCGGACACACGCAAACCCGGCTCCCGCGACTCCACGCTCATCCAGCCCCGCTCGCACACTTTGGATCGGCGCGATGTGGACACGCTGACTGCCCTTGGGCTGGCGGTGGAGGTCGGTGAGTGGCAGCGCTTCCGCCGACCGGCGCAGGATCGCTGGGGTGTGGGTCACCCCCTCGACGGTACGACGGGCGTTAGCTGGGGGCGTCGAATGGCCTCCAAGAGTTCAGCTGAGCGATCCGTCGGCGGAGCGAGACGATCCAGCCACAACGGCGGGGTATGACACGCCCGAACCCTCGGAGTCGAGGATCCACGGTCCCTGAAAAAGCCGCGCTCGTGCCCCCAGTATGCCCCCACCGGCCCCGAGCGGCTCTGCCATCCCCGCTCGCGAGGAGCCGCATTCCCCGCAACCACGCCGAAAACACCCAAGCCCTCTAACGGACTCGAACCGTTGACCCCTTCCTTACCATGGAAGTGCTCTACCAACTGAGCTAAGAGGGCGAGAGGCGGAGTCTAGGCCAAAATCGGCCTCGGCAACTATGTTGCGCGCGATGGCACGAGCCGGCGTCCTCAGCGCGCTTGCCCCAATCGCGGCCGAGCAGGGCGGCCTCGTGAGCGCGGCGCAGGTCGTGCTCGCCGGGGTGACCAGAAACCAGCTGTCCGACCTCGCCGCCGACGGACATCTCCGCCATCTTCGCCGCAGCGTCTACGGCCTCGGAACCGCCGAAACCGACGCCGAGCTCGAGGACGTCGCGAGCGCCTGGCTCGCCATCGCTGGAGGCCGCCTGCCGTGGCAGCGCGGCGGCGCACCCGACGCGGTCGTCAGCCATCGCAGCGCCGCGCGGCTGCTCGGGATCGGCACGCGTATCCCGGAGCTGCGCCGAGCTGACCCAGGCCCGCCAGCGCAGCCGCCGCACCGACATGGTGATCCACCCCGCGCGGCTCGGCGCGGACGACTGGGCCTGGTGTCAGATCGCCTCGGGGATGCACCTGCCGGTGACGACGCCGGCGCGGACGATCGTCGACCTGCTGCTCGAGGGCGAGGAGGTCGGCGAGGTCGAGCGCACGCTTCGCCGGGCGTTCGCCGACCCGGCTGCTGCACGCCCCGAACTGCTCGCCGCGCTCGGCCGCCGGCGCAAGCCGGGAGCCAAGCAACAGGCGTGGGCCGAACGCACGCTGACCGGCATGACCGCGCCCTGACGCGCTAGGCCAGCACGTCCGCGTCGACCGGCTCGTCGGCCTCCGCGGCCGCCCCGTCGCCGCCGAACGGCGTCTCGATCGCGATGTACTTGCGCCCGCGCGACCAGGACGCTGCGGCGGCGATCAGGCAGGCGACGACGGCGAACGCGAACGCCTCGTGCAGGCCGGAGTGGAACGGCTCGGCGATCAGGTGCGGGAAGAAGCCGCGGCCGCCGAGCGCGGTCGCGTTCGCGCGTCGACAGGTGGCTGAGGACGTGCGGGCCGATCAGCGTCCTTGACCGGGTTGTAGCCGAGGAACGCCGCGAACAGCACCGAGACCGGCGGCAGGTGCGCGACCTGCGTGGCGGTCGCCGCGGGGACGCCGTGCGCCTCCAGGCCCGCCGCCAGCGTGTGCGGGAGCGTGGCGGAGAGGCCGATGATCATCAGCGTGAAGAAGATGCCGATCGAGAGCACCTGGGCGGAGTTCTGGAACGTCTGGTTCATGCCGCCGCCGGCGCCGCGGTGCCCGGCCGGCAGGCTGTTCATGACCCCGGCGCGGTTCGGCGAGGCGAACGCGCCCATCGAGAGGCCCATCAGAAAGCAGGATCGCCGCGAAGAGCCGGATAGGAGAAGTCGATCGGCAGCAGTCGACAGCAGGACGAAGCTCGACCGCCGCGCCGATCATGCCGCCGGTGGCGAACGGCCGCGAGCCGTAGCGGTCGGAGAGGATAGCCCGAGATCGGGCCCGGCGAGCAGGAAGCCCGAGCGTCAGCGGCAGCATGGAGATGCCCGCCCAGAGCGGCGTCGGCTCGAAGCTGTAGCCGTGCTCGGGCAGCCAGATCCCCTGCAGCCAGATGATCAGCATGAACATCAGCCCGCCGCGGGCGATGGCCGACAGGAAGCTCGAGAGCACGCCGAACGTGAAGGCGCGGATGCGGAACAGCG
This sequence comes from uncultured Actinomycetes bacterium, assembly GCA_963732075.1. Taxonomy (GTDB): domain Bacteria; phylum Actinomycetota; class Thermoleophilia; order Gaiellales; family JAICJC01; genus JAICJC01. The sequence continues at coordinate 598,764 of CAVSYD010000005.1, read as the reverse complement.
GCAGCCGGAACATCGGGTCGCGCGACGCGCGTCTCGATCGACGCCGAAGACGACGAGCAGCGCGACGCCGCCGATCAGGCAGCGCGAGCACGAACGGGACTCGTCCAGCCCATGGTGTGCGTGCCGTACGGGCGGATCCCGTAGGTGATCGCCGATCATGACCAGCACCAGCCCGATCGCGAAGGTGAGGTTGCCCGCCCAGTCGATCGGCGCCGGCGGCGCACGCCGATCTCGCGCAGCTTGCGGTACGACCAGATCGTGCCGAAGAGCCCGAACGGCACCGAGACGAGGAACACCAGCCGCCAGTCGATCGGGGCCAGCACGCCGCCGAGGACGAGGCCGATGAACTGGCCGCTGATCCCGACCACGTTGTTGATCCCGAGCGCCAGGCCGCGCTGGTTGGCGGGGAAGGCGTCGGTGAGGATCGCGGCCGAGTTGCGCGATCAGGAACGCCGCGCCGATGCCCTGCACGATCCGGAAGACGATCAGCCAGTCGGCGCCCGGCGCGCCCGTCATCCAGTCGATCGTCGAGCAGCAGCGACGCGAGCGTGTAGATGACGAAGCCGAGGTTGTACATCCGCACGCGGCCGAACATGTCGCCGAGCCGGCCGAGGCTGACCACCAGCACGCTCGACACGATCAGGAAGCCGAGGATCATCCACAGCAGGTAGAAGCTGTTGCCCGGCTGCAGCGGGTCGAGGCTGGATGCCGCGGAAGATGTCGGGCATCGCGATCAGCATGATCGAGGCGTCGATCGTCGCCAGCAGCACGCCGAGCGTGGTGTTCGAGAGCGCGACCCACTTGTAGCGGTCGTCCGCCCGCTCCACCCTCAGCCTCGATTCAGCGCGAAATACACCAGGTAGACTGCACAGTTTACCTGCATGATTCTGCGATGGCGCCGACACCCGACATCACCCGCTCTGCGAGCGAGCTGCGCATCGTGCTCGGCCAGCTGATCCGCCGCCTGCGCGCCGAGCACCACTTCCCGATCTCGCACGCGGCCGTGCTGAGCCGGCTCGACCGCGAGGGCCCGAAGACGACGAGCGCGCTGGCCGCAGCCGAGCGCGTGCGGCCGCAGTCGATGGCCCAGACGATCGCCGACCTGCAGGCCGACGGCATGGTCGGCCGCCGGCCCGACCCGATCGACCGCCGCTGCATCCTGATCGAGCTCACCGAGCACGGCCGCGACACGCTGCGAGAAGACCGCCGCCGCCGCGACGGCTGGCTCGCCCAGGCGATCGCGACCCAGCTCACCGACGACGAGCAGGCACGCTCGACGCCGCCGTCCCGCTGCTCCAGCGCCTCACCCAGAGCTGACCCGGACTGGTAGCGTGAGCCATGGGCTCTGACGACCCCTGCCTGCTGCCCGCGACCGCCCAGGCCCGCGCGCTGCGGGACGGATCGCTCGGCGCCGTCGAGCTTGCCGAGGCGACGCTGGCGCGGATCGAGCCGATCAACCCGGCCGTGAACGCGATCGTGACGGTCGCCGCCGAGCACGCACTCGCCGCTGCGGACGCCGCCGATCGCCTGCGAGCCTCCGGCGGGCCGCTGCCGCCGCTGCACGGCCTCCCGATCGCCCACAAGGACTTGGTCGACACCGCCGGCATTCGCACCACCTACGGCTCGCCGTCGTTCGCGCGGCCACGTGCCCGCCACGGACGCGCTGCTCGCGCGCCCGGCTCAAGGGCGCGGGCGCGATCGTCGTCGGCAAGACCAACACGCCGGAGTGGGGCGCCGGCTCGCACACGTTCAACCCGGTGTTCGGCGCCACCCGCAATCCGTGGGACACGAGCCGCTCGGCCGGCGGCTCGAGCGGCGGCGGCGCCGTCGCCCTGGCCTGCCGGATGGTCCCGCTCGCCGACGGCGGCGATCTGGGCGGATCGCTGCGAAACCCGGCGGCCTGGAACGGCCTCGTGGGCCTGCGGCCGACGCCGGGCGTCGTCCCGGACTGGCCGTCGCTCACCCCCTGGCTGCCGTTCTCGGTCGACGGGCCGATGGGCCGCACGGCCGCCGACGTGGCGCTGCTTCTGAGCGCGATGGCCGGGCCCGATCCGCGGGCGCCGCTCTCGCAGCGCGCCGCCGCCCTCGACCTGGCCGGCCCGCTCGATGCCGACCTGCGTGGCCGCCGGGTCGCCTGGAGCCGGTCGCTCGGCGGCCTGCCCTTCGAGCCGGCCGTGCATCGCCGCGGTTGAGGCCGCGGTCGGCCGCCTGGGCGAGATCGGGCTCGACGTCGTTTCGGACGAGCCCGACCTGACCGGCGCCGACCACGTGTTCGAGACCTGGCGGGCGTTCATGTTCGCGGTCTCGCTCGGCGATCTCTACGACAGCGACGGCGGCCGCATGAAGGCGACGCTGCGCTGGAACATCGAGCGCGGCCGGGCGCTCACATCGGCCGACCTCGTGGCCGCCGCCCGGCTGCACGCCGAGCTCGGCGACCGCGTCGGCGCGTTCTTCGAGCGCTACGACTACCTGGCCTGCCCGGTCACGCAGGTCGAGCCGTTCCCGATCGAGACCGAGTTCCCGGTCGAGGTGGCCGGCGTGGCGATGGGCTCCTATCTGGAGTGGATGCGGTCGTGCTCGCGGGTGACGGTCACGTGCTGCCCCGCGATCTCGATTCCGGCCGGGCTCACGGCGGCCGGCCTGCCGGTGGGGCTGCAGCTGGTGGCGCGGCCGTTCGCCGAGCGGGCGCTGCTCGAGGTCGCCCACGCGGTCGACGAGCTGACGGCGTATTCCCGCGTCCTGCCGCCCGCCGCGGCGGTGTCCGACCGGTGAAGGCCGCTCGGCCAACGCGCGGCGTCGAGTAGCATCGCCCGATGGAAGGCAGCCGGTTTGACCTCGTGGTGGTGGGCTCCGGGCCGGCCGGGCAGAAGGCGGCGATCCAGGCGGCCAAGGTGGGCGCCTCGGTTGCGGTGGTCGAGCGCCGCGACGCGATCGGCGGCGTGTGTGCCAACACCGGCACGATCCCGTCAAAGACGCTGCGCGAGGCCGCGATCTACCTCACCGGCCTGTCCGAGCGGGGGCTGTACGGGCAGAGCTACCGGGTCAAGGAGGACGTCACCATCGAGGACCTGGTCTGGCGCACCCAGCAGGTGATGGGCCGCGAGGTCGACGTGATCCGAAACCAGCTCGCCCGGAACCACGTCAGGGTGCTGCCGGGACAGGGCCGCCTGATCGACACCCACCGGGTCGCGGTGTCCGACAACCACGGCAACGTGCGCACCGTCGAGGCCGACAAGATCGTGATCGCGACCGGCACCGCCCCCGCCCGGCCCCCGGGGGTCGAGTTCGACGAGGCCACCATCCTCGACTCCGACGGGATCCTCCTTCTGGCGAAGATCCCCTCGACGCTCGTCGTCGTCGGTGCCGGGGTGATCGGGATCGAGTACGCCTCGATCTTCGCCGCCCTGGGCACGCGCGTCACCGTGGTCGAGCGAAACGAGCGGCTGCTCGAGTTCTGCGACAACCAGGTCGTCGAGGCGCTGCAGTACTACCTGCGCGACCTCGGCCTGGTGTTCCGGCTGGGCGAGACGGTGACGTCGGTCGAGAAGCACAACGGCGCCACGCTCACGGCCCTCGCCAGCGGCAAGCGGATCGCCGCCGACGCGGTCATGTACTCGGCCGGCCGCCAGGGCGCGACCGCCGACCTCGGGCTCGACACGGCCGGTATCGACGCCGACTCCCGCGGCCGGATCAAGGTCGATGAGCACTACCGCACGGCGGTGGAGCACATCTATGCCGTCGGCGACGTGATCGGCTTTCCCAGCCTGGCGTCGGCATCGTTCGAGCAGGGCAGGCTGGCGGCCGCCCACGCCTTCGGCGTCGACGCGCGGCCGATGCGCGAGCTGCTCCCGATCGGCATCTACACGATCCCCGAGATCAGCTTCGCCGGCCGCACCGAGGAGGATCTGACGGCGGCCGGGATCCCCTACGAGATCGGCATGTCGCGCTACCGCGAGCTTGCCCGCGGCCAGATCCTGGGCGACTCGGTCGGCATCCTCAAGCTGCTGGTCGCCCCCGAGGAGCGCACGCTGCTCGGGGTGCACGTGTTCGGCACCGCCGCGACCGAGCTGGTGCACATCGGCCAGACCGTGATGGGGCTCGGCGGGACGGTCGACTACCTGATCGACCAGGTGTTCAATTACCCGACCCTGGCCGAGTCCTACAAGGTTGCGGCGCTCGACGCCACCAACAAGCTGCGGGCGCTGAACCGGCTCACGGTGTGACGGGCTCGAGCACGACCAGCGGGATCTCCCGGTCGGTCTTCTTCTGGTAGTCGTCGTAGTCGGGGAAGATGCCTGCCATCACCGGCCACAGCCGCCGCTTCTCGTCGGGGTCGGCCGTGTGGGCGCGGGCGGTCAGGACGCGGTCGCGCACCTGCAGGCCGACCTCGGGCTCGGCGACCAGGTTGAGGTACCAGCTCGGGTGCTTCGGCGCGCCGCCGCGGGAGGCGACGATCAGGAAGTTGTCCCCGTCGCGGCCGTAGATCAGCGGGAGCGTGTGCAGCTCTCCCGAACGGCGGCCGCGGGTGGTGAGGAGCAGGGTGGGCTTGCCGTTCCAGTCGTGGCCGTCCTCGCCGTTCGTGGCGAGATAGCGGTCGACGTGCTCGGCGTACCAGGGGCGGGGGGCCGGATCGGCCATCGCCAAATTGTACTCAGCCGGACGCCGCAGGCGCTGCACCCGGCTCCGGGGCCAGGGTGCGCGAGAGCAGCACCGCCCCCAGGCTCGAGAGGCCGAGCGTGATCACCGCCGCGGCGACGATCGCCGCACCCTCTCCCGCCGTCAGAACGTGCTCGGTCAGCCCCAGCGACACCACGCCTGCGGGCAGTCCGAGCTGCGCGGATGCGAGCATGCCGGCCGGCCATGGCATGCGCATCACGATCGCCACCGCCAGATGGCAGATGAGGATCGCTGCGGCCAGGAGCGCCATCAGCTCGATGTTCGTGCGCGAGGATGCGAGCGACCGGAAGTTGAGCCTGGCCCCGAGGGCGACGAAGAAGAAGGGGATGAAGAACCCCTCGGCCAGGCCGACCAGCTGATTGGTCAGGCGGCGCGGCTCGCCGGCGAGGGCGACGATCATGCCGGCCGCGAAGCCCGCGATCAGGATGCTCGTGTTGAACCGGGTTGCGAGCGCCGCGAGGCCGAACAGCACCACCAGCGACAGGCGCAGGTCAAGCGCCCATCCGCGCAGCTTGGAGTCGCGGCGAAGTGCGGTGACGACCCGGTGGTAGCGGGTCACGTGGATGAACCGGAACAGGCCGATCGCCGCCACCGTCACGAGCACGCCCCCGCCCGCAATCCGGGCCGCCTGGGACGGCTCGAGTGCCAGCGGCAGGGCGACGATGGTGGCGATGTCGACCACGGCGACCCACGCCGTCACCAGCAGCATCTCGCCGCCCGTCAGGCCGCGCTCCTGAACGATCGGCATCACCACAGCCGAGCTCGACGCCGCCAGGAGCAGCACGAAGATGGCCGGATGCCCGAGCCCGGTGACGTGCGACAGGAGCCATCCGCCGGGCAGGGCGATTACGAACGAGAGCACGCTTGCGATCGCGGCCCGGCGCAGGGCTTGCCGCAGACCGGCGTCGCGCAGCGGCAGCTTCGTGCCGACCACGAACATCAGCATTGCGAAGCCCACACTCGAGAGGAACACGATCGTCGGATCGGCCGGGTCGATCTCGCGCAGGCCGGTCTGCCCGACCAGCACCCCCGCCGTGATCTCGCCGACGACGACGGGCACCGTGAGCCGCGACGCACCCGAGAGCAGCGGGCCGACCAGCCCGCAGGCGACGATCAGGGTGAGGATGCCAAAGCTCATGCGCGCATTCGCGGATAGTGTGACGGCATGCGTGCGATCGTGCTTGAGCGGCCCGGCCGGCTCGTCGAGCGTGAGGTCGCCGATCCGGTGGCGGGGCCGGGCGAGGTGGTGATCGAGGTCGCCGCCTGCGGCGTCTGCCGCACCGATCTGCAGATCGTCCAGGGTGATCTCGAGATGCGGCGCCGGCCGGTCATCCCCGGCCACCAGGTGGTCGGGCGGATCGCGGGCACCGGCGAGCGGGTGGGGGTGGCGTGGCTGCACGGCGCCGACGGCACCTGCCCGGCCTGCCGCCGCGGCCTCGAGAACCTGTGCCCGAACGCCGAGTTCACCGGCTGGACGACCGACGGCGGCTACGCCGAGCTGATCGCCGCCCGGCGCGACTACGTGTTCCCGCTGCCCGAGGGGTTCAGCGATCTCGAGGCGGCGCCGCTGCTCTGCGCCGGCATCATCGGCTACCGGTCGCTCCGCCTGGCCGGGGTCGGGCCGGGCGGCCGCCTGGGGCTGTACGGCTTCGGCTCCTCCGCCCACCTGGCGATCCAGGTCGCGCTGCACCAGGGGTGCACGGTGGCGGTGTTCGCCCGGTCGCAGCGCGAGCGCGAGCTGGCCACGCGGCTCGGTGCCGCCTGGACCGGCGGCTACGACGACCCGCCGCCCTGGCCGCTCGACGGCGCGGTCACCTTCGCCCCGGTCGGGTCGGTGGTGGTGGCCGCGCTGCGGTCGCTTGCCCCCGGCGCGACTGTCGCGGTGAACGCGATCCACCTCGACGAGATGCCCGCCTTCTCCTACGACCTCCTGTGGCAGGAGCGCTGCATCCGCTCCGTCGCGAACTTCACCCGCGCCGACGCGACCGAGTTCCTGGCGCTCGCCGCCGAGGTGCCGATCCGGGCGCAGGTGCAGGAGTTCCCGCTGGCGGCGGCCGCCGATGCGCTCAAGCGGCTGGCCGCCGGTGAGATCAGCGGGTCGGCGGTGCTGGTCGTCAGCCCCGCAGGTGGCGGCTGAACCACTCCACCATGCGCCGGCAGCCGTCGAGCTGGTGCTCGCGCTCGCGCCAGCCATGGCCCTCGCGCGGGTAGATGACCAGCTCGGTCTCGACGCCCGCCTCGGCCAGCGCCCGGTGGAACTCGACGCCCTGCGAGACGGGCACGCACAGGTCGAGCTCGCCGTGCATGACCAGGGTCGGCGTCGTGACCGCGCGCGCGTGGGCGACCGGTGAGCGATGGAAGTACTCGCCGCCCGCCTCGTACGGGTCGGCGTCCAGGAACAGCTCGTCGAAGCGGCCGATGTTGGTGGTGTTGTGGAACGACAGCCAGTCGGTCACGGCGGCGAACGGGATCGAGGCGCCGAAGCGGTCGGACTGTGTGATGGCCCAGGCGGCCATGAACCCGCCGTAGCTCCCGCCGGCGATCCCGATCCGGTTGGGATCCGCCACCCCCTCGGCGACCAGCGCGTCGACGCCTGCGAGGATGTCGCGCAGGTCGCCGCCGCCCATGTCGCCGAGATTGGCGAGGGCGAACGGCTGGCCGCGGCCGGAGCTACCGCGCGGGTTGGGCAGCAGCAGCGCATAGCCGGCGGCCAGGAGCGCCGCGTGGTGCACCCTGGGATGCTCGAACCCGAATGTTCCCGTCGGGCCGCCGTGCACCCACACGATCAGCGGCAGCCGGTTACCGGCATCCTCGGGTCGCAGCAGGAGGCCCTCGATCTCGAACTCATCCGAGCGCCACGTGCGCCGCTCGCACCGGCCCGGGGGCGGCTCCGCCTGGGGGTTGAGCGTCGTCACCGGCCGCCAGCCCTGTGCCGGCGCGGACGGGTCGAACACGCACAGCTCGGGCGGTGCGTCCCACGTGCTGAACGCGGCTGCCAGGAGCCGCCCGTCCGGCGCGGCTGTCAGGAACGGCGTCCACCCGGACATGATCGAGACGTCGCCCTCCCACAGAACGGCGCCCCCGCGTTCGACGTCGATCGTGCCGCAGTTCGAGCCCGCCCCGCGCTGCCCGGCAAACCACAGCGATCGCTCGTCCCGCCAGACCAGACAGCCCGCGTCGAGCTCGGGCGCGAGCGTCTTCGCGGCGCCGCCCGAGGTCGAGACGACGACCGCCTCGCCCACCAGCAGGCCGCGGTCGGAGCAAAAGCCTTCGATGAACGCGACCCGGGCCTCGTCGGGCGAAAGGCTCACGCCCTCCACCTGGTGGGCCGGCGCGTGCAGATCGCGCACGACGCCGCGATCGACGTCGACAAGCGCCACCCGGGTCGCGTACCAGCCGCTCTCGGACGGGTCGTCCGACACGATCGCCGCGACCAGCCCGCCGCGCCAGTCGAACTCCCACACGTTGACGCCGTCCAGCCCGACGGTGGTGGTCTCTCCGGTGGCCGTGTCGATCCGGTAGAGCCGGCGCCAGAACTGGGCCGCCCGCTCGACCCGCGGGTCGTCGTCCTCACCAGCCTCGATGCGCGTGGCCGAATCCGCCCCGGCCCGGTCAGATCCCGGGTCGGCCGCGAGCGCCATCACCGTCCGGCCGTCACGCGCGAAGCGCACCTGCTCGACCGATCCCGGCACCTCGCCGACACGGCGTGCCTCGCCGACGCCGCCGTCGAGCAGGTACACCGCGCGCTGCCCGGCATGATCGCGGTCGGAGAGGAACGCCAGCGTGCTCCCGTCCGGCGACCACACCGGGGCGGTGTCGGCACCAGGGCCGCGGGTCGCCTCGCGCGCTCCGGAACCGTCGGCAGCCGCGATCCAGATGCGGCTGCGGGCGGCCGCTCCCGGCAGCGTGTAGTTGGCCTCGACCGCACAGGCGATCATCGCGCCGTCGGGCGAGAACGCGGGCCGCGCCGGATGCACCACGTCGAGCAGGGCCTGCCAGTTCACGCGCGGGATTGTGGCACAGCCGGGTTCATGGGAGGAGCAGGATTCGAACCTACGTAGGCAGAGCCAACGGGTTTACAGCCCGTCTCCTTTAGCCACTCGGACACCCTCCCGGGTGCTGGACGCGGGATTCTAGACGGCCGTTCTACTCGGCGTTTCGCAGCGCCTGGGCCTCGGGCAGGCCCTCGAGCTTCTTGAGCGTGTTGTTCTCGATCTGGCGGATGCGCTCGCGGGTGACGCCGAACGCGCGGCCGACCTCCTCGAGCGTGCACGGCTGCTCGCCCTTGAGGCCGAAGCGCAGCTCGATCACCTTGCGCTCCCGCTCGGGCAGCGAGTCGAGCGCGCGGTCGATGTCCTCGCGCCGCAGCGTCATCGTGGCGGAGTCGAACGGCGAGACGGCCTGCTCGTCGGGGACGAAGTCGCCCAGCTCGGACTCCTCCTCCTCGCCGATCGGCTTCTCGAGGCAGACCGGGAGCTGCGCCATGCGCAGGATCTCGCGCACCTCGTCGGTGGTCATGCCGAGCTCGGCGGCGATCTCCTCGGGCCGCGGCTCGCGGCCGAGCCGCTGCACGAGCTGGCGCTCGATGTGCACGACCCGGTTCAGCTTCTCGACCATGTGCACGGGGATGCGGATCGTGCGCGCCTTGTCGGCGATCGCGCGCGTCACGGCCTGGCGGATCCACCACGTGGCGTACGTCGAGAACTTGTAGCCCTTGCGGTAGTCGAACTTCTCGACCGCGCGGATCAGGCCCAGGCTGCCCTCCTGGATCAGGTCGAGGAAGCTCAGGCCGCGACCCAGATAGCCCTTGGCGATCGAGACGACCAGGCGCAGGTTGGCCTCGATCATCTGCTGCTTGGCGAGCATGTCGCCGCGCTCGATGCGCTTGGCGAGGCTCACCTCCTGGTCGGCGGTCAGAAGCGAGACCTTGCCGATCTCGCGCAGGTACAGCCGCAGCGAGTCGAGGCTGGGCTCGACGGTGAGGTCGAGCTCGGGCGGCTTCTCGCCGTGGAAGACCGCGTCCTGCTGCGCCGTCTGGCGCGACTCCGCATCCAGGAGCTCGATGTTGTGGTCGAGCAGGTACGTGTAGAAGTCCTCGAGCTGCTCCTTGGTGAGCTCGATCTCCTCGAGCGTCGCGGCGACTTCGTCGAAGGTGAGGTAGCCCTTCTCGTGACCTTCCTGCACCAGAGCTTTGAGCTCTTCGATCTCCGGGAGCGAGATATCGACGGTCAGCATGGGCCCCCCCGAATGCTTCGGTTACAGAATTCGCGAACGCCAAGAACGCACCGCTCGGCCGGTGAGGGAACAGCAGGGCCCCGCATCGGCCGTTTGGAGAGACAAAGCGGATCGCAGACGAGCGGAGTGTACAAGCGGTTATCAGCCTCGGCAAGGAACTTTCCAAAAGCACGCTCGTGCCGGTTTCGAGCCGCGGTCGGTCACACACCGTTGCCTAGGGTCACATCGGCGTGCAGCCGCACCACCGGATCGCCCACCGTGTTGGGCAGCACGGGCTCGGCCAGTGCCGCCAGGCCGGCGGGCGGCGCGTCCCATCCCAGCACCTGCCGCAGCACGGCGAGGGCGGCCGGCGCGCTCGCGCGGGAGTTGCCGTCGTCGATCCTGATCGCGATCCCGATCCCCTCCCGTGGAAGGCCGAAGCACGACAGGGCCTCGGCGCCGCCCTTCGCCACGCAGCCGGGGATCGCCCGCATCGCCTCGGTGTCCAGATCGCCGTCGCCGCGCACGAGCTCGGGGTGGGCGGTCATCGCCGCGTACTGCCGCGGCAGCGTGTCCGGCAGGCGGGCGTACATGGTGGCGATCACCCGGAGCGGCAGGGCGAACGCGACCACGCCGCAGCCGTCCGTCATGGTCGGGATCGCCTCGGCGGCGATCTCGGAGCGCGCCGCCATCACCGCGACCGCCGCCCGCTGCGACGGGTGATCGGGGCGCCGGTAGCCGACCGTCGGCCAGCCGTGGTGAACGGAGTTGGCGAGAAAGCCGAGGTGATTGCCCGAGCAGTTGTGGCGCATCCGCTCCTCGGGCGTCCCCAGCGAGTTCTGAAGCGCCGAGGCGTCGAGGCCGCATGCCCGCAGGCCGCGCTCGATCTCGGCCACGTGGATGTCCTGGCCGCTGTGCGACGCGCACATCACCGCCAGCACCCGGTCGTCGAGCCCGAGCGCATCCAGCCCGCCGGACGCCACCAGTGTGTCGGCCTGGAATGGCTTGGCCGCCGATCGCAGCGTGCGTGACGCGGCCGGGATCGCCGCACCAGGCGATCGGCGAGCCGTCCGCGTTCACCACCACCGCATGCACGCGGTGGTGGCTCTCGGGAAAGCCGTTTCGGTGGGCCGTGACGATGCCGGGCTCGAGCACGCGCAGACGCTATCGCGCCGGGCATGTGACGTGCGTTGCGGCCCGGTAGCGTTCGGTGTATGCCCGAGCTTCCCGAACTGGAGGCGTTCGTGATCGCGCAGCGCGACGCCCTCACCGCCGAGCCGATCGCGGCCGTGCCGGTGGCCCACTTCGCGACCCTGAAGACGATCGACCCGCCGCTCGCCTCGCTGGACGGCCAGCGCTTCAGCGCCGTCGGCCGCCGCGCCAAGCGGCTGCTGTTCACCGCCTCTGGCGGCGACACGCTGATGGTGCACCTGATGTCGGCCGGTCGCCTGAGCGTCGGATCGGCGCGGCCCAAGACGGCGCGGCTCGCGGTGGTGTTCGACGTCGGGCCTCGAGCTGGTGATGGCCGAGGCGGGGCACAAGCGCCGGGCCGGCGTCTGGCTCCTGCGCCCGGACGCGCTGGCCGCCGAGCTCGCGCACATCGGCCCCGAGCCGCTCGATCCGGCGTTCACGCCCGCCGCGCTGCGGGCCGCGCTCGAGGCGCGCCCGCACCAGCTGCACGCCTTCCTGCGCGACCAGCGCGCGATCGCCGGCATCGGGCGCGCGTTTGCGAACGAGATCCTGCACGCCGCGATGCTCTCGCCCTACCAGCGCTCGGCGACGCTCTCCGACGAGGAGCTCGGGCGCCTGCATGCCGCGATCGTGGGCGTGCTCGGCGCGGCGGTCGAGCGGCTCGTGCCGCTGTCGAGCGCCGGCCTGACCACCAAGGCCGACCGCGGCTACGCCGTCCACGATCGCCTCGGCCAGCCCTGTCCGCGCTGCGGCGAGGCGATCCGGCAGGTGTCGTTCGACGAGCACACCGTGTTCTACTGCCCGGCCTGCCAGACCGGCGGGCGCGTGCTCGCCGACCGGCGTCTGTCACGGTTGTTACGGGAGTGACCCAGCCGACCCGGTACCATGGTGGCCATGCTTGAGCACTCCACTTTCGCGCACGACCTGCAGGCTGCCGAGCCCGACGTCCACCTCTCCCTGACCCGCGCCGGAGTCACCGGCGTGCACAAGGTGATCCGGATCGCCCATTCCGGCTCGGAGCTGCTCTATTACGCGCAGGTCGACTGCTTCGTCGACCTCGATCCCGGCCAGAAGGGCGTGCACATGTCGCGCTTCCCCGAGACGGTGGCCGAGTGCATCGACCAGGTCGTGATCGGCGAGGCGCTGCACGTCGAGGATCTGGCCGAGCACATCGCCGCGCGCGTCGTCGAGCGCCAGGGCGCCGTGCGCTCCGAGGTCACGATCCGGGCCAAGTTCCCGGTCACGCGGCGCACGCCCGTGTCCGACCTGCCGACGCAGGAGATCTACCACCTGGTCGGCCAGGCGCTGGCCAACGGCGCGAGCGCCCGCCGGCTCGTGGGCGTCGAGGTGCGGGGCCTGAACGCCTGCCCGTGCGCGCAGGGGCTCGTGCGCGAACGCGCCCGCGAGCGGCTGACCGAGGCCGGCTACGACGAGGGCCAGATCGAGGAGATCTTCGGGATGCTGCCGGCGGCGACCCACAACCAGCGCGCCGAGGCGACGCTGATGATCGGCACGCGGCGCGAGATCGACGCCCGCGACCTGATCGCGATCGCCGAGCAGTCGATGAGCGCGCCGGTGTTTGAGCTCCTCAAGCGACCGGACGAGCTGTACGTCGTCGAGCAGGCTCATCTGCATCCGCGGTTCGTCGAGGACTCCGTGCGGCTGATGATCGCCGGCGCGCTCGAGCACTATCCGGACCTGTCCGACGGCTGCTTCCTGCTCGCCCGCCAGGTGAACCACGAGACGATCCACAATCACGACGTCCTGGCAGAGCGGCACGGCCGGGTGGCCGAGCTGCGATCCGACCTCGAGCACCGAAACGGCGGCTCGGCACACACCACCGCCCGGGCCTGGCTCGAGGAGCGCCTGACTCTCAGGCGGGGTGCAGCGCCCAGAGCTCGGCGGCAATCAACTCGGCGACGAGCGTCTCGACGAGCGGGCGGACGAACGGTCCGTCCGCGCCCAGGACGATGTCGAGTGCCGAGCCGGGGATCGCGCCGCCTGCCACCACGACGGTGAAGCCGCGCTGCGCCGCCCACTCCATCACCTCGGCCTCGTACCGCGAGCCGGGGAGCAGCAGCGCCCGGTAGCCGGGGCGCTTGGTGAGGTAGACGTCCACGTGTGACCAGTCGCCCGTCTCGCAGGCGTAGGCGGGGATGCGCGGCACCTCGCGCAGCATGAGCGCCGACTGCTCCGCGCTGCCGATCCGCTCGGCCGGGGCGAGCACGTGGACGGGTCCGGGGGCGAGGAGTGAAACCGCCTGCGGCAGCCACTCGTGGCTGCGGTCGAGCACGCCCGCGGCCGCCTCGGCCGCGCGCTCGCGGCCACCGTGCGCTGCGACGGGTGCGAGCAGGCCGCACACCTGCTGGAGCAGCGCCACGGTGCTCCGGTAGCTCGCGCAGGCAACGCCGCTCGGGCCGTCGCCCGCGATCGCGAGGCACGTGTCGGCCTCCTGCCCGATCGGGCTGGCGGCGCGGCCGGTGACGCCGATGACCATGCTTGTCCCGAGGTGGCGGCGCATGGCCGTGACCGTCTCGGGCGAGCCGCCGGTGGCCGAGATCGCGAACACGAGCGTGTCGGCGCTTGGGGGCTGGGGCAGGCCGGTCGAGGCCATCTCGGCGGTCGCGTCGACGCCGTGCGAGCGCAGGAGGGTGGCGGCGTCGAGCGCGGCGAAGCGCGAGCTGCCCATGCCGAGAAAGAGCACCCGCCGCGCCCGGCTGGCGAGCGGCTCGAGCGGCTCGAGGTCGGCGGGCGGCTGGGAGAGCACCCCCACCGCCGTCCGCACGTCGGCGGCGAAGAGCTCGGGGTGCAGGTCAGCCATCGTCCGCCATCAGCCAGCGCATTCCGGCCACCGGTGCGTACATCCACTCCGGCACGAATTCGGCCGCGTAGATGAACTCGTAGGTCTCCTTCTCGACCTCGAGCGCCCGCAGCAGGTCGTGGTCAACGGGTCCGTAGCCCTCCAGGAAGGCCGTCCGGGCCCGGCCGATCCAGTCCTCGATCGCGTCTGTCTCGCCCGGTCGCCGATCGTGCTCGACATACCGGCCGATATGGTCGAACGAACGCAGCATGGCGGCCACGTCGCGCAGCGCCGGCCCCGGCCGGGAGCGCTCGGCCACCGGCTTGGTCGGCTCGCCCTCGAGGTCGACCACGACCAGCCGGCCGGCGGCGGTGCGCAGCACCTGGCCGATGTGGAAGTCGCCGTGCACCCGCTGGAGCGCGACCGGCGCGGTGTCGGATTCGAGCGCCGCGAGCTCGGCCAGGATCCGCGGCCGGTACTCGCGCAGCTCGGCGGCCACGCCGGCCGGGACGATCGCGATTGCGCGCTCGAGCTGGGCCTCGGCCTGACGTGCGCCAGGCGTGCCGGTCGGCCGCGGTGGCAGCCCGGGTGCCGTACGCCCGAAGCGCGGCGTGCAGGCGGGCGCTCTCGGCGCCCAGCCGGGCGATGTCGGCCACGTCGCCCGCGATGATCGCGTCTGCGCCCCACTCCCATCCGTCCGCGCCGGGAACGTACTCCTGCACGAGCGCGACGGCGTGGTCGCGCCACTCCAGCGAACCGGCGAACGCCGGCACGCAGTCAAGCTCCGCCGTCTCGGTCAGGTACCGGCCGAGCTCGACCTCGGGGTGCACGCCCGGCCAGATGCGCCGGTAGAGCTTTACCACCAGCTGCTCGCCGACCACATAGGAGGTGTTCGACTGGTCGAGGCCGATCGGCCGCTCGCCGGCCGGGACAGGTGTCACGCCGGTGTGACAGAACACCCACCGCCCACAACCGGGGACTGTCCCCGCTTGGGGGTGGGGGGTTGCGATCGCCGAGGCGACCGGGCCCTCGCTCCAGACGTAGCGGTCGCGGCCGTCCACCAGCAGGATCGAGAGGGTCGCGCCGTCGCCCAGGTCGAGCGAGTCCTCCACCTCCACCATCGCGATTGCGCCCGCCTTGCCGCCGAACCAGCGCTCGGCGGCGAGTTGCTCAGGCGTCGGTGGCGACACGCTCGATCAGGTCGGCCGCCCGCACCGTCCCCGGCGCGGCCTGCAGCCGCGCGGCGATCGCCGCCATGCGCCGGCGCAGGTCGGCGTCGGCGAGCAGCCGGTCGACCGCGTCGGCCAGGTCGGCGTCGCCGAAGTCGTATGTCGGCAGGCGCACGCCGAAGCCCGTCTCGTCCACCCGCTGGGCGTTGTCGTACTGATCCCAGAACAGCGGCAGCACGATCATCGGCTTGCCGAAGTGGAAGCACTCGGTGGTCGTGTTGTTCCCGCCGTGGGTGATCACCAGGTCGACCAGCGGCAGCACCGACGGCTGGGGCACGAACTCCTCGCCCCACATGTTCCCGGCCAGCTCGTACTGGTCGTGCTGGGGGCCCTTCGAGACGATGTAGCGGTGCGGCGTGCGACCCAGCACGTCCACCAGCCTCCGCATCAGGTCGACGTCCGCCGACCCCAGCGAGCCGAGCGACAGGTAGACCAGGCCGCCGTCGCCGTCGCGCAGGCTCTCCGGGATCTCGAACGCCTCGTCGGAGCCGCGCACGCACGACTCCACCCGCTGCCAGGTCGAGTCGAGCGGCCGCGACCGGGGATAGTCGAGCTCGGCCGGGTAGACGTACAGATTGAGGTGGGGCGAGGCGTGGATGAACTCGAGATCGGGCAACGGCGGCGCTCCGGCCGCCTGCGAGAAGGCGTCGAACTCGGTCCACAGGGGGCGGTGGACGCGGTCGTACTCGGCCCAGAACTCGGCCCACCCGGAGTCATCGGCGGTCGGATAGCCCGAGAAGACGGGCGGGATCGCCGGGTCGCGCACCTCGAGCGGATTGCACGACACGATCCGCACCCATGGCCGGCCGCACGCCGGCAGGGCCGGGAAGCTGGGCACGTTGTCCTCGCAGATCACGTCGGGCTCGAGCTCGGCGATGATCTCCTCGAGCCGCGGGTTGACGTACCGGGCGCCGTCGACGAGCGCCTGCCAGGTCGGCTGGATGAACCCTGAGAGCTGCTCGATCGTGGGCGTCCGGAACACGGGCGCGGTGTCGCGGATGAAGTCCTTCCAGAACTGGCCCGGCGCCTCCTCGACCTCCGGCTTCGGGCCCAGGCGCATCAGCCGCTCCTCGAACCCGCGCGCCTCGAGGGTGCCCGCGAACGACTCCTCGACGATGAACACGACCCGGTGGCCGCGCGCACGCAGCACGTCGCCGATGCCGACGCAGTTGTTGGTGGGGCCGAACGCCCCCTCCGGGAAGAACACGACCGTCGCCACGCGGGCAAGTATGACGGCAGCGGGTGGGCCGGCGCTCGGCCCACCCGCTGGTCGAGTCAGCTACGCGGCGGCGTGAGCCGACCGGGCGGCGGTGTAGCGCTCGGCGACCGCGGACCAGTCGATCACGTTGAAGATCGCGGCCAGGTAGTCGGGGCGCTTGTTCTGGTACTTCAGGTAGTAGGCGTGCTCCCACACGTCGATCCCCAGGATCGGCGTCTGGCCGTCGCTCACGGGCGAGTCCTGATTGGCGGTGCTCGTGACCTTGAGCGCGCCGTCGTCGACGACGAGCCACGACCAGCCGGAACCGAAGCGGTTCACGCCGGCGTCGGTCAGCTGCTGCTTGAGCGCGTCGAAGCCGCCGAAGGCGGAGTCGATCGCGGCGCCGAGGTCGCCGCTGGGCGTGCCGCCGCCGGACGGCGAGAGCACGGTCCAGAACAGCGAGTGGTTGGCATGGCCGCCGGCGTTGTTGCGCACCGGGCCCTGCTTGGCGGCCGGCAGCGACGACAGGTTTGCGAGCACCTCGTTCACGGGCTTGTCCGCCCACTCGGTGCCCTCCAGCGCGGCGTTGGCCTTGTCGACGTACGCCTGGTGATGCTTGTCGTGATGGATGCGCATCGTCTGCTCGTCGATATGCGGCTCGAGCGCGTTGTACGCGTAGGGAAGATCCGGAACTTCATACGCCATGACGGTCTCCTTCCGGGAGTCGTTTTCGCTCTCTCAATACCCGCTCGTTAGCATACTCACCCATGCCCGCCCTCCATGGCAGCCGCAGCCTGGTCGTGGGCGGCGCGCACCGGGTGGGACGGGCAATTGCCCTCGATCTGGCGGCGGCGGGCGCGGATGTCGCCATCAGCTACCACTCGAGCGCCGACGCCGCCGAGGCCACGCGAACAGAGATCTCGGCGCTCGGGGTGCGCTCGGCCGCGATCGCCGCCGACGCGCGCCGCCCGGCGCAGCTGGCGCAGCTGGTCGCGACGGCGGCCGCTGCGTTCGGCGGCCTGGACGTGGTCGTCTACTGCCCCTCGGCCGGCTTCGAGCCCGTCGCGCCGGCGGACGTCTCGGAGGAGCTCTGGGACACCGCCCTCGACTCGACCGCGAAGGGATTCATGTTCGCGGCGCAGGCGGCGCACCGGCACATGGCCGCCGCCGGCGGGGGTGTGATCGTGGCCATCACCGACGTGGCCGGGCTGCAGCCGTGGGAACTGTTCACGCCTCATGCCGCCGCCAAGGCGGCCCAGATCCACCTGGTCAAGTGCCTCGCGCTGGCGTGGGGGCGAGACGGCGTGCGTGTGTGCGGCATCGCCCCCGGGCCGGTGCTGCTGCCCGGCGGTGAGCGCGGCGCGACCGAGGAGACCGCGCTCGGCCGGATCGGGGAGCCGGCAGATGTCTGCCGGGCGGTGCGGTTCTGCGTCGAGTCCGACTTCGTGACCGGCACGAGCCTCGTCGTCGACGGCGGCCGGCTGCTGCGCCCCTAGAGGCGGCTCTCGCGGTGGGCCGCCGCGGCCAGCCAGCGCGGGTTCATCTCGATCCCCCAGCCGGGCCCGACGGGCGCCGGCAGCCGCCCGTCGTGCACCACCGGCGCCGGGTCGTAGAGGTCGTAC
Organism: uncultured Actinomycetes bacterium; assembly: GCA_963732075.1. Lineage (GTDB taxonomy): Bacteria > Actinomycetota > Thermoleophilia > Gaiellales > JAICJC01 > JAICJC01. Next base: position 580,833 of record CAVSYD010000005.1, on the reverse strand, counting down.
TGCCACGGGTAGTACTCGGGGCCCTCGATGGAAAGCTCCAGGTACGGCCCGGCGTTCGGGATCGCGCACAGCAGGTGCTGCGCGAACACCGTCACGAGCGACAGGTTGGCCGAGTGGGGGACGCAGCGCAGGCCGGCTTCGGCGGCCATGCGCGCGACGGCCAGGGCGCGCGTGAACCCGCCGACGTAACACACGTCGGGCTGGACGACGTCGACCGCGCGCAGGCCGACCATCCGCCGCCACTGGTGCATGAGGCAGTCCTGCTCGCCGCCGGTGACGTCGATGTCGAGCGCCGCGGTGACCCTGGCCGTCCACTCGAGCTCCCAGTACGGGCACGGCTCCTCGAAGTGCACGACGCCCCACTGCTCGAGGAACCGGCCCACCTCGACCGCCCGTTCCGGCGTGTAGCAACTGTTCGCGTCGACCAGCAGCCGGGCGTCGTCACCGAGCGCGCGGCGGACGGCGGGGACGACCTCCTCCGTGCGACCGGGCCACTCGTCGCGGTCGTGGCCGCACTCCCTGCCGACCCGGATCTTGAAGGCGCCGAAGCCCTGCTCGTCGCGCAGGCGGGCGAGCCGGTCGGCCTCGTCCTCCGGCGAGATGTCGCGGCGCATGCTGGAGGCGTAGGCGGCAAGCGGCCGGGCGGCGCCTCCGGCGAGCTCGCACACGGGCACACCGGCGCGCCGGCCGCGCAGGTCCCAGAGAGCCGTGTCGACTCCGGCCAGGGCGCGGCAGACATACGAGCCGGGGTACTTGTGCTCGGCCTCGAGCACACGCACGCCCAGGGCCTCGAGGTCGTCCGGATCGCCGCCCAGCACGTGCGGCGCGACCTGCCGGTGCAGCACCTCGGCGGTGATGTCGGCGTTGTAGGGAGAGACCTGGCCCCAGCCCTCGGCGCCGTCATCGGTGCGCACCCGCACGAATCCGACCCACTCGTCGCAGAAGGTCGCGATGCTCGAGATCACAGCACGATCACGTTTCGGATCGCCTCGCCGCGGCGCATCGCCGCGAAGGCATCGTTGATCCCCTCCAGCGGGTAGGTCGCGGTGACCAGCTCGTCGAGCTTGAGCCGTCCCGCGGCGTAGAGGTCGGCGATCCGGGGGATGTCCTGCTCGGGCCGCGACGAGCCGAGCTTGCTGCCGACGATGCGCTTGCCGTCGTGCGCGAGGGCGCCGGCGTCGAAGCGGGCATGGTCGCCGTTCGCCGGCATCCCGACCACGACGAGGGTGCCGCCGCGGCGCAGGCACGCGAGGCCCTGGTCGACCGCCGCGGCGGCCCCGACCGTCACGATGACCGCGTCCGCGCCGGCGCCGCCGGTCGCCGCCCGGATCGCCGCCACGGGATCGGTCGCCGAGGCGTCGACGGTGCGGGTTGCGCCGAGAGAGCTCGCCGCGTGCAGCTTCGGTGCGGCCACGTCGACCGCGATCACCTGCCCGGCGCGGGCCAGCGCGGCCGCCTGGACGGCGTTCAGGCCGACGCCGCCCGCCCCGATCACCACCACGGCCGCCCCGGGGGCGACCGCCGCGTCGTGCGAGACCGCCCCCATCCCGGTCATGACCGCGCAGGCGATCAGGCACGCGCTCGTGTCCGGCAGCACGTCTGGGATCGGCACCGCCTGCGACGCGTGCACGACCACCTCCTCGGCGAAGGCGCCGCAGCGCATTCCCTGGGCGGCGTGCGTGCCGTCTGCGAGCCTGATCGGGGAGGAGTCGTCGAGCCGGAACCGGGTCTCGCACAGGGCGGGGGCGCCCTCGCGGCAGCGGGCGCAGGCGCCGCAGCTGCGGATCAGGCTCACCACCACCCGGTCTCCCGGCGCGAGCGCCTCGACCCCGGGTCCGGTCTCGGCCACGGTCCCGCAGGCCTCGTGGCCGAAGACGGCCGGAAGCGGGCCTCCCCAGGAGCCGTCGGTGTAGGCCACGTCGCTGTGGCAGACGGCGCAGGCGGAGATGCGCACGCGCACCTCGCCCTCCCGGGGCGGGTCGAGCGTCACCTCCTCGACTGCGAACGGACGGCCGAACCGGTGACAGACAGCGGCGCGCGGCATGGCACACACCTACCACATCCGTGGCCGGGGTTACGATGGCCGACGAGGTGGAAGCCGCCCAGATCCCCGTGCTCGACCACGGTTTCGTGCGCCTGGACGGGTGCATGGCCGACGACCTGTCGGTGGTGAACGCCGCGCGGGTGTCGTTCGCGCAGCGCTCGGAGGAGCTCGGGGAGCGCGAGGCCGGGCTGATCCGCTTCCTGATGCGCGACCGACACGGGACGCCCTTCGAGCACAACGCGTTCCGGTTCCACGTCAAGCTGCCGATCTTCGTCATGCGCGAGTGGGCCCGGCACCGGATCGGGTCGTTCAACGAGTGGAGCGCCCGCTACTCCCAGCTCGACCCCGAGTTCTACGTCCCCGAGGCGGCCGATGTGCGCACCCAGGTCGGCAAGCCCGGCTCCTACAGCTTCGACCCGGTGGCTCCGGAGCTGGCCGAGCACACCCGCGCGACGCAGCGGGCGGTGTTCGAGCAGGCCTACGCCGCCTACCTCGACCTGCTCGAGCGCGGCGTCGCCAAGGAGGTGGCGCGAAACGTGCTGCCGGTCGCGATCTACACCCAGTTCTACTGGACGGTCAACGCCCGCAGCCTGATGAACTTCCTCTCGCTGCGAAACGCCGAGACCGCCCAGCGCGAGATCCGAAGCTACGCGGCGGCGGTCGAGCGGCTGTTCGGCGAGCGCATGCCGGTCACCCACGCGGCGTTCCTCGCAAACGACCGCCGCGCCCCTAGGGTTAGTGCGCATTACCACATACCGAGGAGCCGCGTCCCAGCCCATGTGTCGATGATGGACCATCGCCCAGGAGGGTGGAGATCTCGCAGCACAACCTCATCGAGCTTTTTGGCGCCGTGTCCGGCATCCGCCGGATCATGCTCATCGGCTTCGGCGTTGGCCTCGGATGCGTCCTCATCACCATCATGCGGCTCGCGCTCGCCGAGTTCGGCAGGGCGAAGAGCTGGAGCCCGACGAGCACGCGCCGGTCACGGCGGGCCCGTGCCTATCAGCCGCCCCCGGTGACACCTGCACCGCTGATGGCTGCCGCGGCGGGCCCCGTCACGTTGCGAACTCGCATCGGCGCGCCTTCTGAATAACCGGTGCCAGGCACCAAATATTCATCGCGCTTCGAGCAGTTCCAGCCGGTTGCCGAACGGGTCGTGGGTGTAGAAGCGGCGCACGCCCGGGAGGCGTTCGTCCCACTCCACGTCCGCCCCGGCTGCGCTCAGCCGCTCGGCGATTCCGTCGAGGTCGGCCATGGCCAGACCCGGGTGGGCTTTGCGGGCCGGGCGAAAGTCGGCCTCGACGCCCATGTGCAGGCCCGGCTCGAACCAGACCCCGCCCGACGCTCGCAGTGATTCCGGTTTGGGGATCTCCGCCAGGCCGAGCAGTCCGGTGTAGAACCGGCGGGCGGCATCCTCGCCGCCCGCCGGCATGGCCACCTGGACATGGTCGAGCACGGGCTACATCTCCACTGCCGCCGGCGTGGGCTCGGGCGCCTCGCCCCCCTGGGCCTGGCCCTGACCCTGGCCGGCGCGCAGGCCGCGCAGCCCCAGGAAGGCCACGACACCCGCCGCAAAGGTCAGGATCGCCCCGGTCAGGAGCGCCCCCTGCACGCCGTGCACGAACGCGTTCAGCGCCGCCGTCTCGGCCGCCGGGACGTGGGTGATCGCGAGAATGCGCGCGCCCTGGCCGCCCTGAACCAGCGGCGTCAGCTCCGCGGCCCTGGCCTGGAGCGCCGGGGGCAGGCCGCTGATGCTGTTCGTCCACGCGTTCGCGGAGAGGGTCGTGCCGATCCCGCCCAGCATCGCGATCCCGAGCGCACCGCCCACCTGGCGCGAGGCGTTGACGACGCCCGAGGCGATGCCCGCCCGCGCCCGATCGACCGCCCCCATCGCGGTCGACGTCACCGAGGGCATCGTCATGGCCATGCCCGAACCGACCAGGATTTGAAACGGCCACATGGCGTTGTAGGACGAGTCCGCGTGCAGGCGGGAGAGCCCGAAGAGCCCGATCGACGCCGCCAGCATCCCGGCGGTCATCATCGCTCTCGGCCCGACCCGGTTCAGGAGCCGGCCGCCCAGCGGCGCCACGATCAGGATCATGATCGTCGTCGGCAGCATGCGCACGCCGGCCTGCTCCGGCGAGTAGCCCTTCACGTTCTGGAGGTACAGGGTCAGGAAATAGAGCACCCCGAAGAGCGCGAGGCCGATCAGGGTCACCACGACGCTCGACACCGAGAACGCCCGCACCCGGAAGAAGGAGAGCGGGATCATCGGCTCGGCGACGCGGCTTTCCCAGATCACGAACAGCACGATCAGGACGACCGCGGCCACGAGAAACGTGAGCGTGTACGCCGAGAGCCACGAGTGCGTGTCGGTGTTGATGAGCCCCCAGGTGAGCGTGGCCAGACCCGCCGTGATGAGCGCGGTGCCCGGCACGTCGAGGCTGTGCGTGTTCGGGTCGCTCGACTCCTTCACCGCCCACCAGGTGACGCCGAGGGCGACGACTCCGATCGGCACGTTGACCCAGAAGACCGCCGACCACGAGAACGTCTCCGTCAGGAAGCCGCCGGCGAGCGGTCCGAGCGCCAGGCCGAGGCCCGAGATGCCGGCCCAGATCCCGATCGCCTGAGGCAGCTGCGGCCGCGGGAACGCGGCCACCAGGATCGAGAGCGAGAGCGGGTTCAGGAGCGCGCCGCCGACGCCCTGCACGGCCCGGAAGCCGATGAGCTCGCTGTCGGTCGTCGAAAGCGCGCAGGCGGCCGACGACAGCGTGAAGATCACAAGGCCGACCATGAAGATCCGCTTGCGGCCGAACCGGTCACCCAGTTTCCCGCCCAGCAGGATCAGGGACGCGAACGAGACGACGTACGCGTTCACCGTCCACTCGAGGTTCTCGGGGGTCGTCTTCAGCTCGCGCTGGATCGAGGGCAGCGCGACGTTCACGATCGTGTTGTCGAGCATGATCATGAACAGGGCGAAGCACATCGCAAACAGCGTCCACCAGCGGCGGTTGGGATGGTCGGCAGTCACAGCGTCTCCTCGGGGAGTGGTACGCGAAGCAGGCGGCCGAGCGTCTCGGCCACCGTGACGAACTCAGGCAGCGCGGAGCTGCCGTGGACGGCATGGGCGTGCCCGCCGGCCAGGGTGTAGCCGTACACGATCCAGGCGGCCATGCGGGGGTCGATGTCGGTGCGGACTTCGCCGGCGGCCTGGCCCGCGGCGATCCTCATGGTCATCCGCTGCAGCACCTCGTTCAGGCTCGCCTCGAGCGCGGTGAGCACCTCCGGGTCGTCGACGAGCGACGCGGCCAGCGTCCGCAGCCGGATCGTCTCGATGATCAGCGGGTCGCCCGCGGCCCGCTCGGCCAGTGCCTGCATGCCCGCCATCGGGCACGGGCGAGGCGGCCATGAGTGCGTCGGCCAGGTTCTTCATCGCCTCGGTCGCGTCGGTCAGGACGGCGGCGAACAGCGCCTGCTTCGACGGGAAGTGCTTGTAGAGCATCGGCTCCGAGCAGCCCGCGCCGGCGGCGATTGCCGCCGTGCGCGCGCCGCGGAAGCCCCGTTGCGCGAACTCGTGCCGGGCTGCGGTGAGAATCGCGCTGCGACGCTCGTCCGCCGTCAATCGGGCACATTCCAAAACCATGCTCGCGGGAGGTTAGTGAAGATTCACTAGCTCATCAAATCCGACCCGTCAGCCCAGGCCGCACGCCGCGGACGACGTCGGCCAGGCCGAGTAGCCCACCTCGAGGGTCGCCCGCCAGGCCGCGGCGGTCTGCATCGATGCGGGCCAGTTTCGGGCATCGCCCCAGAGCGACATGTAGGTGGCGCCATAGTGGCGCTCGAACGCCGGGTCCATCTGGTAGCCGCCGTAGTACGGGCCGGCCGAGGAGTACGACCGCCACGAGCCCTCGTAGCGGTGGATGCACGCCAGTGCGGCGTACACCGGGGCGCGGCCGCGCAGTGCCAGCCGGTAGCGATGGGCCCGCAGGTGCCAGCGCGTGTCCATCGCACGCAGCGCGGCCACGTTGGCCGTCAGCCGCTCGCGGCGGTGAGGATGCAGGATGATGCCGAGCTTCCAGGCCCGGTGGACGGCGCGCTCCCGCCGGAGGCGGATGTCCTGGCGCAGCTCATGGACGAGCTTGGGGTGCCGCGCCTGTGTCCAGGGGACGAACCCTCCCGGTTGGAGGGCGACTGCATTGGGTGCGTGAAAGCTTGTTGCCGCCAGCACCGAGACGGCGGTGAGTACGTTCTTCAGGGTTTCATCTCCTTACTCGACAGCAGAAACACCGCCGGCTGGACATGTGCATGACCAGTCGACCAGGCGGTAGCTCCGGGGCCCTAGTCCGAAGCAGTGAAGCAGTGTAGAGGCCGGTTCGGACGGCCGCGCCGGCGCGCGGTCATCGGGGCTCATGTTGTGACCCTCTTGCGCCGATGACGTTTGCAGGATGGCAGAGCTCTCTCGTCAGCAGGCAATCTCGATGCTCTTTTCCGGCCTCGAGACGGCCCTCGAGTCTCAGGAGGGTGCGACCGTCGTCGTGCAGCCGTCAGGGATGGCCGGCGACTCCGTGTGGGTCACCGCGCCGCGACTCTCGGTCGCCGGCGGGATGCGTCTGCGCGGCCGCCTGGTCACGGCCGACGGCGAGCCCTGGGTCGTGTCCCTGCTGGTGGACGAGGCCGACTACTACAGCCCCGACCTCGCCCGCGTCCGCCTCCGTGCCGAGCAGGTGGTGGCCGACGACAGCCGCCGGCGCAACCCGCGCGTGCCCTCCGGCGGGATGGCGTGGCTCGCGGCCGTCAACTGCCAGCACGTCGTGGACGGCGATCGCGTCGACGGCACGATGGTCGACCTCTCGGTCGACGGTGTCGCCTTCGCCACCAATCGCGTCCTGCGCCCCGGCGACCGGCTGCTCTTTCACGGCCGGTTCTTCGCCGAGCACGTCGACGCCGACGTGCGGGTCTCGTCGGTGCGCGAGTCGGCCGCCCCGGGCCGCCTCATCGTCGGCTGCAGCTTCGTCGAGATCGACCCCGACAATCGCGCCCGGGTGGAGCGGCTCGCGGCCCGCGACCCGCGGCCGGACGCCGAGCCGGCTCCCGCTGTCGACTTCGCCCGTCTGCGCGTCATGGCGCTGCCCGACGAGCCCGACGACGGTGGCGGCTGGCGCCGCCGGTTCAAAAAGCTCTAAGCTGTCGGCGCCGTATGGGCGCCCGCTCTCTCTCACCGCTGTTCATGGGTGTTGCCGTCATCTGCTACCTGGCGGCGGTGGTGATCGCGCTGCCGCTCGGCATCACCGGCGTCGTGCGCCAGGCCGACGCCCTGCTGCCGCTCGCGATCGGCGCGGTCACGATCACGATCGGGTCGATCCTTCAGACGCGCGGGGGCTGACCGGCGCCGACGGCACGCACGTAGCGGTCGGCCGAACGCAGCACCTTCGCGTGGGCGTCATCGGGTACGACCGCACCCCAAAAGGCGCCATACACGCGATCGAACCGAAGCGGCGCGAGGATGTCGCGGATGCGAGTGACCTCGGCTCCGGCAAGCGGGATCAGGTTGGGGTAGCTGCGCATGAAGCTGACCCACGCCCGGTCGGCGACCACCTGCACGATGTCGCCCGAGAGCAGGGCGCCGCGGCCCTCCGCACCCTCGCGCCACAGGCATACCGTCCCGCCCTCGAAGTGACCGCCGAGCCGCCACAGCTCGAGGCCGTCGCCGGCGTCCATGCGCTCGCCCGACCAGAACTCGACGCGCGGGCTCGGGTCGCATCACCCAGCGGCTGTCGGCCTCGTGCAGGAGCACGCGGGCGTCCAGCCGCTCGGCCCATTCGACCATCGCGGAGTAGTAGTGCGGATGCGAGATCGCGATGGTGTGGACACCGCCCGCGGCCTGCACGGCGGCCGTCGTCTCGGCGTCGATCAGGCTGATGCAGTCCCACAGGAGCCCGGCGACGAGAAGCGCCCGCTGGCCGATCGCGAACGAAGGCTCGGTACCGACGCCGATCAGGCCCGGCTCGACCTGCTCCAGCCGGTTTTGGTGATCGCGCCCGAGGGCGGCCATCGTGGTCCAGAGCTGTCCGTCGTGGCCGACGTACTGGCGCTCGTCGAGGCAGATGGAGCACTCGCCGGGTGGCTCCGCGGCCGGCGGGTACTGCGTCCCGCAGGTGACGCAGATGAACGCGTCCACGCCGCTCAGTAGAAGTGCAGCACGCTGCGGATGCCGTCCTGGGCCTCCATCAGCTCGAAGCCGCGGTTGACGTCGGCGAGCTTCAGGTGGTGCGAGACGAACGGGTCGACGTCGATCTCGCCGGCCAGCCACCGCTCGATCAGCGCCGGCACGCCCACCCGGCCCTTCACCCCGCCGAACGACGACCCGGCCACCCGCCGCCCCGTGATCAGCAGGCGCGGGACCACGTCGAGGGTCTCGCCCTTGCCCGCGACGCCGGCGACCGTGGCGAGCCCCCAGCCCATCCGCGCCGCCTCGACGGCCTGACGCATCACGGCCACGTTGCCCGTGGCCTCGAAGGTGTAGTCGGCGCCGAACCCGCCGGTCATCTCGAGGATGGTTGCGACCGTTTCCGGGCCGCCGACCAGGACGTCGGTGGCCCCCTGGCCGCGCGCGAGCTCGAGCCGGTCGGCCGACATGTCGACGCAGACGATCCGCTCGGCCCCCTGCAGCCGGCAGCCCGCGACGGCACCGAGCCCGACCATCCCGGCCCCGAACACCACGCAGGTGGAGCCCGGCTCGACCGCGGCCGTGTTGATCGCGGCGCCGAGGCCGGTCGAGAGGCCGCAGGCAAAGAGGCAGGCCCGGTCGAGCGGGGCCTCCGGGTTGATCTTGGCCAGGGCGATCTCGGGCATCACCGTGTACTCGGCGAAGGTGGAGGTGCCCATGAAGTGCCGGATCTGCTCGCCGCCGCGCGAGAGCCGGGTGGTGCCGTCGGGCAGGTACCCCTGGCCCTGCATCTCGCGGATCGCCAGGCACAGGTTCGTGCGCGGGCTGAGGCAGTGGACGCATTTCCCGCACTGGGGCGAGAACAGCGTGACGACATGGTCGCCGGGGCGCACGAGGCTGACGCCGTCGCCGACGCGCTCGACCACCCCCGCGCCCTCGTGCCCCAGAACGGTCGGCGCGTACCCGGACGGGTCGGCTCCCGACGCCGTGTAGAGGTCGGTATGGCAGACGCCGCACGCCTCGAGGCGCACGAGCACCTCCCCGGCGTTGCGGCTCGGCAAGCTCGACCTCCTGGACCACGAGCGGCGTGCCGAACTGCTCCAGTACAGCTGCCCGCATCCTCATCGCCGCGCGAGTGTACCCTGTCCGCCACCCACCGTGTCCGACGCCACCCCGAACGCCGATATCGTCGCCGAAGCAGGCCGCCTCCTCGAGGCCGCCGCGGAGGCCGACGTGCCGGTCCGGCTGGTCGGCGGGCTGGCGGTTCGGGCGCATCTGCCGGCCGATACGCCGCCCGTGATCAGTCGCGAGTACAAGGACATCGACCTGGTCACGCTCAAGGGCAAGAGCAAGGTGGTGACCGCGTTCATGACCGAGCAGGGGTACGAGGCCGACCGGGTGTTCAACACCACGAACGGCCACCGCCGGCTGCTCTACTACGACGTCCCCCACCAGCGCCAGGTCGACGTGTTCGTCGGCGCGTTCGAGATGTGCCACTCGATCCCGATCACCGAGCGGATCGAGCTGCATCCGGCCGCGGTGCCGCTCGCCGAGCTGCTCCTGACCAAGCTGCAGATCGTCGAGCTGAACGCCAAGGACCAGTCCGACATCGTCACGATGCTCTACCACCACGACGTCGGCGATGGCGACGACGGGGTGATCAACGCCAAGCGTGTTGCGCAGCTGTGCGCGAGCGACTGGGGCCTGTGGCGGACGACCAAGATGAACGTCGAGCGCACCCGGCAGGCGCTGGCCGGACCCGATATCAGCCCCGACGTCCGCGGCGTCGTCGAGCCGCGGCTGGAGCGGCTCTGGGAGGCGATCGAAGCCGCCCCGAAGTCGAGCCGCTGGAAGATGCGAAACCGCGTGGGCGACAAGGTGCGCTGGTACGAGGAGCCCGAAGAGGTCGGCTGACGCGCCAAACGGGGTCAGACCCCTTTTGGCGCATCAGGTCGCGTCGTGGAAGATGACGCCAAGCGTCACCCGCTCGCCGCTCCGCACGGTGGCCACGCCGTGGCGCATGGCGGCCCGGTAGAACCCGCGGCTGCCCCGCACCGGCCGGTGCCGGGTGGGGAACATCAGGAACGCGCCCGGCTTGAGATCGATCACGTGCGCGCGTGACTGCGCCCGCGGCCGCTGCTCCACGAGCACGAACTCGCCGCCCTCGAAGTCGCCCGCCGCGCTCAGCATCGTGACCGCCTGAAGCGGAAAGGCGACCTCTCCGTAGATGTCCTGGTGAAGGGCGTTGTGCCCGCCAGCGGTGTAACGCAGAATGAGCGGTGTCGGCCGGGTCTGGCCGGCGCGGTGGCAGCGGTCGAGGAAGGCGTCCAGGCCGGCGGGAAGGTCGGCGACCTCGCCGAGCCGCCGCGCCCACTCGTTGGCGAGCCCGGCCAGGGGCGCATAGAGCGCGTGGCGGGCCGCATCGATCGGGTAGGGCAGAGGAGAGTCGAAGTACCGGTAGGTGCCCTCCCCGAAGCGGTGCCGGCGCATGTCGATCGTCGAGCGGAAGCGCCCGCCGGTGAAGCTCTGGGCGAGCTCGTGGCGCTCGGCGGCTGTCAGCACGGGCGCGGTCTGCGCGTACCCGTCCTCGTCCAGGTGCTCGCGCAGCATCGGCCAGTCGAGCGCCCCGATCCTGCCGGCGACGGGGTGCGGGGGCGACTCCATACAGCCAGAACGCTTCCGCGGGCGATCGCGTGAGATCGAGTTTCACACGGCGGACTTCGGGAAGAGCGCTCGCGCCAGCGCCGGGTCGCGCGTGGCGAGGGCGACGCGAATCCGCTCCGCGCCGCCCGGAAGAAACGGCTCGAGCTCGGACCCGATCGCCTGGCAGGCTGCGAGCAGGTCGGCGAGGACGGCGTCCTTGGGCGCCCCTTCGAGCTGCCACGGCCGAGCGGCCGATACATGCCGGTTGGCCTCCTCCACCGCCGACCAGATTGCGTCCGCCGCCGCGCGCAGATCGAACCGCTCGAGCGCGCTGTCGACGGCGGCCGGTATCCGCCCGACCGCGGCTGCCAGGGTCGGATCGCCGATCGCCTGACCGGCCGCGGTGCCCTGCCGGGCGACCAGGGTGAGGGTGCGGCTGACGAGGTTTCCGAGCCCATCGGCCAGCTCGTTCGCGCGCCGGGCGAGCTGCTGCTCGCGGAAGTCGGCCTCGCCCGTGCGGGGCACGTCGCGCAGGAGCCACCAGCGCAGGGCGTCCGCGCCGTGGCGGCCTGCGAGCGCGATCGGGTCGGCGCCGTTTCCGAGCGACTTGGACAGCTTGTGCCCGTCCACGGTCACGTAGTCGTGCACCAGGATCCGGGTCGGCAGTGGCTCGCCCGCCGAGAGCAGCATCGCCGGCCAGTAGAGCGCGTGGAAGCGGGTGATGCCCTTGCCGATCACATGCACCCGGTCGTGCGCGTCACACCACCAGTGCCGGTATGCCTCGCCGGATCCGCCGTACCCGAGCGCGGTGATGTAGTTGGCCAGCGCGTCGAACCACACGTACACCACCTGGCCGGCGTCGCCCGGCACCGGGATGCCCCAGCCCCGGGCGCGCTCACGCGGCCGCGACACGCTGAAGTCCTGAAGGCCGGCGCGCAGGAGCCCGAGCACCTCGTTCTGGCGCTGGGCGGGCTCGATCTGCAGGTCGCCCGACTCGATCGCCCGGCGCAGCGGCGCGCTGTACCGGGACAGGCGGAAGAACCAGTTTCGCTCGCTGACGCGCTCCGGGGCGATGTGGTGCTCGGCGCACGCTCCCGACACGAGCTCCGACTCCGCCAGGAACGCCTCGCAACCCGAGCAATAGCTGCCCTCGTAGTCGCGCAACTCGAGGTCACCCGCGGCCGCACACGCCCGCCAGAGCCGCTCGACGCCCGGTCGGTGGCGGGGGTCGGTGGAGGTGCGGATGAAGTCGTCATAGGACAGCTGCAGCGGCTCGCGCAGCGCCGCGAACCGCGCGGATCGGTCGAAGACGAACTCGGAGACGCCGACCCCGGCGGCGTCGGCGGCGCGGACGTTCTTGATCGCGTTGTCGTCGGTCCCGCTCAGATACCGCACCTCGTCGCCGCGCAGGCGGCGGTGGCGCGCGAGCACGTCGGTCTGCACAAACTCGAGCGCGTGCCCGAGGTGCGGGTCGCCGTTGACGTACGCGATTGCGTTCGTCACGTAGATGCGCTGGCTCATCGGATCACTCCTTCACGTGGCCCGGAGGAGCCGACCGCCGATGCGCAACCGCCGACCCCCAACGGGGGCCGGTCGACGTCGTTAGCGGTGCACGCCGAAAGGCCCCTGGAGCGGGGCCATCATCGCAACGCGGATCGTGCACACCATTCCCACACGATAGCGGCCCCGGTAGGTGCAGACACCGCATTGCGTGGAGGCGCCGACTCCGGCCGGGGGAGCGGGCGCGCACCAGGCGCGCCGATGACAGGGATGTCCAGCGACCGGGGGTCCCCGCCGTGCGTCATCTCCATCTCGCCGTCTTCGCGGCGGTGCTCGTCCTGTTGGCCGCCGCACCCGCGGCCGGTGCCGCGGCCACGCCGCCGCCCGCTCCTGTCCCCACCCAACTGGGCGCATTTGCGAACGAGCCCGGCGGGATCGCGGCGCTCGAGCAGGAACTCGGCTACCACCTCTCGATCGACCACATCTACGTGCCGTGGACGTTCACGTCCTGGGCCAGGCGACTGGCGCCGGACATCGCCGCCGGCCGCACGCCTCTGCTCAGCTGGTCGGCTGCTCCGGACACGACCGCCGCCGCAATCGCGTCGGGGTCACAGGACGTCGTCATCACCCAGGCCGCGCTGGCCCTCAAGGCGGTCGGCGTGACGGTGTACCTGCGCCCGTTCTACGAGTTCGACCAGCCGCTCGGCCATCCCCGCTACATCGGCACGCCCGCCCAGGTCGTCGCCGCGTGGCAGCGCCTGGTCGGCCTGTTCCGCGCCGCGGGAGCGACGAACGTCAAGTTCGTCTGGTGCCCGATGGCCTTCGACTACGCAAACGGCGTCGCTCAGCAGTTCTGGCCCGGCGCGGCCGACGTCGACGACGTGGGCGCCGACGGCTACGACTTCCCCGGAGCGCGCTGGTCGTCGTTCGGCCGCATCTTCACCGCCGCCTACGACTACTCGATCGCGGAGGCCAGGCCGCTCTTCATCGCCGAGACGGCCGCCAACGCGCTCGATCCGCGCGGGCCGGCCTGGCTGGCGGCCGGTGAGACCTGGGTGGCGGCACACCCCAATGTCGCCGTCGTCGTCTACTTCGACTCGATCTCGCCCAAGGGATACGACTTCCGCCTCTACGCGAACCAGCCGATGTTCCTGGCCTACCAGGCGTGGGGGCTCAACCCGGCGTTCGGCTGATCTCGAGCACGATGTCGGTCGGGTTCAACGAGTTGATCGGGATCATGTCCTGAGGGCATGCGGACACGGCCACCACAACGTCGAGCTCGGCGCGCAGGGTGACCGAGTCGCCGGCCTTGGTCGGCGCGGGCTCGAACCCGATCGAGGCGTCCAGGCCCACCGGGATGTTCATGAACAGGTTGATCGGCTGGGGGATCTCGATGTCCTCGTGACCACGCGCGGCCATCGCCTTCTGCAGGTTCTCCTGGCAGGAGGCGTGCCAGCCCCGCGCGCCGAGCAGGGCGAACCGGGACGGGTCACAGGCTGCGCACAGCATGTCGTGCACGCCGGGCGAGTCGTCGGCCTCGAGCGTCAGGATCGGCCGGCGGCGGTTGGTGACGAACTGCTCACCGACATGCGGGAAGAGCCGGCCGACGAACACGCGCGTGTGCTCGGCGCTGTGGTACTCGCGCAGGTTGCCGGTGCAGAACGCGAACACGTCGGCCACCTGGCCGCCCGTGGGATCGATCACCCGGATCCGGTCACCCCGGGCCAGTTCGACCGCCCGCCCCTCGCGTGCCGGGACGGTGATGGTGGTGGTGTCGGTCATGCTGAGCGACGCGGAGGGTGGGACCAAAGATTCGCCGTCGTGGCTGGCTTTTCGTCCCCCGACCGAAAGAGCTTTCGAGTCACCTCTACAGCTCCTCCGTCCGGCTTCGACCTACTCGGCTGCCCGCGACGGCGCAGTGGTCAAGTTACGGCACGGCGCCACCCGTTGCAACCGCAAACTTCGCGCAGTTTGCGAGGTTCGGCCGATCGGCCGGCCGGCGGCTCCGGACCAAAGATTCGCCGTCGTGGCTGGCCTTTCGTCCCCCGACCGAAAGAGCTTTCGAGTCACCTCTACAGCTCCTCCGTCCGGCTTCGACCTACTCGGCTGCCCGCGACGGCGCAGTGGTCAAGGTACGGCACCGGGCCACCCGTTGCAACCGCGAAACTTCGCGCAGTTTGCGGAGTTGTGCCTGTAGAGTTGGCGGCGCATGCGCGTCTTCATCATCAGCGACATGGAGGGTGTCGCCGGCATCACCAACTGGGGCGGCGTGAACGCCGGCGCTCCGCTGTACGACGAGGGCCGCACGCTCTACACCGAGGAGATCAATGCCGCCGTCCGCGGGGCACGGGCCGGCGGCGCGACCGAGATCGTCGTCATGGACTGCCACGGCGCCGGCGGCGAGCAGTCGTTCAACTCGCTGCGGCCCGACCTCCTGGACGAGGGCTGCGAGTTCGTGGTGCAGCGCGAGTGGACCGAGTACACCGGCGTGCTCGAGGACGGCTGCGACGCCGCCCTCTTCGTCGGGATGCACGCCATGGCCGGCACCGGCGACGGGCAGATGAGCCACACCGTCTCGGGCACCGGGTGGCGCAGCGTCAGGTTCAACGGCCGCGAGGTCGGGGAGACGGGCATCAACGCCGCCTTGTGCGGCACCTGGGATTGCCCGGTGCTGCTGGTGACGGGCGACCAGGCCGCGTGCCGGGAGGGCACGGAGCTGCTCGGCGCCGGGCTCACCACCGTCCAGGTCAAGACCGCGCTCGGCCGGTTCAGCGCCCGCCACAAGACGCCCGGAGTCGCGCGCACGCTGATCGAGGCCGGCGCCCGCCGGGCGCTCGACGACCGTAAGGCGGTCGCGCCGTACGATCCCGGGCACCCGTGCGAGGTGCGGGTCGAGCTCGCGACGCCCGACCACACCGAACAGTTCCGGCATCATCCCAAGGTGGAGATCATCGATCCCCGGACGATCGTGAGCCGCGCCGACGACTGGTGGACGGCGTGGCGCCAGTTCTACTTCTCCTACCAGTGGCCTTCGTAGCATGCCGATCGAATACCCGACCGTCCTCGACCTGATCGGCGGCACGCCGCTCGTGCGGCTGCAGCGGGTCGCCCGCGACGTCGAGCCGACGGTCGTGGCGAAGCTCGAGTACATGAACCCGGGCGGCTCGGTGAAGGACCGCATCGGGCTGCGCATGATCGAGGCGGCGGAACGGGATGGCAAGTTGCGCCCGGGCGGCACCATCGTCGAGCCGACCTCCGGCAACACGGGCGTCGGCCTCGCCATGGTGGCGGCCCTGCGCGGCTACCGCATGATCTTCGTCATGCCCGACAAGATGAGCCAGGAGAAGATCTCGCTGCTGCGCGCCTTCGGCGCCGAGGTGATCGTCTGCCCGACCGCGGTCGAGGCCGACTCGCCGGAGAGCTACTACTCGGTGTCCGACCGCCTGGCCGAGGAGATCCCGGGCGCGTTCAAGCCAAACCAGTACGCAAACGCCGCCAACCCCAAGGCGCACTACGACACGACCGGCCCCGAGATCTGGCAGCAGACGGGCGGCGAGATCGACGCGCTCGTGATCGCCGTCGGCACCGGCGGCACCATCTCGGGCTGTGCCCGCTACCTGAAAGAGCAGAAGCCAGACCTGCTCGTGGTCGGCGCCGACCCCGAGGGCTCGATCTACTCGACCGAGATCATGCACCCCTATCTCGTCGAGGGCATCGGCGAGGACTTCTGGCCCGAGACGTTCGACCCGACGCTGGTCGACGAGTACGTCACCGTGTCCGACCGCGACTCGTTCCTGACGGCGCGGCGGATGGCGCGCGAGGAGGGGCTGCTCGTCGGCGGCTCGGGTGGCACGGCCATCCACGCGGCGCTGGACGTCGCCGGCCGCTTCGGCCGCGACGCGACCATCGTCACGTTGATCCCCGATGGCGGCCGGGCGTACCTGAGCAAGTTCTTCAACGACAACTACATGCTCGAGTACGGCTTCCTCGAGCGCACCGCGCCGGTGCCGACGGTGATTCAGGTGCTGCACACCAAGCACGGCGCCGAGGTGCCCGAGCTGGTGACGATCGAGGCCCATCACAAGGTGGGCGAGGCGATCGAGCTGATGCAGCGCTACTCGATCTCGCAGCTGCCGGTGGTGCGGACACAGCCGCCCGAGTCGCTCGCCGATGTCGTCGGCGCGCTGCACGACCGCGGCCTGCTCGACCGCGTGTTCAAGAACCCGGACGCGCTCAACGACAACGTGGCCGAGGCGATGGGGCCACCGCTTGCGGCGGTCGACGCGAGTGACTCGCTCGACCGCGTGTTCGCCGATCTGACCGCGGGCAGCCCGGCGGTCGTCGTCGTGCGCCACGGCCGGCCGGCGGGGATGCTCACCCGCTCGGACCTGCTCGAGTACCTGGCCCACCGCCGAAACGGCGCGTGACGACGCTTCACCTGGCGGCGCTTCGCCGTCACGTCATCGAAACCCAGGGGTACGTCACCCGCAACCGCCGGGGGACGGCCGCCGACGTCGAGGCGGCGGTGCAGCGGCTCGCGTGCGTCCAGCTCGACTCGATCTCGGCGGTCGCGCGCAGTCACCGCCTGACCCTGCTCTCGCGCGTGGGTATCTATCCCGAGGGGACGGTGTCGGCGCTCCTTCGCGAGGGCCGACTCTTCGAGTACTGGGCGCACGAGGCGTGCCTGCTGCCGATCGACGCGTGGCCGCTGATGCGCCGCTTCATGGACACGCGGTCGCACCCCTGGTGGGGGCCGGTGATCGAGAGCGAGCCCGACCTGGCCGGGAAGGTCATGGGGGACATCCGCGAGCGGGGCCCGCTGGGGTCGCGCGACTTCGAGGGGGAGCGGACGGGCGGGATGTGGAACCTGAAGCCGGCCAAGCGGATGCTCGAGGCGCTGTGGAGCGCGGGCGACCTCGTGATCGCCGGCCGGCAGGGGTTCCAGCGCATGTACGACCTGCCCGAACGGGTGCTGCCCGACGAGGTGCTGGGCGCGCCCGTGCCCGGCGAGGACGAGGTGCTGCGCCGGATGGTCGTGCTGGCCGTCCGCGCGCGCGGGGCGCTGACCGAGGCGGGCCTCGTCGAGCACTGGCGGCTGCGGGGCGGGACGGCCGGGATCCGACCGCACGTCGATGCCGTGATCGCGGCAGGCGAGGTGCGGCGAGTGGAGGTGGATGACGGCGGCCCCGCGGTGCTGGTCGCGGCCGATGCCGATCCCGAGGCCGCCGCGCCGGCGGGAGCGGTGCTGCTGTCCCCCTTCGACAACCTGCTCTGGGACCGGCCGTTCGCCGAGCGCGTGTTCGGTTTCCGGCACCTGATCGAGGTGTACAAGCCGGCGCCTGAGCGGCGGTTCGGCTACTACGTCCTGCCGCTGCTCTCCGGTGACCGGATCGTGGGCCGGGCCGACGTCAAGGCCGACCGCAAGGCGGGCACGCTGACCGTGCGGGCGTGGCACCCCGAGGGACGTTTCCGCAGCACCGAGCCGCTCGAGCGGGCGCTCGCCAGGCTCGCGTGGCAGCTCGGTCTCGAGCCGGTGGCTGGCTAGACTCGCGGGCATGGACTTCGAGACTCGCGCCATCCACACCGGCCAGGAGCCCGACCCCGAGACCGGGGCCGTGGTTGTGCCCATCTACCAGACCTCGACCTACGCCCAGCGGGCCGTGGGCGACTTCCGCTACGACTACTCGCGTACGCGCAATCCGACCCGCGACGCTCTGCAGGAGTGCCTGGCCTCGCTCGAGAGCGCCCGTCACGGGCTTGCCTTCGCCTCGGGGATGGCCGCCTCGACCACCGTCATGCACCTGATCGACCCGGGCCAGCGGGTCGTGTGCGTGAACGACGTCTACGGCGGGACCTACCGGCTGTTCTCGAAGGTGTACGCCCCCAAGGGCTACCGCTTCACCTACCTCTCGCCGGACCAGTGCAACACGGAGCTCGCGGAGCACCTCGGCGACGACACCGCGCTCGTCTGGCTGGAGACGCCGACCAATCCCCTGCTGAACCTCGTCGACCTGCGGGCCGCGGCCGATGCCGCCCATGCGGCCGGCGCGCTCGTGGTCGTCGATAACACGTTCGCGTCGCCCTACCTGCAGCGGCCGATCGAGCATGGGGCCGACATCGTCGTCCACTCCACCACCAAGTACCTGGGCGGCCACTCCGACCTGGTCGGCGGGTTTGCCGCGACCGATGACGCCGGCATCGCCGAGCGGCTCGCGTTCCTGCAGAACTCGCTCGGCGGCATCCCGGGGCCCTTCGACGCGTGGCTCGTGCTGCGCGGGCTGAAGACGCTTGCGGTGCGAATGAATGCCCACTGCGAGAACGCCGCGCGGGTGGTCGACTTCCTCGAGGGCCACGCGGCGGTCGAGCGGGTGCTCTACCCGGGCCTGCGCGACCACCCCGGCCACGACATCGCCAGCCGCCAGATGGACGGCTTCGGCGGCATGATCTCGTTCCTGGCCCGATCCGAGGAGGAGGCCGTCGCGCTGGTGGCACGCACGCGCATCTGGACGCTGGCCGAGAGCCTCGGCGGCGTCGAGAGCCTCATCGAGCACCCGGGCCGCATGACCCACTCCTCGACGGCCGATTCACCCTTCGCCACCCCCGACAACCTGGTGCGCCTCTCGGTGGGGATCGAAGCGGCCGGCGACCTGATCGCCGACCTGGACGCTGCCCTGCGCGGCTAGCCCCAACCCCCCAACCGGGGACAGTCCCCGGTTGTGGCGCGTGCGTGACTTGTGACCGTATTGTCACACCGGCCGGGCGACGTGAATAATTGGGGCCTGGCCCCGATTATTCAGGCCGCGATGTCCGTGTCGTCGCGGTCGCGGCGCTCGCCGGCGTGCTCGGTCGGTCATGCGCATCTCGGCTTCGACGGCGCGCCGGCTGACGCCGAACAGGGACGCCCCGATCAGGAGGGCGATCACCGCCCCGAGGGCGGCGTATGCGATCACGAAGGAGCCGGACATGGTCTGGTCATGCCCTTCGCCCCGCCTCGCCGAACCCCTGCCGGGCTCGGCGAAGTAGTTTGCAGGCATGCCGGTGATCGCCCCCGACACGCCCGCGCCCGCGTTCACGCTCCCGAGCACCCTGGCCGGACCGGTGTCGCTGGGCGACCTGCTCGCCGCGGGCACGACCGCGCTCGTGTTCGTCACCGACGACTGCCCCACCTGCGAGCTGACCCTGCGCCGGCTGGCGGCCGCCGGCGCGGATGTGGCGGTCGTCTGCGAGGCGCCCCCCTCCGCCGCCGCCAGGCTCGCGCACCGCACGGGGTTCGGTGGGCTCATGCTGTCGGAGCCCGCGCCGTACGAGACGTCACGGGCCTACGGACTGGACGCCGTCCCGACGACGATCGCGATCGGCGTCGGCGGCGAGATCGCGGCGGCCGTCGTCGGCTGGGATGCGCCGGCGCTGACCGTCCTTCTCGGGCTCGACCTGTCCACCGAGGCGCCCCTGCGAAAGCCCGGCTGCGCCGCCAAGTCGACCTACGACGCCGGCCAGCTCGCGGCGGACGCCTCCGCGCCCGGTGACGACGACCCCGAGGCGCTCTACGAGCTGGGCTGGACCGACGGCCTGCCGGTGATCGCACCCACGCCCGAGCGGGTCGCCGCGATGCTCGCCGGCCGCGACCCGCGCCGGTCGCTCGGGCCGGTGCCGCCGGGGATGGGCGAGGCCACGCTCGAGCGCGTCGCGGTGTGCGCGGTGCTCGCGGGCTGCCGGCCCGAGCACTTCGCCATCGTGGAGGCCGCTGTCGAGGCGATGCTCGAGCCCGGGTTCAACCTGCACGGCCAGGCGGTGACCACCCAGCCCTGCGGCCAGATCGCCGTCGTCAACGGCCCCGTGCGCCACAGCGCGGGCCTCAACTGGGGCATGGGCGCGCTGGGCCCCGGCACGCGCGGAAACGCGACGATCGGCCGGGCGCTGCGGCTGCTCGTCGCGCTCACCGGCGAGGGCATGCCCGGCCGGCTCGACCGCTCGACGCTCGGCCAGGCGGGCAAGGTGGGCGTGTGCCTGGCCGAGGACGAGGCCCGCAGCCCGTGGCCGCCGCTGCACGTCGAGCGTGGCTTCGCCGCAGGCGCATCGGTCGTGACGATGTTCGCCGGCGACGCGCCGCTGTCGATCTCCGAGCATCGCAGCCGGACGCCGGAGGAGCTGGCGGCGGCGCTCGGCTGGGCCGCCGCCACGCTCTGGAGCCCCAACTGGTGGCCGCTCGGCTCGGCCACCCTCTTCGTCGTCTGCCCCGAGCATGCCGACACGCTCGCCGCCGGCGGCTGGAGCAAGGCCGACGTCCGCCTGGCGATCTGGGAGGCCGTGCGCCGGCCCGCCCGCGAGCTTCGCCACGGCGAGACGACCGACCTGGTCGCGGCCGCGCCCGACGACGCGCTCGTACCCAAGTGGGACACGCCCGACGACATCGCCCTGATCGTCGCGGGCGGCGAGGCCGGCCGCTTCTCGGCGGTGTTCGGCCCCTGTGTCGGCATGGACTGGAACCCCATCTCCCGGGAGGTGCAATGCGATACGTGAGCCCCTTCGACCCGGCCGCCCGCACGGCGGTCGACCCGGCGCCGCGGCCGGACACCCTGGACGGCCGCACCGTCGCCCTGCTGGACATCTCCAAGAACCGCGGCGCCGAGTTCCTCGACCGGCTCGAGCAGCATCTGCGCGAGCTCGGGGCCGGCGTGGAGCGGTTCCAGAAAGCCGCTCTTCTCGCGCCCGGCGACGACCGAGCTCGTCGACGAGATCGCCGTCCGTGCCGAGGTCGCGGTCGAGGCTCTGGCCGATTGAGGATCGTGCGTGTCGTGCAGTGTGCACGACCTGGTGCGGCTGGAACGGCGTGGTGTCGCCACGGCCGGTGTCGGCACCGAGCCGTTCGCCGACGAGGCGCTCGAGCAGGCCGCCCTGCTCGGCATGCCGGGCTACCGGATGGTGCTGATCCCGCACCCCGTCCAGCTCTTGACCGGCGCCGCGCTGGACGCGCGTGCCGATGCCGCCTTCGAGCGGGTGCTCGCCAGGCTGACCGAATCGCGCGAACGCTAACGTGTCGGTCATCAAATGAGGGACTCGGACGGCAGACGGATCGTGCGCGAGGCGAACCCGGTGAGCGGGGGTACCGACCTGCGCAACGGGCGGCGCATCGTCCGCCTGTTCCGGCCCTACCGGCTGCGGCTCTCGTGGCTCCTGACCATGATCCTGTTCTCGGCCGCGCTGGGCGTGGTGCCGCCGTTCCTCCTGCGCGACCTGCTGAACAACGTCCTCAACCAGGGCACGAACCTCAACACCCACAAGCTGGCGCTGCTCGTGGCCGGCATGGTCGCGATCCCCGTGATCACCCAGGCCATCGGCGTCGCCCAGACCTGGCAGTCCAACCTGGTCGGCCAGAAGGTGATGCACGACCTGCGCGCGGCGGTCTACCGGCACCTGCAGCGGCTGTCCCTGGCCTTCTTCACCCGCACCCGCACGGGCGAGGTGCAGTCGCGGATCGCCAACGACATCGGCGGCGTGCAGACGGTCGTCACGTCCACCGCCACGTCGGTCGTCTCGAACGTGACCACCGTCATCACCACCGCGGCGGCGATGATCCTGCTCGACTGGCAGCTCGCGATCGCGGCCTTCGCGCTTCTGCCGGTGTTCGTGTTCATGACCCGGCGCATCGGCCGGATGCGGCGTCAGCTCACGTCCACCATGCAGGGGACGCTGGCCGACATCTCGACGCTGGTCGAGGAGTCGCTGTCGGTGTCCGGAGTGCTGCTGGCAAAGACGATGGGCCAGACCGAGGAGCTGTCCGCCCGCTTCGTCGAGGAGAGCCGCCTTCTGGCCGACCTCGAGCAGCGCTCGCGGATGGCCGGCCGGTGGGTGATGGGCTCGATCCAGGCGACCTTCGCGATCATGCCGGCGCTGATGTACGGCGTCGCCGGATACCTGATCTCGACCGGGGGCCCGACGATCTCGATCGGCACGCTGGTCGCCTTCACGACCCTGCAGACACGGCTCTTCTTCCCGGTCTCGTCGCTGCTCTCGGTGCAGACCGACGTGCAGTCCTCGCTCGCCCTGTTCGACCGCGTGTTCGAGTATCTCGACCTGCCGGTGGACATCGACGAGCGGCCCGGCGCCGTCACGCTCGACCGGGCGCATGTGCGCGGCCGGGTCGAGTTCGAGGACGTCAGCTTCGGCTACGACCCCGACGCGGCGCCCATCCTGGAGGGGATCTCGTTCGTCGCCGAGCCGGGCAGCAAGGTCGCCGTGGTCGGCGAGACCGGGTCGGGCAAGACGACGCTCGGCTACCTGGTCGCGCGCCTCTACGACGTCGGCTCGGGTGCGGTGCGGATCGACGGGACGGACGTCCGCGATCTCACCTTCGAGTCGCTGCGAAGCATCGTCGGCGTGGTCTCGCAGGAGACCTACCTGTTCCACGGCACGGTGCGCGAGAACCTTGCCTTCGCACGCCCCGGCGCCACGTCCGCCGAGATCGAGGCCGCCGCCAAGGCGGCCCAGATCCACGACCACATCCAGTCGCTGCCCGACGGCTACGACACGGTGGTGGGCGAGCGCGGCTACCGCTTCTCCGGAGGCGAGAAGCAGCGCCTCGCGATCGCCCGTGCGGTGCTCCGCGACCCGCCGGTGCTGCTCATGGACGAGGCGACGAGCTCGCTCGACGTCGAGACCGAGCGGAACGTGCAGGAGGCGCTGGACGAGCTCAGCCAGGGCCGCACCAGCATCGCGATCGCCCACCGGCTCTCGACCGTCCGGGATGCCGATCTGATCCTGGTGCTCGACCACGGCCGCATCGTGGAGCGCGGGACGCATACCGAGCTCGTGGCGATGGGCGGCCGCTATGCCGCGCTCGTCGAGCGCGATGCCGTGATCGCGTAGGCGCCGATGCCCGAGGCGCACCGCTACGGGCCGCGCCCGAGCCAGGTGGCCGACCTGCACACGCCCGCGGCGGGGGCCGGGTGGCCGGTCGCGGTCGTCATCCACGGCGGCTTCTGGCGCGCTCGCTACGACCGCACGCTGATGGATGGCGTCTGCGCCGACCTGGCCGCGGCCGGCTGGGCGGCCTGGAATCTCGAGTACCGCCGTGTGGGCAACGCCGACGGAGGCGGCTGGCCGGCCACGCTCGACGACGTCGGGACGGGGATCGACCATCTGCGCGCCGTCGCCGCGCCGCTCGATCTGGGCCGGGTGGTCGACGATCGGCCACTCGGCCGGCGGCCACCTGGCGCTCTGGGCCGCGTCCCGCGACCGGCCGGGCCTGGCGGTATCAGGCGCCGTCGGGCAGGCGGCGGTGTGCGACCTGGCCGCCGCGTCCAGGCTGCGGCTCGGCGACGGCGCCGTCGACGCATTCCTCGGCGGCGCGCCGGACGAGGTGCCCGACCGCTACGCGGCGGCCTCGCCCGCCCAGCGGCTGCCCCTGGGAGTGCCCGCACTGCTCGTCCACGGCGCCCGCGACGACACCGTTCCGGTCTCGATGAGCCGCGACTTTCACCGGGCGGCCACGGCGGCCGGCGACGCGTGCGACCTGCACGTCGGCGAGCATGACGGCCACTTCGAGCACATCGATCCGGCGTCGGGCGCATGGGCTACCGTGAGCCGGTGGCTGGCCGACCGCTGACGCGCGCGCAGGCGCTCGAGCTCGACCGCGCAGACCCGCTGGCCGGGTTCCGCGACCGCTTCGAGTTCGGCGACGGCGATCGCATCTACGTCGACGGCAACTCCCTCGGCCGGCTGCCGGTCGCCGCCCGCGCTGCGATCGACGCAACCGTCGACGAGTGGAGCGGGCGGCTCGTGACCGGCTGGCACGACTGGATCGACCTGCCGCACGCGGTCGGCGACCTGCTCGGGCAGACCGCCCTGGGCGCCGCCCGCGGGCAGGTGCTGGCCTGCGACTCGACCACCGTCAACCTCTACAAGCTGGCCGGGGCGGCCCTGCGCGTCCGGCCGGGTGCGGTGGTGGCCGATGAGGACGACTTCCCCACCGACCGCTACGTGCTCGCGGGGCTGGCCGACGCGGGCGGGCGCGAGCTGCGCATGCTCCGCTCCGACCCCGTGGACGGGCCTCAGCCGGCGGCGGTCGCGGCGGCCGCCGAGGGCGCGGCGCTGGTCGTGCTCTCGCACGTCAACTACCGCTCGGGGGCACTGGCCGACATGCGCGGGATCACGCAGGCGGCGCACGCGGCCGGGGCGCTTGTGCTGTGGGATCTGTGCCACTCGGCGGGCGCCGTCGATGTCGACCTCGATGCGGCCGGCGCCGACCTGGCGGTCGGCTGCACGTACAAGTACCTGAACGCCGGTCCCGGCGCGCCGGCGTTCCTGTACGTCGCGAGCAGGCACCAGGACGAGCTGCGCTCGCCCATCCAGGGCTGGTTCTCGCAGGCCGACCAGTTCGCGATGGGACCCGACTACCGCCCGGTGTCGGGGATCGGCCGGTTCATGGCGGGCACGCCGCCCGTGCTCGGCCTGGCGGCCGTGCGCGCAGGAGCGGAGCTCGTGGGCGAGGCGGGCATCGCGGCGGTCAGAAGCAAGGCGGCCGGCCTGACCGCCCTCGCGGTCGACCTGCACGACCGCCGCCTGGAGCCGCTCGGCTTCACGCTCGGCACGCCGCGCGACCCGGCGCTGCGCGGAGCCCACGTCTCGCTGCGCCACCCCGACGCGTGGCGCATCTGCCGCGCGCTGATCGAGCACGCAAACGTGGTGCCCGACTTTCGCCATCCCGACAGCATCCGCCTCGGCCTGCCGCCGCTCTACACGCGCTTCGTCGACGTGTGGGATGCGTTCGACCGCCTCGTCGGGCTGATCGAGACCGGCACGCACCTGCGCATGCCCGCCGCGGCCGCCCGGGTGACGTAGCGGCGACGCTTCGGCCCGCACCGAAGCGTCCCCGGGCTACTCTCACGGCATGCCCGGAGACGCCGACATCGCCGCCACCGGGGCGCTTCTGGGCGATCGCGCCCGCGCCCGGATGGTGATGGCCCTGGCCGACGGGCGGGCGCTCTGCGCGAGTGTCCTCGCCCACGAGGCGGGCGTCGCCCCGTCCACGGCCAGCGGGCATCTGTCCCGGTTGCTCGCCGGCGGTCTCGTGGTCGCCGAGCCTCACGGCCGGCATCGCTACTTCCGCCTCGCCGGCGCCGACGTCGCCCGCATGATCGAGGCCATGGCGCGGGTGTCGCCGCCGGCTCCCGTCGCGTCGCTGCGCGAGGGCACGCGCGCCAGCGCTCTTCGCGCCGGCCGCACCTGCTACGACCACCTGGCCGGGCGGCTCGGCACCGGGCTGATGGCAACGATGATCGACGCGGGCATGCTCGCCGGCGGAGACGGGGCATACGACCCTGCGGTCGCCCGCCGTGACCGGCCGTCGGCCCACGGATACGACGTCGACTACCGGCTCACCGACCGGGGCGCCGAGACGCTGGCCGCGCTCGGGGTGGACATCGACGCGGCCGCGGCGGGCCGGCGCCCGTTCATCGCCTACTGCGTCGACTGGAGCGAGCAGCGCCACCACCTGGCGGGCGCGCTCGGGGCCGCGATCCACCAACGGCTGCTCGCGCGGCGCTGGATCGCCTCGGCGCCCCGGGGGCGGGCGGTGCGGCTGACTCCGGCGGGTGCCGAGGGCCTGAGCGCGACGTTCGGGTTTGCATCCGAGCGGGCGGGCTGACTTCTGCAGCGACGGGCGTGCCAAACGGAAACAGCAAATTTGCCTTCTCTGTGGTACGATCCGCCCGCGCGGTCCAGTCCATCGCCGCGCGTCGTTCGACCCCAAGAGCCCGGTCGCCCGTTTTTGTGTTGGCTGGAGGCCCACGCGCTCTGAGAGCAATTTCGTCGTCCTGATCATCCAGACGATGCCGCTTTACATCTTCCGCAGCCGTCCGCACGCCTAGCGGGCGGCCGAGCGTCGAGAACCTGACGGGCAGGTTGGTGCCTCACGGACGCCGACGCAGTCAGGCGGAAGGCCGTGCGGCGGTCGGTCGTCCCGCGGTCGTAACCACCCCCTCCCCGGCCGCCGCGACCGGCCGCCTGCGGCAGTTGCCCGAAGTCAGGCGGCGTCGGCGAGTCGCCGTACGAGCGGCTCGATCTGCTCCGCCGGGACCGGCCGGCTGAACAGGTAGCCCTGTCCCAGGGGGCAGCCGTGCTCGACCAGGAACGTGCGTTGCGCCTCGGTCTCGATGCCCTCGGCCAGCGGCTGCAGCCCGAGGTTCTGGGCCAGCGTGATCATCGCCTCGACGAGCACGCGGGCGCCGCGGCTGCCGGGCAGGTCGGAGATGAACGAGCGGTCGATCTTGAGCGTGGTCAGCGCCATCTCGTTCAGCCGCCCGAGCGACGAGTAGCCGGTGCCGAAGTCGTCGATCGCAAGCCGCAGGCCGCGGCGGCGCATCTCCGCGAGGGCAGGCTCGTTGCGGTGCGGGTCGTTCATGAACGCCGACTCGGTGATCTCGATCATCATCCGGTCGGGCTCGAGCCCGAACGACTCGATCGCGTTCAGCGCGGCGCGCATGGCGGCCGGCTCCCACAGCGCCGGCGGCAGGTTGACCGAGACATACAGGTCGAGGCCCGCATCGCGCCACACCCGCGCCTGCCGGCAGGCCTCGTCGATCACCCATTCCGACATCGGGCCGATCAGGCCGGTACGCTCGGCCAGCGGGATGAAGTCGCCAGGCATGACGAGGGTGTCACCATCCTGCCAGCGCACCAGCGCCTCGCGCGCCGACGATCGCGCCGCTGCGCAGGTTGACCAGCGGCTGGTAGTGGAGCCGCAGCCGGCGCTCGTCGATCGCGCGCCGCAGGCGACCTGCCATCGACAGCTGCTCGAGCGCGTCCCGGGACGCGTGGGTGTAGCGGCGCTGGCAGTCCCGGCCCGACTCCTTCGCCTGGTGGAGCGCGGTGTCGGCGTGCTTGAGCAGGTTCATCGGGTCGGATGCATCCAGCGGGTAGATGCTGATGCCGACGCTGGCCGAGCAGTAGATCTCGGTGCCCGAGAGCTCGGCCGGCGCCCGCAGGGCGGCCCGGATCTGCTCGGCTGCGGCGTCCGCGGCCCGGCCGGTCTCGGTGCCGGATTCGCCGGGCTCGACGTCGGCGAGGAGGATCGCGAACTCGTCGCCCCCGAGCCGCGAGACCATGTCGGCCGACGTGACGGTCTCGAGCAGGCGCCGCGACGTCTCGAGCACCAACGCGTCGCCGGAGGCGTGCCCGAAGCTGTCGTTCACGAGCTTGAAGTCGTCCAGGTCGGCGAGCAGCACCGCCACTCCGTGGCCGTTCCGCTCGGCCCGGGCGACCGCCTCCTTGAGGTGCCTCTGGAACATCGCCCAGTTCGGGAGGCTCGTGAGCGGGTCGTGGTAGGCAACGTGGGCGAGGCGCTCCTCCGCCCGGCGGTGCTCGGTGACGTCCAGGAGGTAGCCCTGGCGGCACGGCTGGTCGCCGCTCTGGTCGCGGACGACGACCGACTCGTCGAGCACCCAGACGATGCTCCCGTCGGGCCGCACGATCCGGTACTCGGCCGAGTGCGGCTCGTTGGCGGCGATCGCCACCTCGAGCTCAGCCAGCACGCGGTCGCGGTCGTCGGGATGGATGATCGCGGCCAGCAGGCCGGGGGTCGCGATCCACTCGGCCTGGTCGCGGCCGGTGATGGCCGCGGTCGCGGGGCTGCGGTAGAGCGGCGTGCCGGTCGCGTCCAGCGCGTTCTGGTAGATCCCGAGCGGCAGCTGCTCGACCAGGCTGCGGTAGCGGGCCTCGGCCACCCGCAGCCGCCACTCCGACCGGTGCAGGGCCTGCTCGGCCTGCTTGCGGTCGGTGATGTCGTGGATCACGCCCTGGATCTCGACAGGGAAGCCACGCTCGTCACGGACGATGACGGCGCGGTCGTGGAACCAGCGCTCCCCGCCCTGGGCGTCCACGAGCCGGTACTCGTCGCGGTAGGGAGTGCCCTCCGAGATGGCCAGGCGGTAGAGCCGCAGCGCCCGCTCGCGGTCGTCGGGATGGACGCGGTCAGACCAGCCGTCCGTGTTCGTGAGCCACTCGCTCACGGCGACCCCGGTCATCGTCTCGAGCTGGGGGCTGACATAGACCGGCTCGCCGCTGCCGGCCCGGTCGACGTAGGTGACCGCGGGCATCTGCTCGACCAGCGCCCGGAACCGCTTCGAGTCGGCGCGTGTGCGCTCGTGGCGGCGGGCGTTTGCGACCGCGCCTCCCACCAGTTCGCCCAGTGCGCGCCAGTAGCGCATCCCGCCGGAGGCCAGGTCGGCCGGCGACGCGCCCGTGACCTCCATCAGGCCGATCGCGGCGTCGTCGCAGACGAGCGGCGCCAGGAACGCGGCTCCGGCCTGCTGCGGGCGGCGAGTCTCGAGCACCCGGCGCCATTCAGGGCCCGGTGCGCAGGATTCGGCCGGGGTCGCCCCCAGGGCGTGCAGCCGGTCCGGCTCCTCCGCCAGGAGCCAGATGCGCGCCCGGCCGCCGGTCACGGCGTCGGCGTGGGCATCGAATCGGTGAGCGACCTCGTCCGGATCGAGGGTGGTGAAGAGCGCGCGGGAAAGGTCGAGCAGCAGGTGTTGACGGCGGGGGGACGCCACCGCCCAGTAATCGGCCGGCGCCCGCCCCCGCTTGAGCGTCAGACCCGTACGGGGCCGGCGGCGGGCGGCTCGACCCGCACCGGTCGTCCGGTCGACCATGGATGCCAATCCCCGCCGCGGCACATCGGGCAGACCGGCAGTCCCCGGTGCACCGTGATGCCGTACCCGCAGCCTGCGCACTGAAACTCGCCCCGTGCCGGTGCCCCCGCGACGAAGCCGACCCGCTCCGCGGCGGCATCGATGATGACAACCCCCATGGACCCCTCCCGTGATTCGACCCGTCGGCTGCCGGTGGCAGCCCTTCACTCACCGTAGCCGTGCGCCGGGCGATCGGCCTACCCCACGCGGGGGGTCAGCGGCTACTTCGGCAGCTGGCTCGTAGTAGGGATTCGTGCCGGACGAGTGGTCGGTCACGTCGATCACGCGGGTGACGTCGGGCACCGCCTCGCGCAGCGCGACCTCGATCCCCTGGCGGAGGGTCACCGACACCATCCCACAGCCGACACAGCCGCCGCCGAGGCGCAGATACGCCGTGTCGGCCTCGACCGCGACCAGTTCTGCCACACCTCCGTGCGCCGCGATCGCCGGGTTGATCTGCTCGGTCAGCACGCGCACGACCCGCTGAGCCACGTCCCCGCTCAGGTCGGCGGGTGGCATCGTGCCGACCGCGGGGCTCGGCGGCGTGCCGTTTCGCAACACGAGGCCGCCCGTCATGAGATCGCCCTCGCGGTCGAGCGTCGCACCCCGCAACGCCTCGATGCTCGCGCCCGGAATCACCAGGGCGATCCTGCCGAGATCCTCGACGTGCGCGTCGGGCGGCGCGTCGGAGAGCGGTTGCAGCGAGAGGTCGTAGGCGTACTCGCCGCCCTGCACGCCCGCCACCTCGACCCAGAGCGCAAAGCGCTCGGGCTCGTCCTCGCGCGCTCGCACGAGCACCGCCTTCTCGACGGCGGCGTCGGTGACGGTGAGCACGGTCTCCATCCCCGTAGGGTATCCGCCATGCCGCGCGTGCTCCTGCTGCTCCCGACGGCGACCTACCGGGCTGAGGACTTCCTGGCGGCCGCGGCGACCGTCGGCGCCGACGTGGTGGTGGCGTCGGACCGCCGCCAGGCGCTGCAGGGTGCGATGGGCGACCGGGCGCTTCGGGTCGACCTGCGCCGGCCCGACCGGGCCGCCGCCGCCATCGCCGAGTTCGCCCAGCGGGTCGCGCTCGACGCCGTTCTGGCGGTGGACGACGGCGGGGTCGTGACCGCGGCGCTCGCGAGCGAGATGCTCGGGCTGGCGCACAACCCGCCCTCAGCGGTCGCCGCCACCCGCGACAAGGCCGCAATGCGGCGCGCGCTCGCGGCGGCGGAGATCCCGCAGCCCGGGTTCGTCGTCCTCGCTCCCGGCGACGACGCGGGTGCCGTCGAGTTTCCCGCCGTGGTCAAGCCGGTGGCCCTCTCGGGCAGCCGCGGCGTCATCCGCGCCGACGATGCGGCCGCCGCCCGGGCCGCCGTTTCCCGCATCCGCGCCATCCTCGCCGATGCCGGCGAGGACCCCGAGGGCCCGATCCTGGCCGAGCGCTACGTGCCCGGAACCGAGGTCGCGGTCGAGGCCCTCATGCGTGCGGGCGAGCTCGAGGTGCTCGCGATCTTCGACAAGCCCGACCCGCTCGAGGGCCCCTACTTCGAGGAGACGATCTACGTCACGCCCTCGCGGCTCTCCGGTCCGGAGCTGCGGCTGGGTCGAAGCTCTCACCGCCGCGGCCGCAGCGGCGCTCGGGCTGCGAGAGGGTCCGGTGCACGCCGAGGTGCGTCTCGACGGCGACCGGGTGTGGATGCTCGAGCTGGCGGCGCGCTCGATCGGCGGGCTGTGCTCGCGCGCGCTCCGCTTCGGCGCCGGCATCAGCCTCGAGGAGGTGATCCTGCGCCACGCGCTGGGATTGCCGCTGGGCGCGCACGCGCGCGAGCGGGCGGCATCGGGAGTGATGATGCTGCCGATCGGGCGCGCGGGCACCCTGCGCGAGGTGCGTGGGATCGAGGCGGCCCGGGCCGTTGCGGGGGTGCAGGACGTCCGCATCACGATCCCCCGCGGCCGGCCGGTGGTGCCGCTGCCCGAGGGCGACCGCTACCTCGGGTTCGTGTTCGCACGCGCGCGAGACGCCGGCCCAGGTCGAGGCCGCGCTCCGGCAGGCCCATGCGGCCCTTGAGGTCGTCGTCGGCTGACCGGACCGGTATCCTCGCGGGCGCATGCCCGCCCTCGCCCCGGACATCATCCGCCGCCAGGTGGTCATCGGCGCGGCGGCCCTCTCGCCGGACGGCAGCCGGGTTGTGTACACGCGGCGCACGGTCGTCGCCGGCCACTACCAGACGAGCCTGTGGCTCGTGCCGTACGGCGGCGGCCGGCCCCGGCGGCTGACGCACGGCCGCTGGAGCGACACGGCGCCCGCCTGGTCGCCCGACGGCGGGACGGTCGCGTTCACGAGCGACCGGGGGGACGGCCGCAGCGGTGCCGGCGCTCCGGCAGCGCTCTACCTGATCCGCCCCGACGGCGGCGAGGCAGAGCGCGTCTGCGCGGCCGAGCACGGCGACGTGGGCGCGCCGGTGTGGTCGCCGGACGGCCGCCGGATCGCGTTTATCGCCGAGGCCGGGCCGCCCCGGTTCTGGGCCGGCGACCCGAAGCGGCGGACGGCGAGGGTGATTCGCACCGTCGACTGGCGCGGCGACGACGGCGAGCACGACTTCCGCACCCACCTGTTCGTGGTCGCGGCCCGCCCCGGCGCGCGCCCCGCGCAGGTCACGCGCGGCGACTTCGACGTCGCCGAGCCCGCCTGGCATCCCGACGGCCGCCGGATCGCCTTCGCCGCCCGGATGGGCGCGGACGCAGACCTCGACCCCAAGCCGAGCATCCACTCGGTGCGAGTGGCCGGCGGCAAGCCCAAGCAACTCGTGGCGCTGGCGGGTCTGGCCCGGCTCCCGGCGTGGTCGGCCGACGGACGCACGCTTGCGTTCGTCGGCACCGACGTCCCCGGGGCGCCCAGCCATGCGGAGCTCGAGCTCTACGTGTGGGACGGCAGCGCGGCGCGCAGCCTGACCGGCGCGCTGGACGTGCCGGTGACCCTGGGCTGGGGATCCGACCTGCACGACTGGATGGGGCCCGAGCAGCCGCCGCCGTGCTGGGACGGCTCGGCGCTGCTCGTGCCGCTCAACCGGCGCGGGCGCGACGAGGTGTGGCGCGTCCCGCTCGAGGGCGATCCGCATCCGCTGACCTCGGGCGACACCACGCTCGCGGCCCTCGGCGTCTCGGGCGGCCACGTGATCGCGACCGCCACCGACGACGTCAACCCACCCGAGGTGTGCGCCGTCGAGCGCGGCCGGTTGCGGCGGCTGACGCGCCACGGCGGCGCCTGGCTGCGACGCCATCCCGGTCCCGTCGTGCGCGAGGTGGACGCCGACGGGGTGCCCTCGTTCCTCTTCGAGCCGGTCGGCGCCCGCGGCCGCTCGGCACTCGTCCTCGCCCCGCACGGCGGTCCGTACGGCGCACATGCGCCCACCCCGGAGCTCGACACGTGGGTGCTGACCTCGCTCGGCTACCGGGTGCTCGCGCCCAACATCCGCGGCTCGGGCGGCTACGGCCGCGACTGGGTGGAGGCGATCGATGGCCGCTGGGGCGGGCCGGACGCCGACGACCTGGTGACATCGGTCGAGTGGGCGCTGCGGCGGCGGCTGGCGGACCCTGGGCGCATGGCCGTCATGGGGCTCTCCTACGGCGGATGGGCGGCGAACTGGCTGGCGGGGACGACCGACCTGTTCGCGTGTGTCATCTCCGAGAACGGGGTCGCGAGCATGGAGACCGCCCACGCCGTCTCTTCCATCGGCCCGTCGTACGATCGCGACGGTGGCTACGGCCCGGTGTACGAATACCAGGCCGCGCTGGCGGCATCCTCCCCGCTCCGGCACGTCGAGCACATGACCGCGCCGATGCTGATGCTGCAGGGCGAGGCCGACCGGATCTGCCCGATCGACGACAACTGGCAGCTGTTCGTCGCCCTGCGCGAGCTCGGCCGCGAGGTGCAGATGGTGCTCTATCCCGACGAGCACCACGTGATGATGGCCACCGCTCGGCCCGACCGCCGCATCGACCGCCTGCGCCGGATCATCGACTTCCTGCACGCCCACTGCCCACCGTGAATATCTGGGGCCAGGCCCCAAGTATTCAGCTCTTGACGAGCAGCGCGGCGCCGATTGCGCCGGACAGGTCGCCCAGTGAGGCGACGTGCACGGCCGGAGGGCGCCAGTCGATGAACAGGTGGGGCAGCATCTCCCGCTCGATCCGCCTGATGTAGGGCTCGCCCAGGCGCGTGCCCAGACCGCCGCCGAACACCACGGCCTCCACGTCGAGCAGGTTCACGGCCGAGGCGACCCCTGCCGCCAGCGACGCCACCGCCCGGTCGATCAGGTGGACCGCCAGCCGGTCGTCGTGCTCGAGCGCCTCCGCCCACACCCCGCTGGTCATCGCGGGGCGCCCCTTCTTCTCCATGATCTTCAGGAGCGATGTCTTGGCGCCGTGCCTGATGCGGTGCCGGGCCTCGATCTCCATCGCCTTGCGGCCGGCGTAGGCCTCCATGCAACCCCTGCGCCCGCACGTGCACAGGGCGCCGTTTCGGCGCACGACCATGTGCCCGATCTCGCCGGCCGCGCCCCGGCCGAGCCATGGCTCGCCGTTCAGGATCACGCCGCCGCCGACCCCGGTGCCCCAGAACACGCCCAGGAGCGAGGAGTACGGCTTGCCGGCTCCCAGCGCGAACTCGGCGGTCGTCGCGACGCGGACGTCGTTGCCGAGCGCGACCCGGGTGCCGGTCAGCTTGCCGAGCCGCTCGGCCACCTTGACCGGCTCGCTCCAGTCGGGGACGACGTTGTAGGCGCGCGCGACGGTGCCGGTCGAGTTGTCGGCGTCGCCCGGCGAGCCGACGCCGACGCCGTCGAGGTCGGCCGTCGCCACCCTGGCCTGCTCCGCGGCGGCCCCGAGCACCTCCGCCATGGCCCGGATCACGCCCTCGGCGCCCTCCGTCCTTCGGCGTGGGAATGCGGGCCTGGCCGCGGATGCCGTTTCGGGCGCCCACCACCACCGCCTGGATCTTTGTCCCGCCGAGATCGATTCCGCCGCGTAGCCCCATCGCGCGTAGTGTGCCGCAATTTGGGATTACTATCTGCGCTTCTCGGTCGAGGAGGGGGTTGATGAGGATGGCAGGGTCTCTGAGACGGCGGCTCCGGTGAACGCGGCCGACGTCGTCCGGGAGGTCGATGAGGCCGGTCTGCGGCTCGTCCGCTTCCTCTACTGCGGGAACGACGGCACCATGCGCGGAAAGTCCAGCAGCCGGAACGGACTCGAGGGCCGGATCGCCAGCGGCATCGGCCTGACGGTGGCGATGCAGGCGATGAACGGCCTCGATCAGCTCCAGCCCGTGCCCGGCATGGGCCCCGTGGGCGAGGTGCGGCTGCGACCCGATCCCGGCACCTTCCGGGTGCTCCCCTACGCGCCGCGCACCGGGGCGATGATGGTCGACAAGATCGGCCTGGACGGGCATCCCGACCCGGTCTGCCAGCGCTCGTTCCTGGTGCGCATGTGCGACCGCCTGAGCGAGCGCGGCGTACGGATGGAGACCGCCTTCGAGAACGAGTTCTCGCTCGCCCGGGCCGTCGACGGCGGCTACGAGCCGGTCGACAGCAGCCTGTGTTTCGCGACGATCGGCATGACCCGGTCGCAGGACGTGATCGACGACCTGGTCGGAAGCGCTGGAGGCGCAGGAGATCGTGCTCGAGCAGTACTACGCCGAGCTCGGCCACGGCCAGCACGAGATCTCGACGGGCCATGCGCCCGCGCTCACCGCGGTCGACGAGCAGCTGTTCGTGCGCGAGACGATCCGCGCCGTCGCGACCGCGCACGGGCTCACCGCCTCGCTGGCGCCGAAGCCGTGGCCGCAGAACGCGGGCAACGGCTGCCATATCCACTTCTCGCTCTGGGAGGGCGACCGCAACCGCTTCCACGACGCCGCCGGCGAGGGCAACCTGTCGGCCGAGGCGAGGTCGTTCGTGGCCGGCGTGCTCGAGCACCTGCCGGGGTTGTGCGGGCTGTCGGCCCCTAGCTTCAACTCCTACCACCGCATCATCCCCCACTACTGGGCCGGGGCGTTCACGTGCTGGGGCATCGACAACCGCGAGGCGCCGCTGCGGGTGCCGTCGGTGTTCGCGGGCATGGAGGAGGCCTCCACGAACGTCGAGCTGAAGTCCGCCGACGCCACCTGCAACCCCTACCTGGCGGTCGGCGGCCTGATCGCCGCAGGCCTCGACGGCATCGAGCGGGGCCTCGACCTGCCCGCGCCGGTGCAGGTCGACCCGGCCACACTTCCACAGGCGGAGCGCGATGCGAAGGGCATCCGCCCGCTTCCGGCCTCCCAGCGCGAGGCGCTGGACGCGCTCGCGGCCGACGACGTCCTGACCGCTGCGATGGGCGAGGTGCTCGCGCGCTCATACCTCGCGGTGCGCCGGTCGGAGTGGGAGGCGTACTCTGCAGCGGACGAGGAGTTCGAGCAGCAGGGGCACTTCGAGAAGTACTGACCGGAGGCGGCGATGACGGCGAGGCGGACGATGACCAGGCGCTCGCTCGCCCTCGGGGGCCTGGGCGGCGTCCTGGTGGTCGGCGCCGGCGTTGCCAAGGGCGTGCTGCCCGGGCGGGCCGAGCTGAAGGCCGAGTATCACGACTGGTTCAGCCCGCACCCGCACATCCCCAAGGCGCCAGAGGGCGAGATCAAGCTGGTGCAGGTCTACTCGCACGCGCGCGGGCAGACCGTCGACCTGTTCACGGCCGTCCCGCACGGCCACGGCGACGGTGCCGGCCTGCCGGTGTGCCTGGTGCTGCACGGCGCCACCGCCACGCCGGCCGACTTCCAGCGCTTCGGCCTGGGCCGGTTCCTGACCGCCGCCGTCCGGCGCGGGGCGCCGCCCTTCGTCCTCGCCGGCGCGTCCGGCGGCCTTCTGTGGTGGGAGCCCGATGCCTCGGGTAAGGACAACCCCGAGCGGATGCTCACCGACGAGATGCCCAAGTGGCTCACGGCCCGCGGCTTCGACGCCACGCGGATCGCGGGCTGGGGCTGGTCGATGGGCGGATACGGCGTGTTGCGGCTGGCGGAGGTGCGCCCCGGCTGGCTGCGGGCGGTCGCGGCCTTCAGCCCCGACGTCGCCTACAGCAACCGCGTTTCCGCGAACGATGCCGCGCTGACCAGGAGTCCGCTCGGCGTCTGGTGCGGCCGCAGCGATCCGCTCTACTCCGACGTGCGCAGGTTCGTCTCGGCGCTTCCGGCGCGGCCGCAGATCGTGTCGTACGGCGCCGGCGCGCACACCCGGGCGTACTGGGACAGCGTCACCCTGCCGGCATTCGCATTCGTGGGGGCCGCGCTGTGAGCACGGCGCTGGCGGATGCTCTCTGGGGGGTGGCGGCGGTCGATCATCACGCCCACGGGATCGTGCCGGTGCGCCCGACCCTTGACGAGTTCCGGGGCATGTTCTCGGAGAGCCCCGACCCGGCCCAGTGGCCGCACGTGGCGACCGGGCTCACGTACCGGCGGGCGATTCGCGACCTGGCCGCGCAGTTCGGCTGCGATGCGGACGAGGCCGCTGTCCATGCCCACCGCCTGGCCGCCGACTTCGACGACTACTCGGCCGGCCTCCTGCGCGCTTCGGGGACCGGCGAGATCCTGGTCGACGACGGCTACCCCGCCCCCGGCGAGGGGTACGGCTGGGAGCGGATGGGCGAGCTGGCCGGCTGCCCGTCCCGTCCGGTCATGCGGATCGAGCGCGTCGCGGAGGAGGCCCTGGCAGGCTCGTTCGTCGAGTTCCGCGATCACGTGCGAGCCGAGGTCGGCTCGGCCCGCCGGCGCGGCTTCGCCGGCCTGAAGACGATCGCCGCCTACCGCACCGGCCTCGACCTGCAGCCGCCCGATGTCGCCGCCGCGGCCGAGGCGTTCGCGGCCGCGGGATCGCGGCTGGAGACAAAGCCGCTGCTCGAGCTGGCCCTGTGGGACGCGCTCGAGGCCAACGCCGCCGATCCCCTGCCGGTGCAGGTGCACGCCGGGTTCGGCGATTCAGACCTGCTCCTGCCGCGGGCCGACCCGACCTGGCTCAAGCCGGCAATCGAGCGGTTCAGGGGCACGCCGTTCGTCCTGCTCCACTGCTACCCGTTCGTGCGCGAGGCGGGCTGGCTCGCGCACGTCTACGGCAACGTCTTCTTCGACCTGTCGCTCACGATCCCGCACGTCTCACGCCCGGCCGAGATGGTGCGTCAGGCGCTCGAGCTCGCGCCCGTGTCCAAGCTCCTCTATGCCAGCGACGCCGCCCGCACGCCCGAGCTGTATCTCCTGGCCGCGCGCTGGTGGCGTGCGGCGCTGGCGGTCGTACTCGCCGAGGAGCTGCCCGCCGCGCAGGCGGAGGAGGCGGGCCGGATGGTGCTGCGCGAGAACGCCCAGAAACTGTACGCGCTCGGCTGACTTCACCGGTTGCGCTCGTGGCGTAAGGCGGTGACAATCGATGCAATGACCGATGCGCCCTCAGCGCGACGGCGGATCACCCGCCTCGGCGCGCGCCTCCTCGCCGCGGGCGTGCTCGCGGCGAGCGTTGTTGCGGTCGCGTTCGTCGTCATGCCCCGGCACCACGGCACGGGCTCCGCCGGAACGACACCCCCGGCGCACGCGGCCGACCCGTGGGGGGCGAGTCAGCCGGGCTATCGCGAGATCGATGCTCCTGTGCCCACGGCGCTGCGGCGGCTTCCGGTGCGGCTGGCCCTGCCCCCCGCCGCCGGCCTGCCGGCGGGCGTGTACATGGGCGTCCACGGCGCCCGCGTCCGCTACGGCAGCGGCTCGCGCTACGGCGTGTTCCTGGTCACGGTGGCGGGGCGCCGGTACGGCCTGCGCGCACGCAGGATCCGGGCGCTTGCGCTCGGGTGCCGCTCGTGCAGCGACAACCGGCTGATCGTCCTGGCCCCGGGCGTGCGCGGCGCCATCGCCGTCGGCGGCCGCACGAGCACGATCACCTGGCGGGAGAACGCCCGCACCTTCGAGGTGCGCGGGCCCGCGTCCACGTTCTCGGAGGCGCACGCCATCGCCGCCGCGCGCGCCATCGCCCGCGCGAACGCGTAGATTGACCCCCCATGAGGCAGCAGAGCCGGTCTCCGTGGAGCTGGAAGGTCGTGCTGATCCGGGGCTTCCTCGCCCTGCTCGTGCTGCTGGTCGTCGTGTGGGCGACCCAGCTGCGGCCGCGGATCGGGGCGGTGTCGCTCGAGCGCGGCGTCGCCGGCAAGCTTCACCGCACGCCGGTGCGCTGCTCCGACCAGACCCGTAACGGGTCGCGCTGGACATGTCTCGTGGGAGCCGCGCCGGCATCGCGGTGCGTGGTCGTAAGCGTGTCGCTCACGGGCTCGTGGACGGTGAAGCAGCGGCAGGCGCACTGCCGCTACCCGTGAGGGCCGCGCCGCCCAGGTCGACCCCGAACAGGTCGCGCAGCACCGCTGCGCGCTCGGCCTCGTCCGCCAGCTCTCGCTCGCTGCGAACTCCGGCTGCCGTCGTGATCAGGCGCATCCCGGACAGGCTGCGGCGGCCGTCCTCGGTGGCCAGGCTGCAGATCGGGGACTGGGTGAAGAACGAGTCGGGCGATGTCTGCAGGAACGTGCACATCCCGGCGAACTGGTGCATCTCGCGCGGGGCGAGCTCGAACGCGTACTGGGGGCGGTCGTCCTGCGAGAGCGTCATCCGCTCGGCCCAGCGTTCCAGCCGGTAGGTGTGCGTCTCACGGGGCTGATCGCCCGGCTCGTCGAGCAGGAGCGGCCGTGTGAAGCTGTCCCCGAAGCCGACGTCGCACAGCCACGGCCGGTCGAGATCGACCCGGAGCGTCAGGTGGGCGAAGTCGGGAAAGGGCGGATCGCTGCTCACCACTGCGGCCGAGTACCGGGTGACGGCGAAGCCGAGCCGTTCGAGCAGGAGCGCGAAGAGGCCGTTCAGCTCGAAGCACCAGCCGCCACGGCGGCGGCGGACGATCTTTCGGTAGACGTGATCGGGATCGAGCACGTTTGGCACGCCGAGGTGGATGTCGAGGTTCTCGAACGGCACCGCCAGCATGTGGGCGCGGTGGAGGGCGGCCAGCGTTTCGGCCGTCGGCTCGACGGGGCCGGCGTAGCCGATGCGTGCCAGATATGTGCCGACTTCCACATCGCAATCGTACGGGGACTGTCCCCGCTTTGGGGGTCGGTTACGGGCGGGGAGGGCCGGCCGTCAGGCGGCGGTTGGCGGCTGCGCGGACACGGTCCGGATCCATGTCCGACCAGTCCGCCTCGAGCCACCAGGTGGCGCCGGCGTCGATCCATGGGCGCACGAGCTCGCCGGCGGCGCGCGGGTCGGCCGGCGACGTGCCCTCGGCGATCGCGTCGTAGCCCTCCATGGAGAGCGCCTGCGAATCGCGGCGCTCGCGCAGCCACCCGAGGCCCTCGCGCAGCACCTCCGGCGTCATCTCCTGGTCGCCGAGGTCCTTCGGGATATGCGCCGGCAGCCAGCCGTCCAGGCGGGCCGCCCGCCGCATCGACCGGGGCCGCGGCCACGCGCCGACGACCCAGATCGGGACGCGCGGCTTCTGCACCGGGGGTGGCGGCACCAGGCGGTCGGCGGGGCGCGCGTGGAAATGCGTCCCCGCGAACGTCACAGGCCGTCCGCTCCAGAGCTGCATGATGAGGTCGAGCGACTCGTCGAGCCGCTCCGCCCGGATCCGCCGGCCGGGGTCGTCCTCGAAGAGCCACCAGCGGTCGTCGGGCGCGCCGAGGCCCACCGCGAGGATCACGCGTCCGCCCGACAGGTTGTCCAGGGTCGCGACCTGCCCGGCGACCTCCCACGGCAGCCGCCGCGGAAGCGGGGTCAGCATCGTGCCCAGGCGGATCCGCTCGGTGCGCATGGCGGCGGCGGTCAGGGCCACCCAGGCATCGATTCCCCACACGGGCTCCCAGACGAAGAACCCGTCCCAGCCGTGCTCCTCGGCGACCGCGGCCAGCTCGGCCGCGGTGCGCGCGTCACCGTACGGAAGCACCCATCCGTATCGCATCGGGGACATCGTACGGGGACTGTCCCCGCTTGGGTCGGGGACAGTCCCCGGGTGGGGCCGTGGTCAGGCGTCGTGGGGGGTCAGGCGACTGCCTTGACCGGCTCCGGCTCGAGTGCCACCTTCAGCACCTCGTCCACGCTCATCACCGGATGGAAGGTCATCTGCTCGCGCACGTCCTCGGGCACCTCGTCGAGGTCGCCCCGGTTTCGCTCCGGCAGGATCACGTCGGTCAGGCCGGCCGCGTGGGCCGCCAGCACCTTCTGCTTGAGGCCGCCGATCGGCAGCACCCGGCCCTGCAGCGTGACCTCGCCGGTCATGCCGACCGTGTGCTTGACCGGGCGCCCCGTCAGGAGCGACGCGATCGCGGTCGTCATGGCGATGCCCGCGGACGGTCCGTCCTTGGGGATCGCCCCCGCCGGCACGTGCACGTGGAACTCCTGGTTCTCGAACACGGACCGGTCGATGCCGAGCTCGTCGGCGTGGCTGCGGACGAAGGAGAGCGCGATCCGCGCCGACTCCTTCATCACGTCGCCCAGCTGACCCGTCAGCGTGAGGCCGCCGGTTCCGGGCATGCGCGTCGCCTCGATGAAGAGCACGTCGCCGCCTGCGCCGGTGACCGCCAGGCCGGTGGAGACGCCTGGCACCGCCGTGCGCACCGCCGACTCCTGGAAGAACTTCTGCCGGCCGAGCGCGTCGCGAACCGCGGCCATGTCGACCGTGATCGGCGCCTCCGCGGTGCTCGATGCGATCCGCGTTGCGGTCTTTCGCAGCACCGTGCCCAGCTCGCGCTCGAGCTGGCGGACGCCCGCCTCGCGGGTGTACTCGGTGATGATCGTCTGCACGATTTCGTCGTCGATGACCACCTCGTCGGCCCGCAGGCCGTTTCGCTCCACCTGCCGCGGCCACAGATAGCCGCGGGCGATGGCGACCTTCTCGGCCGTGGTGTATCCGTCGAAACGGATCACCTCCATGCGGTCGAGCAGGGGGCCGGGGATCGTGTCGGCCACGTTTGCGGTCGCGATGAAGAGCACGTGTGAGAGGTCGAGCTCGACGTCGAGGTAGTGGTCGCGGAACGAGTGGTTCTGGGCCGGGTCGAGCACCTCGAGCAGTGCCGAGGAGGGGTCGCCGCGCCAGTCGGCGCCGACCTTGTCGACCTCGTCCAGCATGATCACCGGGTTCATCGTGCCGGCATCGCGCAGCGCGCGCACCAGCCGTCCCGGCAGGGCGCCGATATAGGTGCGGCGGTGCCCGCGGATCTCGGCCTCGTCATGCACGCCGCCGAGCGACATGCGCACGAACTCACGGCCGGTGGCACGTGCGATCGACTCGCCGATCGACGTCTTGCCGGTGCCGGGAGGGCCGATCAGCGTCAGGATGACGCCGGAGCGGCGGTCGTCGGGCACACCGCGGTCGGCGCGCAGCTTGCGCACCGCCAGGTACTCGGTGATCCGCTCCTTGACGTCCTCGAGGCCGGCGTGGTCGGCATCCAGCACCTCGCGTGCATGCACGGGGTCGAGTCGCTCGTCGCTGCGCTTCGACCACGGGACGGCGATCAGCCAGTCCAGATAGGTGCGGATCATGGACGACTCGCCGGTCGACTCGCCCATCCGCTCGAGCCGGGCGACCTCGCGCTCGGCCTGCTCGCGCACGTCGTCGGGCATGCCGGCGTCGGCGATCTTGGCCCGGTACTCCTCGGCCACGGATGCATCGTCGTCGCCGAGCTCCTTGCGAATCGAGTCCATCTGCTTGCGCAGGAAGTACTCGCGCTGCTGCTTCTGGGCGCCCGACTCGACGTCGTCGCGGATGCGCCTTCGCACCTGCAGCTCTGCCAGCCGGTCGCGCTGCAACCGCAGCGCCAGTGCCAGCCGCTCGACGACGTCGAGCGTCTGCAGGAGTTCGACCTTCTGGTCGTACGAGAAGTCGGGGGCGTAGCCGGACGTGTCGGCCAGGGCGCCCGGATCGGTGATCGAGCGCACCCACGCGCTGACGCGGCCGTCGTCACCGCGCAGTTCGAGGATCTCCTCGACCACGGCGCGGTATTCCTGCTCGAGCTCACGCGTGCGTGAGGGCGGCGGCGTCTCGTCGGGGCGCTCGTCGGTCTCGACCCACAGGCGGCCCTGGGGGTCGGAGTTGGCGGCGCCGGCGACGGCGCGGTGCAGGCCGGAGAGGGACACGGCGTGGATCCGGCCGGGCAGGCGCATGTGCTCGCCCACCTCGGCGACGACGCCCACGTTGGCGTAGTCGGAGCCATGCCGCGGAACCAGGAGAACTTGGGACTCCTCGCCGACATCCACGGGCAGGGTCACGTCCATACCGGGGAAGACGACGGTGTCCTCGAGTGGAATCAGGAGAAGTTTCGTCATGGTCGAAGTGTGCCAGAAATAGTTGATGTTGTCAAATATCCGTATTATCGACTATGATTGGATTCAGATGAACGAAGCCTGGGAGCTCCTGTTCGATCTGCTCATGACCGAGCGCGCCCGCGTACCCGTGATCGCGGCCGAGTTCGACCTCTCTCCGACGCAGGTGCACGTGCTGCGGCTGCTCGAGCCGGGGTCACCGGTGCCGATGGGCCGGCTGGCGTGCGGGCTCGGCTGCGATGCGTCCAACATCACGGGCATCGTCGACCGGCTCGAGGCGCGCGGACTCGTCGAGCGGCGGGCGGGCGAGCGCGACCGGCGGGTGAAGGTGCTGATCGTCACCGACCGGGGGCTCGAGCTGCGGCGGCGGCTGCTGGTGCGCATGGCCGAGCCGCCCGAGCCCATCGCCCGGCTCTCCCCCGACGATCAGCGGGCGCTGACGGCGATCCTACGGCGCGCGTTGACCGCGCGGTGATCGAGCCGTTCGGGCTGCACCTGCCGGTGCGGATCCGGTTCGGCGAGGGCGCGATCGAGGCGCTGCCCGAGGTGCTGGCCGAGCTCGGTGCGGGCCCTGCGACCGCCGTGGTCGAGCGGCCGGTGGCGGGGATCGCAGCCGTGGCCGCGGCCACCGCGGGGCTCGACATCTTCCTGAAGGAGCCCGGCGAGCCGACCGTCGAACTGGTGGACAGGCTCGTGGAGCGGATGCGCGGCCGTCCGCCCGCCGCGCTCGTCGCGATCGGCGGCGGCTCGGCGCTCGACCTGGCCAAGGCGGCGCGGGCGGCGTACGGCCAGGGCGTGCCGTTCGCGCGCCTCTTGCAGGGCGAGGTGGCTGTCACGGCTCCGTCGATCGGGCTCGTCACGGTTCCGTCGACCTCGGGCACCGGCTCGGAGGTGTCGGGCGGCGCCGTGGTCGTTGACCGGGAGTCGGGACGCAAGCTCGGAGTCGCCTCCCCGCTCATGCGTGCCCAGCACGCGCTGGTCGATCCGCTGCTGACGCTGGGGCTCCCGCCCGCGGCGACGATGCAGACCGGGGTGGACGCGCTCGCCCAGGCCATCGGCGGCGTCATCGTTCGCAACGGCAATCCCGGCTCGGTCGCGCTCGGGCTCGAGGCGTGCGGCCACGTGGCGGCCGGGCTGCCGGCGGCGGTGGCCGACGGCGGCGACCGCGCCGCCCGCTCCCGGCTCAGCCTGGGCAGCCTGCTGGCAGGCCTGGCGATGAACCTGTCCGATTGCGGCGCCGATCACGCCCTTGGTCACGCCCT
This sequence comes from uncultured Actinomycetes bacterium, assembly GCA_963732075.1. Lineage (GTDB taxonomy): Bacteria > Actinomycetota > Thermoleophilia > Gaiellales > JAICJC01 > JAICJC01. The sequence continues at coordinate 537,191 of CAVSYD010000005.1, read as the reverse complement.
CGGCGGCCGCCTGGGGCTTCCGCACGGACTGAGCGTCGGGCTGGTGCTGGCCGAGACGCTCGACATCGACCGGACGGCCTGCCCCGGCCGGCTCGAGCGGGTCGCCGATGCCCTCGGTGAGCCGGCGGGCGGTGCCGCAGACGGGTCGCGGGCAGTGCGCGCGGTGCGCCGCCTCCTGGCGGAGGTCGGCTTCCCGACCTGCGCCGAGGCGGGCGTCGGCGAGCGGGATGTGGACGGCCTGGTGGCGGTCGCCCTCGCCGATTATTGCCTCACCGTCAGCCCGCACGCCTGGACCGCTTCCGACGTTCGGCGAGCGTATCGCGAGGCGTTGGTGATGGGAACACGGCGATTCTCTCACGGATGAGTGGTACGTTTTGCAGCGCCAACCGGACCGGCTGCGAGGGGATGCGCATATGAGGATGCGATTCGAGAACCACGATCTGGACACCGAGCGCTGTGGTCAATTCATCGATCTCACCGACGAGGTGGCCAAGGTGGTCGAGCGAAGCGAGGTCCGCGAGGGCATGGCGGTCGTGTATTCCCCTCACACGACATGCGCGGTCGTGATCAACGAACGCGAGAGCGGGTTCATCGAGGATTTCTCGGCGATGCTCGACACCATCGCGCCGAAGGACGGGCTGTATTACCGCCACGACGACCTTGCCGTCCGCACCGAGGGACTCGACGGCGATCCCCACGAGGTGCCGAACGGCCACGCCCACTGCCGGGCGGCGCTGATGGGCTCGGCGTCGCAGACGATTCCGGTGATCGACGGCAAGCTGACCCTGGGCCGGTGGCAGAAGATCTTCTTCTGCGAGCTCGACCGGGCCCGATCGCGCAAGGTGTTCATCCAGGTGATGGGCGAGGCGTGACGCCGCGGGCGGGCACGCCCCGGACGATCGAGGCATGACCCGCACACTTCCGCGCGTGCTGGAGGGCTCGGCGGCGGCGGTCGAGCCGGCGCTGCGGGCGGCGGCCGAACGGCTCTCGCCGGCGATGCGCACGGTGATCGCCTACCACCTGGGGTGGGCGGACGCCGCGGGCACACCCGCCGACCTGGACGGCGGCAAGTCGGTGCGCGCCGCGCTGGCGCTGGCGTCGGCAGGGGCCGCGGGCGGTACCGCCGGCGAGGGCATGCCGGGGGCGGTGGCTGTCGAGCTGGTGCACACCTTCTCGCTGCTGCACGACGACATCATGGACGCCGACGACGAGCGCCACCACCGGCCGGCGGCCTGGGCCGTGTTCGGGCGCGCGCGGGCGATCCTGGCGGGCGACGCCGTGCTCGCGCTCGCCTTTCAGGTGCTGCTCGACGCCGGCTCGCCGCATCGCGCCGCGGCGCTCGAGTCGCTCTCCGACGCCACGGCCCGGTTGATCGACGGGCAGGCCCAGGACCTCGAACTGGAGGGGCGCGTCGACGTCACGCCGGAGCTGTGCACCCGCATGTGCGCCGGCAAGACCGGCGCGCTGCTCGAGTGCGCCTCGTCGATCGGCGCGGTGCTGGCCGGCGCGGGCGCGGATGTCGTCGGGCCGCTGCGCGCGTTCGGCGGCCACCTCGGCCTGGCCTTCCAGGCGGTCGACGACCTGCTCGGGATCTGGGGAGATCCGGCGGTGACCGGCAAGCCGGTGTTCGGCGACCTGGTGCAGCGCAAGAGCTCGCTGCCGGTCGCGATCGCACTCCAGTCGGGTACCGGCGCCGCACGCGAGCTGGCGACTCTGCTCGGACGGCCGCACCTCGAGGCCGGCGAGCTCGTGTCTGCGGCCGCCCTGGTGGAGGCGGGCGGGGGCCGCGACGGTGCCGTCGCGCAGGCCGAAGAGCAGCTCGCGCTGGCCCTGGCCGCGCTCGACTCGGCGCCGATCGACGCCGATGCCCGCGACGCACTGGCCGCGATCGCGCGGTTCGTCGCCGCGCGCGACTTCTAGGCCTGGTCGGGTGCGTCCGTCACGGCGTGCGGGCCGGCTCGGCCGGCTTCTGCGGCCGTGGCGGCAGCGGCTCCGGCTGCGGCTCGCGCACCGGCACCCGCTGTGGAATCGGATCCTCGAGGGGCTCGACCGTGTAGATGCGCTTTGGCTTGCCGATGTCCATGTCGCCTCCTTGGTACCGAACGTCTACGGGCCCTCGCCGGCCACCCACAGCAGGCACGACGAGCGCTTGCGGATCCGCCGGACGACGCGCGCGAACCGGCGCGGCCGCAGGCGCGAGCGATCGGGTCCGAACACCAGGAGCCCGGCCTCGCGCTCGCCCGTCAGCTCGAGCAGCGCATCCACCGGCCGCGGGCTGCGCACGCGCAGGTGCTCGACCTCGAGCCCCAGGCCGGCGGCGTGGCGGACCATCGTCCGGATCTGCTCACGGTCGTCCGCCTCCTCGAGATCGGCGTGGCCGGTGGAGATGGATTGCAGCCAGAGCGGCAGCTCCACCGCGTCGACGACGATCAGCTTGACACCGCCCTCGAGCGCCGCCTGGAGCGCCACCCGGGCGGCGTCGCCGTCGAACGGCACCGCCAGTGTTGCCAGGATCACCGGCCGCGGACGGGACCGGCCCGGAGCCTCGACGTCGGTGCCGGGCGGTCGAGCCCGCGGGGTGGTGAGGATGTTCACGGCACCGTCACCCACGTATCTTGGCGACGTGCGCCGCGCCGCGCAAGGAACTCCCTGACGTGGTCCGGCCGGGGCGGCGGCGCCGGCCGCCGCCCCCGCCGTCCGCCTCAGCCGCCGTTGTTTGCGGCGCCGGCCTCGGCCATCAGCTGCTCGGCGAGCTCGCGCTTCTGGTCGGCCGTCATCTTCTTGAACTCGTTCTGAAGCGCGCGCCGGTTGATCACCTGGTTCCAGTAGTCGAGCGACTCCATGCCCAGGAGGGCGGTCTTGCCGACGAACTGGCGCAGGACCTCGTTGGTCGGCCCCATGACCCAGCCGGCCTTGCCGTCGCGCAGGTAGCGCTCGAGCTGCAGCGGCTGCTTCTTGTATGCCGTGCCGCCGCAGCAGTGCAGCATCTTGTCGACCACGTGGGCGACGTTCTTGGCCGCGTTGAACTTGATCTGCCACAGCCAGTGCAGGTAGTTGCCGCGGGCCAGGTCGCCCACCGCGGGGTTGGTCTGGGAGCCGTCGGTGACCTTGTCGAGCGCCTGGGCGACCGAGAACACGAGCGCGCGTGACGCGTTGGTGTCCATGATGGCCTCGCCGACCGCGTCCTGGATCGTCGGGTAGTCGCACACCCGCAGGCCGACGTCCTTATGCGTCTTGCGCGTCGTGTGGCTGATGGCGATGTCGATCGCCCCCAGCGAGATGCCGTTCCAGGTACCCGACGACCCGATCAGGAAGTTCGGGTCGACCGACTCGTCGTTGGAGTTGGCCCCGTCGCCGACCGGACCCACGAGCTGCTGCTCGGGCACGAACTTCCAGTCCAGCAGGAGCGACCCGGACTGGTTGCCGCGCAGCCCCATCGCGTCCCATTCCTCGGGCTTGGCCTGGATGTCGGCGGCGTCGACGACGAACACCGACAGGTTGGAGTAGTCGCCGTTGTAGTCGGGCGACGTCGTCTGCAGCACGTAGAAGTCGGCGAATCCGGCCGAGGTCGTCCAGGACGCCTTCTTCAGCACCTCGAAGCCTCCGTCCACGCGCCGCGCGCCGGATGCGATCGGGTACCAGAAGTGCGACCCCGTCTCGGGATCGGAGTAGGAGAGCGTGCCGAGCTTTCCCTCGCGCACCTTGCGCAGGTATTTGTCGATCGTGTAGTCGGTGGCGCGCAGCTTGAGCGCCTCCACCGCGCCGATGTGCATCACGTAACACATCGCGCAGGACGCGTCACCGTAGCGGGCGATGGTCTCGGTGACCGCGGCGTACATGACGTGGTTCTGGCCCAGGCCGCCCCATTCCTTGGGAAGCATCAGGCCCAGGAACCCGTCGGGCCCAAGCGCCTCGAGGCTCTTGCGCGGGAACGTCAGGGTGCGGTCGTTCTCGGCGGCGAGGGGCCGGATCGTCTCGGCGCAGATCTCGCGGAGACGCTCGAGCAGGCCGAGCTGCTCCTCGGTCAGAAACCATTCCGGGTTGAACATCGGGTCGAGCCCGTTCATGGCCGACTCGGGTGCGACCGTTGCCATACTGAAAGCTCCTTCGTCGTTGCTCTGGGCGCCATATCCTAGTCGCGACGGGCGCGCCCGGGTCTATGGTGGGTCGGCCACGTCGGCCGCGCGGCCCGGGTTCGGCCCCAACACACGGCGGTGACGGCGCTCGACGCCTCCCGCGGTGTGGCCTCGCCGGCCACTGTACAAATTTTCGGATATGTCCGTTCCGAACACATCGCCCCGCTCGACCGAGACGCGGCACCTGTTCCGGATCATCAACACGGTCAGCTCGACGCTCGACCTCGACCGGGTGCTGCGCGCGATCGTCGACCTGGTGTCGGACGCGATCGATTTCCACGCCTGCTTCATCTACCTGATTGCGAGCGACGGCTCGCTGGTGCTGCGCTCGGTGTCCGATCCGTACGGGGCGCTGGTCAACCGGCTCCGGTTCGAGCCGGGCGAGGGCCTGGCGGGGTGGGTCGCGCAGAACAACCAGCCCGTCTTCCTGACCGAGGGCGCGCTCACCGACCCCCGCGCCAAGATCGTGCCGGAGGCCGACGAGGAGGAGTACCAGTCGATCGTCGCGGTGCCGCTGCGCAGCAAGGCGGGTGAGGTGGTCGGCGTGATCTCGCTGCACGCCGAGGCGCCGCGCGAGTTCACCGAGGCCGACTCCGACTTCCTGGTGCATGCCGCCAGCCTGGTTGCCGGGGCGATCGAGAACGCTCGCCTGTACGAGCACACCCGCCGGCGGCTGACGCTCGTCGAGGGCATGGCCGACCTGGCCCGGGCCGTCTCGGCCGCCTCGGCACTCGACCAACTTCTGCCCGCGGTCGTCCGCAGAGCGCAGCGCCTGCTCGGCGCCGTCGCCTGCGAGGTGTACGTATCGCGCCCCGACGGCACGCTCGAGCTGGGCGCCTCGTCACCCGGGGCGGGGCCACGCGAGCGCCCGCCGAGCGCGTCCGATCTGGGGGTCGTGCTCGCCCGCGGCCGCGCCGACGAGGCCGAGAGCCGCCGCCTGGCGGAGCTCCTCTGGGGCGATGCGACCGCATCCGCGCTGGTCGCGCCGATGGTCGCCGCCGACGAGCTCTTGGGCTTCCTCACGCTGCGCTTCCCCGGCGAGCAGCCCGCCGACCCCGAGTCGCGCGAGGTCGCCACGTCGATCGCGGGCCAGGCGGCGATCGCGCTCAAGAACCTGCAGCTGATCGAGCGCCTGACCGAGCACAACGCCATCAAGGACTTCCTGGAGGACCTCTCGCTCGGCCGGGCGGCGGCCGCCGATCTGGCCGACCGCGGCCGCGGGCTCGGCTGCGATCTGCAGAGTCCCCACCTGGTGCTGCAGGCGGCGCCGCGGCCGGGCGCGGGGACGCAGAGTGGGAGGACGTCGCGCGCGCCCTCGAGTCCGGCGCCGCCCGCGCGTTTCCGGGGTCGCTGTTCGACCGCCGCGACGGCGCCGTCCGCGGTCTCGTCCGGCTCGGCTCGACCAGCGACGCGGCCGCGGCCGCCCGGCTGCGCGAGCTGCACACCGGGCTCAACAAGGGCCACCCGCTCGCGATCGGGCTCTCGCACCGGTGCGAGGGGCCGGCGAGCTTCGCCACCGGGTTCGAGGAGGCCGCAGCACGCGGTCACGGCCGCGGCGGTCATCAGCCCCGACCCCGGTGTGGTCAGCTTCGACGACCTCGGCGCCTACAAGTACCTCTTGCGGGTCTCGCAGGACGGCCGCACCCGCGACCACCGCGGCGACGCGCTCAAGAAGCTCGAGACCTACGACCGCCGCCACCGCTCCCAGCTGCTGGTCACGCTCGAGGAGTACCTCAAGCGCCGCGGCAACATCGCCGCCGCGGCGCAGGCGCTCTATGTGCACCCGAACACGCTGCGCCAGCGGCTGCGCCGGATCCAGGACCTGACGGGTCTCGACGTCCAGAACGAGGACTGGCTGATGATCGAGATCGAGCTCAAGCTCTTGCGGCTCGAGCGCGTCCTCGGACGAACCGGCGCCGCCTCCTAGAAGCGGCGCCGGCCGCGGCCTCCGCGGCGGCTGGAGTAGACCAGCCGTGGCGGTGCCACCGTCATCCCCGCCGAGCGGAACTCGTCGGCGATCTCCAGTCGCGTCGCGAACCGGCCGACGTCGGCCTGCTGGTCACGGGTGACCAGTGTGACGGCCCGGCCCGTGGCTCCGGCGCGGGCGGTGCGCCCGACCCGGTGGGTGTAGTCGTCGGCGCCGTTGGGGGCGTCGTAGTTGACGACCAGGGCGATGCCCTCGAGGTCGATGCCGCGGGCGGCGACGTCGGTCGCCACCAGCACGCTCACCTCGCCGCTCGCGAACCGGGACATGGCGCGCTCGCGCTCGGCCTGGCTGCGGTCGCCGTGAATCGCCTCGCAGTTCACGCCGTTCTGGCTCAAGCGGCGTGCCAGCCACGAGCAGCCGTACTTGGTCTCGCAGAACACCGAGGGTCAGGCCCTCGGTCTCGGCCAGGAGCGTCGTCAGGCTCGCATACTTCTCGTGCTCGGCCACCGAGATGAACGAGTGGTCGACCTCACCCACCTCGACGGTGACGTGGCTCGTGGCATCGATCCGCACCGCGTTGCGCGTGAACCTGCGGGCGGCGACGCCCGCGGCGCCCTCGACCGTGGCCGAGAAGAACAGGGTCTGGCGCTCGCGCGCCAGCATCGGGATGATCCGCTCGACCTGAGGCAGGAAGCCCATGTCGACCATGCGGTCGGCCTCGTCGAGGACGAGCCGGTCGACTCCGGACAGGTTCACCATCTTCCGCTGCGAGAGGTCGATCAGGCGGCCGGGGGTGGCGATCACGATCTGGCTCTTGGCCGCGCGCTTTGCCTGCGCGACCAGGCCGGTGCCGCCGTAGCAGACGGCCACGCCGACACCGCGGGCCGCTGCCAGCGGCTCCAGGTCGGCGGCGATCTGCTGGGCAAGCTCCCGGGTCGGGCACAGGACGAGCGCCTCGGGCGCGGTCGCCGCGGGGTTCGCGCGCATCACCAGGGGCAGGCCGAAGGCGAGCGTCTTGCCGCTCCCCGTGGGGCTCTTGGCGATCACGTCGTCGCCCGCCATGGCGGCCGGGATGCACATCCGCTGAACGGCGAACGGCTCGACGATGCCGAGCTCGGCCAGAGCGGACTCCACCTCCCCGCTCACGCCGAGGGCTGAGAAACTGTCAGTCATCGAATACTCCTCTATCGGACGCTCTCGTCCGGGTCTTCAGTGCCGGAAGGCCTCGGAGTCACTCGATCACCCTCGCCGCCGCGGCCCCATGCCGCGCGCATCAAGCACAGTCTTCTGTTCTCTAAGCATAGGCGACGTCCTGCGGTTCCGGTGGAAATCGGCTTCCGTTCATGGGAGGGTGTGCGGTCAGAACCCCCGAGCAAGGAGCACCCGCAATGGCGACACCGACCATCGAGTCCGTCAAGAAGCAGGCCGAGAAGGACGGGATCGAGTTCTTCTTCGCACAGTTCGTGGACATGCACGCGAAGCCGTCCGCGAAGCTCGTGCCGATGTCGAACTGGGACGGGTTGGTTGGCGAGGGGGCCGGGTTTGCGGGCTTCGCGGCGGGGCCGATCGGGCAGTCGCCCGCGTCGCCGGACATGATGGCGATCCCCGACATGCGCTCCTACACGCCGGTGCCGTTCAAGCCCGGCCTGGCCCGCTTTGCGTGTGACATCACGGTCGAGGGCGAGGAGTGGCCCTACTGCCCGCGGACGATCCTCCGCCACCAGCTGGCCCGCGCGAAGGAGCTCGGGTACACGTTCAAGGTGGGGATGGAGCTCGAGTTCTTCCTGCTGCGCGAGAAGGCCGACGGCGGGATCGAGCTCGCCGATCACCTCGACAACCTGGACCAGCCCTGCTACGACATGAAGGGGCTCACGCGCCAGTACGAGTTTCTGAGCACCCTCTCGACATACGTGAACCAGCTCGGGTGGGGCAGCTACGCGAACGACCACGAGGACGCAAACGGCCAGTTCGAGTCGAACTTCGAGTTCGCCGATGCGCTCGAGACGGCCGACCGGGCGATCTTCTTCCGCTACATGGTGCACGCGATGGCGCAGGAGCGTGGCCTCCTGGCGACGTTCATGCCCAAGCCGTTCGGGCATCTGACCGGCAACGGCGGCCACTTCCACATGTCGCTGTGGGACGAGGCCGGCGAGCGTGACCTGTTCGAGGATGAGTCCGACAAGAGCGGGCTCGGCCTCACGCCGCTCGGCCACCACTTCATCGGTGGCCTGAAGAAGCACGCCAAGGCCTACATCGCGATCACCGCGCCGACCGTGAACAGCTACAAGCGGCTGACGACGACGGCCGGCACCCCGACCAGCGGCGCCACGTGGAGCCCGATCTTCATCACCCATGGCCGCAACAACCGCACCCAGATGCTGCGGGTGCCCGGCGGCGCACGTCGAGGATCGCACGGTCGACGGCTCGTGCAACCCGTACCTGGCGATGACCGCGATCCTCGCGGCCGGCCTCGATGGGATCGAGAACGAGACCGACCCCGGCCAGGTGAACGAGGAGAACCTGTACACGCTCAGCCCCGACGAGCTCGCCAACGCGCGGCATCGAGCTCCTACCCGCCAACCTGCTCGACGCGACCCGCCACCTCGAGCACTCCGACGTGCTCCGCAAGGCGTTCGGCAACACCGGCACCGAGGACTACACCGACTACTACGTCAAGACCAAGCAGGAGGAGTGGGCGGCGTACCACGAGCAGGTCACCCCCTGGGAAGTCAACCGCTACCTCACCCTGTTCTAAACCAGCCTCAATACATGGGGCCGGAAAGAACACTGCGCTCGTATGGGTGAATATTTAGTGCCTGGCACCGGTTATGCACTGCGCCAAAAGGGGTCTGACCCCTTTTGGCGCGGCACCACCCTGCGGGCCCTCAGCGCCATGGTCGGCAAGACCGTAGTCCCCACGCCAGCCGCCGCGTTGCCAGAGACCACCAACCCTCGACGGCGTGAGCGGTAAGAACACCACACTCTGGTACTGAATACGCTGGGGTGTCCGCAGTCGCACATAGCGGCCCGGGGAATTGGTTGCCCCCTGGCATTCCGCGCCGGACCGCTCCCGGTCTAGGATTGCGGACTGCTTCGGGAGGTTTGCGCCCATGTGCGGGCTGTGTGGATTTCTCTACAAGGATGCGGATCGCGTCGGGCCCGTCGGCCGGACCCTGCACGCGATGCTCGGCCCGATGGCGCGGCGCGGCACCGATTCGACCGGCATCGCGCTCTACGGCCCGCCGCAGGCCGATTCCTACGTCGTGCGGGCGCGTATCGAGGCGAACCATGGAACGCCCGAGCGTGTCCTGCAGTCGCTCGAGGCCGCCGGGACGGTCAGCGAGAACTCGCAGCGGGGCCCCAACCTGCGCGCGCGGATCGTCTACTCGGGCGACATCGGCGCGCTCACCGACCGCATCGAGGCCGAGCCCGAGGTCGAGGTGTTCTCGATCGGGCGCGCGATGGAGATCGTCAAGGACGTCGGCGACGCCGACGACGTCGAGCGCGCCCTTCCCTACGCGGACTTCGAGGGCAGCCACGCCATCGGGCACACGCGCATGGCCACCGAGTCGCTGGTCGACGTCGCCCACAGCCACCCGTTCTGGGCGCGGCCGTTCCCCGACATCTCGGTCGTCCACAACGGCCACATCACCAACTACCACAAGCTCCGCCGGGGGCTCGAGAACCAGGGCCACCGCTTCGCCACCGGCAACGACTCCGAGGTGATCGCGGTCTACATCGCCGACAAGCTCGAGCGCGGCGAGAGCCTCGAGGACGCGCTGCGGGCCTCGGTCGCCGACCTCGACGGCACGTTCGCCTACCTGATCTCGACTCCCGACGGGATCGGCGTCGCCCGCGACCCCTTCGCGCTCAAGCCGCTCCTGTTCGCGGAAACGGACGAGGTCGTGCTGATCGCGTCCGAGGAGATCGCGATCCGCGCGGTCTCCGACGACGTCGCGCTGGTGCCGCGGGAACTGGCGGCGGGGGAGGTGCGCTGGTGGCTACGCTGACCTCCGGCATCGACTGCTCCCGCCACACCACCCGCGAGATCAACCAGGCGATCAAGCTGGCCGCGGCTGACGGCGTGGCCGAGATCCACCTCACCAACCCCTCGGCGCGGCACTGCCTGGCGGTCGCCGTGATGCAGCCGATCGACGTCGTCTTCGACGGGCCCGTCGGCTGGTTCTGCGGCGGCATGTGCGACGGCGCCCGGATCACGGTCACCGGCAACTGCGGGTGGAGCGTGGGGGAGAACCTGATGTCGGGCTCGATCGAGGTGCACGGCAACGCAGGCTCGTCGACCGGCGCGACCATGCGCGGCGGCCGCGTCTTCATCGGCGGCGACACCGGCGCGCGGGCCGGGATCTCCATGAAGGGCGGCACGCTCGTCGTCACCGGCTCGGTCGGCTACATGTCCGGGTTCATGATGCAGCGCGGCGTGATGATCGTGTGCGGGGACGCGGCCGACGGCATCGGCGACTCGATGTACGAGGGCACCGTGTACGTCGGTGGCGAGATCGCCTCGCTCGGCGCAGACTGCATCGAGGCCGAGCTCGAGGGCGACGACCGCGACCTGCTCGACCGCGAGCTCCGGCCGCACGGCATCGACCCGGCCGCGCCCGCGTGGAAGAAGCTCGTGGCCGGCCGCAAGCTGTGGAACTTCTCGAAACACGAGTACGACGCGTGGCGGGGGGCGCTGTGAGCGACCTCATTCCTCGCGGTGCCGACGGCCACGTCCTGCAGAAGCTGTGGGTGTGGTCGCCCGAGACGATCGAGGACATCCAGACGAAGGCCGAGCTCGGCCGCTACACCAACCGCGCGCTCGGCACCACCCGGCGCACGCCGCACTTCCAGGACCTGACCTTCCTGCCCTGCACGCTCTCGCGCGTGCCGCTCGAGGGCTACCGCGAGACGTGCCGCACCGACATCGAGATCGGCGCCCGCCACGGCGCCAAGCCGATCAGGCTGCGCAGCCCGATCACCATCGCCGGCATGAGCTACGGCGCGCTGTCGCGCAACGCGAAGGCCGCGCTCGGCACGGCGGCCACGCGGTTCGGTATCTCGACGACGACCGGCGACGGCGGCATGCTCGACCTCGAGCGCGAGGCCTCCGACCAGCTCGTCTACCAGGTGCTGCCCAGCCGGTACGGCTTCAACCCGCACCACCTGCGGATGGCAAACGCCGCCGAGATCGTGATCGGGCAGGGCGCAAAGCCGGGCACCGGCGGCCTGCTCCTGGGGGCGAAGGTGTCGCCCATCATCGCCGAGGCGCGCACGCTGCCTCCGGGTGTCGACCAGCGCTCGCCGTGCCGCCACCCCGACTTCGTCGGGCCCGACGACCTCCAGATCAAGATCGAGGAGCTGCGCGAGGCGACCGACGGCGCCATCCCGATCTACGTCAAGATCGGCGCCTGCCGCGTGCCCGACGACGTCAAGCTGGCCTGCAAGGCGGGCGCGGACGTGATCGTCATCGACGGCCTCGAGGGCGGCACCGGCGCCTCGCCCGACTCGCTGATGGATCACACCGGCATCCCGACCCTCGCCGCAACGGTCGAGGCGGTCGCCTCGATTCGCGAGATGCGGCTCGAGGGAGTCGTCAACCTGATCGTCTCGGGCGGGATCCGAAACGGCGTCGACGCCGCAAAGGCGCTCGCGCTCGGCGCGGACGCCGTCTCGATCGGCACCGCCGCGATGATCGCCCTCAACTGCAACCGGCCGCTCCACGTCGAGGACTACCACCGCATGGGCACCGAACCGGGCGCCTGCCACCACTGCCACACCGGCCTCTGCCCCGTCGGCATCGCGACGCAGGACGAGGATCTGATCGCCCGGCTGCCGGTCGAGGAGGCGGCCCAGCGGGTCGAGGGCTTCCTCAACTCGATGACGCAGGAGATGCAGATGTTCGCGCGCGCCTGCGGCAAGTCGGCGGTGCACGACCTCGAGCCCGAGGACATGCGGGCGATGACCATCGAGGCCTCCGCGATCACCGGCATCCCGCTGGTTGGCACCAACTTCGCCTTCCGGCCCGAGAGCTTCGCCCAGGCGGTCGTCGAGGCGATGGCACATGCGGCGACGAGCACGAACGGGCATCACGCACCGCAGGGAGCCCCTCACTGATGATTTGTTCCGGATCCCCCGTGGCAGCCGCAGCGCCACCTCCGTATCTGCAAACACACGACCTTCGCAGCGTCCACGCGCGCGGGGATTCGGAACAACTCATCTAGATGTCGTTCCTGTTGGAGTGCCCGAACTGCGGCGGTCGGCGGCCGGTGGACGAGTTCGCCTACGGCGGCGAGGTGACCGTGCGCCCGACCTCGTCCGAGGATGCGCGCGCGCTCTTCACCTACCTGTACTTCAAGGACAACGTGGCCGGGCCGCAGCGGGAGTGGTGGTTCCATTCGTCGGGCTGCCGGGAGTGGTTCCAGGCCGAGCGCGACACCCGCGCCAACGAGGTGCTGCAGGTCGCGCCGCCCGGGGGCCTGGCATGACGAGCCGTCTGGCCCAGCGCCGCGGCGAGCTGATCGACCGCAAGCGCACCGTCGCATTCACCTGGCAGGGCCGGCAGGTCGAGGGGCTCGCCGGTGACACCATCGCCTCGGCGCTCTACGCCGACGGCGTGCGGATCTTCTCCCGCTCGTTCAAGTACCACCGCCGCCGCGGCCTCCTGTGCTGCTCCGGCCAGTGCCCCAACTGCCTGGTGCAGGTGAACGGTGAGCCCGCCGTGCGCGCGTGCACGACGCCGGCCGCCGACGGCATGCAGGTCGAGCACATCAACGCCTGGCCGTCGCTCGAGCGCGACCTGTTGCACGCCGTCGGCAGGGCGACGCCGGCCTTCGGCATGCAGGTCGGCTTCTACTACAAGACCTTCATGCGCCCGCGGTGGGCGTGGAAGTACTACGAGCGCTTCCTGCGGGCGGCCGCCGGCCTGGGCAAGATCGACCCGGATCACCGCCGCGACCGCCGCTACGAGAAGGTGCACCGCCACGCCGACGTGCTCGTGATCGGAGGCGGTGAGAGCGGCCTCGAGGCCGCGGTGCGAAGCGCTCGCGAGGGCAAGGACACGGTGCTCGTCGAGGAGGGGCTTGCCCTCGGCGGCCGGCTCGCCTTCGCGGGCATCGCCGGTGCGGAACGTGCGGCGGAGCTCGAGGCGCAGGCCCGCGAGGCCGGCGTCGAGATCCTGCAGCCCGCCTGGGCCGGAGGCGTCTACGAGGGCAATCTTGTGCCCGTCTACCAGGGCGACACCATGTACCGCTTCCGGGCCGGCGAGCTCGTGCTGGCGACCGGGGTGATCGAGCAACCCCTGGTGTTCGGCGGCAACGACCTGCCCGGCGTCATGCTGGGATCCGGTGTGCGCCGGCTGGTGAACCAGTACCGGATCGTCCCCGGCGACGAGGCCGTGGTGCTCACCGTGGACGATCTCGGCATCGAGGTCGCGTGCGACCTGGCCGAGGCCGGCGTGACCGTCACGGCCGTCGTCGACTCGCGCGAAGGCGACACCGACGAGCGGCTGGGCGTGTACGGCATCGAGCACCTGCGCGGGTTCGCGCCGGTCGAGGCGCGCGGCGCAAAGCACGTCACCGGCGTGGTGGTGGCGCGCGGCTCGGAGCGGCGCACGCTCTCCGCCGACCTGGTGGCGATGAGCGGCGGCACCGTCGCCCAGTTCGGGGCGCTGGTGCAGGCCGGCGGGTCGGTGCGCTACGACGCCGACCGGCGCGTCTACGTGCCCGATCAGGTGCCCGAGGGGGTGCGGGTGGTGGGCGAGCCCGCGGGCACCGCGTCCGCCGTTCCGGTCGCGGCAGAGGCCGCCAAGGCCAAGCAGTTCGTCTGCTACTGCGAGGACGTCACCACCAAGGACGTGCACCTGTCCGTCGAGGAGGGGTTCCGTTCGCTCGAGCTCTCCAAGCGCTATACGACCGTCACCATGGGGCCGTGCCAGGGCCGGATGTGCCACCGCAACTCGGGCCTCCTGATGGCGCGCGAGCTCGGCGTCGATCCCGACGAGCAGCGGGTCGGCGTGACCACCGCCCGGCCGCCGCACAACCCGACCAGCTTCTCGCTCCTGGCCGCCCGCGGCTACGAGCCGGTGAAGCGCACGTCGGTGCACCACTGGCACGCCGATCGCGGCGGCAAGATGCTCTGGGCGGGCGATTGGAAGCGGCCGTACGACTACGGCGACGCCGAGAGCGAGACCGCGGCGGTGCACGAGTCGCTCGGGCTGATCGACGTCTCGACGCTGGGCAAGCTGATCGTGCGCGGCCCTGAGGCCGCGGCGTTCCTCGAGCGGATGTACCCCAACCGCTACGGCGACATGAAGCTCGCCCGGGTGCGGTACGGCATCGTCTGCGGCGATGACGGCTCGATCCTCGATGACGGCACCGTCGCCCGCCTGTCCGAGGACGAGTTCTACGTCACGACGACGTCGTCCGGGGCCGGCGGGATGGAGCAGTGGTTCACGTGGTGGAACGCGGTCTGGAACATGGACTGCAGCATCGTCAACGTGACCTCGAACGTGGCCGCGTTCAACCTGGCCGGGCCGAACGCGCGCACCGCCCTGGCCGGTCTGACCGGCTTCGACCTCGCAAACGAGGCGTTCCCCTATCTCGGCGCGGGCCATGCCGAGGTCGCGGGCGTGCCCTGCCTGCTCCTGCGGATCGGGTTCGTGGGCGAGCTCGGGTACGAGATCCACTGCCCCGCCGCGGCCGGCGAGCACCTGTGGGAGGCGCTGATGGCGGCCGGGGACCCCTTCGCGGTCAAGCCCTTCGGGCTCGAGCCTCAGCGGGTGCTTCGCCTCGAGAAGATGCACGTGATCGTCGGGCAGGACACGAACGCCGAGTCGCAGCCGCTCGAGGCGGCGATGCCATGGATCGTGAAGCTCGACAAGGAGTCCGACTGGATCGGCCGGTACGCGATCGAGTGGTACCAGAAGCGCGGCGACCGCTTCGCGCTGGTCGGCTTCGAGGGCAGGAACGGCAGCGTCCCCAAGGAGGGCGCGCAGGTGGTCGTGAACGGCGCGCCGGCGGGCCGGATCACCTCGTCGCGGTTCTCGCGCCGCCTGGGCAAGACCATCGGGATCGCCTGGGTGCCCATCTCGCACGCCGCCGAGGGCACCGACATCTCCATCTCCGACCCGTCCGGGGCGACCATCCCCGCGAACGTCACCCTGAAGGCCTTCTACGACCCCGACCAGGAGCGGCTGCGGTCATGAGCGACCGCGATCCGTACGCCTTCCTCTCGCCCGCGGCCGCCGCGACCGGCGTCGCCCTGCGCACGCCGATGGAGCGCTCCCACCTCGCGGCCGGCGCCACCATCGAGGAGCACGACGGCTGGCGCGTCGCGGCCTACGAGCAGCCCGACGCAGCCGCATGGGCGTGCGATCTGAGCCACCTCGGCAAGCTCGACGTCCGGGCGCCCGAGCCCGAGCTTCACAGCATCACCGGCGGGCTGGGCCCGGGGGCGGCCCGAAACGACGGCGATGTGTGGACGCTGCGGCTGACGGCGACGCATGCCTACGTGCTGTGCCCGTTCTCACGCGTTGCCGGCCTGCGCGCGCGGATCGGCCCGGGGGCCATCGATGCCACCTGCGGCCTGGCCGCCGTCGGTCTCGGCGGCGAGCGCCGCCGCGACGTGTTCAACCGCTCGTCCGGCCTGGACGTGCGCGAGTCGCACTTCGGCCCGAACCGGTGCATGGCGGGGTCGGTGATGCGCCTGCCCACCCTCGTTTTGAACCGCGGCGACGACCTTGTGATGCTGGTCGCCTGGGAGATGGGCGAGTACTTCTGGGACGCGATCCTGGATGCCGGCGAGACGATCGGCATCGCCCGCGCCGGGGTCGTCGTGCGCGCCCCGCAGGAGGCGACAGCGTGATCGGCCTGCTCCGCAAGCATCGCTTCTTCCGCTCCCACGACCTGCGCGCGAGCTATGACGCGGTCGTCATCGGCGGGGGTGCCCACGGCATGGCCACCGCCTACTACCTGGCCAAGGATCACGGCATGAAGAACGTGGCCGTGATCGAGCAGAGCTACATGGGCGCCGGCGCCTCGGGCCGCAACACCACCATCATCCGCTCGAACTACCTCACCCCCGAGGGCGCGCGCTTCTACACCGCCAGCGTGAAGCTCTACGAGACGCTGTCGCAGGACCTCAACTTCAACATGCTGTTCTCGCAGCACGGCCACCTGACGCTGGCCCACTCCGACCGGTCGGTGAACACGATGATGGAGCGGGCAGAGGTGAACCGGCTCCTCGGGGTCGACTCGCGGGTCGTCTACCCCGACGAGATCAAGGAGCTCGAGCCGATGCTCGACACCTCCGACCATCCCACCTTCCCGATCCTGGCGGCGCTCTACCACCCGCCCGGCGGCATCATCCGCCACGACGCGGTGGTGTGGGGCTACGCCAAGGAGGCCGACCGCCTCGGCGTCGAGATCCACCCCTACACCCAGGTGACCGGGATCACCCGCTCCAACGGGCGCGTCACGGGCATCGAGACCAACCGCGGCTCAGATCGCCACCGCCGACGGTGATCTCGTGCACCTCGGGCTGGTCGTCGCTGGTCGGCCGGCTGGCCGGCATCGAGGTGCCGATCACGACCCACATCCTGCAGGCCTGCGTGACCGAGCCCGTAAAGCCGCTCCTGCGCAAGATCATCGTCTCGGGGACGCTGCACATCTACATCTCGCAGTCCGACCGGGGCGAGTTCGTGATGGGGTCCGAGATCGAGCCCTACTCGGGCTACTCCAACCGGGGCACGTTCCGCTTCATCGAAGACCTGGCGATGCACATGGTCGAGCTCCTGCCGATGCTCGGCCATGCGCGCATCCTGCGCCAGTGGACCGGCCTCTGCGACGTTTCCCCGGACTACTCCCCGATCATGGGCGTCACCGAGACCGAGGGATTCTTGATGGACGCCGGCTGGGGCACGTACGGATTCAAGGCCTCGCCGATCGTCGGCAAGACGATGGCCGAGCTGGCCGCGACCGGGCACACGCCCGACCTGATCGCGCCGTTCCGGCTGTCCCGGTTCTACGAGAACGAGATCGTGTCCGAGCGCGGCGCCGCCGCCGTGTCGCACTAACCAAGGAGCCCGCGTTGAAGTCCAGCCTCGAGATCGCACAGGAAGCGACCCTCCGCCCGATCATGGATATCGCCCGCGAGATCGGCCTCGAGGAGGATGAGGTCGACCTGTACGGCAAGTACAAGGCCAAGATCAGCCTGAGTGCGCTCGACCGGATGGCCGGAGTGCCCGATGCGAAGGTCGTGTGCGTCTCGGCCATCACGCCGACCAAGGCGGGCGAGGGCAAGACGACCACGTCGGTGTCGCTGACGCAGGGGCTGGGATACATCGGCAAGCGGCCGGTGCTGTGCCTGCGCGAGCCATCGCTCGGCCCGATCTTCGGCATCAAGGGCGGCGCAGCCGGCGGCGGGCTGACCCAGGTCGTGCCGATGGAAGACCTGAACCTGCACTTCACCGGCGACTTCCACGCCATCGCGGCGGCGAACAACATGCTGGCCGCGTTCGTCGACCGGCACATGTTCTACGGCAACGAGGCCGAGATCGACCCCCACCGCGTGACGTGGCGGCGGGCGGTCGACATGAACGACCGTCACCTGCGCAACGTGATCACGGGCCTCGGCGGCGCCACCCACGGCATCCCGCGTGAGACCGGCTTCGACATCGTCGCGGCCTCCGAGGTGATGGCGATCATGGCCATGGCCACCTCGCTCAAGGACCTGCGCAGCCGGATCGGGCGCATCACGGTCGGCTACGACACGGCCGGCAAGCCGGTGACCGCCGAGCAGATGGGCTGCGCGGGCGCCATGACCGTGCTGCTCAAGGACGCCCTCAAGCCGAATCTGATCCAGACCCTCGAGGGGCAGCCCTGCTTCATGCACATCGGCCCGTTCGGCAACATCGCCCACGGCAACAGCTCGATCGTCGCCGACCTCGTCGGGCGCAAGGTGGGCGAGTACCTGATCACCGAGGCGGGATTCGGCAGCGACCTGGGCATGGAGAAGTTCATGGACATCGTCTGCCGCAACGGCGGATTCGCCCCCAGCGCGGTCGTGATGGTGGCCACCGCCAAGGCGCTCAAGCACCACGCCGGCCTCGAGGACGATCCCCGCAACTCGGCCGCCGACAACCTGAAGGCGATCGAGGTGGGATCGGCGAACCTCGCCCGCCATATCCAGAACGTCAAGGAGTTCGGCGTGCCGTGCGTCGTCGCGGCAAACCGCTTCCCGGGAGACACCGACGACGAGGTCGCCCTGGTGCAGAAGCTGGCGCTCGAGCACGGCGCCCACGCGGCCGTTCTCAACGAGGGCTTCTCGAAGGGCGGCGCCGGCGCCGCGGGTATGGCCGAGGCGGTCGCCGACGCCTGCGAGCAGCCGAACTCGTTCAACTTCATGTACGAGGACTCCGACCCCATCGATGTGAAGATCGAGAAGATCGCGACCCGGATCTACCAGGCCGACGGCGTCGACTTCCTGCCGCTCGCGCGGCAGAAGATCGACCAGTTCACACGCGACGGCCTGACCGGCCTCTCGATCTGCATGGCCAAGACGCAGCTCTCGATCTCGGCGGACGCGGCCCTGGCCAACGCCCCCACCGGGTTCCGCATTCCGGTGCGGGACGTGCGTCCCTACACCGGGGCGGGCTTCCTCACACCCCTGTGCGGCGACATCATGCAGATGCCGGGGCTCGGCAAGACGCCGGCCGGATTCAACGTGGACATCGACGCTGACGGACGCACGGTTGGACTCTTCTAGTGGGTTCTAACGGCGCGGAGTCCGATCCGTACCTGACGGCGAGCCTCGCCGGGTTTCTCGATCAACTGGCGGCGCGAACGCCCGCTCCCGGTGGCGGAGCGGCGGCCGCGGTCACCTGCGCGATGGCGGCCGGCCTGGTCGAGATGGCCGCGGCGTTCGACCCCGGCGGGCACCTCGATCCGGTGCGCGACCGCGCGCACGAGCTGCGCGGGCGCGCGGCCGGACTCGCGGCGGCCGACGGGCGCGCCTACGCCCTCGTGCTCGAGGCGCTGCGACTGGTCGCCGGGCCCGAGCGAACGCAGCGTCTGGATGCGGCGGTGGCCGGGGCGATCGAGTGCCCCATGCAGGTGCTCGAGATCGCCGCCGAGGTGGCGACGCTGGCGGCCGACGTGGCCGAGAGGGGCAACCGCAACCTCGAGGGCGACGCCCTCACCGGGGCGCTCCTGGCCGAGGCGTCGGCCCGCTCCGCGGCGACGCTCGCCCAGCTCAACGTGAGCATGCTCTCGCGCCACGCGACCGCCGAAGCCCATCTCGAGCGGCTGCGGCCGGGGCTCGCCTGCGCCACCCGCGCTCGCGAGCGCGCGGTCGAGGCGTACACGCACACGTAGTCAGCGGCGCCTCAGCGCTCAGCTGGCGCCGCGATGCCGATCAATGCTTCGACCACATCGGCGATGGGCCTCGTCGCGTCGATCTCGTACGTGCATGTCGCCCGTAGCCTGGGTTCGATCGCAGCGAGGTCGGCGAGGATGAGCGCCCGCTCGGCCGGATCCTTGCCAAAGCGGTTGGTCGTGCGGGTCTCGATCCGCTCCAGGATGACGTCGGCGGGGGCACTCAGCAGCACGACGGCGTCGAAGCGGTCGTAGAACCGTCCCTGGTTGGCGACGCAGCCCGAGACGTACAGCGTTGGCTCGCCCCGGGCTGCCAGGAGTTCGGACATCCGGTCCTCTCGCCAGACCCACTCGCCATCGCGCAACTCCTTCCAACCGGGCTCGTCGGTCTCGACGACCTGGAATCCGCGCGCGGCGAGCTCGGCGAGCGCCGTCGATTTGCCCGTGCCCGACATGCCCGTCACCAGGATCCTGCGCATACGCGAGACCGTAGCGGTGGCCCGGCAGGCTCGCCGGGCCACCGCTCCCGTGACTCCAAGGCGTTCGCTAGCCGACCGGCGCGGCCGGTGCTGCGACGGCGATGCCGTTGGCGTCCTCGGGCCGGGTGAGCAGCTTCTCGCGGGGGACACGCTCGAGCCATGCGCCGGCTGCCAGCGAGGTGACGATCGCAAGCAGCACGAGCACCGCGAAGAAGTTCTCGTCGATGATGCCGGCTGCAAACGCCGTGGATGCGACCACGATGCCGGGGCCGCCGCGGGCGTTCATGGCGACGGACAGGTTCCAGGACGAGAAGGTGTCCTCGCCGGCCAGGCGGGCTCCGAGAAAGACGCTCGCGGCCTTGATCACACACGCCGCCAGCAGGAAGCCGACGAAGAAGACGACGTCGAAGCCGTGGATCAGGTCAAGGCCAAGGCCGATCCCCGCGAAGTAGACCGGGATGAAGAAGGCCAGCGAGAAGCTGCGAATGGCAAGCGTCGCGCTCGAGGCCTCCTTCTCGGTGGCTGCGACCACGATCCCGGCGACAAACGCGCCGAAGAACGCCTCCAGGCCGAGCATGAGCGCGGCCGCGGTGGTCAGGATCAGGAAGGTGAGCTGGTGGGCAACCGGCGTCGCCCGCTGAATCACGTTGATGCGAAGACCACCGATCCAGCGATACGCGGGCGGCCCCGCAACCAGGAACACGCCCAGGAACGCGAGCGTCGCCAGCACGTGGTAGATCATGTCGGCGGTCGAACCACCTGCGATATTCAGTGCGGAGGGCAGGCCGAAGAGCGCGCCGCCGGTGCCACCGGCGTAGCCGATCGCGACCGCCAAGACGCAGTACAGCACCAGGTCCTCGAGCACCGCCACCCCAAGCACGACACGGGCAAAGGTGGTGTCGAGGATGCCGAGGTCGTGCATGATCCGCGAGATCACCGGGATGCTCGTGATCGCCATGGCGATCGAGAACACCAGCACGAACGATGTCGTGTTGCCGTTCGGGCCCCACAGGCTCTGCTGGTTGATCAGCTGCGAGATGCCCAGCCCGGCGATGAACGGGATGCACATGCCGGCCGCAAACACCGCCGCCACCGTGCGCCGCTCGCCCCGCTGAAACACGGTTCGGAGCTCCGACCCCGCGATGAACAGGAGCAGGAGCAGGCCGAGCTGGTAGATCGCGCCCAGGATGATCGGTGTCGACCCGTCGGCCGGAAACACCCACACCTGCGCGGAGGGCCAGAAGTACCCGAGCACCGTCGCGCCCAAAAGCAGGCCACCGACGACCTCGCCGATCGCACGCGGCTGGCGGTAGCGCACGAACAACGAGCCCATTCCGTGCGCACACAGGAGAATCGCCGCCAGCGCGATCAGGGTATGGGCGAGGTCAGCCGTGGCAAGAGACGTCAACGGAACTCCAATCTTCGGGTGTCAGCCCACGATACGAGCGTCGCCAGAGCCTGTCGAGACCTCCTCCGCGAATTTCTCATCAAGTTAGTGGAGATTCTGCCTGAGCGTGCGCGCGGTCACACATGGTCCGCGGCGGCCGACACGGACGGGCTGCACCGGGCGCCCTAGCCTCACCGGCATGCAACCACGCTCATCGAGGAGGGCAGGAAACATGACGACCACGACGACCATGACTCGAACGATCCGGCTTGCGATTGCGACCGCCGCCGTGCTGGCGCTGATGTCCCAGTCCGCCCTGGCCGGGCGGCCATCCGTGGAGCAGCGCGGCTCGATCGGCGCGTCGGGCACCCTGGTGCAGTCGGGCACCTACATGCCGGTCAGCCCCGCCGACAACGTCGCGGCGGCGCACACCATCGTCACGCCGCGGGGCGCGGCGCAGATTGCGCTCGGCCGCCTCGCGCAGCCGACACCGCAAACGACGACGACCGTCGAGGCGAGCGCGGACGGCTTCGACTGGGCCGCTGCATCGATCGGCGCCGGCGTCGTGATCGCCCTCGCCCTGGCCGCAGCCGCGCTGAGCACACGCGGACGGCGGCGCGTCCCCCGCTCCGCCTGATCCATCGCGGCCCATATCGGGCGGGCTCCGCCAGAACGAGCCCGCCCGAATCGGCGCCACATTGGGCGCCGGTATACGGATGCTGGGGTGGTCGGTTGCGACCTGTCAACCACCGTGACCGGCCACCCCACCCTGAAGGCTACGCCGTGCGTGAGGCCCCCAATTGCTGCGAGCGGGTATCGGCTGGGTAACAGCAGCCACTGCTGGGTGACAGCCGCCCGCACAGGGACGATGATTGTGGTGTGAACCGCGTGCTCCTGGTCGAGGACGACCCCACCATCCGCGAGATGACACGGCTGGCGCTCGAGCGCGACGGGTTCGCGGTCGAGACGGCGGGCGACGGCCAGGCCGGCCTGGAAGCCTTCGATCGCGCTCCGCCGGACATCGTGCTGCTCGACGTGATGCTGCCGGGCATGGACGGGGTCTCGGTGTGCCGCCGGATCCGCGCCAAGAGCGTCGTCCCGATCGTGATGCTGTCGGCCCGCACCGACCCGATCGACGTCGTGCTCGGTCTCGAGGCGGGTGCCGACGACTACGTGACCAAGCCGTTCGAGCCGCCGATCCTGTCGGCCAGGCTGCGGGCGGTCCTGCGGCGCGCGACCCGGATGGCCGAGGGCACCCGGATGCGATTCGGCGATCTCGAGATCGACCCGAAGGGGATGGTGGTGACGCGCGACGGCATCGTGCTCTCGCTCACTCCCACCGAGTACCGGCTGCTGCTCGAGCTGGCCCAGAACATCGGCATCGTGCTGTCGCGCGAGCAGCTGCTCGAGAATGTGTGGGGCTACGTGTGGTCGGGCGACACCCGCCTGGTGGACATGCACGTGCGCCGGCTGCGCGGCAAGGTCGGCGCCGACGCGATCGAGACCGTCCGCGGGGCGGGGTACAAGCTGGCGCGGCCGGGATGACGCTCCGCGTCCGGCTGGCGCTTGCGTTCGCGCTGCTGGCGGGGCTCGTCGCAGCCGCCGTTGGCGTGGTCGTGTACGAGCTGACCCAGCAGGACCTGCTCGACCGGGCGCGGGCGAAGGCCGTGCAGTCGGCCAGCTCGGCCGCGGCGTTCTACGACCGGTTCGCGGTGCTCGCACCCGGGTCGGTGACGAGCACCGGCCACGACGTGCCGGGGCCGCTGCGGCATGCGGTCGTCTCCCGGCATGTGGCCACGTTCAAGGGGACGTCCGCAGGCGGCCCGGTGATCTGGGCCGGCGTGCCGTCGTCGCGCGCTCCCCAGGGCGTGTACGTGCGTACGTCGTTCGCCGCCGACCAGGCCACCATCGACGACCTGCGCCGGACGCTCGTCGAGGTTGGCTTGGCGGGGGCGGCCGGCGGAGCGCTCCTGGGGCTGGCGCTCGCCTGGCGGCTCTCGCGCCGGTTGCGCGTGGCGGCCGCCGCGGCCGAACGGGTGACCGCCGGGTCGCTGTCGGCGCGCGTGAACGCGCGCGGCGGCGACGAGGTGGCGGCGCTGGGAGCGGCGATGGACCGGATGGCCGACTCGCTGCAGGAGCGGATCGAGCACGAGCAGCGGTTCGTCGCGAATGTCGCCCACGATCTGCGCACTCCCGTGACGGGCCTGATGGCGGCCGCGAGCCTGCTCGAGCAGGACCGTGTGGGGACGGTGGTGCGCGAGCGGGTGGCGCGGCTGCACACTTTGGTCGAGGACCTCCTCGAGATCTCGCGGCTCGAGAACGGCGCGGTCACCGCCGACCTGCGCTGGGTCGACGTGGACGCATTCGTCCGCAGCCTGGTCGCCCGGCGGGCGGACGTCGTGGCCGACGCCCCGGAGCCGGCGCGGGCGTTCACCGATCCGCGCCGGCTCGAGCGGATCATCGACAACCTGCTCGACAATGCCGCCCGCCACGGGGCGCCGCCGGTGGTGGTGTCGGTGCGCGGCCGCACGATCGTGGTCACCGACTCGGGCCCGGGCTTCGACCCGGAGATCCTCGCGCGGGCGACGCAGCGGTTCGCGACCGGCGATGCCGCCCGTGGTCACGGCATCGGCCTGGGGCTCGCGATCGCGGCCGCGCAGGCCCGCGTCCTGGGCGGGTCGCTCAGGGTGGCCAACCGGCCCGAGGGCGGTGCGCAGGTGACCGTCGAGCTGAGCGATCGCATGCCGGCCGAGGAGTCGCAGCTGTGACCCGGCGGCTCGTTGTGGCCCTGGTCGCGGCGGCGGCGTGCGCAGGCTGCGGATCGGGCGCCGGCCTGCACATCGAGAACGGCGGGCGCACCATCAAGCTGCACCAGGTGACGACACCCGTGCTGCCGCCGTCCACCGGGGTGACGGCGCCGCCGCAGCCGGGAGTCCACCTCGGCGCACCGACGGTGATCGCCTACGCGGACGGCACCCTGTGGTGTGCCGTCCAGCCGGGGAGCGGGGTCCTGGTCGGATCGCTCGTCAAGGTCAGCGCCGCCTCGGAGATGCCCGAGGACACGGCCGTGCCGTTGCCGCCGTCGGTCCGTCCTTACCTGCTCGCCGTGGGCGCCGACGGCATCTGGCTGGCGGCCGGCACGCGGCTGTGGAAGATCGACCCGACCACCGGCATGCCGGATGTGACCGTCGGCCTGGTGGGCACCGCGACGGCGGTGGTGGACGCTGCTGGGTCGGTATGGACGACGGTCACGACCGCGAACGGTGGACAGCTCGAGCGGATCGACCCCGTCACCGGGCACGTCGGCTCGAGGGCGCTCGTCGGGCCGTCGCCGAGCGCGCTCACGGTCGCCGATGGGCTCGTATGGGTGACCGACAGCCTCGAGCAGTCGATCCTGCGCTTCGCGGTCGGCCGAATCGACGTGCGCCAGACGGGCACGATCCAGCTGCCGCGTTCGAACGTCCGCGCGCCCACGCAGATCACCGTCACCGCCGGCCGGGTGTGGGTGTACGAGCGCGGGCGCGTGCTGCGCATCGATCCCGCCACCGACCGCGTGATCGGCACCACAAGCCTTGCGCCGGCGGCCGGCGGCACGATCGCCGCGGGGACGCACGGAGTGTGGGTCATCACCCGCACCCGCGTGCACCATCTCGGCGCCGTCCGCCTGCTCGATCCCGACAGCGGCCTGCCCATCGGCCGCCGGATCGTGGTCGGCGGGGACCCGACCGCCATTGTCACCGACGGCTCGTCGGCGTGGGTGTTCGACTCCGCGTCGAGCCGGCTGCTCCGGATCTCTGCGGGGTAGGCCGCCGCCCGCTCTACGATCCCCTGCATGGTCGGCGCCGCCGAGTTCCTGCGCCGCTTCCCGCCGTTCGACGGGCTACCCGAGGGCGTGCTCGAGCGGGCCGAGGCGGCAATCAGCGAGCGCACCTACGCGGAGGGCGATCTGGTGCTCGTCGAGGACGGCTCTCCGGCGACGCACCTGTACGTCGTCCACACCGGGTCGGTCGAGCTCGTGCACGAGGATCAGGTGATCGACGTGCTCGAGCCGGGCGAGACATTCGGGCACCCGTCGCTCCTGTCCGGCCTGGCGCCCGCGTTCGACGTGCGCGCCCGCGAGCCGACGGCGTGCCTCCTGCTCGAGGCCGACGCCGCCCGGGGCCTGCTCGGCAGCCCCGCCGGGGTCGAGTTCGTGGCCAGCTCGCTGCGCGAGCGGCTCGTCCGCACGGGTCACGTCGCCCACGCCCAGGCCGACCAGCGCACGACCCATCTGGGCGCGCTGGTGCACCGGCCGGCGGTCGAGTGCACCCCGGAGACGACCGCCGGAGATGCCGCCCGGCTCATGGCCGGCGCCGATGTCTCCTGCCTGCTCGTGCGGCTCGACGACGGCTTCGGGATCGTCACCGACTCCGACCTGCGCCGGAAGCTGGTCGCGCCCGGCCGCTCATACGACACTCCGGTGCGAGAGCTGATGATCGCCCCGGCGCTCACCTTTCCGCCCGAGCGGCTCGCCGTCGACGCCATGATCGACATGCTCGACGCGGGCATCCACCACCTGCCCATCGTCGACGCAGGCGGCACGCCGGTGGGCGTGGTCACGGCGACCGACCTGATGTACCTCGAGAGCCGGACGCCCTTCGCGCTTCGCCGCTCGATCGCCCACGCGGCGACCGTGGAGGCGGTGGTCGAGGCCGCGTCGCACCTGCCGCAGATGGTGGTGTCGCTGATCCGGGCCGGGGTGGCCGCGACCGACATGGGCCGGGTGATGGCGCTCCAGTCCGACACGGCCACGATCCGCCTGGTCGACCTCGCCCTCGCCCGGCACGGAGAGGCGCCCTGTGCCTGGGCGTGGATGGCGCTGGGATCGACCGCCCGCCGGGAGGCGTCGCTCGCCTCCGACCAGGACAACGCCCTGGCCTATGCCGATCCGGCGGCGGACGACTGGTTCGCGGCGGTGGCGGCCGACGTCAACGACGGCCTGGCCCGGTGCGGCTTCGGCGCCGACAACGCCGAGGTGCTGGCCCGCAACCGGCTGTGGCGCATGTCGGAGGCCGACTGGGAGCGGGTGTTCCGCGACTGCCTCGAGCAGCCCGACCGCTCCCACCTGGTGCGGGCGGCGGTGGCCTTTGACTTCCGCCATGTGTGGGGCGGCCTGCAGATCGTCCGGCCTCTGGTCGAGATCGAGCGCCGGGCGCCCGCATACCCCGACTTCCTGCGCCGGCTCGCCCGCACCGCGACCGACTTCCAGCCCCCGCTTGGCTTCCGCGGCAAGCTGCAGGTCGGAGACGACGGCCGGATCGACCTCAAGCGCGGCGGCGTCGTCCCGATCGCGAACCTGGCCCGCTTCCACGCACTCCAGGCGGGCGTGACCGTCTCGGGCACGATCGCGCGGCTGCGCGCCGCCGCCCAGGCCGGCACGCTCGAGGGCGACCGCGCGGTCGCGCTCGAGGAGGCGTTCGAGCTGGTCACGCGCATGCGCCTGGAGCATCAGGCCGCCGAGGTGGAGGCGGGGCAGGCGCCCACCAACAGGGTCGACCCCGCCGACGTGCCTCCGCTGGCACGTGGCCAGCTGCGCAGCGCCCTGCGCCTGGTGGCCGATGCCCAGCATGCCCTCTCCAGGTTCGTGCCCCTGGGGATGTAGCGACCGACACGTTTCGGCGCCGTCCCTTTACTCCGACCGACCGACCTGATTCACTAGAAGCCACTACATCGTCCAGGGAGGGCCCAACATGGCATCGGTCGATAGCGGCGCGCCAGATTATGAAGGCGGTGGGCTGAGCAAGGAGACGAACTGGTGGGGCGCGTTCGTGATCGGCCTGGCCGGGACGATCCTGGTGACGGGGATCGCGCCGGTGATGGTGACGTCGTTGGGCGCGTCGGCCATTCCGGTGATGGTGTTCATCACGGTCACCGGCTACCTGCTGTGCCTGTTCCTGGCGGAGTTGTCGGCGATGATGCCTGAGCGGACGGGTGGGTCGCCGTCGTATGCGTATGTGGGCTACAAGGATCGGTGGCCGGGGTTCGCGCGGCATGTGAACGGGTTCACCGCCTGGGCGTACTGGTTGGGCTGGTTTCCGGTGGCGCCGCTGAACATGATCCTGGCGTCGTTCTACATCACCGAGAAGTTCAACCTGTCGCAGGCGGGGTTCACGCCGATCCACACGCCGATCGCGTACTGGACGATCGTGATCTCGGTGGTCGGGATCCTGCTGGTGTCGATCCCGGCGTGGCTGGGGATCCGGCTGGGCGCGCTGTTTGCGACCGTGCTGGGGCTTCTGTCGATGATCCCGCTGACGCTGCTTGCGCTGATGCCGTTCATCCACCCGTCCTCGGCGCACTGGGGCCAGCTGTCCGGGTTCAAGCACCTCGACGGCACCGGCTTCTTCACGCCCCTGCTCGGGCACAACTGGCTCACGATCTACATCGCCTTCTCGTTCCTTCTGACCTGGAACGTGATCGCGATGGAGGCGGCGGCCTGCTACATCGGCGAGTGCAGGGATCCCGAGCGCGACGCCAAGATCGCGATGAACCTCGAGGGCCTGTACGGCATCTTCATCTACACCATGATCCCGGTCGCGTTCGTGGTCGTGCTGGGCGCAACCGCCCTCTCCAACCCGGCGCTGGCCGACCCCAACACCATCTTCTCGACCTTCGCCAGCGCCGTGTTCGGCACCGGCGCCTCATGGCTTGACTGGCTGATCGCGACCATGCTCGTGATCGCGCTGTGCCTGAGCGTCCTGAACGCGCTCATGGGATCGGGGCGCGCGATCTACCAGATGTCGCTCGACGGTGACTTCCCGCGCATCTTCTCGCACGTGAACAAGCACGGCGTCCCCGGGTTCTCGATGGGCTTCAACGTCGTCTGCTCGATCGCCCTGATCTTCACGGGCGGCGCGGTCGAGATCTACAGCCTCTCCAACGTCGGCTACCTGGCGTCGTTCATCCCCGTCCTGGTCGCCTACTACCTGCTGCGCCGCGACCGGCCCGACATGAAGCCGCCCGGTCCGCCTGCCCGAGTTCTTCAAGTACATCGCGCTTGCCATGGCGGCGCTGTACTTCGTCATCTGGATCTACGGCGGCATCGTCTACACCGGCCTGCCGAACGCCTCGCTC
Organism: uncultured Actinomycetes bacterium; assembly: GCA_963732075.1. GTDB lineage: Bacteria > Actinomycetota > Thermoleophilia > Gaiellales > JAICJC01 > JAICJC01. The sequence goes on along the minus strand of CAVSYD010000005.1, from coordinate 508,776 downwards.
GGCGGCGCCAACACGCGCATCTACTACTTCATCGGCTGGGCGATCCTGCTCACCTACCTCCCGCTCTACTGGTACCGGGTCAAGATCGAAGACCCGAAGCACGCAGCGGAGAGCGGCTCGGAGGCGCAGCAGATGGCCGCCGGCGACTGAGGACGGACATGCGGGTGGGAGCGGTGTTCCGACGGGCATCGCCCCCACCCGATCCCGCCACCCTGCGGATCGAGCGGCTGGTCGTCGCATCCGAGGGCCGGCCGATTCCCTGGCCCGTCCTGCAGCAGGCGTTCGAGCTGGCCCGGCCGGCCAAGGCGACCGTCCTCGTCATCTCGATCGCCCGCGTGTGGGGCACGTCGCTCGGGCTTCCCGAACCCCGGCCTCAACCCCACCAAGCGCGAGTGGGACGCCCAGCGGCTGCAGGTGCGCGAGGCGCGCGACGCGCTCGAGAAGGCCGGCTTCGACGCCTCGGGGCACATCATCGGCACTCGCCGGGCCGCCAAGCGCATCCTGGCCGAGGCCACCCGGTTTCGGGCCGATGCGATCGTGATGGGGGCCGACCGGCACCGCGGGCTCATCGGCGACTTCATGTGGTCGCAGGAGCCCCACCGCGTCGCCCGGCGGGCGCGGCGTCCCGGTGTACCTCGTGCCCCTCGAGACCGAGCCCCCACCGGCAAGGTAGACTCGCGCCGAGACGATGCGAGTCCTCCTGGTCGGATCCGGCGGTCGTGAGCACGCCCTGGCATGGGCGCTTCGGCGTTCGCCGGAACTCACCGAGCTGCATGCGGCGCCGGGCAACCCCGGCATCGGCGCCCTCGCCCGCCTCCACCCGGTGGCGGTGTCCGACCTCGAGGGGCTGACCCGGCTCGCGCTCGACATCCGCGCCGACCTGGTGGTGATCGGCCCCGAGGCCCCGCTCGTGGCCGGGCTGGCCGACCGGCTGGCCGACGCCGGCATCGCTCGCCTTCGGGCCGTCGGCCGCCGCGCGCCCAGCTCGAGGGCTCCAAGGCATTCGCGAAGACGGTGATGGACGCCGCCGGGGTGCCGACCGCCCGGTTTACGGTGTGCGACACGGTCGTCGGCCGCCCACGCCGCCATCGCCGAGGCGCCCGGAGACGTGGTGGTGAAGGCCGACGGCCTCGCCGCCGGCAAGGGCGTGGTCGTCTGCTCGTCGACCGCCGAGGCGCACGCCGCGGTCGCCGCGGCGCTGGTGGACGGGCGCTTCGGCGCCGCCGGCCGGCGCGTGCTGATCGAGGAGCGGCTGGTCGGGGAGGAGCTCTCGCTGCTCGCGCTGTGCGACGGCGAGCACGTGCTCCCGCTCGCTCCTGCGCGCGACTTCAAGCGCGCCCACGACGGCGACCGCGGCGCCAACACGGGCGGGATGGGCTGCATCTCGCCGGTGCCGGGCGTCGGCGACGACGTCGTCGCCGACATCGTCGCGCGGGTGCACCGGCCGGTCATCAACGAGCTCGCCCGGCGGGGAGCGCCCTTCCGCGGCTGTCTCTACGCGGGTCTCATCCTGACCGCAGACGGCCCGCGCGTGATCGAGTTCAACACCCGCTTCGGCGACCCCGAGGCGCAGGTGCTCCTGCCCCGCATGGCCGGCGACCTGCTCGACCTGCTCGTGCGCGCGTCCGGCGGCAGCCTGGCCGGGTGCGACGCCGAGGTGGCCGAGGCCGCCTGCGTCAGCGTGGTGCGTGGCCGCGCGCGGCTATCCCGATGCGCCCGAGCAGGGCGATCCCATCGCCGGCATCGACGAGGCCGAGGAGATCGACGGCGTGACGGTGTTCCACGCGGGCACGGCCGAGGGAGAGGCGGGCCTCGAGACGGCGGGCGGCCGCGTGCTGAACGTGACCGCGGTCGGGCCCGACTTCCACACCGCCCGGCGGCGGGCGTACGCCGGGGTGGACGCGATCCGGATCGAGGGCTCCCACCATCGCACCGACATCGGGCTGGCGGCCCAGGACGCGGAGCGGGTGCATGTCTGAGCCGCCCGTTCCGGCGCCCGAGGTCAGGCACCTGTGGGCCGAGCTCGAGACGGATGGGCCCCTGGTCGGCATCCTGATGGGCTCGGAGTCCGACCGCGAGGTGATGGAGGCCGCCGCCACCGAGCTCGCCGCGCGCGCCATCACCTTCGAGATGCAGGCGCTGTCGGCGCACCGCGACCCGCGCGGCGTGGCCGAGTACGCGTCGACCGCGGCGCTGCGGGGGGTGCGCGTGATCATCGCCGGCGCGGGCAAGGCGGCCGCGCTGCCCGGCGTCGTCGCCGCCTACACCGAGCTGCCGGTGATCGGCGTTCCCATCCGCACGTCCGACCTGGGCGGGATGGACTCGCTGCTCTCGATCGTCCAGATGCCGCCGGGGGTGCCGGTCGCGTGCATGGCGATCAACGGCGCCCGCAACGCCGCCATCTTCGCGGCCAAGATCCTGAGCCAGGGGCAGCCGCCTCCGTCGGCCGAGTTCTGACCCGGCGCACGCGCTCGGCGGGGGGTGCCCGCCACCCCCTCCGCTAAACTTGGGACCGCGTCCCTCCGACCGCAGAAGGCAGCGATTCCCGCTTGATCTCACGCTATACCCGCCCCGCCATCGGCGCCGTGTGGTCTGACGAGCGCAGGTTCCAGCGGTGGCTGGATGTGGAGATCGCCGCCATGGCCGCCTGGGCCGAGCTCGGTGTCGTCCCCGCCGAGGCCGTCGCGGCCGTTCGCGCGCACGCGCGCATCGATGTCGAGCGCATCGGCGAGATCGAGCGGCGCACGCATCACGACGTGCTGGCGTTCACCGAGTCGGTCGCCGAGCGGGTGGGCGAGCACGGCCGCTGGTTCCACTACGCCCTCACCTCGTCGGACGTCGTCGACACGGGCCTCGCGCTGCAGCTGCGCGACGCCGGCGAGCTGCTGCTCGCGGGAGTCGACGCCGTCGAGGCGGCGGCGGCCGTCCGCGCCGAGGAGTTCCGGCACACGCCGATCGTCGGCCGCACCCACGGCGTCCACGCCGAGCCCACCACCTTCGGCCTGAAGCTGCTCGGGTGGGTGACCGAGATGCGCCGCCAGCGCGTGCGCCTGCAGGCGGCCTTCGACGGCGTGCGGGTCGGGAAGCTCTCGGGCGCCGTCGGGGCGTACTCGAACTCGGATCCGCGCATGGAGGCGGCCGCGCTCGCCGCGCTCGGTCTCGACCGCGAGGACGTCGCCACCCAGGTCGTGCCCCGCGACCGGCACGCGGCGCTGCTCTCGGCGGTGGCCGGCACCGGCGCGTCGCTCGAGCGGTTCGCGCTCGAGGTCCGCCACCTGCAGCGCACCGAGGTGCGCGAGGCGCTCGAGCCGTTCGCGGCCGGGCAGAAGGGCAGCTCGGCGATGCCGCACAAGCGCAACCCGATCGTGTGCGAGCGCATCTGCGGCCTCGCCCGGGTGCTGCGCGCGAACGCCCACGTCGGCCTCGAGGACGTCGCCCTGTGGCACGAGCGCGACATCTCGCACTCGTCGGCCGAGCGGGTGGTGCTGCCCGACTCCACGATCGCGCTCGACTACATGCTCGACCGCGCCCGCTGGCTCATCGAGGGGCTCGCCGTCGACCCCGAGCGGATGCTGCGAAACCTCGAGGCGTCGCACGGCCTGGTGTTCTCGGGCCGCGCGCTCCTGCGGCTGGTCGAGGCCGGGATCAGCCGCGAGCGCGCATACGAGCTGGTGCAGCGAAACGCCCTCGCCGCCTGGGACGACGAGGTGCCGCTGCGCGGACTGCTCGCGGCCGACCCCGAGGTGGCGGCCGTGCTGGACGCGGCCGAGCTCGACCGCATCTTCGACCTCGACTCGCTGCTCGTCCACGTGGACGAGATCTTCGATCGCACCCTACGACGCCCGGAGGTGGCGCATGTCTGACACCCTGTCCGATCGGCACGAGGCATCCGGCAAGGTGCGCGAGCTGTACGGCTTCGGCGACCGGCTGCTCATGGTGGCCTCCGACCGGATGTCGGCGTTCGACGTGGTGCTGCCGACCCCGATCCCCGACAAGGGCAAGGTGCTGACCGGGCTCTCGCGGTTCTGGTTCGAGCGCATCGGCGCGGTCGTTCCCAATCACCTGATCAGCATGGACGTCGCCGACTTCCCGGCCGAGGCCCGCGACATGCCCGACCTGGGCGGGCGGGCGATGCTGGTGCAGCGGCTGACGATGCTTCCGATCGAGTGCGTCGTCCGCGGCTACCTGGCCGGCTCGGGGTGGAAGGACTACCGCGCCACCGGGAAGGTGTGCGGGCACCCGCTGCGCAGCGGCCTGCGCGAGGCCGACCGCCTGCCCGAGCCGCTGTTCACGCCGTCCACGAAGGCGACCGAGGGCCACGACGTGAACATCGACCGCGCGGCCGGAGTGCTGCTCGTCGGCGAGGAGCGGTTCGCCGAGATCGAGCGGCTCTCGATCGCGGTCTACCAGAACGCGGCCGACTACGCCCTCGAGCACGGCATCATCATCGCCGACACCAAGTTCGAGTTCGGCCTCGACATGACGGGCCGCGTGGTGCTCGGCGACGAGGTGCTGACGCCGGACTCCTCCCGGTTCTGGCCGGTCGACGAGTACGCCCCCGGCGCGTCGCCGCCGTCCTACGACAAGCAGTACGTGCGCGACTGGCTCGAGACGCTCGACTGGGACAAGACCCCGCCCGGGCCCGAGATCCCCGCCGAGGTGGTGCAGGGCACCCGCGCCCGCTACGTGGAGGCATACGAGCGGCTGACCGGTGGCTCGTTCCAGACCTACCTCGATGCGAACGGGGCGGGCGCGTGAGGGTGACCGTGACCGTGCGCCCGCGGGCGGGCATCCTCGACCCCCAGGGCGAGGCGCTGCGGCGCTCGCTGCAGGGGCTCGGCTATGCCGGCGCTCGATGTCCGCGCCGGGAAGGTGTTCGACCTCGAGCTCGAGGGCTCAGACGAGCAGGAGGCGCTGCGGGTGGCCGGCCGGATCGCCGAGCAGGTGCTCTCAAACCCGCTGATCGAGGAGCTTCGAGCTGCAGGCGCAGGAGCCGGTGCGCTCATGACCGCGCGGGTCGCGGTGCTCGCCTTCCCCGGCTCGTGCGACGATCGCGACGCGCTGCGGGCGGTGGGGCTGGTCGGTGCCGAGCCGGTGCGCGTCTGGCACGCCGACGACGACCTGGCCGGGGCCGACGCGGTGATCGTGCCCGGCGGGTTCAGCTACGGCGACTACCTGCGGCCCGGGGCGCTGGCCGCGCTCTCGCCGGCGATGGCCGCGGTGCGCGAGTTCGCGGCGGCGGGCGGGCCGGTGCTCGGCATCTGCAACGGCTTCCAGGTGCTGACCGAGGCGGGCCTCCTGCCGGGCGATCCTGCGCCCCAACACGCACCTGCAGTTCCGCTGCGAGGTGGTGGGGCTGCGGGTGCAGCGCGAGTCGGCCTGGCTCCCCGGAGCGGTCGCGGGCGATGTGCTCGAGATCCCGGTCAAGCACCACGACGGCTGCTACTTCGTCACGGCCGAGCAGCTCGACGAGCTCGATTCCGGCGCGCAGGTGCTCCTGCGCTACGTGCGCAACCCCAACGGCTCGATCGAGTCGATCGCCTGCGTGACCAACGCCGCCGGCAACGTGGCCGGGCTCATGCCCCATCCCGAGCACGCCGTCGACCCGCTGCTGGGCTCGGTCGACGGCCGCATCCTGCTCCAGGGCCTGATCGAGCAGGCCGGCCGTCGGGGCGGCGGCCTGGATCGTGCGGCCCGTTCGCTATGCTCGAACTCCCGCGACGGAGCAGCGTTTGAACGCCGTCACGCGACAGCCTCTGCACCGCTCCCTCGGCCTGACCGACGGCGAGCACGAGCGCATCGACGAGCTGCTCGAGCGCGAGCCCAACGACTTCGAGCTGGCGGTGTTCTCGCTGCTCTGGAGCGAGCACTGCGGCTACAAGCACTCCCGGCGCGCTGCTCGGCCGGCCTGCCCACCTCCGGCCAGCGGGTGCTGCAGGGGCCGGGCGAGAACGCCGGCGTGATCGACGTCGGCGACGGCCTCGCGGTTGCGCTCAAGGTGGAGAGCCACAACCACCCCTCGGCGGTGGAGCCGTTCCAGGGCGCCGCGACCGGCGTCGGCGGCATCCTGCGCGACATCTTCGCGATGGGCGCGCGGCCGATCGCGATCCTCGACTCGCTGCGCTTCGGCGAGCTCGACTCCGAGCGCCAGCGCCACCTGTTCGCGCGCGTGGTCGAGGGCGTCGGCCACTACGGCAACTGCGTCGGCGTGGCGAACGTCGGCGGCGAGGTCGAGTTCGAGCCGGCCTACGAGCACAACTGCCTGGTCAACGCGATGTGCGTCGGGGTGCTCCCGGCCGACCGGCTGCAGTAGGCGCGGCGCGGCGGGGGCCGGCAACCTGCTCGTGCTCTACGGGTCGAGGACCGGCCGCGACGGCATCGGCGGCGCCAGCGTGCTCGCCTCGCAGGGCTTCGACGAGGGCTCGGAGGCCAAGCGCCCGAGCGTCCAGATCGGCGATCCGTTCACCGGCAAGAAGCTGATCGAGTGCACGCTCGAGCTGCTCGACGCCGGCGTGCTCGTGCTCGCTGCAGGACCTGGGCGCGGCCGGCCTCGCCTCGTCCACGTCCGAGATGGCCTCGGCGGGCGGTGTCGGCCTCGACGTCGACCTGTCGCGCGGTGCCGCTGCGCGAGGAGGGCATGGAGCCGTTCGAGATCATGATCTCGGAGTCGCAGGAGCGGATGGCCGCGATCGTCGAGCCGGCCGCCTGGCCGCAGGTCGAGGCGATCTGCCGGCGCTGGGACATCGACGCCACGGTGATCGGCGAGGTCACGCGCACGGGCGACCTGCGCGCGTTTTACGCCGGCGAGCTCGTGGGCGACATCCCGGCCGGCGTCCTCACCGACGGCTCCCGCGCTACGTGCTCGACCGCGCCCGGCCCGGCCCGCCTGGCCGACGATCCGGTGCCACCGACCGACGAGCCGGTGCTCGACCCGAGCGGGGCGCTGCGGGCGCTGCTCGAATCGCCCGGCGGCGCGAGCCGCAGGTGGGTCACCCGGCAGTACGACCAGCTCGTCGGGTCGGGCACCGTCGTGCCGCCCGGCGGCGATGCGGCCGTGGTGCGGCTGACGCCGTCGCGGCGCGCGATCGCCGTGGCGCTCGACGGCAACGGCCGCCGCACCTGGCTCGATCCGCGCCGCGGCGGCGATGAGCGCGGTCTGCGAGGCGGCCAGGAACGTCGCCTGCACCGGCGCCCGGCCGGCGGCTGTCACCAACTGCCTCAACTTCGGCAACCCCGAGCGCCCCGAGATCGCCTACGAGCTGCGCGGAGGCGATCGAGGGCATGGCCGAGGCCTGCCGAGGCGCTCGGCCTGCCGGTCGTCTCGGGCAACGTCTCGCTCTACAACGAGCACGACGGCCGGCCGATCCAGCCCACACCGGTCGTCGGCGTCGTCGGCGTCCTCGAGGATGCCGAGCTGGCGGTGCGCGGCGGCTTCCGCGCGAGCGGCGACGTGGTGCTGCTCGCGGGCGCCGGACACAGCGCCGTCGACGGATCGGACTACCAGAAGGTCGTCCTGGGCGAGGTCGCGGGCCGCATCCCGGAGCCGGATCTCGATCACGAGCGCGCGCTGCACGCCTTCCTGGCCGCCGCGGCCGACCGCGGCCTGCTGCAAAGCGCGCACGACGTGGGCGGCGGCGGGCTCGCGGTCGCGGTCGCCCAGTCGGCCATCGCCGGCGGGGATCGGGGTCGCGCGTCGAGGAGCCGGGCGACCTCTTCGGCGAGGGCGACGGCCGGGTCGTGGTGTCGGCCCGGCGCGAGCGACGTGGCCGCGCTTCGCCGGCCTCGCGACCGACATCCCGCTGCGCCGGCTGGGCACGGTCGGCGGCGACCGAGATCGCGGTCGGCCCGGCCCGGATCTCGCTCGCCGACGGCGTCGCGGCGTTCGAGGAGGCGCTGCCCCGGATCATGGACGGCACCGGCTGATGTGCGGCGTCTTCGGCATCTACGCACCGCCGGACGCGCCCGACCGCGACGTCGCGCGGCTGACCTTCTTCGGCCTCTTCGCGCTCCAGCACCGCGGTCAGGAGAGCGCGGGCATCGCCGTCTCCGACGGAGAGCGGATCACGGCGATGAAGGACATGGGTCTGGTCAGCCAGGTGTTCGACGAGGCCAAGCTCTCGGGGCTCGAGGGCCACATCGCGATCGGGCACGCCCGCTACTCGACCACCGGCTCGACGGTGTGGCAGAACGCCCAGCCGGTCGTGCGCCACGCCGGCGGCCGCACGATCGCGCTCGGGCACAACGGCAACCTGACCAACACGGCCGCGCTGCGCGAGGAGCTGCTGGCGCGGCGCGTGTCGATGCGGTCGACGTCCGACACCGAGGTGATCGCCGCGCTGATCGTCCAGCATGACTCCGACGACCTGGGCGAGGCCGTCGCCGATGCGATGGGCCGGATCGAGGGCGCCTTCGCCGCGGTCGTCCTGAGCGAGCGCGGCCTGGCCGGATTCCGCGACCCGGACGGCATCCGCCCGCTGGTCGTCGGCCGGCTCGACGACGCCTGGGTGCTGGCGTCCGAGACGTGCGCCTTCGACCTCATCGGCGCCCGCGTCGAGCGCGAGCTCGAGCCCGGCGAGATGGTCGTTATCGACGAGCGCGGCGCCCGCTTCAGCCGCACCGACACGCGCTCCGGCTCGCTGTGCGTGTTCGAGTACATCTACTTCGCCCGGCCCGACTCGGTGATGCGGCGGCCGCGGGCTGCACGAGGTGCGCCGGAACCTGGGCAAGCAGCTCGCGCTCGAAGCGCCGGTCGAGGCGGACGTCGTCATCGGCGTGCCCGACTCCGGGACGCCCGCGGCGGTCGGCTACGCCGAGGGCAGCGGCATCCCGTTCGGCGAGGGGCTGGTCAAGAACCGCTACGTCGGGCGCACGTTCATCCAGCCCGACCAGGCGCTGCGCGAGCGCGGCGTCAAGCTCAAGTTCAACGCGCTGCGCTCGGTGCTCGAGGGCCGGCGGGTGGTCGTCGTGGACGACTCGATCGTGCGCGGATCGACGACCCGGAAGCTGGTGCAGATGCTGTTCGAGGCGGGCGCGCGCGAGGTGCACCTGCGCGTCTCGTCGCCGCCGATCGTCTCGCCCTGCTTCTACGGCATCGACATGGCCGACCAGGACGACCTGATCGCGGCCGGGCGCACCGTCGAGGAGGTGCGGCGGCGGCTCGGCGCGACGTCGCTCGCATACCTCTCGCTCGAGGGCCTCGAATCGGCCACCGGGCCGGCGGACGGCTTCTGCCGCGCCTGCCTCACCGGCGAGTACCCGACCGAGATCCCGGCCGACATGCGGCTGGCGAAGCTGCGGTTCGAGGGGCCGCCGATGCCCGTGGAGATCCGGTGAGCGGCACGCCGAGCCGCTGACCTACGCCGGGTCGGGCGTGACCTGGAGGCCGCCGACGCGGTGGTGGAGCGCATCCGGGCGGCCGTCGCCTCGACCCGCACGATGCAGGTGCTCGGCGTCCACGGCGGCTTCGCCGGACTGTTCACGCCCTCGGTGGGCGACCCGCTGATCGCCGCGGGCTGCGACGGGGTCGGCACCAAGGTGCTGCTCGGCGCAGGCGGCCGGCCGCCACGGCGGGCTCGGCATCGACCTGGTCGCGATGAGCGTGAACGACGTGCTGACGTCGGGCGGCCGGCCGGCGTTCTTCCTCGATCTGATCACCTGCGGCAAGATCGACGCCGAGCGGATCGGCGAGATCGTCGAGGGCGTCGCCGAGGGCTGCCGCCAGGCCGGGTGCGTCGCTGCTCGGCGGCGAGACGGCGGAGCATCCCGACATGATGCGCCCCGACGACCTCGACCTGGCCGGATTCTGCGTCGCCATCTCGGAGCGGCGCGAGCTGGTCTCGGGCAGCCGCGTGGCGGCCGGCGACAGCATCGTCGGGCTGCCGTCGAGCGGGCCGCACGCGAACGGATACTCGCTCGTGCGGCGCCTGCTCGAGCGGGCCGGTGCCGGCCTCGACGACACCCCCGAGGCGCTGGGCGGGCAGAGCGTCGCCGACGCGCTGCTCGCGCCGACGCGAATCTACGCGAAGGCCGTCGCCGAGCTGACGCGCACAGTCGATGTGCGGGCGATGGCGCACATCACCGGCGGCGGCATCCCCGGCAACCTCGCGCGCCAGTTTCCCGAGGGCCTGGGGGCCGAGATCGACCTCGGCGCCTGGACGCGGCCGGCCGTGTTCGGCTGGCTGGCGTCGCTGGGGGTCGAGGAGGACGAGATGCGGCGCGTGTTCAACCTCGGCATCGGGTATGCGGCCGTGATCGAGACCGACTCGGCGCCGGCCGCGCTGACCGCGCTCGAGCGCGGCGGCTGCCCGAGCTTCGTCGCCGGGACCGTGGTGAAGGGGGCGGGGGTGCGCTTCCGCTGAGGGTCGGCGTGCTCATCTCGGGGGCAGGCACGAACCTCCAGGCGCTCATCGACGCCCCCGACATCGACGTGGCGTGCGTCGTCTCGAGCCGCGCCGGCGCGCCGGGGCTCGACCGCGCCGGGCGGGCGGGGATACCTGCGCTCGCGAGCGCCGACGAGGACGAGACGAGCGCATTCCTCGAGGAGCACGGGGTCGACCTGGTGGTGCTGGCCGGCTACATGCGCATTCTCTCGCCCGCGTTCCTGCGCAGCTACCCGGGCCGGATCCTGAACGTGCATCCCGTCGCTGCTGCCCGCCTTTCCGGGCGCCCATGCGGTCGAGGACGCCCTCGCGCACGGCGTCAAGGTCACCGGCGTCACGGTGCACCTCGTGGACGACGACCACCCGCGGGTGGACAGCGGGCCGATCGTCCTGCAGGAGAGCGTGGCGGTTTCGTATGATGACACCGTCGCCGACCTGAAGGAGCGCCTGCACCGGATCGAACACCGGTTGCTGCCTCAAGCCGTGCGGTTGTACCGGGCAGGCGAGATCCACGTCGACGGACGGCGGGTGCGGTGAACGAATGAAGATCAAACGAGCCCTGATATCGGTCAGCGACAAGAACGGCCTCTCGACGCTGGCGAACGGTCTGCATGCGCTCGGCGTCGAGCTGATCTCGACCTCCGGCACCGCGGCCTTCCTCGAGCAGGCCGGTGTCCCGGTGACCACCGTCGAGGAGCTGACGGGCATCCCGAGCTGCTCGGCGGGCGGGTGAAGACGCTGCACGCCTCGGTGCACGCGGCCATCCTCGCCCGGCGCGACGACCCCGAGGACATGGCGTCGCTCGACGAGGCCGGGATCGCGCCGATCGACCTGATCGTCTGCAACCTGTACCCGTTCCGGTCGGTGGCCGCCCGCCGCGGCGTGGCCGAGGCCGAGGTGATCGAGAACATCGACATCGGCGGCCCGACCATGCTCCGCGCCGGCGCGAAGAACTTCCACTCGGTGGCCGTCGTGACCGAGCCCGACCGCTACGGCTTCCTGCTCGACGAGCTCAACTCCGCGGGTGGCGAGCTGTCGCTGGACACGCGCCGCGACCTGGCCGGCGAGGCGTTCTCGCACGTCGCCTCCTACGACGCCGCGATGGCGGCGTGGTTCACCGACACCGAGCCGTTCCCCGACCGGCTCACGATCGACCTGGTCAAGGTGGCCGACCTCGCCTACGGCGAGAACCCGCACCAGCGGGCGGCGCTCTACCGCGAGACGGGCGCGCGCCGGCACGTGCTCTCGCGCATCGACCAGATCAGCGGCAAGCCGCTGTCGTTCAACAACGTGGCCGACCTGCAGGCGGCGCGCGCCATCGTCGCCGCGTTCCAGCTGCCCGCGTGCGCCATCGTCAAGCACGCCGGCCCGTGCGGCGTCGCGGTCGGTGCGACGCTCGAGGAGGCGTACGTGCGGGCGCTGGCCGCCGATCCGATGTCGGCGTTCGGCGCCGTGATCGCCGTGAACCGGTCGGTCACCGCCGAGGTGGCCGCGCGCATCATCGAGACGAAGGTCGACGTGCTGTTCGCGCCGGGGTACGACGACGGGGCGCGCGAGACGCTCTCGTCCAAGCCGACGACGCGCGTGCTCGAAGACCGCGAGCGGCGCAAGTCGAGCCCCGGCGAGCGCGATCTGCGGCGGGTGCTCGGCGGCCTGCTGATCCAGGATCGCGACAACGAGACCGAGGATCGCGCCGACATGGAGGTCGTGTCCGAGGTGGCGCCCGGCAAGCGCGAGTGGGAGGACATCCTGTTCGCCTGGCGGACCGTGCACTTCGTGCGCTCGAACGCGGTTGTGATCGCCCACGACCTCGCGACGGTCGGGATCGGCGCCGGGCAGACGAGCCGCGTGGACGCCGTCAAGGTGGCGGTGACCGAAGGCGGGCGACCGGGCCGCGGGCGCCGTGCTTGCATCCGACGGATTCTTCCCGTTCGCCGATGGCCCCGAGGCGGCGTTCGCCGCGGGCGTCAGGGCGATCGTCCAGCCGGGCGGCTCGGTGCGCGACGCCGAGGTGATCGCCGCCGCGAACACCGCGGGCGCCGCGATGGTCTTCACAGGCCGCCGCCACTTCCTGCACTAGCCGGCCGCCAAAACCGGGGACAGTCCCCCGAAAGTTGCCGTGCGAGAAACGTTGCGGTCTTGTTACGCCTCGGCGAGCAGGCGCTCGTAGGCGCGCTCGTAGTCGTCCACCATCCGCGCCGCGGAGAAGCTCTCCTCGGCCACCCGTCGCACCTCGAGCGGGTCGAGCGCGAGCATCCGCGGGATGCAGGCGGCCATCTCGGCGATCGTGTCCACCACGAGCCCGCCCCGGCCGTGCTCGACAACCTCGGGCACCGCACCCAGGCGGGTGGCGAGCACCGGCGTGCCGCACGCCATCGACTCCACCATCACGAGGCCGAAGGGCTCCGGCCACTGAATCGGGAACACCGTCACCGCGGCGCGCTGGAGCAGTTCCACCTTCTCGTTGTGCGAGACCTCGCCGACGTACTCGATGTCCTTCCCCAGATGCGGGCGCACGGCGGAGTCGAAGTACTCGTGCTCGACCGGATCGTGGATCTTGCCCGCCAGCTTCAGCGGCATCCCGGTCTCGAGCGCGACGCGCACCGCGTTGCCGGCTCCCTTGTCGGGGGACATGCGGCCGAGGAACAGGAGGTAGCCGTCGTTGCCCGGGTGGATCGGGTAGTGGTCGAGGTCGATCGCGTTGTGGCAGGTGGCGAGCCAGTTCAGCTCGGGTCGGGGGCTGCGCTGATTTTCGGACAACGAGATCAGCCGCACCCGGGGTGACACCTTCGCGATCTGGGCGTACACGAGCCCCGGCTCGCCGGTGAGCGGGCCGTGAACGGTGTGGCAGAACGGTGTCGCGACGACCTGCCCGAGCGCACATGCGAGCGGCCCGGAATGGTCGTGGACGACGTCGTACTTGTCAGCCTCCTCGAGGCAGGTCAGCGTGTGGTGCAGGTCGGGCAGCGACATGCCGATCCGGTACGACGGCGGCTCGTCGTAGCTCGTGACCAGGTGGGCCTTCGTCTGCGAGTCGCCCGCCGCGTAGAGGACGACATCGTGGCCGCGGTCGACGAGCCCGTCGGCCAGGATCGACACCACCCACTCGATGCCGCCGTAGCGGACCGGTGGGACGGCGAACCAGGCCGGTGCCAGAAGCGCGATTCTCACCGGCCGATGTTACCGCGGCGAGCCGACCGGTTCTCACGCCGCCACATGAACTTGAGGCCCGACCAGTCGGTGTCGATCGCGGCCACCTTGGTGTCGACGATGCCCAGCGGCAGCGCGTGCTCGCGCAGGAGGTTCTCGGTGATGTCGCTCTGATGACCGCCCGCGCGCCGGGGCCACGCGACCCACAGCGAGCCGGCGGGGAAGATCCGCTCGGCCAGCGCCGGCAGGCGCTCGGGGAGCTCCGCCGCCGTCCGGAAGAACGCGATCAGGACGTCGCTCGGAGCGGGAGCCGCGACCACGGTCACGTCCTCCGGGAGCCCCGGCACGCTCCATCCGGGCGGCTCCAGATCGAGCGACAGGTCGCTGCCGGACTTGATCCCGAGCTTCTTCGCGAGCGGGGTTTCGGAGTAGCCGGCGCGGGGATCGGTCACGACGATCGAGAGTGTACGCCGAGCTCGAAGCGATCCGGCATCGGCGTCCGCATCCCGCGCAGGTGAGCGGGCGAGCGCGCGCATCGCCGCGACCAGGATGAGAGCCGAGACCCCGCAGCCGGCTCCCGCCAGCAGGTAGACGCCGCGGACGCCGATCAGGTTGATCATGAACCCGGCCGTCGGGAACGAGAGCGCGAACGCGACCAGGATCGCGGCCTCGGTGGCCGCCGTCGCCCGCGAACGCACGGCGTCGGGCGTCCGCCGCTGGAGGATGCCCTGCTCCGAGACCGACACGGCGCCCTCGGCGAGGCCGGCGGTCGCCATCCCGGCCAGCGCGAAGCCGAAAGCCGGGGCGAACGAGACGACGGCGAACCCGGCGCCGATGACGGCGCAGCCGCCGATCATCGTCCACCGCTCGTACGAGACGGCGAGCCGCCGGCCCATGAACGATCCCGCGATCGCGCCGCCGCCCCAGCAGGCGGCCAGGATTCCGTAGCCGATCGAGCCGGCGCCGAACGAGCGGGCCAGCGGCAGCTCGGCCACCAGCACCGGGCCGAGCAGGAAGAGCAGCACGATCCAGGCCAGCGTGATCAGGCGCAGGACCGGATCGGCGAGGATGAACCGGAAGCCGGCCCGCAGGCCCTCGTGGTCTTCCGACGCCTCCCGGTCGGGGTCGGCGAAGGTGCCCGTGACCGTCCAGATCATCGCGGCCGACCCGGCGAAGCAGATCGCGTTTGCCCCGAAGACCACGCTTGGGTTGAGCAGGCCGGCGACCGCGCCGCCGAGCATCGGGCCCAGGAGCGCGCCGGCGTTGCGCCCGATCGCGAGGGTGCTGTTCGCCCACGGCACGTCCTTCACCGGCACGAGGTTCGGCACGGCCGCGGTGGACGCCGAGAAGTAGGGCGACTGGGCGATCGCGCTCATGAAGGCCAGCGCGATCAGCGCCAGCGGGCGGTGCGTGAACGCCATCACCGCGGCCACTCCGGCGGCCCCGAGCTCGGAGGCGATCATCACCCGGCGCCGGTCGATGCGGTCGCCGAGCGCACCCAGAAGCGGCGTGAAGAGGCCCGAGGTGCCGATGCTCACGAAGAGCGCCGCCGACATCCACACCGTCGAGTGCGTGGCGGCGTAGATCGCGACCATGAGCGCGATCCAGCCGGCCTCCGAACCGGTCACCGAGATGACGCGGGCGGCGGCGAGGCGGCGAATTGCGATGCGAGGCGGGGTTGGCACTGACGGAGACTCCAGAGCGGTCGGACGGCGGGATCGATGCGGCGCGCGTGCGCCGCGCGCCGGTCAACTGAGGAGAGTCGGTGCCACGTGCGCAGATTAGCAGCCGCTGCGAAAGCTACGGCAGCAACAGATTCAGATCGCCGAACTCGTGCCAGAGATAGCCCTGCGCCGCGGCGGCGGCGTAGCAGCGGTCGACCAGCTCGCGGCCCGCGACCGCGCGCACCAGGTCGAGGTGGGTCGCCTCGGGCGCGTGCCAGCCGGTCAGGAGTCCGTCGACGATCGTGACACCTCGGCGCTCGTCGATCACGAGCTCGGTCCAGCCCTCCGCCGGCGCGACGGTCGCGTTCCCGGCGGCGGCCGTCTCGAGCGCGCGCACCGCGGTGGTGCCGACGGCGATCGCACGCCCGCCGCCTGCGCGGACAGCGTTCACGTGCCGGGCCGTCGCCGCGGGCACGCGGAACCATTCGGCAAACGGCGGCTCGCCCGTCTCCGGCGACGAAACTCCCGTGTGCAGCACGATCGGCGCCAGCTCGACGCCGGCGGCCACGAGCGCGGTCACGAGCTCGTCCGTGAACGCCCGGCCGGCGCTCGGCATCTCGGCGCTGCCCATGTGGGTGGCAAAGACGGTCTGGTAGTCGTCGATCGGCCAGTCGGCGCCGGCATAGGCGTACCTGATCGGGCGGCCGTGGGCTTCGAGCTGCTCGAAGAGCCCCACCGGTAGGTCGAGGCGGGCGACCCAGAGCCGCGGCCCGCCCCGCACCAGGCGCGCGTGGCCGTCGCCCGGGAGCGCGAGCCTCAGGCCCCGCCGGCCGGCCGTAAACGGCAGCGACCCCGGCCCGGCCGGGATGCGGAGCTCGACCATCCAGAGGCCTTCGCCCGGATCCGTTCCCGGCACGGGAGTGGACAGGTGCAGGCGGAGCGGGCGGCCCCCGGGCGCGATCGCATCAAGCGCCGCGGCCAGGGTCGCGGAGGTGTTCACCACGAGCAGGTCACCCGGATCGAGCAGCGTCGGCAGGTCGTGGAACACCGCGTGCTCGATGTCGTTCTCGCGCCCCACCAGCATCCGCACGCGGTCGCGTCCGACGCCCCGCCGCTCCGGCGGGGAGGTGGCCTCGGCCAGTGCGACGGCATTCATGCCGCCGCTCCGAGCGGGGCCAGATCGCGGGCGCGGTAGCGGCCCGACGGCAGCTCGCGGCCGATCAGCCGCAGCAGTCCGGGAACGCTGGCTGCGGGCTCGGGCCGGTCGGAGATGTCCTCGCCCGGGAACGCCTCCTGGTGCATGCGTGTGCGCATGTCGCCCGGGTCGGCCCAGTACACGCGCACGCCCGGCTCCTCCGCGGCGAGCACGTTCGAGAGCTGTTCCAGCGCCGCCTTGGACGACCCGTAGCCGCCCCAGCCGGGATAGCTCTCAACGGCGGCATCCGAGGTGATGTTGAGGACGGTGCCGGCGTGCTCCCGGAGCGCGGGCAGCGCCAGCTGGATGAGGCCCTGCGGCGCGAGCACGTTGACCCGGTAGACAGCCTCCAGAATCTCCAGCGGGTACTCCCCGAGGTCCGGCTGCGGGCTCGGTCCGAGCACGGATGCGTTGTTCACGAGCAGCCGCAGTGCGCCCATCCGCACGGCCGCCGCGACCAGCGCCTCCCGGTGATCGGGATCGGCCACGTCGCCCACGATCGCCGTCACCTCTGTGCGCGCGGCCAAGGCCGCGCGAGCCTCCTCGAGTGCGGCCGCGCCGCGGGCGTCGATGACGAGCCCGTGGCCCCGGTCGGCCAGCTCCTGCGCCAGCGCGAGCCCGAGCCCGCGCGACGCTCCTGTGATCAGTGCGATATCCATGTGACTCAGGCTAGGAGCCGCGTGGGCTCACCGCATCGGGCGGGAGTCTCGATCCGGGCGGGTCTTTGGACCTAGGCCGTTTCGAGCCGTGGAGCGCTGCGGATGGCCGGGCTGAGCGTTCCCCACACGGCGAGCGCGACCCCGCATGCGGTGAAGACGGCGACGGTCGCGCGGCTCGAGGTGGTCTCGAGGAGGATCCCGGCGACGAGCGGCCCGAGCGGCGAGGCGATCTGGGCGAGGGTGGTGCGGACGCTCTCGACGCGTCCGAGCAGGCGGTCGGGGATGATCGCGATCCGGTAGCCGACGACCACCGAGTCCGTCACCGGCATCGCGACGGCCTGGGGCAGGATGGCGGCGGTCAGGACGTACACGTTCGGCCAGATCAGGTAGAGCCCGCTGCCAAGCCACAGCCAGAGCTCGATGAGGATGATGGTGCGCATCGAGAACCGGCGCCGGAAGAGCGGGGAGGCCAGCGAGCCGATGAGCAGGAACGCGGCGAACACGGCGAAAAGGGCGCCGATCTGGCCGCCCGTCAGGCCCGCACGCCGGCCGGTGACGACGATCACGAGCAGGATCCCCGGGAGCGCGAAGTTGCCGATGCCGTAGAGGAACGTGGTGGTGCGCAGAAACGGCCGGCTCCAGAGAAAGCGGAACCCCTCGGCGGTGCGCGCCCGCAGCGACGCCGTGTGGGGCTGGCGGGTCTCCTGGAACGGCGTGCGCATCGCGAGCAGTGAGAGGAACGAGAACGAGTAGGAGGCCGCGTCGCCGAGAAAGGGGATCGAGCGTCCCAGGTTGAAGAGCGCGCCGCCGGCGGGAGGCCCGACCAGCATCACCGTGGCGAAGCGGGCTCGTTGGGCGCCGACCGCCGCGGGCAGTTGGCGCGCCGGGACCACCGCCCGCATGGCACCGACCTCGGCGCAGCCGAAGAAGACGCTCCCGGTCCCCTCGATGAGGGCGATCACGACGATCAGCCAGAGCGGGGCCGAGCCGGCGAGGATCGCCACGGCGAGCGTCGCGATCGCCACCGCGCGAACGCCGTCGGCGACGATCATGATCCGCTTGCGGTCCCACCGGTCGGCCGCCTCGCCGGCGGGTAGCCCGAAAAGCGGCGTGGGCAGGATGCGTGCGAATCCGACCAGCCCTGCCTGCGCCGGCGAATGGGTCAGCGCGAGCACGAGCAGGGGATAGGCGACGGTCGTGAGCTGGGTGCCCAGCGTCGAGAGCAGCTGCCCGGCCATGAGCAGCGTCCAGTCGCGATTGCGCCAGAGCGGCGGCAACCGAGTCAGCCGGACCGCTTGAGGCGGCCGTGGCGCTTGGCGTAGCGCTCGCCGCGCGAGAACACGTACAGCCCCAGGGGAATGGCGATCACCCCGATCAGGATGAGCGGCCAGATGTCGTCCCACACCGCGGCCGGACTGGCGCCGTCGAGCACCGCCCGGCGGGCGCCTTCCAGCGTGTACGTCGCGGGCGACACGACCGAGAGCCACTGCATCCACTGCGGCAGCACGCTGACCGGGTAGTACACGCCCGACACGACCAGGAGCAGCCCCTGGGCGATGAACCCGAGCTGCGTCCCCTTCTCGGGCGAGACCAGCGGCAGCACGGCGGTCATCATGCCGATGCCGACGAACGACACCGACGACACCGCCAGCACGATGGCGGCGGTCAGGAAGTTGGGGTTGTCGAACTGGACGTGCAGGAGCGTGGCGACGAGGCCGAACAGGAGCATCGTGCGCAGCACGCCGTAGAGCACCGCGAACGCCCCCATCCCGAGCAGATGCGCGGGGCGCGACAGCGGGGCCATGAACGTGTACTCGATCGTCCCCTCCCAGCGCTCCCAGGCGACCGTCTCGGTCTCGATCTCGAAGATCAGGCCGAGGTACGACCACACCACCGCGCCGATCAAGAGCACGATCATCTCGCGGTTCACGTCCAGGCGGTAGCCGGCCGCCTCCACGCCCTTGGCGATGAACACGATCGTGAGGGTGTTCGCGATCGTGTACAGGAACCAGGCCACCTCCCACCAGACGAAGCGGCGGACCAGGTACGTGTTGCGCTCGACGATTCCGGCGAAGCCGATCAGCTCGCGCCGCATCGCGGTCGACGCCTGCCGCCTCATGCGGGCACCTCGCTCTCGGTCTCGGTTTCCGCCTCGTCCTCGAAGCTGCGGCCCGTGGCGGCCAGGAACGCGTCCTCGAGCGTCGCCGCGCCGTAGCGGCTGCGGATCTCGGCCGGCGTGTCGAGCGCGAGCAGGCGCCCTCCGTGCAGGATCCCGACCCGGTCGGCCAGGGCCTCGGCCTCGCTCATGTCGTGCGTGCAGAGCAGGATCGTGCAGTCGTGCTGGCGGCGCAGGTCGCGCACGAGCGCCTGCACCTCGAGCTTCGAGCGCGGGTCAAGGCCGGTTGTCGGCTCGTCCAGCAGGAGCAGCACCGGCGACGTCAGGAGCGCGCGGGCCAGCGCGATCTTCTGCTGCATGCCGCGCGAGAGGTCCTCCATCGGCTCGCCGCGCCGCTCCGGTGGGAAGCCGACCCGCTTCAGGATCTCGGGGATGGCGGTGCGCGTCTGCCGCGGTGTCAGGCCGTAGAACCGGGCCGAGTAGCTCAGGTTCTCGTCGGGTGACATGCGCTTGAAGAACGACGCCTCCACCGACACCCGGTTCACCAGACGCTGCACCGCCCGCGGGTGGGCGCTGACATCGATCCCGAACACGTGCGCGCTGCCGCCCTCGAACAGGAGCAGCGTCGAGAGCACGCGCACGAGCGTCGACTTGCCCGAGCCGTTCTGGCCGAGGATCGCGACGCACTCCCCGCGGGCCAGCGTGAAGCTGACGTCGCAGAGCGCGGCGACGCGGCGGCGGCGGACGCGGCCGTTGCGGCGCCCGTCACGGCGGATGAACTCCTTGCGCAGATCGTGGACTTCGACGGCAGGCTCGGCAGACACGCGGCGGCTCCAGAGGGACGGCGATCGGCTCCGCACGGACAGGCACCGACGGTGCGTGGGGGCGGAGCGCTGACGTTGGGGGCGGCGGGCGGCGGGCGCCGGCCGAAATCCGGTGGCCGGCGCAACCGGCCACTCTAGCAGACGCACCGCGCCGCCCGCCGGCCCGCCCTGGAGGGCCGGTTCCGCCCTGCTTCAGCCCGGCGGTTGGCTATGGTTGGCGCGTGGAATCGGTCGCATCCCACAACGGCGATCGGGCTTCGGAAGTGCGCTCACACCCGGCCGCGCTCGCCCTCAAACGGACGCTCGACGCCACTCTGGCGGCGGCGGGGCTGGTCGTGCTCTCGCCGGTGCTGGCCGCGCTGGCGGCCGTGATCCTGGTCGAGGACGGCCGGCCCGTCCTGTTCCGGCAGGAGCGGGCCGGACGCGACGGCCGCCCGTTCGTGATCCTCAAGTACCGCACCATGATCCGCGACGCGAGCTCCCAGGGCGCAGGCCTGGCGGTCAACGAGGGTGACGAACGCATCCTGCGCAGCGGCGACCTCTACCGCCGCTACGGCCTCGACGAGCTGCCCCAGCTCTGGAACGTCCTGCGCGGCGAGATGTCGCTGGTCGGGCCACGGCCGACGCTGCTCGAGCAGGTCGAGCGCTACACCCCCCGCCAGCGGGTGCGGCTGAAGATGCGGCCCGGGGTGACCGGCTGGTCGCAGATCCACGGGCGCACCTCGATCCCGTGGTCGCGCCGGATCGAGCTCGACACGTGGTACGTCGAGCACTGGTCGCTGCGCCTGGACGCGCGCATCGTGTGGCGGACGCTGGGCCAGATGACCAGGCCGGCCGAGACGTACAAGGGCGCAACGGGCGGCTGGGACCTGTGACGCGAAGCTCGGTGCTGCTCACGTGCGCCGGCCAGCGCGTCGACGTCGTGCGGGCGTTCCGGGAGGCCCTGGACGGGCTGGGATGGGACGGCGACGTCGTTGCCGTCGACGCGAATCCGCTCTCCCCGGCGCTGATGATGGCAGATCGGGGCGTGGTGGTACCGCTCGCCTCGAGCCCCGACTACGTGCCGGCGCTGGCAGACCTCGTCGCCGCGCACGGCGTGCGCGCGGTGCTCCCGATCGCCGACCTCGACAACGTCGAGCTCGTGGCCGGTCGTGCCCTCCTGGAACGGGCCGGCGCCGTGCTGCTCCTGCCCGATCTGGCGGTCGCCGAGGCCATGTTCGACAAGTACCTGTGTCACCGGGCGCTCCTCGCCGCCGGCCTGCCCTCGCCGGACACGTGGATCCCCGAGGAGCTGCCCGACCGGCCGCCGCTGCCGCTTTTGGTCAAGCGCCGCTGGGGCTACGCATCGCGCGACATCTACCGCTGCGAGACCCTGAGCCAGGTGCGCTTCTTCGTCGACTACGCCGGCGTGCCGGTGATCGTGCAGCGGTTCTGCCCCGGGGAGCAGTTCTCGATCGACGTCCTGTGCGACCTCGAGGCCCGGGCGCTGAACGTGATCCCGCGCACGATGATCGAGTCGAAGGGCGGCGAGTCGATCAAGGGCCAGACGATCGCAGATCCGCGCCTGATCGACCTGGGGCGGCGGGTCGCCGAGGGGCTGCGGCTGGTCGGCCCGGCGACGATCCAGTGCTTCGACGAGCCCGAGGGGCTGCCGGTGACCGACATCAACTGCCGCTTCGGCGGGGCGTTCCCGCTGCCGCTCGCGGCGGGGTCGCGCTACCCCGAGCTGGTGCTTCGGATCGCCGGCGGCGAGCACATCGAGCCGCACCTCGGCCGGTTCACGGCGGGCGTGACCATGACGCGCTACTACGACACGGTGATCCTCCCCGAGACCCCCCCAACCGGGGACAGTCCCCGGTCGCAACGCGCAACGACAACGTAACGGCGGACGTTCAAGTTGGTGCGGCGTTCCCAATCATCCTCGGCGGCGGAGGGTTTCTGGTGTTCTCGGCGCACTGGTTTCGCACGGTCGCTCGGCGGAGCACGCGCAAGTCATACGGGGCGCCTGAACAGGCAGCGGGCCCCCAAACCGGGACAGTCCCCGGTCGAAACGCGCAACGACAACGTCACGGCGGACGTTCGGGGACTGTCCCCGGTTTAGCGGGTCACCGGAGTGGGGTCGAAGCGGCGAAACAGCGACTCCACCTTGTCCTCCGGCACCGCCGGGCTGAACAGGAAGCCCTGGCCGAGGGTGCAGCCCTCGCGCTTCAGGAACTCGCACTGCGCGGTGGTCTCGATGCCCTCGGCCAGCGCCTCGGCGCCGATGTTTCGGGCGAGCTGGATGATCGTGGTCGCGATCGCGTTGGCGTGCGATCCGGCGGGGATGTCCCGCACGAAGGCGCGGTCGATCTTGAGCGTCGAGACGGGCATCTCGGTCAGGCGGCTGAGCGACGAGTGGCCGGTGCCGAAGTCGTCGATGGCGAGCCGCACGCCGTGACGGTGCAGCGTGTGCAGGATCGGCTGGGTGCGGGCCGGCTCGGTCATGGCGCTTGACTCGCTCACCTCGACCACGATCTGGCTCGGCGCGAGCCCGTTCGCCCGGATCGTCCGCAGCAGCCGCTCGGCGGCGTCGGGCTGCCAGCGGGCGATGGGCAGGTTCACCGCGGTGCGGATGTGCTCGTGCCGGGCCACCCACGGCCGGGACGCGCGGCAGACCTCGTCGATGACCCAGTCCGAGATCGCCGTGATGAGATCGGTGCGCTCGGCGAGCGGGATGAACGCCGACGGCGCGAGCAGGCCCTCATCGGGATGATCCCAGCGGATCAGCGCCTCCACGCCCACCATCCGCATGTCCGCGAGGCGCAGGATCGGCTGGTAGTGGAGCACGAACTCGCCCCGCTCGAGGGCGAGCTGCATGCGCGCGGTCAGCGGGATGTGTGCCGCGGCCGTGGGCGGCGCCGCGCCCGTGCCTGCGGGCACCTGCCCCAGCTCCTTCGACCGGTACATGGCGGCGTCCGCCAGCCGGAGCAGCGCATCGCTCGTGGCTCCGTCGTCGGGGTAGAGGGCGATGCCGACGCTGCCGCCGGCCGTGATCGTCGCGCCGTCCAGCATGGCGGGCGCGGCCAGGGCCTGTTCGACGTGCCCGGCGATGGTTTGCGCGATGTCGCGCGCGGAGGGCTCGCCGCCGCCGGGGAGGTCTGCGACCAGGACGATGAACTCATCGCCGCCGTGGCGGGCCACCAGATCGGTGGCGCGCGTCGCACGCTCGAGCCGGCGCGCGATCTGGCGCAGGAGCTGGTCGCCCGCCTCGTGGCCGTAGGTGTCGTTGACCTGCTTGAAGTCGTCGAGGTCGACGTACAGCACGGCAACCTGGCGCCCGTGACGCTGGGCGCGGGCGAGCGCGAGGTCGAGATGCTCGCCGAACATGAGCCGGTTCGGCAGCCCGGTCAGGTCGTCGTGATAGGCCAGGTACGCCACCCGCCGGTCGGCCCGCTTGCGGGCGGTGATGTCACGACCGATCTCGGCCGCCGCGATCACCCGGCCGCGCGCATCGACGATCGGCGACACCGTCAGCGACACGTGCACCTCGGCGCCGTCCTTGCGCACCCGTACCGTCTCGAGGTTCTCGATCGGCCGGCCGCGCCGGATCAGTGCCAGAACCGCGGGGGAGTCGTCGGGGCGCCCGAGCGGCTCGACGAGCGCGATTCGCTGCCCGATCGCCTCCGCGGCCGTGTGGCCGTAGAGGCGCTCGGCGCCGGCGTTCCACGACTCGATCACGCCGTCGAGCGTCTTGGAGATGATCGCGTCCTCGGACGACTCGATGATCGCCGCCAGGTCATAGACGGCCCGCTCGGCCCGCCTGCGCTCGCTGATGTCGCGCACATAGAGCACCCGCAGGCGGGCATCGACCCCAACCACGGGTGCGGTCGAGACCTCGGCCGGGAAGGTGGCGCCGTCCGATCGCGTCGCCGTGGCCTCGTAGCTCCGGTCGGGCGCCGCGCGCTCGGACGACGCGTTGGGCAAGAGCATCGCGTCGTGAAGCGCCGAGCCGATCACGCTCGCGCGGGGCATCCCGAACATGCGCTCGGCCGCGGGGTTGAACTCGACCACTGCCCCGCCGTCGTCGATGACGACGACCGCGTCGGGCGCGGAGGCCACGATCGCCTGCGTCAGAACGTCGCTTCGGCGGCGGCGGCCCATGGCCGGAATGATACGACCGCCGCCCAGCGGCATAATGGCGGGGTGGCCGCCTACCGCGCGCCCGGCCGCGTCAACCTGATCGGCGAGCACACCGACTACGCCGGCGGCCTGGTGCTCCCGGTGGCGATCGATCTCGCAATCACGCTCCGCTGCGAGCCCGCGGCCCGGATTCGGTTGCGGTCGCCGGTGCCGCCGGGCCTGGTGGAGCTCGATGCCGGCGGGGGTGGTCGGACCGATGGGTTCGGCCGGTACGTCGCGGCACTGGCCGCGGAGCTCGCGGCCCTCGGCCGCGAGCCGGTGGGAATCGACGGCGAGATCGCCGCCGACCTGCCCGCCGGAGCGGGGCTGTCCTCCTCGGCGGCCCTGCTGGTCGCCGTCGGCCTCGCGCTGTGCGATGTGGCTGGGCTCGAGTTGGCGCCGATGGCGCTTGCCGATGCCTGCCGCCGCGCCGAGGAGCGGGCGGTCGGCGTTCCCTGCGGGATCATGGATCCGGCGGTGTCGCTGCTCGGCCGGGCCGGACATGCGCTCCTGCTCGACTGCGCCACCCTCTCCCACCGGCCGGTCCCGCTGCCGGCCGACCTGGGCCTGATCGTGATCGACTCCCGCGTGCCCAGGCGCCTGGCCGAGACCGGGTACGCCCTCCGCCGCCGCGAGCTTCGGCGTGGGCTGAACGGCGATCTCGACGCCACGACCAGCCGCCGCCTGCGGCATTTCCGCACCGAGAACGCCCGCGTCGAGCAGGCCGTGGCCGCTCTCGAGCGCGGCGATGCCCGGGCGCTCGGGCCGATTCTCGCCGCCGGCCACGCCAGCCTGCGCGACGACTACGAGGTCTCGACGCCGGAGCTCGACATGCTGGTCGCGCTCGCCGTTCGGGCGGGTGCGTGGGCGGCGCGCCTGACGGGCGGCGGGTTTGGCGGGTCGATCGTCGTGCTCGCGCCGGTCGACCGCTGCGCCGGGATCGGAGCGGCGGTCGCGGACGGCTATCTGGCCGCAACGGGCCGGGTCGCCGAGCCGATTGCAACGCGCGCCGCTGCCGGTGCCGGGCGCCTGACATAGCTTGTGTGCTATTATTCGCAGCATGGCGACGCACCAGATCGGTGCACCATTTCTCCGGGTGGCCGGGCTCACGGTCTGGGCAGTTGTAGTCGCGGTATTCGTCGTGTACGGCGTGACGCGGGGCCTGACCTGGGGCTCGGGCATCATGGGCGCGACCGTGGTCGGCGTGGTGTTCGGCCTATACATCACCCCGCGATGGTTCGTGCTTGGGCTCGTGCCGCTGCTCGGATTCTCGATCGGCGGCGTCATACTCTCGAAGCACGTGTCCGGCACGCGCGGGTACGCGGGTGGGGACTGGTCGGTGGCGGCCGTGGTTGCGTTGGCGGGTCTCGTCGATGGGGTGATCGCGACACTCGCTCTGCTGGTGACGCTCCTCGCCCGCGCGCCGCTTCGCGCCGCCATCCGTCGGCGAACCTGACTTATCCCACGACGGGGCTGCGCCGCTCCATGAGCAGCACGTCGCGCCAGGCGCCGTGCAGACGGCCCAGCCGCGCTCGCCGGCCCACGATGCGGAATCCCGCCCGCTCGTGCAACCGGACGCTGGCCTCGTTTTCGGGGAAGATGCCGGCCTGGAGCGTCCACACCCCGCCGGCCTCGGACGACGCGATCAGCGCCTCGAGGAGCGCCGCGCCGACACCGCGCCCACGGGCGTCCGCCGCGACGTACACGCTCACCTCGGCCACGCCCGCGTACACGCACCGCTCCGAGACCGCCGAGAGCGCCGCCCAGCCGAGCACGACTCCATCCGCCCTCGCCGTCAGGCGATGGCCGGGCATGTGCGCCGCGTCCCAGCGTTCCCAATCGGGGACGTCGGTCTCGAAGGTGGCGTCGCCCGTGGCAATCCCTTCGGCGTAGATCCGGGCGACGTCGTCCCAGTCGGCCGGCCGCAGCGGCGCGATCACGCCAGCAGCGTCTCGCCCACGTACCCGCCCGGGCGGATGCCGGGCGGCACCGCGAACATGGCGCTGCCCCGGGGCACCGGATACTCCACGGTGAACCTGTCGTGCACCGACAGGCGCTGCTGAATCGGGATGAACTGGCGGCGCGGGTCGCGCTGGAAGGCGATGAAGAACAGCCCGCCGAGCGGGTTTGCGACCTCGGCGTCGTAGCCGTCGCTCGTCATGTAGCCGCGGCGGAGGATGCGCTCGGCCTCGCTGCCCGGCTTGCGGGGGTTGGCGACCATGATGTGGCAGTCGGTCGGCTCCTTGGACGGGATCACCGGAGCGAATTCGGTCGTCTGGCCGAACGGCGCGCCGCTGACCTTGTACCTGCCGAACGCGTACTGCTGCACATGCAGGGGCTCGGTGAGGAAGTTGGCCACGTGCACCTTCAGGTTCCGGATGACCGAATACGTCCCGTTCGTCATCCAGCCGGGCCCGTCGCCGGGGTTCACCCACACGTTGGAGCGCATCTTGGCCGCGTCGTCGGCGTGCAGGTTGTTCGTCCCGTCCTTGAAGCCGACGATGTTGCGCGGCGTCTCACCCGCCTCGCCCGGGAAGGGATTGCGGACGAACCCGTACTGCGACCAGCGCAGGTTGGCGGCCCCGTGGGCGGCCGCGACGATCGCACTCAGCGCCTGGTCGGCGACCTCGTGGCTGGTCGAGCAGCACTGCACGCCGATGTCGCCGTGGCTGATGTCGGCCACGAGCTGGTCGCCCTTGAAGTGGGGCATGTCGACCAGCGCCGCCGGCCGCTGCGACGCGAGACCGAAGCGCGAGTCGAAGATGCTCTGGCCGAACCCGAACGTGATCGTGAGCAGGGCGGGATCGAACTGGTCGCCGCCGGTCGGCTGGCCCGCCGTGAG
Source organism: uncultured Actinomycetes bacterium (assembly GCA_963732075.1). GTDB lineage: Bacteria > Actinomycetota > Thermoleophilia > Gaiellales > JAICJC01 > JAICJC01. The sequence continues at coordinate 481,789 of CAVSYD010000005.1, read as the reverse complement.
ACCCGCGGCGGCGGTGGTCAGACCACGCATGAGCTCGCGCAGGTTGCTGCGCCCGCTCGTGCTCACGTCCAGCGCCCCGAACTGGAGGTACTTCTGCTGCGGCGTGACGATGCCCGCCTGGCTGACCCCGTGGAAGGGCACGACCTGGGCGTCGGCGCTGGCCGAGTCGCCCTCGAGCCGGGCATATCCCGCCGCGCCCAAGGCCAACCCGCCACCCGCCGCTCCAGCCCACCGAAGCAGGTGTTTGCGCGACATTCCCCGGCTCATCCGGCCCGAATCTTACTCCGAGCGGCCGGTCGAGTCACCGGCACGTTCTACAGTCCGCCATGCATGAAGCTCGTGATCGAGCATCTGCCGCACCTGATCCCCGCGCTCGCCGGACTCGTCTTCCTGGGCTGGTTCTCGTGGCATCTGCGCACGGGTCCGCCTCCGGATCTCAGCGACCAGGAGCTCGCCGCCTGGCAGGAGGCGCGCTCGACCCGCCGCAAGCGGGACAAGCTGGAGCGGTGAGCCGCCCCGCGAGGCGCCGATGAGTGCCCCCGCGGCGACCTCGTTCACGCTCGAGCCGGCATTCGTCGTGGCGGCCGTCGTCGCGACGGCCGTCTACCTGCGCAGCGCCCGCCGCACGGCGGTGCCCGGGTGGCGGCGGGCGTCGTTCGTGGCCGGCGCCGTGCTGATCGCGGCGACGCTCAACTCGCCCCTCGAGACGATCGCGGTGCACTACCTCCTGCTCGGCCACCTGCTGCAGAACGCACTCATCGCCGACTGGGCACCGCCGCTCCTCCTGCTCGGGCTCACGCCGGAGATGGGTGAGACCATCGTGCGCCGGCTCGGTCCCGCGAGCGGGGTTTTGAACGCGGGCATAAGCTGGCCGCTCTGGGTGGTCGGGTGGTACTCCGTCCACCTGACCCGGCCGTACACCTACGCGCTCGAGCATCCGCTCGCGCTCGACCTCGAGCACGCGTTCCTGATCACGATCGGCCTCTGCTTCTGGTGGCCGGTGATCGTCCCCGGCGCGCGCAGGATGGGATCGGGGGTGGCGGTGCTGTACCTGCTTGGCGCGTTCGTGGCGGCGTCCTTCCTGGGCCTGGCCTACACGTTCATCCCCACGCCGATCTACCCGTATTACGTGCACGCGCCTCGGCTGTGGGGCATCTCCGCGGCGCGCGACCAGAATCTGGGCGGCGTGCTCATGACCGCCGAGCAGTCCGCCGTGTTCCTGACCGCCGTGGTGCTGACGCTTCTGCGCCTGATGGACGAGGAGGAGCGGCAGAACGAGGAGCAGGTGGCCGCGGCGCTCGCCCGGGAGGCCGACCGGGTGGAGTCGGCCTCGGCCGGGGCCGAGGAGTAGCGGCGATCCTCGTCGACCGGGACGTGTCCGCCGCGACGATCGCCGGCGCATGGCACCTGCACGTGCTGCCGGTCGCGTTCACGATCGTGGCCGTCGCGGTGTTCGCCCCGGCGTTTGTGCGCATGCGCCGCACCCGGCCCGAGGCGGCGCCGTGGACCAGGGCGGGCCTGTTTGCCGCGGGCGTCGCGGTGATGGTGGTGCCGCTGATGTCGCCGCTGAACACGGCCGGTGAGCACTATCTGATCAGCGCCCACATGCTCGAGCACGTCCTCTTGGCGGATGCCGGGCCGGCGCTCCTGGTGCTCTCCGTCCGCGGCCCGCTGGCGCGGGCGCTCCTGCCCCGGCCCGTGCCCGGCGTCGGCCTGTTGCGGCCGGTGGTCGACCTGCTGCTGCGCCCGCCCGTGACGCTCGCCACGTGGGTGGTCGTGATCGGCGTGTGGCACATCCCGGCCCTGTATGACCGCGCGCTCACCCATCCGGGGCTCCACGCGGTCGAGCACGCGTCGTTCGTCTGCGCGGGGCTGCTGATCTGGATCCAGATGATCGATCCCGCCGGCCGGGGCCGGCTGGGGCTGCGGGGCCGGCTGGCGTTCACCGTCGCAGTCTTCTTCGCCGGCCAGGTGCTCTCGGACGCCCTGGTGTTCTCGTTCCACGCCTACTACCCGGCCTACGCCGACCGGTCCGCCCGGCTGCTCGGGCTCTCGCCGCTCGCCGATCAGCGCGCCGCCGGCCTGGTGATGGCGTTCGAGCAGCTGCTCACCCTGGGGACGTGCTTCGTGATCCTGCTGCGGCAGCTGCGACACGGCGTGCCTCGGGTGGCCGTGAGGAGATCTTGAGCCGCACCGCGTGAATCGTGACAGCCGCTTGAGGCCGGCGGCCATAGCTTGGCGCGATCGAAGCTCGAACGGCCATTCTGCTCGTCACCGGCGCGCGCGTTGACCCGGCGCTGCTCGCAACCGCCATCGAACGCGCGCATCGCGAGCACGGGGAGCTGCATGTGGTCATCCCGGCCGTGCTCCCCGCGACCCTCCCGCTCTCGGCCATGCCGGAGCGGCTCGCCCAGCGGGTGAACGCGCTTCGCCGGGTCGCGATCGAGTCGTTCGCCAGGCTCCGGGTGGGCGGTCGGATCGAGATCGTCCCCACCCGCGACCCGCGCTCGGCGCTCACCGCCGCCGTGGCCGGGACGCCCGACCGGGTCTTCCTCGTGGGCGCGGCCGGCTGGCTGCTGCGGCGCGCCGCCGCGGGGATCGCGCCGGTCACGGTGATCGCGGAACCGCCGCCTCGACGGCATCGTGACGCGCTGTTGAGGGCGGCGAGCGCGTTTTCAGAGTTGGTTGAGGCGGCCCGTCCTAGGCTCAGATCGATGACCTTCCGCAGTCGACATCACGCTCATGCGGTGCCGCAGACGGAGCGGGGCCTGCCCCGCCCCGGGCACGCGCTCGCCCCGTACGCCGCGATCCTCGTGGCCGCGGGGCTGTTCGTGCGCGGGCACGCGCTGCCTGTGCGCTCGGCGCTTGCGATCGCTGCGGCCGCGGCGCTGGCCGGCGCGGTTGCCGTCGCGTGGAGCTGGGCGCAGCGCGCCCGCCTGCGCGACCAGGCCGACCGGTTCATCGCGGCCGGCGCGGGCGCCGCCCCATCCGCCGCGGTGCTCGACGAGCGGCGTGTCGAGCTCGTGAGCCGGCGCGAGCGGCGCACCCTGGCCGCCGCCGTCCGGCGGGCCGTGACCTCCGCCCAGACGCCGCCGCCGCGGCGCTCGGCGCAGGTGCCGGTGGACCGGCCCGCGGTATGCGCCGAGCAGGAACGGCTCGAACGGCTCGCGGCGCTTCTGGCCGACACCGATGTCCCCGTGCCGGCACGGGGGGTGGCCCGGACGCACGTGCTCGTGACCGACCCCGGGAGCCCGCTCTATCGCGGTGCAGCGGCCGAGCTGCACAGCCAGCTGATCCAGACCTTGTTCGAGATCGAGAGAGGTGTGTGACCAATGCTTGATGTTGAAGCGATCGTTCTGATGCTCGGGCTGTTGGGCGTGATGTTCCTCATTCTCTGGGGATTCGAGCGGATCTGATGGGCGCAAGCGACATCTTCGGCATCGTTGTCACGATCCTCCTGTTCTTCTACCTCTGCTATGCGCTGATTCGGGGAGAGAACCTCTAGTGACTCTCCCCCCACTCCAAGAGATTCTCCAGATCGTCGTCTACCTCGTCGTGCTGACGATCCTCGTCCCGCCGCTCGGCTCGTACATGGCTCGCGTCTACGACGGACAGCCGGTGTTGCTCTCCCGGTGGTTCGGGTTTGCAGAGCGGGGCTTCTACCGGCTCCTGCGCGTGTCCCCCGAGGACGAGCAGAACTGGATCGAGTACGCCAAGAGCATCCTGATCATCAGCATTGTGTTCATCGTGCCGCTGTATCTGATGCTCCGGCTGCAGGCCCACCTCCCATTCAACCCCGATCATCAGAAGGCGGTCGCGCCCGGCGTTTCGGTGAACACCGCGTCCAGCTTCATCACGAACACGAACTGGCAGTACTACGGCGGCGAGTCGACGATGAGCTACCTGAGCCAGATGGCGGGGCTGGCATTTCAGCAGTTTGGATCGGCCGCCGTCGGCATCTGTTCCCTGATCGCCCTGATCCGTGGCTTCGCCCGGCGTGAGACGTCGAATCTCGGCAACTTCTGGGTCGACCTGTACCGAACGACGATGTACATCCTGCTGCCGCTGACGGTGCTCGGCGCCGTGATCCTGGTGTGGCAGGGCGTTCCCCAGACCCTGAGCGGTCACGCGGTCGCCCACGGCCTGGACGGCGGTGTCCAGGACATCGCTCGTGGCCCGGTCGCGTTCATGATCGCGATCAAGCAGCTCGGCACCAACGGCGGCGGGTTCTTCAACGTCAACTCGGCGTCGCCGTTCGAGAACCCCAACGGCCTCACCGACTTCATCGAGAACCTGTACATCCTGCTCATCCCCATGGCGATCATCTACATGTTCGGCAAGATGATCAGGGGCCCGCGGCAGGGCTGGGCGATCTTCGCCGCGACGATGGTGCTCATCGTTGTCGGAATCGCGGTCACGGCGCCGGCAGAGCAGCATGGCTCGCCCGCATTGCGCCAGTCGGGTGTGAATCTGGCCGCGTCGAGCAACTCCCCCGGCGGCAACATGGAGGGCAAGGAGATCAGGTTCGGGATCGCCGATTCGGCGCTGTGGGCGTCCACGACGACGGACACGGCGAACGGCTCGGTCAACTCCTCGCACGACTCCCTGACGGCCATCGGCGGTGGGGTTGCGCTGACCAACATCTTCATCGGCGAGGTGATTCCCGGTGGTGTCGGCGTTGGCCTGAACGGCATGCTGATGCTGGTCATCATCGCCGTCTTCATCGGCGGCCTGATGGTCGGCCGCACGCCCGAGTACCTGGGGAAGAAGATCGAGATCCGTGAGGTCAAGCTGGCGGTGATCGGCTCGATCTTCGTGCCGCTCGTGGTGCTCGTGCTGACCGCGATCGCGGTGACGACTCACGTCGGGAAGCTCTCGATCTTCAACGCCGGCCCACATGGCTTCACCGAGGCGTTCTACGCCTACACGTCCCAGACCAACAACAACGGCAGTGCGTTTGCGGGCTACGGGGCGACGAACTTCTCGACCTACGTCGGCGCCTTCGCAATGCTGGTGGGACGGTTCGTGCCGATGCTCGCGGCGCTCGCGATCGGCGGCGCCGTGGCCAAGAAGAAGATCGTGCCGGCCTCGCTTGGCACCATGAGGACGGACGGGCCGACGTTCGTCGTGCTCCTGGTCGGCGTGGTCATCCTGCTGCCGTTCCTGACGCTTCTGCCCGCGCTCGCCCTCGGCCCGATGGTCGAGGCGCTGACCAGGAGGTTGTTCTGATGCGTAAGGACGTGTACCGCTCGCTGGTCGTCCTCGTGGTCGGCATTGCGTTCCTCGGCATTCTGAGTCCGATCGTGTTCACGGCGTTCGCGCAGGTCGTTTTCCCAAACCAGGCCAACGGCAGCCTGATCAAGGTTCACGGTAAGACCGTCGGCTCGAAGCTCGTCGGGCAACTGTTCACCGGCCCCCGGTACTTCCATGGGAGGCCGTCTGCGACCACACCGCCATACAACGCGATGGCAACGACGTTCTCGAACCTCGGGCCCAACAGCAAGGAGCTGGCGACCCTCGTCAAGCAGCGGATCCAGGCCATCCTCAAGCTCGAGGGGCCGTACAACCCCGGCCTCTCGGCGAGGCAGATCCCGGTCGACGCCGTGACCAGCTCGGCCTCCGGAATCGACCCCGAGATCTCCAAGGCCTACGCCCTCCTGCAGGCTCCGCGGATCGCGGCCGTGCGGCATCTGCCGCTGGCGACGGTGCACAGCCTGATCAACGACCACGTCGACGGTCGTTCCCTGGGCTTCTTCGGAGAGCCCGGCGTGAACGTCCTCGAACTCAACCTCGCCCTCGACCAGGAGCACTGATGGCCCGGCAATCCGCCAATCTCTTTACGCGGGAGATCGCTGTCCGCGCGACTGTCGACTCCTTCGCAAAGCTCGACCCGCGTATCCAGCTGCGAAACCCGGTCATGTTCGTGGTCGAGGTGGGGTCGGTGATCACCACGGCCACGTTCTTCATCAACCTTGTGAACGGCGGCGGCCAGGCACTCTGGTTCACCGGCGACATCGCCATATGGCTGTGGCTGACCGTGTTCTTCGCGAACTTCGCCGAGGCGATCGCCGAGGGCCGGGGCAAGGCCCAGGCGGACACGCTGCGCGCGATGCGCACGACCACCCTCGCCACCGTCCGCCGTGACGACGGCGGCATCGAGCAGGTGCCGGCAGGTGAGCTGCAGCGCGGGGACGTGGTCATCGTCGAGGCCGGCGAGCCGATCCCCGCCGACGGCGACGTGATCGAGGGCATTGGGTCGGTGGACGAGTCGGCCATCACCGGCGAGTCGGCCCCGGTCATCCGCGAGTCAGGCGGCGACCGCTCCGCCGTGACCGGCGGCACGCGCCTGCTGTCGGACCGCCTGGTCGTGCAGGTCACCCAGGAGCCGGGCAAATCATTCCTGGACAGGATGATCGGGTTGGTCGAGGGGGCCGAGCGGCGCAAGACGCCGAACGAGATCGCACTCAACATCCTGCTCGCCGGGTTGACCCTGATTTTCCTGGTCGCGGTCGCCACGCTACAGCCGTTCGCGCTGTACGCACAGAGCGGGGTGTCCACCACCGTCCTGATCTGCCTGGTGGTCGCCCTCATCCCCACGACCATCGGCGCGCTGCTCTCGTGCATCGGGATCGCGGGCATGGACAGGATGGTGCGCCGGAACGTGCTCGCGCTCTCGGGGCGCGCGGTGGAGGCGGCCGGAGACATCGATGTGCTCCTGCTCGACAAGACGGGCACGATCACGCTCGGCAACCGCCAGGCCGTCGAGTTCATCCCCGCGCCCGGCGTGGAGACGCGCGACCTGGCCGAGGCCGCGCAGCTCTCGTCGCTCGCCGACGAGACACCCGAGGGGCGCTCGATCGTCGTCCTGGCAAAGGAGTTTGGCGTTCGCGAGCATGAGCTCTCGACGATCGAGGCGGAGTTCGTCCCCTTCTCGGCCACCACGCGCATGAGTGGCGTGAACATGAACGGCACCATGATCCGCAAGGGCGCGACGGACGCCGTCAGGCAGTTCGTGGGCGAAAGCGGCGGAAAGGTGCCGGCCGAGGTCGATGCGGCCGTCGAGCGCATCGCCCGGGAGGGCGGGACGCCGCTCGTCGTCGCCCGGGACAACTGGACGCTGGGCGTCATCTATCTCAAGGACATCGTGAAGGGTGGAATCAAGGAGCGTTTCGAGGAGCTGCACAACATGGGCATCCGCACGGTGATGATCACCGGCGACAACCCGATCACCGCTGCGTACATCGCGAACGAGTCGGGCGTCAACGACTTCCTTGCCGAGGCGACGCCCGAGAACAAGATGGCGCTGATCAAGGAGGAGCAGTCCAAGGGCCGGATGGTTGCCATGACCGGCGACGGCACGAACGACGCCCCGGCGCTCGCGCAGGCCGACGTCGGCGTGGCCATGAACACGGGCACGCAGGCCGCCAAGGAGGCCGGCAATATGGTCGACCTCGACTCAAACCCGACCAAGCTGATCGAGATCGTCGAAGTGGGCAAGCAGCTCCTCATCACGCGCGGCGCGCTGACGACATTCTCGATCGCAAACGACGTGGCCAAGTACTTCGCCATCCTGCCGGCGATGTTCGCCTATGCGTACGCTGCCAAGCCCGGCGAGCACGGCCCGCTCTGGACGATCAACATCATGCAGCTCGGCACCCCGCTCTCCGCGGTGACCTCGGCCATCATCTTCAACGCGCTGATCATCCCGATCCTCATCCCGCTGTCGCTGCGCGGCGTCCGCTACCGGGCGATCGGCGCGACCGCCCTTCTGCGGCGCAACATGCTGATCTACGGGCTGGGCGGCCTGATCGCTCCGTTCATTGGCATCAAGCTGATCGATCTCGTCGTCCATAACGTTCTGGGAGCGTGACCCTCAGCCGGGCCTCCGGGGTGTCCCGATCGGCGTAGCATCTCCCGGCATGCGCGGCCGATTCCGGATTCTGCTGGGCGCCGCTGCCGGAGTGGGCAAGACCTACCGGATGCTTCAGGAGGGCAGGCAGGCCGCCGCCGAGGGGGTCGATGTCGTCATCGGCTATCTCGAGCCGCACGACCGCCCCGAGACGGCCGCCCTTGCCGAGGGGCTCGAGGCGCTCCCGCGGAAGGTCGTCGGCCTCGAGAGCATCGAGTTGCAGGAGATGGACACCGACGCGGTCATCCGGCGCGCGCCCGAGCTGGCGCTGATCGACGAGCTCGCCCACACCAACGCCACCGGCTCCCGCCACAACAAGCGCTACCAGGACATCGAGGAGGTGCTCGACGCGGGGATCGACGTCATCTCCACGGTCAACGTCCAGCATCTCGAGAGCCTCAACGACACCGTCTTCGAGCTGACCGGCGTCCGTGTTCGCGAGACCTTTCCCGACCGCCTGCTCGACGAGGCCGATGAGGTCGTGCTGGTCGACCTCGCCCCCCAGGAGCTGCAGGAGCGGCTGCGGGCGGGCAAGGTCTACCCGCAGAGCCGGGTCGAGACGGCGCTTGCGAACTTCTTCCGCACCGAGAACCTGGGCGCGCTCCGCCAACTGGCCCTGCGCGAGCTGTCCGAGGACGTCGAGGCCCGGCGCGAGACGCGGATCATCGATCGAGCCGCCCAGCAGGCCATCCTCGACCGGATCCTCGTGCTCGTCACCCCCCAGCCGAGCTCGCAGCGGCTGCTGCGCCGCTCATGGCGGTCGGCCCAGCGGCTCGGCGCCGACCTCGACGTGCTGTGGGTGCGCCGGCCGGGCACGAACCTCACCCACGACGAGACGGTCGCGCTGGCCGCCCTGCGGCGGCTCACCGCGATCCTGGGCGCGCACTTCCTCGAGGAGGAGTCGGGCGACGTGATCGCCGCGGTGCGCGCGGTGGTGGTCGACCGCGGCACCACCTACGTGTATCTCGGCACGCCGGAGCGCCGGCGCGCCGACGAGATCCTGCACGGCTCGTTTCTGGGCCGGCTGATCGAGGCCCTGCCGGGTGTGGACATCCGCATCGCCGCCGACCGCACCCGCCGGCGGGAGCTGCAGCAGTGAGGCTGCGCCGCCGTCCGCGCGCCGAGGCCCAGCCCGGGGCGCCGCGGCTCCTGGTGCCGTTTGCGGGCGGCCAGCTCGACCCGGCCGTGCTGGCGGCGGCCCTGCGGATCGCCCGGGCGGATGGAGCGGTGTTCGTGCCCGCCTACCTGATCATGGTCCCGTACACGCTGGCGCTCGACTCACCGTTGCGCCAGGAGGTCGAGCTGGCGCTGCCGCTGCTCGAGGCCGTCGAGCTGCAGGCTCTCGAGGAGGGCGTGCCCGTCGACGCCCGCCTGGAGCGGGGCCGGTCGCTGCGCGACGCGCTGCGGCGGCTGTGGGATGTCGAGAGCTTCGATCGCATCCTGCTGCCCGTGTCGGCCGACGAGCGGGCCGGGTTCGACGAGCGCGACGTCGCCTGGATCCTGATGAACGCCCCGGCCGAGACCCTGGCGCTGCGCCCGGCGACCGGCAGCGTCCGCCCGGCTGCCCCGAAGCTGCGTGTGAGAGAGTGACGGCCGGTTGATCCCCCGCGCACTCGCGACCATGCAGGAAGCCTCCGGGCCCCGCCGGCACCTGCTTGCGGGTGGCCTCAGCGTGGCGGTGCTCGTGGTCGTCACGATCGCGATCGGCCTGCTCAAGCTGTTCGTCCCGGTGCTCAGCCTGGGCGTCCTCTACGTGTTCGCGGTGCTGCCGGTGGCGGTCGCGTTCGGCCTCGTGTACGCCGGGCTGGTGTCGGTCGCGAGCATGCTCGCGTTCAACTGGTTCTTCCTGCCACCCGTCCATACGTTCACGCTCTCGGACTCGCGCAACTGGTTCGCCCTCGCGGTGTACCTGGTGACGGCGGTCGTGGTCAGCGGCCTGGCCTCGGGCGCCCGCCGGCGCGCGACCGAGGCCGAGCAGCGCGAGGTCGAGACGGCGCTCCTGGCCGACGTTGCCACCTCGCTCATGCAGGGACACGACGTGGCCGGCGAGCTCGGACATATCAGCGAGCGGGTGGCGGCCATCCTCAAGGCCCGCTCGGCGAAGATCGTGCTCGGCGCGGACGTGGAGCCGTCGCCCACCGCCGCCCCGATCGAGCTCGTGGCCGCCGGCCGCCGCGTGGGGACGCTCGAGCTGGTGGAGGGCAGCGAGCCGAACCTGCAGGCCCGCCGGCGGCTGCTGCCGGCGCTGGCGTCGCTCCTGGCCGTCGCGGTCGATCGCGAGCGGCTGGCAAACGATGCCTTCGAGGCCGAGGCGCTGCGTCGCAGCGACACTGTGAAGACCGCCGTGCTGCGCGCCGTCAGCCACGACCTGCGCTCCCCGCTGACGGCCATCCGGGCGGCGAGCGACGGGCTCGAGGACCAGACTCTCACCTTCACCGAAGAGGATCGGCGCGAGCTCATCGACACCATCCGGGTCGAGGTGCGCCGGCTCGAGCGCGTGGTCGACAACCTGCTCGCGCTCTCGCGCCTGCAGGCCGGCGCGCTGGCGCCCACGCCGGAGGTGTGGACGGTGGAGGATCTGGTCTACGGCGCGCTGGACGAGGTCGGCCGGAGCACCGAGCGGGTGAACGTGTCGGTGCCGGCCGATGCCCCGCCCGTGCTCGTCGACGCCGTGCAGGTGCGCCAGATCCTGGTCAACCTGATCGACAACGCGCTCAAGTTCTCGCCTCCGAACAGCCCCGTGAGCGTGCGCGTCACCCGCACCCGCAAGGAGGTCATCGTGCGCGTCATCGACCAGGGCCGGGGTTTGCCCGAGAACGAGCTGGAGCACGTTTTCGAGCCGTTCTACCGCGGCGCCCCTGCCCAGGATCAGACCGGCACCGGGCTCGGCCTCGCGATCGCGCGCGGATTCGCGGAGGCAAACGGCGGCCGCCTCTGGGCGGAATCACGTCCCGGCCAGGGCGCGTCCTTCGCGATCGCGCTCCCGCCCGCGGACGAGGCGCCCGCGTGACCCAGGGCGGCCTGATCCTGGTGGTCGACGACGAGCCGCAGATCCTGCGTGCTCTGACCACGAACCTGCGGGGAGCGGGCTACGAGGTGGTGCGGGCGGCGACGGCCGAGGAGGCGCTGGCGGCCGCGGCCGCCCGGCTGCCGGATGCCGTGGTGCTCGACCTCGTGCTCCCCGACGGCTCGGGCGTGGACGTGTGCCGCGAGCTGCGGTCGTGGAGCACCGTGCCGATCGTGATCCTCTCGGCCGTCGGTGAGGAGGGGCAGAAGGTGGAGGCGCTCGACGCCGGCGCCGACGACTACGTCACCAAGCCGTTCGGCATGGGGGAGCTCCTGGCCCGGCTGCGCGCGGCGATGCGCCGAGCGGCCCCGCAGGGCGGCGAGTCGATCACGGTCGGCGGCCTGGTCGTCGACTTCGACCGCCACCTGGTGACCGTGGACGGCAGCGCCGTGCAGGTGACGCGAATCGAGTTCGACCTGCTGTCGCTGTTCGTGCGCAACGAGGGCAAGCTGCTCACCCACCGCACGATCCTCCGGGAGGTGTGGGGGCCGGCCTATCAGATCGAGTCGCACTACCTGCACGTGTACATCTCGAAGCTGCGCCGCAAGATCGAGCCCGATCCCCGCCACCCGTCCTACCTGCTCACCGAGCCCGGCGCCGGCTACCGCCTGGTCCGTCCCGCCTAATCCACGTGGTCGCACCAAAAGGGGTCAGACCCCTTTTGGTGCGACACGGCCGCAGGCCGTGGGCGGTGAAGGTCGACAAAACCGTAGGACGGGGACATTGCTCGTCCCCCGAAGGTTTTTTCGGGGGCTCGAGCGGTGGCCCCACGCCAGCCGCCGCGTGGCGAGAGGCCACCAACCGCCGAGGGCGCGAACGGTCAGAACACCACGCTCTTGCGGGTGAATATTCAGTGCCTGGCACCGTGTATTCACCCTGGGGGTCTCAGCCGGTCGTGGCGATTCTGACCGCGACGTAGGCGATGTAGGAGGCGACGATCGCCGCACCGGCGAGCCGCCCGGCGCCGTTTCGGCGCCCGACGAGCGCGAGCATCGCCAGCGTGACCGCGACCATCCAGACGAAGTCGAGCCCGAATCCCTTGGGCGACCGGGCCGCGGTGACGAACACCGCCGGCAGGACGATCCCGATCGCCAGGTTGATCGTGTTGCTGTTCAGCGTCTCCGAAACGAGGGCCGCCCCGCGGTCGGCGAGACCGAGCCGGATCGCGGTCGACGCGTTGGGCAGGCTGGTCATGGTGGCGAGGATCAGGAGGCCGACGAGTGGGTGGGGGAGGCCGTAGCGGTCGGCCAGAAGCACGGCGGAGTAGACCATGCCGATGCTGCCGACGACGATCACCACCACGGCCGGGAGCTCGCGCGCGAAGAGCGCCAGCACCTGTGCCGACCACCCGGCCCCCGAGCGTTCGGGCCGGGGGCCGCGAGGCGGCGGCGGGCCGTGGAACGTCCCCCGCGCGAGCAGCACCAGGTAGGGCGCCGTCCCCGCCGCGAGCACCGCGAGCGCCGCCCACGGCGGCACCGGGCCAAAGAGCACCCCCGCGGTCACGGCGGTGGCGAAGAGCGCGAATGCGCCCTCGAGCACCAGCGGGCGCCGGTCGAGGCGGACGCGGCCGGCGATGAGCGCGCTCATGCCGAACATGGCCGCAATGTTGAACACGTTCGAGCCGAGCAGCACGCCGACGCCGACGCCGGGCTCGCCCCGCAGCATTGCTGTCAGACCCGAGGACAGCTCGGGGGCGTCGGCGGCGAGTGCGGTCAGAAGGCCCAGCACCGCCTCGGGGATCCCCAGGTGCACGCCGAGCCGGTCGAGCCTGCGGGCGAAAACGGCAGCGGCGTAGAGCGTCGCGGCGAGCGACGTGACGAGCAGCAGAAGCGCGAGCGGTGTGGGCATGGCGGGGTCTCGCCGACCAGACTTCCCGGCACACCGCGCGCGACTCTACCTGCTCCAGGTATCCAGAAGCGCGACACCGGGTTACGATCTGAGTGTGAGCACGGTCTCGGCTCCACGCACCGACGCGGGCAGCGGCGTTCGTCGCCTTGGCTGGGGCCTTGCCGACCAGTCGCTCTCAAGCGTGACCAACTTCGCCCTCGCGGTGCTCGTCGCGCGCCAGGTCTCGACGGCGAGCCTGGGCGCCTTCGGACTCGCGTTCACGACGTACACGATCACGCTCGGCGCGACCCGCGCGCTCTGTGGCGAGACCCTCACGGTCCGCTTCAGCGCAACCGGCCACGATGAGTGGCGCGAGGGCGCGGCCGCGGCCACAGGCATGGCGCTGGTACTGGGAACAGTGGCGGGGATCGGGTGCGCGGCCGTCTCGTTCCTGTTCAGTGGGACACTCGGCCCGACGCTCTTCGTACTCGGCATCACGATGCCCGGACTCATCGTTCAGGACACCTGGCGCAGCGCGTTCTTCGCGAACCTGCGCGGGTCATATGCCTTCACGAATGACCTCGTGTGGGCGATCGCCCAGGTGGCACTGGTCGCCGCGGTGCTCGTGGTCGGCGTCCGCTCGGCCCCGGCGTTCATTCTCGCATGGGCGGGCGCGGCCAACGTGGCGGCCCTGTTCGGAATTGTCCAGTCGGGCTTCCTGCCGCGCCCGGATCACGCCCGATCATGGCTTTCTCGGCATCGCGACCTGGGGCCCCGCTACCTGGTCGAGTTCGTCGCCCGAAACGCCGCCCAGTCGGGCGCCATGTACGCGACCGCCGGCTTCGCCGGACTGGCGGCTGCGGGCGCCCTGCGCGGCGCCCAGGTCGCGCTCGGCCCGCTCAACATCTTCAACATGGGGATCACCTCGCCCGCGATCGCAGAGTCGGTGCGGATGGCTCGCCGGTCGCCGCGGCGGATGCTGCACGCCGTCACGATCCTCGCGGTCTTCCTCGTGGTGTTGTTCGTCGTCTGGGGCATCGGCATGTACCTGCTTCCGGCCTCGGTCGGCGAGGCGTTCCTGAAACGGTCGTGGCTCCCCGCCCACAGCGTGATCCTGCCCTACACGGCCGTGATGGCGGCGTCGGGCATGCTGACCGCCGCGACCGTCGGCCTGCGGGCGATGGCAGCCTCGAAGCGCAGCATGCAGGCGCGTCTGGTCACCGGTGTGCTCTCCATCGCAGGGGGTTGCGTCGGAGCCGCGACCTATGGGGCCGTCGGCGCGGCCCTCGGACTCGCGGCAGGGCTCTGGATCGGGGGCATCCAGTGGTGGCTGCAACTGTCGGCAGCCGTCTCCGAAGAGGAGGACAGGCGTCTCGCCGTCGCGGCGGCAGCGCTTGACCCCGCTCCTGGCCTCGACCCCGCCGGCGGGCGGGTGTAAAGAGTCCGTTCGGGCCACGTTCAGGCTTGACAACCGGCGTACACCGCGGTGTACTTGGTGAATAATTGGTGTATCTGCCGGACGCGAGGAGGCTCCGGCAGGGCAGGGCACGACCAAGTGAGGGAGTGGCACATGCAAGATCTTTCGCCCGCGGCGGGCGCCGCGAGTATGCGCACATGCCGGATTCATCTCGTTCGGCACGGACAGACCGTCATGAACGCGCAGGTGCGGTTTCGCGGACGCCTCGATGTGCCGCTGAACGAGGTCGGGCGGGCCGAGGCCCGTGACGCCGCTCGAGCACTGGTCGGAAGCGGTCTGGTGGCGGTGTACACGAGCCCGCTCGGGCGTGCCCGCGAGGTGGCCGAGGCAATCGCCGTAAAGAACGGCGTCGGAGCGGTGCGCAAGCAGCCCGACCTCATGAACCTCGACTACGGCGCGTGGGAGGGACTGACCAAGGAAGAGGCCGAGGCGGTCGACCCGGACGCCTGGGAGCTCTACGTCGGCGATCCAGAAGCCGCGGTGTGCCCCGAGGGCGAGTCGCTGTGCGAGGCAGGCGACCGCGTCATTGCCGCCTTGCGGTCGATCGCGGAGGCGCATCCCGGCCAGAGCGTCGCGGCCGTTTCGCACGGTGTGATGCTGCGCCTGGCGGTGCTGCGTGTGGTCGGCGCATCCGAGAACGACTGGCAGTTCGCCCTGCCGACCGGGACGGCGCTCGTGTTCGACGTCGACGGTGACGGCATCCGACTGGTGTCGGACTTCGACCGTAGCCGGTCGGATCCGCGCAAGGCATCGGGCGCCCCGGCCACCGTGCACGAACGCACGGGCTGATGACGGCTGGGCCGACGGGGCCGCCCCACAGCGGCGCGTCGTCCGCATTCGCCGTGTAGCCGGGCGGGCGGGCCTGCCCGCATGCGGTTTGACTTCGAATTCGGTTGGAGTAAAGGCCGCTTGCCGGTATTGACTTGACGGATTCCGCCCGTATGTTGGAAGACAGTCAAACACGAAGCTTGGGGGAGATTCGATGCGGGGTCGAACAAGTCGGATGTGTGTGGCGGCAGCGCTCGCGCTGGCCGCGGGTCTGGGTACGGCGGGTGTGGCACAGGCGGTTCCGGTGCAACCCCATCCCGTGCCGACATGGCAGACGAACGGGCGCGTGAACGTCATCACCGTGTCCGGAACGACGGTGTATCTCGGCGGCCAGTTCACGTCGGTGCGGCCTGCCGGTGACCCGCTCGGCACCGGCGAGGTGACGCGCAACCACCTGGCGGCGGTGAGCCTCACGACGGGCGCACTCCTCCCGTGGAACCCGAATGCGAACGGCACCGTGCGGGCCATCCGCGTCGTGGGCAACAACGTCTACGTGGGCGGCTCGTTCACCAACGTCGGGGGAACGGGCGAGGCGCGGCTGGCAGCGGTTACCACGGGCACGGGAGCACTGGTGACAGGCTGGAGCGCCAGCGCGAGCGGTGAGGTGTTCACGATCGCCTCGGTCAACGGCGTGCTCTACATCGGCGGCGGGTTCTCGACCCTCGACGGCAGCTCCCGGGCGAATCTCGGGGCGGTCACCACCACCTCCGGCGCGCTGACCTCGTGGGCGCCAACGGCCGACCAGGAGGTGCGGTCGCTGAAGCTGGTCTCGGGGAACACCCGCCTGATCGCGGGCGGCAACTTCACCCAGATCAACGGCAGCTCCCAGAATCATCTCGCCGCGCTGAGCCCGACCACCGGCGCGACCCTGGGCTGGAACACCCATGTGTCCTATGACGTCATCGGCCTCGCGGCGGATGCCTCCGGCGTCTACGTGGCGGGTGCCGGCGGCGGCGGCAACTTCGCGGCCTTCAACTCGTCCACCGGATCGCTGCTGTGGCAGGGCGGGACGAACGGCAACGTCCAGGCCATCGGGGTCGTGGGCGGCGACGTGTACCTCGGCGGCCACTTCCAGACCTACTGCGGCCCGCAGGGCGGCCAGCACACGTGCACGACGCCGACCTCGCGCGACAAGCTGCTCGCGGTCGACGAGACCACCGGCGCACTCACGCCGTGGAACCCGAGCGCGAACAGCGTGCTCGGGGTCTTCGCCCTCACCGGTGTGTCCACCAACGGCGACATCCTCGTTGGCGGCGACTTCACCAGCACGGGTCAGCGCAAACAGCAGGGGTACGCCCAGTACACCCCCTGACCGCAGGGCCGTCGACCGGCCGGCACGGAGAGCATCACTCGGGGCCCCGGAATGGGGCCCCGAGTCGTCTTTTGGCATCCGTCAAGCCGAATTGAGACCGGCCGATAACCCGCCAGATGGATGCGGCCCACGACAGCGACCTGCCGGCACTCCGCCACGAGCGGCGGATCTCGGTCCCGATCTCGTTCTCGGGTGACATCGCCGGGTTTCTCTTTGACCTCCTGAGCGACATCGACGCGATCGTCTGGGAGGCCGACGCCGAGACGTTCACGGTCGAGTTCATCAACGACCGGGTGCGCGACCTCCTCGGCCACGAGCCGGTGGACATGATCGCCGTGCCGGGGTTCTGGAGCGAGACGATCGTGCATCCCGACGACCGCGAGGCGTTCGCCGCGTCCGAGCGGGAGGTGCTGCGGTGGGGCATCTCGCGGCTCACCTACCGCGCGGTCGCCGCCGACGGATCGGTGGTGTGGCTCGCGAGCGTCGCCCGCCTCGCCATCGACCAGGAGGGCCGCCGCCGCGTGCGCGGGCTCGAGACCGATGTCACGGCGATGAAACGGGCCGAGGAGCAGGCACGCGAGTCCGAGCAGCGCTTCCGCCTGCTGTCGGAGGCGTCGCGCGATTCTGTGATCGTCCGCTCCGGCGATGCCATCGTCGAGGTGAACCAGGCCTTCTGCGATCAGTTCGGGTGGTCTCCCGGCGAGGCCCTCACGCTGCGGCCCGCCGACTACCTCGGCGCCGAATCCGTCGCGCTGGTGCGCCCGGGACCCGAGTCCGGCCCCGTCGAGGTCATCGGCCGGCACCGCAGCGGCGTCACGCGCTGCTACTCCGCCCAGAGCCGGGAGGCACGGTTCGACGGACGGCTGGCCCAGGTCGTGGTCCTGACCGACATCACCGATCTCAAGCGGCGTGAGGAGCGGGCGCTGCACGACGCCACGCACGATGCGCTGACGGGGCTGCCCAACCGGGCCGCGCTCGAGCGCACGCTCGCGGAGGAGCTGGCGCGGCGGAGCCCCGATCATCTGCTGGGCCTGCTCTTCTGCGACTTGAACGGGTTCAAGGACGTGAACGACACCCACGGCCACGCCGCCGGCGACTCGCTGCTGCGGCTCACCGCCCAGCGTCTGACGAGCGTCGTGCGCACGAGCGATCCCGTGTTCCGGCTGGGCGGAGACGAGTTCGTGATCCTATTGCCCCGGCTCGCGGTCGCCGATGCCGAACGCGTCGTCGAGTTGATGCGGCGGCGGCTCGCGAGCGTGTTTGCCCCGTCCTTCTCGATCGGCCTCGCGACCGTGCGGGTGGGGGTGGCGGTCGGGACGGCGATGTGCCCGACCCACGGCACGACGGCGGACGCGCTGGTCGACCACGCCGACGTCGCCATGTACGCGGACAAGCGCGCCACCAAGGCCGCCTGACGCACCAAACGGGGTCAGACCCCTTTTGGCGCACCCTCGGCATCCGCGGCCCGGTTCAGGCAGAATCGAGCGGTCCCGTCCCCGCATCCGCAGGAGACCGCCATGGCCGACACCAAGATCCTTCTCCACGAACGCGATATCCCCCGCGCCTGGTACAACATCCTCGCCGACGCGCCCAGCCCCCCGCAGCCGCCGCTGCATCCGGGTACGGGTCAGCCGATCGGGCCGGACGACCTCGCGCCGCTCTTCCCGATGGACCTGATCCTGCAGGAGGTCTCGACCGAGCGCGAGATCCCGATCCCCGAAGAGGTCATCGACGTGCTCCGTCTGTGGCGGCCGACGCCGCTCTACCGGGCGCACCGGCTCGAGCGCGCCCTCGGCACGCACTCGCGGATCTACTACAAGTACGAGGGCGTCTCGCCGGCGGGGTCGCACAAGCCCAACACCGCGGTCGCCCAGGCCTTCTACAACGCCAAGGCCGGGCGGCGCCGGATCGCGACCGAGACCGGAGCCGGCCAGTGGGGCAGTTCGATGGCGCTCGCCTGCGGCTACTTCGGGCTCGAGTGCAAGGTCTACATGGTGCGCGTCTCGTACGACCAGAAGCCGTACCGGCGGATGATGATGGAGACGTGGGGCGCGTCGGTGGTGCCCAGCCCGTCGCCGGACACCAACGCCGGCCGGGCGATGCTGGAGCACAGCCCGGACTCGCCGGGCAGCCTCGGGATGGCCATCTCCGAGGCCGTCGAGGACGCCGCCACGCGTGAGGACACGAGCTACGCGCTCGGCTCGGTGCTGAACCACGTGCTGCTGCACCAGACCGTGATCGGCCAGGAGGCGCAGAAGCAGCTGGCGGTGGCCGGCGAGAGCGGCGTCGACGTCGTCATCGGCTGTGTCGGCGGCGGCTCGAACTTCTCCGGCCTCGCGCTCCCGTTCATCCGCGACAAGATCGCCGGCGCGGACATCGAGGTGATCGCGTGCGAGCCGGCCGCCTGCCCGACGCTCACCCGCGGGCCGTTCGCCTACGACTTCGGCGACACCGCCCAGCTCACCCCGCTCGTGGCCATGCACACGCTCGGCCACGACTTCATCCCGCCGGGCATCCACGCCGGCGGCCTGCGCTACCACGGCGCGGCGCCGATCGTCTCGCAGCTCCTGCTGGACGGGCTGCTGCGGGCCGAGGCCTACCGCCAGAACGACGTGTTCGCCGCCGCCGTGACCTTCGCCCGGTCGGAGGGGATCGTGCCCGCGCCGGAGAGCGCACACGCGATCAAGGGCGTCGTCGACGCCGCCAAACGGGCCGACGAGTCGGGCACCGAGCAGGTGATCATCTTCAACCTGTCCGGCCACGGCCACTTCGACATGGCGGCGTATGACGCCTACCTGCACCACCGCCTCGAGGATCACGAGCTGCCCGAGGCCGAGATCGAGCGCGCGCTGCGCGCGATCGAGCCGCTGCCCAAGCCGGCGGCGCGGGTGTGACGGTGCTTGCCGAGCTGCGCGTGAAGCCCGGCGACCCCGCCGGCCTCGCCAAGCGCGATACGGCCGACCGGCTGGGGTTCGAGCGCGACCGCAGCCTGGACGCCGACACGGCCGAGCTGCGCGGGCTGCAGGACCGGCTCTGGGCCGAGCGCACGCGCAGCCTGCTCATCGTCTTGCAGGGCACCGATGCGGCCGGGAAGGACGGCACCATCCGGCACGTGTTCACCGGCCTGAATCCGCATGGCTGCCGGGTCGAGGACTTCGCCCAGCCGAGCTCGACCGAGCTCGCGCACGACTACCTCTGGCGGGTGCACGCCAGGTGCCCGGCCCGCGGCCAGATCGGGATCTGGAACCGCTCACACTACGAGGACGTGGTCGCGGTGCGCGTGCACAGGCTCGAGCCGCCGGCCGTCTGGCGGAAGCGCTACCGGCACATCTGCGAGTTCGAGCGGATGCTCGCCGACGAGGGCACGACGATCGTCAAGATCCTGCTCCACATCTCGCGGGCCGAGCAGGCGAAGCGGCTCCGAGAGCGGATCGAGGACCCCACCAAGCGGTGGAAGTTCCGCCCGGAGGACGCCGCCGACCGGCGCCGCTTCGGCGACATCCATGCCGCCTACGAGCAGGCGATCACGAAGACCTCAACCGCGTGGGCGCCGTGGTACATCGTCCCCGCCGACCACCGCTGGGTGCGCAACGCCGTCGTCACCCGCCTGCTCTTGGAAACGCTGCGCGGCCTGCGGCCCGAGTACCCGCAGGTGACCACCGACCTGTCCCAGATCGACCTCAGCTAGCCGTTTGCGCGCTCCAGTCCGGCGGCGACGCCTGCGGCGATCTCCTCCAGGTGCTCGCCGGTGCAGATGAGCGGTGGCGAGATCGCCAGGCAGGGGTTCACCCGGTCGTCCATGCGCACGATCACGCCCTCGCGCCGGATCGCGTCGCGGGCGGCTGGCAGAAGCGCGGCGTCACGCAACTCGAGCGCGCGGAAGAAGCCGTGGCCGCGGGCCTCGACGACCAGCGGCGACGCGGCTGCCACCTGGTCGAGCAGGCGGCCGAGAGCATCCTCCTGGTCGAGCACGTTCCCGAGCACGTCAAGCCGCTCCATGATGTCCAGGTTGGCCAGCGCCACGGCGCACGAGAGCGGGTGCCCGCCGAACGTGTAGCCGTGGGCGTACACGGCTCGCTGGTCGATCAGCGGGGCCGCCACCGCCTCGGAGAAGAGCACGCCGCCGAGCGGAGCCTGGCCCGACGTGAGCCCCTTCGCGAAGGTGATGAGATCGGCGTCGAAGCCGAGCCGTTCGGAGGCGAACCACGCTCCCAGACGGCCGAAGCCCGTGATCACCTCGTCGCACCAGAGCAGGATGTCGTACCGATCGCAGAGCTCGCGGAGCCGGGGGCCGTAGCCGGGCGGCGGAGCGAGGCAGCCTCCGGCGTTCTGCACCGGCTCGACGACCACGGCGGCGATCGTCTGCGGCCCCTCGGCGATGATGGTGCGCTCGATCGCCTCGACCGCGGCATCGGTCCACTCCTCGTCCGTGGTCGCGTGCCGGTAGTGGCGGCGGTCGGTGTTCTCGGCGTGGCGGACGTCGCCGAGCAGCGGCTCGAACGGCGCCCGGGCGGCCGGGATGCCCGTGAGCGAGAGCGCCCCCAGCGTGCAGCCGTGGTAGGCGCCGCGGCGGGCGATGATCTTGCGGCGCAGCGGCTCGCCGCGCCCGAGCCAGTGCTGGCGCACCAGCTTGATGCTCGACTCCACCGCTTCGGATCCCCCGGACGTGAAGAACACGCGGGTCAGGTTTTCGGCCGCGAGCGCGGTCACGCGCCGGGTCAGCTCGAGCGGCGCGGGCGAGGTCGCGGCCCAGTTCGGGTAGAAGCCGAACGACTCGAGCTGGCGCTTGGCGGCATCGCCGAGCTCCGCACCGTGGGAGTAGCCGATCTGGGTCGTGAAGAGACCCGACATCGCGTCGAG
Source organism: uncultured Actinomycetes bacterium (assembly GCA_963732075.1). Lineage (GTDB taxonomy): Bacteria > Actinomycetota > Thermoleophilia > Gaiellales > JAICJC01 > JAICJC01. Next base: position 460,509 of record CAVSYD010000005.1, on the reverse strand, counting down.
CAGGCGCGTTCCGTCCGACTCGAACACGTACGGCCCCTCGCCTCCGACCAGAATCGGCGGGGCGGTGCCGTCGAAGTCGGCCATCCGCGTCCATGACAACCATTCCGAAGCCGCGGCCTCCCGCAGCGCGTCGACGCCCTCGTACACCGTCGCCATCGCCAGTCCTCCCGGATCGAGTGTGCTCTTGACGCGAGCATAGCCGGGACGCCGGGGCGGGCCGCAGGACCGGGGACAGTCCCCGGTCGAAACCTGTCACAAAGACGTTACGGCGAACGTTCGGGGACTGTCCCCGGTCTGGCCGCTTCCGGGTCGGCGCCGGGGCGGCGCGCGCGCATCGCCACCAGGGCCTCGCGCATGTCGGCCCGCACGAAGCCCTTCAGCGCCCCGTGCCGCTTGGGGGGCTTGCGGCCGAGCCGACCCACCAGGTCGTCGCACGCGGCCCGGTAGGCCGCCGCGGCCGTCGAGCGCGGCGCGCCGACGACCACCGGCACGCCCGCCAGGGCCGCCGAGTCGTGGCGCGCGCTGCGAGGGATCTGGGCTGGAGAAACGAGGTCGCCGAACCGCTCCCGCATGAGCGCGGCCGCCGCGGCCGCTCCGGGCCGGCGGGCATCCACGAACGTGGGCAGGAGCACCAGCGGGTTGTACCGCCGGCCGGTCTCGCGCTCGACGCTGCGAATGGCCTCGATCGTGTCCTGGAGGGCGTCGATCGAGAGGAAGTCGGCCGCCGCGGGAATCACCACGGCGTCGGCCGCCCGCAGGGCCGCCGCGCTCAGACCGCCGAGGCCGGGGGGCGTGTCGACGACGATCACCTCCCACTCCTCGCTGGCGCTCTCGAGCGCCGCGGTCAGGCGCGCGCCCCGGCGGCTGTCGGTGAACACCGCCGTCTCCTCGGCGGCGAGGCGGGAGTCGACCGGCACGACGCCCAGCCTGCCGAGCGCAGGCACCGGCGACTGCCGCGGAAACCAGCGCGGCTTGCCGCGGAACAATCCGCCGGATCCGTCGTCGTCACCCCTGGTCACGCCGACCGCAACCCCCGCCGAGCCCTGCGGATCGAGGTCGACCAGGAGTACCCGGCGCGACTCGAGCGCCATGGCCGCGGCGAGGTTGACGGCGGTCGTCGTCTTGCCCACGCCACCTTTGCGATTGACCACGGCGATCACGTGCACGGAGCCATTCTGTCATGCGCGCGACTCGCTCGGGCGGGTGTCAATGCCAATGGTACGATCGCCGCCGTGAAGGCCACCATCGAGCGCGAGCGAAAGCTCACGGCCGCCCCCGGTTTCCGGCTCCCCGAATTGCCGGGCGAGCCCATGCCGGTGCGCGAGCTGAGCTCGACCTACTACGACACCCCCGACCACCGGCTCGCGGCGGCGGCCATCACCCTGCGCCACCGCACCGAGGGCGGCCGGGGGGCCTGGCAGCTGAAGCTCCCCCACGACGGCGACCGCCTCGAGCTCGAGTACGAGGGTGGCCCCCGGGGTGTGCCGGCGGAGGTGCTGGAGCTCCTGACCGCGCCACTGCGGGGGAGCAGGCCGGTGGCCGTCGCGCGCCTGCGCACGCGCCGGGCCGGGGTGCTCGTCCGCGATGGCGACCGGGCGGTGGCCGAGGTGGTCATGGATGCGGTCGACGTGTTCGAGGGCCGCCGGATCACGCGCAGGTTCGAGGAGATCGAGGTCGAACTGGTGGACGGAGACGCTGCCGATCTGGACGCCATCGTGCACCGGCTGCATCGCGCCGGCGCGGTCGACTCGGACGCCCGGCCGAAGGTGTTCCAGGCGCTCGACCTGCCGGCGGCCAGGCCGCCGCCGCGGCCGCCCCGCGACGCCCCGGCCGGAGACCATGTGGCGGCTGCGTTGCGAGAGCAGTACCGGGAGATCGTGCGTCACGACCCCGGCACGCGCCTTGGCCGCGACCCGGAGGATCTGCACCAGATGCGCGTCGCCACGCGGCGGATGCGGGCGATCCTGCGGGCCGCCGGGCCGCTGCTCGACCCCGACTGGGTGCGGTCGCTGCGCGCGGAGCTCGGATGGCTCGGCGGCGCGCTCGGCCCGGTGCGCGATCTGGACGTGCTCGTCGACCATCTGCGGGCCGATGCGCACATGCTCGGCGGCGAGGACGAGCGCGCCTTCAACGTGCTCCTGCGCGCGCTCGAGTCCGAGCAGGACGCGGGTCGCAAGACCCTGGTGGCGGCACTGCGCGAGCGCCGTTTCGTGGTGTTGATCGACCGCTTGGAGAGCGAGACCGACGCGCCGCCGCTGACAGGCGCCGGCGCCTCGCTGCGCGGGCTGGCCGGGCGGGAGTTCCGGCGGTTGCGAAAGCGGGTGCGGGCGCTGGGCGATCGCCCGCCGGACGCCGAGCTGCACGCGGCCCGGATCGCGGTCAAGCGGGCGCGGTATGCGGCGGAGCTGGCCGAGCGCACCGTCGGCAAGGCCGCGACGGCGGTGGTCCGTGACCTGAAGCTGCTCCAGGACGTCCTGGGCGACCATCAGGATGCGGCGGTGGCCGAGGCCCGCATCCGGGCGCTGATCAAGCCCCGCACGAGTGCCGCGACCGGAATCGCCGCCGGCCGTGTGATCGAGCGCCAGCACGCCCGCCGGCAGGCGGCCCGGGCGGCGTACCCCAAGGCCTGGCGTACCGTCGAGCGGGACGCCGCCGGGGTGTTCCTCTAGGACCACCGAGATGCGCCTACTCGTCTTTCGCCATGGGATCGCCGAGGAACACGCCGCCGACGGCACCGACGCGTCGCGTGCGCTGACTGAGCAGGGCGTCGAGCGCACCCGCGCCGCGGCTGCCGGGCTCGCCCGTATCGCAGACCCGCTGGACGTCATTCTGACCAGCCCCAGGACGCGCGCGGTGCAGACCGCGGAGGCGGCGGCCGCCGCGTTTGGCTGTGCCGTCGAGGTGGTGGACGCTCTGTCCGGCGGTCCGCCGGGTGATGCGCTCAGGGCGCTGGCCGCGCGCGGCGAGCAGTCGGTGATGATCGTCGGCCACGAACCGATGCTGAGCGAGCTCGTCGAGCAGGTGTGCACCGGTGATCGCCGGCTCGGCTTCGTGGACATGCGAAAGGCCGGCTGCGCGTGCGTCGACGTCGTGCTCGAGCCAACCGGGGAGGCGACCGCGGCGACCCTCCTGTGGCTGGCGACGCCGAGGATGCTGCGCCTCCTCGACCCCGGCTGACCCTCCTCTCATATCGGATCCCGATATCGAGATCCGATATGGTACAGGGATGGAGACCGGTCGGGGGATGAAGCAGTTCCTGCGCGGGGCGGTGCAGCTTCACGTGCTCCATCATGCCGCCGAGCGTGAGGTGGACGGTGCCTGGATGAGCGAGGAACTCGCCCGCCACGGCCACCGGATCAGCCCGGGAACGCTCTATCCGACGCTGCACCGGATGGAAGCCGAGGGCCTCCTGAAATCGCGCCATGTGGTTGTCGACGGCCGCCGCCGCCGCCTCTACCGCGCCACGAAAGCGGGCCGGCGAGTGCTGGCCGAGACTCGCCGAGCCCTGCGCGAGCTCGCGGACGAGGTGCTCGAGTGACCGGCGCCCCGTCCGAGGGCCCCAGCGCCCGCGTGCCGCTGGGAACCGTGGTGCGGGAGTGGACGCGGATCGGGCTGACGGGGTTCGGCGGCCCGCCCGCGCACATCGCGCTCCTTCGCCGGCTCGTCGTCGATCGGAATGGGTGGATGGATGCGCGCGAGTTCGAGGATGCCAACGCCGCCTGCGGTCTTCTGCCCGGGCCCGCCTCCACGCAACTCGCGATCTTCTGCGCGTTTCGCGTCGGCGGTCCACTCGGTGCGATCGTCGGTGGTCTGGGCTTCGTTGTCCCGGCGGTGGTGTGCGTGCTCGCGCTTTCCACGGTGTTCCTGGGCAGCGCTCCACCGCTCTGGGTGCGGGGCGCCGGGGCGGGCGGCGGCGCAGCCGTGGCAGCGGTTGCGGTTGAGGCGGCGCGCGGCTTGCTCGGCCCAAGCTTCCGCCGCGCACGGTCGGATCGCTCGCGCACCGCGCGGTGGTTCGGCTATCTCACCGCCGGCGCCGCCGCCGCGGCCCTGGTCGGCCCCTACCTGGTGCTGGTGCTGCTCGGCTGCGGGGCGCTCGAACTGCTGGGCCGGCGACGCTCGTCGGCGACGCACTCGATCCAGTGGGGGCCGTTGCTCGCAACCGCTCCCGCCGCGATCGCATCAGGCGGGCTCGCTTCCCTGGCGTGGACCGCCTTCAAGGTCGGCGCCCTCTCCTTCGGCGGGGGCTTTGTGATCATCCCCCTGATGCAAGGCGACGCGGTGCACACATACCACTGGATGACAAATGCCCAGTTCCTCAACGCGGTCGCGCTGGGGCAGGTCACCCCCGGCCCCGTCGTCGCCACGGTCGCCGCGGTCGGATACGCGGCGCACGGGCTCGCCGGGGGAGTGCTTGCCGCGGTGGTCGCCTTCACCCCATCGTTCTCATTCATCCTCCTGGCCGGTGGCCGCTTCGAGCGCCTTCGCGCCAACACCAACGCGCGCGCCTTCCTCGACGGCGCGGGCCCCGCCGCGATCGGCGCGATCCTCGGCGCCGCCATCACTCTCACCGCCGCGCTTCAAGAAACGTGGCAACTGGGCGTGCTCGCCGCCGCCGGCATCGTCCTCCTCGGCCTTCGCCGCGGCATCGTCCCGACCCTCCTCGGCGCCGCGGCAATCGGAGTGATCGCCGCTCTCGCCGGCGCACCTGTCCCAACGTAACCGGATGAGCTCGCTACTGGGGTGGCGGTGGCGCCGCAGCTGGCAGCGGCAGGTTGAAGGCCGTCGCCATGTCGGTTGCGGTGGCCGCGTTCGCGAGCAGGGGCAGGCCGAGCAACTCCTCGTCCAGCCGCAGGAGCGAGTAGTGGGTGAGCGGGGTCGCGGACTGCGTCCCCGGCACGACGTCGGGGCTCACCACGATCGTGGCCAGCACGTTCCCGTTGGCCGGCGACTGGCTGGTGTCCGCGGTGATGACGACCAGGAGGTGGCCGCTCTGGTAGTCGGGCGAGGCCAGGATCGCCGGCATCCAGGCCGCGATCGTCGCGTCCTCCTCGGCCACCCGCGCGACCCCATTGCAGGAGTCGTGGCCGTCGTTGCACAGGTTGGGGATGAAGAGGCCGTAGTTCGGGAGCGACCCCGCGGCCAGGTCGGCCGCGAGCGCACCCGCGGTGGGCGTGCCGGAGGGCACGTCGTCGAGGGCGCACGCGGCGGCGTCGGCCGGGTAGTAGACGGCCGGGTTGTGGCGGGGTGCGTAGTCGCCGTCGTTCGCGCCCGAGCAGTTGGCCGGCATGCTCTCGGCGTAGGTGCGCCAGGTCAGAGGCGCCTGCGGATCTGCGGCGGCCTGCTGACCGATCTGCGTGAAGATGCTCGGGTCGGTGCTCTGGCAGGTCGGCGACGGGAGGCAGTCGCGCCCGGTCACTCCGTCACCGGCGATCGCGGGCGGCACCTGGCCCGAGGTCAGCGCGATGTAGTTGGGCAGGCTGGGAAACTGGATGCCGTGGTAGTCGGTGGCCAGGCCGCAGCCCGCGATCAGCGCGTTCAGATTCGGGGCCAGGGGAGATCCGACGACGGAGTCGAGGTCGGTGTTCTCGAACACAATTGTGAGCACCTTGGTGGCCGGCGCGGGGGTCTGGGTTAGCGTGCCGCACGGCGCCTGACCGGGCAGGGCGGACGGCACCGGGGCCGCCGACGCCGCCGCCGGGCCCGCCAGCGCGAGCAGCACCACGACCGCCAGCAACGTCTTCACCATAGGAACCCCCAATCGCACCTGCCTACACTCTTGCACACCCGGCCGGACGCAACGATCATTGAGGAACTGCGGGCGCCACCAAACGCGGAGGTTCACATGTACCGGATCATCCTTGCCACCGCCATCCTCCTGGTCGCACCGGCCACCGCCCTTGCGGTCACGACGGGGCAAGCGCAGCCGCCCACCATCTCGGTGTCGGGCACGGGTGCGCCCAGGTGCACGAAGCTGCCCTACAACGTGCTGACAGTGCGCCACAAGGTCATCCTGCGCATCACCCGCAAGACGACGCCGTCGGCGAAGGCGGTCAAGCACATCCGGCTGCGGAACGTCAAGGCCGGAAACCACATCTTCAACTGGTGCGGGCGCGACGACATCACTCACCCGGTCAAGCCGGGGACGTACTTCTGGCGCGTCGGTGCAACCGCGAAGGCGGGCGCACCGGTTGTCTGGAGCCAGTTCCGGCACGTGATCGTGAAGGCCTGAGCGTCGGAGGGTCAGCGGCGGCGCAGGGCCGGCTCGGCCAGGCTCGGCGGCGTGTAACCGCCGTCGGCGGGGTTCAGGTTCGTCCCGGGCGGGACGATGGCGTCGATCTGGTCGAGCACCTCGGCGGCAAGGTCGATGTCCGCAGCCGCGAGCTGGCTCTCGAGCTGTTCCATCGTCCGCGGCCCGATGATCGCGGACGTCACCGCGGGGTGTGTGAGGACGAACCCGAGCGCCATCTCGATCAGGCTCAGCTGCGCCTTCTCGGCGACGCCGGCCAGTGCGTCGGCCGCGTCCAGCTTTGCGCGGTTGGCCGGCAGCGCGAGGTCAAACCGCTGCGGCAGCCGCTCTGACCGGGTGCTGCTCGGCGTGTCCGCGCCCTTGCGGTAGCGGCCGCTCAGCCAGCCGCCTGCCAGCGGGCTCCACGAGATCACGCCCATGCCGTAGCTGCGGCACACCGGCAGGACGTCGGCCTCGATTCCGCGCACCAGCATCGAGTAGGGCGGCTGCTCGCACACGAATCGCTCCCGCCCGCGCCGCTGCGCTGTCCATTGCGCGCTGACGATCGCGTGTGCCGGGAACGTGGAGCTGCCGATGTAGCGCACCTTGCCGGCGCGGACGAGGTCGGTGAGCGCGCCGAGCGTCTCGTCGATGGCGGTGTCGGGCTCGGGCCGGTGGATCTGGTAGAGGTCGATCCAGTCGGTGCCCAGCCGGCGCAGGCTGTCCTCCACCTCGCGCACGATCCAGCGGCGCGAGTTGCCGCGCCGGTTGCGATCGTCGCCCATCGCGCCGTGCACCTTCGTCGCCAGGACGATGTCGTCACGGCGGCCGCGCAGCGCCTTTCCCACGATCTGCTCCGACTCGCCGCTGGAGTAGACGTCCGCGGTGTCGACGAAGTTCACCCCGGCATCGAGCGCCGCGTGGATGATCCTGATCGACTCGTCGTGGTCGGGGTTCCCCCAGGCGCCGAACATCATCGTGCCCAGGCACAGGTTGCTCACCTCGACGCCCGTGTGACCCAGTGGCCGGTATCGCATCGGCGCAGGTTACCGCCACTTGATGGAGCAGCCGACCGGTTCGGTCAGAGGCTCCGAAACGGCGCGGCCGGCCAGCACGGCGTCAAGCGCCGAGCGCAGCCAGACGGCGTTTTGCGACTCGTCGCGATGGTCGCCGTCCGGGGCGCCGCGGTAGGCGAGCCGCATGTCCGCGTCGAGGACGAAGACGTCCGGGGTCACCCGCGCGCCCCAGCCCCGCGCCACCTCCTGGGTCTCGTCGTAGAGGTAGGGCCCGGCGAAGTCGCCGGCCTGCACCCGGGCCCGCATCGCCGCCGGGGAATCGCGCGGATACCGGTCGGCGTCGTTGCTCGAGATCTGGAGCAGGCGCACGCCCGACTCGGAGTAGTCGCGAGCGACCGCTTGGATGCGGTCGTGCCACGCCAGCGCGTACGGACAGTGGTTGCAGGTGAAGACGACGACCGTGGCGGCCGCGCCGCCGTCCAGGGCCACCTGCGCGCCCTCCGTGTCGGCCAGTGTGAAGGCGGGCAGGGTGTGGCCAAGAGTCGTGGTCATCGTTTCGGCTCCTTCGCGTGCGCGCCGATGAGGCGCTCGAGCGCTGCGCGCAGCAGTTCGGGGTCTGGTGTCGGGGAGGGGCGGCCGGCGGGTGTCCAGTAGACGCGGCAGGTCAGGCCGGTCGGCTCATCCGGCGGCGGTGGCAGCGGGTCGACGGCGTCCACCCGGATCGTGGGAGAGCCGCAGAAGCCCAGCGCGGCGGCCTGCTCCTCGGTCTCGACCCGGCGCATGGCGATGTCCGCATCCGCGTGACCGAGGTCGGAGAGCACCTGCCGGAGCTCCGCGAGCGCCTGTGGATGGGAGGGACAGCCCTCCCAGTACAGGAGCTCAATCGTGCCCGGTGCGCCCATCCCCGCAGTCTACGAGCAGCAACCGGGGACAGTCCCCCACCGATCGCCGTTGCACATTCGTGACCCAATTCGACCGGGGACTGTCCCCGGTCTTCGGGTCTACTCAGGGGGGCGGCGGAGCAGGGCGTCAAGGGCGGTGAGGAACGTGCTGACCGTGGCGTCGTCCTCGCCGCGCTCGGCGAGCCGGGAGGCGATCCGGGCGAGCGTCTGCAGGTCGCCGCCGGAGCCCTCGAGCGCGGCCGCAGCCAGCCGGGCGCGGCGCAGCAGCGCGAGCGCGGCGGCCGCCTGGATGCCGAAGAGCCCCAGCAGGTCGACCTCGGCCAGGCGGAAGCGGGCGTCGGACGGCCGGTCGAGCACCTCGAGCACGCCGAGCGCCTCCTCGCCGTGCAGGAGCGGGACCGCCATGATGCCCTTGGGCACGAAGCCGGTCGACTGCGCGGTCTCGGTCGAGAAGCGCGGGTCGGTCGTGACGTCCGCGAGCACCAGCGGCTGGCGGGTCGCGAGCACCCAGCCCGCGATCCCGGTGCCCGAGGGGAACCGGCGCCCGACCAGTGCGTCCTCGCCCTCGCCGACGACCGCCTCGAACACCAGCTCGTCGGTCACCTCGTCGAGCAGGAGCACGCTGGCGGCCCGCGCGTGGAAGATCGCCCGCGCCACCTGCACGATCGCCTCCAGGAGCGCCCGGTGGGTGGCGTCGTCGGCCAGCGCTCCGGCCGCCACCGCGTCGTGCAGGCGCCGGTCGGACTCACTCATCGGACGCCCCCGCGTTGGCGGCCGTCAGCCCGAGCAGCGTCTTCAGCTCCGACGGGGTGAGGTACGGGTGCTTGGACCGGATCAGGGCGCAGATCCCGGTGATGTGCGGCGTCGCAAAGCTGTTGCCGGTCGACCGCATGGTCACGCCGCCGTTCCACGCGACCTTGACGTCGACGCCGCGCGCGAAGAACTCGACCGGGGGATCGGGGTTGCGGTAGTAGGCCAATGGATCCTCCAGATCGTGGCTCGCCACAGAGATGACCGACGAGAACCGCCACGGGTAGCTCGCCACCGGCATGTTGTGCGCCGAGGCGACGACGATGCTGCGCCGGAAGTAGGCGGCGTCGGCCAGGTCGTGCAGCGCCTCGACGAAGCGGCGCTTGGTGGTGGAGAGGCTCATGTTGATGACGTCGTAGCCCTGCTCGATCGCACAGCGCAGCCCCTCGACCAGCACCGGCCCGCTGCCGACGAACCCCTCGCCCAGCACGCGGACGCTGTAGAGCTCGCAGTCCGGCGCGAGCTCGCGGATGATCCCCGCGCAGGCGGTCCCGTGCCCGCACAGGTCGCCGAGCGTGTCGGGCTCGATCAGCACCTCGTCATCGACGATCGACACGGCCACCGACTCGGTCACCTCGCCCACCCGGGGGTGGCCCGCCTCGATGCCGCTGTCGACGACGCACACGCGCACGCCCTTGCCGGTCGAGCCGCCCAGCGCCCAGTCGCGCGTGACCGGGGAGGGCCAGGGGTGCGCGCCCGCCAACTGGGAAACGCCCGCGCGGTCGACCGCGTAGGCGGGGAGTGAGTCGTCATGGGCGTCATCGGTCACCGCCGGACGATGCTACCGGAGGCCGGTGGCGCGCCGAAGTGGCGCCGCCGGAACGGTCCCGGCGGCGCCACCGAGACCTGCTAGAGCTTGTGCCGGTGCGCCTCGACGTCCGGCGTGTCGTCGTCGTCTGCCGGCGCGTCGTCCGTGAGCAACTTGTGGCGATGAGCCTCGACGTCGGGCCCGTCGGCTGCGTGCGGGGCTTTCCCTCGCTCGCCGTCAGTTGCGTGCGGCACTTTCTCTCGCTCGTCTCCCATGGTGCTCCTCCTTGGTGGGGCTCCGTCGATACACCAGACGGGTGTCGCGTGGGCAATCTTCCCACACCCTGCGTATTTCGTCTCGGTCGGTACAATCGCGGGCCGCATGCGGGAGACCCTCAAAGCCCTGCGCGGCGTGCTGGCAAGTCCGGCGCTGCGGCGGCTGCAGCTCGCCTGGGCGGCATCGATGACCGGGAGCCTCGCCTTTCTGGTGACGTTGTCGGTGGTGGCCTACCGGCACGGCGGCGGCGCCGCGGGAGTCGGCCTGCTCATGCTGGTGCGGATGATCGTGTCCGCGGTCTCCTCGCCCTTCACCTCGATCCTGGCCGACCGCTGGTCGCCGAAGCGGACGATGATCGCAAGCGACGGGCTGCGCGCCGTCCTGGTGGCGGTGCTGGCGCTGGCCGTGCACGCATCCGCCGGCATCGTGGCCATTTACGCCATCGCCTGTGCGATCGCGGCCGTCAGCACCGCGTTTCGGCCGGCCCAGGCCGTGCTCATGCCCGCGCTCGCCCGCACGCCGGAGGAGCTCACCGCCGCGAACGCGATCTCGACGACCATCGAGAGCGCCGCCATCTTCATCGGCCCCGGGGTCGGCGGCCTCCTGCTCGCGGCCGGCGGCCCGACCGCCAGCTTCGCCGCCTGCGCTGTCATGCTCGTGTGGTCCGCCGCCCTGGTGACGCTCGTCCCCGAGCCTGAGCGCGTCGGAACAGACGAGGCGGCGGAGGTGGGCGAGGGCTTCCTGCACATGATCACCGGCGGAGCCCGGGCGCTGCTCTCGAGCCCGCTCCTGGCGGTGGTCGTGGGCCTGTACGCCCTGCAGTGCGTCGTGGCCGGAGGGCTGGCGGTGTTCACGGTGGTGCTTGCGCTCCAGGTGCTGCACATCGGCAACGCGGGCGTGGGCTACCTCGACTCCGCGTTCGGCGTCGGCGGCATCCTCGGCGGCGTCGCGGCGGCCATGCTGGCGGCCGGACGCCGGCTGGCGCTCGCATTCGCGCTCGGCGTCCTGGTCTGGGGCGTCGGCATCGCTCTGGTCGGAGTGGCCTCGAGCACGGCGGTGGTGCTGCTGCTGCTCGCCGGTGTCGGGGCCGGCAACACGGTTGTCGACGTCGCCGCGGTCACGCTGCTTCAGCGGTCTGCGCCCGCGCGAGGTGATCGGGCGCGTGTTCGGCGTGCTCGAGAGCATCCTCCTGGGCGCGATCGGGCTGGGCTCCATCCTGGCGCCGGCGCTGATCGCGACATTGGGTGTGCGCACGACGATCGTGATCACCGGGCTGACGCTGCCGATCGCGGTCGTCCTCGCCGGCAGATGGCTCGTGCGCCTGGACACCCTCCCCGCCGCGGCCGCCGCCCACGTCGAGCTGCTGCGGGAGCTGACGGTGTTCGCGCCGCTCTCGGAGCCGGCGCTCGAGCAGATCGCGGTGCACCTGCGCACGATCTCGGTTCCCGCCGGCATCCCGATCGTCCGCGAGGGCGACCCGGGCGACGAGTTCTACATCGTCGAGTCGGGGGCGCTGGCGGTCACCGTCGGCGGTACGGCGGCCGCGCCGATCCACGCCGGCGGCTTCTTCGGCGAGATCGCCCTCCTCCGCGATACGCCGCGCACGGCCACCGTGACCACGACCGAGGAGTGCACGCTGCTCGCTCTCGAACGCGACCAGTTCCTGGCCGCCGTCACGGGCCACGCCGAAAGCGCGGCGGCGGCCGACCTCGTCGTCGCCCGCCGCCTGGCCGCGCTTCGCCCCGCCGTCACGACGCTTTAGGCGAGGCTCTCGTCGTCGGGCAGGATCCGCATCAGGTGCGCGAGCACGCTGGGCGAGAGGTCGTAGCCGTGCTGCCGAAGCGTGGAATCGGCGTCCGTGCGGAGGCCTTCGCGGAAGCCCGCCGTCACCCCGGGCCCGCTCCAGGATGTCGGCCAGCTCGGCGGTCAGGAACGGAAGCTCCTGCGCCGCCTGCGTCCATTCGGCGGGGGCCGGCGGCAGCAGCCGCAGGAATCGCCCCAGCTCGTGTTCGTCCATGTTCATATCTCACCAGACGCACCGGCGGCGGCGTCTCTTCCCATCATCTCGACACGGAGCCGCTTCAGGCAGCGGCTGATCCTGCTCGCGATGGTTCCCGCCGGGATCCCGAGTGCGGCCGAGATGGCGCGGTAGGACTGGTCCTGGCAGAAGAAGCGGTCGAGGATGTCGGCGCAGCCGGCCGGCAGCCGGGCCAGCGCCTGGCGCACCGCCAGCGCCTGATCCAGATCGGTGAGGCGCTCGTCGAGGTCGGTCACGGTCGCCTCGGAGAACTCCTCGGTGGGATGGGCGCGGCGCAGGTGGTCGGTGCACAGGTTGCGGGTCACCTGGGCGATCCAGCCCTGCAGCGCGTCGTCGTCACGCAGCGTCTCGAGCCGCTCGAACACCCGCGCGAACACATCCTGGAACACGTCCTCGGCGTCGCTCTCCGAGAGCCGGTACCCGCGCAGGATGATGGCGTAGACATACCGTGAGTACGCCTCGACGAGCTCGCGCCAGGCCTCGCGGTCGCCGCGGCGGCAGCGGTCGACCAGCGACGGCGCGGCGAGGGGTGGCGGTGAGGGCTGGTCCACGGGCGGGTTGTGGGGATGGTCTGCGACCGGGACGCGCGAGTCAAGCCCGACCCGACCTGGTAGCGTGGCGGGCGATGCGCGCAGTCGTCTTTCGTGACCCCTCCCGGCCCGTCGAGGTGACCGACGTCGAGCTGGACGCCCCACAGGCCGGCGAGGTGCGCGTTCGCATCGCCGCGGCCGGGGTGTGCCACAGCGACCTGCATGTCCGCAGGGGCGACTGGCAGGTCGCCGCGCCGCTCGTGATGGGCCACGAGGGCAGCGGCACCGTGGTCGCCACCGGTGCCGGCGTCACGTCGGTGCGCGAGGGCGACCGTGTGATCCTCTCGTGGGTGCCGGCATGCGGCCGCTGCGCGAACTGCCGCGCCGGGCATCCGGCCCGCTGCGAGCTGTGCGCGGACGTGCTCGCGCCGCAGGGCGTGCTGTACGACGGCACCACCCGGCTGCACCGCGACGGCGAGCGCATCCACCACTACCTGTCCGTCTCGTCGTTCGCCGAGGAGGCGGTGGTGCCCGAGTCGGGGGCGATTCCCGATTCATGCCGATGCGCCGCTCGACGTGATGGCGCTGATCGGCTGCGGCGTGGCCACCGGCGTCGGTGCCGTGCGCCGCACTGCCGCGGTGCCCGAGGGGGCGAGCGTGGCCGTGATCGGCTGCGGCGGCGTCGGCCTCTCCGTCGTCCAGGGCGCGCGGCTGGCCCGGGCGGGCCGCGTGATCGCGGTCGATCTCGACCCGGCCCGGGGCGCGCTGGCCCAGACGCTGGGTGCGACCGACGCGATCGCAGCCGCCGACGGCGATGTGGTCGAACATGTTCGTGACCTCACCGGCGGCGGCGTCGACTTCGCGTTCGATGCGATCGGCAAGGTGGAGACGACCGAGCAGGCGGTGGCGATGCTCGCGATCGGCGGTGCCGCCGTGGTGGTCGGGCTCCCGCCGGTGGGCGCGCGGGCGGCGTTTGACCCGCTCACGCTGGCCGAGCGCGAGCAGCGCATCCTGGGCTCGAACTACGGCGGCACCCATCCGCACGAGGACTTTCCCGAGCTCGTGTCGCGGTATCTGGCGGGCGAGCTTTACCTGGACGAGCTCGTCAGCGGCCGCCGCCCGCTCGAGGACGCCGAGGACGCGCTGCAGGAGCTCGGGGCGGGGCGCGCGCTGCGCACGCTGCTCGTCCCCTCACTTTCGGGTTAGCGGCGCCGGTACGGCCGGCCGAGCCGGGCGCGCAGGCCCTCGACCGCGTCGTCCAGCGCCTGCAGCTCACGCTCGAGCTCGGCCAGGCGCGCGTCGCTCGAGCCGACGGGGTGGCCCGCGGCGGTCTGGCGGTCGCGGTGGCGCCGCAGCACCTTCAGCTGCGAGCGGACGAAGAAGCGCTGCCTGCGCGTCTCGACCAGCTGCAGCTCGAGCTCGGCGGGCTCCATGGGAGCAAGTATGGCCGACGCCTCACGGGTCTTCCCGAAATCGCCGATGGGGCTTAGCATGGGAGTCACGAGCGCCGTCGCCGAAACTCGCGTATGTCCCCACTGCCGCCGGCCCACGCGCATCGCGTGGCCGCTGTGCGACGGCTGCTCACGCGCGCTGCCGGCCTACCGGCCGCTGCCCGACCTGCGCCTGGCCGCCGAGCTCGAGCGCTGGGACCACGCCAATCCACAGCCCGTGGACGCCGCCGCGCTCGTGCGCCGTGCGCTGGCGTGGGTCTGGGTGGTCGCGGTCGCCTGCTCGGCGCTCGACCTGCGCTTCGGCCGCAAGATCGGCCCGATCTCGTCCGGCTGGGACGACCTCGCCGTGGCATCGCTCGTGGTCGCGCTCCTGGCAACGCTGGCCGGGCTTCTCGCGCTGCCCTTCCTGCAGGGCCGCGATCCGGCGATCGGCTGGCGGCGCGAGCGCGCCGCGGTGAAGCGCCGCCTGGGCATCGGCGCGTAGGCCGTCCGGCGGTCAGGCGGCGCGCTTGCCCGCGGGCCCGGCGCGGCCGGACTGGAGCGCGCAGAACGCCTCGACCACGCGCGGGTCGAACTGCGTGCCCGCGCAGCGGCGGAGTTCGGCGAGCGCGTCCGCCGGGGTGATCTGGTTCTGGTAGACGCGGTCGGTGACCATCGCGTCGTAGGCGTCGCAGACCGTGAGCACGCGCGCGCCAATTGGGATCTGTGCTCCGCGGAGCCCATCCGGATAGCCGGTGCCGTCGAAGCGCTCGTGGCTCGAGCGCACCAGGCTGGCCACGGGCGCCATGTCGGGCGCCGCGCGGATGATGCGCTCGCCGATCAGCGTGTGCCGCTCGATGGACTCCTGCTCGGCCGGGTTGAGGCCGCCGGGCTTCGAGACGACGGCCGAGGGGATGGCGTCCTTGCCGACGTCGTGCAGCTTCGCGGCCAGCCCGGCCTGGAGGATCTCGTCGTCGTTCAGGCCCAGCCGCTCGGCGGTGAGCTCGGTCAGCCGGGCGACCTCCTCGGCGTGCTGTCGCAGCCCGGCTCCGCGCTCGTCGATCAGCGCCAGGAGCATGTCGGCGCTCTGGTGCTCGCCCGACGGCCGTCCGGACGCCTTGTCGTCGTACAGGCGCCGGTCGGCGACGCGCAGCGCCTCCTCGACCGTGGCCGCCTCGCTCGGGATCTCGGCCACTCCGTACGAGCAACCGATCACGAAGTCCTCGCCCCGCTCGGAGAGCGCGCGCCACGCCGCCCACACCACCTGCTCGGGATCCTCCGCCGGGGCGAGCACGCAGAACTCGTCGCCGCCCATCCGGTACGCGGTGCCGCCGGCCGGAGCGACGGCGGCCCGCAGCCGCCGGCCCAGGAGCTCGAGCAGGCGGTCGCCGGCGGGGTGCCCAAAGCTGTCGTTGTACGCCTTGAACCCGTCCAGGTCGCACAGGACCAGGATGGCCGCTTCCGTCCGGCCCTGCTCCGTCGCGGCGGTGAGATCCGTGATCAGCGCCCGCCGGTTGGCAAGCCCCGTGAGCGCGTCCGAGAGCGCCTCCCCGCGACTCGCGGCGAGCAGACGGCCGTTCTCGTCGGCCAGCCGTTCGGACGCGGCCCGGGCGGACGCCGAGAGCTGATGAAAGATCGCAAATGCGCAGAACAGGAGGGCGATCACGATGCCGGCACCCTCGAGCACCTCGTCCTGGGCGGTGCGCGCCCGCGCGGCGTAGACGCCGTCTGCGGCCGCCACCGATCGGTCGAGCACGGCGAGCCGGCGGGCCGCAACCGTTGCAAGGTGATCCGCCTGCCGCCCGTACCCCGCCGGCGAGATGCCGACGAGGTAGATGCGGTGGAGGGTGCCGAAGAATTGCCGCATCTGGGCGGGGGTCCGCAGGAGCGTCGGCGGCGGCGAACTGCGCCGCAGTCCGGCGAGCGTCGCCTTGACCTGCCGCTCGCCGCTGTGTAGGCGCAGCAGTGCGCCGGCCGCGGTGCCGCCGTTCTGCGGCCGCGCGGAGAACGGCACGCTCTGAAGCGTCTGGAGATCGGTGGCGGCTCGCTGGAGCGCGAGCTGCGACGCGGAGCTCGACGCGGCGTTCCACTGCAGGTGCACGATGGTTCCGAACGCTGCCGCGCAGAGCGCGGCGACAACGATGAGCACGCGCAGGGTCGTGCCGTGAGGGATCACACCAATGAGATCGGCCCGCCGAGGTGGCGGTTTACCGGGCGGCGCCCAACCTCCCACAGAACGGGGAGGCAGGGCGGCCCGCTCTCATCAGATTCTTATGAAAGGGGCTCACGTCGGCGGGCCGGCGACCGACTACCCGGCTGGTTATCCCACGATCAAGAGGGTGAGAACGGATGATCAACTCGATATCCGGTACGACGACGGCAGCCGATGCCGTCCAGTTGCTCGGCGGCACCCAGGCCGCGACCGGTGGCGGGCAGTCCGTCCCGCCGGTTCTGAGCAACGTCGCAAACCTGCTCGGCATGAGCACCAGTGATCTCATGTCCAGCCTCCAGAGCGGTTCCAGCCTCAGCGACCTCGCCACTCAGAAGGGCGTCTCCCGGGACGATCTGCTGGCCGCGATCACGCAGGGGCTGCAGGCGGACGCGCCCGCGGGCGCGACCGGCCAGTCCAGCGACCTGAGCACCCTGGCCGCGCAGATCGCCGACCAGAAGGGTCTGCACGGACACCACCACCACGGCCATCACCACGGCCAGTCGTCGGGCAGCAGCGATCTGCAGCAGAACGTGGCCGATCTGGCCTCGTCGCTCGGCATCTCGAGCGACGCGCTCGTGGCGGCCCTCCAGTCGGGGCTCGCGAGCACCGGCTCGGGCCCGGGCGCGGGCGCCGGCGCGGGCACCGGCTATGGGGTCAGCGCCTCGCTGCTCCAGGGCCTGCAGGTCGACCAGCTCGCCTAGCTTCCACCCGCCCGTGGCGCCGCTTCGACGCGGCGTCACGGGCCGTGGCAAGGGCTGCTACGCCGCTTCGGACCGCTGTTCCCAGCCGATCAGCGCCCGGGCCGGCATCGGGCGGGCGAACAGATAGCCCTGCCCGCGGCGGACGCCCAGCTGGCGCAGGGCGGTGCGCTGCTGCTCGGTCTCGATCCCCTCGGCGACGGTGGTTGCGTCGATCGCGTCCGCCGTCGCGATGATCGCGCGCCCGATGGCGTGGTGGCGCGGCGACTGGCAGATCTGGGCGATCAGGCTGCGATCGATCTTGAGCACGTCCACCGGCAGCTGCGCCACCCGGGTGAGCGACGAGTGGCCGACGCCGAAGTCGTCGATCGCGATCCGGAAGCCGGCGGTGCGCAGGGCCTCGAGATGGTCGAAGAGGCGGCGGTCGTCCATCATGTCCGACTCGACGAACTCGAGCGTCAGTGAGCCCGGTGCCAGCCTGTGCTCGCCGACGAGGCGGACGAGCCGCTCGCACATGCGCGCGTCGAGCATCGCGGGCGGCAGGTTGAGGGCGATGCCGACCTCGACCCCGACCGCCTTCCAGCGGTGCAGCTGTCGCACCGCCTCGTCGACCACCCAGTGGGTGATCGGCGTCAGGAGGCCGGTGCGCTCGGCCGCCGGCAGGAACAGTCCCGGGCTGATCAGCTCGCCGCCGCGGTCCCAGCGCACGAGCGCCTCGACGCTCCACATCGCGCCCGTATCGAGGTCGACGATCGGCTGGTACTCGAGCACGAGTTGGCCGAGCGAGATCGCGTGGTGAAGCGCCGCCGCCAGGTCGAGGTCGCGGGTCGGGTCATCCGACGTGCGGCCGCGGACGCGCCGCCCCTGCCGTGCCGCCTTGGCGTCGTACATCTCGGCATCGGCGTGATGCAGAAGGTCCTCGGCGGTGGCACCGTCGTGCGGATACACGCTCTTGCCCACCGACACGCCGATCACGACCTCGTGGCCGTCGACCTGGAAGGGCGAGGAGATCGCATGGGCGATCCGGTCGGCGAGCGCCTCGGCCAGGTGCTCGACGTCGCCGCCGGCGCCGCGGGCGTCGCGGATCAGCACCAGGAACTCGTCTCCCGACTGGCGCGCGATCATGTCGGCCGAGCGGGTGACGGCGCGCAGGCGGGTCGCGACGTGACGCAGGAGCTCATCGCCGGCGGCGTGTCCAAGCGAGTCGTTCACCAGCTTGAATGCGTCGATGTCGCAGAACAGCACGGCGAGCTGGGCCTCGCCGCGCTCGGCGTCGGCGACCGTCGTCGCGAGGTGGTCGGCGAACGATGCCCGGTTCGGAAGGCCGGTGAGATCGTCGTGGTAGGCCAGGTGTGAGACCCGCTGCTCGGTGCGGCGGCGTTCCGTGACGTCCTCACCGAGCGAGATCACGCCGACGGCGGTGCCGTCGATGTCGTGCCGGATGATCGTCGACCAGCTGATCACGCGCCGCTCGCCCCCGGCGGTGACGATCTGGTTCTCGGTGTGGGGGAGCTCGAGCTCGCCCCGCATCGAGCGCCGGTAGTCCTCCCGCGCCGATGCGTGATCGTCGGCGACGAACTCCGCGAACCAGTTGCAGCCGACGACCGCGTCGGCCGGACGGCCCAGCATCGCGGCGAGGTGCGGGTTGCAGTAGACGACCTGACCGCGGGTGTCGAGCTGGACGGCCGCCAGGGCGACGTTCTCGAGCGTGTTGCGGAAGAGCTCCTGCGATTCGGAAAGCCGCTGCTGTGCGCCCACCCGCTCGGAGATGTCCTGGGTCGTGATCACAAATCCGCTCACGCCGCCGTCGTCGGCCCGGATCGGACCGGCGGTGGCGCGCACGTGCATGGTCGCGCCGTCGGGCTGGACGACGCGGAACTCGCCGTCGAACCCGTCGCCCACCTCGAGGGTGTGCCACCAGCCGTCGAGCAGGCCCGCGCGGTCGTCGCGGTGCAGCGCCTCCAGCCATCCGGCTCCGTGCACCTCGGCCTCGGTGCGCCCGACGAGTTCGCAGAAGCGGCGGTTCGCGTACCAGCAGTTGGCGTGCTCGTCGGTCTGGACGATGCCCACCGGCGCGTGCTCCGACAGCGCCCGGAACCGCTCCTCGGACGTGCGCAGCGCCTGTTCCGACAGGTGCCGGGCGCTGATGTCGTGGGCCACCCCGACCGACCCGACCACCCTGCCGCGGTGGTCGCGGTGCACCGTGACGGTGTGCGCCACGCGCACGTGCGAGCCGTCCTTGCGGACGAACGTCCACTCGCGGGTGTCCGCACCTCTGCGGGCCAGGGTCGAGAAGACGGCCTTTCCGGGCTCGACGCCGAGCTCTCGCGCGACGGCTGCGATCTCGTCGGCGACGTGCAGATCGAGGCCGTGCATCCTCCCGATCGCCTCGGCGGCGGTGTAGCCCGTCAGGCGCTCCGCGCCCTCGCTGAAGAAGGTGATGACGCCGCCCTCGCCGGTGGTGAAGATCGCGTCGGCGGTCGCCGAGGAGATGACCTGGTGGTACAGGTCGCGCTCGGCCCGAACCGTGTCGGCGTCCGCCGGGACCAGGCGGGGGCCGGGGCCGGCGAATCTCGCTCGCACGGCCCGCGCGATCTGCCGCAATGCGGGCATGGCGGGGCTGCCACGTTCCATGGTTCTGCAAAGGAAGATCGGCGGTACCGGCGGGGGGTTGAGGGCTCGTGTCAGGCCGCGGCGGCGACGCTCGCGACGACCCGCCTGCAAATGTCCGGTACCGCGCCGGGATCGTCGGTGAACATCGACGGCTTGAAGCAGATCGAGGTGAAGCCGCGCCGGATCTGGTCGGGGACGCCGGCGAGCGCCTCGTCCAGGTCGGCGACCCCAGTCGGGCCGGTGAACCGGCCCCGGATCCCGCCCACCAGCTCGAGCTCGGCGACGTCGCGGCCGGCGGCCGCCATCGCGGCGGCCAGGCGCGCGAGGTCGGCATCGGTGGGCGTCCCGAAGGGGTGAAAGCCGCTGCCGTAGCGGACGATCCGCCGGCACAGGGCGGGGTGCAGCGTCTGGCCCCCGAACCACATCGCCGGCCCGCCCGGACGGTGGGGCTTGGGCTCGCAGTAGACATCCGCGAACCGGAAGTGGACACCGGTGAAGGCCGCGGGGGTCTCGGTCCAGGCGGCCCGCATCGCCTCGAGCTGCTCGTCCAGGATGGCGCCCCTGCGGGTGAACGGAACGCCGAGGGCGGCGTACTCGTCGGCCGCCCAGCTGACCGTCGGCTGGACCACGAGGCGGCCCTCGGCGACCAGGTCGAGGGTGGCCAGCTGCTTGGCCAGGAGCAGCGGGTGTCGCAGCGGGGCGATGATCGCCGCGAGCGCGATCCGAAGCGTGCTGGTCGCGGCTGCGATCGCCGCGGCGAGCACGACCGAGTCGGGCCACGGGGTCGCCGGATCCTGGTTTCCCGGCGCCGCGTAGTCGCGCGGGTTCTCCATCCGGCCCGCCGCGCCCGCCGCCGGCCCGAGCACCACGTGCTCGGACAGCATCACCGTGTGGACGCCCGCACGCTCCGCGCTCACCGCCATGTCGACCAGCCCGCGCAGGTCGCGCGGCGGGGTGAGCGTCCAGTTCTCGCTCAGCACCATGACCGCCCGGCTCATCGCGGAACAGCCTACCGGCGGCCGCGCGTGGTAGCGTCTCGCTGTCGTCGGAGAGGAGCGTCTCATGCGCCGAATCGCAGTGCTGGTCACGGTCACCGTTCTGCTGGCATTCCCGGCCATCGCGGTGGCGAAGACAGTGAACTACTCGTTCACGCTGGGCCATGCCGGGCGGATCTTCAACATGCGCTTCGCGCACACGGGACGGCTGGAGATGGTGCTGCGCTACTCGCGCATCCGGAACCCGAAGGCGGACATCATCGTGTCGCTGGCCCCGCCCGGCGACCCGGACGGCAACGTGATCCTCGACACCGCCGAGAAGGGCAGCTGCACCACCGCGGGCGACTCCTTCGTGTGCTCCGAGTACATCGTGGGGCTCGCGCCGGGCAAGTACCAGTTGCGGATGGGGCTCGAGACGAAGGCCAAGGTCATCACCCACCTGAAGCTGGCCTGGCCGGCCCCCTAGCCACCGGAAGCCCCCCAAACCGGGGACAGTCCCCGGTTGTGGCGGGCGGGTGTTTTGTGGCGCTTTTGTGACGGGTGGCCGCAGGCCGCGTCAGTCCGGGGCGGAGGTCGCGACGACGGCCTCGGCGATGTCCACCAGCGTCCGGCCCGTGCGCTGGGCGGCGGAGCGCATGCGGGCGAACGCCTCGGCCTCGGTCAGCCCCTCGCGATCCATCAGCACGCCCTTCGCGCGCTCGATCACCTTGCGGGCGGCAAGCGCCGCGCGCAGCGACTCCGACTCCGCCCGCAGCGCGGCGAGCTCGGCGTGCCGCGCCCGGGCGGTCTCGATGGCCGGCACCAGGTCGGCCTCCCGGAACGGCTTCACCAGGTAGCCGAAGACCCCGGCCTCGACCGCGCGGGCGACCACGTCGTGCTGGGAGTAGGCCGTGATCATCACCACCGGGATCGGGCGCTCCTCGAGCATCGCCCGGGCGGCCTCGATGCCGTCCATTCCGGGCATGCGCACGTCGAGCAGGGCCAGATCCGGCTCGCACGAGCGGGCCAGCTCGACGGCCTCGGCGCCGTCGCGCGCCTCGGCGACCACGTCGAACCCGGCCCGGCCGAGCATGGCGGCGAGGTCGAGCCGGATGATCGTCTCGTCCTCGGCGATCAGGACGCGGCCGGGAATCGTGCCACCGCCCTTCCGCCCTCGTCCGCCACCAGCTCGAGCTCGCCCGCGAGCTGGTCGCGCACCAGCGTTCGGGCGATGGTCAGGCCGAGACCGTCGACCGTGCCCTCCGCAGGGCCGCGGCCGCCGTCCGAGACCGTCAGCACGATGTCCGTGCCGTCGCCGCGAAGCTCGACGCTGATCGTCCCCGCTCCGTGCTCGACCGCGTTCGAGAAGAGCTCGCAGAACACCAGGGCGAGCGCCGTCGCCTGATCGCCGCGCAGCGGCACCGGCTGGAGCTCGGCCTCCACGGGCCGGCCGGCCAGGCCGGTGCCGAGCATCGCCTGCAGCCGCCCGATCAGGCCGGCGCAGTCGACTCCGTCCACCCGCGACGAGGTGAGCAGGTCGTGCACCTCGGCGATCGAGCAGATCCGGTTCACGCTCTCGCGCAGGGCCTTCTCGGCGGCCGGGCCGCCGGCCGACCCGAGCTGCAGCCGCAGCAGCGAGGCCACGGTCTGCAGGTTGTTCTTGACCCGGTGGTGGATCTCCTGGGCGAGCAGACCGCGCAGCGCGGTGCGGCCCGATTCGACCGCCGCGGCCCCCTGGTGGGCGACGGTCGCCAGCAGCGAAAGCTCCTCGGGCACCCACGTCCGCGGAGAACCGCTGATCACGACCAGCGATCCGATCCGGCGCTGCTTCCAGCGCATCGGCTCCGCCGCGGCCGTCTCCGACGCAAAGGGTGCCTGCGCGGCCATCGCGATCAGGTCGTCATCGCTGCGGCCTGCGCCCGACCGGTACGCGACCGCCGGCCCGTCGTCGCTCTCCAGCACGAGTGCGCACTCCTGTGCCCGCAGCGCCCGGCACGTGCTCGCCGCGATGTCGCGCAGCACGTCGTCGAGATACAGCGACGACGTCATCGACCGGGAGATCTCCGCCAGCGCCTCGAGCTCCGCGACCCGCCGCTGCGAGCGCTCGTACAGCTTGGCGTTCTCGATCGCCTGGCCCACCTGGCCCGCGATCGTCGACAGCAGCGCCACCTCGCTCGCCGTGAACTCGCGCGGCCTGCGGGTGCGCACGTTGAGCGCGCCGGCGAGGTGGTCACGCGCCATCACCGGCACGGCCAGGATCGATTCGTACTCGTCCTCCGGCAGATTGGGGAACGCGCGGAAGCGGGGGTCGAGGTGGGCCTGGCTCGCGATCATGATCGGGTGCCGCAGCTCGGCGGCGGCACCCGTGATCCCCTCGCCCGGCCGCATGCGCGGCCGGTGCGCGGGATCGTCGAAGCGGGTGCCGTGAGTGGCCCGCAGCTCGAGGACGCCGGACGCCTCGTCGTACAGGTAGACGAAGCAGGCGTCCGTCGCCATCGCCTCGGCCACCCGCGAGGCGATTTCGGCCAGCACCTCGGCCAGGTCGAGGCTCGAGCTGACCGCCGCGACGGTATCCGTCAGCAGCTGCACATGCCGTGCGGCCCGCTCGAGGGTGGCGCTCATCGGGCCGAGTGTAGTTATCCGATCGGTGCCGTCACAGTGTGGGCAGGTAGCGCTCCAGTTCCCATTCGCTGACCTGCACGCGGTAGGCGTCCCACTCGTCGCGCTTGAGCGAGATCAGCCGGTCGCGCAGCTCGAGCCCGAGTGCCTTCTCGACCAGGTCGGACTCCTCGGCGATGTCGATCGCCTCGCCCAGCGACTCGGGCAGGGACTCGATGCCGAGAGCGTGCCGCTCGGGCTTGCTGAGCGCGTACAGGTTCGTCTCCATCGGGTCGGGCAGCTCGTAGCCGCGCTCGATGCCCTCCAGGCCTGCGTGCAGGAGTGCGGCGAACGCCAGATACGGGTTACAGGCCGGATCGGGGCAGCGGATCTCGGCCCGGGTGGCCGCGGCCTTGCCGGGGTGGTACAGCGGCACCCGGATCAGGGCCGAGCGGTTGCGCTGTGACCAGGCCACGTACACCGGCGCCTCGTAGCCCGGCACGAGCCGCTTGTAGCTGTTCGCCCACTGAGCGAACAGCAGCGAGATCTCGCGCGCGTGCCGCAGCTGCCCGGCGATGAAGCTCTTGGCGATGTCGGACAGGTACCAGCGGTCGTCGCCCTCGTAAAAGGCGTTCTCGCCCTGCGTGAAGAGCGACTGATGGGTGTGCATGCCCGATCCGTTCACCCCGTACAGCGGCTTGGGCATGAACGTGGCGTACACGCCGTGGCGCTTCGCGACCTCCTTGACGACGCTGCGGTACGTGATGCAGTGGTCGGCCATCTCGAGGCCGCCGGTGTAGCGCATGTCGATCTCGTGCTGGCTCGGCCCGACCTCGTGGTGCAGGTACTCGATCGGGATGCCCATCTGCTCGAGGGCGAGCACCGTGTGCTTGCGCAGGTCGGCGGACGCGTCGAGAGTCGTCTCCTCGAAGTACCCGCCCGCATCGAGCGGCGTCGGGCGGCCGTTGTCGTCGAGCTTGAAGTAGAAGAACTCGAGCTCCGGGCCGACGTTGAAAGCGTCGAATCCGAGCGACCGCATCCGCTCGAGGGCGCACCGCAGAACGTGGCGCGAGTCGGCGAAGTAGGGGTCGCCGGCCGGGGTGCGGACGTCGCAGATCATGCGTGCGACCGCCCGCTCGCCCGATGCCCAGGGCAGGACGCGGAAGGACGTCGGGTCGGGCATCGCGATCATGTCGGACTCCTCGATCGCGTTGAAGCCGGTCACCGAGGATCCGTCGAAGCCCATCCCGTGCATGACCGCGTCCTCGAGCTCGCGCTGGGTGATCGCAAAGCTCTTCAGCCTGCCGACGACGTCCGTGAACCAGAGCTGGACGAACGTGATGTCCTCGTCCTTCACGCGGCGGATCACATCCGCACGCAGTTCGTCCAGCGTGGTGGTCTGAGTGGTCTCCATCTCGCTCCTTTCGCCTGTTTTTGGGCATGAAAAAAGCCCCTGGCAGGACCACGCTCGGTCGCTGTCAGAGGCTCCGTCGCCTCGCGCCCGTCGCCGGCATCGGCGGGGGCGGATCACATCGGCGCCACTCTAGCGGATCGTCCGGCGGGTCACCGGCCGGCATCGTCCCGCCGCCATGGTTGACCGCGCATGCGTCTCGTTGTACGGTCGCCCGCACATCTTCGGCTGTCCAGGGGATTTTCAAGGGAGGGGAAATGGCAGAGCAGGCAGGCGTTGAGCTGCGACACAACTCGATCGGCCTGATCGACGTCGTCTTCCAGTCGATCACGTACATGGCGCCCGCTGCGGCGACCGCGTTCTCCATCGGCATCGGCGTGGGCCTCGCCGGCACGGCGCTGCCGCTCTCGGCGCTCATCGCGCTGATCGCCTGCGTGTTCACCGCGGTCTCGGTCGGACAGCTGGGCAAGTTCATCCCCTCGGCCGGCGGCCTGTACGTCTTCGCCGCCCGGGGCCTGTCGCCCGTGATGGGCTTCTTCGTGGGCTGGCTGTACGTCGGCTTCTCGATCTTCCTGCCGCCGTTCCTCTTCATCCTGAACGGCTGGTTCATCAACACGACCATGATCAGCCAGGGCTGGTGGACGGGCTCGCCGGGATGGTGGTTCTGGGGCGGGCTGACCGCGCTCGTGGTGTTCTGCCTGACCTACTTCGACGTTCGCCTGTCGGCGAAGGCGGGGATCATCCTGGGCGCGATCGAGATCATCGTGTTCCTGGCCCTCTCGCTCACGATGGTCGCCCAGGGCCCGAACTCGACCGCACCGTTCCATCCCGCCAACGCCGCCGGCGGCACGCGCGGCATCTTCCAGGCCTCGGTGTTCGTCATCACCGCCTTCATCGGCTTCGAGGCGGCCACCGCGCTCGGCGAGGAGTCACGGCATCCGCGCCGCAACGTCCCCCGGGGAGTGCTCTACTCGTGCATCATCATCGGCCTGTTCTACGTGTTCAACTGCTACGCCTGGAACGTGGGCGCCAACATGAACATCGTCGCGTTCCACACCAAGACCGGAGGGGATGACTGGGTGGCCCTCGGCAAGCAGTACTGGAACAACGGCTGGGTGCTCGTGTTCCTGGCGCTGATCAACTCGAACACCGCGTCGGCCACTGCGGCGGTGAACAACTGCAGCCGCGTGCTGTTCGCCATGGGCAGATCGGGCTCACTGCCGGCGATCATGGGCCGGGTGCACCGCACCCACCGCACGCCGTACATCGCGGTCATCTTCACCGTGGTGGCGTCGATGATCGTGTCGGTGCTGGCGGCGAACAAGTTCGGCGCCGACGTCGCGTTCGGCGTGGTCGGCACCACCTTCACCGTGCTCGCGATCATCGTCTACATGATCTCGTGTGCGGCGTGCATCGGGTTCTTCCACGGCGAGGGTCGGCCGTACCGCAACTTCTTCATGCACGTCATCGTACCGATCCTCGGGATCCTCGTGTTCGCGGCGCCGCTGTACGCCCAGTACTTCAGCCTGGACAAGCTCTTCAGCTATGTGCTGGCATACCCGTTCAACTGGGGCGGCATCGCGGCGGTCGTGTGGGTCGTCGCGGGAGTCGTGATCACGGCCGCGATGGCGAAGCTCAAGCGTCCGGCGCTCGATCGGGCCACACGCGGCTTCGGCGGGGAGGTTGCCGACGAGCCCGCCTGATGTTCCTGGACGTCCTCCTCCGGCGTAACCCGGCGTTCGTCTCCGCGGCGATCTCGCTGCAGCAGGAGGGGGCCGTCCCGGCCGCGGCGTATGTGCTCGACCTGGACGCGGTCGAGCACAACGCCGGGCTGATCGCCGCCGAGGCGGCGCGGCTGCACCTGGACGCCTACGCGATGACCAAACAGGTCGGGCGGCATCCCGCCTTCATCGCGGCCGTTCGCCGCGGGGGGATCGATGCGGGCGTTGCGGTCGATATGGAGTGCACGCGCGCGCTGCGCGATGCCGGCATGCGCCTCGGGCATGTCGGCCATCTCGTCCAGGTTCCGCGGCACGACGCGGCCGAGGCGGCGGCGACTGCTCCCGACAACTGGACCGTGTTCGATCTGACCAAGGCCGCCGAGGCGGCCGCGGCGGCGGACGCGGCGGGCCGCGAGCAGTCGCTGCTGGCACGCCTCGTCGCGCCGGGGGACACCTTCTACAACGGCCACGAGGGCGGCTTCGCGGCCGACGACGCGGTCGCGGTGGCCGAGGCCATGGACGGCCTGCCGGGCGCGCGCTTCGGCGGGATCACCACCTTCCCCGCGCTGCTGTATGACCACGACCGGCAGACGGTGATCCCCACGCCCAACCTCGGCACCCTCGAGCGCGCCGCCGAACGCCTGCGTGCCGCCGGGCGCTCCGAGGTGCGCCTGAACGCGCCGGGGACTACCGCGTCGTCATCGCTGGGCGTGCTCGCCGCCGCCGGTGCAACGCAGGTCGAACCGGGCCACGGGCTCACCGGCACGACGCCGCTGCATGCGGTCAGGGACGAGCCCGAGCTGCCGGCGGCGCTCTACATCTCCGAGATCTCGCATCACCATGCCGGCCGGGCGTACTGCTACGGGGGCGGCTTCTACATCGATCCCGTCTTCCCGCCCTACCCGGTGCAGGCGCTCGTGGCCCGCGACGGTGATCTTGCGTCCGCGGTGCGGGTCGGCGCCGACCTGCCCCCGCCCGCGATGATCGACTACTACGGCATGCTCGACCCGCCCGCGGGTGTCACGCTCGCGGCCGGCTCCTCGGCGGTGTTCGGCTTCCGCATCCAGGCGTTCTTCGCGCGCGCTCCGGTGGTGGCGGTGCGCGGCGTCGCGTCGGGGGCCCCGCGGGTGGTCGCCGTCGTAACCGTCCGGCTACGCCGGCAGCGCCGCGATCCAGTCACCCACGACGCGGTTCCAGAGCTCGGGCTCCTCCCACATCGGGCAGTGACCGGAATGCTCGAAGATGCGCAGTTCGGCGGGGGTCTGCGCCGCCACCCACTCGCCGGCCGCCACCGGCACGAGCTTCTCGTCCCGCCCCCAGGTGGCCAGCGTCGGCAGGTCGTACGAGCCGACCACCTCGCGGAAGTCGCGCAGAGACTGGTCGAGCAGGATGCAGGTGGCGGCGTTGGGGCCGAGCGTCTGCGTCTCGCCGACCAGCATTTCGATCTCGTCGGCCGGCCGCTCGTCGGCGAACATCGAGGGGACGAACTCGCCCATCACTCCCGGGAAGTCGTCCTGCGCCGCCGCGAGCAGTCCGAACAGTTCGTCCGTCGAGAACGCGCCGAGCGCCCATCCCTCGCGCTGGAGGTCGGACGGGCCCTGCGAGACGACGACGTGGCCGGCCAGGTCGGCGGTGCCGAACTGGCTGATCATGTCCCAGATCACCATCGTCCCCATCGACCAGCCGACCGCGACCGCACCCTCCAGGCCGAGCAGGCCGATCACCTCGTGCACGTCGCGGGCGTACTGCGCCACCGTGTGCCCGCCCTCGTGCGCGGGCGACTCGCCGTGTCCGCGCAGGTCGAGGCTGACGACCCGGAAGCGCTCGGCCAGGGCATCCAGGTTGCGCTCGAAGAAGCGGCGCGACATGGACACTCCGTGCACGAGCACCACGGGGCGGCCGCTGCCGCGGTCGTCGTAGGCCAGCCGGACGCCGGCGCCGGGGACATCGAGGAAGTCGGTCACGCGGCGCGATCGTACACCGGATCGGGTGTTTCGGCCGCGCCGTAGCGCCAGAACGCCGGGAAGGCCACGACGATCGGGGCCAGGCCGAGGAGGCACAGGATCCCGCCCGATGCGACGGCGAACTGGGTCCCGAACGCCGCCGCCACTGTCCCCGATTCGACGTCGCCCAGGCGCGGGCCGCCGGTGACGACCAGGGTGAAGATGGCCGACAGCCGGCCGCGCATCGCATTGGGCGTCACCGTGATCAGGATGGTGCTGCGGCAGACGGCGCTGATGCTGTCCGCCGCCCCCGCGATCAGCAGGCAGACCATCGCCACCCACAGGGTGTGGGTGAGGCCCATGAGGGTGATGGCGACGCCCCAGGCGGCAATCGCGATCACGACGATCCGGCCCAGCCGGCGCACGTACGCCAGCCATCCGGTCGAGAAGGCGGCCACGGTGGCGCCGGCCGAGAGCGCCGCGTACAGCAGCCCCACCCCCGTGGCGCCCGAGTGGTACACGGTCAGCGACAGTGCGGGGAACAGCGCCCGTGGCATCCCGAAGGTCATCGCCAGCAGGTCGACGGCGAAGCTGCCCATGAGCTCGCCGCGGCTCTTGGCGAACGCCAGGCCGGCGCGGATCGCCCTCAGGAAGCTCTCGGTCGGCGCGGCGGTGAGCGGATGCTGGCGGCTCATGAGGGCCACCGCCAGGATCATGGCTGCAAACGTGACCACGTCGGCGGTGTAGGCCCAGCCGAGGCCGGCCACGGCGATGATGACGCCGCCGACGGCGGGGCCGACGACCATTGTCAGCTGGGCGAGGCCGTAGGTGAACGCGATCGCGGGCCGCAGCTCGTCCCCCGAGACGACATTGGGCACGATCGCATTGCGGGTGGGGCGGTCGACGGCGGCCGCCGCCGCGGCGATCCCGGCCAGCACGTACAGGCCGGCCAGGGGCGGCGGCCCGAACGCGGCTCCGAGGGCGAGCAGCGCCGAGGTCGAGAGCTGGACGACCTGGGCGATCATCAGCAGCCGGCGCCGCTCGGTGCGGTCTGCGAGCGTGCCCCCGATCAGCGACAGCGCCACGAGCGGCACGAGCTCGGCCAGCCCGATCAGGCCCACCGCAAACGACGACCCCGTCAGCACGAACACCTGGTATGGCAGCGCCACCAGCGTGATCTGCGTGCCCAGTCCCGAGACGAACCCACCCAGGGCGAGCAGCCGGTAGTCGCGCGAATGCCGCAGCGGGCCGGTGTCGACCGCGAGCGCGCGCACGACTCGCAGCCGGCCCACCCGCTCGCTCGACTCTCGGCTCAGCGGTTCGGCGCGCGGATCGCGCGGATGGGCACCCACACGAGGCAGGCGGCCACAAGCAGCATCAGCAGCGCGAATCCCAGCACCCGGCCGGCGCCCTCGGCCTGGGCGGGCCGCACGCTTGCGAGCGCGGACGAGCCTGGGAGCCGGAGCGATGGCTGCGGTCGCCGACCGCGTGGGCGCGTTCGCCGGTGCGGGGCCGAGATGCGGGTTGTCGATCTGCACCCGCAGCGCTGCGAGTGCATCGGCGGCGCGGCCGGCCGCGAGCCGGCGGCTCTCGCCGGGCCCGGGATGCGCGAAGCGGCGTGCGGCGGCCGCCACGCTGGCGGCGAGCCCGTCGCCGCGCCCGCCCTGGAGCAGCCGGCCGTAGCCGTCCCACGGCACCGAGTCAAGCGGCGCGAGCTGCACCTTCGGCGCCCGTGTGCGGCGCCACGACCATCAGGCCGTCGCCCACGTACAGCGCGACGTGGTAGGGGGCGCGATGGCGCGTGTAGAGGAACGCCAGGTCTCCGGGCTGGAGCCGGGCCCGGGTGACGGGCGCGGACATCTGCCACAGGACGGCGGCGGTTGGCCGGCCGGGCAGAGTCATCCCGGCGCGGGCGTAGGCGTAGTCGACCAGGCCGGAGCAGTCGAACCCGCCGTCGGTGCGGCTGTCGCCGCCCCAGATGTACGGCCAGCCGACCTGTGCGAGCGCTGCGGCGATGACCCGCGCGCGTCCGCCGCGGGCCGCGGCGATCAGGGCGTGCGACGACTGCGGCGGGACGGTGCCGGCGGAACGGTGCCGCCGCCGGGCGCGAGGATGGTGGACCGGATGGTGCGCCGGATGATGGGCGGGATGCCCGGCCGGGGGCTTCTGAGGTGGAGCTGTGGGCGCCGTGGGGCGGGGGTGAAGCGTCGCGCCGTGCGTGCGCTGAGGTGCGCTGGGTGTGGTGGTGCCGCCGCCTGGCGGCGGTGGCGGCAGCAACGCCGGTGCGATCACCGCATTCGCGGAGCCGAGGTCGACGATGGTGCCCGCGGGCAGCCCGCCGTGATCCTGGAGGAGCGTCAGCCTCAGGCCGGTGATGGTCGCGGTGGCCGACCCCGGGGCCTGGCTCTGCTGCGACGCGAGTACGTCCAGGGTGCCCCAGCTCGCCAGCGCGAGCGTCTTGCCCGCGATGGCGTGGACGTGGCGGCCGAGCACCACCAGGCCCTGGACTCTGCCGACGGCCTGCGCCGCGCCGGGAGCGATTGACACGGACACCCAGATCTTGCGCGCCTGCACCTCGCCGCCGAACAACCGCACCCGGCGCACGAGCGAGTATGCCGTGGCGGTCGGGACGGCGCCGGTCTGCTTGGCGGCGGTCGCCCTCACCCAGCTCGCGCGGATCGCGGCGTCGGCGTTGCGGGTAGTGGTACGCACCGCGGGCCGACGCAGTCCCGAACGCCATCACCAGGCCGCTCCCCTGTGCGGGGGAGCCGGGTGCGAGCACGGTGACCGCCTCGGCGGATGCGCGGACAGGCGGCGCTCCCGCGCCCAGCGCGGATTCCGCAGGCCCAGACGCCACGGCGGCAATTGCCACCGCAAAGAGTCCGAGCCACCAGCGACCCCACAATCGCACGTTCACACCTCCTCGCAGCCCCAGGCATGATGCCACGTTTCGCGCCTGCGAGGGGCGGGTGCCCGGACACAGGCCGCGGCGACCGGGCGTTTTAGTCACGAACGAGTGCCCTGTGTAGCAGGTCGACCACCGCGCGGGCGCCCGTGCGCGCCGGGTCGTCCAGGTCCGGGTCGTAGCAGAGCACGTCCAGCCCGACACAGGCCGGGTGCTGCACCAGCGGCCGGCAGAGCGCCACCAGTTCGTCCAGGCCGAGCCCTCCCGGCTGCTTCACCGGAGTCGCCGCGAAGGCCTCCTCGCTGAGCACGTCCACGTCGACCGATACCCAG
The DNA here is from genome assembly GCA_963732075.1 of uncultured Actinomycetes bacterium. GTDB lineage: Bacteria > Actinomycetota > Thermoleophilia > Gaiellales > JAICJC01 > JAICJC01. The sequence continues at coordinate 429,126 of CAVSYD010000005.1, read as the reverse complement.
AACCGCCCGCCGCCGGCACCGAGCCGGCCGGCCAACCTCGGCTCCCACCCGGCCCGGCCCGGCGCGTTGCACCTCGCTGCAGTCGCGGCTGAGCCCGATGCCGATCTGCTCGGGCATGATGCTGCGAAGCGACCGGGCCTCCTCCGAGTCACGGTGGGCGAGCAGGGCGATCCCGGCGGCCGGCACCAGCGGCGCGGTCTCGCCCAGCGATCCCAGCGCAGCATCGGCGTGGCCGGTCACGACCGCGACCGGCATATCGGCCGCCTCGCCGCTGGGGCTCGTGCGCCCGTCGTACAGATCGAGATGGCCGTCGATGTAGGCCAGGCCGGGCGGCCGCGGATGCGCCCGTCGCAGGCCCGCAGCAACGCCGGGCACCAGGGCGCAGCAGCCGCCCAGCACGACCGGGAACGCGCCCGAGCGCAGCAGCGCCTCGACGCCGTCGCGGACGCCCTCGCAGGTGTGGACGACCGAGGGGTACCCGACGATCCCCGATTCCGGATCCCGGTCGGTGCCGACGATGCGCACCGGCAGGTCGCCGGCGTCACGGGCCCCGAGGGCGGCGACGACGCCGGCCTGCCGCAGCGCCTGGGGCGCTCCCTCCGTGCCGCCGGGCGTGCCCAGCGAGTCGATGGGAACGCCGACGACCACGAGCTCCCGTGTCGGCGCGGCCGGCATCCTGGCGAACACGGTAGCGCCCCGGGGCTGGTGCTCCCGTGTTGAATCATTTGATTCACTCACATATTCCAAACGAACTATGCGGATCGAACTCTGCTAGGCTCGGCGGATGCCCCCGAACCCAGGCGCGGGTCTCGTACGACCCCCGGTTCGAGCACGAGGCCTGCGGCCTCGGCGCGCTCGTGCGGCTCGACGGCGGCCCCCGTCACGAGCTCGTCGAGCAGGCGCTGCGGGCACTCGAGAACCTCGACCACCGCGGTGCGACCGGAGCGGACCCCGAACACCGGCGACGGTGCCGGCATCATGACGCAGCTGCCGGACCGGTTCCTGCGCGCCGCCTTCCGCGACGGCTTCGGCCACGAGCTGCCGCCGCCCGGGGCCTACGCGACCGGATTGGTGTTCCTGCCGCGCGACCCCGAGCCTGCGCCTGCGCTGCGAGGAGCTGTGCGTGCGCATCGGTGCCGAGGAGGGCCAGCGGCCGCTCGGCTGGCGCGACCCGCCCGGTGCGCTCGCACCAGATCGGCGCGCTCGCCCGCGCGTCGGAGCCCGTCGTGCGCCAGCTGTTCGTCGAGCGCCGCAGCGGCGACCAGGCGGCCTTCGAGCGCAAGCTGTACGTGATCCGCCGGCGCGTCGAGCGGGCGGCCGCTGCCGGCCACGTGCCGGAGGCGGAGTTCTCGATCGTCAGCCTCTCGTCCGCAGCGGATCGTCTACAAGGGCCTCCTGCGCGGCCCGCAGCTCGCGCGCCTACTATCGACGATCTGCGCGACCCCGCTACGACGAGCGCGCTGGCGCTCGTCCACTCGCGCTTCTCGACCAACACCCTCGGCACCTGGGACCTCGCGCAGCCGTTCAACTTCCTCGCCCACAACGGCGAGATCAACACCGTGCGCGGCAACGTCAACTGGATGGCACGCGCGCGAGCCGCAGCTGCGCTCGCGGCTGCTCGGCGACGACCTGCCGAAGCTGTTCCCGATCGTCGAGGAGCGCTGGTCGGACTCGGCCGCGCTCGACGCGGTCGCTCGAGCTCCTCGTGCTCGGCGGGCCGCCCGCTCGCGCACGCCGCTGACGCATGCTCGATCCCGGCGGCCTGGACGCGATCCCGGGACGGATGCCGACGATCGGTGCGGGCGTTCTACGAGTACCACGACGCTGTCTGGCCGAGCCGTGGGACGGCCCGGCCGCGGTCGCATCGCGAGCGACGGCGTCCGGGTGGTGCGGCTGCTCGACCGCAACGGCCTGCGGCCGGCGCGGCTACGTGCGCACCCGCGACGGGCTGGTCGTGGTCGCCTCCGAGGTCGGCGTGCTCGACCTCGACCCGGCCGACGTCGTCGAGCGCGGCCGCCTCGGGCCCGGCCAGATGCTGCTCGTGCTCGACACCGCGGCGGGCCGCTGCGTGCGCGACCGACGAGCTCAAGCGCGGGCTCGGCGCGGCGCGGCCGTACCGCGTCGTGGCTCGACGAGCAGCAGGCGTGGCGCTCGACGACGCTGCCCGACCGAGCCCGCGACCGGCGCCGGATGCCGAGCTGAGCCCGCTCGCTGCAGCGCGCCTTCGGCTACACGCGAGGAGGACGCTCGAGCTCGTCGTGCTGCGCCGATGGCGCGCGACGGGCGCCGGAGCCGGTCGGCTCGATGGGCGACGACACGCCGCTGGCGCGTCGCTCTCGGAGCGGCCGCAGCTGCTGCCGCGCGTACTTCAAGCAGCACTTCGCGCAGGTCACGAACCCGCCCATCGACCCGCAGCGCGAGGCGCTCGTGATGAGCCTGCGGACGTCGATCGGCGCGCATCGGGAACCTGCTCGAGCGAGCGGCCCGAGCACTGCCGGCGGCGTCGTCATGCCGCAGCCGGTGCTCGACCTGGACGACCTCGAGCGGCTGCGCGCGCGTCGACCCGGCCGGCGTTCCGCGTCGGTGACGCTGCCGACGCCTGCTGACCCGTTGCCGACGGCGGCGACGGGGCTGGAGCGCGCCATCGACGAGCTGTGCCGGCGCGGCCTCGCGGGCCGTGTGGGACGGGCGCGACGATCGCTGGTCCTCTCCGACCGCGGCGTCGACGCGCGGCCACGCCCCGATCCCGACCCTGCTCGCCACCGCGGCCGTGCACACGCCACCTCGTGCGGGAGGGCGCGCGCAGCGCATGTGCGGGCTCGTCGTCGAGTCGGGCGAGCCGCGCGAGGCGATGCACTTCGCGCTGCTCCTCGGCTACGGCGCGGCGGCCGTCAGTCCGTACCTCGCGTTCGCACCATCGCGCAGCTGCAGGCAGCGGGCGACCTCGGCGGCTCACGCCGACGACGCGCAGCGGCGCTACGTCGAGCGCCGTCGGCACCGGGCTCCTCAAGGTGTGCTCGAAGATGGGCATCTCGACCATCCAGAGCTACCGCGGCGCGCAGATCTTCGAGGCGGTCGGCCTCGGCGACGAGCTCGATCGACGCGCTACTTCCCCGGCACGCGCGTCGCGCGTCGGGGGCATCGGCCTGCGCCGAGCTGCACGCGGCGGCCGCCGACCGCGCCACGCGCGGCGCCTTCGGCGCGCGACGCGCGGCGGACGCGCCTCGACGCCGGCGGCGATCTACCGGCTACCGCCGCGACGGCGAGCATCACGCTGTGGGACGCCGACGCCGATCGTCGCTGCTGCAGCGCGCCGTGCGCGACGAGAGCCACGACCAGCTTCCGCGCCGTACGCCCGCGAGGTCGACGGACGCGGCCCGGCGTCGCCGACGCTGCGCGAGCCTGCTCGAGCCGGTGGCCGCCGGCGCAGCCGCTCGCCGCTCGACGCAGGTCGAGCCCGTCGACCGAGATCGTGCGCCGGTTCGTCGACCGGGGCGATGTCGCTCGGCTCGATCTCGCCCGAGGCGCACGAGACGCTCGCGATCGCGATGAACCGCCTCGGCGGGCGCTCCAACACCGGCGAGGGCGGCGAGGACCCGGCGCCGCTCGATCCCCGACCCGAACGGCGACCTGCGCCGCTCGGCGATCAAGCAGGTCGCCTCGGCGCGCTTCGGCGTGACCGCCGCATACCTGGTCGACGCCGACGAGCTGCAGATCAAGATCGCGCAGGGCGCCAAGCCCGGCGAGGGCGGCCAGCTGCCCGGGCGACAAGGTCGACGCGCGAGATCGCGCGCGCTGCGCCACTCGACGCCGGGCGTCGGCCTGATCTCGCCGCCGCCGCACCACGACATCTACTCGATCGAGGACCTCGCCCAGCTGATCTACGACCTGCGCTGCGTCAACCCGACGCGCCGAGATCAGCGTCAAGCTCGTCGCCGAGGCCGGCGTCGGCACGATCGCGGCCGGCGTCGCCAAGGCCGAGCGCCGACCACATCGTGATCGCCGGCCACGACGGCGGCACCGGCGCCGCGCCGCTGTCGTCGCTCAAGCACGCCGGCCTGCCCGTGGGAGCTCGGGCTGGCCGAGACCCAGCAGGTGCTCGTCCGAAACGGGCTGCGCGGCCGGGTGCGCGCTGCAGGTCGACGGCGGCCTGCGCACCGGCCGCGACGTGCTCGTCGCCGGCGCTGCTCGGCGCCGAGGAGTTCGCCTTCGCGACCGCGCCGCTGGTCGCGGCCGGCTGCGTGATGATGCGCGTCTGCCACCTCAACACCTGCCCGGTCGGGATCGCGACGCAGGACCCCGAGCTGCGGCGGCGCTTCGCCGGCACGCCCGAGCACGTCGTGCGCTACTTCCTGTTCGTCGCCGAGGAGGTGCGCGAGCTGACTCGCCGCGCTCGGCGTCGCCCGCTTCGACGAGGTGATCGGCCGCGCCGACCTGCTGCGCCAGCGCCGGACGAGCGTCGCGGCCGGCGCTCGCGGGTCTCGATCTGGAGCCGCTGCTGGCGTGAGCCGGCGACCGGCGCCGGCTGCCCGGCGCTCAGCGGCCGCAGGCGGCACGGGCTCGGCGGCGGCGCTCGACGCGCGCGCTGCATCGCCGCGCGCCGGCGCGGCGCTCGAGACGCCGGCGAGCCCGTCGTGCTCGCGCGCCCAGGTGCGCAACACCGACCGCAGCGTCGGCGCGATGCTCGCCGGCGAGATCGCGCGCCGCGCACGGGCACCGCCGGGCTGCCCGACGGCTCCGATCCGCGCTGCGCGCTGCGCGGGACGCGCCGGCCAGAGCCTCGGCGGCGTTGCGCGCCGCGCGGGCTCGACGCTCGAGCTCGACGGGCGCGCGCAACGACTACGTCGGCAAGGGGCTCTCCGGCGGCGCGCTCGTCGTCCGCGCCGCCGGCGAACGCCGGCTACGTCGCCGCAGCGACAGCGTGATCGTCGGCAACACCGTGCTCTACGGGGCGACCGCCGGGCGAGGCGTTCTTCCTGCGGGCTCGCCGGCGAGCGCTTCGCCGTGCGCAACTCGGGCGCGCACCGCGGTGGTCGAGGGCGTCGGCGACCACGGCTGCGAGTACATGACGGGCGGCGTCGGTGGTCGTGCTCGGGCGCGACCGGCCGCAACTTCGCCGCCGGCATGACCGGCGGGCGTCGCCTTCGTGCTACGACCCCGACGGCGGCGCTCGCGGGCCGCTGCAACACCGACATCGGTCGAGCTCGAGCGCCGGTGCGACGACGACGGCGAGCTGCGCGGCCTCGTCGAGCGGCACCCCGACGCTGACCGGCAGTCGCCGTCGCGCCGCGCGTCTGCTCGACCGCTGGGACGGGGCGCTGCCGCGCTTCGTGCTGGTCGATGCCGAACGACCTGCGCCGGTCCGTCGCCGAGACCGCGATCCGAGCTCGCTCGGCAGGTGCGCTCGGTGGCCTGACCCGCGCGGGTTCCTCGAGGTGCAGCGCCGCGCTCGCGCCCGCTACCGCCCGGTCGGCGAGCGCCTGTCGCGACTACCGGCGACCAGTGCACGCGCACGCCGCCGGCGGACGCGTGCGCGAGCAGGCCGCCGCTGCATGGGCTGCGGCGTGCCGTTCTGCCACACCGGCTGCCCGCTCGGGCAACCTCATTCCCGACTGGAACGACCTCGTGCGCACCGCGGCGACTGGCGCGCGGCGCAGCGAGCGGCTGCACGCGACCAACAACTTCCCCGAGTTCACCGGGCCGCTCTGCCCCGCGCCCTGCGAGGAGGCCTGCGTGCTGGCGATCAACGACGACGCCGTCACGATCAAGGAGATCGAGCTCGCGATCGTCGAGCGCGCCTTCGCGGAGGGCTGGGTGCGTGCCGCGGCCGCCGGCCGCGGCCACGGGCCGGCCGCGTCGGCCGTCGTCGGCAGCGGGCCGGCCGGGCTGGCGGCGGCCCAGCAGCTCGCGCGCGCCGGGCACGCGGTCACCGTGTTCGAGCGCGACGAGCCGCCGGGCGGCCTGCTCGCGCTACGGCATCCCCGACTTCAAGCTCGAGAAGCGGCTGATCGACCGGCGGGTCGAGCAACTCGTGGCCGAGGGCGTCGACGTTCGCGACCGGCGTCGACGTCGGCGCCGGCGCTGGCCGGCGACGAGCTGCTGCGCCCGGTACGACGCCGTGGTGCTCGCCACCGGCGCGCAGCGCCCGCGTGTGCTCGGCCGTGCCGGGCGCGCATCTCGCCGGCGTCGCAGCCTGGCCATGGACTACCTGACCAGCGCAGAACCGACGGGTCGCCGGCGGCCGCCGGCGCGGTCCGGCCGATCACGCGCCGCGGGCAAGGACGTCGTCGATCCTCGGCGGCGGCGACACCAGTGCCGACTGCCTGGGCAATGCGCTGCGCGAGGGGGCGCGCTCGGTCATCGAGGTCGCGCACGGCCCCACGCCGCCGGCCGCGGCGGACGCCGCTCGCGACCTGGCCCGAGTGGCCGTTCCTGCTGCGCGCGTACGCCGCCCACGACGAGGGCGGGCGGCGGCGAGTGGCAGGTCGAGCCGACGGCGATCGCCGGGCACGGCGGGGACGTGCGCGCGGTGCACGGCCGCCGCGTCGAGTTCGCCGGGTTCGAGCGGCACGGGACGGCGGCCGGCCCCGGCGGCGACGGGCGCGGAGGACGTGCTCGACGTCGACCTCGTGCTGGTCGCGATCGGCTTTGCGGGTGTCGAGCGACGACCCGCGTCTACGACCAGCTTGGCGTCACCGTCACGGCGGGCACGGTCGCCGGCCGGCGCGGACGGGCGCGACCGGCGTCCCCGGCGTGTTCGCCGCCGGCGACTGCGTGCGCGGCGCCGACCTGATCGTCACCGCCATCGCCGAGGGCCGGGCGGCCGCCGCCGGCATCCACGCCCGCCTGGCACCGCGGGCGTCCGTATGATTGCGCCCGTGAATGGCTCGGCCGTGGCCGGCAAGATCCGCAGCCGCCTTGACCAGCTGTCGCCGAACGACCGCCGGATTGCCCGCCGGCTGCTCGACAGACGACGTCGCAGGCGCCGTTCGAGACCGCCGAGTCGCTGGCCGCGAAGGCCGGGGTGAGCAAGGCGGCGGTCGTGCAGATTCTGCGGCGCGGGTCGGGTTCACCGGCTTCTCGCGAGCTGCACGAGGCCCTGCGGCTCGAGGCGATCGAGCGCCTCCGCCACGGCCGGGACGAGGCCGCGCCCGCCCCGGCATCGGCGGGCGGCGTTCTCGAGCGCTGGGTCGACCGCGCCCGGGCCGACCTGGCGACGACCCTGGCGACGCATCGACCAGGCGGACTTCGGCTCGGCGGTGGCGCTGCTGCGCAGGGGCAACGGCAAGCTCGGCATCTTTGGCTATCCGCAAGTCGGCGGCGCTGGCCGAGTACGCCTACTACCTGCTGAACCCGCTGCTCGCGAACGTCTGGCCGATCGCCGCCGGGGAGCCCGGGATCGCGGACCACCTGATCGATCTGGAGCCACGCGACCGGCTGGTGGCGTTCACGTTCACGCGCTATGCCAAGGTGACCGCTGACGTCGTGCGCTACTTCCACGAGGCCGGCGCGCCGGTCGGTGGTCATCACCGACGACCTGATGGCGCCCGGCCGCGGCCCTGGCGACGCACGTGCTCGTCTGCCGGCCCGCCGAGACGGGGGGCTTCGAGACCGCCGCCGGCGGCCTGGTCGCTGCTTGAGGCCCTGGCCGCCGAGATCGCCGTCTGCGCAAGCGCCGCTCCACGGGCCGCCGCGCTCGACGCCGCCGAGCAGCTCTGGAAGCAGTTCGGCACCTACTAGCCCAAGACCTCGACCTCCAAGGAGGCCCCAGATGAGATTGCACCGTAACGCTCGGACGTGCCCGGCGCAGCTCGTCGGTTGGTTGGTGGATGCGCGTGGTGTGTGGGGAGTGGCGCGCTGCGGCTGCTGCTGAGGCGGTGGGGACGACAGAGCGGACGGCTGGGAAGTGGCTGCGACGATTCCGGGAGGAGGCGCCGCTGCGCTGGAAGATCGTTCGTCGGCGCCGCGGCGGATACCGCACAAGACGCCGGCTGATCGGGTTGACGCGATTGAGACGTTGCGCCGGTCGCGGCTGACCGGGGCGGAGATCAGCGCCATTCTTGGGATGCCGCTTTCCACGCTGTCACGCCGTTCTTGAAGCGGATCGGGTTGGGGCGGCTCTGCCGGCTCGAGCCGGCTCAGCCGGCCAACCGCTACCAGTGGCGCTGGCCGTGCGAGCTGCTGCACATCGACGTCGAGAGTTGGCCCGGATCGACGGTGTCGGCCACGCTGTGACTGGCACCAGACCCGACGACCGGGGACAGTCCCCGAACTTCTGCCGTGACACTTCGGTGACGGGTTTCGACCGGGGACTGTCCCCGGTCTTTGGGGTTATGCGGCCTCGGAGCGGCGGTGGGCCATCGCAGCGGTGAACTCCGCCGCGGGCACCGGCCGGCCGAACAGGAAGCCCTGGCCGAGCGGGCACCGGCGGGCGATCAGAAACGCCAGCTGCTCCTCGGTCTCGATGCCCTCGGCGAGGCACTGCAGGCCGAGGTTGTCGCGCCAGCGTGACCATGCTCTCGACGAGAATCGACGCTCCCCGGTCGGTCGGGAGCTCGGCAATGAAGCTGCGGTCGATCTTGAGCGTGTTGACCCGCAGCTGGCTGAGGCGCCCGAGCGAGGAGTGGCCGCTGCCGAAGTCGTCGATCGCGAGCCGCAGGCCGCGCGCGTGCAGCTCGGCCAGCACGGGCTCGAGGTCGGCGACGGGTGACATCGCCGCCTGCTCGGTGATCTCCATCATCATCCGGTCGGCGTTCAGCCCGAACGCGTCGATGGTCGACATCACCTGGCGCATCGGCGTCGGCTGCCAGAAGGCCGGCGGCAGGTTGACCGAGACGAACAGGTCATGCCCGGCGTTGTGCCACTCCCGGCTCTGCCGGCAGGCCTCGTCGACGATCCAATCGGTCATCGGGCGGATCAGCCCGGTGCGCTCGGCGATCGGGCAGGAAGTCGGCCGGTGCCATCAACCCCCGCTCGGGGTCGTTCCACCGGATCAGCGCCTCGGCGCCGACGGTGCGCCGGTGAGCGAGGTCGACCAGGGGCTGGTAGTGCAGCTCGAGCTCCCCGCGCTCGGCCGCGTGGCGCAGGCGGCCGGCCAGGGAGAGCTCGCGGCCGGGATCGCGTCCGCTCGCCCGGTACAGCTGGTAGCCGTCCCTGCCCGCATCCTTGGCCGCGTACATCGCGACGTCCGCATGCTTGAGCAGCGCCTCGGCCGACCCGGCGTCGTCGGGATAGACGCTCGCCCCGACGCTCGCGGTCGACGTACAGCTCAACGCCGCCGACCACGAACGGCGCGGCCAGTGCGTCGCGCAGCTTGGACGCGATCCGGCCGACGGCCGTGCGGATCGCGGCCCGCGCCTCGACCGCCGACTCCCTGGCCACGGACGGGCCCGTGACGAGGATCAGGAACTCGTCGCCGCCCTGCCTGGCGACGATGTCCCCCGCCCGCGTCACCCGCCGCAGCCGCGCGGCGACGTCGATCAGGAGCTGGTCGCCGACGGAGTGGCCGAAGTTGTCGTTGATGAGCTTGAAGTCGTCGAGGTCGGCGAAGAGCACGGCGGCCGGCGCCCCGCTGCGGTCGGCCGTGGCGATCGTGGCGGCCAGGTGCTCCTGGAAGAGCGCCCGGTTGGGGAGGTCGGTGAGCGCGTCGTGGTATGCGAGGTACGCAAGCCGGTCCTCGGCCTCCCTGCGCGCGGTGATGTCGAAGATCGCCCCGTCGAGGAACTGCACCTCGCCGGCCGCGTCGAAGATCCCGCGCCCGCGCTCGTGCACCCAGCGCACCGAGCCGTCGGCGTGCACCAGCCGGTACTCGAGTACGAACGAGTCGCGCCGTTCGAGCGCCTCGCCCACGCGCTCCTCGACCATCGCCCGGTCCTCGGGATGGATCACGCTCGCGAAGGTGCGCACGCTCGAGCCGACGAACTCCGCGGCCGGATATCCGGAGATGGCCTCGATCTCGTCGCTGATGAAGCCCATCGCCCAGTCGCTCTCGGGGGAGCAGCGATAGATGGCGCCGGGTACATTCTTGATCAGCGCCTCAAGACGGTTCGTATCCCACGAGCCATCGCCGGTGAAGTTGGAGGGGAGCATGCCTACCGGGGTTGTTCGGCCGTTACCGCGGGTCTCACGCCACCCGATGAGGGGATGCTGGCCGGGACGTTCAGCCAATTCTCACGCAGATCTCCGGCGGTGTTCAAACTCATCGACCAAGATCCAGGTAGTCATTCAACGCACAACGGGCACCATGCTGGACGCCCGCCCGATTGAGAAAGGTCTTTGCCCATGAAAACCGTCATCGCAGTTGCCGCATTGCTCGCCTCCGCTGGGGCAGGTGCGGCGGTGGCGGCGGTCGCCGTTCACGAGAGCACCGGCGCGAACTCGACCACCGTGATCCGCCGCCCGGCGGTGACGGTGAACGCCGCACCGGCCGCCTCGACCGGGTCGTCCGGCGCGCTGTCGGTGTCCGAGATCTACCGCAAGTCGATCGACGGAGTCGTCGAGGTGCTTGCGACCGGCACGAGCAGTGGCGGCGGCCCCTTCGGTTCCACGCCCACCGAGAGCGCCCAGGGCACGGGCTTCATGGTCGATCGGCTCGGTGACATCGTCACCAACTACCACGTGGTTGCCGACGTCGCCTCCGGCTCGTCCACCCATGGCTCGGTGCAGGTGCGCCTGAACGACGGGCACACCTACGGCGGTCGCGTCATCGGCACCGATCCCAACCGGGACGTTGCGGTCATCCGCATCAGCGCGCCCACGAACGAGCTCCACCCGCTCGCGTTCGCCGACTCCTCGTCGGTCGCGGTGGGCGACCCGGTTGTCGCCATCGGCGATCCCTACGGCCTGCGCAACACCGTCACCGCCGGCGTCGTCAGCGCCCTCAACCGCACCATCGTGTCCCCTGACAACCATCCCATCACCGGCGTGATCCAGACCGACGCCGCCATCAACAGCGGCAACAGCGGCGGCCCGCTGCTCAACTCCCAGGGCCAGGTGATCGGGGTCAACAGCCAGATCGAGTCCGGATCGCAGGGCTCGGGCGGCGAGAGCGGCTCGACCGGCAACATCGGCATCGGCTTCTCGATTCCGGCGAACATGGTCGCGAGCACCGCCCGCAGCCTGATCTCCAGCGCGAAGGCCACCCCCTACGTCGGCGTCGAGCTCGTCACCGTGACGCCGGCTCTGGCGAAGGCGACCGGCATGAGCGCCGGGGTCGAGATCGTCTCGGTCACCAAGGGAGCGCCCGCCGACCAGGCCGGCCTCGTCGGCTCGTCCGGCACGAAGACGATCGACGGGACGCCGTTCAACACCGGTGGCGATGTGATCACCGCTATCGACGGCACCAAGGTCGCGAGCGCCGACCAGCTGATCGCCCTGATCCGGGCGAAGAAGCCCGGTGACCAGATCAGCCTGACCATCGTCCACGGCGGCAGCACCCAGACGGTGTCCGTCACGCTCGGCAGCGAGTAGCACCGTAGCGAGTATCCAGCCACCGGCGGGTGAGCGTCCAGCGCTCGCCCGCCGGTGGCGTTCGTGCTTCTAGACTGCGGCGATGATCGAGCCCGAGCCGCCGGGCCCGGCGGGGCCGGCCTGGCGCAACTTCGTCCAGTACCTGCGCGATCCGCTCGGGACGATGGACGGCCTCGCGGCCGCGTACGGTGGCGTCGCCTTCGTTCGCTTCCCGGGGGGGCACAGCTTCTACTTCGTGAGCGACGCCGAGCTCGTTCGCCGGGTGCTGGTCGACGACAACGCGGTGTTCGTGAAGGGCCGGGCACTGCAGGCGGCCAAGCGCCTGCTCGGGGAGGGCCTCCTGACGAGCGAGGGGGCCGACCACCTGCGCCGCAGGCGCGCGATTCAGCCGGTGTTCCACCACGGCCGCATCGACGGCTACGGGACGGTCATGATCGACGCGGCCGATCACGTGACGGCCGACTGGGCCGACGGTGAGCTGGTCGATGTGAACCGCGAGATGACGCGGATGGCGCTGCGGGTGGTGGGCAGGACGATCTTCGACGCCGACGTCGAGTCGGAGGCGCCCGAGATCGCGGCCGTCCTCGACGCCGGGATGCGGGTGTTCCACCGCTTCCTGCTGCCCGGCGCCGAGCTCCTGTGGCGGCTGCCGCTGCCGGCGACGCGGCGGTTCAACTCCGCCAAGCGCGACATCGACCTCTTCCTCGAGCGGCTGGTCGCCGACCGCGCCGCCGTGGACGGAGGGCCGCCTGATCTGGTCGGCGTGCTGATGGAGCTGCACGACGACACCGGCGGCCGCACGCTCTCGGACGCCGAGATCCGCGACGAGGCGATCACGCTCATGCTGGCCGGGCACGAGACGACCGCCCAGGCGCTGACGTGGTCGTGGTATCTGCTCGCGCGCAATCCCGAGGCGTGGGACGCGCTCCGGGCCGAGCTGCGCGAGGTGCTCGGGGACCGGCCGCCCGCGCCGGCCGACTTCGCACGCCTGCCCTACACCCAGGCCGTCTTCCGCGAGGCGCTGCGCCTGTACCCGCCGGTGTGGGCGCTGGCCCGCATCACGACCCGGCCCTACCGGCTCGGCCCGTACGCGATCCCGGAGCGGGGCACGATCGTCATCAGCCAGTGGGTCGTCCACCGCCGGCCCGGGTACTTCGCCGACCCCGAGCGGTTCCTGCCGGAGCGCTGGCTCGAGGGCCCGCCGCCTCCTGCGGGTGCGTATTTCCCCTTCGCCGCCGGCGGGCGCATGTGCATCGGCGAGCGCTTTGCGATGCTCGAGGGGACGCTCGTCCTTGCGGCCATCGCCCGCGATTGGCAGGTCGTCCCCGAGGGGCCGGCGCCGCAGCTGGACGCCCGCTTCACCCTGCGGCCGCGGCAGGGGCTTCCGGCCCGGGTGCGGGCGGCGTGACGGTGCCGGCCGGCAGGGTTCGCCGCCCGCCTGGCGGCGCGCGAGTTCGTCATCACCTCCGAGCTCGTGCCGCCCGCGGGGCGCCGATGCGGCCGCGGTGAGGCGGTCGGTATCGCGGAGCTCGCCTTCGCGAACGGGCTCAACATCACCGACCTGCCGCGCGGGCGCCCGCGGATGTCCGCGCTCGGCGCCGCGGCGATCGCCGTTGCGGCGGGTGCCGAGCCGATCCTGCAGATGACCTGCCGCGACCGCAACCGGCTCGCCCTCGCCGCCGATGCGCTCGGGGCCGCGGCGATCGGTGTCGGCGCCGTGCTGCCGCTCTCGGGCGATCGGCTGCCGGAGGGGCTTCCGGGCGCCGCCGTGTTCGACGTCGACGCGGCCGGCCTCGTGCAGCTTCTGGCCGACCTGGGCCGGGGTGTGCTGCCCGACGGCTCGACCGTGGACGGGCCGCCGCCGCGAGCTGCTCGTCGGCGCGGCCGCCTCGCCCGGATACACGCCGCCGGCCACGCTCGCGGCCAAGATCGGGGCCGGGGCGGCGTTCGTGCAGACCCAGGTGGTGCTCGACGCCGACCGCTTCGAGGAGTGGGTCGACGGCATGCGCTCGGCCTCCGCGCTGGGCGACGCGGCGCTTCTGCCGAGCGTCGTCGTGCCCGCGTCGGCGCGGTCGGTGGAGATGGTTCGCGGCTTCGGGGCGCAGGTCGCCGCCGGCGTCGAGGACCGCGCGGCTGCGGGCGAGGGCGAGCAGGTGGCGCGCGAGGTCGTGTCCCGGCTCGTGCAGATCCCCGAGGTGCGGGGCCTGCATGTGCTCGCGATCGGGTCGGGCACCGCTGCCGCCGGGCGCCTGGCGGCCTTCGCCCGCGAGGTCGCCGCCGGCTGACGGTTCCGCCTTGCCGACAGAGTTAGATGCGACTAAACTCAGAGTTGGCATGGTCAGTGAATCGGCGCAGGACTATCTAAAAGCAATTTGGAAGCTGCAGCGGGCGGACGAGATGTCCACCACCGCCCTGGCCGACGCGCTGGGCGTTTCGCCTGCCTCCGCCACCGCCATGCTGAAGAAGCTTGCGACCCTCGGCCTGGTCGTGCACGAGCGCTACCACGGGGCCACCCTGACCCCGACGGGCGAGCGGATGGCGCTCGAGGTGGTCCGCCATCACCGGCTCCTGGAGCTGTATCTGATGGAGGCGCTCGGGCTCTCCTGGGACCAGGTGCACGAGGAGGCGGAGCGCCTCGAGCATCACCTCTCGGACGAGCTCGAGGCCCGCATCGACCGCGCCCTGGGGTTCCCGACGCGCGACCCCCACGGCGATCCGATTCCCTCGCCGGAGCTCCTGCTGCAGAGCGACGAGATGGTGTGCCTGAGCGATCTCGAGGCCGGCAGCATGACCGTCGTGCGGCGCGTCCCCGACGGCGATCCCGAGCTGCTGCGCTACCTGGCGACGCTTGGCCTCGTGCCCGCCGAGGAGGTCACGATCGTCGAGCAGGCGCCGTTCGACGGGCCCGTCACGGTCGAGGTCCGCGGCGCCCGGCACGCCATCGGCAGGTCGCTCGCCGCCCAGATCGAGGTGGGAGTCGAACATGCCGCCGCCGGCTGATACGGCCGTCCTGCAGATCGCCCCGCCGGTCGGCGCCGTCCTGCCCGGAGAGCAGCGCGTGCTGGAGGCGGCCGAGCGCTCGCTGCAGGGTGAGCGGCGCGGCCTGCGCGCCGCCCTGCCGTTCCTGGGGCCGGCCTTCATCGCCGCGGTCGCCTACGTCGACCCGGGCAACTTCGCCACCAACCTCGCCGGAGGGGCGAAGTTCGGCTACCTGCTGCTGTGGGTGATCCTGGTCGCCAACCTGATGGCGATGCTGATCCAGACGATGAGCGCCAAGCTGGGCATCGCCACGGGCATGAACCTGCCGGAGGTGTGCCGCGCGAAGTTCTCCACGCCGGTGACCGTGGGTCTGTGGGTGCAGGCCGAGCTGGTCGCGATGGCCACCGACCTGGCCGAGTTCATCGGTGCCGCCCTGGGCCTGAACCTCCTCTTCGGCATCCCGCTGGTGTGGGCCGGCCTGCTGACGGGCGTGTTCGCCTTCTCGATCCTGGCGCTGCAGACGCAGGGCGGCTTCCGTCACCTCGAGGCGGTGATCATCGGCCTGGTGGGCGTGATCGTGGCCGGGTTCGCCTTCGAGGTCGTGAACGCCGGCGCGTCGCCGAAGGGGGTCGCAACCGGGCTTCTGATCCCCCGGTTCGACGGCTCCGAGAGCGTGCTCCTGGCCGCAGGGATCCTGGGTGCGACGGTGATGCCGCACGTGATCTACCTGCACTCCGCCCTGACCCAGCGGCGCGTGGTGGGGGCGACCGCCGAGGCGCGGGTGCGGATCTTCCGGTTCGAGCTCGTCGACGTCATCATCGCGATGACGATCGCCGGCGTCGTCAACATGGCGATGCTGATCACCGCCGCCGCGGTGTTCCACGCCAACGGGTTCGACAACGTCGTCGACATCCAGCGGGCGTCGCAGGTGCTCGGGCAGGTGGTCGGCGGTCACGCCTCCACCATGTTCGGCATCGCCCTGCTCGCGTCGGGGCTCTCGTCGTCGTCGGTCGGCACGCTGGCCGGCCAGGTGGTGATGCAGGGCTTCATCCACCGCTCGATCCCGCTGTTCCTGCGCCGGGGCCTGACGATGGTGCCCGCGATGGTCGTGCTGGCGGTTGGCGTCAACCCCTCGCGGGCGCTCGTGCTCTCCCAGGTCGCGCTCTCGTTCGGGATCCCGTTCGCGCTCATCCCCCTCGTGCTGTTCTGCCGCGACCGCAAGCTGATGGGGACGCTGACGAACCGGCGCATCACCACCATGGCGGCCTTCGTCGTGGCAACGCTGATCGTGGCCCTGAACGTCTTCCTGATCGTGCAGACCTTCGCAGGCGGCTGACGCCTCTTGAGCTACGCGGCGAGGCGCTCGGGTGCGGCGGGAGTCTCGACCCTGACCGCGGCGACGGCCGCCTCGATCCGGCTCGTGATCGCCCAGCCGGCCACGGCGCCGAGCACCGCACCGGCGGCGGTCAGCAGCACGGCGCTCATGACCACTGCGCCCGCGGACAGCACCGATGGGGCGAAGCAGGTCGAGGAGATTGAAGAGGACGGCACCCACGAGGGCGAAGCGGACGAGCGTCACGGTGAGTGGCTCCTTGGAGGTCGACGGTACTCGTGTATTCGGAAGCGTCGCGCGCCAAGTTGAGAGATCCGTTAACCGAAGCTAAGACTTGTCGCTATCCCGCCAGCGCGTGGGCGGCCGCGAGCAGCGCCTCGACGTCCGGCACCTCGTCGTTGCCATAACGCCAGCTGCCCCGGATGATCCCGGCGGCGTCGATCAGAAAGCAGCTGCGGACGGGCGTGCCCTCGAGGCCGTCCAGGGTCTGGGTGACGCCGAACGCGCGCACCGCCTCGCCCGACCAGTCAGACAGGAGCGGAAAGGTGAGCCACTGCTGCTCGGAGTAGCGGCGGTGCGAGTAGGGGCTGTCGCGGGATACCGCGTACAACCGCACTCCGGCTTCCGCGAAGTCCTCGCTCCTGTCCCGCAGGAGCCGTAGCTGGCTGCGTCAGGTACCCGTCCAGTCGTACAGGTAGAACGAGAGCAGAATCGCGCCGTCGGCGGCGAGACCGGCGATCTCGACCGGCTGCAGATCCTGGTCGATGACCGTTGCCTTTGGGACCGGCGCTCCGATTTGCACCGCGTTAGGCTACCAGCGCCCGCCGACCGCGCCCCGGATCTCAAGATCGGACGTCCCGAGCCGATCTTGAATGCGTGTCGGTGAACTCCGCGTTTCAGCCGTATGCGGCCCGTGGCCGGCGGCCGATCGTTGCGATCCTGCTCACGTTCGCGCTCTGTTCCACCGTCGGCGTGGCGCTGTCCATCTGGGCGACGTCGCGGTCGGAGCACCACACGGCGGTGCTCCAGGCGGCCGACCGGCAGCAGACGCTGGCGGGCGAGTACGTCGAGCGGGTGCTGCTGGTGCGGGCGGGCGAGCACGCCGACCCGGGCGCGACCGCCCGAGCCCTGGCCCGGAACGCGAGCACCCCGCGGGTGAAGCACCTCGTGCGCGATCTGACCGCGACCGGTGCGGCGCTCCTCGCGCATCGGGCGGTGGCGTCGGTGCCGCTCACCGCCGGCGAGCATCTGACCGCATCCGACCCGCTCACCCGCCTGGACACCCTGGCCGCGCTCACGGCCACGGCGGCCCGATCCAGCACGCAGACGATCGGGGCCCGCACCGACGCGAACCTCCGAAACCTGATCGTCATGCAGGTGGCGCTGGGAGCGATCGGCCTCCTGGTCACCCTGCTGCTCGCGTTCGCGCTGATCGCGGCCACGCGCCGCCAGACGGCACATTTCCGCAGCATCGTGACCGCGTCGACCGATCTGGTGATCGTCCTGGGCGAGGGCGGCTGCCGCCATGTCAGCCCGTCGGTCATCGCCATGGTCGGCGGGTCCGAGGACGGCATCCTGGGGAGCGGTCTCGTCCGCTTCCTGCACCCCGACGACCGCGCGGTCGTGCGTTCGGCGCACGCGACCGGGCGGGCCGACGAGTTCGTGTTCCGGATGAAGAACCGCTTCGGCGAGTGGCGCCACCTCGAGGCGCACGTGACCGACCTGCGCGGCGACCGCCAGATTCGCGGCGTCGTCCTGAACGCCCGCGATATCAGCGAGCGGGTGCGGCTGCAGGAGGAACTGACCGAGCAGGCCTACCACGACGGCCTCACGGCGCTCGCGAACCGCAGCCTCTACCGCGACCGGCTCGATCATGCGCTCGCCCGCTCGGCGCGCACCGGAGAGCCCGTGGCGGTGCTGATGCTCGACCTCGACGGGTTCAAGCAGGTCAACGACAGCCTTGGGCACGACGCCGGCGATCAGCTTCTGCGCTACGTCGGCCAGCGCCTGACGGACACGGTGCGCCCGAACGACACCGTCGCCCGGTTCGGCGGCGACGAGTTCGCGATCCTGCTCGAGGACACCGACGAGTCGCAGGCCGTCGGCGTGTCCCGGCGGGCGCTCGAGCGCCTCACCGAGCCCGTGCTCATCGCCGGCCGCGAGCTGTCGGTTGCCGCGAGCATCGGGATCGTGTTGCACCCGGGCGGCGCGGGCAGCGGCGACGATCTGGTGCGGGATGCCGACGTCGCCATGTATGCGGCCAAGGACGCCGGCAGGGGCCGCCACGAGGTGTTCCGGGCCGAGATGGCACGGGAGCCCGACGAGCTGCTCGGGCTCGACC
Organism: uncultured Actinomycetes bacterium; assembly: GCA_963732075.1. Taxonomy (GTDB): domain Bacteria; phylum Actinomycetota; class Thermoleophilia; order Gaiellales; family JAICJC01; genus JAICJC01. Next base: position 411,004 of record CAVSYD010000005.1, on the reverse strand, counting down.
ACGAGCTGCGGACAGGCCTTCACCGGGGCGAGTTCAGCGTGCATTACCAGCCCGAGATCGCGCTCGCCGGGGGCGCCATCGTCGGGGTCGAGGCGCTGCTGCGGTGGACGTCGCCGACACGCGGGCCGGTCTCGCCCGACCGTTTCATCCCCGCCGCCGAGGCATCGGGCATGATCGCGGCGCTGGGCGAGTTCGTCCTGCGCGAGGTCTGCGCCCAGACCGCCCGCTGGATCAGGGACGGGCTCGTCGCCGGCTCGTTCGTCACCTGGGTCAACGTGTCGGGCAAGCAGCTGGCCATGGGTGTGGTCACGCCCACGGTGGAGCGGGCGCTGCGCGGTGCCGGCCTGTCGCCGCGCCACCTCGGACTGGAGGTGACCGAGACGGCGATCGTTGAGGGCGGCGCCGCCGACCGCGCCCGGGTCGACCTGCAGCGCCTGCACGACCTCGGCATGCGGATCGCGATCGACGATTTCGGCACCGGCTACTCGCCCATCGCCCAGCTCCACGACTTCCCCGTCGACGTGATCAAGGTCGATCTGTCCTTCGTCCAGGGGATCGAGCGCGATGCCAAGGCCCTGGCGATCACGGACGGGGTGGTCTCGCTCGCGCACAAGCTCGGGGTGCTCGCCGTGGCCGAGGGGATCGAGTCCGAGGGCCAGCTCGCCGCGGTGCGCGCGACCGGCTGCGACATCGGCCAGGGCTACCTGTTCGCGCGGCCGCTGCCCGGACCCGAGATGACCCGCGTGCTGCGGGCCGCTCGCGACGCCCCCGTCAAGGCCGCGTAGTCCGGCCCGCCGACTCGGCCTGCCGGGGCGTGAGCAGCCGCCGCCGGAGCGGGTCGTCGCTCAGGATGTCGGTCATCGCCGGGATGCACACCGCGGCCAGCGCGATGCCGCCGGCGAACGACACCACGGCGGCCGCCCGGGCGACGTCGGCGGGCAGCGCCGAGAGCACGAAGCCGCGCGTGAACGCCTCCACCTCGGGCACCGTGAACACCGCCGCCAGTCCGCCCACGATCCCGGCGGCCACCATGCGGCCGTTGCCGTGCGTGGCGGTCACCGCCGCGAGCACCAGGAGCGCCGTCGCCGCGGCGTAGGCGGCGGCGAGGACGATCGACGAGGTTGGAGGGTCGCCCGTAGAGCAGAATCCCGATCCAGCCCAGGAGCCACGCGCCGACGGCGATCGGCACCAGCCCGGCGGCGAGCGCCCGCTGGAGCCCGCGGCCGCCGTACCGGGTCGCGGCGGCCGCGGCGGCGATCAGGCCGAAGACGGCCAGGAGCCAGAGCTGCAGCGAGGGGCCCGTGGCGTACCACTCCCACCCGGTCAGGCGGATGTGGCGCCCGTCCACGATCAGCGGGATCGTCCAGAGCGCGACCCGCCGGGGAGTCGCGCCACCGCCGGCAACGATTCCCTCCGGCCGCAGCCGGCCCTCGTGCCAGGCGAAGGTGTGCCCGCCCGAGACCCGGCGCCAGGCCGGGCTGCGCGAGACGGGGACGGCGTCGGAGCTCGAAACCACGCCGCTGTTCCACGCGGTCGGCGATGCGGCGTTGGCCTGGACGCCCGCAGGCGAGAAGCGCAGGAACGGCTCGCCGAGCAGGCCGAGCACGACGACCACGTGTCGCCCGGCGACGCTCAGCTGGAGCTTCAGGTCGCCGTCGAGCACACGTGCCTGCACGCCCCGCACCGCCGGGTGCAGTCCGCCGACGCGGGCCTCGAAGTCGGTCGAGATCGGCCCTCCGGTGTGCGCGTGGGCCACGCCCGGCATCGCGACCATCAGGGCGACGGCCACGATGGCCGACCGGCGCGCGAGGCGCGGAGCAGGAGCAGCGATGCGGACTGGCTCGGCACGGTGCATGCACTTCTAGCACGACCCGGCGGAGCCGCATAGGCCGGCGGGTCGCCGCGTCCGATGGGGTACCCTCCGGGCATGCCCGGTCCGTCGCCACGGCCTGCGCGCAGCGTCCCCCGCAGGACTCGGGTGGCGATCGAAGCGGTGGCGCTGGGGGTGGTGGTCGCCGGGGTGGCGCTGGCCGCGCTGATACTGGCCACGCCGTCGTCGCCGGCCACCGCGGCAGGGACGTCCTCGTCGACCTCGGGCTCTCTGCGCTGGGCCCTGCACGGCACGCCCGCTCCGGCGCTCAACCTGCCCGATCAGAACGGGCAGAGGACGACCGTCGCCGACCTGCGCGGCCACGTCGTCCTGCTCACGTTCCTGGACTCTCGCTGCACCAACCTGTGTCCGATCGAGGGCGCCCAGCTCGCGCAGGTGCAGCGCCACCTGCCCGCGGCCGAGCAGCCGGAGCTCGTGGTCGTCAGCGTCAATCCCGCCGACACCCGGGCGTCGGTGGCCCGGTTCGTGCGCCAGGCGGGCTGGAAGCGGCCGTGGCGGTGGCTGCTCGGCACCCGCACGACGCTGGCCCCGATCTGGCATGCCTACCACATCGGAGTGCGGTTCAGCCACGGCCGCGCGGTGCAGACCGGCAACACGACGATCAGGGTGGCCGGGAGCGTCTCGCACACGATCGCCCTGTACCTGATCGACGGCCACGGCCGGGAGCAGTTCGGCTACCTGCCCCCGTTCCAGCCGGCGGCGGTGGCGCGGGAAGTGGCCACGCTCCAGCGCTCGTCCTGAGGCTGCTCAGGCCGCGTCGGCCGGGCCGTGCGGGGCCGGCTCCTCGGCCAGGAGCCGCATGAGCGCAAACACGATCACGGTCAGGAGCACGACGTTCGACTCGATCGCCATCGCGACGCCGGCGATCTGCTGATCGGCGAGCGCGCTGATCCCGCCGAGCTTCGGGGTGTGCTCGTAGAAGCTGTAGAGCGGGTGGGTGGCGAGGTAGACGAACAGGTCGAGAGGGCTGATGGCGAGAAACGCCACCGCCAGGTACGTGATCTTCCCGATCGGCGAGAGGTAGCCCGACACGATCTCCGGCCACCAGAATGCGAGGCCCGAGATCAGAAACGCCAGATGCTCGAAGCCGAGCGCCCACTGGTGCCGCAGCGCGTAGTCGTACACGGCCGGGACGTGGGTCACGTACCAGACGGTGAGCCACAGCCCCAGCGCGAACGACGGATTCGCGAGGATGGCGACCCAGCGCCGCCGCGCCAGGCTCGCCGTCATCGCGGTTGTCAGCCCGAGCAGGAAGAGCGGCGGCGCCCAGTCGCCGAGCATCACGTTCTGGAGCAGGTGGAAGCTGAGCATCGACGTCAGCGCCAGATGCTCGATCGGCGAGAAGAGCGCGAGCGCCACGACCGCCAGGCCGCCGGCGAAGGCCAGCCGGCGCTGCCACGACACCGGCCGGCCGCGGCGCTCGTACGAGCGGACGACGACGGCGTAGTCGACGGCGACGATGACCAGTCCGATCGCCCACTCCGGGTCGAACACCAGCTGCCAGGGGTTGACCACGGTGACGGTCGATGATACCGGCATTAGAAGGTCTTTAGGCCACAGCACTACGCTTCGGCCGAATGCGGGTCAGGTGGTGTGTTCGCGGTCTGCTCGTGCTCGCCCTGGCCGGTATCGGCGTGGGCGGCGGCGAGCGCCCCGGCGTGGGCCGACGGCGACCCGGCCAGCGACGTCCTCCAGTATCAGGCCGCGTTCTTCCCGTACGCGCCCGCGTCGTCGAGCTCGAAGGACGAGTTGCTCGGCGCGATCGCAGCGGCCAAGAAGGCCGGCCTTCCGATCAAGGTGGCCGTGGTGCAGGCAACGCAGGACCTGGGCGCCGACCCCGAGCTGTTCGCAAAGCCGCAGCTGTACGCGCGCTTCCTCGACTCCGAGCTTCTGTCCACCCACGACTTCGGCATGCTGATCGTCGTGATGCCGCAGGGGTTCGGGATCGCGGGCGGCGGCAAGCTGATCGACCACAACCTCAAGTTCAAGGCGCGGCCGATCGGGAAGGAGCAGAAGGCGCTTGCCGAGCTGCGCCCGCCGCACACGATTGACCCCGACACGCTCGTGGCGGCGGGTGTCGTCGCCGTGCGGGTGGTGGCGCGGGCGGCCGGACACCCGATCCCGGGCAAGATTCCCAAGGTCTCCCCGCCGCGCAACCCGACGACCGAGGGAGCGTCGGGATCGTCGGGCACCTCGTCGAGCACCCTGGCGGTGGTTGCGGGGCTGGTCGTGCTCGGGCTCGCGGCCATCGCCATGATCGGCCTCGGCATCCGCAGGAGCCGCACGTCGGAGCCGCCGGTGTGACGCGATGCGGTATCACCTCGGCGCACACATGCAATACTCCTGCGATGCGCCTGATCTGGCTGGCCAGGGGTCTGGGTGTGAGCGGTCTTTCCGCCGTCGCGGCGGTGGCCGCCCACGAGGGCCCGGCCGCCCTCACGAGCGGGCGCGCACTGATCGTTGCGCTGGCGGGGGCCTCGCTTGCGGCGATGGGTGTGGCGCTGCTCCTGGCCGCGGCGGTGTCGCGCTATGCCCGGGCTGCGCGCGTTCGCCGCGGCGACCTGCTCGCCGCCCGGCTCGACTCCGCGACCGCCCCCGGGGCATCGGCGCTCGTGGCGGCGATGCTCGTCTGCCAGGGGGCGGCCCACATCAGCCTGACCGCTGTTCGGTGTCGCCGCGCACGGCGGCCCGCCGGCGTCGCTGGCCCTGCACGTGGTGCTCGGGCTCGGCGCGGCGGCCGTGATGATCGGCTTCGAGCGGCTCCTGCGCGCGGCCGGCGCCACCCTTGCCGCCGCGATCGCATGTGCGATCGGCACACTCCCCGCCGGTGCGGTGGTGCGCGGGTTCCGGCCCGTGCGGACACCGCTTCCGGCTCTCATTCGACCGCGCCCACCGCGGCCGCGCACCCCCGCTCGCAGCCGGTTTCGGTATCTGAGCCGCCGGCGCGAGCCGGCCGCTCGTTGGCACCCGATGCGGCGTGGGTGGCGTTCACCCGCCCGCGGCTGGAGATGTGACATGCGACCACGCGTGCTTCGACACGCACCCAATCCGGCGTGAACCCGATCGTGCTCATCCTGCGGATGCTCATGGCCGCTCTCGTGGGCTCCGTCCATCCGGCGCCGTTCACGGCGCCCGTGGCGACGCCCATCGGCCGTGGCGCCCGCTTCGAGCTGCACACCGGTGCCCGCGCCGACCGGGCGGCACCGATCGGGCGTCTGCGCTGCTCGGCGGCGACCGGTCGCTGGGAGGATGCCCACCTCGAGGTGTTCGCGCGCGGGCGGGTGGTGATCATCCCGCCGGGGGTCGGCATCGCGCGGCCGCGGGTGCAGGTGGGCGCGGCCGTGCGCGGCGGCCGGTGCTCGTATCCGGTGCGCACCACCGACCCGACCGGCGTCATCCGCTTCCGTCCCGGCCGCGGCCTGACGCTGGGTGACGTGTTCGCGGTCTGGGGTCAGCCGCTCGGCCGGCACCGGCTGTGCGGGTTCACGTCGGCCCGCCCGGTGCGGGTGTACGTCGGCGGGCAGGCGGGTCACGGGTGCGCCGGCCGGACTTCCGCTGCGGCGGCACGAGGAGATCGTGGTCGAGATCTGGACCGCGGGTTCCGCCGCATGTCGCATACCTGTTCGCGCCCGGCAGGGCGGCCACGGCATGAGGCGCGCGCTCCTCATCGTGGCCGGCCTGGCGTGCCTGGGTGCGGGGTGCGGTTCGGGCGGCGGGAGCCAGTCGGTCTCGATCGGCGCCGCCCCGAACTACCACCTGACCGGGTTCACGCCGTCCGCGCCGGTTCACGCCGGTGTCCCGGTCAAGGTGTCGTTCACGGTGGCGCAGCCCTCCGGTGCGCCGTTGGTGCACTACCGCACCGGGCCGGGGCCGCATGTCGGCGTGCATCTGATCATCGTCCGTGACGACCTGGACAACATCATCCACCGGCATCCGCCGATCGGCAAGAACGGGCTGATCACGCAGACGGTCGAGTTCCCCAAGCCCGGCCCCTACCACGTCCTGGTCGACCTGTATCCCGCGTCGAAGGGGCCCGGATACGTCAACTTCCAGCTGTTTCAGACGATCCACGTGCTCGGCGCGTACCACCCCGTGCCGCTCCCGCCGTATCACCCCGAGGTGACCGTCAACGGGTGGCACTTCACCATCCACCACCTCCCGGTGCTGCACCTTGCCCAGGCGTCCCTGCTCGACGTGACCATCCGCAACGCCGCCGGCCAGCCGGGCGTGTTCACACCGTGGTACGGCGCCATGGGGCACGCCATCTTCTTCCACGTGCACGACCTGGCGTACTTCCACACCCACATCTGCGCCCCCGGCCAGACCGGCTGCGCCAGCCTGGTCGGGCCGACGTCGATCACCGGCAGCTCGACCAAGCCGGGGGTGATGCACGTTGGCGTGCTCCCACCCGAGGTGGGCACGTGGAGGCTGTTCCTGCAGTGCAAGATCCACGGCCAGATCCTGACCGCGCCGTTCACGCTCACGGTGAAGCCGTGACCTGCCCGTTCGTCTCTTCTCTCCCCACAAAGGAGTGTCCATGCGTCTCGTCCTGCGTGCCGTCGCCGCGGGAACTGCCGCCGTTGCGGTCGCCCTCGTGCTCGCCCCGGCCGCCTTCGGCCACGCGCGCGTCAGCCCGGCCGTCTCGCTCTCGGGCAAGCTCCAGCTGTACAGCCTGGCCATTCCGACGGAGAAGGCCGGGCTGACGACGCAGAAGATCGTGATGACCGTCCCGAAGGGCTTCGGCATCGACTCGTTCGTGCCCGCACCCGGCTGGAAACAGCAGATCCAGCAGCACGGCTCCGGCGACAGCGCCGTTGTCGAGAAGGTGACCTGGACGGGCGGGAACGTGCCCACCGGTGAGGACTCGCTGTTCCAGTTCCTCGGCCAGCCCGCCAACAGCGGGACGTACACGTTCGACATCGAGCAGACCTACTCGGACGGCTCGATCGTCGACTGGTCGGGGCCCGAGTCCTCGGCCGCTCCGGCGCCCACGATCCAGGCCGTCTCGTCGATCGGCGGGAGCAGCGGATCGACGCTTGCGATCGTCGCGATCGCCCTGGGTGTGATCGCGCTGATCGTGGCGATTGCAGGGCTGTTCCTGCGCGGCGGCGGGTCGGGCGGGAAGCGCGAGATGGCATGAGCCTGAGGGGCCGGGCTCTGGGAGTGCTCGCGGTGGCGGCGCTGATCGCGGTGATCGCGCCCGCCACCGCGTCGGCCCATGCCTATCTGACCAAGACGGTCCCGACGCCCGGTGCGATTCTCGACACCGCCCCAAAGACGATCGCGCTGACCTACGACGAGGCGGTCGAGCCCCGCTTCGCGCTTATCTCGGTCACGAACGCCCGCGGCGAGCAGCTCACCACCGCGCCGGTGCATCGCTCGCCGTCCAACCCGGACACGCTCGTCGTGCCGCTCAAACTGCATCTTCCGACCGGCTGGTACCTGATCTACTGGCGGGCGATCTCGGTCGACGGCCACCCGGTGCAGGGCGGCTTCACCTTCGCCGTGGGCCCCAATCCCGGCCCCCAGCCGCAGTTCGTCATCCCGAGCATCTCGGAGACCGCGACGACGACGAACCTGCTCGTCGCGCGCTGGGCGATGTTCCTGACGGTGCTGATCGCCATCGGGCTGTTCGTGTTCCGGATGCTGATCGCGCGACCGCTCGTCCGCCGGGTCGAGGGAACGAGCCTGCGCGCGGTCACGATCGCGTTTGCCGTCATGGCGGCGGCCAGCCTGGTTGCGGTGCCCGTGTACCTCGACGCCGCCACCGCGGTCGACTCGCTGCGATCCGTGTTCGACGTCGGCGCGCTTGTGCCGCTCTTCCGTGTCACCGCGTTCGGGCGCGCATACGTCGACCTCGAGATCTGCATGGCCCTGTTCTGTGCCGCGGCTGCGATCGCGCTCTGGGTCGACCGTCCCGATCGCGAGCACCGCTCGCTGGCCGAGATCTTCGCCCTCACGGGGGCGCTGGTCACCGCCGGCTCGGCGCTGCTCGTCCCGGGCCTCGCCGGACACGCCGGCCAGACCGCCCCGCGCGGGCTCGCGCTCACGTTCGACTGGCTGCACCTCACGTCGGCCGCGCTGTGGCTGGGCGGCCTGGTCGGGCTGCTCGTGCTGTGGGCGAGCCTGCCGGCGGGGCGGCGGGTGGCCGGGCTCTCGGTGGGCGTGCCCCGGTTCTCGAACGTCGCGTTCGTGTCGGTGCTGACGCTGCTCGCGAGCGGGGTCGGGGCGACCATCCTCCACATCCCGGTCTGGAACGCCCTGTGGACGACGTCCTACGGCGTTGCGATCCTCGTCAAGGTCGGGCTGCTGGCCGCCGCGATGGCGCTCGGCGCCGTCAACCTGCTGCGCACGAAGCCCCGGCTCGTGGCCGCCCGCGAGCGCTCCGAGCTGGGCGATGCCGCCGCCCGGCTGCTGCGGCGCACGGTGAGCGGCGAGACACTGCTCGTGGTCGGGGCCGTGTTTGCCGCGGCCACGCTCTCGAGCCTCCCGCCGCCGGCTGCGGCGCTCGCCCAGCTCGGCGCGACGCTCGCAACCGTCGGTCCCGGCCACGTCGCCTCGACCGTCCATCAGGACGGCTACACACTGAAGGCGCTCGTCAGCCCCAACACCCCCGCCGCGCCCAACTCGTTCGCGCTGCAGATCACGAAGGGCGGCCAGCCCGTCACCGGCGCGGATGTCACGCTCACGTTCGAGATGCTGGACATGCAGATGGGGAACGAGGAGTACCAGCTGTCCGAGACGAGTCCGGGCATCTACACCCACAGCGCGCCCGCGCTCGTGATGGCCGGCCGCTGGGGGCTGCTCTACTCGGTCACGCCCAAGCAGGGCCACGCGTTCACCGCCCTCCTCGTGGATCACGCCGGCGGATGAACGTGCGCCTGCGACTGCTGGCCTCGCTCGCCGCCCTCGGGCTCGGCGCGGCCGCGCTCATCCTCGTGATCCTGCTCCTGCGCACGACCATCGGCTTCCCATGAGCGGCGGCCGCCGACGGCTAGCGTGCGCCTGCGTGGTGGCGGCCGCCGCCGCGTTCCTGGCGGCCTCGGCCGGGGTGGCCCGCGCGCACGTGCTCATCCGGCCGCAGCACGCTCCCACGGGGACGCTCGTCCTCTTCACCGTGCTCTCCCCGGACGAGAAGGCCGTGCCGCTGACCGGACTGCGGCTGTCGATCCCGACGACTCTGGTGGTGAGCTCGATCGGCGACACCGCCGGCTACTCGGCCCAGATCGTGCGCGACCAGAGCTTCCGCCCGATCGCGCTCTCGTGGCAGGGCGGCCACACGATGCCCGCCCATCTGGCGCTGTTCCATTTTGCGGCCCTCACGCCTCCGCAACGGGCAACCGTTACGCTGACCGGCGTGCAGACGTTCGCGGATGGGTCGACACGAGTCTGGCGCAGCGCGCGCGTGGTCATCGGCGATGCGCCGGGCGGATCCTCCTCCGGCGGCGGCGATGACGATGCGATCCTGGCCGCGGCTCTGGCCGGAGCCGTGCTGGGTGCGGCGGCCCTCGGGCTCTCGGCGGCGGCGTTCCGGCGGGCACGGTCGGGGTGATCGCCCGGACGGTCACGGCCGTCGCGATCGCGGTGGTCGCGGCCTTTGGGCTCCTGGCGGTGACCGCCTGGCACCCGCAGGCGGCGCGCGCCGACGGCGACCCGGCGAGCGACGTGCTCCTGTACCAGCCGGTGTACTTCCCCTACCAGCCGGCTCCGGCGGCGGTCAAGCGCCGCCTCACCGCCCTTGTGCACTCGGCCAACAGCCAGGGCTACCAGATCCGCGTGGCCGTCATCCAGTCCCCCCGTGACCTCGGCTCGATTCCAGAGCTGTTCGATAAGCCGCCGCCGGACTACGCAAGCTACCTGAGCGCCGAGCTCACAAGCGCATGGCGGAACCGGGTTCTGGTGGTCATGCCGGGCGGGTACGGCATCGCTCAGGGCGCCAGCATCGTGAACGTCGGCGGAGTTCTGAAGGTCCGCAAGAGCGCCACAGCCGCCGCCGATGAAGCGGTGCTGCGACACCTGCCCCGCCCCTCGGGCAGCTCTTCCACGGCCCTCATCAACGCCGCCGGCACGGCGCTACGAGCGCTGGCGGCGCGGCACGACGTGTCGCTCGACGCCACGATCGCGAGCTCGCACCCGTCAAGCTCGGGTGGCCGCTCACGCGCCTCCGAGGAGCTCGCCGCCGCGATCTCGGCCACCGTGGGCCTCACCGCCGGCCTGCTCTGGTTCCTGTGGCGGACACGCGCGCCGCGCTCTTCCGGCTGAATATGTGGTGCCTGGCACCGGCTATTCACTGCGCCAAAAGGGGTCTGACCCCGTTTGGCGCGGACTCAGCTGATCGTGATGGTGGTGTTCGCCGTGTAGGACGAGGCGCCGCTGTTCGTGGTGCTGTGGAACCGGGCCCGGAAGTGGTAGGCGCCGGTGCCCTTGTTGGGCACGAACGTCCCCGAGGTGGCGGTCGTCGACTTGAAGAGCGACACCCATGCCGACGTGCCCGGGTACTCGACCTGGACGTCCTCGGCGTAGCCTGTCGGCGGCGCCGCCGTCGCCCAGGTGAGCGTGAACGTCGTGCTCGACCGAGCCGGTGGTGGGCGTCACCTGCACCGGCACGTTGAGCTTGATCGTGTTGCCCGTCGCGGTGTCGGTGAAGGTGTAGTCGCCGGCTGCCGGGAAGGTCGTCTGGCGGAACGCCACCGGTGCCACGAGACCGGTGTCGGGGAACAGTCCCAGGCCGGTCGTGTTGTCGGTCGCGCTGTGCGAGCCGGGGCCGACGAAGCTCCACTGGAGCACGTTTCCGATCGCGAGCGACGGCGCTGCGGCCGCGAAGCCGAGGTTGGTCACGGCCACGTAGCTGGTCGCGGGCGCACCTGTGACGGTGACGACCTTGCTATTTGTGACCTGCGACGTCTGATCGGATTGCGCCGCCGTGACGTTCACCGCCGTCGGCGGCAGGATCGGAGTCGCGTTCACGGTCACCGTGGCCGATGCTCCCGGCGCCAGTGTCCCGACGTTACAGGTGTACGGGCCGATCCCGGAGCCGGTGCAGCTGCCCGCCGAGGGCGTGACCGAGATGGACTGCGAGTTGGCCGGCGCGTTGTCGGTCAGCGTGACGTTCGTCTGTGGGTTGGTGCCCGGGTTGGTGATCGTGACGTTGTAGGTCGCACCGGAGTCGGCCTGTACGGCGTCGGGCGCCGTCTGGCTGATCGTGAGCGCCTTCGGGGGCGCGGTCGATCCGTGGCAGGTGCCGGAGAAGGTGTCCTTGACGGCGCCTGAGGAGCTGATGAACTGGGCGTTGTAGCTCGTTGGTGCGAGCACCATTCGCAGATACCCGAACGCGCGGAAGTTGGCGAGGGGCGCGGGGTTCGCACTGGCCGACGCGAGCTGCAGCGACTCGCCACCCGTGCCGACGATCACCTCGCGGATCCCGTTCGGATCCGGCTGCCCGCTCGGGTTCAGGAGGCCGAAGCGGGCGTAGGTGTGGATGTGGCCGTTCAGGACCATGTCGGCGTGCGAGGCGTAGAGCAGGTTCCACCAGGCCGCGTACGTGGAGTTGTTCGACGTCGTCGCCGTCCACCGGGGCTGGTGCCAGTAGGCCAGGGTGCAGGGCTGGGTGTTGGCGGCCAGATCTGCCGCGAGCCATTGCGTCTGCGGGCTCGATGCGCTGCAGCCGCCGACGCCGGTGTTGTTGCAGTTGCCGTTCAGCGCGATCAGGTGCCACGCGCCCACGTTGAACGAGTAGTGCCCGGCCGTGGCCGGGTGGGCCGGTGCGCCGAAGTAGCTGAAGTAGTCCTGGGCGGCGTCGTTGATGTCGGGACAGGGCGTGCCGGTGGCCGAGTTCGTGATCGTGTCGTATTCGTGGTTGCCGGCGGCTGGATCGATGATGTTGTTGAAGAAGCCCCAGCTCGGCGTATAGCTCAATGCGTATTCGGCCGGATCGCCGCAGCCGTACTGGTAGTCGCCCAGTCCGAGCAGCATGTCGATGGTCGGATCCTTCTCCATCTGCGCGCTGGTGCGGATCTCGCCGCAGTTGGACGACTCGCCTGCGCCGCCGTTGAAATCGGCGTCCTCGGGCGCGCAGGCCATGTCCCCGACGGCCGCGACACCGGGTACCCGGTGCCGGGGTCGGTTGCGTGGGCGGTGCTGACGCGACCGCCGAGCAGCGCAATGGCAGCCACCGCCACCAGGACCCACGCCTGCCGTCTCATCATCCAACCCCCGGGAGGACATTGCCGCCACGACGGGCCTAGAAGCCCACAACCTGAGTAGGATACCTGCTTCCGGAGAATGTGTCTAGTGGAAACGGCCCGGCTTTACAATTGGAGTCCGGTCAGGTTGACCGGTTGCACCGGGTCGCCTACACTCGATCACCATGGCGGGTGGGATCTGGAAGGGCGCGCTGGTGGGTGCGGGTGTCGTCGTGGCGGTGCTCGCATCCGTCGCGGGAGTCGCCGCCGCCACGAACCTGATCGCCAATGGAACGTTCGAAGGCAGCGGTGCCGGCTCGCTGTCGGGGTGGGGTGGCAGCGGCGGGACGCTCTCGCTGGTGGCGGGGAACGGCGGCGGCCACGCCGCCCGCGTGACCGCGTCGGCGGCGGGCGGGCAGGTTTACGCCTACACCGCCTCCAAGCCTGTAAAGACCACGACGGCGGGCACGGCCTACACCCTCGACGGAACGGTGCGCTCGAGCACGGGCGGGACGGTGTGCCTGAAGCTCAAGGAGGTGCCCTCGGGTGGATCGAACACCGTCGGCTCGGCGCAGCAGTGCGTGACGGCGACCACAGCGTGGCAGTCCTTCCCCACGGTCGCCTACACGACCGCGAAGAGCGGCGACTCGCTGACGGTCGACGTCGTCGAGGCATCGCCCGCCGCGGGCGCGACCTTCGACATCGACAACCTCGTCCTGGCGGCGGGCGCCCCCGGCTCCGACCACACCGCGCCCAGCGTCCCGGCGAACGTGACCGCGACCGCGACGAGCGCGCCGGCGGTGACCGTCGCGTGGAGCGCGTCCACCGACAACGTCGGCGTCACGGGCTACGACGTCTACCGCAACGGGGGCAAGGTCGCGACGGTGGGAGGGTCGGTCACGAGCTGGCAGGACACCTCGGTGGCGGCGAGCACGACCTACACCTACGCGGTCGACGCGTTCGATGCGGCCGGCAACATCTCGGCGCTCTCGCCCGGGGTCGCGGTGACCACTCCCGCGGGCGGCGGGGCGGGCGGCGGCGGTTCCGACCCGTGCGGGTCGGTTGCGGAGAGCACCGCGCCGTACTCCCACATCGTCGTGATCATGGACGAGAACCTGACCGTGCCCGACTGGAAGGCGGCCACGAACGCGCCGTACACCCACATGCTGGCGGCCGACTGCCGGCTCGAGGCCAACGCCGCCGGCGAGACGCACCCCAGCTTCCCCAACTACCTGGCGGTGAGCAGCGGCACCTTCAACACGTGTTTGGCGTGCACATCGTCCGCCGACAACATCTTCCACCAGCTCGACGCGGCCGGCATGACCTGGAAGGACTACAACCAGTCGATGCCGCACAACTGCGCGCCCAACACGGGCTCGGTGCCGTACTACCGCGACGGCCACAACCCTGCCTACTGGTTCACCGACCTCGGGGCCACATCCTAGGGCGGAGACGGGTCGTGCGCGACGCGCGATGTCCCCGCCGACCCGAACCTGTGGAACGACATCTCCGCGGATGCCCTGCCGAACTTCGCCTGGATCGCGCCCGACGACTGCCGCGACATGCACTGGATGAACGGCCCGTGCGAGACGGTCACCGGCCAGACCAAGGCGAACCGGATCGCCATCGGCGATGCCTACATCGGCCAGATCGTGACCGCGATCGCCGCGACCCCCAGCTACCAGGCCGGACAGACGCTCGTGGTGGTGACGTGGGACGAGTCGAACGAGGAGTCGACCCAGGCCAAGGGCAATTGGGGCATCGACTGCTCGAACCCCACGGTGTACGCCGCCAAGACGGCGACCTGCCAGGTGGTCACGATCCTCGTCTCCGCCCGCATCCCGGCCGGGTCCACGAACGTCTTCTACAGCCACTACAGCCTCACGTCGGCGTTCGAATCGAACTTCGGCCTGCCCCTCCTGGGCGCCACCCCCACGGTCACCCCGGCGCCGATCTACTGAGCCGGCGAACGGCCGGGCCGGACGGGGGCAGTAGAGTCCGCCACAGATGGATGACCCGGGCTTCGACCTGGTGGCGGCCAGCCTCCGCGCCGACACCACCGATCTGAACGCGTTCGTCGAGGCGCTCGCGGTCAAGCTCGAGGGCGCGCTGCCCGGCTCGGTCAAGGTCGAGCGCCGCGGCGGGGGATTGCGGTCGCGCGAGAAGCGCGTGCGCCGGATCTCGATCAGCATGGACGCGACGCGGTATGACCTCGATCGGGACGGCGATTCGATCCAGACGTCGCGGTGCAACGAGGTGCGCGGGATCGTGATCAAGTCCGAGCAGCTCGGCCTCGACGATTGGATCGACGGGCTCAGCCGCGAGCTGACCGAGCGCGCCCAGCAGAGCGAGCGCTCCAGGCTCGCCCTCCAACGGCTGCTCGAGGAATAGCAATGCCTTTCCGTAATCGCGGCGGCGGGGAGGACAAAAAGCAGCGCGAGCAGGAGCAGCGCGAGGACATCGAGCGGATCACCGCCGGCGGCATCCCCAAGGCGGCCGAGGAGCGGCTGACGACGCTCGGGGCCGAGTCCGGCGGCGCATTCACGTCTGATCTGAGCGTGCCGGAGTTCGCGCTCGTCCGCCGCGCCGGCCTGCAGCCGCTCACCCAGGTCATGGGCTCGTCCGTCTATCACGTCGGCTGGCAGTTCATGGGCTCGGGGTACTTCACGAGCTCGCAGGAGCTCGTCATGCTGAGCGATGCCTACAACGACTGCCGCCGGCGGGCGTTCGACCGCCTTCGCCACGAGGCCGACCTCGCCGGCGCCGACGCCGTCGTGGGGGTGCGGGTGACCACGGCGCGGTACGAGTGGGGGTCAGACCTGATCGAGTTCCAGGCCATCGGCACCGCCGTCCGGGCGCCCGCGCCTCCGCACGCCGGCCGGCCCGGCCGTGACGAATCTGAGCGGCCAGGACTGCTCGCTGCTGCTCGCGCACGGCCACCGCCCGTGCGGCGTCATCGGCGCGACGAGCGTCGTCTACGGCACCCTCTACACCTGGACTCAGGGGATCCCGATCAGCACCTATGGAGCCTGGGCGAACGTCGAGATGGTCGGCGCCACCCAGACCTGGTACCACGCCCGCCGGCGCGTGCTCGAGATGATCGAGGCCGACGCCGCCGCCCTGGGGGCGACCGGCGTGGTCGGCACCACCTGGCGGCAGGAGGAGCGCCCCTACGAAACGGGTGACCGGCTGGCCGGGATCACGTACACCATCCATGCGCTGGCCACGGCCATCGCGCCGGGCGAGCCGTCGGAGCCGGCCGCCGACATCGCCTCGATCCTGATGCTGTCAAAGGAGACCTGATGAGCTACGACCCGACCTCGCTCGAGGGCGTCCCCTCTGACGCTCGCGGCCGCCTCGCCCAGAACAAGGCCGGCCTGTTCACGTCCGACCTGTCCGTGCGCGAGTTCCTGCTGGTGAAGCAGGCCGGGTTCGACCCGCTCGGCCTGGTGGTGGGCAGCTCGATCTACCACATCGGCTACCAGCAGGCGAGCTGGAACTCGAACCAGGAGATGGACGTGTTGACGCAAGCGATGTACCACGCCCGCGAGCTCGCCATGACGCGGATGGAGGAGGAGGCCGACCAGCTCGGCGCCGACGGCATCGTGGGTGTCCGGCTCGACGTCGGCCGGTACGAGTGGGGGGCCGACCTGGCCGAGTTCATCGCCATCGGCACGGCGGTCAAGTTCCGCGGCGAAGAGCTGCACCGCGCACCCAACGGGCGCCCGTTCACGAGCGACCTGAGCGGCCAGGACTTCTGGACGCTCCTGCAGGCCGGCTACCGGCCCGTCGGCATGTGCATGGGCAGCTGCGTCTACCACGTTGCCCACCAGGGGCTGCGCGGGTTCATGCGCAAGGTGGGCCAGAACGTGGAGATGGAGAACTACACGCAGGCGCTCTATGACGCGCGCGAGCTGGCGATGTCGCGCATGCAGGCCGAGGCCGAGCAGGCGAAGGCCGAGGGCATCGTCGGCGTCCAGATCCAGGAGCGCAGCCACGGGTGGGGCTCGCACGTGATCGAGTTCTTCGCCGTCGGCACCGCGGTGGTGCCGACCAAGGCCGATCACGTGATCGACGCCCCGGCCATGATGCTGAGCATGGACGGCTGACTCAGGTACCCTGTCTGCCATGTCGCTCAGTCCCCGCCAGGCGAAGAAACGCCAGATGGTCCGGACCGGCTATGCCGGCCTCGGTGTCGGCGCGCTGCTGGTGGTGATCGCCCTCACCTCGGCCTCGATCATCCTGGGCATCATCGGGCTGGTCGTGCTGGTGCTCGCCGGCTTCGCGACGCGGGCACTGCGCACGCTCTGAGCGCTACTCGATCGTGAGCGGCGTCCCGATGGGTAGCAGTTGGGCCAGTCGCAGGATGTCGCGGTCGCGCATCCGGATGCAGCCGTGCGACGGCCGGCCCGGAATCCGCTTCGGGGCGTTGGTGCCGTGGATGCCGATGTATCCGCCCGCCGGCCACTCGGTGAGCACCGCGGAGCGGGCGCTCGTGCCGAACGCGATCGGTCCGTAGAAGGCGCTCGCGTAGCCGGTGAGGCGGTCGCGGATATAGAACTGGCCGTGAGGCGTCGGTGTGCCGGGGGCGCCGATCCCGACCGGAGCGCGGAAGATGGCCCGGCCCGCCCGGAACAGGGTCAGGCGGCGGTGGCGCAGGCTGACGACGAGGTGCGTGTCGACGAATGTGTATCCGCTCAGCGCCGAGCGCATGACCCAGCCCTGCGTGCCGTTGGGGAGCACGGGCAGCCGCACCCGCACCCACAGCCGGCCGCGGTGGATCGCGGTCCTCGTGATGAGCACGACGTTGACCGTGTGCTCCGGGGTGCGTTTCCGAAGGCGCGCCACCACCCGGCCGCCCGGTCGCGCCCGAGCGGCCACCCGCCGCAGCACCTGCGCCCACCGCCAGGTCTGGTGATGCTCGAGTGGACGCGCCGCCGGGATCACCGGCCGCTGGTGGGGCAGGTCGAATGCGGCCGGCGGGGGCACGTTCGCGAGCGGCACCGTCTCGACGGGCGACGGCCGGGTCGAGGCGACCGCGACCGCGGCCACCGCCGAGAGGATGATCGCCGCGGCCATCGCCGCGGTCGTCCACGCCCCGGCACGGCGGCGGGCGCGACGGCGGCCGGCGCTGCTCGGCGCGGCGGCCGCGACGACCGCGACCGCCGCCTGAGCGGGGGGCGCGGCCACGAGCGCGAGCGTGGGCCTGCGGGGCGAGTCGGGCGGAGCGACCGCGGCCGGAGCCCGTCGCCGCGCGGCGACGCGCGTCGCCGCCACCGCGCCGACCACACACCCCGCGGCGATGGCCGCGGCCGCCCAGGTGCGGCTGCCGCGGGTCATGTCACCCCGTGAAGCCCGGCATGCCGTTGGCCTGCGTCGGGCCGAGGATGAAGTGCGTCGAGTTGACCACCGACAGCACCTGCGCAGCGGTGGCCGGCTCGTCGAATGCCGACCGGGCGGGGAGGACGCCCGCGATGCGCCGGATCCAGGCTGCGTGGCGCGCCTCGACGGCGTGGATGGCGAGCGCCGTGTTCAGATAGGCCACGGACTTGATCCGCGGGGCCTGGCCCTTGTACGCGGCCACGCCCAGATCCTCGAAGGCGACGGCCGTGCGCACGAACGCGGGCTGCGATTCGGTGGCGCCGCGGAAGTCGAACTGCGGCTCCGGGACGGCGCGGCTGCCCAGGACCGTGCGCAGGGCGCGCACGTGCGCGCGCTCGTGCATGCCCACGATGCGGGCGAGGCGGGCCGCCTGGCCGGTGACCGCGCCGATCCGCTGCACCTCGGTGTAGAAGGCGGCCTGCAGGTATTCCAGCGTGAGCGCGTAGTTCAGGATCGCAATGTCGCCCTGCGGTTCGTCGTCCGCCTCGGCCGTTCCGCCGGTGGCCATCACCGCCGTGGATCCCACGAGGCCGGCTGCGGCCAGCGTCTTCAGCACCGCGCGGCGGGTGGTGGGGCCGGTCGCGGACATCGCCTCGACCAGGGCGTCGTCGCGGTCGAGCGCTCGCAGGTCGTCGCTCATGCGGCCCCCTTCACGAAGCCGGTGCGGTGGACGGCCGCCATCGCCTGCGCGGCGGTCACCGTCGGATTGGAGGGGGCCGGCGCGGGCAGCTCGCCCAGGATGTCGCGGATCCAGGCCGCGTGCCGGGCCTCGACGGACACGATCGTCGCAACGGCGGCGAGCGACGGCTTGGTCAGGCCGGCCGCCTGCCCGTCAAACGCGGCCACGGCCAGGTCCTCGAGCATCCGCGCCGCCGGTCCGAACCGGTCCGCGTCGGTGGCCGCGGCGCCGAAGTCGAAGGCGGGCGCGGGCTTGGCGGCGGTGCCCAGCGTCTTGCGCAGGAAGGCGACGTGCTCGCGCTCGTGCCGGGCGACGACCCGCGCGTACTGGGCGAGCTGGCCCGTGAGGTTCGCGTGCAGCAGCGCCTGGGTGTACAGGGCCGCCTTCATCTCCTCGAGCTCCAGCGCGAAGTTGAGGATCTCGACGTCGCCCGCCCGCGAGCCCGAGCCGAGCGCGGGCGCGCCGATGCCGGCCACCAGGATGCCCCCGGCGACCAGGCTCGCGGCGGACAGCACCGCGCGCCTGTTGGCCGCATGCTCCGCCACCACTGTCGGCTCCTCAGCCAATCGAATACCCGCTTGTTTCTTATTGCTCACAGGAAAAACACCAAGCGCTTCGATGATACTCACACTTTTCCAAAATGGAAACAGGTGACATTCGGCGCTATGCCATGCGGTCGACGCGCACGAACACAAGCGCGGTCGCCGCGCAGACCAGGGCCAGCAGCACATAGGCGGCCTGGGCCCCGTGCCATTGGGTGATGCGCGAGCCGGCAATGGGACCGACCACTGCGCCGACGCCCCACATCAGGTTGACGACGCCGATCACGACGCCGTGCCCGAGCTGGGCGCGGTCGGCGCCGTCGGCGCTGAGCGGATAGCCGACGGCGTAGAGGATCGATTGTACGGCGGCGGCGATCACCACCAGCCCCGCGTACACCGCGAGCCCGGCGGGGAGCGCGAACAGCCCCATGAGGAGCGCGAGCGCGGCGCACGCGCCGGCCGCCAGCGGCACCCGGCCCACCCGGTCGCCGACCCGCGCGGTCATGATGACGGCACCGGCGCCGAACACCGCGCCGACGGAGTAGACGAGGCCGATCCCGGTGCGGTTCATCCCCAGGCTCGACAGGTGCAGCGGCACGAGCAGTTGGAGCGCCGCCCCCACCACCGCGACGACCATGATCATGACGACGCTGGCGGTGATCAGCGACTCACCGAGCGACGCCCGCAGGGCGGAGCGCATGCTCGCGCGGCGGTGTGCCTCGACGCGGGCGTCCGGCTCGAGCAGCACGAAGACGAGCAGCACGCCGCACACTCCCGCCAAGCCGAGGAACGTCGGCCGGATGCCGATGGCACTCGTGAGCACCCCGCCGACGAACGGGCCGGCGATGATCCCGATGGTGGCGGCCGCCTGGGCGTATCCGACCGCCTCGCCGCGCCGCTCCACCGGCGACCGCGCCGCCACCCAGGCCAGGCCGGCGCCCCACACGGCGGCGTCGGCGGCGCCCTGCAGCACGCGGACGGCGATCAGCTCCGGAAACGAGTCGGCCAGCGCCAGTCCCACGGTCGCCCCCGCCATCGCGATCGTGCCGATCGCGGTCACCCGCCGCGCTCCCCAGCGGTCGGCCAGGTGCCCGATGGGGACGGCGACCAGCACGACCGCAAGGCTGAACGACGCCAGCACCCAGCCGACCTGCAGCGTGGTCAGGCCGAGTTGGTGGCGGTAGTGCGGGAGCAGCGGGACGATCGCCGACCAGAGTGTCAGGTCACACACGACCAGCGCGCAGACGATGGTGATCAGGCGGCGCACGCGCGCATCGTAGGACGGGGGGCCCGCGCGCCGGGGTCCGGGTAGCATGGCGCTCCAGCGAGTCTCCGGGAGGAGCGTTGTGAACTGGGATGTCTTCATCACGTGCGCGGTCACGGGAGCCGGCGACACCGCCGGGCGCAGCCCGCTCGTGCCGGTCGCGCCAGCGCAGATTGCCGACGCGGCGATCGAGGCCGCCCGCGCCGGGGCGGCGGTCGCGCACATCCACGTCCGTGACCCCGAGACCGGCCGCGGTGCGCGCGACCCCCGGCTCTACCGCGAGGTGGTCGAGCGCGTCCGGGCGGCCGACGTCGACGTGGTGCTGAACCTGACCGCGGGCATGGGCGGGGATCTCGTGCTCGGCGGCGACGGATGCCCCGCTCCCGCCCGATGCGGGCGCCACCGACATGGCGGGCGCGGCCGAGCGGCTGGCCCACGTCGAGGAGCTGCGGCCCGAGATCTGCACCCTCGACTGCGGGACGATGAACTTCGCCGCCGGCGGTGATTACGTGATGGTGAATACGCCGGACATGCTGCGGGCGATGGCGCGCCGCGTGCAGGAGCTCGGCGTCCGGCCCGAGCTCGAGGTGTTCGACACGGGCCACCTGGTGCTCGTAAAGCAGCTGATCGCCGACGGCCTGATCGACCCGCCGCCGCTGATCCAGCTGTGCACGGGCATCCCCTACGGAGCGCCGGACGACCCGGCGACGCTGCTCGCGATGGCGAACCAGCTGCCCGCGGGCGCGGTGTTCTCGGCCTTCTCGATCGGCCGCATGCAGCTGCCGTTCGTGGCCATGGCGGCCCTGATCGGCGGGAACGTCCGCGTCGGCCTCGAGGACAACCTGATGCTCGAGCGGGGGGTGCCGGCCACCAACGGCCAGCTGGTGGAGCGGGCGGTGCGGATCCTGGGGGCCATGAACGTCCGCATCCTGACGGCCGCCGACGTGCGCGCCAAGCTCGGGCTCACGCGAGGTGGCTGAGCCCGGAGGCGGCCGGCCGCGGGTCGTCGGGTTGCTGGGCGGCGGCGTCATCGGCGGCGGCTGGGCGGCGCGGTTCATGCTCGCCGGGGTGGACGTGCGGTTGTTCGACCCCGACCCGGCCGCGGCCGAGAAGGTGGCGAGTGTGCTCGCCAATGCCCGCCGGGCAAACGCCCGGCTGACGCTGGCGCCGCGGCCGCCGGAGGGCCGGTTCGAGCTCGTGGCGACACCGGAGGATGCGGTCGAGGGCGTCGACTTCGTTCAGGAGAACGCGCCGGAGCGCGAGCAGCTCAAGCGCGACCTGCTCGCGCAGGCGGGCAGGGCCGCCGGGGCCGATGTCGTGATCTGCTCGTCGACCTCCGGGCTGCGGCCTTCCCGGCTTCAGCTCGACATGCCCCACCCCGGGCGGATGGCGGTCGGCCACCCGTTCAACCCCGTCTACCTGCTGCCGCTCGTCGAGGTATGCGCGGGCGGGCTGACGGCCCCCGAGACGACGGAGCGGGCGGAGGCGGTGTACCGGTCGGTGGGCATGCGGCCGCTGCTCGTGCGCACCGAGATCGACGGCTTCATCGCCGACAGGCTGATGGAGGCGCTCTGGCGCGAGGCGCTGTGGCTCGTGGCGGACGATGTCGCGACGGTCGCCGAGATCGACGACGCCCTGCGCCTCGGCGCGGGCCTGCGCTGGTCATTCATGGGGTCGTTCCTGACCTACCGCATCTCCGGCGGCGATGCGGGCATGCGCCACTTCATGGCCCAGTTCGGACCGGCCCTGCAGTGGCCGTGGACCAAGCTGACCGACGTTCCCGAGCTGACCGATGCGCTGATCGAGAAGCTCGTGGCCCAGTCCGACGCGCAGGCGGCGGGACGCTCGATCCGCGAGCTCGAGCAGCTGCGCGACGACTGCCTGGTGGCCGTGATCCAGGGTCTGCGCACACAGGACTACGCCGCGGGCGCGGCGCTTCGCGAGCACGAGCAGGCGCTCTTCGACGCCGCCGCGGCCACACCCCGCGCCGACGTCGACATCTCGCGGCCGCTGCGCCTGCACGAGGCAACCGTCCCCGCCGAGTGGGTGGACTACAACGGGCACGCCCACGAGAGCCGCTACCTGCAGGTGTTCGGCGATGCGACCGATGCGCTCCTGCTCCTGATCCGGATCGACTCCGCCTACCTCGCCGACGTGGGCAGCTACTTCACGGTCGAGACCCACCTCTCGCACCTGCGGGAGGCCTCGGCCGGCGACCGGCTGGTGGTCGCCACCCAGGTGCTCGGCTGCGACGAAAAGCGGCTGCACCTCTTCCACTCGCTCCACCACGCCGACGGCGGCGAGGAGATCGCGACCGCCGAGCAGATGATGCTGCACGTCTCGGCCGCCACGGGCCGCGCCGGCCCGGCGGGCGCCGCGGTGCTCGAACGAGTGCGCGCGATCGCCGCCGCCCACGCCGCCCTGCCCCGCCCCGACCGCGCGGGCCGCAGCATCGGCACGCCGTAACCCCAAACCGGGGACAGTCCCCGGTTGGTTTGCGTGCGAGAATCGTGACGCTCTTGTCACGCCTCGCGGCGGGGGGCATTGCGGCGGCGGCGCAGCTCGCGCAGCGGCGCGAGCGGGTCGAGGCCGTCGCGGGCGAGCAGCAGCATGCTGTGGAACCACAGGTCGGCCACCTCGGCGACCAGGTGCTCGCTCGCCGGCTCCGCCAGGAGCACCTCGACCGCCTCCTCCCCGACCTTGCGCTGGACGCGCTCGCGCGCGCCCGCGAGCAGGCCCGAGACGTAGGACTCCTCGCCGCCCGCCGTCGCCCGCTCGGCGATCACGTCGGCCAGCTCCGCCAGCACCGGCGCCCCGTCGCCGAAGCACGACACGCTCCCCGTGTGGCACGTCGGCCCGGCCGGGTGGGCCAGGATCAGGATCGCGTCGCCGTCGCAGTCGGCCCGGATCTCGACGACCCGCAGGACATTGCCCGACGTCTCGCCCTTGCGCCACAGCCGGTCGCGCGAGCGGGAGTGAAAATGCGCCTCGCCCGTGCGCCTGGTCGCCTCCATCGCCTCGGCGTCGACGTGGGCCAGCATGAGCACCCGGCCGGTGTCGGCGTCCTGGACGACGCACGGCAGGAGCGCCCCCGCGGGCACCGTTACGTCCGCACCGGCAGGCCGCATGCCGCCACCTCCCGCTTGACGTCGCCCGGCGTCGTCTCGCCGTCGTGGAAGATGGATGCCGCGAGCGCCGCGTCGGCGCCGGCCCGCAGCGCCGCGATCATGTCGGCGGCGCCGCCCGCCCCGCCGGACGCGATCACGGGCACGCGGACGCGGGCACGGATGCGCTCGATCAGCTCGAGGTCGTAGCCGCGGCGGCCGCCGTCGGCGTCGATGCTCGTCACGATCAGCTCGCCGCTACCGCGCCGCGCGGCCTCCTCGGCCCACCCGACCGCCTCGATGCCGGTGGCCTGCATGCCGCCCCGCGAGTACGTCCACCAGCCGCCGTCGCCGCGGGCGGCGTCCATCGCGACGACCACGCACTGGTTGCCGAGCATCTCGGCCAGCGTGTCGATCAGCTCCGGGCGTGTCGCAGCGCCGCGGAGTTGACCGAGATCTTGTCCGCGCCCGCCAGCAGCAGCTCTCGCGCGCGCTGCGGCCGATCGATCCCGCCGCCCACGCAGAGCGGGACGTCCACCCGCTCGGCCGCCCGTTCCACGGCGCGCAGGAGCCCCTGCCATGCCTCGGCGTGGGCGTCGATGTTGAGCCACACGATCTCGTCGGCGCCCGCCGCCGCGTACCGCTCGGCCGCGACCACCGGGTCGCCGCAGTCGCGCAGGTCGCGGAATGCAACGCCCTTCACGAGCCGCCCGCCGCGCACGTCGAGGCAGGGGATGATGCGCCTACGCAACATCGCCGCTCCAGGCCAGGAACGAGCGCAGGAGCTCGCGGCCGGCCGGGCCGCTCTTCTCGGGATGAAACTGTGTGCCCGCAACGCGTCCGCGCCCCGCCACCGAGGTGAACCGGTGGCCGTCGAGGTCGGTCGTGGCCAGCACGGTGTCCGCGGCCGCCGGCTCGACCGCGTAGGAGTGGGCGAAGTAGCAGACCGCGGGCAGGCCGCCCGCGAGCGGGTGGTCGCGTTCGGCGATGACGTCGTTCCAGCCCATGTGCGGCAGCCGGCCGGCGAACCCCATCGCTGCGACCCGCCCGGGCAGGAGGCCGAGGCACTCGACCCCGCCCTCCTCGCTGCGCTCGAACAGGAGCTGGAGTCCGAGGCAGATGCCGAACACGTGCGCCCCGGCTGACGCCGCCGCCAGGATCGCCCGCCGCAGGCCGCCCCGTTCGAGGGCCGCCATCGCGGCGCCCGCCGCCCCGACCCCGGGCACCAGCACGCGCGCCGCGGCCGCGACCCGATCGGCATCCGCGGTGACCGTCACGCTCGCCCCGGCCCGTTCGAGCCCGGTGCGGAGGCTGCGCAGGTTGCCGGCGCCGTAGTCGACGACGACGACCTCGCTCACAGCGTCCCCTTGGTGCTCGGCACGGCCCCGCCGCGGCGCGGGTCGGCCTCCCACGCCTGCCGCAGTGCGAGCGCGAGCGATTTGAACGCCGCCTCGAGCAGGTGGTGATCGTCGCGGCCCGTCCCGGACAGGTGGATGCCGATGCGGCCCGTGCCGGGACAGGCTGTCGAAGAAGTGCGGCACGAGCGACGCCGGCAGGCCGCCCACGCGCTCGCCCTGCAGCGGCAGCGCGATCTCGGCGATCCCGCGGCCGCCCAGGTCGACGACCGCGTGGGCCACCGCCTCGTCGAGCGGCGCCCGGGCGTCGCCGAAGCGGCGGATGCCGGTGCGCTCGCCCAGGGCGCGATCGAGCGCCTGGCCGAGCACGATGGCGACGTCCTCGACCGTGTGGTGCTCGTCCACCCACAGATCGCCCGAACACGTCAGGTCGAGATCGATCAGCGAGTGCGCCGCCAGGGCGGTGAGCATGTGGTCGAGCATGCCGATGCCGGTGGCGACCGCGCGCGCGACCCGAGCCGTCGAGCGAGACGCGGCAGCGGATGTCGGTCTCGCGCGTCCGCCGCTCCGTCTCGCCCGTGCGGGCAGGGCGATGCCCGGCCGTACCGTTCCGGCGCCCGCCCGCACAGGTCCTCGAGCAGCCGGTCGTTGTCGGCCGGCGTGGCCGGGCTGATGCGGATGCAGTTCTGCAGCAGGGGCTCGGTGAAGGTGCGCACGACCATGCCGCGCTCGAGCAGGCGGCGCGCAACCGGCGCGGCGGGGCCGCCGAGGTCGACCAGCACGAAGTTGGCGCACGTCGGCGCGACGGTGTACCCGCCCGCGCCCAGCTCGGCCGCGATCCGGTCGCGCTCCGCGCACGTCGCGCGCACCCGCTCCCGCATCTCGTCGATGTTGCGCAGCGCCAGCTCGGCCAGGGCCGCGGCATGCACGCCGATCGAGGCGGGCGGACGCAGGGCGTCGAGCCGCGGCGCCAGCCCGGGCGGCGCCAGGATGTAGCCGACGCGCTCACCGGCCAGGGCGAACGCCTTTGAGAACGTCCGCAGCACGACGGTGTTCTGGCGCTCGCGCACGAGCCCCGCGAGGTCGGCGCCGCCGAACTCGACGTAGGCCTGGTCGATCACGACCAGGCCGTCGCGCTCGGCCACGTCCTCGGGCACGGCATCCGCGCCGCTGGGGTTGTGCGGTGCGCACACCCAGGTGAGGTCGACCGGCGCCGAGGGGTCGTGCACGAGCTCGGCCCCGGTGATGCGGGTGACGATCGAGTAGTACCCGTAGTGGGGAGAGCGGACATAGGCCCGCTTGCCGGGGCCGAGGGTCAGGAGGCCGCACACGAGCAGCGCCTCGTCACAGCCGGCGGTGGGAATGATCTGCTCGGCGAGGGAAGCCCGTGTAGGCGGCGAGCGCCTCGCGCAGGGCGGCGTAGGTGGCGTCGGGGTAGGCGGCCGGGGAGACGCGGGCCAGGCGCGCGAGCTCGCGCGGGTACCAGTCCGGAGCCAGCGGCGGGACGTTCATGTCGAACCGCGACAGGCGGGTCTGGCCGGGCAGGGTCTCCTGCCACCGGTAGGCGGTCAGGCCGGCCAGCTCGGGACGGATCGTCGCGGTGCCCGTCACGGGATCAGGTTGTGGATGGGGAGCACGAGCAGCGAGCGGGCGCCGGCCGCCCGCAAGCGGCTCGAGGAGCTCGATGACCAGCCGCTGCTCGACGACCGCGTGCACGGAGTGCCAGCCGGTCCGCGCCAGCGGCAGTACCGTCGGGGAATCGAGCCCGGGCAGGAGGCCGATCACGGTGTCGAGCGCGTCATCAGGGGCGTTCAGCATCAGGTAGCGGCGGCCGCGGGCGGCGATGACGCTTCGGACCACCGTGGACAGCTCGTCGGCGACCCGCCGCTGGGCCGGCTCCAGGTCGGGGCGGGCCACGAGCACGGCCTCGGAGTCGAGCACGGTCGCGATCGGCCGCAGGCCGTTCTGGCGCATCGTCTCGCCGCTCTGGACGAGATCGACGATCGCCTCGGCCGCGTCCAGGCGCGGCGCGAGCTCGACCGAGCCGCGCACCGCCACGGTTTCGACGGCGATGCCCCGCTCCGAGAAGAACGCGGCGGTGATGCGGGGGTGGGAGGTGGCCACCCGCAGCCCGTCGAGGTCGTTCACCGACTCGGTGGCCGCCCCGGCCGGCACGGCCACCTGCAGCGAGCAGCGGCCGAAGCCGAGGGGCACCAGTTCCTCGAGCCCGGTGTCCGCCTCGAGCAGCTGGTCGCGCCCGACCACGGCGGCCTCGACCGCGCCGTCGACGGCCCACGCGGGCATGTCCTCGGCGCGCGCGAAGAGCACCTCGACGTCCCACTGCGAGCAGTGGGCGAACAGGGAGCGGCCGCCGCCCTCGAGCTCGAAGCCCGCTGCCCGAACGAGGTCGAGGGCGGGCTCGTGCAGCCGCCCCTTCGAGGGCAGCGCCAACCGGAACCGGCGCGTCATTTCTGCTTCGCCCGCCGGTCGAGCACCAGCCGGTAGCCGCCCTCGCCGTGCCGCAGCCAGTGCGCGACGCGGGTGACGGTGGTGGTGGATCCGTGCACGCGCTGAGCCACCTGCGCGTAGGGGACGCCCTGGTCGAGAAGGCGGGCGGCGTGCCAGCGGTGTGAGAGCACGCCGAGCTCGTGCAGCGAGCAGACATCGCGCAGGAACGCCGCCACCTCGTCACGGCTGCGCAATCCGAGCAGCGCGTCGCACAGGTCGTCGACCTCGGGCGTGCGCCAATCGGCGGCAGGAGCGGTGGGCAAGGGAGCCTCTGTCATCGTGATATCATTTTAGCATGCTAACACGTGGCGAGAGGGTCGATCTCTCCGGTGGGCTCGTGCTGCCGGCCATCGATCTGGTCGGGGGCAGGGTCGTCCGGCTCCACCAGGGCCGCTACGACCAGGTCACGACGTACCCGTTCGCGCCGGTCGACCTGGCCCGCCGCTATGCCGCGGCCGGAGCGGGGTGGCTGCACGTCGTCGACCTCGACGCGGCCCGCACGGGCGAGCGCTCCGAGGAGCACGGGCGGCTGCTTCAGGGCCTCATGGACGTGCCCGGCCTGCGGCTGCAGCTCGGTGGCGGGATCCGCAGCGCGGCCCAGATCTCCTCGGCGCTCGAGCTGGGCGCGGCGCGGGTGATGGTGGGCACGCTGGCCGCGGCCGAGCCGGACCTGGTGGGCGGATCGCCGCGGAAACGGGCCGCGTGGTGGTCGCGCTCGACTGCCGCGACGGGCGCGTGCGCACCCACGGCTGGATCGAGGACACGGGTACCGATGCGGCGGCGTTCGTCACCCGGCTCGTCGAATGCGGGCGCGCGCGACTTCCTGGTCACCGGCATCGACCGCGACGGCACGGGCCGGGGGCCCGACCTGGAACTCATCGCCGGCGTGCGCGCCCTGGTGCCGGGGCTTCTGCTGAGCGCGGGCGGTGTCGGCTCGGCGGCCGACGTTGCCGCAGCGGTCGCGGCAGGCGCGGATGCGGTCGTGATCGGGCGCGGGCTGGTGGACGGCACCATTCCTTTTGCATGAACATCCGTGATTCTGTATAGTCATGCAGTCATGTCCGACCGCCGCCAGCTGATCGCCTCTCTGCTCGACCGCCGCCCCGTCACGTCGCAGCCCCAGCTCGTCGAGCTGCTTGCCGGCCAGGGCGTCCACGTCACGCAGGCCACGGTGTCGCGCGACCTCGAGCGCCTCGGCGCCGTGCGGGTGCGCAAGGACGGGCACCTGGTGTATGCGCTACCGGTCGAGGACGAGCCCGCCGACCCGACCACCCGGCTGCGCGAGGCGCTGAGCCTGGTGCGCGGGATGGAGCCGTCCGGCAACCTTGCGGTGCTCAAGACCGCCCCCGCGAACGCGATGCCGGTCGCGCGTGCGTTCGACGTCGCCGAGCTGGCCGAGGTCGCGGGCACGATCGCGGGTGACGATGTCGTGCTCGTGATCGCGCGCGAGCCCTACACCGGCGCGGACCTGCTCGAGCTGTGCGACCGGATCGGCGCGGAGGCGGCGCATGCCAGCGCATGAGGCGGTGACGGAGCGTCCGATCGCGGCGGCCGGGCTGAAGGGGCGCGACTTCCTGCGCGTCGACGACCTCGAGAGCGGTGCGATCGAGGCGATCCTCGATCTGGCCGACCACCTGAAGACGCTGCAGTCAAAGCGGCTGCCGCACCCGTGGCTGCCGGGCCGCGCGCTGGGGATGATCTTCGAGAAGCCCTCGACCCGCACGCGGGTGTCGTTCGAGGTGGGGATGGTGCAGCTCGGCGGGCACGCGGTGCACCTGGCGGCGGGCGAGAGCCAGCTCGGCCGGGGCGAGCCGATCGAGGACACGGGCGCGGTGCTCTCACGCTACCTCGATGCGATCGTGATCCGCACGCACGCGCATTCTCGCGTCCAGGAGCTCGCGGCGGCGGCGTCGGTGCCCGTGATCAACGGGCTCACCGACGAGCACCACCCGTGCCAGGCCCTGGCCGACCTGCAGGTGCTGCGCGAGCGCCTCGGCGCCCTCGCCGGCCGGCGGCTGGCCTGGGTCGGGGACGGCCGATCGAACGTGTTTCACTCGCTGGCGACCGCCGCGGTCATGACCGGCATGCAGGTCGTGGTGGCGGCGCCCCCGGGATACGAGCCCGACCCGGCCCAGCTGAGCGCGGAGGCCGCGCTCGCCGTCGAAGTCGGCGAGGATCCGGTCGCGGCGGTCACGGGCGCCGACGCGGTGGTCACCGACACGTTCACCAGCATGGGCCAGGAGGACGAGCGCGAGCGGCGGCTGGCGGCGCTTGCTCCCTACCAGGTGAACGCGCGGCTGCTCACCCATGCCGCCGCCGGACATGTCGTCCTGCACTGTCTGCCGGCGCACTGCGGCGAGGAGATCACCCGCGGCGTGCTCTGGGGGCCGAGCTCGGCCGTGTGGGACGAGGCGGAGAACAGGCTGCACGCCCAGAAGGCGCTGCTGGCGATGATCGTTGAATAGGAAGGACGGGACCGTGGCTGAGAAGATCGTGCTCGCCTACTCGGGTGGCCTCGACACGTCGGTGGCGCTGCGCTGGCTGGCCGACGAGTACGGCGCCGAGGTGATCGCCCTGCTGGTCGACGTCGGCCAGGGCATCGACCCCGAGCTGGTCGAGCGCCGGGCCCGCGCGGCCGGCGCCGGCGACGTCGTGATCGTGGACGCGCGCGACGAGTTCGCCACCGAGTTCGTGCTGCCCGTGCTGCAGGCCGGCGCCCTCTACGAGGGTCGCTACCCGCTGGTCTCGGCACTGTCGCGGCCGCTCATCGCCCGCTGGCTCGTGCGGGTCGCCCGCGAGCACGGCGCGACCGCCGTCGCCCACGGCTGCACCGGCAAGGGCAACGACCAGGTGCGGTTCGAGACGGCCGTGGCGGCGCTCGCGCCCGACCTGGCGGTGCTGGCGCCGGTGCGCGACTGGGGCATGACCCGCGAGCAGGAGATCGCCTACGCCGAGCGAGCACGGCATCGACGTGCCGGTCAAGTCCGGCGCGGCGTACTCCATCGACCACAACCTGTGGGGCCGCTCGATCGAGGCCGGGCCGCTGGAGGATCCGTGGCTCGCGCCGCCCGAGGAGGCCTTCGCGCTCACCATGGCGCCCGAGCGCGCGCTGCCCGCGCCGCCAGCAGGTCGAGATCGAGTTCGAGGCCGGGCGTGCCGGTGGCGATCGACGGCGAGCGGCTCGACCTGGTGACGCTGATCGCCCGGGCCGGCGCGCTCGCCGGTGCGCACGGCGTCGGCCGCATCGACATGATCGAGAACCGGCTGGTCGGGATCAAGAGCCGCGAGGTGTACGAGGTGCCGGCCGCGGCCGCTGCTCATGACCGCCTACGCCGGGGTCGAGGAGCTCGTGTGCGAGCGCGACCTGGCCCACGCCAAGGCCGAGCTGGCCGGCCGCTACGCCCAGCTCGTCTACAACGGCCTCTGGTTCTCGCCGCTTCGGGCCGCGCTGGCAGGCGTTCATGGACACGACCGCGCGGCGTGGTCACCGGCGTCGCCCGGGTGCGGCTCTACCGCGGCTCCTGCGGCGTCAGTCGGCCGGCGCGCCGCCTCGGTCGCTGTACGACCACGGCCTGGCCACCTACGAGCAGGGCGACAGCTTCCAGCACGGCGCGGCGGCCGGCTTCATCCACGTGTGGTCGCTGCCCACCAAGACGTGGGCCGCGGCGACCGAGGCCGCGGCCGCCAAGGAGGCCGCGCGGCGTGACGACCACCCTGTGGGCCGGCCGCCTGGCGGGCGGCCTGACCCCGTCATGCTGGCGTTCACCGCCTCGCTCGACGTCGACCGCCGGCTGCTGCCCTTCGACCTGCGGGCGAGCGCTGCGCATGCCCGCATGCTGGCCCGCCAGGGGCTGATCCCGGCCGAGACCGCCGACGCGCATCGTGCGTCGCCCTCGAGACCATCGAGATCGAGCCGGACGCCTCCGACGAGGACGTGCACTCGGCGATCGAGCGGCTGCTCGGCGACCTGGGGCCGTGGGTGCACGCCGGCCGCAGCCGCAACGACCAGGTGCAGACCGCGATGCGGCTGTGGGTGAAGGACGCCTGCGACCGGCTGGCGGAGGGCGTGCGCGGCCTCGCGCTCGCCCTGCTCGACGTGGCCGACCGCGACGGCGACGCGCTGCATGCCCGGGCTACACGCACGGCCAGCGCGCCCAGCCGGTGTGGCTCGGCCAGCACCTGGCGGCGCACGTGTGGTCGCTGCGCCGCGACATGGCCCGGCTCGCCCAGGTGCACGCGAGCGCCGATGTGAGCCCGCCGGGGCCGCGGCGCTGGCCGGCTCGAGCCTGCCGCTCGACCCGGCGTGGGTGGCGGAGGAGCTCGGCTTCGCGGCCGTGTTCGAGAACTCGCTCGACGCCGTCGCCGACCGCGACTACTGCGCGGAGCTCGTGTTCGCGTGCGACGCTCGCATTGTGCACCTGTCGCGGCTGGCCGAGGAGCTGGTGCTGTGGACCTCGGCCGAGTACGGATTCGCCCAGCTCGACGACTCCGCCGCGACCGGCTCGTCGATGATGCCGCAGAAGAAGAATCCCGACCCGGCCGAGCTGGCCCGCGGCAAGGCCGGCACCGCCGTCGGCCGGCTGGCCGGGCTGCTGGCGACGCTCAAGGGCGTCCCGCTCGCCTACAACCGCGACCTGCAGGAGGACAAGCGGGCGGGCTTCGACCAGGTCGACGACCTGCTCGGGGCGCTGGCCGCGCTGCGGGTGTGCATCGAGGGCCTGCAGGTGGACGCCGGCCGGATGGCCGCAGCTGCCGGCGACGGCACCACGGTTGCCACCGACCTGGCCGAGCGGCTCGTGCGCGAGGGCATGCCGTTTCGGGCGGCGCACGCCGAGGTGGCGGCGCGGGTGGCCGCGGGTGAGCGCTTCGACTCGCCGACCGCGGTCGAGGCGGCCGCCGCGCGCCAGCCGCTGGAGGCGCTCCACGGCCAGCTCGCGCGGGCGCGATCGGCGGTGAGCCATGGCTGATCGCAGTCCCGGCCTGCGCCGGACGGTGGTCGTCAAGGTCGGGTCGAGCACGCTCGTGGACGAGGCCGGGCGGCCGCGCCTGCCCGTGTTCGAGCGCCTCGCGGGCGAGTGCGCCGAGCTCGTTACGGCCGGCATGCCCGTGGTGGTCGTCAGCTCGGGCGCGGTCGCACTCGGGCTCGGAGAGCTGGGCAAGACCATCCGCCCGCGCGCGCTGGGCGACCTCCAGGCCGCCTCCGCCCTCGGCCAGACGCTGTTGCAGCTGCACTGGCAGGGCGCGTTTGCCGGGCGCGGCCTGCACGCCGGCCAGGTGCTCCTGACCGAGGCCGACATCCATCGCCGCAGCTCGTATGTCAACGCCCGCCGAACGCTCCGCCGGCTGATGTCGTGGAACGTCGTGCCGGTCGTGAACGAGAACGATTCGACCGCCACCGACGAGATCACGTTCGGCGACAACGATGCGCTGGCCGCGCATGTCGCGCTTATGCTGCAGGCGAGGCTTCTGGTGCTCCTGACCGACATCGACGGCGTGTACGACCGCGATCCCTCGTCGGCGGATGCGCGCCTGATTCCCGAGATCCTGGACGCGGCTCAGGTGGAGGCCGTCGCGGAGTCGGCGCCGGCCCGATCGGGCTGGGGCTCGGGCGGGATCGCCGCGAAGCTGCGCTCGGCCCAGGTCGCCGGGTCGGGCGGCGTGGAGGCCGTGATCGCGTCGGGCCTGACCGCGGGCGCGATCACGGAGGCCGCCGCCGGCCGCGGACCGGGCACGCGCTTCCCGGCCGCCTCGGCCCTGCCGTCGGCATACAAGCTCTGGCTGAAGCTACGGAACGCCCGTGCGCGGACGGCTGATGGTGGACGACGGCGCCCGGCGGGCGGTGTCCGAGCGGGGCACGAGCCTGCTCCCGGTGGGCCTGGTGATCGCGTCGACGGCTCGTTCGGCGCCGGCGACGCGGTCGAGCTGGTCGGCCCCGACGGCGGCGCCGTTCGCGGTCGGCGTCAGCCGCTACGACGCGGGCGAACTGGCCCAGGCCGCCGGCCGCCGCGGCCTGCCCGAGGCCGTTCTCCGCGACGATCTGGTGCTCCTGTGAGCGCCACCCTGCAGCCCGCCGAGCGCGCGCGGCGCCGCCCGCCGGCTGGCCGCGACGTCCACGGCCGTCCGCGACGCGGCCCTCGAGCAGATCGCCCTCGGCCTCGAGCGGCGCGTCGACGAGATCCTGGCCGCAAACGCAGATCGATGCCGAGCGCGGCTGCCGGCGAGCGCCCGGCGATCCGCGACCGGCTCGCACTCGATCCCGGCCGGGTCGCCGACCTGGCCGAGGCGGTGCGCGCGGTCGCGCGGCTGACCGATCCGGTGGGCCAGACCATCCGCGAGTTCACGGCTCCGAGCGGCATCCGCATCCGCAAGCTGCGCGTGCCCGCTCGGGCGT
Organism: uncultured Actinomycetes bacterium; assembly: GCA_963732075.1. GTDB lineage: Bacteria > Actinomycetota > Thermoleophilia > Gaiellales > JAICJC01 > JAICJC01. Next base: position 377,707 of record CAVSYD010000005.1, on the reverse strand, counting down.
CGTGCTCGTGGTGTACGAGGCCCGCCCGAACGTGACCGTCGACGCGGCCGCGCTGTGCCTGAAGTCGGCCAACGCCTGCATCCTGCGCGGCTCGCGGATGGCGGCGCACACCAACCGGGTGCTGGTCGACGTCGTCCGCGAGGCGCTGGTCGAGGCCGGCCTTCCGGCCGACGCCGTGACGGCGGTCGAGGGCGGTCATGCCGAGCTGGCACGCCTGATCGCCGACCCCGCGACGGCCGACGTCGTCATCCCCCGCGGCGGCGAGGAGCTGAAGAAGATGCTGCTGCGCGAGTCGCGCATCCCGGTGCTGGCGGCCGCGGGCGGCAACTGCCACGTCTACGTCGACGCCTCCGCCGATGCCGACAGGCGGTGGCGATCGTGCTCAACGCCAAGGTGCAGCGGCCGGGAGTGTGCAACGCGGCCGAGACGCTGCTCGTGCACCGCGACCGGCCCGAGCTCCTGGCCCGCATCTGCACCGAGCTCGAGGCCGCCGGGGTCGAGATCTGCGAGGGCGAGGAGGCCTTCGCGACCGAGTTCCTCGACATGAAGATCGCCGTCGGGACGGTCGACTCGCTCGATGCCGCCATCGACCACATCAACCGCCACGGCACCGGGCACTCCGAGGCGATCGTCACCGCCGACGAGGCGGCCGCCGACCGCTTCTGCAACGAGGTCGATGCCGCCGCCGTGTACGTCAACGCATCCACCCGCTTCACCGACGGCGGCGAGTACGGGATGGGCGCCGAGATCGGCAACTCGACCAGTCGCCTGCACGCCCGCGGCCCGGTCGGCCTCGAGGAGCTGACGACGACCAAGTACGTCGTCCACGGCGACGGCCACGTGCGCGCGTAGGCTGAACCCGGACTTCTGGCGAGCTCATGACGCCCGACGATACCCCGGCGGAGTTCTACGACGACCTGGCCGCCGAGTACCACCTCATCTTCGCCGACTGGGACGCGACGATCACGCGACAGGCGCGTGTCATCACCGGCCTTCTGCGCGACCTCGGCCTGAGCTCCGGCGCGGTGCTGGACGCATCCTGCGGCATCGGCACGCAGGCCATCGGGTTGGCCCGAGCAGGCTTCTCGGTGACCGCGACCGACATCAGCCGGGAGTCGGTCGCGCGCTGCGCGCGTGAGGCGTCGGCACGCCGGCTCACCATCGCCACCGCAGTGGCGGACCTGCGCGTGCTCGACGTTGATGGGGCGGGCAGCTTCGACGCGGCGGTGTCGTTCGACAACGCGCTGCCGCACCTGCTCGATGACGCCGACCTGGACGCCGCGTGTGCCGCAATTTCCGACGGGCCCTGCGCCCCGGCGGGGTGCTGCTGGTCTCCATCCGCGACTACGACGAGGCGTTGCGCGAACGACCCTCCGGCGACGTGCCGCGCCGGTTCGCCACCGAAGCCGGCGAGCGGATCGTGTTCCAGGTTTGGGACTGGCTGTCTGACGACCGCTACGCCCTCCGTCACTTCATCATGGACGGCGGCCTGGACGACTGGAACGTCACCGAGCGGAGGACGACCTACCGCGCGCTCTCTCGCGCTGCGCTCTCGGACGCGCTGGGCCGGGCCGGCTTCGAGGATGTCGTGTGGCGGATGCCGGAGGAGACGGGCTTCTACCAACCCATCGTCGCCGCACGCGCCGTGGGTGACTGCGCCCGGGGCTCCCCGAACAGGAGCCCCGAGCGCTTCCCCCTCCGGGGGTTCTCGCCGGCTTGCCCACACGGGACGGCCGCCGATGACGCGACGCACTCGGGGGAGCACGCCGCTGTGGTACGGACGGAACCAGTCTGGCGGCAAGGGTTGTGTCACGGGTTACTTCCATGCAAACCATTCGTAAATATGTGCTCGGGCGGGGGCGTGGTAGCGTCCGGGCGCATGCGTCTGTGCCTGATGATCGAGGGCCAGGAGGGCGTCACGTGGCCGCAGTGGATCGCGCTCGCCGATGCGTGCGAGCGCTCCGGCCTCGAGGGGCTCTTCCGCTCCGACCATTACCGGTCGGTCGACGACGAGGGCCCGGCGCTCGGCTCGCTCGATGCCTGGACGACGCTGGCCGGCCTCGCGGCCTGCACCGAGCGCATCCGGCTCGGGACGATGGTCTCGCCCACGACCTTCCGGCCACCCGTCGGTGCTCGGACGGGCCGCCACCACCGTTGACCACATCTCCGGCGGGCGCGCGGAGCTCGGCCTCGGCGCGGGCTGGTTCGAGCGTGAGCACACCGAGTTCGGCTTCCCCTTCCCACCGCTCGGGGAGCGGATGGAGGTGTTCGAGGAGCAGGCCGAGATCATCGTCGGCCAGTGGACGAATGAGACGTTCTCCTACGCCGGCAGCCACTACCGGCTGGACGACTGCGAGGCCCTGCCCATGCCCGTGCAGCGCCCGCATCCGCCGGTGATCATCGGCGGCTCGGGCAGGCGGCGGACGGTCTCGGTCGCCGCCCGCCTGGCGCAGGAGTACAACCTCGTGAGCGCCACCCCGGCCGATTGCCGGGCCGTGCGGCGGCGCCTGGACGAGGCGTGCGAGCGGCACGGCCGTGACCCCGCGTCGCTCGTGCTCTCGGTGATGGCCACCGTGCTCGTGGGCTCCGACGAGGCCGACGTCGCCCGCCGCGCCCGGCGGATGGCCGACGCGGGCATGGACGAGGATGACCACAGCACCTGGATCCACGGGACGGTCGCGCAGGCGGCCGAGCAGCTCGCGGCGCTCGCGGGCGCCGGCGTCGAGCGCATGATGCTGCAGCATCTGATGCACGATGACCTCGACACGGTGCACCGGCTCGGCGCCGAGCTCGCGCCGGCCGTCGCCGGCCTGTAGAAGCGCTCCTGACAGGCCGCCTCGCGGTGATGGCCAATTGGCATTGTCTCGAAGCGCCAATTGGCCGACCTGGCGGCGCCAAGCCGGCGCCCGGCCGCTCGCCGGCCTTTAGAACCGCTCGCGCAGCCTGGGCATGACGTCGGCCGCGAACCGGCGCAGGAACCCTGCCTGGTCGGCACCGGGCGCGTGCACGACCACGTGCCCGAATCCCAGCCCGACGTACGCCGCGATGCGCTCGGCCACCTCCTCGGGATCGGCCGAGACGATGAACCGGCTCTCCGGGTGGACGTCGTCGGCGTCGGCCAGCCGCTCGAGCTCGATCGGATCGTCGACTCCCTGCTTGGCCTCGGCGGGCAGCGCGAGCGGCGCCCAGTAGCGGCAGTCGGCGATCGCGGTCTCGACGTCGGCGGCGTAGGACACCTTCACCTCCATCAGCCGCTCGTAGCTCGCAGCGTCGCGGCCGCTCTTGCGCAGACCCTCGTCGACGGCGGGCAGCAGCGTCTCGGTGTAGAGCTCGGCCGGCTTGCCGCTGGTGGTGATGAAGCCGTCCCCGATCCGCCCTGCGAACCGGGCCGCCCGCGGCCCCGCCGCCGCAACCAGGATCGGGATCGGCCGCGACGGCCGGTCGTACACGGTCGCCCGCGCGGTCTGATACCAGCGCCCCTCGAACGTCACCCGCTCCTCGGTCCACAGCTGCCGCATCAGCGCCACCGCCTCCTCGAGCCGGCCGAGCCGCTCCGAGAAGCCGGGCCAGGCCATCGCGGTGGCGGGCACCTCGTTCAGCGCCTCGCCGGTGCCGACGCCCACGAAGATCCGTCCCGGCGCGAGGTTCTCGATGGTGGCGAACGCCTGCGCCAGCACGGAGGGGTGGAAGCGCATGGTCGGCGTGGACACGCTGGTGCCGAGTCGCGCGCGCGACGTCGTCGCCGCGAGCGCCCCCAGCCAGGGCAGGGCGGCCGGCGCATGGCCGCCGGTGTGCCGGAACGGCTGGAAGTGGTCAGACACGGCGATGCTGTCGAATCCCAAATCTTCCGCGAGCCGCGCGTAGCCGAGCAGTTCGGTGGCGTCGAACTGCTCCGCGGAAGCCTTGTAGCCGATCTCGAGCATCGAATCGCCGGGAGTCTAGATCGGCCTCTATCATCGCTGGATGCTCAGGCGCCGGCTGCCCGTCGAAGACACCCCGCTCGGCGAGAGCCTTGCCGGGCGGGTCGAGCGGGGCGCCTGCGCGCCGATCAGGTCTCGCCGTACGAGGCCCGGGCAAAGCTGGGCGGGCACATGAGCCGCGTCGTCGGTGCCGCGGCCGCGGATGCGCGGCCCGACCGGCTGGCCGACGCGCTCAGCCGTGTGGTCGAGATGCACAGTCAGGGCGCGCTCACCGACGGAGAGTTCGCCGAGGCCAAGCGGCAGATCCTGCAAGGTTCGTAACGAGGCGTGTGCGCCGGTGAAGACCGACGTCCTCATCCCCCTGAAGCATCTCGCCGCCGCCAAGTCGCGGCTCGCTCCCGCCCTGACGGTCGCCGAGCGCACCCGGCTGATGGCGGCGATGGTCGCGCACGTCGCCCGTACGGCCGTCGCCGCGGACGCGGGCCGGGTGGCGCTCGTGAGCTCCGACCCGGCCGCGCCGGCGCTTGCCGGCGGGCTCGGCGTCGCGTGCGTGTCCGATGCCGGCCTGCCCTGGAACGAGGGGCTCGTGCACGCCCGTGCCCACCTGCCCGCGCCGGCGGGCGCCGTGCTCTACCTGGCCGGCGACCTGCCGCTCCTCGAGGTGGACGACGTGGCCGCGCTGATCGAGGCGGGGGGCGGCTCGACCGCCGTCGTCGGGCGTGCGCATGACGGGGGCACAAACGCACTCTGGGTGTGCCCGGCCGCCGCCCTCGAGCCCGCCTTCGGGACACCCAGAAGCGCCGCGGTGCACGCCGCGCGAGCGGTCGAGCACGGGCTGGGAGTGGTCGTCATCGATCGGCCGGGGCTCGCGCGCGATGTGGACACTCCCGCAGACCTGGCACTGGCCCGGCGGCTTCTGCACGGTCCTGCGCGCGTTACCTGAACAGATCGTCGGTGGCGTCGCGCACGAGGTCGCGGCCCGAGCCGTCGCCCTCCGCCCTGTACCCGCGAACCAGTGCCGCCGGCGCGCGCTCGAGCTTGCCGATCACGAGGTCGGCGGCGGCGGCCAGCTCGTCGGCGACCGCCACGGCCGTCGTGCGCAGCTCGTACCCGGTCGGGTCGAACGCGCCCGCGTAGCTCCGCAGCGCCTCCAGGCCGCTGACGCCGATCGCGGTGCCGACGATGCCGCGGCGCAGGGCCCGCCCCATCGTGTCGGCCACGATCACCGCCAGTCCCAGCCCGGTGCGCCGCTCGAGCTCGGCCCGCAGCCGCGCGGCCGACGCGTCGGGATCCTCCGGCAGCAGCACGGCCCAGCCGGCCGCCGGCCCGTTCGAGCGATCGATGCCCGCGCTCGCGCACACGAAGCCATGATGCGTCTCGGCGATCAGCAGACCTCCGCGCCGGCGCACGATCCGGCGGCTCTCCCGCAGCACGAGCTCCGCCATCCGCGCGTCCCCGCCCTCTGCGGACAGCTCGATCGCCTCGGCCGAGGGCTCCACCGTGGCCAGGTCGACGACCCGGCCCTCGCTCTTGCTGACCGCCTTGTGCGTCACCACCACGACGTCTCCGTCCTCGAGCGGCGGCGCCGCCGCGAGCACCATCCCGGCCAGGTCGGTACCGGCGGCGATCTCGCCGGCGTGGGCGAGCGCGAGCACCTCGAGCCGGCCGGTCACGACCGCAGGCCGCCGGCGGCGAGCGCCTCGGCCGCCAGCGCGCGCCGCGTCGGCGCGTCGGTCATGACCGCGGCCGTCACCCGTGCGTGGACGCCGAGCCGCTCGACGTCGTCCGCGGCGGGGGCGTCCTCGCTATCGATCACGAGCGTCGCGGCCAGCGACCGGTAGAGACCGGCGACGCCGACCGCCGACGGCTCGTGGCCCAGCGAGTCGAGCATGTCCGCGGCCGGGCCGCGCAGCGCCTGGCCGGCGACGATCGGGCTCACGGCCACGACCCGCTCGCGGCGGGCGGCGACGGCCGCGCGGATGCCCGGCACGGCCAGGATCGGGTCGATCGAGATGAACGGGTTGGACGGCGCGATCACCACCACGTCGGCGGCCGCGATGGCCTCCAGCACTCCCGGGGCCGGCCGGGCGGCCGCCGCGCCGTCGAAGCGCAGGCCGAGGACGCGGTCGGCGTGGCGGCGGCGGACGTAGTACGTCTGGAAGTCGACCTCGCCGTCCGGGATCGTGACCATCGTCCGCAGCCGGTCGTCGGTGGCGGGAAGGAGCGTCGCCCGCAGGCCCGTGGCCTTCGCCAGGCGGGCGGTGGCGGCGCTGAGAGGCTGCCCGGCGCGAAGGAACTCCGTGCGCGCGAGGTGCAGGCCGAGGTCGAGGTCGCCCAGCCAGAACCAGGCGTCCGCTCCCAGCGCACGGGCCTGCTCGAGCGCCCGCGGGGTGTCGCCGCGGACGCCCCAGCCGCGATCGGGGTCGATCCGGCCGGTGAGCGTGTAGAGCACCGTGTCGAGATCGGGTGAGACGTGCAGGCCGTAGGGCTCGAGGTCGTCACCGACGTTCCCGACGATCGTGACCGCCGCCGGATCAACCACCTCGACCAGTCCCTGCAGGAAGCGCGCCCCGCCGACACCGCCGGTGAGTACCGTGACACGAGGGTTGGCCATCGCCGCGTATCATGGCCGCTCCCGCGGGACGGCTGCGACACGAAGGGGGATGGGCCAGTGGCCAAACGGCGAATGATCTTCACCGCGCCGGTGGCGAGCGTCGCGCTGGTCGCGCTCGGAGCGGCCCTGTGGGGCTTCGACGGCGCGCTGCGCCAGCCGCTCGTGGCGACCCCGGCGCGCTGGTCGCCCTACACGATCGTCTTCTACGAGCACATCATCCTCGTGACCATGGTTGCGCCGTACCTGATCAGGCACCGTCACAGCCTGCGCCGCCTGGACCGCGGAGGGTGGCTGGCGGCGCTCGGCGTCGCCTGGGGCGGGTCGGCGCTGGCCACGCTCGCGTTCACCGCCGCGTTCGAGTACGGCAACCCCGACGTGGTCGTGCTGCTGCAGAAGACGCAGCCGCTGTGGGCCGTCGCCGCCGCGGCGATCGTGATGCACGAGCGGCCGCGCCGGTCGCTCGTCTGGGTCGTGATCCCGGCGCTCCTCGGCACCTACCTGCTGTCGTTCGGGACCATGTCCCCCGCGGAGGCATTCTCCGGCGCGCAGGGCCGGGCGGCCGTGCTGGCGCTCGTGGCCGCGGCCCTCTGGGGTGCGGCGACGGCGTTCGGGCGGCGCACGCTCGTGGCGATCGAGCCGCGGATGGTCACGGCCCTGCGGTTCGCGCTCGCGCTCCCGCTGCTCGCCGTGATCGCCGTCATCGAGGGAGCGGTGGCGCCGCCGGCGTCGGCACACCCATCGGACTGGCCGCGCCTCGTGGCGCTGGCGCTGATCCCCGGGCTGATCGCCCTGCTGCTCTACTACCGCGGGCTCGAGAAGGTGCCCGCGTCGGTCGCGACCTTCGCCGAGCTGGCGTTCCCCGCCACGGCCCTGATCGTCAACTACATCTTCCTCGGCTCAACGATCAGCGCGACGCAGCTCCTGGGCTTCGCCATCCTGTGGGCGACGATCGGGCTGCTTCACCGGCTGCCGGTCGGGCTCCCCGAGGTCACGAGTGACGGTCACGCCATTCAACCAGCTTCCGCAGCAGGCTGAGATCCCAGTCGGGGCCGCCGGTCGCCATGATCATGTGGGTGACGCCCACCTCGAGGTAGCGGTCGAGATCGGGGAGTGACGCCGCCCGCACGGCGCCGACGGAGCGCTCGATGGCGGCCGGGTCGCGGCCGGTGCGCCGGCACCACTCGTCGAGCACGGAGCTCTTGTGGGCCATCACCGCCGGGTCCCCGAACGCGTTCCAGATGTCGGCGTGCTGCGCGACGATGCGCAGGGTCACCTTCTCGCCGGCGCCGCCGATCATGATCGGCATCGGCGTGCGCACCGGTGCCGGGTTCAGCTTCTCGAGCCGCTCGCGCAGGACCGGCATCGCCGCGTCGAGGTCGCGCAGGCGAGACGGCGCCGTGCCGAAGTCGTAGCCGTACTCCAGGTAGTCGCGCTCGAACCAGCCCGAGCCGATGCCCAGGATCAGGCGGCCGCCGGAGATGTGGTCGACCGTGCGCGCCATGTCGGCGAGGAGGCTCGGGTTGCGGTAGGAGTTACACGACACGAGCGCGCCGATCTCGACCCGCTCGGTGACCTCCGCCATCGCGGCGAGCAGTGTCCAGCACTCGAAATGGGCCCCGTCCCGGTCGCCGTACAGGGGAAAGAAATGGTCCCAGGTGAACACGGCGTCGGCGCCGAGCTCCTCGGCCCGCAGCCAGGTGTCGCGCATCGCGGTGAAGGTCCCCTGCTGCGGCTGCACCTGCACGCCGATCCTGATTTTGCGTCCGCCGGGCACGATCGCGAACGCTAGCCGCACCTCCGCCGGAGCGCGCGGTGCTCAAGATCCCCCTGCGTCCGCCGATATCTCGCTTGTGAAATCCGAGCGCCGACCCACGCCCGGGCCGCAGCGCCCCAGCGACGATGTCCGATGGATCGATCGCTGGCTGGCCGCATGCGCCGACCTGGATGAGCTCAAGCGCTCGAACCCGATGACCGACGCCGTGATCGACGAGATCGACGGCCGCCGGATCCGCGTGGCGGACCGGTGGCTGGTCGATTTCGCCTCGTGCAACTACCTCGGCTTCGACCTCGATCGCGAGATCATGGACTCGATTCCGCGCTACGTCGAGGCCTGGGGAACGCACCCGAGCTGGTCGCGGCTGCTGGGCAGCCCCGTGCTGTTCGGGCAGATCGAGGAGCGCCTGTCCGAGCTGCTCGGCTGTGAGGACGCGCTCGTCCTGCCCACCATCACCCACATCCACATGTCGGTCATCCCGGTGCTCGCCGCCGGCGGCACCGTGTTCATGGACAGCCGCGCGCACAAGACCGTGTACGACGGCTGCCAGTTCGCGGTCGCGCGCGGGGCGACGCTCAAGCGGTTCCGGTTCGAGGACCCCGCCGATCTCGAACGGCTGCTGATCGAGGATCGCTCCGAGCGGCGTCTGGTCTGCATGGACGGCGTCAACAGCATCACCGGCAACGCGCCCGACCTGGCCGCCTTCGCCCGGGTGACGCGCCGGCACGGCGCCCTGCTCTACGTCGACGACGCGCACGGGTTCGGCGTCATCGGCGAGCGCGGGCCCGGCGAGCTGAGCCCGTACGGCATGCGCGGCAACAGCATCGTCCGGCATGCCGGCGAGTCGTACGAGGGCATCGTGCTCGTGGGCGGGTTCTCGAAGGCGTACTCGTCGCTCGCGGCGTTCATCGCCTGCCCGACGGTGCTCAAGGAGACGCTGAAGACGGCCGCCCCGCCCTACCTGTACTCCGGCCCGCCGCCGGTGGCCTCGCTTGCGACCACCCTCGCCGGCTTCGAGGTGAACGACGATCGCGGGGACGAGCTTCGCCGCGCCCTTTTCGAGCGCACCGGGCGCGTGCTCGACTCTCTCTCACGCCTGGGCGTGCGCACGCTCAACCGGTCCGGGTTCCCGATCATCGAGGTCCCGCTCGGCGACCACCGCGACATCGGCGCCGTCGGCCGGTTCCTGTTCGAGCACGGCATCTACGTGACCCTGGCGGCCTATCCGCTCGTGCCCAAGGACGAGGTCGGCTTCCGCATCCAGGTCACCGCCGCCAACGCGGATGACCAGATCGACGAGCTGATCGACACGCTCGGGGCGCTGTCTGAGCGGTTTGCGCTGCAGCGGTCCGACCCGCTCGAGGAGGCGGCGTGAATCCTCGCCCGCTGACCGGGCTGCGCGACGCGGTCTGGCCGCTCTCGTCGCGGACCGTGTGGCTGTGGTACCTGATCGGCGGGTCGTTCCTGACCTACCTCTACGCGCTGGTGCCGCCGTTCCACCAGAGCGGGCCGCTGATCAACCTGCTCGGCTTCTCGTCGTCGGTCGCCATCGTCGTCGGCATCCGGCTGCACCGGCCGCGGGCCGTCCTGGCCTGGAGCCTCTTCGTCGTCGGCCAGCTGCTGTTCTTCCTCGGCGACCTGTACACGTACAGCTACCGCACCGTCTTCCACGCCGACGTGCCGTTCCCGTCGATCGGCGACGCCCTGTACCTGACCGTCTACCCCGCACTGATGGTCGGGCTGCTCGTGATCGTGCGCCGGCGCAACCCGCGCTCCGACCGCGCCGGCGTCATCGATTCGATGATCCTCACGGTCGGCGTCGCGCTGCTCTCGTTCGTCTTCATCATCTCGCCGTACATCCACCTGGACGGCCTCGACTGGCTGGCCAAGTCCGTGTCGATCGCCTACCCGGTGGGCGACATCCTGCTGCTCGCCGCGGCGATCCGGCTCTCGGTCGACCGGGGCACGCGCAAGCCGGCGTTCTACCTGCTCGTCGGCAGCATCGTCTGCCTGCTTGCGACCGACTCGGTCTACACCAAGATGCTCCTGATCAACACCTACGACCACCAGGTGTTCCTGGACGTCGGGTGGATCTACTACTACCTGCTCTGGGGCGCCGCGGCGCTGCATCCCTCGATGCGCACGCTGGAGCAGCCGGCCGAGGGCCGCACCCGGCTGACCCCCGTGCGGCTGGCGTTCCTGACCGTGGCCTGCCTGATCGCCCCGGTGATCAGGCTCGAGAAGGAGTGGCACGACTCGGACACCGTGGTCGTGATTGCCGCTTCCATCCTGATGTTCGTGCTGGTGCTGGCCCGGATGGCCGGCCTGGTGCGGCAGGAGGAACGGGCCGTGTTGCGCCAGCGGGCGCTGCGCCGCGCGGGTGTCGCCCTGGTCGGGGCCGCCAGCATCGACCACATCGAGGACGCCGCCGCCGGTGCGGTGCGCGAGCTGGCGGGGGCGGACGCCGACGTGCGCTTGGTGAGCTTTCACGAGGACTTCCCCGACGACGACGAGGTCTCCCCCGCGGTGCAGGCGTGGCTGAGCGACCAGGCAGGCGAGGACAGCAGGCCGGTGCGCTGGGTCGACATTCCCGCCAACCTCCGCCAGCAGCTCGGGCTGGCCGGCGAGGCCTCCCACGCGCTGCTCGCGCTGGCCGGCCGCGCGGCCGGAAGCACGTTCCTGATCGTCTCCATCCCGGGCAACCCCGGCGCGGAGATGAGCGGGGCGCTCGAGGCGCTCGCGGCGCAGGTGTCGCTCGCGATCGACGGCGCGCTCCTGGCCGAGGACCTGCACAGGCGCCGCAGCGAAGCCCGCTTCCGCTCACTCGTGGCCCATTCGAGCGACCTGATTGCCGTGCTCGACCGGTCGGGGACCGTCGTCTACCAGAGCCCGTCGATCGAGGAGGTGCTGGGGTACACCGTCGACGAGGTGGTGAACACCCGCTTCGAGCTCCTCGTCCGCTCCGGCGACCGGGCCCGGCTCATGCAGGTGGTCGAGGCGTCCAAGGCCAGCGTCGGCGGCTCCGGCATGGTCGAGTGCAGCCTGCGCAGCCGCGCCGGTGACTGGCTCCAGTTCGAGATCCGGCACACGAACCTGCTGAACGACGAGCACGTCCAGGGGATCGTCCTGAACTGCCGCGACATCAGCGAGCGCAAGCTCTTCGAGGACCAGCTCGCCCACCAGGCGTTCCACGATCCCGTGACCGGCCTGGCCAACCGCGCGCTCTTCGCCGACCGCGTCCAGCACGCCCTCGCCCGGGCGTCGCGGGAGCAGTCGACCGTCGGTGTGATCTTCATCGACCTGGACGACTTCAAGACGATCAACGACAGCCTCGGCCACGCCTCGGGCGACGCCGTCCTGCAGGAGGTGTCGCACCGGATGCGCGCCGCCGTGCGCCCGACCGACACCGTGGCCCGCTTCGGCGGTGACGAGTTCGCCGTCCTGGTGGAGGAGGTGGTGCGCTCGCAGGAGGCGGTGGATGTTGCCGAGCGCGTGCTCGAGGCCCTGAACTCGCCCATCGACACCGGCCACAAGGAGCTCTTTGTCGGCGCCAGCGTCGGCCTGTGCCTCACGAGCGGGGAGCACATGGATGCCGCCGACCTGCTCCGGAACGCGGATGTCGCCATGTACATGGCCAAGCGCGAGCGCAAGGGCAGCTATCGCGTGTTCGAGCCGGAGATGCACCGCGAGGTGGTCGAGCGGCTCGAGATGCGCGCCGACCTCCAGCGCGCCGTCGAGACCGGTCAGCTCGAGGTGCACTACCAGCCGGTGATCCGCCTCAGCGGCAGCACGGTGTACGGGTTCGAGGCGCTGCTGCGCTGGCACCATCCCACCCGCGGCACGATCGCGCCTACGCAGTTCATCCCGCTGGCCGAGGACACCGGCCTGATCGTCCCCATCGGGCGCTGGACGCTCAATCAGGCCTGCCGCCAGGCCGCACAGCTGCATGCGCACTACCCCACCGACCCGCCGCTCACGATCAGCGTCAACCTGTCGGTGAAGCAGCTCCAGTCCGACACGATCGTCGAGGACGTGCGCGACGCCCTCGCTCTCGTCCGGGCTGCCGCCCTCGGCGCTCGTGCTCGAGATCACCGAGTCGGTGATGATGGCCGACATGGACCTCGCCGTGGCGCGGCTGCATGCGCTCAAGCGGCTGGGCATCAAGCTGGCAATGGACGACTTCGGCACCGGCTACTCGTCGCTCAGCTACCTCAGCCGGCTGCCGGTCGACATCCTCAAGATGGACCGGTCGTTCCTGGCCTCGGGCGACGCGGTCTCGGGACTGCCGGCGGCGATCGTCGCGCTCGGCGAGAGCCTCCACCTCGAGGTCGTGGCCGAGGGCATCGAGCAGGCGACCCAGGCGTCGCTCCTGCGCGACCTGGGCTGCGATCTGGGCCAGGGCTTCCTGTACGCCCACGCCATGAACTCGCCCGACCTGCTGCGGTATCTGCTCGCGCTGAAGGACTCGGCCGAGCAGGCGCCCCAGGCCGATGCAGCATAGTTACGACGGCCTGGACCGCCCCGGCGGGTTCAGCCGGCTGAACCTGTTCGCGCCGCTACGCCACCGCGACTTCCGCCTGTTGTGGGCCGGGATGACCGTGTCGCTCGTGGGCGACGGCATCTTCCTGGTGGCGATGGCGTGGCAGGTGTACTCGGTCTGGAACGCTCCGGCCGCCCTGTCGGTCGTGGGCATCGCCATGACCGTGCCGACGATCGTGTGCCTGCTGCCGGGCGGTGTGGTCAGCGACCGGATGAGCCGCCGCGCGGTCATGCTCGCGGCCGACGCCGTGCGGGCGCTGGCGATCGCGACGCTCGCCGTGCTGTCGCTGACCGGCCGCATCCAGGTCTGGGAGATCGCGGTCCTGGCCATGGTGTACGGCGCCGGGACGGCCTTCTTCACCCCGTCGTTCGAGGCGCTCGTGCCCGACATCCTGCCCGCGTCCGACCTGCCCGCTGCCAACTCGCTCGACCAGTTCGTGCGGCCGATCGCACAGCGCCTGGCCGGGCCGGCCGTCGGCGGCTGGATCATCGCCGCGTTTGGCCCCGGGGTCGCGTTTGCGACGGACGCGGCGTCGTTCGCCGTGGCCGGCGTGGCGGTGCTGGCGATGCGGTCGGTCGCCCACCCGGCCGAGGCGGGCGTGTCGATGATGGAGGACATCCGCAGCGGGCTGGTCTTCATCCGCCGGCGGACGTGGCTCTGGGGAACGCTGGTCTCGGCCGCGTTCGCCTACCTGCTGTTCCTCGGCCCGACCGAGGTGCTGCTGCCGTACATGGTCAAGAACGGCCTGCACGGCTCGGCGGGGACGCTCGGGACCGATCTTCGCAGCCGGCGGGATCGGCTCGATCGGGGCGGCCCTGTACATGGGCGGCGCGCGCCCAGCCGCGGCGCCAGGTCACGTTCATCTACGTGGTGTGGACGGTGGCGACGCTGGCGGTGGCGGGCTACGGGCTGGCCACGGCGACCTGGCAGCTGGTGGTCGCGTGCCTGCTCTTCAACGCGCTCGAGACCGCCGGGACGATCGTGTGGGCGACGCTCAAGCAGCGCCACGTGCCGGCCTCGATGCTGGGGCGTGTCTCGAGCCTCGACTGGCTGATCTCCATCGGCCTCCTACCCCTCTCGTTTGCCCTGACCGCCCCGCTCACCGCCGTGCTTGGGGCGCGCCTGACGCTGGTCGGCGCCGGCGTCGGCGGGGCCGCGATCACCCTGGCGCGCTCTTCCTTCCCGGCATGCGCGACATCGAGCGCGACGAGCCGCCGGCCGAAATGCCGGAGCCGGCGGGCGTGGTCACGGTGACCCGGATCGCGCTGCGCGACGGCGAGCCGGCCACGGCGGTTCCCGGGTCACATCGCGACCAACCCTGATATGTTCGAGTGGTGGAGGGACGTTGGATCCTGGGGGCGACCGCCCTGCTGGTGGTCGGTGCCGCAGCGGCGGGAAACTCGCTGCGCGTTGCCATGGGCGTGTGGGTGATCGCGATCGCCTGGCTGGCCGTGGGCGCGGTTCACTCCGCCACCCGGCGCACGGGCTGAGCAGCTTCTAGCCCGGCCGCCGCTGCTCGTGCAGGATCCGCGTGATCCCGTCCTCGAGCCGGACCGGGCCGCACTCGGAGAACCCGGCCCGCCGTGCCACCGCTCGCGAGGCGGCGTTCCCCGCCTCTGCGTAGAGGATCACGCGGCCGGCTCCGACCACGTCAAAGGCGAGCGCAGCGACGGCCCGCGTGGCGCTGGTGGCAAGGCCCCGGCCGCGCGCTGCCGCCGCGACCCAGTACCCGATGCAGGGGGCCTCGTACTTCGTCAGGTCGAGCGCGATCGACCCGACCGGCACGTCGCGGTCATCGACGATGGCAAACGTGCCACCGCGACCGGTATCCCAATCGCGGATCGAGGCCGTGAGGTACGCCTCCGCGTCGCTCACGCGGTAGGGCTGCGCTATCACCGCGATCCAGCGCGAGATCTCGCTGTCGCCGTCGAGCGCCGCGACCAGGGCGTCGGCGTCGTCAAGGCGCCAGGGACGCAGCCCGAAGCCGTCGCCGAGTGGGAGCGGTGCATCGGGCCGGTCGAGGCGCCACGCGGCCACGCTCGGGCTATCCCAGGCGGCCGGCGACGGCGGTTCGCTTCCGCCGCAGCCGTTCGACGAGCGGCTCGTCGCCGAGGATGCGGCGGGCAGCGTTGTGGCCGGGGAGGCCCGTCACGCCGCCACCCGGATGCGAGCCCGACGCGCACAGGTACAGGCCGGCGATGGGTGTGGCGTAGCGGGCCAGGGCCGGCGCCGGGCGCATCGGGCCGAGCTGGTTCAGCGCCCTGCTCGCCGTGGAAGATGTTGCCGCCGATGAGCCCGAACACGTCCTCCAGGTCGGGCGGCGCCAGCACCTCGCGGTGCATGACCACCGCGTCCGTCATGTTCGGGGCCGCCGTGCGCAGCAAGTCCATCGCCGCCGCCGCATAGGCGTCACGGGTGGCATCGCGTCCACAGCTCCCGCTCGGGCGGGCCGAACTGGGTGTAGAGCGACATCACGTGGCCGGGGAGGCCCTCGTCGATCAGGGTCGGGTCGCCCGCCGAGGGCGTGAGCACCTCGAGGTAGCCGCACTCCGGCGACATCTCGCCCAGGGAGGCGTGCTGCCACGAGCGCTCCAGGTGCTCGATCGACGGGCAGACGGCGAAGTCGCCGTCGCGCCACACGCGCCGCAGGTCGTCACCCTCGATGCCGCGCCAGTTCGGAAGCTCCGACACGACCATGTTGATCTTGACCGCGCCGCCGCGGGTGCGGTAGCGCTCGATGTCGCGCACGACCTCGCTCGGCCAGTGCCGCCGCCCGACCAGGTCGAGCGCGAGCGTGCGCGGATGGACGGCCGAGGCGACCACCGGCGCCTCCAGCCGCTCGCCCGACTCGAGGATGACGCCGTGCACGCGTCCGCCGGCGACGTCGACGTGCGCGACCGCCGCCGAGGTGCGGATCTCGGCGCCCCATGCCCGGGCGGCACGGGCGACCGCCTCGGAGACGCCGCCCATCCCGCCCTCGACCTGGCCCCACGCGCCGACCGCGCCGTTGACCTCGCCCACCGAGTGGTGCAGCAGGTTGTAGGCGGTACCCGGCGTGCGCGGGCCGGCCCAGACGCCGACGACGCCGCTCGACGCAAAGCTGCCCTTGAGGGCGTCGTTCTCGAACCAGTCGTCCAGCAGGTCGCCGACCGACATCGTCATGACCCGCATGGTGTCGGCCAGGTCGCGCCGGCGCAGCCCCACGGTACGCCCGGCCGCCGCCAGTGCGCGCATGGGGTCGCCCGGCGGCGGCTCCAGCGTCAGGAGCGGCCGGAGGACGCTGGCGACGCGGCCGAGCATCTGCTCCCAGTCCGCGTAGCGGGCGGCGTCGGCCTGCGACACCGCGGCGATCTCGGCCCGCGTGCGCTCGGGGTCGCCCTCCCAGAACACGATCGGCTGGCCATCGGCGGTGACGGTGCCCCAGCTCGGGTCGCAGATGCGCACCTTCAGGCCGTGCTCGACCAGGCGCAGGTCGCGGATGACCCGGGGCTGGAGCAGGCTCAGAACGTATGACGCGCGCGAGACGCGGTAGCCCGGCCAGACCTCCTCGGTGACGCACGCGCCGCCGAGCAGGTGGCGGCGCTCGAGCACGCACACCCGCCGGCCGGCGCGCGCGAGGTAGGCCGCGCAGACCAGGCCGTTGTGCCCGCCCCCGACCACGATCGCGTCGTAGGCGTGGTCGTTCACGGGCCGGTGGCGCCTCGCCGCCGCAGCGCGATCCCGGTCAGGATCTCGCGCACGATCCGGTCGCCGACGAGCGCCGTGATGTCGGCCGATCCGATCGCGGTCGGCGAGACCTCGACCACATCGGCGCCGACGAGCTGCAGGTGCTCGCCGCTGCGCCGGCAGGCCCACAGGAGGTCGGCGGGCGTCATCCCGCCAGGCTCCGGCGTGCCGGTGCCCGGGGCGTACGCCGGATCCAGCACGTCGACGTCCACCGACAGAAACGCCGGCCCGGCGCCCACGACGGCCAGCGCCCGGTCGAGGGCCGCAGCGATGCCCGTCTCGCGCACCTCCTGCATGAAGATCGCGGTGATGCCGTGCCGCTCCTGCCAGGCGAACTCCTCGGGCCCCGGCCAGTACCCGCGCAGACCGACCTGCGCGTAGCGGCGCGGATCGACGAGGCCGGCCTCGACCAGCCGGTACATCGGCGATCCGTGCGAGAACGTCGCCCCGTACACGTGCTGCCCGGTGTCGGTGTGGGTGTCGAAGTGCAGCAGCCCGAGTGGCCCGAACGCCTCGGCGCACGCGCGCACGTCGGGCTCCGCGATCGAGTGATCGCCGCCGAGCACGATCGGGATCGTCCCCGCCCCGACCGCCTCGGCCACGGTGCGCAGGATGGCCTCGTGGGAGGCCGCCGGATCGGCCGGCACCACCGGCGCGTCACCGAAATCGACCACCCGCAGCTCCGCCATCGCGTCGACGCCGGTCTCGAGCTGGGGGCCGGGCGGGCCGCCCGCAGCCCTGATCGCACGAGGGCCGAACCGTGTCCCCGGCGACTCCGAGACGAGCTCGTCCATCGGCGCGCCGATGATGGCGACGTCGAAGCCGTGCAGCTCGGCGGCGTCCTCGGTGTAGGGCATCCCGGCGAAGGTGAGCAGCCCGGCGTGCTCGGGCTTCTCCCCGTTTTTCCAGCGCAGCGTGGGGTCGATCATGCCGCGATCCTATCGTCCGCCGTCGGTGCGGGTCGGTAGGCTGGGGGCCGCCCATGGGCGGTTCTGCGTCCCCCGGAGTGCTCGCGCCGCTGCGCGAGCGGGAGTTCCGGCTCCTCTTCTGCGCCCAGGCGGTTTCGCTTCTGGGGTCGTGGATGACCCCGCTTGCGCTGGCCTTCGCCGTGCTCGATCTGACCGGGTCGGCATCCGACCTCGGCATCGTTCTGGGAGCAGAGCTCGTGCCGCTGGCGGTGCTGCTCGCGGTCGGCGGCGTGTGGGCCGACCGCCTGCCGCGCGTGCGGCTGATGGTCACCGCCGATCTGGTGAGCGCCGCCGCCCAGGGCGTGCTGGCGGCGCTCCTGATCGCCGGTGTCGCGCGAATCTGGGAGATGGCCGTGCTGGCAGCGGTCGCGGGTGCCGCCGATGCGTTCCATGTGCCCGCATGGGCGGGGTTGCTACCGCAGACGGTTCCCCCGGAGCTGCGGCAGTCGGCAAACGCGCTGCGCCAGCTCGAGTCAAACGTGTTGCGGGTGGCCGGGCCGGTGCTCGCAGGCGTGATCGTGGCCACGGCGGGGTCGGGCTGGGCGATCGCGGCCGACGCGGTCTCGTTCCTGGTGGCTGCCCTCGTGCTCAGCCGCATGCGCACCGGCCGCGACCGTCAGCGTGTCCTCGGGGGCGCACCGAGCTTCCTCACCGAGCTCCGGGCCGGCTGGGGCGAGGTGCGCAGCCGGACGTGGCTGATCGCGATGCTCCTCGACACGGGGCTCTGGATGCTGTTCGTCTGGGGGCCGTATGCGGTGCTCGGGCCGTTCGTCGCCGACCACCACCTGGGCGGAGCCACCGCCTGGGCGCTGATATCGGCGGGCTACGGCGCGGGCACGATCGCGGGCGGCGTGCTCGGCCTGCATCTGCATCCCCGCCGGCCGCTCCTGTTGGCACTCGGCGTGAATGCGGCCTTCGCGCCGCTCCTGGTGCTGCTCGCGCTCCCCGCGGCGACCGTCTGGATTGTGATTGCGGCGCTCCCGGCGGGCGCGTCGACGTCGCTCTACCTGGTGCTCTGGAACACCGCGCTCCAGCAGGCGGTGCCCGCGGATGCCCTGGGCCGGGTGGCCGGGCTCGAGCAGGCGGCCGCCAACGGGCCGGCGCCGGTGGGCATGCTCCTGGCCGGCCCCGCGGCGGCGCTCTTCGGCGTGTCGGCCACGCTCCTGGGCTCGGCCGGATGGCTGCTCGTGTCGACGGTGTTCGTGCTGGCGGTTCCGGGCGTGCGCAGCTTCAGGGCTCGGGCCTGATCGACCGCTGGGTCAGGTGCTGCAGGCCGGCGTGTCGCTCGCGGCCGCGGCGGCGATGGTCGCAAACGTCGGCTCGAACTCGAGCGAGAGCGGCTCGGGACGGGGGACGGTGATGCGGGTCATCCCGGAGGGGGTTGAGCTCAGGCACACGTCGCTTGCGTCGGTCGACCAGTAGGGGCTGAAGCGCACGCGCAGGTCGTAGCTGCCGGCCGTGGGCAGCCACACGCGGATGCGGCTGTCGCGCATCTCGAGCACGCTCGCGGCGGCGCCGGGCGCGTTGTCGGTCAGGATCGGCGTCGGGTGCGGCAGCGCGTACACGGTCCAGTTGCGCAACCGGTCGATGAGTCGCAGGCCGGAGTGGCCGGAACGCAGCAGTGCGGCCTCGGTCACCGCGCTGTAGTCGAGCGGCGCGTTGGGCAGGAGCACGTAGTGCACCCCGACGCTGCGCAGCCAGCCCTGGTACTGGGCGGCGGTCATGGTCGGCTGGTAGAGGATCGCGTTCTGGGGAAAGTCGTCCTGGCGGAACCATCCCCGGGCGAGCGCGATCCCGCGCTTGGCGAGGTAGAACGCCTCCCAGTGACCCTCGGTGGCGACGACCTCGGTGCGGTACTGAATGTCGGCGTGGGCGGTCAGGAAGCGCACCGCCGGCCGCCAGAAGGCGGGCGTCGTGGCCGGATCCGACCACGCCGAGTAGGCCGTCCGCACGGCCGGGCCGAGCTGGAGGGCAAGGGCGAGCGCCAGCACCGGCGCCAGGACGAGCCACGACCGCCTGCGGCTGATGTTGGCCGCGAGCCACAGGAGCGGCACTCCGGCGATCGTGAAGAGCCGGGTCGAGTTCGAGCCCACCGGGCCGTGGACCGCGAAGGTCGCCAGGTTCAGGAGCAGATAGACGACGAAGACCATCCGCAGGCCGCGCGCGCGAGGGCTCGATGCCGTCAGGTAGAGCCCGGCGCCCGAGAACGCGAACACGACCATGAGGTCGCTCAGGTGGTACGGATACCAGTTGCCGGAGGGGAACGCGCGCTGCAGGATGAGGCACGCCGCCGCCGTCACGGCGAGCGCCGTCACCGCGATCTTGTTGCGCCTGACGACGGCGAGCGGGTTTCGCTGGCCGAGCACGAAGCTCGCCAGCACGACGGCGAGCAGGCCGAACGCGAGCGGCGAGAAGCCGAGCGACACCAGGGTCGCCACCCCGAACCCGAGCCGGCGCCTGCGCTGGGCGCACGCCAGAGCGACCGCCCCGGCGGCCGCCCCGGCGAGGAACGGAAAAACTCCCGAGATGCAGCAGGTGGCGGTGGCGGTTGCCGCCAGCACGAGGCACGGCGCGTCGGCGGCCCGGCCCCACTCGCGCCGGCCGACGGCGGCGAACGCGTAGGCGAGCACCGCGGCCGAGGTGACGGTCGCGGTCCACAGGCCCACCACGGCGGCGAGGGGATAGAACAGCACGCTGTAGCCAACGAAGTCGTAGCGGCCGTCGTACCAGTCGTTGTTCCAGAGCTGGAACCCGGCGTGCCGGAAGAGCCAGGTCATGAAGAGGTGCGCCGGCGTGTCGATGCCGGGCGGGCCGACCGTGAGCAACACGGCTGCGGTCAGCGCGGCGGTGACGGCACAGGCGAGCGGGAGCGCGAGACGGCGATCGCGGCTGGGCATCGTTCGAACAGGAGCTTAGGCCCGCCGTGGCCGCGCCCGCCCCATCTCTCCAACCGCGTCCCAATCGCCCGGGTCAGCCGCCTTCGGCAACCACCTGGTTCGCATAGGCGTGGGCCTGCCCCTCGACGTGCTGGAACGACACCCCAAGCGCGGCCTGAAACGCCCGCTCGACCTGTGCGGCCGTGAAGTCGCGGCGCGCGTGCTGGGCCCGGAACGCCGCCCCCAGCCGGCGCAGCGCGGGGACGCCGCCGTCGCGGGTCATGATCGCCTGCGTCATGGCGAGGGCATCGAGGTAGGAGAGGTTGATCGCGCGCACGTTCCCGAGGCCCCAGTCGGTCTCGCGCCGCTCCCAGAGCCGCAGCGTCGGGAACGCATCGTGCACGTAGTAGGCGTCGATGCTGTCGAGGAACATCGTCTCGCCCGACGTGCTCAGATAGCGGTCCTCCTCGTACATGGCGATGCCCTCGATCAGGCTGTGCGGCGCGCCCGCAAGCATCGGCCGGGTGACGACATGGGTCAACTCGTGGGCCACCATCGACTCCTGCTCGATGTCGGGCAGCGCCCGCCAGGCGGGGAGGTCGATGTAGGCGAACGAGCTGTACTGGAAGCCCGCGGGCGTGCGCACCTTGCCCAGGTCGACGTGCGCGAGCCGTTCGCCCTGGCTGCGGTTGTCGACCAGGAAGATCACCGGCCGCAGCCCGGCCTCACCTCCGCCGTAGCGGGCCGCGAGCGCCGGGATGACCGACTCCGCGGTGTCCAGAATCTGCTGCGCCGCGACGATGTCGGAGGGCGATGCGTACACCACCGTCACCCGCTGCCCATTGATGAAGTAGGGGTGGTGGAGCCAGGAGACACCGTAGGCGGCCAGGTTCGAGCGGTCGATCGACGAGACGTCGGCCCGCACGCGCCAGCGCCCGTCCGCCGCGGAAAGCCGCAGCGTCCGCGGTCCGAGCGTCACCCAGGCGCTGTACGGCACCGGCCCGAACCTCGCGTACAGGGTCGCGCGCACATCCACCCCGTTTCGGCGCGGGGTGACCCTGGCACCGGTGACGCGGATCTGCTGGGTCGGCATCGAGTCCATCCAGAGCCACAGCTGGTCGAGTGAATGCTGCTGCGCGACCGAGCAGGCATGCGCGTAGCCCTGAGCACGGTCGTAGCCATGGTTGCCAAGGGCCGAGAGGTACGCGACCGCGACGGTCGCGGCGGAGGTGGCCGGCTGGGGCGCGGCCACGGAGGCCGGGGCACAGTGCGGCGTGCGCGGGGCGGCGCTCGCCGCGCCCAGGCACCCCGCGCACACGATCGCTGCGATAAATGCCCATGCCACGGCCAGGATTCGCCTCATCCTTCCAGTATCGGCCGCGCATTCGGGATCGCGAGTGCGGCCTGCCGTGTACGCTCCGCCGCGCGCATGTCGCCGGACACCGAACCACGCCGCGAGGCGGTCTTTCAGACGCTGACCGAGCTCGTCGCGCTGCACTCGCCGAGCGGAGTCGAGGCCGCGGTCGATGACTGCCTGATGGCGCGCCTGGCCGAGCACGGCAGCCCGGCCATCGACGGCGCCGGCAACGTGGTGCTGCGCATCGAGGGTCGCACCGCGGGGCCGCTGCGGTCGGTGCTCGCCCACAAGGACGAGATCGGCGCGATCGTCAAGCGGGTGAACACGGGTGGGCGGCTCTCGGTGAGCAAGCTCGGCGGCTCGTTCCCGTGGATCTGGGGAGAGGGCCCGGTGGAGGTGCTCGGGCGCAGCGGCACCGTCGCCGGGGTGCTCTCGTTCGGGTCGCGGCACGTGTCCGACGAGTCCGACCAGAAGCGTCAGCAGGAGGACGCCGGCGTGCGCTGGCGCGACGCCTGGGTCGAGACCAAGCTCGACGCGGCGGCGCTCACGGCGGCGGGCGTGCGGCCCGGCTCGCGGGTGGTGCCGAGCACCGCGCGCAAGCGGCCGGTGCGGCTGGGCGCCGACGGTGAGTACGTCGCCTCCTACGCGATCGACGACAAGGGCGCGGTCGCCGGACTGCTCGAGCTGGCCGGCCGGCTGGTCTCCCCTCCGTATCCGGTCGAGCTGGTGTTCACGGCCCGCGAGGAGATCGGCTGCCACGGCGCCAAGTGGTACGCGAGCCGCACCGCCGCCGAGGCCGCGGTCGCCTTCGAGGTGACGCCCGTGGCCGAGGAGTACCTGATCGACGCCGGCCCCGACCCCGTCCTCGTCGTCGCCGACTCGCACGGCCCGCTCGAGGACACGCTCACCGCCGAGCTCGAGGATGCCGGCAGGGCGGCCGGGATCAGCATGCGCCACGCGGCGCTCTCCGGCTTCGGCTCCGACGCGTCGAGCGCCCTCAGCTTCGGCATGATCGCCCGCACCGCCTGCCTGGCCTTCGCGACCGAGAACACGCACGGCTTCGAGATCGCCCACCTCGACGGCATCACCGGTTGCGTCGACGTTCTGGAGCGCTGGCTGAGCGGGTGACGGCCCCCGCGCCCTGGTCTAACATGGGCCTCCCGGCGGCGTAGCTCAGCTGGTTAGAGCAGCGGAATCATAATCCGCGTGTCGTAGGTTCGAGTCCTACCGCCGCTACTTCGAGAGTCCCGGTTTCTGTCCCGGAAAGTATGTCGTTGACCGGTCGAAACCGCCGCATCCGCGTCGGTTGCGCGCAGGTGAAGGCGAGACTCGCTACGCGGTGACGGTAGACGGCGTGCATATCGCCTACCAGGTACGCGGCCAGGGACCGGTGGACATGGTCCACACACGGGTTCTTCGCCACCTTCGGCGGCCCCGGACGCGTCGTCCGCTGCGCCCGCGACGCTTGGGCAATCCGCGTTCTCCGTGGTTTGGAGCGGCGAACCGGGTGAAGCGGAAGGCTCGGCGGCGGATGCGCCGCTCCAGCCGTTCGGTCTGGCTGGTGGTGGGTGAGCGACGGAGGCAGGCTGGCAGGCTGAGGACAATCCTCGTGCTCAGAGGGCGGTTCGTATGCCTGCGGCTGCTGCCAAACGGCGTGTCCACGCGCGGCAGGGAAGTCCGACCACACGTTGAACCCCCGGAGGATGACCGGTCGCAAATCGTCGCCAGGCCCAGCGCGGGCTTCGTTCATCGACCGGCAGGTCGCGAGGATCGCCGACGCCCGGTCGTTGACGGTCGGGTTGGCGCTCGCGTTCGTCACGTTGGGCCTGGCGGGAGCCATCCTGATGCGAATCGCCGACCCCCACAACTTCCCATCTCTTGGCCTCGCGTTTTGGTGGGCGATCCAGACGATCACCACAGTCGGCTATGGCGACCACGTACCCACGACAACCGTCGGTCGACTGATCGGCGCCGTCGAAATGGTACTTGGGGTGTCGTTCATCGCGTTTCTGACTGCCGGCGTCACAAGCACCGTCATTCAACGCGCCGACGCACAAACCCAGCAGGACGATCGCGCCCGCACCGAGCACAACACCCAAACGATCATCGACTCGGTGACCGACACCAGGACCGCCGTAGACAAACTCAGCCAGCAACTCGACCAGATCCAGTCCAAACTCGGCTCGTAGTCACAACACGACGCGGGCGAATACCTACCCGACGCGCGAGCACGTCGACGGTCGTCTCTGTGGCGCACTCTTGGCCCCGCGACTAGGCTCGGTTGGAGGCGGTCCACCGCTTGGTGGTATCCTTGCGACCTCGGCTCTAGCCCCGGGCTGACGGGAGGTTCTGACCCCAACCCTTGGTCAGTGGTGTGAGCGCCGATCCGGTGGTCGGCCTACCGAGGGTTTGGAGAGTCGTGCTTCTCCCGCTTACCGTCAAGCTCCGAGCATTGCAGGACGCCCAGGAGGCTCGCGCTGTCGATGACACCGCTCGGCTTGGCGAGCACGAGGGGCCCGCGGTATGGGACGAGGACGGGCGATTCGGGACCGTCATCCACACCCGTATCCGGCCGTCACGATCGGCCGTTCCGCCCTCGACTGGCTGTCCGGGCCGGGTTTTTTCGTCGCCGGATCGTACTGATCCCCAGGACAGAGATCGAGGGCCGGGATTCGGACCAGCGGCGGGTCACGCTCAAGCCGAGGGCGCGCCACCCCCGATCAGTGGTCATGGCCGCTGACGATGCCTTCGCGTACCCGCGACCAGATTCGTGATGTCGATGCGCCGTGTCACCACCCAGCCGCGGCCACAAGGCCGAGATGCAGCGACATTTGCTCACTGACGACCACAGTTGCGCGGGGTGTCGCTACGGCGTGTCGGTAGCCGGGGCGCTGCCGCACTGTCCGATGTGTGGCGGGGATGCCTGGTTCGTCGCCCGCTCTCGCGCCACGTCGGTGCACGTATGACCAAGGACGTGAGCAAGCGTCCATGGTTCGGGCGACTACTGACTGGAAGATCGGGAGCATCACCGATGCCGCTCGCCGACCGACCGGAGATCCTCCTTGCAGAGTTCGATGACCCCCCGGCCGGAGTGCGGCCGGGACCAGTGCCTTGTCTTAGAAGGGGAAAGCAAGATGCCAGAGGCTGATACCGATCCAAATTACGGTCGGCTCGAACCAGCCGCGGCGCTTCCTTTAGAAGCGCCGGAAGTAGCCGGACACCCCCCGTCGACCGCGATCAAGGTGCGGGTACGCGATTCCCGAGCAAACGGTGGAGTGCAGGGTTTTCGCGGGGCCGTCGTTGCGTCGCCGCCCATGCGTGTGGGTGTTCTTGAGAGGCCGCGGGTCGTGGCCGTGTTTGAGCGGCTCGAGGGGGCGCGGCTGACGCTCGTCAGCGCGCCCGCGGGGTCGGGAAAGACGGTCGCTGTCGACTCGTGGCTCCGCGGACGCCGTGACCTGTCGGTGGCGTGGGTGTCGATCGAACGCGGCGAGACCGCGGCTCGCGAGCTGTGGACGTCGGTGGCGATGGGCGTTGATCGGCTGCGTCCGGGGATCGCGCGACCGGCGCTGGCCAAGCTGCGAGCCCCAGACTCGACCGTCGCGGAGGCGATCGACGGGCTTCTACGCGACCTCGCCGGCTACGCGGGGCAGATCGTGATCGTTCTTGACGACCTGCACCATATGACCGACAAGGATGGGCTGAAGTTGCTCGAATATGCGGTGCAGCGGCTGCCGACCTCCACTCGAGTGATCGCGACGACCCGCGCCGATCCGTCCATCCGGCTCACCGCGTTCCGGGGCCGCGGGGTTCTCGGCGAAGTGCGCGCCAGAGAGCTTGCCTTCACAGTCGAGGAGGCGGAGGCGTTTCTCGATAGTCGCGGCATCACAGGCCTCGACCACGAGGATGTCGAAGCTGTTGGTGGAACACACGGAAGGTTGGCCGGCGGCCATAGCACTCGCGGGCATGTGGCTTAGTGGCCTGGACGTCCCCCATGAGCAGTTGCGCGAGTTCTCTGCGAGCAATCGACACGTCGCCGACTATCTGACGAGCGAGGTCTTGGAGGCTCTGACGCCGGATGTTCGGACGTTTCTGATGCAGACGTCGATCCTCAGGCGATTCAATGCCGAGCTGTGCGACTGGGTAACCGTGGCGGTGGACTCGGCAGTGCGGCTGAAGGCGCTTTCGCAATCCAACCTGTTCTTGGTGCCGCTCGATGGGCGTGACGAATGGTTTCGGTACCACAACCTGTTTCGCGAGCTCGTACACGCCGAACTCGTGGCCAACGACCCAGCAGCGCTGCCCGACCTCCACCGGCGTGCCGCCAAGTGGTGCATCGAGCACGGCCTGATCGAAGACGCGCTCGAGTATGCATGGGCGACCGGCTGCCCGGCCGAGCTTGCTGACCTGCTCGAAAGCCATTATTTGGAACTGGCGCGGGCGGGCAAGTTCGCGACGTTCACCGGCTGGCTCGAGCGGCTGCCCGATTCCATGCTCGCCGAACGGCCTGTCCTGACCGCAAGCGGTGTGCTGATGTCGATGATGGCAGCTCAGCCGGCGCCCATCCGCCGCCGTTACGCAGCACTCGCCGAAGCCGGGCTCGAGAACCGCCGGGCATCCGAACGGTGGCATGCCCAAGCCGTGATTTCGCTCACGCGCGGAGGCGTGCTCGATACCGACTTAGCCCATGCGCTGTCGAATTCGCGCGAGGCGGCCGACCTCGCGCTCGAGCACGTGCCGGACCTCGCCGTCGCGGCGCTCGCCACGCTCGCCTACGCACACTACCTCGCGGGCGACGCCGCCCTCGCCCGCAGCGCAGCCGACCAGGCGCTGGACCGGCCAGAGGCGGCCCAGCGACCGCACGGCGTCGTCTACGCACACTCCGTTCACGCTCTCCTTGAATGCGACGCTGGTCGTACCCAAGTCGCAGAGAACGAGGCGCGCCACGCGGTCGCGCGCGCTCGCGAGCTGGGCATCGGTGGGACGTGGTCTTCCGGCATCGCCCGCCACGCACTCGGCGAGGCGCTGCTCGCGCGCGGCCACCCGCGAGACGCCGAACGAGAACTCAGCCGCGCGGTCACCCTTCGGCAAGCGGGCGAGCCACGCCTCGACACTGTCCACTCACTGATTCAGCGCGCCCGCGCCCGCGTGGCATGCGGCAAACTCGCCATGGCTGAATCAGACCTCGACGCCGTCGACCAGCTGCTGAGCGCGTTTTCCGACGCGGGACGGCTCCCAGAAATGGCCTCCGACGTCACCCATACGTTGGACGCAGCGCGCGCCGGTGACAGCCGCATGGTCGAGCCGCCGAGCGCAGCCGAGCTCGTCGGTTCTGGAGCTCTTGGATTCCGACATGTCTGTCCGCGAGATCGCGGAGAATCTCTGCGTCTCGACCAACACCGTCAATACGCACGTTCGACGGATCTACTCCAAGCTCGGGGCGCACACCCGCGAAGAAGCGGTCGCGAACGCGCGCCGAGAAGGGCTGATCGCGTGATGGACGCACCGCTGCCGCAAAACCCCGGCTCACACGCCGGCGTGACCCGCGACGAACTACCCGGGCAGTCCCCGCCAGTCCTCCGGCCTCACACTTGCCGGTGACAGCGACCACACCGCGTCGATCAACCCTGCAAGCTCGGCTTGGTCGCCGGCAGTACCCGAGATGATCGTCTTCCCGTCACGGCAGTCGAAGCACGAACGGCCGGAACACGCCGGCGTCGCTTGGGCCGAGTTCGCCCCGACTGTAACCTGTTATCGGCAGGGTTTCATGCCTCGCTCGAAGCTCATCGCCAGGCGACTCGGCTAAATCACCTAGGTGACTCTTACATTGCAACGTGCAATCAGGGTCTGGTGTGACGTACCGTGCACGCCACGCTTCAGCCTGCGCAGCGCTCGCGTCCGAATACGCAGCGATGGAGAGGTCGACAGGAGTGTCATTGTTCGATGCCATCACACCTCCTTCTATCCGTTCGTTTTCGGAAGGCCGCCGCCTTCGCTACATCTGCACGCTCGGATTTGCTGGCGTGGCGTGGTGGTGCGACAATGGTGGTGGGTCGGCCTGTGCCATAGCCGGTCGGGCGCGGCCGACACGGATGACGAGTTAGCAATCGGCCATGCGACCGATGGGAGGGGAGCGAGTCGTGATCAGCGGTCGCGGGACAAGCGGCATAGAACCGGTAGGCGCGGCATTGGACGTGACCAGACGTGTGGGTGGCGGCGTGGTTTCGCTGGAGGTGCGGTGGATCCATCCCGGCCGAGTCCCGGCCGTGTTGGTGGAGCGGTTGGAGCCGTTCGGTGAGGGGATCGAGGTGCGCGAGGACTGTTACCTCACTGATCCGGTGCTTCCCGACGTCAGCGTCAAAATTCGCGGTGGCGTCCTGTTGGACGTGAAGGCGTTTCGTCGCAGCCCTGGCCGGCTGTCGCTTCCTGGCGGCACGCGCGGCCGGCTCGAGCTGTGGGAGAAGTGGAGTTTCCCGGTCGCCGGTGTCCCGCGACCGTTGGTTGACGGTGCATCGTGGACGCGGGTCGAGAAGGCTCGTCGGCGACGGTCGTTTGCGCTGACTGACGTCGGGCTGGTCGAACGCCGGCTGGCGGACGCCGAATCGCCTGGGTGTGCGCTCGAGCTGACGGAGGTCAGCATCGACGGTGTTGTCTGGTGGACGCTTGGCCTGGAAGCGGTCGGCCCGCTCGAGACGCTTCATCGTGACCTCCAGGCCACGGCGATGACGCTGATCGACGATCGGCTCTCGGCGCGGTTTGGTCTGCACTCCCGCGCCTCGATGTCGTACTACCAGCAGATCCGAACCCAGCACAAGCGCCACTAACGGCACCGGCGAGCCCGCGGCCGACGCTCCTACTCGGGCGTCCTTTTCCAACAGTGCGTGCACCTCGAGGGAGCAGGCCGCGCCTGGCGGCGATCGCCGCACTCCCGCGCCCGTTCGTCCATGTACTCGACCAGGCACGATCTCCTGCGAGTCGCAGGAGTCGCTGGATGCCTTCTCGACGCTCGCAAACAGATCCCCGAGGGGTCGACGCTTGCGCTCGCCGGACGTGCGCCGCCGCAGTCTCATCCCCTCGACGATCACCGTGAGTGCTACCGCTATCACCACCTGTTCGAGGACATGCTTCGCCACAAGCTCAACCAGAGCGACGCCGAGACGATCCCCGCGCTGAACCGTCGCGCTGCGGACTGGTAGCGAAACCCACGGCGACCCGGCGGCCGCATTCGAGCCCGCCGCGGAATCGGGCGACGTATGGAACGCGCCGCACGGATCTTCGCGACGGTCGCCCTGCCCACGTACGCCTGTGGATCGGCGCGCCGGTCACGCCGAGCCCGCGCACACGAAGCGCCGCGCGCGACGCATCGGCCTTGGCCAAGGCGCGCGCACTCCATAGATCAGACCACTTCGAGCGTTCCGACGTCTGTGCAACCCCGCCGCGCACTCCCATTTTTACCGCGCGACGGGGTCGCCTTATGCGGCCGTGGTTAGGCGAGCTCGGGAGTGTGCCGGTCGCCCACGACGTAGGCGAGGATCAGCGCCGCAGGAAAGAACAGCAGGCTGAGCAGGAAGTAGCCCAGGAAGCTGTGACCCTTGCGAGCGGCAACACGGGCGGGCCAGAAACGCGATCGCGACCCAAATGATCAATCCAATCAGCCCGAACGCGAACCAGCCGAATACCGATGTTAAGACGAACATGGTTACCCTCCTTTCGGGTTCGAGATTAGACGCGTGACGGTGGGGGAGCATCGGGGAATCCCCTCGTCGGGCTGCGGGTTCTCCTGGCTTGGGGCACACAAGTCGCGGGCTCTGCGGCTCCGTCGAGCCACGCGATGAGGGTGGGCATCAACCGCCGGCCGGGGCCTGCGAATCAGCTCGGCTGCCGCGCTTCGGTCAAGAGCTGCCATGCGCGCGGTGTCGGCAGTTAAGCCCCGCGGAGCCTTGACGTTGAGACGTTCAGCGAGCCCAGCTCCGGAAAGGTGGTCGTGGCTATGTGGGTGGCGAGGCCCCGGCGGTTTGAGCGCCGGGTTGTATCGTCGGGATGCCGCCGGTGAACAGCAGTGCGACGAGTGCGATCAGCGCCAGGAGTGCCAACGCGGTGCGGAGGCCGTCGATCCGGCTTTGCTGATTGGTCTTTACGACGGCGTTCGCCGTGGCGGGTGGGACGTGAGCATGGGCGAGGGCGGTTTTCAGGTCGCTGTCCGACATGAACGGGATGCCACCCGCGAGGTTGGTCTGTGCCTTGGACACGACGCTCTTGGGGACGTCCGGGTTGTTCTGGATGCCGGTGAGGAAGGATGCGGTTAGCGCGGAGATGAGAATCGCGCCAGCGAGCGCGGTACCGATCGAGGCGCCGAGCTGGGTGCCGGTGTTCTGCACGCCTCCCACCTCTCCGCTCTGCTCGTCAGGTACCGCCGAGACGGTCACGCTGCCGAGCTGTGACGCCATTGCGCCGAGGCCTGAGCCGGCGATCAGCAAGGGCCAGGTCACGATCTGCGGGCCGGCGCCGACGTCGAGCAAAGCGACCAGGAGCACGAGGCCTGCGAACAGCGCCATGAACCCGAGACGGACGACCCGTCGTGGCGAGGCGTTGGGTCGCAGCTTGGGGACGCCGATGGCGAAAAGCAGAAGCGTCAGGGACAGCGGAAGTAGCCGGACGCCGGTCTGGATCGCCGACAGCCCAAGCGCAACGGACAGGAATAGCGGCACGACGAAGAACGTTCCGGCCTGGACCAGGAACATGAAGAAGAACGAGACGACTCCGGCGCGCAGCTGGAGGTTGCGCAGCATTGCGGGGTCGATCAGTGCGCCCTCGCCGCGCTCGATCCGCCGGTTCTCCCACATGACGAACAGGGCCATCACCACGCCGCCGCCAAGGATGAGCCAGATCACGGGTGAGAGGCCCAGCCAGTGGGGAGCCTCAGCCTTGGGTTGGACGAGTCCCCACGACCCGGACTTGAGCACCCCGATGACGATCAGGCCAAGGCCCAGCGCAGACAGCGCCGTGCCCACCATGTCGAGCTTGACCCCGGGCTGGGCCGGGCTGTCGTTCACCCGCCGTGCGAGGCCGAGGATCACAAGCACGATCAGCACTTCACCGACGAACACCCATCGCCACGAGGCATAGGTGGTGAACGCGCCGCCGATCACGGGGCCAAGCGCGGCCGCGATTGCAGCTGCGGCCGCCACAAGTCCATAGGCGCGGGGCCGCTCGGTCTTTCCGAAGTTCGTAGCCACCAGAGCCACGATCGCCGGCATGATCAACACGGCGCCAAAGCCCTCCAGGAATGACCAGCCGATGATCAACACCGTGAGACTGTGCGCCAGCGCGGTCGTCAACGACCCACACGCATAGATCACGCATCCGATCGAAAACGCACGTTTGCGGCCGAGGATCTCACCGACCTTTCCGCCTGTGATCATGAACGACGCCATCACCAGCGTGTACAGCGTGATCGCCGTCTGGATTCCGGTAACGTCGGTCCCGACGTTCCTGGCGACCGTCGCAATCGCCGTGTTCATGACGGTCGTGTCGAGGGCCATCACGAACTGGCCCGCCGCCAGCGTCAACAACACCAGTCCGGCGCCCGCAACGGCACCTCTGTCCCCCACAGTCGCCACGGCGTCCCCTCTCTCGACAGTGCGTTACCACCTCGGTAACCAGCCGCCGCTACCCACCAACCGGAACCCGCGACGTGGAGCGGGCCCATGGTCGCGCCATCGGCTTCGCCATCCCTCACACCGACTCGGGGGCGAGGGACGGCGAAGCCCTGCGTGATTACTCCTCGTCGGCCTCTGCTTCGAGTTCAGTGATCTCGATCGCGATGCCGATCGCCTTCAGGATCTTGCCTGCCGCCGATACAACGCGGGCAGTCCCGACGATCGGGGCGACGGCGGCGAGAATGCCCTCGATCTGGTCGGCGCCGATTTCGAGGTCGCGTGCGACGCCGAGATTCATCAAGTACGACGCCACCGGCGCATCGACCGCCACCAGTGCAGCGATCCGCACCTGCAGCAGCGTCTCGGCGTCAAGATTGGACGCCTCGACCGAGTCCGCGGTCATGCCCGCCAGAAGGTCGAGCACCGGGGTGTCATGTGCCTGGTCTGCCATTAGGGATCTCCTTCTATCGAGCGCTGGTGGGCCCGGAACTGTGGTTTAGGCGGGGCGCTGGCCGTCGCGTCTTTGGCCTGCTCGACCCCCTGCTTGTCGACCTGGTGCTTCGAGACGTTGTTGGCGCCCTTCAGTGCCTGGTCGACCTCGGTTGTCCACTGCTCCTCGAACAACGCCACGATCCCGGAACTGTTCGGCGGAAGGTCATCCGCTACCTCGGCCTTGATCTCCTTCTTCTCCCTATGCGAGACGAGTCCGCCGACGCCGGCACCAATGCCGGCTCCGACGACCCCCGACGCCAGGAACGCGGGCGGGAAAATCAATCCCACCAGCAGGCCACCGGCCGCGCCCAACGTCGCCGCGCCGCCGACGGCATGAAAGTCGTCCTTGACGTCGATCTTGCCGTCCGCGCCGCGACTGACAAGCACCAGGCCGTCGACCATGATCGCCTTATCGTTGGCGAGCTGCTTGATCGCGTCCCAGTCAACCTGCGCAGCGCTCGCGTCGGAATACGCAGCGATGTAGAGGTCGACACAAGCGTCATCGTTCGATGTCATCACATGCTCCTTCCGTCCCGTGGTTTTCGGTGCATCGGCCAGTGAACCCGCGATTCCCGTCCCGTGGCCGCGCGACTGAGCGTGTCGTTGCACGGTATGCCACACCAGCACACGGATTGCACGGCGCATTGTAAGAGTCACCTAGGTGATTTGGCCGATCGCGCTGGCGAGGAGCTTCGAGCGACGGTGGACGGAATCACCTAGGTGATTGGTGGCTCGTGCCCCTGGCGCTCGTCGACTTGGCGATACTGCATCGCAGCAACCGGGTGAACCGGAGTTGTGCCCGTCGCCTCACGGCGGGCGGCTTATGTCATCTCAGCGTGACTCGGAGTCGGTCGGCACATCATTCCGGACGGCATTCGTGACGACCCGGTCGGCTTGGGTATGGCCGTACAGATCGCATTCGTCCGGCGGCGGAAAATCGCCACGGCCCCTGGCGTTCAGCCCAACGATCCCCCGTAGCCGATGTTCCACACCTTGACCGGGCATAGCGTATGAAACCCTGCCGATACCAGGTCACGGTCGAAGGCGAACTCGGACCGAGTTACGCCGCGGTGTTCCGGCCCTTCATACTCGTACTGCCATGACGGCAACACCACAATCACGGGCAATGTCCGCGACCAAGCCGAGCTTGCAGGTCTGATCGACGCGGTGTGATCGCTCGGGTTATCACTGGTCAGTGTGATGCCGGCGAGCTGCGCGGGAATTGCCGAACTAGTTCATCACTCGTCTGCGGCGTCCGTGGAAATCGTTCTCCATGGTATTTCGCCGATCCCGCCGCGCATCGCATCCGCGAGCGCGACCGGGTAAGCCGCGGGTTGAGGACTGACCCCTGCCGAGTGCACCCCGACCGGTCGCGTTCTTTAGAAAAGCGAGTGTAGAGATCCGGAGCGCAAACGCCAGCTTTCGCGTGGCGTCCCGTCATCGAGTTCGTGCTCTCGTGCCAGACCTCGAAAATCACCTAGGTGACTCGTCCGGTTTGAGGCGGTGATGGCATGTATGTCTGAGACACTAGACCCGACTTGTTGCATCACGGTTTCGTGCCCCCCGCCACGCCGGCGAGTTGGCCCGGAGCGCACAGTCATTGAAGACCAAGGAGGGGAAGCGTGATGAGCACTACGAGATCGGCCCCTAGTTCAGGCGGGGGTAAGAGGGCCGCGTCGAAGGGTGGACGTGCGCGATCGCCGCGGGCGGCGCGTGGTACCGCATTTGAGTGTGGCCGAGCGGGCGGCGCGGGGGCGGGCGGCGCGGGCGAGGTGCCGCGGTCGAGCCACGCCGACTACAGCCCGGCGCCGCACCGGCCTGATCCGGTTGAGTTGTTGGAGTCGCAGGCGGTGTCGCGGGTGGCGGAGTTGGTGCCGATCCGGTATGGGCGGATGTTGGTCTCGCCGTTTACGTTCTATCGTGGTGCGGCGTTGATCATGGCGGCGGATCTGGCGTCCACCCCGAGCTCGGGGTTGCACGCCCAGCTGTGCGGGGATGCCCATCTGTCCAACTTCGGGATGTTTGCCTCGCCGGATCGGCGGTTGGTGTTCGACATCAACGACTTTGACGAGACGCTTCCCGGTCCGTGGGAGTGGGATGTGAAGCGGTTGGCGGTGAGTATGGAGGTTGCCGGCCGCGACAACGGCTACTCGGACAAGCAGCGCCGCGCGATCGTGTTGGAGACGGTCGCGGGGTATCGCAAGGCGATGCGCCAGTTCGCGGGCATGGGCGCCCTGGACGTGTGGTATGCACGGGTAGAGGTGGACGAGCTGGTCGCGCAGATGCAAGCCAGATGAAAAAGAAGCATGACGCAAGCGCGCTGATAAGACGTTCGCCAAGGCGCGCACGAAGACAGCATGACCGCGTTTTCGAAGCTCACCCGAGATGGTGGACGGCGAGCCGAGGATCGTGCCCGACCCGCCGCTGATCGAACGGGTCGAAGAGACCGTCGGCGACGCGGACGCAAAGGCGGTCATCGAAGCGCTGCATGAGCTGCTGCGTCGCTACCGAGACTCACTTCAGTCCGATCGGCGAATCCTGTTGGAGGAGTTTCGGCTGGTTGACCTCGCGCGAAAGGTGGTGGGTGTCGGAAGTGTCGGTACCCGTGCGTGGATCGCGTTGATGCTCGGCCGCGACGAGAGCGATCCGCTCTTCTTGCAGTTCAAGGAGGCGCAGTCCTCGGTGCTTGAGGATTACACCGCCAAGAGCGAGTTTGCCAACCATGGGCAGCGTGTCGTCGCAGGCCAGCATTTGATGCAGGCATCGAGTGACATCTTCCTGGGTTGGCTGCACGTCGAGGCCGGTATCGACGGTGCAGCCCGAGACTTCTACGGTCGCCAGCTGAAGGACTGGAAAGGGTCGTTCGAGACAGAGGGAGCGCTGCCCCAGGGCATGGGCCTGTACGGCCGGGTGTGCGGCTGGACGCTCGCCCGAGCGCATGCCCGGTCGGGAGACAGGATCGCGATCGCCACCTACCTCGGCGGAAGCGATGCCTTCGACCGCGCCATCGCAGATTTCTCCACGGCATACGCCGACCAGAACGACCGCGACTATCGCGGCGCTCAAAGGGCAGCGACGGATGGCCGTGTCAAGGCTCTCACAGGTCTCTAGGCGCGGCAAAGTGATCGGCTTCGGACCGTCAGCGCCTGGGCGGCCCTACGCCGACTTCTAACCAGGTTCTCGCCAAAGGTGCCGACGAAAGGATCCCGATGGACCTCACTCACTATCCAATCCTCCACGTCCTGTGGTCGATGTTCCTGTTCTTCGTGTTCTTCGCCTGGATCTATGTCGTCGTAATGGTGTTTATCGACAACTTCCGGCGCACCGACCACACCGGCATGGCGAAGGCCATGTGGACAGTGTTTATCATCTTCGTGCCAGTCATCGGCGTGCTTACGTACATGATCGTCCGACCGCCAGTCGCAACCGCCTAATAACGGCCGCTACGCTGGGACGACCTCGCACGGTTATCCCAACGAGAAGGGGGTTCAGCGTGCTCACAGGAATATTGAATGACATGAGGCGTCGAGGCCACAAGACGATCCGGGGCGGGTTTCGGTGCCTGCTCGGTGATGCTCGGCGCCGTCGTTGCGCTGTCCTCGTGGCTGCGGGTTGTGGCGGCAGTAGCAGCAAGCCGGCGTATTGCTCGGATCGGAGCAGCCTCCAGAACTCGATCAAGGGACTCACGAACGCCGCGTCCAGCAGCGGAATCAGCGGTCTGCAGTCCCAGCTCACGACGATCCAGAAGTGACGCCACGGCGCTCGATCAACTCCGCCAAATCCGACTTCCCGAGCCAGACTAGCGCGATCAAGTCGTCGGTCGACACGCTCGAGAGCGCCGTGAAAGCACTCCCGTCGAGCCCGTCAACGACACAGATCGCGGCCATTGGAGTCGACGCTGCAGCCGTGGAGAGTTCGGTCAAAAGTTTCTCAGACGCCACCAGTTCCAAGTGCAGCTAGCCGATGGCCACGGCCCGGCCACGTTGACAGCGCATCCGAGGGCGAATACGTCCGGCGTTGGACTGGACGTGACATTTTAGGTGAGTGATCCAACTGTCAACTGGGGAACAGGACGTGATATCAAGCAACAGCCAACACCTCATCGGTGCCATTCTCGCCATTTTGGGTTTTCTCGTCGTGGTGAACGCCTACCGTCATTGGCACCGAGGACAAAGGTCTGGCTCGTGACGGTTTGTGGTTTATATGCGAGTGACGGACCAAAGGGACGGTCTGATCCGACTCGTGAGCCAACTCCCAAGGTGTTTTCGGTCAATCGGAAGGGTTCAGCTCCCCGCCGGCGTGGCAATTGGCGGCGTCCTGCTGGTGACCTGGTTCGCGATCGCACAACTCGGCCAACAGAAGTACGTCGTCAGCGTGATCTTCGCCGTTCTGACCACCGCTCTGCGACCAGGCGGTGGATACTGGACGCGCCGGGGTATGGGTGCCTTCGGCCTGGGCGTACAGCGTGACCGCCCTCGCGTTTTATCGGAGCCCACGCCTGGGGATTCGTGGTACTCGCCCTCTTCATCGTCACCCTGTTGGCCGGGTTGGCCGTGAAGTTCGAGCTGCATCGGTTCATCGTTGACTGCTGCTCAACCTCTGCTTCGTCGTGGCTGTCGTCCTCCCGACCGTTACCGCGCCGTCGGCTCGAACCGTGGGACCAGGCTCTACGTGGCGATCGGATCGGCAGTGTGGATCGCGTTTTCGGGTCGTGTGGTTGTACGGGCTCACCCTGCTCACGTCCGGCTCATGGGATTCGCCCTCGACGAATATGCCGACCGGAGCTGCTCTCTCGCCGGCGGGCAGCGACCAGGAGCAACGGGAGCAAAGCATCGCCTTCCGGTTGTCGCTGCATATGTGATCGCCACCCTGGTCGGAGTCGCCCTCCCAGTCCTGGCGGTGGGCGGCGTACCTTGGCATCGCTGTCTACCTCGTCGTGCCATTCCGAGAGGTCCGAGGACTCCTGCCCCGACACCCTTGGCAACAACTCCACCCCACCCGCTCGGCCCGTGGGTTCATGGCGGCCTTCCAACCACCGCGCGACCGGACACGCGTCCTGAGTCGCCTCGGGTCTCGGCTGTAGCATCACTTCATGGACGAGACCGCCCGGTCTGAGGTTGGGGAGTCGCGCTGGCCGATGGCCGGCGCGGTGGTGGCGGTGATCGTGCTCACCTACCTGCTGCCGGCACAGGTGCGCGTGGTCAGTTTCGGCGGCGTGCGGGTGGTGCCGATTCTGGAAGCGGCGCTGCTGGTCGCCTTGATCATCGGCGATCCGGGGCGGATCGATCGGCGCACCACGGCACTGCAGCGCACGGCGACGACGCTGGTGGTGATCATGTTGGGCGGCGCGCTCATCCAGACCGCGGCGCTGACGGTCGACCTGATCCAGGGTGGCGGGGTGACGGATTCGGGGCGTCTCCTGCTCGAGGCCGGCTCCATCGTCTGGGTCGTCAACAACATCTCGTTCGCCCTGCTTTATTGGCAGCTCGACGCCGGCGGGGCGCCGGCGCGCGTGCATCACGTCCGGGCACACCCCGACTTCGCCTTTCCCCAGCAACTCGCACCTGAGCTGGCACCGGCGGGGTGGATGCCCGAGTTCTTCGACTACTTCTATCTCGGCTTCACGAACGCGATCGCGTTCAGCCCCACGGATGTCATGCCACTCACGGTCAGAGCCAAAGTCCCATGCTGGTGCAGTCACTGGTATCGCTTGCGCTCGTCGGGTTGGTGATCGCAAGGGCGGTCAACGTCCTGCCAGGGTAAACCGTGGTCCGCCGGATAAGCGGCGCCGGATTTAGCGGACCAGTCGTTGCGCCGCTCTCCCGGCCCGCACGCAGGACGCACCACGGTCAAGCCGAAGCTGTACCCGAATCCCGCCACGGGCATGGGCATCGGCACGTCTACCCCGAGCAGCCCGCAGCGCCGAGGTCGCCCTCAGGCTGGCCGCGCTGGTACAACAACCATTGAACATACGGCGGCATCGACGGCCACCACCCATCAGCCGCGTCTCACACCCAGCGAGCGTCATACAACTAGCCGATCTCGCCGAGCCGTTTGAGCGCCCACGGCCATACCCGTGATCTCCAACTCGAGCGAGAGGCTGAGCAGGATCGCGAATGATGCGATGACGCCGTGACGGTAGACGCCCACGGGGGGCGTCGATGATCGAAAGCGACGAAGTCAGCGACGATCAGCACCTCCAAACGAGCTGCCTCGGCCACGTTCCGCCGCGAGCCAGGGTAGGCATTCCAGCCTCGTTGTGGCCGACAGCGCTTTGGGCACGAGCGCAAGAGGGCAGCCGAGTCCGCCGACGACCATGATCCCGGCCCCGACCGCCTCGATTGCCCTTACGACGTCCGTCACAACCTGCTCATACGACACCTATCCAGTGCCTCCGGCCACGGCGGCCGCGGCAACCACTACAGACGCGCCGCAGACGTGTTCCCCGGTGCGGAAGTAACATCCGCCGACAGAGAACGCGACAACGGCACCACGGCCGTGAAAACCTCGACCCCAAGCCGAACCCTCGCTAAGCTGGATTCATCCGCCGGTCGACGCCGCTAGCAGCTCGCCTGCGAGTGTCTTTTCGAACCGTGCCCTCACTGGCCGTTCGGTGACTACCGACGCAATGCGGGGTCTGCACCGCTCGAAGCGCGGATGACGCCAGGATGCTGCACTCCACGTAGACTCATTCGCATCTTGTCATGGTGCGGACCATGAACAGGTATGCGACGTCCACGATTCGATCGGTCGAGCATCACCCGCGGCGAGCTCTGCGCATCGGTCGTCTCATAGGCTCGGCGCTCAGAATGACCACCCAGGCTGCATACGCCAAGTGGCATGCCGGTCAACTGGCAGAGCCGCTCAAGCGTGCCGCCACAGACCGCGAAGGTTCTTGCCGAGACGCGCCGGTGCGACGGTGACGGTCGCGTTGGCACTCGCGTTCGTCACGTTGGGACTGGCGGGAGCTCATTGTGATGCGGGTCGCACGATCCCCACAACTTCCCATCTCTCGGCCTCGCGTTCTGGTGCGGCGATACACGCCGATCACAACAGTCCGCCGCCGGCGACCAGGCGACGACCACAACCGCTCGGCCGGGCTGATCGCAGCGCGGCCTCGGAGATGGTACTGGGGGTGCTCGCTCGATCGCATTTCGTCAGTCTCCCGCCGCGTCACAAGCACCGTCATACCGAACGCCCCTCCAGACGCACACCATAACCGCAGCCGCGAGTCGGATCGCACCGAGCACGAAGCATCGCAGACGTCTTCGGCTCACTCCCATTCGCGCCGGCCGAATCTTCTCGAACGGGCCGTCATCCATAGAATCCTCCTTTGGTTCAACCGCCTGACCGACATCCGAACCGCGATAGACAAGCTTGGCCAGCGTCTCGACCAGATCGAGTCCAAGCTCGGCTCATAAGCACCGGCAACGGCCTGTGGGGAGTGGCTGATACGCCGACAGTCTCCTCGAGAGGCCAGGCGAACGCGTCTCACGCTGCGATGATTTTGGGCTACGGTCGCGGTCCTAGTGGCGATGACACCCCTGCAGGAGCTCCTCACGAGGAACGTCGAAGGCGGCACGGTCCCCGGCGCCGCCGCGCTCGTTGCGCACGGTGACACGGTCGAGGTCGCCGCGGCCGGCGAGGTCAACCCGGATTCGATCGTCCGGATCGCCTCGATCACGAAACCGATCACCGCTGCGGCGGTCATGCTGCTCGTGGACGACGGGCTCGTGGGGCTCGACGACCCGATCGCGCGCTGGCTGCCGGAGCTGGCGAAGCCGCTTGTCGTGCGAACGCCCCAGAGCGCACTCGATGACGTCGTGCCGGCAACGCGACCGATCACGGTCGAGGACCTCCTGACCTTCCGCGCCGGCTGGGGCTTTCCCTCCGACTTCTCGCTGCCGGCGGTCGCCGAGCTCTTCCAGAAGCTCCCGGTGTTCGGAGCGCGCGAGGCCCCGGACGAGTGGCTGGCGACACTCGCGAAGGTGCCCATGCTCCGCCAGCCCGGCGAGGCGTGGCTCTACAACACCTGCTCCGACGTCCAGGGCGTCCTGATCGCGCGCGCCGCGGGGCGGCGGCTGCCGGAGTTTCTGGCCGAGCGCATCTTCGAGCCGCTGGGCATGATCGACACGGGCTTCCACGTGCCCAGCGAGAAGGTCGACCGACTGGCGCCGTACCACCGGCCCGACCTCGCGGTGATCGAGGATGGCCTGTGGACGCGACCGCCGATCTTCCCGTCCGGTTCCGGAGGCCTGCTCTCGACACTCGCCGACTGGCACCGCTTCGGACGCATGCTGCTCGCAGACGGCGGCGGGATTCTGTCTCGTCAATCGGTGCGGCTGATCATGACCGACCAGCTGACCAAGGAGCAGCGGGACGCGTCGGCGCTCTTCCTCGAGGGAGCCGGCTGGGGCTTCGGCGGTGCCGTCGCAGCCGACGGCCGCTACGGCTGGATCGGCGGCACCGGAACGACGGCGCACGTCGCGCCGGCCACCGGCACCGTCGGCATCCTCTTCACACAGCTCCAGATGACCGGGCCCGCGTCGACGTCGTTCATGCGCCAGTTCTGGGAGCATGCGTTCGGATGACCGGATTTGCGATCATCAAGCTCGACGAGATCGATCCGCTGGACGACGG
Source organism: uncultured Actinomycetes bacterium (assembly GCA_963732075.1). Lineage (GTDB taxonomy): Bacteria > Actinomycetota > Thermoleophilia > Gaiellales > JAICJC01 > JAICJC01. Next base: position 337,144 of record CAVSYD010000005.1, on the reverse strand, counting down.
CCGCACTCCGTTGACACCGGTGCGGCACCGGCTCGGGATCACGGCGTTCGGGGTCAATGCGTGGATAGCCCGCGCGGCGGGTGATCGGTTATTCCCCGAGCACGACCAGGCGAACGACGATGAGGAGCTGTACCTGGTCCACCGCGGCCGCGCCGCCTTCGAGCTTGACGGGAAGCGGGTGGACGCGCCGGCGGGGACGCTGGTCTACGTGAAGCCGCGCGTGACGCGAACGGCGTTCGCGGAGGAGGCGGGGACGACGATCGTCGCGATCGGCGCCACCCCCGGCGAGGCGTTCGAGGTCGCCGGCTGGGAGATCTGGTTCCCGTTCAGGCAGCTCTACGAGACCGGCAGGTACGCCGAGATCGCCGACCGCGGCCGCGAGCTGATCGACACCGACCCCCAGTACGCCGAGCCGGTGTACAACCTCGCGTGCGCCGAGGCACTGGCCGGGCGGCCGGCCGACGCGATCGAGCACCTCCGGCGTGCGATCGAACTGCACGCGCCGCTCCGGGAACTCGCGCAGACCGATTCCGACCTCGATCCAATTCGCGCCGAGCCGGCCTTCAGGGAGCTCGTCGGCGCGCGGGATCCGGTGGACTGACCCCCGCAGGCGGCGGTGGGGGGATCGACCCGATTCCGGGTGACTCGTCCGGCCACACCAAGAGGACGGCGCAGGGCGCGTGGTCGACGACGAACCGGGTCGCGTGGCCGAGGCTGTGCGGGCCGAGCCGTGAGCGATCGCCGTCGCGGGCCGCGACCAGCAGGTCGACGTTCTCGGCCACCGCGCGCACGACCTCGCGCTCGACCCGGCCGCCCTCGATGTGCAGTTGCTCGACGTCCCCGCGGCCGAGCCGGGCCGCGGCCGCCGCGAGCAGCTTGGTCGCCTCGTCGGCGGCGATCTGCTGCATCGGCGGCGCCGGCCTGTGTCCGAGGCGGGCCCGCCCGAGCAGGTTGGCCGAAGCGGCGTCGGCGGCCTCGGCCGCGTCGGTCGGTGTGTGGTGCAGGAGGGCAACGTCGGCCTCGGGCGGGATCACCGTGGCCGCCGCGTCGACGCACCCCTGCCAGGTGCCCTCGACGATCCAGATGACGACGCGCACGCCGCTCATCATGTCACCACCCGCAGCGAAATCCAGAGCGCCAGCGTCGCGGCGATCAGCACCGGCGGAACCGTGATGGCGCCCAGGCGCAGGAACTCCCTGGTGGACGGGTCGAGCCCCCGCTGCTGGAGCACGCGCCGCCACAGAAGCGTCGCCAGCGAGCCGACGTAGGTCAGGTTGGGGCCGGTGTTGACGCCGATCAGCACCGCGAGCACCGCGCCCGGACCGGCCGCGGCGACGGCCGGGATCAGCAGCAGGACGGCCGGCAGGTTGTTCACCAGGTTGGCCAGCACCGCGGCGACGAACGCGATCACGAGCAGCGCTCCGAGCGACGTGCCCCCGGGGACGAGCCGGACGACGACCGAACCCAGCCCGTGGATCGAGACGCCCTGCACCACCAGGCCGAGCCCGAGCACGAAGGCGAGGAACGGAATGTCGAGGGCGGCTGCGATCCGGCCCGGCGTCACCCGCCGGCGGGCGAGTGCCGGAACGGCCAGAACCACCGCGCCGGCGAGAGCCGCGTAGGCGGGGCTGACCTGCAGGATCGACGTCACGAAGAAGCCCGCCAGGGTCAATCCCACCACCGCGAGCGCGAACACGGGCACGGGCGCCGAAGTCTCGGTGAGAGGCTCGCCGTGCCCCACCAGATCCGACGCGAAGAACCTGCGCAGCACAAGCCACTCGACCGCGATCGCGGTGAGCCACGGTAGCGCCATCGTCGCCCCGAAGCGCGCGAACGAGAGCCCGCTCGCCTCGAACGCCAGCAGATTGGTCAGGTTCGAGACGGGCAGGAGCAGCGACGCGGAGTTCGCCAGATGCGTGCACGCGTACACGTGAGGCTTGGCCCGCAGCCGCAGGCGGGTCACGGTGGTGAAGACGACAGGGGTGAGCAGCACGACCGTTGCGTCCAGGCTGAGCACCGCCGTGACCGCGCTTGCGACGACGAACACGAGTCCGAAGAGCGCCACCGGTTTGCCCCGGGAGCCCGCCGCCATCCACCCTCCGGCCGCGGCGAACAGGCCGTAGCGGTCGCACATGTCCGCCAGCACCAGCACCGCCGCGAGGAAGGCGACGGTCGGGAGCAGGCTCCTGACCTCCGATCGGGCCTCCTCGATGGGCAGGACGCCCGACGCGATCAGAACGAGGGCCGCCGGAACGGCCACGAGCGCCTCGGGCAGCCCCCGCGGCCGGGCGACCGCAAACCCGAGCGTCGCCACCAGAAGCAGGAGCGCAATTACCTCATCGACCGGGCCCGGCATACGCCTGCGAGCCTACCGGGGGTTGGGACCATGGCGACGCCGCCCGGGTGGTGGGCGGCGTCATCCGCGCAGGAACTACGAGCAGGCCGGGTTAGCTCCAGCCACCGCCGCTCGAGCTCGAGCCGCCACCGCTGCTGGTGGCAGGGGGAGGCGTCGTGGTTGACGCGGTCGAGGTCGGGATCACGAGCCAGGTGCCGCCGAAGGAGTTCAGCTTCTCGCCGTTGTCCTGTCCGGCGCTGGTGTCCTCGGCAAAGGTGTACAGAGGCCAGCCGTTATAGGTCACCTGCAGCTTGCCTCCCGGCCGCATGACGGTGCCAAACTTGCTCCCGGAAATGCCCTTGACGGCGGCGGTGGTGGTCGCCCCGCTGGGCAGGTACACCGGCGGCCAGAACTTGAGACACTTCGACGATGTGCACAGCAGGTGGCTGGCCGTCTCGCCCGTGAGGTAGTAGAGCGTCATGCCATTCTTGTTCACCAGAATCGTGTGGTGAAGGGTGGGGTTCATCGCCAGGTGCACGGCCGCGACGGGCGTTCCGCCACCGGTCGCCGCACCTCCGGTGGTTGTGGCGGGCGTGCTCGAGCCACCGCTCGACGACGACCCGCAGGCGGCGAGTGCGAGCGCGATCACGCCCACGCCCGCGGTCAACAGTGTTTTTCGAATCAACGACATCTCCGCTCCTTTTGTGGCCTACGTGAGTTTCGCCAGGCCATCTCAGGCCACTCTCCACTACCAGAAAGCGTCTACGCCGGTTTGATCCCGGCGGGTGGCTTGCAATCCAGATCACATAGCCCGCGGCGCGTATGATCGCCACCGGCATGACCGACGGCCATCGCATCCAGCCAAACCGCCCGGACGAGGCGAGCTACGCCGGGGTCGGGGTCACCTTCGGGCGCGTTCCGCTGGTGCTCGATCCGGCCGGGTTGGAGGGCGCCGACGTGGCGATTGTGGGAGCGCCCTTCGACGAGGGGGTGTCGTACCGGCCGGGCACGCGGTTCGGGCCGCGGGCGATCCGCACCGCCGAGGACGTCGGCCTGCCGACCGCGCGGCCGCATATGGAGCTGGGCGTGGATCCCTACGCCGAGCTCGACATCGTGGACTACGGCGACATCGAGGTGCGCTCGTCCGACCTGGCCCGGTCGCACGGCCTGCTCCGCCGGCGCGTGACCGAGATCCTGAGCGCGGGAGCGATCCCGGTCGTCCTCGGCGGCGACCATTCGCTCTCGACGCCGGTGCTGGCCGCGCTGGCCGACCGCCACGGCATCGACGGGTTCTCGGTGGTGCACTTCGACACGCATGCGGACACCGGCAACTACGAGGGCGAGGCGCCCCACGGGGTGCCGTTCCACCACGCGGTCGTCGACGGCCACCTGGACGGCCGCAACATCGTCCAGATCGGCCTGCGCGGGGCATGGCCGTTCCCCGAGGACTTCCAGTGGATGCGCGAGGTGGGGTTTCGCTGGCACACCGCCGGCGAGATCGTCGAGCGGGGAATCGGCCCGGTCGTCCACGACGCGATCGAGCACGCCCGGGCGCGGGCGCCGCGAACCTACCTGACCGTGGACATCGACGTGCTGGATCCGGCCTTCGCGCCGGGCACGGGGACCGCCGAGCCCGGAGGCCTCACGACCCGCGAGCTCCTGTGGGCGGTGCGCACGGTGGCGTCACAGATCGACCTGTGCGCCATGGACATCGTCGAGGTCTCGCCGCCGTTCGACCCGGCGGGTATCACCGCACTCGCCGGCCAGCGGGTCGTGCTCGAGACGCTCTCGGGGATCGCACTGCGAAAGAGCGGGCGCGAGGCTCGCCCCGAGCGCCCCTGAGCCGGACTACGCCTGCAGCAGTGGGTGGGTGAGGCCGTGCTCGGCGCAGAGCCGCGGCACGCTCTCCATGTCGAACTCGATCCCGTACTTCTCGGCGAGGCCGGCCATGTCGGGGTTGCCGGCACGCATGCCCTCGCTGAGCTCGCGGAAGAAGTGCTCGAACCCGCCGGGCGAGATGATCTCGAGGATGCGGCAGGGCGTGTCGCCGGCGTTCCAGAACGTGTGCCACTGGTCGCTCGGCTTGAACGCGAGGTCGCCGGCGTCGGCGTGAATGACCTCGCCCCCCAGCACCGCGCCCATGCGCCCCTCGAGCACGTAGCTCCACTCGTCAACGCCCGCATGGCGGTGAAGCGGGGCGCACAGCGAGTGCGGCGGGATCGGGTGCTCGACGAGCGAAAACCCGCCCCCGGACTCCTCGCCCCAGATGAGGAAGCGGGCGCCGCAGCCGCCGAGCTCGACGTGGAGCCCGTCGTCGGGCCCGACAATCCGCGGGCCCTGAGATGCGTCGAAGCGGCGGAGCGGTTCGGTCGTCTGGGGCATCGTGTACCTTTCGGTTGAACAGCGGTGTGCGAGTCAAAGTATCACACCCCGAGCGAGATGACCGAAAACCAGACCCGTGCCTACCGAAAGCGCCGCCGGGCCGAGCTCGAGCAGCGAACGCGCCAGCGCATCGTCGAGGCGGCCGTGGAGCTGCACGGCTCGGTCGGCCCGGCGCGCACCACCATCAGCGGGGTGGCCCTGCAGGCCGGCGTGCAGCGGGCGACCGTGTACCGCCACTTCCCCGACGACGAGTCCCTCTTCGCCGCCTGCTCGGCGCACTGGCTCGAGCAGAACGCCCCGCCCGACCTGGCCGGGTGGGCGGCCGTGCACGACCCGGATGCCCGGCTCGAGCTCGGGCTCGGCGAGCTGTACGCCTGGTTTCGGCGTACCGAGCAGATGATCGAGCTCCTCACTCGCGATGCCGAGCTCCTGCCGAGCATGCGGACGCAGTTTGCAATGTTCGGGAGGTACTTCGGCGCTGCGGCCGACGCGCTGCTGCGCGGCCGGCCCGAGCGCGGCGCGGCCCGGCGGCGGGTGCGCGCGGGACTCGGCCACGCGGTCGCATTCGAGACGTGGCGCTCACTGGTGCGGCGTCAGGGCCTCACCGACGCCCAGGCCATCGAGCTCGTGCGGGCGATGGTGAGGGCCTAGCACGAACGCCGAGACTCCCGCACGAGGCGGGAGTCTCGGGGTGCGACGTTGGCCCGGCCGCTTACTGCACGATCCGGGAGGTGCCGCCCGCGATGTCCGCGGCGATCTGCTGGAAGATGCCGACCAGTGAGCTCGGGTTCGGCAGGTCGTAGAAGTTCCCGCTGCCGGGGCTCGCGATGTCCTCGAGGGCCTGCTCCGCCCCGATCGAGGGGGACTCCAGCGTGCCCTGAAACTTCGTGACGACGGTTCCGTTCACGTCGGCACCGACCGATGCGTAACAGTCGTCGCCGTTGGCTGTGTACGCGATGGAGTAGAGCAGGACGCCCTCCGCCTTCGCGGTGTCCGCGCTGGTGACGCCCTGGCCACATGGGTTCGTACGGTATGGAGACGTGCTGGGCAGGCCGCTCGGCCCGGTGTTGGCGGCACCGTCGGAGAGGATGACGATGACCTTCTGCGCGCCCGCCCGGCCGTCGGTCTGCAGCTCCTGGTTCGCGGCATCGATCGCCTCCGCGTAGGCGGTGTTGCCACCCGCCTGCATGCAGTTGACGGTCGAGATCAGCGGTGAGCTGCTGATCCAGGTTGCCGACGCTGGTCGCGTAGGTATTGGAAAGCGGCACAACGTCATAGGTGGGATTCGTCAGGCTGTACGTGCCGCTCGGATCCGACCTGAAGTACGACGAGACGTTGGTGCACGCCGCGTTGGGCGCCGGCGCCGGGGGAAGCACCGCCAGCCCGACGTTGTCGACGGTCGGGTCCATGGTGCTCAGGAAGGACATGATTCCGGCCTTCGCCTGCGGGAGCTTGTTGTTGTCGTTCATCGACCCGGTGCGGTCGAGCACGATCATGACGTCCAGCGGCAGGCCGCCGCAGGGCGAACACGCCTGGGCGTGCGCCTTGAGCGTGATCGTGTCGAAGCCGAGCAGGTTCAGCAGGTACGTCGGCACCTGGGCCGTCTCGTTCACGGTGACCGTGTTCGGGTACCCGGTCGTGCAGTCGTAGCCGTCCTGGGTCTCACAGTCGACGCTCACGTTCTCGGTCACGTTCGAGGCGGGCACGCCGGTGATCGGGTTCTCCCCGCCGGGCTGCGAGCCGTACCTCTGCGCCTCGGATGTGGCGTTCGCGGAGATGGGCGGATAGCTCATCGTGAGCTCACCGGCGCCGCCGGCCGCCGCGGCATCCGCGGACGCCTGCAGTGCCTGCTGGACGCGGTACGCGTTGCCGAGGTCGATCGTGAGCCCGGCAAAGATCAGTATCGTGAACATGAACACCACGACGAGGGGTAGCGTCTGTCCGCCCTGCGCCAGACCTGCTCGGGCAGTGCGTATTCGTGACGTTTTGGGTAGGCTGCCGCGCGCAGCCGAACTGCGTACAGTGAGGGCCATCGGATCGCCTTCGCTCCGGGGGATTAATTCACCCCATCGCCGCCCGGGGGGGAGTGGCGATGGGGTGGCTTATACCTGCGAGAGTCCGTGTCTTTTCACCCTCGCGCAACCCCCCAAATGGAGGATCCTTCCTGGAACTTCAAATGAGCGACGGCGACCGGCGGCTGGCTACCCGGTGGGCATCTGCGCCGACGCGTCGGTCTGCCAGAGCCCGAACTCGTTCCCGTGCGGGTCCTTGCAGGTCGAGAACCAGCCCATGCCCGGAACCGGCATGCCCGGGCTGGCCTCCCCGCCGAGCTCCCTGACACGCGCGGCGCCGGCGTTGATGTCGTCCACGTCGAAGTAGGCCCGCGTCCCCCGCTTGCCGGGCTCCATGTTGGTGATCGCCGCGCCGCTCTGGTCGCTGACCTGGGTCATGTGGTACTCGGACGGGCCGGGGTAGGACTGGAACTCCCACCCGAAAAGCGAGCCCCAGAACTCCCGCGATTTCGCGGTGTCGTCGGCCGGGATCTCGAAGTGCACGATCTGGGTCATCGGTCCTCCCTTGTTGATGGTCCGAGCATTAGACCAGCCACTCCCGCGGAACTCATCGCCCGGCGCGGTACGGTGCGCACATGCCGCCAAAACACGTCGTCCACCTCGTCGACGGCACGTACGAGCTCTTCCGCCAGTTCTACGGCCGCCGCCGCGGAGCCGGCCGCGACGACCGGCCGTTCGGCGCGGCCGCGGGCGTGCTGCACTCGCTGCTGCAGATGATCGAGACCGGATCGACGCACATCGGCGTCGCGACCGACCATGTGATCGAGTCGTTCCGGAACGACCTCTGGGCCGGGTACAAGACCGGCGAGGGGGTCGATCCCCGGCTGCGCGCGCAGTTCGAGCCGCTCGAGGAGGGGCTCGCCGCCATGGGGGTCGCGGTGTGGCCGATGATCGAGCTCGAGGCCGACGACGCCCTCGCCGCGGCCGTGCGCATCGCGTCCGCCGACGCGGACGTCGAGCAGATCTGCATCTGGACGCCCGACAAGGACCTCGCGCAGTGTGTTCGCGGCGACGCGGTGGTGCAGGTCGACCGGCGCGGGAACGCGATCCGCAATGCGGCCGGAGTGCGCGAGAAGTTCGGGGTCGATCCGGAGCTGATCCCCGACCTCCTCGCGCTCGTCGGCGACAGCGCCGACGGGTATCCGGGCATCCCGGGAATCGGCCGCGTCACCGCCGCCCGGCTCGTGAACCAGCACGGCGCCATCGAGGACTTCCCACCGGAGGTGCTCGGCGAGCGGCGCGAGCTGGCGCTCCTCTTCAAGGATCTGGCGACGCTGCGCACCGGCGCCGAGCTCTTCGCCACGGCCGACGACCTGCGCTGGCGCGGGCCCACGCCGGGCTTTGCCGCCGTGGCGGAGCGGCTCGGGGACGATCGCCTGCTCGGCCGCTCGCTCGCGGCGCCCGTCGCCGGCTGACCGCCGCGGTCGCGGTTGTGCGAACATACGTTCGTGTTGCCCGAGGCGACGATCCTGCACGCCGATCTCGATGCGTTCTACGCGTCGGTCGAGCAGCGGGACGACCCGCGCCTGCGCGGCCGGCCGGTGATCGTCGGGGCGGGGGTCGTGCTCGCGGCCAGCTACGAGGCCAAGGCGCACGGCGTGCGCACCGCGATGGGCGGCGCGTATGCCCGCCGGCTGTGCCCGCGGGCGATCGTGGTGCGGCCGCGGATGTCGGCCTACGCCGAGGCGAGCCGGGCGGTCTACCGCGTGTTCGCGGACACCGCCCCGCTGGTCGAGGGGCTGTCGATCGACGAGGCGTTTCTCGACGTGCGCGGGATGCGCCGGATCGCGGGCACGCCGGTCGAGATCGCGGAGCGGCTGCGGCGGGCCGTCCGCGAGCGGGTCGGACTGCCCATCACCGTGGGCGTGGCGCGGACGAAGTTCCTGGCCAAGGTGGCGAGCGGCGTGGCCAAGCCCGACGGCCTGCTCGTCGTGCCGCCCGACGCCGAGCTCGCCTTCCTGCATCCGCTCCCGGTCGAACGGCTCTGGGGCGTCGGCAGGGTGACCGCGGCCAAGCTGCACGAGCGCGGCATCGCCACGGTCGGCGAGGTCGCGGGGCTCGACGAGGCCGCGCTCGTGGCGATGCTGGGCCGTGGCCTCGGGCCGGCATCTGCACGCGCTGGCGCACAACCGCGATCCCCGGCCGGTGCAGGTGCGCCGCCGCCGGCGCTCGATCGGCGCCCAGCGCGCGCTCGGCCGGGCGCCGCGGCCGGCCGCCGCGATCGACGCGACGCTGGTCGCGCTGGTCGACCGCGTCACCCGGCGGATGCGGGCCGCCGGCCGGGTCGGCCGCACCGTCGTGCTGCGGCTGCGCTTCGCCGACTTCTCGCGCGCCACCCGGTCGCACACGCTGCCGCATGCGACGGCCGAGACCCAGATCATCCTCGTCACCGCGCGGGTGCTGCTCACGTCCGCCATGCCGATGATCGAGCGCCAGGGCATCACGCTCGTCGGGGTGGCCGTGGCCAACCTCGCCGACGACGGGGCGACCCAGCTCACGCTCCCGTTCGACCGCCACAGCGGCGGCGCGCTCGACGCCGCGCTCGACGAGGTGCGCGCGCGGTTCGGGTCGGGCGCGATCACGCGGGCGGTGCTGCTCGGCCGCGACCAGGGCATGACCGTGCCGCTCCTACCCGACTGAATATTTGGGGCCAGGCCCCAAATATTCACGCTCAGGGCGTGTGGCACTCCGCGTCGATACAGAGCTTCGTCCGGTCGCGGTGCAGGCACACGAGGCCGACGTAGGTCGACCGGTCGTCGCCGAGCACCACCAGGCGGCGGCCGCCGTCGGCGTTCAGCACGGCGATCGCGTCGACGATCGGCGTGGACGCGGTGGTGGTGGGCGCCCGGGTGGTCGCATAGACCGAGATCGGCTCAGCGTCGCCCGCCGCGGCGATGTCGTCCCGGGTGACCGCGCCGGCATACGCCTTGCCGTCGAGCAGCGGGATGATCTGCACCGAGTTCGAGGCAAAGAGCGCTCGCGCGTCGGCGACGGTCGCGCCGACGGGAAGCTCCTTGCCGCGGACGGTGACCCCGTCGCCGGCGGTGCGGTCGCCGAGATCGGCAACGGTGGCGTGGACGGTGCTCATCGAGCTGCAGGGTAGCCGTGAATAACCGGTGCCAGGCACCGGTTATTCACGCCGTGCACGTCAGGCGGGCGCCTTCACCATCGCGATGAACCCGCGCACGTCGGAGGCCGGCTCGGTGTAGGCGTTGCCGAGGGCGGTCTCCATCGCGGTCATGTACTCCCTCGCCCAGGCCGGGAGGTCATAGTCGATCCCGTTCAGGAACTCGAGCGTCGCCGCCAGGCGGATGTCGGCGATCGAGGGCTGATCCCCGCCAATGAACTGCTTGCCGTCCAGATAGAACGCGCGGTAGACGTCGAGCGGCTCGGCGAGCGCGGCCTCGGCGGCCTGCTGCGCGGCGGCCTTGGCGTCGGCATCGGCGTCGGACGAACCGACCTCGCCCGGGTACTGCGGGAAGCCGAGCGTCGGGTAGGTGGCGCGCGCGACCAGGGGATAGAGCGTCCCGATCAGGTAGAACATCGCGCTGTCGACCATCGCCCGCCTGGCCGGATCCTCAGGGTAGAACTGGCTGAGGCCGTGCCGGTTGCAGAGGTACTGCATGATCGCGCAGCTCTCCCAGAGCGACGAGCGGGGCAGGCCCTCCTCCTCGATCATCGGCGTCAGGTGGGCGGGGTTCTTCTGCAGGAACTCCGGCTCGGCGGTCTTGCCCCACACGTCCACCTCTTCGAAGTCGATCCCGGCGGCCCGCACGAAGATCCGCACCGTCAGGTTGTTGACGCTCGGCTTCAGGACACTCAGCTTCATCTCGGACATGGTTCCTCCCCGGCTCGGTGGTCAGTACGGATCCTTGGGCGATCGGTCGTCCGACAGCGACGGACGTGATCGTTTCACGAGCGCCTCGATGGCGTCGGCGAGGTGGATCTCGGCGATGTTCGGGTCGCCGCGCGCCGACGCGCAGCATGTGCGCCTCCATCAGGACGTCGGCGTGCGCGAACCCGGCCGGCGGCTCGAAGCGATAGGACGCGAGCTCGATCAGGAGCCCGAGCGGGTCGGTGAAGTAGATCGAGTCCATGAACCCGCGATCCATGACGCCGCTGTGCCTGATGTTGCGCTCGTCGAGCCGCTCGACCGCCTGCGCGAACGTCGCCTGCGATAGCGAGAACGCGAGATGGTGGACGCAGCCGGGCTCGGTCGGCGTCCGCCGTGGATCGGGCTCGCGCTCCTCGTTGGCGAAGACCGTGATCAGGCGGCCGTCGCCGGGGTCGAAGTAGAGGTGGCTCTCGGACGCGTTGTCGAGGTTCGGCTGCTCGAACACGAACGGCATGCCGAGCACGCCCTCCCAGAAGTCGATCGACGTCTGCCGGTCGGCGCCGGAGATCGTGATGTGGTGGACACCCTGCGTCTGGAGCTTCCGGATCGGCGGCATCGCTGCGACGCTACGCATCGCGGGCCCGGGCGTCAAGGCCACATCCGGTTCGCCGAACTTCGCCGGACCGCGGTACCCTGCCTGAACGCCCTGGTGCCCCCGGACGGAAGACCAGGGCCGGCGGGTCCTCCGAGCCTGCTGTAAGTCTCACGCAACGATCTCCAAGGAAGTGCTGCGCCATGACTGATCTCGTTGACCCGAAGCGCCTGGAAGCGGAACGCCGGGTCGCCCATTACGGCGGCCTGGCCCGGTGGGCCAGTCGCTGTGCGCGTCACCCCTGGCGCGTCATCTCGACCTGGGTTGCCATCTTTGTCGCCCTCGCCGGCTTGAATGCGGCGTTTCACGGCACCCTGATCAACGACTTCAACATCCCCGGGTCGGACGTCCAGAAGGCGACCAACCTGATCAACGCGAAGTTCGGCGGCCAGAAGGGCGCCGCCCTGCGCGTCGTGGTTGCGGCGCCCGCCGGCCAGCGGCTCGACACCCCGCAGCGGCGAGCGGCCATCGCGGAGATGCTGGGTGCCGGCAAGTCGTCGGAGCAGTCGCAGGACACGACCGCCAAAGATGTGAGCGCGATCACCGACCCGCTGGGGACGAACTCCCACCAGCTCTCCAAGAACGGCCGTATCGCCTTCTTCGACGTGCAGTACGACCTCACCGCATTTCAGCTGCCGCGGGCGGGCGTCGTCAGCCTCGAGAACAAGCTGACCGCGATCGGGCAGCGCGCCGGGATCGATGCGCAGTTCACCGGTGAGGCCGAGAATCCGCCGCCCACGCAGGGCGTCAGCGACATCATCGGGATCATCATCGGGTTCTTCATCCTGATGATCCTGTTCCGGGCGCTGGTGGCGACCGTGATCCCGCTGCTGTTCGCCATCACGGCCGTGGTCGGCGCGTTCCTGCTGTTGTTCCTGGCCGCCCGCTTCACGCACTTCAACACCGTCACCGAGATCCTGGTGCCGATGATCGGGCTCGGCGTCGGCATCGACTACACGGTGTTCATCGTCACCCGGTTCCGCCAGTTCCTGCACGATGGGCTCGAGCCGGCCGACGCGGCGGCGGCCGCCGGTGCAACCGCCGGCCGGGCCGTGCTGTTCGCGGGCCTCACCGTCGCCATCTCGATCACCGGGCTGGCGCTGATCGGGATCGACTTCATCACCAAGCTCGGTATCGGAAGCGCGCTGGGCGTGCTCACCGCCGTGCTCCTGGCCAACTCGCTCCTGCCGGCCATCCTGTCGCTGCTCGGCCACAAGATCGATCGCGGCCGCCTGGGGCTGCCGCGCTCCGACGACTCCCGTGAGGGTCAGGCCAAGACGCCGGTCGCCGCGTGGGGCCGCTTCGTGACCCGCAATGCCAAGATCGTGCTTCCCGTGACCGTCGTCGCACTGCTGCTCGCCGCGACGCCGGTGCTGAAGGCGCGGCTCGGCCTCGCCGACGCCGGCACGGCGCCCAAGAACCAGACGACGCGCAAGGCCTACGATCTGCTCTCCGAGGGCTTCGGCCCAGGCTTCAACGAGCCGATCCCGGTCGTCATCGCGCTCAACTCCGACCATGCCGCCGCGACCAAGCTCGCCGCCGCGTTCAAGCACGTCCCCGGCATCGTCGAGGTCGTGCACCCGATCTACAACGCGAAGACGCCGCAGCTGGCGTCGGTCGCGATCGTCAACGCCTACTCCAAGTACAAGCCGCAGGACGCGAAGACCGACGACATCGTCTCGACCCTGCGCCACTCGGTCATCCCCAGGGTGTTGGCGGGGTCGTCGGCGAAGGCGTACGTGTCGGGCTCAAACGCCGCCTTCACCGACATCGGCAACCGCATCTTCTCGCGGGCGCCGTGGTTCCTCCTGTACATCATCGGCATCACGTTCCTGGTGCTGGCGATGGCGTTCCGGTCGCTCGTGATCGCCCTCAAGGCGGCGCTGACGACGCTGACGTCGGCGGTGGTCGGGTTCGCCGCCCTGACGATCGTGGTGCAGCTCGGCTACGGCATGGGTCTTCTGGGACTCGACCGCACGGGGCCGATCGAGAGCTTTGTGCCTCCGATCGCGTTCGCGATCCTGTTCGGGCTCTCGATGGACTACGAGGTGTTCCTGATGAGCCGGATCCGCGAGGAGCACGTGCACGGGAGCAACACCATCACGGCGGTGCGCGACGGCATGGCCGGCGTCGGCCGCGTGATCGTGGCGGCGGCGTTCATCATGTCGTCCGTGTTCTTCTCGTTCATCCTCAACCCGGATCGCGTGTCCAAGGAGTTCGGGTTGCTGCTGGGCGTGGCGATCCTGACCGACGCCCTGGTCATCCGCATGACGCTGGTTCCGGCGCTCCTGACGGTGCTGGGCGAGCGGTCGTGGACGATGCCGGCGTGGCTCGACCGGGTGCTGCCGAACATCACCATCGAAGCGCCGGGCGAACGCGACGACGTCGCCTCGCCCCCGGTGCGGGAGGCGGCGGGCACGGCGGCCGGGTAGCGGAAGCTCACTCCTTGACGTACGGGCGGCCGTCCGCGGCGGGCGGCCGCGAGCGGCCGATCAGCCCCACGAGGGCGACGAGCGTCAGCACGTACGGCAGCGTCGAGAGCAGGTTGACCGACACGTTCGCGCTCTGCTGGAGCCGGTCGGCGAGTGCGCTCGCGAACCCGAAGAGCAGGCACGCGCCGAACGCCCCGTAGGGCCTCCACTTGCCGAAAATCATCGCGGCCAGCGCGATGAAGCCGCGCCCAGCGGTCATGTCCTGGTCGAACGAGCCGACGAACCCGATCGACAGGTACGCGCCGCCGAGGGCCGCCAGCACGCCCGACAGGATCACGGCCGCGTACCGGATCCCGTAGACCGGGATGCCCACGGTGTCGGCGGCGCGCGGATGCTCGCCCACGGCGCGGATGCGCAGCCCGATCGCGGTGCGGAACAGCACGATGTTCGCGACGATCAGGATCACGAACAGGAGCCAGATCATGAGGTTCAGCTGCCCGAACACGCCGGCGATCCCCGGGATGCTGCGGATCCCGGGCAGGCTGATGTTGGGCGCCATCGACACGTTGGCGGGCGTGCCCTGGTCGCCGTAGACGTCGATGAACACGTATCCCGTGATGCCCAGGGCGAGGAAGTTCATGGCGGTGCCGATCACGATCTGGTCGGCGCGCAGGTGGATGGTGAACAGCGCGTGCACCGCGGCCAGCGCGCCGCCGGCGATCATCGCGACCAGCAGCCCCACGATCCAGGTTCCGCTCCACACCGCGCCCCAGATGCCGAAGAAGGCGCCCATCAGCATCATGCCCTCGAGGCCGATGTTGACCACTCCCGAGCGCTCCGAGAACACGCCGCCGATGGCCGCGTAGCCGAGCGGCGCCGCGTAGACGAGGGTGGCCGCGAACAGCCCCGAGTTCACCACCTCGCCGAGCGTCTGCGTGCTGCGGCCCTCCGCCCAGATCGAGATGAGCACAGCCGCGATCGCCACGGCGACCGCCCATCCGCCGGCGCGCCACTCGCGGGCCTGGAGCGCCGCCGCCCCAAGGCCGAGCCCGATGACCGCGAGCGCGACCGGCGCACCCTCGAAACGCACGTCGAAGGGCGGCAGCGTCAGCCATACCGCCAGGAAGCCGCAGGCGACGCCGGCCAGCCCGACGGCCCGCGGGCCGGTCGGCATGCGCGACCGCAGAGTGGTTGCGACGGCGCTCACAGCGGCGTCTCCGCGAGGCCCGCGTCGGGCCGGGGCACCGGCCGCGACCGCCGCGCCCGCCACACGTACACGAGGAGCAGCTCGGCGCCCACGAAGAGCACGATCAGCCCCTGGATGATGGTGGCCAGGTTGCCCGCCAGCTCCGGCGGGAACACGCTCGGGTCGAGCGCTCGGGTGGACGTCCCCACCTCGAGGCCACCGAACAGGAGCGCGGCCAGCGCGATGCCGACCGCCCGGCCGCGTCCGAGCAGCGCGACGGCGATGCCGATGAACCCGATCTGGCTCACCTGGATGTCGTTCGTGGCGATCGAGAACTCCCACCCCAGGATGTCCGTGGCGCCCGCGAGCCCGGCGAACGCGCCCCCGATTGCGAGGGCGAGGACGTAGTTGCGCGAGACCGAGATGCCGCCGTAGCGAGCCGCCTCGGGATTGAAGCCGACCGCCTTCACCTCGAACCCGAGCGTGGTCCGGTTGAGGACGAACCAGTACACCACGAGCGCTCCCAGAGCGATGAAGATGCCCGCGTCGAGGGGCTGGAGCGTTCCCCAGATGGCCGGGATCCGGGCCGAGTTCGCGATCTCGTTCGACCGCGGCACCGAGACCTGCGACCCCTGCATCGGCCCGCCGAGCTCGAACAGGTACTGGCCGCCGTAGATCGCGATCCAGTTCAGCATGATGGTCGAGATCACCTCGTGCGCACCCACCGCGGCCTTCAGCGCGCCCGCGATCCCACCCCACACGGCGCCGCCGGCGACCGAGGCGAGACAGGCCAGGAAGACGTGCAGCGGCTTGGACATCGCCGGGTAGTGCAGCCCGACCCACAGGGCGCAGATCAGCCCGACGAGGTACTGGCCCTCGCCGCCGATGTTGAACATGCCGCACCGGAAGGCGAACGCCACCGCCAGCGCGGTCAGGATCAGCGGCGTGGTCGCGAGCAGGGTTTGCTGCAGGTTGAGGGCGGCGAAGGTGCGGTCGGTGCCCGTCGTCCACGGCAGCACGTAGTTCAGGCCCGTGCCGTCGAAGATCGCCCGGTAGGCGGTGAAGGGGTTGCGGCCGGCGGCGAGCACCGCCAGGCCCCCGATCACGAACGCGAGCAGGGTCGTCCCCACCGGCAGGAGCACCCCCTCGGCGTGCGCGCTGACGCCGGCGGCCACGCGCTCGAAGCGGGTCTCGGGCGCGCGCTCGCTCATGCGGCGCTCGTGCTTCCGCCGCCGGCCATCGCGACGCCGAGCTCGAGCTCGGGCACTCCGGGGCCGTACTCGCCCACGATCCGGCCGCCGTACATCACCAGGATCCGGTCGGACAGGCCGAGGATCTCGTCCAGCTCGAAGCTGACCAGCAGGATGGCCCGGCCGCGGTCGCGCTCGTCCACCAGCCGGCGGTGCACGAACTCGATCGCGCCCACATCGAGGCCGCGAGTCGGCTGGGCCGCCACCAGCAGGCGCGGGTCGTCGGAAAGCTCCCGGGCGATCACGACCTTCTGCTGGTTGCCGCCCGACAGCGCGAACGCACGTGTCTCGGGGCCGCCGCCGCGCACGTCGAACTCCTCCAGCAGGTCGCGGGCGCGGGTGACCAGGCGGCGAGGTGACAGGATTCCCAGCCGCGAGGCCGGACGGCGGCGGTAGCTGTGCAGGGCCAGGTTCTCGGCCAGCGTGAACTCGAGCACGAGGCCGCGCCGCTGCCGGTCCTCCGGGATATGCGCGACGCCGGCATCGATGCTCGCCCGGGCGTCGCCGCCGCTGACGTCGCGGCCCGAAACGGTGATCGTCCCGGACGAGGGCCTGCGCAGGCCCGTGATCGCCTCCACCAGCTCAGACTGGCCGTTTCCGTCCACGCCTGCGATGCCGACGATCTCGCCCGCGCGGACCTCCAGCGAGACGCCACGCACCGCCTTGAGCCTGCGGTCGTCGTGCACCTCCAGGTCGCGCACTTCGAGCACGGCCCCCGCGGGCTGCGACTGCCGCTTCTCGACGCGCAGCAGCACCTCGCGGCCCACCATCAGCTGGGCCAGGCTCTGCTCGGTCGCGGTGGCCCGCGGGACGGTCTCGACCGCGCGGCCGCGGCGCAGCACCGTGATCCGGTCGGCCAGCTCCAGCACCTCGCCGAGCTTGTGGGTGATGAAGATGACCGACGTGCCCAGGTCGGTCCGGAGCGAGCCCAGGATCCGGAACAGGTCGGTCGCCTCCTGCGGCGTCAGGACGGCGGTCGGCTCGTCCAGGATCAGGATGCGCGCGTTGCGGTAGAGCGCCTTGATGATCTCGACGCGCTGCTGCTGGCCCACCGAGAGCTCCTCGATGCGCGCGTCGGGATCCACCCCGAGGCCCAGCCGTTCCGAGACCTCGCGCACGCGCGCGCGAGCTGCCGGAAGATCGAGGAACGGGCCGCGCCGCGGCTCGGTTGCCAGCACCACGTTCTCCGCCACGCTCATCACCGGGATCAGCATGAAGTGCTGGTGCACCATGCCGATGCCGGCATCGATCGCGTCGCGCGGGGAGTTGATCCTGACGGGCGCGCCGTCCATCAGGATCTCCCCGGCGTCGGGCTGGTAGAGGCCGTAGAGGACGTTCATCAGCGTCGACTTGCCGGCGCCGTTCTCGCCGAGGAGCGCGTGCACCTCGCCCTGGGCGAGCTCGAAGTCGACGCTGTCGTTGGCCACCAGGCTGCCGAAGCGCTTGGTGATCCCGCGCAGTTCCAGTGCTGGGTGCTCAGCCATCGCAATGGTCGCCGGGGGCGGGCACGGCGGCCCGCCCCCGGCGAGCGGTCACTTCACGACGTCGGGTGGCGTGATCTGCCCGGACTCGACCTTCTTCTCGATCGCCATCACCTTGGCGACGATGGCAGCCGGCACCTTCGGGCTGATCTTGCCGATCCCCGCGCCGCCGTTCTGCGCGGTGAAGAAGTCGGTGGTTCCGCCCTTGAACGTCCCCGCCTTGATCTCCTTGATCGTGTCGAACACGGCGACGTCGACCTTCTTGACCGCGCTCGTCAGGATGTACGGGCCGAGGTAGGACTGGTCGGCATCGACGCCCACGCCCCACACGCCCTTCTCCTGCGCGGCCGAGAGGGCGCCGAGGCCGCAGCCGCCGGCCACCTGGAAGACGACGTCGGAGTGCTGGGAGATCTGGTTGAGCGCGAGCTCCTTGCAGGCCGCCTGGTTGGTGAAGCTCTGCGAATACGCGTTCAGCAGGGTCACCTTGGGGTTGGCGGCCTTGGCGCCGGCCTGGAAGCCGGCGATGTAGTGGTCGACCGGCGGGATCTTCTGCCCGCCGACGGTCGAGACGACGTTCGTCTTCGTCACGAGGCCGGCGAGATAGCCCGCGATGTAGCCGCCGTCCTGCTCGTGGAAGAGAAGGCTCTTCAGGTTGGCGATCGGCTTGGTCGGGCCCGAGTCGATGATGGCGAAGCTGGTGTTCGGATAGGCCTTCGCGACCTTCTCGACAGCGCTCTCCATCAGGAACCCGACCGCGATCACGAGCTTGTCGCCGTGCACGGCCGCGGTTTGCAGGTTGGGGACGTAGTCGGAGCTCGAGTTGGACTGGAGCACATCACCCTTGACCCCGAGCTGGTGCTCGGCGTTCATGAGGCCGACGTAGGCGAGGTGGTTGAAGCTCTTGTCGTTCAGGCCGCCGATGTCCGTCACGAGGCCGATGGTGATCTGGGGCGCGGACGAGCTCCCCGACGATGAGCCGCTGCTCCCGCCGGAGCTGCTGCTCCCGCAGGCTGCCGCCGCGACTGCGACGGCGACGATGACCGCTGCCCATGCCAGCCGGCCGGGTCTGTGCAAACGCTTCACGTCGTGTCTCCCCTCGGTTGCCCTTCAGACGACGTGGCGATGCTACTCCCGCCACCGCCGCCGTGCACGGCCTCGATTCTCAGCCGGTCAGCTCGGTGACCGCTTCGGTGAACACCGCGGTGTGGCGGTCGACGTCGGCGGCCGTGGTGGCGGGCGACATCAGCGCCATGTTGTGAAACGGCGTCATCAGCACGCCGCGGTTGAGCGCATAGAGGTGCATGAAGCGATCGAGCTCGTGGTCCATCGAGGCGGCGGCCTCGCCGCCGGTGTGCGGGCGCTCGCGCTGGAACCCGTACTCGGCCCGGCAGCCCAGGCGCGTGATGTACCAGTCGAGGCCGTGCGCCCCGATGGCGGTTTCGACGCCGTCGGTGAACCGCTCGGCGAGAGGGATCATGCGCCCGTACGCCTCCTCGGTCAGGACGTGTTCGAGCGTCGCGCGCATCGCCCGCAGCGAGAGCGCGTTTCCGGCCAGGGTGCCGCCGATCCCGCCGACGTCGACCGGCCCGGCCGGCAGCGCGTCGACCACCCTGCGCGCCGTCTCCTCGCTCATGCCGTACGCCGCGGCGGGGATGCCGCCGGCGAGCGGCTTGCCCACGGTCAGGAAGTCGGGCTCGAGGTCGTGGGCGCGGGTGTAGCCGCCGGGTCCCGCGCAGAGGGTGTGCGTCTCGTCGATGACGAGGAACGTGCCGTGGCGGCGGGTGAGCGCGCGCACCGCCTCGTGGTAGCCGGCGTCGGGAAGGACGATGCCGATGTTGGTGAGCGCCGGCTCGAAGAGGCAGCAGGCCACGTCGCCGTGGGCGAGCTCGCGCTCGAGCGCCGTCCAGATCGTTGATCTCGACGACGCGGGTGGTCTCGGTCGGCGGCACCGCGGGGCCGATGTTGAAAGGGCGCGTCTGCGGCCGCCCGTCCTCGCCGAGGGTGATGAAGGTCTCGTCGACCGAGCCGTGGTAGCACCAGTTGTGGACCAGGATCTTCGACCGGCCGGTGGCCTGGCGGGCGAGCCGGATCGTGAACCGGTTGGCGTCGGTCGCCGTGAGCGCGAACTGCCAGACCGGCAGCCCGAAGCGGGCGGTGAACTCCTCGGCGCAGGCGATCGCGTCCTCGGTGGGAAGCATCAGCGTCGTGCCCTTGCGGATCTGGTCGCTGACCGCGGCGGCGGTCGCCTCGGGCGCGTGGCCGGTCATGGCGCCGGTGTCGCCCAGGCACAGGTCGACGTACTCGTTCCCGTCCACGTCGCTGAAGCGCGCACCGGTGGCCTCGGCCACGAAGACGGGGAACGCGCCGGCCCATTCGACCATCCAGTGCATCGGGACGCCGGCCAGGAGCGAGCGGCCGGCGCGCTCGTGGAGCGCCTTGGAGCGGGGGTGCAGCTCACAGAAGCGCTCCTCCTCGCGAGCCTGCAGGCGAGCGAGCCGGGTGCGGTCGACGGTGGACGTTGTCAAGGGAGGTCTCGGCTTTGGCGGCGCACGTTCCGTGTATCCTGCCTGATCGGCGCCGGTGGCGGCGCTGTGGATCGAGGAGCCTTCCTGTGGCGAAGTCCGGTGTCCGGGTCCTGGTAACGCTTGCGTGCCAGGACTGCAAGCGGCGCAACTATCAAACCAATAAGTCCAAGCGAAACTCGCCCGACCGGATCGAGTTCTCGAAGTACTGCCGCTGGTGCGGGCATCACACGCCGCACCGGGAGACGCGCTAACCGGCATGGCCCGCAGCACGTCGAGACGAAACAGGCCCGCCGCCGGCGGTCGCCGCTCGGTGAGCGCGCCGGTCGCCGGCAAGCCCAAGAGCCAGTCGGGCGGTGACGTTGACCGCAGTCGCGGGATCCGCGGCATGTGGGCGTTCGTCGGCGAGGTCCGCTCGGAGCTGGCGAAGGTCGATTTCCCCAACCGGCAGCAGACGTGGCAGTCGACGATGGTCGTCCTCTCGGCCTGCATCCTGGTCGGCGGGTACCTGTACGGGCTCGACCAGGCGTTCGCGCACCTCGCCACCAAACTGGTGAATCTCCAAAAGTAGGGAACCAATGTTCCGCTGGTACGTGATCAACACATATTCCGGGCACGAGAACAAGGTCAAGGCCAACCTCGAGCACCGGGTCAAGTCGATGAGCCAGGAGCAGGTCGTGCGCCGGGTCGTCGTCCCGACCGAGTCCGTGGTCGAGACCAAGGACGGGCAGAAGGTGCAGACCGAGCGGCGCCTGTGGCCGGGCTACGTCCTGGTCAACATGGATCTCACCGACGATGCCTGGACGCTCGTCAAGAACACGCCCGGTGTGACCGGCTTCGTCGGATCCCAGAACAAGCCCGTCCCGCTGAGCCAGGCCGAGGTCGACCGGATGCTGCACACCGCCGTCGCCCAGGCCGAGCAGAAGACGAAGGCCAAGGCGGAGTTCGCGATGGGCGACAGCGTCAAGATCACCTCCGGCTACCTGGCGGACTTCGACGGCGAGATCGCCGAGATCAACGAGGACCAGGGCAAGCTCAAGGTGCTGGTCTCGATCTTCGAGCGCCAGGTCCCGGTCGAGCTCGAGTTCGACAAGGTCAAGAAGATCTAGGGGTGGGTGAATAAATGGGGCGAGGCCCCATTTATTCATGGCGGCAATGTGCACCAAAAGGGGTCTGACCCCGTTTGGCGCGGCGACTATCATCCGGCGGCTGTTCTAATCGTGGGAGCCCGGCGAACCCGGGCGCTTGCACCACATGAGAGGTGAGGTATGGCGAAGAAGGTCATCAAGCTGATCAAGCTGCAGATCCCGGCCGGCCAGGCCAACCCGGCGCCGCCGGTGGGGCCGGCGCTCGGCCAGCACGGGGTCAACATCATGGAGTTCTGCAAGGCGTTCAACGCCGCCACGCAGGGATCGAGTCCGGGCCGCATCACCCCGGTCGAGATCAGCGTGTTCGAGGATCGCTCGTTCACGTTCATCACCAAGACGCCGCCCGCGGCCGTCCTGATCCGCGAGGCGCTCAACATCGACAAGGGCTCCGGCGAGCCGAACCGCACGAAGGTGGGCACGATCAGCCGCTCCCAGCTGCGCCAGATCGCCGAGACGAAGCTCCCCGACCTGAACGCGAACGACGTCGACGCCGCGATGCACATCATCGCCGGCACCGCCCGCTCGATGGGCGTGGAGGTGGGTGCCTGATGCCCGGCAAGCGCTACAGCAGCGCCCGCGAGCAGGTCGATCGCGAGCGGGTCTACCCGCCGCTCGACGCGGTGCGCACCCTGAAGTCGATGCCGACCGCGAAGTTCGACGAGACGGTCGAGGTGCACCTGCGCCTGGGGGTGAACGTGCGCCAT
Source organism: uncultured Actinomycetes bacterium (assembly GCA_963732075.1). GTDB lineage: Bacteria > Actinomycetota > Thermoleophilia > Gaiellales > JAICJC01 > JAICJC01. The sequence goes on along the minus strand of CAVSYD010000005.1, from coordinate 315,145 downwards.
GCCGACCAGCAGTTGCGCGGCACCCTCTTCCTGCCGCACGGCACCGGCCGGTCGGTCACGGTGGCGGTGTTCGCCCAGGGCGAGAAGGCCAAGGAGGCCGAGGACGCGGGGGCCGACGTGGTCGGCGCCGACGACCTGGCCGCGCGCGTGCAGGAGGGCTTCACCGACTTCGACGTCGCGATCGCAACGCCCGACATGATGGGCACGGTCGGCCGCCTGGGGCGCATCCTCGGGCCGCAGGGCAAGATGCCGAGCCCGAAGGCGGGGACGATCACGTTCGACATCTCCAAGGCCGTCTCCGACATCAAGGCCGGCAAGATCGAGTACCGCACCGACCGCACCGGGATCGTCCACGTCGCGATCGGCAAGAAGTCGTTCGAGGAGCGAGCCCTGGTCGAGAACTACGGCGCGGTGCTGGACGAGATCCTGCGGGTGAAGCCGGCCGCGGCCAAGGGCCGCTATCTGCGCTCGGTCACGCTCGCCTCGACGATGAGCCCGGGGGTCAAGATCGACACGACCCGCACCCGCGACCTGCTCGAGGAGACGGCAACAGCCTGAGAATGCGGCGGCTATGCTGCCGCGCGAATCCAGTCCGTGCCAGAGACCGTCGGGGCCCCTCGGGGCTCAAACCTCACACCCGACCGAGGCCGGTGCCGGTGCACCTCATCCGTGCGCTCGCGTCGCCTCACGGCGGACGCGAGACCGAAGTGAAGGAGGTGAACCGTGCGTCTGGAGCAGAAACAGCAGGTGGTCGAACGGCTGGCCGAGCACATCCGCGGGGCGTCCGCGATGATCGTGACCGACTACCGCGGCCTCTCGGTCACCCAGGTGGCGGAGGTGCGCAGCTCGCTGCGCGAGACCGGCGCGACCTTCCACGTGGCCAAGAACACGCTGGCCAAGATCGCCGCGACACAGGCCGACCGGCCCGACCTGATCGAGCTCCTCCAGGGGCCGACGGCGATTGCGTTTGTCAGCGACGACCCGGCCGCGGTGGCCAAGAAGCTGACCGAGATCGCGCGCCAGACGCGCATCCTCGAGGTGCGCGGCGCGGTCATGGAGGGCCAGACCCTCTCGGCCGCGGAGGTCCGCCAGCTCGGCGAGCTGCCTCCCAAGGACGTGCTGCGCGCACAGGTCGTCGGCGCGATCGCCGGTCCGGTGCAGGGGGCGTACAACGTCCTCGCCGCGCCGCTGCGTGAGTTCCTGGTCGTGCTCGACCAGTACATCCAGAAGAAGCAGGCGGCAGAGGCCGCCTAGAACTGCGAAGGAGATCCACATGCCTGTAACACCCGAACAGCTCGAGGAGATGACCGTGCTCGAGCTCGTTGAGCTCAAGAAGTCGCTCGAGGAGCGCTGGGGCGTCTCCGCCGCAGCGGCCGCGCCCGCGATGGTTGCCGCCGGCGGCGGTGGCGGCGAGGCGGCCGTGGAGGAGGAGCAGACCGCGTTCGACGTCATCCTGACCTCGGCCGGCCAGAGCAAGATCCCGGTGATCAAGGTCGTCCGGGAGCTGACCGGGCTCGGCCTGAAGGAGGCCAAGGCCGTCGCCGACGACGCGCCCGCGCCCGTCAAGGAGGGCGTCACGCGCGAGGAGGCCGACCAGATCAAGGCCAAGCTCGAAGAGGCCGGCGCCTCCGTCGAGATCAAGTAGCCCGGGGGCGGGGAGGGCGCGGCGGCGCGCGCGCCCTCCCCGTCACCTGCACCGCTTGCGGTGCGCCGTGCCCGATACAATGCTGCCTGTGGAAAAGGCCTCCTGCACCTTCCCCTTCACCGCGATCCGCACGAAGCCCGACGAGGGCTCCGAGCAGGTCACGCAGGCGCTCTTCGGCGACCCGGTGGATGTGCAGACGCGCGCCGACGGCTGGGCCGAGGTTGAGATCGCGGACGGCTTCGCCGGCTGGATCAGCGCGGAGGCGCTGGGCGAGCCGCTCTCGAAGGACCGCGCCCACGTGGTCGTGGTGCCGCAGGCCGCCGATCGCTACCTCGGTACCTGGCTCGTGGCGCCGGGCCTACGCACCGAGCCACTCGCCGCCGCGCGGCGCAAGGCGGGCGGCGACGCGATCGCCGAGACCGCGCTGATGTTTCTGGGTGCGCCCTACGAGTGGGGCGGCGTCACCGTGCACGGCCTCGACTGCTCGGGGCTGGTGCAGGCCGTCCATCGCCGCTTCGGGATGCTGCTGCCGCACTCCGCCGCCCAGCAGGAGACGGCCGGCCGCGAGGTGTCGCTGCGCCAGGCCAACCCGGGCGACCTGCTGTGTTACGGCGACCACATCGCCATCTGGGTGGGCGAGGGCCGCATCGTGCACTCCTCGTCCGACCAGGGCAAGGTCGTCGAGGAGCCGCACCCGCCCGACCTGAAAGCGCGGCTGCGCACGGTCCGGCGCCTGTACGAGACCGAGGACTGAGACCGCCGAGTGATCTCGGTCGCGGCAGCCGATCTGACCAGCGGCCGCACCTTCGAGCAGAACGCCGAAGCGGTGTTGCCCGCGGCGAGCACCATCAAGGTCCTGCTCTCGGCGACGCTCTGGAGCGAGGTCGAGCGCGGCGCCATCGACCCGAGCCGGCGCGTGCAGGTTGGCTCGACGCCGGCCCCGGGCGGCGGCGGCCTGCTCGAGAGCATGCATCCGGATACCGCGCTCACCGTGGCGGAACTCGACCTGCTGATGCTGGCCGTCTCCGACAACGCGGCCACGAACGCCCTGATCGACGTCGTCGCGATGGCGCCCGTCAACCGGCTCGCATCTGATCTGGGGCTCGTGCACACGCGTCTCCGGCGGCGGATGATGGATTCTGCGGCGGCCGCCCGGGGCGAGGACAACACGACGTCTGCCGCCGACATGGTCGCGCTGCTCGGGGCGCTCGCCCGCGCCCGCGGCATCCCGCCCCGCGCCTGCAGGCGGGTGCTCGCCGGCCTCGCCCAGTCGCAGCACACCGACGTGATCCCGCGCCGCCTGCCTCCCGGCGACCGCGTGATCTGCTGCAAACAGGGGGAGCTCGACACGGTCCGCCACGACGTGGCCCTGATCGATGAGGGCGACCGCAGCGTGGCCCTCGCGGTGCTGTCGGCGCCGCCCGGGGACGCCGACGGCCTGGCGAGGGTGGCGGCGCTCGCCTACGAGCGTGTCGCGCCGAACTAACATCGGCCGCCTCGCGGGCGTCATAGGGCGCGCGGGGTCTAACTTTCGAGGAGGCGCTAATGGAGCACCGAACACGGCGAGGGATGGTTGCGTTGATCGCGATCGCGGCAGTTGCGGTTGCGGCGGGTTGCGGCGGGAGCAGCGGGGGATCGAGCAGTTCCTCCTCGGGCGGGACGTCAACCGCCAGTTCTCATAAGGGCGGCACTCTCACCATCCTTGCCAACTCGAGCTTCGGTGTGGCCGACCCGGCTCAGAACTACACGCTCCAGGAGTGGCAGCTCCTGATCAACACTCACGATGGACTCGTGCAGTTCAAGCGCGTCGGCGGGACCCAGGGCACGCAGCTCGTGCCTGACCTCGCGACCTCGCTTCCGGTGCCCACGGACGGTGGCAAGACCTACAGCTTCCACATCCGCCGGGGGATCAAGTTCTCGAACGGCACGATCATGAAGCCGAGCGACTTCGTGGCCACGATGGAGCGCCAGTTCACGGTGCCCGGCCCGACGTCGTTCTATTCCGGCATCGTCGGGGCGTCGGCCTGCAAGCCGTCGAGCTGCGACCTGTCGAAGGGCATCGTCGCCAACGACACGAGCTACACGCTCACCTTCCACCTGACCTCGCCGGATCCCGAGTTCCTCGACCAGCTGGCGCTGCCGTTCGCGTACGTCGTGCCCGCGAGCACGTCGAAGAAGATCACCGGCAACAACGTGCCTCCCGGCACCGGGCCGTACATGTGGCAGTCGTACAACCCGAACAAGGCAGCCGTGCTCGTCCGCAACCCGTACTTCCACGTCTGGAGCGCCGAGGCCCAGCCCGCCGGCTATCCGAACGAGATCGTCGAGAAGTACGGCCTGCAGATCTCTGACGAGGTCACCCAGGTCGAGCGTGGCGCGGCCGACGAGGTGTTCGACGGCGACGTCATCCCGGCCGACCGGCTGAACGAGCTGAACAGCCCCAAGTACGCCTCGCAGGTGCACGTGAACGCACTGACCGCCGACTGGTACATGGCGCTCAACACGCGGACGCCACCGTTCAACAACGTGAAGGCGCGCCAGGCGATCAACTACGCCGCCGACCGCAGCGCGTACGTCAAGATCGGCGGCGGCTCGGCGCTCGCCCAGCCCACCTGCCAGATCCTGCCGCCCAACTTCCCGGCCTACGTGGCGTACTGCCCGTACACGTCCGGGTCGAGCACCACGAAGTGGTCGGGCCCGAACATCGCCAAGGCCAAGCAGCTGGTCGCGGCGTCCGGGACCAAGGGTATGAAGGTGGTCGTGAACAGCGGCAACGACGAGACCTCCAAGGCGCTCGGCGAGCAGATGGTCACCGACCTCGACAGCATCGGATACAAGGCCAGCGGCGTGTACCTCGCCGACGGCATCCAGTATCCGTACGTGCAGAACTCCAAGAACAGCAGCAAGTGGAACGTGGCGTGGTCGGCCTGGTACCAGGACTACCCGGCTCCGTCGGACTTCCTGAACGTGCTGCTCGGCTGCGGGACGATCCATCCCAACAGCGACGCCAGCCCGAACATCGCGGCGTTCTGCGACCAGAGCATCCAGAAGCAGATCACTCAGGCAGAGAATGAGAGTGTGAGCAATCCGTCCGGTGCGGACGCGATCTGGACGAAGGTCGATCATGAGGACACCGACCAGGCTCCGTGGGTCGACCTCTACAACCCGAAGCAGATCGATTTCCTGTCCAAGCGGGTGGGGAACTACCAGTGGAATCCCCAGTGGTACATCCTGATCGATCAGCTCTGGGTCCAGTAGCCGGATGATGCAACTCCGGGGGCGGTGCGGTTCTCATGAACCGCCCGCCCCCGGTTGGTAAGGTGATGGTGCATGGCTGAGGTCGCGGCCCTTGAGCAAGTGGAGCCGGCTCCCTCCGAGGGGGGTGCCGTCGCGGGTCGCAGCCCGTGGGCGCTGGCCGGGCGCAGGCTGGCCCGCAACCGGATCGCCCTCGGCGGGCTGGCGGTGTTCGTGCTGGTCGTGGTCGTGAGCTTCGCCGCGCCGCTCTACGCGAACGACGTCGCCCACGTCAACCCGTTCCAGAACAACCTCAACGGGCACACCATCGTCAACGGCAAGCGCGTGCCGCTGATGCAGCAGGGAGGCGGCCTCCTGCACCTGGGCGAGACCCCGATCGGCCCCACCTGGGACTTCCACCACTACTTCCTCGGCTCCGACGAGAACGGCCGCGACGTCGCTTCACGCGTGCTCTACGGCGGTCGCAGCTCGCTCATGATCGGGATCGGGTCGGCCTTCATCTGCTGCCTGCTGGCGACCATTCTCGCGCTCCTGGCCGGCTTCCACGGCGGCGCCACCGACACGTTGCTCTCGCGGCTGATGGACGTGATCTGGGCGTTCCCCGTCCTGCTGTTCGCGATCTGTCTCGCGACCGTGCTGCTGAACTCCCCGAACGGGCTTGCCATAGGCCCGATCCGGATCGAGGCCACCAGCCTGTGGCTGCCGACGCTGATCATCGCGTTCATCTATCTGCCCTACGTGTACCGGCCGGTGCGCGGCCACGTGCTGTCGGTGGCCGAGAAGGAGTTCGTCGAGGCCGCCGTTGCCCAGGGCGCCTCCGGGCTGCGGCTGGTCTTCTCGGAGGTGCTGCCGAACGTCATCACGGTCGTGATCGTCCTGTTCCCGCTCATGATCGCGACCACCATCCTCACCGAGGCGACGCTCTCGTATCTGTCGATCGGCGTGCAGCCGCCCGGCGCCAGCTGGGGCACGGTGATCAGCGACGGCCAGCAGTTGCTCTACACGCGCCCGTGGGTGGCGATCGCGCCCGGCATCATGATCGTGATCACCGTGCTTTCGCTGAACGTGTTCGGCGACGGCGTCCGGGACGCGCTCGACCCGCGGGCGAAGCTGCGAGTGGGGGCGTAGCCGGCCATGGGCACGTTCATCATCAGGCGCCTGCTGCAGATGGTGCTCGTGATGTTCGTGATCTCGTCGGTCGTGTTCTTGATCTTCTTCCACACGCCCGGGATCGACCCGGTGCGCCAGATCGCGGGTCGCAACCCGTCGGCGGCCGCGGTGAAGGAGATCCGGCACCAGTTCGGCCTCGACCGGCCGCTGCCGGTGCAGTACCTGCTGATGATGAAGAAGATCCTCATCACCCGCGATCTGGTGTCGTACTCGAACCAGGGCCAGAAGATCGTGCCCGAGATCGTGCAGGCCACGCCCGCGACGCTGTCGCTGGTGTTCGGGGCGGCCGTGATCTGGGTGATCGCGGCGTTGGCGATGGGGATGGCCGCCGCGGTGTTCAAGGGGACCCTGATCGACCCCATTCTGATGATCCTCGCACTGATCGGCATCTCGATGCCCGTGTTCTGGGTGGGTGAGCTCGCGAACCTGATAACCCAGAGCCGCTGGCACGACACGATCTTCTTCCACTGGGTGCCGCCGCTCGGATACACGCCGCTCACCCAGGACCCGGGACTGTGGTTCAAGGGTCTCGTGATCCCGTGGATCACGCTCTCGATCCTCTACATCGGGCTCTACGCGCGGGTGCTTCGCGCGAGCCTGCTCGACGTTCAGAACGAGGACTACATCCGCACCGCCCGGGCGAAGGGCCTCACCGAGCGGCGCGTGCTCCTGCGCCACTCCCTGCGCACGTCGATGATCACGTTCATCAGCCTGTTCGGGCTCGACTTCGGCGCCCTGGTCGCCGGCGGCGCGCTCGTGACCGAGGTGGTGTTCGGCATCCACGGGGTGGGCTACCTCACCTGGCAGTCGATCGGCAACCTCGACCTCCCGACGATCATGGCGACCGTCATCTACGGGGCCTTCTTCATCGTCCTCGCCAATGCGCTCGTCGACATTGGCTACGCCTGGCTCGATCCCCGGATCCGGCTCGCCTGATGGCCGACCACCTGCTCGAGGTGCGCAACCTGCGGGTCTCGTTCCGAACCGAGGACGGCATCGTGCGCGCGGTGGACGGGATCTCGTTCACGCTCGACCCGGGCGAGGTGCTCGGCATCGTGGGCGAGTCGGGGTCGGGCAAGAGCGTGAGCATGATGTCCGTGATGCGCCTGATCATCGATCCCAACGCCGTGTTCGAGGGCGAGGTGATCTACAAGGGCCGCGACATCATGAAGCTCGGAGCCGACGAGATGCGCGAGGTGCGCGGCGCCGAGATCGCGATGATCTTCCAGGACCCGATGACCTCGCTCAACCCGGTCTACCGGGTGGGGTGGCAGATCGCCGAGCAGATCCAGGCGCACGAGAACGTCAGCAAGTCGGCCGCCGGTGCCCGTGCGGTCGAGCTCCTGCAGGCGGTCGGGATCCCGAATCCGAAGCAGCGCGTCAACGACTACCCCCACCAGTTCTCGGGCGGCATGCGCCAGCGGGTGATGATCGCGATGGCGCTCTCGTGCAACCCCGACCTGCTGATCGCCGACGAGCCGACGACCGCGCTCGACGTCACCATCCAGGCCCAGATCCTCGAGCTCATCCAGAAGCTCAAGGACGACTTCGGCTCGGCCGTCGTCATGATCACCCACGACATGGGGGTCGTGGCCGAGGTCGCCGACCGCGTCTGCGTGATGTACGCCGGCCGGGTGGTGGAGCAGGGGACGAAGCAGGACCTGTTCTACGACCCGCAGCATCCCTACACCTGGGGGCTCCTGGGCTCGATCGCGCGCCTTGACCGGCCGAAGCCCAAGCGGCTGACGGCGATCCCGGGCCTGCCGCCGTCGCTGATCAACCTGCCGAAGGGGTGCGCGTTCGGCCCCCGCTGCACGCAGCGGTTCGAGCGCTGCGGCGAGGTGCCCGAGCTGCGCGACCGCCTCGGCGATACCAACCACCTGGACGCGTGCCATCTCGAGCCCTCGGCCAAGGCGGCGCGGCGCGAGGCCGCGATGCGCCCCGACCTGGTCGAGGAGTCGGCGTGAGCGAGCCGAACGGCGATCCGCTCCTGCGGGTGGACGACGTTCGCAAGTACTTCCCGATCAAGAAGGGCGTGGTGATCCAGCACGAGGTCGCCCGCGTGCATGCCGTCGACGGCGTCAGCCTCGAGGTGCGCACCGGCGAGACGCTCGGCCTGGTGGGGGAGTCGGGCTGCGGCAAGTCGACGCTCGGCCGCTGCGTGATCCGGCTGCTCGAGCTCACCAGCGGCAGGATCACCTTCGAGGGCCGCGACATCTCCAACCTGTCGCGGCGCGACCTGCAGCCGCTGCGGCGCGAGATGCAGATGGTGTTCCAGGATCCGTACGCGTCGCTCAACCCGCGCAAGCGGGTCGGGACGATCATCGGCGATCCGCTGCGCATCCACAACATGGGCGACCGCGCCCAGATCAAGCGGCGCGTCTCCGAGCTGCTCGAGCTCGTGGGGCTCTCGCCCGAGCACTTCAACCGCTATCCGCACGAGTTCTCGGGCGGGCAGCGGCAGCGCATCGGCGTCGCCCGGGCGCTGGCGCTGCACCCCAAGCTCGTCGTCGCCGACGAGCCGGTCTCGGCGCTCGACGTGTCGATCCAGGCCCAGGTGATCAACCTGCTCGACGACCTCCAGGACGATCTCAACCTGACCTACGTGTTCATCGCCCACGACCTGGGCGTCGTGCGGCACGTGTCCGACCGGATCGCGGTCATGTACCTGGGCAAGATCGTCGAGATCTCGCCCGCCGAGGAGCTGTACCAGCGGCCCGTGCACCCCTACACCGAGGCCCTGCTCTCGGCGGTGCCGATTCCCGATCCCGACCTGTCGGCGCGGCGGGAGCGGATCGTGCTCGTGGGCGACGTGCCCAGCCCGATCACGCCGCCGACCGGGTGCCGGTTCCATCCCCGCTGCCGGTATGCGACCGAGATCTGCTCGCAGGAGGAGCCGCCGCTCGTGCCCCACGGATCGGGCGGGCACATGGCGGCATGCCATCATCCGCTGGATGCGGCAAACGCTCCAACGGCCGCCTCTGCCTGACCGCACCAAACGGGGTCAGACCCCTTTTGGCGCGGTCCTTGTGATGGTGATGCTGGCCGCGGCCTGCGCGGGCGGCGGGGCGTCCTCCACGCCGCCGATGCACCCAACCGAGGTGCACGTCCCGCCGTTTGCGCTCGCCCATGTCGCGGTCGTCCGCTACCTGACCCGGCGTGAGACCGGAGTCCGGCTGACCCACGTGCGCGTCCACCTCACGACCCTCGACTCCGGGCGGCGTTCGCGGACGGTGCTGGCCACCGCGTCGGCGCGACTCGGCCGTGGCGCCGGCACGACCTGGGTCGACCTGGGCCAGCGGGCGCTTGTGCTGCGCCCGCGCGGAGATCTCGTGCGGGTGGCGGCCGACCTGACGCGCACCGGGAGGTTCTCGGTGCTGCAGGACGGCGTGGCCGCCATGCCGCCGCGCTCGCGGTTCACGACCGGAAGGCGGGTCGTGGTGGTCTCGGCTCCCGACGTGCCGGCGGCGGACGCGGCCGAGGTGGTGTCGGTGGCAAACCGGGAGCTGCCGGGGCTGATCGCCCGCTACCGGCTGCCCGGGTCGGCCGCGCTCCCGCCGGTGATTTTTCTGACCGACTCGTGGGCGCAGGCGTCGCGGGTCTCAGGAGTGCAGATGCCGCACGAGGCGATCGGCGCCGAGTACCAGGGCCTCGTCTACCTGAAGATGCCGGCGTGGTTGCAGACGCCGCAGGTGCAGCGCGACGCCGTCGTCGTGCATGAGCTCACCCACGTCGCCAGCGCAGCCATGGTCGCCGGCTGCCCCCTCAGCCTGATCGAGGGTGTGGCCCGCTACGAGGAGCAGCAGTACACGATCGCCGCCGGAGCCGGCTGGCCGTTCCGGTACATGGCGGCCGCGTACGAGCGCGGCTATCCGTCGATGGCACGCTGGCGGTGGACGTTCGGGCACTGGATGCTGCGCCGGGCGGTGCCGACGTGGTTCGCGTACGAGGACGGGGCGGCGATCGTGCGGGCGGTTCTGCACGACGGCGGCGAGGCGGGGCTGCACCGGCTTGCGGCCGCGTTCCGACGCGACGGGGTGGCCGGGCGGTTCACCCCCGCCCAGGTCAACCGCGCGTTTCGGGCGGCGATCGGGCGCCCGCTCGCCGCGGTCGCGGCGCAGGCCCGCGCCGAGACCGTCGCGGCCGCCTCCGGCTGAGCGGCCGTCCATGTGGCGATCGGTACGGACTCGACTTGACCGTGGCGGCCGAAGGGGTATAGTTGGGCGAAAGCCAGCCTTTACAGGTCGAATTCCGAGGGTCTGAGTTCCCTGCGGAGGTCGTGGCGCCGCGTCCCCGTTTGCGGGGAAACTGTCGTGCTGATACCCTCCATGGTTGCGCCGTTGGTCCGGTTCCACGCCCTCTGATTTCCCCCACTAGCCCGTCGGGAGGCGACGCTTTGCCTGCAAGCTCTCATGCGCCCAGAAGTCGTCGCACCTTCTCCAAGCTCGAGAAGGTGCTTGACGTCCCCAATCTGATCGATATCCAGAAGGCCTCCTTCAGGTGGTTCATGGGCGATCCTGCCGATCCCAAGTCGCTGGCCAAGTCCGGCCTGCGCGAGACGATCGACGATATTTCTCCGATCCGCGACTACTCCGAGCGGCTCGAGGTGCGGCTGGGTGAGTACACCATCGGTGACCCCGTCGTGTCCGAGCGCGAGTGCCGCGAGAAGGACCAGTCGTTCGAGGTGCCCGTGAACGTCAAGGTGTCGTTCACCAACCTCGACACGGGCGAGATCCGCGAGCAGACCGTGTTCCTCGGCAACTTCCCCTGGATGACCGAGCAGGGCACGTTCATCATCAACGGCACCGAGCGCGTCGTCGTGACGCAGCTGGTGCGCTCGCCGGGCGCCTACATCATGGAGCCGAAGGACGCCACCAAGCAGGTGTTCGTCGCCAACCTGATGCCGTCGCGCGGCTCGTGGCTCGAGATGGAGATCGACAAGAAGGGCCTGGTCAACGTCCGCATCGACCGCAAGCGCAAGCTGCCGGTCACGACGCTCCTGCGCGCCCTGCCCGAGGTCGACGAGAACACCGGCTTCACCATCGACAAGTCCGACGAGGGCCTGCTCGCGCTGTTCGACAACAACCCCTTCATCCGCATGACGCTCGAGAAGGATCCCGTCCAAGCGCGAGGACGAGGCGCTGATCGAGGTGTTCAAGAAGCAGCGGCCGGGTGAGCCGCCGACGCTCGAGAACTCGCGCAACCTGGTGCGGGCGCTGTTCTTCGATCCCAAGCGCTACGACCTGACCCGGGTCGGCCGCTACAAGCTGAACATGCGCCTGGGGCAGAACGTCTCGCCCGAGTGCCGCGTGCTCACGACCGGCGACATCGTCGAGCTGGTGCGCCGGCTCGTGGCGCTGCCGATCAAGCTGCGCGTCCCCGAGGACTCGAAGGACTTCGCCGCCGACACGATCGTCATCCCCCGCGGCGACGCCGAGCACGACCTGGACGAGTACGAGCACTTCGGCAACCGCCGCCTGCGCACCGTGGGCGAGCTGATCCAGGAGGCCTTCCGGATCGGCCTCTACCGGATGGAGCGGGTGGTGCGCGAGCGCCTCACGACCGAGGACGAGGATGCCATCACCCCCCAGACCATCGTCAACATCCGCCCGGTCGCGGCGGCGCTGAAGGAGTTCTTCGGCTCCTCGCAGCTGTCCCAGTTCATGGATCAGACCAACTCGCTGGCGGGGCTCACGCACCGCCGCCGCCTGTCCGCGCTGGGCGCGGGCGGACTGACCCGCGAGCGCGCACCGATCGAGGTGCGCGACGTGCACCCCACCCACTACGGGCGCATGTGCCCGATCGAGACGCCGGAGGGCCCGAACATCGGCCTGATCGGGTCGCTGGGCTCCTACGCCAAGGTGTCCGAGCACGGCTTCGTGCAGACGCCGTACCGCAAGATCGTGGGCGGCAAGATCAAGGACGAGGTCGAGTACCTGGACGCGCTCCAGGAGGAGCACTACACGATCGCCCAGGCCAACGCCGAGGTCGACAAGAACGGCAAGCTGGTGGCCCCGGTGCTGTGCCGCACGCGCGACGGCGTGCCCGTCCAGGTCGAGTCGGCGCAGGTCGACTACATGGACGTCGACCCCGCCCAGATCGTGTCGGTGGCGACCGCGCTCATCCCGTTCCTCGAGCACAACGACGCCAACCGCGCCCTGATGGGCTCCAACATGCAGCGCCAGGCGGTGCCGCTGATGGTGCCCGAGGCGCCGCTGGTCGGCACCGGGCTCGAGTACCGGGCCGCGGTTGACACCGGCGACGTGGTCGTGAACCGGCGGGCGGGCAAGGTCTCGTACGTCGACGCCGACCGGATCGTGGTCGCCGCCAAGGACGGCAGCGACTCCTACGACCTGATCAAGTACCGCCGCTCCAACCAGGGCACGATCATTCACCAGAAGCCGATCGTGTTCGAGGGCCAGCGGGTCTCCGCGCGGCGAGGTGCTGGCCGACGGCTCCTCGACCGACATGGGCGAGCTGGCGCTGGGCAAGAACCTGCTCGTCGCCTTCATGTCCTGGGAGGGCTACAACTTCGAGGACGCGATCATCCTGTCCGAGCGGATCGTCAAGGACGACGTGCTGACGTCGATCCACATCCACGAGTACGAGGTGGACGCCCGCTCGACCAAGCTCGGCGACGAGGAGATCACGCGCGACATCCCCAACCGCTCCGAGGAGTCGCTGCGCGACCTCGACGAGAACGGGATCGTCCGCATCGGCGCCGAGGTCGGCTCCGGCGACCTGCTGGTCGGCAAGGTCACGCCCAAGGGCGAGACCGAGCTGACGGCCGAGGAGAAGCTGATCCGGGCCATCTTCAAGGAGAAGGCGCGCGAGGTGCGCGATACCTCGCTGAAGGTGCCGCACGGCGAGGGCGGCAAGGTGATCGACGTGAAGACCTTCTCGCGCGCGAACGGCGACGACCTGTCGCCGGGCGTGAACGAGCTGGTGCGCGTCTACGTCGCCACCAAGCGCAAGATCGCCGAGGGCGACAAGCTGGCCGGCCGGCACGGCAACAAGGGCGTGATCTCGAAGATCGTGCCCGAGGAGGACATGCCGATGCTGGAGGACGGCACGCCGGTCGACATCATCCTGAACCCGCTCGGCGTCCCCTCGCGCATGAACATCGGCCAGGTGCTCGAGACGCATCTGGGCTGGGCGGCCAAGCACGGCGGCGAGAACGGCGAGCCCGAGTGGATCGCCACGCCGGTGTTCGACGGCGCCACGCCGGAGGAGGTCGACCAGGCGCTGATCGACTGGCAGGAGGCGCACCGATCGAGCTCGATCAAGTTCGAGATCGACAAGAAGGCTGCCCGACGGGCTCGCGCTGCAACGGCAAGGTGCGGCTGTTCAACGGCCGCACCGGCGACCCGTACGACCAGCCCGTGACGGTCGGCTACATGTACATCCTGAAGCTGCTGCACCTGGTCGACGACAAGATCCACGCGCGCTCGACCGGCCCGTACTCGCTGGTCACCCAGCAGCCGCTGGGCGGCAAGGCGCAGTTCGGCGGCCAGCGCTTCGGCGAGATGGAGGTGTGGGCGCTGGAGGCGTACGGCGCCGCCTACACCCTGCAGGAGATGCTGACCATCAAGTCCGACGACACGGTCGGCCGGGTCAAGGCCTACGAGGCCATCGTCAAGGGCGAGAACATCCCCGAGCCCTCCATCCCCGAGAGCTTCAAGGTGCTGCTCAAGGAGATGCAGTCGCTGGCGCTCGACGTCAAGGTCGTCTCCGAGGACGGCGGCGACGTCGCGGTGCGCGAGGAGGAGGACGAGCTGCTGCGCGCCGCCGAGGAGCTCGGCATCGACCTGCGGCCGGTGGCCGGCCGGGCCGCCGCGGCCCGCGTGCCCGAGGCCCAGGAGCTCGAGGAGGGCGCCGACCGGATCGACGAGGACGGCGAGCTGACCGTCCCCAACGACGAGCTGCTCGGCGAGGAGATCGTCGAGGAACGACCTCGAGTCGAGGCCGAGGACGAGGAGGAGGACGACGCCGGCCTCTCGGCGAGCTCGACCTGGTGAGGAGGTGGAGTGTCGAGGAGTGACGCCTCCGCCAGGTTCAGCCTGCCAGCCGCACCCGCGGAGACCGCCACACGGGCCGAACCCTCAACTTTTTGAAGAGGAGCCAACACGTTGATCGACATCAACGATTTCGATGCCATCCGGATCGGCCTTGCCTCGCCCAAGCAGATTCGCGAGTGGTCCTCGGGCGAGGTCACCAAGCCGGAGACGATCAACTACCGCACGCTGAAGCCGGAGAAGGACGGCCTCTTCTGCGAGCGCATCTTCGGTCCGACGAAGGACTGGGAGTGCTACTGCGGCAAGTACAAGCGCGTCCGCTACAAGGGCATCATCTGCGAGCGCTGCGGCGTCGAGGTGACCCGCCAGAAGGTGCGCCGCGAGCGCATGGGCCACATCGACCTGGCCGCCCCCGTGAGCCACATCTGGTTCTTCAAGGGCGTCCCGTCGCGGATCGGCTACCTGCTCGACATCGCTCCCAAGGAGCTCGAGAAGGTGCTGTACTTCGCCGCCTCGATCGTGACCGCGGTCGACAAGGAGGCGCGCGACCGCGACGTGCCCGAGCTCGAGGGCAAGGTCGAGCAGGAGAAGGAGCGGCTGATGCTCGACAAGCGAGGAGGCCCTGGCCGCCCTCGAGGATCGCGATGCAGCGCCGCCGCCAGTTCCTGATCGACGGCTCCACCAAGGACTTCGACGAGGACGACGAGTACTGGGTCGCGGACGCTCAACAACTGGGCCGAGGAGAGCGGGATCCCCGTGCTCGAGGACGCCCGCACGCTGGCCGGCGGCCTGCTGCGCGAGGTGGCCAAGCGGATCGGCGGCGAGGACCCCAAGAAGGTCCGCGAGCTGGTGCGCGAGTCGGCCGTGCGCGACGACCGCAAGCTCGGCCCCAAGGATCTCGACAACGTGGCGGCATGGGGCGGCGGCGGCACGGACGCTGCTCGCCTCCGAGCTGGAGGCGATCGAGACGTCCAAGGGCCCCGAGAAGACCAAGGCCAAGAACGCCGTCAAGGCGCGCATGGCGCTGGCTCGGCGGCGGCGAGGCCGACCTCAAGGCTCCCGACCAGGAGTGGATCGCCAAGCTGATCGAGGCCGGCCCCGGCAACGCCGCGGCGCTCGACAAGACCCGCCAGATCGGCGCCGGGCTCCTGCGCGAGGTGATCGAGACCGGCGAGGGCACCGACCGCGCGGAGCTGCGCGAGCAGGCCAACGACCTGTGCCTGCGCACGGACGGGCGCATGTCCAAGGAGGACGTCAAGGCCATCGAGGCGTGGGCGCTCAAGGTGCGCGACACCTACAACGACATCCAGGCCCGGCGCCGGGACGTCGACGACCACGCCAAGGAGGCCGTCGACCGGCTCGACCGCACCTGGATCAAGTTCAAGGAGCTCGAGGTGCAGGAGATCATCTCCGACGAGGCCCTGTTCCGCGAGCTTCGCGACCGGTTCGGCAGCTCGTGGGGCTTCGGTGAGTACTTCACCGGCGGCATGGGCGCCGAGTCGATCCGCGAGCTCCTGCGCTCGCGCGACCTCGACGCCGAGGCCATCCAGCTGCGCGAGACGATCCGCACCTCCAAGGGCCAGAAGGAGGCCCGGGCGATCAAGCGGCTGAAGGTCGTGTCGGCGTTCACCAAGTCGGAGAACAAGCCCGAGTGGATGATCCTGGAGACGATCCCGGTGATCCCGCCGGAGCTGCGCCCGATGGTGCAGCTGGACGGTGGCCGGTTCGCCACCTCCGACCTGAACGACCTCTACCGGCGCGTGATCAACCGCAACAACCGCCTCAAGCGGCTGCTCGACCTGGGCGCGCCCGAGATCATCGTCAACAACGAGAAGCGCATGCTGCAGGAGGCCGTCGACGCACTGTTCGACAACGGCCGCCGCGGCCGCGCGGTGACCGGCCCGGGCAACCGGCCGCTGAAGTCGCTGTCCGACATGCTCAAGGGCAAGCAGGGCCGGTTCCGCCAGAACCTGCTCGGCAAGCGCGTCGACTACTCCGGCCGATCGGTGATCGTGGCCGGCCCGTCGCTGCACCTGCACCAGTGCGGGCTGCCGAAGCTGATGGCGCTGGAGCTGTTCAAGCCGTTCATCATGAGCCGGCTGGTCGAGCGCAAGCTCGTGCAGAACATCAAGGCCGCCAAGAAGATGGTGGACACGATGGTGCCCGAGGTGTGGGACGTGCTCGAAGAGGTGATCGCCGAGCATCCGGTGCTGCTGAACCGCGCGCCGACGCTGCATCGTCTCGGCATCCAGGCCTTCGAGCCGGTGCTGGTCGAGGGCAAGGCGATCCAGGTGCACCCGCTGGTGTGCCACGCCTTCAACGCCGACTTCGACGGCGACCAGATGGCGGTGCACCTGCCGCTGTCGGCCGAGGCCCAGGCGGAGGCCCGCATCCTCATGCTGTCCTCCAACAACATCCTCTCGCCGGCCCACGGCAAGCCGCTGGCGACGCCGACCCAGGACATGGTGCTCGGCACCTACTACCTGACCTACGCGGCCGAGGACCTGACCAAGGTCACGGTGGCGGCCGCGCGCGAGCGCAAGCTGCCCGTACTTCGGCTCACTGGACGAGGTCGAGATCGCCTACGACCAGAAGCAGGTCAGACTGCAGGCCCCGATCGGCCTGCGCGAGCGCGGCGACTGGATCGTCACCACGGTCGGCCGGGCGATCTTCAACGACGGGGTCAGCCGGGCGCTGGGACAGGCGGTCGGCGAGCAGCTTCGACCTGACCGACTACGACTACCAGAACCGCACGTTCACGAAGCGCGAGATGACCGAGTTCATCTCCGACCTGGTCGACCGCTACGGCGCCACGGCCATCGCCGAGGTGCTCGACACGATCAAGGAGCTCGGGCTTCAGCTACGCCACCCGGGCCGGCGTCACCGTCTCGAAGAACGACATCGTCATCGCCTCCCGACAAGGAGAGATCCTCGCCGACTACGAGGACGAGGTCGGCAAGACGCAGCGGACTACGACCGCGGCCTGATCACCGAGGACGAGCGCCACGAGCAGGTGGTGTCGCTGCTGGAACGAGGCCACCGACGACGTCGGCGAGGCCATGACTCGCAACCTGCACGAGCTGAACCCGGTGTTCATGATGGCCAACTCCGGCGCACGCGGATCGTTCAAGCAGATCCGCCAGCTGGCCGGGATGCGCGGCCTGATGGCAAACCCGAAGGGCGAGATCATCGAGCGGCCGATCAAGTCCAACTTCATGGAGGGGCTGTCGGTGCTGGAGTACTTCATCTCCACCCACGGCGCCCGCAAGGGCCTGGCCGACACCGCGCTGCGCACCGCCGACTCGGGCTACCTGACCCGGCGGCTGGTGGACGTCAGCCAGGACGTGATCATCCGGGAGGACGACTGCAAGTCGACCGGCTCGATCCTCGTCCCGGTGCGCACCACCGACGGAACGGCCAACCGCTCCAGCCTGATCGGCCGGGTCGTGGCCGAGGCTGCCAAGGTCGGCAAGCTCCAGCTGACAGAAGGGCGAGGAGATCAACGGCGCCCGCCTGCGCGAGATCGTGCTGGCCGGCGGCGACGATCGCTCGCAGGTCGTCCCGGTGCGCACGGTGCTGAAGTGCCAGGCCGAGATCGGCGTCTGCCGCACCTGCTACGGCTGGTCGATGGCGACCGGCAAGATGGGCGAGATCGGCGACGCCGTCGGCACCATCGCGGCCCAGTCGATCGGCGAGCCGGGCACCCAGCTGACCATGCGGACGTTCCACACCGGCGGGGTCGCCGGCGCTGACATCACCCACGGCCTGCCGCGGGTGGTCGAGCTGTTCGAGGCCCGCAAGCCGAAGGCGGCGGCGACGCTGTCGGAGCTGGCGGGCACGCGTGGCGATCGACGAGGGCGAGCGTGGCTACACGGTCACGGTCACGCCCACGGGCGGCGATGACGGGGACGCCAAGGAGTACCCGTTCCCCCGCCGCACCCGGCTGCGTGTCAGCGAGGGCGAGGTGATCGAGGCCGGCACGCCGCTCAACGAGGGCCCGCTGGCCCCGGCCGAGCTGCTCGACCTGCGCGACGACACGGAGACCGCCCGCTACCTCGTGGGTGAGGTGCAGGAGGTCTACAAGAGCCAGGGCGTGGAGATCCACGACAAGCACATCGAGCTGATCGTCCGCCAGATGCTGAAGAAGGTGCGGATCGACAACTCGGGCGATTCCGACTACCTGCCCGGCGAGCTGGTCGACCGGCCGGAGCTCGAGAAGACGCTGCGGGTGCTGAAGGCCGGCAGGAAGGAGCGGCCCACCCACACGCAGCTGATCCTGGGGATCACCAAGGCCTCGCTGGCGACCCAGAGCTTCCTGAGCGCGGCGTCCTTCCAGGAGACCACCAAGGTGCTGACCGATGCCGCGATCGAGGGCAAGACCGATCACCTGGTCGGCCTGAAGGAGAACGTCATCATCGGCAAGCTGATTCCGGCCTCGACCGGGCTGAAGGAGTACCGCGCGGTCACGATCGAGCCGGCCGAGGACGCACCTCGCTTCTACGTCGAGGACCTCGCCGAGCCGCCCGTGTATCTGCGGCCGCAGCTGGTCGGAGACGGCCACGGCCCGAACGGGCATCGACCTGACGCCCAAGCCGGGCGCCGAGCCGCCGTTCCTGCCCCCGGTCCCCGAGGACGAGGGCTAAGACCGAACGCCGGTGCCAGGCACCTGCCTGGCACCGGCTTCTTCCACCGGGCCAGGCCTCGGGGCCCGGTCGTTAGACAGTTTGGACCCGGTACCCGGTACGGGCTCGCAAGGTGTCTGGCATCCGTCACGGGGTTTGTGACGGTGCCTGACCCCGACCGCAAGTCCGCCCGGCCTCCGCCGGACGGCTTCCCGTTTGCCGGCCACGCACGGTTGAGCTAGAGTTCGCCGTCGCGGCCGGCTCCGGCCGTCCTCTTTGTTGCCTTCCAACGGGGAGTCTTCACACCGTATGCCGACGATCAATCAACTCGTCCGCAAGGGCCGCAAGAAAGCGCTCGCAAGACCAAGACGCCGGCCCTTCGACGGCGCCCGCAGAAGCGGGGCGTCTGCACGCGCGTGTATACGGTCACGCCGAAGAAGCCGAACTCCGCGCTGCGCAAGGTCGCGCGCGTGCGCCTGACGAACCAGATGGAGGTCACGGCCTACATCCCCGGCGTCGGGCACAACCTGCAGGAGCACTCGGTCGTGCTGATCCGCGGCGGCCGCGTCAGGACCTTCCGGGTGTGCGCTACAAGGTCATCCGGGCGGCGCTCGACACTGTCGGGCGTGAACAACCGCAAGCAGGGCCGGTCGAAGTACGGGGCGAAGAGGAGCTAGCAGTGCCGCGCCGAGCCGAAATCACCCCGCGGACGCTGCTTCGCGACCCCGTCTACGAGTCGGTCCTGGTCACGCAGGTCGTCAATCGCGTGATGATGGACGGCAAGAAGTCGATCGCCGAGCAGATCGTGTACCAGGCGCTGGAGTCGGTCGGTCAGAAGACCGGCCAGAACCCCGTCGAGGTGCTCGAGCGCGCCATCAAGTCGGTGACGCCGGTGCTCGAGGTTCGCTCCCGCCGCGTCGGCGGCGCCAACTACCAGGTGCCGATCGAGGTGCCGCAGCGGCGCGCCCGCACGCTCGCCGTGCGCTGGCTCGTGACGTTCTCGCGCCAGCGCCGCGAGAAGCAGTCATTCGAGAAGTTGGCCGGCGAGATCCTGGACGCGACCAACCAGCAGGGCGGCGCGTTCAAGCGCAAGGACGACATGTACCGGATGGCGCAGGCCAACAAGGCCTTTGCGCACTACCGGTGGTGAGGGCCTGAACGATGTCTGTCACTGAAACGACAGCCCAGCACCCGCGTGCCTCGGATGGAGGAGCTCGACCGTGTGCGCAACATCGGCATCATGGCCCACATCGATGCCGGCAAGACCACGACCACCGAGCGCATCCTCTACTACACCGGCCGCACCCACAAGATGGGCGAGGTGCACGAGGGCGCCGCGACGATGGACTGGATGGTGCAGGAGCAGGAGCGGGGGATCACGATCACGTCCGCCGCCACAACCTGCTTCTGGCGTGACCACCGCATCAACATTATCGACACGCCCGGGCACGTGGACTTTACGGTCGAGGTCGAGCGCAGCCTGCGCGTCCTCGACGGCGCCGTCGCGCTCTTCGACTCGGTCGCCGGCGTGCAGCCGCAGTCGGAGACCGTGTGGCGGCAGGCCGACAAGTACGGCGTGCCCCGGATCGCGTTCATCAACAAGATGGACCGCACGGGCGCCGACTTCTTCGCCGCGGTCGCGACGATGGTCGACCGGCTGGCCGCACGCGCGGTGCCGGTGCAGATCCCGATCGGGCTCGAGGACGCCTACCAGGGCCACGTCGACCTCGTCACCATGAAGGCGCTCTACTACGTCGATCCGCTCGGCCAGAAGTGGGAGGAGCGCGAGATCCCCGCCGACCTGCGCGAGCAGGCCGAGACGCACCGGCACGACCTGGTCGAGTCGGTCGCCGACCACGACGACGACATCATGAACGCGTTCCTCGAGGACGCTCCCGTCGAGGCCGAGCATCTGCGCGGGGCGATCCGCAAGGCCACGCTGGACAACTCGATCACGCCGGTGCTGCTCGGCTCCGCCTTCAAGAACAAGGGCGTCCAGCCGCTGCTCGAGGCGGTCATCGACTACCTGCCCTCGCCCATCGACGTGCCGCCGGTGGTCGGAACCGATCCGCGCACGGGCGAGGAGGCAACCCGCCCCGCCGATCTCGACGCGCCGTTCTCGGCGCTCGCGTTCAAGGTGATGAGCGACCCCTTCGTCGGCAAGCTGACGTACTTCCGGGTCTACTCCGGCAAGATCAACTCGGGCTCCTACGTGCTCAACACGTCGACCGGCCGCAAGGAGCGCGTCGGGCGGCTGCTCGAGATGCACGCGAACCACCGCGAGGACCTCCAGCAGATCGGCGCCGGCGCGATCGCCGCGGCCGTCGGCCTCAAGCAGACCACCACCGGCGACACGCTGTGCGATCCCGACAAGCCGGTGCTGCTCGAGTCGATCGTCTTCCCCGAGCCGGTCATCGACGTCGCCGTCGAGCCCAAGACCAAGGCCGACCAGGACAAGCTGGCCCAGGCCCTGCAGCGCCTGGCCGAGGAGGACCCGACCTTCCGCGTGCGCACGAACGAGGAGACCGGCCAGACGATCATCGCCGGCATGGGCGAGCTGCACCTGGAGATCATCGTCGACCGGCTGATGCGCGAATTCCGGGTCGACGCCAACGTCGGCCGGCCGCAGGTGGCATACCGCGAGACGATCCGAAACGCCGTCGAGGGCGTGCACGGCCGCTTCGTCCGCCAGACGGGCGGCCGTGGCCAGTACGGCCACGTCGTCATCAACATGGCGCCCAACGAGGCCGGTGGCTACACGTTCGAGAACAAGACGGTCGGCGGCTCGGTGCCGCGCGAGTACGTCTCGGCGGTCGACCACGGGATCAAGGAGGCGATGGAGGCCGGCATCCTGGCCGGGTTCCCCGTCGTCGACATCTCGGTCGTCCTGGTCGACGGCTCCTACCACGACGTCGACTCCTCGGAGATGGCGTTCAAGGTGGCAGGCTCGCTGGCGTTCAAGGAGGCCTCGAAGCGCGCGAAGCCCGTGCTGCTCGAGCCCGTGATGGCCGTCGAGGTGGTCACGCCCGAGGAGTACATGGGCGACGTGATCGGCAACATCAACTCTCGCCGGGGACAGATCGAGGGCATGGAGCCGCGCGGCAATGCGCAGGTCATCCGCGCCCGTGTGCCGCTCGCCGAGATGTTCGGATACGCAACCGACGTGCGCACCATGAGCCAGGGTCGCGCCACCTATACGATGCAGTTCCTTCAGTACGCAGAAGTCCCACATTCGATCGCAGAGAAGCTCACAGAGAGCCAGGGGTAGGTCCCCGGAAAAGGAGACTGGGAGAAGACATGGCCAAGCAGAAGTTCGAGCGCAACAAGCCGCACCTCAATATCGGCACCATCGGTCATATCGACCATGGCAAGACGACGCTCACCGCTGCCATCACAAAGGTGCTGGCCGAGTCCGGCACGGGCTCGGAGTTCACCGATTTCGACAAGATCGACAAGGCGCCGGAGGAGCGCGAGCGCGGCATCACCATCAACTCCTCCCACGTCGAGTACGAGACGGTCAACCGGCACTACGCACATGTCGACTGCCCCGGTCACGCCGACTACGTGAAGAACATGATCACCGGCGCGGCGCAGATGGACGGCGCCATCCTCGTGGTGTCCGCCGCCGACGGCCCGATGCCGCAGACGCGTGAGCACATCGTGCTCGCCCGCCAGGTCGGCGTGCCCTACATCGTCGTGTTCCTGAACAAGGCCGACACGGTCGACGACGAGGAGCTGCTCGACCTGGTCGAGCTCGAGGTCCGCGAGCTGCTCTCGAAGTACGACTTCCCCGGCGACGACCTCCCGGTCGTGCGCGGGTCGGCGCTCAAGGCGCTCGAGGGCGACACCGAGTGGACGCCCAAGATCCTGGAGCTGATGGCGGCCGTCGACGAGTACGTCCCCGAGCCCCCGCGCGACATCGACAAGCCGTTCCTGATGCCTGTCGAGGACGTGTTCACGATCACCGGCCGCGGCACGGTCGCCACCGGCCGCGTCGAGCAGGGCCAGATCAAGACCGGCGAAGAGGTCGAGATCGTCGGCATCCACACGAAGACCGCAAAGACGGTCGTCACGGGCGTCGAGATGTTCCGCAAGCTGCTCGACTCCGGGCAGGCCGGCGACAACATCGGCGCGCTCCTGCGCGGGGTCAAGCGCGAGGAGATCGAGCGCGGCCAGGTCCTGGCGAAGCCCGGCTCGATCACGCCGCACACCAAGTTCGAGGCGCAGGTGTACGTGCTCTCGAAGGACGAGGGCGGACGTCACAAGCCGTTCTTCAAGGGCTACCGGCCGCAGTTCTACTTCCGCACGACCGACGTCACCGGCGTCGTCGAGCTGCAGGCGGACGTTGAGATGGTCATGCCCGGCGACAACGCCGAGATGTCGGTCGAGCTGATCCAGCCGATCGCCATGGACGAGGGCCTGCGCTTCGCAATCCGCGAGGGTGGCCGCACCATCGGTGCGGGCGCCGTAACCAAGATCCTCAAGTAGAGAAGGGGTACCGAGCTCACCGTGGCGCAGCAGAAGATCCGCATCCGGCTGAAGGGGTACGACCACACGCTGGTCGACCTGTCCGCGCGTTCCATCGTGGACACGGCACAGCGGTCGGGCGCCACGGTGTCCGGCCCCGTGCCCTTGCCCACCGAGAAGAACGTGTACTGCGTCATCCGCGGTCCTTTCAAGGACAAGGACTCGCGCGAGCACTTCGAGATCCGCACGCACAAGCGGCTGATCGACATCCACCAGCCCACGCCGAAGACGGTCGACTCGCTGATGCGGCTCGACCTGCCGGCGGGGGTCGACATCGAGATCAAGCTGTAGGTGGCGGGCGTGGGGAAGGGAATCATCGGCACCAAGGTGGGGATGACGCAGCTCTTCGACGAGGAGTCCGGCCGCGTGACCCCGGTCACGGTCATCGAGGCCGGGCCCTGCCCGGTGGTGGCCGTGCGCACGCCCGAGGTCGACGGCTATGACGCCGTCCAGCTCGCGTTCGGCCCGGTCAAGGAGAAGCGGCTCACCCGTCCCCGCGCCGGTCATCTGAAGGCGGCCGGGGTGGCGCCGCATCGGACGCTGGTCGAGTTCCGGAACGCCGAGGGAGTGGCCGCCGGCGACACCGTCACGGTCGAGTCGTTCGAGCCGGGCGAGCGTGTCAAGGTCAGCGGCATCTCCCGCGGCAAGGGCTTCGCGGGCACCATCAAGCGCCACAGGTTCTCGCGCGGCCCGGTCTCGCACGGTTCGCACAACGTCCGCGCGCCGGGATCGATCGGCGCATCGGCGACGCCCTCGCACGTCTACAAGGGCACCAAGATGGCCGGGCACATGGGGTCGCAGCGGGTCACGCAGCGCGGCCTGCGCGTTGTCGAGATCGACAGCGAGCGCAACCTGCTCCTGGTCGAGGGCGCCGTGCCCGGTGCCATCGGCGGCGTGCTCGAAGTCCGGAGCGACGACTGATGGCGAAACTCGAGGCCAACGTTCTCACCGGCGGCAAGGGTGTCGCGCTGTCTGCGGACTGCTTCGGGCAGGAGCGAAACGACGCGCTGGTGCACGAGGTCGTGAAGGGCGAGCTGGCCGCGCGCCGCCAGGGCACGAGCTCCACCAAGACCCGCGGCATGGTGGCCGGCGGCCGCGCCAAGCCGTGGCGGCAGAAGGGCACCGGCCGCGCCCGCGCCGGCACCACCCGCGCACCGCAGTGGACCGGCGGCGGCGTCGCCTTCGGGCCGCAGCCGCGCAGCTACACGGGCAAGGTCAACCGCAAGGCGCGCGTGAAGGCGCTCCGGATCGCCCTCTCCTCGCATGCGCTGGCCGGCTCGCTGCACGTGGTCGACGGCGGCACGTTCGACGCGCCCAAGACATCCCACGCCGCCGAGCTCACCCGCGGCGCCGAGCTGCACACGCCCCTCGTCGTGGTCGTCGACGGCGACGAGCTGAACCTGGCCAAGTCGTTCCGAAACCTCCACCGCACCCACGTCGTCCCGGTGCGCGAGCTCGAGGTGGCCGAGGTGGTCTGGGCGCGCTCGCTGGTCGTGTCGAAGGCGGCCCTCCAGATCCTCGAGGGCGGTGAGGCATCGTGAACGGCGACCCGCGCGGCGTGCTGATCTCACCCGTCGTCTCGGAGAAGAGCTACGGCCAGATGGCCGACCGCCGCAAGTACACGTTCCGGGTGCACCAGAGCGCCCACAAGACCCAGGTGCGTCAGGCCGTAGAGGAGATCTTCGCGGTCAGCGTGACCCAGGTGAACATCTCGAAGGTGCCCGCCAAGCCGAAGCGGCGCGGCGCGCACGCCGGTCAGAGGCCGGGGTGGAAGAAGGCGGTCGTGACGATCGCCGAAGGCCAGTCAATCGAAGCATTCGGACCAGGAGTCTGATGGCCATCCGCAAATTCAGACCGACGTCGCCCGGCCGCCGCTTCATGACGGTGTCCGACTTCGACGAGCTGACCACCGACAAGCCCGAGCGCACGCTGCTCGCCCCGCTGCACAAGACCGGCGGGCGCAACGTCAACGGCCGCATCACCACCCGCCATCGCGGGGGCGGCCACAAGCGCCGCTACCGGCTGATCGATTTCAAGCGGCTCAAGGACGGCGTCTCGGCGAAGGTGCACTCGATCGAGTACGACCCCAACCGGTCTGCCCGCATCGCGCTCCTGCACTACACCGACGGCGAGAAGCGCTACATCCTCGCGCCGGTGCGGCTGCGGGTCGGACAGATGGTGGAGTCGGGCGCCGCGGTCGACATCCGGCCCGGCAACGCGATGCCGCTCCGGGCGATGCCGACCGGCACGACGGTGCACAACATCGAGCTCCGGCCCGGGCAGGGCGGCAAGATGGCCCGCTCGGCGGGCTCGTCGGCCCAGCTGGTCGCCAAAGAGGGCGGCAAGGCGCTGCTGCGCCTGCCCTCGGGCGAGATGCGGCGCGTGCCCGAGGAGTGCCGGGCGACCGTCGGCCAGCTCGGCAACGTCACCCACGAGATCGAATCGGGCGGCAAGGCCGGCCGCTCGCGGTGGATCGGCAAGCGGCCGACGGTGCGAGGGACGGTCATGAACCCGGTCGATCACCCGCACGGCGGCGGCGAGGGCAAGAACAAGGGCAGCCATCCGGTCACTCCGTGGGGCAAGCCCACGCTCGGGTATCGCACCCGGGACAAGAAGAAGGCGAGCGGCAAGGACATCGTCCGTGCGCGCAGGAGGGGTAAGGGCAAGCGATGAGCCGATCGAGCAAGAAGGGCCCCTTCGTGGAGGCCAAGCTGATGAAGCGGATCGAGGCGATGAACGAGACGCGCCAGAAGCGGATGCTGAAGACGTGGTCGCGCGCGTCCACCATCTTTCCCGAGTTCGTCGGCCACACCATCGCCGTCCACGACGGCCGCAAGCACGTGCCCGTGTTCGTGTCGGAGTCGATGGTCGGCCACAAGCTGGGCGAGTTCGCCCCGACCCGCACCTACCGCGGGCACGGCAACGACCGCACCTCCAGGATGAAGGGGCGGTAGGCATGGCCGTTGCAACACCCGAGCGCGAGACCGTCCGGGCCCAGGCCCGCTACGTGCGCTGCTCGGCCCGCAAGGCGCGGCTCGTGCTCGAGCACATCCGCGGCAAGCAGGCTGCCGAGGCGAAGGCCATCCTGGCCTTCGCGACGCGCGCCGCTGCCAAGGATGCCGGCAAGGTGCTGGCCTCGGCGATCGCAAACGCCGAGAACAACAACGGCTACGACGTCGACGACCTCGTCGTCGTCGCCGCCTACGCCGACGAGGGCCCGACGCTCAAGCGCTGGCGGCCTCGCGCCCGCGGGCGCGTGAACCGGATTCGCAAGCGCACCTGCCACATCACGATCCAGCTGGCCGTGGCCGAGCCGGGCGAGATCAAGCGCCCGAAGCCCCGCCGCGTGGCCGAGCCCGCCGAGGCGGCGCCCGCCGAGACGCCGAAGCCCAGGCGCAAGCCGCGGGCCAAGAAGGCGGCGCCCGAGTCGGCGCCCGAGACCGAGGCGGTCGCAGAGACCGCGGCGGCACCGGAGCCGGGGGCCGTTGCAGAGACCGACGCGGCCCCCGAGCCCGAGGCCGCGACCGAGGAAGCACCCGATGCACCAGAGGAGGGCGGGGAGTAGATGGGACACAAGGTCCACCCGGGCGGCCTGCGGGTCGGCGTCATCCACACGTGGAAGTCGAACTGGTTCGTGCCGACGAAGGAGTTCCCCGCCGCGCTGATGGAGGACGTGCGTATCCGCGAGCACATCTACGGCAAGCTCTCGCACGCGGGCCTGTCCGACATCCACATCCGCAAGGACAAGCAGCGGATCACGGTCGACATCTACACCGCCCGCCCCGGCATCGTCATCGGCAAGTCGGGCTCGGAGGTCGACGCGCTGCGGCGAGAGCTGCACGACATGACCACCAAGAGCGTGCAGGTGAACATCACCGAGATCAAGCGCCCCGAGCTCGACGCCAAGCTGGTCGCGCAGTCGATCGCCGAGCAGCTGCAGAACCGGGTGTCGTTCCGGCGGGCGATGAAGCGATCGCTGTCCTCGTCGATCCGCTCCGGCGCCCAGGGCGTCAAGATCCGCTGCGGCGGACGGCTGGGCGGGTCCGAGATGTCGCGCTCCGAGCAGTACAGCGAGGGCCGCGTGCCCCTGCACACGCTGCGCGCCGACATCGACTACGGCTTTGCCGAGGCGAAGACGACCTTCGGGCGGATCGGCGTCAAGGTCTGGATCAACAAGGGCGAGATCATGCCCGAGGGCTTCGAGCACGAGGGTGCCTCGACGCGGCTCGGCGAGGTCGACAGCCGCCGCAGGCGGCGCGGCGCGCTGCCCGGCGAGATGGAGCAGCTCGGCCCGACGCGGCCCGGGCGCCGTGGTGACGGGCCCGGCGGAGGCCGCGGCGGCCGCAGGCCACGGCCCGCCGGTGGCGGTGGACCCGGCGGCGGCGGCGGAGCCGGCAGAGGCGGCGGCGCTGGTGGCGGCGGTGGCGGCGGTGGCGCCCCCGGCGGGCCGCAGGCCGCGCGCCCGCACCGAGGCTCCGCCCACGGACGCCGCTGCGACGCCCCCGACCGACGCGCCCGCGGCGACGCCGGCGCCAGAGCCGGCTCCGGCTCCGACCCCGCCCGCCGAGGGTGGCGAGGCCTGATGCTGCTCCCCAAGCGCAGCAAGTACCGTCGCGTCCATCGTGGCCGCCGCCGCGGCGAGGCCAAGGGCGGCACGCGGGTCATGTTCGGCGAGTACGGCCTCAAGTCGCTCGAGGCCGGCTGGGTGACCAACCGTCAGATCGAGGCCGCCCGTATTGCGATGACCCGCAAGATCAAGCGCGGCGGCAAGGTGTGGATCACCATCTTCCCGGACAAGTCGGTGACCCAGAAGCCGGCCGAGACGCGCATGGGCTCGGGCAAGGGCTCACCCGAGCACTGGGTCGCCGTGGTCAAGCCCGGCCGCGTCATGTTCGAGCTGGCCGGCGTGCCCGAGCCGCTCGCGCGCGAGGCCATTCGCCTCGCCGCCATGAAGCTGCCTGTGAAAGCGAAGTTCGTGTCCCGGGAGGGTGATCTGTTTGAAGGCCAGTGAGATTCGCGAGCTGACGGCCGACGAGCTCGAGCGCAAGCTGGCCGAGACCCGCCAGGAGCTGTTCAACCTGCGCTTCCAGCACGCGACCGGCGCGCTCGACAACACGGCCGCGCTCGCGCGCGTCAAGCGCGACATCGCCCGGCTGCTGACGCTGGCCGGCGACGGAGCCCGCGCCGGGGCAGGGAGCCGCTCGTGAGCCCCGCCATCGAATCGGAGCCCCGCGGCCGGCGCAAGGAGCGCCGCGGCGTGGTCGTGTCGGACGCCATGGACAAGACCGTGGTGGTACGCGTCGACGTCGTCAAGGCGCACCCGAAGTACAAGAAGATGCTGCGCCGGTCGATCAGGCTGCACGCCCACGACGAGGAGAACACGTCCAAGGTCGGCGACATCGTCCGCCTGGTCGAGACGCGCCCGCTGTCGCGCACCAAGCGCTGGCGGGTGGCCGAGATCGTCGAGGTGGCGAAGTGATCCAGGTTGAGAGCCGGCTGCGCGTCGCCGACAACACCGGCGCCCGCGTGCTCCTGTGCATCCGCATCAAGGGCGGCAGCCGGCGCCGGTATGCGGGGGTGGGCGATATCATCGTCGGTACCGTCAAGCAGGCCACGCCCAACGGCTCGGTGAAGAAGGGCGAGGTCGTGACGGCGGTGGTCGTGAGAACGACCAAGCAGCATCACCGCGACGACGGCACCTACATTGCGTTCGACGAGAACGCGGCGGTGATCATCGACGCCCAGCGCAACCCGCGCGGCACCCGGATCTTCGGCCCTGTCGCGCGCGAGCTGCGAGAGCGCAACTTTATGAAGATCGTCTCCCTCGCTCCCGAGGTGCTCTAGCTCCATGAACAAACTGAAGATCAGGAAGGGCGACTCCGTCCAGGTGCTGACCGGCAAGGATGCCGGCAAGCGCGGCACGGTCCAGCAGGTGCTGCCGACCGAGCGCCGGATCGTGGTCGAGAAGGTCAACATGATCAAGCGGCACACCAAGCCGCGGCCGGCGCCGCGCCGCTCGGGCAGCCAGCAGATCATCCCCGGCGGCGTGATCGAGCGCGAGGCGCCGCTGCAGATCTCGAACGTGGCGATCGTGTGCCCGGCCTGCGGCACGCCCTCCCGGATCGGCTACCGGATCAACCCGAAGGACGGCAACAAGGTGCGGTTCTGCCGCAGCTGCGACAAGGACATCGATCGATGAGCGCCACCGAGATCCCCACGCCCCGGCTCAAGGAGCGGTACGACTCGGAGCTGCGCGAGCAGCTGCGCGAGCAGCTCGAGCTGTCGTCCCCGATGGCGGTGCCGCGGCTTTCGAAGATCACGCTCAACATGGGCGTCGGCGAGGCCAAGGTCAACTCCAAGGCGCTCGACGACGCGGTCGAGCAGCTGGCCATCATCTCGGGGCAGCGGCCGGTGATCACGCGGGCCAAGAAGTCGATCGCCGGCTTCAAGCTGCGCGAGGGCATGCCCATCGGCTGCAAGGTGACGCTGCGCGGCGACCGCATGTACGAGTTCCTCGACCGGCTGCTGGCGATCGCGCTGCCGCGCATCCGTGACTTCCGCGGCATCAACCCGAACGCGTTCGACGGCCGCGGCAACTTCTCGATCGGGGTGCGCGAGCAGGTCATCTTCCCCGAGATCAACTACGACGACATCTCCGAGGTGCGTGGCCTCAACATCACGATCACCACCACCGCGGCGGACGACGACGGTGCGCGCGAGCTGCTGCGCGCCCTCGGAATGCCGTTCGCGGGCTGAGGCACAGGAACAAAGGACGAATCACACATGGCGAAGGAATCACTGAAGGTCAAGCAGGCGCGGCCCGCGAAGTACCCGACGCGGGCCTATCACCGGTGCTCGCGGTGCGGGCGCCCGCGCGCCTACTTCCGCAAGTTCGGCGTCTGCCGGATCTGCCTGCGCGAGCTCGCCCACCAGGGAGTCATCCCCGGTATGACCAAGTCGAGCTGGTGAGGAGCGGTCAATGGTCACTGATCCAATCGGCGACATGCTCACACGAATCCGGAACGCCAACACGGCGCTTCACGAGTCGGTGGCGATGCCCACCTCGGGGATGAAGCGCGAGATCGCCCGCATCCTCAAGGAGGAGGGCTACATCGACGGCTGGAACGTCTCGAAGGGCGAGACCCACGACACGCTCGTGGTGACGCTGCGCTACGGACCGAGCCGCGAGCGCGTGATCTCGGGCCTGAAGCGCGTGTCCAAGCCGGGTCGGCGCGTCTACGCCAAGAAGGACCGCCCCCACCGCGTGCTGGGCGGGATGGGCATTGCGATCCTCTCGACGTCCAAGGGCGTCGTGACCGGCCGGCAGGCCCAGGAGCAGGGCGTCGGCGGCGAGGTGCTGTGCTACGTGTGGTGAGGCATGAGCAGGATCGGACGCAAGCCCATCCCCGTCCCCGCCGGCGTCGAGATCGAGATCACCCCGGGGGCCGTGGCGGTCAAGGGGCCGCGCGGCAGCCTGTCCGAGCGGATCTAGCCCGAGATCACGGTCGCCCAGGAGGACGGCGTCCTGGTCGTGACGCGGCCGACCGACCGCAGCCAGCATCGGGCGCTGCACGGGCTCACCCGAACGCTGGTCGCAAACATGGTCGTGGGCGTCACCGAGGGCTACAGCAAGCGGCTCGAGATCCAGGGCGTCGGCTACCGGGCGGCGCTGCGCGGCAGCGACCTCGAGATGCAGCTCGGCTTCAGCCACCCGGTCACGGTCAAGGCGCCTGAGGGGATCTCGTTCGAGGTGCCCCAGCCGACCCAGATCATCGTCAGCGGCAGCAGCAAGCAGCAGGTCGGCGAGATCGCCGCCCAGATCCGCAAGTGGCGTCCGCCGGAGCCGTACAAGGGCAAGGGCGTCCGCTACGCCGGCGAGCACGTCATCCGCAAGGTCGGGAAGCGGGCGTAGGGATGGCCACCAAGACCAAACAGCAGGCACGCGTGCACCGCCACCGGCGGGTGCGCGCCAAGATCACCGGAACGACCGCGCGGCCGCGGCTGGCCGTGTACCGGTCGAACCGCACCATCTCGGCGCAGGTGATCGACGACACCGCCGGCCGCACGCTGGCGGCGGCGTCCAGCCAGGACAAGTCGCTGGCGTCGCTCAAGCGTGCCGATGCGCCGGCTGCGGTCGGCAAGCTGGTCGCCGAGCGCGCGCCAAGGCCGGCATCGCCGCGGTCGTCTTCGACCGCGGCGGCTACCTTTACCACGGGCGGGTCAAGGCGCTCGCCGACGCCGCCCGTGAGAACGGATTGGAGTTCTAGACGTGGAAACCCCGAGACCGGGATCGCGTAACCCCGCCGCCCGCGGCTCCGAGGTCGCAGGCCGCGACCTGCAGGAGCGGGTCGTGAAGATCAACCGCGTCGCCAAGGTCGTCAAGGGCGGCCGCCGGTTCTCGTTCACGGCGCTCGTGGTGGTCGGCGACGAGGTCGACCACGTCGGCGTCGGCTACGGCAAGGCGAACGAGGTGCCGTCGGCGATCGCCAAGGCGGTCGAGGACGCCAAGAAGAACCTGTTCCAGATCCCCAAGTACAAGAACACGGTCACCCACCAGGTGATCGGCCGCTACGGCGCCGGCCGGGTGCTCCTGAAGCCCGCGTCCGAGGGCACCGGGGTGATCGCCGGCGCCGGCGTGCGCGCCGTGCTCGAGCTGGGCGGCGTCCGCGACATCCTGGCCAAGTCGCTGGGAACGGCCAACCCGATCAACCTGCTGATGGCGACGGTCGACGGCCTGAAGGCGCTCAAGCGGCCCGAGGACGTGGCCAGGCTGCGCGGGAAGCAGATCCGCGAGGTGATCAAGCCGCACGCCGAGGTGGTCGCCGAGGCGGCCGAGAAGGTTGCCGCGGCCGAGCGGGCCGCGACCGTCGCGGTCGCACCGCCCGAGCCGGTCGAGGTGGCGCCCGTGCCGCCTCCGGCTGCACCCGAGCCGCCGCCGGCGAAGGTCGAGGCGCCCGTGACCGAGGTCGCCACCGAGGAGCCCGCGGCCGAGGAACCCGCGGCCGAGGCCGAGCCGGCTCCCAAGCCGAAGCGCGCGCCGCGCAAGCGCGTCGCCAAGCCCAAGGCCGCCGAGCCCAAGGCCGACGCCGAGCCCAAGGCCGACGCCGAGCCGGCCCCCGAGGCCGGTGAGGACGCCTGATGGCGAAGCTTCGCATCACCCAGATCCGGGGCACGATCCGCACGCGCCCGGAGCACAAGGGCACGCTGCGCGCCCTGGGCCTGCGCAAGATCAACGCCAGACGGTGCGTGAGGACTCGCCGGTGCTGCAGGGCATGCTGCGCCAGGTCGCCTCGATGGTGACGGTGGAGGAGATCGATGGCTGACGAAGCCCCAACGCCTGCACTGCACGAGCTGCGCCCCGCCGAGGGCAGCCACCGCGCCCGCAAGCGGGTCGGCCGCGGCGCGGGCTCCGGCACCGGCAAGACGTCCGGGCGCGGCCAGAAGGGCCAGAAGTCGCGATCGGGCAGCCACAGCATGCGCGCGGGCTTCGAGGGCGGCCAGATGCCGCTGTACATGCGCCTGGGCAAGCTGCGCGGCCCCAACCACAGCAAGTCGATGCCCATGGGGCCGTTCCGCACGCACACGACGCCGGTGAACGTGCGCGACCTGGAGCGCTTCGACGCCGGCGTCGAGGTCACACCCGACCTGCTGAAGACCGCCGGAGTGGTGAAGAGCCTGCGGCACCCCGTCAAGATCCTGGGCGACGGCGAGCTGACCCGCGGCCTGACCGTGCACGCGCACGCGTTCTCGCGCCGCGCCGTCGAGGTGATCGAGGCCGCCGGCGGAACCGTGGTCGTGCTCGAAAGCGGTGAGAATCCGAACAACTCGCCGTCCAGCAAGGTGAGGGCCGCGAACCGCAAGCAGGCGGCGGCCGCCGCGGCGGGTGCCGATCCGGCGCCCCCGCAGGTCGCGGAGGCCCCGGCCGCAGTGGCCGAGCCCGCCGAGGAGCCCGCCGAGGAGCCCGAGGCGGAAACCGAGCCGGAGTCCGAGGAGTAGAGGAAGAACCGTGCTTCAGAACATGCTCAACGCCTGGAAGTCGCCCGACCTGCGCAAGAAGCTGCTGTTCACCGCGGCGATGCTTGCGATCTACCGGCTGGGCTCGTTCATTCCGGCGCCGGGCGTCAACTCCACCGCGCTTTCGAACGCGCTCCAAAACCAGGGCGGCATCTTCGGCCTGCTGTCGGTCTTCTCCGGCGGCGGGCTGTCCCGGCTCGGCGTCTTCGCGCTGGGCATCATGCCCTACATCACCGCATCGATCATCCTGCAGGTGATGACGCCGGTGTTCCCGAACCTGCAGGCGCTGCAGAAGGAGGGCGAGCTGGGCCAGCGCCGGATCACCCAGTACACCCGCTACCTGACCGTCGTCCTGGCCGCGCTCCAGGCGCTGGGCTACACCTACGCGTTCCACGAGAACGCGCTGGGCGTGACCACCTCGGGCAGCCTGATCAACTTCACCGCCGGCAACGTGATCCTGATCGTGATCACCCTGACCGCCGGCGCCACGCTGCTGATGTGGATCGGCGAGCTGATCACCCAGCGCGGCGTCGGAAACGGCATGTCGCTTCTGATCTTCGCCTCGATCCTGACGTCCGCGCCGGCCGGCATCACGGCGTGGTGGAACGGCTCGACGTTCGAGAAACTGTCGCTGCCGATCGTCGTCTTCAGCGTGATCATGGCCGTGGTCTACGTCCAGGAGGGGATCCGCAAGATCCCGATCCAGTACGCCAAGCGCATGGTGGGGCGGCGGATGACGAGCGGCGGCTCGACCTACCTGCCCCTGCGCGTGAACATGGCCGGCGTGATCCCGGTCATCTTCGCCGCCGCGATCATGGCCTTCCCGCCGACCGTCGGCCAGATCGTGCCCTGGAACTTCGCCCACTCGATCGCATCCTTCATGCAGCCGGGCGGGTGGCCGTTCCTCATCGGCGAGGCGATGCTGATCTTCGTGTTCACGTTCTTCTATGTGGCCGTGATCTTCAACTCGATCGAGCAGGCCGACAACCTGAAGAAGTACGGCGGCTTCGTGCCCGGCGTGCGCCCCGGGAGACCGACCGCCCAGTACCTCGAACGCGTGCTGGTGCGGCTGACGGTCGTCGGCGGCCTGTTCCTGGCGGCGGTCGCCGTGCTCCCGTCGCTGTTCATCAAGTACGGCGGTTTCTCGACGGCGACCTCGCGGGCGCTCGGCGGCACGTCGGTGCTGATCGTCGTGGGTGTGGCGATCGACACGATGCGGCAGATCGAGTCGCAGCTGTCGATGCGCGCCTACAAGGGCTTCCTCAAGTAACCGGATGGCGCTCGACCTGATCCTGATGGGCCCTCCGGGCGCCGGCAAGGGCACCCAGGCGGCGCGGGTGTCCGCGTCGCGCGGGCTGGCCCACATCGCCACGGGCGACATGCTGCGGGCGGCCGTCCGCGACGGCACGCCACTCGGGCTCGAGGCCAAGGCGGTCATGGCCCGCGGCGACCTCGTCCCCGACGACCTGATCATCGCCATGTTCCGCGAGCGCCTGAGCGCCGGCGACACCGCCGCCGGCTTCCTTCTGGACGGGTTCCCGCGCACCGATGCCCAGGCCGCGGCGCTCGACGAGATGCTCACCGGCCTCGGCCGCAGCATCGCCGCGGTGATCGTGTTCGACATCGACGAGGAGACGGTCGTGAGGCGGCTGTCCGGGCGGCGCATGTGCCGTGCGAACGACCACGTCTACCACGTCGATTTCAACCCGCCCGCCGTCGAGGGCATCTGCGACATCGACGGCTCGGAGCTCTACCAGCGCGACGACGACCTGCCGGACGTCGTGCGCACCCGCTTCCGGAAGCAGTGGGTCGAGGCGGCGGCGGTCGTGATCGACTACTACCGCGACCGCGGGCTCGTGAGCAGCCTCGACGCGGCCCGGTCGCAGGAGCAGGTGGCCGCCTCGCTCGACGGGCTGCTCGACGGGCTCGGAGGCCGATCGTGATCGTCCGCAAGACCGATGCCGAGGTCGACACGATGGCCCGCGCCGGAGCCGTGGTCGCCGAGACGCTCGATCTGATCGAGGCAACCGCCGCCCCCGGGGTCACGCTCGTCGAGCTCGACCACCTGGCCGAGGAGTTCATCACCTCGCGCGGCGGCGTGCCGACCTTCAAGGGCTACCGCGGCTTCCCCGGCTCGATCTGCGCGTCGCCGAACACGATGGTGGTGCACGGCATCCCCGGCCCGTACGCGCTTGCCGAGGGGGACCTGCTCTCGATCGACGTCGGCGTGACCCTGGACGGCTACGTGGCCGACTCGGCCATCACCTTCACCATCGGGCGCCCCTCCGAGCAGGCCCACGAGTTGATCGACGCGTGCTACGAGGGGCTCGAGGCCGCGATCGAGCAGTGCCGGTCGGGCAACCGCCTCGGCGACGTGTCCCACGCCGTGCAGGTGGTGGTCGAGGCGCACGGCTTCGGCGTCGTCCGCAGCCTGGTCGGCCACGGCGTCGGCCGCAACATGCACGAGGACCCGCAGATTCCCAACTACGGCCCGCCGGGCCGCGGCCCGAAGCTGGCGCCGGGCATGGTGTTCGCCATCGAGCCGATGATCACCGCGGGCGCCTACGACGTCGAGAGCGGCGACGACGGCTGGGCGATCTACACGCGCGACGGCAGCCTCGCGGCGCACTGCGAGCACACCGTGGCGGTCACCCACAACGGCCCCCGGGTGCTGACGCGCAGAAGGGCGCGGCAGGAGACGGCGTCCGAGTGATATATTTCTACGCCGCTCGGGCAGCGCGTTTTGCGCTGCCTGTCGAGCCGTGTTTTGCCCCCGTGGAGGTACTCCCGTGAAGGTGCGCCCAAGCGTCAGACCGATGTGCGAAAAGTGCCGCGTCATCCGGCGCCACGGCAACGTGCTGGTGATCTGCACCAACCCCCGGCACAAGCAGCGGCAGGGGTGATCTGATGGCACGGATCGCAGGCGTCAACCTTCCGCGCGAGAAGCGGGTCGAGATCGGCCTCACCTACATCTTCGGGGTCGGCCGCTCCACCTCGAATGCGGTGCTGAACGAGCTCGGCATCAACCCCGACACCAAGGTGCGCGACCTCACCGACGAAGAGGTGACCCGGCTGCGCACGCACATCGACACGCTGACGGTCGAGGGCGACCTGCGCCGGGAGCGGTCGCAGAACATCAAGCGGCTGATGGAGATCGGCTGCTACCGCGGCCTGCGCCACCGGCGCGGACTGCCGGTGAACGGCCAGCGCACGCGCACCAACGCCCGCACCCGCAAGGGTCCCAAGAAGACCGTCGGCAAGCAGCGCAAGAAGTAAAGCGATCGAGATCGCTACGAAAGGACTGAATGCCTCCCGCACCTCGTAGAGGCGGTACGCGTGGCCGCGTCCGCCGCAAGGCCCGCAAGAACATCGCCATCGGCCAGGCGCACATCAAGACGTCGTTCAACAACACCCTTGTCGCGCTGACCGACAAGGACGGCGGCGTGATCGTGTGGAAGAGCGCCGGCGCGGTCGGGTTCAAGGGGTCGCGCAAGTCGACGCCGTTCGCGGCGCAGGTGACCGCCGATGCGGCAGCGCGCGAGGGCATGGAGCACGGCCTGCAGAAGGTCGAGGTCTTCGTCAAGGGCCCGGGCTCGGGCCGCGAGACGGCGATCCGCTCGCTGCAGGCGGCGGGGCTCGAGATCCTGGGAGTCAAGGACGTGAGCCCGCAGGCTCACAACGGCGTGCGGCCGCGCAAGCGGCGGAGGGTCTGACCGATGGCCCGCATGCTCGGACCCAAGTGCAAGCAGTGCCGCCGCGAGAACATGAAGCTGTTCCTGAAGGGCGAGCGCTGCCTGACCGAGAAGTGCGCCATCGAGCGCCGGGCATACCCGCCCGGCGAGCACGGCCGCGGCCGCATCAAGCAGTCCGAGTACCTGCTGCAGCTGCGCGAGAAGCAGAAGATGCGCCGCTACTACGGCGTGCTCGAGTCGCAGTTCCGCATCTACTACGCCAAGGCCAGCCGGCGCAGCGGGATCACCGGCGAGAACTTCCTGCGCATGCTCGAGCTGCGGCTGGACAACGTCGTCTACCGGCTCGGCTTCGCGGCCTCCCGCTCGCAGGCACGCCAGCTGGTGCGGCACAATCACTTCACGGTCAACGGCAGGAAGGTGAACATCCCGTCCTACCAGGTGTCTGCCGGCGACGTCATCTCGTTGCGCGAAGGCTCGGCCGCCAAGGCGGTCGTCACCGATGCCACCGACCTGACCGCGTCGGTATCGCCGTGGTTGCAGGCCGACCACGACAACCTGACGGGCAAGGTGCTGCGGCTCCCCGATCGTGTCGACATCGACACGCCGGTGCAGGAGCAGCTGATCGTCGAGTTCTACTCGAAATAACGAAGGTATCTGGGAAGAGGCGAGACCAAATTGCTTGAGATCATCCCGAAGATCACATCCGAGGACATTGGCGAGACGCTCGGCACGTTCGTTGTCGAGCCGCTCGACCGCGGCTTCGGATACACGTTCGGCAACAGCCTGCGGCGCGTGCTCCTGTCGTCCCTCGAGGGCGCGGCGGTCACCTCCGTCAAGATCGAGGGCGTGGCGCACGAGTTCACATCGGTGCCGGGCGTGCGCGAGGATGTCACCGACATCATCCTGAACCTGAAGAGCCTGATCTGCCGTCTGCACGGCGAGTCGGGCGAGGTCGAGGTGCAGGTGCAGAAGGACGGCGCCGGGACGGTCACGGCGGCCGACATCGAGGCGCCGGCCGACCTCGAGATCCTGAACCCCGACCTGGTCATCTGCCACCTGTCCGAGAAGGCCCGGTTCGAGATGACGCTGACGATCGCGCGCGGCCGCGGCTATGTCGCCGCCGAGGGCAACAAGGGCCCCGAGACGACGATCGGCGTGATCCCCGTCGACTCGATCTTCTCGCCCGTGCGGCGGGTCGCCTACGACGTCGATCCCGCCCGCGTCGGCCAGCGCACCGACTTCGACAAGCTCAAGCTCGAGGTCACCACCGACGGCTCGATGACGCCCAAGGATGCGGTCAAGGACGCGGCCGAGATCCTGATCCGCTACCTGAGCATCTTCACCGACATCGATGCCGCCGACCTGGCGCTGCGTCCCGACGGCGGGGCGGTCGAGACGGCCGCGCCGAGCGCGCACGGGATGGAGAACATCCTGATCGAGGAGCTCGAGCTGGGCGTGCGCTCCTACAACTGCCTGAAGCGCGTCGGCATCGAGACGATCGGCGATCTGATCTCCAAGAGCGAGGCCGAGCTGGCTGCGATCCCGAACTTCGGCAAGAAGTCGATCGAGGAGGTCAAGGAGACGCTGGCCGCCCACGGCCTCAACCTGAAGGGCGCCGAGTGAGGCATCGGCGCACCGGACGCAAGCTGGGGCGCGACGCGTCCCATCGCAAGGCGCTCTACTCGAACATGTGCGGAGCGCTGTTCGAGCATGGGCGCATCCGCACGACCGAGGCCAAGGCCAAGGAGCTGCGGCCGATCGCCGAGAAGCTGATCACGCTGGCGCGCAAGGACCCGAGCGATGTTGCCGCCCAGCGGCAGGCGGTCGCGTTCCTGCGCAGCAAGGACGTCGTCCACAGCCTGTTCCACACGGTCGGGCCGCGCTTCACCGAGCGGCCCGGCGGGTACACCCGCATCATCAAGCTCGGCCCCCGGCTCGGCGACGCCGCGCCGATGGTCTACATCGAGCTCGTCGACCACGAGCCCGCCGCGCACTAGCAGCTCCCGCCGCCGGTGCCGACCTACCGGCTGACCGTCGCCTACGACGGCACCGACTTCCGTGGCTGGGCCGTGCAGCCCGGCCTGCGCACGGTCGCGGCCGACCTGGCCACGGCCTGAGCGTGCCGGCCGAGGCGCTGACGGTGGCCGGCCGCACGGACGCCGGCGTGCACGCGGCCGGAAACGTCGTCTCGCTGCGGGCGCCGCGGCTGAGTCCCGGTGCGGGCGGTCAACCGCCGCCTGCCGCCCGACATCGCGCTGCTCGATGCCGAGCAGGCCGGCGACGAATTCGACGCCCGCGCCCATGCCCGCTCGCGCAGCTACACCTACCGGATCGCCACCGGCGACCGGCCCGACCCGTTCCGGGCCCGGTACGAGCTCTACCGGCCCCGGCCCCTCGACGAGGCCGCGCTCGCCGAGTGCGCGGCGGCGATCGTCGGCCGGCACGACTTCCGCGCCTTCACGCCGACCCAGACCAAGCACGTGTTCTTCGACCGCACGGTGCTCGCCGCCGAGTGGCGCCGCGACGGCGACCGGCTGGAGTTCCACGTGACCGCCGACGCGCTCCTGCGGCACATGGTGCGGGTGCTGGTGGGGACGATGCTGGAGCGCCCCGACCCCGCCCACCTGGCCAGGCTCGTGGAGGGCGCCCCCCGCTCCGCGGCG
The DNA here is from genome assembly GCA_963732075.1 of uncultured Actinomycetes bacterium. Lineage (GTDB taxonomy): Bacteria > Actinomycetota > Thermoleophilia > Gaiellales > JAICJC01 > JAICJC01. The sequence continues at coordinate 275,542 of CAVSYD010000005.1, read as the reverse complement.
GGCGCGACCGCCCCACCCCACGGCCTGACCCTCACCTCGGTCGCCTATGAATAACCGGTGCCAGGCACTCAATATTCACAGCAGCCGGGCGCCGGCCACGTCGAACGCCTGCAGCGGGGCGGCGGCGCAGGGCGAGGCCGGGTAGTCCTCGGCGAACATCGTGAACACCATCGCGTCGCGCGGCCGGTCGTGCTCGTCGCGCAGGCGGCCGCGCAGCGTCGCCTCGTGGATGTAGCCGAGCCTGCGGGGGATGGCCGCGCTGCGCACGTTCTCGGGATCGCAGCGGATCTCGACCCGGTCGAAGCCGGCGATCTCGAATGCGACCCGGGTCACGGCGGCGGTCGACTCGCTCGCGAATCCCCGCCCGGTCGAGTCGGCCCGGATCCAGTAGCCGATCTCGGTGCGCGGTCGCCGACCCGCGGATGCAGGCCGGTGCCGCCGATCGCGCGCCGCTCGTCGCGGTCGAAGATCCCGTAGACCATGTCCTGGTCGAGGTCGAACCGGCCCCGGAACTGGCGCAGCAGCTGCACCTTCTGCTCGAGCGTCGTCGGCTCGGCGTGCGCCCACGGCATCCACGGGCGCAGTGCTCGAGGCTCGTGTCGATCGCGGCCTTGGCGAGCGGGGCATCGGCCGGCTCCCAGCAGCGGATCACCAGCCGTTCGGTCACGATCCGGTACGCCGAGTTGGTGGTCTCTGTCATACCCCGCGCGTACCCTACCCGTGCTCCGGATGAACATCCTGCTCACCAACGACGACGGCGTCACCTCCCGCGGGCTTCTGGCCGCGAAGCGGGCGCTCGACGCCGTCGGCACCGTGTCGGTGATCGCGCCCGACTCGAACCGCAGCGCCGTGGGGCGCGGCATCACCATCGACCGGCCCCTGACCGTCGTCGAGGTGACGCTGCGCGACGGCTCGACCGGCTACGCGACCGACGGCACGCCCGTCGACTGCGTCCGCTTCGCCGCGCTCGGCCTGCTGGGCGACCCGCCCGACCTGATCGTCTCGGGCATCAACTACGGGGTCAACCTGGGCGACGACGTCACCTACTCGGGCACGGTCGCCGCGGCGTTCGAGGGGCTGGTGCTGGGGATCCCCGCCGTCGCGGTCTCGCAGCAGAGCAAGGAGGCCGGCGTCCACTTCCGCCGCCAGACGGGCTACGACTTCTCGCCGGCGGCGGCCTTTCTCCCGGGCCTGGTCGACCTGATCAGCACCCGCGGCCTGCCCGCCGGGACGATCCTGAACGTGAACGCGCCGCCGCCGCCCGCCGAGGGCGTCGCGGTGGTGCGGCTTGGGCGCCGCATCTACCGCGACCGGCTCGAGCTCGAGTCGGACGAGCGCGGGCGCCGCCGCTACCACATCTACGGCGACGATCCCTCCTACCACGACGAGCCCGGCACCGACTTCCACGCCATCGCCCAGCGCCGGATCGCGGTCACCCCGATCCACCTCGACCTGACCAGCGGCCAGGGCCTGGACGAACTCGCGGCGTGGCCGCTCGTTCACGAATAGGGCTGCTGGGAGATCACGACCTCGAGGCCGAAGACGACCAGGCCGGTCGCCGTCGCCACCGCCAGCCAGTCGACCAGGGACGGCCTGGGGCGAAACCGCAGGTAGGCGACGAACACGATCGCCTGGGAGACGTAGAGCGCCACCAGCGACGGCGTGAGCGCGTCGGCGTACGAGCGCTCGGGGTTGATCAGGCTCAGGGCGTTGCCGGCCACGAAGAGCACCCCGATCACCCGGCCGGCCCGGGCACGGACACGCCGAGCATCGCCCGCATCAGCCGCGTCAGCGCGATGAACTCGGCCACGATCACCGCCAGGACGCTCGCCGCGGCGCCCACCGCGATCACATCGGCCAGCCCGCTGCCCCTCGTATGCCTTCACCAGCGTGTACCCGGGCACCTCCAGAGACGCCATGCTCGACTCGCCGAGCGCGGCCATCGGCACGGCCACGAGCAGCAGGAGCACGGCCGTGATCGACGACGGCACCGAGGATCGTCTTGCGCACCGTCCGCCCGCCGCCGGCGACCTCGCCGCCCAGGAACAGCGGCAGGCTGGCGCACGTGAAGAGCAGCGCGACATTGCCGATCCCGCGGGCCACGGACGGCCCGTTCGAGTGCAGCCGAAACGAGCCCGGGGTGGATGCCGGCGTGACGGGCGATGACCGCCGCCAGGACGAGCGTGAGCGCCACCTGCACCACCGCCGTGACCGCCACCAGGACGATCGCGAGCCGCTCGGCGAAGATCAGGCCGAGCGAGATCGCCACCGGCAGGGCCAGCTCGAGCAGCCGCTGGTGATGCTCCACGGCCGGGAATGACTCCGGCAGCTGGTCGTAGACCAGGTAGGTGACCGTGAACGGCAGGTAGAGGAAGTAGCTGAACGTCCAGATGCAGCCCTGCACCAGCGCCACCCGCCGGCCCGCCGCGCGCTCGACGAACGCGATACAGGCCGCCGTCCGAGGCGATCTCCGCGGAGTACCGCCACCAGATCAGAAGCGGCGCCGAGAACAGGGCCGCGCCGGCCAGCACCGTCAGGCCCATCGAGGAGATCGCCGGGCCGCCGACCGCATCGGGCAGGTCGACCGCCGCGAGCGCCAGCGGCCCTCCGACGCAGCTCAGGGCGAAGCCGGCGAAGAGCGCGGTCGGCAGAGTACCGCGCTCACTCACCGGCGTCCGCCCGGCCGCCGCAGCCCGGCGTGAGGGTGCGGCTCAGCTCCAGCCGCCGCCGCTGCTGCTGCCGCCGCCTCCAGCCGCTGTCGACGTCCGCGCCCGGCGCGACCGCCGCGCTGCTGGCGCCGACCGTGATGTGGGTGTTCATGCCCAGCGCCTTGTGGCCCGGCACCGAGCAGAAGAGGTCGTAGGTGCCGTTCTGGAGCGTGACCGTCAGGGTCTTGGTCCCCGGTGCGAAGGTCGGGGTGGCCGAGTCGCTGACGCCCGGGCCGTTGATCGTGAGGTTGTGCGACGACGGGCCCTGGTTCGTGACCACGAACGTGTACGTGCCGGGCTTGAACGTCGTGCCCGGCGCCACGGTGATCGAGAAATCCTTCAGGGTGACGTCGACCTTCGTCCCCGAAACCGCCGGGCTGCTCCCGCCGGCCGGGGCGGACGATGGTGGAGGACGAGGACGAGCTGCCGCAGGCGGCGAGGACGAGGGTGAGGGCGGCCGCGGCGGCCGCAAGACGTAGGCTTCTCATGTGGCGATGTACGCCTCCAGACGGAGATCGGATTGGCCGGCGTGAGTTCTGGCACAGACCACCCGGCGGGGTTTCCACGGACCTGGCTGTTCGATTTCGATGGGACGCTGGTGGATTCTGTGGCGCTGATCCTAGACTCGTTCCGGCACGCCACGCGACCGTGCTCGGCGTCGTGCCTGACGACGGCGTGCTGCTGGCGGGCATCGGCACGCCCGCTGCTCGAGCAGATGCGGAGCCTCGACCCGGCCCGGGCCGACGAGCTCGTCGACGTCTACCGCGAGCACAACCGCCTGCGCCACGCCGACCTGCTGCGTCCGCTATCCCGGCGTCGACGCGATGCTCGCCGGGCTGCGCGGGCGCGGCTGCGCCGCTGGGCATCGTCACGTCCAAGATGCGCGACGCGGTCGAGCTCGGCCTGCGGCACGTGCCGCTCGGCGACCTTCGACGTCGTCGTCACCTGCGACGACACCGACCGCCACAAGCCGGACCCAGAGCCGGTGCTGCACGGCCTCGAGCTGCTCGGGGCGGACCCGGCGGACGCCGTCTACGTGGGCGACGCGCCCTACGACGTCCGCGCCGGGCGCGCGGCGGGCGTGGCCACGGCCGCCGCGATGTGGGGCGACCGTTCCCCGCCGCCGTCCTGGCGGCCGAGCGCCCGACCGCGAGCTGGCCGAGCCCGAGGAGGCGCTGCGGTGGTGACCGCAGGAGACGCGCGTCGGCCGAGCTGCGCAGGCTGATCGACGACGCCAACCACCGCTACCACGTGCTCGACGACCCGACGGTCGACGACGGCAGTACGACGCACTGGATGCGGGAGCTGCGCACGCTCGAGGAGGAGCACCCCGAGCTGGTCACCCCCGACTCGCCCACCCAGCGGGTGGGGGCGACGCCGTCGACCGCGTTCGCCCAGGTCGCGCACCCCCAGCCGATGCTCTCGCTGGCCAACGCCCGCAGCGACGACGAGTACCGGGCTGGGTGGAGCGGCGTGCGCAAGCTGCTCGACGGCGAGCCGTTCCAGCTCGTGACCGAGCCGAAGATCGACGGGCTTGCCATCTCCCTGATCTACGAGCAGGGCGTCTTCGTGCGCGGCGCGACGCGCGGCAACGGCGTCGTCGGCGAGGACGTGACCGCCAACCTGCGCACGGTCCGCTCGATCCCGCTCAGCCTCGGCGATCGACGGCGAGCCGCCGGCAGTGGTCGAGGTGCGCGGCGAGGTGTACCTGCCGCTGGCGGGCTTCGCGCGCGTGAACGAGGAGCAGGCCGCGGCAGGGGCAAAGCCGATTCATGAACCCGCGCAACTCGGCCGCCGGGTCGCTGCGCCAGAAGGACCCGGCGGTGACGGCGCGGCGGCCGCTCTCGCTCTGGGCCTACGCCATCGGCCACAGCGAGGGCCTCGAGCTCGGATCGCACTGGGAGGCGCTCGAGTGGCTGCGGGCGCACCGCTTCCGGGTGAGCCCCGACGTGCGGCTGCACGACGATCCCGACGAGGCGCTCGCCGAGTGCCACGCGTGGGAGCGGCGCCGAGCCGAGCTCCCCTACGACATCGACGGCGCGGTGGTCAAGGTGTCGTCGCTTCGACCAGCAGCGGCGGCTGGGCTCGGTCGGCCGCGACCCGCGCTGGGCGATCGCCTACAAGTTCCCGCCCACGACCGCGCTGACGACGCTGCTGCACATCGGCGTCAACGTCGGCCGCACCGGCGCGCTCAACCCCTACGCGGTGCTCGAGCCGGTCGCCGTCGGCGGTGTCACCGTGTCGCTGGCGACGCTGCACAACGAGGACGACATCCGCCGCAAGGACATCCGCGAGGGCGACACGGTGATCCTGCAGCGGGCGGGCGACGTGATCCCGCAGGTCGTGGGCCCGCGCACCGAGCAGCCGGCGCGAGCGGGAGCCGGTCTGGTCGATGCCCGAGCGCTGCCCGGTCTGCGACACGCCGGTCGTGCGGGCCGAGGGCGAGGCGCAGGCACCGCTGCCCGAACCGGGCCTGCCCGGTCGCGGGCTACGAGGGGCTCAAGCACTTCGTCTCGCGCGGCGCGATGGACATCGACGGCGTCGGCGAGAAGCTCGTGCGACAGCTGCTGGAGGAGGGCTTGATCGCCCAGCCGCAGGACATCTACCGGCTGACGGTCGAGCAGCTGCTGGCGCTGGAGGGGTTCCAGGCAGCGCTCGGCCGAGAACGTGATCGCCTCGATCGAGGCGTCCAAGCAGCCGCCGTTCGCGCGGGTGCTGTTCGCGCTCGGGATCCCGCACGTGGGCTCGGTCACCGCCGAGCTGCTGGCCGACGGGTTCGGCTCGATCGACGCGCTGCGCACCGCCACGCCCGACGAGATCGCCGAGGTGGAGGGGGTCGGGCCGGTGATCGCCGAGCCGGTCGCGGGCTGGTTCGTCGACCCCGAGCACGCCGGAGATCGTCGACGCGCTGACCGCCGCCGGCCTGCGCATGGAGGGCCCGCGCCGCGACCCAGGCTCCGGCCGGCCCGCTGGCCGGGAAGACGTTCGTCGTCACCGGGACGCTCGACGGCTACACGCGCGAGGGCATCGCCGAGCACCTGACGGGGCTCGGCGCCAAGGTGACCAACACGGTCTCGACGAACACCGACTACCTGCTGGCCGGCGAGGGCGGCGGCTCGAAGCGGGCCAAGGCCGAGCCCCTCGGCGTGCCGGTGATCTGCGAGGCCGAGCTGGAGCAGCTCTTACCGACGCGAGGGTGAGCGAGCCGGCCAGGAGCTGCACGATCCGGTCCTGCAGCACGTGCGCTGCGGGCACGTTGATGCGGCGCTGGTTCATCAGGATCGAGAACACCAGGTGGTGGCCGTTGCGGCGTGGTGACGTAGCCCGAGAGCGCGGAGGCGCCGTCCAGGGTGCCGGTCTTGGCGAGCGCGTTGCGGTAGGCGGGCCCTGACGGCATGCGGTTGTACAGGGTGCCGCTGACGCCGGCCAGCGGCAGCGCGTGCCGGTAGCACCAGCCGTACGGCTGGCCCGCCGCCCGGCGCAGGATGCCGACCACCTGGCGGGCCGACAGCCGGTCGCCCTTCGACAGGCCCGAGCCGTCGAACAGCCTCGCGCCGGACAGTTTGACGCCGAGGCCCTGCAGGTAGTGCGGGTGATGGTCGCGCCGGCGCGCGTGCTGCCGAGCACCCCGGCTCCGACCGCGAGGTCCTTGGTGAGCATCTCGGCGAAGAAGTTGTCGGAGACCTGGTCCATCTCGAACACGAGCCGGTGCATCGTCGGCGAGGGCTCGGCCGCCACCAGCCGCGCCGAGGCCGGGTGGACGCCGGTGTGCGCGCCGCGGCCCAGGCCGACACCCTGGCGCTGCAGCGCCCGCACGAACTGCTGGGCGGCGTACAGCGCCTGGTCAGAGGTCGTCGCGAGCGAGTCGAAGCTCAGGTAGCCCTCGTTGACGGTGAGCGCCGAGAGCGGCGGGCAGTCCAGATACGAGTCGTTCTTCCAGCAGCGGCCCGCGCCGGATCGAGTCAAATGCGCTCTCGTCGCCGTACACGCCGCCGGTGACGCGGCGGATGCCCGCGGCTCGCACCGCGGCCGCCAGCGTGTGGACGAGGCCCGACGACCCCGCGAAAGCCAGGCGCGAGAACGGCAGCGTCGAGAGCGACGGGTCGCCGCCGCCGACGAGCCAGAGCCTGCCGTGCAGCGTTCCGCCGGTGAGCGTGCCGGTCGCAAGCACCCTGGTCGAGAGCCTGGTCGCGAGCCCCAGGCGGCCGAGCACCGCGGCGCTCGTCGTGAGCTTCACGTTCGAGGCCGGGTGCATCTCGAGCCGGCCGTGATAGACGGCCAGGAAGCGGCCACGGCCGCGGTCGTAGACGACGATGCCCGTGCGGGCGTGCGTGAACCTCGATGCGGCCACCATGTGCTCGATCTGGCGGTCGAGCACGCTCGCACCGGCTGCTGGCGGGGCGGCCAGAAGCAGTACGCAGGCGGCGACGATGAGGTGGGACGCCCTCACAAATCCGGATACTACGGGCGGGGGGCGGCTGCTCCCGCGGGGACTACCGCGCGAGCGTGAGCTCCTCGCGGACAGCCTGGAAGAGGCTCTTGTCGATCTTGCCGTGGTAGATCGGAACGGACTGCTCGTGGCAGAGTCGGATGATGTCCTCGCGCTTCATTCCGAACTCTTTGGACAACTCATCCGGCGTCAGGTGATTGGCCATATACCTGCCCCTTCTCGTCTCCGGGAATTCAAAAAACCCACCGGGCGCAATGCTCGGTGGGCCTCAGAGATGCTGCTCCTTGGTTGCGCGAAAGCCGGGCAACTCAGGCGCGCTCCTCGCAGACATCCATCCCCAAACTGTAGCGATGTGAGCGGACGCAGTCAATCGCCGCAGACTCGCTCAGATGGGATTCGGGAGGTCGATGAAGACGTGCTCGACCCCGAACCGGCCCGCGATCAGGTCGCCCAGGACGCGGACGCCGAAGACCTCGGTGGCGTAGTGGCCGGCGGCGATGAAGTGGATCCCCGCCTCGCGCGCCTGATCCATCGCGGGCTCGCGCGGCTCCCCGGTGATGAAGCAGTCGGCGCCCGCGTCGGCGGCGGCCGAGAGCTCTCCGGCGGCCGCGCCGCTGATGATCGCAACCCGGGCGATCGTGTCGGGCCCCTCGGCGAACACAAGCGGCTTGGGCGACACCTCGCGGCGCACCCGCGCGACCAGCTCGTCGAGCGGGATCGGCGGCTCCGACCGGCCGATGAAGCCGATGGTGCGGGCTCCGACGGCGCCGAAATCCTCGAGGTCGTCCAGGCCGAGCAACCGGCACAGAAGGGCGTTGTTGCCGACGTCCGGGTGTGCGTCCAGGGCGAGGTGGTAGGCGACCAGAGACAGGTCGGCCTCGAACAGGCGCGCCAGGCGGGCCCGCTCACGGGCGCCGATGCGGCGCGGCTCGCCGTCCCAGAAGAGGCCGTGGTGGACGATCAGCATCTGTGCGCCCGCGTCGGCCGCCCGCCGGAACAGCTCCAGCGAGGCGCTGACGCCGGTCGCGATCCGGGTCACCTCGTGCGCGCCGGTGACCTGCAGGCCGACCGGGAGGTGGTCCGGATAGGCGTCGGCCTGCAGCAATCCGTCGGCGAATGCGACGATCTCGTCCCTGCCAGCCATCCGCGTACCGTACCCCCCAGGTGGGTAGTCCGCCCACCCCACCCGTTGCGGGGCCGAGCGCCGGTGCGCAATGCTTCCGGGATGGAGCAGCGCATCTCGCTCGAGCGTCGCCTGGCCGGGCACCTGCCGCCGCGGTCAGAGCCCCTGCGCCGGGAGGCCTTCGAGCGCCCGCCGATCGGCGGCCTGCGGCACCGGATCCTCGCCCAGGTCGATCGGGCCGTCGAGATCTTCGAGGTCGACCGGCTCCTGTACGACATCGAGATCGACGCACAGCAGCGCTGGTTGCGGCGGATGATGGCCTTCGACGCCTACTGCGCCCGCCGCGACGCGGCTCATGCCAGCGGGCGGCCGGGTCCACCGCCTGTGCGATAATCCGGCCTCATCCGGGGCGTGGCGCAGCCTGGTAGCGCGCACCGTTCGGGTCGGTGAGGTCCCGAGTTCGAATCTCGGCGCCCCGATACGAGGGATCGGCGCGGGTGCGCCGATCCCTCTGCTGTTTCGGGCTCGGAAGGTCTGTATGAGGTCTGGGGCGGGCCGTCCGGCCCTGCGGAACTCATCGACCGGTGGTGATGTCGAAGGGTTGTGAGGAAGCTCCTGGCTGTCGTCTCGATCCTCGCCGTCCTGGCGGCTGGCTGCGTTGGTCGCTCGTCCGTGACGCCACCCCGCCTAGATGCAGCCGCGCTCGCCGGCCGGATCGAAGCTCGCCAAGTCCGCGTCGTCGGATGGTCACTCCAAGACGTGCACTGCGTGATCGGATCCCACCACTCCGCCGTCTCGTGCCGAGCGATCCTTCGCGAGTTGGGAGACAACCAGATCGCCTCAGTCGCTCACGTGCCCATACGGCTCAGATTCCACCTCACGGCGGCAGGCCGACTCGGCTCGCCCGTATGCGATGCGGCCGTGATGCACGACAACCCGTTCTGCATTCTCGTGATTACGAGCGCGTCTTCACCCGAGTAGTCCGCGACACGGCGAGGCGACGTATCCCCCTTCGAGCCCACTCTCGACCTGGCGCTCGCCCACGGGTAGAGGAACGCTGCTCAGCACGGGAACACCCTGACCTCCTTCGACGCGCGGGTAACTGCCGTGTAGAGCCAGCGGTCATGGTCGTCCCAACGCCAGTTATCCATCACCAGGACGCTGTCCCACTCCGACCCGGCGGCCTTGTGGCAGGTGATCGCATAGGCGAAGGAGAGACGCGCGACGGTGGGCGTGTAGTCGTCCATACCCACCAGGGCGCGCCGATTCAGGTCAGCGGTGCGGGCCGGCACCGTGTACCGGACGTCGTTCCACGGGTCGATCAGCGTCACGACGTAGTTGTCGTCCGTGGTCGCCTCGGCGTCAATCACCTCGAGGATCTGGCCGTTCAGGAGGCCGAGATCGGGCGTGTTCTGCAAGCAGATGAGCGGCTCGCCGGCGCGGGGCAGAACGCCAGGCTCCATGCCGTCTGACTGGCGGCGGAACCCGTTGATCCGCGCCCGCAGGTCGTTCGTCCCGCACACCACGATGTCCGGCTCGAGGTTGGTGGGATCGTCAACGATGAACGGGTGGCCCGCGATGCTTCCACCCAGGCGGATCGTGGTGGCCAGATCGACGATGCCGCCGTCGTCCTGGTGTCGGTGGACTTCCTCGAGGAGCACGTCGGGCTTCTGGTTCGTGAAGTGGCCGCAGTCCTCCGGTGGCGGAAGCTGGTAGGGGTCGCCCAGAACAAGGATCGGCTTGCCGAAGCTCTCGGCGTCTCGCCCGATCGCCTCGTTGACCATCGAGCACTCGTCCAGGATCAGGTACTTCGCCTCGCTGAGGGCTCCGCCCCGGTTCCGGGTGAAGACCACATGCGACCGATCGGCGCCGTGCGGGCAGTGCTCGCCGAGCCGTCCGCCGGGACACTTCTCGGGTCGGTAGATCGCGGAATGCAGCGTCTGGGCGGGATGGCCCGTCTTGACCCCCAGGTTGTACGCGGCCTTGCCGGAGAATGCGCACTGCAGTCCTCCCGGGTGGCGCTCCATCACCTCTCGTGCCGTGGTCGTCTTGCCGACGCCGGCCGCACCGAACAGCCGAAACACCTGGTCGTGAGGATGGTCGAGCCATGCGTCGATCTCGGCGACCGCCGCGAGCTGCTCCTGGGATAGTCGGACGGCGACCAGTTCAGGCGGGGGAGGTCAGGCGGAGGGGTTCGGAGATCGCAAGGCTGCTCGCGCCGTGGATGGTACCCAGCACTGTGTGGCGCGTGGTGAGCATGCGAACCGCCGAGACGGGGTATACGGGATGGACGCCCGCTACGGCTCCGGCTGCGCCGCCGGGATCAGCCAGGCATCCTCGTCCGACCACGACAACTCCACCCGCGCGCCGCGCTCCGGCGCGGGACCGGCGCCACGCGCCGCCGCGGTCAGGTCGCCGAGCGCGGGCGAGTTCAGACGCACCGTGCGCTCGGCGCCGAGGAACGCGGCATCGACGACGCTGGCGGCCAGGCCAGCGCTGCCGTCGCCGGTGTGCTCGCCCAGGTGCAGGTTCTCCGGCCGCACCAGCACGAGCACGGCGGAGCCGTTCGCGAGCCCCTCCGGGCCGCGCACGCCGCGAGCGCCGATGCCGTCGATCGCGACCGTGTACCGCTCGCCGTCCGCGCTCTCGATCCGCCCGGCGAAGCGGTTGGCCGTGCCCACGAAGTCGGCCACGAAGGCCGAAGCGGGCCGGTGGTAGATGTCCTCGGGCGTGCCCACCTGCTCGAGCAGCCCCAGGTTCATCACGGCCACCCGGTCGGACATCGAGAACGCCTCGCCCTGATCGTGGGTGACGTAACAGAACGTGACCCCAACGGAGCGCTGGAGATCCTTGAGCTGGCTCTGCATGTCGGTGCGCAGCTTCAGGTCGAGCGCTCCGAGTGGCTCGTCCAGCAGCAGCACCTCCGGCCGGTTCACGAGCGCCCGGGCGAGCGCGACCCGCTGCTGCTGTCCGCCCGAGAGCTGCCGCGGCCGCGAGCGCTCACGGCCCTCGAGCTGCACCAGGCTGACCGCCTCGCCGACCCGGGCCCGCACCTCGGCCCTGCCGACCTTTGCCTCGCGCAGTCCGAAGGCGACGTTCTCGAACACGTCGAGGTGCGGGAACAGCGCGTAGCTCTGAAACACCGTGTTGACCGGCCGCCGGTAGGGGCGCACACCGGTCATGTCCCGGCCCGCGACGCTGATCCGGCCGGCGGTGGGGTCCTCGAACCCTGCGATCATGCGCAGCGTGGTGGTCTTGCCACAGCCCGACGGGCCGATGATCGAGAAGAATTCGCCCCGCTCGATGCGCAGGTCGAGGTTGCGCACCGCGACCAGGTCGCCGAAGCGCTTCTCCACTCCCGTGATGTCAACGGCGGCGTCGGTCATCGTCCCCGGTAGATGTCGAGCATGTTGCCCCTGCGCCCGGAACGCCCGAGCGAACCGGCGGTGGCATAGATGAGCACGGCGAAGCTCATCAGGGTCACGGTGAAGAGCATCACGAGCAGGCCGATCGCATTGATCTCGGGTGTGATGCGGAAGCGGATCATCCCCAGGATGACGACCGGAAGCGGCGTGTTGGAGGCCCCCTGCAGGAACACCGACGTGACGACGTCGTCGAACGAGAACGTGAACGCGAGCAGGCCCGCGGCGATGATCGCCGGCAGAAGCGCCGAGAGCGTCACCCGCCGGAACGTGCGCCATGGAGTCGCTCCCAGATCCGCCGCGGCCTCCTCGAGCGCCGGGTCGAGGCCGGCCATCCGGGCCTGCACGATGATCGCGGCGTAGGCCGAGTTCCACACCGTGTGGCCGATCACGATCGCGGTCAGCCCGAGCGTGAAGTGGATTTTCAGGAAGAGGAAGAAGAGCGCGGTCGCCGACACCACCTCGGGCAGGATGATGCGGGCGTAGATCATCCCGTCGTACACCGCCCGGGCCTTCGGCGATGCCCGCCGCCACCAGAGCGCGCCCGACACCGCGATCACGAGCGAGAGCAGCGAAGAGGAGACCGCGATGTAGAGCGTCGTGCGCAGTCCGGTGCGCACGTTCTGGTCGTGCAGCGCCAGACCGTACCAGTGTGTGGTGAACCCACCCCAGCCCGCCATGATGGTCTGCTGGTTGAACGAGTTCACCGCGACGACGATCAGCGGCACCCACATGAACAGCAGCACGAGCAGGCTGAGACCGGCGGCGAAGGGGTGGCGGCGGATGCTCATTGCGTGTCCGTCGCAGGTTGGGCGCGCCGCAGCAGGAACAGGAGCAGCATCAGCACGACCATGATGCTCACGGCCAGCGCCGAGCCGAACGGGTAGTTGCCGGTCTCGAGGAACTGGTCGGCGAGGATGTTCCCGGCCATCAGCGTCTTGCCGCCGCCCAGGATCTCGGGGATCACGTACTCGCCGAGCGCCGGCACGCCGACGATGATGATGCCGGCGATCAGGCCGGGGACGGCCAGCGGCAGCACCACCCGGCGAAACTGGCGCCACGGCGTCGCCCCCAGATCCTCGGCCGCGTCGAACAGCGCCGGATCGATCCGCTCCAGCGAGACGTAGATCGGCAGGATCATCAGCGGCAGGTACGAGTACAGGATCCCGATTGCGATCGAGTACGGCGTGTACAGGATGTCGATGTGCCCGTGCAGGCCCAGCGTGCGCGCGAACCGGTCGATCGGCCCCAGGTTCTGGAGCAGATCGACCCACGAGTACGTGCGCACGATGAAGCTGGTCCAGAACGGCACGATCACCGCGACCAGCAGCAGCCGCTGAGCCTTCGGGGGCTGGCGGCTGATGAAGTACGCGAAGGTGAATCCGATCACGGCGCAGACGAGCGTGGTCGAGAGCGAAAGCACGACGCTGCGCGCCAGCGTGTGCAGGTACAGGGCCGACGTGAACGCCCGGTAGTTGCCCGTGGTCCAGCCGAAGAAGACGTTGAAGTCGACCTGGTTGACCGATCCGAACGAGTAGAGCGCGATCAGGCCCAGAGGCACCACGAAACAGATCGTGGTGATGAGCAGCGTGGGCGCGAGCAGCGCCAGGCGCGCCAACCGGCCCGAGTCGGGGCGGCGCCACCTCGGGGCCCGAGACGGTGGCGCCGCCAGATGCTCGATGGTTACGCTGCCTTGATCGCGGTCCACGTGTTCGACCAGAGGGTTGCGCCGGCGGCACCCAGATACTTGTCGAACTCGGTCTTCGCCAGCACTTCCTTGGTCGGGACCAGAACCGGGTTTTGCGAGATGGTCTTCAGGATCAGCGGCGTCGCCGCAGGCATCACGTATGCCGTCCCGGTGGTGTTGACGAAGTCGGCGTACTGGGCCGGCTCGGCGAGGAAGTTGAGGAACGCCTGGATCACGGCGATCTTGCTCGTGTTAAGCACCGCTGTGAACCCCTCCAGGTAGGCGTGCACGCCCTCTTCCGGCAGCACCCACTTGATCTTGTCGTTCTTCTGCTGCAGAAGCGCGACGTCGTAGTCCCAGTCCATCGCCATCGCGACCGAGCCGTTGACGAGGCCCGCGCCGACGTTTGTATTCAGGAACGCCTGCAGGTGCGGCTTGACGCTCACGACGGCGTCCTGCACCTTCTTGAGCTGATCGGGGTCGGTGGTGTTCGACGAGTAGCCGAGGTACTTGCACGTCGAGCCCATGGTGTCGCGCTCGAGGTCGATGAAGACCGTCTGGCCGGAGTACTTGGGGATCAGCTCCCAGAGATCGTGCCAGCTCGTGATGGTTGCGCCGCCGACCAGGTCGGGGCGGTAGGCGATGCCCACCTTGCCGTAGTCGGTGGGAAGGCCCCATGGATACGACGTGCGGAACTGCTGGGCGATGTTCTTGGCGTTCGGGATCTTCGACCAGTCGAGCTCGCTGACCAGCTTCGCGGCCGATGCCTGGCCCGCATCGCTCGTGTCTGCAAGCAGGAAGTCGTAGTCCTTGCTCTTGAACTGCAGCACCACCTCGGCGCTGCTCGATGTCGCGTTCGAGATCATCTTGATCGAGGCGCCGGGGTACTTCTTCGCGAAGTCTGCGAGGTTGTGCTTGCCGATCCAGCCGGGGTAGTTGGCGAGGATCGCCTGACCGGTGATCGCCTCGGAGCCGGAGCTGCCGCCCGCCGACGAGCCGGACGAGCTCGAACTGCCGCACGCGGCGAGGAGCGATGCCGCCGACACGCCGAGCGCGCCGGCCCCCGCGCGCCGGAGCAGCGTCCCGCGGGTGAGCGGATCGATCGGGGGATGTTCCTTGGTATTCACGGCATGTACCTCCAGAACTTGGGAAGGGCGCAGACGGCGGGCACGAGCGTTCCGGGCGCAGCGTACCGGTATTTCCCACTGAAGTAGTGCAAAACCTGCAGCCGCGCCGAAGAGGTGCTAGCCTCGCCGCCCATGAAGGGCTCAACGCGACTCACTCTCGGCGACGGAAATGTCATTCTGGAACGGGACATCGGCGTGATCGTACGGGACGGAGTCCGGCTCTCGGTGGACGTGTACCGCCCCAATCGGCCGGGCAGGTTTCCGGCGATCCTGGAGCATATCCCCTACCGCAAGGACGACCTGCGGGCAATCGAAGACCGGTCGCAGAACACGTTCCTCGTGGCTGCCGGATTCGCCTGCGTGCGCCTGGACGTGCGCGGCACCGGCAGCTCCCGGGGGGTGGCCGCGGACGAGTACACCGAGACCGAGCAGCGCGACGGCTACGACGTCGTCGCCTGGATGGCGGAGCAGCCGTGGTGCACCGGTGCGGTGGCCTCGTGGGGCGTGTCCTACGGCGGGTTCAGCTGCATTCAGCTCGCGGCGCTGCGCCCGCCGGCCCTGCGGGCGATCGCGCCCGTGTATGCGACCGACGACCGCTACACCGACGACATGCACTTCCACGGCGGGGCGCTCAACGCCAGCAGCCTGCCAGGCTATCCGACCGAGATGATCGCGATGAACGCGCTCCCGCCCGTCGGCCGGCGCGACGACGAGTTCGACCGCGACTGGCGCCGCCGGATCGAGGAGACCCCGGCGTGGCTCATCGACTGGATCCGCGAGCAGCACGACGGGCCGTACTGGCGCAACGGCTCGCTGCGGCCCGACTACGGGCGGATCGTGTGCCCCGTCCTGATCTGTGCCGGCTGGCGCGACGGCTACCGCACGGCCGCGCTGCGGATGGCACAAAACCTCGAGGCGCCGTGGCAGCTGCTCGCGGGGCCGTGGGCACACAAGCTGCCCGATCGCGGCGTTCCGGGGCCGCGCTACCCCTTTCTGGCCGAGATGGCCCGGTTCTTCCACCGCCACCTGGGCGAGTCCGGTGCGCGGCCGGCGCCCGGCCGGCCGCGATCGGTGTTCTTCATCGGCAGCCCCGACACGCCGGTGCGCCCGCACGCCGTCGTCTCGGGCGAGTGGCTCGCGTCGGAGCGCTGGCCGGAGGGCGTTTCGCGAACGCGGCTGACGCTGGGGGCGCCCATGGTGGCACCGGCCCGGGTGACCACCGGGGTCATGACCGGCCAGTGGTGCCCGCCGCCGCCGGCGACCGGCCAGTTCCTCGACCAGTCGCGCGATGACGGGTTGAGTGCCACGTTCGACGGCGAGCCGCTGGCCGAGCCGGTGGAGCTCCTCGGGGAGCCGGTCGTGCGCTTCCGCCTGCGCCATCCCGGCCCCCGCACTCTCGTGTCGGTCAAGCTCCAGAACGTCGCTCCGGACGGATCGTCGCAGCCGGTCACGACGGCCGCCGTGAACCTCGAGATCGCGGGCGAGGCGGCGCTCGAGCTGCCGCTGATGGCGGCCGGCTGGCGGTTTGCGGCCGGGCACCGGATCCGGATCGCGGTGGCCGTTGGCGACTGGCCGAACCTGTGGCCCCTCCCCGCGGTCGCGCCGCTCGAGGTTCTCTCCGCGGTGGAGCTCGAGCTCCCCGGGCTGCCCGCCGACGCGGTGGCCTTTGAGCCTGCCGAAGGCCCGCTGGTCGAGATCGCCCAGCCCGGCGCCGAGACCACCGGCCGGTCGCGGTGGGATGTCGTGACCGACGTGCTCACCGGCCGCGCCGGGATCGTGACCTCGATGCGCAACCACGACGCGATTCCGGACGAGGGCTGGTCGGTGACAGAGTCCGGCAGCCGCTGGGCGATGACCGGCGACGACCCACTGACCGCGACGGTCCGGGGCAACTGGCGCTACCACCTGATGCGGCCCGGCCTCGAGGCCCACGTGCACGCCGAGTCGCGGTTTCGGGCGACCGCCGACGCGTTTCTGGTTGACCTGAGGCTGCGCGTCAGGGCCGACGGAGCGCCGTTTGCCGACCGGCGGTGGAAGGAGCGGATCCCACGCCGGGGCGTCTGACGCACCTGCCAGCGGCCGGCGGCCGAATCGTGCTCGAGCGGGACGTGCGGATTCCCATGCGCGACGGCGTGCACCTGTCCGCCGACGTCTACCGCCCGGACCGCCCGGGACGGTTTGGCGCGATCCTCGAGCACATCCCGTACCGCAAGGACGATCTCCGGGCGCTGCAGGATCGCGGCCAGAACCTGGTGCTGGTCGAGGCCGGGTTCGTGTGTGTCCGGCTGGACGTGCGCGGCACGGGGAGCTCCGACGGCGTTGTGGTGGACGAGTACACCGAGACCGAGCAGTTCGACGGCGTCGAGGTGGTCGAGTGGATCGCGCGCCAGGAGTGGTGCAACGGCAACGTCGGCTCGTGGGGGAAGTCCTACGGCGGCTTCTCGTGCATCCAGCTCGCCGCCCGCCGGCCGCCGGCGCTGCGGGCGATCGCGCCGGTCTACGCCACCGACGACCGCTTCAGCGACGACATGCACTTCGACGGCGGGGCGGTGGCGGCGTTCGAGCTCAGCAACTACCCGATCCGCATGATCGGCATGAACGCGCTCCCTCCGGGCGACGGCGAGGGCCAGGAGTTCGATCGGCGCTGGCGGGAGCGGATCGACGCCACCCCGGCGTGGGTGGTGCGATGGCTGACGGAGCAGCGGGACGGCCCGTACTGGCGAAACGGGTCGCTGCGACCCGGCTACGAGCGGATCGAGTGCCCCGTGTTCATCGTGTCGGGCTGGCACGACGGCTACCGCACGGCGGGCCTGCGGATGGCCCACAGACTGCAGAGCCCATGGCAGCTCCTGGCCGGACCGTGGGCGCACGTCGCCCCCGATCGCGGTGTGCCCAGGCCGGTGTACCCGTTCATGCGTGAGCTGATCGAGTTCTTCCGCACCCACCTCGAGCCCGGATCCGAAGCTGCCGCGGCGACAACCGGGCGACCCCGGTCGGTGATGTTCATCGAGGAGCACGACTCGCCGGCGGCGGCCCCGGAGCGGGTGTCGGGCGAGTGGATCTCGAGCGAGTCGTGGCCGCGATCCGCCTCCCGGACCGTGCTGACGCTCGGATCGCCGCAGTCCGCGCCCGCCTCGGCGGCGGTTGGCCTGGCCACCGGCAACTGGTGTCCGCCGCCGCCCGATCGCGGACTGTTCGGGGATCAGCGCATCGACGAGGCCCGCAGCGCCTGTTTCGACAGCCAGCCGCTGACAGGCCCGGTGGAGGTGCTGGGGCAGCCGCGGGTGCGGTTCCGGATCGCGCATCCCGGCCCGCGTGCGCTCGTGTCGGTCAAGTTGAACGACGTCGCGCCCGGCGGCGAGTCGCAGCCCGTGACGCGTGGTGCGGTCAACCTCGCGTGTGCCGGCGAGGCGGCGGTCGAGCTCGATCTGATGGCGACCGGGTGGAGGTTCCGGCCCGGACATCGGATCCGAGTCGCGGTCGCCGCCAGCGACTGGCCGTGTCTGTGGCCGCTGCCCCGGCTCGAGTCCATCGATGTGACGACTGCGGTCGAGCTCATGTTGCCCGGCCTGCCCGAGGATGCCGAGCCTTACGCGGTCGCGACAGACGTGGTGCCGGTGACATGGACCGGGGGAGTGGCCACCGACCGCCCCTCGCGGTGGGAGATCGTGCAAGACCGAAAGACCGGTGAGGCGGGGATCGAGGCCGCCGACTGGTCGGCGTTCGAGTTTCCGGACGAGGGCCTGCGGTGCGAGGAGGGCCACGTCTACTCGACCGGTGTCCGTGACGACGATCCGCTATCGGCCCGGGTGGAGGGGCGGACGCGGTTTCGCCTGAGCCGCCCCGGGGCCGATGTGGTCGCCGAGGCCCGCGGCCGCTTCACCTGCACCGAGGCGGAGTTCGTGGTCGAGCTCGACCTGGAGGTGACGCGGAACGGCCTGCCGTTCCAGAGTCGCACATGGCAGGAGCGCATCCCCCGCGACGGCTGCTAGACCTGATGTGGGCGGGCCGGGATCGTCAGGCCATCGAGCTCGCGTTGTGCGGTCGGGAGCAGAAACACGAAGCGGCCGCGGGGGCGGCCGCTTCGGTCTCCGTTTGGAGCTTCGGTGAGCGCCGATCAGGTTCTGCTGAACCTGCCGCGCATCAGGTACAGGGCCACCGCGATGATGGCCAAGACAATGAGAATGTCGATGAGCATGGCGAACGCTCCTTTCCGTCTATCGCCGCAGGGATGGCTGCACGGGCACATCCGGGGAGTGCGGCGACGCCAGGGCCGGCGAGTTCGGCTGGTGCCGCTCCATCATGGTCTTCCCCCCAGTCGCACGAACAGACCGACCGGGAGATTGGAGTCAGCAGACAACGCCAGGGGCTTGGGCGCTCGTCAGCCATGGTAGCACCGGCCGGTTCGATCGCTCCTCTCGAGCGCTGATCCCACACTCGCGCCGAGCCGCGGAATCGGGGACAGTCCCCGAACGTTTGGCGTTGAAGATCCGGCTCGCATTCGTGACTTCGCCGCCGTCCGAGCCCCCTACGGTGAATGGGACAGGCAACTACCGGAGGAGGCACGTGTGCGCGGAGTCATGAGCAGACGATCGATGGGCGGGGTGGCCATGGTGGCGGCGGCGGTCGTGGCGGCGTGTGGCACGGGCGCCGCAGCCGCCCACACGCTGGGTGCGAAGACAACGGGCTCGGCGCCGCGCTGCCTGTTCCGAAACCTGAGGTTGCCGCCGCCGCAGTCAAGCGAGGCGGCCGGCACGGTCCGCGTTCGGTACATCTTCTGGAACGTCGGTACGGCGACCTGTTCGTTCTTCGGCTACCCCGGCATGGGGCTCGTCAACAGGTACGGGCGGCCGATGCAGACTCGCGTCATCCACGCGCCCGCGACCGCGTTCACGGTGCTGGTGCGTCCCGGAAACCGGGCGTCCTTCTACGCCAGATACTCCGACGTGCCCCGCGGCACGGAGACCTGTCCGCCCGCGCGGGCGGCCCTCGTGTGGCCTCCCAACGACTACCAGGCGATGACGGCCAGGTTCCCGGCTCCGGCCAGGGCGTGCGGCGGCCGGATCACCGTTCTGCCGGTCGTCGGCGGCGTGCAGCCGCTCTGACCGGCCGGGGGACGAGGGGTGGGGCGCGCGGTGCCCCACCCCTCACCCGAACTCGCAACTACAGGGTTGCGTATACTGCGCCGATGCGGCTGCTCGTGCTGGGAGGGACCGCCTTCGCCGGGCGGCATCTGGTTGAGCTCGCGCTCGAGCGTGGCCACGACATCACGCTGTTCAACCGTGGTCAGACGGGCGCCGATCTCTTCCCGGAAGCGGAGCGCGTGGTGGGCCAGCGCTCCGGCGATCTCAAGGGACTCCGCGGCCGGAGCTTCGATGCGGTCGTCGACACCTCCGGGTACCTCCCCGCCGATGTCGAGCGCTCGGCGGAGCTGCTCGCCGGGGCGGCCGGGCGCTACCTGTTCGTCTCGAGCCGCAGCGTGTACGCCGATCACTCCGTCCCGGGCCTGAACGAGGATGCGCCGCTGGCCGAGCTGCCCGCCGGCGCGCCCCGGGACGAGGTCACGGGAGAGAGCTACGGCCCGCTCAAGGCGCTCTGCGAGCACGCCGTGCGGGCCGCGTTTCCCGAGCGGGCGGTCATCCTGCGGCCCGGCCTGATCGTCGGCCCACACGACCCCACCGATCGGTTCACCTACTGGCCGCGCCGGCTCGCAGAGGGAGGCGACGTGCTCGCCCCCGCGCCTCCCGACCAGCCCGTCCAGCTGATCGACGCCCGCGATCTGGCGGCGTTTGCGCTCGACCTGTTGGAGGGCGGCGCCTGCGCGACCTTCGACGTGGTCTCGCCCGCCGGCATGCTCACCTTCGCGGGCGTCGTCGACGCCTGCCGGCAGGCGAGCGGGGTTGAGTCGCAGACGGTGTGGGTCTCGGAGGAGTTCCTGCTCGAGCGGGACGTCGAGCCGTGGACCGAGATCCCGCTGTGGACGCCCGGGCACGATCACGCCGGCTTCCAGCGCTCGGACACGTCGCGGGCGACCGCCGCCGGACTCCACGTGCGGCCGATCACCGACACGGCGGCCGATACCCTGCGCTGGGTCAGAGACGGCGACTCGCCGCGCGGCGACGCGCTCACGCCCGGGCGCGAGGCGGAGCTCCTGGCCGAATGGCGCGACCGCTGACCGCGGCGGTTGGGGGCGCGCGAGGCTAGGCTGACGGCGCCGTGACGCGCCCCGCCAAAGGCGATGCGCTGGTGATCTTCGGGATCACCGGCGACCTCGCCCGCAAGATGACCTTCCAGGCGCTCTACCTGCTCGAGCGGCGCGGGATCCTCGGCTGCCCGATCATCGGCGTCGCCGCGGACGACATGTCCGACGACGATCTGCGCCGGCGCGCCCGCGACTCGATCACGGCGGCGGGCACGGACGTCGACGAGACGGTCTTCGCGGCCCTCGCCGCCCGGCTCTCGTACATCCGCGGCGACTTCGCCGAGGCCGACACGTACCAGCGTCTTGCCGGGGCTCTCGAGAACGCGTCCCACCCGACGTTCTACCTCGAGATCCCGCCGTCGCTGTTCGCCATGGTGGTCAAGGGATTGTCTGACGCCGGCCTGACGGAGAGCTCGCGGGTGGTGGTCGAGAAGCCGTTTGGCCACGACCTGGCATCCGCCCGCCGGCTGAACACCGAGCTGCACGCGCTGATCGACGAGTCGCAGCTCTTCCGGATCGACCACTTCCTCGGCAAGATGCCGGTCGAGGACATCCTGTACCTGCGGTTTGCCAACTCGCTGCTCGAGCCCGTCTGGAACCGCAGCCACGTCGGCAGCGTGCAGGTGACCATGGCGGAGGACTTCGGCGTCGAGGGCCGCGGGCGCTTCTACGACGCCGTCGGCGCGCTGCGGGACGTCGTCCAGAACCACCTTCTGCAGGTGATCGCCCTGGTCGCCATGGAGCCGCCGGCGCGTGCCGGTTCGGACGCGGTCGACGATCGCAAGCACGACGTCTTCGCGGCCATGCCCGATCTCGACCCGTCCCGGATGGTGCGCGGCCAGTACGCCGGCTATCGCGGAGTGGAGGGGGTCGCACCGGACTCGGATACCGAGACGTTCGTCGCCATGCGCGTCGACATCGACAACTGGCGCTGGGCCGGGGTGCCGTTCTACATCCGGGCCGGCAAGGCCCTGCCGATGCGGGCGACCGAGGTGCGCGTCGTGTTCAAGCACCCGCCGCGGGTGAGCTTCATCGGCGGCGGCCACCGGCCCGACCCCAACCACTACATCCTGCGCATCGACCCGCATCCCGGCACCAGCATCCAGCTGCAGTCGATGCGCACCGGCAAGCCGGGCGTCGAGACCGTCAACCTCGACGTCGAGCTCGGCGATCCCGACTCCGTCACGCCGACGCCGTACGAGGAGCTCCTGTACGCCGCCCTGCGCGGCGATCGCACCCACTTCACCCGCCAGGACTCGGTCGAGGAGACGTGGCGGATTGTGCAGCCCGCCCTGGACGCGCCGCCGCCGGTGATCGCATACGAGCCGGGCACGTGGGGCCCAGCGGAGGCCGACAGGCTCACCGCCGGCCGCGGCGGCTGGCACACGCCCTGGACCGCACCCAGCCAGTGAGGGAGGCCTACTCGGACTCGATGCGGCGTCCGACCTCGCGGGCGATGTCGACCAGTGCGTGTGCGTCCTCGACAGTCGTGCGGAAGTTGACGATGCACGGCCGCAGGCACCACCGCCCGTCCACGACCGCGCCCGTCACGTAGAGCCGCCCGTCCTCCTGCAGAGCGCGGACGAGGCGGCGGTTGTGCTCGTCGACGTCGCCACGGGAGGGGATGCGGCGGAAGGGCACGATTGAGAGGATCGGTTCCACGAGCAGCTGCAGATCGTCGGCGGCGCGCACGCGCTCGGCCACGATCCGGGCCAGCTCGAGATCGTGCTCGATGGCGTCCCGGAACGCGGAGGCGCCGTGTGCGCGCAGCGCGAGCCACAGCTTGAGCGCCCGGAACGGCCGCGAGTACTCGAGCGTCCAGTCCACCGGGTGCTCGACCAGGTCGATGTCGGGGATGTAGGGAGCGTCGTGCGAGAACGCTGCCTCGAGGTCGGCGCGGTTGCGCACGAGGAGCACGCCGCAGGCCTTCGGCACGAACAGCCACTTGTGCCCGTCGAGGGCCGCGGAGTCGGCCAGTTCGAGCCCGTCGAACAGGCGCCGGGCCGATGGAGTCGCCGCCGCCGGCAGCCCGTAGGCGCCGTCCACATGCAGCCACACGCCGTGGCGCCGGCAGACATCGGCGATGGCCCGCAGCGGGTCGACCGCGCCCGTGAGCGTCGTGCCGGCGCTGGCGATCACCGCCACCGGCACCCGTCCGTCGGCGATGTCGTGCTCGAGGGCGGCCGCCAGGACATCCGTGCGCATGCCGCGGGCCGAGTCGATCTCGATCGCCCGCAGCGACCGGCGTCCGAAGCCCAGCACCTCGACCGCGCGCTCGACGCTCGAATGCGCCTCCACGCTCGTGTAGACGACGCCGCGGCCGTCGCAGCCGTCGATCCGGCTTCCGGGCAGGGCGCGCTCCCGGGCCGCGGCGAGCGCGGTCAGATTGGACAGCATCCCACCGCTCGTGAACGCCCCCGACGCGGCCGGAAACCCGACGAAGTCGCCCACCCAGCGCAGCGTCTGTTTCTCGACCAGGTCGGCCGCCGCCGCGCTCGCGGCCAGGTTGATGTCGTGGGAGGCGGCCAGCGCGTCGGCGAGCACTCCCAGCTCGAGTCCCGACGACCCGACGTAGCCGAAGAAGCGCGGGCGCACCTGGGCCAGGCTCTCGTCGAGGAGCTCGCTGACCTCGTCCAGGGCGGCATGGGGGCCGACGCCCGACTCGGGCAGGTCCTCCGCCAGGAGCGCTTGGGTGCGCTCGGTGATCGGCGGCTGGTACGGGCGGGCGTGGTCGAACCCGCGCCACGACTCGAGGATCAGAGCCAGGCCGTGCTCGAGCGTCTCGAGGCGCGCATCGCCCAGTGCCAGCGGCGTGTCGTTCACGTCCTGCATCATTGCCGATCTATCATGGGCGCCGGTACGCGCGCATGATTCGGCTTCGAAAGATCGATCACGTCTGCTTGCGGGTCGGCGACGTCGCCGAGGCCGCCGGCCGCTACGCCATCCAGTTCGGGCTCACGGTGCGGGAGCTCTCGCCGGAGCGGGCGACGCTGGCGTGCGATTTCGAGCCGTACTCGCTCGAGCTGGTGCGCGCGGGCGCGGGGGAGGAGCTCGGCTACGCCCACTGCGCCTGGCAGCTTCGTCGCAGCTCGCCGCCCGAGGTCGCCCGCGACTGGCTGGCCTCGACCTGGGATGCCTGGCACGACCGCGGCGACCACCTGTCGGTGACCGACCCCGAGGGCTTCGAGCACCACCTCGTGCCCTACCTGCCCGAGGCCGACCGGCGCCCGGCGGTTGCGCGTCCGACCGCCGACCTGCCCGCGCTGCGGCCGCGCAAGCTGGGGCACATAAACCGCCTCACCGGCGACATGGAGGCGGTCACGCGGTTCCATACCGATGTCCTGGGCATGGAAATCTCGGACTATCTCGGTGAGGCGGGCACGTGGCTGCACGTGAACGCCGAGCATCACCAGGTGGCGCTCGTGAACACGGGCCGGCCCCACTTCCACCACATCGCCTTTGACTACGTCGACTTCGGCGCGCTGCGGTCGCTCTTCGACAACCTGGGCCAGCACGGCCGCTGGCTCGCGTGGGGCCCCGTCCGGCACGGCATCGCGCAGAACATGTGCGGGTACGTCCGCATCACCGAGGAGCCGCTGCTCGTCGAGTGCTACTGCGACATGGAGCAGCTCGAGCCGGAGCACGAGCCGCGCACCTTTCCGGACGACAGGTTCTCGTCGAACACCTGGGGGCCGCTGCCGCCGCGGTCGTACTTCCGCTTCGATGCTGCTGCGATCGAGTCCGAGCGCGAGAGCCTCGAGATGCAGGGCACGCCGCTCCCGCCGCTGCCCTAGTCAGTCACGGCGGCGGGCGGCGACCCACATGTCGATCACGCGCAGGTCGTCCTCGGCGTAGCGCCGGAACTCCGGCGCCGGGCGGACGGCCGCGAAGGCGGCGTCGGGGCCGGTGCGGGAGTCGTCGAGCAGGAGCTCGAACCCGGCCGCATCGATCATCCCCAGGAAGTCGGAGTGGCGAAGGCGGTTCTGCGGCTCCATGCGGCTATTCAGATACCGCCACTGGCGGGACGAGAACCGCAGCGAGTTGTAGACGCTCACCGTGCGGTCGAACTTGGCGTAGTGGTCGCGCAGGTCGATGTGGTGGCTCAGGAGCGCGCCAGGGGCGCCGGTGCGGTGCGCCTCGGCAAGCAGGCCGCGGATCACGTCGGCGGGCACGTGCTCGAACACGTTGTTGGTCACGAAGAGGTGCGCGGATCCGGCGTCGAGCCCTGAGCGGGTGGCGTCGCCGACGTGGTAACTGATGTGCATGGCCGCGAGCAGCGTGTCCAGGTCGATGGGCGGGTCCGCCGCGATCGCGCGGACCTGTGCGAGCCGGTCGGGCAGCGTCCAGGGGCACTCGCGCTCGAGCGCCCCCGAGTCGGCGGCGGCGACGATCTGCTGGAGCAGGTCCGCCGTGCGGGCGGCGTTGGAGAGGCGCGCGATGTCGTAGGTGTGCACGGCTGCGACGCCCGCGAGGTAGAGGCCGACCGGCAGCAGCGGCACGAAGCCGGTCCCGACCTCGACGACGGTCGTCTGATCGAGCGGCCGGGTCGCGAACCGGCGCTGGTGCTCGACGTGATGCCCGCCGATCCGCACTAGCCGCGAGACCACCCGCTCCGGCGTCATCACCACCGAGCCCGTCCCGTAGCGCTGCAGCACGCCGTTCACCGCGACGCTCCCGGGGAGCACCGAGATCACGTTCTGCACCGCCGACTTTGCGAGCCAACGCATCGGGCGATGGTACTCATGCGATCATGCGCCCGTGGCCGACCTCCCCGCCGACGCGCCCGACCTGGCGGATGTGCTCGCCGCCCGCCGCCGGATCGAGGCGCATCTGCCGCGCACGCCGTTTCGCCGCTCTCCGCTGCTCGCGGAGCTCGTGGGCGCCGATGTGTGGGTCAAGCACGAGAACCACAATCCGACCGCGGCGTTCAAGGTGCGCGGCGGCATCAACCTCGTCTCGCAGCTCGACGCGGAAGAGCGCACGCACGGACTGATCACGGCCTCCACCGGCAACCACGGCCAGTCGATCGCCTACGCCGCCCGCCTGTTCGGCGTCCCCGCGACGATCTGCGTGCCCGAGGGCGCAAACCCGCTCAAGCTCGCCGCGATCCGGGCGCAGGAGGCCGAGATCGTCGTCCACGGGCGCGACTTCGACGAGGCCCGCGAGGAGTGTGCCCGGCTGGCGGCCCGCGACGGGCTCCGCTACGTGCACTCCGGCAACGAGCCGCACCTGATCGCCGGGGTCGGCACCGCGACGCTCGAGATGCTCGAGGACGAGCCTGGCCTGGACGTGATTGTCGTGCCGGTCGGCGGCGGCAGCGGCGCCGCCGGCGCGTGCATCGTCGCCAAGGCGATCAGGCCGCAGATCACGGTCATCGGTGTCCAGTCGAGCGCCGCGCCGGCCGCGCAGCGCTCGTGGGTCGGACGGGAGCTGCTCGAGGACCGCATGGAGACGTTTGCCGAGGGACTCGCGACGAGGGTCGCGTTCGAGCTGCCGCAGCGCATCATGTGGAGCCTGCTCGACGACTTCGTCCTCGTCGGCGACGACGAGCTGCGCACCGCCACCGTGCGCATGATCTCGGCCACCAGCAACCTCGTCGAGCCCGCCGGAGCCGCGGCGCTGGCGGGCGCGCTGGCGCTGCGCGACCGGCTCGCCGGCGCCCGGGTCGCGCTCATCTGCAGCGGCGGCAACATCAGCCCCCCGCAGCTTCGCGACCTGCTCGCATCGGACGCCTGCCCGCGCCGCCGGGGACGGCCCGTGACGAGTGGCGGCGCGGGCCGCGACCTGCCGGTGCACTCGTTCGCGACTCGCGCCGACTGGGCCGCGTGGCTCGAGCGCGAACACGCCTCGTCGCCCGGCGTCTGGCTCGCGATCGCCCGCAAGGACGGCGGCGGCCGGTCGGTGTCCTACGCCGAGGCGCTTGACGTCGCCCTCTGCTACGGCTGGATCGACGGCCGCAAGGACAGGCTCGACGACCGCACGTGGCTGCAGCGGTTCACGCCGCGCAGGCAACGCAGCCGCTGGTCGAAGCGGAACCGCGGCCGGGCGGAGGCGCTGATCGAGTCCGGCGAGATGACCCCGGCCGGCCTGCGCCGAGATCGAGCGCGCGCGTGCCGACGGCCGCTGGGAGGCGGCGTACGACTCCCACTCCACTGCGACCGTACCGCCCGACCTTCAGGCTGCGCTGGCGAAGGACGCGGCTGCGCGCGAGTTCTTCGCCACCCTCGACAGCAACAACCGCTACGCGATCCTGTTCCGGATTCAGGAGGCGCGCCGGCCCGAGACGCGCGCCCGCCGGATCGCAAAGTTCGTCGCCATGCTCGCCGAGGGCCGGAAGCTCCACCCCTGACCGCGGTCAGACGGCGTAGATCGACCCTCGCCGCTCGATCACGCGCTTGGCCGCAAGCGGCGTGGCGGCCGGACCGCGCAGCACGGCGCCGGTATTCGCATCGAACTCCGACCCATGGCAGGGGCAGGCGATGACGCCCGACTGGAAGTCGACCGTGCAGCCGGCGTGGGTGCACACGGCGCTGAACGCCGTCAGCGACCGGTTCGGGTGGCGGATGACGATGTCGGGCGAGCCCGTGGCCGGATCCTTGTAGATCGCCGCCGCGTCAGCCG
Organism: uncultured Actinomycetes bacterium; assembly: GCA_963732075.1. GTDB lineage: Bacteria > Actinomycetota > Thermoleophilia > Gaiellales > JAICJC01 > JAICJC01. The sequence continues at coordinate 248,202 of CAVSYD010000005.1, read as the reverse complement.
GAAGCTGGGACGATGAGCCCAGCTTGACCGCACCGGCGGGCAGCCGCGGCCCGGTCTGCGCCGAGGTTCCCGTTGTTGTCGACGTCGTCGTCGTATCCGGTGGTGTCGACGCGTGGTGCTTCGGCGAGGTGCGAAGCGTGGCTGCCGATTGGACCGCCGCCGCCGGCCCTCGCCGCAGCGTCGCAAACCCGGCGATCGCGAGGGTCGGCCACGCCGGTGGCCGCCAGCCCGCGGCTCAGAACCGCCCGCCGCGTCTCCGGATCCGGCCCGGCCGCGCCGTAGACGTGGGCGCCGCGCCGTGTGCGCCGTTCGGTGGCCTGGGCCCGGCGTGCCAGGAGCAGCGTGTCGACGGCCGGCTGGTCGGCCGCTCCCACCAGGGCACAGCGGCAGCCAGGCGAAGCAGAAGACGATGTCCGAGCCCAGAAAGTAGGGGGTGGTCGTCCAGCTCGCGGTCAGGAACAGCACCAGGTTCAGTGCCAGCCCGGCCGCGGCGGCCGCGCGGGTGAGCAGCCCGACCGTCGTGAGCAGGCCGATGGCGATCTCGGCCAGCGCGACTCCGACCCCGGCGACCCGCGGCTCGGGCAGCGCGAACCAGCGCAGCAGGAACCCGCCCGGCGTCCCGTTCGCGAACGCGTGCAGCTGCGTGCCGATGTAGGTGGCCGATCCGGGGGTGAGATAGCCCGGGTCGGACAGCTTCTGGTACCCGGCGTAGACGAACGTTACGCCCAGGAACAGCCGCAGTGGCAGGAGCGCCATCCCGGGCGTGATTGCGTTCGGTTTGCGCGACGGCATCGGGGCACGGTAGGGCGATCCGGTTTGGCTCCGATTGGCCGCTCGGAGCCAACCTGGCTAGAGTCGGCGCCGTTGGAGCGAGAGCTGTCAGCCGAGGACGTGCGGCTGCTGGACGCCTACTGGCGGGCCGCGAACTACCTGTCGGTCGGGCAGATCTATCTGCTCGCAAACCCGCTTCTGCGCGAGCCGCTCGTGCGCGAGCACATCAAGCCGCGGCTGCTCGGGCACTTCGGCACGGCGCCGGGCCTGAACCTGATCTATGCCCACCTGAACCGGGCGATCCTGCAGCGCGACCTGAACGTCATCTACGTCACCGGGCCGGGGCACGGCGGGCCCGCCCTCGTCGCCAACGCCTATCTCGAGGGCACCTACAGCGAGGTCTACCCGCACATCTCCCGCGACGCGGCCGGGCTCCACGCGCTGTTTCGCCAGTTCTCGTTTCCGGGCGGGATCCCCAGCCACGTCGCTCCCGAGACGCCGGGCTCGATCCACGAGGGCGGAGAGCTCGGCTACGCGCTCTCGCACGCGTTCGGCGCCGCGTTCGACAACCCCGACCTGGTGGTCGCGTGCGTGGTGGGCGACGGCGAGGCCGAGACCGGGCGCGCTGGCCACGGCCTGGCACAGCAACAAGTTCCTGAATCCGCGCCAGGACGGCGCGGTCCTGCCGATCCTGCACCTGAACGGCTACAAGATCGCCAACCCGACGGTGCTCGCGCGCATCCCGCGCGACGAGCTGACGCGCGTTCCTGCGCGGCTGCGGCTGGAATCCGCTGTGGGTCGAGATCGAGATCTCCGACGATCACGAGCTGGCCCACCGGCACTTCGCCGCCGCGGTCGACCGGGCGCTCGATGCGATTGCGGCAGATCCAGCGGGCGGCACGCGAGCGGGGCGTCGGCGGCCGGCCGGCCTGGCCGATGATCGTCCTGCGCAGCCCCAAGGGCTGGACCGGGCCGGCGCGCGTCGACGGCCTCCAGGTCGAGGGCACCTGGCGCGCCCATCAGGTTCCGCTCGCGGGCGTGCGCGAGAACCCGGCGCATCTGCGCCTGCTCGAGGAGTGGATGCGCAGCTACCGGCCCGAGGAGCTCTTCGACGATGCCGGGGCCGTGATCGCCGACCTCGACCGGCTGGCGCCGCACGGCGAGCGCCGGATGAGCGCGAGCCCGCACACAAACGGCGGCCTCCTGCTGCGCGATCTCGACCTGCCCGACTTTCGCAGCTACGGCGTCGATGTCCCGGCGCCCGGGGTCACGACGAGCGAGGCAACGCGGGTGCTGGGCGGCTTCCTGCGCGACGTGATCGAGCGCAACCCGCACACGTTTCGCCTGTTCGGGCCGGACGAGACCGCGTCGAACCGGCTCGACGGACGTGTTCGACGTCACCACCCGGGCCTGGGACGCCGAGACCAGGGACGGGGACGACCACCTGAGTCCCGACGGCCGCGTGATGGAGGTGCTGTCCGAGCACCAGTGCCAGGGCTGGCTCGAGGGCTACCTGCTCACCGGCCGGCACGGACTCTTCAACTGCTACGAGGCCTTCATCCACATCGTCGACTCGATGTTCAACCAGCACGCGAAGTGGCTCAAGGTGAGCCGCGACATCCCCTGGCGGCGGCCGATCGCATCGCTCAACTACCTGCTCAGCTCCCACGTCTGGCGCCAGGATCACAACGGCTTCTCGCACCAGGATCCCGGCTTCATCGACCACGTGGTCAACAAGAAGGCCGCGATCATCCGCGTCTACCTGCCGCCCGACGCCAACACGCTGCTCTCGGTCGCCGACCACTGCCTGCGCAGCCGCAACTACGTGAACGTGATCGTCGCCGGCAAGCAGCCGGCGCTGAACTACCTGTCGATGGACGACGCCATCGTCCACTGCACCCGCGGCGTCGGCATCTGGCCGTGGGCGTCGAACGACGCCGACAACGAGCCCGACGTGGTGCTCGCGTGCTGCGGCGACGTCCCGACGCTCGAGACGCTGGCCGCAGCCGCCGTGCTCCGCGAGCGCCTGCCCGACCTGCGCGTCCGGGTGGTCAATGTCGTCGACCTGATGCGCCTGGAGCCCGACTCCGAGCATCCGCACGGGCTCGCCGACCGGGAGTTCGACACGCTCTTCACCACCGACCGGCCGGTGATCTTCGCCTACCACGGCTACCCGCTCCTGATCCACCGCCTGACGTACCGGCGCACGAACCACGCGAACCTGCACGTGCGCGGCTACAACGAGGAGGGCACCACCACCACGCCGTTCGACATGGTGATGCTGAACGACCTCGACCGCTTCCACCTGGTCATGGACGTCATCGATCGGGTGCCGGGCCTGGGCACGCGGGCGGCCGACCTGCGCCAGGAGATGGTCGACACGCGCCTCCGCTGCCGGGCGTGGACGCGCGAGCACGGCGACGATCCGGCCGAGATCAGCGAGTGGAAGTGGCCGTACTGACGGCGTGGGCGCGATCCTCGTCTTCAACGCCGGCTCGACCAGCCTGAAGCTGCTACCTGGTCGGCGCCGGGACGGCGTCGGAGCGGCTGCGGTCGCTGGACGGGGTCGATCCGGCCGCCGTCGACGCCGTCGCCCATCGCATCGTCCACGGCGGGAGCCGGATACCGCGACCCGGTGCTCGTGGACGACGCCGTGCGGGCGGAGCTGGACGCAGCTGCAGTCGCTGGCGCCGCTGCACAACACGTTCGCCCTGCGCGAGCTCGACGAGGCCCGGCGGCGCTTTCCCGAGCTGCCCCATGTGGCGGTCTTCGACACCGCGTTTCACGCCACCATCCCGGTCGCGGCCGCCACCTATGCCGTGCCGCGGCGCTGGCGGGAGGAGTGGGGGGTGCGCCGGTACGGCTTCCACGGGCTCTCGGTGGCGTGGTCGGCCGAGCGCGCGCCGGCGGTCGTCGGCCGCCCGCCGGCGCCGCTGCGCCAGGTGGTGTGCCATCTCGGCGGCGGCAGCTCGGTGACCGCGGTCGTCGACGGCCGCTCCGTCGACACCACGATGGGCTTCACCCCGATCGAGGGCGTCCCGATGGCGACCCGGTCGGGGACGGTCGACCCCGGCGCGCTTGTGGCGGTGCTGCGCCGGTCGGGCATGGACGCCGATGCGCTCGACCACGCGCTGAACACGGAATCGGGCATGCGCGGCCTGGCCGGCGGTGACGGACTGATGCTCGAGCTCGAGCGCCAGGCCGCCGCGGGCGACGCGGCGGCGGAGCTCGCCGTGGACGTCTACGTGCATCGGCTGGCCGGCGCCGTCGCCGCGATGGCGGCCGCAGCCGGCGGGATCGACGTGCTCGTGTTCACCGCCGGAATCGGCGAGCGCTCGGTGCACGTGCGCGGGCGCGTCTGCGAGCGGCTGGCGTTTCTCGGGATCGCGATCGACCAGGAGCGAAACGCGGCCGCGGCGCCCGACTGCGACGTCGCCGCCGCGGGCTCCGCGGTCCGTGTCGCCGTCATCCGCGCCCACGAGGAGCTCGATCGCGGCGCGGGCCGCGCGGGCGCTCCTCGGCTCGCGCTAGCGCTGCGCCGGGTCGCGGTCTTTCCGCGCGGCCTGCGGGGTGTCCGCAACGGCGGTTCAGCGCCACCCCCGATGTGCGTTGACCCGGCGCGAACGATAGTCACGTGCAGAAGCTGAAAACCACTCGAAGGAGGTGGGAGCCGTGTCCGCTCCCCTCACAGGCAGGGAACGTGTCTTTCGTGGCGCGTTGGGTCTCTTTCTCGCATTTGTCGCATACAACGTCGGTCTGACCGGCGGCGGCACCGAACCGGTTGTGCTCGCATGGGGCGCCGCCATCCTGGCGGTCGTCGCGCTCGTCACCGCAATCGCCGGCGCCGCCGGCCCGCTTGGCCGCGTCGGCCTTGACGCCGACTGGTCGGTCGGCTTTCTGGCCGCCCGCCTGTACGTCGGGTGGGAGTTCCTGCACGCCGGATGGCTGAAGGCCACCAGCGGCTGGTACACCCAGCACGCCGGCGTGCTCGAGGTCAAGGGCACCCTGCTGGGTGCCATCGCCCAGTCGCACGCATCCGCCACGGATCCGTTCCCGGCGGTCGCGCACTGGTACGCCTATCTGGCCCAGCACGTGTTCATCCCCCACGCACACCTGATCAGCTACCTGGTCGTCACCGGTGAGCTGGCGGTGGGGATCTGCCTGATCCTGGGTCTGTTCCTGCGCCTGGCCGCGTTCTTCGGCATCATGCTGAACGCGCTCTTCATGTTCGCGGGTGCCCTGGGCGCCGGCCTCAACCCCGAGATGATCATCCTCGGGTTCGTGATCCTGACCGGTCCGTCGGCCGCGGTCTACGCGCTGTCCGCCGACCGGTTCGCGCTGCCGGCCCTGCGCCGGATGATCCCGGGCATTCCGTCCGCCGGGGATCACGTGCCGGCGCACTAACGCCGGCTGCAGTGGGCCCCGGCCGAGGTTCGTGACTCGGCCGGGGCCCACTGGCGTGGTCCGTACACTTGCCCGATGGACCTTTCGTCAACGTTCGGGCTGGCCGCGCTCGCCGACCGAATCGCCGCGATCACCGACTGGGCCATCCGCACCGCCGTCGAGCGGCGCGGGCCGGCGATCGCCAGGGCCGGAGACCGGATCGCGGCGGCGCACCCCGGGGCCGACCCGGCCCGGCTCGTCCGGATGGCGGTCAGGCAGCGGTCATGGCATCTGGCGGGCGCCGGTGCCGTCAGCGCGATCCCCGCGGTGCTCCCCGGCCCGGGCACGGTGGCCGAGGTGGGCGCGGCGCTGGGGGACATCTCGCTCCTGACCGCAGCTCAGGTCGAGCTGATCCTGCTGGCCGCGCACCTTCACGGGCGTCCGCTGGACGACCACGACACCCGCCGCCTGGACGTGCTGATGGTGCTGGGGCTCGACGTCGGGGCCGTCAGGCTCCGCCGCGGCGGCGGGGTCGAGGCGCTCGGCAAGATCTACCGGCCCGAGCAGCTCCGTGGCAGCGCGGCCGACGGGCTGGCGACGAGGATCTCGGGCCGGCTCGCGATCCAGGTGTCGGGGCGACTGGCCCGCCGCCGCGTCCAGATGGTGCTGGGGCGCGAAATCCCGCTGCTCGGCATCGGCCTCGCCGCGGGCTACAACCTGCGCTCGACCCGGCATCTCGGCGACGCGGCCGTGCGCTACTTCAAGCACATCGCCTAGCCGCGGACGTGCACGAACGCCATCACCCGCTGGTCGGCGCGGCGCTCGAGCTGTGCGATCCGGCCGCCGTTGGGCTCGCCGGTGGTCGAGATGTTGCCCTCGATCGTGCAGAACGTGGTGCCCGGCTCGCCGGTCCAGTCGTCGAACATGGCGACGTGGTCGGCGATGCCGTCGCCGTCCAGGTCGAAGATCGGCAGGTCGCCCGCCAGCGGGCGGCGCGTGATCGAGAGCTGGTTGTCGCTGCGCTGCGCGTCCCACAGCATGTGCGGCACGTACGCGTAGCGGGCACCGGCCCGAAACGCCGTCGAGCCGGCGCGGGCGAAGCACCACGACACGAAGATGGCCGACCACGGCGCGGGCACGCCGTACCAGTCGGTGCACTCGAGCCGGTGTGAGCCCGCGGGCGTCTCGCGCTCGCCGACGTTCGAGATGGCAACGTCGTAGGCCGAGTTCCAGAGGCCTGCGTTCTGCGCCCGGCGCAGCCTGCGCGTATGCGCGGCCTTGTACGAGGGCGGCTGCGGCACGCCGCCGGCGAGCATCCCGATCAGATCCGGCGAGGCGATCTCGTCGATCTGGCGCTCGGGGTAGCCGAGCCAGTACTTGGCCCGGCGCACCGCGGCGGCCGTGCGCTCACCATAGACACCGTCGATCTGGCCCGGGTCGAACGTGCCGAAGCCGTTGTGCAGCAGCAACCGCTGCGCCTGGGCGACATCGCCGCCCTCCATAGGAGGCGAGCTGAGATGCAGCGGTACGGCGGTGACGGTTGCCATAACGCCCGGATACTAGTTCATGGCCGGATCGTCGGGCATGCGCGCGAGCAGCCGGTAGGGGCCGCCCATGCGCTCGAGCACGTGGTTCCAGAGCCGGTCGGCGTCGGCACAGAAGACGTCACCGGGCAGGGCCGGCTCGACGAACCACGCCTCCTCGCGCAGCTCATCGTCGAGCTGGCCTTCGCCCCAGCCCGAGTAGCCGGCGTACACGCGGACGCGCGTGACCTGCTCGGCCAGCGTGTCCATGTCCGACTCGATGCCGATGGGCGCGATCGGGCCGCACACCGCCCCCTCGGGCGGCGAGCCGGAGTACTCGGCCAGCGCGATCACCGCCTCCGGCTGCACCGGGCCGCCGGCGAACACCAGGCCGCCGTCGAGGTCGGCCAGCTCGGGCACGGCAGCGGCCACGGGCAGCTCGGTGGGCCGGTTCAGCACCACCCCCAGCGCCCCCGCGTCGGAGTGCTCGATGATCAGGACGACACTGCGCCGGAAGTTCGGATCGATCAGCACCGGGGCGGCGACCAGAAGCTGGCCCTTGAGCGATTCGGCGGCCATGCCACCAGTGTACGCATGAATAAACGGTGCCAGGCACTCAATATTCATCAGGGGCGAGCGACCAGGGCCGAGGCGTCCGGGCGCGATTTCAGCAGGCCCGAGTGGTACATCCAGTTGCCGAAGCGCGTCCAGGCGGCCGCGCTCAGCGGGCCGACGCGCAGCAGCTTGAGCGTGGCCGGCACGCTGGCCCGGATCGTGCCCAGGTAGTCGCGGTAGGCGTGGTGCTCCATCACCGCGATCGCTGCGGCCGGATGGGCCTGCGCCCAGCGGGTGGCGGCGGCGAGCGCGCTCACGAAGCGTGCCACCTGGCGCCGGTAGGCAGCATCTGTGTGCAGCCGGTTCGCGTTCGCCACCAGCACGAGCTCGTCGTAGGGGGGCACGCCGTAGCGGTCGTAGGGGAACACCACCGGGTGCAGTCCGCGCTGCGCGAACTGGATCCCCTCGATGTTCTGGAACACCCCGGCGACGGCGTCGACCTGGTGCTGGAGCAGGTCGGGCACCTGGTTGAAGCCGATGTTGCGCAGCGTGACCTGGGACGGGTCAACGCCGGCGTGGCGCAGCACCGTCTGCACGAACGCGGTCGTGCTCTGGGTACCGTCGACGCCGATCGTTTTGCCGCGCAGGTCGGCGGGCGTGCGGATGCCGCTCGAGCCCGGGGCGATGATCGACGCGAGCGCCTCGGGCGCGATCGACGCAACGGCCACCACGGGGATGTGCTCCTGCTGGGCGAGGAACACCTCCGGCTCGTAGTCGATCCCGAGGTCGGTTGTCCCGGCGGCCACGAGCCGGATCGGGTCGGACGCGTCCGACGGCGCCCGTGCGGTGACCGCGAGGCCGGCGCGGGCGAAGAAGCCCTTGTCGATGCCGGCGTACACGCCGACGTGGTCGGCGTTTGGGTACCAGTCGAGCATGAGGCTCGTCGGCATCGGCTGCCCGCCCGTCGTGGCGGCGCCGGAGCTGCCGCCGCAGCCGGCCGCAAGTAGGACGGCGAGGAGGATGAGTGGGGATCGCATGGGGTGCATCCTTTCTATCGCGCCCGGTGGCGCGCCCAGGGGATCGTCAGGCGCTCGACCAGCGTCACCAGCCCGAACAGCGCGAGCGCGAGCCCGGCCAGCACCACCACGGCCGCGCCGACCAGCGGCGCGTCGTACTGGGCCGTGCCCTCGCGCATCGCGTTGCCGAGGCCAGTGTCGGCGGCGGCGTACTCGGCGAAGAGCGCCGCCACTGCCGCGTACGACGCCGCCACCCGCATGCCCGTGAAGATCGACGGCAGCGCCCAGGGCAGCTCCACCCGGCGGAAGATGGCAAATCGGGTCGCGCGCAGCGTGCGCATGACGCGGATGTGGTCGGGATCGACCGAGCGGAACCCGTCGAGGGCCGAGACGGTGATCGGGAAGAAGCACACGAGCGCGACGATGACGAGCTTGGGCGCGAGACCAAAGCCGAGGTAGATCACGAGCAGCGGCGCGATCGCGACGATCGGGACGCTCTGGGACGCGACCAGCACCGGATAGACGGCCCGTCGCAGCGTCGCCGACGCGTGCAGCACCACCGCCGCCGCGAACCCGAACAGGAGCGCGACCGCGAACCCCGAGAGCATCTCGCGCGCGGTGACGGCCGCGGCCGAGGCCAGCGGGCTGCGCTCGTCCCAGAGCGCCCGACCGACGTCGGTCGGGGCGGGCAGCACATACTGCGGCACCCCGCGCAGGCGGACGTACGCCTGCCAGGCGGCGATCAGCGCGACCAGCACCACGATCCACGTGCCGTGCCGGGCCACGCGCCTCATCGCAGGGCCTCGAGCGCGCGTCCGCGTGCGGTCAAGAACGGCGGCGAGGCGATCGCGGCCGTGCGCTCGTCGCGGCCGTAGCCGGCGACGAGGTCGAGCACGATCCGGCCCGGACGCGGCGACATCACGACGACCCGGTCGCACACGAGGAGCGCCTCCTCGACGTCGTGGGTCACCAGCACGGTGGTGCGCGGCTCGTCCCGAAGCGCGGTCCGCAACCAGTCCTGCAGCTCGGCCCGGGTGATCGCGTCCAGCGCACCGAACGGCTCGTCGAGCAGGAGCACCGGCTTGTCCGCGAGCAGCGTGCGGGCAAATGCCACCCGCTGGCGCATGCCGCCCGAGAGCTCCCACGTGCGGCTGTGCTCGAAACCCTCGAGCCCCAGCCGCAGGAAGAGCGGCGTGGCCTCGGCGCGCGCCCGCCGCCGGCCGGCGCCCGCGTTCTCGAGCGCGACCGCCGCATTCCCGAGCGCATCCCGCCAGGGCATCAAGAGGTCGCTCTGGGGCATCAGGGCGCACTGATCCAGGCGGCCGGCCGCGGCGGCCGATCCGCCCACGGCCACCGTGCCGGCGGTCGGCTCGCCGAGCCCGGCGATCAGCTCGAGCAGGGTCGACTTGCCGCAGCCGCTGGGCCCGACCAGCCCTGTCACCGTCCCCGGCTCGACGACAAGGTCGATCGCGTCGAGGACGTGGAGCTCCCCGAAGCGCATCCCCACCTGCGAGAGCTCGATCCCGCTCCCTGCCACCTCACGCGTCGGCATTGCATCCCTTCGCTGGCATGACCCAGATCAGGTTCGCGGGTCGGCGCCTCTCGCGCCCTCTCAGCCCCGGACGGGACTCCCCGGCAAACGTTCCGCCCGGAAGTCTACGTCCATACACTCCCGCCGATGGCGCGCACGCTGCAACGGCTGGGACGGGAGCCGCTGGTGTCCGACGGCGGCATGGGATCGCTGCTGCAGACGGCCGTCGTGCGCGCCCGCTGCGCCGAGGAGGCCAACCTGATCGCGCCCGAGCAGGTGGTCGCGCTGCACGTGGCGTTCATCCGCGCCGGGGCCGACCTGATCCAGACCAACACCTACGGCGCGAACCCGGTCAAGCTGGCGGCGCACAAGCTCGACGACCGCTTCGAGGCGGTCAACGAGGCGGGCGTGAAGCTGGCCCGGGAGGCACGCGAGGTGGCCGGCCGCGATGTGCTCGTGGCGGGGTCGATCGGGCCGCTCGGCGTGGCCGCGGGCGAGCTTACGCCCGCCGCGATGGCCGCGGCGTTCGCCGGTCAGGCCGCGGCGCTCGAGGGCCGCGGGGTCGACCTCTTCGTGCTCGAGACGTTCACCGCGCTCCAGGAGCTCCTTACCGCAGCGCGGGCGGTGCGATCGGTCACGGATCTCCCGCTGATCGTTCAGGTGACGGTGGGCGACGATGCCGAGACGGTGGCCGGTCTCGCGGCCCGCGACGTCCCGGCGGCGGTGGCCGGTTTCGGCCCGGTCGCGGTGGGCGTGAACTGCAGCCTCGGCCCGCAGACGGTGCTGCACGGGCTCGAGCAGATGCGCGCGGCCACCGATCTGCCGCTGACCGCGAAGGCGAACGCCGGCCTGCCGAACGTGTCCACGGGCCGCGTGGTCTACCCCAACGCCAGCCCGGAGTACTTCGGCGAGTACGCCGCCCATGCCCTTGCGCTGGGTGCCGTCGTCATCGGCGGCTGCTGCGGCACCACCCCCGAGCACGTCGTGGCGATCAGGCGCGCGGTCAGCGAGCGCCGCCCGCCCGCGGTGGCCCTGCAGCTGGTCGAGCGCGAGCTGCCCACCCGGGCCGAGTCGGCGTCCGTCGAAACGCTGCTTCAGGCCATGCTGCTCCGGGGCGAATTCGTGGTCTCGGTCGAGCTCGACCCGCCCAAGGGCGGGAACATCGAGCGCATGATCGCCTCCGCCCGCAGCCTGGCGGCATCGGGGCGGGTGCACCTCTTCGACGTCAACGACAACCCGCTGGCGCGCGCCCGCATGAACGCGCTGATCGCGTCGGCCCTCATCGAGCAGCAGGTCGGCGTCGAGACGATCCCGCACGTCACACCGCGCGACGCCAGCGTCCGCGGCATCGAGTCGATGCTGCTCGGCGCGCACGCGGTCGGCATCCGCAACGTGCTGGCCGTCACGGGTGACCCGCCGCCGTCGGGCGACCCCCACGGCTCCCAGGCCGTGTACGAGGTCGACGCGATCGGCCTCACCCGGCTGATCGCCGCTCTCAACTCCGGTGTCGACTACGCGGGCAAGGCGATCGACGACGCCACCAGCTTCCACGTCGGCGTGGCGGTCAATCCGGTGGCCGACGACCCCGGCTGGGAGCTCGAGCGGTTCCACCATGAAGATCGAGGCCGGCGCCCGCTTCGCGATGACCCAGGTGCTCTTCGACACCGGCCAGCTCGAGCGCTTCCTCGACCGGTTCGACGGCGGCTCGCCGGTGCCGCTCCTGGTCGGCGTGTGGCCGGTGCGAAGCCACGCCCTGGCACTCCGGTTGCACAATGAGGTGCCCGGCATCACGGTGCCCGCGGCGATCCTCGAGCGGCTCGAGCGCGCTGGCCCGAACGCCCCCCGCGAGGGGCTTGCGGTCGCCCGCGACCTGCTCGCCGCCGTCCGCGAGCTGGCGGCCGGGGCCTACCTGGTGCCGCCGTTCAAGGAGCCCGAGGCCGTGCTCGAGCTGCTCGGCTGACGCCGGTCAGCTGTCGAGCTGCTCGATCGCGCAGTCCTCGGCGCGCTTGTCGTCGCGCAGGCGCAGCAGCCGTGCGCCGTGGCGGATGCGGTGGCCGCTCTTGTGATCGAAGCTGACCTCCGCGACGAGGTCGGGGCGCAGGCCGCGCCACTCCCGATCGCGATCAGCGCTCCAGCGATTCGGCTCCGACGCTCCGTGCTCGCCGGTCTCGTGCGGCTGCACCACGCCGACGAGCTCGCGGGCCTTCTTGGCGGTGAAGCCCGACGTGTGCCCGACCACCCGCAGCTCGCCGCCGGGGTCGTACAGGCCCAGGATCAGCGAGCCGACCGTCCCCTCCGCCTTGCCCGGCCTCCAGCCGACGACGGCGCAGTCGATCGTGCGCACCCGCTTCACCTTGACCATGCCGGTCCGCTCGCCCGGCAGGTAGGGCGCGTCCGCCCGCTTGGCGATCACGCCCTCGGCACTGTGCAGCCAGGGCGTCGCCTCGGCGATGTCTGCGGTGGACGGGATGAGCTCGACGGCACCCAGGGCGAGCGCCTCGAGCGCCGCCCGCCGCTCGGTCAGCGGCGCCGCGAGCAGCGACTCGTCGTCGTGCGCCAGCAGATCGAAGGCGACGAAGGTCGCCGGCTGCTCAGCTGCGAGCCGCTCGATCCGCGAGGCCGCCGGGTGGATCCGGCCCTGCAGCCCCTCGAAGTCCTCTCCGCCTCCGGGCGCGCGAATCACGATCTCCCCGTCGAGCACGAGCCGGCCGGCGGGGAATCGCAGCTCGGGGAAGTACCGGCCGAGCGGCTTGCCGTTTCGCGACTGCACGTGGATGTCGGCCCCGTCGACGAAGACGACCGCCCGGAAGCCGTCGAGCTTGGGCTCGTACAGCCAGCCCTCACCCTCGGGCAGCTCGGCTGCCGAACGCGCGAGCTGCGGCAGCAGCGGCGGCTGTAGTGGAAGCGGCACGGGCGCAGTCTACTGTGATCGGACCAGCTGTTCGCGGGGAACGCTGCTCTGGCGCCGGGCATCGCGGTGGGGTTGCGCCCGTGGTCCTATCAGGTGGTGACCGGTGCGCAGTTTTGTAGTAACGCCGTATCGCTACCGAGAAGCGTCATTGTTGAGTTATCGCGTAGTTTATCGCTATAGCGCCAAAGGGTGAGATTCACGTGTAGGGTGGAGGCTGTTGAGTTGACCGTTTCTGGTCTGCTCACACCCCACGGATGGAGTTTCATGCGAAGGATTCTCACGATTGCGACCGCGGTCGCAGCTGTTACGTGCCTCGGGATGCTCACGGCGATGTCGGCAGCCGCCGCCGTGAAGCCGGTCTACAGCTCGCTTCCGAAGGCGTCGGTGCCCAACCTCCCCAGTCTGGGCGTTGAGGCGTACAGCTTCAACCAGATCGGCGATCAGGTGAAGCTGGCCGGCAAGGCGCGGCGCCTGACGAGCATTGAGGTCACGCTGTCGGACTGGGCCTGCCAGTCCGGTGGGTCGGGCGTCACCTCTGGCGACCCGAACAGCAACTGCCTCACGGATCCGGGCTCGCACTTCAACACCCCGGTCACGATCTCGATCTACCGTGCCGCCGTTTCAGGCGACGCTCCTGGTGAGATGATTCCGGGTGCGCTCATCACGAGTTACACCCGCACCTTTGCCATCCCGTTTCGGCCCAGTGCCAGCGTCAAGTGCTCGAACGCCACCTATAACGATGCGGGTGGGTACTACAACAAGGCCACGAACGCCTGCTATCACGGCCTGGACCACATCATCCTGTTCAACCATCTCAGCAAGTTCGGCGTCTCGCTGCCGAGCCGCGTGGTCTATGGGATCTCGTACAACTCCGACAACAGCGGCCCGAACCCGATCGGCGGCACCAACAGCCCGACCGATTCGCTGAACGTCGGTCTGTCCGCCGCGGTCACCGCCGGCTCGCAGGTCACCCCCGGCGGCATCTGGTGGGACACCCGCTACGCCGGCTTCACCGACGGCCCCCCATTCGTTACGGGCGAGTTCAACCTCGACGGCCCGACCACGACCGGCAACTGGGACGGCTACATCCCCGCGGTGCGGATCAACGCGTCGTAGGTCCTCAGGAACGATGCGCGAGACACGGGAGCTCCCTCGGGGGCTTCCGTCGTTCCGGGGCAACTAGACTAGGCGGCATGACCGAAGAGACCCGGACGGACATCGACGTGTGGGCCGCCGCGCACGACTTCTCGCCCACGGACGATCAGATCAGCGGCACCACGCCGCTTCTGCGGATGGGCGAGATCGGCACGACCGACGACGCGTGGGTGGGCGAGATCGACGGGCACGACGCCTGGCTCGCCGAGTTCTCGATCGGCTCCCCGAACCTCACGGCGGAGTTCGGCGGCGACGGCGTCAGCCTGGAGGCGTTCACGCTGTTCCTGATCGCGGTGGATGCGTCCAGATGGCCACGGCTGACCGTGCACCCCAGCGCCTACCCCGACCACCACTTCATGAAGCGCGCGCTGCATATCGATCATCGCGCCCACACAGTCTCGCCCGACATGGACGATCGCTACCGCGTCATCTCGGCCAAGGGCATCAGCGACGACCAGCTCAGAGAGCTGTTCACGCCCGACCTGATCGCCTGGTGGCTGAAGCAGGATCCGATGATCAGCGTGGACATCGAGGATCACAAGAAGCACGGCGGCTACCTCACCGTCGCCCACCCCGGCCTTGGCGTCGGCGAGAGCGATCTCGACCAGCTCTTCGAGCAGACCAGGCATGTCCTGGCCGCGATCACGCCGCTCACCTGACCGACGGCCCCGACATCCTTGTGCACCCGCCGGTGTTGTTCCTCGGGCCGCTTCTGGGCGGCCTTGTCCTCGACCGCGTCGCGCCGCTGCCTGACATCCCGCCGGGGGCGCGCCGGCTGGGAGTGCCGATCCTGGTCGCGGGACTGGTCACCACCGGCTGGTTTGCGCGCACGATGCGCCGGGCCGGGACACCGGTCGACCCGCGCCGGGCGTCCACGGCGCTCGTCACGGATGGGCCGTTCCGGTACAGCCGTAACCCCGGGTATCTTGGATTCGGCCTGGTGTACGCCGGTGTCTCGCTGCTGACCAACGGCCGCTGGCCGCTCGTGGCGCTGCCCGCCGTCGTGGCGGCGGTCGACCGCGGCGTGATCGCCGGCGAGGAGCGCTACCTCGCCGATCGGTTCGGCGCGGAGTACGGGGCCTACCGCCGGCGCGTGCGGCGCTGGCTGTGAACCGGCCGCAAACGCGTCGGATCCTCCTCCTTCGCCACGCGAAGTCGAGCTGGGACGACCCGTCGCTCGCCGACCACGATCGCCCGCTCGCTCCTCGCGGGCGCCGAGCGACGGCGCGAATCACGAAGCACGTGCGTGCCGCGAAGCTGACCGCGGACGTCGTTCTCTGTTCATCCGCGACGAGAGCGGTGCAGACATGGGAGGGAGTGCGCGCCGGGTTCGCGGGTACACCCAGGGTCGAGGTGGCCAACGACCTCTATGAGGCCGATGCCCTCGCGCTTCTGCGCCGGCTCGAGGGGCTTCCCGATGGGGTGGGCTCGGTGCTCGTGATCGGTCACAGCCCTGCGATCGAGGAGCTCGCCGTCGGACTGGCGGGCTCCGGCGATGATCGCGCCCGTGCACGGATGCGGTCGAAGTACCCCACGGGTGGTCTGGCGACACTGCAGTTCGAGGGCCAGTGGTCAGAGCTCTCGTGGAACCGCGCCTCTCTTGTCGAGTTCGTGGTTCCGCGAGACCTGCGCTGAACGACCCATCCCTGCCACTACCACCTGGATACCGTGCCGGCTGACGAGTGTGCCGTGCGCGGGGCGTGAGCTATACGCCGTCGTTGCCATCGCGCAGGGAATGGATCATGCTCTGCAGGATTCGGAACGCGTCTGATTGCTCGGTCGTGGTCATGCCGGTCAGCATTCTGACCTCGACCGACCGGACCGCTACGGTCGCCTTCTCGAGGCTCCGTCGGCCCCGAGGCGTGAGCCGCGTGGGCAGAATCTTCCCGACGGGCGCCGCCGCGGGCCTGGTCACGTGGCCCTCTCGTTCCAGGGTTTGGAGCAGCACGTTCATCGACTGCCGTGTCACAAACGCTCCTCGCGCGAGCTCGGAGTTCGATAGGCCCGGTCGTTGAGCCAGCAGCTCGAGGCAGGCGTAGTGGGTCACGCTCATGCCGAGCGGCCGCAGCACTTCCTCCATGGCTGCGCGTAGGGCGCTCGACGCCTCTTTCAGCAGGTATCCCAGGGATGTCTCCAGGTCGACGCCGTCGGCGCGAACTTGACTCATGTCAGCATTCTGACATAGACTGATCTGTGTCAGAAAACTGACACGAAAAGAAGGAGCATCATCATGCCCGCCACCGGCCCCGACTTCATCTCCCTCCAAGCGCGCGACCTCAACGCTTCGCAGGAGTTCTACGAGCGATACCTCGGCCTCATCCGCTCGCAGGCCGGACCTCCGCACGCCGTCGTCTTCGAGACGAAGCCGATCGCGTTCGCACTCCGCGACATCATTCCCGGCACCGATCTCGCATCCGTTGCTCAGCCCGGCATCGGTGCCGCTATCTGGCTCCACGCCACCGACGTCCAGGCCATCCACGACGCTCTCGTCGCCGATGGCCACACCATCGTGTCACCACCGATCGACGGCCCCTTTGGTCGGACATTCACCTTCGCCGACCCCGACGGCTACCAGGTCACTCTCCACGACCGCGCCTGATAGGCCAAGCCCCACCGCCAACTCTCTCCGGAAGACGACGGGGGCCGCTCGGCCGGTCTCAGCGCCGCGTCTGCATGAACAAAAACGCGAGCTGCCAGATCGACGCGAGTGCGGCGACCACGTAGGTCAGGGCGGCCGCGGTCAGCACCTTGCGTGCGACCGGCGCCTGCGCCTGGCTGATCACGCCCTGTTCGGTCAGGAGCGTCATGGCCTTGCGGCTGGCTCCGAACTCGACCGGCAGGGTCGCGACCTGGAACAGGACGATCGCGGCGAACAGCACGACGCCGATCATCGCGAGGCCGGTCGCGCTGGTGAACATCCCGATCAGGAAGATCGGAAACCACGCCTGCGACGCGAATCCGGCCGCGGGCACGAGCGCGCTGCGGGCGCGGAAGCCGGCCTCGTGCTGCGCGTCCTGGAACGCGTGGCCGGTCTCGTGCGCGGCCACCGCGACGGCGGCGACGGAGCTCGAGCCACCGACCGCGGGCGAGAGCCGCATCAGGCGGCCGCGCGGGTCGTAGTGGTCGCTCAGGTTGCCCTGGATCCCCTCGACGCGGACGTCTGAGAGCCCGCCTGCGTCGAGCATGTGCCGGCTGACCTGCGCGCCGGTGAGGCCGGACATGGCCGGCACCTGCGAGGCCGCGGCGAAGGTGCGCTTGACCCACGCCTGCGCCACCAGCCCGGCGATCAGGGGCGGAATTGCGAAGTAGAGGTAGAAGAGCATGGTGCGCCCTCCTCGTGGCGCGATGGTCGGTTCTGCTCGGACCATACGGGAGCCGACCTAAGAGTTGGGTCAACGCGCGGTAGGAGAACGCTAATCTTGGATCCATGCAGCTGACCGACCAGGTGCGCGAGCTGCTCCAGGGGGCGTTCCCGAGCGGCGAGGTGGAGGTGTCGAGCTTCTCCGGAAGCGACCACCTGTCCGCGCGCGTGCGCTCGGACCGCTTCGAGGGGCTCTCGCTGATCGAGCAGCACCGGCTGGTGTACGCGCCGGTGCAGCACCTGATCTCCGACGGCACAATCCACGCATTGCAGATCAAGACGGAGGCCACATGATTGTCACCGATGACCAGATTCGCGAAGAGATCCAGCAGACGATCCAGGGCAACCGGGTCATGCTCTTCATGAAGGGCACGCCGGACTTCCCGCGATGCGGGTTCTCGGCCCGCACGGTGCAGTGCCTGAACGAGTCCGGCGCCGAGTACGCCGCGATGGACATCCTGCCCGATCCCCGCATCCGCCAGGAGCTCTCGGCCCAGTCGGGCTGGCCGACGATCCCGCAGCTCTTCATCGACGGCGAGCTCGTGGGCGGCTGCGACATCGTCTCGGAGCTGCACGAGTCCGGCGAGTTGCGCCGGATGGTGGCGCCGGCTGCCTGATACCGCCGCCGTCGTCGGGGCAGGGGTGATCGGCCTTTCGGCCGCGCGTGCGCTCGCGGACGACGGGTTCGCCGTGACCGTGTACGAGCGCGACCGGGTCGGGTCGAAGCTCGCGTCGTCGCCCGGCCGCTCGCGCATCTACCGGCGCAGCTATCGCCATGCCGACTACGTGCGCCTCGCACGCAGGGCGATCGAGGAGTGGCAGCGGCTCGACGCGGGCCTGCTCCACAACACGGGCCTGCTCGAGTACGGCTCGGGCGTCGAGCTGCATGCGGCCGCGATGGCAAGCCTGCGGCGAGGAGTGCCGCTGGCTCGAGCCGGCCGAGGCCGCGGCGCTGTTCCCCGAGGCGCACTTCCCCGAGCCGGTGCTCCACGACCACGTCGCCGGCGCGATCATGGCCGACGAGGCGCTGCGGCGGCTCGCGCGCGACATCGACGTGCGGGAGGGGCACCCTGTCGCCGATCCCGCGTGAGCTGCGGGCCGACGTGATCGTGGCCTGTCCCGGCTCGTGGCTCGGCCCGATGTTCGACCTGCCGCTTCAGCCGCGGATCGAGCAGGTGACCTATTTCGCGGGCGCGCCCGACACGCGGCCGTCGGTGATCGACCACGGCGCTCCCGACCGCCGGCTGCACTACGGAGTGATCGCGCCGGGCACCGGCTACAAGGTGGGCGAGGACGCCGCCCGGCCCGAGCCCTGGGACCCGGAGCGGCCCGACCGGCCGGTCGAGCCCGCGCTGGTGGAGCGCCTGGTCGAGCACGTCCGCCGAGCCTTCCCCGGGCTCGATCCGCGGCCGCTGCACTCCGAGGCCTGCCTCTACACGATGTCCCCCGACGGAGACTTCGTGCTCGACGAGATCGACGGCGTGATCGTCTGCGGCGGCGACAGCGGCCACGCCTTCAAGTTCGGGGCCCTGCTCGGGCGCCTCATCGCCGACCTTGCCGCGGGCCGGCCCCTGCCGCCGGAGGCGGCCCGGTTCCGGGCCGGCCGGCTCGAGGCCGCTGAAGCGTGAACGAGCTTCTCGACGGCTCGGGCTGGGAGATCTCGGAGGCGGTGCGATCGCGTCAGGTGTCGGCGACCGACCTCGCCCGGGAGGCGCTCGAGCGGGTGAGCGCCGACACGCTCGGCGCCGTGTGGACGGTGACCGAGGAGCGGGCGCTGCGCGAGGCGGCCGCGATCGATGCCGCGGTGGCGGCCGGCCGGATCCCCTCCGATCGCGTGCTGCTCGGCGTGCCGGTGGGGTGGAAGGACCTGATCGACACCGGCGGCATCACCTCGACCTACGGCAGCGCCGTCTTCCGCGACCACGTCCCCGAGCGCGACGCCGAGGTGGTCGAGCGGCTGGCGGCGGCGGGCGCGGTGACGGTCGCCAAGCTCGCGACGCACGAGCTGGCGTGGGGGACGACCACGCAGAACCCGCACTTCGGGTCGTGCCGCAACCCGCACGACCCCGACCGCGTCCCCGGCGGCTCGAGCGGCGGCTCGGCGGCGGCGCTTGCAGCGGGGCTGGTTGCGGCCGCGCCCGGCACCGACACGGGCGGCTCGATCCGCTGTCCCGCCTCGTGCTGCGGCGTTGTCGGCCTGAAGCCGACTCTCGGGCGGGTCAGCCTGGCGGGCGTCCATCCGCTCTGCACGAGCCTTGACCACTGCGGCCCGATGGCGCGGACGGTGCGCGACTGCGCGCTTCAGCTCGAGGCGATGACCGGGTGGCCGAGCCGCGACCCGCGGGTCGCTCCCGTGCCCACCGAGCGCTGGAGCCAGGGTCTGAGCGGCGACCTCTCCGGGCTGCGAGTGGGCGTCGCCGAGCGCTACTTCTTCGAGCACACCGCGCCCGATATCGCCGCCCGCGTGCGGCTCGCGGTCGCGGCGCTCGCGGACGCCGGCGCCGAGCTGTGCGAGGTCGATCTGGAGTGGCCGACGCCGATGGGCGAGGGCGATCCGTTCATCCCGGAGGAGGCGGCGACGCTGGTCGACTACTGGCCGGCCCGCGCGGCCGACTTCGGCCCGGACGTCGTCCGCGACCTGGCGCTGGCCGACGAGATGGGCGCAGTCGGCTTCGCCCGCGCGGGCCAGTACCGGCTCGAGTACTCCGAGCGCATGCTGGCCAAGGTCGCCGCCGAGCGTATCGACCTGATCGCGACGCCCGCCCAGGCCCAGACGCCGCCTCCGATCGGCGTCCGTACGATTCCCTACGCAGGCGATCCGGCGATGGACGTGACGTACGCAATGTGCGGCCTCACCGTCATCTTCAACATGCTCGGCTGGCCGGCGATGAGCGTGCCCTGCGGCACCGACGCGCTCGGCCTGCCGGTGGGAATCCAGCTGGCCGCGCTACCGTGGCGCGAGGATCACTGCCTGGCGGCGGCGGTGGCCGTCGAGGCCGCCGCTCTCTGACACGGGCCGCCGGCCATGACGCGCATCTCGGCGCGGGCCGGCTCGATGACCACCGTCGCCAGCGTCGTCCAGCGCTCGCCGAACACCGCGCCGGCCGCAGGGTGGCAGCAGATCGCACCCGAACCGCCGCGATGGCTGTCCATCGCCGTCAGCACGTCCTCGACCTCGATCGGC
This sequence comes from uncultured Actinomycetes bacterium, assembly GCA_963732075.1. GTDB lineage: Bacteria > Actinomycetota > Thermoleophilia > Gaiellales > JAICJC01 > JAICJC01. The sequence goes on along the minus strand of CAVSYD010000005.1, from coordinate 227,812 downwards.
GTCTCGATGCCGTCCATGCGGCGGCGGGCCTGGTCGAGCCGAAGCATCGTGTCGGGTGACTCGCGCACCATCGTGTCGCCCTCCCGGCCGGGGTCGGTCAGGAAGTGGTTGGTGTGGATCAGGATCCCGCGCCGGTCGGGCATGCAGTACCCCGGCCCAGCCGGTGACACCTCGACCGTGCAGGCCACCCCGCCGTCGGCGTCGTCGGCGACGATGGTGACGGCCGAAGAGGCCGACATCGTTGCCGAGCCGGCGAGCGTGAGCGCCGAGACCGCACCGTCTGACTCGTCGAGCAGCCTGCGGCAGAGCGCGTGCACCGGCACGCCCACAGGGGAGCGGTCGTTGCGGTGGCCGAGGATGTTCAGGAACACTCCGACGCCCGAGGCGTTGACGCCGATCTTGCCGACGATCCCGGCCTCGGTCAGCGTCTCGACGCGGCGGCCGTCGGCGTGCTCGATCGTCCACACGAGCCAGCCCTCGCGCAGCTCCTCGTGCCAGTCCCACGTCTGCACCCCGATCGGGCTGCCGGATGCCGTGGCGGTGCCGAGGCAGGCGATGGTCGAGCACTCCCCGGCGGACGCCGCCAGGAGCTCCGTCCGTGCGTTGAGCGCGCCGATGAGCTCGACCTCGAAGCCGCTGCCGTGGGCGATGCCGTCGATCTCCTCGAGCAGTGCGGGCGACCACGCCGCGACGCGGTCGAGCGCCTGGGCCCCCAGCCGGCGCAGGTCGTCGCCAGTCAGGCCTGCGGCCACGGCGAACAGGCGCCGGTACACGTTCATGACGTGCCCGATCCGCTCCTTCTGGGCGCGGCCGAACGTCGCTCCGCGCGCGCCGGGCGTGCGCTCGGCGGAGTGGTGGCGGGCGACGTCCATCTGCGCAGCATAATCGGGCTGGGCACCACTTTGAAGGCCAGCGCGTATCCTCCTCCGCGCATGCGCGCCATCGTGGGAGTCGACGTGGGCGGCACGTTCACCGACGTCGCCCTGATCGCCCGGGGGCGGCTGGTCACGGCCAAGGTGCCGACGACGGTGAACGATCACTCCGTGGGCGTGATCGACGGGGTGCGGCTGGCGCTCGCCGAGGCCGGCCTGAGCGCCGCCGATGTCGCCCATTTTGGCCACGGCACGACGGTTGCGACCAATGCGATGCTCGAGCGCCGAGGTGCCCGCACCGCCTTCGTGGCCACACGCGGGTTCGCCGACATCCCGGCGCTCGGCCGCCAGGCCCGGCCCCACCTGTACCGGCCCGAGCTGGCGCCGCCGGCGCCGCTTCACGCGCTCGCCGTGGAGGTCGACGAGCGCATGGGCCCCGAGGGCGTCCTGCGCCCGCTGCAGCCGGCGTCCGTAGCGGCGGCGGGGCGGCGGCTGCGGCGCGAGCGTGTCGAGGCCGTGGCGATCTGCCTGCTGCACGCCTACGCCGACCCGGTCCACGAGCGAGAGGTGGCCGCCGGGCTGCGCGCCGCCCTGCCGGGCGTGCACGTGGTCGCCTCGCACGAGGTCGCGGCCGAGTTCCGGGAGTTCGAGCGGGCGTCGACCGCGATCGCCGATGCCTACCTGGGGCCGGTCACGGGCGGCTATCTGCGCCGTCTGGCCGGCACGGCCGCCGGCGATGGCCTGCCCCCGCCGGCCGTGATGCAGTCAAACGGCGGCGTGTGCGACCTTGCCGAGGCGGCCGCCCATCCGGCCCGCCTGCTCCTGTCGGGTCCGGCGGGAGGGGTTGCCGCGGTGGTCGCGGCCGGGATCCCCGATGCCATCAGCTTCGACATGGGCGGCACGTCCACCGACGTCTGCCTGATCCGGGGCGGGGTGGCCGGGCGCAGCGCCGAGCGCAGGGTGGGCGGGCTGCCGCTGCGCCTGCCTCAGCTCGACATTCACACCGTCGGCGCCGGCGGGGGGAGCATCGCCTGGCTCGACTCCGGCGGCGCGCTGCGGGCCGGGCCGCAGAGCGCGGGTGCCGATCCGGGCCCGGCCTGCTACGGGCGCGGTGGCGAGCTGCCGACCGTCTCCGATGCCAACCTCGTGCTGGGACGGCTCGACGCGCGCGTGCCGCTGCCGGGCGGGCTTCGGCTCGACGTGCGCGCGGCCCGGGCCGCGCTGCGGACGGTGGCGGAGCCATTCGCGAGCGTGCGCGCCGCGGCCGAGGGGGTCGTCGCGGTCGCAAACGCCGAGATGGTGCGCGCGATCGGCGTCGTGAGCGTTGAGCAGGGCCACGACCCGCGCGACCTCGAACTGGTCGCGTTCGGCGGCGCCGGGCCGCTGCACGCGTGTGAGGTGGCCGACAGCCTGGGCATGCGCGCCGTGATCGTGCCCGCCGCGGGCGGGGTGCTCTCGGCGCTCGGCATCGCTGCGGGCGAGCGGCGGCGGGTGACGGTGCGCAGCGTGATGCTGCCACTGGCCGAGTTCGTGGCAGGGCTGCCCGCGTCGCCGCGTCCGCCCCGAGGGGGAACGGTCGAGATCGAGTGCGAGCTGCGCTACCGCGGCCAGGCGCATGAGCTGACCGTGCCGCTGCGGCCGCCGGCGACCCTCGCGCGGCGGTTCCACGCCCGCCATCGCGAGCGGTACGGCTTCGACGATCCCGAGGCCGGCATCGAGGTGGTGAGCGTGCGCACCTCGACGATCGCGCCCGGGCCGCGGTTCGAACTCGCCCGCGTCGCCGCCGTCCCGGCCGTCCGCGGGCCGGCGTCGGTGCCGCTCGAGGGCGCCACGCTGTGGGTCGCGCCGGGCTGGAGCGCGCGCCGCCGGAGCGACGGATCGTGGAGGGTCGCGCGGTGACCGACCCCGCCGGCCTGCAGGTGCTCGCGGCCGCGCTGCGCGGTGTCGCCGAGGAGATGGGGGCGGCGCTCGTCCGCTCGGCGCACTCGGCCAACATCAAGGAGCGGCGCGACTGCTCGACGGCCGTGTTCGACCGCAACGGGCGCATGATCGCGCAGGCCGAGCACATGCCGGTGCATCTGGGCGCGATGCCCGATGCGGTCGCCGCCGTGCGCGGGCTGCGGCCACGGCCCGGCGCGGTCTACGTCCTGAACGACCCCTACACCGGCGGCACCCACCTGCCCGACATCACGCTGGTCTCGGTCGTGGACGGCCTCGGCATCGTGTGCTCGCGCGCGCACCATGCCGACGTCGGCGGCATGCAGCCGGCCAGCATGCCCGCCGGTGCGACCGAGCTCCTTCAGGAGGGCCTCGTGATCCCGCCGGTCGAGCTGACCGGCGACGTTCGCCGGCTGCTCGTCGCCAACATGCGCAAGCCGGAGGAGCGGCTGGCCGACCTGCGCGCGCAGGAGGCGTGCATGCTGGTCGGGGCCGTGCGCCTGCGCGAGCTGGCGCAGCGGTTCGGCCGCGGCCCCCTGGCCGACGGGATGGACGAGCTCTACCGCTACAGCGAGCGGCGCACCCGGGCTGCGATCAGCCGGCTGCCAGACGGCCGCCACCGGGCCGCCGACGTGATCGAGGGCGACGGGATCTCGACCGCCGACATCCGGATCGAGGTCGAGGTCGAGATCCGCGGCGACGAGTTCGTGGCCGACTTCGCCGGCACGGCTCCCCAGCAGCGCGGCAACGTCAACTGCCCGCATCTCGGTGACCCGCTCCGCCGTCTACTACGTGGTGCGCGCGGTGTGCGATCCCGACATCCCCGCGTCCGGCGGCGCGTTCGCCCCGGTGACGGTGCGCGCTCCCGAGGGCTGCCTGGTGAACGCCCGCGCCCCGGCGGCCGTGGTCGCCGGCAACACCGAGACGTCGAGCCGGATCGTGGACGTCGTCATGTCGGCGCTCGGCGAGGCCGTCGACGTGCCCGCGCACGGGCAGGGGACGATGAACAACGTCACCTTCGGCACCCCCGCGTTCACCTACTACGAGACGCTCGGCGGCGGTCAGGGCGGATCGGCGGCGGGGCCCGGCCCGAGCGGCGTGCACGTGGCGATGTCGAACACGCTGAACACGCCGATCGAGGCGCTCGAGCGCGAGTACCCGCTGCGGATCGAGCGCTACGCGCTTCGCCGCGGCACCGGTGGAGCCGGCCGCCACCCCGGCGGCGACGGCGTTGTGCGCGTCTACCGGGTGCTGGAGGACTGCCGGCTGGGGCTCATGACCGAGCGCCGCCGCCACGGCCCGCATGGAGCGGCCGGTGGCGCGCCCGGCACCCCCGGCCGCAACCTGCTGAACGGCCGCCGGCTGCCCGCCAAGTGCAGCCTCGACCTGCGCGCCGGCGACGTGCTCGAGATCCGCACGCCGGGCGGCGGCGGCTGGGGACAACAGGGTGTCAGGCGATGAATATCTCACGCGCAGCGTGAATGCCGGGCTAGAGACCACACGGCGTGAATATTGAGTGCCTGGCACCGAGTATTCACGCCCGCTGGGTACCATGGGCGGATGGAGACCACGGTTCCGCGCCGGCGCGAGGCCGGGCCCGGTGCGGGGCATGGGCGGCCCTGGCTCGTGATCGTCCGTAACGACGACCACAACACCTTCGACGGGGTCGCGTTCGCCCTCGCCCGGACGATTCCGGGAGTCACGTTCGAGCGCGGGATGGCCCTGGCGGACACGATCCACAGGACCGGCAATGCGGTGGTCTGGACGGGCGAGAAAGAGCGGGCCGAGCTCTACTGGGAACAGCTGGCCGGGTTCGGGCTGACGATGGCTCCACTCACCCCAGCCGGCTGACCGCCGGACATGGTCCATCCCTGGCAGTTCCAGGCCGATCCCGAATGGGCGGTGGCGCTCGTCGTGGTCGCCATCGACTACGCGGTGGTGGTGCGGGCGCTGGATCGGCGCGGGATACCGACGTCGAGTGCGCGCAAGGCGTCGTTTGCGACCGGCCTTCTGCTGATCGCCGTGGCGCTGTTCTCGCCGCTCGAGCACATCGCGCTCACCTCGCTCCTGAGCGTGCACCTGCTCCAGAACGTGATCCTGGCCGACTGGGCACCGCCCCTGCTCCTGCTGGGACTCTCGCCGGCGATGGTCGCCGCGGCCGAGCGCCACCGCACCGTGCGGGCCGTCACCGCACCGCCGGTCGCGCTCGCCTACTGGCTGGCGGCCTGGTACTTCCTGCACGTGCCCGTCGTGTACGGCTACGCCCTCACCCACCGCTGGGCGCTCGGCTGCGAGCACCTCATCTTCCTCACTTCGGGCCTCGCCTTCTGGTGGCCCGTCCTCAGCCCGTTCCGGATGCGTGCGGCGGGGAAGCTGATCTACCTCTTCGCCGCGTTCATCGCCGCCTCGCCGGTGTCGCTCGCGCTCGCCCTGACCCAGCCGCAGTACTCGTTCTACGTGCACGCCCCGCGCCTGTGGGGCATCTCGCCGCTCGAGGACCAGCAGCTCGGCGCGATCACGATGGCGATCGAGCAGGCCGCGATCATGTTCGCCGCCTGCTCGATCGTCTTCTTCCGCATGCTGGCCGAGGACGAGGCCGGCGATGCGGGGGTAGGCTTGGGGGCATGAGCACTCTGCGAGCCGCCTGCGTGCAGTTCCGGGCCCGTCCCGACAAGACCGACAACCTGGCCGACATGGCGCCGCTCGTGGCCGAGGCGGCCGGGCGCGGCGCCGACCTCGTGCTGTTGCCGGAGAAGTGGAACGCCTGGCTCGACGGCCCCGAGCTGCGGGCTCAGGCCGAGCGGCTCGATAGCGGGCCAACGGTCGAGGCGATGTCGGACTGGGCGCGCACGCATCGGGTCAACCTGATCGGCGGGAGCATCGCCATTCGGGGCGACGATGACCGGGTTGAGAACGTCTCCATCGCCTACGACCGGGACGGGAATCGCGTCGCCGCCTATACCAAGATCCATCTGTTCGACGTCGACGTGGGCGGGATCAGCTACCGCGAGTCCGACGGCACGGCGCCCGGGTCGGAGCCGGTCGTGGCCGAGCTCGACGGTGTCCGGGTCGGGCTGACGGTCTGCTACGACCTGCGCTTCCCCGAGCTCTACCGCACGCTCGCGCTCGACGGTGGCGCGACGGTGCTCACCGTTCCGTCCAACTTCACACTGCTGACCGGCATGGCGCACTGGGAGGTGCTGCTGCGGGCGCGCGCCGTCGAAAACCAGGCGTTCGTGCTCGCCACCGGCCAGCACGGCTATCCGGGCGGCCTGCGCAAGCCGAGCTACGGCCACAGCATGATCATCGACCCCTGGGGGACGGTGATCGCCCAGTCACCCGACGGCGACGGCGTGATCGTCGCCGACCTCGACTTCGCCGCGCAGGCCGGCATCCGCGAGCGCCTCCCCGCGCTCCGGCACCGGCGCCCCGAGGCCTACTCCGCGCCGGCTCAACTCCCGAGCAGCCGCTGAGCCTCGTCGAGCAGCCACTTCGCCGGCAGTGCCTGGGCTCCGGCCTTCAGGATCCCGGCGATCGTGGAGTCGATCGTCCCCGAACGCTCGCCGTCGGCGAAGGCCCTGACGACGCCGGCCTTTGCCGCCGCCGCCAGTTCGGCGTCGCTGATTCCGTGTTCCGTCTGGAATCGCTGGAGTGACTCCTTGCTTCCAAACGCCAGCGCCAGGGAGGCGGCGGACGTGTGCAGATGGCAGGCGGCCCCGTCGAGGGTCGAGAGCGCAAGCTCGTTCTCGACCGAGCTGAGGCCCGTGATCGGACCCCACGTGCGCGGCCGGCACGGCGATGCGGGCTTGTGGGGGGTGTACGACCCGCCGCCCGGCGACGCGGTAGCCCGTCACCAGCAGAAGTGAGACGGCAACCGCCGCCACCAGTACCAGCCACGACCTCATCCTGGCGCGCTCCGCAGACGGTGGGCGAAGGCGAGCGGGATCAGGGCCGCAAGCGCGATCAGCGCGGCGATCCCGAACGAACGCGAGAAGGCGGCGGTGCCGGCCCGCCGGATCTCGGCGGCGAGCGCGGCCTCGACCCGGCGAAACTCCGGACGCTCGCTCGCCGATGGGTGCACCGCCCGGAAGGCCGGCGCCAGGTCGGGCACCTGGTTGGGGGTGCGCTCGACCTGGTGTGCGAGCGCCTCGCCGAGGGCGAGCTTCTGCGACAGCGAGAGGTTGGCGTTGAGCACGATCGCTGCACCGGAGGCCTGCGCGTTCACGGTCTGCGTGGTGAGGTCGTTCGTGAACACCGGTGTCAGCACCAGCACGCCCAGCACCACGCCGGCGTGCCGGAAGGCGATCGTCCACGCGCCGTGGATCGCCGCGGGCGACCGGCCCTCGAGCGCGGCCTCGGTGAGCGCCGACAGCGCCAGTGCGAGCCCAACGCCGATCACGATCTGGGGCGCCACCGTCCACGCGGGGACGCCTCGGGGCAGCTCGCCGAGCGCCGCCAGCCCCCCGCTCACGAATACGCACCCGGCGGCCGCGCGGATCCGCAGCGCCCGGACGCGCGAGACGAACGGCGCCGACGCGATTGCCGCAAGCGGCATCACCGACACCGTCAGCGCGGCGGTGACCGGCGACATCTGCCAGCCGTCCACGAGCATGAGGACGAGCAGGAAGAGCGCGGCCGTGAGCGCCGCCGAGAGCAGTCCGAGGGCCACGTTCACGGCCAGCCGCGGCTTGTCGACCGGCGTGCGCAGCGGTGCCGTGTGAGTCATCCGCCAGACGATCGCCAGCACCACCACGGCCACCGGCACCTGGACGAGGAACACCGCCCGCCACGAGATCAGCTGTGTGAGCAGCCCGCCGATCGCCGGCCCCAGGGCGGCCCCGGCGGCGCCGGCGGCCGTCCACGTCCTCACGGCGACGTGCTCGCTGCGGCTGACCTCGATGAGCAGCTCGAGCGCGGCGCAGACCACCGCGGCGGCGCCGATCGCCTGCACACAGCGGGCGGCGATCAGCTCGTCGATCGATCCGGCGGCGGCGCACACGGCGGACGCGACTCCGAGCACCAGCAACCCGCCCAGCATCACCGAGCGGGCGCCCGCGTGCCGGGAGAGCCATGCGGCCGGCACGGCGACCACCGCCAGCACCAGGTTGAACGCCACCAGTACCCACGCCACCCGCGCGATCGACGTCGAGAACGTCGTCAGCACGTCGGGGAGGGCGAGCACGACCACCGACGAGTCGGCCAGCACCACCCCGACCGCAACGGCGAGCGCCCCCAGACGCAAGCTGCTCGACTGGGCCAACCGTCTACTCCGCTGGCGGGGCGGACGGGTCGGGGAGGACACCCTCGCGGATGAACCATCCCCGCACCGCGTCGATGTACGCCTTGGGCTGCTCGACGTGGGCCATGTGCGCCGCCTTCTCGATCACGGCCAGCTCCGATCCCTCGACCTCGCGGTGGATCTCCTCCGACCGGGCCAGCGTACACGTACGGTCGTAGCGCCCCACCACGACCAGCATCGGCTTGCGGATCCAGCGCAGGTGGTCGAGCCACTCGAAGCCGCCGTAGCCCTGGGCGGCGAAGTGGGCCAGCACCTCCGGCGCGTACACCGTCTCGTCGGACTGCATGAACCGGCTGTAGGCGTCGCCCATCTCCCAGAAGTGGAACGGCATCTGCGCCGCGGTGTTCTGGCGCGCCTGCTCGACGCTCGTGAGGTTTGCCTCCGCGTCCCAGGAGCGCCGGATCTGCTCGCGCATCGCCGCGGGCTCGAAGCGCTCGATCTCGCGCTCCACGTCGGCCATCAGCGCCTCGCTCGAGGCCGCGCCGGCCGAGATCACGTAGTGGCTGGCCGTGCCCCGCTCGAGGGCGTGCGAGAGCGCGATGATCCCGCCGAAGGAGTGTCCCAGCACCGCGTAGGCGTCGAGCTCCAGCGCCTGCGCGAGCCGGTCGATGTCCTGTGCGAACGCGCGGATCGAGAGCGTCGCCGGGTCGACCCGGGGCGAGCCGCCCTGGCCGCGCTCGTCGACGTAGATCAAGCGCAGGCCCATGTCGCCGAGCGTGTCGAGCCACGGCCGGAACTCGTGGTGATCCAGGCCGGGGCCGCCGTGCAGCAGCATCACCGGATACCCGGAGCCATGCTCGACCACATACAGCTCGCCACCGTCGTCCAGCGTGACGAGCCGGCCGTCGCTAGCCATTCATTTTCCGGTACCCGAGCGCGTGTTCGGCCTGCATCAGCTTGTGGATCTGGGTCGTGCCCTCGTAGATGATCGGCGCGCGGGCGTTGCGGAAGTAGCGCTCGACCGGGTACTCGGCCGAGTATCCGTAGGCGCCGTGCACCTGGATGGCCAGGTTGGCGGCCTTGAAGGCGCTCTCGGTGGCGTGCCACTTGGCGAGCGACGTCTCGCGCGTGTTGCGTACGCCCCGGTTCTTCGCGTCGGCGGCCTGCATCACCAGGAGCCGCGACGTCTCGTAGCCCAGCACCATGTCGGCGATCATGTCCTGCACGAACTGGTGCTCGCCGATCCGCTTGCCGAAGGTGTGGCGCTCATTGGCGTACCGCACCGACGCCTCGAGGCAGGCCCGGATGACGCCGACCGCCCCGGCGGCGACCGTGAACCGGCCCTGGTCGAGCGAGTGCATCGCGATCTTGAAGCCCTCGCCCTCCGCGCCGACCAGGTTCTCGGCGGGCACCTGGACGTTGGCGTAGAAGACCTCGCCCGTCGACCCCGCCCACACGCCCAGCTTGTGCTCGATCTGGCGCGTCTCGACGCCCTCCCAGGCCCGCTCCACGATGAACGCCGAGATCCCCTTGTGGCCGGCGTCGGGGTCGTTCTTGGCGAACACGAGCTGGTAGTCGGCCTCGGTCGCGTACGAGATCCAGTTCTTTTGCCCGTTCAGCAGGTAGGTGCCGTCGGGCTGGCGGATCGCGGTCGTCAGCATCGCGGCGACATCGGATCCGGCCGCCGGCTCGGTCAGGCAGAAGCAGCCGAGCTTCTCGCCCTTCGCAAGCGGCACCAGGTAGCGCTGCTTCTGCTCCTCGCTGCCGTACCGCAGCAGCGAGAGCGAGTTCAGCCCCACGTGCACCGAGATCAGCGTCCGGAACGCCGACTCGCCCCGCTCGATCTCCTCGCAGATCAGCGCCTCGCACACGTAGTCGAGCCCGGCGCCGCCGTACTCGGTCGGAATCGGCGCGCCCAGAATGCCCAGTTCGGCCATGCCCTCGATGATCCCCATGTCGAGGTGATGGTTGATGTCGTTGTGCGATGCAACCGGCATGACCCGCCGGTCGACGAACTCACGCACCGTCTCCTGGATCGCACGCTGGTCGTCGGTCAGTTGAAGGTCCACGCCGCTCCTCGCCGCAGGGGGTTCTCGGCGACTGATCCTAACCGGGCGCCCTGCCAAATGTGGACGGTCCGGCGCGGCCCGGCGGTTCTCTCAGCCGGTCTGCGGCAGCGCCAGCCCGTGGCCGGGGCGCTTGGCGGCGTACATCGCCTCGTCGGCGGCGCGGAACAGCTCGTGGGGGGTGCTGCCGTCGGCGGGGCAGACGGCGATGCCAAAGCTCGCCTCCAACCCGGCCATCTTGCCGGTGAATGCGGCGGACATGGCGACGGAGATGCGCTCGACCACCGCCGCCGCGTGCTCGGCGGACGTCTCGGGCAGGAGCAGCGCGAACTCGTCGCCGCCGATCCGGTAGGCCGCGTCGGCGCGGCGCAGGCCGATCGCGAGCACGGCGCCGATCTGCTCGAGCGCCGCGTCGCCCGCCGCGTGGCCGTGGGCGTCGTTCAGCGCCTTGAAGCCGTTCAGGTCGCACAGCACGAGCGACAGCGGGTGGCCGTAGCGGGCCGATCGGGCCGACTCGAGCGCCAGCCGGTCGGTGTAGGCGCGGCGGTTGTAGAGCCGCGTGAGCGGGTCGTGCTCTGCCAGAAACTGCATCTCCTCGTACTGGGCGGCGGTGTCGAGCGCGGTCGTCGCCTGGTTCGCGAAGACGCGCAGCGCCTGCAGCCTCGCGTCGGCCGGGATCAGGCGGTCGGACGGGTCGTCGACCCAGATCACGCCCATCAGTCGGCCGCCGCGGCTCCAGAGCGGCACGAGCAGCCAGTGGTTCCGCCACGCGGCCGGCCCCTGGCCGTTGTTGCGCGACTGGTAGGTGTCGTGCTCAGGGCCGACGCGGCGCATCACCTCTTCGTACTCGAGCAGGTGACAGCCCTCGACCTCGAACTCCGGCTGGAGCAGTCGCTCGAGCTCCTCCTGGGTCATCGGCACGGCGACGGCCTCGTCGGTCATCTGCCAGCCGCTCGCCGCCCGCGACCGGAACGCCCCGGTCTCGGCGTCGGGGAGGTCGATGCACACGTTCTCGAACTCGAGCGCGGCCCGGATCGCCTCGCACACCGACTGCAGGATGGCGTCGATCGAGAAGGTCTCGGTCAGCCGCCCCGACACCGCCAGGAGCTGCTCGAGCGCCGCCCGGTGACGGGCGGCCGCCGCGGCCTCCTGCGCGCTCTGGATGGCAATCGCCGCGTGATCGGCCATTGCCACGAGGATCTCGAGCTCCTCGCCGGAGGGCGTGCGGCCTGACGCGGGCTCGTCGACCGAGAGGATGCCGATCAGGTGGCCGTCGGAGTGGCGCAGCGGCACGAACAGCGCGGCCTCGGGGTGCCAGCTCTCGGGGTCGTCGCCGGCCTCGCCCGCCGGCACGTACGACCCGGGTGCGTACGTGTCCCAGTCGATCTCACCCTGCGGGATCAGGTAGGCGCCGTCGTGCAGAAAGCGCTCCTGCAGGAGCGGCTCCCAGACGCTGCGATCGCGGGCATCGCCCATCAGGTGCTCGCACGCCTCGGCGCTGCCGTAGACGGTGGTGACCACGAAGTCGTCCCATGCGGGCCGGTGCAGGTGCACGGCCACCGTCGCAAAGCCGAGCGAGCTCGAGATCGCGCGGGCGATGGCCGCGAGCAGATCGTCCAGCTCGTTCTCGCTTCGGACGAGGCGGGTGACCTCGAGGAAACCTCGCAGGCGGGATAGCTGCTGCAGATGTGGTGAGGGCATGTGGGGGTGACCGGGACCGGGGGTGTCCCAATGCTCTCAGTGTTGGCGCCCGGGCCCGATCCGTCTAGACCAATTCGGGTGAGCTACGCCGCGAGGTGGACGTCTTCGCCCGAGCGCTTGGCGGCGTACATGGCCGCGTCGGCCGCTCGCAGCAGCGTCTCCTCGTCCTGCACGGCGCCGCCGAACACGGCCACGCCGAAGCTCGCCGAGACGGCGTGACCCTCCGCCGTCGACACCTCCGAGAGGTGGGTGGCGATCCTGCGGACGACCGGGGTGACCTCGCCGAGCTCGATCTCGGTCAGGACGAGCGCGAACTCGTCGCCGCCGATCCGGAAGGCGGCGTCGGGCGCCCGCAGCTGGGCGTTCAGGAGGTCGGCCACCCGGGCGAGCGCCGCGTCTCCGGCCAGGTGGCCGTGGCGGTCGTTGATGCGCTTGAACCCGTTCACGTCGAGGACGACGAGCGCGAACGGCGTGCCGTAGCGGCGCGCCCGCGTCGCTTCGACCCGCAGCCGGTGGTTGAAGGCGCGCCTGTTGTAGAGCCGGGTGAGCGGATCGTGCTCGGCCAGGAAGCGCATCTCCTCGAACCGGCCGGCCGAGTCGAGGGCCGCCGTCGCCTGGTTGGCGAACACGCGCAGGGCTTGCAGGATCTCGGTTGACGGCAGCAGCCGGTCGTGGGGGTCGTCGACCCAGATCGTCCCGATCACGTGCCCGTCGCGGTCGTGCATCGGGACGGCCAGCCAGTGCCGGTTCCAGGCGTGCGGGCCGGCGCCGTTGCGCTCGGAGCGGCGCATGCTGTGCGCCTCCGGCAGGCGGGCGAGCGCCTCCTCCAGCGTGAGCAGGTAGCAGCCCTGCCGCTCGAACGGCGGGTCGAGCAGCGGCGCCAGCTCCCACAGCGTCATGGGCGACGTCAGCCGCTTGTCGTCGAGCGTCCACCCGGTGGCCGCGCGGGTGACGAAGATTCCGGTGACCGGGTCGGGCAGATCGATGCAGACCTTCTCGAACCCGGCCGCCTCCGCGATGCCGTCGCACACCGACTGCAGGATCGCGTCGGCAGACAGCGTCTCGGTGAGGCGTGACGAGACCTGCAGGAGCTGGCGCAGCGCCCCGCGGTGAAACGCGGCGGCCGCGGTCTCGAGGGCGCTCTGCAGGGCGAGGGCGGCGTGGTCGGCGACCGCCACCAGGCCCGCCATGTCGTCGGCGGACGGGCGCACGCCCGAGCGCGGCTCGCCGACCGAGATGATCCCGAGCAGGTGCCCGTCGGTGTGGCGCATGGGCACGAAGAGCTCGTCGGCGGGGTGCCAGGCGTCCGGGTCGTTGCTCGGCTCCCAATCGGGGATGTAGCGGCGGCCGGCGTCGTCCTCCCAGTTGAACTCGCCGTGGCGGATCATGTACGCGCCGTTCACGGCGAAGCGGTCGTCCAGAAGCGGTGCCCACGCCTCCCAGGGGAGCGTGTCGCCCATCAGCGCGCGGCGGGCCTCCTCGCTGCCGTGCACCGTCGTCACCTCGAAGTCGTTCCAGGCCGGGCGGTACGTGTTGACCACCACCGTGCGGAACCCCAGCGAGGTTGCGATGGTCGCGGCAATCGCGTCCATGATGGTGGCGGTGTCCGTCTCCGCGCGCACGAGTCTCGTCACGTCCAGAAGGGCGCGCAGGCGAGCGATGGCTGAGAGGTCGGTTGGGGCCACAGCGGATGCGGGCGGCAGCCCGCCGGTCGAATTGATGTCGACCCGGCGCGCACAAACCTGCCGTCCTCTAGGTTCTTCGGGCGAATGACCCCATCGGTTGAGCGAATTCGTGTGGCGGCACTGGCCCTGGCCGTGTTGTGCGCCGGCTGCAGCCCCCAGGCGGGGGAATCTCCCGTCACAATGCCCAATTCCGCGACGGGCCTCGCCATCGCGCCCGACTTTGCCGGCACGATCTGGGCGGCCACCGGGCGGCGGGTCTACCGGTCGCGGGACGGCGGCCACACCTGGCTGCTCGTCCCGGGCCGGGGCGGCGCGACCGGGGTCGCATTTCTGTCGACGCGGGTCGTCACGGTGGGGCCGCGGGGCGTGCAGGTGGGAGGATTCGGGGCGGCGGCGCTGCCGGTGCCGCATCCCGCTCCGGCACCGCTGGCGGCGGTCGCATCACCGTATTACCGCACCAACCGCCTGTACGCGGTGGACAGCTCGGGCCGGCTCTGGGTGTCGGTTCGAAACGCAGCTCGCTGGGCGCGGCTGCGCGCCGCCGGCCTGCCCCCGGGCGCGGTCGCCGTCGCCGCCGTGCGCGGGGACGTGCACGTGCCGGATGTGATCTACGTCGCCTGCGGCGAGAACGGCCTCTGGCGCTCGCGCGACTTCGGGGCGGCCTTCGTCCGCCTCCCGGGGCTCGCCGATACCACGGCAATCGCCGCAACCACCGACCAGCAGCGGCGCCTGCTCGCGGCATCGGCCGCCGGCATCGAGCTCTCGACCAACGCCGGCCGCAGCTTCACCCTGGTGGCGCGGGTGCCAGGGGTTCGTGCGGTCGCATTCGACCTGCGCAACTGGCGCCTCGCCTACGCCTCGACGGCCGGCGGCCGGCTCCTGCGCTCCGACGACGGTGGGGCGACCTGGGACGGCGCGTAGCGCTCAGCGCCCGCTGACGGCCTGCACCAGCCAGGCGGGCACGCGCACCGCGCGCATCAGCGCTCTGTCGACACATGCGTGGCGAGTCTCGCCACGCGTGCACAGGCCCTCCTCGTCATGCAGCTCGTAGCCGAACGTGAACGTCGCCGCGCGGACGTTCGTGCATGTGCATGTGACGGTGAAGCTGTCGTCGAAGCGCAGCGGCCGCAGGTACTCGACCCTGGCCTCGACCACGACCATGTCCATGCCGCCGGCATGGACGTCGGCGTAGCTGTGTCCGATCTCGCGCAGGTACTCGACGCGCCCGACCTCGAACCAGGCCAGGTAGGCCGCGTTGTTTGCGACGCCCATCGCATCGGTCTCCGAGAACCGCACGCGCAGCGGTACGACGGTGCGCCGGTCGGTGGGCACTCAGCGTCCGCGCAGCGTCCGCCGCAGCAGCCGCAGGCCGTCGTCGGCGGCCTGGCGCGCCGCCGGCAGCGCCGGATGGTCGGCCAGCCGGGGCCGCGTGATGCCGCGCTCGGCGGCGCGGATCGAGATCCAGTCGCCGGCCGCCCCGCCCAGCTCCTTGGCCACCCCGCGCCGGCGGGCATCCAGCATCCAGATCCCGCCGGCCAGCATCGTCTGCCGCGCCAGCGGGCGCTTGCCGAGCGGCAGCTTGGTCAGCGCCACCTCGGCGATGATCAGCTGCCCCACCTCGCTCTGGGCCATGTCTCCCAGCGCGGAGACGGCGGTGCGGAAGCGGCGCCGGGTGTGGTGGCGGCGGGCGCGCGCCGCGGCGTCGAGCTCGCTGGCGCCGTCGACGAACTCGCCGGCGCCGGACGTGGACTCGCGCTCGGTCACCCACGCGCGCCACTGACCCTCACCCCAGGGCTGCAGCGAGAGCTCGAGGCCGCGCTGGGCGAACCAGCGCCGGATCACCTCGAGTTCGGTCGAGCTGTCGTTCCAGGTCATCCCCGAACGATACGCGACGGTGATGCCGCTTCCGGGGGTGGCATGGCAGCCGACCCTGCTGATACGTTAAGTTGTGACTCCTGGAAAGGGATGGAGGCCGACGATATGGACGATCGCAAGAACATCATGGACCGCGTCTTGGAAGCGACCGACGCGACACGCACCCGCGTTCAGCAGGAGGTCGCCCAGAGCCCGATGGTGTCCGCCACCAAGGAGCGGGCCCTGGCCGTGAGGCAGCGCGCCCAGACGGCGGCGCTCTCGCAGCTCCACCTCGCCACCCGCGAGGACATGGCCCGCATACAGGCTTCGCTCGACCGCATCGAGGCGGCCGTCAACGACCTGGCCAGGCGGGTTCCCGAGCCGCGCGCGGCAAAGCCCCGCGCGCCGCGCCCCAAGCCAGCCGCCACCGACTGATCAGGGCGCTGCGGGCGGCACCCGCAGCCTGATCGCCGCCGGCACGATCTCGAACGTCACCGGGGTCATTCCCGGCTGCTCGCCGTCGGCCTCGATCGGCAGCGGCGTCTCGGGCTCGACAACGACCCGCGTACCGCGGCTGAAGTCGGCCTTCGGGTGGTTCACGTGGGTGCCGCGGTAGAGCCGGTGCAGGTTGAGCGCGAGATCGACCTTGCCGACGTCGCCCCACACGAGCACGTCCAGCAGGCCGTCGTCGGGCTCGGCCATGGGCAGGATCTTCATCCCGCTCGCGAAGTAGCGGCAGTTGCCGACGATGACGTTGTTGCACACTTGGTCGAGCTCGCGCTCGTCGATGCGGACGCGAAAGCGGCTGTTGTGGTGGCCGACGAAGGTGGCGATGGCGCCCCACGCGAAGGCGACCGTCGCCCCCAGCGGCTTGCTCGAGCGGTTGATCCGGTCGGCCGCGATGCCGGTCAGCCCGGCGCTCGCGATGTTGCAGTAGAGCCGTGAGGTGTCGCGGCCGTCGGGGCCGGTGAAGCTGACCCGGCCGATGTCGACCGTGCGAACGGCTCCCCGGGCCGCGACCTCGAGCGCGGCGTCGGTGCCCTTCGGGATCCCGAACGTGCGCACGTAGTCGCAGCCGCTGCCGCGGGCGACGACCGCGAGCTCCGCGGTGGGTGAGACCGCCGCCGCGCCGTCGTAGAACCCGTTCACCGTCTCGGACAGCGTCCCGTCGCCGCCCACCGCGACGATCAGGTCGGCTCCGTCGCGCAGCGCCTGCCGGGTCAGCTCCGATGCGTGGCCCGGGGCCTCGGTCAGGCGCGGCTCGAGCTCGAGGCCGTGCTGACCGGCCGCGCGCGCGATCTCGGGCCAGCGGCGGCCGGTGCGCCCGCCGTCGGAGGCCGGATTGACGATCATGACCGCGCGCATCGAGGTGTCGTGCCTAGCGCTCGTCCACGGCGGCGCGCAGCGCGAGCCGGGTCATCCGCTCGACGGCCGCGGCGAGGTCGGCGTCGGAGATGCGGGTGAACTCCTCGCCCGAGATGATGTCGGACACCGTCAGCACGCACGCCGCCTCGATGCCGCGCAGGGCCCCGATCGTGAAGAGCACCGCGGCCTCCATCTCGACCGCCAGCACGCCACGCGCCGCCCAGCGCCGGTGCCGGTCGGGGTCGGGGTCGTAGAACGTGTCGGAGCTCGCGATCGGGCCGACATGCGGCCGCAGCTTGAGCTCCTTGGCGGAGTGGATCAGGCCGTGCGTCACGTTGAAGTTGGCGGTGGGCGCGTGGGCCTCTCCGCCGGTGTAGCGCAGCGCGGTCGAATCGCCGGGCACCGCCGAGATCGCCACCACCAGATCGCCCAGCGCGAGCTCCGGCTGCAGGCCGCCGCAGGTGCCGACGCGGATCAGCCGCCGAGCGCCCAGCGTGATCAGCTCCTCGATCACGATGGCGGCGCTGGGACAGCCCATGCCGGTCGACTGCACCGACACCGGCCTGCCCTCGAAGCTGCCCGTGAAGCCGAGCATCCCGCGCTCGCCGTTCACCTGCTTGGCGTCGTCCAGGAAGTCGCGCGCGATCCGCTGGGCGCGCAGCGGATCGCCTGGCAGCAGCACCGCCGGGGCGTAGTCGCCCTTCTCCGCTCGCAGGTGAATCGGCACGCGCGGACCTTACATTGCGTCGGCGGCGACGCCGAGCGTGAGGCCGGCCAGGCGGTAGCCGTCGCCGACCCGGAACCGCTCGACCGCCGCCCGCACGGCGCTCGTGAGCTCATCCACCTCGGCCGGGGCGAGCGTCGGCAAGAGTCGTACCAGGCCGCCGTTCAGCGATGTCTGCGCCCGCCAGTAGTCGTCGAAGTCGGCATACGCCCACTCCACGGAAATGGCTTCCAGCGCCCGCACCTCGAAGCCGGACTCGGTCACGAGCCGGCGCAGCCCGTCGCGATCGCCGAGCGCGAACATGCCCGGCCCGCCCGGCTTGGTCGGCGGCAGGTCGGTGAGCCGCTCGAGCACGTCCCAGAGCGTGGTCGCCCACTCGTTCTCCGCGGCGGTGCCCCAAACGGCGAATGCCAGGCGGCCGCCGGGTCGCAGCACCCGGCGCGTCTCGCGCAGCCCGGCGGCCGGATCGGCCAGGAGCATGTAGCCGAAGCGGCATACGACCCGGTCGACGACCGCGGCCGCCAGATCCATCGACTCGGCGTCGAGCACCCGCAGCTCCACATTTCCGAGGCCGGCCGCCGCCACCGCGCGGCGCGCCACCTCGACCATGGCGGGCGAACGGTCGGAGAGGATCACGGTGCCGTCGCCGCCCAGGCTCCTGGCGACCTCCAGGCCGGTGTCGCCGGGGCCGGCCGCCACCTCGAGCACCGCCGCTCCCGGGCGCAGGTCGAGGTTCGCGACGAGCCAGGCGGTCAGCGGTCCGCTCATCGTCCGCACCCGGTCGCGCTCGGACTCCCATCCGGGCGCGGCGGTGTCCCAGTTCTGCGCGCTGCGACGGCGGTATTCGTCGGCCGCGCTGCTGGTAGCGTCCGGAGGGTGCATGAGCGCACATTCGCCGTCGGGGGACTGCATGTCAAACTGGCGGAATGGGGGTCGGGAGCGCCGGTGGTGCTGCTGCACGGGCTGACCGGCTCGCGCGCGTATTTCGAGCCCTTCGCCGAGCGCCTGGCACAGACGCACCACGTCGTGGCCCTCGACCTGCCCGGTCACGGCGGATCCGACGCGCTCGAACCGTTCTCGTTCGAGGCCGCCGTCAGCCTGATGGCCCACGCGGTCGACCGGGTGGGGATCGAGCGGCCCGTCGTCCTCGGCCACTCGTTCGGGGTACCGCTGGCCGTGGCCTGGGCCGCCGAGCGGCCGGTCGCGGGGGTGGTGGCGTGCTCCCCGATCGGGATGGTCCCGCTCGAGCTGCGCCGGGCGCGGTTCGTGCTCCCGTTCCACCGGGCGCTGGCGGCCACCGAGCCGGTCTGGGGCGACGCGGCGGCCACCCACTCACTCCCCCGCCGCGCGGTGTTCGGCTGGTTCGTCGGCATGGCGAGCCTCGATGGCTTTGACCCGGTGATGGGCCGGGCGATGCTCGCCGACGCGGCCCGGGCGGCGCCCGCCGTGTCCGCGGTGCTGCCGGCTCTGGAGACCCTCGACCTTGGGGCGCTCTGCGCCGCCGTCCGCGCCCCCGCGCTCGTGATGTGGGGCGACCGTGACCGCAGCAGCTGGGAGAACGGCCCGCCGCTCGTGACGGCGCTTCGGGCTCGCGAATGCGTCCTGCCCGGGGTCGGCCACATGCCGATGCTGGAGGCGCCCTACGCGTTTGCGGCTGAGATCCGCGAGTTCCTGTCCGCTACCGTGTCTGGATGATCCCCGCGGCACGCACCGATCCGTGGCGGTGCCGCACGTGCGGCGCCGGACACGAGCTCGCGACCCGATCGCTCGAGGTCGGCCTGGTGCGGCTCGCGGTGCACGGCGAGGCCGGCTTCCGGCTCGGCAGTGAGGGCATCGAGTCGCACGTCGCGCCGCTGCTCGCGCCCTGCAGCTGCGGCGGCCGCCTCACCCATGAATATTCGGTGCCAGGCACTCAATATTCAGCCGAGGCGGTGTATGCGGCGTTCGACGAGGCGGCGCTCCTGCCCTTTGCCGAGCGCGGCTGGACGCTGCTCGATCGCACCACCGACCCACGGCTCGAGCGGCTGGCAACGCTGTGGCGGCCGCGGGCGCTGCGCCTGCTCGGCCGCGATGCCGACCTCACCCGCGAGCAGCAGCTCGAGCTGCGCCTGGAGCAGCGCCTGGCCAATCTGCAGGCCGAGATCGAGCGCGCCCGCGGCGCCGGCGACGACGAGGCCGCCCAGGCGGCGCACGCCCGCTACATCGAGCTGGGCACGACGTTCGTGCGCCGCTTCGTGCTGATCGAGAATGGCCGAACCGGAACCGCTGACTAGCCGGGTCGCCGGCTACATCGCTGCGCACGCCCTGTTCGAGCCCGGCCAGGCCGTGCTGGCGCTGGTCTCGGGCGGAGCCGACTCGGTCTGCGTGTGGGGGGTGCTGGGCGACCTCGGGTACCAGGTCGAGGCGCTGCATGTGGAGCACGGCCTGCGCGGGACAGACGGGCTGGCCGACGCGATGCACTGCGCCGGGCTGGGAGCGACGGTGGTCGCCGTCGACGTGCCCGCCGGGCCGAACGTCGAGGCCCGCGCGCGCGAGGCTCGCTACGCCGCGGCCCGCGAGCACGCCGCCGGCCGGCCGATCGCGACCGGGCACACGCTGTCCGACCAGGCCGAGACGGTGATCTACCGGCTGGTTTCGTCGTCCGGCGCCCGCGCGATCGGTGCGATGCGCCCGCTCAGCGACGGCATCGCCCGGCCGCTTCTGTGCGTGACCGCCGACGAGACGCGCGAGTGGTGCGCGGGCCGCGGGGTCGAGCCGCGCGAGGACGCCACCAACTCCGACCGCGCCTGCGCCGCAACCTGATCCGCCACGAGGTGATGCCCGCGCTGCGCCGCGTCCACCCCGGCGCGGAGGTGAACCTGGCCCGTTCCGCCGAGCTGCTGGGCGAACTGGACGGGCTGCTGCGGGAGCTGGCCGGAAGCCATGTCGAGCCCCGCATCGATCTCCCGGGCCTGGACGATCTGCCGCGCGCCCTGCGTGTGCTGGTGCTGCGCGAGGCCGCCGAGCAGGCCGCCGGCCGGCCGCTGCGGCTGCCGCGGGCGCTGACCGCCAAGCTCGAGGCGGTGGCCGCGCGCCGCACCGGCGTCGAGCGGCTGTCGCTCGGCCGCGATCTCGAGGCGGTGCGCGACCGCTCGACTCTCGCCTTCGTGCCGCCCGGAACCCGGTATCCTCCGCCGCGATGAACGTCGATGCGACCGGCCTCGAGCGCGATCCGCTGATCGCCGAGGTGCTCGTCGAGGCCGATGCGCTGCGGGCCCGGGTCGAAGAGCTGGGCGAAGAGCTCTCACGCGACTACGTGGGCCTCGACCCGCTGCTCGTCTGCGTGCTCAAGGGCGCGGTCTTCTTCCTGGCGGATCTCGTGCGGCGGATCACCGTGCCCTGCGAGATCGACTTCATGGCCGTCTCGAGCTACGGCAACAGCACCGACTCGTCCGGCGTGGTGCGGATCCTCAAGGATCTCGAGGCCAACATCGAGGGCCGCCACGTGGTCGTGATCGAGGACATCGTCGACTCCGGCCTGACCCTGTCCTACCTCCTGCGCAACCTGCGCGCGCGCCGGCCGGCGACGCTCGAGGTGTGTGCGCTCCTGACCAAGCCGGCCCGGCGCAAAGCGGACGTCGTCTGCCGCTATGTGGGCTTCGAGATCCCCAACCGGTTTGCGATCGGATACGGCCTCGACTACGGCGAGCGCTACCGCGGCCTGCCGTACGTGGCCGCCTTGGACGAATCCAAGCTGCCAGACGAGTTCTCGTAGGCGATTCCGGTCGACGGGCTTCAGAACGGGCGCGTCGGTGCCGATACCCGGGCGAGCGAAAACACCGTGGTATCGTTTGGACCGGTGTGAGGCTCCCGGCGACCGCGGGCAGGGCCGTCCGGACCTATCCCTGGGAGAAGTAGGCGAAGCGTCGTGAACAGACTTTTCAAGAGCGCACTCTTTCCAATTCTCGTCGTGCTGGTGCTGGCGTTCTTCGCGCTGAAGATCGTCAACTCGTCAAGCAGCACCCCTGGCCCAACCTGGTCGACCCTGACCCAGGCGACCCAGCAGAACCGCGTTACGCAGATCAAGACGGATCTTGGCGGCAACAGCGTCACCTATTACGAGGGCGCGAAGTCGTTCAGCGTCGGCATCCCGTCGATCGAGCTTCTGAACCAGGAGCTCTCCCTCGCGAACAAGCAGGGCGTCCAGACCATCAACGGCACGAAGACCGGCGGCTCGCCGTGGTGGAGCGCGCTGATCACGATCCTGCCCTTCCTGCTCTTCTTCGTCTTCTGGATCTTCCTGATGAACCAGATGCAGGGCGGCGGCTCCAAGGTGATGAGCTTCGGCAAGAGCCGCGCCAAGCGGATGTCGGTCGACTCGCCCAAGATCACGTTCAAGGACGTGGCCGGCGTCGACGAGGCCGTCGAGGAGCTGCAGGAGATCAAGGAGTTCCTCGAGAACCCGAAGAAGTTCCAGGCGCTGGGCGCGCGCATCCCCAAGGGTGTGCTGCTGTTCGGGCCTCCCGGCACCGGCAAGACGCTGCTCGCCCGCGCGGTCGCGGGTGAGGCGGGCGTGCCGTTCTTCTCGATCTCGGGCTCGGACTTCGTCGAGATGTTCGTCGGCGTCGGCGCCAGCCGCGTGCGCGACCTGTTCGAGCAGGCCAAGCAGAACTCGCCGTGCATCATCTTCATGGACGAGATCGACGCCGTCGGCCGCCATCGCGGCGCCGGCATGGGCGGCGGTCACGACGAGCGCGAGCAGACGCTGAACCAGCTCCTGGTCGAGATGGACGGCTTCGAGATGAAGGACAACGTGATCCTGATCGCCGCCACCAACCGGCCCGACATCCTCGACCCCGCGCTGCTGCGCCCGGGCCGCTTCGACCGCCAGGTCGTGGTCGACCGCCCCGACCGGGTCGGCCGCAAGCGCATCCTCGAGGTGCACAGCCGCGGCAAGCCGATGGCCTCGGCCGTCGACCTCGAGGCGCTGGCCGGCCAGACGCCCGGATTCACCGGCGCCGACCTGGCCAACCTGGTCAACGAGGCCGCGCTGCTCGCCGCCCGCAAGGGCAAGAAGCAGATCGAGAACCTGGAGCTCGAAGAGGGCATCATGCGGGTCATCGCCGGGCCCGAGAAGAAGACCCGGCTGCTGTCGCCCAAGGAGCGCGAGATCACCGCCGTGCACGAGATGGGGCACGCGCTGGTCGGGCACTACCTCGAGCACAACGACCCGGTGCACAAGATCTCGATCGTCGGCCGCGGCATGGCGCTCGGCTATGTGGTCACGCTGCCGTCCGAGGACAAGTTCATGCGCTCGCGCGTCGAGCTGATGGACGGCCTGGCCAAGAACCTGGGCGGGCGCACCGCCGAGGAGCTCGTGTTCGGCGAGGTCACCACCGGCGCCGAGGACGACCTGAACAAGACGACCGACACCGCCAAGCGCATGGTCACGCGCTGGGGCATGTCCGAGAAGCTCGGCCCGCGCACGTTCGGCCGCGACTCCAGCCAGCCGTTCCTGGGCCGCGACTTCGGCCACGAGGCCGACTACTCCGAGGAGATCGCGCGCGAGATCGACGACGAGATCCGCCGCATCGTCGAGCACGCCCACGAGCGCGCCCGCGAGGTGCTGGGCGGCAGCATCGACGAGCTGAACCGGATGTCCAAGATCCTGATCCAGTACGAGACGTTCGACGCCAGCCAGTTCCAGCGGCTGCTCGCCGGCGAGGATCCCGAGGTCGTGTTCGTCGACCAGGAGCCGCGGGTGACCGAGACGCCGGCCGAGCAGCCCCGCAAGGAGCCGTCGCGGCCGCGCGGGATCGGGCTGCCGCTTCCCGGCAACATCGCCTCCGGCCCGCCGCCGGAGTCTCCGCAGCCCTCCTGATCACCGCGATACGTCCGGGCTGATCACCACTTTGGGGGGGCGACCCTCTGCGCCCGCATGCCGATCACGGGGTAGATGGCTGCACGGGTCTCACTCACGCTTGCGCTCGCCGGGGTCGCCGTCCTCGTCCCGGCACAGGCGGCGATGGCAACGACGCCGCATATCAGCGGTCCGATCGTGTCCTATCGCTGTCCGCCCGTTCCGCTGTGGTGCACCAAGACGCTGCGCACGGGCGTCACGCTCCAGCATCTGCGCGCGAAGATGCGCTCCGGCCCGATGCAGAGCATCTACAAGCTCTCGTGGCCGCTCGGCGACCCGCATGTCAATCTGCAGGCGGAGCCGCTGAATACGCCGAACGCGAGCGGCGCCATTGCGCTCGGCACGATCTCGCAGTGGGCCGCCTCGAATGCCCGCCCGTCCGGACTGCTCGGGGCCATCAACGGCGACTTCTTCGGCAGCGACCCGTCGTCGTGGAGTGTCGGTGACCCGAGCGGGATCCTGGTGCACGCGCGCCAGGTGATCGACCCGGGCGGCTTCAACGAGCCCGACGCCGTGGGGTTCAAGCCCGGCGGCGAGATGATCATGGGCACGCCGACCGCGAAGCCGGCCAAGGTCACGCTCGAGGAGGGCCAGACCGCGACCATCGCGGCGTTCAACCCCGGTTCGAGCCTGAGCGGGATCAAGGGCGATCAGGTGGCGATCAAGACCACCCTCACCGCGCCGGTCAACGTCCCGACCGGGTGGGTCGGGTTCGTCGTCGGCGATACCGCAACTCCGAGCCCGTTCACGACCATGCTCCAGGGCAGCGAGCAGGTCTCGAACACCACCGGCAACGACACCAAGGAGACCGTGCGCGGCTTCCGTTTCGGCGACGGCGACGGCGTGGTCACGACGGTCGGGCTGCCCGTTTCCAACGCCGTATGTCCGTCGTACGTCTGCGCGTCCGGAACGTCGGTGCAGCTCCAGTCCGGCCAGGCCCTGATCATCGCCAACCCGAGCGCCCCGCACCCCCTCGCCGCCACCGACCTGACAGCGCTGGCCGAGGGTAAGGCGCATTCGCACAACATGATCACGGTCGCGGTCGACGCCCCCAAGTGGGCCAGCGTGCAGGACGTCATGGGTGGCAAGCCGCAGCTCGTGAAGGATGGGAAGGTCACGTATCCGACGCCAAATTTCGACCCACCGATGATGTCGAGCGACGGCGGCTGGCAGTGGATGTACCCGCACTGGCGGCCCGCGGTCGCGCGGTCGAACACCCGTGGCTGGCTGATCATCACCGGCGGCGTCGACTATGGCGACGGCGTCTACGGCTGGAACTGGGGCAAGATGCTCGTCCAGCTCGGCGCGGTCGACGCGATGGGCTTCGACAACAACTCGTCGACCGAGATGTTCGTACCGAGCACCGGGACGTGGACGTTCTCGCCCCACTGGGAGCGCGAGATCACCGAGGCCACCGCCCTCACATACAACTAGTCCTCTAGGCTGCGCGGCGTGCTGCCGCTGCGCGAGCGATTTCCGGCCCCGGCCGTGATGGGCGTTGTCAACGTCACCCCCGACTCGTTCTCCGACGGCGGCGCGTTCCTCGACCCCGACGCGGCGGTGGTCCACGGGCTCCAGCTGGCGGCCGAGGGCGCCGACCTGCTGGACATCGGCGGCGAGTCGACCCGGCCCGGCTCCGACCCGGTCCCGCTCGAGGTCGAGCTGGGGCGGGTGCTGCCGGTGATCGAGCGACTGGTGCACGCGACCGACGTGCCCATCTCGATCGACACGGTCAAGGCCGAGGTCGCCGCGCAAGCGATCCGCGCCGGCGCCGGCTTCGTCAACGACGTCACGGCGCTGCGCCACGACCCCGCCATGGCGGGCGTCATCGCCGAGGCGGGCGTGCCCGTGTGCCTGATGCACATGCTGGGCGAGCCCAAGACGATGCAGCGCGACCCCCGATACACCGACGTTGTCGCCGAGGTCTCGGCGTTCCTGGCCGAGCGGGTCGAGTTCGCGCGGGCGAGCGGGATCTCGCCCGACCAGATCTGCATCGATCCGGGCATCGGTTTTGGCAAGACAGTCGCGCACAACCTGACGCTGCTGCGCCACCTCGACCGGCTCGTGGCCGTGGGCCCGCCCCTGCTCGTGGGCGCATCGCGCAAGTCGTTCCTGGGCGCGCTCACCGGCGAGCCGGAGGAGGGGCGAGAGGTCGCCACCGTGGCGGTGAACCTGGATGCCGTGCGGCGGGGTGCGTGGATGCTGCGGGTGCACGCGGTCACGCCGACGCGGCAGGCGCTGGCCGTGGCCGCGGCGATCGAGGCCGCCCCGTGAGCGCACTCACCGTCGAGATCCGCGGCCTGCGCGTGTTCGCCCACCACGGCGTGCTGGCCTCCGAGCGCGAGCACGGCCAGACGTTCGTGATCGACGTCTGGCTCGGGTGCCCGCCCTCGCCCGCCGAGGCCAGCGACGACCTGGCCGACGCGATGGACTACTCGGCGGTGTGCGACCGCGTGGTCGAGCTCGCAACGGGCGGGCCCTACGACCTTCTGGAACGGCTGGCCGCGGTGATTGCCGACGACCTGCTCGGCCGGTACCCGGTCGCGGACGTCCGCGTTCGGGTGGCAAAGCCCGACGCGCCGATCACGCATGAATTCGGGGAGGTCGCGGTCACGGTCGAGCGTGTGGCTATCGGCCGCCCCGATCCGCACGTATAACGGACTCATGGACGGTATGCGGATCGTGGTGGTCGAGGACCAGCCACTGTTTCGGCGCGGCTTGATCGACCTGCTCGGCGCCGAGGGGTTCCGCGTCGAGGGGTCGGCGGCGACCGTCCGCGAGGCGATCGACGTCATCGAGGCCCGCATGCCCGACATCGTCCTCATGGATCTGCAGCTCGGCGACGGCAGCGGCATCGACGCCACCCGCCGCCTGTACGAGCTCTACGGCGAGCGCGTCCGCGTGGTCATGCTGAGCGAGTCGCGCGACCCGGCCGACATGATCGCCGCGGTGCGCGCCGGCGCAGTCGGCTACCTGACCAAGGATCAGTCTCCCGAGCGGCTGGCCGAGGCCCTGCGCGGCGTCCTGCGCGGCGAGGCCGCGCTGTCGCGGCGGATGGCTGCGCACCTCATCGCCGACGTGCGCGACACCCAGCGGCGCATGGTCATCGCCACCAAGTTGCCGCACCGCGAGCGGCTGACTCCGCGCCAGCTCGAGATCCTGCAGCTGATCGCCGCCGGCGAGACGACGTCCGAGATCGCGCACCGCCTGTTCCTCTCGCCCGAGACGGTGCGCTGGCACGTGAAGGCGATCCTGCGCAAGCTCAAGGCGCGCACCCGCGCGGAGGCCGCCGCGGCCCTGCGCGAAGTGATGGCGTAGGTCAGCCGCCCGCGCGCATGGTGTCGGCGGCCCAGCGCACGATCCACACGGAGACGGTCAGGCAGTAGGTGGTGACCGCGCAGGCGGCCGCGATCGCGGCGGCCTGGCCGGCCGCGCCCGAGACGAGGTCGCCGATGCCGAGGAGCAGCGGTCGCAGGAGGACGAGGCCCAGCACGCCGCCGATCCCAAGGTGGATGGTCGTGCGCCGGAACCCGGTCGGGCGCAGGTTGGGATAGCGCGTGTCGGCCCAGATGGCGAGGGCCGCAGGGCACAGCACGAGGACGACGGTCAGTTCCGCGAGGATCAGCATGGCAACATCCTTGGTCTGAGCTTGGAGCGGTCGGCGATACAACGCGACGCCGGCCTGAAAAGACCATCGGCAAATGTGAACAACTCGTAAAGGTGATCTATGGGAAGTGCCCCCGGAGGGGTGAGGCAGGCCTATGTCGGATTCGGTGCGAACCTCGGCGACCCTGCATCGACGCTGCGTGCCGCGGCCGTCGAGCTCGGCCGGTCGGCGGTCACGGTGACCGCCGGCTCGCACATCTACCGCAGCACCCCGATCGGCCTCGCCGACCAGCCCGACTTCCAAAACGCGGTGGCGCAGGTCTCGACGCGGCTCTCACCCGACGCGCTTCTCGACGAACTGATGGCGGTCGAGGCCCGCTTCGGCCGTGTCCGCACGATCCAGAATGGGCCGCGCACGCTCGACCTCGACCTACTCTGGTACGAGGGTGAGCGCCGCGACGACGCACGGCTGACGCTGCCCCACCCGCGGGCGCACGAGCGCGAGTTCGTGCTGCGGCCGCTGGCCGAGCTCGCTCCGGGCCTGGAGCTGCAAGGGGCAACGGTCGAGGCGTGGCTGCGACGGCTCGAGCCCCAGGGCGTCGAGCCGACCGGCGTCCCCCTCATGTAGTCGCCGCCCGGCGCCGATGACCGGTGTATGACCGACCTCGCGGCCTCACCGTTCACGCGCGCCTCAGATCTGTTCACGATGGTCGGCTCGCGGCTGATCCCGACGTTGCTCTTCAGCACCATGGCCACCATCTCGATCCTGGGCGCGGCCGCCGCGCCCTCGCCGAGTGCCGCCATCTTCCACAGTCTTTCGGCAGGGCTCTGGGGCCTGTTCATCGTCCTCATCAACATCCGCCCGGCGCCGCTTCGGCGCAACCGCTCGCCGGTGGGGGTGATGGTCGCGCTCCTGTCGCAGGTGTCGGTGATCGCCGTCGGCCTCTTCGGCGCGCGCACCGATGGTGGCGCCGCGGTGATCGCGTCGGACGTGCTCCTGATCGCCGGACTCTCGTTCGCGATCGGCTCCGTGATCGTCCTGGGCCGCTGCTTCGGCATCCTGCCCGACGTGCGCGGGCTCGTGACCCGCGGCCCCTACCGGCTGGTGCGCCATCCGCTCTACCTGGGTGAGCTGACCGCCGTCTTCGGGATCGTCCTCGGCTCGCACGACCCGCTCTGGGCCGGCGTCGCGTGGCTCGGCTGTGTCGGGCTGCAGCTCGCCCGCACCGGCTATGAGGAGCGCAACATCCGGGCCGAGTTCCCGGAATACGCCGAGTACGCCGCCCGCACGAAGCGGCTCATCCCCGGCGTCCTGTGATGCCTGACGGGAGCATCTAGACTCCGCGCATGTCCTACATCGAAGATCTTGAGGAGTTCGATGCGGAGCTCGAGCTGCGGCTCAAGCGCGAGTACGCAAGCGTGTTCGGACTGTTCCGCTACTGCGTGCTGACGGCCGAGGCGACGTACCTCTGCAACCGGCTCGAGATGGAGACGGCCAACTCGCCCGCATACCCGCTGGTGCACCTGACGATGGAGGATGTGTGGGTCTGGGACAAGAACCGGCCCAGCCGGATCATCCCCCGCGCCGAGGTGCACACCACCCAGGACGTCACCATCGAGGAGCTCAGGCCGGAGAACACGATCGAGACGACGTTCCCGACCGGCTTCGAGCTCGGCGATGAGTGATGCTGCTCGCACTCGACGTCGGTAACACGCAGACGGTTGCCGGCCTGTACGAGGGCCGGACGCTGCGCGAGCACTGGCGGACGACCACGGTGCGCACGCACACTGGCGACGAGCTGGCCGTCACGCTCGTCGGGCTCCTGGAGCTGCGGCGGCACGCGCTCGACGCGATCGCGGCCGTGGTCGTCTCCTCCAGCGTGCCGCAGCTCGCGGTCGAATATGCGGCCATGAGCCGTGACCACCTAGGGCACGAGGCGCTCGTGGTCGGCCCCGGCGTCCGCACCGGGGTGGCGCTGCGGGTCGACAATCCGCTGGAGGTCGGCCCCGACCGGGTCGCAAACAGCGTCGCCGCGCACGCCATGTACGGCGGGCCGTGCATCGTGGTGGACTTCGGCACGGCGATCAACTTCGACGCCGTCTCGGCCGCCGGCGACTTCGTCGGCGGGGCGATCGCGCCCGGCCTGCAGGTTGCGGTGGATGCGCTCGGGGACCGCGCGGCGAGGCTGCAGACCGTCGAACTGGTGGCGCCCGCGCATGCCATCGGCACCAACACCGACACCAACGTGCAGTCGGGGGCGGTGTTCGGGTGCGCGGGCCTGGTGGACGGGCTCGTGCGCAGGTTCCGGCTCGAGCTCGGCGGCGAGGCGACGACGGTCGCGACGGGTGGCCTGGCGCCGCTCGTCGCACCGCACTGCGAGACCGTTCAGCACGTCGAGCCGTGGCTGACCCTCGAGGGCCTGCGCATGATCTGGGAGCGCAACAACCCGGGCTGAACCGGCCCGGTTCTACGCGATGCGGGCGGTGACCGCGCCGCCGCGGTCGACCGCGACCGCCGTGGGCACGATGCCGATGGCGTACTTGCGGGCCAGGTCGGGGCGGCTGCGGACGTCGACCGTCACGACCGCCCGGCCGGCGTCGCGCAGGCGCCGTTCCATCGTCTGGCAGTCGGAACAGAGCGGATGGGTGAACTGCACCACGGTCTCGGCCGGCCCGCCGTCGGTGATGCCGACGTCGGCGGGGTCGATGCGGCGCAGATCGCCGTGGCCGATGCCGCGCAGGTGCGCGCTGATGCGGTAGATCTCGCAGCCGGTGCAGAACCCGGTTGCCGCCGCGAGCAGGGCGAGCGCCGCCACGAGCAGTGCCAGCGCCCAGCCGAGCGTGTGAAACCCTGCGGCACTGGCGATGGTCGCCGCCGTGAGGACGGTGAACCCGATCATGTTCGCGAAGCGGGGAGCACGAGCATCCTCGAGCGGGCCCTCGCCGAAGCGCGGCTGCACGAGTTCGAAGTAGGCGACGCAGGGCAGGCACCAGCGCCGTCCCAGCGTCAGGCCGAGTGCGAACTGGAGTGCGAGCAGCCCCAGCAAAGGCCACCAGCCGGTCAGCACCGCGACCAGGGCGAGCATCCCGATCACAGCCTGGTTGAACCGGGGCGCACGGGCGTCGATCACGTCCATGTCGCGGTAGGGATCGGCTTTTCGCTCCGCCATTTGGATCCAAACTTTAGCGCACGGCGAACGCCGGCTCTGCGATCATGCGGGCATGAGCCGGCACCGATTCGACGCCGTTTTGGGCGGCGGTGTGGACGGCGATCTGCCGGCGGTCTTGCTGCCGGCCGAGGTGGCCGCGGCGATGGGCGGCCGGGCGCGGATTCCCGTGACGGGGTCGGTGAACGGCGTGCCGTTCCGGGGATCCACCATGCCGATGGGCGACGGAACCCACTGCGTCGGCTTCCGCAAGGACACCCGTGCCCAGGCCGGCCACGTGAAGCCGGGCGACACCGTCACGATCGAGATCGAGCGCGACGATGCGCCCCGGACGGTCGACATCCCGGCCGACCTGGCGGCCGCCCTCGACGCCGACCCGGCCGTCCGGGCGGCGTTCGACGCGATGTCCTACACCCACCGCAAGGAGTACGTGAACGCCGTGCTGGACGCGAAGCGGCCGGAAACCCGCACCCGCCGCCTGGCCCTGGCCGTGGACGCGGCCCGCACCCGCACGCCCTAGCAGGGCGAACACCAAGCGGGGACAGTCCCCGGTTGGTTTGGGTGTGGCTTTTGCGCGTGTTCTGTGACACGCGGGCGGTGGGTCAGCCGCCGCCGTAGATCGAGATCGGCAGGTCGAGCAGGCGATCCGAGCCGGAGTCGGGCAGCAGCTCCAGCTCGGCCTCGTGGGCGGCCAGGAGTGACCGCGCCTCGGGGTAGAAGCCGATCAGCGTGTGCTCGGCCGCCTCGACGGTCTGGCACATCATGAGCATGCCGCGGACCTGCTTCGCCCCGGGCGCTCCGCGCAGATACCAGCCGTAGAACTTGCGCAGAAACCCGGTCGCCCGCTCTTCGCCCATCTCGCGCACCACCTCGCGCATGAAGCGCACGAGCTCGGCCACGACCTCGCCGGTGTCGGCCTCGGCGCCGGCATCGCCGGCCATCTCGCGCAGAGCCCACGGCCGCCCCTGGGCGCCGCGGCCGACCATCACCGCGGCCGCGCCCGTGGCCTCGATCACCCGCTCGGCCGAGCGGCGGTCGGTGATGTCGCCCGAGGCGATCACGGGCACGCCCACCCGCTCGACCAGCTCGGCGGTGAGCGAGTGGTCGGCGGTGCCGGTGTACATCTGCTGCGCCGAGCGCGGGTGCAGCGTGAGCGACGCCGCCCCCACCGCCTCGAGCTTGGGGCCGAGGTCGAGCGCCGTGCGCGATCCGTTGCGAAGCCCGCGCCGCATCTTGACGGTCACCGGCACGTCGACCGCATCGACGACCGCGCCCACGAGCTCGCAGGCCAGGTCGTGATCCTCGAGCGCGCTCGCCCCGGCGCCGGTCTTGGTCACCTTGCGCACGGGGCAGCCGAAGTTGATGTCGACGATGTCCGCGCCGGCCGCCACCACCATCTGCGCCGCCTCGGCCATCCGCTCGGGCTCCGAGCCGAAGATCTGCACCGCCAGCGGGTGCTCGTCGGAGGAGATGCGCAGGTAGCCGAGCGTGCGCTCGTTGCCGTAGGAAAGCCCGCACGACGACACCATCTCGGAGCACACGAGGCCGGCCCCGAACCGCCGCCCCTGCCGCCGGAACGCCTGCACCGACACGCCCGCCATGGGCGCGAGCACGATCCGGGAAGGGATCTCGACGTCGCCGATCGCCCAGCTTTCGGTCATGTCGACCATCGCCGGATGGTACCGGCGGCGAATGTTTGACGGCTGATCGCGCCATGACCTATAATCCGCCCCCGCTCGGTGTCTGCTGGGAAATATGCTGCAAATTGCGCCATTCCCGGCCAGGCGCCGTTTCCGTGTTTTCGAACACCCGAAGGATGATGAGAGCAGTGGAAAAAGACGTCATTCTCACCCCAGACGGATACGAGAAGCTGAAGGAGCAGATCGAGGATCTCGAGACGAACAAGCGCCGCGAGGTGGCGGACCGCATCCGCGAGGCGCGCGAGTTCGGCGACATCAGCGAGAACTCCGAGTACGACGACGCCAAGAACGAGCAGGCGCTGCTCGAGCATCGCATCGCCCGGCTCAAGGAGCAGCTGCGATCCGCCCGCGTGATCGACCCCAAGGCCGTCACAACCGACGTCGTCGGGGTGGGCACGCGGGTGAAGGTCAAGGATGTCGACGCAGGCGACATCGACACCTACCAGATCGTCGGCTCGGCCGAGGCCGACCCGGCCCAGAGCCGGCTCTCGAACGAATCGCCGGTCGGGCCGCGCCCTGCTCGGTCACAAGAAGGGCGAGACCGTCGAGGTGTCGGTGCCCGCGGGCGCCATCCGGCTCAAGATCATGGACATCAAGGCGTCCTGACGCCTTCGCGGCGCCGGTCTGGGCAATATCCTTGGCGCCGTGTCGAGCGACGTCGAGCAGCAGATCCGGTCGGACCGGATCGCGAAGGTCGAGGCCCTCCGCCGGGCCGGGGTTGATCCCTACCCGGCGCGCACGCCCGCGCGCGTCGAGGTGGCCGCCGTGCGCGAGCAGTTCGGCGACCTCGACGCGGGGGCCGAGAGCGGCCAGGCGCTGTGGGTTGCGGGCCGGATCAGCGGCCGCCGCGGCCACGGCAAGGCGATCTTCCTCGACCTGACCGACCGCACCGGGAAGCTGCAGCTGCACGCGACGCTCGACGTGCTCGGCGAGGCGGGCCTCGAGGCGCTCGCCGACTGCGACCTGGGCGACGTCGTCGCCGTCCACGGCGAGGTCTTCGTGAGCCGCCGGGGCGAGCTCAGCCTGCGCGTGGACGAGTGGCGGCCCGCTGGCCAAGTGCCTGCGCCCGCTGCCCGAGAAGCACCACGGCCTGGCCGACGTCGAGCAGCGCTACCGCCAGCGCTACCTCGATCTGCTGGTGAACGAGGACGCCCGCCGGATCGCGCTCGCCCGCTCGGCGATCGTGACGGCCGTACGGGCCGTGCTCGACGAGACCGGCTTCATCGAGGTCGAGACGCCGGTGCTGCAGCCGATCTACGGCGGCGGCGCGGCCACGCCGTTCGTCACCCGCTACGAGGAGTACGAGCGCGACTTCTACCTGCGCATCGCCGACGAGCTCTACCTGAAGCGCCTGATCGTGGGCGGCCTCGAGCGGGTGTACGAGCTGAGCAAGGACTTCCGCAACGAGGGCACGAGCTTCAAGCGCAACCCCGAGTTCACCATGCTCGAGTGGTACGAGGCCTACGCCGACTTCGAGGCCGGGATGGACCGCACCGAGCGGATCGTGGCCGCCGCGGGCGCCGCCGCCGGCGCGCCCGTCGACCTGACGCCGCCGTGGCCGCGGGTGCCGCTGCGCGATGCGATCGTGCAGCACGCCGGGATCGACCCGATGGCCGATCGCGACCGCGACCGGCTGGTGGCATTCATGCGCGACCGCGACCTGGACACGTCGGGCGACGCGACCTGGGCGCAGGCGGTCGATCACCTGCTCTCGCACTTCGTCGAGCCGGCCCTCGAGCGGCCGACGTTCCTCGTCGACTACCCGATCGAGCTGTCACCGTTCGCGAAGCGCTCGCCCGCCGACCCGAACCTGGTCGAGCGATTCGAGGCCTTCTGCCTGGGCATGGAGTTCGCCAACGGCTACTCCGAGCTGAACGACCCGGCCGAGCAGCGGGTGCGGTTCGAGGAGGCCCGGGCGGCGGCCGCCGCCGGCGACGCCGAGGCGCACCCGATGGACGAGGACTTCCTGCTCGCGCTGGAGTACGGCATGCCGCCGACCGCGGGCGTGGGCATCGGCATCGACCGGCTGGCGATGGTGCTGACCGGCGTGCGCTCGATCCGCGAGGTGATCCTGTTCCCGACCCTCCGGGACCGCTAGAAGTGCGCCTCGGTCTCGGCCATGAAGTCGTTCACGATCGGGATGAAGATCTCGGGCCGCTCGGCGAAGCTCAGGTGCGACGCGTCGGGGATGATCTCGAGCCTGCTCCCGGGGATGCGGGCGTGCACCTCGCGCAGGTGTGACGGCCGGCACTCGTCGTACTGGCCGCCGGTGACCAGCGCCGGCACCGAGATCTCGCCCAGCCGGTCCATGATGTCCCACTCGCGCAGGGTGCCCACGATCCGGAACTCGCTCGGCCCCGCCATGTAGTGGTAGATGGTCGGGTTCATCCGCTCGAACGAGCGCTGGACGAAGTCGGGGAACGGGTCGATCCGGCACACGTGGCGGTGGTAGAAGGGCATCATCGCCTCTTCGTACTCCGGCTCGAGCATCTTGTCCTCGGCCTCGAGGCGCTCGATCAGCTCCCGCTCCTCGGCCGGCATCTCGTCCAGGAGCTCCTGGCAGAACACGTTCCACGCGGGGGCGCTG
The DNA here is from genome assembly GCA_963732075.1 of uncultured Actinomycetes bacterium. GTDB lineage: Bacteria > Actinomycetota > Thermoleophilia > Gaiellales > JAICJC01 > JAICJC01. Next base: position 193,409 of record CAVSYD010000005.1, on the reverse strand, counting down.
GCCGGGCTTCCGGCCATGATCAGGCTGACCGGCCGGCGCGGGTTGTCGAGCACGTACTGCATGGCGAGCATGCCGCCCCACGAGCTGCCGAACAGGTGGATCCGGTCGAGCCCGAGCGCGTCACGGACGGCGTCGAGCTCGGCCATGAACCGCGGGACGGTCCACAGCGAGAGATCCTCGGGCCGGTCGGAGCCGCCGCTGCCGAGCTGGTCGTAGAACACCACCTGGCGGCGGTCGCCGAGCGCCTCCAGCGGCGTCAGGTAGTCGTGTGTCATGCCCGGCCCGCCGTGCAGGCACAGGAGCGGCACACCCCCCTCGCCGACGCTCCGGTACCACACCCGGCCGCCGGGGACATCGATCATGCCTTCGTCAGTTTTCATGCGGGCGACGATACCCGAACGGCCTCGTCCTCGCCCGCGACCCCGTACAGGCCCTGGGCGGGGTTGTAGCTGATCACGTCGGCCTCGAGCACCTCGGCATCGGTCGTGAGCGCGATGGCCGCGGCGCCCGGCTCGTCCTCGGCGTCGACCTCGTCGACTCGCCCGGTGGGGACGTAAATGACCCCGAGGGGCGAATCGGCGTCGTCGATCGCGCGAAAGTGCTCGACGGTGTATCGCACGGGGGCATGGTCGCGCATTTCCGGGGCCCTGTCCACCCGGCCGATTTTGGACTCAAGCCCGGGGCGCCGCGGGCCGATGACTGTGCCACGCAAAGAGCGCGCGACATGGGAAGCAGGGGTGCCGGTGCTATAGTTTGGGCCGTCCACTCCGCACCGGATCGTCACTTAGGAGCTCCTATTTGACTGTCCGGCGCGAGGTAATTGATCCGCACTGATCCAGATCGGCAGGAAAGGGGGCACGGCATGTTTGAGCGATTTACGGAGCGTGCCCGCCAGGTTGTGGTGTTGGCCCAGGATGAGGCTCGCACCCTCAAGCACAATTACATCGGTACCGAGCACATCCTGCTCGGCCTGCTGCGCGAGGAGGAGGGCCTGGCGGCCCGCGTCCTCGACACGCTCGACATCACCGTCGAGGAGGTGCGCGCGCAGGTGGCGCGGATCGTCGGCCAGGGTGACGAGGTCACCACCGGCCAGATCCCGTTCACCCCGCGGGCGAAGAAGGTGCTCGAGCTGGCGCTGCGCGAGGCGCTCTCGCTCGGCCACAACTACATCGGCACCGAGCACATCCTGCTCGGCCTCGTGCGCGAGAACGAGGGCGTCGCGGCGCGGATTCTGCTCGACTTCGACGCCGATGCCGAGAAGATCCGCAACGAGATCATCCGCATGCTGTCCGGTCCCGGACGGCGCGCGGCCACGGGTGCCGGCGCGGGCGCGGGCGAGAAGGGCCAGAAGAGCTCCAAGCTGCTCGACCAGTTCGGCCGCAACCTGACCAAGCTGGCCACCGAGGGCAAGCTCGACCCCGTCGTCGGCCGCATGAACGAGATCGAGCGGGTCATGCAGATCCTTTCCCGCCGCACCAAGAACAACCCGGTGCTGATCGGCGAGCCGGGCGTCGGCAAGACCGCCGTCGTCGAGGGCCTCGCCCAGCGCATCTCGTCAAACCAGGTGCCCGAGCTGCTCAAGGGCAAGCAGATCTACACGCTCGACCTGGCCGCCCTGGTGGCCGGTTCGAAGTACCGCGGCGAGTTCGAGGAGCGGCTGAAGAAGGTCATGAAGGAGATCGGCCAGCGCGGCGACATCATCCTGTTCATCGACGAGCTGCACAATCTCGTCGGCGCGGGAGCCGCCGAGGGCGCGATCGACGCCGCCTCCATCCTCAAGCCTGCGCTCGCCCGCGGCGAGCTGCAGACGATCGGAGCCACCACGCTCGACGAGTACCGCAAGTACCTCGAGCGCGACTCCGCCCTGGAGCGGCGGTTCCAGCAGATCAAGGTGGACGAGCCGTCCATCGAGGACACCGTCCAGATCCTGCGGGGGCTGCGCGATCGCTACGAGGCCCATCACCGGGTCGCGATCACCGACGAGGCCCTGCAGGCCGCGGCGGAGCTCTCGAGCCGCTACATCCAGGAGCGGCACCTGCCCGACAAGGCCATCGACCTGATCGACGAGGCCGCGTCGCGCATGCGCATCAAGCTGATGACCGCGCCTCCGGTGCACAAGGAGCTCGACGACGAGATCGAGACGGTGCGCAAGGAGAAGGAGGCCGCGATCGAGGCCCAGGAGTTCGAGAAGGCCGCGAACCTGCGCGACAAGGAGCGCAAGCTGTCGCTCAAGAAGCGCGAGATGGAGGAGAACTGGAAGTCCTCCGGCGAGGCCGACCAGGCCGAGATCGGCGAGGAGGAGATCGCCGACATCGTCTCGATGTGGACGGGCATCCCGGTCTTCAAGCTCACCGAGGCGGAGTCGCAGAAGCTGATCCGCATGGAGGAGGAGCTCCACAAGCGCATGATCGGCCAGGACGTCGCCATCCAGGCGGTCTCGCAAGGCGATCCGGCGCGCCCGCGCGGGCATCAAGGATCCCAAGCGGCCGACCGGCTCGTTCATCTTCCTGGGCCCGTCCGGCGTCGGCAAGACGGAGCTGGCGCGAACGCTGGCCGAGTTCCTGTTCGGCGACGATGACGCCATGATCCAGGTCGATATGTCCGAGTACATGGAGAAGCACGCGGTGTCGCGGCTGGTGGGATCGCCTCCGGGCTACATCGGCTACGACGAGGGCGGCCAGCTGACCGAGGCCGTGCGCCGCAAGCCGTACTCGGTGGTGCTGCTGGACGAGATCGAGAAGGCCCATCCGGACGTGTTCAACATCCTCCTGCAGATGCTCGAGGAGGGTCGTCTGACCGACGCCCAGGGCCGCCACGTCGACTTCCGCAACACGATCGTGATCATGACCTCGAACATCGGGGCGGCGTCGATCGCCAAGAACACCTCGCTCGGGTTCAGCGTGGAGGAGTCCGAGACGGGCGTCTCGTACGAGGACATGAAGAACCGCATCATGGGCGACGTGAAGAAGATGTTCCGGCCCGAGCTGCTCAACCGCATCGACGAGATCATCGTCTTCCAGAAGCTCACGAAGGACGAGATCAAGCAGATCGTCGACCTGCTGATGAACCGGCTGCGGGAGCAGATGAAGCTGCACGAGGTGTCGATCGAGCTGACCAACAAGGCCAAGGACTTCATGGTCGAGAAGGGCTACGACCCGACCATGGGCGCCCGGCCGCTGCGGCGGGCGATCCAGCGCTACATCGAGGACCCGCTGGCCGACTTCGTGCTCGGACGCAACATCGAGCCCGGCTCGACCGTGCTGGTCGATTGGGTCGACGGCGACGAGGAGATCTCGCTGCAGATGATCGCGCCGATGAAGGTGCCCGATGCGCCGCCGGAAGACCTGGTTCCGGCCGAGGGACCCGCCGAGGATCCCAAGGCCGAGGCCGAGGATGCCGACGACGCGGGCGAGGAGTCCGGCAAGTAAGTCCGGCCGAACGAGTGAGTATCGAGGGGCGCCCGTTGCGGCGCCCCTCGTCGTTTTGGTGCAGCGCCGAGTGACGGCCGACCCGGCTGCGACAATTGCCGGTCCGTGGCACGCTCCCCCACAGCCTTCGTCTGCTCCTCGTGCGGGCATCAGAGCCCCAAGTGGCTGGGCCGCTGCTCGGCCTGCGGCGAGTGGAACACCCTGCACGAGGAGGTGCTCGAGCGACCGGCGGCGGGCCGCCCCGCAAGGCCGCGGGCCGCGGGCACCGTCACCCGGCTCGGCGATGTCGACGTGCTCACCGCGGCCCGGCTCCCCACGGGCATCGGCGAGCTCGACCGGGTGCTCGGCGGCGGCCTCGTGCCGGGCTCGCTCGTGCTGATCGGCGGCGAGCCGGGGGTGGGGAAGAGCTCGCTGCTCCTGCAGGTGCTGGCAGCGGTCGCGGCGGCCGGCGGCCGCACCCTGCTCGTGTGCGGCGAGGAGTCGCCCGCCCAGGTGCGGCTGCGGGCGCGAGCGGCATCGGTGCCGGCGACGGCATTCGCGTGCTGGCCGACACCGACCTCGACACGGTCTGCGACACCATCGTGGCCGAGGCGCCGGCCGTGTGCGTGGTCGACTCGGTGCAGACGATCCGAAGCGCCGAGCTGCAGTCGGCTCCCGGCAGCGTCGCCCAGGTGCGGGAGTCGGCCGAGCGGCTGCTGCGGGTGGCCAAGCGGGGCGCGACCGCCATCGTGCTGGTCGGCCATGTCACCAAGGACGGCGCGGTCGCCGGCCCGCGCGTGCTCGAGCACCTGGTCGACGCGGTGCTGCAGTTCGAGGGCGACCGCTACCGGCACCTGCGCGTGCTGCGGGCGGTCAAGAACCGCTTCGGCTCGACCGACGAGATCGGCATCTTCGAGATGACCGACGCCGGCCTCGAACCGGTCTCCGACCCGTCGGCGGCGCTGGCCGAGCCCCAGCCCGCCGGGCCGGGCTCGGTGCTGCTGCCGGCGATCGAGGGCACGCGCCCGATCGTGCTCGAGATGCAGGCCCTGGTGGCGCCGAGCGACCTGGCCATGCCTCGCCGTCAGGCGACCGGCATCGATCGCAACCGGCTCTCGATGATCGTGGCCGTGCTCGGCCGCCATGCCGGCGTTGCGCTGGGCGCCTCGGATGTGTTCGTCAACGTGGCGGGCGGGGTGCGCGTGGACGAGCCCGCTGCCGATCTGGCCGTGGCGCTCGCCATCGTCTCGTCGGCCCGTGGCCGGGCGGCGCCCCACCGCCTGGCCTGCTTCGGCGAGCTCGGCCTGACCGGCCGCGTGCGGCCGGTCTCGCACACCGGGCCGCGCCTGGCCGAGGCCGCGAAGCTGGGCGTCTCGGGTCTGGTGTGCCCGCCCGGGACGACCGCCATAAACGGCGGGCCGCCGCTGCGGTGCGCTGGTACCCTGGAGGAAGCGATCGAGCTGGCCTTCGACCGCGAAGCCACCTGAAGGGCGGGCATGACCGAGCTTCTCCCCGACGTTCGCAAAGACCCCAAGATGCTGGACGCCCTGCGCCGGATCGCGCCGGGCACGACCATGCGTCAGGGTCTGAACGACATCCTGCGCGCCCGCCTGGGCGCGCTGATCGTGATCGGCGAGCCGGCGGAGCTGTCGTTCATGTTCTCGGGCGGGATCCGGCTCGACCAGGCGTTCTCGCCCTACCTGCTGTACGAGCTCGCCAAGATGGACGGGGCGATCATCCTGAACGCGGTCGCGACCAGGATCGTGTACGCCAACGTCCAGCTGATGCCCGATCCGACCATCCCGTCCGCCGAGACCGGCACACGCCATCGCACGGCCGAGCGCGTGGCCAAGCAGACGGGCGCGCTCGTGATCTCGATCAGCCAGCAGCGCGACGTCGTCACCATCTACGTCGGCGACGTCCGCTACCAGCTCGAGGACATCTCCGACATCCTGGCCAAGACCAACCAGGCGGTGACCACGCTCGAGACGTACCGCACCCGCTTCGAGCAGGTGGCGACCCGCCTCACGGCGCTCGAGTTCCAGGGCGCGGCCACGCTCGACGATGTCGTCGTGGCGCTGCAGCGCGCCGAGATGACCGCGCGCATGCGTGACGAGATCGAGCGCAACGTGGCCGAGCTCGGGGTCGAGGGGCGGCTGATCAAGATCCAGCTCGACGAGATGTCGGAGTGGGTGCCCGGCGACGAGGTGGCAATGGTGCGCGACTACGAGCTGCCCGAGGTGACCGGCGGCTACCGGCGCGCGCTCGACCGGCTGCGGACGATGCCCGACACACAGCTCCTCGAGCTCGAGCAGCTCGCCGAGGTGCTGGGGTATCCGCGCACCGTATCGCCGGTCGACTACGCGGTCACGCCGCGCGGCTACCGGGTGCTGTCAAAGGTGCCGCGGCTGCCCGAGGGCGTGATCGCGCACGTTGTCGCGCACTTCAACGGCCTCGAGGCGTTCGTGCGGGCTTCGCAGGCCGAGCTGGAGGAGGTCGAGGGCGTCGGGGCGGTGCGCGCACGCGAGATCCGGGAGGGCCTGCGCAGGCTGCAGGAGCAGAATCTGGTCGACCGGTATCTGAATCTTTGACCCTTGCGCCGGCGTTTGACCCGGCTCCCGTCCGGCGCAGTACGGCAACCGCCGGAATTCGTTTGCAATGTCGTCAGATTGCTGTGATCCTTTCGTCCAAGGGTGTCAGATCTGATAGAATGTTTACCTTAGGCGCGAGGGGGATTCGCGGGGCGTGCAGGTACATCCTGGCGAGGAGGTTGAGCGACTCTTGTATTCGGTTGGTGACAAGGTCGTGTACCCGCATCACGGTGCGGGGACGATCACAAGTAGAGATATGCGGGTTGTGGGGGACCAGGATCGTGAGTACCTCACCATCCAGATTCTGCACAACGACATGACCGTCACCATCCCGCTTGACAGCGCGGACCGCGTGGGACTGCGAAAGGTGATTGGCGAGGAGACGGTGGAGGAGGTACTCATCGTCCTCCAGGGCGACGGCACGAAGATGCCGAAGAACTGGAATCGCCGCTTCAAGCACAACCGCGACAAGATGAAGACCGGCGACATCTTCGAGATGGCCGAGGTCGTCCGCAATCTTGCCCAGCGCGACCAGGAGAAGGGCCTCTCGACCGGTGAGAAGCAGATGTTCTCGAAGGCCAAGCGCATCCTCGCCAGCGAGCTGATGTACGCGAAGAACATGGACGAGGAAGAGGCGCGCGAGTTCCTGGAGGAGGTGCTCGAGGAGATCGGCGAGGCCCGCAAGGCGCGGGCGTAGCCGGCGAAAAGACGTATTCGCCTCCGCCGGGGGCCGAGCGTGGTTCATCCGGCGGCGGGCAGCGACACGTTCCTAGAGAGGAGCACAGACGATGGTGGTGTCTACCCGGATCGTCCTGTCCCTCTTGGGCGTCCTTGGTGCCATTCAGGCGGGGTTGTCCTTTTGCATTTCGAGGACCGATATCCGTCTTCTTACGCATACCCCGTCTTCGCCATCGTCGTCTTTCTGGTGTTCGCCGTAGGGTGGATGGTCGGGGGACTGGTCGGCAAGGGTCTGGTACGCGGGTTCAAGAGGGTCGAACGAGCCGTACAGACCCGCAGCGCGGGCGAGTTGACCGTTGCCGCGGTCGGCTTGCTGGTCGGGCTGCTCGTATCGGCGCTGTTGTAGTTTCCCATCCACACGCTGCCGTACATCGGCAAGTGGGTGATCCTGCCGCTGTTCCTGGTGGTGGGCTACCTGTTCGCGTTCACCGCGGCCAAGAAGTACCGCGGCATCCTGCGGCTGGTGGGCGTGCATGCCGTCGCGGAGTCGAGCGCCGAGTCGGCCGCGATGGGCTTTGCCACGCTGGTCGACACGAGCGCGATCATCGACGGGCGCATCGCGGACATCGTCAGCACCGGGTTCCTCAAGGAGGAGCTGGTGGTGCCGGAGTTCGTGCTGCGGGAGCTGCAGCAGGTGGCCGACTCGGGCGACTCGCTCAAGCGCGCCCGCGGCCGCCGCGGGCTCGAGGTGGTCCAGGGGCTGCGATCCGAGGTGATGGTGACCACGCCGGACGTCGACTTCCCCGAGCTCGACGACGTCGATGCGAAGCTGCTCAAGCTGGCCAAGGAGCGCGGCCTTCGCATCCTCACCACCGACTTCAATCTCAACCGCCTGGCCCGGATCCAGGACGTCGAGGTGCTGAACGTGAACGAGCTCGCAAACGCGCTCAAGCCGGCCGTGCTGCCGGGCGAGTCCTTCGACGTGCGCGTGATCCGCGAGGGCAAGGAGCACGACCAGGGCGTCGGGTATCTCGACGACGGCACGATGGTCGTGGTCGAGGGCGGGCGCAAGCTCATGGGCGAGACGGCGGCGGTGCAGGTGACCTCGGTGCTGCAGTCGTCCTCGGGCAAGATGATCTTCACCAGGGTGAGCGCGAACCCGGCCGACGAATGAGCTCCACCTGGGCGATCGTGGTCGCCGGGGGCGATGGCTCCCGGCTGGGCGGGGACCGGCCGAAGGCGTTCGTCAAGCTGGGCGGCCGCCCGCTCCTGGCGCACTCGATCGACCTCCTCGAGGATCACCCGGCGGTCGACCGGATCGTGCTCGTGGTGCCGGCCGAATGGGAGGAGCCGGCAACGCTCCTGGCCGACGAGCTGGCCGCCGGCAAGGTGACCGCGGCGGTGCCCGGGGGCGAGACGCGGGCGCTGTCGGTGGCCGCCGGGCTGGAGGCGGTGGGGGCGGACGCCGCGGCGATCCTGGTGCACGACGCGGCCCGCCCGTTCGCGTCGCCCGAGCTGGTCGACCGCCTGCTCGAGGCGCTGGCGAGTCACCCGGGCGCGGTGCCGGCGCTGCCGGTGACCGACACGGTCAAGCGCGTCAGCGAGGGGCGCGTCGCCGAGACGCTCGACCGCAGCGAGCTGCGCGCCGTGCAGACGCCCCAGGCGTTTCGCGCCGAGGCGCTGCGGCAGGCGTTCGCGGCGCCGGCAGAGGCGGTGCGGGACGCGACCGACTGCGCCTCGCTGGTCGAGGCGGCCGGCATGGACGTGGCGATCGTGCCCGGCGAGGCCGGCAACCTGAAGATCACCGACGCCCGACGACCTCGCCCGCGCCGAGGCGCGGCTGCGGTGAGCGCGAGCGGACGCCATGCGGGTGGGGATCGGCTTTGACGCGCACGCGTTCGCGGACGGGCGCGCGCTGGTGCTGGCCGGCGTCGCGATCCCGTTCGAGCGCGGGCTCGAGGGCCACTCCGACGCCGACCTGGTCAGCCACGCCGTCACCGACGCGCTGCTCGGCGCCGCCGGCATGGAGGACATCGGCCACCTCTTCCCGTCCGACGACCCCGCCCTGCTGGGTGCCTCCAGCATCGACCTCCTGCGGCAGGCATGGCGGCGCATCACCGCGGATGGGTGGACGCTCGTGAACGTCGACGCGATCGTGATCATGCAGGCGCCCCGGATCGCGCCGCACCGCGAGGCGATGCGCGCGTCGCTTGCCGCCGCGCTCGGGGCCGATCTGGCCCGGGTGACGGTGCGCGCATCGACCACCGACCATCTCGGCTTCGCCGGTCGCGGCGAGGGAGCCGCCTGCCAGGCGGTGGCGCTCCTGCGGGGCGCGCCGTGAGCCCGGCGGTGGTCTCGTTCGACCTCGACGAGACCCTGTGGGCGTTCATGCCGATGATGGACGGCGCGCTCGGCGGCATGATCGCCGCGCTCGAGCGGCGCCGGCCCGAGCTGCACGGCGCGGATCAGCGTGGAGGATCTGCACGAGCATCGCCGGCTCGTCGCCGAGGAGCGTGAGGGCACCTACCGGGAGCTGCGGCTCGAGTCGTTCCGGCGGGTGCTCGCGCGGGACGGAGTCGACGATCCTGACCTGCCCGAGTGGATGGTCGAGGTGTGGATGGCCGAGCGGACGACCGCGGTGCGGCTGCACGACGACGTCGAGCCCGAGCTCGACGCCCTGGCGGCCGACGGCCACATGCTGGGTGCGATCACGAACGGCAACTTCCCGTTCGCGCAGCTCGACGTGGCGGGGCGGTTCGCCTTCATCGTGCACGCCGAGGAGGTGGGCGAGCTGAAGCCGGCGACGGCGCCCTTCGAGCACGCGGTGGAGCTCTCCGGCGGCGACCCCGCCCGCTGGGTGCACGTCGGCGACGGGCTCGACACGGACGTGGCCGGCGCGCAGGCGTCCGGCATGAAGGCGGTCTGGATCAACCGCGCGGGCCTGCCCTGCCCGAGGGCTTCAGCCCCCGACGCGGAGCTCCCGTCCCTGACCGGCCTGCGCAGCCTGATCCCCCGCCTGCTGGCGTGAATAACCGGTGCCAGGCACTCAATATTCATCGGCCCGGGAGCTGGGCGTGGCCGTCGCGCACCTCGGCCAGGCCGTCGCGCACGAGCGACACGAGCGCCTCCGCGTCGGCCTCCCCGTCCGGTAGCGATCCGGCGTCCGTGATCGCCCGCAGGAGCCGCGCCCGCCGCTGCCGGAACGAGCCCTCGAACCGCGACTGGCGCCGCAGCGGCGCGAACGTCATCCCCCGCGACGGGCACTCGGGTGCGAGCGGGCAGACGCCGCAGCGGGGCGTGCGGGCGATGCAGACCTCGCGGCCGAGGTCGAACAGGGCCTGGTTCCAGTCGTAGGCCCGGCCGGGTGGGGGAGCGACCTCGGCGTCGCCGTACACCCGACCGAGCACGCGGCGGGCGTTCGTGTCGGGCGCGGCGATCTGGGCGTCGAAGGCAAAGCACGCGATCGCGGCGGCGGTGTAGGGGCCGACGCCGGGCAGGCGCACGAGCTCGTGCGGCTCGCGCGGAAACCCGCCCCGGGCCGCCACCTCGACGGCACAGCGGTGCAGCAACACGGCCCGCCGGTTGTAACCCAGGCCGCTCCACGCGGTGATGACCTCGGCCGGCGTCGCCGCGGCCAGGGCGGCGACCGTCGGCCACCGCTCGATCCAGGCCAGGTAGCGCGGCACGACCCGCGCCACCTGTGTCTGCTGCAGCATCACCTCCGATACGAGGATCGCGTACGGATCCCGCGTCCGCCGCCACGGCAGATCCCGCCCGTTTCGGCCATACCAAGCCAAAAGCAGCTGCACCATCCCGGAAAGCCTATCCGCCGCGGCGGCGGCCCGAGCGGCCGAAATTTGGCCATGCGAACGCTCCGTGCGAAAGCTCGCCGTCAAGCCCAAGAGGGCGGCATCCCGGTCCAATCCCTTAGTTCGCCGGGATGTGTGAGGAGTGCCGCGTCACCATCACCGAGCCGCATCCAAGCCGGCGCTTTCGCAGCCGAGGGTTGTTCGGCTGCGGGCTTGGCGGGCACGTCGCGTGTGAAGCGAGAACCGGCTCGGATGGACTTGGGTGGTTGCTGGTCGGCGCTCGGCAAAGCGTTTGTCCACGGATTGAGGAGCGCCGACCGGATTGCACCCTACGCCGCTCCTGGGCGGTGACGCATCCCCAACCTGGAGGGGTCGCGCGCCCGAGACGGAGTATCCGGATCGACTCACGCCTCCCCAGTCGCGTACACACCTCGCCAGCAGCGCGGTGGCACCGGCCGCCGCGCTGAGACACTGGCCAAACTCCGGCCGGCCCCAGCCACTTTGCACAGCTGGGGATCGTGTCGCCTGCCCCTGCGAGCCTCTCCGCGTCCCGCAGGTTGGCCACGATCTCGTCCGGCGGGAACCTCTTCCGCCTACCAACCGCTTCGATCGCTGACGAAGGTCCACACGCAAACCCGGGACACTCGCACAGCAAACCCGATCGATCTCCGGGGGCCCGGAGCCGTCAAATGGAATCGCGTTGAAAGGTTGGATGGGCAGTGCTTGTGTGCATCGTTGGCGTCGTGACCGGTGGGCTGATGGTGGGGCTTGTGGGTCGACTCGTCCATCCGCGCAACGATTCGTTGAGCATGTGGATGACGATCGGGTTGGACGCGTAGACCGGGGTCGCGGCCAGCTCGCCGCTGAGTGGACGGCTCTAAAGCCGCGGCGAGGGAGTCACCGGCCGGCCCATTCGCTGAGGCCTACGTGGCCCTTGGGGATCAGTGACTTGCGCGCACGAGCCTTGATCTCCTGTACTGCCCACGTATTCCCGTCCGGGTCGTGGAAGCCGAAGAATGTGCCACCGTCTGCCTCGGTGACCACGGTTAGCTCGCTCACCTCAACGCCACGATCAAGGAGTTCCTGCCGAGCCGCTGCCGCGTCAGACACCACGAGCTGCAGATTCTTCATCGAGCCGGGCTTCATCTCTTGGTGGGTGGGCAGGTCGCCGAACACAATCGAACAGCCCGAGCCGGGTGGGGTCAGCTGGGTGACGTGCATGTGCTCGTTCTGGGTGTAGTGGTCGAGGTGGAATCCGACCCGATCGCGATAAAACGCGATCGAACGATCTATGTCGCTGACGGGCAGCACAACGACTTCCAGTGTCCAATCCATCTTCAGGCGCCTCCGCATTTGAAAAGGATCTCCGGTTGATCAATCTGGGTCACCCGCGTCGGAGTTGAGCCACCGACCCGAACAGCCTCGCTGGGTTGTGTCGGAACTAGGTCACAGGCCCTACCTTCTCGCCAAACCGCTGAAAAATCGACTCTCAGATTGGAAGCCGCACCTTCGATTCGAATCCAGTGAAGGCGCTGACCGGTGATGCGGGGTCGATCGGGCAGCAGCGAATCAGCCGGCTCTTGCTGAATCTCAGTTCGCGGCACCCGCGTGCGCTCCACTACCTCGAGCTCGACCCGGAGTCGGTCGATCTCGAGTTGACGGTCGCGCGGAGCCAGCGGCGCACACCGCCAGTCGAGCCGTCGTAGACCGCCAGCGGCTCTGCTGGCGGTTCAATCGGCAGCTCCACTCCTACGACTGGCTCTTCCGTCTGGGACTGCGGTTCAGCGGGTGAGGGTTCTAGTTCGGCTCGCAGCGACTCGATTTGTCCGAGCAGCATCAGGATCGCCCGGCCCATGGCCTTGCGGTCGGACTCGTCGGCCTCGCTCAAAGCGGCTGCCCACGTCCTCAGCTCTCGCTCTTGATCTGGATCCACGCTGGGATCATGGCAGCTTGACGACCGGGCTGCGCTTCGAAAGGCGAAACGGGGTGGCCTACCGGCGTGAAGCTACGCTGCCTGCCGAATGTCGGAGCCTCCTCCTTCTGCCAGCCTCGGTCATGAGCGGTACGCGATGGAGCCGTCGCATCCGAGTGGCGGACGATGCCGGCTTGCGATCAGTCGGATTGGGCGGGTTTCGGCTGGGTGATCAGTTGGGTGCGGGAGTGGATGCCGAGTTTGGCGTATGCCTTTGTGAGTGTTGATTCTATGGCGCGTGGGGTGACGAACATCTCGGCTGCGATTTGTTTGTTGGTCATGCCTTGGCGGACGAGGTCGACGACTCGTAGCTCTGTGGGGCGAGTTCGCCTGAGTGTGGTGCGCGGCCGCTGACGCGGGCGAGTTCGGCGACTGCTCGGGCGGACCAAAGCGTCGCGTCGATGGCGTCGAAGGTCGCGATCGCTTCGGTCAGGGTGTCGCGGGCGGCGCGGCGTTGTTTGAGGCGGCGTCTTACGCCTCCGAGGGCGAGCAGGGTGCGGCCGCGATCGAGTGGCAGGGGAGTCTGGTCGTGGAGTCGTAGGGCGTCTTCGAGTTCGGAGATGGCGTTGTTGAGATCGCCGCGAGCCGCTGCGAGCAGTCCTCGGCAGCGGGCCGCGAGCGTCGCGCCGATTGGGTCGTGGCCGCGGGCTTCGACGGTCGCCATGAGGCTTCCGGCGTGGTCGGCCTGGCCCGCTCCGATGAGCGCCTCGATGGTGTCTGCTGCGATCCATTGTGTGCTCGGTCGCCGGCCGACCCCTGGGAGTCGATCGAGGAGCGGCCGCAACCGGGCGACGGCGGCGGGGTAGTCTCCGACGGCGAGATCGACCGCGCCTAGCAAGCCTTCGTTTCCGATCTGGTAGATGTGGTCGCCGACGCTGCGAGAGAGTTCGAGGCCGCGGAGTGCGTACGAGCGGGACGCGTCGACCTGGCCCTGCTGGAGTGCCGCCAGCCGCACCCATACAGCAAGGCGCTTTGGAGTTGGGTGAGGTCGAGTTGCTCGGCGATTTCGAGTCCGGCTTCTGCCAGGTCTGCGGCTCGTTTTGGGTCGCCGCGGAGTCCGGCGATGGCGGCCAGTCGCAGCAGCAGGTCGGCGCGCCAGTATTCGACGCCCTCGGCCTCGGCGCGGGCGAGCGCCCGTTCGAATGCTGCGCTTGCTTGGTCGAGTCGTCCTACCGACATGCGCATGGAGGCCGGCGATTTCGCTGGGCGGGGTCCGCAGCGCCAAGGAGTCGACTTCGTGTTCGAGGTTGAGTGCGCGCTCGAGCTGGGCTTCGTCGACGTCCTCGCCGCACATCCAGTCAAACCACACCGCTTGTGCGAGTGAAGACGCGAGTAGCGCCCGGTCGGTGGTGCGCTCTGCGTCGGCCAGTGCCAGGCGTGACTCTGTCCGGGCGCGTGCGACGTTGCCGCGAATGCCCCAGATGTCGGACAGGAAGAGGTGGATGTCAGCCGTTCGGGCGGGATCCGCGCCCGCCTCCGCCAGCGCCTGGTCGAGTAGTCGTGAGGATGATTCGAAGTCGTCCTCGCGCACCCAGCCCAGTTGGGCTAGGGCGCCGGCTCGTTCGCGTCCGGGTGGAAGCGTCGCGATCAGGTGCTCGAGGAGCGCCACTGCCGCACGCGTCTCTCCCGCAAGTCCGAGTTGCAGCATGACCTCCGAGACCAGGATTGCGTACGGATCCCGCGTACGCCGCCAGGGGAAGTCCTTTCGATTCTGGCTGTACCAGGCCAAAACGGCGTTCTGCATCGCCTCCGCGCTCACCGCCGGCACGCTCACGCACCGCCGGCGAGGACGTCCTCGGCACGGTGGCAGGCGACCGTGCGGCCGTCGACGAGGCGAAGCATCGGCCGCTCGCTCTGGCACCGATCGACGGCGAATGAGCAGCGTGGATGAAACCGGCATCCCGAAGGCGGGTTGGCCGGGTTTGGGGGATCGGCCCGGCGGGTGGCAGGTTTGGGCAGCTCGACCGAGAGCTCGGGTACGGCGGCGCGCAACGCACGGGTGTACGGATGAAGCGGCCGGGTGAGCACCGCCGCGGCGTCGCCCTCCTCGACAACCTGTCCCAGGTACAGCACGGCAACCTGCTCGCAGAGTTGCTCGACCACGGCGAGGTTGTGGGAGATCAGCAGGTACGAGAGCGAGTGCTGCTCGCGCAGCCCCTTGATCAGCTCGAGCACGCGCGCCTGGACGGTGACGTCCAGTGCGCTCGTCGGCTCGTCCAGCACCAGCATCCGCGGCTCGACCGCGAGTGCCCGGGCGATCGCCACCCTCTGGCGCTGACCGCCTGAGAGCTGATGCGGCAGCCGGTCGGCGTACTCGGGCTGGAGCCCCACCTCGCCCAAAAGCTCGGCCACGCGGGCCGGCGTTCCGGCACGGTCGGTGATGGCGTGGGCGTGCAGCGCCTCGCCGATCGCCGGCCCCACCTTCATGCGTGGATCGAGCGTGGAGTCGGGATCCTGGAACACGATCTGGACGCTCTTGCGATACGCCTTCAGTCGCGCGCCGCGAGCCGACAGCACGTCCTCGCCGTCCAGCTTCACCTCCCCCGATGCTGGTCCCACCAGACGCACGATCGCGCGACCGATGGTCGTCTTGCCGGAGCCGCTCTCGCCCACGAGCCCGAACCCGGCCGGCCCCTTCGGCACGGTCAGCGTGACGTCGTCCACCGCCACCACCGGGCCGTAACGAACGATCAGGTCGCGCACCTCAAGCATCGGCGGCCTCGCTCAACCGGGGCACGGCCGCCAGCAACTCGCGGGTGTACTCGTGCTGGGGGTTTCGCAGCGCCTGGGCCACCGGTCCGCGCTCGACGATCTGGCCGTCACGCATGATCGCGACGGTGTCGCAGATGCCTGACACCACCGCCAGATCATGGCTGATGAACACGGTGGCCATGTGGGCCTCGGCCTTCAGGCTCTGCAGGACTTCGAGGATCTCGGCCTGCACGGTGACGTCGAGCGCGCTGGTGGGCTCGTCGGCGATCAGCACCTCGGCCCGCAGCGCGACCGCCTGGGCGATGGCGATGCGCTGTGCCTGTCCGCCGGACAGCTGGTGGGGATAGCGTCGGAGCAGCTCGGGCGACAGCGCCACAGCCCGCATTGCCTCCTCCGCCCGCGTGCGCGCCTCCGCTCTGGACGCCCCGTGCAGGCGCAGCGCTCGGAGGAACACGTCGCCGACGGGAAACACCGGGTTGAGCGAGGAGATCGGCGCCTGAAAGATCATCGCGATCCGGCGGCCGCGGATGCGCTGCAGCTGGCGCTGGGAGAGCGTCAGGAGTTCCTCGCCATCGAGCCTGACCGACCCCTCCACACGGGCGCCCATACTCGGAGCCAGACCGGCAATCGCGTAGGCGGTCATCGACTTGCCGGACCCGGTCTCGCCCACAATGCCGAGCGTCTGGCCGGCGTCGAGGTCGAGCGCGTCCACCGTCACGACCCGGCGCTCGCCGAACCACACCTCCAGGTTGCGTACCTCGAGTCTCACCGGGTCACCACCCGCTTGGGGTCGAGCAGCTCGCGGACGCCGTCGCCAATCATGTTGAAAGCCATCGCCGTGAACAGGATCGCCAGTCCGGCGAAGGTGACGAACCACCACTGGGTCGAGAAGTAATCGGCGCCCTGGCTCACCATCAGGCCCCACTCCGGCGTCGGATCCTGGGCGCCGAGTCCGAGGAACGAAATCGCCGCTGCTGTCAGCAGAATGCCGCCCGCATCCAGGGACATCTGCACGAGTACCGGCGTCATCGAGTTGGGTAGCACGTGGCGAAGCAGCACCCGCACCGGCGAGACGCCGAGCACCCGGCAGCTTTCGATGTACGGGCGGGTGGCGATCGAGGCCGCCTCGCCGCGAACAAGCCGGGTGTACCACGGCCACCAGGTGACGGTGATGGCGATGGTCATGTTGGGAACGCTGGGCGTCAGCACGAACGCGATCGCGAGCGACAGGAGCAGCGCCGGGAACGCCAGGAACACGTCGGTGATGCGCATGATGATCTGGTCGGCGAGGCCGCCGAAGTAGCCGGCCACCAGCCCAAGTGGTATCCCGATGAGGCCGGCGAGAACCAGCACCTCGATCACGATCCGCAGCGAGATCCGGGCGCCATACATCACCCGGGTGAGCAGATCGCGGCCGACGAGGTCGGTGCCGAACGGATGCGCCGACGAGGGCGCCTGCAGCACCTGAAAGGGGTGCGTCGCGGTGCCGGCGTCTCCGGGATGTGGAGCCAGCCACGGGGCCAGAAGCGCCACCAGCACGATCGCGCCGAGCATCACGCAGCCCAGCGACAAGCGTCGGGTTGCGGCGGACGAACCCGGCCCGGTGCACCCGCGGCGTGTCTGCGGCGACGGTCGTCATCGGAGCCGGATCCGCGGGTCGATGGCGGCCTGCACGATGTCGACGATCAGGTTGAGGATGACATACACGATCGCCACGATCAGCGTCACCCCGAGCACGGCTGGTGTGTCCAGCGACTGCAGGGAGTTGGCGGCATAGCTCCCCAGCCCCGGCCAGTCGAACACGGCCTCGACCAGGAACGTGTTCGCCAGCGAGTACGCGAACACGAGAGCGGTGACCTGAACGACCGGGTTCAGCGCCGGTCGCAGCGCCCACCGGCCGAGGATCGCGCGGTCGCCGAACCCGAGCGAGCGGGCCATGCGGATGTGGCTCTCGCCGAGGGTGTCGAGCACGCTCGCGCGCACCATGCGGGCGAGCAGCCCGGCCGGGTAGAGCGCGACCACCACCGCGGGCAGGATCAGGTGCGAGATCGCGCTCTCGAACACCGGGACATTTCCGGTGACGAGCGCATCGACCACCGGCATCTGGACATAGCTCGTGAGCGGGCTCGTGTAGTACAGATTTGGGTTGTACTCACCCGCCGACGGCAGCCAGCCCAGCTTCTGGGCAAACAGCAGCTGGAGGATCAGAGCGACCCAGAACACGGGCATCGAAACGCCGACGACCGAGGCGATCCGCACCAGGACGTCGGGTAACCCGCCCTTGTACCGGGCGGCGACCAGACCGAGCGGCACGCCGACCAGCACGGCGATGAGCATGCCGGCGGTGACCAGCTCGATCGATGCCGGAAGCACCGTCTTGAGATCGTCCAGCACCGGCCGCTTGGTGCGATACGAGGTGCCCCAGTCGCCGGTGGCGATGCCCTTCAGATAATCGCCGAGCTGTACGACGAACGGCTTGTCCAGGCCCAGCTGCTTGCGTGTCTGCTCGAGCTGGGCCCTGGACGCGCGCGGCCCTGCGTAGGTCACGGCCGGATCGCCCGGGATGACCCGGGCGATCAGGAACGTGAGGATGACGACGCCGACGACGACCAGCACTCCGAGCGCAAGTCGTTGTCCGACGAATCGGATCACTGAATGGGATGCAAGTCGTACACGAATACCACGCTCGGGTACGCCGGGTTGTCAACGAACCCGCCCACCGACTTCTGCATCACGCGCTCGTACGTCTGCGTCCCCAGGAACAGCGACGGGGAGCCCTGTAGCAGCTCGGTCTGGATCTTGGTGTACAGGTTGATCGCAGCTCTGGCGGTTGGTCGCCGACAGCGGCTCCACCTGGTCGATCTGCTTATCGACCGTCGGGTTGTCGTAGTAGGCGAGGTTGAAGTACGGCGGGTTGGCCGAATGGAACAGGTTGATGAACCACGAGTACGGGTCGGGATAGTCGGGCCACCAGTAGAACAGCAGGATGTCCTGGCGCGAAGCCGGGTTGGTGGACTTGCCCTTCGACCACTGCGTGGCCCACTGCAGCGACGACACGTTGAGGGTGATGTTGAGCGGCGCGAACTCGGACTTGAGCAGCGACGCCACCGTCTCCTCGTACTGGTCGCCCTCGGTGAGCGTCAGGTTCAGCGTCATGTGCTTGCCGCCCGGCCCGTACCCAGCCGACTGCAGGAGCTGCTTGGCCTTGGCCGTATTCGTCTTGTAAATGGGCAGGTTCGGGTTGTAGCCCCACAGGCCGCGCGGAATGATGCCGACCGACGGCGTGAACGCCTTGAGTGCGGCGGTCAGGCCGTGGTAGTCGGTGGCGTAGGACAGCGCCTGGCGCACCTTGATGTTCTTGAGCGGTCCGTACGACGTGTTCAGCATGCCGAACAGGTTCTGGTACGAGGTGGCCGTCGTGGTCGTCAGGTTGGCATCGCTCTTGAGCGAGTCGAAGAGCTGCGGGGTGAGCTGTTCCACCCACGAGATCTGGCCCTCGCGCACGAGCTGGGCCGATGTGCTCGGCGTGGGCACGACGCGGAACACGACGTTCTTGTAGTGGGCGCCCGACCAGCCGCCCCAGTAGCTGGGGAACGACTTCAGGCGCAACTCGATCTCCTGGCCCTTGTTCCACTGGGCCACGGTGTAGGGGCCGGTGCCGGCGTCGTGGCCCTCGGCGAACCACTTGCCCAGCGGGGTCGAGCCCGACGCCTTGGTGTCGTAGATGAACGCGGCGTATCCGGCCGACGAGATCAGGTCGATCGGGGCGGGGTACTTGAGATGGAACACCACCGTGGTCGGGTTGGGTGCGTCCACCGACTTGACGGCGCCCCAGATGTAGGCGGCGCCCTGGTTCAGCGTGATGGTGCGGTCGATCGACGCCTTGACATCGGCGGCGGTCATCGTCTTGCCGTCGTGGAACTTCACTCCCTTACGGATCGTGAACGTCCACGTCTTGGCGTTGGCGGCCTTCTTCCAGGAGGTCGCGAGCTCTGGCTCGACCTGACCCGTCTGGCTGTTGTAGTGGGTCAGCGTCTGGTACATGTTGTTCATCGCGATGATCTCGTTGGAGTAGTCCGTCGACGGATCCCAACCGACCATCACCTGCGTGAAGGCGCCGTAGGTGAACGTGGCGTTCGCGCTGCTCGCGCCCGACGACGCGCCGGCAGGCTTGGACGTCGAGCCGCAGGCGCCGGCGACCAGCACGAAAAGGACGTCGCCAGAGCAGTGGCGGCGACCCTCCGGCTTCGGAGTTTGGAATGGGCCTTCACAGAGTCCTCCTTAGTGGGCCTGCAGCCTTCGCGCGGATGCGCACGGCGGGGGTGGTGAGGTACGCGAGCGGTAACTCCTCAAGTGAGACGATCTCGACCTCATCGCTGTTGGCGCCGGCCCGCACGGCCTCCTCGTGCGCCTCGGCGCGAGCCTGGTCGAGCATGGCGGTGCGGCCGCCGGGGCCTGGCTGGTAGATGCGGTCGACCTGCCCCGATACGGCCGCGATGGCCGCCCCGATGGCGTTGGCGACGTCGTGGTTTCGGGGGCGGACGATCTCGCTGACGCCGGCGAGGCGGTCGGGAACAAGCGGGCTGCCACCTCCGACGACGACCAGCGGGGCATCGCCGCGGGCGGTCTTCACCCGGTCGATGGCGTCGGCCAGCATCTGGTCGGAGCGGCGCAACGCCCGCTCGAGTTCGCTCCGGCGGCTCTCGGCGGGGCTGTGGTCGCCGAGTTCCAGGCGCCCGCAGGCGACGGCGGCGTCCGTCAGCGTGGCGGTTCCGCCGCCGAACACCAGCGCTTCCTCGCGAGGCGGTAGCCGACGCTGGCCGGGCCAACCTGCGGCTCGGGCTCGGCATCCTCGACGATGGTGCCGCCGCCGAGCGCGATCGCCACGAGGTCGGGCATGCGGAAGTTGGTGCGCACTCCGCCGATCTCGACGGCGCGCTCGACTCGCGCGGGAAGCCGTTGACGAGCACGCCGATGTCGGTCGACGTGCCGCCGACGTCGGCGACGAGCGTGTCCTGGCTGCCGGTCAGGTAGGCGGCGCCGCGGATGCTGTTGGCCGGGCCGCTGCCGATGGTGAGCACGGGGTAGCGCACGGCGTAGTCGAGCGCCATCAGCGTGCCGTCGTTCTGGGCGAAGAAGATCACGGGTCGAGCTGGTGCTGCCCAGCGCCGCCGCGCAGAGCCGCCGCGACCTCGGTGGCGACCGCCCGCAGGGCGGCGTTCATGACCGTCGCGTTCTCGCGCTCGAGCAGGCCGATCGAGCCGATCTCATGGCTGAGCGAGATGGGGATGTCGCCCAGCTCCTCGCGCACGATCTCCGCCGCTTCGAGCTCGTGGCGTTCCGAGACCGACGCGAACACGCTGGTGACGGCGATCGCCTGGGCGTCGCCCGCCACCGTCCCCAGGAACCGGCGCAGCTCGTCAGCACCCAGCGGCACGATCTCGCGCGCGTCGAACTCGATGCCCCCGCGGACGATCGTCTCGCCGGCGGAAACCGCCGCACGCAGGTCGGCGGGCCAGTCGTAAAGCGGCGGGATCGACGTGGTCGAGGGCGCGCCGATCCGGACCGCCGCCACCCGCTCGAGGCGGCTGCGCTCGAGCACGGCGTTGGTCGCGTGGGTCGTGCCGAGCATGACGTGGCCGATCCGGCTCGAGCTCAACGCCCGACTCGCCGAGCACCGCGGCGAGCGCGGCGGTGATGCCGCCGGTGACGTCCGCGCGTGGTCGGCGCGTTTGGCTTTGGCAAGGAGCGTCCCGGTCTCGTCGAGCACCACGGCGTCGGTGTTGGTGCCGCCGACGTCGATGCCGAGCCGCAGGTCTGGACGCGCTCACGGCGCGAGCTCCTCGACGGGGATGTAGTCGAAGTCGTAGCCGAACGCCCGCGGGCCGGCGAGCTCGAGCCCGCGGCGGCCGCGCCAGATCGGGTCGCACGGGAACGCGATCACCGACACCCGCTGGCCATAGCGCAGCCGCTCGGTGTGGATCGCCTCGCCGGTCTCGCTGTCGAGCACGGTGATGATGTCGGGCACCGAGGCGAGCACGCTGCTCGCCGTCGATCGCCACCAGGTTCTCGTTCTGGATCTCGAGCACGACCGTGCGCCCCCGGTCCTCGCCGAGGCCCTCGACGGCGGCCCGCCCGCGCACGAATCCTCCGGAGACCCGCCGCTCGACGTCGGTCAGCTTGCCGCTGACGACGACGCGCGCGCCCACCGTCTCGCGCAGCGCCTCCATCGGCTCGTCCGCGGCCGCCAGCGCCCTGCCGATCTGGATCGCGAGCGTGACCGTGCCGCGCACCGTGGCGCCGTTGCGAGCCTGGGCGGCCGTCATCGTGTATTCGGTCGAGGACGCCCGTCCGCCGAACTCGACCGAGAGCGCGCGCGCGATCCGCTCCATCCACGCGCCGTTCACGGCGGTCATGGTGAGGTGGTTGCCGCGCTCGTCGGTGAGCACGGACGGCGACACGCTGACGCCGGCGATCTCCATCGTCACCTGCGGCACCTCGGGAAACGCGCGGCCCATACCGTCTGCGTCGACCACCGGCAGGCCGAGGTGGGCCGCCCAGTTGATCGGCTGCATGCCGTTTGCGCCGCCGATCTCGGCGGCCATCAGCGCCGCGACGCGGCCGCCGCGCACGCGCTCGAGTCCGTCGCGGAGCCAGCGCCCCTCCTCGCCGTGCTCCGAGCTTCTCGATCGAGACGACGGGCGCCCCGATGTAGCCGCAGGGCATGATCAGCGCGTCGTCGGGCAGTTCGTCGAGGTCGACCAGGCGCACCGGCCCGAACCGCTCGATGGCATGCCGCGAGGCGAGCAGGCTGGTGTATGTGTCGCCGCCGCCGCCCGCGCCGAGCACGGAGCAGCCGAGCGCCATGGGCGCGAGGTGTTCGATCTCGATCTGGTCGGGCCGGTCGCTCACCCGTCCTCCAGCGCGTGCGGGTGGTGCGCCCGCACGTGCTCCTCGGAGACGTAGCCGTCGCGCAGGTCGAGCCGCACCGCCTCGGGGTCGCGCTCGGCCGGATCGCCGTATCCGCCCCCGCCACCGGTGTGCAGGTGCACGGCGGAGCCCTTGGGCACCTTCAGCCGGGTGACCTTCGAGTACGTGGTCAACGAGCCGTCGGGCAGCTCGAGCTCAACCGAGTTCGCGCGCGCCTCGCCGCCGCCCTCGAGCCCCCACGGCACGTTCTTCGTGCGCTCGAGCGCCGAGGTCAGCCAGGCGTCCTCGAGCATGCGAAACGAGATGTCGAGGCCCAGTCCACCGCGCCACGCGGCCCGGCCCGCACGAGTCCTGGGCGAGCTCGACCCGCTCGACCAGCCATGGATTCTTGGCTTCCCAGACCTCGGCCGGCGTGCATCGCGTCGACGCCTCGGAGACATGCATCAGGCTGCTCGCGCCGTCGCCGTGAACGGAGGCGCCTTGCCCGATCGGATGCGGCGCGCCGTCCGTCCATGGCTCGCCGGTCTTCTCCCGCGTGCCCCACCAGACGAGCGCGCAGATGTCACCGCCGCTGCAGGCTGGGACGGCGGCGGGCAGGGCCTGGCCGACGGCCTGGTAGATCGCCTCGATGGACTGGTCGCCGATCCAGCCGTACAGGAAGCACGGCGCGGGGTGCAGCGGGTGGAACACGCTGCCGGGGCGGGTGACGATCTCGATCGGCCGGAAGTGGCCCTCGTTGGGAGCGGTGCCGCCGCCCGCAAGCATCGAGATGGCGATGCGGCTGGCCGAGACGGTCGAGGGCAACGGGCAGTTGATCGGGCCCTCCTGCTGCGGTGGGCCGTCCGAGAAGTCGAGGCGCACACCCTGATCCGAGATCTCGACGGTGACCTCGAACGGCACGGGATCCTCGGTGATGCCGTTGGAGTCCATCTCGCCGCGGCCGACGTAGCGGCCGTGGGGCAGCCCCTCGAACCAGTCCTTGACCAGCGCCTCGCCGTGGTCGTACATGGCCGCGACGGCCTGGTCGAACGATTCGAGGCCGTAGCGCTCCACCACCCGCACGAGCCCGGCGGCGCCGGTGCGCACGCCCACGACGGTGGCGTTGATGTCGCCGGCGACCATCTGCGGCACCCGCGAGTTGGCGGTGGCGAAGCGAAAGATGTCGGACACCAGCCGGCCACGCGAGAACAGCTTCACTCCGGGGAAGATCGTGCCCTCCTGGAACACGTCCACGGTGTCGGTCGAGTACGGCTCCTTGCCGCCGATGTCGAGCCAGTGGGCCTTGATTGCGGCGTACCCGACCAGCTCGCCCTCGGGCATGAACACCGGCATCACCATCGCCGCGTCCTGGGGATGCGAGCCCGTGCCGAACGGGTCGTTGTAGAGGATGATGTCGCCCGGTTCGAGCGCCTGCTCGCCGCCGACCGCCTCGACCGCCCCCTGAACGCAGAAGCTCATGGTGCCCATGAACACGGGCAGCGTCGGCGCCTGGGCCAGCAGGCAGATGTCCCGGTCATAGAGCGCCGCGGCGAAGTCGAGCACCTCGTAGATCACGGGCGAGAATGACGTGCGCACCAGCGCGCGCTTCATCTGGTCGGCGGCGGCGTTCAGGCCCTGGCGGACGATCTCGGTGGTGACCGGATCGACGTCGGCCAGGCCGCTGGTGCGGCCGGTGCCGGCCCTCGACACGACGAGCTCGGTGGTCACAGCGCACCTCCTCGGGAGATCAGGAGCGAACCGCCGGTGTGGACGCTCGCGCCGTACCCGGCGTCGACGTAGGTGGTGGTGGTCTTCTCGCGCAGGATGGCCGGGCCCTCGACGATGGCCCCCGGAGCCAGTTGGTCGCGGTCGATGACGTCGAAGTCGACGCGATCGCCGAGCGTGAACGACCATGCCGCCGCGCGCGCGGGCGCGGCGGCGGGCACGCGGCCGTTGCCCCCGGCTGCGGGAATCGCCTGCCGCTCCAGCGGGGTCGTGGCGATGGAGCGCACGCACACGATCTCGAGCTCCTCGTCCAGGGTCGAGCCGAACGCCCGCTCGTAGTCCTCGAGGAACCGCTGGGCGACCGGGTCCGGATCCGTGTCGACACCACCGCTCACGTCGGTGGGTGCCGGCACCGTCAGGCTGTGCTCCTGGCCGACGAACCGCAGGTCGAGATGCACCTCGCGTACGGTGCGGCGGGCGGACGCGGTTCCTCGGGCATCGAGCGCGGCGAAGAGTTCCTCGGCCAGCGACCGCGCGCCGGTGAGCCCGGCTTCGGAGAGCCGCATGACCCGCGTGCGCGACGCGCTGCGGGCGAGGTCCGCACCCAGCAGGCCGACGGCGGAAAAATTCCCCGCGTGCGGCGGGATGACGACCGTCGAGACTCCGAGCTCATCGGCGAGCACCGTGCCGAAAAGCGGCCCGGCGCCGCCGAAAGCCACGAGCGCCGCCTCGCGCGGATCGCGGCCGCGTTCGATCGTGACGCTGCGGATGGCGTCGGCCATCTGGGCCGCGACGATACGGATGACGCCTGTGGCCACCTCGGTGGCCGACGCGAATCCGAGGGGCTCGACCAGGGTCTCGAGCGCGCGCTCGGCCAGCTCACGCACCAGCGGGACCTCGCCGACGATCTCGGACGCCGGAATCATGCCCAGTGCGAGCGCGCCGTCGGTCACCGTCGGCCGCTCGCCGCCGCGGTCGTAACAGGCTGGTCCGGGATCGGCGCCCGCGCTCTGCGGCCCCACTCGCAGCAGGCCGCCGGAGTCGACGTAGGCGATTGATCCGCCGCCGGCGCCGATCGACCGCACGTCGATCCATGGCGTCTGGATCGGGAGACCCACGACCTCGCCCTGATAAAGGACCGGCGGGCGGCCGTCGTCGATCAGACACGTATCGAAGCTCGTCCCGCCCACGTCGGCCGCGATCGCGTGGCGCAGCCCGAGCTCGGAGGCGAGCTCGGCCACGGCACGGGCGCCGGCCACAGGTCCGGAGAGGATCGTCTCGAACGGACGGTCGGCGGCCTCCGCGAACATCATGGCGCCACCGCCCGATCGCATGATCACGCAGTCGCCGCCGAACCCGCGGGAGGCGAGGCCCTCCTCGACCCGGCCGAGATACGTGCCCATGCGCCTTCGAACGAACGCGTCGATCACCGTCGTGCAGGTGCGCTCGTACTCGCGGTACTCACCCGACACGAGATGGGACAGCGAGATGTCGCCCTCGAACCCGGCCGCCCGCAGCAGGCGCTCGGCCTCGAGCTCGTGCGCCGGGTTGGCGTAGGAGTTGATGAACGCCACCGCTGCCGCGGCGACGCCGTGCTCGGCGAAGAGCGCCGCCGCTGCCGTGACGGCGTCGGGCTCGAACGGCGCGTGCTCCTCGCCGTCGGCGCGGATGCGGCCGCCCACGGGGACGCGCAGATAGCGCGGGACCAGCGGCGGTGGGGCGTGCCAGAACAGGTCGTAGGGGTCTCCCCGGTCGCCTCGGCGCACCTCGAGCACGTCGCGAAAGCCGGCGGTGCACAGAAGACCGACCACTGCCCCGCGGTTCTCGAGCAGCGCGTTCAGGCCCACGGTGGTGCCGTGCAGGAAGTAGTCGGAGGAGCGCACGTCGGCGGGATCGACCCCCGTGTCGAGCGCGTCGAACACTCCCTCGTCCGGCGTGGCCGGAACGGTGGGCACCTTGCCGATCACGATCCGGCCGGTGTCCTCGTCGCTCAGGACGAGGTCGGTGAATGTGCCGCCGACATCGACTGCAATGCGGGTTGCCATGAGCGACGGAGCCTGCCGGGTTCACCATCCGGAAGCAATGTGGCCATATCACAGACTTGCCGATCTGATTGTGCTGTGACCATACTTCGGCATGAACCTCGACGACGTGCTGCGCGCGAATCCCCGGCTGGACGTCACCCTGCTCGCGGGTCCGTGGGACAAGCGCATGGTCGAGCGGGTGCGGGTGCTGGAGAGCACCGATGACGTGGACGACTGCGGTCGCGGTGATCTCGCCGTGCTGACCCGGCAAGGGTCGCGGCACGTCACGGGAGCCGCGCTGATCGACCTCCTGCGCCACGCCGGCGAGCGCGAGATGGCGGCGGTCGGACTCTACGGTCGGGCGATGATCTCGCAGGCGGTGATTGGCGCGGCGAGCGGTGCCGGGGTGGCGCTGCTTGCCGTCGGAGTCGGCGAGGGCGCCGCCGAGCTCGCGTTTCGCATCGAGGAGGTGCTGCGGCTGGATCCCGCGGCGGTGCTGGTGCGGCTCTCCGCGGCGATGGCCGCGATCGACCAGGCCGAGCGCGGCGGAACCGAGGCGATCCTGGTGGCCGCCTCGGCGGCGCTCGGCACCGAGGTGCGGTTCACGGGCGGCCGCGTGATCGCCGCCTGGGACGAGGCGGGCGTGCGGATCGGCTGCCGGCTTGCGGCCGAGGCGATCGCCCGGTCTCGGCGGAGCGACCCGCAGCCGTCCACGGTGACCACGCCGATCGTCCTGATCGAGGCCCTCGCCGAGGAGAGCTCCGACGTCGTTGCGCTCGAAGCGCTGCGGACCGCGCGGGACGCTCGGGTCGAGGCACGCCGGAGAGGCGCGGCGGTCGAGCTGATCGGCGCCGGGGCGGGCCTCGCTCGACAACTGATCGCGCGGCTCTCTGTGAGCGTCGTGTGCGGGATCGGCGCGACCCCCGCCGAGGCCGCTGCGGCACTGCGCCGCGCGCGCGCCGCGGGCGCGGTCGATGCGCCGTTTGCGTTCGACGCCGGCGATCCGGGAGGGCTGATTGGCGAGCTCGCCGGGTCACCCACCGCCCGCGCGTCGGCGGCCGCGCTGCTGGCGCCGCTCGAGCAGCTGGAGCCGCGCAAGGCGGCGACGGCGATCGAGACCCTGCGTGTGTACCTGGACTGCTGGGGGTCGCTGCACCGGGCCGGTGAGGTGCTGCACCTGCACCCGAACGCCGTCGCCTACCGCATGAAACAGATCCGCGGCCTGCTCCCGGTCAATCTGGACGATCCTGATCAGCGGCTCGGACTCCAGATCGCATGCCGCGCCGTGGGTCGTGAGCGTTCTCCGAGCCGGACCGCGGACTAGCGTAAGATCGGCTTTCGGACAATGCGGAAGGGAACCCGAATGCCCAAGTACGTGATCCTCCTGAACTGGACAGACCAGGGTGTCGCGAGCGTGAAGGACAGCGTCAACCGCTACCACGCTGCCAAGCAGTTGCTCGAGAGCAAGGGCGGCTCGTTCGAATCGATCGCGTGGACGATCGGCCCATACGACCTCGTGTCAGTCGTCGACGTGCCGGACGAGGAGACCGGGGCGGCGTTCAACCTTCAGCTGGCGGCGAGCGGCAACCTGCGCTCGGTGACGATGCGTGCCTTCGACGAGAACGAGATGAGCGGCATCATCGGGAAGATGGACTGAGCCCCTGCGCCGCGGCGTAGACTTGCCACGTGAGCGCCTTCGGTGGAATCGACCGGCTCGACCATCTCCAGATCTGGGACGGTGTCACCGCGCAGGCGGTCGAGGGCGAGCGGATGACGCTGGCCGTCATCGAGCTCGAGCCGGGGCGGTCCGTTCCGGAGCACAGCCACGACAACGAGCAGCTCGGGTTTCTCCTTCGCGGATCCATGCACTTCCGCATCGGCGAGGAGACTCGCGAGCTCGGCCCGGGCGACACCTGGCGGGTTTCAAGCAACGTGCCGCACGAGGTGACGGCCGGGCCCGAGGGAGCGCTGGCCGTCGAGTGCTTCGCACCGGCGCGCGCGGACTGGGCCGGCCTGGCCCGCCTCGCCGGCCGGCCGGCGCCGCGGCTGGGCTGAGGCCGGCGCGGGTCACTGGCCGCGCGTGTGCCGCTCCCAGAGAACCGCGTTCATCGCCGCAGACGCGATCGCGAGGCGGCTGATGAGAAACAGGGCCAGGAGCAACGCGGCGGCGAGCCCGAGTGCGCCGTAGGTGCTCTGTTTGCTCGTCGCCTGCGGGGCGATGACGTAGGCCGTGACGAAGTTGAGCACCACGATGCCGATGGCAAAGAGGACTGCGCCGGGCACCAGGGCGCGCCACGGTGCGTGCTGGTGGGGGAGGCGCGCCGAGATCAAAAGCCAGAGCGCCCCGTACGGGATGATGATGACGAGGGTAACGAGCACGCCGCCGTCACTCGACCGCCCTCTGGCATAGCTGCCGAACGCCGAGATGGCGAAGAAGCCGAGCAGTCCCACCAGGAGCTGGCCGGTCGCGAACAGGGTCGGCTTTGCGCCCGGGCCGCCACGGGCGTCTGACCAGACGAGCCGGTGGGTGACGAGCAGCGCGCGCAGGAGGCTCCGGGTCGCCCACACGAGAATCGGGATCCCGACGATGAGCGCGTACCAGCGGGTGGAGCTCTTGGAGGCTTCCGCGACCGAGCCGGCGACGAGGCCGGCGAGGCCGATCGACCGCGCCGCCCGCTCCGGGGTTTCGGATGCCTCCTGGGAGTACAGGCCGAGACCGGGGATGGCCACGAGCGCGAGCGGGAGCAGCCAGATGAAGAGCCTGTAGGCGAGTGCGCACGCCATGATGCTGCCGCCGATATCCGAGTCGTGATCGGCGATCTCGTACACCGCGTCGAGCGAGCGGTGGTGGGCCCGCTCCGCCTCGGCCCGCTCGGCGAGCCGCTGGGCCTCGGCCTTCGCCGCGGCGGCCCGCGCCTGGGCCCGCTTCACCCGCCCCGGATGCGCTTCGGACGGATCGCCGTGCTGGTCGGGTGATGGGCCCTCTGGCGCTCCGGTATCTGATCGCATTCGGTCTCGACCCCCATCACCCCGAATGGCCGGTGTGGCCTACGGCTGGGCGGCGCGGACCGCGGGGCGGCTGCGCAGCGCCTCGAGTGCGGCCTCAAGATTACCCGCCTGCTCCTCGATGCGTGACAGCGTGTCGTAGGCCCGGGCGATGTGGGGCGGGGCGGCGCGATCGGCCATGAGCCGGATCCCCTCGAGGCACAGCGCGCGGGCGTCGTCGAGCCGGCCGGCGGCAAGCGCGACCTCCGCGAGCAGCGCGTCGGCCATGCCGGCGTAGCCCGGCTCGGTGGTCTCGGTGAGCCGCAGCGCCTCCTCGGCGTGCACCCGTGCGGCATCGAGGTCGCCCTCCATCAGCGCCGCCCGGCTGCGCTCGTAGCTGAGCAGCGCGAGCTCGCCCGGGTTCTCGGCGTTCAGAAGCTGCGCGGCCTGGTCGAGATGCGGGGTCGCGCGGTCGGCGTGGCTTTGGTCGAGCAGGACGCCCGGCGATCAGGAGGTGCGCATGCCCCCGTGCCCGCAGCTCTTCGCCGCGATCCATCCGGGCCAGGACGCGATGCGCGTACATCTCGGCCACGCGCGGCTGGCCCTGCTCGGCATACGTGCGGGCGAGCGCCCAGTCGAGCCGCACCAGGTTGTCCGCGTCGACCTCCTGCTCGTGGCGCAGCACCCGCGAGAGCACCTGCTCGGCGTCGCCGAAGCGGCCGCGGTCGGTGTACGCGTTGGCGAGGTATGACCCGAACTGCACCATCAGGGCGACGTCGGCGGGTGTTCCGCAGATCTCGTCGAACGCCTCCTGCAGCACCGCGGCCGACTGGATCAGGTCGCCGGTGCCCGCATAGGCGCGCCCGAGGGCGCGAAAGAGCGCCGGCCGCTCGCGCGCGTTCGGCCGCGGATGCGACGAGCGGGCCTGTTCGAGCAGCTCCACGGCGCGGGCGTCGTCGCGCCGGTCGAGCGCGAGCAGGCCGAGGCTCTCGAGAAGCCGGCTCTCGGCGCGTTCGTCTCCCAGTGACCGCGCGCCCGCGAGCAGGGCCAGGAGCTCCTCCTCGGCACCCTCGTCGCCCAGCCGCGCCGCCACCTCGGCGGCGACCAGGTCGGCCTCGCTCAGGCGGCCGTCGAGCGATCGTCCCAGGAGTTCCTCGACGGATGTGTCGAGCCGGCGCGCCAGTTCTGCGAGGATGGTGAGCGACGCAACGCGATCGCCGGATTCCACGCGAGATAGATACGAGGGTGAGCAGCCGGGGAATGCAATCTCGCGTAGCGATAAACCACGGCGCTCTCGCAGTTCCCGCAGTCGTTTCCCGAGCGCTTTCGGATCTGGCACGTGAGTAGGTCGGGCTCGGCCCATGCGGCGAAAGCATAACGTTCCATTTGCCCTGCGGCGAACGCACCCTGCGTGGACTTTAGAGGCTGGCATATTGACAACATCTACCAGGAATGTGACACGGGTCTCCGCGGCCACGCTTGCCTCCATACGGCCGCCGCGGATATGATCGGCGGCGGCGGGATGGGGCTCCCGCGAACCGCCCATCTGGGCTGATGGCTCCTACCTTCACGGTGGTGCCCGACCCAGGAGGCGAACGTGAGCAACCCGCGAGGCGTGGTCCAGTCGGTCGTCCGAGCGTCCACCCTGTTGCGCGTGCTTGCCGGCCAGCGCGGGTACATGCCGCTCGGCGCAATCGCGGCCGCCGCGGGGCTGCCGAAGAGCACGACGCATGGACTGCTGCAGACGCTGGTCTCGGAGCGGTTCGTCGAGCACGATGCCGAACGCGGCCGCTACCGGCTGTCCGCCGATCTCACGCTCGTCGACCGGCGGCGTACAATCCCGGCGTGCCGCGCGCCGACCCCAAGCTCGCTCTGATCGCGGCCGTGCCGCTCTTCGCCGGCCTGAACAAGCGCGAGATCGCGTTCCTCGGCAGGATCATGGACGAGGTGGACGTTCGCGACGGCAAGGTGCTGACGCGCGAGGGCGCGCGCGGGGGTGAGTTCTTCCTCGTCCTCGAGGGCTCGATCCGGATCGAGCGCGGCGGCAGCGAGATCAACCGGCTCGGCCCGGGCGACTTCCTGGGCGAGATCGCCCTCATCGACCGCGGGCCGCGCACCGCCACCGCGATCGCCGACGGCCCCGCCCGGCTGATGGTGCTGACCTCGGCGGCCTTCGCGTCGATGCTCGCGCAGAATCCCGGCGTCGAGTCGAAGATCCTGCGCGTGCTCGCGAGCCGCGTGCGCGACCTGCAGCCGACGGCCGACTGACGGACGCCGTGCCGGCCCACGTTCGCTTCGCGCCCAGCCCGACGGGGTCGCTTCACCTGGGCAGCGCGCTCACGGCGCTGCTCAACCGCCTGTTCGCGACCCGCAACGGCGGGACGATGCTCCTGCGGATCGACGACACCGACACCGACCGCTCGCGGCCCGAGCTCGAGGCCGGGATCCTGCGCGACCTGCGCTGGCTCGGCATCGGCTGGGACGAGGGGCCCGTGCGCCAGAGTGAGCGCTTCGACGCGCTACCGCGACGCGGCGGCGGGCGCCGACGGTGTCGAGATCCGCGACGGCGCCTGCTGGTTGCGGCCGCCGGGGCTGGCGCCGTTCGTGATCCTGCGCGGCGACGGGCGGGCGACCTACAACTGGGCGTCCGCGGTGGACGACCTGCGCGACGGCATCACCCACGTCATCCGCGGCAACGACCACCTCTCGAACACGCCGCTCCAGCAGGCGGCGATCCGGTCGCTGGGCTCCGAGCCGCCGCAGTACCTGCACCACGCGGTCATCACCGGAGAGACGGGCAAGCTCAGCAAGCGCGAGGGTGCGTCCTCGATCACCGACCTGCGCCTGGCCGGGCTACCCGCCGGAGGCGGTCATCAACTATCTGGGCCTGATCGGGACATCCGGCCCGGGCGACGTGCTCTCGTTTGACGATCTGGTCGCGCGCTTCGACCCCTCCCGGATGGCGCGCGGCACGCTCCAGCTCGATCTCGGCCGCCTGCGCGCCCTCTCCACGCGGCACCTGGCCGCGCTTCCGGCCGACGACCTGGTCGCGCGGGTGCTCGAGCGCTGCCCACCGGGCACCGACGCCGACGCCGTGCGCGCGCTCGAGCCGGCGCTGCGCGGCGTCCACACGCTGGCCGAGGCGGCCGAACTGGTCGAGTGCGTGCTCGTCACGCCCGACCACGAGCCGCTGCCCGAGCTCGCCCGCATCCGCGCCCGCTACCCGGACCGGCTCGACGAGCCCCGGGCGCGCGAGCTCGTCGACGAGCTGCGCCGCGCGCAGGTGCCGCTGCGGCAGGCGCGGCGGGCGCTGACCGGGCGCGACCGCGGGCCGGAGCTCTGGGCGGTGTTCGCGGCGCTGCCACGTGACGAGGCGATCCGGAGAGCGGCATGAGGATCCGCGACTCCCGCACCGGCGAGTCCCTCGAGCTCGTGCCCGGCGCCGACGGACGCATCGGGATGTACGTCTGCGGGCCGACCGTCTACGGCCGTATTCATGTAGGTAACGCGCGACCGTTCGTCGTCTTCGGGCTGATGAAGCGCTACCTCGAATGGCGCGGCCAGCCGGTGACGCTTGTCGAGAACATCACTGACGTCAACGAGAAGATCGATGTCCGCCGCCCGCGAGCGCGGGATCCCCTCGGCCGAGCTCGCGGCCGAGATGACCCGGGCCTACATCGCCGACACCGACCGGCTGGGCATCGGCCGGCCCGACCGCGAGCCGCTGGCGTCCGAGACGATCGCCGAGATCGTCGCGCTGATCGAGGAGCTGGTCGCAGGCGGCCACGCCTACGAGGCGGGCGGCGACGTGTACTTCGCCGTGCGCAGCTTCCCCGCCTACGGCGACCTCTCCGGGCAGCGGCCCGACGAGCTGCGGGCGGGCGCGCGGGTGGAGCCCGGCGAGCACAAGCGCGATCCGGTCGACTTCGCGCTCTGGAAGGCGGTCAAGCCCGGTCAGGACGAGGCCTGGGAGTCGCCGTGGGGCCGCGGCCGGCCCGGCTGGCACATCGAGTGCTCGGCGATGGCCGAGCGGTTCCTGGGGCGCGAGTTCGAGCTGCACGGCGGCGGCCGCGACCTGATCTTCCCCCACCACGAGAACGAGGTCGCGCAGTCGTGCTCGGCCGGGCGCCCGTTCGCCCGCGTGTGGGCGCACAACGGCATGCTGCGCCTGTCGGGCGAGAAGATGTCCAAGTCGCTCGGCAACATCGACCGGCTGCACGACGCGCTCGACGACTGGGGCGCCGAGACGTTTCTGATGTTCCTGCTGCAGGCGCACTACGCCAGCCCGGTCGACTACAACGACGAGGCCCTCGAGCGGGCCCGGGCGGCGTGCGAGACGCTGCGAAACCGGCTGCGCTCGGGATCGGGCGTCGACGCCGGCCTGCGGGTCGCGGTGTGTCGACGTGCTGGACGACGACTTCAACACGCCCGAGGCGCTGGCCCTGCTGTTCGACGCGCCGCGGGCGCGCGCGACACCGTGGCCGAGGTGCTGGACGTGCTCGGGCTGGGTCGCTCGCGCACGATGCGCCGGCCCCGGCCGACGTGGTCGCGCTGGCGCAGGAGCGGCAGGCGGCGCGCGACCGGCGCGACTTCGCCGAGTCCGACCGCCTGCGTGACGAGATCGCCGGTCGCGGCTGGGAGGTGCGTGACAGCGCCTCGGGGTTCGAGCTCTACCCGCGCAGTGAGTGACGTCGTCTACGGCCGCCGGGCGGTGCGCGAGGCGCTGCGCGGCCGGCGCGAGGTCGGCCAGGTGTGGTGCGCCGCCCGGTCTGCCGGCGACGCTCGACTGGCTGCCGAAGGGCGTTCGTGAGGCGCCGCCGCCAGAGCTCGACGCAGCGGGCGGGCAGCCCCGACCACCAGGGCGTCGTGGCCGAGGTGTCGCCCTACCGCTACGCCGACGCCGACGAGCTCCTGGCCGGCGAGCATCCGCTCCTGGTGGCCCTTGACGAGGTCACCGACCCGCACAACCTGGGCGCCGTCGCCCGGGTCGCCGAGTGCGCCGGCGCCGACGGCCTGGTCATCACCGGCCCGCCGCTCGGCCCAGGTCACCGCCGGCGGTATGCCGGGTCTCGGCGGGCGCGGTCGAGCATCTCGCCGTTGCCCGCGTCGAGAACCTGGCCGACCTGCTGCTCGCCGCCAAGCGCCCGGGCCTCTGGAGCTACGCGGCCGCGGCCGAGTCGGCGACTCCGTATGACCGGTCTCGACTACCGCGACGGCGCGGTGTTCGTGCTCGGAGCGGAGGGCCGGGGGCTGCGGCGGCGGGTGCGCGCGGCCTGCGACCAGGCGGTTGCGATCCCGATGCGCGGCGCAGGTCGAGTCGCTCAACGTCTCGACCGCCGCGGCGGTGCTGCTCTTCGAGGCGGTGCGGCAGCGCGGTGGCGGCTGAGCTCTACATCATCGACGGCGACAACGTCTGCCACCTGCGCGGCGGCAGCGAGGACTACCAGCGCGCGCGGGAGCAGTTGGTGGCCGAGGTCGCCGGCTACATGGCCCAGAGCGGCATCGACGCGTTCGTCGTGCTCGACGGCCACGGCCGCGGGCGCTCGATCGGCCGCACCCAGCTCGCGTACTCCGGTCGCGAGACGGCCGACACGGTGATCGAGCGCCTCGCCCACCGGCACGCCGGCGGGCGCGAGGTCACGGTCGTCTCCTCCGACGCGGTCCTGCGCCACGTCGCCCAGCGGGGTGGCGTGCAGGCGATGAGCGCGCGGGAGTTCATCGATCGCCTGGCGGCCGCGCCGAGGGAGCGGATCGATGCCCCGCAGACGTCTGCGCGACCGGCGACTGCTCGGCGACGCGCTCGACCCCGAGGTGCGGGCGGCGCTCGAGCGCATGCGCCGCGAGCGACATTTGACAGGAGCCGAAACTGCGGTACAGTTCGCTCCGTCCCTAAAGCTGAACTTGAAGGTCAGCCTGATGCTGATCGAGGCTTCGGCTTTTCCAGATTTTCCACGGAGGTAGGCGGTGACAAGGTCGAGCGCTGCACTGCAGCATTCGCGACGCGTCTGGCGAGAGCCGACGGAGCTGTCGCTGATCACCGCCGCCCGCAACGGCGACGAGCACGCGATGGACGACATCATCCGCCGCTACCAGGGCTTCGTGCGGCTCAAGGCGAGCTCCTACTTCCTGGCCGGCGGCGACTCGAACGACCTGATCCAGGAGGGGACGATCGGCCTCTTCAAGGCGGTGCGCGACTTCCGGGCCGACAAGGAGACCTCGTTCCGCTCGTTCGCCGAGCTCTGCATCACCCGCCAGATCATCACCGCCATCAAGACGGCGACGCGGTACAAGCACGCCCCCCTGAACACGCTACGTGTCGTTCAGCCACGTCCCGGCGGGGCAGGACGCCGACGCCGACTGCACGCTGGGCGACGCGCTGCCCGGCCCGGCCGTCGACGATCCCGCCACCTGCGTGATCTCGACCGAGGAGCTCCAGAGCCTGCTCTCGTGCCTGGGCTCGACGCTCTCGAGCCTCGAGTCGCAGGTGCTCACCGGCTACCTCGAGGGCCGCAGCTACGAGGCCATCGGCGAGTCGCTCGGATGCGACCCCAAGACGGTCGACAACGCCCTCCAGCGGGTCAAGCGCAAGGTGCTCGCGCACCTGCAGACCCGGCGCGCGCTCACGTAGCTACGCCGCCCGGCGCTCGCACCCGGTGACCCGGGCGAATCTCGAGTAGGGCCGGATGTTCTGCGTGTGCATCACGATGGTCGCGCACGGGAAGGCCGAGAGCGTCCACAGGTCGCGCATCACCGGCCTCGACTGCCCGCACCACGACTCGGGGGTGAGCGCCAGTGCGAGCCGGTGGTACCGGAACTCGCCCGTGAGCTTGGCCACCGCGGACGCTCTCTCGAACACTCCGAAGCAGTGCGAGACGGGCGCTCCCCGGCGCAGGTAGTCGGCGATCGCTGCGCAGACAGCCCCCGGCCTCGGCATCGTCCCACCGGCCGGATCGCAGGTCAGCAGGTAGTGGCGCGTGACCGGTAGCCCGATTTCCGGGCGAAATGTGATTGTGACCGCCAGGTGATCGCGGGGAGCCGGGAGCCCGGCGGTCATCTCCGGGATCGTCGAGGTCGCGCCTCCGCCGCCGAGACAGCCGGCCGCCGTCAATCCGGCCACCAGGAGCACGATCCCGACCCGCCACATGTGAGTTCGACGGCGGCAGACAGTGAGAAGTTCCTGCAGGCTCGCCGCGCGTGACGGGCGCTTACCCTTCGGCGAGCAGTCCCTCGGGATGCGGGCCCGGAGTGGTCTTCGGCGTATTCGGCGTATGCGACCTCGCCGCTGGTCGCCTTCTCGGCGACGCCGGCGCCATGGCGCAGCGCGAGCTCGGACACGGGATACACGAGGCCCTCTCCGGCGTTGCGGGCGCCGACCCCCAGGAACACGCACGGGCCGTCACCGCTGCCCACGAAGACGTGCTCCGTCCAGGGCGGACAGTGCACGAAGTCCCACGCCTTCGAGCCGGCGCTCCTCGCCCTCGATCAGGAGCAGGCACTCGCCGCTCAACACGAGGAAGTCCTCCTGCCCCTCCTCGCCGTGGTAGTAGCAGTTGGGCTGGCCCGGCCACATCACCTGAACGTTGATCCCGTACTGCGTGAAGCCCGGAGTGCCCTCGAACGTGACGCCGGCCCCGAACTTCTCGTTGTGGACCCACTGCGCCTCGCGGGTGTTGACGACGAACCACCCCTCGCCGGCCGGCCTCTTCCCGCCCGGTGCGTCCTCCATCGGAGCCTCTGGAACCATGGTCCCTCCCCTCGTCTGGATGGTCAGCGCTACCTGCCTGGAAGATAGTCCGCGAGCGCTCGCTGCGGCGGGTCGTTGAGGACGGGCCTCAGGCCGGGTGGACGGGTGAACCGTCATGCCCGTGACCGTGTTGATCCCGGCTGGTTGGGTGGGACATCCGCGTGTCCCTTCCGCGCATAACCACCCACGCATTGGCTTCGACGGCCGCCGATGGGTCGGAAGCCGGAGCCGGCGAAGCCTGAACGTCCTTCTGCACGAGTCTCAATCGGTGAGGTGGGATCGGGTGGCGATGGATGAGCCACCCCTCCGGCCCCGGCTCAAGAACGAGTCCGGTCACGTCGATCAGCCACACGTCAAACCGGGGATGCGTCCCGAAGCCGACGAACAACCCAGCCTCATCGAGGCTCCCACTCAGGAACACGGCGTCCATTTCGGGACGTCCGCCAGGGCCACCGCCGCTGGCGATGCCGCCCGTCGCTCCCATCCGCCGCCAGTCAAGCTCCCCCGGACTCAGGCCGTGACGGTCGGCGCGGTATCCGGCCGGCGCCGTCGCCGCGAAACGCTGATGGCGACCAGCGCAAGCAACGCGCTCGCGGCCCAGAGCAACTCGGCGCGCAGCGGGTGGAGTCGGTGCGGATGAGGGAGATAGAGGTAGGTGATTCCCCGGCTCCCAGGAGGCACCGGCGCCGCGGTCATCCGCCACGCGACCACGCCGGCGACGAACAGCGCCACCGCTGCCACGGCCGCAACCACCGGGACAAGCCAAGGACGACGTGACACACCCGACACGTTATCAGGGTCGTAGAACCGGACGACTCGGGCCGGGAATCCTCAACCGGAATGGAGAAAATCGTGGAAGATCCAATTAAGCTTGCCTCAGGCCGGGGTAGCTCAACTGGAAGAGCACGCGATTTGTAATCGCGCGGTTGCGGGTTCGAGTCCCGCCCTCGGCTCTCTCTCTCTCTCTCTCTCCTTCCCGTGTTCAAAGGGACGGTCGATCGACGAGTCGGCCCGCGAACGTTGGAAGGGCAGGGAGGACGGGTCTCACCCTCGCGAGATCCTGCTGGGATCCCCTTGCCCTGAACGGTAAGAGCGGTGTCGATCGATCTGTCCGCGCAACAGCCGGCACAGCCGAAACGCGTGCGGCCGCTGCGCGCACATCATCACGGTTGACTACGGTGAAGCTAAGCCGACCGGTTGCCGAAGCGGAGTGCGATCGCGGCAACGACGATGATCGCGGCGGCGACGCCGCGCGCTGTAGCCGCTCCGCCAACCGGGCGTCCGAGGCCTCGTCGGGTGATCCTGTCCACGTTCGACCATCGTGTGCGGCGGGGAGACGCAAAAGCGAGCTTGGACCACCGGCTGCGGGAAAGCCGCACGATGTTCGGGGTGGGTGCTGATGCGGTTGGGCGTGTCTCGAACGAGACTCGGGTCGAACCTACAGGGAAGGCGGAGTCATGAAAGCTCTCGTTTATCATGGGCCGGGCCAGCGGGCGTGGGAGTCCGTGCCGGATTGTTCCATCAACGAGCCGACGGACGCCATCGTCCGCATCGACTCGTCAACGATCTGTGGCACCGATCTGCATATTCTCAAGGGCGACGTGCCGGAGACGACTCCCGGGACTGTGCTTGGCCACGAGGCCGTCGGCACCGTAGTGGAGGTCGGCTCGGCCGTCACGACGATCTCGGCCGGTGATCGCGTGCTCGTCTCCTGTATCACCTCATGCGGGCGCTGCCGTTTCTGCCGGGAGGGCCACTACGGTCTTTGCATCGGTGGCGGCGGTTGGATCTTCGGCCATTTGATTGACGGGCTTCAGGCGGAATACGCAAGAGTGCCGTTCGCGGACACGTCTGTATACAAGGTGCCCGATGAATTGAGCGACGAGCAGGTGCTGTTCCTCGCCGACATCCTGCCGACGGCGTACGAGGTCGGCGTGCTGAACGGCCGAGTGGAACCAGGCGACACCGTCGCGATCGTCGGAGCCGGCCCAATTGGACTGGCCGCGATCATGACCGCGAAGCTGCACACGCCAGAGCGGATCATCGCGATCGACCTGGCCGACGCCCGGCTCGAGAAGGCGCTTGAGTTCGGCGCCGACATTGCGATCAACAACGGACGCGAGGATGCGATCTCGACGGTGATGGGGTTGACGGACGGCCTGGGCGCGGACGTCGCGATTGAGGCAGTCGGAGTGCCCGACACATTCGAGCTTTGCACAGAGCTGATCCGCCCGGGTGGGCGGGTCGCAAACGTCGGTGTGCACGGGCAGTGCGCGACTCTTCACCTGGAGAAGCTCTGGATCCGGGACGTGACGATCACGACCGGTCTGGTCGACACGCGCACGACGGCCAAGCTGCTGAAGCTGATCGAAGGTGGACGGCTGGATCCGACGCCGTTTGCGACCCATCACTTCCCCCTCGGCGAGGCCGAGCGGGGCTACGATGTGTTCGCGGCCGCAGCCGAGACGCACGCGCTCAAGATCGTGCTCGAAGCGGCAACGGTTGAGCAGGAGTTGGCCGGCGATAGAAGGGCGGCGGTGGCTGGATAACGGCCCCGCAGCGGCCGTCGCGCGCTGATGCTGGAACGGGCAACGTCAGCGCGCGGCGGTCGGTACTGTGTGACCGCTTCGTCGTTATGACGTCTCGGATACGCCTACTCGAGCTCGTCTGTCGGTGGCGGTGGGCTCGGCCGTTTTGGGTTGTGTCCGCCCTGCTGGGCTGCGAGGTTCTCGGCTCGCTGCTTAATGCCGCGGAGCATCTTTCGTTCCATGACGAGCGATCCGGGCTCCATAGGAAGCATGCCGATCTTCGCGGTCACTGATGGGAGTCGGAAGCGGTTTCGGCTGATCAGTCGTGTGTTTCCGTCTTGCTCACTGAGGATGAAGTTCCATACCCAGTTGCCGTCTTCGGTGCGTGTTGCGAGTAGGCGTTCAGGCTCGACGCGCTCATAGCGCATTCGGTTGTTGCCGTAGCCGATCATGTCCCCGACTTGTGGGTGCTGGTATTCAGGGAGCACTCGGTCGACGCTGTGCATACCGAGTTTGAGCAGGTTTTCGATCCAGTCATACGTGTAGGCGCCCCCGCGCGGCGCCGGACCCATCTGAACGATCCACGGCCACACCGCGGCTGCTGGCGCCTGGATTGTGATAGCCCGTGTGGCGACCCCGTCGGGTCGCTCGAGTAGTTCGTCGCCCGGTAAACTCGCGTGTGCTTCGTCGTCCGTGGCTCCCCAGTTAAGAACCAGGCGGCGCAACAGTCGTTGGTACACGATCGTCGCAGCGCCGATCGAAATGAGTGTTATACCCCCACGCCTGAGTGGTGTTTTCATTTCACTCCTCGCCTTCACCCTTGGCTGGCCCGACCACCACATGGAACGTCGATCGAACGACGGCGCGGATAGCCGGCTCGGATGCGAGCTCCCAATTTCGCCGCCCATGTTCCACAAAACTCACGCATCGGCATCGGGGGATGCGAGTGTGGCGTCGTCCAAAGACGGCGGGGAAGGCGGGGGTCAGGAGCGAACGATGACGACGGGGCAGTGCGCTCGCTGGGCGCACTCGTGGCTCACGGATCCCAGGAGCAGCTCGCTGAAGCCGCCCAGGCCGCGCGAACCGACCACCAGCAGCTCCGTGTCGGCAGCCGCGTCCGTCAGCGCCGTCGCGGCATTGCCATCGACGACACGACGCTCAACCTCGATTCCGTCCAGTTCAGCCTTGGCGTCCTCCAGCCACTTGTCGAGTCCGACCCTCGCGCCTTCACCGAGTTCGAGTTCCATGTTCGCCGGTACGGCGAACCCGGTGCCGTAGGCCATCGCGGGGATGTGCCACGCGTGTACGACCCGCAGACGTGCGCCTCGAAGCCGCGCCTCCGCAGCCGCCCAGCGCAGGGCCGCCGAAGCGCCCTCCGATCCGTCGACTCCAACCGTGATCACCGCCATATGTGAACCCTACTTTGTCTGGCCTCGAGCCGCGCGCACCGCGGGTTTTCCGCACGAATGATCCGCAACGACCCCGATGGCGGACGGTTGCCGCAGCGCGAGACTGCCACAGAAACCAACAACTCATGGGGGTTCAACGCTGTGTTCAAGACAATCGTGCTCGCTGTGGACGGTTCCGAGTCGTCCGACCGTGCAGTGAAATATGCCGCTGATCTCGCTCGGGAGTCTGGCGCCCGCATCGTGGCAGTTCACGTAAAAGAGATGCTCGCCGGCCCCCGGTTTGCCGGACCCGCCCATGTCGACGAGGACGAGATGAAGTCCAAGATTCAGGGACAGGTCAAGGAGTTGAATGACGCAGGGATCTCCGCTGAGGTCAAGATGGAGGCGGCGTCCCTCAATGGAGGCCCTGCCCCGGTGATCACCGCGGCCGCTGCGCGGGAGAAGGCTGATGTCATCGTCGCCGGCACTCGTGGCCACACTGTCCTTGCCGGCGTGATCGTGG
Source organism: uncultured Actinomycetes bacterium (assembly GCA_963732075.1). Classification (GTDB taxonomy): domain Bacteria; phylum Actinomycetota; class Thermoleophilia; order Gaiellales; family JAICJC01; genus JAICJC01. The sequence continues at coordinate 152,414 of CAVSYD010000005.1, read as the reverse complement.
GAAGCGTTGCCCAGCGGCTACTACATCTGGCGCCGTGTCCCGTTCTGGTCGTTCCGCCGGCGCCCGGTCCCGTGTGAGCCCGGGGGGTAGGTCGATCAGTCGCGGCCGGCCGATACGAACACCGCGCATGTCGGCCCTCGCGGGTGGAGGGAGGTCGTCGCGCGCATGACATCGCAATCATCGAAGTGGGCGCCGACCGACGAGGCTCGTCTGGCCGCGGTGATCGAAGCAAGGACTGTTGTCGCGATAGGCCTTGATCTCGACACGGTGCTCGGGCTGCTGCTCGAGCGTGTGGACGATATGGAGCCGGTCGGAGAGGCCGGCGACGCTCGCCAAGCACTGGAGATGGCCCGGCCGCTGAAGCCGGACGTCGTGGTGATACCAGACCTTCGAATGGCACCGAGGCACCAAGGTCAGCTCGTGAGGCCCCGTCGGGGCTTCCCGATACCCGGGTTAGGCGTCAACCCCGACGGACATTCAGCAGTCAGCACCGATGCGCGGACACCTGAGCGGCGTGATCATGTCCGCATGATCTCGACGCACCCATACGACACTCCTCCGACGGAGCTGTCCAGCCGTACCAGCGACGGCATCGATGTCGCGCTCTTTTGGACGCCCGGGGTGGATCGACTTCGCGTGGCGGTCGTCGATACGAAGCTGAATCACGCGTTTGCCCTCTCGGTCGACGCGGACAACGCCCTCCGGGCATTTCACCACCCGTACGCGTATGCCGCTGAGCGTGGCATCCGCGTGGGCCAGTCGGCGATGGCCTCGCCTACCTCGTGTCCCTGGGCACACGCGGGGGTCGGCGGTCGGTGAGCCCGAGGCAGTGGTTCGCGACGACGCGACCCGGCACATCCTCGAGCACTCGCTCGGCGAGGCGGCGCGAATCGGGCGGCTGTCGCGCATTCGGGAGTTCGTGCTCGGAGCGCAGGACGGCCTGCTCGTCCCGCTCGGCGTCGTGACCGGTATGGCCGCGGCGAACCCGGCCCGATCGCTGATCGTGGTGGCCGGCCTAGCCGAGGCGGTGGCGGGCGCCATCTCAATGGGTGGCGGGTCGTACCTCGCGAGCCAGGCCGAGGAGCAGCTGTACCGCTCCGAGATCGCCGCGGAGAGCCGGGAGATCGACGAGTTTCCGGAACGCGAGACTGCCAAGCTCGCCGTCGTGCTCGAACGCGAGGGCCTGCCCCGGGAGCAGGCTGAGATGGTCGCCCGCGGGCTGGCCGCGAACCCGAACGTCTTTCTGCGCACGAAGGTCGAGAAGGAGCTCGGGCTCTCACCCGACGCCGGTGGCGCCGCATTCGGGGACGCCATCGTTGTGGGGGCCACCTATCTCGGCGCGGCCATCGTCCCGCTGTGGCCCTACTTCTTCTTCCCGCTCCACCTCGCGCTCGCGGTCAGCATTGCCTGCACCCTGCTCGCCCTCTTCGCGGTTGGCGTCGCCAAAGGTCTTGTCACCCACCTCTCGATCCTCCGCGCCGGCGTCCAAGTGATGATGGTCGGCTCGGTCAGCGCAGGCGTCGGGTTCGCAATTGGGCACATCGTCACCGGGCTCGCCCGATAGGTGGCGGAAATCGAGGCGAACGATCTCGGCGCCGCGTCGCCCTGTCTCCGGTCCACGCTAGTTGAACGGCCCGCGCAGGAACACGTCGATCGTATAGTTGGTCTCGCCTGGGACGACGGTTGGGTCGGCCGAGGCGAAGGCGATGTACCGGCCGGCGCCGGAGAGGCTCGCGATCGCTCCGTCGACTTCGTGGAGGTTGGGGCCCGGTATGCCTATCTGACGACGAGCACCGAGGATGGCGCGTGGTGCGCCACGGCTTCGCTGACACTCCCGAGGGCCCGGACGCCGCGCAATCCGCGACTGCCCACGACGAGGAGGTCGGTCGAGGTCACGTGAGCCGCGAGGCATTCTGCGGTCGACCAGGATGCGGGTATCTCCTCGACCTCGTCCTCCATGTGAGCTTGCAGCGCACCGGGGGGGAGTCTGCCGTCGAGGACATGAAGGACGCGTAACGGCACATCGATTCGGCCGGCGAGCTCGCGGCCATTCTGAAGCGCCTGCCGCGAAGGCTCGGAGCCATCGAGACCGACGACAATCGCCCGCGGGAACGGTTCGGTCAGCGCCGCGCGCGCGACCAGCACCGAGCAGGGCGCACGGTGGAGGAGCTGCGTCGCGACGCTCCCAAGCAGCACACCCGCGGCCCGTCCATGACCGTGGCTTCCGACCGCCGTGGTGTCGGCCGACACGCGTACCGCCTCTTCCTGGAGGATCGCCCCGGGCGGGCCGACCCGAACCGTGACCGCAACGTCCATCCCATCTCGGATCACCGCTCGAGCGCGTTCGATGTCGGCTCGGGCCGCGGCGCGGCCGGCATCTTCATGGGCGGTCGTTCCACCCGGGATCGCCGTCGCCAGAGATCCCACCATCGCAGGCGCGAGCACGTCCACGAGGAAGAGGCGGGCGCCCTCGGCGGCCAGGATCGACGCCTCGCGTGAGGCTTCCTGGGCCTCCGGCGAACCGTCGATTCCGCACACTACGCGCCTGAACGTCGCACCACCGGCATCGGGGAGCCGGTTCACGGAGCGTCGGAGAGGCGCTGGATGAACACGTCCGCACCCGGATAGACGATGCTCACGTGACCGTCGTCCTGCCAGCGAACGCGGTAGTGCGGGGCCGCCAGGGCTCCCAGCACCTCGAGGATCTCGGCGTCGCGCTCGGGTTCGCCCTGGTGGTGCGCTCGCACTACCAGTCGATCCCCAGCGGTCGCCGCATGGTGTTCATTTCTTGATGCCACGACGAGTCCTCCTTTGGTCGGGTCAATCGTCGCCGTGGTCCTCGGTAGTCCGCATCAGTACGCGCCCCTAAAGTGGATTGGGGTTCCCCCGGATGCGCGGAAGTGGATTGCCGGGTTCACTACAGGGACATGCTGGAACCTGTCTACCTCGGCCGGGGTGCGGTTGATGACCACATCGAGCCGGCGGGAGGGGCGGCGGTCGCGGAGTTGCGGCGGCTGGCCGTTCCGTTGCAAGGGCTGCGTGTGCTGCATCTCAGCGCCACGCCGTACGGCGGCGGTGTCGCCGAGATCCTGCGATCCGAGATCCCGCTGCTCCGCGATCTCGGCATCGTTGCGGAGTGGAGGCTGATCCGGGGCGACGAGCGGTTCTTCGCCGTCACCAAGTCGATCCACAACGCGCTACAGGGTGGGGATCTCACTCTCACGGCCGGCGACCGGGCGGAGTACCTCGAGCATTCCCAGGGCAACGCCGCCGAACTGGAAGACGCCTACGACGTGATCGTCGTCCACGATCCTCAGCCACTGCCGATGCACTCCTATCACCGTTCAGGCGCCGCCCGCTGGATCTGGCGCTGTCACATCGACACGTCCGCGCCGAACGATGCCGTGTGGGACTTCCTGCGCGACTACGTCGCGTCCTACGACGCGGCGGTGTTTACGGCGGAAGAGTTCGTCCCGCCGGGGATCCCACGGCTGCCGGTACACATCATCCCACCGGCGATCGACCCGCTCAGTCCCAAGAATCTGTTACTCGATGACGCTCTGGCGCGACGGCTGTTGTCGTGGATCGGGCTTGATATCGATCGGCCGCTGATGACGCAGGTATCGCGCTTCGACCGCTGGAAGGATCCGTTCGGCGTGCTCGAGGCATACCGGCTTGCGCGGAGAGAGGTCCCCGAGCTGCAGCTCGCGATGGTCGGATCGATGGCGCTCGACGATCCCGAAGCGTGGGACATCTACCGCCGACTGCAGGTGGAGGCACACGGCGACCCACAGATGCAGCTGTTCACCAACCTGACCGGTGTCGGCAACATCGAGGTGAATGCCGTCCAGCGACTGGCAGATGTGGTGGTGCAGAAGTCGATCCGGGAGGGCTTCGGCCTGGTCGTCTCGGAGGCATTGTGGAAGGGCACGCCTGTGGTCGCGACCCACGCCGGCGGAATCCCCATGCAGATGGCGTCCGGGGAGGGCGGGTTCATGGTCGATTCGACTTCCGAGTGCGCCGAGCGCGTGGTGTGGCTGCTGCGAAACCCCGCCGAAGCGAGGCGGATCGGAGCGCTCGGCCGTGACCGCGTCCGGTCGCGCTACCTGCTCACCCGGCTGCTGGCCGACGACCTACGTCTGTACGCGAGCGTGGTCAACCGCGGACGATGACGACCGGGCAGGGTGCGCGCTGGGCGCACTGGTAGCTGACGGACCCCAGCAGCAGACCCTCGAAGCCGCCCAGCCCGCGCGAGCCGACGACCAGCAGTTCGGCGTCGGCGGCCGCGTCGGTCAAGAGGTTCGCCGCGCTGCCACCACCGCTGAGACGCTCGACCTCGATGCCGTCCAACTCGGCTGCCGCAGCGCCCAGCCATTTTTCGAGAGCCTCCGCTGCGGCCCGGTCGAGGTCGTACTCGAACGACAGGGGCGGGACGAGGCCATAGTCCATCGTGGGGATGCTCCAGGCGTGCACGACCCGAAGCCGCGTCCCGCGCAGCCTCGCCTCGGCGGCAGCCCAACGCAGCGCTTCGGCACCACCCTCCGATCCGTCGATGCCGACTGTGATCACCGTCATCGAACACCACCCTACCCGCCCGGGGGGCAGGACCATCGGGGTGTTCCCCGATGCGGAATGCGGGCGGTCACCGATGCGGTGAGCACCGCAGACTGCTCTGCTTCAACTTGCAGAACGCGGCGTCTTAGAGCGGACGTGTTCAGGAACGTGTCTCTGCGCACACGGGACTGTGGAGGTCACCATGTTTCGCACAATTGTTCTCGCCTTGGATGGATCTGAAGGAGCCGACCGCGCCGTCCCGACGGCAGCGGCTCTCGCAGAGCGCGACGGCGCCCAAGTGATCGTCGCCCACGCCCAAACACGTTCACTCGAGACTGCCATCAACGCTCGCTTGGAGCGCCAGATCAGCGATCTCCGGGCGGCCGGGATCGACGCGGAGGTTGCGATCGCAGGGTCGGTGCTGGACGGACGCGAGGCTGATGCGATCGCCCAGATCGCCCATGACCACGAAGCCGAGGTGATCGTGATTGCCGGCCGTGGCCGGTCGCCATTCGCCGGGGCGGTTCTGGGCAGCGTGACCCAGCGACTGCTTCACGTCGCCGAGTGTCCTGTGCTGGTGGTTCCGCCCGGTGACGCTGCCCTGCAGGAGCGTCAGTCTGGCCAAGACACCACCAAGGCGGTGAGCTGAAGCGTGGGGGCTCGCTCTGACATGCGTCCGCTCCAGGTTGTGGTGGTGGGTGGCGGTGTTGCGGCGATCGAGACATGCCTGGCGTTGCGGGCGCTTGCGGGCACACGTGTGCAACTCACTCTTGTGTGTCCGGGGCGATGGTATGAGTCCAAGCCGGCGGCGGTGGGCGAGCCGTTCGGCGTGGCGGCCGTGCCCCGGTTTGACGTCGCCGGTATCGCGGCCGACGTTGGTGCCCGGCTCGTACATGGCACGGTGTCGTCGGTGGAGGCAGATCAGAAGCATGTCGTGATGGACGACGGGAACCCGATCGGCTACGACGCGCTGGTGCTCGCCTGCGGCGCCACTGCGGTGGGTGCCGTACCGGGCGCGGTCACGTTCGCAGGAGCGCGCGACGTTCCGCTGGTGCGTGCGGTGATCGACGAGATCGCGACCGGTGAGGCGACGCGGTTGGTGTTCGCCGTCCCGTCGAACGTGGGTTGGACACTGCCTCTTTACGAACTGGCGCTTCTGAGCGCGAAGCACCTTGCCGATCGCGGGGCGCGTCCATCGCTCGGGATCGTCTCCCCGGAGGCGACTCCGCTGGTCGCGTTCGGTGCAGTGGCCAGCCGTGAGGTGGGCACGCTGTTGGAGCGGTGGGAGATTGCGTTCCACGGCCAGCGAACGCCGATCGAGTTTTGCGGCGGGGAGTTGCGGACGAGTCCGAGCGGGGGTGTTCCGGCCGATCGTGTGCTCGCCCTCGCGCGGCTGCGGGGCGTTCGCATCGACGGCGTCCCGGCGGACAGCGACGGGCTGGTGCGGACAGACGTGTTCGGCCGGGTCGACGACCTGCCCGACGTGTATGCCGCGGGAGACATCACCGCCTTCCCGATCAAGCAGGGCGGGATCGCCACACAGCAGGCTGACTCGGTGGCCGCGACGATCGCCGCCGACGCCGGCGCCGACGTGCCGGCACTCCCGTTCAAGCCCATCCTCCGCGGGCTGCTGCTGACCGGGCAGGGCGAGCGGTACCTGAGCGCCCACATCAGCGGCGGATCGGGAGACACCTCGGTCGCCGAACGCGAGCCAACCTGGTGGCCGCCGGTCAAGATCCCCGGCCGCTATCTGGGTCCATACCTGGCCGGCATCGCCGCCGAGGGCCACCCGGTGAGACAATCCGCCGACTCCGACCCATGAGGGAGCGACGATGACCGACAAGATCTCCGTGATCGCACAGATCCGCCCCGGAAAGCGGGATGAGCTCGAGCGGATGCTCGAGCAGGGCCCGCCGTTCGATCTTGGGGCCGAGGGCTTCGAGCGCCACGAGGTGTTCCTGGGCGACACCGACGCTCTCTTCATCTTCACCGGACCAGGGGCGATGTCCCAGATCGAGCGCATGGCCGGTTCTCGCGCTCTGTATGCCCAGGTGATCAAGATGAGCGGCTACCTGTCGGCGCCGCGCGTGCTCAATCAGACCTTCGAGTGGCACCGCGAGTCGACCTCTGCCGACCAGTAGCTCATTGGCGGCGCTCAATTCTTGATGACCACGGGCGTGCAGCGCGCGTTCGGGCGCCCGTTGATGGTTAGGGCGTCGACGCAGTACTGGTAGGAGCCGTTGCGGTAAAGCGTCGTGTGGAGGCCGCGTGTTCCGCCCACATGCCAGACGTACCCAGCGCCGCAGTGACCGTGCGCGTGAACACCCGACTCGTAGTAGCACTCACAGTCCCTCCATGTGCCGAAGGCCCAGATGTGCCAGATCGTCGTGTGCAGGCTCGCCGGAACCAGGAGGGTCGAGCCATCGTAGACGTGCTTGATCCGGCTGACGTGCTCGTACGGGTTGAACCGCGGCGCCAGGTACGCCCGGATTGCGGCCGGCTCGAGTGCCATCTGCGGCCGCTCGACCATCTCCCTGTCCGGCCAGTCCCAGACAGCGGCTCGCATGTCCACCACGCCGTGGAGGTCGTTCAGCTTGAGCGGCGTCGCCGCATCGACCTGGCACCCCGGGCTCTCGCCGGTGTTGAACGGCCGGAACGCGCGGCTATCGGCAACGAATGCCTTCAACTTTCCGATGGACGGCTTCTCGGTGTTTGCCCCCACGTAGAGCGCGGCCCCGGGCCGCATCGGGTTGATCCAGCCACAGGGCGAAGAGAACTCGCTCACGTGCACGTGGTAGTAGGCGTTCTGCACGTGTCCTATCAGTTGGCCCACCGCGATCGACATGTACAGGTGGACGTCGGCCAACGGCGCCACGTGCCAGTACTGGAAGAAGTGATGCTGACCGAACACCTTGATCGACACATGGCCTGCCTTCCGCTTCAGGCCGCTGACGATGCCGGGTGAGATGGCGTATACCGGGGCGCGGTTCATCAGCGCTTCGACGTCGACGCCGAAATGGGGGGAGTCGCCCCGCGGCTCATTGAGACTGCCCCGGATCGAATGCGGTCGGCTTATCGGAGCCAACGGCCAGACGCTCCCCCCAGGTGCGGGAGGCACGCGGAAGCATGAGTCGACACTCGAGAGCGTGAACGGCGGAAGCGGCCTTGCATCAGCGCCGGCGAGTTCGCCGGCCGGCGTCGTCGACCCGGCGACGGAGAAGACAAAAACCATCGCCAGTGCCCCGATCCAGCGTCTCCTGTGCATCTCAGCCAGATCACCTGACAACCAGCACCGAACACTTGGCCTCGTGCGCGACCCGCTCGCTGACGCTACCCAGAGAGCGCAGGCCGCGGAGGCCACGGCTGGCCATGATCAAGAGGTCAGGATCCAGGCTGCGCAGAGCGGAGACCGCGGAATCGCGATGCTCCTCCACCGGGATCGGCCGGCCGGCCGCATCAATCGCCGCTCGCACCCCGGGGAGGTCGACATTCCCGCCGCCCGTCGCCACGACGGCCCGGAGGTCGGCTCGGAGGCGCGTTGCGAGCGAGGCCGCGACCTGGACGGCCGGCCTCGAGCCCTCCGATCCGTCCGTCGCAACCACGATTGTCCGCGGAAAGCGGGGGAGGTCGGCCGACGGACGAGCGACCAACACCGAACCGGGAGACTCGTGCAGCAGTTCGGTCGCGACACTGCCGAGGAGGATCCCCGGCAGCCGGGCATGATCATGCGTGCCGACAGCGACCAGCGTCGCACCGTGACGACGCGCCTCGGCCACCAACATCGGCGCCGCCGGCCCCTGAACGAGGCTCTCAGTGACGGCCGGACGGGCACTCAACAGTGTCCTGGCTTCGGCGATGCCGGCCTCGATCTTCTCGCGAGGGGCCGACGGGGCGCGCGCAACCGGGGGAGACCAGCCGATGGCGATCGGCGACCCCGTGTTCCAGACGCCGCACAGGATCACCTCGCTGGATGTGTACGCAAGCCTGCTGGCCTGGGCGACCGCCTCGCGGCCCTCCGCGGAGCCGTCCACGCCGCACAGGATGCGGGTGAAGATCGCGGCCGGCGACGAGGCCGCTCGGAGCCTGCTCGATCGCGAGCGGCTCATCTCCTGGCCGGCGATGGCGCCGGCAATGGGCGATCGGCCGGCGCGCTCACCCGCACCGCGAGTTCCACCAGGCGATTCGAGTAGCCCCACTCGTTGTCATACCAGGCGACGACCTTCACCTGAGTGCCGTCGACTACCATGGTCAGAGGGGCATCGAAGACCGCCGAGTAGCGGGACTTGACGACGTCCGAGGATACGATCGGCTCCTCGTTGTAACGCAGGATGCCCGCGAGCGAACCGGAGTCGGCACGCGTCCGAAACGCGTCGTTGACCTCCTCGACCGTCGTCGGCCGCTCCGTCTCGACGGTGAGGTCGACCATGGATCCCGTTGGAACGGGAACCCTGACCGCATACCCGAGCAGCTTGCCCGCCAGCTCAGGCACAACAAGACCCAACGCCTTGGCCGCACCCGTCGACGTCGGGATGAGATTGATGGCCGCGGCACGGGCCCGTCGCAGATCCTTGTGGGGAAGGTCGACGACCCTCTGGTCGCCGGTGTACGCGTGGATCGTGGTCATCAGACCATGGCGGATGCCGACCGCATCGTGGAGAACCTTCGCCACGGGCGCGAGACAGTTGGTGGTGCAGGATGCGTTGGAGATGATCAGGTGCCGCTCGGGGTCGTAGACCTCGTCGAAGTTCACACCGAGGGCGACCGTCACGTCCGGATCGGTTGCGGGTGCAGAGATGATCACTCGGGACGCGCCGGCGGCCAGATGCTTCGCGGCCTCCCCGCGCGCGCGGAAATGGCCGGTCGCCTCGAGAACGACGTCGACACCCATCTCTCCCCAGGGGCAGCCGGACGGTTCGCGTTCACCGAGAACCGGGATCTCGACACCGTCGACACGGATGCCGCCGTCACGAGCCTCGACGGTTCCGGGGAACGGCCCGTAGACGCTGTCGTACTTGAGCAGATGGGCGAGCGTCCCCGCGTCGGCGAGGTCGTTGATCGCGACCCACTCGATGTCGAGGCCGCGCTCGTGCGCCGCCCGCAAGGCCGTTCTCCCCACCCGGCCGAAGCCGTTGAGCGCAATACGTGGAGTCATGATGTCAGCCCCCCATCCCTTTCGTCTACGCGTACCGCAATATGGTCATCAATATGTCCGGCAGGCGCATCCGCGAGATTGCTAATGCGAAATCCGTAGTTTCCCGAGGTGCCCCGCAGCCGCCCTCGATGTAACGTAACCAGTGCGTCCGGGTTGTGAGTGTCCGACACGTTCCGTGGCGTGTCTACCGCGGGGCGCCGCTCTGAGTATGAGCTTCAGCCGTTCAGTGGTTGGCCGCACCCCAAATCCGTAGATTCGCTGAGGCGCGGCCGCCGCGGGATCGTGAGGATCTTTGGCATGACGACCGTCCCTCTGACAGCCCCGATGCGGGTGTGGATCGAGTCGCAAGCTCGCCGGGCGGTCGCCGAGCTGCTCGCCGAGGACACCGCGCAGCAGCTGGACTCGCTCACGCCCCAGGATGAGCGGGAGTTCGAGCGGTTCCTGGTGGATCGCGAGCTGGGGATGATGGCCGACGGCGTCGCGTGCGAACGCAGCTATTTTCGGCTCGCCCTGATTCGCACTGCCCGCGACAGCCTCCTGCTGTGGGCTGAGGTCAGGCGCCTGCCTTCAACGACGGACCGCGTGGGAAGCCTCGGCGGCCGTGAGGCCGGACGGTCCTACTCAGGGAGGTCGTGATGCTCGTTCTCCACGCCATGCAGCCCCATCTGGAAACGATCGAGCCGAGCGACACCGTGGCCGACGCTGCCGCCCAGATGCGGGACCGCTCCGTTGGAGCGCTCCTCGTGATGGACGCCGGCGAGTTGGTCGGGCTGGTTACCGATCGCGACCTCGCCGTGCGAAATCTCGCCGAAGGCGCGGGACCGCACCAGAAGGTGCGCGCGATCATGAGTCGGGAGCTGATCTGCGTGCGACCGGACAGCCCGGTTGAGCGCGCCGAGGAGTTGATGTCGGAGTTTCAGGTGAAGCGCCTGCCGGTGCGCGACGAACGCGGCCTTCACGGCATCATCACCCAAACCGACATTGCCCGACATTGCAGCCACGAGGAGGTTGGCGCACTGGTCGAGGCCCGTGCCCACATCGACGTGCGGCCAAAATGACCCCACCTCGATGACACGGACGATGCTGATCAACCTCCGGGCTGAACTCAAGGGCGCTGCCTGGGTTCATCTCCGTCCATTCGTCATCCCCGCCGCTCACTCCCCGGGTGGGCGTACGACGAGTACCGGGCACGGCGCGATATGAAGGAGGCGATGGGAAACGCTTCCCACGAACACGCCGGCGACTGCCGAGTGCCCGCGGGTTCCGGTCACGATCAGGTCAGCGTCCACCTCTCGCGCGACCTCCGCGATTGCCACGGCCGGTCCGCCGAGCTTGACATCAACCGTCCTCACGCTCGACCTGCGCACCCACACCGGCGAGCGCGTCCACCTGACCCCTCACCTGGCGCTGAATGTCTTCCTCATTGAGGTGGGCCGGTGCGGGGCCGGCCTTGTAGCTGCCCACGAATTCGACCGCGTGGACCACGACCAGCGACTGGGTCGAGTCGACCACGAGGTTACCCGCCGCCTCGATCACACCGTGGGAGCCGGGCGAGCCGTCGAGCGCCAGAATGATCTTCTTGAACATCGGTCCTCCTAGGACTCGGGTGAAGCGTAGAGCCGGAGTATGGAGCTTCGGTGGTTGCGCGGCATCCGGCTATTCGCCGAACGTCACTGCGGGAACACCGCATGAGGACGCGGCGTGGGTGGGCGCTGATATGACCAGAATGGTCTCCGGGGCGTGTTCTGGCTCTGGCCGCTTCACTGATCGGTCGAACGCCGACCGGCTCTCAGCTCACAGCGTCTTTCACGAGTGCGCCGATCCGTGCTTCCACGGCGGCCGTCAACTCCTTTAGCGCGAAGGCGGTCGGCCACATGGCGTCATCGTCGAGGTTCGCCTTGTCGCTGAAGCCCAACGTCGAGTACCTCGTTTTGAACTTGTGCGAGCCTTGGAAGAAGCAGACGACCTTGCCGTCCTTGGCGTACGCGGGCATGCCGTACCAGGTTCTCGGTGAGAGGTCCGGCGCGCTGGTTTTGATGATGCGGTGAAGCCGCTCGGCCATGACGCGATCCCGTTCCGGCATCTCCGCGATCTTCGCGAGCACGTCGCCTTCTCCGTCCGCCTTGCTCGCGCGCGGGCCACGCCGCGCGGCCGACTTCAGCTCCTGCGCGCGCTCCCTCATCGCGGCTCGTTCGTCCTCCGCGAACCCCGCTTTTGCAGGTTTCTTCTCAGCCATGGCAAGCACCTCCGTGCGCTGAACGAGTCCCGGTCGCCTGAACGCCGGGCATGGTAACGCGTATGGCGCCAGAGCGATGATTCCGGGAACCTTCCGGCCGGTGCTAGCGTCTGATCCGGTGTGAAGGGAGTCCCGGCTCACTCACGATCCCGCAACCACCACGCCATGAGCGTCCGCCCTGGCACGGTCGCGCTGGGCGTGGCGGTGGTCGCGATGGTGGCGACTGCGTGTGGTGGTTCGGGACGCGGCCCGGTCTCGATGTCTGATGCGACGGTGAACGGCACCTCCGGCGTTCGGGCGTTGGTGGTGGCGCGGCGGGAGACGACTCCGGTTTCGGTCACGGGTGGGACGGCGTCGATGCGCGCTCGTGCCCGGCGCATTCTGGAGGGGATGGGGACCGTGGCCATTGCCGGCGTTCGGTTTGGGCGGGCTCCCTCGTCGTATCACCAGTTTCGCGGTGTCCGGGGAGCGGATTGGGTGTTCGTGACGGTGCGTGCGCCCGCCCTTTCGCGCACCACGACGCCCGCCGAGCAGGATCGCCAGAGTTGGTTGATGTGGCAAGCCGACGTATTCGAGCGTGCCTACCTGTCTTCCGTGCCCGGCAGACTGCGCCCGCGAGGAACGTCGGAGAACGTGCTCTCACACGGAGTGACGGAGCCGCTCAGCAGTGGGACGACCGGCGGTGGCTGGGTATACACACAACAACTACCCAGCGGGCGACTTGTGTCCCGGATACGCCGTGCCGCCACGGCCGCCGGGTTTGGTGTGAGCGCAATAACGATCACAATGCCCGACCGCCTCGCTGTCACCGCTCGCTTCACCGTGTCCACCCGCCACGGATTTGTGCATCGGTTCAACGCGTTCTTTCCCGCCCTCAACAGGCTGAGTGGGGGGTTGGACGGGCTTGCGTGGCAGCTACATGACCGTTGCGGCAACATCGTGGCCCAATCAGCCTCGGGATGGTTCGTGAACCCGCGCTGGGAGTGCCCCGATCCGGGCACCCTTGGCCTCCCCATGTCGGCAGCCGAATGCCGGAAGCTCGCCTCCCACTACCCAGACTGTTAGCCAACTGCCCAGTCGGAGTGAGGACGTTTCGCCACCCGCGCGTTGCCTCGCGATCAGAGCGTCAGGGTGATGATCGAGTCGGGCGTGACCCGTGAGCCGGCAGGGATGCTCTGCGCGGTCACGGCGTCGCTGGCGATGGGGTGGTTCACCGCGGGCACGGTGACGTGCAAGCCGACGGAGGTCGCGGCCTCGATCGCTTGGTTTATGGGCATGCCAACGAGTTGGGGAACCGTGCCCGGTTTGCCAACTCCACCCGGACCAAGGTTGAAGCTGATGACGAGGCGAAGCACCACCACCGCCCCACTGTGCACGCGTGTCCCGGCGGCCGGGGACTGGCCTTGAGTCGCGTATCCGTTGACGCTGCGATCCGCGTCGGTGATGGCTGGAACTGACGCGATCTCGATACGCAGGCCGGCAGCCCGCACGGCCCGCTCGGCATCCTGCACGTAGTTGGGCGTCACCTTCGGGACATACTCCACGGTGGCCGCGCAACCGCTGGCTTTCGCCCAGTCGGGATACGAGGAGATATTCGTGGTATGGAGCACGAGCGTGGTGCAGGGGAACGTGGACAGTGTCCAGTAGTCGCGCATAATTGGCGTTGATGCTCGGCACCATGACTCGGTGTCGATTCTGAGCCGGAAAGGCTTGTGGGCGAAGGCGCCGACCATGGACGCCGATGCGGTCGGGATCACCTCCCCGAAACAATCGCCTCCGCGCATGCTGTGGTGGAGATAGTCGGAGATGGCGTGACATGCCTCTCGTGGATGCGGCATCGTTCCACCGGCGGGGTCGCAGGTCAGCGAGTACCGATAGGTGATCGGGAGCTTCGTGTTCAGACCGAGCGTGACCGTGACCGCCACCCGGTCGCGCGCCGTTCGCACGGTCGACCCGCCGGCGGTCGACGCTGGGCTTGCGCTTCCGCTCCCCAGGCATCCCGACGCCATCAGCCCGATCAGCACGACGATGAGGCCCGCTCGGCGCATGTGTAATTAGACGGCATCGCGAGGCGAGAAGTTCCGCAGCGCGTGTGCTCACACGCCTCCTTGCACGGTCCGACCTGCGCCGCCTCGCCGCGTACGAAGGGTGCGCCTACTGGGTCGCGACGCCCGGCGTCCCGCAGTAGGCCCGCCCGGAGCGCGTCACGCCCGGTCCCGCGTTGCCCCGGAAGGCCACGGCCACAACACGCGAGCCACCCCGACCAGCACCAGGAGCAGGCCGGCAACCCACAGCAACTCGGCCCGCAGAGGATGGAGGCGGTGTGGTGGCCAGATCCAGGTCACCCGCCACACGATCACGCCGGCGATGAAGAAGGCCACGGCGGCGACCGCAGGGACGAGCCACGAACGTACGCTCGGCATGCGAGAAGAATACCCCGTCGCCCGCCCGTCGCCCGACGACGGTAACGGAGACCACCTATGTGATGGTTATAGTGCTATTCGCACTCGGGCTGGTCATGCTGGCCGCATGCGGCGGCAATGGCGGCGGCGGGTACTGACCGATCCGCTACGGGGCGATCAGACCTGCGCGAATGGCGTAACGAGTCAGGTCGACCTGGTTTCGCGAGCCGATCTTGTGGCGCAGGTTCTCGCGGTGGCGCTCGACCGTCCGTGGGCTGATCACCAGCATCTCGGCGATCTCGCGAGAGGTGTGGCCGTCGGCGATCAGGCTCAGGATCTGCGACTCGCGCTCGGTCAGCGCCACGTCCGGTTCATCGCCGCCCTCGGCGGGACGACGCGTGGCGCATTCCGTGTCGGGGTGCACGAACGACTCGCCGCGCACGGCCGATCGGCAGGCCCGGATGAGGTCGTGATCGGCGACCGATTTGAGCACGTACCCGCTCGCGCCGGCACGCTGGGCCTCGAGGACGTACTGCTCGTTGCTGTGCATCGAGAGGATCAGCGTCCGTAGCCGCGGGCGCAGCCGGGCGAGTTCCTGCACCGCCTGGATGCCGTTCATGCCCGGCATCGAGACGTCGAGCACCGCCAGGTCGACGTCGTCGCTGACCGCCCGCCGCACCGCCTCCGTGCCGTCTCCAACCTCCGCGACGACATGCATGTCCGGCTCAGACTCGAGCACCAGTCGCAGTCCGCGACGGACGACCGCGTGGTCGTCGGCGAGCAGGATCCGGATCGGTCGGCGACCGTGCATCACACCTCGAGCCTCCCGGCGGTCATCACGGGCACGCGCATCTCGACCTCGACGCCGCCCTCGGCGCTCACCCCCAGGACGAGGCGGCCCCCGATCACGAGCGCCCGCTCGCGCATGCCCCTGATGCCCCCGCCGGTGATCGGCCGGTCTCCCAGCCCGTGGCCGTCGTCGGCCACCCGCAGCAGCACATCGTCCGGGCTCGCGGTCACGCTCACGCGCACCTGCGAGCAGCCCGAATGGCGAACGGCGTTGGTGAGCGCCTCCTGGGCGACGCGGTAGACGGCCAGCTCCACCTCGGGGGCCAGCGCCGGCAGCGTGGCGTCGATCTCGCAGCGCACGGCGATCCCCGTGCGGCGGGCGACCGATCCGCACAGCGACTCCAGCGCGCTCGCCAGCCCGAGATCGTCGAGCGCCACGGGCCGCAGCTCGTAGCTGATCCGGCGCAGGTCCTCGAGGCTCTCGCGGGCGAGCTCCTGCGCGTCGGCCAGCGTCTCGGCCCCACTGGGTTCGACCCGTCCCTGCAGGCGCTTCAGCTCGAGCACGACGGCGGTCAGGTTCTGGCCGATCTGGTCGTGCAGCTCCTGAGCGATCCGGCGCCGCTCGGCCTCCTGCGCCGAGAGCACCCGGCGCATGCTCGCGCGGCGCTCCTCCTCGAGCCGCTCCAGCGTGGCGTTGAAGACGGTGATCACCTCGGCCACCTCGGCCGTGCCGCTCGCGTTCAGGCGCCGGCCGGGCTGGAGGACGTCCACGCTTCGCATGAGCGTGATCAGCCGGTGCAGCGGCGCGACGCTGAGCCGCAGCAGCACCGCGTTTGAGGCCAGCATCACGGCGAGCCCCGCCAGCAGCACCGCGAGCTGGTCACGCGTGACGGATGGGCTGACGCTGATCGGCGTCACGATCAGCAGGAGCACGGCGGTGACGAGGATCGACGCGTTGACCGCCAGCACCCGCGCGTACAGCCCGAGCCCGGAGGCAGCGAACCGCTGCCGGCCTCCCCAGCCCGGCCGCGCAAGATCGTGGTCGTCGCGCGTCGTCGCTCTCACTGGCCGCCATGAGTCTATCGGCCTCGCCTCCTGGGTGAAAGCACCCATCTTAGGCAGGAAATGAGCGCTGGAGCCGAATTCCGGGAGGCGCCGAGCCTATCCTCGGGCCTTGGAGTCCACCCCGGCAGGAGGTTCTCACATGGACACCGTCTCCGAGACGATCGAAGAGGCCCGGCGCCTTCTGGCCGAGGCACACAACAAGCAGGCCGCCGACCTCCTGGTCACGGCGGCAGGCGACTGCCACGACGAGCGCCGCGCATCCATGATCAGGTCGCTGGCGCTTCAGGGTCGCGAGCAGGCTGGGCGGTTCGGGAAGAAGCGCTGGGACGAGGCGATTCGGCTCTCCGACGAGCAGCTCGCCCGTGTGAGCCCGTAGGCTTTCGCCCGGGGCCGTCCTCGGGCTATATTCGCCGGGCGGTGCCCATCTTCTTCGGGTATTTCATCGAGTTGGCGCTCTCCATGGTGGTGGCCGTGGGGCTCGAGCGGCTCGGCCAGTGGATCTGGCGCGCGCCATCCGAAGACGAGTCCGGTGGCGGCATCAGGCCATGGCGGCACCGTCCGCTGAAACCGTCTCCCGGTCCTCACGGCGACGGTGCGGCCCCTCGCCGCAGGCGGGCCTCGTCCGTGCGCCGAATGCGCTCAAGCGATGTGACGACTCGCCGGTGACGGCGATATGTTGACGAGCTGGAACGACGGCGCCGCGAAGCGCGCCGTGGTGGAGTTCGTCGAGCGGACCGTGGCCGACGCCGTGCCCGCCGAGGAACGCATTGCGGTGTTCGACAACGACGGCACCCTGTGGTGTGAGAAGCCGATGCCGATCCAGGCCGACTTCATCCTCCGCCGGCTGTACGAGATGGCCGAGGCCGACCCGAAGCTGCGCGACCGCCAGCCGTGGAAGGCGGCGCACGAGCGCGACTATGCCTGGCTGGGGAAGGTGCTCGATGACCACTACGCCGGCGACGACACGAATGTGCGCACGCTCCTGGGCGGCGTCCTCGCCGCCTACCAGGGGATCAGCGTCGACGACTTCGAGGCGAAGGCCGACGCGTTCCTGCGCTCGGCGCACGCACCCGACGCTCGGTCGCGGGTATCTCGAATGCGCGTACCTCCCGATGGTCGAGCTGCTCGCCTACCTCGAGGCCAACGGCTTTTCGAACTACATCGCATCCGGTGGCGGCCGCGACTTCATGCGTCCGATCAGCCAGGACGTCTACGGCGTGCCGCGCGAGCGGGTGATCGGGAGCGCGACGGCGCTCGAGTACACGAGCGACGAGCGCGGCGGCACGATCACGCACAAGGCCGAGGCCGACTACCTCGACGACGGGCCGCAGAAGCCGATCCGTATCTGGAGCCGCACCGGCCGCCGGCCCGCTCCTCGCCGCGGGCAACTCGAACGGCGACATCGCGATGCTCGACTTCGCCCAGCATCCGGACAAGCCGTCGCTGCGCCTGCTCGTCCTGCACGACGACGCCGAGCGCGAGTTCGACTACACCCGCGGCGCCGAGCAGGCGCTCGAAAAGGCCGGCAAGGACGACTGGACGGTCGTCAGCGTCAAGAGCGACTGGGCGAGCGTCTTCTGATCAGGCCGCGAGGTCGTAGAGCGCCTTGAGCATGATGGCGACTCCGATCACCGCGAGCAGGACGACGCCGATCGTGCGCGAGTGGCCGGTGAGCCAGCGTTTCCAGCTGTCCAGGTGCTCGGCGGCCCGTTCCGGGGCGACCGTCGCGTAGGCGATCGGTGCGGTGATGGTGACGATGGAGCCAAGTGCGAACACCGCCAGGGCGATCGGCGCGATCAAGGGCGTCGACGTTCGCTTTCAGGATCTCGAGGATGGCCACGATCGTCAGCGAGTAGGTCAGCATCACGCCGCCGGCGGCCAGCGAGACGGCCCAGTGCCGGCCCACGAGCCGCACCAGCCAGTCGGGCATCGGATCCCGCGGCGGCCGGTCGCCGACCGGCGGCCGGCGGTGAAGCGCCACGGCTCCGGCCACCAGGAAGCACCCGACCAGGAGCTCGGCGACCGAGGCTGTCCGCGAGGGCGTGCTGCGCGAGGAGTGGAAGTCGAGGGCCGGGAAACACGACGAGCGCCACTCCGATCAGGGCGATGGTGGCGATCCATCCGGCCAGAAATGCGTACGAGCGCCGCAGCCCCGACGGCATGCTCAACAGTACGAGCACCGCGAGCACGGACGTGGGGCTCGAGAACGCGACCGCCAGCCCCAGCACTGCGACCGAAGCGATCAGCGTCTGCACATCCATCAGTGTCACCGAGGTGCCCGCACTGTCCGTCGTCCCGTGCGGGTGAAGCCGCAACTCTCGCTGCTATCCTCACGCCGCCGATGGCCAGCGAGTTTCAGGTTGAACTTGGGAAGCCCTCGCTGCGCGAGGACCCGGCCGACTCCGGGATGGTGCTCGCCGACTTCCCCCTGAGCCCCCAGGGCCGACGAGCGGTGGATGTCGCTCTTTGCGACCCGCGCCGCGCCGTCGGCGGCCGAGATGTGGACGGTCACCGGAGAGTCGATCCGGCTGCGCAGCCCCTCCGACGCGGACGCGCTGCGCACGAACATCGCCCTCGCTGCGCGACGTCGTTGCGCAAACGACCGCCGCCTACAACGCCGCCTCCTCCGGGTTCGGGTGAAGCCGCGCCCCTGGCGGACCTTCAGGACGTGGTCGACGACGAGTTCGGGGCCGGCTAGTCACACGCACGGCGTTCACCCGGTGGCGACGCTGACCGCACCGGCCTCGTTCGGTGCGGCGCCCGGATCGGGCACGAGCAGGAGCGCCGCTCCGATCAGGAAGCAGATCGCTCCCAGGAACGTCCCGGAGGTGTCGAGCGCGGCGTCGAGCAGGTTGCCGGTCGCACGGCTGCACCCAGCCGGCGATCGCTGAGATGCCGAAGAACACGGAGCCGAGCGAGGTTCAGGGCCGCGATCCGCCAGCCCATGCTCCCGGGCCGCCACGAGAGCCAGGCGTGTCCGGCCTCGGCAAACGCCAGCTCGCTCGCGACCAGGAAGCAGATCGAGCCGAACGCATCGGGCGTCCAGACCACCAGGTCCTGCCGCTTCGCCGTCAGGTGGGCGTCGAGCGCGGTGAAGGTCGTGACGTTGAAGAAGATGGTGCCCGCGAGCTGGATCGCCGTGGCCCACCAGTCGATCCGGCGCGCTTCGACCGCCAGCAGCCGCGCGCGCCGGTGCACCTCGGGGATCACGTTCCGCGGTGCGCTGATGCATTCCACGTACTGCAGGTAGGCCGCCCCGGTGAAGAAGATCGACCCGACGAAGTAGGTGACGCCATCGGCGGTGGCACCCACCAGCGACGCATATCCGGGCAGTGAGCCGACCGCGAAGCAGGCCGACCCGACGATGAAGAGCACGGCGATCCACCACCCGAGCGCGCCCCCGGCGCTCTTGCGATGACGGCGCGACGCCCACTCGATGCACGCGTCCGTCGCCCAGGCGGTAGTGGACGCGCGTGACGAACGGCCCCGGACCCTCGACGCTGACCGCCTGGGCGTCCTGTGGCGGCGTGACGTAGGCGTCCCCGCGGGTCACGCTTTGGGCGGTGCCTGCAGGTAGGAGACGTCCATCGGCTGGGCGGGCGGATGATCGAGCGCGATCCGGGAGGTCACGGCGAGGTCGGACGCCACGTGGAGGAGCTCGCCGACCTCGAGCGGGCGCCAGTCCGGGATGCTCGTCGAGCGGCTCGCTGGCGACGACCACGCTCGGGTGGTGGGCCAGGTGATCGGAGTGAACGCGCAGGGTCGCGCTGCTCTGGTGCAGCGGCCGCGCGCCGTGCACGCCGCCGGCCTCGCGGCTGAGCACGAACAGCCGGTGCGTCGCCGGGTAGCGCAGCGCCCACAGCTCATCCGGCGTGGTCAGGATCAGGTTGATTGCATAGACGGGCAGGTTCGCCGCGATCCATGTGGCCGCCTCGACGATCCCCGCCTCGACGTCCCCTCCGTTGGTCTCGATGCGCTTGGTGATGAGCGCGAACATGCGCTCGGAGTCGGTGTCGCCCTGCACGAGCCGGAGGTGGTCGCCCAGCTCGGCCTCCAGGTCGGGAAGGCCGCCGATCGCGCCGTTGTGCGCCATGATCCGGCCCTCGATCGCGAAGGGGTGCGTGTTCTTCAGGGCCAGCCCGCCGGTCGACGCGTGGCGCACGTGGGCGATGAACGTGGTCGACGTGATGTGGCGTGCCTCGCGGGCGAAGGCCGTGTCTTCGTATGCGGCCAGCGGCTGCTTGTCCAGCACCGGCGTGCCGTCGGCCTCGAAGAAGCCGAGACCCGTGCCGTCGGGGTTGCGGACGCTCTGGGCGACCATGCTGTCGGGCGCGTCGAGCAGCCAGAAGCGTGCCTCGACGCTCTGAGGGTGCCGCGGTGAGTCCGAACAGCCTGCACATGGTCCGGGATGCCTAGTGGTGGAAGCTCGCCTCGGACTTGTCGTGCACCGGAGCGGGCTGCTTGTGCAGCCGCTCGAGCTGCCGCGTCAGGTCGTCGAGGAGCAGGTTGCCGAGGTCGTGACTGAACCCGCGCCGCACCACGACGCGGAGTGCGGCGAGGTCGGTGCGGTTGGCCGGGAACGTGTAGGCGGGCACCTGCCAGCCGCGCTCGCGCAGCGCGCTCGAGACGTCGAACGCGGTGAAGTTCGTGATCTCGTCCTTCACCTTGAACGCGAACACGGGCAGCTCGTCGCCGCGCGTGATCAGCTCGAACGGCCCGAGCTCGGCGATGCCCGCCGACAGGGTCGTCGCCACCTCGCGTGCGTACAGCCTGGATGGCGCGGTAGCCGTCGAACCCCAGCCGCAGGTAGTTGTAGTACTGGGCCACCACCTGGGCGCCGGGGCGCGAGAAGTTGAGCGCGAACGTGGGCATGTTGTCGCCGAGGTAGTTGACCCAGAAGATCAGATCCTCGGGCAGCGCCTCGGCGTCACGCCAGACGATCCAGCCGACGCCCGGGATACACCAGGCCGTACTTGTGGCCGGAGGCGTTGATCGAGGCGACGCGCGGGAGCCGGAAGTCCCAGGTGAGGTCCTCGTCGATGAACGGGGCGACGAACGCCCCCGACGCGCCGTCGACGTGCACCGGCACGTCCAGGCCGGTGCGCTCCTGGAGGTCGTCGAGCGCGGCGCAGATCTCCTGGATGGGCTCGTACGCCCCGTCGAACGTCGAGCCGAGAATGGCCACGACGCCGATCGTGTTCTCGTCGCAGAGCTTCACCGCCTCCTCGGCCGAGAGCGTGAAGCGGTTGCCCTCCATCGGCACCAGGCGCATCTCGACGTCCCAGTAGTTCGCGAACTTCTCCCAGCAGATCTGGACGTTGATCCCCATCACGATGTTCGGCCTCGTCGCGTCCTGGCCGGCGGCCTTCCGGCGCTTCTGCCAGCGCCGCTTCAGCGCGAGCCCTCCGAGCATCGCCGCCTCGCTCGAGCCGGTCGTCGAGCAGCCGGTGGCCTGGGCCACATCGGGGGCGTGCCAGAGCCGGCTCAGGATGTTGACGCAGCGCATCTCGAACTCGGCCGTCTGCGGGTACTCGTCCTTGTCGATCATGTTCTTGTCGAGGCAGTCGGCCATCAGCTGCCGCGCCTGCGGCTCCATCCACGTGGTCACGAAGGTCGCCAGGTTGAGGCGGGCGTTGCCGTCGAGCATCAGCTCGTCGCTGATCACCTGATACGCGATATCGGCGTCGAGCTCGCCGGGCGCCATGGCGTGCCGCGGGATGTGCCCGCCGTCGAGGGTGAGGAGCGGGGCGGGGGCGAGGCTCTCACGCCGCACGGTGGGGCCTTTCGGATGCTTCAACGGCACGATCCAACCTCCAGACGCGGTTTCATGCGGCGACATTCGCCCGGATCGCTGCGGTGCGCATCGCCCCGATCGGATGACATCACCGGATGATGTTCCGCCTGGCCAGATGCCGGTTCACCCTGTGTGGATGAGGCTCAAGCGGTCACGTCTGGCAACACTGGACGCGAGCGGCTCGCCCGCAAATATGTGGTTGGCTGGAGCCACAAGGCTCCGCGGGTGAGCCGCTCGCCAAACGCTCCCCGACGCGGAAGGACCGGTCATGGCGAACAAGACGGTTGTGCTGGGAATCTTCAAGGACGAAGCGGCCGCAGACTCAGCGGCCGACACGTTGAGAGGTTCGGGCGTGGCGAGCGCGGACGCGATCGGTGTGCTCGTCCTTGACCCGACGGGCGAGGTCAACGTGGAGAAGGTCGGCAAGCGCAGCATGGGCAAGGGTGCGGGCATCGGCCTTGCACTGGCACTCCTGACTCCCGTCGGTCTTGGCGTGGGAGTCGTCGGTGGCGGCCTCCTGGGCGCGCTTCACCACAAGGGGCTCGGGCTCGACCGGGAAGACCGCGACCGCATTGGTGAGGAGCTGGCCGGTGGCAAGGCCGCCGTCGGTGTGTTGGCACCCGTCGCCGAAGCGAGCGCTGTGACGGCCAAGATGACGGAGCTGGGTGGAACCGTCGAGTCTCATGCTGTCAGCGACGACGTCGCTCGACGAGGCCCACGCCGCCGCCACCGCGGACGCGTCCTAGCCTGACATCAGCTGAGCGTCGAGCTTTGACTCGATGTGGTCGAGGCGTTTTTCGACGTCGGTCTTGGTCTCGGCGAGTGCATCGAGGATCGTCTGGATGCTGTGCTCCAGATGGGCGCGGTCTTCCTCTTGTCCGCGCGCCTCGTCCCGCTGAATCACGGTGCTGGTCACCGCCGCCGTCAGCAGTGAGATGAGCGAGATGCCGATGGTCATCTCGACGCCCCCGACGACCTTTCCTGCGGTCGTTGTCGGCACCACGTCGCCGTACCCAACGGTCGTGACGGTCTCCAGGCCCCACCACACCGCGAGCCCGAGCGAGGGGAAGTTGTGCGGGTCGGCGATCCGCATCACGATTGCTCCAGCCAGCGCCAGCGCCAGGAACGACGCCGCCAACCCGAACGTCACCGATCGCGCGTTTGCGATCCGGCGAGCCCGCCGGTCGACGAGCGAGCCTCGCCGCGGTGGAGGATCCGTGGTGGCCACCGATCGGAGTTCTGCACGCGCGACCCACCTCCTGTCCCACGCCCGGACATGGTGACCGTCGCGGGATGGATCGTCACTCTGCCTTGGGGCCGGGGGGAGCCTGCGCCGGTGGCGCGTCCGGCGGCACGTCGGGTGCGGGGGCCAGTCGTGCCGCTGCGACGTAGGCGACGACGGTGGCGACGATGATGAGTGGCGAGAGGGCGAGGCCGTCGGCGCTGAAGAAGATGATGGCGAGCAGGACGGAGGTGAGTGGGAGTCCGAGCATGACGGTGGTCATGGCGCCGACGCCCATGGCGGCGCCGGCGATCATGGGCAGGCCTGGGAGGTGGGAGAGTGCGATTCCCCCGACGGCGCCGATGAACATCCCGGGGAAGGTCGGCCCACCCCGATAGCTGCTCAGTGCCAGGCTGTAGGCAACCCCCTTGCAGAGGGCGAGCAGGAGGAGCGCTCCCACCGTCCACCCCGCCGCGCCCTCGACCAGGCCGGGGAGCATGTCCTGTCCAGAGAAGAGCACCTCCGAGGACGGGTGGGTGGTGAGCTCGGCGAAGAGGACGGCCATCACGCCGATGCCCAGGCCCACGATCGGCATGAGCACCACCATCCGCCGTTCGACGACCGGCTGCAGGGCGAGCGCTGCGCGGCGGATGACGGTGCCAACGACAGACGCCAGAAGACCGATCCCGATCGCCCACAGGAATTCCGCCAGCGTGGGCGACGTGAACGCGGGGATGTTGGGGATTGCCAGCGAGAACGTGCCGTACCCGGTCCAGTTGTCGAGCCCGACGAAGATCAGCGTGCCCACGCCCGCGGCCAGGAGCCCGGGCACCAGCACCACTCCCATCATGGGGCCGCCGATGCCGCCCGCCTCCATCAAAAGGAACGCCCCCACGATCGGCGATCCCAGGAGCGTGCTGACGGCGGCGAAGCTGCCGGTGGCGCCCACGACCATCACCGCCGTCTGGGGCGCGTCGCGCTTGAGCAGGTGGATCGCCAGCACCCCCAGCCCGCTGCCGATTGCGATCAGGGGCGCCTCCGGCCCCAGCACGACACCCAGGCTCAGCGTCAGGAACGACGCGATGATGATCAACGGCAGGTCGACCGGTGCGACCGGCCCACCTGCCTTGAACCCCTCGGCCGGCTTGTGCCCGCCTGTTCCCGGCAGATACCGCAGCGAGAGCCCGACCAGGATGCCGCTCACGGTCAGCGGTACAAGGGGCCACCAGGTCGGCTCGCTCGAGAATCCGAGCTCGCCCGGGAGCGTCGAGAACACCCACTGCTGGGCGACGCTCACCTCCTTCAGATAGAAGTAGGCGACCGCGGCCACCGGCACTCCGAGCAGCGCACCGAACACCAGAATCACCACATAGCTGCGACTCCGCAGCAGCTGCGCCGGATCGGGTGTGGGAGTGTTCGTCGGACTGGTCATGATGGCCGCCCGGCCGGAGAGCTCACGGCTTGCCGAGTTCCCGGAGCATCGACTCGATCCGCTCCAGGCGCTCCGTCAGGTCGTCGATGCGGTCGGGCGTCTCCGAAGCACCCGGCGTCGTCGGGTCGTCGCCGGTGGCGACGCGACGCTCCCGCTGCGCACGTGCGACGAAGGTGGATGTGATCGCCGCCGTGACGATCGCCACGAACGCTGTCCCCTCCAGCATCACCGCGACGGCGACGAGTCTGCCCGCGAGGTCTGTCGGAAGGATGTCGCCGTAGCCGACGGTCGTCACGGTCTGCACCGACCACCACATCCCGATCCAGATGTTCGAGAAGTGGTGTGGGTCGACAAGCCTCATCAGGACGCCGCTTATGACCACGACCACGGTCGTTGCCGTGACGATCACGGCGACGGCATTCTTGACCGACGCCGGCTCGCGGAGGAACTTCGACATGCGCCGCTCGACCGGGCTCACTCGCTTTGGCAGCATGCTCGTGATGGTAGGGCTCAGCTCGGATGGCCAGTGCGTGCATGCTCACCGTCGTTCCTCGATCCAGTCGCGGCGCTCGGCGAGGGCCGGCGAGACCGCGGCGGCGATCACGATGACCGTCGCCTCGGCGATGATCCAGAAGAAGATCGCCATCACGATGCCCAGCGCTCCGTACGTCCTCGAGTACGAGTCGAGCCAGCGGACGAGCAGGATCGTGGAGATCAGGCGCATCACGACCAGCCCGAGCACCGTGAAGATGGCGCCCGGCAGCAGATCGCGGGCGGCCACCCTGCGGTGAAGCAGCAGGCGCGGTGCCCACACGAAGAACCCGACCAGGACCGCGAGCCAGCCGATATCGAGCAGCCGGCCGATCCACGGCGAGTGGCCGGCGAGCAGCCGGGTCTCGAAGACGTAGAGGAACGTCAGCCCGACCATGCCCATCAGCACCGACACGTAGCGGGCCTGGTCGACCAGCGCGTTCCCGCGCAGGTCAATGCCCCAGGAGCGGGCGTGGGCGAGCTGGAGCACACGGCCGAAGCCCAGCCCGAAGACTGCCAGGTTGAGGATTGCCAGCAGGACCGAGACGAACCGGTGCTCGCCGGCCCCGACCAGGACGGTCGAGAACAGGTGAGCCGTGGCTCCGCCCAGCCCGAGGCGGTGCTCGATGCGATGGGCGAGGGCGGTCGGGTCGCTGTAGACGTACCCGGCCTCGACGATCAGGATCGGCACGATC
Source organism: uncultured Actinomycetes bacterium (assembly GCA_963732075.1). GTDB lineage: Bacteria > Actinomycetota > Thermoleophilia > Gaiellales > JAICJC01 > JAICJC01. Next base: position 126,542 of record CAVSYD010000005.1, on the reverse strand, counting down.
GTCAGGAAGAAGTAGGTCGCGAGCAGCAGCGCGTAGAGCTGGCCATCGGCCGCGCGGTAGCGGCGCACGCAGCCGATCGTGGCGCCCCAGCGCGAGCCCGGGTGCTGCGCCTCGACCCAGCGGTTTCCGCGATCGGCAACCGCGGTGCCGCGCGCGGCCGCGGCGGCCACGGTTCTGCGGGCCCGTGAACCGGCCGGCGCCTGGAGCGGCTCGCTCACCGGCCGCCCGCCCTCAGTGCGGCACGAGCAGCGCTGACTTCTCGGCCGCGTACTCCTGGTCGCTCAGGGCGCCGCGGTCGTGAAGCGTGGCCAGCTGCTCGAGCGCGGCGTAGCGGCCAGCCTCCGGATGCGGTGCCGGTGCGTCGTGCCTCGGCCCATGACGCACGCTCGTGTAGGCGCGCGTCCATGCCCCGTGGAGCCGGTGGCCCAGCTCGCGCTCGGTCACATCGGGGAACTCCCGCTGGACGATGCGGCGCAGCGCCTCGATCCCGATCAGGCCCAGGACGCCGAGGATCAGGACAAGCACCGGGTCGCGGGCCGCATTGACGGGCGCCCAGATCACGAGCACGAGCAGCACCAGCGCGTAGGTGCCGTACGCGACGCCCGGGTCGCGCAGGTACGGGGTCAGGGCGTGCCGGGAGCTCGTGGCCCGCTTGCCCGGCCCGGTGAACCAGGTGCCGAGCAGGAGCAGCAGGGCGATCGAGCACAGCGTGATGTTGGCGTTCCCGAGCCGGTCGGTGGCCTCCCACCAGATGACGTGGCCGGCGGCGCGGACGTCGGGGAGCACGGTCAGCGACGCGATCAGCTGGTCGCCGATGATGCGCCGCACCACGACCAGCACGAGCCCGGCCGCGAGCATCCCGAATGCGATTGCCCGCAGCGTCCTGCGCCGATCCCGCGAGAGGTAGACGGCCAGGGCGTACAGCGCCAGCGCGAGCAGTCCGAGCGGCAGCGCCGCCACGCGCAGGAGCTTGACCCCGGTCTGCGCCGCGCTCAGCTGATTCGAGCGCAGAAGCACGATCAGCCCGGCGTTCTGTGGAAGCGTGACCCGGCCGCCCGTGCGCTGCGAGAGGGTCGAGGAGATTCCGCTCACGAGTGGACGCAGGTCGATCGCCACAACACCGTTTGCGGTGCTGAAGGGGCCGCTGCCCCCGTTGAGGATCTTCAGCAGCTGGCGGTGCGCGCGCAGGTTCGCCTCCCGCCACACCTCGACCACCCGCGGCCGGTCGAGCCCTGCCGCGATCGCGCGCTGGAGGTAGGGCTGGCCGGCGACGGCGATCGGCCCGGCAAGACCCTTGACCCGGGGTGGGAGCACCTGCGCGAGCGCCTCGGGCACGTTGACGTTGGTGTAGAGCTGGTCGACGAGATAGTTCGAGAGCGCCGTTCGTACCTGTGGTTGCTGCAGCGCTGTGGCACTCGTGTCGGCCCAGGTCGTCGAGTTCAGGAACACCTCGTCCATCCATGTGGCCAGCACGGAGATCCCGAGCATGAGCGAGGCCAGGGCCACGAGCAGCCCCAGGCCGAGCTTACGGCGACCGCTGTTCACGCCAGGGGGCGCCACCTCCGGACTCGGCGGTGGCTCCGCCTCTACGGTCGATTCTCCGACATCTGTCATGGTGATCCGCCGACGATCGCCGGAGCATCGTCCCGCGAGGCCGTGTCCGGCGTCATCCGTATCGGATGAATCCGGCAATCTCGCGCCCGAGGGACGTCGGAACGGCCGCCTACCATCCCATCGGGATGATGCCGGGCCGCCGCCCGCGGCCTAGGGTCGTTGCCGCAGACTCTGACCTCACGGACTGGAGAGTGGCATGGCTACGATCGATCGAGGGGCGAGCGCCGACGGGGGAAAGGTTCGCGTCACCGGCTGGGTGTGGTTCGCCGGGATCCTGCTGATCATCGCCGGTGTGTTCAACATCATCCACGGGTTCACGGCGATCGAGGACAAGTCCTACTTCTCGAACCACATCGTCTACAACAACCTCACGTTCTGGGGCTGGGTCTTCCTGATCTGGGGCGTCCTCGAGGTCTTTGCCGGCTTCGCATCCGTCACCGGGAACATGGTGGGCAACTACCTCGGGGTGCTGATCGCGAGCTGGGCCGTCATCCTCTGGTTCATCATGATCTTCGTGGCCCCGGGGGCCGCGATCCTCGGAGTCGCGATCAACACGCTGATCATCTACGGGCTCACGGCCGGGGTGCATGCGCCCGACCTGCCCCGGTGACCGGCGCGGGATCGGTGGCTACCAGAACCGGCCGAGCACGATGCGCTGCTCGGCCGGGTGGATCTCGACGACGTCGACCACCGGCACGTCCACCGTGCGCTGCCGGTTGGGGCCGCCGCGCCTGACCGCGAGCAGATCGGGCCGATCCTGGCTCAACTCGAAGACGACATGCTCCACCACGCCCACGCTGCCCGAGGATCCGTCCACCTGGAAGCCCTCGCAGTGGCTCAGCCAGTGATCCCGCTCGGCCGGGAGCAGCCGCGTCTCGGAATCGTCGCGCGGACGGGGGGCGGCCACCGCAAGCTGTGGCCGGGTCTCGGCCGCGATCCAGTCGGTTGTCGCCATCAGTTATGTGCGCCTGCGAGCATCGTGGCCCGCAAACGTACGCCCCCGCCCCAGCGGGCGCTTTCACCCCAACGGGACGATGTGATCAAAGCCGCACGGGACGAGCATGGTGCGTGGTGGGCCCTGTCCCACGCCACGTCTCGCACGTCGACAGAAGGAGAACCGGCTCAATGGCAGATCTGATTGCTATCGGCTACGACGATACGACCACGGCTGACGAAGCGGTCGCCGAGGTCCATCGGCTGCAGGCCGATCTCATCATCGAGGCGGACGCCGTTGCCGCGATCATCCGCGACAGTGACGGCAAGCTGCACGTCCACACCACGCACGCCCCGTCGACGGCCGGCGGTGCGACGTGGGGGATGTTCTGGGGGTTCCTGTTCGGGATCCTGTTCTTCGTGCCGTTCCTGGGCATGGCGGTCGGTGCCGGCATGGGCGCGCTCTTCGGGCACCTCGGCAAGGGCACGATCGACAAGCAGTTCCAGGATCAGGTGCGCGACATGCTGAAGCCCGGCACGTCGGCGCTGTTCGTCGTGGTCGAGAAGGTCACCCCCGACAAGGCGGTCGCGGCACTGAGCAAGTACGGCGGCACCGTCCTCAAGACCTCGCTGTCGGATGAGGACACGAAGGCGCTGCAGGACGCGCTGCACGGCTCCGCCGCTCCGGTCGGCGCCTAGGCGGCCGCGGTACGAGCCCCGCGCGGACTTCTGTAGGCCCGAAACACGGTCGAGTGTGGTCACAGAGACGGGCGGTCCCGGCGAGCCGGGCCCGCCCGCCCGTTCGGGTGCTGACGCGTCAGCGGCCCGCGCTTGAGGCGATCTGGGCGATCGCGGCGAGCGTCCCGGCCTCCGGCGATGCCTCGCCCGCGTTCTCGCCGGCCCCGACGCGCTTCGCGATCACCGCAAGTGCGGCGCGGACGTCGGCGGGATCGAGGAGTTGCGCCGGCGCGTCGCTCAGAACCACCTCCGCGACCCGCAGAAGCGAGAGGGCGTCCCGATCCAGTGGCGCCGGCGCGTTCGCGACCAGTTCCCGCGCCGTGCGCACGAGGATGGCCATCGCCTCGTTCCGCGCGGCGGACAGGTGGGTGGGATTCGCAGGCATGCTGTCACGACCGTACCCAGAACGCCCCGAGGTTGAATCCTCGGCCGGATTGCGCGTCCGCCCCCGGTCTGGGAGGCTGTGCGGGTGAAACCACCGAAGCCTGAACGACGCGGCCTGACCGGGCTTGCGGCGCGGGTCGGCCGCGCCGGCACCGCGCCGGTGCGACTGGTGCTCCGCCCGGCCAGGGGCCTGGCGCGGTCACAGGTCGCGGGAAGCGTCATGCGGTCTGGGGTCGACCGCGTGTCGGCGACGGCGGGCGGGGTGTTCGAGACCGAGGCCGAGCGGGCGGTTGATGCGGTGCTGGCCGGCCCGCTCCCGGAGGCGGTGGCGCGCTCGATGATCGATCGCCGCGTCGGCGAGCGGGTCGTGACCGAGGTGCTCGCGAACGTCGACCTGGAGGGGATGGTGGCCTCGGCCACCGAGGACGAGCGCACCGCGCGCGTCGTCCAGCAGGTGCTGGCGAGCCCGGCCATGGAGCGCCTGCTGGTCGAGGCGCTCGAGAGCAGGCTGACGGTCGAGCTCACCGAGCGGCTGCTGCAGAGCCCCGAGCTTCAGCGCGTCGTCGAGGATGCGGTGCGCGCGGGACTGGCACGCCGGGCGGCGACGCTCACCGATCAGATGGCCGCCGCGGGCCGGCGCGTCGACACCGCGCTCGAGGCGCCCCCCCGGCGCTGGCTACGGCGCCCGCCGCGACCGCAGGCCTCACCCGGTGGTGAGCTCACCGTGCCGTACGCCGGCCTCGCGACGCGCGCCGCAGCGGGGGCCGTGGACGCGCTCACGGTGCACATCCTGTTTCTGACCGGCTCCGCGATGGCCGTGCTCCTGATCGCGCTCGCCGGCCGCAACCCGTCCCAGGACCTCGCCGACACGCTTGCGGCCGTGGGGTGGACACTGGTCGTCGCGGTCTACTTCGTGGCGTTCTGGACGGCGGCCGGGCAAACGCCCGGGATGTGGCTCATGCGCCTGCGCCTCCTCGACCCCTCCGGGAAGCCGCCGGGACTGGGCCGGGCGCTGGGGCGGCTGATCGGCGCCGCCGTTGCGATCACATTCATCTTTATCGGATTCCTGCCGGTGCTGGTGGATGAGCGCCGGCGCGCACTCCAGGACTTCGTCGCCGGAACGGTGGTCGTGTACGACCACACCCTCATCCCTGTCGCCGAGCCGGCCGTCGCGGACGGCGGGACGGCTCAGGCGCCGGCGGAGTCCTCGGATGCGGGGGACACCGTCAGCGTCAGTTCCTCGATCGCGGTGATGCGCACCGTGTCGCCGACGTCGGCCCCGGCCGCGCAGCGTGCCTCCCAAAGCTCGCCGCGCACGCGGACGTAGCCGACCGGCCGGCAGGGCTCGACGACCTCGGCGGTCGTCCCGATCATCGTCTCGACCCCGACCTTCGGCCGCCACCGCTTCGCGAGCCGGCGCCCCCACACGATCTCGCCGACCTCGCCGACCGCCCCGAGCACCAGGACGACGATGTCCGCCGGGTGCGGCAGGAAGAAGAACAGAATGAGGGCGAGGGTCATGATCATCCCGGCCCTCGGCTCTCGATGCGCCGCCGGTCAGCGATCGCGGGCGGCATCACACCGAGCGGAGGAGCTCGGCAGAGGACTGCGTGAGCTCCATGTCGATCAGGCCGAGCTCGGCGGCCCGCTCGATTGCGCCGCTGCGACTGGAGACGCCCAGCTTCCGGTAGATGGAGATCGCCTGCGTCTTGATGGTGTTGCGGGACACGAACAGCCGCTCGCCGATCTCGCGGAACGAGAGGTGCGTGGTGAGCAGCGGAAGCACGCGCAGCTCGGCGCTCGTCGAGTCCCGAGACGTTGCCGTCGGCGATCGGCATCATGTCGATCTCGCGGCCGAGCTCGGCGGCCCGCGCGGCGAGGATGCCAAGCTGCGGCCGGAGTTCGAGAATCTCGCCGATCTCGGCCAGAAGCTTCCGCGCGCTGTCCGCATCGCGAAGCGTCACGTGGGCGTGTGCCAGCTCGAGCCGTGACTGGACGGCGAGCCAGGGCAGCGCCTCGGTCAGCGATCGGCTGAGACGCCGCGCGTTGGCCAGATCGGTGCGGGCCTGATCCCAGCGGCCGTGGCGCAGGCGGGCGCGCGCGCAGGCGGCCAGCCCGACCGCGGCCGTCGGGTAGCCGTCGAGACGGCCGGCGGAGGTCAGCTCGTGCGCTTCGAATGCGAGCGCATCCGCCTCGGCGGCGTCGCCGCGGGCGGCCGCTACGAGCGAGCGCTCGCTGAGGGCGACGATGCACACGCCGGTGAACCCGAGCCGGATCGCCTCGTCCACCGCTTCGGCGAGGATCGCGTCGCCGCGCTCGTCTTCGCCCAGAAGGACATGGGCCGCGCCGTGCATGACGAGCGCCCACGGTCGCCACTGGCTGTCGGCCGGCAGCCCGGCGAGCGCGGTCTCCGCGTCGGACAGCATCCGCTCGGCGCCGTCCGCGCACATTGCGGCGCGAATGAGCGTGATCGCGGGACGCGCCCCGGAGCTGCCGTCAGGGAAGGGCTCGCCGCCGGCGTCGCCCTCGGCCGCGAGCAGCCAGCGCTCCGCCTCGGCGGTACGGCCGCGGAGTGCATGCACCCAGCCTCCGAACACCGCCACGCTCGGATACCGGGCGAGCTGCGCGTCGCCGGCGAAGTGGTCGAGCCACCCTTCGATCGCGGTCAAGCGGCCGCTGTGGTAGGTGGGCAGCGCGATCGACGCGAAGATCCGCGCGGCCCGATCCATGTCCCCGGACTCGGCCGCCCGCTCGAGTGCCGATTCGGGGTCGCCATGCGCCTCGTACCAGTCGGCCGCCCGCCGGTTGAGCGCCGGGATCTCGTCCGCCTCGCGCTGGGCGAGGTCATGCCGGAGCAGATCTCCGAACAGGTGGTGGTAGCGGTACCACTCGGAATGGTCGTCGAGCGGGACGAGGAACAGGTTCGACTCGAGCATCGACTCCAGCCGTGGTCCCGAGGCCTCGGTCTCGAGCACGGCGTCGCACAGCGACCCTGACATCTTGTCGAGCACCGAGGAACGGCGGAGAAAGGTGAGTGTCTCCGGCGAGAGCTGAGACAGGTGCTCGAAGCGCAGGTACTCGGCCACGTATCGATCGTCGCCGGTGATGTCCGCATGATGCATCCGCCCCGGGGCTCCCGGCCCCGCAGCGACAGCGCTGCCAGATAGAGGCCTGCCGGCCAGCCCTCGGTTCGGCGCACAACTTCCATAACTTCCGTGTCGGCGAGCTCGAGGCCGGTCGCCCGCAGAAGCAGCCGCGCCTCACGGCGGCTCAGCGCAAGCATCTCGGGGCCGATCTCGAACAGCCGCCCCTCGGCGCGCATGCGCGCGACCCCGAGCTGTGGCGCGGCCCGCCCGGCCAGAACCAGCATCGAGCCCTCCGGGATCTGCTCGGCCAGGGTCGTGACCACATCAAGAGATGCCTTCGACTCGATCAGATCGGCCGAATCCAGCACGATCACGAAGAGGTGTTCCAGCGCGGCCACCGCGGACGCCAGCCGCGGCACCGCAACCCTCCAGATCATCGGGCGCGCGGATCGCAGTGCGTCGAGCACGGCCCGGTCGATCGGCGCAATCCTGTCGATCGCAACCGCGATGTGCCGCAGCAGGATGACCGGATCGTTGTCGCGCGCATCGATCGAGACCCACGCAAACGGGCGCTCGTCGCGGGTTGCCCACTGCGCCAGGAGCGTCGTCTTGCCGTAGCCCGCCGGCGCCGCCACCACGGCGACCGAGGACGAACTCGCCGCCCGCAACCGGTTCACCAATCCAACGCGCGACACCGAGTCCGGCGCGACCGTGGGCAGATGCACCTTGGATGCGACGAAATCGAACGGCGGTGCCGGCGCGGCCTGGACCGCCGATCGAGCGGCGCCGGCCCTCGCGGGGATGACGATCTCGGGCGGCGGCGCGAGGTGCGTCTGAGCGGAAACCAGCCGTGCATGGCGGGAACCCCGCTCAGGATTCAGCATTCTGCCCATCACCCCCCCCGGGGAGATCGTATTCTCATGGCGCGCCGACCATGATGCCCACCGGAGATTTGAGGCGGGCATCTGCTACGGGCAATGTGGTCTAGGCCGGAAGCACGGCGAGTATAGACGAGCAGTGGCACACCGCAAATGTGGGCCTAACGCACCGACTGGGCGGGATCACCGCCCAGCTCTCCAGTCCTACTGCCAGTCGTCCGCCGCACCGACGGTGAGCCCGTAGAGGACGAGGGCGTTCACCGCCATCCCGATCGCCGCGGCAAACGGCGCCGAGAACGCCATCAGAAACCACGCGATCATCGCGCCGCCGCTCACCAGCACTCCCACCTTGTACCCGCTCATCCGCCGCTGCAGGATCGACGCGCCCGCGATCAACTGGAGCACGCCCAGGATCAGGAAGACCCATCCCCAGAAGGTGAGGTTGCTGTAGACGATGTGCGTCGTTATGTACTGCTTGCGGTCGAGGTTGACGAATCCCTGGATCAGGTTGAATACCCCGGTGATCAGGAGCATGATTGCCGCGAACGATGCCCATCCAGACGTGGATCGAGCAGTGTGGTGATCGGCAGGAGCGGTACCCATTTGGCGGTCAGGCTAGACCCGGCATCGGCCGCGGGCGTCGTCCCATCGGGATGATGCGCCCCACCATTGACCCTGCGAACGTTCCCCGGTCGATATGACCGATCCCGGGCGACCGAGCGCGAGCCCGCCGACGTCCGCGTACGGTGAGGGCCTGGAGTGGAGACCGCAGCGGCCGCGGCTGGCGCCGTTTGCCCTGCTGCTGGCCTGGGTGGTCGCGTCGGCGTCATTGCTGGTCGCCGCGGCGGTGGTTCCGGGTGTGAGCATCCCGTCGGCTGGGGGAGCGGTGGTCACCGCGGCGGTGATCGCGATCCTGAACGCCGTGTTCCCTCCGATGGTCGCGGCGCTGCGACTGCCGTTCACGCTCGTCACCGGGTTCATCTCGGTGCTGGTCCTGGACGCGGTCATGCTGAAGGTCGCATCCGACGTCCGGTCGCAGGCGATCCACGTGAATTCGTTCACGGCCGCCCTCTTCACGGCGCTCGTGGCAGCCGCCGCGGCGGTGGTGCTGAGCGTCGTTCTGGGGACGAACGAGGACGACAACCACACGATCCGGATCGTTCAGCGGATCGCCCGCCGTCAGGGCGAGGTCTCCCGAACCGATGCGCGGGGCCTGATTTTTCTCGAGATCGACGGTCTCGCCCTGCCGGTGCTGCAGCGCGCAATGCGCGACGGGAACGTCCCCGAGCTGGCGCGCTGGCTCGAGGAGGGCACGCACCGGCTGGTCGAGTGGGAGACCGACTTCTCGTCGCAGACCGGCGCGAGCCAGGCCGGGATCCTGCTCGGATCGAACGACGACATCCCGGCGTTCCGGTGGGTCGAGAAGGAGTCCGGGCGGGTGATGACGTGCTCGGCGCCACCCGACTGTGCCGAGATCGAGCGCCGCCATGCCGGGCAACGGGCTCCTCGTCGACGGCGGTGCCAGCCGGGGGAACCTGCTCTCCGGCGAGGCGGACGAGGTGATCCTGACGGTGAGCCGGATGGACGAGGAGAAGCGGGCCAACACCGGCTATCGCGCGTTCTTTGCCAATGGGCTCGAACGTGACCCGGGTGCTCGTGCTCTTCGTCTGGGAGCTGGTCCTGGAGTGGTCGGCGGCCCTGCGCGCAATCCGCCGCGACGTGCGGCCGCGCGGCCACCGGGGCGGGATCTACCCGCTGATCCGAGGCGGGATCTGCGTGGTGGTGCGCGACCTGATCGTGTTCGGCGTGCTCACGGACATGATGCGCGGCCGCCCGGCGGTGTATGCGACGTTTTCGAGCTACGACGAGGTGGCCCACCACTCGGGCCTCGAGCGGGCGGACACGCTCGAGGCGCTGCGGAAGCTCGACCAGCAGTTTGGGCGGCTGGCCCGCGCCCGCCGCTACGCCCCGCGGCCGTACGACCTGGTCGTGCTTTCCGACCACGGCCAGACCCAGGGCGCGACCTTCAAGCAGCGCAACGGCTACGGCCTGGCCGACCTCGTGAACGGCGCGATCGAGCGCGCCGAGGTCGCACCGATGGAAGGGGGCGATGAGCACGACACCGCCGTCGGCCAGGCGGTGCGCGAGGCGACCGGCCGTGCCCCGGCCAAGCCGGAGCACCAGGCGAAGAACAACGTCAGCGGCCGCGACGTCGTCGTGCTCGGCTCGGGGAACCTCGGGCTCGTGTACCTGATGGATGTCGACCGGCGGATGACGCTCGAGGAGATCGAGGAACGGCATCCGCGCCTGATCACCGCCCTCCGGGAACATCCCCACGTCGGGTTCCTGCTCGTTCGGTCGGCCGCGCACGGCCCGGTCGCCCTCGGCGCGGGCGGCACCAACTATCTGGCCGAAAACCGGGTCGAGGGCGACGACCCGCTGGCCCCCTTCTCGCCGAACGCGGCCGAGCACCTGCGGCGGACGGACACCTTCACCCACGTTGCCGACATCATGGTGAACAGCTTCTACGACGCCGGGCTCGACCAGGGGTGCGCGTTCGAGGAGCTCATCTCGTTCCACGGTGGGATGGGCGGCCCCCAGACCCGCGCCTTCCTGCTCGCCCCGGTCGAGCTCCCGCTCCCGGACGAGCCGATCGTCGGCGCGCACAACGTTCACAAGCTCCTTCTGGGATGGCGGCGGCTGCTCGCGGCGGAACCTCCCCGCAGACGGCGGCCGCACCGCCCGTGCCCGACCCGCTGTGACGCCCGAGAGCGCCAGGCTGCAATGGCTCGGGCACAGCACGACGCTGATCGAGCTCGCCGGGGTGCGGATCCTCACCGACCCCGTCACCCGCCGCCGCGTGGTGCACCTGCGGCGCTCGGCGGCGTCGCCTCCGGCGGCGCTCTCGGACATCGACACCGTCCTTCTGTCGCACGTGCACTGGGATCACCTCGATCTGCCGTCGCTGGAACAGATCGGGCACAGCACGCCGCTCGTCGTCCCGGTGGGCGCGGGCTCGCTCCTCACGCGGCAGGGGTTCCGCGAGGTCGCCGAGGTGAAGGAGGGCGACGTGTTCGACGTGAACGGCGTGTCGGTGCGGGCAACGCACGCCGAGCACACCGCTGCGCGCGGCCCGTTCGGCGTCCGCGCGCCGTCGCTCGGCTACCTCGTCGAGCATCCGCGCCGGATCTACTTCGCCGGGGACACGGATCTGTTCGACGGCATGAGCGAACTGTCCGGAGGGCTCGAGGTCGCGCTGCTCCCCATCGCCGGATGGGGGCCGCGGGTGCCCGAGGGGCACATGAACCCCGAGCGGGCGGCCCGGTCGCTCCGGCTGCTGCGGCCGGGGATCGCGATCCCGATCCACTGGGGGACGTACTGGCCCATGTACCGCCGCAGCGCTCCCGACCGGGCCCGCGGAACGAATTCGTGCGTCAGGCGGCGCTGCTGGCCCCGGACGTGGAGCTGCGGGTGCTGGCGGTCGGGGGAATCCTGCGAGATCTGACCCCTTTCGTCCGGTGGGGGTGACGTCGGCTCCTCGCCGGCCCGCGATACTCCCGCCGAGGACGCGGGCAGAAAGGAGCCGGTTGTGAGCAGCACCGCGACGGGAGCAGAGTTCGAACCGCGGGTCGTGCCCAAGGCGCCGCCGGCCTTCCATCTGCTCGCGAAGCCCACGGGGGCCGTGTGCAACCTCGACTGCTCCTACTGCTTCTTCCTCTCCAAGGAGATGCTGTACCCCGGCTCGCGGTTCCGGATGGCCGACGAGTTGCTCGAGGCGTACGTCCGGCAGTTGATCGAGGCCCACGCGACGGTCCCGGAGGTCGCGATCGCGTGGCAGGGCGGCGAGCCGACCCTGATGGGGCCCGAGTTCTTCCGCCGGTCGATCGAACTCGCCGGCCGGTACCTGCGTCCCGGGCAGACGGCTGTCTACACGATCCAGACGAACGCGACGCTGATCGACGAGGAGTGGGCCGCGCTCTTCAAGGAACACAGGTTTCTCGTGGGCGTTTCGATCGACGGCCCCCGCGAGCTGCACGACGCCTATCGCGTGAACAAGGGCGGCAAGGGCTCGTTCGACCAGGTGATGCGAGGCCTCGATCACCTGCGCGCCGCGGGCGTCGAGTGGAACGCGCTGACCACCGTGAATGCCCGCAACGGCGACCATGGCCGCGAGATCTACCGGTTCCTGCGCGACGAGTGCGGTGCGCAGTTCATGCAGTTCATCCCGATCATCGAGCGGGTCACCGAGGCGGAGGCGGGCGCCGGCGGCGAATGGTCGTCGTGGCGCGACCGGCCGCTGTACGTGCAGGAGGGGGCGGGCGTCACCGGCCGCTCGGTGACCGCCGGGCAGTACGGCCGCTTCCTGATCGACGTGTTCGAGGAGTGGGTGCGCCGCGACGTGGGGGAGGTGTACGTGCAGATGTTCGACGTCGCCCTGGCGAACTGGGTCGGCGAGCCGCCGAGCCTGTGCGTGCACTCCGAGACCTGCGGCCTCGCACTCGCGCTCGAGCACACCGGCGACCTCTACTCCTGCGACCATTTCGTCGAGCCGCGGTACAGGCTCGGGAACATCAGGGAGCAGCACATGCTGGAGCTCGTCGCCTCGCCGCAGCAGCGCCAGTTCGGGCTCGACAAGCGCGAGACGCTGCCGCACTACTGCCTCGAGTGCGACGTGCGGTTCGCGTGTCACGGAGGCTGTCCGAAGGACCGGTTCATCGAGACGCCGGACGGCGATCCGGGCCTGAACTACCTCTGCGCCGGATTCAAGGCGTTCTTCCACCACGTCGACCGCCCGATGCGGACGATGAGCGCGCTGCTCGCCCGTAACCGCGCCCCGTCCGAGATCGTGCAGCTGTATGCGGCCGCGGACGCGAAGCGCGGGCGCAACGAGCCCTGCACGTGCGGCAGCGGCCGCAAGTGGAAGCAGTGCCACGGTGCGGCGCCTGCGCCGTTCGGTACCGGTTGAGCGACGAGGGCGGACGCGGCGGGCCCGAGCCGCCCGCGCCGGGCGATCGCCCGCCGCGGCCGGGATCGGAGGCGTATGGCGACGAATCGCCCGTTCCATGCGCGCGAGGCCGACCCGGCGCTGGTGCGGGCGGTGCCGGTTGCGGCCGACGTGCCGGGATATCGCCCGGCCACGGCCGGCCAGGATGTTCTCGCCGGGCTGACGGTTGCCGCACTGGCGCTCCCGGCGGGCATGGCGTACGCCGAGCTCGCCGGCATCTCGCCGGTGAACGGCCTGTACGCGCTGCTCCTGCCGGCGGTGGCCTACGCCGCGCTCGGGTCGTCGAAGGTGCTGAGCATCGGCCCGGAGGGATCGATCGCCGCGCTCGTCGCGGCCGGGATCCTGCCGTTCGTCGCCGCCGGAAGCGCGGAGGCCTCGGTGCTCGCCGCGGCCCTGGCGCTGATGGTGGGTGCGTGTTTCGTCGTCGCCTGGGTCGGGCGGCTGGGGTGGATCGCCGACTACTTCTCGCAACCGGTGCTCATCGGCTACATGCACGGTGTGGCGGTGGTGCTCATCGTCGGCCAGCTGGGAAAGCTGTTCGGAATCAGCGTCTCGGCCCGCGATCCGATCCCTCAGCTCGCTGGAGGTGTTCGCCGGCCTCGACAACGCAAGCGGGGCGACCGTCGCGGTATCGGTGATCACGCTCGCGATCCTGTTCGGATGCCGCTTCAGGCTGCCGCGCATCCCGGCCGCGCTGATCGTCGTCGTCGGCATGATCGGGCTGTCATGGTGGTTTGACTTCAGCAGCCACGGTGTCGCGGTGGTCGGTCACGTCCCGTCCGGCCTGCCCTCGCTCAGGATCCCGAGGCCCCCGCTGGTCGATGTCCTGAGGCTGGTTCCGGCGGCGATCGGGATCTTCCTGGTGGGCACCGCCGACGAGATCCTGACCGCGCGGTCGTTTGCGGGACGCCGCGGCCAGCACATCCGGGCAAATCAGGAGCTCCTGGCCATGGCCGCCGCGACGATCGCCGCCGGCGTGTCGCAGGCGTTTCCGATCGGGGCGAGCAACTCGCGCACGGCCGTGAACGACGACATGGGAGCCCGCACCCAGGTCGCGGGGCTCGTCGCCGCCGGCGCGGTCGCGCTCGTGCTGGTGCTCCTGACCGGGCCGGTGGCGTACCTCCCCAAGGCGGTGCTGGGCGCGATCATCATCGCCGCGGCCGCCTCGCTCTTCAAGCCGGCGCAGTGGCGGGGGCTTGCCGAACACCGACCGGGTCGAGCTCACGATCGCCGCGGTGACCATGGCCGGAGTCGTGCTGACGGGCGTGCTCCAGGCGCTCACGGTCGCGGTGGGCCTGTCGATCGTCGACGTCGTCCGCAGGAGCGCGCGGCCCCACGACGCGGTGCTCGGCTGGCGCCCCCACAGCCGCACGTATGCCGACGTCGCCGTCCACCGCGATGCCGAGATCACACCGGGAGTGGTTGTCTACCGGCTGGACGACCGGCTCTTCTTCGCCAACGCGGACTACGTGATGGGGCGCATCCAGGAGGCGATTCGGGGCGCCCCTCAGCCGGTCTCGTGGCTCGATCTTCGACGCCGAGGCGATGACCCACGTCGACACGACCGGGCTCGACGCCCTGGACAGTCTGCTCGACAGGCTCGGCGAGCAGGACATCGCGCTCGCGTTCGCCCGGGTGCATGCGCACGTCCTGGAAGAGCTCGACCATGCCGGGCTGATCGAGCGGATCGGCGCGGCGAACGTATATCCCACCGTCTCGGCGGCGGTCGCCGCGTGTGCCGGGCCGTCGCGCCCCGGCCGGTTCGTCAGCCTAGGGCGATCGCCCCTTCGATGACGAGCAGCACTCCGTAGAAGGCGAGCAGGACGGTCAGGATCGTGCCGCTGTTCGCCGCGAGCCACTTCTTCCAGGCTTCGAGACGGCTCGCGACCGTGTCCGGCGACCGGACGTAGACCGCCACCGGCGTGATCAGGGTGCACAGCGAGACGAGGATGAAGATGATCAGCGAGAGCGCCGTCTCGGCCGCGCTGAGGTTGGCCTTCAGGATCGCGAGCGAGCCCGCGACCGCCAGGATCGGGTTGGGCATGCACAACCCGATGGGGAAGGCGATCACCGGGCGCACGCGATCGATCGCCGACAGCCATTTGGGCTCGGGGGGATCCGGAGAGCCGGGCGTGCGGACCGGCCGCCGGAACCAGCGCCAGCCTCCCCATCCCAGCAACACGCCGCCGACGAAGATCTGAATGACCGCGGTGGTCGACGCCGGCGTCGTGTGCACGGTCAGGTCGAGGTCGCCGAAGGCGAGCGAGCAGATGCCGAACACGACCACCATCGACACGACCGCGCCGGCGAGGAAGGCCGTCGCGTTGGCGAGCGGGCGCGAGGTGCCCAGGATCACGATCACGCCGATGATGCACCACGGCGCCGCGGCGATCCCCAGCCCATCGACGATGAGCGTTGGCAGGAGACCCGTCACAGAACGGCTACAGGGTTGAGGTTCAGCCTCCCGCCATCCCCGCCTGCGCCTCCGCCAGCCCGGCCTTGAGCTGCTTCGCGCTCAGACCGTCGATGGTCGCGACCGACTTGCGGACGGCATTTGCGAGCGCCTTGTCGACCGCGTCGGCGCCGCCCGAGTCGTAGATGGCGATCACTCCGCCCGTCGCCGGTGGCAGCGCGGCGTCCATCTTCTCGCCGATCCCGCTCTCGAGCCGGTGCTTAGCGAACTTGCTCATCACGCCGCCCGCGGCCGCTCCCACCGCTGTCGCTGCCAAAAGCGGCGGTGCGAACAGTCCGGCGACCAGGCCGACTCCGCCGCCAAGCTTCACGCCCTTGCGGCCGAGGTGGTCACCGGTCTCCCTCACGTGCACCTCGCCGTCGGCGTCCTTCTGCACGAGGACGACGCCCTCGACCGTGATCGCCTTGTCCTCGGCGAGCTTGAGCACCGCGTTGAAATCCTTCTCGGCGAGGTCCTCGAAGAGGTACGCCGCGATCAGCACGTCCTTGTGGTCGTCGGTCATGTCCGTCTCTCGCTAGGCGTGGATCGCGTGCGTGGCGAGGGCCTGCTGGACATGTTCGTGCAACTCCTGCTCGTGCCGCTCGTCGAGGTGCGGGTTCACGTCGAACACGACCTTCTTGACCGTGCCGGTGAACGCGAACGGGGACTTATCGGCGTAGCTGCGGTCGACCGGCATGCCGTTGTCCCGGCCGATGTCGAGGCCCGCGTAGCCCGAGAAGCGGACAGGCACGGTGTGCTCCATGCGGCCGCCGCCCCACGCGCTGATCATTGACGTAGAGCGTCACCTCGCCGCCCGTGGCCGGCTTCGGGGCATCGGCGGCGAACTCCATTCGCACGCTCACGTTCCCGGCGGGCAGCGGTGACTCGGACTCCTGCTTGAACTCGAACACGCCCACAAACGAATAGGTGTGCTTCAGCTTTCCGTCCTGGACGAACAGCGCGAAGCCGCCCAGATGATCCGCCTCGGCGACGATCACGCCTTCGGCCCCGCCCTGGGGGATCTCAAGCTCGGCGGTGATCGTGTAGGAGTGGTTGAAGATCCTCGGGATCATGCCGGAGGCAACGTTCTGGACGTCGCTGTAGTAGGTGAACTGGGTCTGCGTGGGCAGGGGCGGCGCCATTCCGAAGAAGGTGGTGAGGCCGCCGAGGAGCGGGAGCACGTTGTTCTGTTCGGCCTCCTCCCAGAAGAGCTCCTGGAGTTCCCTGACCTTCTCCGGATGCCGGGCGGCGAGGTCATTCGCCTGGGTGAAGTCGTCGGGCAGATAGTAGAGCTAGCGCAGGGTCGGTCTCGGGATCCCAGACGCCCGGCGCGAACCCCCTGATCGTGTCCGGATCGGCCTTCCATGGGATCCTTGGCATCATCCAGGAGAGCCACCAGCCGTCCTTGTACATCCCCTTGTTGCCCAGGATCTCGAAGTACTGCTGCGTGTGCCGCTCCGCAGCGCTTGCATCGTCGAGCGAGTAGACGAGGCTCGTCCCGTGCATCGGCTTTTGCTCGACCCCGTCTATGTGTGTCGGCTGGGGAATGCCCGCCGCCTCGAGGATGGTGGGGCCGATGTCCGTGACGTGCGTGAACTGCGACCGGAGGCCGCCCGCGTCCTTGATGCCCTTGGGCCAGTGGATGACCATCGGGTTACGCGTGCCGCCAAGGTGCGAGGCGACCTGCTTGCCCCACTGGAACGGGCAGTTGCCGGCCCACGCCCACGCCGCGGAGTAGTGCGGAGCCATGAGATCGGTGCCCCAGGCCTTGAGTCCACCCCACTTGAGCACCAACTGGAGCTGCTGCTCGTCGGTCAGCGGCAGTCCGTTGATCATCGTCCATTCATTGAATGACCCGGTGAGCGTGCCCTCCATGCTGGCGCCGTTGTCGCCCCAGATGTGGATCACAATCGTGTTCTCGAGTTCGCCCATCTCGTCAATGGCGTCGATCACGCGTCCGATGTTCCAGTCGGCGTTCTCGCTATAGCCCGCGTACACCTCCATCTGGCGTGCGTAGACGCGCTTCTGATTTTCGGTGAGCGTGTCCCACGCGGGCATGGCATCGGGGCGGGGTGTCAGCACCGCGTCTTGCGGAACCACGCCGAGCTCCTTCTGACGCTCGAAGGTTTCCTCGCGCAGCTTGTCCCAGCCCTGGTCGAATGCGCCACGGTACTTCTCTGACCAGTCAGCCGGCACCTGGTGCGGCGCGTGGCTGCACCCGGTCGAGAAGTAGGCCATCCAGGGCTTGAAGTTGTCGTGAGCCCTCACGCCGTGAAGCCACTCGATCGTCTTGTCGGCCATTGCGTCGGGGAGATAGAAGTCCTGCTCCTCGGGCACCCCGATCGCGGTGTTGTTCTCGAAGATCACAGGGTCGAACTGGCCCGACTCGCCGCCCAGGAAACCCCAGAAGTAGTCGAACCCGAGGCCGTTCGGCCACCGGTCGAACGGCCCTCCCGGGCCCTGCATGTGGTCGGGCGTCAGGTGCCACTTGCCGAAGCAGGCCGTCGAATACCCGTTTCCTTGCAGGGTTTTCACGAACGGCATGCAGTCCTTCGGCAGCATCGCCGAGTAGCCCGGAAACGGTCCGGCGAACTCGCTCACCATGCCGTAGCCGACCGCGTGATGGTTTCGGCCGGTCATGAGGGCCGCTCGGGTCGGAGAGCACATCGCCGTCACATGGAACCGGTTGTACCTGAGCCCGCCCAGCGCCAGCCGATCGAGGGCCGGGGTGTGAATCGGGCCGCCGAAGGTACCCGGGTTACCAAACCCCGCGTCATCCGTGAGAACCAGGAGCACGTTCGGTGCCCCCTCGGGCGGCGAGATCGGCGCGACGTAGTTCCAGTCCGGCTCGGAGCCGTCGAGCGTGCGCTTGGTGGTGCCCCGGAACGGGGGGCGGCGAATCGGGAGGGTGGTTCGATCGATCGGGGTGTCGCTCATGTGCCGTACCTCCGCGGTTCTCCGGGTGCTGCAACGGGCTCGAGGGTGCCAAAACGCAGGGTCGACCCTACAGCGGCGCGGATACCGCGCTGCTCACCCCGATGGGGTGAACCGGTGCCCGGTCGCGGGTCCCGGCCGGTGGCGGTCCTGGCCGCAGGATAGGATGGTCGCGTCCCGTCCCACTACGAAAGGAGCTACCTATGGCGATTCTGTCTCTGGGCGAATTCCTGTGGTCGTTGCTCGTGATCTTCTTCATGGTCGTCTACTTCATGATGCTGTTCCAGGTCATCGTGGATGTCTTTCGCCGGCACGACGAGTCGGGGGCCAAGAAAGCCCTGTGGCTCATCCTGCTGCTGATCCTCCCGCTGATCACGCTGCTCATCTACATGGTCTCGAACTCCGAGGGGATGGCCGAGCGGCAGGCCCGTCAGGTCGCCGCCGTCGCGACGGCGTACGACACCGGCGCACGGACCGTCTCCGGTGGATCCGCTTCCGAGATCGCCAAGGCGAAGGAACTGCTCGACTCCGGCGCGATCAACCAGGACGAGTTCAACAAGCTCAAGGCGAACGCGCTCGCGAGCTGATTTCACGCGCGCACCGGCCGCGCGGGGCGGCGGTCCCGGTGCGGCCGGTGCGCGCGGCAATCCGTCAACCCATTTCATGCGCACGGGATGACGCCCCTCTCTGTGCGGGCGCTTGAATGGGGCCATGGACTATTGCCGCATCCTCAGGATGCTGGCCGTCCGCGACGACATGTTCTTCGAGCTTGTCGGGCCGGATGAGTCCGAGAACGTCCTCGTTTCCCAACTCACCTGCGAGCAGGCGGCACTCGCGCGCTTCGGCGCCCTCATCGCGCTCGACGCCCCGCCGTCCTCGTATATGCATGTTGCCGAGTTCGCCCTGTCGGCCGGGGTCACGGCCGAGGAGCTCGTCGGCATCCTCGTCGCCGTGATCCCGGTCGTGGGCGGCGATCGCGCTGTGTCAGCCGCTCACAAGGTCGGGCTCGCGGTCGGCTACGACGTGGACGCCGCGCTCGAGGATCCCAACCACTAGCCCGGCCGAGAGCTCAGAGGCCGGTCCTCGCCTGGAGCCTTCCGCTCGCGACCGCGTCCACCAGGGCCTGGTAGTCGCGCTCGTTCTGGTCGGCGTACGCCTCGGAGAACCTCGCGATGGCCTTGTCGAAGCTGTCGCTGCCACCCAGATACGTGGCGATTGCGACGCGATCGCCGGAGCGGGCATGCGCCCGTGCGAGCGTCCATGCGCACATGCGTGCGTAGAGCACCATCGCCTCCGGGACCATCTGCTCGACCTCGGCCGACCCCTTCCAGTCCTTGAGCTGGCGGCCGTAGAAGTCGCGCTCCTTGCCGTCGAGCCCGCTGGCGACATGCGTCCAGCCGAGGAAGATGTCGCTCGAGGCCTGCATGAGGTGCTGGCCGTTCACCACCCGCTCGCCGCAGTTGTGGACGTCGCTCTTGCCGACGAAGTCCTCGAGCACCGACGACTGCGCCTCCTTGAGCTGGAGGAAGAGCGGATCCTCGTTCGTGCGGCCGAGCATGAGCGCGATGTACGCGCGGGTGCCGACGCTCCCCACACCGACGACCTTGCGGGCCACGTCCACCAGCCGGAACTCCTCGAGGAGCATGCGGCGGTCGTGCTGGAGCGTCGATCGGTAGCTGTTCAGGATGGAGTGCAGGCCGGCAAGCAGCTGCTTGCCCTTGACCCCCACGGCGAGATCGGAGACCGGCTCGATGAGGGGCGGGTCGGAGATGATCCTGGGCTCGCCGTCGACGTCGCGGGTGAGCTTCGCGAACACCTGCATGCTGTCGCGCGTGCGTGCCTTGTCGAGGGTGCGCTCCGCTCGTTTCACCAGCTTCTTGGCGGCCAGCGAGCGCAGCTCCGCCATCCGCTCGTCGACCTCCATCCGGGCGTACCACACGTCGAGGTTCTGCATGCCTGCGAACCGGGCCATCGCCTGGCGGTACTCGGCGACCGCGGCGAGCACGATCCCCTCACGCTGCTTGGGCTTGTACCCGTTCTCGCGCCCCGCGACGGTGAAGCTGGCCGTCAGCCGCTTCACGTCCCACTCCCATGGCCCCGGGAGGGTCTCGTCGAAGTCGTTGATGTCGAACACCAGCCGGCGCTCGGGCGAGGCGAAGACCCCGAAGTTGGACAGATGCGCGTCGCCGCAGAGCTGGACGCGCAGGCCGGAGCTTGGCGTCGTGGCGAGGTCGGCCGCCATGATCAGCGCCGCGCCGCGGTAGAACGTGAACGGCGAGACGAGCATCCGCCCGTACCGGATCGGCAGGAGCTCCTGGACGCGCGACTCGCCCTGGCGGACCAGATAGTCGATCGGATCGACCCGGTCGGATGCGGGTGCAAAGTCGCCGTGACTCGATCGAGGTGTCTCTGCCCGGGCCACCTTGCCCCGCTCCACCCGCTCGGCGAGCGTCGGATGGGTGACGTCGGCGCGCTTGCGAGTTGCCGCAGGGGCACGCTTGCGGGCCGGCTTTGCCGGCGTGGCCTTGGCCGGGGTGGCCTTGCTTTCGATCGTCGTCATGTGTCCTCCTCACACCCGGCTTTGGCCGGGATCACCTTCGACCGTACCACCTTCGCTCACGCGGTCGCCGGGTTCCTCATCCCAGATGGGTGATCGTGGATAGGATTGGGTCACGTGAGCAGCGCACACCGAGACGACGACGACGCGGGCTGGACGGGGCCGAGCGCGGGCGGCAAGCGGGCCGCGCCGGTCGGTCTCGACGATCTCCGTGAGATCGCGAAGCTCTTCACGGAGCTACTGCGCGACGCCCCGGGAGTCGGCAAGCTGGCCTCGGCGTCGTCCGAGGTCGGGACCGCGGTGAAGTCGACGAAACGCGCCTCCGGAAAGACGAAGGCGGCGGTCGTCTTCTGGCGCGACCTTTTCACCGCCGCGGCGTGGGCGATGTCGATCGCCTTCCGGTTCGCTCGCGCGGCCACGCGCGGCCGGCGTTAGGCCCGGATCATCCTCACGGGATGAACCGCACGGCTCGCGCCGGGGCCATCCTTGCTCCTTTGTCGCGTGACCGCGAACGAAGGGTGCCTGCCGTGAGCCAAGAACAACCGAGTGAGCTGCGTGTCCGCGAGCGGATGGAGGCGGTGTTCGAGAAGGACGTCATGACGCCGATGGAGGACTTCAAGGATCCGACGCAGGAGTGGCGGCGGCTGTTCTCGGAGGTCCTGGGGACGTTCTTCCTGGTGCTGGTGGCGTGTGGCGGTGGCGTGATGAGCCACGCCTTCCCCAACACGATCAGCCGCACCGCCGCGGTCACCGCGCCGGGGCTGATGGTGCTCGGAATCATCCTGTTCATGGGCAAGGTGTCGGGCGCCCACCTGAACCCGGCGGTCAGCGTCGCGTTCTCGCTGCGCGGCGACTTTCCCTGGCGGCGCGTGCCCGGCTACATCGTGGCCCAGTTGGTCGGGGCGGCGCTGGCGGCGTGGTTCGCGCAGAGCGTGATCAACGCCTCGGCGAAATACGGCTCGAACTACCCGGCGCCCGGGTTCACCTCGACCGAGGCGTTCCTGATGGAGGCGGTGCTCACGTTAGGCCTTGTGAGCGTGATCCTGGGGACGGCCTCGGGAGCGCAGAACCTGGGGGTGATCGGCGCGCTCGGCGTGGGTGCCTACATCATCCTGGCGGGGCTCTGGGGCAGCCCGATCTCGGGCGCGTCGATGAACCCGGCGCGCACGTTCGGGCCGGATCTGATCGGCGGCAACTTCTCGAGCTACTGGGTGTATGTCGCGGGACCGCTCGTAGGTGCGGCGCTGGCGGTCGCCTTCGCGTTCGTCCTACGCGGACCCGGAGGCGGCGAGGCCGGCTCGGCCGCGGCTCAGGGAGCGCTCTTCACCGAGGTCCGAAAGAAGCGGGAAGAGCACCGGGAAGAAAACGCGGAGTAGCCACGGGGCCCAAAGGGCGCGGAGGCTACCCTCAGTCGACATGACCGAGCAGCCGCAAATCCGCGCTGACATCCGCAACGTCGCGATCATCGCCCACGTCGACCATGGCAAGACGACGCTGGTGGACGCCCTGCTGCGGCAGTCGGGGACCTTCGCGGAGCACGAGGAGCGGATCGACCGGGTGATGGACGCCGGGCTCGAGCGCGAGCGCGGCATCACGATCCTGGCAAAGAACACCGCCATCCGCTACGGCGGCGTGAAGATCAACATCATCGATACGCCCGGGCACGCCGACTTCGGCGGTGAGGTCGAGCGCGGCCTGGCGATGGTCGACGGCGTGCTTCTGCTCGTGGACGCGTCCGAGGGGCCACTGCCCCAGACCCGGTTCGTACTGCGAAAGGCACTTGCGGCCAGGCTGCCCGTGATCCTGGTCGTGAACAAGATCGACCGTCCCGACGCCCGCATCGCGGAGGTCGTCAATGAGGTCTATGAGCTGTTCTTCGACGAGGACGCCGACGAGTCCCAGATCGACTTCCCCGTCGTCTACACGAACGCGCGCGCCGGCACCGCGACCCTCGACCCGGCCGTGCCCGGCGAGACCATCAAGCCGCTGTTCGACCTGATCGTCTCGAGCATCCCGGCGCCCACCTTCGACCCGGCGCATCCCTTCCAGGCGCAGGTGGCCAATCTCGACGCCTCGCCGTATCTCGGCCGGCTGGCGCTCTGCCGCGTCCGCCACGGCGAGATCACGCGCGGGGCGACCGTCGCCTGGTGCCGCCAGGACGGGACCATCACCCGCACCAAGCTGACCGAGCTGCTCGTCGCGGAGGGCCTCGACCGGGTGCCGGCCGAGCGGGTCGGGCCGGGCGAGATCATCGCGGTCGCGGGCCTCGCCGAGGTGATGATCGGCGAGACGATCGCCGACCCGGACGATCCGCAGGTGCTGCCGCTGATCGTGATCGACGAGCCCAGCCTCTCGGTGACCGTCGCGACGAACACCGGCCCTCTGGCCGGGCAGAGCGGCACGAAGCTGACCGCGCGGATGATCCAGGACCGGCTCGAACGCGAGCTGCTCGGCAACGTCGGCCTGCGCGTGCTCGACACCGACCGGCCCGATACGTGGGAGGTGCAGGGCCGCGGCGAGATGCAGTTCGCGGTGCTGGCCGAGATGATGCGCCGCGAGGGGTTCGAGCTGACGATCGGGAAACCGCAGGTCGTCACCCGCACCGTCGCCGGCAAGCTGCAAGAGCCGGTCGAGCGGGTGTCGATCGACGTGCCCGAGGAGTACTCCGGCGTGGTCATCCAGGCGCTCGCGCTGCGCAGGGGCCGCATGGAGAGCATGACCAACCACGGCACCGGATGGGTGCGGCTCGAGCACCTCGTGCCCGCGCGCGGTCTGCTCGGCTTCCGGTCGGAGTTCCAGACCGAGACGCGGGGCACCGGCCAGCTCCACCACGTCTTCGAGTCCTACCAGCCGTGGGCGGGCGACATCAAGGGGCGGCCCAACGGCTCGCTGGTCGCCGATCGCCGCGGCCAGGCGACCGGGTACGCGATCCAGAGCCTGCAGGAGCGCGGCATCCTCTTCGTCGACTCCGGCGAGGAGGTCTACGAGGGCATGATCGTCGGCGAGAACAGCCGTAGCGGCGACCTCGACGTCAACATCACCAAGGCGAAGCAGATGACCAACGTGCGCTCCAACGCGGACGTCCTGGTCAGGCTCAACCCGCCCCACAAGATGAGCCTCGACCGCGCGATCGAGTACATCCAGGAGGGCGAGTGCGTCGAGGTGACGCCCGCCGACGTCCGCATCCGCAAGGCCGTCCTGGAGGCGTCGTCGCGGGCGAGCCAGCGCTCAAAGCAGGCGCGGGGGAAGTCCTAGCGCCGCGGCAGGAACCGGCGGACATACCCGCCGAGCTGCCACGGTAACCCGGTCGCGCTGACCTCGGGTGGCGGGGCTCCGGCCTGATCGCGGCGCGGCCGGTCGATGTCGGCAGCGGTCGCGGTCATGGAGATCCCGCATGTGGCGCAGTACCGAGCCGGAGAGCTGTTGGCCTGACCGCACTTCGGGCAGTACCGAACGTCCCCAGCCATGGGGCTGACGTGAGCCGATGGGATGTGAGACATGTGCGCTTCGCCCTTGATGCCACGTCGCACCGCATTCGGTTGACCCGCGATCGTGACGCTCGACACAATAGTCGATCCGCTGCCCAATAGACAACAAGGCTCACCTGGCCCCGATGATTCGAAGCGCGGTCTTTCCGGTGGCGCCGGTGCCGACGGGCTCGAACACCCAGGCAAGCGCGTTCGGTCCAGCCGGGCCCCGATCGGGATTGTCCACTGCATTGCGTAGGTGACGTGCGCTCCGGGCGCGATCGTCGGCGTCGAGCCGCAGTTGAGGACGAGCGCGCGCCGGACCGCTGTCACCCGCCGCGCGTCCGTGCTCAGGCCCTGCCAGTAGGCGGGGCACCGCCGCAGGTGGACGGTGTGACGAGACTCGTTGGTGAGCGTCACTCTGTAGGAGATCCGGCGGCCGGGCCCGCCGGTGGGCGGCGCGGCGATGTGGACTCGGAGCGGCAGCTGGGCTCGTGGTGGCGGCGCCTCGCTCTGGTCGGGTTGGAACCTCCCTACCGACAGCGCCGAGCGCGCCGGTGGCGGATCGCACCGCGGCGCTCCGCCGTTTGTGAACGGCACGGTCACCGTCCCTCCCCGCCATTTGAGCCGAACCGCTCCGAGCCGGGCTCGGCCGCAGTATTCGCGCCACATGAACAGGACGACGGCACCCTGGCCCGGTCGCAGCGAGACGTGCGGGTAGTGGGGCCAGCGGGGCTGTCCCAAGAGATCCTGGCCGGCGCGGTCGCGTCGCGCCGGGATCACCACTCCGTCGCGCGCGACCAGGGTGAGGGTGGGGATCCCTTTGAGCGTGCAGGCGTGATGCGCCGTGTCGCGCAGTCGCACTCCGCCGATCATCGCTCCCGTCGCGCCCTGCATAAAGACCGAGCCGTGACCGAAATCGGACGCCCGGCAGCGCCGGGCGGATGCTGCCCCCTGCCGTACCCACGGCGAGGGGGGCGGCGGCAATCGCCGGGTGTGGCCGGTCCATGGGACGACCCGGGCACGGGACTCCGGTTGAGCCGTGAAATGCAGCATCGGGGCGCAGCCACTCCCGAGGACGCAGAGTCCGGCCAGGAGCAGTGCACGCCGGACGGTCACCTCACAGGTGGCTCTTGAGCGCCACGATGCGGTTGTACGACGCCGTCAGCTGGGACATCGGCAGGGCGCCCGAGGCAGCGGCGCTGCGCAGGCTTGCGTAGACGCCCCGGCTCTCGGCCTCCGAGCCGGTGATGAGCAGCAGGTCGCAGCCGGCCTGCGCGCTGCGCAGGGCGACGCCGCTCAGGGATTGGTGGCGGTCGGCCGCGGCGGAGTCCAGCGAGTCGGTGATGGTGACTCCCGAGAATCCAAGCGTCCCTCGCAGCAGGCCGTGGATGATCGGCGGCGACCAGGCCGCGGCGCGCCAGTCGAGCGCGGGGTATACGGCCGTCGAGAGCATCACGATCGGGTCGAGGCCACGGCGTATGCCGACCGTGTACGGCAGGAGGCCCTTCCGCAGCTTCGCGGCGGGCGCGTTGATCCGCACCAGCGCCTGGTCGGTCGACACCGTCGCCAGGCCGAGCCCGGGGAAGTGTTTGAGCGTCGGCCAGACGCCGCCGCCCTCGAGTCCGCCCGCGAATGCGCCTGCGTCGGCTGCGACCGTGAACCGGTTCGTCGAGAAGGCCCGCTGCTGCTGCTGGATGAAGTCCTGCGGGCCCGCGGGCACGTCGGCGACGGGCGCCAGATCGACGTTCACGCCGTCCGCCTTGAGTACCGCCGCCGTGCGCGACCCGGCCCGCGTCGACTGCGAGGATGGCAGCGTTCCGAGTTGCTGCGCCGACCGGCCGGGCGGCGCCCACGGGATCCGCTTGACCTCGCCGCCCTCCTGGTCGGTCGCGATGATCAGCGGCGGCTGGCCGCCGGCCTGCGCGGCCGCCTGCAGCGACCGGTCAAGCGCGGTCAGCTGCGCGGGCGTCGCGACGTTCGACCCGAACAGGATGACGCCACCCACCTGTCCGGCCTTCACCCGGGCGAGCAGGTTCGCGTCGGCGTGGGTGCCCGAGAACGCCACGACCAGGCGCTGGCCGACGAGCTCGGCGAGCGTCGGCGTCGTGGCCCGCGCGCCGCCCGCCGGCGCGCCGACCGCAAGCAGGCCGGCGAGGGCGACCGTTCCCAGTGCTGCCCGGATCATGCCCCCACCGTACCGCCGGCTCTGGTCGGACCCCCGGCGGTGCGATGGCGGTTTGGTAACAGCGCTCAGCGCGGCCCGTGCTGCGCAAGCCCGATCACGTTGCCCCCGGGATCGCGGATCGTCGCAAGCCACCGGGGGCCGTCGGCCGACGGCGGTGCAAGCACCTCGCCGCCGCTCGATCGCACGGAATCGAGGGTGGCATCGATGGCGTCGACGTTGATCCACAGGAGCGGGCCCGAGTCGACCACCGCGGGTCGGTCGGTCACCCACTGCCCGATCATGCCGGGAGCCTCGAACCCGGACTGGGGCGGCTCGACCTGCCATCCGAAGACCTGGCCGTAGAAGGCTGCCGACGTCGCCACGTCCAGCGCGGGGATCTGCAGATAGACGACCTGCCCGTGCTCGAACCTCATGCACAGCAACGTACCGCAACGCCAGGGCGTGAGAGCCGGGCTCTGCCGGGATTCATCCCCTCCGGACGATGGCAGGCGCTCCGATGTGTGCGAGCATGTCCGGCATGAGTTCACTCGGACGTCTCGAGCCCGGGAGGGCCGTTCGCTGCGAGGACGGCCCGTACGGCGAGTTGGCCGACGTCGTGATCGACCCGGTGAAGCGGCGCGTGACCCACCTGGTGGTGCAGCCGCACCACCACGACGGGCTCGCCCGCCTGGTGCCGATTGAGATGGCCACGGACGGCGACCGCGAGGGCGAGATCGCGCTTCGCTGCACGGCCGACGAGGCGAGCCGGTTCACGACGGTGCGCGAGTCCGCCTCCATCCGGATCGAGGACATGCCCAAGTCCGATCCGGACTGGGACATTGGCGTCCAGGACGTGATCACGGTCCCGTACGAGTCGCCGGAGCTCGGCGTGGTCACCGGCGGCGGCTATGACGAGCCCATCGAGCTGACCTATGACCGCGTCCCAAAGGGCAAGGTCGAGATCCGGCGCTCGAGTGAAGTGATCTCGGCTGACGACCATTTTCTGGGGCACGTGGAGGCGTTTCTCACCGACGACGGTGCGCTCACCCACCTCGTGCTCGAGCATGGACACCTCTGGGGCCGCCGCGACGTGACGATCCCGATGGACGCGGTCGCGAAGGTCGAGACGGATAGCGTGACCCTGCGGCTGTCCAAGGATGAGGTCGGCGCTCTCCCCTCGGTCCGGGTGCGCCGTTGATCGAAGTCGCCGACGGTTTGAGCCCGCCGGCGGCGGTCGTCAGTCGTTGGGACGAGGTCGGTGACGTGTCGATCCACTCCCGGGTGGGTGGAGCCGGGCCGCCCGTCGTCTTGGTGCACGGGTACGGCGTGTCCGGCCGCTACCTGCTTCCGCTGGCGAAGGTCATCGCGGCCCGGTGCGCGACGTACGTCCCCGACCTGCCCGGCCGCGGCCGCCGCGGACGGCCGGCGGCCTCCGGGGGCATCGGCGCTCTGGCCGACGCGCTCGGCGACTGGCTCGACGTCGTGGGGCTCTCCAGCCCGGCCTTCGTCGCGAACTCGATGGGGTGTCAGATCGTGACGGAGCTCGCCGTGCGCCGGCCGCGGCGCGTCGGGCCGCTGGTGCTCATCGCCCCGACGGTCGAGCCGGCCAGGCGCGCCGCGCGCCACCAGATCTTCCGGGCGCTGCACCAGTCCACGCACGAGCCGGCGGGGCTCGTGACGCTGGCCTTCCGCGACACCGCGCGCCGCGGGGTGGGCGACCTCCACGCCATGGCCCGCTCGGCGCTGGCCGACCGGATCGAGGAGCGGCTTCCGCACATCCACCAGCGAACCGTCGTCGTGCACGGCGACAACGACCGCTTCATCAGCCGGGAATGGGCGAAGGAGGTGGCGGAGCTGCTGCCGCGCGGCCGGCTGCTCGTCGTGCCGGACGGGTCGCATGCGGTGCCCTACACGCACCCGGCGCTCATCGCCGGAGTCGTGGAGCAGCTCATCGCCAGTGCCGTGTAGCGTGTGGCGTGCGCTCGGACGCTCGTGTTGCGCGGGTGGAGGCGTGGCCGGTGAACGTGCCGCTCGACGCCCCATACCTGTTTGCGCCGGGCACGTACTGGGGGATGAGCCGCACCGTCCTGCGGGTCACGTCCGACGAGGGCATCTGCGGCCTGGGTGAGACGCCCTCGCCGCACGACGCGGGGGCGCTCGCAGGCGAGCTCGGCGAAGGCATCGTCGGGCGGAAGCTGCCGGAGCTGCGGGCGGAGCTGGGGCGGGGCGCCGAGCGCCTGAGGACGGCGCAGCGGGGTGCGCGCAGCGATCGGGCGCGTGCGCTCGCAGGTGTCGAGATGGCGCTGTGGGACATCGAGGCGCGGTCGCAGGCGGTGCCCCTGCACGATCTCTTCGGAGGTGCCGTGCGGCCCGCGGTCGAGTTCACCGAGTACTTCGCCTACCGGATCCCGGGCCCGGGGGCGGCCGGCGAGGGCACCCCGGCCGAGGTCGCCGGCTACTGCGCGGCGATGGTCGAAGCGCACGGATCGCCCAGCTTCGAGGGCAAGGTGGCGGTGCGGCCGCTGCGGGAGGAGCTGCGCATGGTGCGCGAGGTGCGTGCGGCAATCGGCCCCGACCGGGTGCTGCGCCTGGACGCGAACATGGGGTGGAGCGTGCCGACCGCGCGGCGAGCGCTGCAGGCGCTGCGGCCGCTCCGGATCGCCAACCTCGAGGAACCCGTGGGCACGCTGGGCGAGATGGCGGCGCTGCGGCGCGACTCGCAGGTGCCGTTCTCGACCCACGAAACCGACCTCCGGAACGCGACGTCGCTCGGTGCTGCCGATGCCTTCGTCCTGAATGTCGCCGCGTGTGGCGGCGTATCGGGGACGCGCCGGTTCATCCTCGACTGTGCCCGCGCGGGCGCCCGCTTCTGGTTCTACGGCGGCGACCTGGGCATCGCCACCGCGTGCGCGCTGCACATCGCGGCGGCCGCACCTTCGGTGGATCTGCCCAGCCAGTCGCTCCTGCGCTGGTATACCGGCGACGTGATCGCCGGCGGCCCGTTCAGGCCCGAACGCGGACTGGTGGCCGTGCCGACCGGCCCGGGGCTGGGGGTGGAGCTCGACGAGCAGGCCGTCGCGCGCGGCGTCGAGCGCTTCGCCCGCGAGGGCGAGTACGACCTCTACCAGGGGCCTGCACTGCCGCGCTATTAGCTACGCTTGTCCGCATGCCTGGACTGCTCGAGCGGCTCGATGACGATGGGGTGGTGCTCGGGGCCGAGGGCTACCTGTTCGAGCTCGAGCGGCGCGGGTACCTGAAGAGCGGCCCGTACGTCCCCGAGGTGGTGCTCGACCGGCCCGACGCGGTGGCCGAGCTGCACCGCGAGTTCCTGGCCGCAGGCGCCGACGTGATGGTCGCCTTCACCTACTACGGCCACGAGGAAAAGCTGCGCATGATCGGCCGCGAGGGCGACGTCGAGGCGCTCAACCGGCAGGCGCTGCGGCTGGCCCGCGAGACGGCCGAAACCGGTGGTGCGATGCTTGCCGGCAACATCTGCAACACCTGGGCGTACGACCCGGCCGACCCCGTCGCCAGCGGCGAGCGCGTCCGCCGCATGTACCGCGACCAGGTGCGGTGGGCGGCCGAGGAGGGCGCCGACTTCATTCTCTCCGAGACGAACGACTACGTCGGCGAGGCCCTGATTGGGCTTGAGGTGATCCGCGAACACGGGCTCCCGTCGGTGGTGACGTTCGCGTCGTCAGAGGACAAAACCATCGACGGCTTCAGCTTCGAGGAGGCGTGCAAGCGGCTCGAGGGCGCGGGGGCCGACGTCGTCGGGCTCAACTGCTCGCGCGGGCCGGCGACCATGCTGCCACTGCTCGAGCGGGTGCGGGCGGCCGTCTCGTGCCCCATCGCCGGACAGCCGGTGCCCTACCGCACGACCCGGTCCCAGGCGACGTTCCAGGCGCTGCGCGACGACGACGGCCGGCGCGTGTTCCCGATCGCGCTCGACCCGTTCACGTGCACCCGCTTTGACATGGCCGACTTCGCCGTCGCCGCACGCGACCTCGGCGTCCGCTTCATCGGCATCTGCTGCGGCGGCGCGCCGCACCACGTCCGCGCGATGGCCGAGGCGCTCGGCCGCACCGTCCCCGCCAGCCGGTACTCGCCCGATCTCTCGCTGCACCCGGTGCTGGGCGAGCCGAGCGAGGACACCGCCGGCCGCTACACCAGCTGGCGCGACGAGCCGGTCAGCTGATACAGACGCTCGTCGAGACCCAGGCCGACGCGTTGCCGGCGGCGTCGACGGCCCGGAACTTGACGGTCACGGTGCCGTGCGCCGAGATCACGACGCTCGCGCCTTGCACGATGCTGCCCGTGCCCACCATCGACTCGTAGTGGCCGAAGCCCGACAGGGCGTCGCTCGACCCTGAGGCGGTCAGCGTGACCGGGCCGGCGGTGCACGATCCGCCGGTGCCGCCGCCGATCGTGGGCAGCGTGGGGGCGGTGTGGTCGAGCATGACCGTGTCGGTCGCGTCCGGAGTGGCGGGCGTCCACGCCGACACGTTGCCGGCGCCGTCCACCGCCCGGAACTGCACCAGGGTGGTGCCTTCGGCCGAGATCGTCACCGAACCTGACAACGGGCCGCCGGCCGTTGCTGCGGCCGACCAGGACGTGCCCCCGTTGGTGGACGTGCGGTACTGGTAGCTGGTCACGCCCGCGGTGTAGACGCTCAGGCCGTCGCTCGCACCGTTTGCTGTCAGCGTCACGGTCGCCGCGGACTGCCACGAGAGCGATCCGCCGCTCACGGTGGGGATGCTCGGCGCCGTGCGGTCGATCTCGACGATATTGGCGGGCACGGCGGGATTGGGCGCCCACGCCGAGACGTTCCCCGCGTTGTCGATCGACCGGAACTCGACGAAGGTCAGCCCCTCGGCGCCGATCTGCACACTCGAACCGTCCGTCGCAGCCGACCAGGTGTTGTTCTGCGTGTCGAACTCCGTGCGGTACTGGTAGCCGGCCAGGCCCGACCCACCCGTATCGGTGGAGCCGCTCGCCGAGATGGTGACCGAGGCGACACTCTGGTAGTTGGACGACCCGCCCGTGACCGTCGGGATGGTGGGGGCCGTCTGGTCGAGCATGGCCGTGCCGCCGGCCGAGATCGCCGACCAGGGTGAGAGGAGCCCGACGCCGTCAACCGCCCGGAACTCGACCAGAGTGGTGCCCTGGGCGGTCACGTTGACCAGCGCGCCCGCCGTGGCCACCGACCAGGTCGAGCCACCGGTGGTGGACGTCCGGTACTGGTAGGAGGCGATGCCGGAGGCCGTGTCCGTGCCGCCGCTCGCCGAAATCGGAAGCGTGTTCGCGTTCTGCCACGACGCCGATCCGCCGGTGGCGCTCGGTGCGGTGGGCGGGGTGCGGTCGAGCCGCACGGTCGCCCCCGCCGTGTCCGGCGCCGGCGTCCAGGCCGAGGCGTTGCCGACCGTGTCGATGCTCTGGAACTGCACCAGCGTCTCGCCCTCGGCCGAGACCACCAGCGAGGATCCGGCGACCGGTGCCGACCACGTGCTGCCGCCGTTGGTGGAGGTGCGGTACTGGTAGCCCTGGAGGCCGGCGCCGGCGTCGGTCGAGCCCGCCGCGGTGACGGTGCGCGACGCAATGTCGGCCCACGTCAGCGAGCCGCCCGTGACGGTGGGCGCCGACGGCGCGGTGCGGTCGAGTTGGACGCTCGTCTGCACCCACGCCGAGGTGTGCCCCGCGACGTCGAGCGCCGCGAACCGCACCGTCGTCGTGCCCTCGGCCGAAATCGCCACCGACGGGCCGGCGGTGGCCGAGGACCAGGAGCTGCCCCCGTTCGTGGACGTCTCGTACTCGTACCCGCTCACGCCCGAGCCGGGGGAGTCGGTCGAGCCCGATGCCGAGACGGTGGCCGAGGCGGCGTTCGACCAACCGCCGGTGCCGCCCGCGACGATCGGGGCGGTGGGTGGGGTGGTGTCGATCTTGACGGTGCTGTTCACGCCGGCCGACGCCGGTGCCCACGCCGAGACGTTGCCGGCGGCGTCGATCGCGCGCATCTGCACGATGGTGGTGCCGTCGCCGGTGATGGCGGCCGGTGCGGCCAGGGCCGCCGACCAGGTGGTGCCACCGTCGGTGGAGGTGCGGTACTGGTAGCCGGAGAGCCCGGAGCCGCCGGAATCGCTCGAGCCGGATGCCGTGACGGTCACCGGTGCCGTCAGCGACCAGGTCGCCGATCCGCCGGTGACGGATGACGGGGCGGTGGGATTCGTGCGATCGAGCTGCACGGTGCCGGCGGCGGTGACCCCCGACCAGGCCGACTTCAGGCCGACATTGTCGGTTGCCTGGAACTGCACAAGCGTCTGGCCGGTGGCCGAGACCAGGACCGACGAGCCGGTCGTCGCCGCCGACCAGGTCGACCCGCCGTTGGTCGACGTCTCGTACTGGTAGCTCTTGACTCCGCTGCCGGCGTCGGTCGACGCCGCGGTGACGGTGATCGACGCGGCGTTCGACCATCCCGATGAGCCGCCGCTGGCCACGGGCGTCGTGGGAGCGGTGCGGTCGAGGCGCACCGTTGCACCCGCGGTCTGTGTCGCGGGCGTCCATGCCGACGTGTTGCCGGCCGTGTCGACG
The DNA here is from genome assembly GCA_963732075.1 of uncultured Actinomycetes bacterium. Lineage (GTDB taxonomy): Bacteria > Actinomycetota > Thermoleophilia > Gaiellales > JAICJC01 > JAICJC01. Next base: position 93,739 of record CAVSYD010000005.1, on the reverse strand, counting down.
CTGCGGAACTGCACCCACGTGTTGGCCTCGGCGGTGACCGCATCGCTCGCGCCGGTGGCGGCTGCGCTCCATGTGGTGCCGCCGTCGGTGGAGGTGCGGTACTGGTAGCCGGACAGCCCGGAGCCGCCGGAATCGGTCGAGCCGGACGCGGTGACCGTGCCCGAGGCGGCGTTCACCCAGGTGGACGAGCCGCCCGCGACGGTGGGCGCGGTCGGTGCGGTCAGGTCGAGCTTGACGGTCGCCTGTGTCCACGGCGAGACGAGGCCGACGCCGTCCACCGCGGCGAACTGCACGAGCGTTGTGCCCTGTGCCGAGACGACGGCGCTCGCCCCGGCGGTGGCCGCCGACCACGTGCTGCCGCCGTTGGTCGAGGTCTCGTACTCGTACCCGGCGACGCCCGAGCCCGTGTCGGTCGAGCCCGCGGCCGTGACGGTCACGGTGGGCCCGGCCTGCCAGGATGCCGAGCCGCCGGTGTCGGTCGGCGCGGTCGGCGCCGTGCGGTCGATGCTCACGGTCCCGTTCACCCAGGCCGAGACATTGCCGACCGCGTCCACCGACCGGAACTGCACCAGCGTCAAGCCCTCGGCCGAGATCGTCGCGGCGGTTCCGGGGGTCGCCGCCGACCAGGTGGTGCCACCGTTGCTCGACGTGCGGTACTGGTAGCCGGCAAAGCCCGACTCGGTATCGGTCGGGGTGCCGGCGGGCTGGACGGTCATCGAGGCCACGTCCTGCCAGGTCGTCGAGCCGCCGGTGAGCGTCGGCAGCGAGGGCGGGACGGTGTCGATCGCCGCCGTGGCGGCCGGATCGGCGACCGCGGGTGCCCACGCCGACGCGTTCCCTGCCTTGTCGAGGGCGCGGAACTGCACCCAGGTGGTGCCGTTGGCGGTGATCTTGGCGCTCGCGCCCGCGACGGCGCTGCTCCACGACGTGCCGCCGTTCGCCGAGCTGCGGTGCTGGTAGGAGGCGACTCCGCTCCCACCCTTGTCGGTCGAGCCGGAGGCCGAGATGGTGACGGCCGCGGCTGTCCACGCGGTGCTGCCTCCGGTGACCGTGGGCGCCGTGGGGGCGACGGTGTCGACCCGCCATTTGTAGGCGACCTTCTTGCTCGCGCCGCTCTTCGTCGCCCGCACCGTGAAGGTGTGCAGGCCCTGTTTCAGCTTGGTGTAGGAGTGCGACCGGGAGCACTTCTTGTACGCGCCCGAGTCGAGCCGGCACGAGACGGCCGTCGGCCCCCCGGACGTCTTCCACGCGAACTTGGCGGTGGTGCTGCGCGCCGCTGCGGACGGGTGCGACGAGATCTTGACGGTGACGCCTGCGACCGCGGCCTGGTGGAGCACATACGCGGCCGCCGGAGCGGCCGCCACGGCACATGCAGCGGCGGCGATACCAAGCGATCGCAGGAGTGCAGCACTGGTCGATGGGGGCCACGCCGGTCGGCCGCGGTCGTTCACCGAGCACCTCAATGAGGTTGGGGTCACTGTTGCGCCTACCCCAGGTATCGGTTATCAGCGCAAAAAGATTTACACGCAAGTTTGTACGAGTGAACTGCCAGCTATCCTGCGCAGCGTGCTGCGTCGCCACATCCGCGGGATCGCCGGCTGCGCCGTCGTCCTGATCGTCGGGATCGTCGTCGGCCTCGCACTGGGCTCGCGGGGCCACGCGGCGCACACCTCGACCAGGGAGATCGTGACCGTCGAAACCACGGTCACGGTCGCTCCCGGGGGCGGGTCGTCCTCGAACTGATGTCACCATTCCGGGGGGTTCCCGGGCGGGCGGGGCGGGTTACGGTGGGGGCATGCCGGAGCTCATGCTTCCGCGTCTGATCGAGCGGGCCGCGACCGCGGTCGACGGCAGCCTGTCCGGTGTCATGCGGACGCTGATCGCCGCGCCCGCGACCGAGGCCGAGCGGGCCGGTGAGCGGCTGTGCGTGTTCGGCGCGCCGCTCCCACGGGCACTTGCGGCCCGCCGCTTCCGGGTCGTGGGCGAGGAGTCCGGGCGCGAGTACCTGTGCTTCACCCTGGCGCTCGAGGACGGCCCCGAGTCGCTGCTCGAGGCCTTCGGCCTGCAGCTTCAGATCGCACTCAACGGCGTGGACGCAAGCTCCTCGGAGGAGCTCGGCTGCTTCCGCGAGCTGCTGGCGCACGCGCGCGGTTAGATCCTCCTCCGCGCCCGCCCAGTGGTGGACGTCCAGCCGGGCGGGCGCATGTCAGGGAGGCACCCCCATCGCGGCGCGCGTGAGGATGTAATCCACTCTCGCCGTCAACCGGCCGTCCGGCAACCCCCCCGCTGGGGTGGCCGCGGGTGGTGTTTCACCACCCACCCCCGGCGGTCGGGTTAAAATGTGCCGATGCGGCTCGTCACCGACCATCCCCGCCGTGTCCGGACGATCTCGACCGCGTGGATCACTCTCGCCGACGGCTGCCGCCTCGCGGCCCGGATCTGGCTGCCCGATGACGCCGAGGCGCACCCCGTTCCCGCCATCTTCGAGTTCCTGCCCTACCGCCTGAACGACGGCACGGCCGTGCGCGACTCGCGCCACTATCCGTACCTGGCCGGACACGGCTACGCCTGCGTGCGGGTCGACATGCGCGGCGCGGGCGAATCCGACGGGCTGCTCGAGGACGAGTACCTGCCCCAGGAGCAGTCCGACGCCTGCGAGGTGATCGCCTGGATTGCCGAGCAGCCGTGGTGTACCGGGGCGGTGGGGATGATCGGCATCTCCTGGAGTGGGTTCAACTCGCTCCAGGTCGCAGCCCATCGGCCGCCGGCGCTGCGGGCGATCGTGACGCTGTGCTCGACCGACGACCGCTACGCCGACGACGTCCACTACGACGGCGGCTGCATCGGCTCGGACATGCTGCAGTGGGCGGCGTCGATGCTCGGCTGGAACGGGTGGCCGCCCGATCCGGCGATCGTGGGCGACCGCTGGCGGGACATGTGGCTCGAGCGGCTGGCCTCGGCGCCGCCGTTCATCGAGCCGTGGCTTGCCCACCAGCGTCGCGACGACTACTGGAAGCAGGGCTCGGTGTGCGAGGACTACTCCCGGATCGAGGCGGCCGTGTACGCCGTCGGCGGCTGGTCGGACGGGTACACCAACGCGATCCCGCGCCTGCTTGCCGGCCTGCCGGGCCCGCGAAAGGGACTGATCGGGCCGTGGGCGCACGCCTGGCCGCAGGCGGGGCCGCCGGGCCCCACGATCGGCTTCCTGCAGGAGGTGCTGCGCTGGTTCGACCACTGGCTGGGCGGGGCCGACACGGGCATCATGGACGAGCCGATGCTGCGGGCCTGGATTCAGGAGTCCAGCCCGCCCGCGACCTGCTACGGCGAGCGCCCCGGCCGGTGGGTGGCCGAGCCGGCGTGGCCGGCTCCGGGCGTGGCGGCCCAGCGGCTGCACCTGAACGCGTCCGGCCTTGGCCCGGCCCCGGGTGCCCCGGCCGAGCTGCGGTTCGCCGGGCAGCAGACCGCGGGCCTCGACGCCGGGTCGTGGTGCCCCTACGGCGAGCCGGCCGACTGGCCCGGCGACCAGCGGGCGATGGACGGGATGAGCCTCACGTTCACCTCCGAGCCGCTCCCCGGCCGGCTCGAGATCCTCGGCTTTCCCGAGGTCGAGCTGACCCTGGCATCGGATCGGCCTCGCGCGCTCGTGTGCGTGCGGCTGTGCGAGGTGTTCGCGGACGGCACCTCGGCGCTCGTGACGCGCGCCCTCCAGAACCTGACGCACCGCGAGAGCGACGAGCATCCGCAGCCGCTCACGCCGGGCGAGCCGTTCACCGTCACGGTCAGGCTGGACGCGATCGGGCACGCCTTCGCGCCCGGGAGCCGCATCAGGGTGGGCGTCTCGCCCACCTACTGGCCGTGGGCGTGGCCGTCGCCCGAGCCGGTCACGCTCACGCTCCACGCGGGCGCCGCGAGCGCGCTTTCGCTGCCCGTGCGCGAGCCCCGGCCGGGCGACGCCGGCCTGCCCGGCTTTCTGCCGGCCGAGGAGTCCCCGCGCATGCCCACCGAGGTCGTCCACGGCGGTCCGGCGGGGCGCAGCCTGCACCGCGATCTCGCCACCGGCCGGGTCGACCTGGTCTACGACTGGGACGTGGGCGGGCGCACGCGCCTGCCGAACGGCCTCGAGATCTCCGACCAGAACCGCACGACCTTCTCGATCGTCGAGGGCGACCCGCTGTCGGCCCGGGTGCACTGCCGCACCGACGGCACGGTCGGCCGCGGCGACTGGCAGACGCGCTGCGAGACCGAGAGCGTCATGACCTGCGACGCCGAGCGGTTCCTCGTCAACGTGGTGGTGCGGGCGTTCGAGAACGGCGACTGCGTGTTCGCCGAGACCTGGGCGTTCACGTTCCCGCGCGACCTCGTCTGAGCCCGGCATCACTAATGAACCCTCTACACTTGGCGCATGCGGATCCTGCTAGTGAGCAACATGTACCCGAGCCCCGAGCGGCCGGAGTACGGGGTGTTCGTCGCCCGCATGGCCGACGCGCTGCAGGAGCGCGGCCATGACGTCCGCCGCGTGGGGCTTCAGGCCGGCGAGCGGGGCCCGGTCTCGACGCCGTGGGCGTATGCCGGGCTGACCCGCCAGGCCAGAGCCGCCGTCGCGGCGCACCGGCCCGACGTCGTGTATGCGCACTTTCTGGTGCCGACCGGCCTGGTGGCAATCGCGACCGGCGTGCCCTATGTGATCACCGCCCACGGCACCGACGTGCGCAACATGCGCAAGCAGCCCGGTGGTCGCGGCGCTGACCAAGCCGGTGCTGCGGCGTGCGGCGGCCGTCGTGTGCGTGTCCGCCTACGTGGCGAAGATGCTGGCGGCGCCAGACGACGTCGCGGTCGAGGTGATCGACTGCGGCGTCGACACCGATCGGCTGCGGCCGGTGCCGCGGGCGCCCGGAGCACCCGGCATCGGCCCCCGGTTCCTGTTCATCGGCTCGCTGACGCGGCGCAAGAACGTCGAGCGTCTGCTGCAGGCGTTCGCCAAGCTGGGCGGGGGGACGCTGACGATCGTCGGCGGAGGGCCGCTCGAGGAGTCGCTGCGCGTGGCCGCGCCGGTGGGGACGCGCTTCGCGGGCCGGCTTTCTGCCGAGGGCGTGGCCGACGAGATCGCGGCCGCGGACGTCGTCTGCCTGCCCAGCCTCGAGGAGCCACAGGGACAGGCCATGCTCGAGGCGCTGGCGCGCGGCCGGCCGGTGGTGGCGACCCGCGTCGGCGGCCCGGCCGAGGTGCTCAACGCCCGTTGCGGCGCGCTGGTCGACCCGCTCGACGTCGACTCGATCGCCGCGGGCATGATGGCCGCCGCCGCTCTGCCGGTGCCCTGCCGCGAGGCCGTGCGTGTGGCCGCCGAGCATGCCCTCCCGCTGCAGGCCGAGCGCGTCGAGGCGGTGCTCGCCCGCGCCGCAACCTCACGCTCACCCCAACCGGGGACAGTCCCCCGAAAGATGCAGTTGCAGATCGGTGACGCTTCTGTGACACACGCCGTCCGATCCAGGGCGGTTCGGCCCGCTATCGTGTCGCCCAGATGATCGAGTGGCTGGTGCTGGTCGGGGGGTGCGCCGGTATCGCAGGCGTCTCCCGTGCTGCGCTCGTCCGCCGCAGGCGGCGGACGATCCCGATCGTGCCCACCCGTCTGGCCGCGGCCCAGCTCGGTCTCGAGCGGTTCCCGCCGCAGGGGGCCTTCGTGCAGTTCTCGACCCCCTATTCGACGTCGTCGCGGGTGTCGCTGAACCGGCTCGCGGCCGCGCCGCGCACCTCGCCGGACGCGTGACCGTGATCGAGCTCGGCGGCGGCGCGCCCGCCGAGCGGCTGGGCGCTGCGGTCGACGCCGACGGTGCTCTAGTCGACGCCGACGGCGTCGTCCGGCGGCGCTGGTCGCCCCGCCCGAGCGCTCCGAGCTGGTCGCCCTGCTCGCCGAGGATCAGGCGCCGGTCGCGGCCGGCTCGGGGCGAAGTCGTTCGCGTAGAGCTCGGCCACGTGCGCGAGCTCGTAGGCCGTGAGCGCGGGCGTGTCCGGCGCGGCCGCGAACTCGTGCAGCTGCTCGGAGTTGTAGATGTTCGGCAGCACCGTGGTCACGGCCGGCTCGGCCAGCAGCCACTGGATCGCCGCCTGGCCGAGCGTGCGGCCCTCGGTCAGGAACCCGAGCGTCTCGACCTTGCGCAGGCCCTCGGTCAGCCACTCCTTGGGCCGGTGGCGGCGATGGTCGTTCTCGGCGAACACCGTGTCGCGCGTGTAGTGCCCCTCGAGCATGCCCGACGAGTGGGGGACGCGGATCATGAGGCCGACGACGCCTCCCGGGCGGCCGTCGATCAGCTCGCGGCCGGGATCCTGCTCGAGCATGTTGTGGATGATCTGGGCGGCGGCCATGTGCCGGTTGCGGAAGCGCCCGAGCGCCCTCGTCGCGCCAGCCGATCGCCGGCCCGAGCGCGACGCCGTAGCCGCGGATCTTGCCCGCCGCCTGGCCTCCTCGAGCACCGCGAACACCGTCGTCGGACTGGATCGCGTCCATGCCGCGGGTTGTGCAGCTGGTAGAGTCGATGCGTCGGTGCCGAGCCGTGCCAGGCTCTGCTCGAGCGCGATAGCGGACGTACTCGGGCGACCAGTCGTGCGGCCGCTCGACGTGGCCCTTGCGCTCCCACGGCGAGTAGATGTCGTACCCGAACTTGGTCGCGATGGTGATCTGGTCGCGCACGTCGCCGAGCGCCTTCTGGAGCAGCCGTCTCGCCGCGGCCCTCGCCGTACGTGTCGGCGGTGTCGTAGAGCGTGATGCCCGAGGTCGAACGCCTCGCGGAGGAGCGCGATGGCGCTCTCGTCGGAGTCGTCGCCCCACCAGCCGGTCGAGATCGTCCACAGGCCGAACCCGACCTCGGAGGCGGTGATGCCGCACGTCCCGAACTCGCGCGTCTTCATGCTCCCAGTTTACGCCCGTGCCGCCGGGACGGTCGCGGTGTGCGTCCGGCATACACTGAACGGGCGATGTCCACTCAGCCGTCCGCCTGACCCAGCTCTCCCACGGCGCCGGCTGCGCCTGCAAGCTGCCGGCCGGATCGCTGCGCGAGGTGCTGGCGGGGCTGCCCCGGTTCGCGTCGGCCGAGCTGATGGTCGGCAACGAGGGGCTGGACGACGCCGCGGTGTGGCGGTCTCCGACGAGTCTGGCGGTGGTGCAGACGATCGACTTCTTCACGCCGCTCGTGGACGACCCCTACCAGTTCGGCCGGATCGCGGCGACCAACGCCTTCTCCGACATCTACGCGATGGGCGCGCGGCCGGCGTTCGCGCTCGAACGTCGTCGCGTTCCCCAAGACGCTGCCGATGGAGCTGCTCGGCGAGATCCTGCGCGGCGGGGCGGACGTCGCCGCGGCGGCGGGCGCGGTCGTCGCCGGTGGCCACTCGATCGACGATCCCGAGCCCAAGTACGGGATGGCGGTGACCGGCTTCGCGCACCCCGACGAGATCTGGACGAACGCCGGCGGGCGGGCCGGCGACGTGCTGGTGCTGAGCAAGCCGATCGGCACGGGCATCGTCACCACCGCCCTCAAGCGCGGCGAGCCGCCCGCGGCGTGGTGGCCGAGGCGGCGGTCGAGTCGATGACCACGCTGAACGCCGAGGCCGCCCGGCTGGTGCGGGCCGCACGCGCCGCACGCGGTCACCGACGTGACGGGCTTCGGCCTGGTCGGCCACGCCCGCGAGCTGCGCGGCCGGTGCCGGCCTGCAGGCGCAGATCGACTGGAGTGCGGTGCCGCCTGCTGCCCGGCGTGCGCGAGCTGATCGAGGCGGGTCACGTGCCCGGCGGGACGCGCACCAACCTGGATCTGGCCGCCGAGTACGCCGAGTTCGCGCCGGGTCTGAGCGAGGTCGACCGGCTGCTGGTCTGCGACGCCCAGACCTCCGGCGGCCTCTTCGTCAGCCTCCCCGCCGAGCGCGCGGCCGGCCTGCCGTGGCCGGTGATCGGGCGGCTGGCGGAGGGTGCGCCGGGCACCGTCGCGGTGCGCTGAGAGACAGACATTCCGGGCGCCGCTGGTAGACTTTCGGCCGATGTCGTCGCACCTCCTTTCACAGATCCTGTCCGGGCTTCAGGTCCTGCTCGGCGTCGGCCTGATCGTGCTGGTGCTGATGCACTCGGGCAAGGATGCCGGGCCTCTCGGGCATGCTCAACCCGGGCGGATCGAGCTACGGCGGCACCGCGGTGATGGAGCGCAACCTGACCCGCCTCACCGTCCTGGTCGGCATCCTCTTCACCGCGAACGTGATCGCGCTCGGCTTCCTGCTCTAGGGCGGTAGACTGCCTGCTCGCAGGCCCGGCGCTGGTGGCGGAATTGGTAGACGCGCAAGGTTGAGGGCCTTGTGACCCGAATTGGGTCGTGGAGGTTCAAGTCCTCTCCAGCGCATGCACGAAACCCGCTTGAAAAGGCGGGTTTCGCTGTTTCCAGGGTTGCCCCACCGTCGGCAGTCGGATGTCCGTAGCCAAAGATGCGTCCACAGGCAGTCGAAGACGATCGCCTGGGGCCGTAACGGTCCCGTAACCCCCGCTGGGGTACGTTTTGCGCGATGGCAAGCTCCTGGCAGCGGTCGGGCGTCGCGATCGCCGGGTGGGCGGTCGCCGCGACGGCCGGCGCGGCCTCGCTCGCCCTGAACGCGGTCAACCTCGGCGGCAACGCGGGTCTCACGGCGCCCTTTGGCCACGACGCCGCCGTGACGATCCTGGGAGTCGCCTACGCGAGCGTGGGCGGCCTCGTCGCCACCCGCCGGCCCGGGAACCTCGTCGGGTGGCTGCTCCTCGCCGGCGGGACACATGTCCGAGTCAATGCAGGATCCAAATCGGCCAGCTAGGTTCGCGAGAAACGGTTCCTCCGAAGCCGTCGCGGCCGTGGCGGTACCTTGAGATTTCCGGATGTCACCCAATCCCGTCCGTTACACAGCGAGGTCGATCTTCGGTCGCGCATTCGCGACGTATCGGGATCGGTTTCGTGTGCTCGGGCCGATGGCGCTCCTCGTGTTTTCCATCGGCGGTGTCGCCGACGCGGCCGCACAACTCGGTGCGGAGAGCGTTGCTCGCGGGCAGGGCGGGAGTTTGGGGACCGTGCTCCGGGTCGGCGCACTCTTGGCGGGCGCGGTCTCCTCGGCCGGCGTCGTCTTCTACGGCGGGCTCAGTGAACGGATCGTGTCCGAGCACCAGCACGGAGGCCGCGTGGTGCGGGTGTCCGAGGTCGTGCGCAGTCTGCCGTGGGTGTCGTTGATAGCCGCCGACGCTCTGATCATCATCGTCACGGTCGGCCTGTCGTTGGCGTTCCTGGTGCCTGGACTGGTCGCGCTCACGCTTGTTTCGCTGACAGGGCCGGTCATCGCCATCGAGCGGCAAGGAGTATTGGCCGCCCTCGCCCGGTCGGCTGGGCTGGTGTGGCCGAGCTTCTGGTTGACCTTCCGGGTCGTGACCATTCCGCTCCTGATCGAATCCGCCGCGCTGCACGGTCTGCACATCGCCGGCCTGCCGCACCCCTTCCTCGCGGGCGCGGCCTACGAGGCGGCGCTGGGGGTCACCATCGGCGCGATGATCGGCCTGGCCGAGGCGACGCTCGCCATCGACCTCATCAGGGATGTCTCGGAGAAAGCGGCTGTGTAGGGACCTGCCACGCTGACTCATCCTTGCGCCGGCCGCAGGCTCCCTCGCTCGACCGCGGCGACCATGGTCTCGCGCGCTCCCGGCGGGACCCACTCGATCCACCAGTCGGCGCCTGCCGCCGCCACAGCCTGGATGTGGTCGCGCTCCGCCTCCCAGTCCTCCCGGCGCCCACTTCCTCCGACAGCGATCGTATATGCGCGATCGCCTGCGGCGAGGCGGAGGGCGTGCACGTCGTCCGGAGACATGTCCTGCCACGGGCCGCCATGCGTCTCCCGGTAAAGGCAGGAGCCATCCCAGCGCAGCGCGCGGCGCGTCGGGCGTGGATTTGGGTAGCCGCCGCCGATCCAGATCGGGATGCGGGGCTGCTGCACAGGCTGCGGCAGGAACGTCACGTCATCGACCTGGTAGTGCTTGCCGCGAAAGCTGAATTGCCCACCCGCCCAGAGGCCAGCGATGATCTCGAGCCCCTCGTCCAGCATCTCGCCGCGCGTCCGTGCGTCCCCCTCCTCGCCAAACGAGAGGTAGCTCGCATCGGCGTTGATCGCCTCGCCGGTGTCGCCCAGACCGACGCCGAGGACCATGCGCCCGCCCGAGAGCTGGTCGACGGCGGCCGCCTCGCGGGCCACGTTCCAGGGCCGCCGCCGGGTCAGGGGCGTCACCTCCGTGCCCAGTCGCATTCGCCGGGTGCGCACTGCCAGAGCCGCCAGTACCGCCCACACGTTGCAGGTCGGCGTCGCCCGATCGCCGCCGTAGCAGACGTAGTCCTCGAGGAAGAGGCCATCCCATCCAGCGGCCTCCGCCCGCTCCGCGAGGTCGACGAGGAAGCGCGGATCTCCACATTCTCCACCTGTTGGGAGTGACAGCCCGTACTGCACGTCTCACCTCGCTCGTCGTGGCCACCGCGGGTGTACCCGGTTTCCACGTTCTCAATCCCGGAGTCGGCCGGGATCGGCCGCCGGCTAGGCCGGACGGATGCGCACGACCACGATGGCGATGTCGTCCTGCGCGGGGGTCTGCGAGAACTCCAGCACGGCCGACTCGACGGTGTCTGCGATCTCGGCGGGCGTGCGGCCCGCGTTTGCGACGAGCAGCTCCCGCAGGCGCTCCTCGCCGAACAACTCGCCGTCGCCGCGGCGGTCGCTCACCCCATCTGTCCACAGCACGATCTGATCGCCGTCCCGCAGCACGGTGCGGTGCTCGTGCACCTGGATGTCGGGGAAGATGCCGAGCAGCGTCCCGGGCCGGCCCGGCTGCTCCACCGTGCCGTCGGCGCGGATGATGAACGGCAGCGGATGGCCGCCGGATGCGATCGTGACATCGAACCCCTCGGCGACGGGCACGGCATACGCGTGGGCGACCGTGCAGAACTGGCCGCTTCCGGCGCGCTTCATCACGGCGTCGTTCAGCGCATGCATGACGTCGGCCGGACGGTGGTCGGGCAGGGCGATCGACGCGGTGCGCACCGTGTGCCGGGCCAGGGCGGTCAGCGCGGCAGCCGCCGCACCCTTGCCGCAAACGTCGCCGATGACGATGCCGAAGCTGCCCTTGCCGATCTCCCAGAGGTCGTAGAAGTCGCCCCCCACCATGTTTCGCTCGCCCGCCGCGTGGTACCGCGCCTCCATCTCGACCTTGGCCAGGTCGGGTAGGCGCAGAGGCAGGAGGCTGCGCTGGAGCGTGCTCGCGATCTGCTCCTGCTCGGCGTAGAGCCGCGCGTTTGCGACGGCCAGCGCCGCGTGGGTCGCGAAGTCCTCTGCAAAGGACACGTCGTGCTCGTCGAACACGCGGTCTGACTCAGCCGAGACGAGGGTCAGCGTCCCGAAGAGCCGGCCCCGCGCCTGCAGCGGCACGGTCAGCGCCGAGCGCAGTCCGAGCTCGTCGAATATGAGCCGGGTGAACTCGGCGTCAGGTGCCGCCGCCTCGACCATCTCACGGGTGAGCCGCGGCGTGAGCTGCGAGCGCCCGGTACGCATCACGAGGGCCACGCCGGCGTCGCTTGAGGGGTCGGTCGGATAGCGCCGGTTGAGCTCGAGCCCGAGCTCGGTCTTCGCAGGATCGCTGTGCGCAAGCGCCACCGTGCGGATGCGCGACCCCTCACGGATGTCGACGGCGCACCAGTCGGCGAGCCGCGGCACGACGAGGCGTGCGAGCCGCTGCAGCGCCTCCTCCGGGTCGAGCGACTCGGTGAGGAGGTCTGTCGCCTCGGCGAGGAACCGGGCCTCGGTCTCGCGCCGGCGCGGCTCGGTGACGTCGACGAGCGTCGTGACCGCGCCCAGCACGTGCCCGGCGGCGTCGAGCACGGGACGTGAGCTGATGTTGACCCAGCCGCGCGCACCGTCGTCGAACTCGACCTCGATCTCCTCGCTCTCGACGATCTCGCCGGTCGCCAGGCTCCGGGCGATCGGCCAGTCGCCAGTGTCGAACCGGCGCCCGTCCGGGTGGAACGCGATGTACGGGGTGACGTCGGTGATGGGCTCACGCCCCCGCCGGGGGCGCCCGCCAGATCTCGGTCGCCTTCGGGTTCACCGCGACGATGTGGCCGGTCGGCGCCTCGGCGATCGCGACGCCGACGGGAAGCTGGTCCATGAGCGCCTCGAGCCGCTGGCGCTCGGACTCGGCCGCCTCGAACAACCGTGCCCGGTCGAGCGCCTGGCCGTAGTGCACGCCGAGGGTGACCATGACCGAGCGGTCGCCAGGCTCGAGCCGGCGCCCACGGGGGAACCGAAACGAGATCGCGCCGATCACCCCCCGCCTGCCTCGGATCGGGACGGCTGCGGCCGTGAACCCCGCGGGCAACGGAATGTCGGGGAACTCCTCCCAGCGCGCGTCATCCCCCTCGAGGAAGATCGGCTCGCCGGTGCGCACGGCGGCCCCCGTCGGCGTGCGCAGCTCGAGGTCGAACCGGCTCCACTCGCGGGCGGTGCGCTCGTCGAGTCCGGCCGTGCCCACGATCTCGAGCTCGTCGCCGGACTCGGCATGCAGGACGGCCGCGACCGTGTCGGCGCCGATGAGATCGCGGCTGCGCTCGAGGATGATCTCGGTGACCTCGGCCTGCGTGGCGGCACCAGAGAGGGCGCCGACGAGTTGCTCGATCCCGCCCAGGCCGCGCCGCCACGCAACCAGGTCGGCCACATCGCGAACGATGCATGCCACGGCCTGGACGCCTGCGACGGTGGAGAGGGGCGCAGGCTGACCGTGAACCGGTGCGCCAGCCCGGCATCGTCGTCGGTGCCGAGCGCGATGTCCTCGGCAGTGACACCGGTCTCGAACGCATGGCGCACGGCGGCCTCGGGAATCCACGGGAGCACCGCCTGCAGCGACCGGCCGAGCTGCGCCGCCTCCTCGGTTCCCACCAACTCGCATAGCGCCGCGTTGGCGCGGATGACGTTCAGGTCGCCGTCGAGCAGGAGCACTCCGACCGGAACGCTCTCGACAACCGCGTCGAGGAGAAAGGCGGCCAGCTGGGACGTGTCCGGCGGGACGGTGTTCACTCGTACCCCTGGAACATCACCAGCGGGATCGTAGTGGCCGGGGGATCCACCCGCGGTCCGGATGCGTGGTCACTCCGGATGCCCCGGCACGATCTCGTCCAGCTCGCGCACCGTGAGCTGTGTGATCGCGCCGCCGTCGTGCCAGGACTCGGGGTGAAGGACGAAGCCGACATGGTCGCCGAGATCGATCCGCTCCACGATGCGGCCGAGGAACCAGGTCGGACACGCCGTCAGGATCGGCGTGCCGTCGGCCGCGGCCGTCCACTCGCAGAGACTGAACTTGTCGACATCGTCGCCGGTCTCGCCGCCGAAGAGCTCGGCCAGGTCGCGTTGCGTCTCGGTGACCGCGTGCACCGCCAGACGGTCGGCCGAGTTCGCCACCGGGAACGTCGCGTTGAGGCGCGAGATGCAGGCCAGGAACCGGGCCGGGGAGATGCTGACCTCGGTGGCGAAGCCCACCAGGCAGCCACCTCGCCGGTCTCCCGCACACGCCGTGACGACGAAGGCCGGGGCCGGGAACGTCCCCGAGAGGGGGAACTCGCGCGGGTCGGTGCCGGTGCCCATTTCGTCACGATAGACGCCTGTGCGCTGGGTTTGCGGGGAGCCGCTTCCGGGGTAGAGCTGGAGGCACCCGACCGCAGAGGAGAGCACCATGCCGGTTGAATGGACGCCGAAGCAGGAACGCAAGTACGAGCACATCGTCGAGAGCGAGCGCGACTCCGGTGAGTCGCCGCGACGCGCCAAGGAGATTGCGGCGCGGACGGTCAACAAGGAGCGGGCTCAGCGCGGCCAGTCCAAGACCGCCTCGCGCAGCTCGGTGCAGGACGTGTCCTCGTCCCATCGAGGTGGCCAGCGCTCGCATCGCTCCGGGCCCCGCGGACGGACGAAGGCGCAGCTCATGAACGAGGCGCGCCAGCACAACATCCCCGGCCGCTCGAGCATGACGAAGGACGAACTGCGCCGCGCGGTGGACGCACGCAAATGAAGTCGACGCTCGAGCGCGAGGTGAAGCTGCAGGCCGGCCCACGGTTCGAGGGGGTGTCTCTCCCGGGAGAGGCGATAACCGAGCGGACGCTCGTCTCCGCGTACTACGACACCGACGATCTCCGGCTCGCGAATGCTGGCATCACGCTGCGCCGCCGAATCGACGCCGAGGGGGCCAGTTGGCAGTTGAAGCTGCCGCGATCGGGCGCACGGCTCGAGCTCGAGTGGGACGCGCCGGACGAACGGATTCCCGACGAGATCGCGCGTCTCCTGATCGGGCTGACCCGCCGGCGCACCCTCTCGCGCGTGGCGGTCCTGCGCACTCGCCGCGAGGGAGTCCTCGTGAAGGATGAGGGTGCAGGGGTGGCGGAGGTCGTGGAGGATCGCGTCGATGTTCTTGACGACGACGACACGGTCGTGCGGACGTTCGACGAGCTCGAGGTGGAGCTCGTCGAGGGCAAGCCGAAGACGCTTCGGCGGCTCGAGAAGAAGCTGCGGAAGGCCGGGGCGACCGACCCGGACGGGCGGCCGAAGCTGCTTCAGGCCGTCGGGTTCTCCCGACCGTCCTCGGCGCATGCGGTGAACGGTCGCGCGCAGGCCCGGGTTGCCTCGATGCTGCAGGCGCAATACCACCGGCTCCTGCTGCACGATCCCGGCACGCGTCTGGGTACCGACCCCGAGGATGTGCACCAGCAGCGGGTCGCGACACGTGAGCTGCGCGCGATCCTGCGGGCGGCTCGTCCGATGCTCGACCGGACCTGGGCCGACAGCCTCCGCGGACCGCTGAAACTGGCCGGTGCCGCGCTGGGCGAAGTTCGCGACCTGGACGTGATGCTCGCCGATTTGCGCATCGAGGCAAGCCGTCTGGACGAGCCCGAGCGGGCCGGAGCACATCGGCTCCTGAGCCGGCTGCAGACGCGGCGCGACGAGCAGCAGGTGCGGCTGCGCTCGGAACTGGAGCAGGCGTGGTACGTGAGTCTTCTGAACCGGCTCGACGTCGCCGTCACGGCGCCCGCATTCGTGAGCTCCAGGATGTCATTCGCAGACGCAGCCCGGCGGGAGCACCGCCGCGCCCGCCGGCTCGTGCACGGTCTCAACGCCGACCCGGCCGACCGGGATCTCCACGAGGTGCGAAAGGCGGTCAAGCGCGCCCGGTATGCCTCGGAGCTGGCCGCCGCCACCGGGGTCCACGGAGCAGCGGGCTACGTCAAACGCGCCAAGCGGGTTCAGGACGTGCTCGGCGAGCACCAGGACGCGGTCGTTGCCCAGGCGCTGCTCCGAGATCTGGCCGCCACGGCGCCGACGGGCGGCGAGAAGATTGCCGCGACGACCCTCGTGGACGTCCAAAATGATCGCAAGGCCGCGGCGCGGGCGACGTTCCCCGAGCTCTGGCGCGATCTCGACAAGCGGGCGCGGGCGCTCCGGTAGGTGGTGTCTCGCGCCGACCCAAAGCCCCCTCCTCGGAGGCGATCAAGCCGGCTGATCGACAGGGTGAGCGACCTCCTCGGTCACGAGATCACCTTCTGCGCGGTCGTCGTCTTCGACGTGCTCATGCTCGTTCTGATCGCGCTTGTCGGGACCGGTGATGCGAGGGTGCTCTCAACGATCTCGGCGGTGGTGTCACTGATGACGCTGGTCATGGTGTGCGCGGTGCAGCACACCTCCAGTCGTGAGGCCAAGGCGCTCAACCTGAAACTCGACGAGCTGATCCGTGTCTCCCCGGCGCGCAACGAGCTGATCGGCGCCGAGGACGAGTCGCACAGCCAGATTGCCAATCGCGCCGAGCGGCTGAGGCAGGGTCACCGCTCGAGCGTCTGAAGCTTCTGTGCAAACCGGACCACTGTCCCCGGCCCGTCCGGTTGGCGATCGGCGTCGAGCCGGGAGCACAGTCTCCGCAGGAGCGGGAACCCCAGGCCGTGCCCGTGCCCGTCGGCCGGACTGCCGGCGGCGTGGTCGCCGACAGTCACCTCGATCTCGGTGTCCGAACACCGGAAGGCGATGTCGACCATGCCGTCGGGCGTGGCGGTACGCTCCATCGCGTCGGAGCAGAGCTCCGACAGCACCAGCTTCAGGTCGTCGAGTGCCTCGTCGGGCAGAGGCAGTTCGGACACAACCCCGGCCAGCACCGTACGGCACACTGTCAGCATGCTCGCGTCCGCCGGCACGACCAGCTCGGCGATGAGGCGCAGATCCTCACCCTCCATCACATGCACGGTACCGTCTCGCTCAGGCTCACCGACACCCCGGCGCGGGGAGAGATCGCGCGCCACGCGGTGACGGCTGTTGCAGTCAAGGCCGGTCTTCCGCCACTTGCCGCAGACCGCGCGCGGAAGGGCCGTCGCCGGCATCGTGACGAGCTGCCGGGACGGCGACGTCACCGTGACGGCGGCTCTCGAGGGGGCGAGTGCGGTGCTGACCATCTCCGGAGGCGGAGACGCCTGGTGCCGCGAGTCGGTGGCCGCACTCGAGGCTCTCGGCGCGACGGCTGAGGGTGGCCGCGTCACGGTCAGCCTGCAGCGACCGCCGCTTCGCCGGCTGTGAGCCGGCGGGTCGCCTGCGACCGGATGTTTGACGAACGCGGGCGAGCGCACAGTATCCGGTATCAGGCCCTGAAAGGAGTCGACCGTGGAAGCTGGTGCCCATCGAACCGATATTGAGTTGCTCGCCGTCTATCGCCGTGATGGTGACGAGCGCTGTCGCGAAGAGGTGGTGAAACGGAACCTGGGGCTGGCGCGGTCGATCGCCCGCCGCTACAAGGGGCGTGGGCTCGCTCACGAGGACGTCGTTCAGACCGCGTATGTCGGTCTGATCCACGCCGTCGACCGGTACGAGCCCTCGCGAGGAGTGCCGCTGCGGGCCTACGCGGCCCGCACCATCGAGGGTGAGATCATGCACCTCTTCCGCGATCACGGGTGGGCTGTGCGCATGCCCCGCTCGCTCCAGGAGCTCGTCCGGCGTGTGTCGGCGACCCGGCTGCGACTGGGACATGAGCTCGGCCGCCCGCCGACGCTCGAGGAGCTCGGCGACGCGATCGGGGAGCCGCCGGAAACGATCGCCGAGGCGGTGGCGGCGCAGCGGGCATACACGGCGCAATCGCTCAACGAGCCCGCCCGCGTCGACGGCGGCACGACGGAGGAGCGGCTGAACGCCGATCCTGCGCTCGTGTGCGAGGAGCGCGGCTTCGAAGCGGTGGCTGACGGCGACGTCGTTTCACAGGCGTTGCGCACCCTGCCGTCCCGGGAACGCGAGATCGTCGCCCTGCGCGTGTACCACGGGCTGACGCAGTCCGAGATCGCCGACCGAACCGGCATCAGCCAGATGCACGTCTCGCGACTGCTGCGCAGGTCGTTCGACGCCTTGCGCGACCAGCTGGTACCCGAAGAGGCGGCATAGGGGAACGAGCCGTCCTGCAGGGCGGCGGACGCTAAGATCGACTGTCGCCGTGGGAGCCGGAGGGGCTATGAGCGTCGGTCGCATCGAGGTGGTGCCGGAGGACGACGTCCATGTGCTCGCCCTGCTTGGCGAGCACGACGTCTCAACGGCGCCGGAGCTCCGGTCGGAGATCGAGCGAATCGCGGGCGCCGGCGGCGATGTGATCGTCGACCTTTCGCAGACCGAGTTCATCGACAGCAGCATCGTGGGGGTGCTCGTGGATGGGTATCGCCGTGCTGAACAGGACGGGAGCGGCCGAGGCGCCCTGGTGGCGGTGGCGCCGCCCGGAGGCCCGGTGGCCCGGCTGTTCGATCTCGTTTCGATCTCCGAGCTGATCACCGTGTACCCGACTCGGGCGGCGGCACTCTCGGCCGCGAGCGGCTCCCAGGGGTAGTCAGGCCCGTTCGAAGACCATCTCGACCAGCGTGCCGTTGCTCCCCGGCTCGATGCGCACCCGGTCGGCCAGCGCTCTGATCAGCCCCAGTCCGAGCCCGACGCCCGGGCTCTGAGTCGCGGTGAACCCCCGCACCCCGATGCCGTCGTCGCTCACCGACACGACCACCCCGTCGCCGACGACAGAAACCACCACCCGCACCTCGCCGGGGCCTCCGGGATAGGCATGGCGAACCGCGTTCGCGACCGCCTCTGTCACCGCCAGGGCGACGGCATCCCGATCGATGCCGAGGCCCTCGACCATCCCCACCACGGCGTGCCGCATCAGTGGCACGTGCTCTGGGGTGGCGGCGAACCGCCACTCACCCAGACGTCCCTCCGACTCGGATCCCATCGAACTACCCCCCGTGCCCTGGTCATCTGTCGGCAATGCCCGCTCCCGCGCGGGACGAAACCTCGGGCGGGCGTGCACCCGCGGGCTCGCTGCGCCCCGCGATGCAAACGTTTCGAACACGTCACCGTGGGGAAAACTGGCGTCCGGCGTGCGATCGTTCCCTCTCATTGCTGATCAGGGCTCGTGGCGCCGGTCAAGCCGTCGGTGCCGGGACGTCGGGGTGCGGCGGAGCCGGCGGGTTCGGCTCGTCCGGCTGCGGCGGTGGATGTGGGTCGGGTGCATTCGTCATATGGGAACGAGACCGATGTGCCCCGCTCGCGAGGATGCCAAACACGAACCCGCCGCGAGGGCCGGTCGTTCATGAGTTCAAACGGCAACACGCGTCTCACTCGCGCCGAGAAGAACGAACGGGCGTTCCAGGCCCACAACGAGCGTCGGGCCGCGCTCGAGGAAGCCGGAGGCGTGGCCCCCGACGAACCGGTGCCGTTCGTGTGCGAATGCGACAACCCCGCCTGCTCACGTGCCGTCGAATTGCCGCTCGCGGAGTACGTGCAGGTCGTGAAGCCCGTCGACCGGTTCATTGTCTACCCCGGACACGAGGATCTCGCCGTCGAGGTGGTGGTCGAAGAACGCGAGTCATACATCGTCGTCTCCAAACCCGACCTCAAACGCCGAGCGGATACCCCGTAGCCGGCCAGGTTTGGGCCCGCCAGGCGCCGGGAATCCGCATCACATGAACCAGGATTCGGACATCGGCAGATTGGTTTCGCTCGAACGCGCGGTCGAGGCCCTGGAGGGCCGGGTCGCGCGCTTGGAGGCCGGCAAGAAGGACAAGCACGTGCGGTCGCTCACACCGGCGCAGGTGCCGCGGTCACATCCCGGCGGCGCGGGGCCGGCGCGGTGAGCGCCTCCGGCCTGTGGGGGCCCCGTCTGGCCGCCGGCGGGGACGTCGTCGAGACCGACGTCCCCGCTCGCCTCGACCGCCTGCCGTGGTCGCGCTGGCACTGGCTGGTCGTCTCGCGCTCGGCATGGTCTGGATCCTCGACGGGCTCGAGGTCACGATCGTCGGCGCGATCTGCGGCCAGCTCGAGAAGACCGAGCACGCTCGCGCCTCACGCCGACCGCAGGTCGGCCTGCGCGGCATCGATCTACGTGGCCGGCGCGGTCCTCGGGCGCGCTCGTGTTCGGCTACCTGACCGACCGCTTCGGGCGCAAGCGGCTGTTCATGGTCACGCTCGGCCTGTACCTGGTCGCGACCGCCGGCGACGGCATTCTCCTGGAACTCCTGCGAGCGTTCGCGATCTGCCGCGTTCTTCACCGGCGCGGGCATCGGCGGCGAGTACTCGGCGATCAACTCGGCGATCGACGAGCTGATCCCCGCGCGGCGTGCGCGGCTGGGTCGACCTCGCGATCAACGGCTCTACTGGATCGGCACTGCGGTCGGCGCGGCTGGCGTCGCTCGTGCTTCTCGACCCGACGCTGCTTCGCCGTCGGCGCTCGGCTGGCGGCTCGGCTTCGGCATCGGCGCGTGCTCGGGCTGGTCGTGCTCGCTGCTGCGGCAGTTCCTGCCCGAGAGCCCGCGCTGGCTGATGACCCACGGCCAGGCGGACGACCGAGGCAGAGGTTGTCGCGGCGACATCGAGCGAGCGCGTCGAGCGCGGCACCGGCGAGCCGCTGCCCGAGCCGCCGAGCGGACGATCGAGGTGCGCCAGCGCGAGCCGATCGGGTTCGGCGACGATCGCCCGCACGCTGCTCGTCGGCGACTACCCGCGCCGCTCGGTGCTCGGGCTCGCGCTGATGGTCTCGCAGGCGTTCCTCTACAACGCGATCTTCTTCACCTACGCGCTCGTGCTCACGACTTCTATCAGCGTCGCCGCCGACCGCGTCGGCTGCTATCTGCTGCCCTTCGCCGCTCGGCAACTTCCTCGGCCCGCTCCTGCTCGGGCCGCCTCTTCGACTCGCTCGGCCGCCGAGCCGATGATCGCCGTGCACCTACGTCTTCTCCGGCGTGCTCCTGGCGTCGTCGGGTGGCTGTTCCAGCAGGGCTGCTCGAGCGCGACGAGCTCACGCTCGGGTGGTCGCGTGATCTTCTTCTTCGCCTCCGCCGGAGCGAGCTCCGCGTACCTGACCGTCGAGCGAGATCTTCCCGATCGAGATGCGCGCGATGGCGATCGCGTTCTTCTACGCGGTCGGCACCGGCATGGGCGGGATCATCGGGCCGGCGCTCTACGGACACACATCGCCACCGGCAACCGCACCACGGTGTTTCTCGGCTACCTGCTCGGAGCGGCTCTGATGATCGCCGCCGGGGTGATCGAGGTGTGGCTCGGAGTGGACGCCGAAAAGCGTCAGCTCGAAGATGTCGCCACGCCCTTGACCGCGAGCGATTAACGTCGCCCTGCAGGGCTGCTCCCGGGCTCAGCAGGTGCCTACTTGTGCATGCGGCGTCGACTCGCGATGCGTGCTCGTTCATCATGCAGTCGCGGCGGTGTGCGCTTGGGGTTTGGGACCGGCTCCTGTTTGCCGCACACGGTGCAGCGCC
This sequence comes from uncultured Actinomycetes bacterium, assembly GCA_963732075.1. GTDB lineage: Bacteria > Actinomycetota > Thermoleophilia > Gaiellales > JAICJC01 > JAICJC01. The sequence goes on along the minus strand of CAVSYD010000005.1, from coordinate 72,893 downwards.
GGAACCACATCTCGCCTTCGCCGTAGAGGGAATCCAGCGTCCACTGATGGTGGCAGTCGCGCTGTATCGCTTCGCGATCCTCCCGCCTCGCGCCCAGCCACAGCACGAGGAGGAACATGCAGAGCGCGAGTCCGATCAGGTTTGACCACATGCGAATGCGCTACCCGCCGAGTGGGGCGCCCAAACCTTCGCCCTGGGACAGCCCGTCTTTGATCGGTGCCAGGTCCGGGTCCTGTCTGGCATTTTCGAGGAGCGTGGGTCGAAGCTGTCCTGCGGCGCGGATCGATATGACGGCGTCATCTGCGTGGCCGGCTCTGAGGTGGAGGCAGCCGAGGTTGTACAGCGCCCGTGATCGCTGGAGCACGCTCGTGTCGGGTGGCAGCGCGGCGATGAACCGGAGCTGCGTTTGGAGTGCCTGATCCGTGTGGCCGCGTGCGCACAGTGGCTCGAAGAGCTGGACGAGGCCGTGGGTGACGCACTGCTGGATGATCTCGTCGGCGAGCGTGTCGTCGGAGACCCACTCGGGTGATGAACCGAGGGAGTCCCGGTCGAGGTGTTCGACCTCCCTTCGGAGATCGGCGGCCACCTGACCGGCTTCGCGCTCGAGATCGTCGAACGAGCGGTCGGCATTCGCTTCGAACACCTCCTGTGCGTCGTGGCTCGCGTCCGGGACGGCGCCTGTGCGTGCCGCGACCAGGGCTTGCAGCATCTGTCGCTTTCCGCCTAGTACATGAGCGAAGTAGTCCTTCGGTGCGGGGTGTTCCTTGGGTACCGCGCTCGCCCCGCTCGGCGGCCGTGAGGCACTCGGAGAACACCCCCTCCTGGTCCCGCTCCAGCTCGAGTAGCGCTGTGATCTGTCGCGGTTCAGGCATCGCGGGCCTCCCTATCCTGTGGCTTTCTGCTGTTCACGGAAGCTCGGCTTGGGGTTGGGGTGGGCCGGGCCGCCAATGTGGCAGATATGCCATACGCCTCGGCTGGCGAGTCGGTCTCGTCTCGCACCCCCGCACCCTGGCGCAATGCGAGCGAGGAGCGGCGGATACACGATTGTCTTTTCCTCTGGTCGGGCCCGACCATGAGCAGAACGCACCGGTGAGCCCCACCCGTTCCGACAAACGCGTGCGCGGGCCTCCCGGGCAATGGACGAAGTCCCACTGCCGCAGTGGTCGCTCATCGCCCTCGATCAGGAGTGCGCACTCCCCCTGGAGGACGAAACGACTCCTCCGCCGACTCGGCGTGGTAGAGACCGCTCGGTCGGCCCGGCTCGAGCACCGCCAGTGTGATCCCCACCTGGCCGAAGCGCTGGTCGTCCCGGTCGGGGGTGTCGCGCAGGACTCGCCGGTCAGACTCGAAGACGCAGCGGGCACCGAACGCTTCGTTGTGGATCCACGCCGCGTCGCGCACATTCACGACGAACCAGCCGGGGCTTGCCGGCGCAACTCCCGAACCCACATCCTCGAGAACCGCCTCCCCAACCATGGCACCCCCTCAGTCACCTCAGATGATAATCACTCTCTGCGGCCGCCGGCCTCCCGGTGGGGCCGCTGGAGGCGGATGTGCCGGCGCGACGGGCGCGGCCTTGCGCCCTCCTGACCGGTGCTGAAGCGGCCCTCGGGCCGAGGCTCGGCCGGGCGCACGGACTGGCCGTCGGCAAACGATCCGCGGCGTAGATCCGGTTGAGGGTGAGCCGTCATCGGGAACCTCCTGGCAGTTGGACGGCAAACTCCATCGTATCCCGATGCATCGTATCACGATGATTCTGCTACGGTGGGCTCGTATGCCAGCCGTAACCCAGGACGAGATCCTGCGCGCGGCGGAGTTCCGGCGCGTTCTGCGCCGGCCTCGCCCACGGAGATGCCGCCGTGCGCGAGGTCGGTCTCACGCCTCAGCGCTATCTCCTGCTGCTCGCAATCCAGGGTGCCCCGGACGCGAGCCAAACCCGCTCGATCGGGCAGCTGGCAGAGGTTCTCCAGCTCGCCCAGAGCTCCGTCACCGAGCTCGTGGACCGAACCGGAGCGGCCGGCCTGGTCGTCCGCAGCGCCGCCAACGGCGACGGCCGGACGGCCCTCGTCCAGCTCAGCGACGCCCGAGCCGACCGGCTCCGCGCTGCCGTTGCCGCCGTCCGCCGCGACGCGAGCAGCTGCCTGAACACCTCGACGAGGCGCGCAGCCATCTCTCCAGGCAGCCGGCGTGACCGGCGAGCCCGGCTCCGCGACGTCTCGCGCCGTACGCCGGTTCGAGGTCATCCTCAGGCAACAGGGCGAGAGCATCTGTATCGCCTCACTCCCGCTCATGATCGAAGAGATTGCCGCCGACGAGGCGGGCGGCGACCACGACCTCGAACTCGAGCTCATCGCGCAGCTGCGCAGGCGCGTCAGTCTCTCCACGTAGGCCCGGCAGTCCTCCCATCCGGGCGCGATAAACCGGAGCTACGCTACGCGCGGCTGTAGTCGGTGGTCGGTCGAGCACGGAAGGTGCGGGCGGTGTCGGATTGGTCGCTCAAGATCACCGCCTCGCCGGTCGAGGCCGGGTGTGTGCGGCTTCGGCTGGAGGGGAGTCGGGCTGGCCAATTTCGATCGGCGTGCTTCTGGCCGTGGTCGCGGCATTGGCGGATGCCGAAGTGAAGCGGATCGAGATCGACTGCTCGGAGCTCGATTGGCTCGATCCCGACGGCACCCATGTCCTGTTCGAGGCGGCCGAGCTGTGCCACACATACCGGGTGTCCATAGACCTGCGGATGGGCAGGCACGGACGGATCCTCAGCGCCGACACCTTCCACGAGGCCGTTGCGACGCTGCCGGGAAAGTGGTTCAGGGCGGCAAGCAAGGCCTCGCGGATTATCGCTATAGCCAGATGCCAAAGGGTGGTATAGACGTGCCCCCAGTAGATCCGCAGCCAATCCCGGACCTAAGTCCGATACCAGCAACGGAAACGATAACGGGACGTAAGCCGGGACCGGTAGCGATACCACCGAAGGCACCGACTACGCCTCGGGCACCGGTCATTCAGGGGAGTGCTTATCAGAATCAGATTCCGGACCTGAGCCCTATACCCGGCACGCTTCCGTCCGGCCGCACTCCGGGGCCACTCAAGCCCCCCGTGCAAGCCACGCCGACGCCGCGCACCCCGACGCAGGGGCAGGCTTATGGGAATCATATCCCCGACCTCACGCCGATCCAGCCACCATCGCGTGTGCTTCCATCTGGGCGCACGGTCCCCGTACCGGGGGAACAACCCAATCCCGCTACCCAAGCACTGAACAGAGCAAAGGCAACCGTGGACAAGCGGGCCGCAACGCCACCGGGTCCGCCCCCGCCGGAATTCCCCCAAGCCAACGGACGTCCAGTTATGCTTCAGGAGGACGGCAAACCACTTATGTACACGGATACGGCAGATACAACCCCCAAGCCCACAGGCAATGCCAACCTCTCCGAACTAGAGCAAGCCATCATCGATAAGCGCAGGGCCGCGGCTACCGCAAAAGATGAGGCGCTCGCAAGCTATGCGGTGAAGAACAACATCTCCGAAGTGAAGCCGGGGCAGTCCTACATGGATTTCGTAAAGAAGGCGGATGCGGAGCTCGGGACATCGTACGCCAAGAACAGCCGCATCAATGATCAGTTTCACGGCACGAGGGTCCAGGAATTGAACGACCTGATAAAGAAGAAGATGGGAGCGACGTCATCCGATGGCCCTCCTCCGCTCGGTCCACCTGAAAGGTAAACTATGCTCATGCGACTTACGAGAATGCGACTACTGTTACTGCTGACTCCGGCCCTCGCGTGGGCGCAATCGAACGTCATCATCTCTTCGCTCCCTCCACAAGACGCGGTGACGACGATTATCCACTACACGGCGGGCGTAGCGGATTACACGTGCAAGGCGTTGTCGTCACAGAGCACGTCTACTATTGCTGTTACCACGGTCAGCAACGCCAACCCAGGCATCATGACGGCGACTGCGCACGGGTTATATTTTGCGACCGGGGTAACGCAGGTGGCTCTCGTCTTCATCTCAGGGGCGACGGGCGGATGGGCGACACTCAACGGCTTCCATCTTGTAACGCCGACGTCGGCGAACGCGCTCTCCATCAATGTGGACACCAGCGGGTTCGGTGCATGGGGTGCGCAAAGCATCGTAATGTCTACGCGCGCGCCAAAGGCCACCGCTTCGGTATGGTCTGTGAGCCCGATCGTATCGGATGCCGGCGGAAACCCTACCATCATTGCGTGGACCGTGCCTGTGCCATCGTCGGGGACGCTGTCTAATCTCGTGGGCGGCCAAACGTCTATGAAATTCCCGTGCGCGGCGCCGTCGAGCTATCAATGAAACTATTAGCCTTACTGGTCGGATTAACGGGGGCTGCATTTGCGCAGCTCAACACCGTTTCGTGGACGGTTGAGATTTCGGCAGGAGTCCACGCCACCGGCTACATCGTGGTGACGCCCAATCGCCCATTCACAGCACCGGGCGGGCACGTTGTCAGCAATGCCCCTACGACAGTGAACCTAGACCCCTCCACGGGCACCTTCTCGGTCCAACTATACGCGAATACGACCGCGACGCCACAGCCATCTTTCTATACGGCGAACTTTCATTTGACCGGAGCGCCGGCCTATTCGATGACATGGACCATCCCGACAACTCCAAATCCATGCGGATTCTCTTGTGCGGCTGGTCCAAATCCGGCGATCATTCAGTTGTCGCAGTTAGACACTTCTGGGGCGATGGCTCAATATTGCATTCAGTATACTGGCAGCACTGTCGTATGGGCTCCGTGCGCTGGGCTTGGGCTGTTGACCGGAGTGATTTATGCGACCGCGGGGGTTCCGTCCGCGGTGACGGGTTCGCCCACGGATTGCGTTAAGGTGAATGGGACGAGCGGGACATGCGGTGGATTGGGATCATTAACGGGCGTAATCAAAGCCACTTCAGGCACTCCAGCGGTAGTTACTGGATCATCAGGGGATTGTGTTCACGTGGATGCCTCCAGCGCTCCATGCAGTAGCGGAGGTGGAGCCGCACTTACGCCTCTCGGCACCATAACCACCGCGCCACCCATCTCTGGTGGCTCTGGCACGGTTCTGACCATCACTGCCACGCTTGGGGCGAACATTACGTGCGGGACCATATCGGGGTTCGTGACTGGACAGCTTCTCACAATCAAGTTAACCAATGACGGTACGCCAGGTCGCACCTTCACATGCGCGGGCATGAGTGGCCTTGGAGACTTCACTATATTCCCAACGCCAGCAGGGAAGACCAATTTTCAATCTTTCTATGCTTCCTCATCCTCAACGCTTCAAGCCTTAGCGCCAATGTGGTGCTTTGATTGTCCTCCTGGGGCTGGCTTTCCAGGTTCCGCAAGCGGGGGAACTGTAGTTCAGGCGACAGCCGCCGCATCTGGAACCATCACCATTCCGGCAGCCACGGACACGTTAATCGCCAAGGCCACCACTGACACCCTGACCAACAAAACCTACGACACGGCTGGCACTGGGAATAGCTTCAAGATAGCTGGCACGGCTGTTACAGCGCTCTCCGGCACCGGCGGAACATTATGTACGTCGGTGGGGTCGGCGTGCGCTAGCGGTGGCGGCGGGGGGCTTCCAACCAAGATATTCGGCGGCACCAAGGCGCTTTCCACCTCCGCTCTTTCCTCAGCGACATGCCGGGTTGAAACTCTGGCCGCGACAGGCACTCTCACCACAGATAACATTCTCGCTAATTTCAACGCGAATACCGATGCGGTTACCGGGTATGCCCCCACTACCGGGGGAATCCTTGTAGTCAAAGCGTATCCCACGGCAGACACTGTAAACTTCTCGGTTTGCAATAACACGGGATTGTCTATCACTCCAGGGGCCGTCACGGTCAACGTTATCGTGATGCGGGGCGGTTTCTTTACCGGCACCAAGGCCCTGTCGACGAGCATTCTAACAAGCGCCACCTGCCGCGTAGAAACGCTGAGCGCTACCGGCACGCTGACAACGGACACCATCAACACTTCGTTCAATGCCAATACGGACGCAGTGACGGGGTACAGCCCCGCCACAGGCGGAATGCTGACACTCAAGGTCTACCCCACTGCTGACACGATCAACGTTTCAGTTTGCAACAATACAACCTCCTCTATCACTCCTGGGGCTGTAACGCTGAACGCTCAGATTTTAAGATGAAAACACTCATTGGTTTATTTCTCGTCAGCTTAGCGCTCCACGCGCAGTTCATGCCGGGACTCGGCGGAGGCGGGTGCGGAAATGGGGCATCATGCAGCACCACGCCTACCCCACCGACCTTCATCGATGCCCAGCAAACCACAGGAGCGGCCACGGGAACCACGGCGGCCATTACCAACACCGGGTCCACCGCTTTGATAGTGGTATCCGGATGTTTCTCTCAACACTGTGATACCAGCGACCCCCTTGCTATCACCAGCACGCCAAGCAACTCATTTACTTGTGTCGGGATTGCAAGCGGAGGCGCAGGATCCGTTTCTTCAGGTCAGCTTTGTTATACATTGACGCCAGCAGCAGGAGCCACCGTAACAGTCTCTTTTAGTAATTGCATGGCAGCCTGCTGGATTGCTGGTATTACGGTCAGCGGTAGTGGAGCGCTGGACGGAAGCATCATAAGTTCGGTGACATCTTCCGGGGCTGGAATTTTAACCTTTCAGCCTGGCAGCATCACCACCGGGTTTGCCAATGATATTGTTGTTTCCGGAATAGCTGCTTATTGCGCAGCAGACGGAACCAATGCCATAAATTCAAGCTATACCTTGGCGATAAGTACTTGTGCAGCGGCCACGATGGATGGAGCGATAGGCTATAAGATCATCACGGCCGCGGGTGCCACAAATCCTCAATGGTCGGTCAGCAATGGAGGGTCCGGATGGTCCGGTATTGTGGGCTGGAACCTAGCGCTAAAGGGGCTATAGCTCGTTCACGTCCCCGCCCTGATCGACAGAGGAAAGAAGATTCATGAAATTGCGCCAGACTCTCTTGATGGTTTTCATGGCCATCATTCTATCATCTACTGCGAGCGCGGCGGTTACCGTCACGATAGCCAACCCGCAGCCGAGCGACACAATATACAACCTGTATCAGATGACAGGCACGGCCACCACTACCACTGGTTCCATCGTGTCCACGGACGTGCTCTTCGATGGAAGCTCCTGCATCATGACGGGATTCTGCACGCTGTCCAACCAAGTCTGGCAAGGCACGCTTTACGCAAGTTCGCTGGGCGTGGGGGCTCATACGTTCCAGGTGACCTCAATGGATTCGATGGGCAATATGGGATCGTCTCCGATCATCAACATCACCATCGCGCACACGACCACTAACTGTTCCCATTCTCTTGTGGCTGGTAATATATTTTGCGAGCAGGGTGCTCAGGGGGCATGGGTTTTCCAAAACACCGGGCAGGTAACCTTCCCGAGCTTCGTGAAAGGGCGTGCCTTCATTGAAGTAGTGACTACCGGCCCGCAGCTAACTCAGGGTGGTCTGCATGCCAACATCACCTCCGGGGCTACCGGGTTCGACGTTGACACAATACCCTGTGGCCTAGGAGTGCATTGCGATTGGCCGCCGGTTCCGTTCTACGTGTACCTTTCCGATTTCAACGTAGGAAATACAGGCACGGAGAAACTACGCGTAACTGCGATAACCGGAACCGCACCCGGTACGCAGCACTTCACCGTGGATCAGCGAGGGCTGCCGGGCACTTGTTTTGCGGCTGGGAACTATCCCAATGCCACCCCTAACATGCCTTTCATCGGAGGCACCGCTCCCATCTCGTGTGGCCCCGCTGCGAGCCACCTGATAAACACGTTTGTAAACCTCTGGCCCATCAGCGTTCTCCCAAAATACATTATTTCTGACACGCTGGGGCTTAAGTGGAAGCAAATGTATGCCAATGTCTCCGGGCCGCTCGGGGACTTCTCGAATACCCCAGGAGCAATCTTTACCGCGGAAGTCCCAACCACGGCGAGTCCAGATACAATTTCGTTTACCATACCAACGCAAGCGGGAGCGCCGCTTCCCGGCATCAAGAATCAGTTTATTTTGGGCGTGGCCTATAGCGGCATCGGGGTGCAGGAACCTGGCTTCTCTAATTCCGCAGGCTTCGGCGGCCCGGATGGCTTAGGCGACATGATATCCGGTCCATACACGACGGTAGTGGGCGACCTCAACTTAGGATTCTGCGGCGGCGCTCCTACTATTCCGGCGGCGGGGTGGAATCTTCGTTTTCAAGACACCATCAGGCCCTTCTTGATGGTCGTGGATCAAATTGCAGCGAGCACCACGGCTCAGGTGCAGTGCGCGATGAACTCGGAAGGATACGGGGCGGAAGGGTTCGCGTTCAAGCCTCTCACCGCTACCGCTACGCCTGTCCTGCGCACCACTACCACCGCGCCATGCTGGGTGGTCAACAATCCGCAGATCGGCACGCCTTGGGACACGAGCGGGAACCACGTGAATCAGCTTGTGGGCACCTCTAGCACCGGGACAGGCGGGCTTACCTACAAATGGTCTATCATCGCAGGTCCGAATAGTCCTACCATAACGAGTTCCACCAGCGCCACGACAACAGTAACCGGGGTGATTGCCGGAGAATACACGGCGCGTCTTTGCCTGACTGACATGAACGGGGAGAACTGCGCGGACCTTACCATCGGTGCGATTGGGATTGACGCTAACGGCGTGGTCATCCAGACCGATCCAAACACCACGCAAATCTATGGGCCCATGATTGCCCTCGGGTACAATCCCTGGTGCTACGAAGACGAGCGCAATATAGAAGCGGCCATCTTGCAGGACGACAATAACCCCTATCCAGCGGAGGCGGCAGCATGGAACACACGCGCGTCTGGGTCAATTGACTACAACATGTTTGGCCGCGGATTTGGTACGACGGGATCACCGGCGGGAGCGACACTGAATGGCGGCATCAACGCAACCACGACCAGCATCGCAATTCACACATCGCAGAATCTAACCTGTCTGACCACTTTGCCGTGCTGGGCCGTCATCGGCGGCTATGGCGGCGAGATAATCCGCATTACAGGGACTACGGCGACCACGGGGGACGCGACCCTGACGATTGGCTATGACGGGCGCGGCCTCTCGCCCACGCCTCCTGTCGCAACGGCAGTAACGGGGCAGGCCAATTCCTGGAGCACGGGCACGGTTGTGGCGGACATGGCCGTCAAGGGAACCGGCACGCTATTCGCTACCGATCTGGTGCGCCCGGTTTGCCCCGCCGGGGCTCCAGGCCCTCCCGGCCCGGTCATTTACACCACTGGAACTGTTTCAGTAACGCATTCATCGACCACAATAACGGGCTCTGGAACGAATTGGACGCTAGACCCAACCGCCAACGCGGGAACCATAAAGTACAACCAGAACGGCACCGGTACGATCGGCAGCATGATTGTTGTTTCCGGCACGACCACCGCTAACGGTCTTACAATCTCTTCTGCCACAAACGCCAATCCCGCAGTCTTGACGACGGTAACAAATCATAGCTACATTAGCGGAGACGTAATTAAAATCTCGGGAGGCACAGGCTCTTGGACCGCTATAAACGGAACCTTTACCGTTACCGTGACTGCGGCCAATAAGTTCTCAATCCCCGTTGATTCCACCAGCTTTGGAGCCTTAAGTGGAACCCCGGTAGTGAATACGTTCACCTTTTGGAGGCTCATCACCGCGGTGAACTCGACCACGAGCCTAACGGTGGACCATCCCTTTCCTTCCGATGCGGACGACGCCTCCGGCCTGTCCTACAAAATCACGGGGACGCAATATCTGGCTACGGACTTCACGGATGCGGCGGCACCCATCTATGGAATGGGCCTCGCAGGAACATACCGATTCCTGCAAGACGCGCAAGGTTGCGAGTCGAATACCCTGGCCTTCGCGATTGCAATCTTCGATATCAGCGGGCCGTTTGGGTCGGGACTGCAAGCGCAAACCGGCCAAGCATTCTCTTACAAAAACGACATTGGAGCGTGCTCGGCGTTTGGGCCGCAATTCTATGGAACGGATTTTGCGCTTCGTGCGGCATACTATCGCTCTGGTATCAATGCGTGGCTTCTCCAGGCCAATGCAATTGGCAATTACTGGATCCGAGACCCTCAGATAGCATCAGGCTTTCTTGGTTGCTCCGCTCCGCTGTTATCGGGTGGAGGCCACATGGGAGGACTAACGAATACCGTTCTAAACAGCCAAGCTATTACGCAATGGTCCGACCTTCGCCCGTGGGCATCTACCGGTGTGGGTTTCTATAACACATGGCACGGTGCTTGCAATAATACGAACCCTTCGGATACGCGCGACCAAGCCTACCTACTGAACTTCTTCACGCAGGCCGCGCTGTACGATCCGGACTCGACCAATAAGGCGAACTGGCTTACCGCGCTCGGGTCCGCTGGGTCTGGCGCTGGGCGCTCGGTCGACAGACCAACCACTGCGCCCACGCGGACAACTCCTACGCGGTGGGGCTGATTCAGCCCGCGCTATTCCCCGGCCAAGCCCCTAATCGCATTGTGACGATGACCAATGGGTCAGCCATAGTTACCGGTACTGGAATGACGGCCAACATGTGCGGCGGCACCGATACCGGAACCATCACAGTGACCAACGGCTCAACGACGGCAACTAAGATAACTGGTACGCTCGGCACAAACGCCACGCTCCCGCCGATGGACAACCAGAATTACAACATCGTCATTTGGGACAACATGAGTAGTCCTCAATACGTGGGTGTTTTGCAGTTTACTTTCTCTGGTTCAACCGTAACGCTGGCGGCACCTTGGAATGGCGCAAGCGGGACTTTTACCTACCTCGTGCAGAACAATATGCAAGGCCTCGGCCCAGGCGCGGCTAACAACTTCGGCGGCATGACGGCCTTCGGTCTAACCGGCTTGGATTCTGACAATCTCCTTCAATCCGAGGCATGGGCCTGCACTTTCAACAGTTCTACGCAAATTACGCTAAACCGTCCTTGGGACGTTGGCGTGACGGCCGCAGCGCATCCAAGCGGCACCGCCTATATGTACGATTCGGCTAACTTCGGAGTTGGTCCGGGCGGCTACTACGAGCAACCCTTCATGCACGGCATCAATACCAAGGTGATGTCGTGGCTCGGGAACTACGCCCCAGATTCCACGGTAGCGAATGGCTTCAAGGCACTCATCCCAGGCGCGGCTCAGTGGTTCCATGATGTCGGATTCAATCCTAATACTCTTGGCGCGTACTATGGACGCGTCACCCTCGAATGTGAGCCGTTTCTTGTTGCCAACCCGTCCCCGACCTTCATCTCAATTCACGGCGCTGGCCCGCTCACAGCGTGCGGCTATAGCGGGCTGACCGGAGACCCTCCCGACACCAACGGCGACAGCGAACAGCCCGAGCGCGTCAACGCGCAGGAGTCCTTCGCCGATGTGAATGAGTACGCAATCTCGCAATGCCTGCTGGGGCCATCCCAATGCACCGCGGCGATTGCCTTCGGCGACACGGTCTATGGCGGCATCTGGGGTAAGTGCGCGTGGACCACGGGCGTTTATTGCGATTCACGTTATGTGAACATCACGGGGGAACTGGGGAACGGCTCCATCGGCGGATACAAATGGACCGGGTTCTTCTTTGGCATGGGCGGGGCGCACATCTGGCCGGCGCTCAGGTTGAGCCTGTCTCCTCCGGTTACCGGTAACCCATCCATTCAGTATCACGGTGCGGTGAGCTTGCATGGTGGGGTACACTAGGGTATAGTGGGCTTGCCGCTAGTCACGGCAAAGGAGAAAAAGATGTCAAAGTCAAAATTACCAGAGGTAGAAATAACCGCCACGCACCCAGATGGGACGCCGGGGGACTTATCGGTGCTGGAGGAGCATGATATTGCCTTCGATCCGACCAAGACCACAATGGATCTTACAAAGTCGGAGAAGCGTCGCACCACAGCGCTCATGATGGCCATTCAGGCATATCAGGGGCTTATCATCAAAGACGCAGATTATCTAAGAGAGGCGTACAATCAACAGCGGGCCGGGAATGGACCCGTCATCCAACCCGCAACCATGAACGCTATGGTTGAAGCCGCGATCAACTTCGATGCTTTCATTGCTGGAAGATTCGAAGGTTGTGAAACGCATCCAGAAGAAGAGCCGGATGAAATACGCGATGGCGGAGCACAAAGCCAAACTTGATCTCGTAGTTGTTACTTTCTCGCTCACGCGAGTTTCTCGCGACTGCGTAGCGTGAGGTTGACCACCTCGGGAGCTACGGAACGCTCCATAGTCAGATAAGGAGAAAATCAATGTCATTTCAGCTCGACCCAAAATTGCCTTTCGCGGCAAAAATCAACCCCGTGCTCTCCTACCAGCAAAGGCAGACCGTGGTTACCATCTACAACGGCGCTCTGTCCGGCTATTCCAGCGATTTACTCGCCGGAACTGTGGTTGTCGGCATTCCCTACAACCAGTTCACCTTCACTCAGCAACAGATCCTCGGATGGTACGCGGAGATTGCTAACCAGCAAGCACCGAACAGCCCGCCGTACCCCGCCGATCTGGATGAAACACTCAAGGCCAACGCAGGACCTTCGGAGTTCTGGAACTACTCCTATGAGCAATTGGGACTCGTTCAAGGTGTCCCGGCTGCGTATAGCACGCTCTACACGGTCGAAGTCGGCACCGGGCGCGGGGTTACGGTCATCATCCCGTGAGCACCTTCTTCGCCTACTTCGCGCTCGTCACGGAGATACTCGGCCTAATCGGCTCAATTCGTGCGATGCTCGCATCCAAGACGCTCACTGGCGCCGCGCTGTACGCCGACATAGCGCCGGCGCTGGCATCCTTGCAGCAGATCAATAGCAAGGTGGCTGTGCCGGTTGCATTGGCTCAGTCGCTTTGCGAGGTGGTGGCGGAGGCCGTGAATAAGTACTACGGAACGGTGGGAGCGTAGTATATAATGTTCTTTCGTAAAGGATTCCCAACCCAACAAAGAGGGCTGGGGTGTGAGACCGTAAGACCGATGCAATAAAGCCGATGGGATTGCGAAGTGATCCGGATGGGAACGCGCATCCGGTGAAACGTTGTAAAGCTTATGACGTGTTCCGGTGAAATCGGCGGCAAGTGCTCCAGCCAAAACCAAAAGGGCGCTATCTCGAAAGGGGTAGCGCCCAAGTCGTTAGGCCCCACACATGCTATATAATCCTTGAGGTGCAGCTATGCCATTCCCGCTAGTTCAGATCCTAGTCACGCTACTGATCGTCGGCGTGATCCTATGGGGCATCACTCAAATACCAATGGATGCAGCGATTGCGCGGATTATCAGGGTTATCGTGATCGTCTTCGTTGCCATCTGGTTAATCTACTTGCTCGCGGGGATGTTCGGCTCGGGGCCGGTGTTTTATCCTTACCATAGGTGACACCGTGCCGTCATTCGGTCATGGTAGACTCTTTTAGGCGAATCTAATGCTAGACTGCTCACCGGACATCGAGATCACCCTTCGGGGGAAAGCGGCCGACCAGTATGCCGTTCTGGCCAGTGATCTGCACGCGCTCGCATTGCAAGCTCAATCTACTGCCGCGAAGCTTCACAAATCTGTAGTACAGCTCACCCAACTGACCGTAAAAAAGGAGAATTAGACATGGCTCTCACCGACGACCTCGCGGCAACCAAATCCGCGCTGGCCCAGATCGATACCGACTCAGACAAGATTTCAGCGGACATCACCGCGATCCAGGCGCGCATTACCGCGCTGCTGGCGCAGATCGCATCCGCCACTGACCTGCAAACCGCGAAGGACCTGGCGGCGCAGGCGGCTACGGAAGTGACCAAGCTCGATGCGGCTACCACCGCGCTCGATGCGATGGGGAGCACGACTCCGTAGTAAGATAGTTTCAGACTGCACATAACCCTTAAAGGCCCCTTAAGTGGGGATACCAAGGCCCCGCGCTAACCGAGACGCATCCCTCGGAAGGCGTGGGGCCTTTGTATTGCGGCTAGCATAGTGTTACGCTGAACCTTCAAGGAGTCAAATGTCTCGAAACTTGGCGATTGCCGTTCACCTGTCGATGATCATACTGGGGGCCGCGGTTCAATATTTGATACCCGCCTTTTCGCAGATGAACCCGACTCAATTAGTGGCACTCACAAGTTTCTTTGGCGTGGCCTTTCAGGGCATTCAGATGGTTCTTGGCATTCAGGCTTACGCGCTCACCCCAAGCGGCGAGAAGGCTGGGCAATCTACGGTCGCAACTACTCTCACCCCTGAAGGACAAGTGGTCAAAGTTACCGAGATCCATCAGGAGCCCACCAAGTAAGTGCAACGCCTTCAATCATGGATCTATAAGTGCAAATGAACCTTGCGGCGACTGGCGTCCTGGTTTCGGCCTTGGCTCTGCTGTTGAGTCTGGCAGCCGCAATTGGAACCGCCTACGTTTTGAGGTATCGCGTGGAACGGCTCGAAAAAGACTTCGATAAACTGCTGGTTCAATTGCAGGTGAATGCAGCGGCTACGCAGGCGCTGACGGTAGCGATCAGCAATTCATCCATTCGCGAAGAGCGCATAGAGGACCATGAAGAACGTCTCCGTGACCTGGAAAACGGCAAACGTCTAGCCAGCCACAACTAAGACCGTCTAGCCAGCCACAACTAAGTATTCCCCTGGCCGTACCCTCCATCCATCATCAGTTTAAGGTACCATCAAGCAAAGGAAAACTCATGACCCGCATGCTTCGCGCGTTGCTGATCCTACTGATACCGCTGTGCCTTCGCGCTCAGATAGCGCCCGTGGTTAATCCATTCCCGCAAGGATTCTCGGCTAGCTTCCGACCGGTTCTTTCTGGCGACCATACAACCGCCACATGTACACCAGGACAGACGCCGATACTGATCGATGGAGGCACCTATTACGGTTGCACGGCGACGAATACGTGGACCGCGTTCTCTGCTGGTTCTGGATGCTCGGTTGGAGGGTCTGCTGGTCAGATCGTGATTAACAATGGCTCCAGCGCGTGCGCGTCCTCTGTGGATTGGGTCATCACCATGGCATCTCATACGCTCGCCGGCGGGGCGTCCGCCGTCCTAGACCTCTCCGCGATGGCCACCTCCGCATTCAAGGTTCCAGGCGGGTTCACCACAGGCGTCCTACACAACACAACCACCACGGGAGCAACCGCTGGCGGCTTGATCGTCACCGCCGACATCACAAATGCCAACGTGACGGCGGCCAAGCTAATCAACGCTGGAGTGTTCACCGGCGACGCAACGACAACGTTCCCGGCGCTGACAATCGGCGCGGGCGCGATCACCGCCGCCAAGATGGTTAACTCCGGTGTGTTCACCGGGGACGCGACCACTACCTTCCCTGCGTTGACTATCGGTGCTGGGGCAATATCACTTTCCAAGATGGCCAACCTAGCCGCGAATTCCATCATGGGGAACAATACGGGCTCCCCGGCTGCACCATTGGCCCTCACCGCTGCGCAGATTGCGACGATGTTGAACACTCAGGCGCTATTCACCCTTACTACCACGGGATCGAGCGGCGCGGCCACCTATTCGGGAGGGACATTGAACATCCCGCAGTACTCTGGCGGCGGAGCTACATCGGTATTCACGGGTTCAACTGCTACCAATCCAGCCTTCTCCGCTACCCCCACGTTTTCCCTTGCCGATGTTTCCGTTAAGTCGCCTGTGCGCGTTGAGCCTGGTGCCTTGACTGCCAACGTAACATCGGTGACTTTTACGAACAAAACCGCTGGGGCCAAATTCTCGATCGCATGGACGCAAGACGGTACGGGCGGAAGGACTGTTTCCTATGGTGCATCCGCGACTAATACTTGCACGGTTGATCCTACGCTGAGCGCAACCACTACGCAGGAATTTGAGGTGGGAGCGGACGGTTCAACTGTCAACGGAACCGGATGCTCTTCTACCGTGGCGGGCGCAATGGGACCGGAAATTTCCAAGCCCGGCACTCCGCCAGCTTCCGATGGACGATGGTGGTGGGATTCCACAAATCACATCTTTTCCTCGATGGACAATAATTCCTCGACCGTCAGTAATACGGTTGTGCCGGACACTGGAGCATCTAATAATTTCTTGACTGCGGTATCGGCGGCCGGCGTGATATCCAAGGCGCAGCCGGCGTTCTCGAATCTGAGCGGATCGGCTACTACCGCTCAACTTCCTGCATCTTTGGCGAACCAGACTAGTATTAACGGATTGGCAATTACAGCATCTACCGGGACGCTTTCGATCACCAATGCTAAAACATTTGCTGTCCAAAACAGCCTCACGATCGCATCGACAGATGGAATTACCGAGACGACCCCGACCACGAGTTTTACAACCGCAAGGACGGATGCCGGTCAGACATTCACGGGCGTTCAGACTTTCAATACCGCTGTGGCCGTAGGTAGCGGTGGCACCGGGGCCGGAACCTTCACTGCGCACGGCCCACTTGTTGGAGAAACCACCAGCGCCATCGTCGCCACAAGCCCCGGTACGAGCGGACAATGCTATCTCTCTAACGGTGCGTCTTCAGATCCGAGCTTCCAGGCATGTCCAGGGGGGGCGGGCGCGGGGAACTCAGTTACCAGCACCACTCCTGCAACGGTCAACACCAACACCACGTCCGACCAGCAACTCATGGAGCTGAGCCTCGGTGCTGGATATTTCAACAGTGCCAATCAGCCATTTCTATTCGATGGGGCTGGAGTCTATACGACCCAGACCGCGCAGACTCCGACCATCACGCTTAAAATAAAGCTCTGCACAATTAGCGGTTGCGGATCGGGAACGGTCGTGACCCTCATCTCCATCGTGAGCACGGCTACAATTGCGGCCGTGACCAACAACAACTGGAACCTTGCGGTAATGGGCTACACGCACACGACAGGCGCGACTGGAAACCTTGAGATTCATGGTCCCTTAGCGGTGGATCTTGGCGCTCTCACCACTACGGCGGATTCGATCTTCGTAGATACGAACACCGCGGTTTCATCGAACATCGATCTTACGGCGGCGTTATTCGTGGACTATACGATTGCGTTCTCTACCAATGCGGCGACGGCCAACATCTTCACACAGCGTTCTGGCGGCGTCATGCCGTTCGCGGCTACGGCAGCACCGGTGACGTCATTCACTGGCGATGGAACGCTGATCAATAACAGCGCCTCCACTGGCGTGGTTACAGCCACACTAGCCACGGCAGCGGCGCATAAATTTTGGATGAACAACACCGGGTCCACTGCGGCCCCTGGATACCAGACTGCCGCATTGGCGGATCTTCCAGGAACGGTAGTCAATGCGTCTTCCCCAGGCGCGGGAATAGCGCACTTTGCCGGATCAACGCAAACTGTTACCAGTTCTGCTGTCTCCCTCACCGCCGATGTGACCGGCGTCCTCCCGACCGCCAACATCGCCGTAGCGCTGGCCAATCAAACCAGCATACACGGGATCACCGCCGGGACCGCCGCCGGGGACGCTACGCTCGCCCAGGTAATTGCCCACGGAGCCAAGGCCGTAGACTTCGCATCAACGGCAAGCGGGGCCTGTGCCACGGTCATTACCGATACAGCTACAGGGACGCTTTCAACAGACGTTATCCTATTCACCACCAACGCTTCCATCAAGGCCGTGACAGGCTACGTCCCGGCCTCAACGGGAGGATTCAGCATTAACGCTTATCCGACCGCCGACACTGTCAACTTCGAAGGTTGCAATTGGACTTCTGGAACAGTAGATCCGGGGTCGATCACTCTCAATTGGAAGGTAATCCGATGAAATGGATCTTGGGGATAGTTGCGGTGACAGCTTCCTTCGGAGCAACCCCGGATTTCTTTCACTATAAGACTGTCAATGTAACGCTTAAAACTCCTCCATTCGTAGACCACAATTTGCGCTTCTTCGTTCCGCAGGGAGCCCCGTTTAACGCCAACGGAATGGTCCACGCTCAAGGTGCCGGTAGCGGGACCTTTACCTTCACGCAGGCGAAATTTAATACCTGCTCAGGTTCAACTTGCGCTATCACGATAACCAACCCGACCGCTGGGCATTTCGGCATTATTGCCGCTGCATTTGGTGCCAACCAGACCATTACCAGCGCTACTGGCTGTTCAACATCGTGGACCGTGCAGGCAAATACATCGGCGGGGGATGCGACCGCAGGATGGGTGAGCATGGCCTATTGCGCATCCCTGACAGCCGTTGGGACTACGCTAACAGTAACGGCTGGAGCCAATCAACAACTAGCTGAATTTTGGGAATTTTCAAGTTCTACCTCGGCATCCTTCGATGTGTCTGGTTCCAATCTGGTGACAGTTAATTGTACTGCCTGTGTGGGAACGGCCCTTACACTGACCGGAGGAAACGACTTTATAGCCACAATAGGGT
Organism: uncultured Actinomycetes bacterium; assembly: GCA_963732075.1. Lineage (GTDB taxonomy): Bacteria > Actinomycetota > Thermoleophilia > Gaiellales > JAICJC01 > JAICJC01. The sequence goes on along the minus strand of CAVSYD010000005.1, from coordinate 54,486 downwards.
CTTGCGGGGGTGCCTGTAGTGCTCCAAGCGGAACGCCAGCTTACACAAACGACAACTCTAATCCAGGCGGAGATTTTCAAGCGCATCTGCTAAATTCCACCAATGGCGGGGCACCTACCGTAAATCAATCGCCCACCAGCCATATCGTAACTGCCTCCATCGCGATTAAGGATTAGATGTGAAATCTCTCATTGCTTTACTTTTCCTTTTGCCCGCATGCGCGCTTGCTCAGCACGGCTGCGGTGCCACGCTCAGTTGGAAGTCGCCGGTATGCCAGACACTCTCGCAGGGGCAGCTCAACAAGCAGTGGACTGTCGTTTCCAGACACGGCGAGTACGGGCAGAATGAAACCGAATGTAATATGCCCTCTGGCGTTAATCAGATAAACGGGAACCTGGTCATCACGACTACGGCTGTAGCTTCGACCTGCGGTAATTTCAACGCAGACGGGACCGTCAACACCACCCCAGCGTCATGGTCGTACACAACCGGACAGATTCAGTGGAACACCTTCAACTTCACCTTTGGAACCGTTATTTTCAGAACAAAATATCCGAACTCCAACACGAATCTATGGCCGTCTCACTGGCTACTCGGGGCCAATTGCCAGAATTCAAATAAGTTCTCCGGAGATACGGGTTTTGACGGTTGCCCAAATCTAAGTGCGGCCAACTACACCGAAATAGACATGCTGGAGTGCTACAATTCTGGTGGCTGGTGTCAGTTCCACATTGCCAATCCTGGGTTTGGGGTCTGTGACGCCACATTCGCGGTAGACACTAACTGGCACACCTACAGCATGCACTGGACTTCGACTACCATCTCAATTTCAATGGATGGCGTCCAGCAGGCAAGTTGTAATCAGGCTATGAGCCTGCCAATGTTTATGATCATTTTGACCCAGACTGGCGGCGTGGGAGGTACGCCTACGAATGGCAATCTCCCGGCTTCGCACTATACCGATTACGTGCAGGTTCTAAATCTGGCGGGGTCGACGATCTTCTTTGACGACTTTCAGCCTCCCGTGCCGGCCCTCGCCTTGCGACCGCTGGCCCGCATGGCACGCTTGGCCGGGGGCAATATAAGCTCTGGCGCAGCCTCCATTCGCGGTGGTCCGGTATCTACGGGTGGGCCGGTGATTCAATAATTATGAAAAAACTACTAGCCTTTCTTCTCATTCCAACTATGTTGCTGGCAACCACAATCAAGCCCAGCTATCGAGCAACCAATACGTCCCTCACCATTACGCTTGCTTCACTGACAAACAACAGCAGTCGCGGATCGGCGTCGGTAGCCAACACCACCAATCTGGATGTGGACGAGCAAGTGTATGTCATTGCCAAGACCGGTGCCTCGGGCGTGTCCGCAACGGGCACCGTTATCATATACGCCTACGGCTGCGTGGGCGGGACTTCGACCTGCACCGATGGAGTAACAGGTACGGATGCCGGCCAGACACTCACGAGCCCTACAAACCTAATCCAGATCGGGATTATCAATGCCGTGGCCAATGCGACCACGTATACGGCAGGCCCCTATTCCATCGCGGCTGCCTTCGGAGGGGCCGTCCCGGCAATCTGGGGTATCGTCTGCACTAACAACACGGGTGCTACCCTCTCGGCAAGCGGTAGTTCGGCGGTTTTCGACTCTGTTCAGATGACCAATCAGTGATGGTAAGGTTCAGGAATGCGACCGCACCACTCACTGCCCCGTAGCAAAAACTGCTTGCGGCGCGAACAGCGTTATCACGGCTTGCACCGGGGCGCTTTTAGCTGACTCGAGCCCGCCTCCAGCCGCAGTAACTGCATAACACCATGTCCCCGTAGTTACCGTCTGGTCCGCGTATATCTTGGGAACCACTCCAGCGATGATCTGCGTGAAGGCCGGAGTGCCGCTACACAGTCCCGACGCGCGATAGACGTTATAGGTCGTACCGGCCGGGTTGGCGGTGTCAGTCCATGACAGGCTGACACAGTGGACATTGGCAACGCAACCGGGCGGTATTTGGGCGCAGAGAGCGAGCGCAGAGAGCAGGAAAAGCAAGATGGGCTTCATGGGGTTAGGATAGCGCAGCGCTTAGCCTTACGGCGTTTCCTCCACGCAATCATGTAGACCGCGGCGCATGAGCGGCACTGCCCGGCCTGCCTCATTCTGGTCGTGTCATTGGAGTTCTTATCGTCCAGCTTTACTTTGCAGCGGGAACAGTGGCCGGTCATATGCCCGCTTCCTTGCGCTCGCGCTCCAGGGCGCGGTGGATAATCAGGGATGGCACCTTATTTCCATCATCATCCACATCGCCCCATGTAGCACGCTCTAAGGCCCAATGTAGACGCCATTTTTCAGCAATGGCTAGACGCTTCTTTTCTTGGTACCGGTATACGATTGCCTGCCTCCATTCTTTTGGCTCTGGAGGCTTTTCTCCACCGAGGAAGAAATCTACGATCTCATCCGAGAACGAAAACCATTCATATCCCGGCCTTCCGAATCGCGGAATAAAAAGGTATTGCATGGCCCTCTCTAGCTTGGGTCCTCCGCGCATGGCGTGAATAAGCGTAAAGCTACCAACGTCACGCTTAAGTACTTGGATGGCATGTCTTCGCAATTGCCCCATTCGCCTATTCGGATTACAGCTACGGCCAATCTTCAAAGTTGACCCATCGGAACTTTTTGCCAAGTATACCCAAGTCATGCTGCCGTCTTTTCTTTCTTAGCCGCGAACGAGCGCAGGGCGCGTTCAATTAGAATCCTGAGTTTCATACCGCGCTCATCGGCTATGGCCTTGAGGGAAGCATGCAGCTCTTCAGGGATGGCGACCGTTTTCATTGGCTCTGTGTCCATGTGGAAAAGCATACAGCATTTATTTTCACAAGTCAACACTTTGCTGTTGACAACCTCCGCGCTCCGTTGTAGCATGGGTTTCGCGAGGAGAGTAAAAGAGACATGACAAGCAAAGAAGTAGCCGCTACGCTGAGAAAACTGGCCGATGCATATGACGTGGACGCGCCGCTATTAGCCCCATCGTTGAATGTGTTCTGCTCATCCAAGAATGAGGTCATAGCGCTCATTAAGGCCATTGGCGGAAAGTTCGATAAGGACATGGGCCGCGACGATGATCAGTACGCCTCGATCAAATACAAGTCGCTCACGGTCCCCGGCTTCACTATTTGGATTGATCGGAGCAAGGTTTGCAGGCTCGTTCGGCGACCGATTGAATGGGACTGCGACCCGCTACTGTCGCCCGATGATGAGGCGGAGATTGAGGTCGCGCAGGCATGACCACCGACCGAGCCGCATTTCTGGCAGAGCGCAAGCTTGGGATAGGTGGTTCAGATGCCGCATCCCTCTTCAACATCGGATGGGGCTGCCAACGCCGCCTATGGTACGGCAAACGATCCACCCCGGAAGACTTCCCACGCGAAGAAACGGACGCCATGGCGCTAGGGCAATTCCTGGAGCCGTGGTTCGCGGAGAAGTATGCGAAGCAGACGTCGCGGCATCTTGAGATTCAGATGCACGTCTATTCGCATCCCATTCACACTGAACTCCGAGTGAACGTGGATCGCTTTGTATGGAAAGATTACGGCGATCACGGCGAGGGCTTCGGCGTCCTCGAAATCAAATCCTGCGGTCGCGCCGCCTTCTACAAGTACAAGCGCGAGGGACTACCGGAAGATTACATCCTCCAACTCCAGTGGGGCATGATGGTCACTGGCGCGACGTGGGGATCATTCGCTATAGGATGCCGCGACGATGGGAACCTGATGTATTGGGACCACGAGGCAGACGCCAAGTTGCACGCGGAGATGCTGGCGGCTGGGCCTGCCTTCTGGGCCACCGTCGAGAATGGCCCCATCCCCGACGCGCTGGAGCCCGACGACCGTAGGTGTCAGCAATGCGAGTTTCGCGTTACCTGCCAAGGATCAGCGCTGGTGGAGCTAGCCCCAGAGTCGGACTACACGCCAGACGAGTCATTAAGGCCATTGGTTCAGGAGTTTATTGAGCGGCGCGATCTTCGTAAGGAAGCCAGCGAACTATTCGAGGAAACTAAAGCGGAGCTAGAGTGCGCTCTTGGAGATCGGACTATGGTTTCATCCGGCGGGGCTAAGATTCAGTTTTACGAGTTCACAAAGAAGCAGTACGTGGTTCCCGAGCACAAAGAGCGGCCTTTGCGTTTATATCCGGCGAAGGGAGGGAAGTGAATGAAGTTAACCCGCCCCCTCGCCAGCATCGACATCGAAACCACGGGCACCGACCCCGTACTCGACCGCATCGTGTCTCTCGGCGTCATGGTCCTGCATCCAGACGGCAAGCGCAATAGTTTCGAGCAAGTGTTCAATCCTGGGATGCCGATCGGCGAGGGTGCCACGAAGGTACACGGAATCACGGACGCCATGGTGGCCGATAAGCCACCGTTCAAACAGTTCGCGGCGGCCATCCTGCGCGGACTTCAAGGCAAGGACCTGCTAGGCTATAACATCCGATCACTTGACCTTCCGATGCTGGATGAAGAGTTCCGCCGATGCGGGCTGGTGCTAGACATCTCCAATGTTTCCATCATCGACGCCTTCGGTATCTTCGCCAAGAAAGAGCCGCGCGACCTCATAGCAGCGGTAAAGAAGTTCTGCGGGCGTTCGCACGAGGGAGCGCATGGGGCGCTTGCCGACGCTGCCGCAACGGTAGACGTCCTTATGGGGCAATTGTCGATGTATGACATGGAATCGATGCCCCTGGCGGATCTCGCCACATTCTCCAAGCGCGATGAGCTAGATTTTGTGGACCTATCCGGCAAGCTCTACCGCGATGCGGATGGAGACGTTTGCTTCAACTTCGGAGCAAAGACGCGGGGCAAGAAGGTCAGTCAAGATCCGGGCTTCGCGGGATGGGTGCTCGGTAAAGACTTCCCTGGCAGCACGAAGGATGCACTTCGCGTGGAACTGGAGAGGCTAGGATTATGACTGACCTAACCGCCGCCACCATCATGTTCGCCGTCCTCTGCGTGGGCTGGCTGTGGTGCGCGGGCGAGCCGTGCGAGGAGGAGTGCCGCTGTAAATTTAAGAGCACTGGCTCTACCGCAGAATGTAACTGGGGGCAGTGTGAGTGCAGCGAGAGATGCGAATTTAAGGAGAAAGAATGACCAAGCCTAAGCAGGTCATCGCCGAATGGATCGATCGCATCAACAACGAAGGACGCGGGCTGAACGATTGGGAGGAGCATTTCATGGAGTCCGTTACTGGACAGTTTGTTGGGTACGGTTCCATCAGCGACAGGCAGGAAGAGATTTTGGAAAGGATCTACGCAGAGAAAACAGCATGATCAAAAACGTTTTATTCGGAATCACCCACGACCGGGAGAGCAAGGCTCCTATCATCAGGGAAAGCCGTGTTCTCAAGGTCTCCATCGGCATCCCCAAAGGCCGCGCCTCCAGCATCTATCTATGGAAAGGCAAGTGGATCATACGCTACGGCGTCTGGAATGACAAAAAGCTAACCATGAAGACTGTCGCCCAAGTATCCACCCGCGCCGAAGCCGAAGCCTTCCACGCCGAGCACTTCAAGGAAGCAGCGGTCAGTAATCGCCCACAGAAACTGCCTTTCTTCACGTTTACCAAGCGGTCAGTGGTCGAGGATGGCGGCAAGACGGTGGAAGTATTCGAGCCGGACTTTGCGGCCATTGAGGCGCACGGGGAAACGCCGCGGGAGATCGATATCGTGCTGATGTCCGACAATCCCTACCAGGGCGAATATCAGATGTGGAGCGCGTCGGAATTGAAGTGTCATGGGGACGGCGTCAACGCTGATCGGTCCACAAAGATGATTCCAGCGAAGGACTCTCCGCTGTTCCCGATTTGGGAGAAAGCCAATACGGCCGGCCTTAAATTCTACGACTGCCAGCCGTGCTGGCTGGATGGCTGCCTCTACGCTCAGGACGGAGGCGGGTGCAAGCCGGGCGTAACCCTGAATTTCCAGCTCGCCAACAATATGCGCCTCGGGGCGACGGCATATTTTCACACAACCAGTTTTCGCTCATCGTCGCAGATTTTCTCTGCCATTGAATCTATGCGACAATCAGCGGGGCGAGTGGGTTCCTCCATCATTGGCTTACCGCTAAAGATGATCCTCTCGCCTTTCCGTACCAATCACAACGGGCAAGCGGCTACGCAGTACGGCGTATCCCTAGAGCTTCGCGCCGAAGACATGAAGGCCCTCCGCGCCAGGTTCGAGGCAAACGCGTGGGTTCCGCGGGCAGTCACCGCGCGCCATGTGGAAGAGATCGAGATGGTTCCGCAGTTATCAGCGCCAGCTATCGCCGCAGAGTTCTATCCCGAGGCTGTGGACATCACAGCAGACTACGATGAGGAGGACGGTGGAGAGGGTACTGAGGATGCGGGTAGCGCTCAGGCGGCTAAGGCCACGCAGGTAAAGACGGAGGAGTTATCCGCCAAGCTCTCCGAGCAGCGCCAGCGCGCGCCGCGGCAACCAAAGGAACCTGTAGCGGAGCCACCCGTCATCGCTACCGAGCCTACGCCGGTCCATGTCGAGCCGCTGGCGCCGGAGAAGCCGAGTGTGCCGGTAACCCTTCCTAACCCATTGCCGGGCGCACCTGGGGCCACTCTTCCCGGCACTTCCCGCCCGCCTATGCCGTCGACCGATGACGCGAAGTGGCGGGAGCGGACGAAGCAGACGTTTCTGAAGTCTCCCAGTAACCCTTACGGCCTTGAGGAGGCGGTATTCAGGGTCTATCTGATGTCCGTGACCGGGAATGAAAGTTACGAGTCCATCACGGCGCAGAACTATAAGCAGGTCTGGGATAAGATGCAGATTTTCAAGACGGCCAATGAGACGGCGGCGAAGGCGGAGGCAGGCAGGACCGTTGCCGACATCGCGGCGGAGGTGGGAGAGAAGGCGGGGGACGGCAAGCCGCCAGACGGAAGGCTATTTTAGGATTCACGGCGTCTCGTCGTGATTGGGGACCATCGGCAACAAACTCACTGCCATAGCGGCGGCCCGGTCCCCTAAAGCTCCGAGAAGCGCGATCTGTATGTTCATTCGGGTGCGTGACTCCTTTCCTGTGTGGAACCGAGCAGGGGAGATTCGGTTCAAGGACGGGATAGCCTCCGTTTGTTCCGCCGGGAACGGAATCACGTTAAGGGCTTGTTGCGCGATCACTAACGCGATGGCTTGTGGGAAAAAGAAAACCCAATAACCGCTCGTGGGTTTCGTGGATGCCGGGGGACGGTCGCCGCGAGGCCCTGAGCGGGGAAATTTAGAAGGAGAAAATATGTACGAAGTGATCAACAAGAAAGACGGTTCACGCATGTCTCACTCGGACGGCAAGGGCAGCACTACGCTTTTCAAGACCGAGAAGGCGGCAATGGAATGGATGCTGACAAATGGTCTGCCTAGCGCGCAGTATGAGGCTAGGGAGGTATGACCGCCCTCCTCCTCGTCATCCTCGTCTTCGGCTCCCTAGCTAGCCCACGCTGGTTTAGCCCTGACTGGCTGGATTGGATGGCGGCGAAGCTCATGGCGCGGTCAGCGGCGATCAGGGCATCGCGGAAGGTGTATCAGGAGCACTTCGAGCACTATGAAAGGCAGTTGGGGGAGAGATGAAAATTACTGGCAGCGTGGTGGCTAGGTTCATAGGCATGGTGGGCTGTTCTTCTATTACGGGATATCTGCAAATTCATAACGGGTGGAGAGTCGCCATGATGGCATTCACGGTAGGAATTTGCGGGTGTCTGTATGGAGAGTGCAGATCGATGACGGAAACGATAGAGCAGTTGTGCCAGCGAACTATGGAAGCGCGTGGATACGTTGTGCTGTGCATTGGAAGACCTGCAAAGATTGGGGAACGCGTGGAGTTTGTGCGCGGAGATTCTGAATTGAACAATCTCTCTGCCTCAATGGTAGTTATAGCCGCAACTGATTTTCATGATGGGCAAAAACAGGCTGATCTTTGGGGCGTGGGTCCAGTGGACCCGAGCCTGCATTACTACCGCGTCATCGCCGAATAAAATGCTCCCCACCCTGCGACCGCACCAGCAACGCGACCTAGACGCACTGCGCACCGAAGTACATGCTGGCCGCAACCCTGTGCTTGTGGCACCGTGTGGCTATGGCAAGGGTACGCTTATCTCCGTCATCGTCCACAACGCCACGAAGCTCGGACACCGCGTCATATTCGCGGTTCATGGCAAGTCTTTGGTGGTGGACATGTCCGAGCGCGTGGCGCGACTGGGCATCAAGCACGGCGTCCTGATGGGTGGCGAGCGCCGCGAGCGTTGGCATGCCGTCCAGGTGGCCAGCATCGACACGCTGCATCGCATGAGCCATCCGCCAGAGGCCGCGCTGATCATAATCGATGAATGCCATATGGCTCTATCGCCTACTTGGCGCAAGACTTTAGACCGCTATCCCAATGCACGCTATATCGGTGCCACTGCTACGCCGATCCGGCTGGACAAGAAAGGGCTCGGGAAATCAACGGGTGGATTGTTCGACTCGATGGTGCTCGGGCCTTCAGAGGAGGAGTTGATAGCGCTAGGAAATTTAGTGGGAAGCCGGGTGCTTGCGCCGCCTCCGCCCGCCGATATTGGCAGCGTTAAGAAAACGGCTGGCGAGTTCAACTCTAAGCAACTCGCGGCGGTTTGCGACAAGACGAAGTTGATTGGCGATATCGTAACGCACTGGAAGAGACATGCGAATGTTAAGACTGCGGCATTCGCGGTTGATCAAGCGCACGCTAATCACATCTGCCAGCAGTTCAATGAAGCAGGCGTGCCGTGGGCTTATGTCGATGCTGATACGCCGATGGGAGATCCCAAGAATCCACAGCCAGGGACGCGAGCTTACATCTACCGTGATCTGGACACAGGCTCACTAATGGGAGTCTCCTCGGTAGGCTGCGTGAGCATCGGCTGGGATCATCCGGTAGTGTCCTGCCTCATCAGCGCGCGCCCCACGGCATCGCTAGGACTATGGAAGCAGATGCTCGGACGAGGGTCGCGCCCGCATCCCGGCAAAACCCACTTCCTAGTGCTGGACCATTCCGGCAACACCCACCGACACGCTCCTTTTGGAATGTTTGAGGATAGCGTGCCGTGGCAATTAGAAGGCGAAGCCATCCACGAGTCCGCCGATAAAAAACCCCCCGCTGTAGCTCAGTGCAAGCATAGCTATAAATTTCCAGACTTCCGCAACCAGCCGCCCAAGATTATTAACGGAGTGCAGATGCCCTGCTATGGGGTATTTCGCGCCGGGCCGAAGGAATGCCCGTACTGCGGGATACCGTTTAAAGTTACCGCTCGCAAGATCGAGGTTGAGCAGGGGGAGTTGACGGAGATCGTGCGGCCGGGTAGCCAGGCAGAGCGCATCGAGGCCGCAAAGGTAGCTGCTGCGCAGAAGTCGGATTACTTTAAACTGCTAGGCGTAGCGCGCGGAAAGGGAATGAAGGACGGATGGGCCTATCATCGGTTCTGCGAGAAGTATGGCTTTGCTCCTCCACGGGAATGGTTGCCGGGGGCCAGAGAACTCAGAGACTCTCTACAATTAACTTGACACCTGTACATGTACATGTTAACGTGAGTCTCCCATGAAAGAACCCATGAAGCGCGTGGCTTTACTTATGACCCCATCCCAGCACCGCAAGGCTGTATTAACGGCCAAGCGCGAAGGCATCTCCTTCGGGGAACTTATGCGCGAGGCACTAGCGCATCGGCTGGTGGTGCTAGGTAGGGGCAGGCCGGGAAGGGAGAGATTATGATCCCCGATACCTCCATTCACGTCGCCCTCTTCATGTGCGGGTTTATGGCCGGCGTGATCTTCATGCTGTTCCTGTACGTTTTGTTCATCATTGGCGGCGTAAAGGAGTTGGAGGATGTGGATCATGAGTAGCCGTAGATCGTGGATGCGCTGGCTGTTGGCGCTGGTGCCGGTGGCGGCGAAGGGGCAGGGTACAGCAACCATACGGATTCCCAAGGTAGAAGGATCAGGCGGATGCTTCGATGGACAGAAGCGTATTCCTTGTCCACCTCCTCCGATTACTCCAATTGCGTGGTTGGGATGGCAACGAGACGGCAAGGCCATCCCAAATCAGTGCCCTGCCTGCGGAACGATGGCGCAGCCCATCCAGTTTGATTACATTGAGCACCATGTTTGCATAGCCGATCACGGTAGCGTTCCATGCGCCAGAACGGTTACGGCAACCATCACCCGTTGCCTCCGCTGCAACGCCGCTTTCTGGCAGGATGCCAAATGACCCCCGAAACCCTAGCCCTCCTGATGCGCACCAGCTATGGCCTGCGATTCGAGGGCTATGTAAGTGCGGCGTTTGTGGAGGAGCAGCGGAAAGAGGCGGCGGTGAATATGGAGAGGAATGCGGAGCGGGCGAAATGCGTAAAGCCGAAGAATTAACCAATCCGAATAGCTGTATGAACAAGGCGTATCTCACGGAGATGACCTTCGTGTTGTTGGCGCGGGACGTTGTCGCCCCAGCGGTCATTCGCGAATGGTGTCGCCTGCGCTGTTCTGCATGGCAAGAACACTCCAAAGGACGAACAAATCCAGGAAGCATTGTCTTGCGCAGACGCGATGGAAGCGGACTACAAAACTTACCAGATAACAAGGGGACATGCGTGACCCTCCCCACCCAGACCGAACTCCAGATCAACCTGGACGAGATTGACATGAGCGCCATCTGCGCCCGGTGCCATGAGTTTCGCGCCAAGCACCTGGGAATCGCGCGGGATGGGTGCAGGGACGGCGGGGAGTGGGAGGAGGTGAAGCGTGGATAGCCCATTGATTCAAGAACAGATTAGGCAGCTTAAGTCTGCTGGATGGATTCCGCTTACCAGATTTTGCTGGAAGGCTCCAGCCGGAAGTGGTTGCGCGGGCTGCTTTCTTGGGCCGCACGGAGCGTGGCTTGCAATGAAACGCGGTCAGGCGCGTGCGGAGGGTCCCAATGGCGGATCTTAGCAGGGAGCGGTTGGAGCAAGCCGCTAATAGCTTGTGCGCCTATTTCAGTGGAAGGCTGATGTCCACTACGAAGCAGGAGGTTGCGGAAGCCTTTATCGAGGTATACGCGGACACCCTCATCGCAATGGCCCTCCGGTGTCTCGCGCATGAGGAAGCTCTGGGCTGGGAGAGGGCGGAGGAAATTGCAGGTCACCTTGCATATGCCTATAAGACAAATCAAGATGCTGCACGGAGAATCTTCGCGCTTACGCAAAGGCGTGCCGGGAGGGGAAATGAATTTCTTTCGGTGGTACCGAAAATGGCGCGGCGGTCGCTGGGCTAAAGTCACGGGGTTGTTTTACGGCATCCGATGGGTGAAAGTTTCCGATGAATGCTTGGAGCGCGTAGACGAAGATTGGCGCACCTGTAGATGGTGCCTAGAAGGCGAGGCCGAATGGTCCCCGCACGCAAACGTCTGGATACACCGAAGAGACACCTTGGATAGAGTTTGCGAAAGGCCACCGATTATATGACCACCCCACTTGACTCCCGCGTCCTTGCGCACATCCAGCGCCGGGAGGCCGAGATTGAGTTTGATGGCGTGTGGTTCAGGGAAGACCGGATGGTCTATCTCAGTACTGGACCGATAACCAATCGCTTGGTTTGCAAGTGCGTAACAGAGGAGCATGCCCATGCCATTGCCGTCTCCCATAACAGCACGCCGGGGGATCTGGCAGGGATACGGGCGCTGCTGGAGATGATAGAGCAATGTAGCGGCAATCATCAGGATCGCGTTGGGTATGCCTTGGAGTGTACCGTTTGCAGACGCACCAAGGCTCCTCGTGGAAGATCGCAGCCGCTAGGATCATGTTATTGCAATGACGACTGTGTCGGCTGGATGCAGGCTCCTGTACCGGGGGATTTGTGGCCGGGAGAGACAGCCCGCTCCTTTGGATACCCAGTCTCTGAGAGCGGTTCGAAAGAATGTATTACGCCTTGTGATTTTTGTGCTAAGCCGCATGCCGCGCTCACCGCTTGGGTAGCGGATCAGGACAAGCAGGCCGCGAGGGACGGTAATGATGGTAAGTAGCGGATTCTCCGTCATCACATGGGTAAGTTGTACCTGTCGGGTGGATTCCTATGAAATAGGGGCTAGGTGTCAACGGAGGGCGGTTTACAGTGTCCCTGGTTTGGCCGCACAGTACCCTACCACTTACGGAAAAGGTTTTCTGTGCGGACACCATACACCCAAGGAATACAGAATAATTGCGTACAGACTGGACAAGCAGGCCGCGAGGGAGAAGGAGGGTTCGTAGATGGATATTCAAGTAGTGTGGCTAACTATCGTGGTGATTGCTGGCTTTACTAGGATTTCAATCCTCCTAAGCCAGATACTTGAGGAGTTGAGGGCTGACGATTCCCTCCCCGACCCTCCCAAGGAGAGCAGATGAGCGAAATACCAAATCCAGTGCAATTAGCTTTTCGAGTGGCCGAGGTTGCGTGGCGCGAAGAGACAACCGTTCTGCAAGGATCGCAGAAGGTTCCCGCCATCCCGTTACGGGAGATATTCCAGGACGATCTTGAGCGCACGCTCTGGCTGGCGATCAAATGCAGGCACATAACGTCGCAGTATTTTCATCATCAGGTGCGCGATGCTGCCCACTGGATACGCAAGAATCCGCCCGTGGATGCTAGCGGTCTCCACTGCTATCTCGAAGAGATGACCGGCAGGCACGTCGATGATGGAACACGTAGTGGGCCGGATCATTTCTGCCAAGAACTCTTGGTACACGTTTTGGCCGCGCTTAACGGTTCCCCTACGTTGGTTCATATTGAGCCTCCCAAGGAGAGCAGCCCTCATGGCTAAATTAACTGCGCGCCGCATCAAGAACTCCTGCGGAGGAATTATTATTCCCTGTGTGTTTCTGATGGATCGTTGGCATTGGTTGATGATTCCACTGATGGTGTCCATTGTAATAGCGGCAGTCATCCACGTGAATGAGGAGAGCAACCGATGAAGCGTAAGACGCTGCGGGAGCGATTGGAGTACCGGGCAAGAATATCAGCCCTTCAAAATATCGAATTCCATTCATGGGGAAATAGCTTCCGGTCTGGTTGGATAAAGGGTTACCGAGCCGCCCAGCGTGATCTAAAGAAAGCCGCTCCACTGAAGGGGCGAAAGAAAGGGAAGGGATGAACGATAAACTGCTTCTGGATGCCTGCAAAGCCGCTAAGAAATACCTGGAACCAGATTTGATTGAGCCGGGTAGGACAGTATTCTGGCAGCTTGTTGACGCAATAAACAAAGCGGATCATACCAATGAGATGAGCAACACCGGCAAGATTTCAGACGGTTACCACACTTTCGATGAGCTGTACGAACATCGCATCACGCTTTGGATCGCGCTGTGCCGAAAGATGGCACAGTTCCACCATCGCTCGGATGACGTTGCTTGGCGCAGCAAGCTGCATTCGGACGGAAGTTCTTTCGATGGGTGGTTTGTTCTCGGATTGTTTTACGGTGCCGGTGAACAAATGACTTACCACCTGCCCTTTTCAAGATGGGAAGAATGTCAATTCGCGAGGGAACTTGAGCAGGCCCCACCATTCGATGGGCACACGTCTGCCGATGTCCTAAGGAGAATCGAGGCGCTATGACCCAACCCACCTACTACACCAAAGACCGCGAGACGCAGCGCCTCCAGTCCTTCCCGGATCAGTCGCACTGGAAATGCGCGGACTATCCCAACGGATTATCCGTTAACGGACAGGCCCCGACCGAGGAGCAGCAGAGAACGCTCTGGTATGGGGAGACGGATCAGGGGCGAGCGGCTGGCGCGGTGCCGGAACCGGGAGGTACGGAGCGGTGAGTTGGGATAGCTATAAATGCGGGATTTGTGGTGGAGATGCCCCGATGGGAATTATGTCTTTGATAGCTCGCTGTGTGGATTGTGGAGCACAAAATACCACCATCAAAAACGGCACGCCGAGCGATTGGATCATGTACGGCAAGGTTAGCGTGCCGTGCGCGGTGCCGGAACCGGGAGGTACGGAGCGGTGAGTTTAAGTGACCACATACGAGAGTGTCAGGATATCTTGCGCGAACGTGGGGACATCGATACATTTGCGTGGCCGCCTCAATTCGACCGACACATTGAAGGGAAGCGCCTTGAGGCACTTCTGGAAGAGCCATCGGTTCGCGTGATCCGTCACCCGCTCAATAAGACTGGCCCTAATGTGGCGGTAATCGAATCATGACCCCCACCTCTCTCCTCTCCCTAGCCCGCTCCTACATTCCAATTGAGCGATACGCTGATTGGGAAACTTTCATGCTGTTCGATGAGGACGATGAGCGCTCATGGATCGTCCCCGAATTTGCGATCCGTATTGACGGTCGCTTGAGTTTTACTGATCCGAGGTGCGATTGATGACTCACCCCCAACCATGGCCCCCTGCCGACCGCGAGGCGGCACGCGAGAGGTGCAAGAAGGCAGGCACTAGCCCATGCTCGATGTGCAGTGATCGTGGCAAGATCGGAAAACTTGTGGGCACGATGTACGAGACTGATAGTCCAGCGGAGAGACAGGAGGCATGGAGGGACGTAGACTGTCCTCGATGCGGTAATTTCTCAGGGCACGCCCGCAGCGACCTTCCCCGCGCCCTGGAGCACATCGATTGGCAGGAGAAGGAGATTGAGCGGCTGGAAAGCATGGAGCCAGGCCTGTGTGAAATGATTGCCTCGATCACCAGAGTAGTTTGGGATTACGATCTCCAGGAACTTCTCACGGTTGGACAGTACGGGGCTGATTTGGAGCGGGTGGTCGCGCGTATCAATGCCGAACTCCAGCGCCTTCGCGAGGAGAACGCGGCGCTCGTGGCGGATAGGGAGCGGATGGACTGGCTCGATCAGCATAGCGGCTTCCAGGTTGGAATCGTAAGATTGTCCGAATGTTTCGGGAATGAAATCGAGATTGACGTGAACAATGGCCCTACCGGTCAAGGAAAGACCATACGTGCCGCTATCGACGCCGCGAGGAGCAAGCCGTGAGGCGCATACTCACGCACGGTCCCGACTGCCCATGCAAGCGCTGCGAAGAGAAGCACCTGCCGTCCACTGCTCAAAGTGCAGTACGACATCCTGACCAAAGCATCTGAGCGCATGCCGAACTTGAAGCTGTGGCGGAACACTCCGCTCAAGGCCACCAAAGAATACAAGAGCAAGAAGACCGGCAACGTAAAGAAGTATACCGTTAGCTCTGGCATTCCAGGGCAAGGCGATTTATCCGGCATCATGTCTCCGATGGGGCGCCGGGTTGAAATTGAGCAAAAAAGAGGACGGGATGAACCTAGCGATGCACAGATCGCATTCAGGGCTATGATCCTTGGCTGTGGCGGAATCTATCTGGTCTGCCGCAACGCTGAGGCAACGCTGGCAGAGCTTGAAATTTTGTATCGAGGGGAGGGGAATTGAAATGCACCCGTGGATAGCAGTGGTGGCCATCATGGATATCCGGTACACGGTCTATGCCGATACCCGATCGAAGGCTCGATTCAAGGTATGGAAGTCAGCCCACGAGGCGGGTTACAAGCTTACATTCGGAGAGATCAATATCAGGCGAGGAGAGGCATGATCCAGCCTATACAGCATCCCTGGTGCGTCCGCGATGGCGACGGCGTGCGCTACTTCTCCAACGCTCCCTGCGCGGCTGCCACGGCACTGGAAGAGGGCGTTCCGGTTATCCACCCCAGCTACGGAACCTTGGACCGCTCCGAGTGCATGAAGCTGGCCGGGATGTCGGCGGCGTCAGAGGCTTATCAGGAGTGGCTGGGGGAGCGGGGGAGGAGGGATAGGGTGGGCGGTGCATGGGGCCATGACCCCACTGATACGGCACGTTTCTGGCCCATCAGGAGCGATAAACCTTGACCCCCTCCTCCATTCTCCGCATCAAGGAAGCCGTGAGCCTGCCTAAGCTGGGCATGCATCAGGCCCGCTCCTACTGGGCCTTCCTGTTCGCTGCTGGGCTAGGTGATGATGTCCGCCAAGAGATAGAGCTTTGCGCGTTGGGGGACCATGAATCCGTCAAGGCTTTTTCTCTTGCGGTCAACCGTAACCTATACGCGCTTGCCCGTTCAGCCGGTTTCCGCAAACGCCACATGAACGAGATGCGCGATGGGCTTAATTATTGGCATCGTCCGATTATTTCCATTGAGGAGGCTGGCCCATGGCTCCAGAGAAATCAGTAGCAAATGAGAGGAGGGTTGTAGATCTACGCGAATCAATAGACCATCCTTCCCACTACGGCGGAGACGTGGACCATGAAACCATCAAGTGCCTTAAGGCTTGGGGGCTTGAATCCGACGCGCTTCTTTGGAACTCGGCCAAGTACATTTCTCGCGCTGGCAAAAAGGGTCCAGTAATTGATGATCTGAAGAAGGCACGCTGGTATCTGGATCGCCGTATTGCATCGCTGGAGGGCAAGTGACCCAGGACGCGATACGAAGGGTTAAGGAGTCTGTCTCGCTGCCCGCGCTGATGCAGGAATACATGCCCCTCAAGTCTTACGGCAAGGACTTTCTGGGCCTTTGCCCGTTCCACAAAGAGGACACGCCCAGCTTTCGCGTCCACGCGAGCTTTTACAAGTGCTTCGGCTGCGGAGTCTCTGGCGACGTCATCGACGCGGTAGCTCACTTCGAAGGCATTAGCAAGGGCGCTGCCATCAAACGCTTGGCGGCTGACGCTGGCATCTCCCTGGACGGTCCGCGCCCTACGCGAATACAGATCCAATACGACAAGGAGACGCGTGAGTTTACGGACTGGTGGTGGGCTCGCGCCACAGAACGCTTGGCGCGGCGACTGAGTGCTTACGTGCGGTTACTGAACACCGCCGCCACTGAGGCGGAGTGCGACGCGGCCGGCCTTGAGTGGCGCTCGCTGGCAGGGCTCACGGGGCAGGCTAGAAGGCAGGCATGCCTGGTTAATAGCACGGCGGCGGAGCGGGAAGAGTGGAAAAATAGGATGGCTTGGGATAAGGAGACTACTCAGATGCTGGTGGAGATTATTGCGGCAAGTGAGGTGATTGCATGCGCATAGCAGTTTACGGAACGGTTGATAAACACACGACGCGGATGCCTGACATCCCGTGGGAGCAAGGCGTGGCTGAAGTGGCCAAGCACTTCGATATGTCCAGTGAGGATGCAGAGCAAGGGCTCATGGCCGGTTACGCCAGCACTCCGCTCAAAGATTGGATTGCGATTGACGATGACGGCGAACCCATCGGCGAGGTGACCACCTGGTGGGGCAAGGAAGTGCGGGAAGCGGTGAGGCCACTGTGACCCAGCACCAACGAGCCATCGCCGAGCGAGACGCGGCACGCGCCTATCGCGGCGACGATGATAAGCTTTTGGTCCTCATGTGGGAACTCGACTGGGAAGCCGAGCTATCTTATCTGCTACCGGATGAGGTGACCACATGACCTCCCTCGCCCAATACGAGTATGAGGATTTCCTGGAGTCCAAGCGCGTACTCGCTCCGGCTAACGGCTTCGAAGTCGATGATGAAGCCATTAACCCTCAACTCTTCCCATTCCAACGGGATATAGTGCGCTGGGCCCTTCGCGGTGGCAAGCGTGCAGTCTTCGCGCATACCGGCCTAGGCAAGGGGCCTATTCAGATGGAGTGGGCTCGCCAAGTCTGCCTGAATACTGGCGGGGACGTGCTTATCATGGCTCCTCTGGCGGTGGCCGAACAATTCACGCGAGAATCCAAGAAGTTCGGGGTGACTTTAAATCTCTGCCAATCGCAAGCCGACGTGAAACCAGGCATCAACGTCACGAATTACGACCGGATGAAGGACTTTAATCTAAGCCACTTCGCCGGCGTCGCGCTGGATGAGTCTGGAATTCTGAAATCATGGAATTCCAAGACTACGCAGTACCTGACAGAAGCGCTCAAGGATACGCGCTTCAAGCTTTGCTCTTCGGCTACTCCATCGCCCAATGATCATGCCGAACTGGGCACGCACGCAGAGTTGCTGGACGTGATGACGCGCGCACAAATGCTCGCGATGTTTTTCGAGCACGATGGCGGCGAGACCTCTAAGTGGCAATTGAAGGGGCACGGCAAGAAGCCATTCTGGAAGTTCTGCGCTTCATGGGCCGTTTGTTTGCGGCTGCCCTCGGATCTTGGCTATGACGATACGGGCTACATCCTGCCACCGCTGAACATGTTTGAGCACATCGTTAAGGTGGATCAGTCCATCGCGACTGAGGGCATGCTATTTCGCGTGCCTGATATGAGCGCTACGGGACTGCACAAAGAGATGCGCCTGACGGCTACAGATCGGGCGGCTAAGGTGGCAGAACTAGTTATGCAAAAGCCAGATGATAAGTGGATTGTCTGGTGCAATACGAACTACGAGGCCGATGCTGTGCACGCTGCTTTGCCCGATATCGTGGAGGGCCGAGGCTCAGACAAGCCAGCACGAAAGATAGAAGTTATTGTGGGATTCTTGGATGGCATGTTCGACTGGCTGCTGGGCAAGGGCGAGATGTGGGGATTCGGTCTGAATCTCCAGTTCTGCCATAACATGGCCTTCGTCGGGCTCTCCTACTCCTTCGAAACGCTGTTCCAGTGCATCCGGCGATGCCATCGATTCGGGCAACAGCATCCAGTTAATGTGCATATGGTATGCGCTGAGACCGAGGGCGCGGTACTCGAATCCATCAAGCGCAAGGAACGCCAGTACGAAGAACTTCAATCTGAGATGAATGCGGCCATGAAAGAGGAACAATTACTGGCGCGGCATCAGGCGACACGATACGACCACGAAATGAGAATGGAGATACCGTCATGGCTGACAACGCAGAATTAATGAACGCATCCGCAGTTGCTGACAGAGAGCATCTCATTGATCTAGGCGGCCACATCTATGAGCAACGGCATGGCCCCTACGGCAAGGTCATAGATCAGTGCGTTACCGACCGCTACGCTCTCTATCACGGGGACTGCGTGCAGGTGCTGCGCGGCATTCCGGACAACAGCATCCACATGAGCGTGTCGAGTTGGCCTTTCGTCTCCCTCTACAGTTATACCGACGCTCTCGAAGACTTCTCCAATATCCGCACGCGCGAAGACTTCTTTTGCGGTATCGAGTTCCTGCTATCTGAACTGGCCCGCGTCATGATGCCGGGCCGGCTCGTCGCCACGCACTGCATGAACATTCCACTGACCAACGAGCATGATGGCGTCATCGGAATCTACGACTTCCGCGGCGACATCATACGAGCCTATGAGCGGCACGGCTTTGTGTTCCACTCCGAGGTGGTCATCTGGAAGGATCCGCTTATCGCTGCCACGCGCACGCATGCGCTCGGGCTTGCCCATAAGCAGATCGTGAAAGACTCCACGATGTGTCGCGAGGGCATTCCTGACTATCTAGTAGTGATGCGAAAGCGCGGCACGAATCCTGAGCCCGTAGCACATCCCGAAGGATTCACTCGCTACATCGGAGAATCTGACCCGCAAGATACTCCGCGCGGGCTGCCTACCGGCGAGCCAAAGTCTGAGCGTCGATCCAATCAGAGCATTAACAAATACTCCCATGAAGTTTGGCAGCGCTACGCTTCGCCAGTTTGGTTTGACATCAATCCGTCGGATACGCTACAACGCCAGAGCGCGCGCGAAGAGGACGATTCCCGCCATATCTGTCCGCTCCAGCTCACAGTTATCCGGCGTGCGATAGAATTGTGGTCCAACCCAGGCGACGTAATCCTAGACCCTTTCGGCGGCATCGGATCGAGCGGCTATGTGGCCTTGGAAGAAGGGCGAAGGACGGTAATGAGCGAACTCAAAGAATCATATTTTAGACAAATGTGCAGGAATCTGGAAGGCGTGCGCGTGACCGGGCCGCAGTCGACTTTATTTGATGGACATGTCCCCACCGAATCTGACTCTCAAGATGAGGTTACGTTACAGACTATAGGCTCACAGGCTATTGACTAGTGCCATCCGGCATCTACCCGCGCCGGCGGCCCGCCGTGGCCCGTCAGCGCCTCCTACCATCCCAGCGCTCGCTCATTGAGGACGCGCTAAATAAGGGCGAGAAACACATGCATATTGCTATGCGGATGCCGGGGGTTAGTATTTGGCAGGTGAATTGGGTGGCGCGGAGATTGAGCAGGGAGAGGGTTAAGTGAAGCCTCGTGCGATCGACCTCTATTGCGGATTGGGCGGCTGGACAGAAGCATTGCTTGCTGAAGGCTGGGATGTGATCGGCTTCGACATCGAGCGGCACTGCTACCCAATGCCGGATCTGCGCGCGGATGAGAACGGCGCGAAGCACACTAGGCCCGTTGAGAAGCGCGGCTGGACGCAAGGGTGCGCAATCGCACTGGGCATGGAAGGCGCGAACAACCAACCGCGCACGCATCTAGCGAAGTATCCCGGCCAACTCGTTCTCATGGACGTTCGCCAGATCCACGGTGCGATGTTTCGGGATGCGGATCTGATCGTAGCGTCCCCACCCTGCCAGGAATTCAGTTATCGGGCAATGCCCTGGAAACGCGCTAAGGCGCTTCCGCCGCCCGTCGCTGGTACGGAACTCTTCTGGCAGTGCTGGCGCATCCAGCAGGAAGCGATAGAGGCTACGCGCAAATCATGCGAACTGTGTATCGGTTTGTGTGGGCGAGATAAGCAATGCTGCTCTATTTGTGGGGGGCACGGATATACTCAGCGCTACATCCCGATGGTGGTGGAGAACGTCAAGGGAGCGCAGAAATGGGTGGGGCGGGCGAAGGGGAGATTCGGATCGTTCTTCCTATGGGGCGATGTGGAGAACGTTGGCGGCCGGCTGGTGCGCGGCGGCCCGGTTCAGTTTGGGATGGCGAGTGTTGCGGCGGCGAGGAGGAAAGTAGATGATTTGCGACGGTTGCAATGTGAGACCCCCATGGGAGCATCGCTGCTTCGGGGAGACGGTATGCGATTGCCCGGAATGCCGGGAGATGGATCAGATTATGAGGGACGGAAAGTTCCGGTCTACTCTGATCCGCGGCGAAACGGAGGAAAAGGAGCGCGGCTGACTAATCCAGCGGAGAACCTCAAGCGGCTTGAGCGGCAGGCGGATCTGATCTCCTTTGCGGCTGAGCGGTATCCAGAAGTTCTGGACAAGCAGCCCATTTGGTTCAACGATGACAAGCGCAGAGCCGAAAAGTGTGGCGGGGATTGGTTTGGCTCAGGGAGTGACTGCTCGCTCATGCGGAGGATGTCCTCCAAATCCTCGGCCCGCAAGGCCGCTTCCGCGCAAATAGCGAAGATCCCGGAACCTCTGGCGCGATGGATAGCGCAGGTATTTAAGCCATGCTAACCCCCTCCCAGCCATCTACGCCCCCCGACAACCTCGTCCCCGACCTGACCTTTATCGTCGGCCAGATACTCCTATCAGGCACTATCGAGCAATGCTACCTCCCCGATGGCGTCAACCTCATACGCGCCGCGGCGGCCGCTAAACCATCCGAGGTCAGGGCCGCAGAGGATAAGCTCGAGAAGAAGTTCGGCAAGGACTGGCGCGTCATGCGCTTCCGGGCGGACATCAAGGAAGCCAAGGCCGAGCTCACCGTCCCAACCGAATCTACCCTCCTAGTATCTGAGTCCGGCGCCGTTAAGCCGATCCTGGCCAATGCAATCACTAAGCTCTCCCAAGACGGCCTATCCGTCGGGCTAGATATCTTCGCGGACAAGGTGACCCACCTGGCACCGTCGCCGTGGGACACCGCCGCCGTCTGGCGCGATTATGACGAGGTGGCGGCGGCGAACCACCTCCAGCGGGGCGGCGTCTCCATCAGCAGCGCCACAGCCCATGAGGCGGCCTATTACCTTGCCAACCAGAACCCCTACCATCCGGTGCGCGATTACCTGAAGTCTTTGAAGTGGGATGGCATCTCCCGGCTCCAATGCCTCTTCCCGCACTACTTCGGCTGTCCCGATGGCGTCTGGGTCCGGGAAGTCTCGCGCATGTGGATGATCTCCGCCGTCGCACGGGTTATGCGGCCTGGCTGCATCGCAAAGTACATGATCGTACTGGAAGGTTTACAGGATAAAGGCAAGTCCACGGGCCTGCGCGCGCTGGTAAATGGCCATCTCAAGGGTGACTCCGGGGTCCAATGGTTTCGGGATAACATGCCGCCTATCGACCACAAGGATATCGGTATCTACATGCA
Organism: uncultured Actinomycetes bacterium; assembly: GCA_963732075.1. Classification (GTDB taxonomy): domain Bacteria; phylum Actinomycetota; class Thermoleophilia; order Gaiellales; family JAICJC01; genus JAICJC01. The sequence continues at coordinate 32,321 of CAVSYD010000005.1, read as the reverse complement.
GGGAGTCTGGGTCATCGAGGTGGCCGAACTGTCGAGCATAAAGCGCTCGGACTGGGAAGGTATCAAGAGCTTTATAAGCAGCCCGCGGGACAGCTTCCGGCGCGCGTACGGCCGAAACCTACAGGACTACCCGCGGCAGTGCGTTTTCGCCGGCACAACCAATGAAGAGAAGTGGGGCGGAGATCAGACGGGGTTAACCAGGTTCTGGCCGCTACGGTCGGGAAAGATACTGATAGACCTAAAGGAAGGCCCCTGCATCCTGCGGGATCGGGATCAACTTTGGGCTGAAGCCTATACTTTGTACAATGAGGGCTCGGCCTGGTGGGGCGATGAAGAGTTCGACAAGCTCGCCCGCCGCGAGCAAGATGAACGCACGCCAGAGGATGACTGGCACGATCAGGTGGTAGCGATCGCCCGTGACCAGACTCTATCCGAGGAGTGGGTATCAACTGAGGCAATCAAGAAGGCCATGGGCATATCCGCCACGCAGCAGAAGGGCAATTATATGTCGGCCCGCATAGGTAGCATCCTAAGGACAGCCAAATGGGAGCGCACACAGCGCAGAGTTAACGGGGTTCTGACTTGGGGGCATCAGCGGCCGGCGGAGTAGGGTTACTTCGATAGCGCACTAAATATAATAAATTTCATCTCGCTTCCTCCCTCTTAATCAACTCTTCCAGTTCCCGTATCTCGCGCTCGGCCCGTTCCATGAACTCCATGTGGCGCTCCAGGCGCAGACGGTCCAGCTCCCTGAGCGCTTTAATGACGTGCTGGACGCGGGCGCGCATGATGAGCCACATAGTGAGAGCTCCAACGAGGTATCCAAGGGTCGTCTGGATCATGGTTTCCCCGCGCATAAATCGCACAATGCTGAGAATGGCCGCACGGTTAGCGACATCGTCGCCACGAAGGCATCGCATTGCTTACAGCGCAACTTTCTGAGGTTGTGCTTGCCGATGGCTTCATCGCTGACGATAATAATCGGCGGAGACGGAAGGAAGGCGCGCCCGCTCGCAACTTCCTCTATGAGTGCCATGTATCGCGCCTCGGATTGCCTCAACTGAAGCATAAGGATCTCTTCGCGGGTGTATGGCCTGCCAAGTTCGCGCTCGGTTATGATCGGCCGATCCTGCCATGCGATCATCGGATCTATTGCCTTCTCACTCATAGCTAGGCTCCTTCGGCGTCGGGTCCCAGTTGCCGGTAAGTTTGGCGATGGCGCGGTCATAATGGCCTTCTTCGATGTCATTGAAACCCCACGGCACCGGGTTATTTTTGGCCCATTCCTCGATGGCGCGCAGCTCCTGCGCCACGAAGAGGAGGCGCTGTTCGATGGTCTTGGGCTGATCGGCTTCATTGATGGCGTTGCCAATGCGGCAAACCGCGTTATGACCCTCTTCCTTCAGTCTCCCGCAGGCCAAGCAAATGCCAATCTCATTCCATTGCGAAAACTTCAAAGCATCAAGCAAGTCGCTCATCATATGCTCCTATAGAAACCAAGTGGTGCTTCTTCTCTGGATGGCTCGCTCGCCTCCGCGCACCGACAGGGGAAACACTTGCAATCCGGGCAATGGATGTCCTCGACTGGGGCACAGTACAGACAAAACACCATCCCATCAATCTCCATCGGATACATGCAGTCAGGACATTTCTCTTTGCCGCACTCTTCGCAGCGCTTGGCGTCGCGGTGGTCGGGCTGGGCGCATCGGGTGAGGGAGCATTCGCCGGGCTCGTCGCGGCGCGCTGTGGGGTCTAGGAGGTAGTGGGAGTTCATTACAGTTTCACCGCTTCCAGCGTTTCAATCTGAGACAGGGGATTTACGACCGGCCCGGGAGGTATGCCGATCAGGTGGCGCGTGATAATGTCTCGAACGATCTGCGCCTTGATGTGGCCGTTCTGGTCTGGCCGTGTCCACCACAGGTCTGTGATCTCGGATGCCGCCTTAGTGGCCGCTTCTATGATCTGGTCTGTCTTATTCATCACTTGCACTCCTTCCCGTAGCATTCGAGGTCGATCTTGATGAGGGTGGCCTTGCCGCGGCATGCCCCAAGGGCCCAAGCGTATCCATCGCCGCCGTGGCTCGGGTCCTTCTCTTGATTCTTGATGGCATCCAGAGCGGTTATTGCCTCGTCGAAGATTTCCTTGGGGATTTTGATGTAGGGCATTTTACAGCCCCCTCTTCGCCATACGGCGCGCGTGGTGCGCTTCGGCTGCGTCGTGTGCCTCTTTGGCCAGCGAGTACAGTGGATGCGTGCTGCAAATGCGCAGCCGATCACTATCGAAGTAATCGCTCTGCATGTCGGTATTGTTCTCGACGTCGAAGCAGGCTCGGACCTCGGCCGGGAAGCTGTGATAGTCGCGGGCGCTAACGCTGATTGTGTCCGACGGCCACGGGGAAACCAGATTGCCGATGGAATACCAGGAGCGGTAGAGCTCGCCCTTAACCTTGATGCCGTTCCAGAGGAACTTTAGGCCATGATTGGCCGGGATTGCCGGCGGGTTTTCGATCTGGTTTTTGATGCGTGCCAGCTTTTCGGCTTGCAGCCGGACGGATTCAGTCTTGGCGCGCTCGCGGCGGAGTTCTTCGCGGGTCTTGCCCTCTTCCATGCCATCGGCCGCAAATGCCACGTAGCGCGCGTAATTGTAGCCCTGTGGGTCAATGTAGATGGTTTTCCCGCCGCATTGAACGGCGATCACGTGTAGATACGATGTGCGCCTCCATTCGTCTTGCTCAGCCGAGGATAACTTGAAGAACTCACGGTCATCGTCATCCGCGAAGGCCCATGAGGAGCATCCACCCTTGCCGGCGAGCCAATCGCGATCGGTTAACAGGCCCTGCATTAGTTCGTTCCATTCGGCACAGGTGAGCACCTTGGTTTCCATGACGCGCGCCCATGAGACATCGTAGTCGCGTGTTTCCAATTGGCTCAGGTACTCTCCGATGGAGTCATTCTCGTTCAGCCGCGGGACGGCCACGCGGATTAGGTCGGCGGGTCTCTCTCGGTCAGTCATTCTGGGGACGATGGCCAGGCTAGTCATTTACAGCGACCCCCTCTGCTCATCCCGGGTGCTGACGGCGAAGCCGCAAGCCCTGAGGCAGTGGTCAAGCAGCCGGCCGTTGAAGTGCGCCACAATCACCGCGCGCGTTTCTTTCTCGGGATGATCTCTGAGCTCGGAACAGATATCCTGGACTGCTCCGAGGTACATGCCCAGCGCGTAGCGATTGTATCCGCGCTTGCCGGCCTGTTTCATGTCGTAACGCGTGACGGCGTGGGCCAGTGTGCTGCGAAGTTGGGCGAGTACGGCGATCTGGTTATCGGTGAGCGTCTGTGTGGCGGTCTCTGTCTTTTGCATCCTTCGCGGCTCCTCAACCGCAAGACTATCTTAAGCCTAAACGGTCATATTTGTAAAGAACTATTTACAACTATTTTAAACAATGCTATCATGCCAACATGGACAAACGCATTTTGGTAACGGTAGACGATCAGGACTGGGAGAAATTCAAGGAGATCAATCGCGAGCGCGGAATAGTTTTACAGAAGGCGATTAAGGATCTGTTGCGGGCTGCTGTGGCGCGCCAGGTGAAACCGAAGGATCCCGCGGCATGACTTACTGTTACGTGCTGAAGGGCGAGGTTACCGGTCGCTTCAAGGTCGGCATTAGCGCCTCGATGGCCAATCGGCTGAGTGCTTACAAGACCGAATCATCAGAAAAGATGCTGGTTCTGTTTGTGGGCTATAAGCCAAACCGGGAAGCCGCGATCGCGTGGGAGTCAAGTGTTCTATTGGAGCATAGAGAACATCGCATTCACGGCGAATGGCTGGAGCGCACGGCGCCTATTGAGATGCAGGTACAGGCCGGCATAGTTGGCGGCCTGGAGCCATACGACCCAATCCTTCACCGGCCGGCTTTCTTGAAGGCGCGCGCCGATAGCGTTCGCCCACTAAGCGAGAATAGGACCGTACGTGCCGCTGAAGAACCGCGGATTCTTTCCCCGCAGCAAGTTACCCAAATCAGGGATCGCGCCATAAACAGGTCCGACGCATCCAAGAGGTACTACCGCGACAAGCGCATTCGCGCCGCCGTCACCCACGCAATCAAGTCGGACTCCCTCCCGGATCACATTAAGAACAGCGGAGGCCGAGCCGATATCAAGATGCGAAAAATCCGCCAATGGGTATGCGATCAGAACCCAAACCTCAGAAAACTAGGATAAATCCTTAACCACTCAAAAGTGGTGTTTACTGTCACTGGTTACACTCCAAGGCCTGTAACCAACCTAAGTACATTGTTATCATAGATGTACCAGCAACTCCAGCAAAAACGCCCTATTAACCCCTCCGGTGGGTATATGTGTTCCTATGCGCTAGTTAGTACTTACTTACTTATCATGCTAGTATATACTCCCGTATATACATAACGTAATATACGTGATTACACTGGTTACAGTTAAATAAAGCCTTTGGAGTCTAAGCCTCCGGGTGAACCGGATCTGTAATCGGTCCATGTTTTGTAACCGGTGACAGCAAACACACTTGCACTCTACCACGCAAACCGCTTAAAATACAGGGCATCAGGCATGTCCGGACTCGATAGATCATCATCCGCAACGCCAGCAGATCATCGAAGGCATCCTGTCAGGTGAGTCGCTGAGACACATCGCGACGCGTATCAATCCGACGATACACCACGCGACATTGGGTAGGTTTCGTCTCAAATTGTTGCAGACGGCCACTAAGCCGTTGACTCAAAACCATCCTATCTCCCATTCCTTCAAGGATTTAGTGACTGTCGCGACGGGCGACGACGGAGACATGAGGGCCGCGGAGCGCCTAGCAATGGGCCTTCGTGGAGAATTATCAACGCTGGTTCGAGCCAAACTAAGTCGGCGTGAGCGCTGGATCAAGGATGCCGAAGGGCGGCCGATCCTGGATGAAGACGCGCGCCCTATTATACGCGAAGATGGCATTCCTATCACACAGATGGACCACAAAGCGCTGGCGGCGCACGATAGGAACGAGACTGCGGACCTGGACTTCCTGGGTAAGCTTGGCCAGCTCTACGGCGAGGCACCTACGCAGGATTCCGGCGTGCGCGCGCTGATGAGCTTCGGGGATGTGACGATCCACATCGGCCAGCCGGCCGCCGGCGGCGACCAGGCGCAGGTGATTGAGGCTGTTGCGGAAGAGGTTGTGGACGTGGCGGCGCTGCGCTCAGGATCGCGCTAAGATTACGCGCACCGTGCTGCCGCTCCATGGCTTGCCGCTACGCGATCCAAATCCCTGTGCGTTAAGCATAGACGCCACCGTATCGTATGGATGACCACACGCGCGCATGGAGCGCATCTGGGCTATCGCGGCCGCCTCGCCATCGCGCTCGCCAAAGGGCTTGCGGCCCTCGCAGCGGCCCTCGCGTGAGCGCATACGCTGACGGGCGCCGCGGAGTTTGGCAACGATCATGGTCTTTTCATACTGCGCGATCGCGCCGAATATTTGCCGCATCAGAATACGCGTAGGATCGTCATTGCAAAGGTCTGGCTCGGCCACGCTGATCAGTTGATAGTCGCGCTTGCGTAAGTCAGACAGTAGCGTTTCCTGGACCATTAGATCGCGCGCCAAGCGATCGAGTTTCTCGATGAGAACCAAGCGCGTGCCATTGGCCGCCAGAGCTTCCAGCAACGCCAGCAACGCCGGCCGATGCTCGAGCTCGAGCTTGCCGGAGACGCCTTCCTCGCGGAAGACGTCTACAATCTTGATGTCATTCGCCTTGGCGTAAGCCTTGATGGCCGCGAGCTGGCGCTCGAAGCCATCGCCGTCAACTTGGCCTTTGCCGCTGACGCGGAGATAGGCGAAGGCCTTGGTCATGCTATTACTCCATTCTCGGCGACATGCTTCAAATGCGAGAACTCATGGCCCATCGCCAGGATGTGGCCGTTATCATAGGCGCGGAACTTCCAATGCGATCCGTACCACGTCATCGTGATGAGATCCGGCAAGCGACGGCCTTCGATGTTGACGTCGACCACGCGGCGCGCCTTGATGGAGTCACCTATTAGTGTCCTCTGGAATCCGGCAGACTCCAGAACTTCTTGGCACGGCAGCCATTCATTCACGATCTTTGTGTACTCTTCTGCTGTCTGAATCATTTAGTAGCGGCTCCTCAACCGCAGGACCAGGATGCCATACCTGGTGTTAGCTGTCAATCTAATTCTACAGAATTAATTCTATTGCTGATTGCAAAGGAGTTGCTATCCGACGCCACAGAGCTGCGCGCCAGGCCGGCCGATTCCCCACCGCGATCCCCGGTATGCCCTTTGCAGGGTTTAGGATCCCCCTTTGGCCCTAGGCGGGCCGTTTCGCACAGAAGCATACCCCACTTTGGCAGGAATCTTTGGCAGGAATCGGTTATAATGCGTTTTCGAGGTAGCCTGTGCCGTTACTCCCAGGGAAGAGCGCGATCGGTCACAACATCACAGAGTTAGAGGAACACGGCACGCGCCCGCGTTCGCATCAACAGATTCTTGCTATCGCACTCGATGAGGCGCGGAAGACGGGCGGCAAGGTGGCTGAGCCTAAGTCTCCGCTTTCGAAGATGAGGAAGGGGAAATAAATGTTTGAGAGTAAGGTATCGCAGCAGCCGACCCCCGTACCGCCGATCTCGAAGACCACTCCGGAGTCGAAGGCGGCGTGGGATGTGATCAAGCGTGTGCATGGAGGCAAGGGCAGGATGGCCGGCGTCGGCTCGCAGTCGCCCCTCATGGGGATGAGGGGGAAGGCGGCGCTCGGGACGGACGGCAAGGCGGGTCCGAGTGTGGATCAGCAGTTGCCGGGGGCGCATGGGGTGAGTGGGGGGCCGCACGGGATGGCGGGGAACAGTCCGCTGTTGCGGTTGCGGGGGCCTAGTGTGAGGGTGAAGGTAAAGGCGCCGGAGGTGGTGGAGTAGCCCCCAGGCACCCAGTCATGGCACTCACTGTATAAATGCCGATCACTGTATAAATGGCTCTCACCCGCAAGCAACTCTCCGCGGCGCCGAAGACTTTAATTATTGAGTCTGGATTTGCGAAGCCGGACACGCAGGGGTTTGCGCCGATCTATTGCGCGGAGCATTTCTTCTCGGGGCCGTGGCCGTGTTCGTGCCGGGTGGGGCCGCAGGTATTAGCCGCTAACTCTACTGCGGATGAGGTAAACACAGGCGGGGCGCGCGGGGGGACCAAGACCCACTCGTTACTTGCGGCCCTGTCGAAGGGGAATAATACGAACGGTTTCGACCCGCGCACCGGGTACCCGCGGTTCAGACGCGGGATATCGGATACGGATGTCAGCTATCTGGTGAATCCGAACTACCGCTTTCTGTTGTTGATCGAGCAGGCTTCCGACATGGACTACATTCTCGAGCGCGCGGAGCAATTCTGGAGTTTCCTAAAGCCGCAGATCAATCGGACGTATCCGGCGAAGATCATTTTCCCATCGGGGGCCGCTGGAACGTTCGGCCACTTTGGCGAGGAAGGTTGGAAAAAGACGCTGGGGCCTGAATATACCCGCATCGGGATTGATCAGTTGGAAAAGATGCCGCTGCGAGAGACGTACGATCGCATCAAGGCGTCGGCACGATCTAAGTGGCCGGAGATGCGGACGCAGATTATAAGCACGTGGAACCCGGGCGGAGGCGACGATTTGAAAGGGGCGCCCGGCCAAGGCTGGATCATGGATTACTTTTGTGTCCAGGCGTACCTCGACGGGAAGCTTAAGCCGTGGCAGTACGTGAAGCAGGACGGCGGATCGACGACGCACTTCGTATTTTCTAAGGTGATGGACAACCCGTTCTTCAGGTGGAAACTCGAGCGCGTTAACGGCGTGTACCGGCAGGTGTGGACATGGCAGTGCGAGTGTGGACGGAAGAGTGTTGGGGTGGAGGCGCCGGAGCGGTGTGAGGGGTGCGGGAAGGCGGAGGCGGTGGAAGAGATGGTGGGGGCGTGAAGATAAGGCTGTGGCGATGCGGCGGTAATAGATGCGGATTGGTGTTTGCATTGGCGATGAATGAAGACCCACGGGAACGCGAATGCCCTGTGTGTCACGTAGTCAATGAATGGCAGCGCGTTGAATATGATGCTGGAGAGGATGCGTTCTTTGCGGGCAGCATATGACCCCCTCCCCGCCATCCTTCCTCCCCCGCCCATCCATATGCCCGGAGAACGCCAACCTTGCCATCGCGGCAATGGAAAAAGCGCAGAACGCATGCCGAGCAATCGAGCCGGGGGATCACGCATCTGGGCCATGCTCGGTATGTATATTTATAGATGAAGCCATCGCCATACTAAAGGGGCAGAATGACTCCGCAACCCCCTAATTTCCTCCCCCGCCCGTCCCGGCTTTTTAAGAACCTGGGTCCCATTGAGGGCGACTACCTTCGCAACCTGCGATCGATCCAAAGTGACTCCCTGCGCCGCGCGTGGATTGAAGGCGACATGGCGGCGCTATCAGGACAGTATTTCCGCTCATGGCGCCCCAATGGTCCGATGATTGGCGAGCCAGAGAATGCACGGCACGCGTACGATCCGGCGACGGTGCGGATTGAGCCGTGGTGGCATCTGTGGGCCGGCGCGGATTGGGGGTTCATCCATCCGACGGATATCCAGTTCCATCGGCGCTCGCCGTGGGGGCAGATTTACACTTTCAAGGAAATATCGCTCAATCGCGTCGAGCCATTCGAGCTCGGGGTATTGATCGCCCGGGAGACGCAGCCGCTTTTGATGGGGCTCAAGGTTGTAGATCCGCACATGAATCTGTTTCTATCGCCCGATGCTTTCGCGCGCAAGGAATCAGAGAATCCAATCGCGCATCAGATGGCGAAGGGAATTGACTCAGTGCTCGGCCAAGGGTCCGCGTTCCTGATGAATCTGGAAGAGGCAGAACGGGAGATGAAGTCCGCAGAAGCCTATCAGTCGATGATTCGGCGACGCGAGGATCAGAGGTCGGCAAGGATCTCGCTAATACGCGCGAGCACCGATCGAGTGGCCGGATGGATGCACATGCAGTCGCTGTTGCGGTTCACTCCGCTGATGCCGGTTTCGATGCCGGACATGGAGTTTGCGCATCGGCTGTATGAAGAGCATGGAGTGGTGGCCTATCAGCAGTATTTGAATCAGCCGGAGTTTGCGCAGGGCAAGGAAGTGCTTCCCGTATGGCAGGTGTCGCGGGAGTGCGGGCCGCTGATTGAGTTCATGCGGAAGGCCATGCACGCTCCTGGCACAAACGATGTGTCCAAGTACGACGCTACGGAAAGCGCGGCAGGCGACGATGCTGGCGACACCGCACGCTATGGGTTGCTGTCGGAGCATTTACAAGGTGAATCAGTCGCACCACTGGAGCAGCGCATTGCAACGCGCGCCGACGTTCTGATCACTCCTGGTATGTCGGAGTACACGAGGAATCAAGTCATTGCCGCGGCCGCGAGAAGAGAATTAGGAGTGCAGCCGGTCCAGCATCGCGAGTTCGGCCACAACCGGATAGCCGTCATGAGGGCATTGAGGCAGCGGGGTGCTTTATTGACGCGGCGCGAAGGGCACACGCGAAGGATTGGACCGCCTGAGCCAAATATGTGACAGATAAAGAGACGTTGGAATGGTTTATAGCTGAACACTCGCCATCTGAGGTTGATCGCTTGCGCGGCTTCATGGAAAAGATGACAAGGGAAGCTATCGACGCCGGACCCAAGACTGTACCCCCGAAGGTAGTTAGCGCGGTGGCCGGAAAGAGGTTATAATCCAAGGCAATGGAGTGTACCCCATAGATGACTGCCGCGCCGCCCGATAAACCAAAGAAGGCTTTAATGATTCTGGGCATACCCAAAGACGACGGAGGCCCTCCGCCACTCAAGAGTCCTAGTGATAGCTCTCCCGATAGCGGTGAGCCGGACACGGATGATATGGCGGGTGGCGGCAAGGACTCGACCGGCCAGACGTGCTCCGGCTGCTGGGCCTTCAACGGGCAAGATACATGCATGCATTTCCCGCAGTATGTGGGACGCGAAGGTACGGACTGGTGCGCGCAGTTCGCGGCGGGGAAGAATCATGTGGCAGCGGCAGCGCCGGGAGCGCCAGCACACGCTGAGCCGGATCAGGATGATCAAGGCGCAGCGCAGCCTGGGCAGCAGGGGGGATACTGATGCCATCCATGTTTACGTTCGACGACGTAAAGACCACGGGGATCATTCTGGGCCGTAGGGACCTGAAAGATGTCATCCGACTTCTTCGGCAGGATCAACCAGTGGAAAAGAATCTCCGGATGGAACTGGCGGAAAAACTTGAGAAGCAAACCATGAGGACTCACTGATGCCACTCACTCACGCCGATTGGGAATCCCACAAATCCGAATACCTGCAAAAGGTAGCCGACCAGACAGCGGAGATACCGCGCTATTTTGCCTCCGTGAATGACGATGGCTTTCATTCCAACGTTGCCGCCGACGTCCTGAAGTTCATCAACGATAAGACGCCGCGCGATGGTCGGGCGGCGATCCGCATACTTGATAATCTCAGGCGCGTAGATCAGGGCCGCATGCATTGGTGGAAGGGCATCAGTCCTGAGGACGTTCGGGACATGGAAGCGTTCTTAGCAGAGGCAACGCCGGAGAGCGCGGCGAAGGAGATGTACCGTGAAGGAGATGTACCGTAAGGATTGCGTGGAGAGTCAGCGGGATGAGGAGGCACAGAAGATATGAGCGGGCTGGTCCAGGACGAGTCCGAAATAGAATTTTTGGGACGAGTGTCCGCGATTGGAAGAATGGTACGTGAAGATGTAACAGACTTCGGCGGCAATGTTGTCGGATTTGCATGGACCCATATTCCTGTGTCGACGGGTGACATGACGATACCATCTGATGACGGAGTTAACGCGGACGCATGACCCGCTTCCTCTACCTCTTCGCCGACCATCGCGCCGCCCTCGCGCAAGCCCAACGCGCGGAGGATATGCTCTTACAGGAGCGCGCGCGTGCCGACAAGGCAGAGGAATTATTGCACGCCGCGCAGCAGGACGCCATCCGAAGAGAGCGGGAGTTATTGGACCGCGCCACATTGCAGCCCAAGCATGAACCCTTCGTGGCGAGCCCGGAGGATTTGGCGGAGAACCTCAAACAAGTGCGACCGAGCGCGCGCGATGCCGTGGTGAGAGCGCAGCAAAAGTTTATGCAGGATCTTGAAGCGAGAGCACGGCAATTGCAGAGTAAGGCGGGCTGATGCCCACACCTCAAGAGAAGCTCGCCGCCATCAAATCGCCGCTGCCTCCAGAAGCCCTAACCGTTCTCAAGCCCAAGCTAGACAATCTCCTGACTGAATCCGTCGACGCCAACTATCAAGGCGAGCGCGTCATTCAGCTTCTCAGGCTCCAGCGAGCGGATAACTTCCTGCGTGGAATCCAGAACATCGCGCCGACGCTCGATGAGTCCACGGGTTCGCTATTCTGGACGCAGTTTGGATCGGCTGGAACGCCCGTAGCGAATCCGGATGATGTCGAGCGGGCCTTCGATTATAACCCGCGGCTGACGGGTGGCTATTCGCAAAAGTTCACCTCCGTACTCGGGGAGCGGCCATTTTATAACACGACCGCCGAGCCAGCCAATCCAAAGTCCGACATCGATCGCCGCGGGTCCCGCCAGGTCAACCTCTTGATTGAGATGCTGCACAAACAGTGGGATGTGGTTATCAAGAATCACACGCTGGCGTTTACCATTTTCAATTACGGCACGCCTTACGGATATTGCCGCCCCGTCACCGATGGAGACAAGCACGGCTACGACAACCTGCCGATGCTCCAGATGGTCACACTGGAGCATCCCGACATGCCGGGAATGTACATGGACGTGCCGGTACAGACAGGCACGCAGCAGATCCCGCGCACCTCGGTGGATCTGACAATACATAACTCATATACGATCACGGTTCCATTCAATGTCCCCGCTGATCCAGGATTGCCCAATAGCGGTTTCCTGGTCAGCGAGTGCGAATTAGATTGGGGCCAAATCGTGGAGGCACACCCGCAGGCCCGGATCATTCTTGGGGACGACGGAGGTTCTGGTGGTGGAGCATCTGGCGGGCTTGGCGGGGAGGCCGCCAGCGCAACCGCCGCCGTGGTGCGGGCCGCGTCGCAGTCTCAGACTGGCACGATTCGATCGCGCAATACGATGCTGCGGACCTACCGGATGATATGGCTTCCAGTGTCACGTCTGCAATTAATTAGGGACGCCAGTGCGCGGCAAGAATTCTTGCAAGCATTCCCGCAAGGAATGAAGATCACGCAGGTTGAAGGCGCAACAATCGCCATTGAGGCGCAGAACCTTACCGATGCATGGAGCGCGGTACCGCCCGGGATGTCGCAGTATCTCCAAGCCGATGGCGCGAGCTGGGGAATGTTTGGGCTCGAAGACGCAATGTCGAATTTACTGAACATCGCGATGGAGACGCTGGAGACGGGGATACCCAGTATCCTGGTGAACCAGAACTACGTCAATACGGATGCGATCAACCGGAACCGTTACTCTCCGAATCGAGCGGTGGCAGCCATCCCCAAGGCAGGAGAATCCTTGGACGCGGCATTCAGGGAATTTCCCAAGTCTTCCATGCCCGAAGAGATCCCCGAGATTGCCGGGTGGATCAAGGACCTGATGGAACAGTTCTATGGGCTACTTCCGCAAGTCTACGGGCAAATGCCGCCCGGCCAGACGCTTGGACAGGCCCGCATGGCGCTCACTCAGGGGTTGATGCAACTCTCGACCGTCGGCGCGCTGATGACACGCTTCTGGGAGCAATCCGATACAAACGCCGTGCGGATGTACTGCGACGTGGTAAAGACTAACCCGACCTTCGCAGGCCAGACTATCGACCTCGATCTTATCCGTCAGTCCCAATGGACCATTCGCGGCAATACGACCATGCCGCGGTCCTATGCCGAGCGCAAGGAAACGCTTCAGGAAATCATCACACAGAATCCGGACATGGCAAAGGCCATGCACATTACTGATCCGGTGAACTACACGACACTCGTGGATTATTTGGATCTGCCGGAACTGAAGAACCCGGCCGCGGATATGGCCGATGCCGTGGGGGATATCGTGGACCAGCTATGGAATGCGGCGCCGCAGATGATACCTGGTCCGGATGGGACGCCACAACCCCAACCTTCGATAGCCTTTGATGGACTCGTGTTCGATCCTAAGATTGCCGTGAACGTGGCGCAATCGTCGCTGGTAGAGCGCACCGGACAAGCCAAGTCGTCTACGCCTGGGTATGCCAATGTCCGCGCGTACCTGCAAGCCGCTCAGGAAGCCGCTGACAAGGCCGCCGCACCTCAGCCGGAAGCACCGCGCACCACGGTGAGCATCGCGCCAGATAAGTTGCCAGCCGATCAAGAGATTGCGGTGCTGAACAAGGTCGGGTTCCAAGTGCAGGCGCAACCGCCTCCGGGTCCGCCTTCGCCGCATACGGTTTCGAAGGTCACGGAGATCGACGCGCGGGCCGCGGCCGACAAAGGAAAGGCGGAGCACGCCGCTGACTTGCAGCACGCCACGATGCACTCGCAGGCATTGAGCGGTATGATGCCGCCACCTCCGCAGGAAGGGCCGCCACCGCTAGGGCCTCCGATGGGAGCGCAGCCGCCGGCGGATAGCCCGATGGGGCCGGTCCAATGACACAGCAGGATTATGAGCGCTCTCTACAGGAATCCGCTCAACAAATTAAAGACCAACCGGGAAACATGCGGCCCACATCTACTTCAACGGGGCGCATGGTTTTTGAATCCAGAGTCTCTCCCATAAACAGCCTGGAATATTCTAACGTGATGCAGGACCCTAATGTGCTGGGTGTTTTGAATGCTCCGAATACAACATCCTACAATCCGGAAGGCTACACGGACCCCGCAACACAAAGTCATGAGCGCATACACATAGGGCAGACGCGCCTAGATGAAAAGCCGACGCAGGATCAGGTGATGGGTGCGGTTGGAAATCACAGTGGTCAAGATTGGGACCCCAGCAAGCTTAGCCAGATGGGTGGTATTAGAAATTCGCAGTTTTCTTACGAAGAGCCAGCCTACCAATTTGAACGCTATTCTCCGCAGGACAAGGAGGAACTGCAAAGATACGCGAATTATGTAAATATGCTGAAAACGAACCGCATGGGTGACCATGGAATCGCCACCATAGAAAGCTCCGTCCCGGATCGTCTTACGAGGGATTATGTGAAGAATACTCCCATGCCGGTAAGGAAGCCTGATCTCTCTAGCGTTCTTGCGAAGATGAGGAAGGGACAATGAGCCTACTTGCAATCTGCAACCCATTGATTTATCATTCACAGCATATGAGTGCATTCAAAAGAGTGGAGCTTGTCCTAGGGCAACGGAGTTACATCCGTGGCTGACGGACCCGTAGTGGCTCCTCTCGCAGTGGTCCCCGCGGCCACGCCGGCCACACCGGGGGGCGCGGTTCCTCCGAGCGCGCCTCCCGCAACTCCTTCTGGCAACGCGAGCATGAATTCGCTAATTGACGCTTCGATGACACAGGCCGCAGCAATCAATGGCGCGCCTGCTGTCGTCGCTCCTGCCGCTCCCGCTCCATCACAAGTTCAGGTCAATGCACCGGTACCGACCGCGCCCGCCGTGGTGGCACCGGCGCCCACTGTCCCCGCCACATTATCCCCTACTGACGTTGTTGAGGACCTTTCCCCGCAGGCGTCGGGTGACAAAGTCCACACCTACACGGTAGCCAAGTCCCAACGTCTCCAGGCCGCCGCTGCCTTTGTAAAGTCTCTGACGGACATCCGCCCGGACTTGTCGTTGGAATTGTTCGAACAGATCAATGGTCAAGCCCAAGCGTCGGATTTTATGTACAACCTGTACATGCCGCTTGGAACGGCCAAGACGCCAGAGCAGATAAAGCAATCGTTGGATAATGCGGACACGATTCTGCAAAATGTTTTCATCACGCCCTCGCCTGCATCTTTTGGCACCTTAGCAATTCGCGCTCAGGCCCAATTGATTAAGGGTGCGCAGTCCCCCGATCCTGCTATCTCCGTGCCGATGCGCGAGGCGTGGAACGCTGTAGTCAACTGGCACCGCAACAACCTCAAAAACGACCCGCAGATACTCGCCAATGCTCGCAGCATCCTGATTGATGAACTCGCTGCGGAGATCCCGCAGTTTCAGGATCTCAAGGCTCGGCAAGAACGCGTCTACCTCATCCAGCATCTCCAGAAGGCCATGTTTGGGCCGGACAAGATCACGCCCGAAGATGTGCTGATGCGGTATCGGCCGCAGACTACGGCTGTCGATCCGAACGCGGCGCGCCTTTCTGATATCGAGCGAAGAGAATCCAACCTCCGCGAGAAAGAAACCTCCGAGGCGCGGGCCGCAGACATGGCGCGTGTGAACTTTATCGACAACGCCGTTAATTCCTCGGTGGTCGAAGAAGTTACCAAGTATCTGGCGCCGTGGAAAATCCCGAGCAGCGCCATCCCGGAACACGTTTACAATCTGGTGCAGAAATCCCTGCTCGATGCCATCGGCCAAGCCGAAAGCGCGTCTCCGAGCTGGAAACTGGACAATGATAACCTGTTTTCCGCAGTCCGCCAATCTGGCAGTGACGCGGACCTTACCGCTCTTTTAACTTACCGTCGCACGCTTGCCCAGCGTGTTCTCGCCTCGAAGGGGCCCGAGATCACGACTCCTTGGGTTCAAACTGTGATGGCCAATAACACCGCAGCCCATCAAAACGGATCCAATCCGCGTCCCAATCAGCCGGCACCGAATGGTCCCGGAACACCCGCCAAACCCGAAGGGCTTGACCAGGTACTGAAGACGACGAATTGGCATGACCGCTTTGCGGCGATCGGCATGGGTTAATCCTTAGCTAGGATTGGCCGGTACCGCTCGACTTGCTGCACCTCCGCTAGACCTGCGTCTCGACGCAAATAATCTGGCGCATCCAAAATAGGAAAGGTGTACCCCTTGACTGGGGATATAAACCATGGCGGGTCAAACTCTTCAAGACCTTTTGAATGCGAACATTGAAACCGTTCGCACCGGCGTACTTCCACAGATTTTCCAGCTCGATAAGGACTTTGCGGTCCAGCGGGTTTGCAAATCTTCTGAAACTCACCGCATCACCAAGACGACCAACGGAGCGGATTTCCGCGCTCCGATTGAACTGGCACCAGCCGGCGTCTTCGGTGCGGTTAACCTGGATGGCGGAAACCTCGGCCTCGGCGTAGGGTTTTCTATCAGCCAGTTCCTGCAAACGTTCTTCGATGTCGCGATGACGTTCCAGCTCACCTATCAATCGGTGAAGGGAACGGCCACCAGCGACCAGACGGTTTTCAACGCTTGGGCCAATACCATGAAGTCGGGCTTGCCCAACTTCGCCCGGTACGAGAACATCTCATGGCACAACCGCGGCGGCCAAGACGGATTGCTCGGCACCACCACCGGAGTCACCGGCAATGGCGTGGCCGGTACCTACACGTTTGAAACCGATATCGGCTCGCGTATGTTCCTGCCGAATATGCGCTTCGAGATCGTCTCGGCAGACGGTGCCACATGGAAGACATCGGCGGCGTCCCCGGACAGCTTGCCCTATGTAAATCCGGGCGGGGCCAATTACAAGAACCGAACCATCTCATGGACCTCCCCGACCAACCTGACTGCGGGCAACGCTCCGGCCGCTGGCGACTTGATCTATATCAAGGGCTCCATCGTCTCCGGTTCCCCGCCGGTTCCAACCTGGCTCCAGGGACTCTACTACGTCAACACCACTGCGACCTCGGGTAACTACCTGGGTCTTTCCCGCACCACCTACCCGGTGATCAACTCGACCGCCATCACAACTGGCGGAACGTTGACCCCGGCCATGGTGCTCGAAATGGCGCAGACCATCCGCTTGGTTGCAGGCAATGACGTCACATCGAAACTGATCGGACTTGTTGATCCGCATCAAATCGCCGTCATGAACTCCACTGTTCAGGCGATGCAGCAGTACTTCCGCACCACCATCACCCAGGCCCAAATCGATCCGCTGCCCAATGTGCAGCTCGATGACGGCATCGTCTACGGCATGCAGACCCACTATTACGATTCGAAACAGTCTGCCTCGCGCATCGACTACTGCAACCCCGAAGACTGGTTCCGGGTCTACCTCGACGACAAGCCCGGCGCCGACTTCTACAAGGACCCCGGCAGCGGGCAGATGTTCTTCACCCCGGTATCAGGGACCACGGGCGTGAATACGACCACCTTATTTTCCCTGATAAGTACATTGAACTACGGTAATATAAACCCGCAAAACTCAGGTTTAATTACTGGCTTGAGCCTACCTCCAGGGTACGGATTCTAGTACCCACTAACGATCAGGGGATGCCGCAGGGTGTCCCCTGATGTTACGCTGTTACACATGAACTTTGGACAAGCAATCAAGCGGTTGAAAGACGGCGCGAAAGTGCAGCGCGAGGGATGGAACGGAAAGGGCATGTGGCTCGTGCTCGTTCCGGGGAGTGCCATCACGGTGACGGAAGGGCGGCCGCTTGCGGCTATCTTTCCCGTTGGATCAACCGTCAGTTATCATCCGCACATCGACATGAAGGCCGCAGATGGCACCGTGTTTGCATGGAATCCGAATAGTCTCGATGTATTGGCCGAAGACTGGCAGGAGGTCCGCCCTTGAGCATCGACCTCCGCGTCCGCAAATTAAACCGTTTCTTCGTGCCGCTGGGAACCATCCCTTACGGCGAGTACTCCGGTCAGTCCATCTTTCAGTACAAGCGCGCGAACGAATTGCGCATGCCGTATAAAAAGCGCGGGGACGCCGGGTCCGGATGGAGCAAGAGCGCAGGCGGCATCCTGATGCCGTACACGGATTACGAGCTCGGCTTTCAGGGTGCTCCGAAAGACGATTACTGGACCATCGCGAAGTGGTTAGAGGCGGGATGCGACGAGCAGGACTGGACGCGGCAGTTTCCCAACTTGGGATACCCCAAGCACGGCTACTTCACCTGCTTTCAGCCGCTCAAGGATGGCAAGACGCCGGACGAGAACTTCACGGCCTTCATTGTCGATCACATCAGGTACCAGATGGAGATGAAGCCGCAGGAGCATTACGATCAGATCCAGCAGCATTACGAGCGTCGCGAGCGCGACAACGACCGCAAGATTGAGGACATGCTGCACGATGCACTACACATGAACGTTCCCGGCAAGCGCGGCGGACTGGTAAGCTATCCACAGACGAGACATACGAGGTAGGGCAAGGAGAGAGTCTATGCTGGAATTTAATGATGGGAAGATTATTGAGCTATCGACCGCTCCCACGTTCTCCGGGATGTCGGCAGATTCGTTTACGGCTGGATCAACGATGGTTGTGGGGAACGTAACTAACTGCTTCCCGGATTATTCGTACCCGTACAATCAAACGATCTGGCAATCCTATCCAGTCTACGTTTGCACCGATAAGACCGCGAAGGCCATCGAGATCCTGAAATCCCTTCAGGCCGATAAGGCGATCAACGTCACATCGGTCCCCAAGTTCATCGAGATGGTTGAGAAAATCAGCAAGATCCTTTAAGGAGCATATGGCAACACTGGCACCGCCAATTTCCGCAGACAACATGCAGTCGGTAGTTTCGGCCGGCATGTCGCAGCTCGGGCGCAAGATTTATGTGGTGAGCCTGCACTACATGGATAAGAAGCCCGTGCGGCGCGACTTTCAGACGCGCGTGGACGGGGCGGCATGGACGGACTATTATTTTGATCCCGTCAAGACGCCGCGGGATCGTCCTTCGGTCTGCCTCGTGATGGACGGATATCAGCGCGTATTCAAGGGCTCGACCGATACCGGGCAGGGCATGAAGCGCATTTACGAGCCGGTGGCGGAACTGGCAGTCAACATCGCTACGGACATCATCAAGGAGCTGACCGGCCGCGAGCCTTCGGACCATAACGTCTACGACGCCCCGGCCGTCTGGATTTCCGAGTGTGGCTCGGCTTCCGACGTAGCGATCGGAGCGGCGCGCGCGCGAATCCCCGCAATCTCTATCGACAAGCGCGGGCGCGTGGTCTACTCCTCGGAATGGGACACGTGGGGCACGCCGGAGTTTGAGCGGCGCTTCCCCGAGTTCGCGCTGGAGTGTAAAGCGTTCCTGCAACGTCAGTGGCGCTACGCGGAGTTCATGGTGGCCGAAGGGGATAAGTACCACGTCGGGCCACCCAAGAAGCCGGAGAACATTACGGAGCGGCATCGCCTGGCGGCTTCGTTCATCGGTGCGAACTCGGCAGAACACGAGTGGATCGCGAACACGCACTACGGGGCCATGACACCGTGCCCGTTCTGCGGGCAATCGACTTCGAGCATGCACCCGCTTTGCGGCAACTGCCAGAAGGTCATCAACCCGGCTCAGTTGAAGCGCATCGAGGAGCAATTGGCGGCTGCGCAAGGAGCGGCTGGAGCGCAGACGCCGCCGCAAGGTCCTCCCAAGCAATCGTCTCATCCCGTTGGTGGTCCTCCCCGGTAATCCATGTCTACCTGTCAGGTTTCAGATGTCGAGATACTGGCCGTCAATCTCCTCGGGGATGTGAGCAACCAGATCACGTCTGATATAGGAACCTACTTCAAGGTTGCTTATGGCGATCTGATCAACCTGTTGAACAAGACCGCGCAGCCGACCATTACTCGCGAGGTCTATTACACGCTCCCGGCCAACACGACCGTGGTAGATCCGGCCTTCTTCGGCGTGACGGACTTCGCGCAGCCGCAGCAGATCTGGCAGCGGCAGAACGTTTCTACGACGCCGATCACGTCACTCGCTGGCAACGTCACGCCGATGGTGGTCACGTTCTCGGGTGCGGTTCCTGCTGTCGCGCAGGTGGAACTGACGGGGATGCTCGGCGTCGGCGGGGCCACGCTGCCGACTTGGCTTAACCGGGATTGGTACATCACCAAAACGGGGAGCAATACGGCATCGCTCAACGGGTCCTTCCAGTGTGGAATCAGCGCTACGGGAGGATCGGCGGCATGGTCCAATGATACGTTCCGCAAGATGAACAACCCGGATTACTCACCGTTAGCGGGGCCGCAGACGCCGGACGGCACGCTGAACATTTGGCGGTGGGAGAACGGGCGCATCTATGTCAATGCGTGCTCAGTACCGACGCAACTGTGGATTCAGTACCTTGCGTCTCCGAATCCTCCAGCTTCAGGAGAGATCGGCTTATGCGATGGGCGGGAGTTAAACTTCTTGGCCTATGCTACCGGTGGTCGCTTCGGAGTAAAGTACCAGATGGTCATGGGGCCATCGCTCATGCAATCGGCTTACGGAGATATGGGGCAACCGGATGGATCGGACGGATTACTTAGAGAGTTGATCGTCCCGCAGATGCTTCAGAATCAGAACGTGCAGCGACGGAGCGGTTTATTTCGCAGGCGGCGGAATGGGATTCCGATGTGGGCTTAGGTATAGTAGCCGCTGATGCGGCTGCATAGTAGTTTTTCAAAGCGGTACAACCATTCGTAAAGGAGTGAGATATGGCGTACAAAAAAGGCATTTTATCCAACAACGCGGCCAACGTGCCGTTTCTTCTGAAAAACGGGCTGCTCGTTGATCGGCAGACCGTAAACGATTCCGTTCCGAACAATTTTCTATACTACGCAGATGACACGGGAACCGGCAGACTTCATTGGGTTCAGCCTGCGGACACTTCGAACCAGACATTCCTGCGGAACCCGAATGGGGTAAAGGCGTATGCCTTCAATCTCATTGCGATGGCTACTCCGGCGACTCCGGTAATCACCAACGCGGGCACGGCAGGGGCGACTACAGATGCCTACAAGATCGTTGCCAAGAACGGTGCGGGCGCCACTCTTGCCACTACGGCGGCATCGGCAGCAGGGTCTACGACTACTGCAAATGCCACGCTCTCAGCGACCAATTACAACATCGTGACCTTCGCCAGCGTGACCGGAGCCGCATCGTACGACGTCTACCGCACTACCGCGGCTGGTACTCCATCCACCACGGGCAAGATTGGGAGCGTAGCGGCTACGATCGCAGATGCCACGGGGATTCAGCCGGCCACGTATGCCTTCAACGACACGGGAATAGCGGGCGACGGGACAACGGCCCCAACGGCGAATACGTCGGGGCAGATGCCCGGCGGAGTAGGTTCTCCGCAGCTCGGCACCCCGGTCGGAGTGACGGCTACAGTAAACGGCACCGCTGGATCGACAACGATCAGCTATAAAGTAGTCGCCAATGGGACGGTCGGAACCACTGCGGCCTCTTCGGCGGCAACCGTCACGACTGCGAACGCCACTTTGTCGACAACGAACTCGGTAACCGTTGCATGGGACGCAGTTCCGGGCGCGGTGTCGTATACCCTCTATCGCACGGCGGCCGGCGGAACCCCATCGACCACCGGAGCATTGACCGGCGCGACGGCACTCACGGTTCTCACGTTTACGGATACTGGAGTGGCCGGAGATAGCACGACGGCGCCAACCGTCAACACTACGGGGAATGCGGTGATCGCGATCGGCCCGAACTACATCCCTACCACCACGGGCTCGGCGAACGCGCTCTCGGCCACACTGAACGATGCAACAGGTAATCCCGTAGCAGTCGTGCCGGGGCTGATGATCAACGTGAAGCTCGGCGCGGGACTCCAGGCGGGGGCGAACACGTTCAACCTGAACGCGCATGGCACCGATGCCGTGAAGGAAGCCAGCAACCCGGCCACGAACCTTGCGGTAGTCTTTACGACGGGCAGCATCGCAACGATGGTGTTCGATGGTACCGTATGGCAATGCGTAGGTAGGTAATTCTCTCCGTTATGGGGAGTGGTTCATGCTCGGACCATTCCCCTATTTTTCAATGAGACCCATCGACCACACTCTCCGCGACCACAGCGCAAAGAAGCACAAGCCGTACTCGTTCGCCAAGGATCAATATGCTACGTGGACCATGCAAGTGCCAGCGGGCCATGTAGCGCACGTGCTGCACGGACACGGCGGCGTGACGCAGCACGAGGAGGAAGTGGAACTGCCGAAGGGATCTACACTCCTAAAGATGGAGCGCAAGTAAATTGCCCATCGTCCAGCAGCCACCCGACCTCGAAGCACAGATCACTGAGTTCCGCGGACCCTGGCTACGACTAGAACCCACGGACGTACCCGCATCGCAGGCGCTTCTATCGAATAATGCGGAATATGAGCCCGGCAACGTCGCGACGCGCTTCGGGTTCGGCCCTTACTGGGCCATCTCAAAGATAGTCACCTCGCTGTACAACTGGATCAAGGCTCCCGACATTATCTCGGCCAATGGAAGCTACCTCGTTTTCTACAACGCAACCGATGGCAAGGTCCAGTGGGCTGTTAACCTCTCCGCCCCTTCGGCCACGGATCTATTTACGGTCACGTGTGAGGGCATCGACATTTGCCAGGGCGGCAATCAGCTTATCGTTGCGTCCTTCAGTCCAACCGGCACGAACGTCCCTATCGCGCTCGGGGCGGCACAAGCGCGCGTCATCGGCATAGGCGGAGCGGCCATCTATGTGGACCGCGCGTTTGAGGGGCCACTGACCACTAAGCCGACGCTCTCAGAGACGGCCACCGGCACGGTAACGGCGGGGCTGCACTCCGTGGGCTACGTCATCACCACGCGCAACGGCTTCACGGGGCGGCTTTCTCCGGCACTGGTGAGCACTGGCACGTTCGACACATCCAGCAACATCACTTCTTCGGGTGGGCAGAATATCCACTTTGTGTTGACGGCCACGTTCCCGGTTGAAGCCGAAGGCATTCAGATTTTCATGTCCACGGTGACGAATCCGTTCCAGTACTTCCTCGTGCCTGGGCTGAACTTCGCCGTTGCTGCGGGGCCGTTCACGGTTAATGCGGATATCGACATCTCCGACGCGCTTCTGTTGAACACTGCGCAGGACATCACTAGTAATCAGTTTCTGCTCACGCAGGATACGATGGGCTTCGGGCCGTTCAACCCGTTCAAGGTGGTGGAGTATGGCTACCGGACTTGCTATCTTGCCATCGTCGGATCGTCAGGCGGAGGCATCCCCGCAGTCTACGTTTCCGATCCATACGCCTCGCAGCAGTTAACGGAACAGTTTAATAAGCTGTTGCTGCCTGGGTTCAAATTGATCACCTCCGCCTTTGTGCTCCGCGGCATCCTTTACGTGCTCGGGCCGAACTGGAGCTATGCATGGGAAGACAACCAAGGGTTACCATCCACATGGCCGTCGCCGACACTGGTGGATGGGTCGATCGGAACACCGTCAGTCATGGGAACGCTCGTGAATGCCTCGAACGACTGGGCGGCCGTCGCGCATATATCAGGGCTCTACATCTTCAACGGACAGTATCAGGATCGGCCGATCAGCTACATGGTCGACCCGGATTGGCGCCGGATCAATTGGGCTGCGTGCCAAACGATCCGCATGGCGGACAACAAAGACAAGAAACAGATCCTTGTGCACGTTCCATTGGACGGGGCGTTGATCCCGAACTATCAGATGGTCTTTGACTACTCGGATGGGCTCGATTGGGAGAACATCAAATACTCGCTGTATCAGGACTCGGCGGGATACTCGCCGCGCGGGCTCACTGTTTGGCAGAATCCAACCACGGGGCGCTCAGAATTCCTAGAGGGCCCTGGCGTGGCAGGCAAGATCCGCCGGCAGATGAACGATAATGACGACCCCGTGCCAACCTGCTATATGGATGATGGGGCGGTAATCGAGTTCGCATGGGAGACGGCACCGCAGCCGGATGGCGAGATCGGGACCATCTTCGGATTCCGTAATGGCGACGTGCGATGTACCGGGCAGGGATTATTGCAGGGGACATCATATAGCTTAGATCGGCAACTGCAAGTGCCGTGGGAAGAGCCGATTGACTTGTCGGAAGTGGCTGGCGTGGAGGTTTATCGGCAGTTCGTTATCCAGGCGGAGCGTAGCAGCACGCGGTTCACCTGCGGAGTGGACCCCGGCGACTTCGTTATCCTGAGTGGGTACCGAGCGCTGTACTATATTTATTCGCAGAGGCGACCGTAGGAGCTTTAAATATGGCGAGCACTCCCATCAACATCAACTCCTCCACGGTTAGACTCAAAGGTGTGGGCGATCTCACCATCGCGATGCGCAACGATAAGCAGACGCCATCCGGAACCAAAATAGCAGAGGCGTTTAACAGACTCTATACTAATGAAAGTGCTTTGAATGCGGCGGTATCCAGTTTGACGGCAACCGTACCTACGCCCACTCCAGCCAATACCGATGGCAACATCTCCTTCACCAATTATTGAGTATCCGGATTCGGGCACTCGCGCCAATTGGGTGAAGCATGGAGAGCGGCCATCCATCATGGACCTCGGCCCTTCTGGTGTAGGTGCCAAGGGAGACGTGCAGTTCTTCACGGCATCCACAACGGCGACGTCCACGACCGTAACGTCCGTATTCGCCGCGGCAACCGGGACCATCACCGCAACCGGGCTTGCCGTTGTAGGAACGAGCACTAAGTTTCTATCGCAGATAAAAATCGGGCAGTGGATCGCGGCGGCTGGATTTACGGCACAGGTCAAGAGTATCGCCGACAACACCCATCTCACTCTGAGCAATAACTTTTCCGGGGCGGTAAGCGGAGCGACATTCACGGTCGGGACGGGGTTCAACGCTTCCACGGATATCGGCAAGCGGATCATAGTTTTCGGTGCCGGTAGTCTTGCGGATCGCGTCACCCACATGGCATCCTCGGTGCAGGCCACCGGATCAACCGACACCCTAACCGCCGTACAGACCATTGACACGTTCGCCGTGGGTACCATGATCGGCTTCGCCGGTAATTGCGAAGGCGCGGGAGTGACGTGGCAGGTGTTCGGGTCGAATGCCGCCAACTTCGCAGGGGAATCCAGCGTCCACGGGCCGACCGCGTTAACTGCGCTTGCCGCATCCAATTCTTATGTGGAGACGCCGCCAACCTTCCGTTATTACCGGATCAAGATACAGTCAACATCGCCGGGTGTGCCTGGTTTATTCAAGGGAACTATTGTGGTGCTCGGTCATGTTCTTGGGACCTCCATCGCATCAGTGACGTCGCCCACCACTGCGGTGCTCGCCATCGCAGCTACTGGAACGGTCACTACCGGCAACGCTTATTTCGGCACCGATGACACTGCCGCAATTCAAGCCGCTTGGAACACGATCACTACTTTTGTTCCGCCCCTCACCGCAGACGGCGGTATGTTTATTCAGATCCCGCGCGGGAAGTACCTCATCAGCGCACCGCTCGAACTTCCCTACTGCGTTGTCACGACCGGCCATCACGGCGGGGCATCTATCTTCGTCGCCGATGCGGAGGCGTTCCCGATCAACTCTCCCATCATCAGCATCACCGGGAAACTCCAGACCGATGAGCGGATCGCCTTTTTCACCCGACTCGAAGAGATGCGCGTGGACGCGCAGCACGTTCCCGGTTCCATCGGAATCTTCTGCGATGCGGTTCAGGAAAATTCCGGCCTTTGGCGCCCGCACGTTATCAACTGGATGCAGACCGGCATTCAGGTCAGTTCCGCGTCCGATCAATTTGGCTGCAATAACTGGATCATCTTTGACCCCAACGTATTTCCATCCAATGCGGCTTTCCTGGACGACACAGTCGCGAGCATAGACATCAATTTTGCTCCGAACACCACCATCGATGGGCGCGGGACCATCTACGGCCAGGGTGGTTTCATTTGCGGTTATGGCCGTGCTATCCGTGTCCGCCATGGCTTTCTTAAATGGACCGGGGAACTCCATTGCGAATCTGCCCGCATCGGAATCCACTTCGACACTGGATCAGGTGGCTATGTGGACGGCGCGGACGGCCAGGGCACTGTGCAAACCCTGTGCCAGATCGAGGGAGGACTACCCGTCATCTTGAAGCTTCCGCAAACCGCCGGGCAAGTTCTAATCAATGACGTTTTGCAAGGATTCCTGTCGA
Source organism: uncultured Actinomycetes bacterium (assembly GCA_963732075.1). GTDB lineage: Bacteria > Actinomycetota > Thermoleophilia > Gaiellales > JAICJC01 > JAICJC01. Next base: position 6,300 of record CAVSYD010000005.1, on the reverse strand, counting down.
ACACTTTCTCCCTCCCCGAATACATATCAAGCCCGCTGAATCTCCCGATCACTCTCGGCGCATCGCTTCAGATGGGTGCCGCGAATTTCGACCCCAACGTCCTGACGTGGAACGCATTGAACTTCGGGAACGACGATCAAGGCGGCTGGTTCTCCGTGAACAGCCGTGCGGCTGGCTTCCCGAATTGGGTAAAGACCAGCAGCAACGTTTCCAATAAGGGCGGATTCTATCGCTTCGGAGCGTCGGCTTTTGAAATACAGCTCGGCCTTGCCACCAATGCCAACGGCACCGATCCAGGAACCCGTTACCTCCGCGTAGACGACGTGATCGCCGGGGCATACACCCCCCGCTTGTACTTCGACGGATCTGGGAACTTCACCCTCGGATGGGGCAACAACCTAGACGTTAACCGCGCCCAATACATTCACGGCGGAGCGGCGCAGTCCTTCATTAAGCTCCAACGGTCCACCAACTCTGGCGGGACCTTTACGGACTTCACGATCTGGGATCTTGCGGACAACGTTTTCTCCGTGAACGGATCTACCTATCTCGGTCCGGCATCTTTGGCGGCCGGAATCTCAGGAACCCTCGTGGTCTTTGATGCAACGCCATCTAGCGGGAACACGGAAGCTGTATTTTCTGCGGGCGCTGGCCAATCTACCGCGATCCTGACCACTCGTCCCTTTGGCGGCGCAGACAATATCAAGCTATTCGCGGATGGCGGAGCGGATATGCTGCGGCTCGGAGTTGGGGCTTCACATCCACTGCACGACGGATGGGCGGAGGTCGCTAATTTCCTTGGCATTGGCGGTGGGACGCAGACGGGAACGGAATTCCTTCACAATTTTGGGGCGTCACTGTTTGATGCGACGGTAACGCTGTCCTACGTGGTCCCGCATCAGCCATTAAAGGTGGATGCGGCAGGGGGCGCTATATCTGGACTGATCGATCTTACATCCATTCACGATATCGCAGGCGCGGCGCTTACCACGAATGACGTTCTGGTATGGTCAGGCACCGTGGTGGCTGGCATTGCCGGGCTCGCAAGCGGCGTGGTGACTGAGGTTGTTTCTCCGTCGCTTCAACCGTGCGTGACGGCAGTGGCATTGAGCGGCGTGGTGCCTCCGGGCTTGACATTGACCGTGACCTACACGCCACAGCCAGCAGTGACAGCCACGGCGGTAAACAATCACATCGTTGATCGAGGAGTGGTTACGACATGACATGCGAACTTTGTAAGGTAGAAATGCCTGCGTATGGTGATCAAGGATGGTCCCTTCATCCTCCTTCGAAGTGTCCATACGCGAACCAATACGCGCGCGAGACAAAAGTGGAAGTTACGGCGGTAGAGCGGACGCCCAACAAGCCGGAGTGAAAATGAAATTAACGAAGCGCGAAGAGCAAATCTATGAATTGGGCATAGCACGGGGAATCGCCAAGGGGTTTAATATGGCGCTGGAACTAACTGCAACGGAGCCCGAGCAGAAGCCGAACGGCGTCCCCTTGCATCCTTCGATGGATATCAGCCCATTGCCCCAACCGCCAATCCCTAGTACGCTATAGGGAAGCAACGCGACAGTATTACTTGAATTGGAAGTGCGGAAGTTAAAGGTTTACCTTAAGGAGTCATCCGATGTCAGCATGGGGCGGTGGGAATCCGGGCGGTGGCGGCGGACAGGGCGCGGCAGGTTTCGGCGGTGGCTATCGACAGCCGCAATCACAGTGGCAACCACCGCCCGCAGACGGCGGGACGCTCGGGCAGGTCAACCCCGCAGCGGCTGGCGTAGGAGGCTCAACGGGCGGCGGGGGCGGAGTCCTCTCCGTTCCGCAAACATCGTTCGGCATGGGCGGCGGAGGAATGCAGCGACCGAATGGGGACGCGCAGCCTAATGGCAACTTCGGACGCCCGCAGCCAATGCGCTCTCCGATGATGCAGCGACCGCCAATGTATGGCAATGGCAGCATGCAGCAGTCCATGCAGCGCCCGATGGGTCCGCCTCCCTCGTCGATCCTTGCTAGAATGCGCGGCGGTGGTGGGCAGATGGGGCCGCCGTCGACGGGTGGGCCAATGCCGGGGATGTCGGATACGCGGCTAGCGCAGCCCATGGATCAATCGCAGCCAATGAGTCCGAGTTTTAACCCCGGCCCCGGTGGTCCGCAGCAAATGCAGTCCATGGCGCAACCCATGCAGAATCCCGGCCAAGTGTACGGCCAATAAAATCAGGCAATAAATGGCCTCTCCCGCAATCGACTACTCCACAATCCTAGGGCAGTACCCGCAGATCCCCACGGCTCCGGGGATGAACCCCACGAGCCTGAACGGGAATCCGTATAGTAACTTCTCTACGAATTGGAGTCAGTACGATCCGGCGGTGTCCATGCAGCAGAACCATCAAGCTGCGTTGAACTGGGGGCAGAACATTGCGGGCGGTCTCACCGCGCAGCAACTCCAGCAACAGCAGCTCGCGCAGATGTACGGCTCTGCGGCGAATACAGAAGGCGCGAACATCGCCAACACGCCGGGGTATACGTCTCAGGAAACTTCGGACATCATCAACCCTGATGCCTACAAGTCAGGCGAGACGACGCAGGCCGGGTTTCAGTCACTGAACCCGACCGATGCGGAAACGCAGGGCATCCAGGGGCAGCCGGGGACCTATGGCGCCGCGCTCGCTGGCGTTAACCCAGCGATGCTCGCCAACATCGGCAACGCATCGACCAAGGCGGACAGCCTCACCGCTGGCACGCAGGGGCAGATGGGCCACGTGATCGGGCAGGAAGGCGATACTTTCAACTCCATCTCCGCCGACCAAGGACTAACGCCGTCCTCCGGTTATTATTCCGCGCTTGGCAAGGATGTGGGCGACACGACATCCAGTGTCAACGCCGCGCTCGACCCCAATAAGCTTTCTCTCAATCTTGATCCGAACTATCAGATGTCGGATCAGGAGGTTCAAGATCTCCAGAATCAGGCAGGGAAAGCAGCGAATCTCTCGCGCACCGCGGACTACAACCGCACCTATCAAGCGGCGCTGGCGGCCGGCAACGCGGACCCGCTGGCGCTAGCGGCACTCAATACGCAGAACGAGACGCAGAAGGCATCCGATGCAGCCGACGCGGTTACAAATGCCCGCCTCTCCGCGGAGGATGCGCAGCGGCAGACCAAACTAAATTATGCCGAAGCGAATCTTGGGGCCAATCAGACATCGGCTGGACTTAGGTCCAATGCAGCGCTGAACCTCGGCCAGTTCGGCGCCGGGGTGACGCAGGGGGCCACGAACACGCAGTTAAGCGCGGCACAAGCACTCGCCGGGATGAAGACCGGACAGGCTACGACGGTGGGCAATCAGGGGCTCAACGCCGCGCAGTACACCGGCGCGCAAGGTAATGCAGATGCTGCCAATTACGCGAACCTCTATAACCAGGCCCTTCAGTATCAAGGCACTCAGGGCACTAACGTAGCAGAGGCACAGGATGCCGCATCCTCGCAGCGGGCGGCGCAACTCTACGGAATCCGCCAAGGAAACACGCAATACGGCCAGCAACAAGGATTCCAGCAAAACTATCTGACGCAAGCGCAACTGTCGCAGCTCTATGGCCAAGCCGCAAACGCTCGCATCCAAGGCCAGAACACGGCGCTGGGATGGGCCACCGGTGAGCAAGGGACGGCCACGCAGGCAGGGCTAGGACTCAACCAGCAGCAGCTCGGGGCTGGCGCTACTACGCTCGGAAATATGAACACATCCACTGGGCAGTGGGGGAACTATAACATCGGGACGCCCAGTTTCGGGACTCAGTTAGCAGGGGCATTTGCCAAAACACTAGGCAGCCCATCTGCCAGTTATAGCAGCGGCGGCGGGGCGGGGGCCTTCGGATAATGGGCGGCTACAACTCTCCCTACGGCATCATGGACAACTACGGTAGTCCAGGTTATGCTGACGACCCTGCCGATGAATCGCGGCAGTCGCTCTACGGTGCGGCGATGCCGGATATAGCCTCACAAGATACGGTTGGGCGGCCCGTTCATGATCGTGCCTCCGTCCCAGTCTGGATTCGGCGGCTACACGCCCGCGAAGGATGCGGAGACATTAGGTGGCTCCGAAGGAAATTACAGTTCCAAAGGGGGTGATCCATTCTCAACGCCAGGTGGAAGCGGCTCCGGCATTTATGCCAACGCGATGCCCGAAACGGACGCCGCACAGAAGTATATCGACGAGGAACTAGCCTATCGCCGCGAGCATAAGCCGTCCATGCTCCGCCGCGTGCTCGGTACGGCAGCAAGCCTCTATGCTCCTGGGATCGGGCAGGCAATCATGGACCCCGGCGGACATGAGGCGAAGTTCCGGCAGAATCTGCCGATCTATCAGGCGAAAAGTAAGTTGGAGCAGGACGAACTGACCAAGCAGGCGACCATTGCGCAGAAGGAAGAGGCGGAAGCCAATTCTAGGGCGATACGTGATCAGGCGCAGCAGTCTGCACTTGATCGGCAGGAAGCGGGCACAAATTTAGAGCAAGTCCAGCAGATGCCGTCGAGTACGACATTGCAAGGTCCGCCCCCGCTAACCTCTCCGGTTGCGCCAGATTTGATGGGTCCTCCATCACCTGAGCCGCAAGGACCTCCGGTTGAACCGCAAGGCCCTCCGGCGATTCCTCCGCCGAGCCCCCTGGCCGGGATGTATAACCCAACCGTGCAGACCCCCGGCGGCAAGGTTCCGTTTGATCCTAAACTATCTACCCCTGTAGTGGGCGGTCGTCCGGCTCCCGCTGGATTTGAGCGGCGCAGGCCCACAGCCATGGGCCTAGCAGCGCAGAAAGCTGAGGGCGAAAAGGTTACCGAGGAGCCATTGCCCGATGTAATTGCGGATGCGGTCGGCGTTCCGCGCGGTGGCCGCTATGATGATAAGACCACCGCTCGATTGCTCGCCTTAGCAGAAAAGAAGGGCGACATAAAAGTCCAGCACTCAGAAGCCGTGATGGATGCCATGAAGCGTGGTGTTGATCCAAGCCAAGATCCAAAGGTAAGGCAGTTGCAGCAGGCGATAACGAGCCTGGAGAAGCCACCCGTTCAGAGCGAGAATGAGCAAGACGTTCAGCAATACCTGAAGGACAATAAGCTACCGGATAATTTCCAAAATCGCTTGGCGGCCAGGGCGAAAATAGCAGCGGCGGTACAGCCACCGCAAAGAATAAATCCGGACACTGCGGATCTGGCTAAAAACGCTGCCCTCGATCGCGAGGTTCAGAACTTCTCCAAGGATCACCGCAAGTCACTGACGGATGCGCAGGCACAGCTAGACAAAATAGCCGAAGCAAAGCAAATGGTTACCGGCAATGCTGAGGCGCAAAAGTTGTCCATTCCCAAAGTTCTCACGGCTGTTATTTCAGGCCCCGGCAGTGGGGTTCGCATCACGAAATCTGAACAGGACAATATCGCCCACGCGCTCGGGATAAGCGGGAGTTTGGAAGGCTGGATTAAGGAGCAAGGAAGACAGGGCGCACTTCCGGCAGAGGCGCAGAGACAATTGACGCAGGTATTGGATGCCGTAGCCGAGCGCCTTCAGCAGAAAGCCTCTATCGCGAATGAGGCTATCGACTCCATGGGTAACGCGGGATCGCGCGAGGAAATCATCGCGGCAGACAAAAAGGCTCGTGATCGAGTCAGGCAGATGGAGACGGCAAAGACTCAGGGTGGCGGAGGGACTGCCCCCATTGTTCAGCAGAGCCCATCCACCAAGGCATATCGATATTCTCTTGACGGCGGAAAGACATGGCAACCGGGACAACCCCCCAAGTAGACGATTGGCAGACCGTCACCCCGAAGGTGGATGATTGGGTTACTGTCTCTGGTGGTGATGCCGAGAAGCCCGGCATCATGCAGCGCGCGCTCACCAATCTCCCGCGATCTGCCAAGAATCTCTATACGCAGGGCATGGGTGGCTCGATGGGTGCCGATCAGTCCGGCCACATGGATAAGGGTCAATGGCAGCAAGATCCCATCGTTAATCCGCTGAAGGCACTCCCCGCGATTGGCCACGCGATCATGAATCCGCGCGAGACGGCCGGGAAGTTGTGGACGGGCGCGAAGGAGATGTTTGCCGAAGATCCGCTCGGGGCGGCGGCGATGGCTGGGAGTCTGGCGCGTCCTGCATATTCTGGTGCGGTAGACCCTGCGGCGGCGGCTACGCCTTCGGTAGTGGGGGGCGCGGCAAAGGCAGCGGTGGGGCAAGTGCGCCCACTGTTAAGCGGGATAAGTCCGTTGCGGCATCCGCTTAAGATCTTGCCTGATCTGTACGGCAGCGT
>CAVSYD010000004.1:0-826706 GCA_963732075.1 uncultured Actinomycetes bacterium | reverse complement strand
CACCCGCCCACCAGTTCCCGCTCGGCGTCACCCTGGCGGCGGGCAGGCGCCGTGCCGCGGTCGACTGGGCGGTCGCCGCCGGAGGGCTCGTCATCGAGGACGACTACGACGGGGAGTTCCGCTGCCGACCGCCAGCCCGTCGGTGCGATGCAGGCGCTCGCCCCGAGCACGTCGCATACGCCGGCACGGCCAGCAAAGCTGCGCCCGGTCTGCGGCTCGGCTGGCTCGCGCTGCCCGAGCGGCTCCACGCCGACGTCGTCGCGGCGAAGTTGCTGACCGACCCGCAGACGGGCGTGCTCGACCAGCTTACCCTGGCCCAGTTCATCGTCACCGGTGCCTACCACAGGCACGTTCGCCGCTCCCGGCTCGCCTATCTGCGCCGTCGCGACCGGCTGGCCGCAGCCCTCGCGCGCCGCGCTCCCCGGGCGCGGATCACCGGCATCGCAGCCGGCCTGCACGCGCTCGTCGAGCTTGCGCCCGGCCAGGACGAGCACGAGGTCGTCGCCCGCGCCGGCCGGCACGGGCTCGCCCTCGAAGGGCTCGCGGCCTATGCCGCCCGGCCGGATGGGCAGCACGCTGCCGCCCTGGTCGTCGGCTATGCCACCCCGCCGGCACACGCGTTCACGGCGACGGTGGCCCGGCTGTGCGCCGTGCTCTCATGATCGCGCTTCGATGACCCGCCTGAGGTTGCGGAGATCCTTGCGGTTGGTGCGCCGCATCGAGCGGGCCATCATGAGCGTGGCGATCTTGGGCGAAGCCCGACGGCTCGCCGCGGTTTCGCAGCGTCATCCGGGTGCCGCCGCTGGGCGCCGGCTCCCAGGTGTAGGTCGTCTCCATGGGGAACGGGCCTTCCGCCGTGCTCATGACCAGCCGCCGGCCGGGCTCGAACTCCCTGATCTCATATGTGTAGACGACGCGGCGGCCGAGAAACTCAGCGACGAAGGCGACCTGCGTGCCCACCGCCAGCGGCCGCTCGGTCTTCCATTCCACCGACGTGATGTTCGCGTACCAGGCGGTGACGTTGTCGGGGTCGGCGGCGTACCCGGCGACCTCCGCGACCGGCCGATCGATCTCGATCTCGGTGCGGACGTCCACCGTCATGGCCGGGTCCCGCCTCCGGCGTTCGCCGCCTGCTCGCGGCGCTCGAACTCCAGCATCAGCTGGCGGAGCAGGTTGTTTAGCTGGGCCTTCTCCCGCTCGTTCAGTGCGGCGGTCGGCCAGCACTTCCTTCTTGGCCTGCACCCCGACGGCCTCCCGATACGTCTCCCGGCCGTGGTCGGTCAGCTCGACGACGACCCGGCGCCGGTCGTCGGGGTCGGGTAGGCGCCGGATCAGGCCGCCTGCTCGAGCCGGTCGAGGCGGTTCGTCATCGCCCCGCTCGAGAGATCCATCCGCTCCGCCAATCGCCCCGGCGTGCTGCGATACGGCGGCCCGGCCTGGGTCAACACCGACAGCGCCCTGTGCTCCGCCGAGTCGAGGCCGAACTCGTGAAGCGTCTCGTCCATCGTGCGGTGCAGGCGGCGGCTGATGCCCGAGATCCGGTCGACGATGCCCTCGACCTCGAGGTCGAGGTCAGGGAGCACGAGATTGATCGTTTCGAGGAACCGGTCGACGTGGTCTCGGGGCTGGTCATTTGCGGTCATTGCGTGGAAGTGTCGCACATATTCGTTTGACGTCGAGAGATATCGCGGGTAATGTCTCTCGACATAAAGATACTTGAGATGGAGAGAGGTGTACAGATGCCAGCGACGGACACCCAGCTACGGACGATCCTCGCCGCCGAGCGCTTCGCGCTCCTGCGTACCGAGGCATCGGCACCCGCCAGTCGCAGGGGTCACGTGCGTCTCCGCCTGGGCGGGATGCTCGTCGCGGCCGGTCTGCGACTCGCCGCTGACTCCAGATGCGACCGTAACGGTCCCGGGACGGTCGTCGGCGATAGTGTGGGGGTGATCGGAAGAGCGCGATGAGCTCGGGGGCCGCCAGGGCGACGGCGTGGGGGATATTCGCCGTGACGCTGGCCGTCTATGCGGCGATCTTCGCCCTCGCGTTTCCGACCAGCAGCCTGGTCAGCCAGTCCACCGGCTGGTCGGGCGGGAGCACCGCCATCTGGCTCGAGGGGGTGTTCCTGCTGAGCCTGCTCACGTTCTCGGTGGTGGGGGTGATGGTCGCCACCCGGCGCCCCGGGAACGCCATCGGATGGCTGCTCCTCGGGATCGGGCTCGCCTGGGAATTGCCAACTCCGACTACTCCGACTACGGCCTGCTCCTGCATCCCGGGTCGCTGCCGTTCGCGGCAGCGACCGCGGCGATCGCCGGGGCTTCTGGGTGCCGCCGATCGGCCTCTCGGGCACGTTTCTGATCCTGCTCTTCCCGGACGGCCACCTGCTCACGCCCCGGTGGCGCTGGGTGGCGTGGCTGAGTGCGGTGGCGATTGTCGTCGGCACGGTGTCGCTGGCGGTCACGCCCGGCACGATGAGCAGCTCGGCTATCCCCACGCGACGAACCCGCTCGGGATCTCCTCACTCTCGACCGTGATCGACATTGCCCACGCGTCGATCATCCTGATTCCGGTGTGCATGGCGCTCTCGGCCCTGAGCCTGGTGCTGCGCTTCGCCGTTCGCGCGGCGTCGAGCGCCTGCAGGCGAAGTGGCTGGTGGCGGCCGCCGCGCCGTTGCGATGATCTATGCCATCGTCGAGCCGGTGTCGATCGTGCTCACCCTGCACTCGGCGACCCCGCCGTGGCTCAGCTTGCTGCAGGACATCGCCCTTTTCAGCTTTTTCCTGGTCCGGTCGCGATCGGGGTGGCGGTGCTGCGCTATCGCCTGTTCGAGATCGACGTGATCATCCAGAAGACGCTTGTCTACGCCACCCTCGTGGTGGCGCTGGCGCTGCTCTATCTGGGCGGCATCGCCGCGCTGGGATGGATCGCCCGCATGGCCACCGGGCAGTCGGGGGCGATCGCGGTGACGCTCTCGACCCTTGCGGTCGCCGCCGCCTTCCAGCCGCTGCGCACCCGCATCCAGCGCACCGTTGACCGCCGCTTCTACCGCGCCAAGTACGACGTCGCCGAGACGCTCGAGGCGTTCAGCAGCCAGCTGCGCCGGGAGATCGACCTCGACACCCTCCACGCGGACGTGCTCGGCATCGTCGGATCGACCATGCACCCCAGCCATGTCAGCCTGTGGCTGCGACCGAACGAGCCGGCTCAGCGCTCGCCGGACCGGTGATGCCCGCCGGTCACACGCCGGCTGCGGCCTGAAGCGCGCGCACCCTGCCGGACAGCGTCGTCATCACCGCGATCGCGATCCGGGGCTCCTTCTCGAGCAGCTTGAGGAACTTTGAGCGCGGGATCATCATGACGAGCACGTCGGTGCGGGCGGTGACGGTCGCCGACCTGGGCTCGCCGTCCAGCAGCGACATCTCGCCGAAAAAGTCGCCGGCACCAAGGGTGATGCGACGAGCGCCCGCGCGCACGACGGCCTGACCGTCGAGCACCACGAAGACGGACTCCCCCGGGGCGCCCGACTTGACGAGGGCGGACCCGGCGGCGTACCGCTTGCTCGCTGCCAGCCCGGCGATCTTCGTCAGCTGGCGGCGAGACAGGCTGGCGAAAAGCGGCCGGTGCGAGGACGTCCACCCACCCCGGTGAGACCTTCTGCGGACATGTGACGGTCCGGCGGCGGGCTCTTGCCCGACCACGAGACCGGCGAGACCGAGGCTCCTCCCATCGCGCGCTCCCCTCGTTTCGGGTGAGTCTACGCCGCCCTCCGCGGGCGCGGGGCTCGCCGTGCGGGCCGCTGGACAAATTATCGTTGACCACGGAGCATCCTGCGAGTACAGTGTCTGCGTCATGGGGAATGCCCTGCATCGTCGCTTGCTGACTGTCGCGTGTACCGTCGCGGTCTTGGTCTTGGCCGCCGCATGCGGGAGCAGCTCTTCGAGCCCCTCGACGTCGGCCAACACCACCGCGGCCGGCGGCGGCAGCTCGCCGGCGACATCCACGCCCACGACCAGTTCGGGCGGTGGCGGCGTGTCGGATTCCAGTTTCTGCGGCCTTGCCAAGAAGTGGAAGGCGCAGGAGCCGAAGGAGGCTGCGGTGCTCGCCAACTTCTCGGCGGGACCGGCCGGGATCAAGGCGTTCTACACCAAGCTCGGGCAGGATTTCTCGGCCGTGGTGGCCGTCGCTCCGTCCGACATCAAGCCCAGCCTGCAGCTGCTGTACGTCGACTTCACCAAGCTGAACACGATCCTCGCGAAGTACAAGTACAACATCCAGAAGGCCGGGCCGGCGCTGGCCGCCGACGCATCGCTCTTCAACTCGGCCTCCGCGAAGCAGGCGATCGCGAAACTCGACGCCTGGGGCAAGGCCAAGCTGCCACCTGTAGCGCGGCCCGGCGGCACCGCCGCCGTCGATGTGATCGTGATCGGAGCAGGTCTGGCGGGGCTGCGAGCCGCGCGCGATCTGGCCGATGCAGGCCGGGCGGTGCTGGTGTTCGAGGCGCGCGACCGGGTCGGTGGACGCGGCTTCAGCTCGCAGCTCGGCGGACACGTGGTCGAGCTCGGGGGCTCGTGGTTCACGCCGATCAGCACGAGGTGCGGCGCGAGCTCGAGCGCTACGGGCTCGCGGTGCGCGACTACGGCGGGATCGATCACGCGCGCTGGTACACCGATGGGATCCTTCGGCACGGCCTGCCCGTGCCGTGGGCCGAGGTGGGCGCATTGGAGGCGGCCCTGCTGCGGGTCGAGCGCGATGCGCGGGCGGCCGCGGCGGGCGACCGCTCTGCCGCCGCGCTGTCGGCGGCGGAGTATGTCGACACGCTCGATCCCAGCCCGGCGTTGCGCGACTTCCGCTCGGCTGGTGGCTTCTGATGGGCGGGGCGCCACCCGAAAGGGGCGCTGCGAGCGACGCCCTGGGCGCGATCGCAGAGCACGGGGGGCTCACCGGCCTCGTGACCTGCCTCGCCCACGGCCCGCAGGCCGGGTGGAGCCGGCTGGCGGAGGCGCTGGCACAGGCACCCGGAGTCCAGGTGCGGATGGGGGAGCCGGTGGTCTCGATCGAGCACGACGCCGATGCCGTTGCATGTGTGACGTCCACCGGCAAGCGCCTGTCGGCCCGGGCCCTGGTGCTGGCGGTGACGATCAACTGCCTGCCGGCGGTTACGGTCACCCCGCCGCTGCCCGAGCGGGCCCGGGTCGCGCCCGGCACCAACGCCGGCGCCGCCGTGAAGGTGCTGATGCTGGCACGCAATGTCGCGCCTCACGGCATCGCCGCCGGCGTCGCGTCGGGGCTGAACTGGCTCTATGCCGATCGCGAACACGACGGAGTCACGCTCGTGATCGGCTTCGGGTGGTTCGACGAGTCATTCGACCCGGCCGCTCGCACCGACGTCGAGCGCGCCCTGGGCGTGTTCTACCCCGAGGCGGAGCTGGTCGACTGGACGAGCCACGACTGGATCGGCGATCCGGCATCGAGAGGCACCTGGCTGACCGCGCCCGCCGGCCACCTCGAGCTCGTCGATCCCGAGCGGTTCCGGCCGGTCGGCCGCCTCGCGTTCGCCGGATCCGATGTTGCCTTCGAGCAGGCGGGATGGTTCGAGGGAGCGCTGCGCAGCGGGGCGCTCGCGGCCGGGCACGTACACGACCTGCTAGGTTGACCGGTTCTGGTAAAGTCGCGGACTCACGCGTGGGGGCAAAAGGGGGAAGCATGGGGGCACGACGAGGGGTGCTGGCGACAATCGTGGTCGCGGCCGTGGTTGGCGTTCTGGGCATCGGTGCGCAGGCGGGCGGCGGCGCTCGGCCCGCGCCCACCGCGCAGGCTGTGGTGACCCTCCATTCCGGGTTCGTGCACGCATCCAGAGCCGAATCGAAGCCGCTGACGACGGCCGAGTGTGAGAAGACCATCGGCATCGCCTGCTACGCGCCCGCCCAGATCCAGCGTGCCTACAACCTCGGGCCGCTCTTCGCGCACGGCACCGACGGACGCGGCGAGACGATCGTGATCGTCGACTGCTACGGCTCGCCGACGTTGCGTCACGACCTGAACGTGTTCGACAAGGCGTTCGGCCTGCCGGCCCCGCCGTCGCTGACCACCATCGAGCCGGGCGGGAAGGTCGCGCCGTACAAGCCGAACTCCAATCGCGCCGGATGGGCCGGCGAGACCGAGCTCGACGTCGAGTACAGCCATGTGATGGCACCTGACGCGAGGATCGTCGTCGTGGCCACGCCCACCGTCGAGAACGAGGGCGCGACCGGCTTCCCGGCCATCATCAAGGCCGAGAAGTACGTCATCAAACACCACATCGGCGGTGTCATCTCTCAGAGCTTCAGCGCGACCGAGCAGACCTTCTCGAACGCGGGTGAGCTGCGTTCGCTGCGGGGCGCGTACACGGATGCGTTCCACCACCACATCACCGTCCTCACCGCGTCGGGTGACAGTGGCGCGGCGGATGTCAACAACGCATTCGATTACTACCTGTTCCCGGTCACCTCGTGGCCGGACAGCGATCCGCTCGTAACCGGAGTCGGCGGCACGCAGCTCCACCTCGATGCTGCGGGCAACCACACCGCGCCCGACACGGTCTGGAACGACACCTTCAACGTGCCGACCCTCAACTACATCTACGGCTCTCCCACGCCGAACGCGCTTGCGGGCGGAGGCGGCAAGTCGGTCATCTTCCCGCGGCCCGCCTACCAGAACGGTGTCGCGAGCGTGGTCGGCGCACGGCGCGGCGTCCCGGACATCTCGATGAGCGGCGCCTGCAACGGCGGGGTCGACATGTATCAGAGCTTCCGCGGCCAGCCGGCCGGGTGGTATGTCACGTGCGGCACGAGTGAGTCCACGCCGCTGATGGCGGGCGTCATCGCGCTCGCCGACCAGGTCGCCGGCCACCCGATCGGGCTGATCAACCCCGCGCTCTACGCACTTTCGGCGGCGGGCGCACCCGGGATCGTCGACGTCACGTCCGGCAACAACTCGGTGGCCTTCCCGCAGGGCGGCAAGCAGAATCACGTGACCGGTTTCCCAGCACTGCCCGGCTATGACCTGGCGTCCGGTGTGGGCACGATCAATGCCGCCCTCTTCGTGCCGGAGCTCGCCAGAGCCGCTAGTTAGATGTCCTACCCACGGACGTTGTGAACGCGGCTGGTTGGCGGTCGGTTTCCGAGTGAGCTGTGTGGCCGGTGCCGGTTGTAGTGGTCGAGCCAGTATGGCAGCGCGTGGTTTCGGTGGTGGTGTGTGCGGTAGGCGAGGCCGTAGGCCCATTCGCGAGCCATGGTTTGGTGGAAGCGCTCGACCTTGCCGTTGGTGCGCGGGCGGTAGGCTGCGTGGTGAGGTGGCGGATGCCGTGGCGGGCGAGTAGCTCGCGGAGGGAGCGGTTCTTGACGTAGCTGAAGCCGTTGTCGGTCATCAGTCGCTGGGCGACGATGCCGTTTTGGGCGAAGAAGGCCAGGGCGCGCTCAACAAAGCCGGTCACGGTGGCTGCCTTTTCGTCGGGGTGCAGCTCGACGTAGGCAAGCCGAGAGTGGTCATCGATGATCGCGTGGGCATAGTCGAAGCCGACTCGTGTGTCGGGGTGCATCCAGTGGCGAGAGCGTTGCGAGCGGTCGCCGGTGACGCGGTGGCCAGGCCGCAGAAACCGGGCGTAGCGGCTCGTGTCCATGTGCAACAGATCGCCAGGGCAGGGCCACTCGTAGCTGTTGGCGGGCTCCTTGACCACCGTCGGGCGGCGTGACAGGCCATTGCGGCGAAGCACCTTCCACACCGTCGAGTGCGCAAACCCGGTCGCCGAAGCGATCAACCGCGGACCCCAACCCGTCTGCCGCCGACAGGCACAGATCCGCTCCTGCAACTCGAAAGCCAAAAGCCGCGGTGACCGCTTCGGTCGGCTGGAATGATCAAGCAGCGCCTGCGGCCGTCGACCACCATCCAGCCACCGATGCCACCACCGGTGCGCCGTCGCCGGCGACACGTTGAAAACCGCCGCAGCCGCCCGCAGCGACAACCCCTCCTCAACCGCCCCGACCAGCGCTAAACGACCCGCCAGTCCGAGCTTGCGTTAGCGTGCAGATGCATCCGCGCCCTCCTTCGAGCGTAGGTCCGGCAAGACCCACATAGCCTCGAAGGAGGGCCGGACGGCTACCTCAGCCGTTCACAACCTCTGTAGGCAGGACAGTTAGACCAGTGATTCCAGGAACGCCTCGGCCGCGGCGATTCCCGGCAGGTGCCCCTTAACGGTGTAGAGCCCGACCGCAGCGCGCGCCTGCTTCGCGGCCGCCGCCCGATCGCCCGCGGGGCAAAGCGCGCGGGCGAGCGTCAGGCGTGCGTCGCCCTCGAGCACGACCCAGTCACCGGTGGCGGCGATGTCCACCGCCTCGCGGGCGTGCGCCACCGCGCGCTCCGCGTCGCCCTTGGCGAGGTGCACCTCGGAGGCCGCGAGGTGGGCGTACGTGCCCGCCTCGTATCCCGCCGGTTGTGGGATGGTCGTGGTGACGACATTTCCGAGCCGCACCTCGGCGAACCTCAGCCAGCTCAGCGCGTAGCCCGACTCGTTGCCCCGTTCATCCAGCTCCGCGACAACCCCGGTGAGCATGCTCCGAGCCTCCTCGAACCGTTCGGCCCGTACGAGCAGCACTCCCCAGCGCTGGAAGAGCCACGGGTCCAGGTTCCGGCCGAGATCCCGTTCGATCTCGCGCACCGCGTCGAGCAGCGCCCACGCCTCATCCGGGCGACCGCCCATCACGGCCAGCTCGGCCTGCCCCTTGATCAGCTCAGACCGGACAGTCGGTCGTACGCCGAGCTCGCTCACCAGTTGCTCCAGGAGTTGCTCGGCCGCCGATACGGGCATCGGTGACTCGAGCATGCTCTGGACCAGGTTCTCCAGCGCCCAGACGGTGTCCTCGTCGGCGGCTCGCAGCACCTGGAGGGCGCGGTCTGCGGATGCGTACGCGGCGGCGGCCCGGCCGAGCGCGTACTCGACGTTTGCCCGCGTGCAGAGAGCGCTCGCGAGGGCACGCGGATCGTCGAGCAGCTCGAGCTCCTCGAGCGCGGCGTTGGTCTGGGCGATCACATCGTGCTCGGTCGGCGCGTCGGGGGAGTCGTCGGGGATCGTCCCGAGGTAGAGCAGGCCGGCGCGCAGCTCGAGGGCACGCAGGCCGTGCTCAGAGGCAAGAGCGGCCCCGGTGGTCAGCAGGCGCTGCGCCTCCACTCGCGGAAGGATGTTCCAGGCTGCGGCCGCAAGCTCGACCATCGCCGCGGCCTGCTCCGGGCCGTCCGCGGGCAGAAGGTCGAGGGCGCGCTCGAGCAGTCGCCGCGCCCGTTGCGGATCCCCCATCGCATCCGCCCGCCGGCCCGCCGCAGCCAGTCGCTCACCGGCCTCCTCGCCCAGGCTCGCCGTGGCCCCGTCCATCTGGCCCAGCTCGGATCGCAGCAGGAAGGCCCGTTCCAGGTGATCGCCCACGGCCGCATCGCTCGCTCCGTTTGCATCGAGCCACCGGGCCAGCTCCACGTGCAGATGCCCCCGGCGCCCCTTCGGAATCAGCCCATACGCGGCCTCGTGCAGCAGCGCATGCCCGAACTGGTATCTGCCGGCGACGGTCGGCTCGACCAGCTCGCGCTGCTCGAGCCGGTCGACCTCGACCTCGATCGACCGGCCCAGCAGCGTCTCGACAGCCGAGACCGAGAACTCGCGTCCGACGATGGCGGCGACACGCACCACGTCGAGCTCGGGCTCGGGGAGCGCCTCGAGGCGCGCCGTCAGGAGGACCTGGATCGAGCGGGGCAGCCCGCCGGGGGCGTCATGCTCGCCCACCAGCGCGGCGAGGTGCTCTGCAAAGAGCGGGTTGCCCTCGGCCGCGGCGATGACGCGCTCGGCCCGGTCGGCCGGAAGCGCCGGGCTGGCGTGGGTCAAGAGGTCGCGCGTCTGCACGTCGTCGAGGCGCTCGAGCGCGACCGAAATCGTGTTCGCACCCGCGCCCCAACCGGGCCGGCGCTCGGCAAACTCCGGCCTGGCGGTGCACACGACGAGCAGGTCGCTGCGCCGCCCGCGGCCGAGCAACTGCTCCAGGACGTCCAGGAGCTGATCGTCGGCCGCGTGCACGTCCTCCAGCACCATCGCCACCGTGCCCGCGAGGGCCATCGTCCCGATCAGGCGCGACACGGCCCACGCGACGTCGGGTGCTCCGGCCGCGCGATCGGCCGAAAGGCACGCGGCGACAGCCTCGGCATCCGGCTCTCCCGGCATGAGCTCGGCGACGGTCTCGGGAAGTCCGGGGCCGTCCGAGACCGCTCCGCGCGCGACCTCGAGCAGCGGCTCGAGCGAGGACAGTCCGGGAACGCTCCGGCAGTGCCCGACCAGGACCGTCAGACCGGCTCGCAGACCCGGAACCTCTGACGCGAGCCGCGACTTGCCGATGCCCGGTTGTCCCAGAATGGTCACAAGGTGCGGCCGGTGGATGCGGTCGGTGCGCGCGAGTGCCCAGCGCAGAAGATCCAGCTCGGACTCGCGCCCGACCATCGGCAGGTCGAGCCGGCGCCGGTGTCCGCCCGCCTCGGGATCGACCTCGAGAAGCCGCCATGCCTCGAGAGGCAGCCGCTTCCCCTTTGCCACGATGGGCACCACCTGTTCGCCGCGGGCGGCGTGCCCGACGAGCGCCCAGGTCGCCTCGCCGACCAGCACCTCGCCCGGCGCGGCGGCCTGCTCGAGCCGGGCCGCCACGTTGACGGCATCCCCGACCACGAGCGACTCCCCGGCGGTGGCGTCGCGTGCAAGCACATCGCCCGTGTTCACGCCGATACGGGCCTGGACGTCGCCCGTTGCCCGCACGGCGGCCTGCATCTCGAGCGCGGCCCGCACCGCTCGCAGCGCGTCGTCCTCGTGCACGACCGGGACTCCGAACACCGCGACCAGCGCATCGCCGATCACCTTCTCGACGGTCCCGCCGTGACGTTCGACCGGCTCCCGGATTGCCGCGTAGAACCGGGACATGAGCCCGCGGACGACCTCGGGATCGAGCCGTTCGCCAAGCTCGGTCGATCCGACGACGTCGCAGAAGAGCACCGTGACGGTCTTTCGCACCTCCCGCGCCGGCGCGGGCTCGGCGTCGAGGGGCGCACCGCACGAGTTGCAGAATCGCGCTTCGGCCGGGTTCTCGCCGCCGCACTGTGTGCACGTCGTCACCGGGCGAGTGTACGGCCTGGCCGCGCGTGGGCGCCCGTTCGTCCGGTTCGGGTGAGGAAACGCGGCTGCGGGGGCGGTTGAATGCAGCGCACCAATGGGGAACGCAGTCGGACAGGTGCTTCCGCTGGCGATCGGCGTCGCGCTCAGCCCGCTGCCGATCATCGCGGTCGTGCTGATGCTCGTGACAAGGAAGGGGCGCGTGAACGGGCCCGCGTTCGTCGTCGGGTGGCTCGTGGGGCTGGCGGTCGTCGGCGCGATCGTGCTGCTCGTCGCCGGGCCAACGAACGCGAGCCAGGACAGCCAGCCGGCCACGTGGGTCAACTGGCTGAAGCTGCTGCTGGGAGCCGGGGCGCTTCTGATCGCGGTGAAACAGTGGCGTGGCCGGCCGCATGCGGGAGAGCAGCCGGAGTCTGCCAAGTGGATGAGCGCGATCGACGGGTTCACCCCACCGAAGTCGCTCGGCGCCGGAGCCCTCCTGGCCGGCGCGAACCCCAAGAATCTCCTGCTCTCGGTCGCGGCTGCGGCATCGATCGCGAGCACGGGGATCAGCGGCGGCGACCAGGCGGTCGCCTATGCGGTCTTCGCGCTGATCGGGACAATTGGAGTCGGCGCGCCGGTGGTGATCTACTTTGGAATGGGTGACCGCAGCGGGCCGCTGCTCGAACGGCTCAAGATGTGGATGGGTGCCAACAACGCCGTGATCATGGTGGTGCTGCTGCTCGTGATCGGGGCCAAGCTGATCGGCGACGCGATCAGCGGATTCAGCTCGTGAGATCGCACACGGGATCGGCCAGGTGAGTGACACCGTGGAGCGCGCCGGCATCGGGTCGGACCCGGCCGGCGCGCTCCCCGTCTTCACGACGGCCGAAGCCTCCGTCGCATCTGTGCGAACGCGTTAGAGCGTCGGGCAGCCTCCCGTGATCTCCGGGTTTGGCTGCGGCGCCGAGATGATGGTGCCGCCGTACCGGGCGGTGTCAGAGACGCCGTACTGGGAAACCCGGCCCAGGTTGTTCGTCGTGACGTGCTTGATCGTGGAGCCGAAGTTCCACACGCAGGCGCGGGCTGGGAACAGATCGTGGCCCAGGGTCTGCTTGTGTGTCAGCGTCCAGAATGGGTAGAACTTGGCGCCCAGTGGCGGGGCCAGGCAGTCCTCCCCGGTGTCGATGTTGCAGAGGGACTCCGAGCCGGCGATGTCGGTCTCGAACTGGACCGTCGGATAGGTATCCCCGTTCGCGAGAAACGGACCGACGTACCGCATCGTGGTCGGCGTGTTCTTTGACCCGTTGGGCCAGGTGCCCCTCTGGTACGGAATGCCGTCGAAGTCGAGGTCACCGTTCTGGAACCGGTTGTCGGCGCAGAAGTTGACCGGCGAGGTCTCCTTCGTACGCACGCCGTTCACGATCACCGTGCGCGTTCCCTGCGGCATGCAGTAGCCGTCGGCGAATTCACACAGGTCGCCGCTCGCGAAGTTGTTGCTCGGGCAGGCGACAGGCCCGTGCACGCCCTCGGTGGTCGCATGCCTGCAGACACCGGTAACGGGGTTGCATGGACCCTCGCCACGATCATGCCGGTGCCTGCCCTCGCTGTTGTCGCCCCGGCAGGTGTCATAGACCCGCGTGTCCACCACGACGCCCGGCTCGACGACCGGATCCCGGTTGCTGAGGGAGGTGCAGACCTCGGAGTGCCCGGTCTCCTGCTGCATGAGGACTCCGCCCTCCAGCGCGGCCCAGGGCACCTGGTTCTGCTGGCTGGCGGTGCTGTACTCGGCGTGGAATGTGAAGGGCGTGCCGTCGCAGTTGAGGTAGTTGGTGCTCATGAACCCGTTGGCGGCACTGGCGACCATGTACCCGGTCTTGCCGGTGGTCTCGTCCGTGACGGTGGTCGTGAAGCCGGCGTTCGGCCCGGTCAGTGGGTCGGTGATCGCGACCTTGAGCACGTCGCCAGGGTTGAGCTTCAGCGTGTGGCCGTTCGGGCTGAACGTGGCCCCATCGGCGAGCTGCGGACTGGGAGGTCCGGCCGGGACACCGTTGTCCTGCAAGAAGGCGAAGTTGGTCGGCTCCTCGCAGTTCGGGTTCAGGTCGACGAAGTTGAACTTGGACTCGAGGCTGTCGATCGTGAGCGCCGAGCACCACTGCTTCTTGCTGCAGCTCACGTTGTCGGCGAACGGCGCAAATCCGGGCGGGTAGAACTGGAGCTCCATGAACGCCGAGCCCGCGGCGTTCGGATCGCTGATCGCACCCGAGTTGGCATCGCTGTGGGGCGTGCACGGGTTCTGCGGGTACGACCCCGGATCACATATCGGCAGTCCGAACCAGGGGGCGACGCTCAGCTCCGCGTACTTGATGACGCTGCCGGAGTTGGTGGCGGCCTTCTTCGGGTCCCTCGGCAACTTCATGAAGTAGGTCATGGTGTTGCCCGAGCCCGGTGTGCTCGAGATGAACTTCACGCTCGGCTCGTCGTGGCCGACGTAGTGGCCGTTGTCGAGGAACCGGCCGCCTGCGTAGCTGTCGTGGGCCGAGCTGTACGTGGAATCGCTCGGGCCGCGAGGATCTGTACAGAGCGCCCGGTGAGCCGGCGCCAGCGCCTTGTATTTCGGGCTCCAGCCGTTGCAGTCGAGATTGTTCGTGCCCGCGCGGGGCGTCACGTTGTAGTGGAGCCGGGCCCCCGCGCTGTGGTGCGTGACGGGAGCGGCGGCCGCCGCCGTCATACCCACAAGGCCCAGTGCGGGCACCCCGATGAGCACCCATCCGAAACGTCGCATGACTGACCAGCGGCTCTTCACGTCTCACCTCCGGTTGCGTTTCCCCCAGCCGGGCGTCACCCGTCGGCGCCTGACTCCGTGGCGAATGTAACACCCAGGTCAGAACAGGTCAAGCCGCGGTGAAGCGATACTGAAGCTGCGCAGACAGACCCTGGAAATTCGCCGGCGCGGCCGCCGGCAGCTGGGCGCTGACCCGCAGCCACGCGGCGCCTCCGCTCGGCACGCCGCCGACCCTGCGACCGGCGATCCCGACCGCGACGGGTTTCCAGCCCATCAGCTGCGCCTGCGTCCCCGGGCACCGCAGCGTGGCGGTCTTTGTGGCGACCCACGGGCGCGAGCAGCGGTCGATCCGCAGCCGCAGCCCGTAGCGAGCGTCCGTCGCCAGGGGTGATCCGCCAGAGGCGCCGACGGTCACCGCCACCACGGCCAGTGGCCCAGCGGCGCCGTTTCGCAGCGTGACCGTGCGCTCCTGCACGTCGCCTGCTGCCAGAGGCGGCAGGGCCACTGAGAGGCCGAGCGTGCCGCCGGTATCGACCAGGAGCGCGATGTGGGGCGCGCGCGGGTGCTGCACGTCACGGATCCATGCCGCCGCTGCGAGCGTGGTGAACGCCGCGAGCGCCATCGCCGCGCTGCCGCAGACCGCAAGCACGCGGACCATGCGCGACCGGATTCGGGCGCTTCCTTGGCCCATTCCAAATTCCTTCCTTGGCAAGTAAATCCGCTCACACAGGAGCGTGTCCAAGAAATCGGCGGCGGGCGCCCGCGATTGCTCCCTCGATCCAGGGATAAATCTCTCGGAGACTCGGCCGATATCTGCAGGTGCCTAACCAGGTGTGCCGGCAGGTGCACCAACCTTCCCCCAAAGGATCATCCTTTATGAAACGACGTTCTGTGGCCAGCAGGCTCCTGCTTTCTGCATGCGTGCTTGGCGTTGCCGCCAGCATTGCGGGCCTCGCGACCTATGCCACGTTCACCAGCTCCACCTCGGCGAGCCAGTCGGTCTCGTCGGGCACCGTCACGATCGGTCTGGGCGCCACGGGCTCCTCGACCAACCGTCTGAACATCGCGGCGACCAACATCGCTGCGGGCGACACGATCCAGCGCAGCGTCGACCTGATCAACAGCGGTTCGATCAACCTCTCGGCGATCACGCTCACCAGCACGGCCACGACCTCATCGCTGCTCGATACCGATGCGACCAACGGCCTTCAACTGGTGATCGACAAGTGCTCGGTGCCGTGGACTGAAGGCGGTACCGCTCCTGCATACACCTACACCTGCTCGGGGACGACCTCCTCGGTGCTGGCGAGCCACGCGGTGATCGGAAGCAACCTGACGCTGAGCAGCCTCGCCTCGCTCACCGCCGGTACGACCGACCACCTGCGGTTCACGTTGACGCTGCCCGCAGCGGCGCCCAACACGTTCCAGAACCAGTCATCCGTGATCCAGTACACGTTCACCGGTACGCAGCGCGCGGCGACCAACCAGTAGCTGACGCGTCTGGCGGCGGGAGTGACGGGGATGTCCCGTCCTCCCGCCGCCGCTGACCGGACCCCACGGCGTATGCGAACCACCCCCCACACGAGCTCCGCCGAACCGGCGACGCGCACGATTTTGGTGGACGTGCCCGCGGACGTTCGGTCGCCGTGGCCCGAGCCCGCGCCGAGCCGGCTGCGGATGCGGGGGAAGCGGCTCGTCACCACAGCGGCGGTCGTGGTCACATGGGTGGCCGTCCTGGGAGCATTCGCGCTGCTCGCGCTGGTGGCGATCGGCCCACGACTTTTCGGATACCAGATCGAGGCCGTGCTCTCGGGGAGCATGGTGCCGACGTTCTCGCCGGGCGACGCCGTGCTGGTCACGCCCGAGCCGAACGCCGACGTCCGCGTCGGTCAGGTCATCAGCTACAGGATCCCGGTCGGCAATCACCACGTCGAGACGCACCGGATCGTGCGGATCATCTCGGCAGGCCGGCACCCGGTCGTGATCACAAAGGGCGATGCGAACCCGGCCCCCGACCCCTGGCGGGCCAGGCTCCAGGGCGCAAAGGTGTGGCGGATGCGGGCCGTGATCCCGGATCTCGGCACGGCGATCCATGACCTGCGCTCGCCGCTCGCGCACACCCTCACGATGCTCGTGGCGCCGATGCTCATCGTCGTCCTGCTGCTTTGGCGGATCTGGCGCCCGCGGCCCGACCCGTCCCGATCCGAGCCGGCATGAGGATCCCCAGGCTTCCACTCGTCCTCGGCATGATCGCCGGCGCGACGCTTGGGTCGGCCGGCGTCGCCCAGGCCACCTTCAAGTCGGCGCCGACGGCGTCTGAGTCGTTCTCGACCCGTTCGCTGGTCGCACCAACGGGGCTCACGGCCACTCCGTCGGGCCACAACGTGGTGCTCGGCTGGACGGCGGGCTCCGGCGGCTCCGGCTACGCCGTCTCGGGCGTTGCCAACGGCACGTCGAGCTCCTGCGCGTCCGCCACATTCTCCGCGCTCTCCACGACCGCCACGACCGCGTACACCGACACCGGCCGCTCGACTCCCCAGGGCACGTACTACTGCTACAAGGTGGCGACCACGTACGGCACATGGTCGAGCCAGGCCTTGAACCCGACCGCCGCCGCGCAGCTCGGCGTCGTCGCGTCCAGCGTGGCGATCACCAACGGCGGCACCGCCGGCAGGATCGACGCCGGCGACAAGATCGTCATCACGTTCAACCAGCCGCTCACCACGACGACGGGGCCGCCGGCGACCGACAACATCTGCACGTCCACCACGGGCAGCATCGCGCTGGGAAGCACCGGCACGGGCACCACCTGCACCCTCACCGGCCTCGATCTCGGCACGCTCTCGGGCCTCACCGTCGGGGTCAACAGCCGCTTTGCCGCCACCTGGGCGTGGAGTGCCGGCAACACGGTGCTGACGATCACCGTCGGTGCCCGCTCCGCCGGATCGAACACGTCCGTGACCGGCACCGCCACCCTCAACCCGACCACGACTGTGGGCAAGCTTCTCTCCGCCACAGGCAGCTTCCAGACCTGCAGCAGCAACACCGGCGGCGGCAACTGCCTGCCTGCGGCGACCGGCTCGTTCTGATCGTTGCATTCCCTCGGGTGGTGTGGTATCTCGGGAGTGCGTGCGTCGTATCCGTGTGTATGTGGTGCTGGCGGTCGCCGCGTTGGGGGCGGTGTGGCCGGCCACGGGCGCGGCCCAGATCCTGTACCGCTCGCCCGACCAGATCCTGCGGCTGACGGCGACCTCCGGATCGCTGGCCTGGGCGCAGGAGGGGGCGGGTACGAACTGCTTCCACCTCTACCGGCGGCGCGAGTTCGGGACGGTGCCGACACGGCTGACGAACTGCCGGCTTGATCCCGATTCGGCGCACGGGCAGCTCGCGTGGGTACGCCTCGTCGGTCGTCACGTCTTCTGGGACGAGACCGGTGGCGGAAACACGGAGCGGGATAACTCTGTCTTCTCGACAACCGGGCTTGGCATGCTCAGAGGGCCGACCAACTACACCATCGGCTGCGGCGGGAGCTTCGGATCGGGCAAGACCCTCGGTCCGCTGGCCGCCGGCGCGCCGTACTACTCGGTGTTCACCGTCACGACCGACGGCGATTGTGGCCTCCTGAGCGGGACCGGTGTGGTGCGCCGGATCGTGGTCGGGGCGGGCGGTGCGGTCAGCCACCCGCTGGTGCCGGGCGCGCCCGGACCCGCGTTCCTGGCCGATGCGGGGCAGCGTCTGCTCGAGGTGCCGGGCGTCGTCACCGACTACGAGATCGCGCCGACCACGACGCTCCAGCTGCGCGGCGACCACTCGGGCAGGCTGCGCTGGTCGAGACCGTTCACCGGCACCGCCAGGGCGATCGCGCTGTCGGCGAAGTTCGCCGTCACCCTGGTCCAGCCGCCCACCGGCGGGCCGCGCATCCGCGCGTACGCGAACAGCACCGGAACGGTTGAGCGCGCACTGGTCGTGCGGCCGACGGTGCTCCCCACCGTCTCCATCTCGCGCGCCCGGGTCATCTTCGCCTACCCGCGCTGGATCATGATCTGGGACGTGCGCGACAACCTGCTGCGCCGCCTGCGCCGTACGCCGCACGCCGTGCGCAACCTGGCCACCGACGGCCGGCTCGTGGTGTGGAACACCCAGCACACGATCCGCGGAATCCTGCTCCCACGGTCCGGGCCGTAGCCGGACCGGCGCCCGCCGACGCCGAGGCGCTCGCGGCGCTGCTCGCGGGCGCCGGCTTTGTCGCGGCGGGCGAGGAGGCGCGGGAACTGCTCGCGAGCGCGGCCGGCGACCCCGGCGTCCTCGCCTCGCTCGTCGCCCGCCGGCTCACCGGCGAGCCGCTCGCCTGGATCACCGGACGCGTCGCGTTCTGCGGTGTGGAGATCCGCGTCGATCCCGGGGTGTACGTGCCCCGGTGGCAGACCGAGCCGCTTGCACTCCGCGCCGTCGAGCGGCTGCCGGAGAACGGCACGGCGATCGATGTCTGCACCGGGAGCGGGGCGATCGCCAGGACGTTGGCGGCGGGCCGTCCCGGTGCGCGCGTGGTCGCCTCCGACGTCGACGAGCGGGCCGTCGCTTGTGCGGCGGCCAACGGGGTGGAGGTCTACCGCGGCGACCTGTTCGCACCTTTGCCAAGCACGCTCGCGGGGTGCGTCGACGTCGTGGTCGGCGCCGTGCCGTACGTGCCGACGTCCGAGCTGCGCCTGCTGCAGCGCGACACCTTCACATTCGAGTCTCCGGGGCCCTACGACGGCGGCCGCGACGGCACCGAGATCCTCCGGCGCGTCCTGACCGGCAGCCTGGGCTTCCTGCGCCCCGGCGGTGCGCTCCTGCTCGAGCTCGGCGGCGGGCAGGCCGACGCGCTCGGTGACGACCTCGCCCGCCTCGGCTTTGCGGGCGTCAGGGTGTTCGTCGACGATGACGGCGACGCCCGCGGCATCGAGGCGACGCTCGAAGCGCGGCCCTGACGCTTTATCATCCGCGCCGTGACGAAGGACAAGTCGGGACGGACGAGCGCGGGCATTCTGCTCTGGCGCCGCGGCGATGATGGGGTGGAGGTGCTGCTGGCCCATCAGGGCGGGCCGCTCTGGGTGAAGAAGGACCTCGGCCACTGGACGATCCCGAAGGGCGAGGCGGAGCCGGGCGAGGAGTTCGAGGCGGTGGCTCGCCGGGAGTTCGCCGAGGAGACCGGACACGCGCTCCCCGCCGGCGCGCTGATCGACCTCGGGGAGATCCGCCAGAAGTCAGGCAAGCTCGTCCTCGCCTGGGCGGTTCGCGGGGATCTCGATGCGGCGAC
Organism: uncultured Actinomycetes bacterium; assembly: GCA_963732075.1. GTDB lineage: Bacteria > Actinomycetota > Thermoleophilia > Gaiellales > JAICJC01 > JAICJC01. Next base: position 807,473 of record CAVSYD010000004.1, on the reverse strand, counting down.
CGCGGTCAGCAACACCTTTGAGATGGAATGGCCGCCGCGATCGGGCCGCGTCCAGGCCTTCCCCGAGATCGACCGCGTCGAGTGGTTCGACCTCGACGAGGCGGGCCGCAAGCTGAAGGCGGCGCAGGTTCCGTTCCTCGAGCGGCTCTCGGAAGCCATCGCCGCCCGTCCTGGCTGATCCGTGCCTGTGAGCGCGAGTCCCGACACGAGCGCCCCGGAACCGGGTTTCTGGCGGCGATGTGCCGACGCGGCGAGCCGGATCGCCCGGGTGCTCGGGACGGCGGCCGACCGCTACTTCGCCGACCGCTGCCCGCAGCACGCCGCGGGGATCGCCTATCGCGTGCTGTTCTCGATTGCGCCGCTCGCGATCGTGCTGGTGTCGGCGTTCGGCGTGCTCCTGGGAAACCAGGAGGTTCACAAGGCCGTCGTCGACACCATCGTCGGGGCGCTGCCCTCGACCGCGGCCAGCCGGGATGAGGTTGCCGACGCGATCACGGTGATCGCGTCGCCGTCCAGCCTGCTCGGCCTGGTCACCCTGGTGCTGTTCGTGTGGGCCGCGACGGGCATGATGGCCTCGATTCGCGCCGGCCTCGAGGTCGCGATGCACGTCGAGCAGTCACGGCCGATGGCGCGCGGCAAGCTGGTCGACCTCGCCCTGGTGGTCGTCGCGGCCATGCTCGTCCTGGTGACGGTCGGCGTGACGCTGCTCGACCGCCTGGCGCAGCACACGCTGCGGCGCCTCGATGCGGCCACCGGCTTCGAGGGCACGCTGGCCACCGGGTGGTTCATCCCGCGCGCCGTGGCCGTCATCGCGACCCTGGCCATCATCATGCTGGTCTACCGGTTCGTTCCCGGTCGCCACCTGCGCTTCCACGATGCGCTCGCCGGGGCGGTGACCACCTCGATCCTGCTGCTCGCCATCTCGTTCGCGTCGAGCCGGCTGTACGACGGCGTCACGCGCCTGAGCGTGGTGTACGGCTCGCTGACCGCCGCACTGGTGTTTCTCTACTCCGTCTACCTGTACGCCTCGGCGCTGCTCTTCGGCGGCCAGGTCGCGGCCGTGTGGTCGGCGCCGGTGGAGCCGGGGGGCGACCCGGTCGTCGTCCAGCTCAGGCGAGCCGTGCGCAATCTCTTCAGCACGTCGGCCGGCGGTGACGCCCGGTGAGGGCTCTGACCGCCTGGACGCTCCTCGCCGGTGTCGCGTTCCTGTCGCTCGTCCTGGCGCCGGCGGCGCGCGCGGCGTCCTCGGATGAGGCGGCCCTCGCCGCCCGGTATGCCCCCGTCATCCGGCTCGTCAACGCACCTGCCGAGTGCGGCCCCGGCAGGCCGTATGTGCCGATCGACGTCAACCTGCTCTTCAACGAGCCCACGGTCGCGCTCCAGGGTCCGTGGGGCGGCAGCGTGGTGAGGATCGCTCCGACGGCGGACGACCTCGGTCAGGGGCTCTTCGGCTACCACCTCGACTTTCCCGGGGACGCGCTCAATCCGGGCTGCGGCTACCTGGACTGGTCGCGGCGCCTGACGCAAGGGCCATCGGCCGACGGTCTACGCGCATGTCGCCACCGACCCCGCGTATCCGGGCCAGCTCGCCCTGCAGTACTGGATGTTCTACGTGTTCAACGACTGGAACAACCTCCACGAGGGCGACTGGGAGATGATCCAGCTCAACTTCCACGCCGCGGATGCGAGCCAGGCTCTGCACGAGCACCCGACCGAGGTCGGCTACAGCCAGCACGAGGGAGGAGAGCGCGCCGACTGGGGCGACTCGAAGCTGCAGATCGTCGACGGGACGCACCCCGTCGTCTATCCGGCGGCCGGGTCCCACGCCAACTTCTTCGACGAGGCGCTCTACCTCGGCGCCTCGGGCGAGCAGGGGGTCGGATGCGACGACACCCGCAACGCCGGCCTCGTGATCAACCCCGCCGTCGAGACGATCCCGAGCGATGCGGCCCAGGCCCGCGCGGAGTTCCCCTGGATCGCGTTCCAGGGCCGCTGGGGTGAGCTCCAGCCCGCCTTCTTCAACGGCCCGACGGGGCCCAACCTGAAGACCCAGTGGACGCATCCGATCAGCTGGTCGCACGAGTGGCGCGACCGCGCCTACGCGGTGCCGGCGGGTGGGGCGCTGGGGACGCGGACGACCGACTTCTTCTGCAGCGTGATGGCCGGCGGATCGAGGTTGCTGTGGACGGCCGTGAGCAACCCGTTTCCCACCATCGCCGCGGTCCTGGCCGCGCTCGTCCTTGTGATCTTCGCCCTCTCGCGAGCGACGTGGCGCCCAACCGCGCCCCTGCGCCTGGCGCGGCGGCGGGCCTGGGGCCAGATCCTCGCCAGCTCGGCACACATGTACGGCTCCCGGTTACGCCTGTTCATCGGCATCGGGGTGCTGGCGCTGCCGATCTCGGTGGTGATCACGGTGCTCCAGTCGGTCGTGCTGCGCGCGTCGAGCATCGCGGGCGTCGAGAGCGAGGGCGGGGCCGCCGGCACATTCGTGCTGATCGTGGTCGCGATCGGCACCGCGCTGACGTTGCTGGGGCTCGGGCTCGTTCAGGCGGCGACCGCGTGGGCGCTGATCGAGATCGACAATCACCGCCCGGTCGGCCCCGTCAAGGCCTACCGGATGGCGTTCACCAAATTCCGGCCGCTGCTCACGGTGCTCGTGATCGGCGCGGTGGCGGTCTCGCTGCTCACGACCTCGGTGTTCCTGATTCCGGTCGCAATCTGGATCGCGGTGCGCTGGGCGCTGATCGTCCCGGTGGTCGCGCTCGAGCATGCGCGCCCGATGGCGGCCCTCCGGCGCAGCGCCCGGCTCGTTCACGGCGACTGGCTGAAGGTCGGGTCGCTAACCGTCGTCAGCGCGGCGATCGCCCTCGTCGCCGGCCCCCTGATCGGTACCGTGCTGATCGTGCTGACCGACCTGCCGCTGGGGCTGCTCAACGTCATCGCGGGCATCGTGTACATGTTGACGATGCCCTTCGTGGCCCTCGCGACCGCATACGTCTACTTCGACACCAGGGTCGGCGATGAGCTCAAGCCCGACCGCGGGCCCGGCGAATTGCCGGCACAGATCGAGCTCTCCCCGGGGTGAGGGTGAACAGATGCGATACTGCCGTCCGTATGGTCGTCCGGGCTTTGCGACGCCCCGTTGTGGCCGGGCTCATGGCCATCTGTCTTGCTGCCGTCGCCGCGGGCTGCTCGGTGGGGTCGGGCGGTTCGTCGGGGTCGGCGAGCAGATCGAACGCCATCCAGCAGTCGGCCTGCCAGGTCGAGTCGGTCGCAAACACGGTGCTGCCGTCGGTGGTCACGATCAACGCCAGGGGCGCTGAGGCGGGAGGAGGCACCGGCTCCGGCGAGGTGATCCGGTCGGACGGCTACATCCTCACGAACAACCACGTCATCTCCGTCGCCGCCAACGGCGGTGCGGTGAGCGTGCTCTTCTCCGACGGTGTCAGTGTCCCGGCGACGATCACCGGACGCGATCCGCAGACCGACCTGGCGGTTCTGCACGTCGAGCCTCCGCACGACCTGAAGGTGATCGCGATCGGATCGTCGGACGCGGTGAAGGTCGGCCAGCCCGTCGTCGCGCTGGGAGCCCCGCTGGGGCTCTCGGGCACCGTCACGGCGGGGATCGTCAGCGCGCTTGACCGCACGGTGAACGTTCCAGGCGACAACGGCGGGCAGGCGCTGCTCGTGTCGGCCGTTCAGACCGACGCCGCGATCAACCCGGGCAACAGCGGCGGGGCGCTCGTCAACTGCGCCGGCCGGCTGATCGGTGTCCCCACCGCAGGGGCCACCGTTCCGAGCCCGTCGGGCGAGTCGGCGGGGGGCAGCATCGGCCTCGGGTTCGCCATCCCGGTCGACCTGGCCATGTCGATCGCGAAGGAGATCATCGCCACCGGCACCGTCACGCACGCCTACTTCGGGCTCCAGACGGTACCCATTCCCCCGGCCGCCGCGGCCCAGGCGGGGACGGCCGGGGGGCTGTACGTGACCGGCGTGGCGCCGAACGGGCCGGCCGCGCAGGCCGGCCTCGAGGCCGGCGACATCATCACCAGCATCGACGGCACGGCCGCCACCAGCAACGATCAGCTCGAGAGCCTCAGCCTGAGCCGCAAGGCCGGCGACGCGGTGACGATCGAATACGTCCGCGCGGGGCAGACGACCAAGGCGACGATCACTCTCGGGGCGCGCCCGGGTTGACCGCGGCGTGCTGAAGGGCGCTCCCGTCCACCGGTCGATGGTCGCCGGCCGCCGGTTCTATGCCTCGCCGCCCGGCCAGCCGCGCGTGCGCCGGGCGACCGACGTCCTGCTGCTCGCGGGCTCGGTGCTCGGAGTCGCCGGGCTGATCGCGGCCCAGCCGCCCGGCCCGTTCGAACGTGCCCTGGGCCGCTTCCTCGCCGCCTTCCCCGACTGGCTCACGCCCGGGTGGAACTTCCTCGTGGCGCTCCTTGGCCTGTGGCTGGTAGCCATGCTCATCGCGCCGCTCTTCTCGCACCGTCCCCGCATCACCCTGGAGGCGCTCGGCGCGATCGTGCTCGCGGCGGCGCTCGCGCTGCTGGCGGCCCGGCTCGCCACAGGGCACTGGCCGGGGCTCGAGCGGAGCTCTGGAGTCTCGGCGCACCTGAGGTTCCCGGCCGTGCGACTGGCCATGGCGGCCGCAGTCACCGCGGTGGCGAACGCCCACCTCGCGCATCGGGCGCGGGTGACGAGCCGGTGGCTGCTCGGGCTGGGCGCGGCCGGGGCGGTGCTCGCCGGCAGGACCGGCGTCACGGGCACGGCCACGGCGATCCTGATCGGACTGGCGGCCGGCGCGGCCATCCGGCTCCTGCTCGGCACGTCCGCCGGCCGGCCGAGCATCGAGGAGGTCTCAGCCGCCCTCACCGACTTCGGCATCGAGGCCCACGACCTCGAGCCGGCCGAGAGGCAGACCGCAGGAGCGTTTCTCGTCCGCGGGCGCGACGCGGAGGGCGGCGAGCTCGAGATCAAGGTGTACGGCCGTGACGCCTACGACAACCAGCTCGTCGCCAAGGCCTGGCGGACGCTCTGGTATCGCGACGGTGGCGCGACGATCGGCCTCAGCCGGGCCTATCCGGCCGAGCACGAGGCGTTCCTGACCATGCTCGCGCGCGAGGCCGGTGTTCCGACGCTCGAGGTCGTGACGGCCGGGCTCACGGCCGCCGCCGACGCGCTCCTGGTGCTGCGATCGGCCGGTCGGGCGCTGGGGTCGCTCACCGAGGCCGAGCTTGACGACAGGCTGTTGCGCGAGTGCTGGGCCGTGATCGACACGCTCGGACGGGCGCGGATCTACCACGGGCACATCGACCCATCCACCGTCCGCATCTCGGACGGGGCCGTGGTGCTGGGCGACTTCGCCGGCGGGACGCTCGTCCAGGACAGCGAGGGCGTGCTGATCGACCGCGCCCAGCTGCTCGTCGCGACGGCGACCGTGGTCGGGACCGAGCGCGCCGTGGCGGCCGCCGTCGCCGGCCTCGGCAGGGAGCGGATGACCGAGTTGCTCCCGTACCTCCAGCAGGCGGCCTTCGGAACGTCGCTGCGCCACGCGGCCAAGGCCGCCGGGATCGACCTGGACGGTCTGCGCGACCATGCCGCCGCTGCGATCGACGAGCCCGTGCCCGAGCCCGTCCGGCTGCAGCGGGTCACCTGGGGCACCGTGGTGCAGCTTGCGCTGCTCGTGTTCGCCGCGGCCGCCGTCCTCTCGTTCGTGAGCGGCGTCGACCTGACCCAGCTGCGCGAGGACGTCCGCGACGCCGCGTGGGGCTGGATCGTCGCCGGCGCCATCCTGGCGCAGCTTCCCCGGCTCACCCAGGCCGTCTCGACCCTGGGCGCAATTCCGGCCGATGTGCCGCTCGGCCCGGTCTACGTGCTGCAGCTTGCGACCAGCTATCTGAACCTGGCCCTGCCCTCGAGCCTTGCCAGGATGGCGGTGAACGTCCGCTTCTTCCAGCTCGTCGGAGTGCCGCCGGCCGTCGCGGTCACCTCGGGGGCGATCGATTCGTTCGTGGGAAACGCGGTTCAGGCGATCCTGCTCATCCTGCTTCTGACCTTCTCGGAGGCAACGCTGACGCTGCACCTGGGCGCGCCACCGACGCCGGGCATCCGCCACGTCCTCATCCTGCTGGTCGTGATCGGCGTGGTCGTGCTGGCGGCGGCGTTTCTGAAGGTGGGACGGCTCGCGCGTGCGCGCGTGCGGGCATTCATCTCGGTGTCACTGCCCCAGATCCGGGCCGCGATCGCGTCGCTGCGCCGGTCGCAGAAGCTCGCCCAGCTGCTCCTGGGCAGCGTCGCGACCGAGGTGCTGTTCGCGATCGCGCTCGGCATGTTCGCCCGGGCGCTGGGCTATCCGCTCTCGATCGCCGACCTGCTCGTCATCAACATGAGCGTCTCGCTGTTCTCGAGCTTCATCCCCGTCCCCGGCGGCATCGGCATCGTCGAGGGCGGCCTGGCGGTGGGGCTCACGGCGGCGGGCGTCGCCGAGTCGGCCGCTTTTGCCACCGCGCTCCTGTACCGCATCGCGACGTTCTACCTCCCGCCGATCTGGGGCTGGTTCGCGCTGCGGTGGCTGCGCCACAACCACTACCTTTAGGCTGACCGTTTCGAACCGGAGGAGCCGCCCCGTGAATCGCAGGCGCCAAAAGCAGGTCATCGCCACCGCCCTGGTGGTGCACGTCGTGGTCGCGACAGTGACGTGGCGCGACATCCGCAACCGATCCGACGACCAGGTGCGCGGGAACAAGACGTTCTGGCGGGTTGCCAGCGCCCTGAATACGGTCAATTCGGGTGCGTACTGGCTCGTCGGCCGGCGCGGCGGCGGAGTCGGCGCTGGGACCTAGGCTCCCACGATTTACGGTCGCCTTGGCGGCGCTCTGCATCCTTGCGCTGGGATCCCGGTGGGTGATCGCGTGGTTCTCCTCGAGCGAGCTGGACGCTCACACGACGGCTGTTCTGCTGCATTCATCCGACGACATCATGCATCGCTGTCACGCGGGCATGGTGTCCGACTCGGGACTCGCCCCCGCCGATCAGGCCGCGATCGCGGCGGACATGGGGAACCTGCGGCGGATCGCCAGGACCGAGCCCGATGGCTGGTGGCTCGGGGACGACAGCGAGCACCTGCCGGTCGCAAACGCGCTGCTCGACGCGACCGGGAATGACTGCGGATCCGCGGGCCTGACCGGCGAGATCGTTTCGATCGGAAGTCGGCTTCCACACTGGCTTCCGGGCGACTCCCGCTTCCTCTTCCAAGACGTCTCGGCAGAGGATGACGCGGTAGCGCAGCGAGCAAGTGACCAACTGCTGTACTGGTGCCAGCTCCGCCGCCCATCGCACTCGGCACCCAAGCACGAGCGGCTCCTGCGACGAGACATCGTGACCCTGCTTCGGATCGGTCACTCACATCCCCGGATATGGGGCGATCTCGACTACACGGTGCCGGCCGGATACGCACCCGAAAGCATGAACATCCTCAACCAGTGCGGGCTTCCCGGCCACCTGACCAGACCCCTGGCAACGGCGGCGACGAAGGCGTCTTCGTGGCAGAGGGCCATTCCGTCCGCGGCCGCCGCGTTGCGCAGCTGACGTACTCGGTCGGTCGGCGGGTCAGGCCCGGGCGGCCTTGCGGCCGGCCCCCAGAGCCACGTGCAGCACCATGTTGGCGAGCCACACCACGACGGTGACCTTGGCGACCGACCAGAAGCCGCCCACGTTGATGCCGGACACGAGCCACGAGGTGAGCGCGACCATGGCCATGTCGATCAGGAACGTGACCAGACCGAACGTGATGATCCGAAAGGGCAGGCCGATCAGCATCAGGATCGGCTTCAGGAAGATGTTCAAGAGGCCGAACACCGCCGCGGCCAGCACCAGCGTCCCCGTGCCGCTCGCCGAGGCGCTCCCGACCACCTTGATCGCGAGCCACAGCGCGATGAAGTTGATCAGCCACGCGATCAAGAGTGAGCGGATGAGTCGCACGCGGTGAGGGTACCGCTTCCCGGTGCTACTCGCGCATCAGCATCGCCTGGGCCTCGCGCTCGAGGTCGCGGTAGGGCTCGCCGCTGACATCCACGGCGACGCGCCTGATGGTGCCCCCGGTGAACCGCCAGGGCTGCGACCCCGGGTAGTCGCGGTCACCCCGGCGCCCCCGTCACGCCCGATGCAGAGCCCCTCGCCCGCGATCATGAACTTCCCGGGCTGGGTCTTGATCCGTCCCTCGCCGACCTTCGTGTCACCGTGCCAGAGCGAGAGCAGACCCGTCGCCACGCCGGGCGGGTCCTCGCCGTCCTTGTCGAACGAGGCCGACAGGATCAGACTTCTCGCCGGTGGGGAGCGGCTCGGTCGCCACGACCGACTCCTCGCCCATGCCGACGAAGTTGTAGACGTAGTGGAGGCGGTTGTCCTTGACGTACAGAGCATGGCCGCCGAAGGGCGAGCCGTGCGCGAACAGCACGCCCTCGGCCCCCGCCTCGGGGATGTCGACCAGGGCGCCGATCGTGTACGACCGGTTGCGGACGCTCACGGCCTGTGACTCCGGCACCTCGGGACGTATCGGGGAAGTAGACGTAGCGGTCTCGCGGCGGCGCGAGCACCGGCCGCGGGGTGAGCATGATCTCGAGGGCGGAGCGGTCGTCCAGCGGGAAGGCGTTGTTCGCTGCCCGCCTCCGAGAACCAGAGGTTCACGAGCTCCCGCACCTTGTCCGGATGCTCGGCCGCGAGATTGTGCAGCTCCGAGCGGTCGGTCTCGGTGTGGTAGAGCTCCCACTCGTCGTCGTTGAAGTTGCTCCAGCCCGCGATCGTGGGGTGCGTTGTGACGGCCTTCCAGCCGTCGTGCCAGATCGCGCGCGAGCCGAGCATCGAATAGAACTGCGTCTGCCTGGCCGTCGCCGCCTTCGCGTCGTCGAGGCTGTAGCGCATGCTGACGCCGTCGAAGCCGCTCTGGACATGTCCCTTGATCGCTTCGGGCGGCTCGACGCCGAGGACGTCGAGGATGGTCGGCACGATGTCGATGGCGTGGTGGTACTGCGTCCGGATCTCGCCGCGGGCCTTCATGCCCGCCGGCCACGAGATGATGCACGGGTCGCTGGTGCCGCCGTTGAACTCGTAGCGCTTCCACATCTTGAACGGCGTGTTGAACGCCATCGCCCAGCCGTTCGGATAATGGTTGTATGTCCTCGTGCCGCCGAGCTCGTCGAGCATCGGCATGTTGGCCTCGATCGTGTCCGGGATCCCGTTTGCGAACTTCATCTCGTTCACCGAGCCGTTCGGCCCGCCCTCTCCGGACGCGCCGTTGTCGGACACGAGCACGATCAGCGTGTTGTCGAGCAGGTCGTTGTCCTCGAGGAATTCCCACGAGGCGCCCGATCTGGTCGTCGGCGTGCGCGAGGAATCCGGCGTAGACCTCGGCCATGCGCGAGAACAGGCCCTTCTCCTCGTCCGACAGCGAATCCCACGGGCGCGTGTCGTCGAGGGGCGGGAAGGGCTTCCCGCCCGGGCCGGTGCGGGTCTCGGACGTCCCGATCGGGTTGATCGGCGGCAGTTCCGTGTCGGCCGGCACGATCCCAAGCTTCTTCTGGTTCGCGAGCGTCTGCTCCCGGATCGCCTCGTAGCCCATGTCGAACAGGCCCTTGTACCGGTCGATCCACTCCCTCGGCGCATGGTGGGGCGCGTGGCAGGCACCCGGCGCGTAGTAGAGGAAGAACGGCTTCTCCGGGGCGATCGCCTTCGAGTCGCGGATGAACTCGATCGCCCTGTCGGTGAGGTCCACCGTCAGGTGATAGCCCTCCTCGGGCGAGCTCGGCTGGTCCACCGGGTGGTTGTCGTAGACGAGGTCGGGATACCACTGGCTCGTCTCCGCCCCCAGGAACCCGTACCAGCGCTCGAAACCCCGTCCGCTCGGCCAGTTTCTCCGCGGCGACGCGACGTTCATCTCGTCCTCGGGGCAGAGGTGCCACTTGCCGACCATGTACGTGTTCCAGCCCCGCTCCCCGAGGATCTCGGACAGCATGCCGTTCTCGGGCGGGATGGTGCCGCTCGCGTTCGGAAACCCGATCGCCGCCTCGGTGATGCAGGCCATGCTGTTGCGGGTGTGGTTTCGCCCGGTCAGCAGGCACGAGCGGGTCGGCGAGCACAGAGCGGTCGTGTGAAACTGGGTGTGGCGCACGCCGTGCGCGGCGATGCGGTCGATGTTCGGCGTCTCGACGGGGCCTCCGTAACAGCCCAGCGCCGAGAAGCCGACGTCGTCCAGCACCATGTAGACAACGCTGGGGGCGCCGTCCGGCCACTTCGGAGGCTCGAACGGCTCCCAATCCGGCTCGGAATCCCGGATATCAACGTTGATCGTGCCCTTGAACGGCTCGGCCATGGTGGTCTCCCTCTGTCGTGCACTCCGTGGTAGGGCTCCCACCCGGCCCGCGGCCGGCCATCACCCCGTCTGTCGCCGCAAGGATCGCCCTGCCCTGGGTCGGCCGCATCACACCAACGGGATGAAAGCGGTGGTTCGCGGCCGGGATACACTCAAACCTCAGGAGACCGCGAGACCGAAGGGGACGATATGGCTATTGGACCAGTACAGCTCCTTGTCCTGGGGTTTGAGCACCCCGAGTTTCACGGCGAGATCATCGCCGAGCTGGAGCGGCTGAAGGCGTCGGACACGGTGCGTGTGATCGACGCGCTGGCGGTGCACAAGGACGCCGACGGCGAGATCGAGGTTGCGCATCTGAGCAACCTGACGAAGGACGAAGCGATCGAGCTCGGGAGCAAGGTCGGCGCGCTGATCGGTCTTGGCATCGAGGGCGAGGAGGGTGCCGAGGCGGGCGCGCTCGCCGGTGCCGAGGCGGCGGCGGAGGGCGACAGCTTCCTGTCGGACGACACCGCCTGGGACGTGCTGGGAGACATTCCCAACGACTCGGCTGCGGCGCTCATCCTGATCGAGCATCACTGGGCGGTGCCGCTGCGCGACGCGATCGCCCGCGCCGGTGGCTTCCGGATCTCCGACGGCTTCATCAGCCCTCTCGACCTCGTCGAGATCGGCCTGGCGACGGCGGCGGAGGCTGACGAGCTGCACGAGATGGAGACGGCTTCGGCCGCCGCCACGAATTGAGTCCAAAACCTCGACGGTTAGGAGGGTCAGGATGATGGGTGCTCGCAGAGTTGCACGGCGCACTTCTCGCCGCGTCGCACGCCGGCGCTGACGGTAGAAGGCACGCGAGACGGGCCGAGGGCCGCCCGCACGGGCGGCCCTCGGTTTTGACGGCGGTGTGAGCCCCGGACGGGGAGGACGCTACGCCGCGCTCGGCTCGTTCCGGCGGCGGATGCCGAGCGCCAGGCCCATCAGGACGACGCAGACGCCGGCCGTGGTCAGCGCCCCGACCGCCGCGTCCGTCCAGTCGAAGCCGGCGTCCTCAACTGCAACTCGCGGCGTCACGAGCAGTGTGGCGGGCGTCTCGATCTTCACTCCCGGAAGGGGAGGCAGGTTGAGCTGCATCGGGGTGCTCGCCGCGGCGGACTGAACCGACGTGGCCTGAGACGTCGCCAGCGGCGTGGCGGGCGTCCGGAACGGCACACCCGCGATCGGGGGCAGGTTGACCTGCCATGGGGTGCTCGTCGCGGCGGTCGACTGCGCCGACGTCGGGAGCGCCTCACCTCGGCTGTAGCGCAGACCCGTCGGTCCGTAGTGCGGGTCGTGCGGGCTGATGGCCATCGCGGAGGTTGCGGCGATCGCGGAAACGGCCGCCAGGGCGGCGACGCACGTCGCGATCTTGGTCATGTACGAAGTCATGGTCACCCTCCTTGGGCGGTGGATTGCGCTGCCCAGCGTAGGAGGCGGCACGAATCTGCTCATCGACGCCGGCAAACCTGGATGAGTGACACTCGTCACACGCGATACAGTCTCGGCATGGCACGGGACGTGTTCTCAGCCGTTCCTGAACACGAGCTTCGCGCGGCGGGCAGGCGGCGGACGTTCGACCGCGACGAGGTCGTCTTCCACCGCGACGACCCCGGCGACAGCCTGCACCGGGTCGAGCAGGGCCGCTTCGCCGCGCGGATCATCACCCCGGTCGGAGCCACCGCGACCGTCGCCCTGCACGCGCCCGGAGACGTGTTCGGCCTGCTGGCGGTGATCGGCGCGACGCAGCGGCGAACGGCGACCGTGGTCGCGCTCGAGCGCTCCGAGACGCTGGCGATCGCCGCGTCGGTGTTCCTTCGCCTGCGCAACACCTATCCCGAGGTCCGCGACGCGGTCGAGCGGCTGGTCGTCTCGCAGCTCGCCGAGACGTCCGATCGCCTGGTGGAGGCCCTCTACACGCCCGCCGCGACCCGTGTTCGCGACCGGCTCGCAGACCTCGCCCGCCTCTACGGCGACCCCTCTTCGGGCGAGGTCGTGATTCCGCTCAGCCAGGAGCACCTCGCCGGGCTTGCCGGCACCACCCGTGAGACCGTGAACCGCGTCCTCAAGCAGGAGGAGGAGCGCGGCACCGTGCGCCTGGCCCGCAACCGCATCGTCGTTACCCCGGCGCTCGTGCAGCCAAGGAAGAGGGGCGGCGGCCTCGGCTGAGTCCGCCGCCCCTCTTCGCAACGAGAATTACTCGGTGGCGACGCCGACCGGCGGCACGTCATCCGGCATTGTGGGCGCCCACACTCGGAGGGCCAGCTTGCGCTTGTCCTGCACCACGACGCGGTAGACGTACAGCACCGCCGCGATCATCAGGATGCCGATGCCCTCGAACACGATTGTCTTGCTCGTGTCACCCCAGACCAGGCCGGAGTTCCACCCACCCCAGATCAGGAGGAGCGCGTCGAACGCGGCCAGTGCCGCACCCAGCGGCACCCACAGCCGGCTGACCTTGATCGGCCGTGGCCAGTTCGGCCTGTCCTTGCGTAGGAGCAGGAAGCCTGACATGGCGAACACGTGGCACGTGACGTATCCCAGGTTCGAGAAGATGAGGATCTTGATCGCTCCTGTCGGGTCGTACGCGTACGTACACAACAGGAACAGGTTCAGGACCGCATCCAGCGTCATCGCGTTGGCGGGGACGTGTTTGCGGTTGAGTTTCCCGAGCCATTTGATCGTCATCCCGTCCTGTGAGATGCCGTACAACGCCCGCGACCCGTCCGCGGTTGCCGTGTTCATGGCGAGCACGATGCCGGCGCACAGCGAGAAGACCGCGAGCCCTGCGAGGAAGCCGCCCAGCAGGATGTGCACCGTGTCAGGCATGAAGGTGTAGAGGTTGCTGACGGTCATGTTCTGGTCGCCGAATGTCCCCATCGCGCCCATTGGCAGCAGCCCATAGGTGATCACGCCGAAGATCGCCGCAACCCGGAGCGCCTTCGGTGTGTCTCGCGCGGTGTCGTGGTATTCGGGAGCGAAGGTCGCACAACACTCCATTCCGTACGATGACCAGCACATTGCATAGAGCCAGACGATGATGAACGTGAAGCTGCTCGTGCCGAGCGATCCCGCGCTCGCGCTGATGTTGTTGTGCATGTTCGAGCTGTGCCAGTCACCCGTGATGTACGGCAGGAACATCATGACGGCCAGCGGGATCATGAGCAGGGCGCCGGTCAGATAGCCGACCCAGACCGCCGGCCGCATGCCGGCGACGTTGAACGCCCAGATGGTGACGATGATGAGTGCGGTGAGTGCGATCGGGAAGTTGAAATAGACCGTCTGGCCGAGCACCTGCCAGCTGTGGTTCCAGCTCGACGAGGCCGCTCCCGAGGAGGGGTACCACTCGTACTGCACGAGGAAGCCGACGACCACGCCGGTGGCCGAGAGCACGACCGACCATCCGATCCAGTAGCCGAATGCGGCGATCGGGCCCACGAACGAGAAGTAGCGCTTCCAGGCCTCGTGGGCATAGATCGCGATGCCGCCCGAGAGCTTGGGGAACATCGCCGCGGTCTCGGAGTAGATGTAGTTGTGGAGCGCGCCGAGGATGACCGAGATCGTCCACAGGATGGCCGCACCCCACCCGCCCAGATCGAGCACGGAGAGGCCGAGGCTGGTGATGAGGAAGCTCGGGTTCGCGAGGGCCACCACGAACCCGTCGAACCAGTTGATGGTCTTGAGGAGTTCTCGTTCCTCGACTACGGCCGTCGCCATGAACCCTCCCAGAAGCTAGGACGCGGGAAAACCAGGATGCGGGGGATCAAACAGGAATCCCCAGGGCCGGTCAAGACATTGTGATCACAAGTGTCGGGTCCACCCTTGCCATCCCCGCCGGTGTTGGCGAAGATACGGACCATGAAGGCCCCGCGGATTACGCTGCGCTGTGACTGCGGGGCCGAGGGCATGGCCCGCTACGGCGAGCGCTGGACCTGCCCGAAGTGCGGCAAGAGCTACGACACGGCGCACATCCCGAGCGACGACTACGAGCAGATCCGCCTCCTCGACCGCCGGTACCGGTACGGGAGCTTCGCGGTGGTCAGCGTGCTGGCCGTACTCGTGCTGATTGTTGCATTGACCGGACAGGTCATCCCGATCTTCGCCGGACTGGCCGTGACGCTCCTGTCCTGGTTCCTGTACATCAAGCCGCTCGTCCATCGCCGGCACAAGCGGGCGGTGCGTGCTCTGACCCGGAGCTGGAATCTGGAGGCCGAGTGAGCCCGGAGCTGCGCTCCGACCGGCGGGTTCCCGATGCTCCGCCGATCGGGAGCGAGCCGAGCGGGCGGCCGGTGCTGCTGGCGACGCTGGCCGTGCCGTTCGAGCCCGAATCGGCTCAGGTCGCCATCCAGGCCGCGATGGAGAGTGGGGTCAAGCTCGTGGTCGTGGACGCTGTCGAGATGGCCTACCTGCCCCAGTGCTGGGTCACACGTCGAGCCGACATCGAGCTCGACGAGGACCGCGAGGAGATCCGCCGGCTGGTCAACACGGCTCATCGCATCGGCCTGCACGTCGAGCATCTGCGCGTCCGCAGCCCCCGTCCGGTCGACGCGCTGCTCGACGTCGCGGCCGACTGCAACGCGGCGCTGCTCGTGCTCGGGCCCGACCGCAGCCGGCTCAAGCCGCGGCGGTTCGCCCAGGCCGCGCGCAAGGTCCGCAAGCGGGCATCGTGCCTGCTGTGGGTCGCCGGCGAAGGCCCCTAGAACCTCAGCTTCGCTCGGGGCGGGCGGGCCTACCCAGGCTGCGTGATCCCTCGCAGCGCGGCATCGAAGTCGGCCAGGCGAGCGTTGACCACCCCGGTCTGCCGGGTGAGCGCCTCGCCGGGAGGGACGTTGACGAGCAGCCCGACGGCGGATCGAAGTGAGCCCAGCGCCAGCACGGCCCCGCTCACCCGAAGCCCGGTCTGCTCGTCGGGCGCCTCCGCCTGGAGGCGGCGGAGCTCGACGTCGAGATCGTTGATGCGCTGGTCGATCGCGAGTGCCCGGTCGGCCGGGAGCGATTCGGTCAGATTCATGGTGCTCGAGGACACGAAGTCCTGCACCGTCGCGCCGAGTGCGCCCACATGCTGTACCTGGCTCGTCCACCCCTGCCCCGACCGGCGCCGGCTGCGGATCATCGCGAAGATGGCGATCAGGGCGACGATCGCCACGGCCGCCGCCACGAACCACCAGTAGCTGATCGAGCTGGACGAGGTGGACGAGGTGGGTGTCGTGGTCGGGGTGAGGGTGACCGACGTCGTCGAGGTGGACGTCGTCAGTGTGGGCGTTGTGACCGTCGTCGGCACCGAGACGGAGGGGAGCGAGCCACCGCCGGGCGACGTCGTGGGCAGCGAGACCGTGCGGCTTCCGCCTCCGCTCCCCACACCGCAGGACGTCGCGGCCACGACGATCACCATCGCCGCGGCAACGACCAGCCACCGCATTCCGCCTGCCCGAGCCCGATCTCCGGCTCGCCGCATCTTCGCTCCTTCCGCCGCTCACCGACGCATCTCGCGCTCAGGGAGCCTGACGGAACCGCCCCCGGCCGGCATCACCCCACATGGGTGACATCCGCGAAAAGCGGCGCCTGCGGGGCGAGCCCGAAGGCCCGCCCCCCAAACGGTCAATTGGCATTGTCTCGAACCGCCAATTGGCCGGTACGCGTCACGCCGAGACGAGCGGCTCGCCGGTTTCGAGCAGCGTCTTCAGGCCGCTCAGCACCATCATCCACCCGGCGCCGGACACGCTGGCGGCGGTCTTCGGCGCGCCCTCGAGCCGATCGTGGATCACGGTCAGCTTGCAGTAGCCACCGTCCTGCGGCTCGATCTCCCATGTGACCCGGCTCTCCTCCTCGGCGGCCAACTCCGGGTCATACAGCGAGCGCCAACCGTGCACCAGCCGGCGCGGCGGGTCGTACTCGAAGGTCGGCGAATCGCCCCACACGCTCCCGTCGGTACCGAGCGCGGAGTGGCGTTCGCGGGAGTTCTCGATCCGCGCGCCGTAGAAGTAGCGCTCGGTGAACTCCGGCCTTGTGATCGCGTCCCAGATCGCCTCCGGGTTCGCCTTGATGAACACCTGGTAGACCTGGGTCTTCTGTTCGGTCAGCGTCGTCATGCCGTGTCCTCCAGTTCGGTCTTGAGCGTCGCGAGTGCCGAGACGCGGTGCTCGGTGTACTTGTCGATCCAGCGGTCGTGGATCAGCCGGATCGGGACGGGGTTCAAGAAATGCAGCTTCTCGCGTCCCGAGCGGCGGGTGACGACGAGGCCGGCCCGCTCCAGCACCCGCAGGTGCTTCATCACGCCGAAGCGCGTCATCTCGATCTCGGAGTCGAGCTCGCCGAGCGTGCGGCCGTCATGCTCGAAGAGGAGGTCGAGAAGGTGCCGGCGGGTGGGGTCCGCCAGCGCTCGGAAGACGTGGTCGTCATCGGTCACAGCCGCCATCATAGGTGACCAAATGGTCACACGTCAAGCGGCGGCGGTCTGGGCACGCCACCGGCCCGTGGCGGCCTACGTGAACACGTTCACGGCCCGCGCGACGACGAGCCCGATCACCGTGAGTGAAACCACCGACTGCAGCGCCATCGTGAGCTTCGCCCAGGGGGTGAGGGGCATCACGTCGGTGGGGCTGAATGCCGTCCCGTTCGTGAAGCCGACGTAGAGGTAGTCGACGAACCGCGCCCGCCAGTCGGGCGGCGCGAGCTCGGGGTTGAGCTGCTGGGGAAACGCGAAGTCCGGGTATCCGCCCGTCCCGTGGTAGCGGGCCAGGGCTCCGCCCGAGTCGAACTCCCAGTAGAGCAGGCCGAAGACGAGGTTGTTGCCGACCCAGATGAGTGCGCCGGAGGCGAGCAGGGTGCTCGCCGAGTTCGTCACGGGCCCGCCTCTGATCAGGTCTGTGGTCAAGAGCACCGTGCCCCACACGGCGGCGGCGGCGAGGGAGAGGATGAGCACGATCGAGCAGCGCCGGAGCCACACCGCGCGGTGTCCGAGCCGTCCCGGATGGGCCGCGATGAGCGCGAGGAGCAGCATGATCTCGATGCCGGGAATCAGCCATCCGGGGCCGACCGACATCCGGTTGGGTACCTCCACGCGGAGCACGACGGTGAGCGCGATGAACGCAATCACCGTCACGGCAATCGGCCACCGCGGCTCGACGAAGATGGCCGGCTCCGCCCTCGCCCGCGTCGGAGCCTGCGTCGTCTCGCCGGACTGCGCCACCGCGCAATCGTACTCCCGGGGCGGCGCTCACCGCTGATCCGGTTCCACCCCATCGGGATGACCCGACCCGGCGCGGCCGGGTCTAGCGTCACGGTTTCGCGATCCAGTCCCACGCGAAGGAGGGGCCATGTCCTCGAACGGCAGCGAGAAGCGACCTCGCGTTCTGTTTGTGTACTACAGCCACACGCAGCAGGCCCAGAGGGTGTGCGACGCGATGGCCGATGTGATGGGCGATCGCGGCTGCGACGTTTCGAAGGCCCCGATCGAGTTCACCGAGCCGCGCTATGCGGAGAAGTTCTCCCGGTTCCCCTTCCGCCACGCGGTGTTCGACATCCTCCCGCTGCTATGGCCGCAGCTGCGCCGAAAGACGGGGCAGATCGTGATCCCTGAGGCGGCGAAGTCGGCCGACTACGACCTGATCGTCCTCGGCTCCCCGACGTGGTTCTTCATGACGTGCATGCCGCTGCGCTCGTACCTGAAGGCAGATGAGGCCCGCACCGTGCTGGCCGACAAGCCGTTCTCCGTCTACGTCGTCTGCCGGCGGTACTGGCACTGGAACCTGAACGAGGCCTCGCGGCTTGGCATCGCCCTGGGCGGAAGGTATCTCGACGGTGTCCACTTCACCTACGAGGGCGGACAGATCCGGTCGCTGCTCTCGCTGCTCAGCTACTTCGGCAAGGGCGAGATGCGCGAGCGCGCTCTGGGGATACGGATCCCCCCGACGAACCTCAAACCCGACTTCGGCGAACAGGCCGAGGCTTTCGCGAACACGCTTGTCGACACCCTCACGTCGTCGGCGCTGGTCCGGCCCCTCGGTGCGAACCAGGGCTAAGCGCCGCCCGGATCCTCGCCGGCACGGACGATCCTGACGCCGATCACGGCGTCACGCCTGACCCACTGATTCCCGAGCCCCACGTTGACCCACTCGGCGTCGTACGGCGCCAGGCCGCCGCGAAACAGCGCGGCCTCGTGATCAATCGACGCCCCGCCGGCGCCGAGAACCAGGTACCGCTCGCCGCTCACCAACCGCAGTTCCAACATGTCCTGCTCGACGTTCGTCATCCCGGGAACCACCCCATCTGGTGCTACAGGGCGTTCTTGACCTTCTTCACCGTCTTGTCGACGCCCTTCTTGACGGACTCGCCGGCCTGCTCGGCTTGCCCCTCGTGCTTGGTCTTCTCGTCTCCGGTCGCCTCTCCAACCTTCTCCTTGACCTTGCCCTTGAGATTCTTCGCGCTCTCTGGCATCGCATGCTCCTTCGGTCTCGCCGTTGCGGCTCAATGATCGTTCTTCTCCTACCCAATACGCGTCCGCGACAAACGTGCTCGCCGACGCCCGGTTCTATCTGACGGGGAGGGTGGTCCCGTCGGGCGGTGGCGGCTGGGGACTTCGGAGGCGTTTGCCCGGCCAGCCGCTGGCGTTGCCGAAGAGTGCGATTAGGGCGGGGGCGAGGAGGGAGCGTACGACGAAGGTTTCGAGCAGGAGTCCGATGACCATTGCGAAGGCGACTTCGCGGAAGGAGTGCACGGGGATGATGGCGATGGCGGCGAAGCTGGCGGCGAGGGTGATGCCGGCGGTGCGGATTGTGCGGGCGGCGCTTGGGGAGGCGACTGCGATTGCTTCGCGGAGTGGTCGGATGCGGGCTTCCTGCCAGATCCGGCCGACCAGGAAGACGTTGTAGTCCGAGCCGAGTGAGATCAGCAGCACGGCGACGGCGAAGGGCACGTAGTAGGCGAGTTGGTGGTAGCCGAGGAGCGTCTGGAATACCCAGGTTGTGATGCCGAGGGCGGCGGCGACGGTGGCGACGCTGGAGAGCAGCAGGAAGACGGGGGCGGTGATGCCTCCGAGAAAGATGATCAGGAGCAATAGGTTGACGGCCAGGACGACCGCCGAGACGCGTAGGATGTCGCGATGGATGGCGGTGACGGTGTCGTTGGCGATGGCGGTGTCCCCGGCGTAGCTGATTTCGGCTGACTTCAGGCCTGCGGCGGCCGCCAGGGTGGGCATCGCGGCTTGCAGGCGTTGCAGGTCGTGGATCCCGGACGCGGACAGGGGGTCGTCGCGGAAGATCACGATGATCCGGGCGGCGTTGCCGCCCGGGGCGAGGAAGACGCCGAATCGAGCCGGGGTTGGTTGTTCGCGGGGGCCGAGGACACCGGCGACGCCGGGCCGGCGCTCGATCTCCGACTCCAGATGCGCGAGGCGGGTGTGGAAGAACCCCGCCGCTACACCGCGGCCTTGGACCAGGACGGTCGTGGGGGCGAGGATGCCCGGCGCGAACCCCTGCGAGGCGTTCTGTGCGGCCCGCTTGGGCGCGGAGGTTTGGGGCAGATCGCTGATCTGGCCGAAGCCAAGCCGGAGATCGCGAAGCTGATTTGCTCCGACCGCGAGCAGGGCGATGCACGCGATCGCCGTCACCGCGGCCACCGGTCGACCGGTCATCCGGTAGGCGACGCGGTAGCGTCGGGAGGCGGCTTGCGCCGGCGCGTCCGCGCTGGAGTCGGTGGGCACCCGCGGCCAGTAGGCGAAGCGGCCGATGACCGCAAGCAGCGCGGGCAGGAGCGTCAGCGACACCACCAGCGCCACGGCAACCGTGAGCGCCAATGCGGGGCCGAGGTTCTGGAAAAACTGAAGGCTGGAGACGAGCAGGCCGAGCAGGCCGCAGCTGAGGATCAGACCGCTGGTGAGGATGATCGGCGCGAACTCGGCGGTGGTCGTGCGCACCGAGGCGCGGCGATCCTCGCCGGCGACTCGCCGCCTGCGCACACCCGAGAGGAAGAAGATCGAGTAGTCGGTGACGATCCCAAGCAGGAGCGCGACAATGACCGGGTCGAGCTCCTGAGGAACGTAGATCCCGAACCTCCGGCTCAACTGGTTGAGCCCCACCAGCGTGATCGGGAAGGCCACGCCGATCGCCGCCATCGGCACCAGCGGCGCCACCAGCGAGCGATAACTGACCGCCACGATCACGATGATGAGCGCCGCCGTGATCACCTCGATCAGATTCAGGTAGCGATCGATCAGGACGCCCTGCGCGACCTGCCCAGGCACCGCCCCCGTCAACCCCGCCGGCCTCCCGGTCGCCCGTGCCAGCGCAGCCACATAACGGTGGGCCGAGTCGATCTGGGCACTCACCGGCATGCTCTGCGGGTAGTACAGGAACGTGACCGCCGTCGTGCCCGACTCGCGCGACCCCGGCACCAACCGCAGCGTATCGACCAGCGGAAGCGCGAACGCCGGCTCCAAACCCTCCCGAGTCGCCCGACGATCAACCGCCAACGCCTGCGACAACACCGCCGCGTGCGCCCCAGCCGACAACCCACCCGGATCCCGCACCACCACCGCAAACTCCGACCCCGCCGGCACCTTGAAAATCCGAAGCGACGCCGCAAGCGCCCTCAACGCCGGCGCATTCCCCGGAATCAACTGAACCACCGGACCCGCAGACGACCCAAACGACGGCAGATGCACAACCGCCAACCCAGCCACCACCACCCACACCAACAACACCGGCACCCGCAACCACACCACCACCGCCCCGTAGAACCGAGCGGCGCCGCCAACCCGCGCCCGGCGACGCGGCGGCGAGGAGGATCCCGGCGGTGAGGACGGAGCGGACACGAACTCACCCTACCCACCTGATCGTCGGCTGCCTCCCTCTGAGCCGAGGTCGCGCCGTGTCAACGAAGGGGGTGGGGAGGCCGGAACCTCCCCGCCCCCTCACCGTGCGGAGCTGCGCTTGGGGGTGTCAGATCCCGGGCGCCCGGCACTGTCCGATCTTGTGGCCGCCGACGACGTTCGGGGAGCCGCCCGAGTCGCCGACCTGTACGGCGGGCGAGTTGCCCCGGCAGATCAGGTTGCCGCCGATGGTGTTGGTCACGACCTCGTTCGCAAACTCGCCAGGCGAAAAGCAACCCCTGCCACAAGCTCTGAGTTGGACAGTCAGGCGGCGGGTGGCCGGCCCCGTTTGGGCAGGGGCCGGGCCCTCTTCGGCATGCGCCCGGCCGCGTCGAGGTCGCGGCGCAGCAGCATCTCGATATGGGCGTTCACGCTTCGGAACTCGTCCGCCGCCCACTGCGCCAGGGCATCGTGGACGGCGGGATCGATCCGCAGCAGCACCTGCTTGCGATCACTCACGGATTACGAGTAGAGCGTGCCGGTGTTGACGACGGGCGAAGCCGGCTGATCGCCGCAGAGGACGACCATCAGGTTGCTCACCATCGCCGCCTTGCGCTCCTCGTCGAGGTCGACGATGCCGCGCTCGCTCAGCCGGTCGAGCGCCAGTTCCACCATCCCGACGGCGCCGTCGACGATCCGGGTGCGGGCCGCGACGACGGCGTTGGCCTGCTGCCGGCGGAGCATGGCCTGGGCGATCTCCGCCGCGTAGGCGAGATGGCTGATGCGCACCTCGACGATCTCGACTCCGGCGATGACGACCCGCTGGGCCACCTCGGCGGCGAGTTCGCCCGCGACGACGTCGGTCGAGCCGCGCAGCGAGAGACCCTTGTCGGCGGGGTCGTCGTACGGATGCGTGGTCGCGACATGCCGCAACGCCGACTCGGCCTGGACGCGGACGAAGTTCTGGTAGTCATCGACGGCGTACAGCGCACGCGAGGTATCGGCGACCTGCCAGACGACGATCGCGGCGATCTCGACGGGATTGCCGTCGGCGTCGTTGACCTTCAGGTGGTTCGTCTCGAAGTTGCTGACCCGAACGCTGACGGTTCGCCGGTCGGCGAGCGGCAGGATCCAGGTCAGGCCGGTGCGGCGCACGGTGCCGGCGTAGCTGCCGAAGAAGCGCACGACCTTGGTCTGGCCGGGCTGCACGATGACCAGCGAGGCTCAGGATGACAATCGCCGACGATGCCGGGCGCGATTGCGATCGTCGTGTGCGAGTTCTGAACGAGCGCGTAGACGGCTGCGACACACGCGGCGGCGACGAGGACGCCGAGCCAGCCGTTGACGGCCCACGCCTCCCGCTCGCTGATCTTGACGCGGGTCCCCTCGTGACCTGTCGGAGTCGCCTGGGGCGCGGGGAACGGCTGGGCGGACTGGTTCATGATCCCTCC
The DNA here is from genome assembly GCA_963732075.1 of uncultured Actinomycetes bacterium. Lineage (GTDB taxonomy): Bacteria > Actinomycetota > Thermoleophilia > Gaiellales > JAICJC01 > JAICJC01. The sequence continues at coordinate 784,819 of CAVSYD010000004.1, read as the reverse complement.
TGCAACGTGGGCCTCAATAAAGTGATATCACATAGATAGCACTTTCTCCCACGCCGCGCAAGGCCGCCAGGGATGGGGACTGTCCCCGGGGAGAAGCTCCCCGCAAGGTTGAAGGGGGACTGTCCCCGGTTTGTGGGGACAGTCCCCGCTTGGTTGTCGCCTGCAGGCCCCGTTCGGGCGAGCGTCGCGGTCCGGGTCGCGAGTATTGGAGACCGCCCCGCGTGGTTGTCGCGCGCGGCCCCTCAGCGAGTGCCCTCGCGGCCACCCGCGTCGTGAGAGGATCGCTGCGGTCGCACCTGCGTAGAAGGAGAAACGACATGCAGCTCACCAGGAACAGTGTCGAGACGATGAACGGTCCCCGCGACTGGTTCACCGGATCCGTCTACGTCGATGCCGTCGCGGCGCCGTCGGGCGGCGCGCGCATCAGCGCGAGCAGCGTCCACTTCACCCCGGCGCCCGGACGGCGTGGCACACCCACCCCAACGGCCAGACGATCTACGTCACCGAGGGCATCGGGACTCGCCCAGCGCCGCGGCGGCCCGATCGAGGTCATCCGCCCCGGCGACCGCGTCTTCTTCGAGCCCGGCGAGGAGCACTGGCACGGCGCTCGCCCAACCGCTTCATGACCCACCTCGCCATGCTCGAGGTCGACGATCAGGGCCAAAGCGCGGCGTGGGGCGAGCACGTCACCGACGAGGAGTACGCCGCCGCGAAGGCGTAGTGGTCAGCCCGCGGTCGCAGTGTCGGCGAGCCGGTTGCGCGTCTCGGCCACCGCGAGCACGGTGAGGATCGCGAGCACGCAGGCCGCGATTCCCAGCGACGTGAGCGCGGCGCCGAGGGGCGCCAGGGCGACGATGGCGGCCGCGGCGGCCACCCGCTTGCGGCTCACGTTGTGAATCATGCGCAGCCGAAACAGGGTGTGGCCGACCAGGTACAGCGCCGGCCCTCCGAGGATCACCGCCAGCTCGACGCCCGAAGGCGACGAGCCAGGATGCGCGATCACGACCTCGTCTGCCGACGGCGACGACGATGATGCCCGCGATGATCGGCGTGTGCAGGTAGGTGTAGGCGTCGCGGGCGAGCCGGCCGCTGTCGTCCGCCCGCGAGAGGAACCGCTGCGCCCGCCAGCCGACCTCGTCGAAGTACAGCCACCACAGCGCGGCGGACGTCGCGAACGCCACCATCAGCGCCGTCCCGATGCGAGGTCGAACGCGAGCGACGACGCCGTCGCACCGGTGACGACGATCGACTCGCCGAGCGCGATGATGATGAAGAGCTGGAACCGCTCGGCGAAGTGCGCCGTTTCGATCTCCCACTCCGTGGTGGCGGAGCGGCCCAGCCGGGGCGTCCAGTAGCCCAGCGACGGCGCCGCGTAGTCGACCGCAAGCGCCGCGATCCAAATCCAGACGCGGGCCCCGTGCGGGGCGAACCCGCCGGCGAGCCACAGGATCCCCGCGGCCAGGCTCCAGACCAGGATCCGGCGAAAGACGAGGTGGAAGTCGTTGTCGCGCGGTGTGGCGTAGACGTTGAACACGTTTCGCACCACCTGGAGCGCGACATAGGCACAGGCAAAGAGCGGCGCCAGGCGGCCGAAGGCCTCGGGGATGGCGACCGCCATCAGCAGGCTCGATGCCATCACCACCAGCAGCACCAGCCGCACGAGCACCGAGTCGGGGTCGAACCAGTTGGTCATCCAGGTGGTGTAGATCCAGGCCCACCAGACGACCAGCAGCAGGAACAGCGTCTGCAGTGCGCCATGCAGCGTCAGGTGGTGCAGCAGCAGATGGCTGAGCTGCGTCACCGCGAACACGAAGACGAGATCGAAAAACAGCTCCAGCCAGGTCGCTCGTTGCTCCTCGCCCGTGCGCTGGCGGAAGTGGCTCGAGCCGTTCACCCCCGGACCATACCGATCGCCGCTCTCGGCGAGCCCTGTGCGCTCGCAGCCATAGACTCGCGCCGTGATCACGTGCACCCAGTGCGGGCGGGAGAACCCGGAGGCGGCCCGGTTCTGCAACTCGTGCGGGGCACCGCTTGACGGTGGATCGGAGCGGGCACGCGAGGTGCGCAAGACCGTCACCGTCGTGTTCTGTGATCTCGTCGGTTCGACTGCGCTCGGCGAGCGCACCGACCCGGAGGTGTTGCGCGAGGTGATGTCGAGCTACCACGCCACGCTGCGCAGGATCCTGGAACGGCACGGCGGCACGGTGGAGAAGTTCGTCGGCGACGCGGCCATGGCGGTCTTTGGCATTCCGAACGTGCATGAGGACGATGCCGTGCGGGCGGTTCGGGCGGCCGCCGAGATGCGGCACAGCGTGGGAGAGCTCGGTCTCAGCGTCCGGATCGGCGTCGGCACGGGGGAGGTCGCAGCGGGGGTGGGGGAGACGCTCGTGACGGGGGATGCCGTCAACGTCGCCGCCCGCCTCGAGCAGGCCGCGGAGCCCGGCGGGATTCTCATCAGCGCCCAGACCGAGGGCCTGGTCAGCAGCCTGGTGCGGGTCGAGGCGGTCGCGCCGCTCACGTTGAAGGGCAAGGCGCAGGCCGTCCCCGCCTTCCGCCTGCTCGAGGTGCTGCCTGACGTCCCCGCCTTCACGGCCCCGATCGATCTGCCCTTCATCGGCCGCGTCCATGAGCTGGCGGCTCTGAGGGGCGCGTATGCCGACGCGGTCGACGGGCGCGTGCCACACCTCTGCACGGTCGTCGGCCCTCCGGGGATCGGGAAGTCGCGGATCGTGCGCGAGTTCCTCGCAGGCGCCCGGGAGCACGCCAGGATCCTGGTCGGGCGCTGCCTTCCCTACGGCGAGGGGATCACGTACTGGCCGCTCGGGGAGATCGTCCGCCAGGTGGGCGGCGATCAACCACGCGAGGTGATCGCCCGCATTGTCGGAGGCAACGAGGCGGACATGGTGGCCGACCGCCTGGTGGGCGCCATCTCACTTGGGCCGGCGGGTGGGTCGCCGGAAGAGATCTCGTGGGCGGCGCGCAAGCTGTTCGAGGCGCTGGCCCAGGATCGGCCGACGATTGCGGTCGTCGACGACATCCACTGGGCCGAGCCAACCCTGCTGGATCTTCTCGAGTACGTCGCGACTTTCGCCACGGGTGTACCGCTGGTCGTGCTCTGCACGGCGCGACCGGATCTGTTCGAGGCGCGTCCGACGTGGTCGAATCCACGCCGCAATGCGATGCTCGTGAGCCTCGAGCCGCTGGGCGCGCAGGAGTCGGAGACGCTGATCGATTCGTTGCAGGAGGTGGATTCCTCGACGCGGGCGCGGATTGTCGAGGCGGCCGAGGGGAACCCGCTTTTCGTCGAGCAGTTCCTGGCGATGCGCGCCGAGGGTCTCGACGGTGATCCGGGCATCCCTCCGACCATTCATGCGCTGCTTTCGGCCCGGCTTGACCGGCTCGAGCCCGTCGAGCGAGCCGTGATCGAGCGGGCGGCGGTGGAGGGCCGGCTGTTTCACCGGGGCGCGGTCACCGAGCTGCTTCCACCCGACGCGCGGGTCGCGGTGGGCTCACATCTCATCGCGCTGGTGCGCAAGGAGTTCGTCCGGCCGGACGCGGCGATCTTTCTCGGCGACGACGGTTTTCGCTTTGGGCATGTGTTGATCCGTGATGCCGCCTACGAGTCGATCCCCAAGCGATTGCGGGCCGAGTTGCACGAGCGGTATGCGTCGTGGCTCGAGGCAACGCTCGGTGAACGGGCGGAGCAGTACGACGAGATCCTCGGCTTCCACCTCGAACAGGCTCACCGCTACCGTGTTGACCTCGGTGCGCCGGATGCGGCCCTCGCCGCCCGAGCCGCCGCGAGACTGGGCGCCGCCGGCGGGCGGGCACTCGACCGCGGGGACATGGACGGCGCGACCAATCTCTTCGAGCGAGCGACTGCGCTGCTCGAGCCAGCCGACGTGACGCGGATCGAACTCGAAGTCGACCTGGGGGACGCACTGCTCGAGAGCGGGCGCCTGCCGGAAGCCGAGATGCTGCTCGAAGGAGTGGTTGCGCGGGCGGGTCGCGCAGGCGATCGGCGGCTAAAAGCCAGAGCCCAGGTCCGTCTCGGCTTCGTGCTCATTCAAACCCGAACCAGCGAGACCCACGACGCGATCCAGCGTGAGCTGGAGCCGCTTGTGACCCTGTTCGAGGCTGCCGACGATCATCGAGGCGCGGCGGACATCCTCCGTCTGCTGGGACGGCTCGCCACGTGGGCCAACGACTACGAGGCGGGATCCGAGCTTTACGAGCGGGCGCTGCTGCACGCGCGCGCGGCCGGGGACACGCGCCGTCACGCCGCCATCGTCAGGCACATCGTCTCCGGTGCGCTGTGGGGGCCCGAGCCCGTGGACCTCGCACTCGTGCACTGCCGGGCGATCCTGGACGACACGACCAACCCACAGATCCAGGCGAACTGCCTGATCCGGATCGGCGGCCTGGAGGGCCTCGCGGGGCGCTTCGATGCGGCCCGTGAGACGATCGCTGCAGCCCGCGCGCTGATGGACGATCTGAGCCTTCGGCATCTGAGAGCCCACAGCTCGGATGTCGTCGTGTATGTCGAGATGCTCGCGGGCGATCACCAGGCCGCAGAGCGTGAGGCGAGCGCGGCGTACGCGGTGCTGACCGAGATGGGAGACCGCACGTTCCAGGCGTCGCAGGCCCATCTCATGGCGATGGCGCTGGAGGCCCAGGGGCGGGTCGATGACGCCGAACGCTGGCTCACGATCTCCGGTCAGCCGGGTGAGGCCCACACGATTGCCGTGGAGGCGCAGATCCAGGCTCGGCGCGGGAACCTGGAAGCAGCAGAACGGCTGGCCCGATCAGCGCTCGAGCCGGGTGACGAGCGGCATGTGCCCCAGTTCGCCGACCCGCGCTTCACGCTCGCCCAGATCCTCGCCCGCCTGGGCCGAGACGAGGAGGCGCGCCAGGCGGCAGAGCAATCCATGCGGCGGTACGAGGCCAAGGGCATCGTCCCGCTCATGGCCCGGGCGCGGGCACTGCTCGCGACACTCCCGGCGGACAAATAGCGCACGCGCCTCCGTGTCTCGGGGTACCATCGCCTGCGGAGCGCGGAGGCCGATCAGGGAGGAGGCGCGACACGGCTGGTCGCTGGTTCGGGATTGTGGTGGTGGCAGCGTGCGTCGCGGCGGCCGCGGCGTCGCTCGGGACGGCCTCTCCGGCGGGCGCTCGTTCTGCGCTGCTCGCCGGGAGCGCATACCCTGGCGCCGCCGGGCTCGCATCTGTACCCGGATACCGGCAACGGCGGCTACACCAGTCTGCACACGCTGGTGCACCTGGTCTACGACGCGAACACGAACCGGTTCCTGCCCGGTAACCGGGTGGTGCTCACCGACCGTGCCACCAAGTGCCTGACCAGCTTCAGCCTCGACTTCGAGCGCCGGTCGGCCAACACCGGCGCGGGGCCGAACATGCGGGTCGGCTCGGTGCGCGTGAACGGCCGTCCGGCCCTGTTCAGCTTCGTCCAGCCGACGTACCCCGGCGACCCCAACGGGCAGGACGACCCGAACCCGGCCGCGCATGAGGCGTCGCAGACCACTCCGGTGGGCGGCCCGGCCCATAACCCGCTGCCGCCGGCCTGCTCGCCGGAACTGCTGTCCACCGGCGCAGGCAAGGATTCCCTGAACGGCACGCAGTGCCCGGCCAACAAGCTCGTGATCACGCCGCGTTCGCCCGCTCCGCGAGGGGCCGCGTTCACGGTCACCGTCACCTACACCGGCAGGCCGGGCGTGCACAACGACGGGGACGGCACCACCGAGGGCTGGTTCCGCGCCCCCGACGGCGGCTTCGTGACCACCGAGCCGGTCGGCTCCGAGGACTGGATGCCGCTCAACGACTACCCGGCGGCGAAGCCGACCTACGACTTCTCCGACACGGTCACCGCGGGCCGCACGGTGATCGCCAACGGCGTGCTGGTCTCGGTGCGGCACCACCGCGCCGAGCGGCGAGTTCCCGGGCGGCTCGGAGACCTGGAACTGGCATTCCGCCGCGCCCATCGCCAGCTACCTGGTCGAGGACAGCGTCGGCAGCTACCGGCTGACCGAGCGCACCGCACGGCGGCCTCACGCTCTACCAGGCGCAGGACACCTCCATCAGCGCGGCGCGGCGGAAGGCAGAACCTGGCGATCATGCGCATGCAGATCGGCATCACGACATTCGAGAGCCGCTTCACCGGCGCCTACCCGTTCACCTCCGACGGGATCGTCATCGGCACCCCCCACGCCGGCTTCGACGAGGAGATGGAGACGATGATCGCCTTCTCCGGCGGCGAGATCGACACCGACACGCTCTACCACGAGAACATGCATCAGTGGTGGGGCGACAACGTCACCGAGGGCGGCTACCGCATGACCTTCTTCAAGGAGGGCATGGCCACCGTCGCCGAGTTCCTGTACGCACGCGCGGCTGGCCGAGAACGCCGCACGGCGGGCCCGCATCGCACCGCGGCCGGGCCGCCTTCCAGGCCAGCCTGGTGCACCAGTTCAACGCGATCTACCGAAGCGGCGGCGGGTTCTGGACGGCCGCGCCGTCGAACCCGGAGCCGTACGGGCTGTTCTCGGGCGCGGCCACCTACTACCGGCCCGCCGCCGCCTACCTCGCGCTGCGCCAGATCCTCGGCCACGCCAACTTCACCCGGGCGCTGCGACCAGATCCAGCGCACCTACGGCGGGGCCAGCATCAGCGAGCCCCAGCTCGAAGCCGTCGTTCCACCGGTGGCTGCCCGTGCAGAGCGGCGGCGTGCCAGGCCCGGCTGAGCCGGTTCTTCACCCAGTGGTTCGACACCGCCTACCCGCCGGGCGGCGGAACGCGCCGGCCCCTGATCACCGGTCCCGGTCTCGCCGGTCCCGGCTTCTACGGCGCTGATGCAGGGTGCCGCTCGCCGGCCGAGTGACAGGAGCGCGAACGCCAAGCCCCGCTAGGATCTGCGCCGGCAACCCTCGTCCCTGAACAAGGAGAACGCTTCATGCCCCTCTTGGCGACATCGACCGGATTCGGCGTTCTTCTCGGCGTCATCTATCTGGTGCTCCTGATCACGCTGGGAATCATGACCCTGCGCAAAGGCCACTGGGTGATGTTCATCTTCGGAATCATCCTCCCGTTCCTCTGGATCATCGGCGCGATCATGCCGCCCAAGCGGGCCTGAACGGGACACCACCACGACGCTAGGAGTGACATGAGCGACTCCTCCACCCAGGGAATCAAGACCGTGCTGCATCCCGTGTCCGACCTGGAGGCGTCCAAGCCGGTGTACGCCGCCCTGCTCGGCGTCGAGCCGTCGGCCGACGCGCCCTACTACGTCGGCTTCGACGCCGCCGGTCAGCACATCGGCCTCGTCCCGGGCGGCACCGAGAGCATGACCGCGCCGGTGGCCTACTGGCACGTGTCGGACATCGAGGCGAAGCTGGCCGAGGTGACCGCGGCCGGTGCCGCTGTGAAGGACCCGGTGCGCGATGTGGGCGGCGGCCGCCTGGTGGCCACCGTCACCGACCCCGATGGCAACGTCCTCGGGCTGCTCCAGGATCCCGCCCGCTGACTTCGGGGCTAACTCCTGGCGGAGTTGAGGCTCACGGCTCCGCGAACGAGCGCCTTCAGCGCCTCCTCATCGATCTTCTCGCCCTCGTGGAAGTCGATGGCACGTCGTACGTTGCCATCCAGACTTGAGTTGAAAAGGCCCGAGGGGTCGTTCAGCGCCGCTCCCTTGGCGAAGGTCATCTTGACGATGTTCTTGTAGGTCTCGCCGGTGCAGAGCATTCCGTCGTGGTACCACACCGGAACGCCTCTCCACTTCCATTCCTCGACGACCTCGGGATCGACTTCCTTGATCAAGCCCCGGAGCCGGCTCAGCATCTCGCCCCGCCAGTCGTCGAGCTCCTCGATTCTCGCGTCGATCAGCTGAGAGGGAGACCTGGCTTCATTGCTCATGTGCCGATTCTATCCGGAGCGGCTACGTTCCAGATCATGCCTGATGGGTCGGTTCGGATTGCCCGTCTCGAGAACGGCGAGGATGCCGATCGAGGTCGGGAAGCTCGCAAGACGGCGCCGCGTTCCAGCCATGCGGACTGGGCGCCGGCTCGGGGTCGGCCCGACCCCGTGGACACCCTCCATCGCCAGGCCGAGTCGCGGCAGGCCGAACTCGTGCCGATCCGGTACGGGCGGATGCTGGTGTCGCCGTTCACGTTCTACCGGGGCGCGGCTGCGGTGATGGCCGCCGACCTGGCCGAGACGCCGTCCTCGGGCCTGGTGGTGCAGGTGTGCGGCGATGCCCACATCTCGAACTTCGGCGGGTTCGCGGCCCCCGACCGCCACCTGGTGTTCGGGCCGAACGACTTCGACGAGACGCTCCCGGGGCCGTGGGAGTGGGACGTGAAACGGATGGCCGCGAGCATCGAGATCGCCGGCCGTGACATCGACCTCCCGCCGCAGCCTCGGCGCCGGATCGTCGAGCGCACCGTGCGCCAGTACCGGGAGGGGATGCGCGAGTTCGCGCAGGAGAGTGTGCTCGAGGCGTGGTACGAGCGCCTTGACGCCGATGAGCTGACCGCCCGCTTCGGCACCAAGCTCGACGCCGACGGCCAGGAGCTCTTCACCCGCACCTTCGCCAAGGGACGGCGGAAGACCAGCGCCCGTGCAGTCCGTAAGCTGACCCGGCTCGTCGACGGAAAGCTGCGTTTCGCGAGCGTGCCGCCGCTCCTGACACCTCTGCACGAGCTGGACGGCTCCGACCCCGATGAGCACGAGCCGTACGTCCGGGGTCTGCTCGAGCAGTACATCGAGGGCCTGCACGCCGACCGCCAGCATCTCGTCCGCGCCTATGAGTACGCCGACATCGCCCGCAAGGTCGTCGGAGTCGGCAGCGTCGGCACGCGCGCATGGGTGGTGCTCCTGGTTGGCCGAAACGGCCAGGACGCGCTCGTCCTGCAGGCCAAGGAGGCCCAGGCGTCGGTGCTCGAGGAGTACCTCGGCAAGAGTGAGTACCGGACCCACGGCGAGCGGGTCGTGCGCGGCCAGCGGATGATGCAGGCGGCCACCGACATCTTCCTGAGCTGGCAGCGCAGCCGTGAGCTCGACGGCGCCGAGCGCGACTACTACGTCCGCCAGCTGTGGGACTGGAAGGCGTCCGCCGACCTGTCCCGCATGACCGAACACGGCCTGCTCACCTACAGCCGCGCCTGCGCCTGGTCGCTCGCCCGCTCCCACGCCCGGTCCGGCGACCGCCTCGCGATCGCCGCCTACCTCGGCAAGGGGCCCGCGTTCGACCGTGCCATCGCGCGCTTCTCCACGCTCTACGCCGACCAGAACGAACGTGACTACCGACGGCTGAAAAAGGCGGCGGCATCCGGCAGGATCCCCGTCGCCACGGACGTCTGACCGCTCCGCCGTCCGGAACCGGGTGGCCAAAGCCTGTTCTGGTAGCGTGGAGCCCGATTGTCCGGCCAACTCGGGAGGAGTCGCGATGTCTGAGACACTCAATGGGTCGTGCCTGTGCGGCGGTGTCGAGTACGAGGTGCGAGACCCGCAGTCGCTGGGCTACTGCCACTGCACGCGCTGCCAGCACTGGACCGGATCGAGCCTGGCGGGCGTGGTGGTGGCCAAGGAGAACTTCACGGTTCACCAAGGGCGCGGATCTGGTGAAGACCTACACCGAGCGAGCTCGCCCCGCGGAACTTCTGCAGCAACTGCGGATCCAGCCTCTACGACGACCTCGGCGCCGTCTACTTCGTGGCCGCGGGTCTGATGCCCGACCTCGACATGCGCCCCAGCTTCCACCAGCAGGTCGCCTACAAGGCGAGCTGGCACGAGATCGGCGACGACGCGCAGCAGTACGCCGAGATGCCTGGCTGACTCGCAGTTCCTAAGCCACCCGTGGCGGCGGTTGGGGCCCGAATCGGTTTGGACCCTGGGTTCCGGCAGTGGCGAAGAAGACGATCAGAACGATCCCGCCAACGAGCGGGATCAGGCTGATCAGCATCCACCAGCCCGACCGGTTTGTGTCGTGTAGGCGGCGGATGTCAACGCCCAGCACGGGTAGCAAAGTGACCAGACCGTACACAACAGCCACGAGTTCCCCCTTTGGAAACCCGAGCAGCGCGACACCGATCCCCCAGAGCACCAGGCTCACGATCACGTTGATGAGCCCAAACCACCAGAACTCAGGTCGATCCGAGCGTCCGACAAAGTCCGTGTAGCGACGAAGCACATCCGTGTACCAGTGCACTGTCGGCCTCCTCCTTCGTGTCCCGGGTGTCCGTTCTTGGGACCCGTGTGAAAAAGTGATATCACTTTATCTGCGCCCGCGCAAGCCGGGCTCCGTCTTATGGCGTCGTTACCCTCTTGGCCGTGGCGGACATTTTCCGGTATGTCCCGCATCCGCATCTGGAACGGCGCAAGGCGGAGGGGCCACCGACCGTCGCGGCGGCTGTCGTCGAAGTTCACGGCAGTGGGCCGATTGGGCGGTTGAACGCCAAGGTCGGCCTCAGAATCACCCTGATCGTCGGCACCATGTGGGCTGCCTACGTGTTCACGATGCTGGCCCTGGTCAGCGCCCCGTCCGCATTCAGGACGGGAGACCAGCTCATCATCGTCGCCTGGATCGCCCAGACGTTCCTGCAGCTGGTGCTCCTGCCGATCATCATCGTCGGCCAAAACGTCCAGGCCGCAGCCGCTGACGCCCGGTCGCAAGCGACGTACGAGGATGCCGTGGCGGTCCTCGAGGAAGCCAAACAGATCCAGGCCCACCTGGAGGCCCAGGACGTCGCGATCGAAAAGATCTGCCAGTTGCTCGCCAAGACGCCGGCGTGACCCTGAAGCCCCGAGACTGAGGTGGCGCGGCGGTGCGCACCAGGGGCCGCTTTGGTAGCGTTTGGGCGGTGATCGCGGACACAACCACCTCGCGAGGCATCACCCGCGACGAGTCCCACGCGCTGTTCGCGCAGACGATGGGATTCGTGGCGCTGACAACCGCGTTCTTCGCGCTGGGCGCCTACCTCGGCCGCGACATGGCCTATCAGTGGGGATGGCTGTGGTTCATCGTCGCGATCGTCTGCCTGTTCGGGCTGTACGGCGCGGCGCAGCGGTCGGAGCAGCTCGCCATCGGCCTGCTGCTCACCTTCGGCCTCGTGCTGGGGCTGGCGACGGCGCCCACGATCGCGTACTACGTGAGCACGAACCCGCAGGCGGTCTGGCAGGCGGGCGGCGCCACCGCGCTCTTCATCGCCGGGTTCGGAGCCGCGGGATACGCGACCCGGCGCGACCTGTCGAAACTGGCACGCCTCCTGTTCTTCGCGCTGCTGGCGCTGATCATCTTCGGCATCGTCACGATCTTCGTGCGGATACCGAACGGCGACCTGATCTACGCCGTGCTGGGACTGATCATCTTCGCCGGCTTCACGATGATCGACTTCCAGCGCCTGCGCCGCTCCAAGGACATACGGGTCGCGCCGCTGCTGGCGGCGGCGATCTTCCTCGACATTCTGAACGTGTTCCTGTTCTTCCTCAGGATCTTCGGGCGGCGCTAACCCCCCGCCGCGCGGCCACACGTTCGACCGTACGTCGGTGCGACGTCTCGCGATCGAGGCGCTTCCTAACCGCCGCTTGCTGCGGACGCGATCACGGTGCCGACGCTGCGCTGGGTGCCTGAGGCGAGGAGTGGGGTGATGTGCTCGCGCATCCATGGACCGCCAGCCTCCTTCGCGACGCGGTCGGCGACCTCGGCGGATGGGAAGTCGAGCAGCAGGATCAGATGCCGCTCGTCGACCTGGAGCACGCGGGCCGCGAGTCCTCCGGCATCAACGGTAATCCCGACACCCTCCCGGAACGCCCGAACGGTGGCTTCGGTCACAGGGTCGCGGAAGTGGAGGTGGTTGACGACGACGTCCATGCTGGTGCCTTTCGAGTAGAGGTTCCGTGTCGGTCGCGGGAGTATCCGACGGGGATATGGGCGCACATTCCAGGCGAGGCAACGCCGTGGAGTATGCGGCAGAGCGGATGGTTTACACATGCCGATATCGGAATATAATGGCGGAGATGGCACGGGCAGCGGCCGCCTCTGACGTCTTCAACGCGATCGGCGAGACCCACCGCCGCGAGATCCTGGACGCCCTGGTGGCGGGGGAGCGGCCGGTCGGGGAGCTTGTCGACGTCCTGCGACTCACACAGCCGCAGGTGTCCAAGCATCTCCGGGTGCTGAGCGACGTGGGTCTCGTGAGGTGCCGTGCCGAGGGGCGGCGGCGCCTCTACCGGTTGGACCACGAACGCCTGCGCCCTGTCCACGACTGGATGGAGAAGTACGAACAGTCCTGGAACAGGCGGCTCGACCGACTGGACGACTACCTCGCCGACCTCCAGCGAAAGGACGGAATGCAATGACGATCACACGACATGGCTCGGCCACGGTCGAGTTCCCGAGCGACCGCACGGCCCTGGTCACACGGAAGTTCGACGCACCTGCCGAGCTCGTCTTCGACGTGCTGACGAGGCCCGAGCACGTGAGCGTCTGGTTCACCGACGGCGACGAGGATCTCGAGGTCTGTGAAATCGACCTCCGGGCCGGCGGGAAGTACCGCCAGGTGGGTGTCTTTGCCAACGGCGTGCGATGCTCCTTTCACGGCACCTACCTCGAGGTCGAGCGCCCGGTGCGGACGGTGGCGACGTGGGTGTTCGACGGCAGGCCGGACGTCGAGGCCGTGGAGACGGTCGAGCTGCACGAGCAGGATGGGGTCACGACGATGACGGTCCTGATCGCGTTCGAGGACCAGGCGAGTCGCGACTCGACCACCTGGACGGCGGCTGATGGGGTGCGCGCGGCGGACGGCATGCAGGGGAGCTACAACAACCTCGAGGACCACCTCGCCGCACTCGCGTCGCATTAGAGTGCCCGGCATGGCCTTCCGCGTGGTCCGTCCCGACGAGCCGGAATGGATCACGCGCGACCACGGGCCGGACGAGCCGGCGCGCCACGTCGCCGAGTTGAGCGAGTTGGCCGGGTTCGCCCACACGCGCGCGAACATCTGGCGATACGAGCCGGGTGCGAAAGGCCGCCGCCACAGGCACGCGCTCCAGGAGGAGACGTTCGTCGTGCTTGCGGGGACGCTGACGATGTACCTCGGCGAGCCGCCGCAGCGCCAGGACGTAACCCAAGGAGGACTCATCCACGTCGATCCCGGCACACCGCTCCAGACTGCGAACCACGGCAACGTGGACCTCCTGGTCTACGCCTACGGCACCCCGCCCGAAGACGAGCACGCGGAGATCCTCAACCCGGTGGTGTAGTCGGGGCGCGCGGGCGCCTACAGCCCGCCGAGCAGGTCGCGGAGCGCGTCGGTGTAGGTGTCGAGCGCGGCGCGGCCCTCGGTGGGTGAGCGCGATCGAGGTGCGAGATGCCCTGCCGTTGCCGGTCGTCTCGCTGCTGAGGTAGCCGGCGTCCTCGAGCTTGCGCAGGTGGGTGATCAGGTTGCCGGGGGTCAGCTCGAGCATGTCCTGCAGGCGGGTGAAGGACAGGCTGGCTCCGTCGGGGAGCGCGGCCAGCGTCGCGACGATCCGCAGCCGCGCCGGGGCGTGGATCACCGGGTCGAGCGAGTCGGCGGTCATGCCCGCAGCGGCACCCGGCGATGCCGGCGAGGCGTCCGCCGCGGCGTAGCCGACCACCGCGATGAACAGGCCGATCCCGGCTGCCAGCCACGCTCCGCTCGGCCCCGCGAACGCGGCCACGACGCCGGCGATCACGACCGCGAGCGCGGCCCCGAACTGCGGCCAGTCGGCCTTGCTGGCGGCGATCCCCAGGGCAGTCGTGCCGACGATGATCAGCGGCGCCGCGGCCGGGATCACCCCGTAGACGATCGCATTGCTGGCGTCATAGTGCTTCAGCGCGCCCTGCAGCACGGGGCTGCCGAGTACGAACGACACCAGGATCGCGACCCCCTCGACCTGCTGCTGCCTGACCGCCGGCCCGCTGACGCCGGCGGTCGCGCGCCGGTAGACCTTCACGGACACGGCGAACGCGACGGCCACCGCCACGTACACCAGCGCGACCACGCCAAGGCTCGGCCCCTGGTAGGGGTGCTGCCCGCGGGTCGAGAGCCACAGCGAGCCATAGGCGACGAGGATCACGACGCCCATGACCGCGTTAACCCACTGCGGGCTCAGATTGAACTGCCGCCGCGCCTCCCGCTCGGTCTGAGCGAGCAGCCGCGCCGCCTCGCGCGGATCGAGCCCGTCGCCGTCGGCTCTCGTCGTCTGATCGACGTCGTGTGTCCCGTTCATGGTGCTGCTCCTTCTCCCGATTGCTTTGCAAGACAAAGCTAACATACTTTGCCGCCCAAAGTCAAGAGGTTCGGGACGCCGGCCCTCCGCTGGTAGGCTGACCCGGCGATGGCCGGCTTCGTGCCAGACGAGTTCGACGCGCCCCTCGGCCTGACCACGCCGCGGTTCCGGCTGGAGCCGCTCGGCCCGCAGCACAACGAGTCCGACTACGCGGCCTGGACATCATCGATGCAGCACATCCACGACACACCCGGCTTCGCCACCTCCAACTGGCCGCACGAGATGACGATCGACCAGAACCGCGACGACCTGCTTCGCCACCAGCGCGACTTCCAGGCCCGCACCGGTTTCACCTACACGGTGCTCGGAGACGACGATGACGTGATCGGCTGCGTCTATATCTACCCGCTCAAGCCCGACCTCGAGCCCGGCGCCGCCCAGGTCGAGTCGTGGGTGCGGGCCGACCACGCAGAGCTGGACGTGCCACTCCACCGCGCGGTCAGCGACTGGCTGGCCCGCGACTGGCCGTTCCGGCGAGTCGACTACGCGGAGCGTTAGATCTGCGGCCGCAGGTACTACCTGCGGACGCGGAACCGGAGGATGGTGGCGTCGCCCGACCGCGCGCTGCTGACCGGTTCCAGGTCCACCCTGGTGAGCCCCGGGGACGAGAGGGGGATGCCATCGCCGAGCAGCACCGGCAGTACGTACACGAGGATCTCGTCGACGAGCCCGCGGCTCAGACACTGGCCTGCCACATCGGCGCCGAGGACCTCCAGGTTCTTGCCGCCCGCGGCGTCCAGTGCCGTGGCAACCGCTTCGCCAATGTCGCCGCTCAGGATCGTGACAGCCGGGTCCGGCGGCTCCGGCGGCCGATGCGTGAGGAGGAAGAACGGCCCGGAGAACGGGTAGTCCACGCTGCCGGGGTCGTCGGCCTCCATCTTGCTGCCCACGTCCCAGGTTCTCCGGCCGATGAGCATCGCGCCGGTGGCCGCCGCGATCTCCGCGACGTCGCCCGGCGCCATGAAGTCCGCGAGCCGGCGACCACCGCCCCAGTCCATCGTGTGGCCGGGTCCGGCGATGAAGCCGTCGAGCGACATCGACCTGTTGACGACCACCTTGCCGTTTCCGGTGCGGGTTTCCGTCGAACTTCGAGCCGAGGTCATCCAGATCGTCCTTGATGTTCCTGAGGGTGAACGGAACGGCGCAATCCTATGGCAGCGCGACGCGGCGGTACGGCTTGCAGCTCGTTGGGGGTTGCCAACAACCCGCGCCGCGCGGTGTTGCCAGTCGAGTACACGACGCCGGTGAACGTGACCCAGAGAACTTGACAAGACGGTGGGCAGGGTGTTGGATGCAAGTCGCGCCGTGTGGGCGCTCCCGCATCGCATGGAGGTGCGCAGGCGAGGGTCTCGCCGCTTGTTTCTTTGGGTTGTGCGTAGGGCGTGATGCGGCCACCCGCTCGCCGAGCGTGCAGCGTTGGACGCCGGTCACGCCGCGTCGCTTGGGCAATCGATGCGAAGCGTCGCATGTGACGGTTCTCCACGGAGTGAGGACTCCGCGATCAAGCTTAAGGGGGAGGGTTTCGGATGAAGGTTCGGCGCACACTTGTGCTGCTTACGGCGGTATGGCTGTCGGCGGTTCTCCTGGTTGCCTCCGGCGGATCGGTGGCGGCTGCATCGGGTGCGGGCGCTCGACAGGCTGCAACGAGGGCTGTCACGCCGTCAAGTCTGGGGACGTTCTCGCCGAGCTTCACCGGCTCGGCTGCGACCGGCTGCGCCGCCGCCGGGTGTTCTCTGTTGACAGGCCCCTTCCCTTCGCCGTCCACTGCGTCCGCCGCCGATGGCCACGCGGTTACCGGTGGTGCGTCGGCGTCCGGGCACGTCCTGCGAGCGCCGATTCTCCGTCCCCGGCTGTCCGCGGCGGAGCAACGCCGTCTCAGCCACGTCGGCAACTTCCCTGTCCCGTCGGTGAGTTGCGTGCCGCTGCGTCGGGGGTGTGACGCGGTCAGTTCGGCGGCTGGTGGTGCGACCGCCGTGAAGGGCCTTGATGCGGTCGATAGCGCCACGCACACCACGAACACGTTCAAGGACATTGAGCCGCCCGACCAGGGCCTGTGCGGTGGCAACGGCTTTGTGACCGAGATCAACAACATTGGCGAGATTCTGGTCTTCAACACCGCCTTGAAGCGTCAATCCGCACCGATCTCGCTCGACAGGGTGATGGGGCTCGGGAAGCGGCAGTGGAGCAGCGGCGGGGACACTTCCTGCATCTACGATCCGGGCAACGGCGGCCACTGGTTCTTCACCCAGTTCGTCTCGGCCAGCCCCGAGTCCAAGGGCGGGCCGTTCGCCGGCTGCTTCGCGGGGAACGTGGCCAACAGCTGCTACGAGGGGATCGCCGTGAGCAAGGGGTCGAGCCCGTTCGGCCCGTACAACGTCTACTTCCTGAATGCCAACTATGACCCGCAGGAGCCCGGCTATCCGTTCCTGCTGAACGACTTCGCGAAGATCTCGGTGACCCGGGACGCGTTCCTGCTGTTCTACGACGAGTTCCCGTTGAACACGCCCGGCTTCGGCGGCGGGTTCTTCAACGGTGCGCAGGAGTTCGCGTTCGACAAGAACGCTCTGGAGCGTGGCCGGCCCGTCAGGCTGAAGGACGGGGCGCCGAACCCATCATTCACCGTGGCGAGGGAGAACATGGGCCTGATCCGCACGCCGGACGGAACGTGCGCCCGCGACAAGATCCTCCACCAGGGCGGCATCACGTGCTGGGTGGCGGTGATCCCGGCACAGCCCGTGGCGGGTCAGTTCGACAATAGCCACGGCGGCACAGGGTTCATGTTGGGCTCGCTCGACTTCTATGGATTTGCCGGATCGCTGCCGACGTCCGGGGACAACCGGATCGCCGCGTGGGCATGGACGGGGCTCTCGGCCCTGAACAGCAACGGCTGCTCGAGTTGTGGCGCCGTCAAGTTCCGCGGTCAGCTGTTCTCCCACGTCGATCGGTACTTCGATCCGGAGTTCCTGACGAACGGGTTCGCGGCCTCCCTGGGTGCGCAGAAGGCGGGGCCGATACCGCTGGGCAAGCGCTGCGGCGTCCTGCCCGCCACGACGGGGCCTTGCCCGGAGGGTGGGATTGCGTCCAACGGCGACTTCATGACTCAGGCCGCGCAGGCGCAAGGCCAGCTCTGGGGAGGCACTGCGACCCAGATCGCCCAAACGTACGGCAAGGCCGGCTCGGAGATCCACCAGGGCGCGGTGTACTGGGTGATCGGCACCAGATCCTTCGACAAGACCGGCAAGTTCAGCCTGACCGACCAGGGGTACGTCACCGCAAAGCACGAAGACCTGGAATTCCCGTCCATCGCCGCGGAAGGGGCCGGCGGGAACGGAAAGGCGATCATGGACTTCACGCTGAACGGCAACGGCGGCCCGACCGGCGCCGACAACGGCGGGTTCTACCCGAGCAGCGCGTTCGGCAGGCTGACCAGCAGCTCGACCGGCCTGCTCAAGTCCAGGATCAACATCGCGAACCTCGGCCAGTCCCCGCAGGACGGGTTCAGCGAGTATCAGGGCTACCCGGGCCCGACCGGTCCCCGCTGGGGAGACTACAGCTGGGCGCTCTTCCTGCCGGGCTCCGGCGACCGGGTGTACTTCGCCAACGAATACATCCCGTACCCGACCTGCACCGGGAAGGCGTTCGACCCCAACGGAATCGGGATCTGCGGCGGCACCAGGGACGGCCAGGCGAACTGGGGCACCTCGGTCAACTCCGTCAAGCCGTAAGCCACCAACAGAGCACCGAAGGGGGCCCGGGCGACCGGGCCCCTTCCGCTGTCATCCCGCCCGGCGGTAGCAGATGTGCGTCGCCAGTGGGGAATGGAGGACCTCGGCGGGCTCGAAATCGAACTCGGCGACGCCGGTGAATATTCCCTCGCCGGATCCGAGTAGAACGGGGACGATGTCGAGCCAGAGCTCGTCGATGACGCCCGCCAGCAGCGCTTGACGGACGGTCGAGGCGCCGCCCGCGATGTCGATGCCATCTGCCCCGGCGGTCTCGCGGGCCTGGGCGTAGGCGGCGTCGAAGCCATCGGTGACGAAGTGAAACGTCGTCCCGCCCTCCATCTCGATCGGCGCGTGAGCGTGATGGGTGAGGACGAACACGGGCGCGTGGTAGGGCGGCTCCGGGCCCCACCAGCCCGACCACTCCTCGTCCCACTCGCCGCGGATCGGGCCAAACATGTTGCGGCCCATGACGTAGGCGCCGCGGGGCCGCAGCAAACGGCGCTCGGCAGCGGCGTCCGCCTCGTTCGCGCGCTCGTCGCCAAGGTGCCAGCCGTGAAGCTCACGGCCCCGCTTTCCGAGCGGGTCTTCGCGGCTTTGAGCCGGCCCGGCGACGAAGCCGTCGAGGGATATCGACATGTGGCAGGTGGTGTCGGTCATTGCTCCCTCCAAAGTGATTGTGTCAAGGTCGCTGCAATCGCAGAGTCCGACCGTTCGCAAGCACACCCATCATTTGCCATCAATGTCCTCCTGAGACACGAGCGTTTCCCCACACTGCAGCAATGGCCTCACCACCGGTGTACGAATTACCGGAGCCGAAGCATTCGAGTTGAAGGGTGTGGACCCCTGTTACATTGACGTCGACGGTTTTTGGCTTAAGGACGCTGACAATAACGGTCCGGAGAGTGCGCCCATCGCCAACGAGCAGTACGCCCGCTTGGAATTGGGGGGGCGACTTGGCCGCGAGTCCAATAGTGGCTTGGAACCGGCGAGCGTTATGCTTTAACTTATATGTCGGAAACGCCGTTGGGTCACCAACGTTACAGTAGAACGAGATGCTCTTGGGGTAAATTGATCCGGATATCCTAACCGGACCCGGCCTTACCAGCTCGCCGAGATCCCCCGAGGGGTGCAGGTCTGAGAGATATGTACCGGAAGTCTCCGGAATCACCACTGGGGCAGACGCGGTAGCTGGAGGGCTTGCGCCGGCCGAACTGGGGGGCACGGGCGAAGAGGCTGCTTTTGACGACGTGCCGGAGTTGGTGTGGAGCAAGGCTATTACTACCGTCACTGCAGCTACGACGCTTCCGATAATCGTCCAGAATGTCCGCCCTCGCCGCATGGGCCCTCCGAGGCCATCCTCCCTGAGTCGAGGCAACTTAGCATCCTCCCTCCGTGGCGATCAGTGGGCGCCGAGGTCGACCCGGCCCGGGGGTGAGGGATCGCCGCAAAATAGAGGACCACGAAACGGCGTGCTCGTGGCGTTTCTTGTGTGGAGAGCCATGATTGAGCCGAAGTTGACATTCGAGTCGTTCCTGGAGGCGGAGATGGGGTCGCTGCTTCGGTTCGCGGCGGTGCTCACGGGTGACACGGGGCTTGCCGAGGACGTCGTCCAGGAGGTCCTGATCCGGGCGAATGCGCGGTGGGACAGGATCGGGTCGATGCACCACCGTCGCGCGTACGTGCGCAGGATGATCGTGAACGAGTACCTGTCGTGGCGTAGACGCTCTTGGCGATCGGTGCCGGGCGGCACGGCGGAGGACGTGAGCGACGGCCAGACGCCGGACATCGGCGCCGCGGTTGTCCAGCGCCACGCCCTCCTCGCCGAGCTCGCGAGGCTGCCGCGGCGCCAGCGCGCGGTGATCGTGCTGCGCTACTACGAGGGGCTCACCGACTCGGAGGTCGCGAAGGTGCTGGGCTGCCGGCCGGCGACGGTACGCGGCTACGCCGCCAGGGCGCTGGCCGCCCTGCGGGTCGATCCGACGGCGCCACGACCTCGACAACACTAAGCCGACAACGGAGGCAGGAGCATGCCCACACAGCACCCCGACATGACCGCGTCGCCGCCGCGGCGATCGGACGACGATCTGAGAGCCGCGCTCGTCTCGCTGGAAGGGCTTGCGCCGAGCAGGGAGTCGGTGCTCCGCCCGCACGTCAGGCCGAAGCGGCGCGCCGTGCCGCGACGCCGCATGGTGGCCGTGACCGCCTGTCTGCTGGCGGGCGCCGCGGTCGTGGTCGAGCTGTCGAGCCACACCCCGACTACGCCCGGCCATACCGCGACCCGTCCCTCGCTGCGGCAGGCGATCCTCACGGCGTTCGATTCCGCCTCGGGGATGGTGCTGGAGGCGCGCTCAACGGTCAGCGCGGACGGCGCCCTCACCGCCCGCGGCGTCTCGTGGTGGGGGCCGACGCTTCCCCGGTCAGGCACAACGGCGCGGTATCGGTTCACGTCCATGACCCCGGGCGGACATCCGATCTCCGAGCTGGCCGAGCTGTACACAGCGCGGGGCCCTGACTTCAGCGGGCTCGGAGAGGGATTCGCGGGGATCGGCGGCGTAACCAGGCGGATCACGACGGTGGACTACCCGACACGCACATGGGCGTCGCAGCCGAGGCACCAGGACGCGATCGTGTCGCTGGTCGACGACCCTGCGCTGCTCCGCCACGAGCTTGCCAATGGTCTGTGGCGGGTGGCGGGTCATGTGACGGTCGACGGCCGCCCTGCCCTCAAGCTCGTGTGGAAGGCGACGCCGGCGTCGGGCGCCTGGCCGGTGGCCAGCAGTGGGCGTGCCGGGCAGCTTCGGCGCACCCTGTGGGTGGACGCACACACGTACCTGCCGATCCGCCAGCGCATCCAGTTGGCGGGCGGGTCGCCCAGGCCGTTCTACGGGATGACGGTGAACTACCGGCTGCTCGCGCCGACGCCGTCCACTCTCGCCCGACTGCGGCCAGTGATTCCCAAGGGGTTCACCAGAATCCACGGGCCGCACGGCGCGGTCCCCGTACCCGTCTCACCGTTCCTGTAGCGCGTCTCGCGCTGGTCGAAGAGTTGTGCCGCGAACCCGTTGCGGCTCGCACCTCGCTGCGTTTGGCTAGGGTTGGCGGGTCGACGGAAGGAGGCGGCTCTCGTGCCGCTTGCGCGGGTCCGTTCCGCCACTGCCTCTCGGCATGGCGGCCGACACAGGCTGGTGGGGGCAAGGCGCCGCGGGTCGGAAGGCGCGCCCGTGAGCTCCGCGCCGGCCGAGGGCCGGGCATCTGGCGCGGCGCTTCGCACCGCTCGTCGGTTGATCGCGCCGCTTGCGCTCGCGCAGTTCATCTGCAGCTTCGCGGGTTCGAACATGAACGTGATGATCGGGGACATCAGCAAGGATCTGAACACCGACGTGAAGGGCGTCCAGACGGTGATCACCCTGTTTCTGCTGACGATGGCGATCCTGATGATCCCCTGCAGCAAGCTGACCGACCGGTGGGGCCGGAAGAGGTGCCTGATCGGGGGGCTGGCGCTGTTCGGCGTCGGTGCACTGTTGAGCGCGATTGCGCCCGGGCTGGGGGTGCTGATCATTGGCAACTCGATCCTGGAGGGTGTGGGTACGGCGCTCCTGATCCCGCCGGTGTACATCCTGGCGACGCTCTGGTTTACCGACACGACCTCGCGGGCGTGGGCGTTCGGCGCGATCAGCGGCATGGCGGGCTTCGGCGCCGCGGCGGGTCCGCTGATCGGCGGCGCCATCGCCACCTGGATCGACTGGCGAGCGGCGTTCGTCTTCCAGGCGTTGATCGTGGCCATCATCGTGCTGCTCAGCCGCAACTTGGACGATCCGCTCCCCGCTGATCCGACCCGCCGCTTCGATGTGGTGGGTGCCGTCCTGTCCGCGGTCGGGATGTTCTTCATCGTGTTCGGCATCCTGCAAGCCGGCGTCAACAACGCACTGTTCGTTGCCTTCGTGGTCATCGGCGTCGCGCTCCTGCTCGGCTTCTACGCCTACATCCGGCGGCTGGAACGCCGTGGCGGGGAACCGCTGCTCTCCACCGGCCTGTTCCGAAACCGGGTCTGCAATCTGGCGCTTGTCACGCAGAATGTGCAGTGGCTGATCATGATGGGGACGTCGTTCGTCGTCTCTGTCTATCTGCAGCAGGTGCACGGGTACAGCCCGATCAGGACCGGCCTCATCTTCACCTCGGCGACGGCCGGCGTCCTGATCTCCTCGTTCGCGGCACGCGGACTGGCGGCGCGGTACTCGCAGCGGGCGCTGATCGCCTCTGGCTTTCTCTTGGCAATCGTCGGCCTGGTGCTCATGATCCCGTTCGTGAACACCTCTCAGCGAGCGGTCGCGTTCCTTCTGGGACTGTTCCTGTTCGGAATCGGCGTGGGAGCCATGCTGACCCCGTCCGTAAACGTCGTCCAGTCCAGCTTCCCCGAGCAGCTGCAAGGCGAGATCTCAGGACTATCCCGGAGCGTCTCCAACCTCGGCTCATCGTTCGGCACGGCGATCGCCGGCACCATCCTTGTCTCCGCCATCGCGCTCGGGACCAAGTCCTACGTCGCCGCAATGATCGTCCTCGTCGGGTTCGCCCTGCTCGGCCTCGTCGCCGCACTTCGCATGCCCAGACATGCTGGGCAGTCGTCGGAATCGCCGGCGAACTGAGGACAAGCTCGACGGTACCTCGGACAACGGTCTCCTTGACGGGGTCTATGGGTACCCACGCCCACCCCGCAACCAGCCCGGTCGGCGTCCGTCACGTGCTCTGCCTCGGCGAGGACGTCGCCCGTTTGGGTCCCGCTGCCTCTTGACGCGTTCTCACTCAAGCGCCACCTGCCGCTAGCCGTCTTGGAGGCGAATGCGCCTTACAGACGGTCCGGCGACGGCTTACACCAGGCGCGGTGCCCGTCAGCGGCTGCCGAGACGGTTGCGGGCGACATCGGGACCTCGAACGTCACACGCGTGCCGTCCGTGCGGCATGAGTCGATGTGGATCGTGCCCCCGGCCATCCGCACCCGCTCGATCATGGACTGCATTCCCATGTGCAGATGCTGCGACGATGGGTCGGTGGCCGCGGCGACGTCGAATCCTCTTCCGTCGTCGGCCACGATGCCCGCCAGCCGGTCGCGCCGGCGTTCGACGGTGACCGTGATGTGGTGGGCGTGCGAGTGCTTGCGGATATTCGCCACCGCCTCCTGGACGGTGCGGTAGACGACCTCCTCGAGCGACCAGTCGAATCGCGCGTCGGGCGCGGTCACCGACACCGCCGCGCCGATCTCGCTGCCCGCCTGCTCCACGATCGCCGATACGGCGCCGGCGATCCCGCGCTCGTGCAGCACGGCCGGCCAAAGCTCGAACGTCAGGCGGCGTGTGCGCTCAGTCGCCTCGTTGACGACCCATCGCGCGTTTTGGATGAGCGCGTCGACGTCGGCATCGCCGTACCGCTCCACCATCTGGGCGACCCGGTCGAGGACGACAAGTGCCGCGGCCATCACCTGGACGGTGTCGTCGTGCAGGGCGGTCGCGATACGTGACCGCTCGGCCTCCTCGGCCGCCAGCATGGCTCCGACGATCGCCCGTCGGTGCAGCTCGTCCTTGGTGCGGGCGTCCGCGAGCAGCCGGTCGGTGATGTCACGGACCGCGGTCATGGTCAGGACGACGGTCCCGATGTGGATGCTCGAGAGGCTGATCTCGGCGGGGAACTCCGTCCCGTCCTTCCGCAGGCCGAACAGCGAGAGGTCGGCGTCGATCGGTCGGGTGTGCGGGTCCTTCGAGTACCCGGACCGGTGCTTCCGGTGCGCACGGCGGAACCGTTCCGGCACCAGCCGCTCGACCGGGGAGCCGATCAGCTCGACCCGTTCGTAGCCGAACAAGAGCTCCGCCTGGTGGTTCACGACGACGATGGCCCCTGACGTGTCGACGCCGACCATGCCGTCCGGGGCGAACTCCAGCAGCTGCTCGAATTCACGCTCGCCGGCGCTCGATCGGTCGCTGGTCACATGTTCCAACGTCGAGCGCGCTCCACGGCCACGTGCGGTCTCGATGGTGTCAAGAACTCCCTGTTTGCCTGAACCGGGCATCGTCAGTATCAGCCGCGTCGACCGGAGTGTCCAATACGGAGTGTGGGCAGTATCAGGATCGGGGCTGTCTCGATCCGCGGCTCGGGTCGGTGGCCGATCCGGTCGCCCTGTCCGGCATGCCAGGGGCCCCCTCGAAGTAGAGCTTGCCCGCGATCTCACGGATCGTGGCGAGCGCTTCAACGAGGCGGGTGGGAGGACCGGCGCGCCAGACCAGGACGGTTCCGGGCATGAACACGGCTTTGGTGAGGGGCCGGAACACGACGACCGCCGAGGAGTCGACGACATCCTGGCTCGATGCGGGAAGGAGCGCTACGCCGTCGCCCTGGGCGACTCCCAGCATCATGTCGCGGCGGCTTGGCCCGGTGGCGTGGATCACCCGCCGGAAGCGGTACCCGCCTAACCTGAAGATCACGAGCAGGCCGTCGTGGAGTGCCGGATTGGCGCGGCGGGGGAACATGACCAGCTGCTCCGAAGCGAGATCGTCGGGACTCAGAGCGGGCGTCCCCGCCAGGTCGTGGCCCACCGGCACGACGGCACCGATCGCCCCGCCCCGGAAGAGCGGGAGCACGTGAAGGTTGCACTGCGCGTCGACGACGTCGTCGACGATGGCCAGGTCGAGACCGCCTTGCTCGAGGCGCGCCAGCTGCTCGGCGGCCGGCAGATGCTGGACGCGCGGCCGGGCGCACGGCGCGCGCTCGTTGATGGCGGACACGAGCCGATGCAGGCGCTCGAGCGGCACGTGGGGGACGCAGCCGATCTGCAAACCAGCGTCCTTGGCCTCGGCTCGGCGGGCCTCCGAGACCGCGACCTCCAGGGTGGCGAGCACCTTCCGCGCCTCCGCAGCGAACACGAGGCCCGCGTCGGTGGCCGTTACCGCCCGGCTGCTCCGATGCAGCAACGGCACGCCGAGCTCTTCCTCGAGCCTGCGTATGGCCTGAGACAACGGTGGCTGGGCCATTTGCAGCCGTCTCGCCGCTCTCCCAAAATGCAGCTCGTCGTACACGGCCAGGAAGTAGCGGAGCTGCCGAAGGTCGATGTGGATCTGGTCGTTACGCAATAATCATCCTGCACACGATCGGTTGAGATACTGACCGGTCGGTACCGTCCTTCATCGTAGCAGTGCCCCTACCGCGAACCGGCCAGTTGACGAGGATCAGGCCGAGTCGCGGACAAGAGCCTCGTGACACCCGCACGCACACCCACCCAGCCACGCCGCCCGGCATCCGGGGCCGGGGCGCGCGACCGGATCTTGCGCGCGGCATACGACCTGTTCACACATCACGGCGTCCAGGCGGTCGGCATCGAGCGCGTCATCACCGAGGCGGGGATCTCGAAGGCGACCCTGTACCGGCACTTCAAGTCGAAGGACGACCTGGTGCTCGCGGTGCTCGATCTCCGGCAGGAGCTTTGGACCGAGCGGTGGCTCATGTCCGAGACCCGCCGGCGCGGCGCCACCCCTACGGAGCAACTGCTCGCCGTGTTCGACGCATTCGACGACTGGTTCCGGCGAGGCGATTACGAGGGCTGCTTCTTCGTGAACACCCTCCTTGAGTCGCACCGCGAGCCGATCGCGGCCGCCAGCATCGCCAAGCTGCAGAACGTCCGAGCGTTTCTCGAGACGCTCGCCCGGGCGGTGGGCAGCCCCGATCCGGAGGTGCTCGCCAGCGACTGGCAGCTCCTCATGATTGGCGCGATCGTCGCCGCTCTGCGCGGCCAGCCCGATGCCGCCGTCCGGGCGCGGGTCCTCGGCCGGGCCCGCCTCGACCTCGAGGATCTGAGGCCGGTGGCATCCGGGCCGTAGCGTTGGTGGTGCGATTGGAGACAACCAAAAGCCGCCCCCCGGTTGGTGAGGAACGGCTTTGGCTTTCGCCTGACCGCCTTGGCGAGGAGGGGCGGAGTTGTCAGACTGGCGGTCCGCTTGACCGTCAGTATCGGTCGGCCGTGGCTCCGTGTCCAATATCGCCTCGGGTGCAATCGAGACCCGCCGTGTCTGGTTCCGTTGCGCGTTTCAGCGCACTCGGGCACCTACCGCGGGGAGCGGCTGCGGCCGGCCCAGCAGATAACCCTGGCCGTAGTGCACACCAATCGCCTTCAACGCGGTCAGCGTCTCGGCGTGCTCGATCCCCTCGGCGATCACGAGCTGGCCCATCTCCGACGCGAAGGAGACGAGCGCGGACATCATCGCACGCGAACCGCGGTCGCTGTCGGCCAACGCGGTCAAGCTGATGTCAGCCTTGATGATGTCAGGCTTGAGATTCAGGATGTGGCGGAGGCTCGCGTACCCGGCCCCGGCGTCGTCGATCGCCAGGCGGAGCCCATGCGCACGCAGCTCGAGTAGTCCGGCATGCAACGCGTCGTAGTCGGACACCTGCGCGTGCTCGGTCAGCTCGACGACCGTGCGCGCCGGGTCGTGTGTGGCGAGCAGCGTCGTCATGTCATCGTCGAGCGCCGCCTCCGGGCCGAGGTTGACGGCCATGAAGCAGTCCGGAGGGAGCCGCCCGAATCCCGCCAGCGCGGACTCGAGCGCGGCCCGCTCCAACTCGCGCTCCAGGCTCACGGAGGCCGCGTCCGCAAACCACGCGGCGGGGCCCTGCTGGGGCTCGAGATTGAAGCGGGACAGCGCCTCGAAGCCGACTGTGCGTCCGGTCGCGAGCTCGACGATGGGCTGGTAGACGGTCGCGATGGCCCCCGGTTGCGTTGCTTGCCGCACGCGGGCGACGCGCCGTCGCGAAACGTCTTCCGAGATGCGGCTCCGGTTGAGGTGGCCCGCCAACTCGTGCAGCACATCGGAGGTCACCGACTCCGAGAGCGTCGATTCGCCGGCCGTGGCCCGCTCGACCGCGCGCACGATGTCGGACGCGTCCGCGCCCTTCACCAGATACGCGATCGCACCGGCCTGCAGCATCTCGAAGACCGCCGAGCGGTCCTCGTAGACCGAGAACGCCACGACGCGGGTGTTCGGACAGCTCGCACGCATCTCGCGCACGAGCCGGGGTCCGCCGCCGTGCAGCTTGAACGCGACAATGGCGACGTCGGGCTGCTCGCGGATCGCTTGCTCGAGCGCGCCCCCGAAGTCGGACGCGAGGCCGACCAACCGCAGCGAGGGGTCGCGTTCGACCACCTTGGCAAGTGCCGCGCGCACCTCGGCATGAGCGTCAACCACGAGGACACGCGTGCGGTGCACCTACGCTACGCGGCGGCGAGCGCGGGAAGCAAGAACTCGACGACGGTTCCCCCGCCGTCGTCCGACTCGAGCCGGAACCAACCGCCGGCCATCTCGGCGCGCTCGCGCATCGACACCAGGCCAAGGTGTCCCGGCTCGTCCTGCCGGACCTGGAAGCCGCGGCCGTCGTCTGCGATTCGCACGACCAGGGCATGCTCGTCGCCGCGCAGACCCACGGTGACGTTCTGAGCGCTCGCATGTTTGCGGATGTTCGCGAGCGCCTCCTGGGCGATCCGGTACGCGATCGCGCTCGTCTCCGGGGAAGGCGGCCCGGTTACGTCGCTCTCGAGCGCAAACTGCGTGCCCATGTCCTGCCGCATCTGCTCGAGTTGCACGCGAAGCGCACCCGCGAGCCCCTCGCGATCGAGCATCGGGGGATGTAGCTCGAACATCAGGTTGCGCAGGCTCGCGATGGTCGCGCGAGCGGTGCGCCGAGCCTCCGACAGCGCCGCCAGGAGTTCCGGGTCGTCGGTGGTTCCGGCCAGCATGTCCAGGCGAAGCGCCAGCGCGACCAGCACCTGGACGGGCTCGGCGTGGATATCGCGGGCGATTCGCTGCCGCTCCTCCTCCTGAGCGTGCACCAACCGCTCGAGCAGGCGACGCCGCTCGTGATCGGCCGCCCGAAACTGCTCCAGGCCGCGCTCGGCGTCCCTCCGCGCGCTCACCGACTCCGTGATGTCGATCCCGAACGATACGGTCCCGATCACCTCGCCGTGTTCGACTCGCCGGCTGTTCTGCCACAGGATGAAGCGCTCCTCGCCCGCTTTCGTGACGATGGGGTTCGCATATCGCGGCGCGCCATCGTCGACGAGTCGGCGATGGGTGGCCCACACCTCGGGGTAGAGGTCTCGCGGCACCACGAGGTCCCAGTTCCGCCCCTCGAGCTCCTCGCGGGTGTACCCGGTGATCTCCTCACCTGCGCGGTTGAAGTCGAGGACGTTCGCCGCGGGGTCCAGCACGAGAACGATCGCGTTTGACGTCTCGATCAGCTGCTCGGAGAACCGCTCGGCCCGCCGGCGCTCGGTGACATCGAACACGATCGCCGCCACGCCGACGACCTCCCCGGCGACCCCTCGCACCGCATGGAAGCTCGCAAGCCAATGGCGATCGGCCTCTCCAACGGCGCCTTCCCCCGCGAGCTCGTGATTGACCACGTCCTCGCCCGACTCCAGCACGTGGCGGAACACGGCCTCCATATGCGGCCACAGGTGCGGGACGGCCTCGGCGACCGTGCGACCGATCTGCTCCTCCACAGGACCGCCTGTGATGGCGGCAAGCATCGCATTTAGCCGCACGATCCGGCAGTCGCGGTCGACGAAGCCGAATCCCACGGCCGGGCTCGACGTGATCGCTTTGAGCAGCGCGAGCGATTCGATTGTTCGGGGGTCCGGTGACAGCGCGCTCGGCCGATCGATGTCGGTCACGCCTCCCGACGCCCCGTGGTGCCCGGTGCCCCCCGGGCAGGAATCCCGCGTTCGCGCACGATCAGAAACCTCCTTGGGAGGATGCCGCAATCAACCGTGGCGCCCTGGACCTTACCATCGGCGAACTGGACCTCAAGACGGCTCGCGACCGCGTCAGCCCTCCCCTGGACGGGGAACGCGTTCCTAGCGATGAACGCCGGGCCCGAACCTCCGCCCGGAAAACACGCCTGTTTGAGCATGATTACGAGAGTTCCAAACCGAACGTGACGTTCGGTACCATTGCAGGCTCTGCGGTTGACTAGAACTGGGGAGGCTGTCATGAAGACCTTGCTCGGTGTGCTTGTCGGGGTGCTTGCGGCGATCGGTGCCGCCGTCCTCTTGCGGAAGAAGCAGGACTCGTGGAGTCCAGCGGTGAGTTCCGCCAGAGACACGGCCACCTCGTGGGGGAAGTCCGCGGCCGATGGGACGAGCCAGGCCGCCGACAAGGTTTCGGCCACCGCTGAGGGTGCCACCGATGCGGCGAGCCAGGCCGCCGACAAGGTGAAGAGCAAGGTGCGTGATGGAACCTGACAGTGCCGCTGCTGATCTCCCAGTCTGATCCATGTGCTCATAACCACGAGCGTAAGCCGACCAACTGCAGCGCAGAGTCTTGGCATTCGAACGCCCGGCGTGGCGGGTCGGCCGTAGGCTCCGTCGCGGGTCTGCCACCGCGGCTTCACGCGCCTGGGTTCCCCGGTGGCCACGGCCGTGCCGTTCTTGTGATCCGACCACGGTTCCGGCGTACCGGCCACGACTGATCACGGAGAATCCAAGCGGCGGGTGGATCATCCGAATGGGACGAGATCGCAATCACGGTCAGCGTGTATGTTGGTTCGACTGTGTCCGTGTAGCGGCGTGAGGAGAGTGTGGATGACCGAATCAGCGATCGGGAGCGTTCGGCCGGGCGTGACTGTGGGGCCGACGACCGAGTTCAGCCTGTTCTTCCGGGTGAGGGGCGGACACGGGGCAGAGCTGCGGCAGGCTCTCCAAGATCTGCAGAACCAGCCCGGATACCGGCCGGGGGAATACAACATGGCGATCGCGACGATTCACGAGGCGAGGTTCGTGCTCTTCGATGACGACACGCGGCTGTTGTTCGCGACCAGCTTCGACGGTCCCTGGGATGCGTACATGGACGACTTCTTCACGTCCGGGCCAACGCTGCAGTTGTTCGATGCGATCTTCTCGCACGTCGAGGGCTATGACGGGTTGCCGGACGTCGAGGCGGTCAAGGACTTCGTTCGGGGCGCGCAGGTCACCGCTGCCGCGTACGCGCGCAACTATGGCGGCACGGTCAAGGAGATCCGCAAGTCGCAACGCGTGAATCGGGCGTTCCAAGAGGTATTGGATGCTCCGGGCGCCGAGGGAGCGCTTGCGAGCCCGGTACTCGGACCATTGCTCGCACGAGGCTGCGGACTAGCAGCCCGCCAGGCAGCCACGGATGTCTGACCATATCTCGGGCCCGCGCGCCCTGGCCGATCCGATCGCGGACATCACGGATGTCTACGCGTTCCCAAGCCCAGAGCGACCTGGACACCTCGTTCTCGTCCAGAACACGCTCCCGTTCGCGCCGGCCACCGCAATGCTCTCCGACGGGCTCGTGTACCGCTTTCGGCTGCGGCCGGTGGCCGTTTTGGATGTGGAGCACGGGCAGTCTCCGTTTGACGTTCACGACTCCGAGGAGGTCGTCTTCGACTGTGTGTTCTCGGAGCCGACTGGCGAGGGATCGCAGGAGGGCGTGTGCCACACCCCAGGCAACGAGGCCGTCTCGTTGATCGTGAACGACGAGCAGGGCGGCTCCACGAATGGTGTGCGAGCGTTCGCCGGGGTGCGATGGGATCCGTTCATCATGGACGCCCCAGCCGCCCTGAAGACGATCGCCACCGGGCGGCTGGAGTTCACCGATCCGAGCTCGATCTACATGGACGGCAAGAACGTGCTCAGCATCGTGCTCGAGATCGACTGCGCGAGGTACCTGCCCGGCGTCAAGTTGGTCGGGCTCGTCTCGGAAACACTGACGCGTGGCAAGTTCAACGTCCGCATCGAGCGCGTCGGCCGGCCGGAAGTCAAGAACCTGCTTCTCGCACCGAAGCAGTTCGACACTGTCAACCGCGACCTCGAGATCCGAGACATCTACAACATGGAGGACGGCTTCCACCTCGCCGATAGCTACGTTGGCGCATACCGGGCACGGCTGAACGCGAATCTACGCTTCTGGGATGGCCTGGACGGCAGACCGGACTGGACCTACGACGACGGCACCCACCCCTTGACGGAACTCGTCCTGGCCGACTACCTGGTCGTCGACGTGACGAAGCCGTACGCGGCGCAAGGGTCGTATTACGAGATCGAGCGCGCGGTGATGGAGGGGAGACCGCATTCGACGTGCGGCGGCCGGGCGTTGAACGATGACGTGATGGACACGATCTTCACGTTGCTGATCAACGCCGGTAAAGGGCCAGTCATCCGAGACGGCGTCGACCACGCCTCGAGGCCGGCAACAGACACGTTCCCCTATGTGGCTGCTCCAAACCCCGAGCCGCCCGCGCAGCCGGAGCACCACTGACATGGGCGAGCCAGGGTGAGCACCGCAGGCGCGATCCAGCTCGAGTTGGACGACATCCAGGGCGGGGCGCTGCATCCACGTCCATCCCCCTACGTTGGCACGTATCTGCTGCTTCGAATCGATGATCCCCGAGACGGGCGTGAACTGGTTCGGCGCCTGCACCCGCTGGTCGGATCCGGCAGGGTCGCCCCCGATCCTGCCGCGGAGGCCTGGATCACGGTCGCCTTCACCTATACCGGTCTCAGAGCGCTCGGCGTCCCCCGAGACTCACTGGACAGCTTCGCACCAGAGTTTCGCCAAGGTATGGCGGCACGAGCAGCCGAGCTGGGCGACGTCGGCGACAGTGCGCCCGAGCACTGGGAGCAACCCTTGGGAACGCCGGACGTGCACGTGGCGGTCGCGGTGCTCTCGGCCAGCGCGGAACGCCTCGACGCACTGCGCCAGCGAGCCCGCCGTGCGCAGGAGCAGTTGCCGGGCGTTCAGCTGTTGTGGAGGCAGGATTGCTTCCAGCTGCCGACCGGGCGGACGTCGTTCGGCTTCAAGGACGGGATCGGCCAGCCGGCGATCGAGGGCAGTGGCATTCCGCCTACCAATCCGATGGAGCGGCCGATCAGGGCGGGTGAGTTCATCCTCGGCTATCCGGACGAGACGGGGTCGTTGCCGCCCATGCCCATCCCCGCCGTGCTGGGACAAAACGGTACATACATGGTCTTTCGGAAGCTCCACACACGCGTCGCCGCCTACCGCCGGTACCTGCGCGAGAAGGCCACCTCGCGTGACGAGGAGGCGCTGCTGGGAGCGAAGATGGTGGGGCGCTGGCAAAGCGGCGCGCCGCTTACCCTCGCGCCCGGCTGAAGACGATCCCGAGCTCGGCGCAGACGACGCGCAGAACAACGCCTTCCTCTATGGCGACGATCAGCGCGGATTCAAATGCCCCGCGGGTGCGCACGCCCGCCGGGCAAACCCGCGAGACGCGCTCGATACCGAGGGTAGCGTCGATGTGCGGCTGCACCGCATGATCCGTCGCGGCACAAGCTACGGGCCCATGCTGCCCGAGGGTGTACTCGAGGACGACGGCCATGACCGGGGCATCATCTTCGTGTTCGCCGGCTCGCACCTGAAGCGCCAGTTCGAGTTCGTCAAGACCCAGTGGCTGAACGATGGGATCTTCATCGGCGCGCCGGACGAGTCGGATCCCTTGGTCGGCCGTCCCACCAACTCGAGCGTGTTTACGATCCCGAAGCGGCCGATCAGGCGCCGGCTAACGGATGTGCCGCCGTTCGTCGTCACTCGGGGCGGCGAATACTGCTTCGCCCCCGGCCTGCGCGCCCTGCGCTGGCTGGGAGAGCTCGACACCTAGGAGGCCCCCATGGCATCAAGCACCACACACACCGACCGTTGGAAAGCACTCGACTTCGCGGCGCCGCCGGCGGGTGCCGACGAATCCGGCGATCCGGTCCTGGTGGACTACCTCCACGACGGCGTGATCGCGGTGATCACCCTCAACCGGCCCCACGCAGACAACGCCATCACCACCGAGATGGGCGCTCGACTCACCGACGCTCTGGAAACGATCGCGGTACGACCAGCCGTGCGAGTCGCGATCATCACGGGCTCCGGCGATCGCGCCTTCTCCGTCGGCAGCGACCTGCGCCAACGCAAGAGCATGACCAAGGAGGACTGGCTTCGCCAGCGCCAGGACTTCGACCGCACCCTCTACACCCTGCGGGAACTGCGGACGCCGATCCTCGCCGCCGTCAACGGGATTGCCTACGGCGGCGGGTCAGAGATCGCGCAGAGCACCGACTTCATCATCGCCTCGGATACCGCGACGTTCGGCCAGCCCGAGACGATGATCGGCCTGTCCGCAGGTGGTGGCTCACCGGTCTTCCTCCCGCGCGTCCTGCCGCCGGGTAAGGCGATGCAGATGCTTATGACCGGCGATCCGATCACCGCCCAGGAGGCCCACCGCCTCGGCATGGTCAACGAGGTTCACCCTCAATCCGAGCTGATGCAAGCAGCCCGCCGAATCGCCGAGAAGATCGCGAGTAACTCACCAACTGCGGTGCAGGCGGTGAAACGCGCTGTCCGCTTGGGCCAAGGGCAACCGACGGAGCAGGCGATCGCGATCATGATGGAAGCTCACTGGCGCTCCGCTGTCCACCCCGACCGTATCGAAGGCATCGGCGCATTCAACGACGACAGAGACCCAACCTTCCAAGACCCCGACTACTGAAGCAGCACAGCCCGTTCACCCGAGGAGGGCAACAGTGACTCTTGCAGACCAGCTCAAGCGCGAACGTGCGGCACTGACAATGATCCACGGCCAACCATTCAACGCCGAGGCGCCGCCAGAAGCACTCGAGACCGACATCACACCAACCGAGCTGCACTACGTCCGCAGCAACTTCCCCGTCCCTGACCACGACGGCAGGCTCGAGATCGGCGGGGCGGTCGAAACCCCGCTGACACTCGGCCTCGACGAACTGAGAGGGATGCGTTCGGTCGAGCACGTGGTCACCCTCGAGTGCGCCGGGAACGGGCGACTCGCGATGCGACCATTGCCGGCCGGCGAGCCGTGGGGCGACTACGCCGTCTCAACCGCAACCTGGAAGGGGGCACTCCTCCACGAGGTCCTCGAGCAAGCAAAGCCGCTCGACACTGGCGTCGAGGTGCTCTTCGCCGGGACAGACCACGGGTCGTACATCCTGAACCCCGTGCTGAAGGACATCGATGCCTCCGACCTGTCCTTTGAGCGGTCACTGACGTTGGTACACGCAGCCGATCCGTCGGCTGAGATCCTGATCGCCTACGAAATGAATGGCGAACCGATCAACCCCGACCATGGGGCTCCGTTCCGGCTGATCGTGCCACACTGGTACGGGGTCGCCTCCGTCAAATGGCTGAAGCACATTCAAGTGCTAACCCAACCCTTCGTAGGCGAGTTCGAAACCGGGCACTACCTCTATCAGTGGGCCGACCGGACTGCTGAGCGCGTGACCGTGATGCGGCCACGCGCCCGCATCACCAACCCTCGTCCGGGAGCCACGATCGACGGGGACCAGAAGTGCGTCGTACGTGGGAAGACCTGGTCAGGCACCGGACCGGTGACCAACGTCGACATCAGCCTCACCGGCGAATCAGAATGGCTCCCAGCGCACATCGAAACGCCGAAAGGTCCGTACCAGTGGCAAAACTGGACGTTCGAATGGCAGCCCACGGAACCAGGGCGAAAAAGCCTTCGCGCACGGGCCACCGACGCCGCCGGAAACGTCCAGCCCGAAGTCCCCATCTGGAATAGGCTCGGCTACGGCAACAACGCCATCGAGGTGATCTACGTCGACGTTCGATGAGCCACTGAGACCGATGAGTCAACCACCCGGCTCAATCAAGCGGAACTGCATACTCCAACGGCCCGCGCCAGATCACCGAGCTCATTTCCGGCCCCAGCGACCCCCGAGGACGTGGTCGCGGTGAGCGCCGGAGCCCTCGACGGCGATTGACCTTCAGCTCTCGCCGGGCGACCGACGGGCGGCAACGGCACTGAACCGCTTCGGGTCGGCCACGCCGCCCTCGAGTCACGGCTCGGCGTCGTCTTGACAAGCGCGCCGGATGGCGCTACCATCTTTATCTAGTCAACTAGATATTTGGGATATTGATGATTGCCTTCCATCTCGACAACCGCTCGGGGGTCCCCACGTACTTGCAGCTCGTGCAGCAGGTGCGGCAGGCCATCCGTCTGGGAATCCTGCGTCCGGGTGACCAATTGCCGACGGTGAAGGAGGTGGTAGCGACGCTCACCATCAACCCGAACACCGTGCTGCACGCCTATCGCCAGCTCGACATGGAGGGGTTGACCGAGGGGCGGCGCGGCGTCGGGACATTCGTCGCGGCGATGCCGAGCCTCCCGCCACTGGACGGGCTCGACCGGCTGCGCTCGTCGCTCGCGCGGTGGGTTGCGTCCGCACGCGAGCGCGGGTTGAACGATGAGGCGATGGCCGGACTTTTCACTGAGGCGGTTCGCGCATCCGCCGGTTCGAGGGAGGTGGCATGAGATGAACAACGCGGCGGTTCGCACGGATGGACTCGGCAAGCGGTACGGATCGGCTTGGGCGTTGAGCGACTGCACGCTCGAGATCCCGGCCGGCTCGGTGACAGCTCTGGTTGGGCCCAACGGTGCGGGCAAGACGACGCTCCTGCACCTGGTGATCGGGCTAATGCGGCAGACGGCGGGGACGGTTGAGGTGCTCGGACGGCCCCCGTACGCCGAGCCGGCGGAGCTCTTGCCGCTGCTCGGGTTCGTGGCCCAGGATCACCCCCTCTACCGAAATCTCACGGTGGCCGAGACGCTTGAGCTCGGCCGCCGGCTGAATCCCGGCTGGGACGAGCAGTATGCCCGCGCGCGGGTCGAGCGTCTGAGTCTCGACCTGGCGCATAAGGTCGGAAAGCTCTCGGGCGGCCAGCAGGCTCAGGTGGCGCTCACGCTTGCGCTCGCGAAACGGCCACGGCTCCTGGTGCTGGACGAGCCCGTGGCCTCGCTTGACCCGCTGGCGCGCCGCGAGTTTCTCAATGCCGTGCTGGAAGCCGTGGCCGAGGACGGCGTGACGGTAATCCTCTCCTCGCACATCGTGTCGGAGCTCGAGCGGGTCTGCGACTACCTGGTTGCGCTCATCGGAAGCCGCACACGGCTTGCCGGCCCGATCGACCACGTTCTCGCAAGCCACCGCGTGCTGATCGGCCCGCGCACCGACGCGGCCGGCGTCGCTCGTGTGCACGAGGTGATCCGCGAGAGCCACACCGAACGGCAAACGACGCTTCTGGTGCGCGCCAACGGGCACGTGTACGACACCTGCTGGCAGCAGCACGACGTCGATCTCGAGGAGGTCGTGCTCGCCTACATGGGTTACATCCCGGGCGTGGCAATGCCCACCCCGCTGCCCGAGGCGGTGTCCCGATGACCTGGCTCGCATGGCGCCTGCAGCGCACTGAAACGCTCGTCGCGGCAGGGATCCTGGCACTGGTCGCAGCGCTACTCGTGCCCACCGGGATCTCGATGTCGGACTCCTACCATCACAACGGCCTCGGCTCGTGCCTCACCCCGAATCCTGGGTTCGCCTGCGTACAGAAGATCGGCGCGTTCCAGTCGCATTAC
Organism: uncultured Actinomycetes bacterium; assembly: GCA_963732075.1. GTDB lineage: Bacteria > Actinomycetota > Thermoleophilia > Gaiellales > JAICJC01 > JAICJC01. The sequence goes on along the minus strand of CAVSYD010000004.1, from coordinate 748,310 downwards.
CAGGCGCTCAACTTCGTCACAAACTGGTTCACCCTCGTACCCGGCGTGCTCGGCGTGCTGCTCGCGGCGCCGTTCATCCTCGACCTCGAGCACGGCACCTACCGACTCGCGTGGACCCAGAGCATCACGCGCCGCCGCTGGGTCGCGGTCAAGCTCGGCCTGGCCGTGGTCGCCGCGGTGGCCGCAAGCGCGGTGCTGATCGTGCTGATCACATGGTGGCGGACGCCTCTGACAGACATCGGCGGGCGCCTCGACACAGGCACGTACGACACCACCGGGATTGTGGCGATCGGCTACGCGCTCTTCGCGCTGGGGCTGGCGGTCGCGCTCGGGGCGGTGTGGCGCCGCTCGGCCCTGTCGCTCACGGTCGCGTTCGTCGGCTACTTCGCGGTGCGGATCATCGACGACTACTGGCTGCGAAACCAACTCACAAGCCCCCTTGAGGCGACCTGGCGTGGCGTCCGCCTGCCCCATGGTCTCGAAAACGCGAACATCCTCAGCCAGACGGTCACCGTGAACGGCCGCGTGGTCGAGAGCGCCAGCAGCACCGGCGGCGTGATCGGCGCTCACTCGCAGCTGGCCGCGCCGGGCTCAGGCCACAACGTTGTGTTCCACGCGGTCTACCAGCCGGCGAGCTACTTCTGGACGCTCCAGATCAGGGAGACTCTGCTGTTCACGGCCGTCGCGGCAGCATTCCTGGTGTTCGCTGCCGTGTGGACGCAACGGCGGGTGTCCTGACGAGAGCTGTGCGCCCACCGGGCGCAGACCGCGTATCGCAGTGCGCTGTGCGGAGCGGAGGGTGTCTCCGGGGTTGAGGACGCCGAAACGGGTCGGGCCGGGTTGGTGCCCGGCCCGACTCATCTTGTGGTGTCCCGATGTCAGGCGACGAGGGTGAGGATGACGATCGCCAGGAACACGCTTGAGGCGCTGTGGACGGCGATGCCGATCCATGCGCTTCGGTAGCGCTTGGTTGGGTAGGCGTAGATGAACGTGTCGAGGAACGCGGACGGCATCGCCCACGGCTCGTGCAGGTGGTAGAGAGCGAACAGGACGCCGTTGGCGAACCAGTCGCCGCGGCCGAAGGCACGGTTCATGCGTGGGAGCAGGAACCCGCGGAAGAGCAACTCCTCGCCCAACACGGTGTTGAACAGCAGCAACGCCAGGATCAGTGCGTACCAGCCCCAGGCGCCGCTGAGGAATACGTGGCCGGCGTGTGAGCCGATGAACGTCGAGAAGTCTCGGTTGCTGGGGCCGCTCACAATTGGAACGCCGTCGAAGACGGCAGCTAAGAGGATCAGCGGGACGAGGATCAGCCAGATCCTGCCGCCGACGCGGCCGCTGCGCGGGCTCTGCGGTGAGCGAAGCCAGAGCGCTTCACGCGTGGTCGACCAGCCAAGCGTGCCCTGCTCACGCCGAAGCAACACCACGACCAGGACGAACTGCCAGATCAGGCCGGCGGTGAGGCACACGAACAGCGCCTTCACCAGCGGCACACTTCCCGTACCGGCAAAGCTGTCCTTCAGGGCAGGGGCGACGATCCAGGCCAATACCCCCATCGGCAGCGCAGCCGCCGCCCATACCGCCAGGATCCGCCCGATCCCGTACTGCGGGATAACGACCTTCGCGGGCGCCTGGTCGGCCGGTACGGGTACCACTCCGACCGTTGGTTCGAATGACGCGTCCATCGTGTTCCTCCTTCGTGGTTTGTGAACACGTCCGACGCTATGGCGGAGGCGGGCCGGGCGCATCGTCGGGAGGTCGGAGTCGACCTCGTCCGCGGCGACGATTCCGGCTCCGACTTGGGTAGGAGGCGGGGCGGGCGGATCTGCAGTACGTTCACCGCGTGACTCGAATCCGGAACACCGCATACGAGTACTGGTTCGAGCTGCTGATGGCGGTCCTGGGAATCGCCGGCATGCTCGAACTGGTCGTCGGCCGAAACCTGCCCGGCGCACCGGACATGTCGCTCTGGGTATCGATGCCGGCGGTGGCGATCCTCGTGGCGCCGCTTCTGGCACGGCGACGCTTTCCGTTTGCCGCGCCGGCCGCCTTCTGGCTGATCTCAGCCGGACTCACGTACGTGAACGGGCTGCTGATCCCGTTCGTCGGCAGCGTCGGTGTGGTGGGGTTGGCCGCCGCTTTCTTGCTCGGCAACCTGCGTGACGACCGGAAGGCCGGGGTCGGCCTGGCGGTCGTGGTCGGCTCGATCGTGGTCGTGGTCGCGAATATCCCCGGGACGCAGTCGGCCAGCGACCTGATCTTCATCCCGCTCCGGTTCGTGGTCGCCTGGATCGCGGGATACGCGATGCGCGAGCGGTCGCAGCAGGCCGAGGCGGCGGAGATGCGGGCAAGCCTGGCTGAGCGGGAGCGCGAGGCGGCGCAGATGCGAGCGATGCTTGCCGAGCGGGAACGAGAGGCCGGTGCGCGGATCGCGGTGGCGGAGGAGCGAGCGCGCATCGCCCGCGAGCTGCACGACATCGTCGCGCATGCTCTCAGCGTGATGGTGCTCCAGGTCGGCGCGGTACGCCACAACCTCCCGGAAGGGCTGGACGAGGGCAAGGACGCTCTCGGACGCGTTGAAGAGGCAGGCCGCACAGCGCTCGCGGAGATGCGGCGCCTGCTCGGAGCGATGCGCCCCGACGGTGACGGCGTCGACCTGGCGCCGCAACCCGGCCTCGACGGCCTCGAGGCGCTCGTAGACCGCGTCGAGCGTGCCGGGCTTCCCGTGCGGCTTCACGTCGACGGCGACCGCCACCCGCTCCCGCGCGCGATCGACCTGTCCTCTTACCGGATCGTGCAAGAGGGACTCACCAACGCGCTCAAGCACGCACGGGCGACAAGAGCGGACGTGACGGTTCGGTACCGCCCAAACCGCGTGGAGCTCGAGGTCCGCGACGACGGCAAGAGCGCCGCGTCGGGCGACGGGTTCGGTCACGGGCTGGTCGGTATCCGCGAACGGGTCAAGATCTACGGCGGAGACATGTCCGCCGGGCGCGCCCCGGACGGCGGCTTCATCCTCAGCGCCCGGCTGCCCGTCGAGAACGCCGTCGCATGAGCATCCGCGTGCTCGTTGCCGACGACCAGTCGATGGTCCGCGCGGGCTTTCGCATGCTGCTATCCGGCGAGGCGGACATCGAGGTGGTCGCCGAGGCCAGCAACGGGCTCGAGGCAGTAGACAAGGCGCGGCGGTTCTCGCCGACGGTCGTGCTGATGGACATCCGCATGCCCGAGCTCGACGGCCTCGAGGCGACACGGCGCATCCTCGCCGCAGACCCCGGCGTGCGAATCCTGATCCTGACCACGTTCGACCTCGACGAGTACATCTACGAGGCGCTTCGCGCCGGCGCCAGCGGCTTCGTCCTCAAGGACGACCCACCAGAACAGCTGCTCGCAGCCGTCCGCACCGTTGCGGCCGGCGAAGCGCTCCTGTCCCCCGCCATCACGAAACGCGTGATCCAGCACTACACACGCGCGCCGCGCCCAACGCCGCCCAAGACGCTCGAATACCTGACCGAACGCGAACTCGAGGTCTTCCGTCTGGTAGTGCGTGGCCTATCCAATGCCGAAATCGGCCAGGAGCTCTACATCAGCGAAACCACCGTCAAAACGCACATCACGCACATCCTCCAGAAACTCGACCTCCGAGATCGGGTGCAAGCCGTCGTCTTCGCATACCAAACAGGCATCGCCCTCGACGAGACGACTTGAGCCGGCTCAGGTGAGAGGGAGCGCCTGGCCGAGTGTCACAAACGCCGCCGCGTTGGCCGGTTCGCGGATAGCGGTGCCGCGACCGGTAGCGAGACCCTAAAGGGCTTTGCTCATCGAGACGGCATCCTCGCCGTATCCCAGTGAACGGTAGAGGGCTCGCGCAGGTCCATTGCCGCCGAAGACGTTCAGCGCGACCTGGGTAAGGCCGCGCCGCCTTGCCTCGTCCTCGGCAAACGACATCGCAGCACGCCCGATGCCACGGCCACGATGTCGTTCGTCTACGTGGACGCTGAAGACCCACAGGAGGCGGCCAACGTCACCGTTTCGTTCGCTAAGCCATAGCTCGCCGACACGCTCGCCTTCGTCCTCGATCACAAACACCAGCTGATTGGGGGAGAGCTTGCCATTCGGGAAAAGGCGCTCGGTATCGCGCTCCGCTTTTGTGCGCGCACCATCCACATCCACACCACCGTTTGCGACCATGTCCTGGGCATATCTGTCCCGCGCCTTTGGGAGCCACGCCGTGAACTCGTCCTCTGTCATCCGCCGCAGGGTGATGGTCACGGTCGAAGGTTATAGCCCGACCAGATTGCCCTACTTGGGCGACGCGGTCCGCCTCAGCCTCATTCGACGTGCCGGAGTCCAGCCGCCGCGGCGAGGTGCATCGGCGACGCTGGCCGGGCCGATCCCGTCGTCGCAACGGCGCTCTCCCTGACTAGCTTGGTGTGACTCCCGGTGTCCCCTGCAATCTACGACCGCTGCTGCCGGAGAGAATCGGCGCGGCGGCGTTGAAACCCCAAACCAGCGGATAGATCCCGAGGAACAGCTCCCAGATGAACTCGGGTACCGTTGCGATGCCCTGCAGCGGGCCGCCCTGCTGGGCGACGCCGAACATGACGGCGATGCCCGAGATGATGATCAGTGGCCCTGCGACAAGGCCGAGCATGGCCATGCGCCTTGGCACCAGTTCGGATCGGTACATGAGGTAGCCAAGCAGCAATCCGTTGCCGATGCCGACCACGAAGCCTGGCCCCAGCAAGAACGTCCAGTCTTTGATTGCGGCGAGGGTGTATGCGATCGCGCCGAGTGTCGCGGCGGTTCCTGCGGACGGGTTCCGTTGCAGCGTCACCACCGCAAGCATGGTCAGGATCCCGATCAGGATGAACGTAGATTCAACGAGACGAGCGGTCACGTAGCCGATCGACAAGGCTTCGTTCACGCGCTTCAGCAGGGGGTACACGACAACGGCTGTACCGATGTTGGCGATGATCAGGAGCAGCTCCAGGAACGCTCCCAGGAGGATCTTGTTGTTGTGGCCCGCGCCCGAGACGTACGCCTCGGGGTGATCCAGAACCGGCTGGTACAGCCACAGCGCGGGAATCGAGGTGGCGAAGGTGATGAGGTAGAGCACCCCGAATGTCTGCGCGATCCGGCGCGACTCCTCCGGTGGGACCGGGCGATCGTAGTCCACGGTGTCCTCCCTTCCACACGCGAGCGCCGCGAACGCCCGAACGGTTTGCACTGCCACGTGGTCATCGCGGAGCGGCGAAGGTACCAAGAACTAGAAGCTGGCACAAGTAGTGGGATACCCGCCTTGGTGGCACACCCAAACATCGATCCGCCAGGCCCGGCATGCTCGGCGAAGCGACGCTCCGAGACTCCCGACCGCTCGTCGCCAGCGGTCTCGGGCATCCCGGCAGAACGGCCTACACGGACGCAGTTCGTCGGGGCCACCGCTGCCATGCGACGAAGGCGAGCGCTATGGCCCCCAGTACGGCGATCAGCAGATGCCCATTGCCGAAGGCCCCGTTGACGACAGAGATCACGCCGAACAGTATGAGGAACGCGTCGCGCAGGTTCCGGCGGTTCACTCGCGCTCCACTGGTGCACTGGCCATTTGTCTCTCGCTCCCCGCCTCTGAGGGACCTGCGTCCGGGGGGAGGGAGAAGCGGTGGGCGACCCAGCAGACGTTCGCGCGTTCCGACCGTACCACAACGTAGTAGGGCGTTTGTCCGCTTCGTTACGAGACGAAACGCGTGGAAGGTGAGTTCCGGGCAGGAATCTGCAGGACGCACCGGGTCAGCGTTTGCGGCGTTGGGAGGCGCGGCGGGCGGCGAGGGCGGCTTCGGGTCGGGGTGTTGGGGTGTGCCCGGGTGGTGGTTGGGATGGGCTGGTGGTGGTGGGGTCTGGGTGGAGGTTGGGTTTTCGGCGGTGGAAGGCGATCAGGAACCAGGTGAGTCCGGTGAGGAGTGCGGCGGCTGCGACCCAGACGTTGATGCGCTGTCCGAGGACGTGGTCGGCGGGGTCGATTTTCATGGTTTCGAGGGGGAGGCGGATGGTGCAGTAGAGGGTGATGTAGAGCGCGAATACGGTGCTCCATGGCACTTGTGTCCAGTAGCGGCGTGCGAACCAAAGAAGGATGAGGCAGGCGGCGGCGTCCCAGATCGACTCGTACAGGAACATGGGTTGGAAGGTCGCGTAGGCTTGGTAGGGGGCGTAGCGGTGGGCGGCGCTGATCTGGATGGCCCAGGGGAGGCTCGAGGGGTGGCCGTAGAGCTCCTGGTTTGCGTAGTTGCCCCAGCGTCCGAGTGCTTGGGCGAGGATCAGTCCGGGCGCGATCGAGTCGGCGACAAGCCAGAACGGGAGCTTGACGCGGCGGGTGGCGATCCAGACGCCGAGCATGCCGCCGAGCACGGCGCCCCAGATGCCCAGGCCGCCCTGCCAGATCTTGGGCATATCCGCGAGGTGGTGGGGCCAGAAGGCGCCCCAGTCGGTGATGACGTGGTAGAGGCGGGCTCCCGCCAGTCCGAACGGCACCGCCCACACCGCGATCGGGTAGGCGAGGTCGGGGTCGACGCCGCGGCGGCGAAACTCGCGCCGGGTGATCCACCCGCCGAGCAGCACGCCACAGGCCAGCAAGAGGCCGTACCAGCGCGGCTGGAGCGGTCCGAGCTGGAAGATGTACGGGCTGGATGGGCTGGGGATCGATAGCTGGATCAGTGGGGTCATCGCTTGCGGATCCCCCGATAGGCGATCACGGCGGCGTAGATCAGGAAGCCGGCCGTGAGCGCGACCCACATAAGCGGTTGGTTCGCGTCTGTGGCCGCCCGCGCGCTGAGTGCGGCGCAGAGCGGGGCGAGCAACACCAACGACCTCCAGCCCGGAAACCGGTCGCGGGCTATTTGACCGGGCGGGCGGGGTGGCCGTGGTGGGGAGTCGGCGTGGTTTTGCGAGCGTTGGTTGGGTGGGGTGAGAACGGGCATCGCTATTCGACGAAGCGTTCCTCGGATCGGGGTCGCCGCAGTAGCGAGATTGCGCTGGCGAGGAGGGCGATCACGGCGAGGAAGGTCATCGACCGGGTGAAGCCGTGGGTGGTCGCCGAGGAGGTTGCGCTGCCGTTGGTGGCGAGGTCGAACACGAGCGCCGTCAGTGAGAGCCCAAGCGCGGTTCCCAGTCCGCGCGACATGTTGAGGACGCCGGAGGCGACGCCGAAGCGGCGGGCGGGGACGCTGGACATGATCGAGGTGTTGTTGGACGGCGTGAACAAGCCCATCCCGATCCCGGCAAGCACGAGTCCAAGCACCAGGCTTGTGGTGCCCGGCCGGACGGCGGCGACGGCGAGGCCGGCGGCGGTGATCAGCATGCCGACGATGGTGGGTGTCCGCCCGCCGACCCTGTCGGCCAACCGTCCCGCAAACGGTGCCACGGCCGCCATCGCCAGCGGAAGGACGGTCAGGAGCGCTCCGGCCTTGCCGGGCGACATTCCCCGCGAGCGCTCCAGGTAGAACGGGGTCACGAACAGGATGCCGAAGAGCACGACGAACGAGCACAGCCCGGCGCCGATACCCACCGAAAAGCGGCGGCGGCGAAACAACCGCAGATGGATCAGCGGGTACTTGAAGAGGCCCTCACGAGCAACGAACCCGACGCCCGACACGATCGCGAGCACCACGAGCCCGACCACCGTTGGGCTGCCCCAGCCACGCTCGTTTCCGAACGAGAGTGCGAGCAAGAGCGACGTCAATGCCGGCACGAACAGCGCCAGGCCAAGCCAGTCAAACGGCTCGTCCTCGGCCAGGTCGTGACTGCGGGGGACAAACAGCCAGGCGGTGATCACGCCGAGAACGCCGATCGGGATGTTCACGAGGAAGATCAGCCGCCATCCACCCAGGCCGATCAAGAGGCCACCGACGAACGGGCCGAAGGCAAGGCCAAGCGCCTGCGCGGTGCCCTGGACACCGATGCCGCGCCCCAACCGATCGCGCGCAAGCGAGGCGGTGATGATGGCGACGCTGTTTGCCTGCAGCATCACCGCGCCGATCGCCTGCACCACCCGAAACCCATCCAACAAGAGCAGGCTCGGCGCCAAACGCGCACAGCCCTGACCCGATGCTGAAGATCAGAAACCCGTACGTGTACAGCATCTTTCGGCCCAGCATGTCGGCCAGCCTGCCGATCGCGGCCACCGTCACGATCAGCACCACCAGGTACGACAGGCCCACCCACTGGACAGCGCCCAGCGACGCGTGAAACGCGTGCTGCAGGCTGGGATACCCGAGATTGACGATGCTGGCGTCCAGTTGGCCCCATGAACGCGCCCACGCTGACCGTCGCCACGGTCAACCACGCCGCCCGCGGATCCTCAGCGATCCGACGCGGCCGGGCCGGCTCGACCAACAACCGGTCACGAAGCCGCCGCCACGGCGCTCCCCTACCGGAGCCGATCCCGAACGAGTACGCATCCGCCCGCAACGCTATGCCCGAGCCACGACCGCGCGCGACAATCACAAAAACGATCGGAAACACCCGATAACTGGGGAAGCTGCCCCGAAGCCAGACCGCAAGCCAGCTTGTATTCTCCACTAATTCGGTTAGACTAGGTGCAAATCGACGGGTGAGGGATGATGACGGGGATCGAACTGGTCGTGGCGGGCTTGGTGGTGGGGGTGCTGATCGGCGCGACCGGTATGGGCGCTGGCTCGTTGATGGCGCCGCTTTTGATCAGCGTCTTCGGAATCTCCGCCGTCAGTGCCGTGGGCACCGACCTCCTGTACTCGGCGGGCACCAAGCTGGTTGGCGGCGTTCGCCACCTCAAGCTGGGGACCGTCAATACCGAGATCGCCCGGTGGATGGCCATGGGCAGCGTCCCCGCCTCGGTCGCGGGCGTGTTTACACTGCACAGCCTGGCCGCGTCCGAGGGTGCAAAGATCGAATCGCAGGTAAAGACCGCGATCGCCATCGCACTCATGTTGGTAGCCGTCGCGGTGGTGGTGCGCACGTTCGTGACCATCCACGCGCTCTGGACCGACTCGCTGCCCCAGGACGGCGAGCTGACGCGACGCCACAAGATCATCGCCGTGACCGCCGGCCTCATCCTCGGCTACGCGTTCGGCTTCACCTCCGTCGGCGCGGGCGCGTTCTTCGGCATGGCACTCTTGCTGCTGTTCCCGCTCTCAACCCGCCGCATCGTCGGCACCGACCTCTACCACGGCGCCATAGTCACGATCGCGGCCGCAATCGCGGCCGTGTTCTGGCTCCCGACCATGCACCTCACCAGCGTCGGGTTGCTGATGGTCGGCTCCATCCCCGGCATCCTGATCGGCTCCCAACTCACCCTGATGGTGCCCGAGAAGGCCCTGCGCGGCAGTCTGGCGAGCGTGCTCGCGCTCAGCAGCCTCAAACTCTTCAACGTCTTCTAGCCCACAACTCGGCTAAAGCAGCGGGCGCGAGTTCCGACGGCGAACTTGTGGTGGCAATGGCGACGACTGCGTTCGCCCACTCCGTAGCGAACACGGCGTGACGTTATGACATGCAGCCAGTTGACCATGGGGTGCGGCGTTTCCCTTCAATCGCTGCTTTCCCGGGCGGACGCGCGCGGGATAGGTGGGCAGGGGGTTCGGGAAATCCGGATCGGGTGTCTGACTTGACGACCGCCGTTATCTTGAAAGGCTTGTCGAGTGTCGGATGAGGGGGATGCGATGACGGCGCCGGGGCCGTCCCTTGGGGATCGAGTCGCCGAGCGTGTTCGGGCGTGGCTGCCGGGCATCGCCGTCGTTGTGGCGCTGCTCCTAGCTGCGACCGATTACCCACTCGGGTGGGCGGTGTGGGTTGAGCATCCGTTCTTCGCGGCGCTGGTCGCGGGGCTTGTGATCGTGTTCTTGACGGCGACCGTCATCGACGCGTTTCTTCGTCGTCGCGAGGCCGCGCGCTGGATCGACCTCAATCGGGCGGCGGCTACGGCGTTTTGGCAGGTGTTCTCGGACTCATATAGGGCGGCATTTGCACTGCTTGGCTTTGACGCCGGGCCGTTCCCACTGGCGGTTGACCACACCGTGTCGGCTCCCCGCCTGCGTGCCGCTGAGTTGCTGCCGACAGATCTCGACTGGCGCGCGCTCGCCTACGACGAGAGTTGCACTGGGGGAATCTCGTGGATGCCTACCTTGAAGAGGGCAGATACTGGGGAATGCGCGCCACGAGCGGCTCACACATCCAAGAAGAGCTGTCGTACTCCAAGACGATCGCTAAGACCGGACGGCAGCCGGTCACGTGATCCTGGAGCAGCATCGGCGGCCAGACTTGTCCGGGTTCGTGGAATCCCTATAACCCGGCGTCTCCTTGAAAGCTGCTTCTAAGCCAGACCTACGTCGAGGTCTACAGTGCGCGCCGGCGACGATGGCTGGTTCCGGAGTGGGCCATGCCTAGCTCCTGACCACAATCCTCGCTCTCGGCATGGATCAGCCGTGTGTACGCGCAAACGCTGGGGTGGAGCAGCCTCATTACTCCTGCAGCCGCGCCCGCGAGTGCGCCGTACGTGAGAGCTTCTCCCATGCTTGCGCTCCGTGTTGGATCGCATCCCAAGGACTACCGAGGGGTGGCGTGTACGACAGGTCGAGGTCGCTCACCGAGTCTACGGTCATGGCGTGGTGGATGGCGGTGGCGGCGATGTCGATCCGCTTGGCGATTTGGGCGTTGCGGTGGCCGAAGAGCTGCACGCCGAGGAGTCGGCCGGTCTTCTTGTCCCCGGTGAACCGCATGTGGATCGGGTGGCTTCCGGGGTAATACGCCTTGTGGTCGTCGGCCTGGCACTCGACCGTGAGCGGGTCGAAGCCAGAGGTATGTGCTTCGTGATCGCGGAGCCCCGTGCGGGCGGCGGCTTGGTCGAAGACCTTGACAACTTGGGTGCCCAGGCTGCCGACGAACTCTCGTCTACCGCCTAGTGCGTTTTCCCCGGCGATTCGACCCTGCTTGTGTGCCGTCGTTCCGAGTGGGAGGTAGGAATCCCCCAACAGTTGGTGATGGGTAACGACACAATCACCCGCGGCGTAGACGTCGGGGAGGTTCGTGCGCATCTGTCGGTCGACCGTGATCGCGCCCTTGACGCCGAGGGTTGCTCCGGATTTGGCGGCCAGGTCGCTGTCTGGGCGCACACCGACGACCACGAGCACCGTGTCGAACGCGCGCGTCCGAGTCGCGCCGCCTGCGTCGACAGCGTCCACGCATAGCCGTTCAAGGGCATCGGTTTCGGCACGGCGGATCGCGGTGACGGTCGTGTGAGTGAGGACTTCCACACCGTGACCGGCAAGCTCGGCATGAACAAGCGAGCCGAGGTCAGGGTCGACCGTCGGGAGTACGTGAGGCAACTGTTCCATCTGAGTCACTCGGAGGCCGCGCGTGCTCAACGCTTCGGCCATCTCAAGCCCGATGTAGCCGGCACCGACGATGAGCGCGGTCTTCGGTGCGCGCTCCTCAAGCGTCTGCATGATGTCGAACGTGTCGCCCATCGTGTGCAGCAGATGGACGCCCTCGAGTTGGGTGTCGGCGAGCCCTTCGATCGGTGGTCGCACGGACAGGGCGCCGGTGCCGATCACGAGCTTGTCGTACCCGAACATCTGCTCGCCTTCGGCGCCTGCGACCAGCAGCGTATGCTTTTCGACGTCGATGCTGAGGGCGACCGTTTCGAGGTGCAATCGCATTCCCGTCGCTTTGAGGTCGGTGATGCTGCGGTGGGCGAGCCGACGCCAGTCGGGCACGTCGCCGGAGATGTAGTAGGGGATCCCGCAGATGGAAAAGTTCGGGTAGGCGTCGGCGACGATCACGTCCACCGTGCAGGTGGGGTCGAGTTCCCGTGCTCGAAGCCCGGCGCTGATGCCGGCGTCGCTTCCACCGACAATGACGATCCGGGTCACCGTGGGGGTGGGCCGAGTACGTCTCTGAGCGTGGCGAGCGTTTCGGGCACGACTCGGTAGTAGGCCCAACTGGCACGGCGCTCTCGCTCCACCAGACCGGCATCGAGCAGCACCTTGAGGTGGTGGCTGACGGTTGGCTGGCTGAGGCCAAGCGGCTCGGTCAGGTGACACACACACGCCTCACCATTTGGCTGTGCCTGGATCAGGCTCAAGAGCCGCAGCCGAGCGGGGTCGGCGATCGTCCGCAGCGCTCGTGCCAGTTGATCGGCTTCGACTTGATCGAGTGGCCCCCCAAGCAGCGGCGGACACGAGGAGGCGGTGATGACTTCGACGACTTTCATTCGCTCCATATTCGCACAGATCGATATTGACAGCAATCGATGTCACGTGCGATCATCCACATCGATCAGCGTCGATGACGGAGGAGGAGATCATGGAGCAGAGCGGCCTGCAGATCATGGATCCGGTCACGCGAGCGCAGGTGGAGCGCGCCGCGGAGGCGCTTCAGGCGGAGTTCGCCGGGATCTTTTCGCGAGAAACGATCGCGCGCTACATCGCCGAGTCGAGTGACCTGCTCGGCGACAGCAAGCTGAGCATCTTCGTACCCGTCCTCGCGCATCGTTTCGCCCGGGAGCGGCTCAAGGCGTTGGCCCAGGTCGAGGGCCTAATCGCCAAGGAGCAGCCGGAGGTCTTGTTCGTCTGTGTCCACAACTCGGGCCGCAGTCAGATGGCCGCCGGGCTGGTCAAGCTGCGATCCGACGGGCGCATTCACGTCCGATCGGCAGGAAGCGACCCCGGCGAGCGCCTGAACCCCGCCGTGATCGACGCGATGGCGGAACTCGGCGTCGACATGAGTCAGGAGTTCCCCAAGCCCCTCACGGATGAGGTCGTGGCGGCAGCGGACGCGGTCATCACGATGGGGTGCGGCGACGCCTGCCCGATCTACCCCGGCAAGCGTTACGAGGACTGGGAACTCCAAGACCCGGCCGGCCAGGATCTGGACACGGTGCGTGGGATCCGCAACGACCTCGACGACCGCGTACAGAAGCTGATCGGCGAGCTTCTACCCAGCGACAGTTGAGCGCGCTCCCATTGGCGCGATCGTTGGTCGCCGAGGCGATCGGGACGTTCGCGCTCGTATTCGCCGGCTGTGGCGCGATCATGGTCGACCAAAAAACCGGGGCGCTCGGCCACATCGGCGTTGCGATCACCTTCGGCTTGGTGATCATGGCCATGATCTACGCCGTCGGCCACATTTCGGGCGCTCACTTCAACCCCGCCGTGACCGCCTCGTTCGCGCTTACTCGCCATTTCCCGAGGCGCCACATCGTGCCGTACTGGGCCGCCCAGCTCGTCGGCGCGCTGGTGGCGGCGGCGATCCTGCGCGGCTCGCTCGGAAACATCGCCCACGTCGGAGCCACCTACCCAACCGGCACAGACACCCAAGCCTTCCTGTGGGAGGCCATCCTGTCCTTCTTCCTGATGTTCGTGATCATGGCCGTCGCCACAGATGCCAGCGCCGTTGGCGAAGCAGCAGCCATCGCCATCGGCGGCACGGTCGGCCTCGACGCCATGTTCGGCGGCCCCATCACCGGTGCATCGATGAACCCCGCCCGCTCACTCGGCCCCGGCATCGTCACCGGCGACCTGCACGCGATCTGGATCTACCTCCTCGCCCCAGTCGCAGGCGCCGCCCTCGCAGCCCTCACCTACACGTTCATTCGCGGTGGAGCCGTCACGGTCGAACCTAGCCAGGACAGGTCGGCTAGCAACAGCCAGCCTTCGCAGCCGGCTGGATCACCGGCAACCCCTTCGCCTCCGGCGTCTCGGTCTTGACGGCCTTCACGATGGCGCCGTGCATGCCATCCGCGACCTCGTGGGTGTAGACGATCGAGACTCGCTCGAACCCGGCGGCCTCCAACCCCGCCGCGTACTCACCCTTGGACAGGGCGCCAGCGATGCAGCCAACGTGGCTTCCCCGGTCAGCACGTTCGTCCGCGGTCAGGCGATCCTCGGCGACGATGTCACTGATCCCGATCCGGCCGCCCGGCTTGAGCACGCGCGCGATCTCCGTGAGCACGGCGGGCTTATCCGTGGACAGGTTGACGACGCAGTTTGAAATCACCACGTCGATCGAATCGGCTGGGAGTGGGATCTGCTCGATCAGCCCCTTCAGGAAGTGGACGTTGGTCGTGCCGGCGTCGCGGGCGTTCTGCTGGGCGAGCGCCAGCATCTCATCCGTCATGTCCAGGCCGTAGGCGATGCCGGTTGGCCCGACCCGTCTGGCCGAGAGGATCACGTCGATTCCACCGCCGGAGCCGAGGTCGAGCACCGTTTCACCCTCATGCAGATCGGCAACCGCGGTCGGATTGCCACACCCGAGCGACGCCAGGACAGCCGCGTCGGGCAGGTCGCCGCGCTGTTCGGCGTCATACAGCGCCTCACCGAAATCACCCGGGTTGCCTTCATCCTCGGCGCAACAGTTGCCGCTGCCACAACCGCACCCTTCCGAATCCCCCGTGACGGCGCGAGCCGACTCCGCGTATCGCTGCCGCACCTGTTCGCGCAGCTCATCAGCCGAGGTTGCCATCAGCAACACACTCCCTTCATGTCCACAACCGCCGCCAGCTTGGCGATGGCATCCGCCTTCAACGAAAAGTACGCCCACTTGCCGCGTTGCTCGCGCTCAAGCAGTCCGGCGTCCGTCAGCTTTTTGAGGTGATGTGAGACGGTTGGCTGGGACAGTCCCACCGGTGCGATCAGGTCGCAGACGCACACCGGATCGCGGCTCGTCGCCAGCACGTTCACAATCCGAACCCGCGCCGGATCGGCCAGAGCCCGGAAGACGTCCGCCGTCGCCGCAGCCTCCTCATCCGACAGCGCCGGCGCCCCCAAAGCGGCACAACAGGCGACCGGCTCCAAACTCGCAGAACTCATTCACCCTCCTCACACATATCGACCAACGTCAATATATCGAAGACCATCGATCTGAGCAAGAGTCCTGCCACTCGGGCGGCTGTGGGCCTCGATAGGGTGGATCGGTGAACCGCCCAAACCTGGAACGCGCCCCAGACGAGCGGCCAGGGTCGCGCTCTGCCACACCCCCCCTTTGGGTCGGGGCAGTGCTGGGCACATCGGTCGTGTTCGCGGGCATCGCCTACCCGGTCACCGCCGCCGCCCTGCGCCTGACCAGCGCTTCGGTGATCGCGACCACCCGGGCGGTAGTCGGCGGGCTCGTCATGCTGCCGGTGCTGGCGCTCGTCGGCTCTCGCCTCCCCGCCACATGGCGGGGTTGGGCTTGGGCGTGCGCGATCGGTACCGGAAACGTCGTGCTCACCCTCGCAGGTATCGCCGAAGGCACCAACTTGGCCGGCGCCGCCATCGCTTCCGTGCTCCTGAACAGCGCCCCCTTCCTCGCGGCACTCTTCGCCCGCGTCTGGCTCGACGAGCGACTCACGACGAGGCAGGTCGCCGGCCTCGGTGTCGGATTCGCGGGCATCCTCGTGATCGTGTCCTCCGAACACGGGGCATCGGGCTCGCATGTCGCGGCCGGGGTCATCGTCTGCCTGAGCGGCGCTCTCGGATGGGCAGCTGCCGGACTCGGCATGCGGTACCTCAGCACCCGCGACGAGCCGTTCGACGTCTACGGCGCGACCACGGCCCAGTTCCTCGCCGGCGGAGTGCTACTGCTCCCCTACCTCGCGCTCTCACGCCCGACGCCCACCGCCTGGTCATCACCGGAGCTCTGGGCAAGCCTCATCTTCCTCGTGCTCGGCGCCCAGGTCATCACCTACGTTGGATTCTACGTCTCGCTCAGCCACTGGACAAGCGCCCGCGTCTTCGCATGGACATTCCTCGTCCCTGCAGTCGCCGTGACCGTCGAAGCTCTCCAAGGCAACCTCCCCGGCCCGGCCGCCACCGCCGGGCTCGTGGTCGTAATCCTCGGCGTCGCCATGGTCACGATCAGAAGCTAACTCAGCACGGTCGGTGCAAAACGCGCGTTGGGAAGTGGTTATGAAGACTCTTGACGGTGTTGAAGCCGTTCAAGTAGGTGCGGCTTAGCTCTTTCCACTTGCTGCACGTGTCGCGGTCGTAGTAGTAGTAGTAGTAAGTAGTAGTGGGCCGTCCGGTAGCTGGACGTGAAATACCGGCAGCTGGAGATCGTGCAGTTATGGCCGGTAAAGCTCGGCGAGTTGGGCTGGGCCGAGGGCCGCCACTGAAAACCCTAGGGCTGCGAGCACTGCTGTCAGGACGCACAGCCGCTTCATTTTCTGCCTCCGAGTTGGGGGACGACCCTACCACCATCCCACGCCGAAATCTCGCCGCAGGGACGCCGATTGTGGGTGCGGGAGCCGGTATACTCGCCCGGTTTCCGACCGATGAGGAGTCTTCATGGCTGGTGTTCGGTGTGGGCCTGTTGGGTGCTATCCGTGCATCGTCCCGGCGGTGATCGGGCTCGGACTCCTGGCGAAGGTGTCGGTCAGCATGGCGCGGGTCGCATCCGGCCGGCTTGACGAAGTCATCCTTCTCGAAAAGACGCGACGGTTCGGCGTTCGCCGCTCCCACCGTAGGTCGTGATGGAAACGACGGCCAGTCGGACTGCGCTCGCCATGATCAGCGCCTATCAGCGGTACTTCCCCAAGGTCGCGTCGTGCCGGTTCGAGCCGTCGTGCTCGGCCTATGGCGCGGAGTGTTACCGCCGATACCCATTCGCCAAAGCGACGTGGAAGACGGTGTGGCGGGTCGCGCGCTGCAACCCATGGAACCACGGGCCGACGCTAGACCCGCCCTAGCCCAAAACCGACCGCCACGGGCGACCGATCGGGTTCGGAGACGAGACCCGCGAGAACACCTTGGCCCCGTGAGCACGTGTCAGTTTGGGGTGTCCGTTGTGCGCGGTGGGCAAGCCTGGTGGCAAATTTGAAACCGCTTGTGCTCAGTTCGCCTTAGCCTTTCGGAGCGATGCGGGCGCCCGAGCGCGTAATGGGGTTTCTGACCGGACATATGGGCCTACCCGGCGTCTCCTTGACGGGAAGGCTGTTGGGACCCTCCGAAGAGGTGCGAACCGTAACGCGGTTCCGTGGCTCGAGCTACGCGCGTCAGGGTGAATCCCCGCCTGACGGCCAGAGGTGCGTCAAGTTGTCCTGCGTCCACAGCTGTCTGTGCTATGCGAGTCGGTCGCGGTGGTCGACCTAGGAAGCCGTGAGATACCTTCCAGCGATGGACGACGTGATCGTCCGGGCCAAGGCGGCGGTCGCTGGCCACCCAGCGGTGATCGGCGTGGAGTTCGCCGGTCGCGCTCGCTTGGCACGCACACGGAGCACTCCGACCTGGGACTTCGCGGTCCAGACCGACGACTTCGACGCACTGGCGCGTGACCTTCCGGCCCTGGTGGAGACGCTCGACCCGCTTGCGGCCCAGTGGGAACCGTTGGGCGACTTCCCGGTCTACATGGTGCTCGTGCCGGGCCCGACCAAGATCGAGTACCTGTTCCTCGATCGCTCCCAGGCCGCCAGGCCGCCGGTCACCCCGGGTGCGGACACGCTGGTGGCGATCGACGCGCATTTCTGGGACTGGGTCTGGTGGCTCGCTACGAAGGCGAGCGTGGGGCGCAGCGATCTCGTCGCCGGGCACATGCCTCGAATCCACGCCCACATCCTCGGCCCGATCGGCGCCGATGCGGTTCCCGCCGACCTAGGTGCCGCGATCGCCGAGTACCTGAGCCGCCGGGCCGGAGCTCGAGGGCCGATTTGAGGTGGAAGTGCGCGCCGGCTCGGGGACAACGTCGAGGCCGGGATCGGCCGCATCATCTCGTAGCTGTGCGACGTGCCCGCGGGTGTCTCGAGGTGCGTCGGCTGCCATTCGGATTCGCCGGTCAGGCTGTTTCTGCCTGGAGGATTTCGGCGACTGGGTGTTGTGCGCTAAGGCTGGCTGGGATGCTGCTTAGCGTGGCGACGGCAAGAAGTGTTCCGAGGAAGACTGCGACGAGCCAGATCGTTGGCGGTGCGGCTATGGCACCGTGACTGAGGGCGGCGACGAGTGCGATCCCTGCGGGGATGCCGATGATCGTTCCTGGTAGCGCCGGGATGGTCTGTGCGGCGGAGAGCCCGAGGGTGATCTGTCGGGGGGTTGCTCCCAGGGCACGGGCGATCGTGAGTGGTTGTCGGGCGTCGATCGCCGTCGACCAGGTGATGAAGAGGGCGTTGATCGCGGCTAGCACCAGTAGCGGAATCGTGACAAGAAGCAAGCCTTGGTTGGTGTTGTCTGTTCGCGGGTTGTCGATCGAGGAGAACCCAGCGATCGTCATCAACTCCTGATGGGAGTACACCGTGAGGACGGCAACGATTGTCGTTACCGTGACGGTGATGCTGAGTGCGGCCAAGGCCGCCCGGCGGGGGCGGCGCGCGGCTAATCGCAGTCCGAGCAGGAATGGGACCGGCAGGCGCGTCGACAGACCGATGAGTCGGCTGCTGCGGCGCGGTGTGTGAGCGGCATCGGCGAGCGCGCGGACGGTGCTCAGCCGAGCGGCTCGTAGTGTTGGTACAAACGTTCCTAGCGTCGCGACCCCGAAGGCGACCGCGACGATCAGCAATGCGCTTGATACGGCGATCGATGGAGTCCCGGCACTACCGAGGAGGCCGGGCCCGGCGCTTGTAAATAGAGGGGCGGCCATCCAACTGATCAGTAGGCCGGCGGCTGCGGCGCTGAGGGCGAGGGCGAGGTGCTCGAGCAACAAGACTGCGGCGACGAACGAGGGGGTTGCTCCAACGGCTTTGAGGAGGCCGACGCGACGCTCTTGTTCGGCCATTCGACCGCCGACGAGCACGACGACGCTCGCCACCGCAAGCAGCCCAAGGAGCCAGCTGCCGACTGTCAGGGCCTGCCGCTCGGGCGCGATTAGCTTTGCGTCTTGCTGGAGGATCTGGTCTGAGGTCACGATCGAGCAGGGGCAGCCCACATGCCACACCCGGCCGCTGCCGAGCTCGACCCCCTGGACGCCCTTCGGGGTATGCCGGCCGACCGAGGGGCGCAGCTTCAGGTTGAGCAGATAGGAGAGAGGGAGCGCCTTGGTGGCGAGGCTGCGTGCCGCGGCACGAGGGACCCAGACCAGGCCTGGGTCGGGGAAGGGGCTCTCTCCGAGCGCCTTCTGCGCGCCAGGGAAGTTGGGCAGGGCGGCGGTGACAGCGACGCCGACGACCGTGAACTGCTCGCGGTTGAGGCGGATCTTGTCTGCAACGTGGATGCCGAGCGCGTTTGCGTAGCCGGCTTCCACGACCGCCTGACCGCTCCCGTTGATCCAATGCCCTTGGGTGACAAGTGGTTGGTCGACAGGTGCGCGTGTCTGGTCGCGTCCCTCAACCGCCACGCCGGCGGTCGTCGCGCCGCGGCCTAGCGTCGCCCAGGCGACCGGATATGGGCCTGAGTGAGCAACAACGCCGGCGGCATGGGCCAACGCGTCGAATCCGGCTGTCCGTTCCTTGGCGGGTTGGCAGTTGGTACAGGACAGTGTCTCGTGTGCGGGTGTGATGAGGCTGCCAGTGTTGTTCTTCGGGGTCGGGGCGTTGAACAGGCCGGCGACTGCGTCGGGGCCGGCCGTGGCCGCTCGTGTTCGTTGATAGGGGTTGCTGGTCACATCATGTAGGGCAAGGGCAAGCCCTAGGGTGGCTGTCGCCGCAGTGATTGCGATAACAAGAAGTGCCGCTTCGACTGGATGTCGGCGCACGTCGGCTGCGGCAAGCCGGGCGATGAGGAATAGGCGGCCCATTTTGCTCAGGTCTCCAGTCCGACGAGCTCGCGGAGCCGGCCGGTGCTGCCGTGCGACAGATGCGTCTCCTCGACGAAGGCGCCGTCTCGCATCGAGATCAGCCGATCGGCGGTCGCCGCCACACGTTCGTCATGCGTGACGATCACGAGCGTCTGCCCGCCGGCACGCAGCTGCTCGAGCAGCCGCAACACCTCCAAGGTTGATGCGCTGTCGAGATTCCCAGTTGGCTCGTCGGCGAGCACGACCCGGGGTTCGTTGCTGAGCGCCCTGGCGATCGCGACGCGCTGCCGCTGACCGCCGGACAGCGCAGATGGGAGATGGCGCGCACGATCGTGAAGGCCGATCTGCTCGAGCAGCTCCTGCGCCCGGGTTCGTGCAGCTCGCGGCGATCGGCCTGCCAGCAACGCCGGCAGCTCGACGTTCTCGGCTGCGGTCAGCTCTTCGACAAGATGAAAGGCCTGGAAGACGAAACCGATTGACGTCCGGCGAACACGAGCGAGGGAGTGTTCGCCGAGCTGATCCAGCCGCGCGCCCGCGAGGCGAATCTCGCCGGCCGACGGGCGGTCCAGGCCGCCAAGAAGATGAAGCAGTGTCGACTTGCCACACCCGCTCGGCCCCATCACCGCTACCGTCTCGCCGGGGACGACGTCGAGATCGATGCCTTTCACGGCTTGAACGAGCGCAGCGTCGGCGCCGTACTCCTTGGCCAATCCACGCGCACTCAGAACATAGTCAACGCGTTCGATCATCGTCGCTCCTCTCAATCCAGAACCGCGCGCAGGCCTCGAGCCAGCGCAGATCGGCCTGCAACCTCAAGACGACCCCTTCGAGCAGCAGCCCGGCAATCGAGCCGTCAGCCTCGGCCAATGCAGCCCGCTGTGCCGCCGCCAACGACTCCAACACGGCATGCCGCTGTGCATCGACCAGCCGAACCGGATCGGCGAGGCCGGCCGCAGCGGCCGCCACCAGCTTAAGATGGAAGTCGGCCGGTGCCGGCTTTGGCCAGCTCGTGTCAGCCAGCCACTCTGCCACTCGGGCCTGCCCCAGCTCGGTGAGCAAATAGGCTCGCCGGTCGGGCCGCTCCGACTGCTCAACCCGCTCAGACCTCAGCAGGCCCGATTTCTCGAGGCGGCCCAGAGTCACGTAAACGTGCCCCGCGTTCAAAGACTCGGCGAGCGGGCCGAGCGCGAGCTGCAACCGCGCCCGCAACTGGTAGCCATGTGACGGCTCCGACGCGAGCAAAGCAAGCAGCACCTCCTGCACCACTCGAAGCTGAAAGCCTCGTGACCACCCCCGATCAATTGACTCGACCACTGCTGACACAAACGCCTCCAGATAACGGTTAGCCATCAATATAACCGTTATCCATTCGCATGTCAAACCGGCGAAGTACGAGTACGCGTGGCCATCTTCAACGACCAGGTCTACGGCGGCCCGCTGACAACCGGGTACCCGCCCGGAGAGGTCACGTTCAGCGCCAGCGCGATCGTGCCGAATCTGCGGATCATGCCCGCGCATCTCATGCAGGCCATGCCGATGCTGGTGTTGGGACTGATCGCGCTGGCGTGGATCATCGTGCGGTGGCTAGTGCTGCGCCACGTCGGCGGAGAGGTCGGCGCCACGGCTCGTCGCGATCTCTGCGTCGCCCTCCCCCTCGCAGCGTCATGGTTCGCGATCTGGGGTCTGTACTCGGCGTACACCTGGACAACCGATCCGACCAGCGTCACAGTGCAGGTCGTCAGGTTCTACCTCCCGGCGATCGGTGCGATCGCGCTGCTCGGTGCCTGGCTCGTGACCAGGATTCCCGGCCCCCCACGGCGCGTCGGCCTAACCTCAACCGCCGTCATCGCTGTGCTGTTCGGCCTCGGCGTCTGGGCGTTTCACGCCATGTACGCAGCGTTTGGCGTCCCACTCGGCGGCTAGGCAAACCGGAGCTGCGTTACGGTCCACAGCTCTTCCAAGCCTCCCAACAGCCTTCCCGTCAAACGGACGGGGGGATAGTAGATAGAGAGGGCGAAACGCCGCACAGGCGGTCAAACGGGGACGCGTCCCACTGCAATATGGCGTAGTCGCGACGCATAGGAGACGCGCCGCGGTTCAGCCTAGCTTGCCGCGACCAACTGGCCCTCTCCGGTGTGCAGACCGACGGGACGTGCCGACGAGCATACCTTCCTCGTCGCCTATATCTGCCATGACCCGCTGCGCAGGATGGGTACACGGGCGCCATCGCGCTCGACCGCCGTGACATCGACGTCGTTGGAGCCGATCATGAAGTCGATGTGGATCTCACTTCTGTTGATGGCCTCGCGATCGTCGTCGTCATCGACGGCGTAATCGAACCCGGCCCCAAGCGCGAGGTGGCTGGCAGCGTTCTCGTCAAGCAAGGTCTCGTAGAAGATGGTGCCGAGTTGTCCGACGCGACTGGCGCGGTCGACCAATGCGACTTCCCCCAAACGCCTGGCTCCTTCGTCGACGGTCGTTCGCGAGCGGAGGACGTCGGCTCCTTGATCGGCGTTGATCGCAACGACAATCCCACCCTCGAACCGCACCCGCAACCCGCGCACGATGCTTCCGTTCACATCGAGCGGCCTGGTCGAGCGCACCACACCCTCGACCCGTTCAGGATCTGGGGTGGTAAACACCTCCTCGGAAGGGATGTTCGGTCGGTGAATGATGCCGGCAGCCGTCTCCACCGGTCCGGACACGAAACGTGAACTGGCCAGCAGGCCGACCGTGAGATCGGTACCGCCGCCGTGGAAGTGCAGCGAATCGAACCGCCGGTCGGTCAAACGATCGGCGATCGCCGACAACGTTTGCATCCGCTCCTCCCAGGCGGCAACGGGATCAGGCTCATCCAGTCGACAGACCCGCTCGATCTCAGACCAGAGCACGCTCATCGACTCTGCAACCGGCACTCCGGGGTGCGTGATCTCAGCCCAGGCCGGTGTCGGAGACGGCCCGACCGTCCAGTTGATCGCCCGCTCGGTGATGGCTTTCATCCACTCGAGGACAACCGGAGAGTTGTCGCGGCCCAACCGATCGGGATCAAGCCCGGCCAGCACCGCCGGATCACTACCGCCCGAAAGATCGATGGCGGCGACACGGGCCTCCCGCGCCGCCCGCGCCCGCCCAAACTCCCAGGTCGGCGCATATCCGATCGAGTCATCCCCGCCGAACTGGATCCGCGCCCGCTTGAGGTATGGGTCGACATAGGTGACATCGACCCAGACTGCCCCGGCGCGGTAACCCTCAACCGCGATGGCTCGAAGCAGCTCAAGATCATCGATCTTGCCGCTCGCTAAGAGGATCTGGCCCGGCTGCACGTTCGCACCAAAGCCGACCAGTAGTCGCGCCAGCCGGTCGCGCCGCTCGTCAACGCTCAAATCCGCCACCCGTCATACCCCCTCAGCCGTAGGCCCAGGCGGGCCCACCCCCGCGCTGCCCGTATGCATCCACCCTAGCGATGGCTTACATCCGGGGAGGTCGGATCCCGACTCTTCCAGCCCTCGTGCCGACGGTCGGCGTCGTAGCCATAGCTCAGCCCTCGGGAATCAGGACGACGCGGCCGCGCAGGTCACCGGCCCGCAACCCGGCGACCCTGTCCGGGTTGCGGGCGAGCAGCATCGTGAGCGAGCAGCCGAGTGGCTTCGTGTCCGACATTGCCGGGAGCGGTGACCAAGGATCGTCTGGTCTGCTCTTCAGACCGCGGTGCGGCCGCCGTCGACGTGGATGATCGCGCCGGTGACGTAGCCGGCCGCCGGGGTCGCGAGGAACGTGATGACGTCAGACAGCTCGCGCACGTCAGCGACCCGGCCGAGCGGAATCTGCTTGGCAAACTCCTGGGCCATCGCCAACCTCGGCTCCACCGCTGGCGTCAACGTCGGACCGGGAGCGACCGCGTTGACCCGGACGTTCTGCGGCCCGTATTCGGCGGCCCACGCTTTGGTGAGCAGATCGATCGCTGCGCGCGAGGCTCCGTAGGCAGCCAAGCCTGGCTGGCCGTAGCTCGCGACCATCGTTGAGATGTTGATGATCGACCCGCCGCCGCGAGCGGCGATCTTGGGGGCGAGCGCGGCAACGAGGAAGAACGGTGCCTTGACGTTAATGCGGAAGAGACCGTCGAACGCCGCCTCGTCGGTGTCAGCCGTCGCTCCCATGGAGGCAACGCCGGCAAGGTTGACAAGAACATAATTTCACCTGCCGCGCCGGCGACGCGCCCCACCTCGGAGAACTCCGAGAAATCCGCGGCGATGAACTGCGCATCGTGTCCACCCGCGCGGATCTCCTCCGCGGCACTCGCGCCGCGGGTCTTGTCGCGGCCGGTGAGGATCACCGTCGCGCCCTTCTCGGCTATCGCCCGCGCGGTGGCAATACCCATCCCGGAGGTGCCACCGGTGATCAAAACCCGTTTGTCCTTCAGATCCATTGTCGACATCCCTTCATAGTTGGAACACACAATCCACTCTAATGGGGAGCGACTCTAACAAACTGGCTCGGGTAATCCAGTACAAGACGGTCTCTCGCACTACGCGCTCAGCGACGGCTTCCCCCTAGGGCATCGGTGCCGCTCAGCGGTTGAGCGACGTGCTCGTGGTGCTGCTGAGGGTGGCGATGAGCGTGAGCATCGCGTCGAGGGCGGCCGCGAGCGGTTCGGTGTCGCGCTGGATCTGAGCGAGCAGGAGGCCGCCCTCAAGTGCGGCAAGCGTGGCGAGCGCGAGCTGGCGCGGGTCGGCCTCCGGCTCGAGTCGGCCAAGCGCGTGCATCCGCAGAAAACCAGCCATGATGCTGGCCTCCCAGCGTTTGAAGGACGCCGCAACAACTGCCCTGCCTTCGGGCTCCGTCTCGGCCAGCGCGGCCCCGAGAGAGCCGATCGGGCAACCGAAGCGGCCGCCCATGGTGCGGGCGTGATCGACAACGAAATCGCGCCACTCTCGCAGGCCGTCGAGGCTGCTGAGGTCAAACCGCTCCTGCGTGGCGATCATCCTGTCGGCCTGGCGCTCGATGACTGCGCGGACGAGCGCCGGCTTGTCCTCGAAGTAGTGGTAGAGCTGCGAGCTGCTCACGTGTGCGGCGTCGCGCACTTCCTCGATCGTCGTGTGGGCGACGCCCTGCTGAAAGATCAGCTCTGCCGCGGCGTCGACGATCCGCGCGCGCGTGGCGGCGCCCTTGCGCGTCAACCGCGGCCGACCAGAAGTACTTGAGGACATCCGCAAAAGTATACCGACAAAAGTGGCATTGACATACCATAGGATATCTGGCATAGTGGATCGAGTATTCCAGTCAGGAAGACAACCTTGCGGTTGCAACGGCCAGGAAAGCCAGAGGCACCGCTGTGCGGGCCAGGCCCAAGATGATGAGAGGGAAGTCTGATGAGCACACTCCCAGGAAAGACCGTGTTGATTACGGGCGCCAACGTCGGGATCGGCAAGGAGGTGGCCCGGCAACTGGGATTACGTCCCGAGATCGCCCGCATCTACCTGGCGTGCCGGAACCAAGAGCGGGCGAGAACGGCGAGGGCCGACCTCGAAGCGGCGACCGGCCGGAAGATCTTCGACATCGTTCTCATGGACGTTGCCGATCTGGGTTCGGTCCGCGCCGGCCTAGCGGCCATCGACGGATCCCTCGACGCGCTCGTGATGAACGCCGGCGTCATTGGCCCGAAGACGATGGACTTGACCGCTGATGGGGTCACCACCGTGTTCGCGACGAACGTCCTTGGCCACGTCGTCCTCCTCGAAGGGCTCCTGGCCGACGACCGGCTTGGCGAGGTTGCGGTCCTCGCCGGAAGTGAAGCAGTCCGCGGAGTCCCGAAGTTGCGGATGAAAGGGCCATCCTTCGTCTCAACCTCAGCCGACGAACTCGCCACCGTCATCGACGGCAGCTACTTCGCCAGCAGAAAAGCTGACTTCAACCTAGCCTTCGCGCAGGCCAAGTACATCGGGGCCCTCTGGATGGCCTACCTGGCCCGCCAACACCCCGACCGCCGATTCATCACCGTGAGCCCCGGCAATACCACCGGCACCCACGCCCCCAACGACCTTCCCCTACCAATGCGGGTAGCCGCCAAGTACGTCATGCCCGCCCTAGGTCTCGCCCACAAACTCGATGTGGGAGCGAAGCGCCTCGTCGACGGCGTCACCGACCCGACCCTGTCCAGCGGCGTGTTCTACGCCAGCGCGGCCAACACGCTTACGGGTCCGTTGGTCAACCAAACGGAGTTCTTGCCCGATCTGGCCAACCCGTCGTTTCAGGACAATGCCAACGCAGCCATCCACCGCTTCATCACCCAAAAGACAGCCGCGTAACCGCAAGTTCTGTTGGCTGGCCGGTACGATCAGCCGATGGATGCGGATACCCGTCGTGGTTTTACTACCCGAGCACGCAGCGGCCGCCGGAGTGGGCGACTCTGTTCGTTTCGGCGGTGGAGAGCCGTCGCGGCGCGATCGACTCGGCGGTTGTCGATGGCTTGACGAGTGACGCGGTTCTGGCCGCGCTCCCGCCGGCGACGCTTCCAAACGTCACTGTGGAACGCGGCGCACCCGGCACCCGTGAACGTCGATAGCCCGCGCACGCGCTGCTCGCTCTGGGCTCCTCACAGACGTCGTCCGCTCAAAACTAGACATCGACCGCACGGCTCGCGGGGCGCGGGTTACACGTACGGCGAGTGGATCGACGAGGCCGCGCCCGTCGGGCACTAGCCGCAGAAGTCGGCGATGACGCATTCGAGGGCGCCCACGCAGCGGTCGAGCTGATCGAGGTCGACCCACTCCACCGCTGCGTGGGCGCCCTCGCCGCCGGGCCCGAAGATGACGGTGGGAATGCCGGCAGCGGAGAAGATGGCGCTGTCGGCCCAGCCGATACCGCCGGTCACGGGCGCCTCGTGGCCGAGCGCTCGGCGAGCAGCCGCCACGATCGGAGCGTCCGCGGCAACCTCGAACGGCTCGCGCACGAGCGTGGTGTGCAGCGTGGCGTCGGCGTCGCCAAGCAGGGCGGTCAGCTCCGCTTCGACGATCTCGATCGTCTCGCCGGGGAGGGTGCGCCGCTCGAGTTGGAGGCGGCACGACTCGGGATAGGTCGAGAGCTCGCGGCCGCCGTCGATGATGGACGCGTGGATCGAGCCCGGGCCGAGCAGCGGATGGCCCGGGCGCCCGTTCAGCTCGGCGGCGAAGCGGTCGAGCTCGACCAGGACCGGGCCCATGCGAGCAATGGCATCGACGCCATCCTCGGGCCGCGACCCGTGCGCGGCGCGGCCGCGGACGACGATCTCGTGCCAGGTGAAGCCCTTGTGCGCGATCGCGACGGTTATCTCGGCGCCGGTGGGCTCGGTGACGATGGCGGCGTCGGCCCGCACCGACTCGGCGACGGCCTGGGCGCCGACCGAGGCGAACTCCTCGTCGCAGACGGCGGCAACGATGACGTCGCCCGCAACGCCCCGCTCGGCGGCGTTGGCGGCAGCCACCATGATGGCGGCCAGGCCGGCCTTCATGTCGTACGCGCCGCGGCCGTAGAGGCGGTTTCCCTCGACCCGCGGCGAGAAGGGGTCGGCCATTCCGTCGACGCCAACGACATCCATGTGAGCGTACAGGAGCAGCGAGCGGCCGCCGCCCTTCCCCCGTGTCCGGGCGACGACGTTGGGTCGGCCAGGCTCGACGTCGGCAATGTCGACCTCGAGGCCGCGCTCGGACAGCCAGCCGCCGACGAACCGGGCGATCTCGCCTTCCCCTGCGCCGCCCGGGACGAGGCTGGGGTTGATCGAGTCGATGGCGACGAGGTCGGCCAGTAGCGCCCGGGCATCCTCCACGCGGTCACCCTACCGACCGGGCTTCGGCCGCGGAATGAGCGAAACGCACACAACCGAGGCGAGGATTGGAGTCAAACACCATAGGCTCGCTTGGGGGCGACGGGTAGGGCGCCAATTCCGGGTGCGGCGTTTCGCCCTCTCTATCTACTCTCCCGGCGTCTCCTTGACTCCGTCCGACCTCCCTGGCACACTTCACTCCGAACACACGTTCGACCCCAGGAGGGCGGCGATGGATCTGTCCCAGCGGCAGAAGGAGATTCTCGAGTTCGTGAACACCCACGTGGACGAGCACGGCTATCCACCGACGGTCCGGGAGATCGGCCAGGCGGTGGGCCTCACGTCCCCGTCCACGGTGCACGCGCATCTGGCGAAGCTCGAGAGCGCCGGGCTGATTCGGCGCGACGCAACCAAGCCGCGCGCCCTCGAAGTCATCGAGGGCGGACGCTCCCGGCGCGACCCTGCGCCTCTGCAGATCCCGACGGCCCCGATCGGCGCGACTGTCCTGCCGCTGATCGGCCAGGTCGCCGCCGGCTCGCCGACGGTGGCGGAGGATCAGGTCGAGGAATACCTGCCGCTGCCCGACCAGTTCTGCCGTGATGCCGACTTCGTCCTCGCCGTCCGTGGCGACAGCATGATCAACGCGGGCATCCTCGACGGCGACTACGTCGTCGTCCGGAAGCAGTCCGATGCCAGCAACGGCGAGATTGTCGTCGCCCTCGTGGACGATGAGGATGCGACCGTGAAGCGCTTCTACCGCGAGGGTGCACGCGTGCGGCTGCAGCCCGAAAACGACTCGCTCGAGCCGCTCTATCCCGATCGGGTGGCCGTGCTGGGCACCGTGCAGGCGGTGTTTCGGCGGCTATGAACCCGGTGTTCACACGTCCCGTCGTCGACGGTCCGCTGCTTGAGGACGTCGTCCTCGCCGCGCTCGCGGCGGGACGTGTGCGCCAGGCCGGCCGCCGACCAGCGTGCCCGGTCTGCGGGGATGCGATGTGGACGTTCGACCGCGGTGACGACGGCGCGGAGCTGTGCTGTAGCGGCTGCGGATCGCGGCTTCTGGACGCTGCGCCGGCCGACGCGGAGGAGTTGCGGCTGATCGCCTGAGGGTGTCGCGGAATCCGGACCGCAGGGGCCTGCGCGGCTCGGCTGCGACAATCCTCGGGTGCGCCTGACCCGTCGCGAGATCCTTTTGTCGGGGTCGATGCTGCTCGCCGGGGCCTGCTCGCGGCCGGGGAGCAACTCGGCTCCGCAGCAGTTCGGCGTTGCCGCGGCGGGCCCGAACGTGCAGGTGCTCGATCCGCGGCTCGCCCTCTCGATCCCCGACGGCGTCGTCGCGCCCACGACGATCTCGTCGTTCGTCAAGAAGTTTGGCGTCAAGGTCACGGTCGTGCCCGGACGGGCCGGAACGCTCACCGACGTGGGCACGACGGACGTCGCCCTCACCGACGACGTCACCCTCACCGGGTTGATTCCGGCGAAGCTGGTCGAGTCGATCGATCGCAGCCTCGTCTCGAATCGCAAGCTGCTCGTCCCGCCGTTCGACAACCCCTCCTACGACCACGGCAACCATCACAGCGTCCCGCTGGACTACATCACCGCCGGCTTCGTGTACTCCACGGCGGCAGTGCCCACGCCGCCGTCGACCTGGCACGGCTTCTTCCGCCTCGCCGCGACGATGCCGGGCCGCGTCGCGGTGCCGCCCGACCGGGACATCGTGATCGGCGCCGCCCTGACCGCCGCCGGCCACGACTGGAACTCGTCGTCGAGCTCCGACATCTCCGACGCCGCCGACGTGCTCCTGCCGCTGCGTCCCTCCCTGCTCATCATCGGGACGGCGAATCGCCGACGGCTGCCGCGGACGCTGGCGGCGGCACTCAGCTTCGGCCAGAACTTCACCGACCCGCCCGCCGGCATCCGCTTTGCCGTTCCCCAGGACGGAAGCCTCGTCCGCGCGCGCTGCTACTGCATCCCCGTGTACGCGCCCGACCCGGTGTCGGCCCACGCCTGGCTGAACCACACCCTCGAGCCCGCTGTCGCCGCGGCTCAGACGCGCTACAGCCGCCGTGCCACAGCCGTCGGTCCGGCCGTCTATCAGCTGCCCCCATCGCTGATCGCAAACCAGGCGGTGTTCCCCCCGGCGCTGCCGGCGACTCCGCTCACCTTTGCGAATGTGAGCGCCTCCGGTGCCGCGTTGCGCGCCAACCTGTGGCGGGAGATGACCGCGGATCGCCGGCTGCGGCTCTCGGCGCGGTAGTATCGGGGTGCCGATCGGGCAGTCGCGACGCCCTCGGGCGCCGAGGAAAGTCGGGACACCGCAGGGCAAGGGTGCCGGGTAACTCCCGGACGGGGAAACCCGATGGATAGCGCAACAGAAAGCAAACCGCCGACCGGCTCCCCTCACGGGGCGTCGCGGCAAGGGTGAAACGGTGGTGCAAGAGACCACCAGCGTCCGCGGAGACGTGGGCGGCTAGGCAAGCCCCACCCGGTGCAACGCCAAACGGAGTGATGACGCGGCCCGCCGAGCTCCAGGTAGGCGGCATGAGGCGGCCGGCAACGGCCGACCCAGATGGATGACTGCCCCCGACAGAATCCCGCTTAGAGATCGGCTAAAGGAAAGCCCTGTTTTGCAGGGCTTTCCCAGTTTCGCGGGCATCGCCGGTGCATCACGACTGACGCAGAGAAGGCCTGGGGAGCGTTTTGTCCAGCGTGGGAGACGTGCGGCCGGCCGCGCATCCTGAGCATCCAAAGCGTGACCTTACGCTCCCGCCGGCTCACGCTCCTCAAGCGTGACCACATTGAACACGCGCGCCGGCCGCGAGAACCCGCGCAGGGCGAGCTCCCCGAGCGGATCGGTCACGGCGATCCCCTCCGCGGCGTGCTGGACGCGCTGGCTGACCAGGATCTGCCCGGCGGCCGCCGCGTCGCACAGTCGAGCCGCCAGGTTCGTCACAGTGCCGATCGCCGCGTAGTCGTAGCGTCCCTCAAACCCGACGCGCCCCAGCGTGGCGTGGCCCTGGGCGATCCCCGCGCCGAACTGCAGCTGATGCCCCATGTGCTGCCACGTCTCCGCCAGCTGGGTCACCCTGTCGCGCATCGCCACCGCCATTCGAACCGCACGCGCCGGGGCGTCCGGGCAGGGCAGCGGGTCGTTGAAGAACACCATCAGCCCGTCGCCGGCGAAGTGCTCGATCGTCCCCTCGAACCGGTGCACCAGCTCCCCCAGCGCCGCGTGGTACTGGCCGAGCACGGTCATCACGTCCTCCGGCTCGGCCGACTCGGCGAACGACGTGAAACCGCGCAGGTCACAGAACACGACGGTGATGTCGCGGCGATGACTCTCCAAGAACGCCTCGTCGCCCGAGGACACGATCATGTCCACCAGCTGCGGGGACAGAAATCGCTTCAGCCGGCCCACCCGCTCCAGCTGCTCGACCTGTTCTTCGACCCGCTGCTCGAGCTGGGCATTCCACTCGGCCAGCCGCGAGGCCTGCTCGACGATCGTGTCGTGGTACCCCTTGATGCGAAGCAGCGAGCGAACCCGCGCCAGCAGCTCGCCCTGATCGAACGGTTTGGGGATGAAGTCGTCCGCTCCCGCCTTGATCCCGGCGACCTTCTCCTCACCACCGCTCGCGGTGACCATCACGATCGGCAGGAAGCTGGTGGCCGGCTCGGCCCGCAGCCTCCGGCACACCTCGAACCCGTCCATCCCGGGCATCGACACGTCGAGCAGCACCATGTCCACGGGGTGCGACGCCACCCGCCCGAGCGCCTCAGCTCCGGACATCGCCGTGACCACCGTGTAGCCGCGCGGCTCCAGCACCGCCTGCAACAGCCGCATGTTCTCGGTCAGGTCGTCCACCACCAGGATCACCGGGTCGCCGGTCACGTCGCCACGCCGAGGCCGCCCGACAGCAGCTCCGACACCTGAGCCGGAAACGCCCGGATATCCAGCGGCTTTTCGATGTAGCCGTCGAACCCGGCCGCCAGGATACGCGCCCGGTCCTCCTTCATCGCAAACGCCGTCACCGCGACCACGCGAAGCTCCGTCGTCACGGGGTCTGACCGCAGCTGCGCGAGTGCCTCGATCCCGTTCATGTCCGGCAGCTGCACGTCCATCAGGATCAGGTCGGGACGATGCGTTCGCGCAAGCTCGATGCCCAGCTCTGCGTCGCCCGCCTCGAGCGTGCGATAGCCGGCGTGGCCGAGCACGTCGCGCACGAGCTTCATGTTGTGCTCGTTGTCCTCGACGATCAGGATCAGGGCCTGGGTCATCGCGCTTCGCCTGCCTGCATGCTGCCGCGCGTCTGTGTCATCCGCGCGACCAGGTCGACCAGCTCCGACCGGCCGTACTCGCCCTTTTCGGCGAGGTGGCTGATCTGGCCGGCGAGACGATCCTGGTCGGATCTGGTCATGTCCTTCGACGTCAGCACGACGATCGGCACGTCCGCCGTCAGCGGATCCGCCCGCAGCTGCTCGACCACGGCGAACCCGTCCAGGCCGGGCATCAGCAGATCCACGATCACCAGCGAGGGCCGTTCGCGCCGCACGATCCGAACCCCCTCCTCGCCACCCATCGCCCGCACCACGGCGTACCCCTCCGGCGCGAGCACCGCCTCCACCAGATCGAGGTCGACCGGGTCATCGTCGATCACCACCACGGTGCGATCGCGATCCGCCTGGGGCAGGCAGTGCACCAAGGCCTCCAGGATCTGGCTGCGGCCGACCGGCTTCACCAGGTACTCCGCCGCGCCCAGCGCGAAGCCCTTGCCGCGCTCGTCCATCATCGACACGATCACCACCGGGATCGCCGCCGTCGCCGGATCGGCCTTCAGCTCCGCCAGCAGGCTCCACCCGTCCAGACCCGGGAGCAGCACGTCCAGGATGATGGCTTGCGGCTGGATCGCGCGGGCGCGGTGCAGACCGCTGATGCCATCCGCCGCGACCTCCACCGCGCAACCCCGCTCCTTCCAGGTAGAGCGTGAGCAGGTCGGCCGAGTGCGGGTCGTCCTCGATCACGAGGATCGGCGAACCCGGATCCGCGTGGTCGACCACGCCGCCCTCGGCACGACCCTGAACCTGCGACAGCGCGGCGGCCGGCCGGATCGGGATCGTGAACCCGAAGGTGCTGCCGACGCCAACTTGGCTTTCCACCCACAGCCGCCCTTCGTGCAGCTCGATGATCCGCTTTGACAGCGTCAACCCCAGGCCGGTGCCCTCGGAGCTTCTGCGGGCATCGCGCCCGCCGCGCTGGAACGCCTCGAAGATCCGCTCCCGCTCGCTCTCGGCGATCCCCACGCCGGTATCGCGTGACCGTCACCTCGCCCTCCGCGCCCACCACCCGCGCTGCGACCACCACCGTGCCGTGATCGGTGGCCTTGACCGCGTTCGTGAGCAGGTTCAACACGACCTGCTTCAGCTTCAGCTCGTCAGCCCAGACAACGCCAAGGTCGGGATCGAGCTCGAGGCGCAACGATGTGCCGCTGTCGCTGGCCCGCTCGCGCACCATCGCCATGCTCGACTCCAGCAACCCGGCCAGCGACACCTGTCCCGAGCTCGAGCTCCATGCGACCCGCCTCCACCTTGGACAGGTCGAGGATCTCGTTGATCAGCTCCAGCAGGTGGCGCCCGGAGTTGCGGATGTCCTGGAGGTACTCGTCCTGCCGCTCGTTCAGCTCGCCGAACATGCGCTCGAGCAACACATCCGAGAATCCGATCACGGCGTTCAGGGGCGTGCGCAGCTCGTGCGACATACTGGCCAGGAACTCGGACTTGTGCGCGCCGGCGACCTCCAGCTGTCGCGTCTTCTCCTCCAGCTCGCGAAACAGGCGCGCGTTGTGGATGGCCACGGCCGACTGGCTTGCGAACGTCTCCATCAGGTCGACGGTGCGCTCGGAGAACCCGCCGGGTACGCGCCGGCGAACCACCAGTGCTCCGATGATGTCGTGCTCGCGCAGCAGCGGGACGGCCAGCATCGAGCGCCACCCGGCCCGCCGCACCTGGTCGATGTGGGGATCCGACGGCTCAAGCTCAAGGTCGGGCGCCTGACGCGGCTCGCCGGCAGCGGCGGCGCGGCCGACGAACGTCTCGTCCAGATGGATCCGCGTCGCCCGCAGCGCCTCGACCAGCGGACGGCTGGTGCCGTAGAACGTCCGCACGTGGAACTCCTTGGTCTCGTCGTCGAACTCGAAGATCGAGCCCCCTTCGGCTCCGGACAGCTCGACCGCCCGCGTCACGATGGTCGTGAGCACCTGCTGCAGGTCGAGGCTGGAGCTGACCGCCTGGCTGGTCTCACCCAGCGCCTCCAGCTCGCCCACCGACTGCGCGAGCTCGCTGCTGCGATCCTGCAGCTGCATGAACAGCTGCACGTTCTGGATCGCGATCGCGCCCTGCTGCGCGAAGGTCGTGACCAGCGCGATCGTGCGATCATCGAACGGCTCGACCTGGCGCCGGGTGAGGACGATCACGCCGATCACCTGCTCGGCGATCAGCATCGGGACGCCCAGGATCGTACGCAGCTCACCCAAGGCGAGGGCCTCCTGCCACTCGTAGCGAGGGTCGGAGCGGGCGTCCTCGATCTGCACGGTGCGCTGCTCGACGCCGACCAGCCCGACCATCGTGCCCGACCCGCGAGCGATCGGGTTTTCCTCCAGCAGTCGCCTGTACTCGGGCGAGGTGCTGGCGGAGCACGCGAGCCGGTAGAGGTCACCCTCGAGCTGCCAAACCTGCCCCGAGTCGGCAGCGCACAGCCGCACGGCATGCTGCATCACCGTCTCGAACACCGGCTCCAGCTCGAACGTGGAGCGCCCCATCACCTCGATCACATCGCTGGTCGCGGCCTGATGCTCGACCGCTTCCGCGAGATCGCGCGCGAGCCGCTCGAGATCGTCTGGAGCCGTCGGTTCGGACCGAGCGGTCATCTCGCTACCGGGTCGCCGTCGTACCTGACAGCGAGTGTCGAGGAGCTGTGATGACGGCCGCCTTGTCGAGCATCGCAGGTCCTCCGGTCGGCGTATCGAACCTGCGTTCTACTACTTTGTCGCGATGATTGCAAGGCCACGCCAGCCACGCTGACCTCCGGGTGGCCGAGCAGAGGATCACCGCTTGCAGCCGCCCGGTGGGCCTCCCGTTCCCCGGGGCGCGTAGTCTTTCTGCACTTGATCCGATCGCCAGATCTGGAACGACGCGTCACCGTTGTGGACGGGGTCGAGCGTCCCTATCTTCGTTGCGGCACGACGGCGTCCGCCGGGGTCGTCATGTGCCTGCATGGGAGCCGGTCAACAGCTACGGAGCAAGTGCGGTTTTCCGGCATGGAGGTGCTCGGTTCAGAGGGGGCGATCGTGGTGTTTCCGCAGGGGTCTGTCCCCGCAGGGCGTGGGTTCGCGTGGGATCACGAACGCGACCTTCCCTATCTCGCAAGCGTCCTCAACGAGGTGTGTGGGGAGATGGGGGCGCCACGTCCGGCTGTCTGCATGTCGGGGATGTCCGGTGGCGCGCGGATGGCGTGCTACTACGCCGCAGCTCGCGCCGAAGACGTCACGATGGTCGGGGCGGTCGCCGGCCTGCGCGCGCCAGAGCTCGAGCCGTCGCGGCCCGTGCCGATCGTTGCCTTCCACGGGCTCGCAGACCGACTCAATCCCTACCGAGGCGGGCGCGGCGCGCGTTGGAGCGAGAGCGTCCCAGACGCCGCTCGAGCATGGGCCAGGGCGAACGGCGTCGGGGAGGCCCCCACCGTGACCGAGATCACCCCGACGCTGTCCAAGACCAGCTACGGCGAGGGAACGCCGGCCGAGGTCACGCTCTGGACATTCCAGGGCGCCGGCCACACCTGGCCCGGCCATGCGGCAGGGTGGCTTGCGCGGCTCTTCCTCGGCCGCACGAGCAACGACCTGGACGCGACGTCCGAGATCTGGCGGTTCTTCGCCAAGACCCAGAGGGCTGATTTCCGCTGACCGAACACCCGTCCGTGGCGCGCTAGGTGGGCTCGTAGCGCAGGAAGAGTCCCCCGGCCTCGAGCTCGACAACCTCGAGGAGGGTGAGCTTCAGCCTGTCCGGCAGGTTTCGGAACAGTGGCCGGCCTTCACCAACCGCCACCGGGGGCACGACGAGCTGGTACTCGTCGATGAGGTTGAGTCTGGTCAGGTTCTGAGCTGTCCGGACGCCGCCATGGGTAACGATGTTCTTGCCGGGCTGGCGTTTGAGGCTCGAGACAGCCTGAATCATGTCCTCATCGCTCCTGACCAGAAGGAGTTCACTGTCAGGCCAAGGTAGCGTCTCATCGGTGTTCGACAGTATTGCTTTGTGTGCACCGGTCGCCCAGCGGGCATAGGCGATCCCGCCCGTGGACAGGTCGGGATCAGTCGCCTCCGCGTTCAGCCAATACTCGACCAGCTCGTTCGCAAGCACGCGACCGAGGAGCAGCGTGTCGGCGTTGTCTGTGAGCTTTGGCACCACCGTCTCCAACGCGCCCGGATCCTCGCCCGGCGAAGTGATGGTTCTGTCTCTCCCCGATCTGTCTGTTCCCGAAGCCGCGATATACCCATCGAGTGACATGTGCATGAAGAGAATGAGGTTGCGCATAGGTTCTCCCGGTTCTTGCTACGAAATTCCGCTCCGCGCCGCTTCCTGGAGGCGCACATCCATCAACTGCGTGATCCGGGTGGCTCCGCCGCGGCCAGTCTAGCCACGGGTGCTGCGATGGAGTGGTTCGAGGCCCCGGCGGTCTGAGGCCCGTCGCGCACTAGACTCGCCGCGTGCAGTGCGCTGTGTGCGGCGAGTCCAGTCCGGCAGGCTTTCGGTTCTGCGGGAGTTGCGGCGCGCCGCTTGCCGAGGCGGCGCCCGCACGCCAGGTGCGCAAGGTCGTGACCGTGGTGTTCTGCGATCTGGTGGGCTCAACGGCGCTTGGCGCGTCGACCGATCCGGAGGCGTTGCGGGCGGTGATGCGCGGCTACCACGAGCAGATGCGCGCGATCCTCGAGCGGCACGGGGGCACGGTCGAGAAGTTCATCGGGGACGCCGTGATGGCCGTCTTTGGCGTACCCGTCGCGCACGAGGATGACGCGCTGCGCGCGGTCCGGGCCGCGTGGGAGATGCGCGCAGCGGTGCCCGCACTCGGGTTGCGCGCGCGGATCGGCGTCAATACCGGGGAGGTCGTCGCCGGCGAGGGCGATGCGCTGGTCACCGGCGACGCGGTGAACGTGGCCGCGCGGCTGGAACAGGCCGCCGAGGTCGGCGACGTCCTGATCGGCGCCTCGACGCAGCGACTCGTGCGCGATGCGGTCACGGTCGCGCCCGTGGAGGTGCGGGCGAAGGGCAAGCCCGAACCCGTCGCCGCGTTTCGCCTGGAGGACGTTGATCCGCATGCGGCGTCGATCTCAAGGAGGCTCGGCACTCCGCTCGTCGGCCGGCAGCCCGAGCTGGAGCAGCTCAGAGGGGCCTTCGACCGGGCGGTGCGCGAGCGCCGCTGCCAGCTCTTCACGGTGCTCGGGGTCGCGGGCGTGGGCAAGTCCCGGCTTGTGCGGGAGTTCCTTGCCGAAGCCGACGCGACCGTGCTCGAAGGACGCTGCCTCGACTACGGCGAGGGGATCACGTTCTGGCCGGTGATCTCGGTGCTGAAGCAGCTCGGCGAGCGCGCGGACGCGACGCTGGCCGGCGTGGTTGCGGGCGCCTCCACGCCAAACGAGCTGTTCTGGAAGGTGCGCAGCCAGTTCGAGGAGGTGGCGCTCGAGCGCCCGCTGATCGTCTGCTTCGACGACATCCAGTGGGGCGAGGAGACGTTCCTGGATCTGGTCGACCACGTCGCCGATCTCTCGCGTGGGACGCCGATCCTGGTGCTCTGCCTGGCGCGACCGGAGCTGCTCGAAAAGCGGCCGGGGTGGGGAGGAGGCAAGCTCAACGCGACGACGATCCTGCTCGAGCCGCTCACGGCCGCGGAGTGCATTGCGCTGATCGCCGCCCACGGCGACATCGAGATCGGACACACGCGAGCGGATCCTGGCCGCCGCGGACGGCAATCCCCTCTTCGTCGAGGAGATGCTCGCGCTGGCCCGCGAAGGGGATGAGATGCGCGTTCCGGGGACGGTGCAGGCTCTGCTCCAGGCGCGCCTCGACCAGCTCGATCGCGACGAGCGCACGGTGATCGAACACGGGGCGGTGGAGGGGCAGGTATTCCACCGAGGCGCGGTCGTCGCGCTGGCCGAGGCCGGAGACGTCGACCCGCAGCTCGTGGGGCTCGTGCGCAAGGAGCTCATCCGTCCCGAGACCGCGACGCTGGCCGGCGATCATGCCTTCCGGTTCCGTCACCTCCTGATCCGCGATGCGGCCTACGACGCCCTGCCGAAGGAGACGCGGGCCGCGCTGCATGAGCGGTTCGCAGCCTGGCTCGCGCGGCACGGAGCCGGGCTGATCGAACTCGACGAGGTGCTTGGGTACCACTACGAGCAGGCCGCTCGATACCGGCGCGAACTTGGCCGGCGCAGCCCGGAGCTCGAACACCAGGCGGGAAGGGCGCTCGCCGCAGCCGGTTCCCGCGCCGCCGCGCGCACCGACGTGCCGGGTGCGCTGAATCTCCTGCGTCGAGCCTCGGCACTCCTGCCCGCAGACGACGAACGGCGTGCGGCGACGCTCCTCGATCAGCTCGTGATGCTCTCGGTGAGGGGGCAGGTCGACGAGCGGCTGGATGTGATCGACGAGCTCGAAGGCAGCCGCGGACGAACGGCTGCGCATGCACGGGCGCGTCGCGAGGCTCTTCCAGCGGCTCCAGGTGGCCGACCCTGAACATGCCGTGGCCGACGCCGAACAGGGTGCCGCAGAGGCACTGGCGGTGTTCGAACGCGCCGGCGATGAGCTCGGGATGGCGCACGCCCACCAGCTCACCGCCATGGCAAGCTGGCTCCAGAGCCGTGCGGTGCCGACCGCCGCCGCCCTCGACCGCGTGATCGAGCACGCACGCCGTGCCGGAGCGGCCGGACTGATCGACAACGCCTTGCTCATGCTCGCCGGCCCGCTTGGCTACGGCCCGTTCCCGACCGGCGAGGTGCGAGCGCGGCTGGACGTGTTTCGTCTCTCCGCCTCGCAGACCGGACGCTATAGCGCGCTCGTGGTCGAGTCGCAGCTCGCCGCCCGGAACGGCGACTTCGACGAGGCTCTCGCCCTCACCGAAGAGGCGGGGGGCATCGCCGAGAACCTCGGCCTCACGCTGATGCATGTCTTCACCCGGTTAGGCGCGGCACACATCCTGCGGTCGGCCGGGCAGCTCGACGCGGCGGCCGACGCCCAGCGTTGGGTGAACGACCGGTTCGAGGAACTTGGCCAGACGAGCTTTCGCTCGACGGCCCTGCTAGACCTCGCCCGGATCGTCTACGAGCAACATGATCCGGACGAGGCTGACCGACTCGCGACCGAGGGCGAGGCGCTCGGCGCCGCCGAGGACGTCATCAACCGCGCCTTCGGGCAGGCTCTCCGCGCCCGGATCGCAGCCGACCGTGGCGACACCGTCATCGCGGAGCAGCTCGCGCGAGACGCGCTCGAGCACGCCTACCGGACGGACTTCCCCGCCGCCCACGCCGACGCGCACGAGGCCCTGGCACACGCCCTCTCCGCGGCCGGCCGTCCGGAGGACGCACGCGCCGAGCTGCGGCAGGCGCTCGAGCCTCTGGGAGCGGCACGACTACTCGAGCGAGTCGAACCGGGTGCGCGCACTTCTCACGGCCGACGGTCTGGTCTAGGCTACCGGCATGCCCGCTGCACTGATTGCCCTGATCCTGCTCATCCTCTTCTTCGCCTTCGGGTTCGGCATTCTGGGGTTCACGTTTCACATCCTCTTTGTGCTGCTCTGGTACGGCATCGGCGGTCTCGTGGTGGGCGGGCTGGGTCGCCTGTTCGTCCCCGGGAAGCAGGATCTCGGCCTGGTCGCGACGGCGCTCTTTGGGATCGCCGGGTCGCTCTTGGGCGGCGTCATCGCTCGCCACTGGCTGAGCATCGGAGTCATCGGCGAGTTCCTGACCGCGGTCGCCTGCGCGGCCATCCTGGTGCTGATCGTGAGCGGCGCCTCGTCGCGCGTCGCCGACAACTCGTAGACCTCGGCGTGGAGCCCGCCGGTGGGAGCGATGACTTTCGCCGCGACCCGCGGTCTGAGCTGTGACATTCCGTCGAAGAGAAGGAGAAGACATGTCCGCCACCCTGCACCTCACCGAGATCGGCCGCGTGGCCGTCCCGGCCGCCGACCAGGACCGCGCGCTCGAGTTCTACGTCGAGACGCTCGGGTTCGACCTGCGCTCCGACGAGACGTGGGCCGACGGGAAGATGCGCTGGATCGAGGTCGCGCCCGCCGACGGATCGACCGCGATCGCGCTCGCGCCGCCCATGGAGGGCGGCCCCACGGCCGTCGAGACCGGCATCGTCATTTCGAGCAGCGACATCGAGTCCGACCATGCGGCACTCAAGTCGGCCGGGGTCGATGTCGACCCGGAGATCGCGCGCTGGGGCGGCCCCGTGCCGCCGATGTTCCGGCTCCGCGATCCGGGCGGGAACACCCTGACGATCGTCGAGTCGGCCTCGTAGCGGGGCGAGGCTCACGACCGTGCTGACGAATCGCTCGGCGCCCCCTGCCACCGTCACTCCGGTGCTCGTCTACCCGGATGTGCGAGCGGCGGTGGCGTGGCTCGGGTCGGCGTTCGGCTTCGAGGAACGGGTGCGCATCGGCGAGGGCCACCGCGCCCAGCTGCGGGTCGGGGCCGACGGCGCGGTCGTCATCGCCGACGTCCAGCGCGACCGGGTCGCACCGAGCGGAGGCGTGGTCACCCAGGTCGTCAAGGTGCGCGTCCCGGACGTCGATGCGGCATTTGCCCGCGCCCGCGATTTCGGCGCGCGCGTGCTCGAGGAGCCGACCACATTCGCGTACGGCGAGCGCTCGTGTGTCTTCGAGGATCTCGCCGGCCACCGCTGGGAGCTGACCCAGACTGTGCGCGACGTCGACCCGGAGGAGTGGGGCGGCATCGCGGTCGCACCGTGGTGAGGGCCGCGATGCCCCCGGATCACTCCATCAGGCCGAGCTGGGTCAGGAGGCCGAGCTGGTCGT
Organism: uncultured Actinomycetes bacterium; assembly: GCA_963732075.1. GTDB lineage: Bacteria > Actinomycetota > Thermoleophilia > Gaiellales > JAICJC01 > JAICJC01. Next base: position 707,775 of record CAVSYD010000004.1, on the reverse strand, counting down.
AGTGGGTGTGGTAGGAGACGATCTTGCCCTCGCTGACGCGCGAGACGTCCGCGAATCGCAGGTCGACGCTCGCGCCGGTCGGCTCAGCGTCTCCCGCCTCATGCGTCTGCTCGACAACCGCCTGCGCGTCGGGCAGGCCCGCTTGAGCGTCTCCGGATACTCCCGGAACGGCGCGAGGCCGTGCACCGTTCCCATCCCGGGATCGGTGGTCTCGAGCTCGTCGGAGAAGCCCGCCACCATCGTGTCGATGTCCCCGCTGTCGAAGCTCTCGTAGAACCGCGAAACGATCTCCCGTGCCTGGCGCATTTCCCCTCCTTCGGTGAGCGTCGATCCCGCCGGTGGGCGAGTTTACCCTCGCCGGAATCCGCCTTCCGAGTTGATCACCTGGCCGGTGAGCCACGCGGCGTCATCGGTGCAGAGCCAGCCGATGAGGCGGGCGGCGTCGCGAGGCTGCCCCCAGCGGCCCGAGGGCATCCGGGCGGCGACGGCCGCGTGTGCCTCCGGCGAGGCGTAGCCCGTGTCGGTGGGGCCGGGATTCACGGTGTTCAGGCTGATGCCGCGATCGGCGAGCACGTCGGCAAGCGTGGCCGTCGCCTGCTGGATGGCGCCCTTTGAGATCGCGTAGGCGACCTCGGCCGCCATCGGCCCGAGGTGCTGGCCCGAGGTCATCAGCACGACCCGGCCCCCCGGCCGGCCGTCGTGCTGTGCCGCGAACGCCTGCACCAGCAGGACGGTGGCGCGCACGTTCTCGTGCAGGAACGCGTCGAGCTCGGCGGCGCTGGTCTCGGCGAGGGTGCCCTGGCCGCTGCGCGCGTGGTTGGCGATGAGGATGTCGACGTGCCCGAACCGCCCGCGGGCCGCGTCCACCACGCGCCCCGGCGCCGCCGGGTCGGCGAAGTCGGCCTCCATGTGCTCGACCCGGCCACCGGCGCGAAGCGCATCGATCACGCCGTGGACGCCGACCGGATCGGCGCCCCAGGGCGTGCGGGCATCGTGCGCCGCCCACGAGTGGGCGAACACGTGCGCCCCCAACCCGAGCAACCGCTCGGCGACGGCGTACCCGATCCCCGCGCGGCGCGAGACGCCGGTGACGATCGCGACGCGGCCGGACAGGGGAGGAGGGGCTTCGGGCATGGCGGCCGGAGAGTTTTCCCACTTCCCCCGGGTCGCCGCAAGGGTGTTTGGTAGCGTGCCCGCATGCCTCCGCCGTGGCCGCAGCTTTCCTACGAGGAGTGGAGCGCGACGCTGGACACGCTGCATGCCCACTCGCAGGTGCTCGGCAAGCTGGCCGCCGTGCTCGCCCCGCCCGAGCCCGAGCTCCAGCACGCGGCGCTGCGCCTGACGGCGCGGGGCTGGGAGACGCTCCCGCTGCCCGCGCCCGACGGTTCGGGGACGGTGATGGTGACGCTCGACCTGCGCGTCCACGAGGCGGTCGTCGAGCACAGCGACGGGCGCGCGAAGCGCCACGCCCTGACTCCCAACCGCCCGGTCGGCGAGGTCACGCGCGTGGTGCTCGAGTCGGTCAGGAGCCTCGGGGGCGACGTCCAGATCGACCCGACCCCGCAAGAGGTGTCGTGGACCGTGCCGCTGGACGAGGACGACGAGCACTCGGAGTACGACCCGCATTACGTCGCCGCCTATTTCTCGGCCGCCACGCGGGCGGCGGTCGCACTGGCCGCGTTTCGGGCGCCCTATCGCGGGCGCTCGACGCCGGTGAACGCGTGGTGGGGCTCGTTCGACCTGGCGGTGAGCCTGTTCTCGGGCCTTCCGGCGGATCCCCCGTCGGACGGCTTCATCATGCGAAACTCGATGGATGCCCAGGAGGTCGCCGTCGGGTGGTGGCCGGGCGATCCGCGCCACCCCAAGGCCGCGTTCTACGCCTATGCACACCCGGCGCCGGCCGGGTTCGCGGCGGCGACCCTGACGCCCGCCGCAGCCCGCTGGGACGCCGCGCTCGGCGAGTACGTGCTGGACTGGGACGATGTCCGCGCCGCCTCCGACCCGCACGCCGCGGCCGTCGAGTTCGCCCGCTCCGCGTTCCGGCACGCCTGCGTGGTGTGCGAGTGGGATACGGCCCTCGCCGCGAGCGCCGACGGCGCCCCGCCGCCGGTCGCCTGACCGAGGTCCGGCTACGCGCCGGCGGCCGCGAGCAGGATCGCGACGGCACGCTCGGGGCTGAAGCGGCTCACGTCGAGGGCGAGCGAGAACAGCCGGTGGTCGTCGAGATCGCCGTGGTAGAGCGTCTTCACCCACATGCGCTTGGCGTGGTCGTCGTGCTTGACCGCGTGCTCGGCGGTGGCACGATCGACCACGTGCTCGCGCTGATAGGCGGCGATCCGCCAGTCGAGCGGCGCCCGCAGGCGCGCGTGGACGGCTGCGGGGTGGTCGCGCAGCGCCACGCACGCACTCGGCGCCAGAATCACGCAGGGCGACCGCGCCGCCTCCCCCAGCACCGCCCGGCCGAGCTCGGGCAGCGTGCGCCGGAACTCGAGCTCGGCCTGCGCACCGGCGGACGCCGATCCCATCAGCGCGACGCTGAGGAGGATCGCGTTGAAGCGCCCGCCGACGCGCGCCTCCAGCTCGTCCAGGTCGGGAACGTCGCCGAGCTGGTCGCGGACCCGGCTCGCGAGCGTCTTGAAATCGAGCAGTGGCACCCCGGCGGCCGCGGCGAGATCGGCCGCGATGCGGGCGCCGCCCGCGCCCTCCTCCGCCGAAATCGTCCAGACCGTCATGTGTCGATTAGGCTACCCGGGAAGGCGCCAGATGAAGCTCTGGTGGGGCCAGCTCCCGAACCGCGCGAACGCTGATGGCTTCTACGACCCGGTGTGGGGGTGTTGCGCCATGAGCACCGCGTTTCACAGCATCCTCTTTGACACCCCGCGGCGGGGCGCCGGCGTCGAGGCGTGCGAGCAGCCGGACTTCTTCACCGACCTGAACCTCGATCAGGTGGTGGCGGCGATCACCGCCGGCGGTGAGGAGTACGCCCTCGAGCCCTACCTGCACGCCCCGCTGCACGACGTCGACGCGGTGCGCTACCGGCACGAGGTGCTGGGAGACCTCGACCACGGTCCCACCCTCGCGTGCGTCCGGGCCTTTGCGCACCGGATGCGCACGATGCGGACGCACGTCGAGCAGGCTGCGAAGCTCCGCCACCGGTATCAGCGGGAGGGCTGGTTCCTCGACGCGGTGGCGATCTACTGCGACGCGGTGGCCGCGCTTTACGCCGCGCTCGCGGAGCTCCCGGTCGAGTCGCGCGGCCTTTGCGGGCTGCGCGAGTTCCTCGCAGACCATGTCCGCTCCGAGGAATTTGCCGCCCTGGCGGCGGAGACGCGCGCGCTCAAGACGGACCTGGCCGAGATCCGATACGGCGTCCACATCCGCGGCGCCCGGGTCAGGGTCAGCCCGTTCGCCGGTGCGACCGACTACAGCGCGGAGGTCGAGGCCACCTTCGCGAAGTTCCGGCGTGAGAGCACGCGTGAGTACAGGGCCAAGGCGACGACGTCGGCCCACATGGATCACGTCGAGGCCCAGGTGCTCGAGGGTGTGGCACACCTCAATCCCGAGGTCTTCAGACGGCTCGAGGAGCACTCCACCCGGCATGCGGGCTACCTCGACCCGACCATCGCCACGTTTGACCGGGAGGTGCAGTTCTACCTCGCCTATCTCGAACACATCGGGCGGCTCCAGGCGGCAGGGCTCCCGTTCTGTATCCCCAGCCTCTCCGATCGGTCCGGCGACATCCACGCCACCGACGCCTTCGACCTTGCGCTCGCCGGCAAGATCGTTCCGGAGTCCCCCGTCGTGTGCAACGACCTCCACCTGACCGGCCCCGAGCGGATCCTCGTCGTCACCGGCCCGAACCAGGGCGGGAAGACGACGTTCGCGCGCACCTTCGGGCAGCTGCACTACCTCGCCAGCCTTGGCTATCCCGTGCCGGCCCGCACCGCCCACCTGTTTCTGCCCGACCGGATCTTCACCCACTTCGAGCGCGACGAGGACCTCGCGACGCTGCGGGGGAAGCTCGAGGACGAGCTCGTCCGGATCCACGCGATCCTGGCGCAGGCGACCGGCGAGAGCATCGTCGTCATGAACGAGAGCTTCACGTCGACCACCCTCGAGGACGCGCTGCGGCTCGGGACAGAGGTGCTGCGGCAGCTCGCCGACCTGGGGTCGCGGGCCGTGTGCGTGACGTTCGTGGACGAGCTCGCTGCGCTGGGCGACGCCACCGTCAGCATGGTCGCCGCCGTCGTGCCCGACGACCCGGCCGTGCGCACTTACCGGATCGCGCGCACACCGGCGGACGGCCTGGCGTATGCGTGGGCGATCGCCGAGAAGTACGGCCTCACCTACGAGCGCCTCAGGGAGCGCATCGGCCCGTGAAGGTGCTCCTCATGCACGCCGATCGCGACTTCGACCCGGCCGAGGCTGCGCCCGCCAACGGGGCCGACCTGGCGCGGGATCTCGAGCTCGGTACGCTGCTCGCCGCGATGGCCCTCGGCGACCCGTTCCTTCACGACGTCGCCCGGACGGCGCTGCAGTCGCGGCTGGGCGATTCCGCGGCGATCGTCTACCGCCAGGACGTCCTGGCCGACTGCCTTGCGCATCCCGCGGCGATCCGCGAGCTCTATGCCCTCGCCGTCGAGGGCCTCGAGGCCGAAAAGACGGTCCGGCTGGGCTGGCTGCGGGATACGCCCGACTCGCTCCTGCACGGATCCGTGCAGGTGCTGGACATCCTGGTCGGCGTCCTGCGGCGGCTCCGCCAGACCGCCGGGGCGCATGCGGCGGAGTTCCGCTCGGAGGGGCTGGTGCGCCTGTGCGCGATGCTCGTCGCCGAGCTCGATGACGGCTACCTCGACGCCGTCGAGGGCCACCTGCGCGAGCTCCGCTTCCGGCGCGGCGTCCTCATGAGCGCCAGGCTCGGCAAGGGCGGAAGGGGCGCCGACCACGTGGTTCGCACCCAGCGGGAGCCGACCTGGATCGAGCGGATCACGGCGGGCGGCCGCGCCGGCTACACGTTCAGAATCCCCGACCGGGACGAGAGCGGGTTCCGGGCGCTTTCGGAGCTGCGCGGCCGGGGCATCGTCTCGGTCGCCCACGCGCTCGCACAGTCGGCCGATCACATCCTCGGCTTCCTGGGCGCGCTGCGCGCCGAGCTCGGGTTCCACATCGGCTGCGTCAACCTGCACGACCAACTCATGCGCAGGGGCGGGCCCGTCTGCTTCCCGGTGCCCACCGCGCTGGGTACGCTCGACCTGGCCGCGCGTGACCTCTACGACGTCTGCCTGAGCCTCCACCTGGATGGGCGCGCAGTCGGCAACGATCTCGCTGCGGACGGGCGGGCGCTCGTGATGATCACCGGCGCAAACCAGGGCGGAAAGTCGACGTTTCTGCGCAGCGTGGGGCTGGCACAGCTGATGATGGAGAGCGGGATGTTCGTCGCGGCGGAGTCGTTCCGCGCCGCCGTCTCGGCCGGCGTGTTCACCCACCACCGGCGAGAGGAGGACGCGGGCATGGAGAGCGGAAAGCTCGACGAGGAGCTGCGCCGGATGAGCACCATCGCCGACGCGATCACCCCCGGCTGCCTGCTGCTCTGCAACGAGTCGTTTGCGGCGACGAACGAGCGCGAGGGATCCGAGATCGCCCGCCAGGTGGTGCGCGCGCTCGTGGAGCGGGGCGTGCGGGTCTGCTTTGTCACCCATCTCCACGATCTCGCCCACGGCTTTGCCACCGACCCGCCCGCCCCGGCGCTCTTCCTGCGCGCCGAGCGTGCGCGCGGCGAGCGGCGCACCTTCAAGCTCAGCGAGGGAGAGCCGCTTCCGACCAGCTACGGCCAGGACTCCTACCGGCGGGTGTTCGGCAGGGAGCTCGGCGACCCGGCGGCCGTGCTGTCCGACCCCGCGCGCTGAGCCCGGGCGGCGTATTCGCCGAGCCACCGAAGCACACCCACGACGCCGACCGCGCAGACCGTGCCAAGGGCGACCGCAATGAGTCCGGCGCCGGAGGCCGCGACGCTCGCGGCCGCCGTCGCGACGCCCGCCCCGAGCGCTCCCACCGCGGTCATCGCCGCAATCGTGAGGAGCCGGGTCGAGAGCGCCGCGGGATCGACCATCCCAACCCGCCGCAGATCGCACGACCAGTAGGCGAGCTCGGCACACGCGAAGAGCGCGGCCGCATAGAGCGGGGCGGCCGCGTCGACGCCGCCACCGCTGCGAAGCGCGCCCGCGTACTCGGCGAGGAGTACCGCCAGCGCCCAGGGGAGCGGCGCCGTGCGTCCCGCCGCGACGGCGACGCCGACCACCGCCACGGCGACGATCCCGACCGCGGCGAGAACCGCCCGGGACGTCCCGGCAGCCGTGAGCGGGTAGCCCGCCAGCGCGACGCCGAGGGCGACGCTGCCCGCTGCGGTCAGGAGACGTGCGCGACTCCGCCGAACCGGCGTGATCGGGTCACCTCCTCGACCACCCGCTGGAGCGGCTCCGACCGGTGCCACTCGGCCACCGACACGCCCAGCCGCCGGTACTGCAGCCGCAGCATCTCCCGTTCCAGCACCCACAGGCGGCGGGCGACGACCTGGACCTCGGTGCGGGGCTCCGGCACGAAGGGCACCGGGGAGATCTCGAGGATCGCGAGGTCATAGCCGCGGGCGCGGAGATCGAGCAGCGCCTTGACGCCGCGCTCGTCGAGTAGCGGGGTCACGGCGATCACGAGCGCGTTGGGCGGCAGCGTCCTGCGGGGAATGACGCTGGCCTCCTTCCACGCATAGCTGAACACGATGTCGGTCGCAAGCAGCGCCTCGACGATCTGGTACAGCTGGCGCAGGCCGGCGCCGGGCATGAGCCACTGCAGGACGCCGCCGAAGCCCACGAGGCCGACCCGGTTCTTGTCGGCCAGGTAGTGCGCGGCCAGTGCGGCCGCCGCTCGGACGGCGAGGTCGAGGCTGCCGCCGTCGGCATCGCGGAGCTCGGCGAACGTGTCGAGAAACAGGATCACATCGCTGTTCTGCTCGGGGTGGCGCTGGGTCACCACGAGGCCCTGCCGGCGCGCGCTCGCCCGCCAGTTGATCGTTCGCAGCTGATCGCCGGCCTGGAACGGCCGGATGTCGGCGAACTCGATGCCCGCCCCGGCCCGCCGTGCGACCAGGTTCCCGGCGTACGGCTGCGTCTCGCGCGGGGCGATCAGCCCGCGCAGCGTCTCCGCCCGCGGGTAGACGCGGAAGGGCGCCCGGTGCCGGATCGCCTGGCGGTGGGTGAAGAGGCCGAAGCGGTCGACCGCCCGCAGGCTCACGTCGCCGACCTGATAGGCGCCCCAGCGCCGGCAGGTGACATCGACCGCGAGGCCGGCGCTCCTCGCCCGCGGCGAGCGCGAGCGCGAACGTCCCCTGCTCGGCGGTGAGGCCGCGCGGGAGCAGCACGGCCACCTCGAGCTGGCCGACGCGCGTGAGCGCGCGCACCGTCAGGGTCGCCTCCACACGCTCGCCCTCCAGCGCCCGCGGGCGCCCGAGCTCCAACCCGGCGTCGATCGCCGGGGTCCCGGTCGCGGAGCACGGCGACGAAGAACAGTGAGAAGGGGAGGGTGACGATGGCGAGCTCCGGGCGGCGAGTCGCGAGCGCCGCGAGCAGCCCGCCGCCGGCAAGTGCGGCGTAGGCGACCAGCTTGGGCGAGACGGTGCGGATCACCGACCCGGGCGGCGTGATGTCCTCGGCCGCCGGCGTCGGCACTGATTGCACGCACTCCTCGACGATGTCCTGCGGGCTCACCTGCTGCACCCACAGCTCGGGCTGCAGCGTCAGCCTGTGCGCCAGCACCGGCGCCGCCAGCGCCTTGACGTCGTCGGGCACGACGTAGTCGCGCTGTCGCAGGGCCGCGCGGCAGCGGGTGAGCTTGATCAGCGCGAGCGTCCCGCGGGGGCTCGAACCGACCTGCAGGCGGGCGGACTCTCGCGTCGCCCGCACGACGTCCACGATGTAGCGGCCGACGGCCTCGCTGATGTGGACGTCCTCGACGGCCCGCTGCATCTCGAGCAGCCCGGGCCCGTCGATCACGGTCCCCAGCTCGACCTCGTCGGCCTTTCGCTCCAGCCGCCTGCGCGCCATGCCCCACTCGTCGTCGCGGGAGGGGTAGCCGACGGCGACGCGGATCATGAAGCGGTCGAGCTGCGCCTCGGGCAGCGGGTAGGTGCCCTCGTACTCGATCGGATTCTCGGTGGCGAGGACGATGAACGGGCGCTCCAGAAGCGTGCGTCTCGCCCTCGACCGTCACCTGCCGCTCCTGCATCGCCTCGAGCAGCGCCGCCTGCGTCTTGGGCGGTGCCCGGTTGATCTCGTCCCCGAGCAGCAGGTTGGTGAACACCGGCCCGGCCCGGAACTCGAACGCCGCGCGTCTTCTGGTTGTAGATCGACGAACCGGTGACGTCGGCCGGCATGAGATCGGGCGTGAACTGGACGCGCGCGAAGCCGAGATCCATCACCTGCGCGAACGAGCGCGCCATCAGCGTCTTGGCGAGTCCCGGGTAGTCCTCGATGAGCACGTGGCCGTCGGCGAGGATTCCCATCAGCACCAACTCGAGCACGTCGCGCTTGCCGACGACCGCCTTCTCGACCTCGGCCACGATGCGATCGGCGCGTGCTCCCACTCCGGCGACGTCCAGCATCAGGTCACACCCGCTCCAGCATCTCGAAGCAGCGCCCGGATCTCGGCCAGGGTGGGCGCGGGGGCCTTGCGATCGCTCGAGGCGTCACGCCGCATCACCATGTCCCAGGCGCGCTCGCCGAGCACTGCGCGGGCCGCCTCCGGACGCCACTCGAGGCTGATGCCGCGGCGCAGGCCGCAGCCGCTCGGCCGCGAGGTGGCGCAGGTTCGGCTGCAGGCGGTGCTCGTATTCCAGCCGCGAGGAGCCCGAGAGCTCGACCGACCGCTGGATGCGCACGAGCTGGGCCAGCGGGTCGACGGGCTCGCCCCGGTACGGCCTGCTCCGGGGCTGGTCGGGCGAGCGGCGGATCTGCGCATCCGGGCCAGCAGCACGACGACGACATACGTGCCCGTGGCGACGATTGCGATCCGGTCGGCGGTCGGATGATTGCGCAGGGCAACGGCGATGACCACGCCGATCACGACCGGGGCGATCCTCGGCACGAGCCGGATCGTTTGCCGGAGGGTCACCGTCGCTCCAGATCGGTGCGGATCGCGGCGAGCGTCTCGATCGCCTGCGCGCGCTCCTCGTTCCCGATCGCGTGCGGGCTGAACTTGGCCTCCTCGAACAGCCCCGTGAGCCGTTCGGTGGAGGCGGCGCTGACGCGCATCTGCCCGAGGACGCGGCTCAGGTACTCGAGCGGCGTCTCGAACATCCGCCGGGCCATTCCCTGGGCGGCGAACATCCGCTCCATCCGCGCGTACGCCGCGATCACCGCCCGGCGCGGGTCGGGCTCGCGGCGGAGATCGTCGAGCGACCATTCCACGGCGCGGGCCAGTGGAGCGCGCGCGCGGTCGATCGCCTCCGGCGCCGGCTTCGACCGTCGCCTGACGTAGAGGACGGCCAGGCCCGTCGCGATCACCGCCACGATCGCCGCGATGACGGCAGGGGCAATGGCCGATGAGCCACCCCCGGCGGGTGGTGCCGGTGTCGAGTGGTGCCGTGTGGGCGATCCCCCGAACCCCGCGACCGGGCCGTTCCGAGCGTGACGGGGTGGGGCCGGTGTGGTGGGTGATGATCACCCAGACGACGCTGCCGACCCCGCCCAGGATCACCGTCAGGAGTGCGATCAGGACCGCCTTCTCGCCGCGTCGACATGTCGGGCCGGTACGAGGCGAACAGCCCCTCGTCGGTGCCGCGCCTGCGGCCCGGAACCGTCGAGGGCCAGACCACCGCGACGATCACGGCGAGCACCGCCAGGCAGACGAGCACGCCAAGCCCGCAGCACGACCGCGCCGAGCGCATGGGTCGTGCCCGAGCCGGCGCCGAGCGGCCCGCCGGAGCCCTGCGTCGAGGCTCGGCTGGCGACCGCGACCGCGGCCGTGAGCGCGATCAGCACCGCGCCCAGACCCGCCGCGGACCACCGTACCGCCGGCATCTGAGCGCACGTTCGGGGCCATCGCCGTCCTCCTTCGCAGCAAGGTCTTCCGACCACTTTCGCTAGAGGCCATCAGCGCCAGAAGGGCGCGCTCGACGGCGAGCCTCATCGCCGCGGGGACTATAACCCAGGGGTTTCGGTGATTGATTTCTTCGCGTTCGACATCGTCGAGGCGCTCGCCCAGCCCGGGTGCGCGCTCTGCCGGGTTCTGGCCGAGTTCGAGCAGCGCGAGATGGGGACGTTTGCCCGCGAGGGGCGGCGGGTGCCCGAGGCGCGGACGCGGTTTCATGCGAGCGGCGGGTTCTGCCGGCAGCACGCATGGCTGTTTCACCGCGTCGTGATGGCCTCCCGGTCGGGCATGCCCATCGCCGATATCTACGGACAGCTGGTCGAGAGCGACCTGGAGCAGCTCCGGCATGCGCGGGCGGCCGGCCCGGGCGTCCTCGCCCGCCCGGGAGCCTGCCCCGCGTGCACCGCCGCGGAGGCTGCGCTCGAGCGCAAGGCCGGCTTCTTCGTCGACGCGCTTTCGGACGGCGGCGTGCGCTCGTCGTATACGGAATCGGACGGCTTCTGCAGCGCGCACCTCGCCGCGGCGCTGGCCGTTGCCGGCGACGCCGTCCCGGGCGCGGCGCGCTTCCTGCTCTCCGATCGCAGGCGCAGGCTCGAGCGGCTGGCGCTCGGCCTGGCCGAGTACGACCGCAAGCGCGACCACCGCTACGCGCAGGAGCCGAAGGGCGACGAACAGCGCTCGATCACCGACGTGGTGCGGCTGTACGCCGGCGGGGATCCCGCCTGGTCGTCACCGGCCTAACCGGTTATCATCTGCACCATGCGTCGGATGGCAGGACCGGCTCTGCGAAGGGGAGCGTGCGCGGCGGTGCTGGCCGTGGCGGTGGTGCTCGTGGTCGCGGCGTTCGCGTCGGCGGCGACGAACCTGATCGCAAACGGCACCTTCGAGGGCTCCGGATCGGGCTCGCTCACGGGGTGGGGCGGTAGCAACAGCAGCCTCTCGCTCGTCGCCGGAGACGGCAGCGCGCACGCCGCGCGTGTGACGGTGGCGAGCGCCTCGCAGGCATACGCCTACACGACCACCAAGCCGGTGAAGACGACGGTCGCGGGCACCGCCTACCAGCTCACCGGCGCCGTGCGCAGCGACAACCCCGGCCAGAGCGTCTGCCTGAAGCTGAAGGAGGTGCCGGCGGGCGGCTCGACCACGGTCGGCTCGGCGCAGACCTGTGTCACGCACGACGACGGCGTGGCAGGCGTTCCCGACCGTCGCCTACACGACGCTCAAGGCGGGCGACTCGCTGACCGTGAACGTCGTCGAGGCGGCGCCCGTCGCGGGCGCGACATTTGACATCGACAACCTCAGTCTCGTGACCGGCAGCGCGGCGGGCGACACGACTGCGCCCAGCGTTCCGATGGGCGTGGGTGCCAGCGCCGCCGGGTCGAACTCGGTGTCGGTGTCGTGGTCGCCCTCCACCGACAACGTCGGCGTGACCGGCTACGACGTGTACCGCAACGGCACGAACGTCGGCACCGTCACGGGAACGGCCTTCACCGACACCGGCCTCCAGCCGTCCACGACGTACAGCTACACGGTGGACGCGTTCGACGCCGCGCACAACACCTCGGCGCAGTCCGCGGCCGCGACCGCGACGACGACCGCCGCGCCGGCGGGGCCGTGCGGGTCGCTGCAGGGGTCGTTCAACCCGTCCAGCCCGCCGGTCTACTCGCACGTGGTCGTGATCATGGACGAGAACCTGAGCTACAACGGCTGGATCGGGTCGGCGGCCGCGCCCTACACCAACCAGCTTGCGGCCCAGTGCGCGCTGGCCACGAACACCGTCGCCGCGACCCACCCGTCGCAGCCCAACTACGTCGCGCCGACGAGCGGCGTGCTCCAGGTCTGGACCGGGACCGCACAGCACACGTCGGCCGACAACCTGTTCCACCAGCTGGGCGTGGCCGGCATGTCGTGGAACGCGCTCGAGGAGAGCATGCCCAAGGCGTGCTCGGGCGACGACCTCCGGGTTCTACAAGACCGGCCACAACCCCGCCATCTGGTTCACCGACCTGGCCGCGTCCGGCGACGGCTCGTGCGCCAAGAACGACGTCCCGTTCACGCTCGCGGGATTCACTCCGGCAGCGCTCGCGTCGTTCACCTGGATCACGCCCAACCTGTGCGACGACATGCACTGGCAGTCGGGCTGCGCGGGCACCAACGCGACCCGCGTGCAGACCGGCGACACCTGGCTGGCAACGCTCCTGCCGACGATCTTCGCGTCGGCCGACTACCAGTCCGGGAAGACGCTTGTCCTCGTCACCTGGGACGAGGGCAACGAGTCGGCCACCAAGGGGATCGACTGCACGACCCAGACGAACATCGATTCGACCGGCTGCCACGTCGGCCTGATCGCGGCGAGTGCGTACATCACTCCGGGGACACTCGACGGAACGCGGTACACGCCGTATTCGACGCTGGCCGCGATCGAGACGATGGATGGGCTGCCGCTCCTCGGACGGGCGACCACGGCGACGCCGCTCGGCCCCGGCATGGGCTTCTGAGTTGTCCGGCATGCGTTAGCTTCCCGCCCGGTGTTCCTGTTCCCGTGGTACGCGGCGCTCTGCGCCGCCCAGGGGCTGCTGGTCGCGGCCCCCGCCGTCGGTCGTGAGACCGGCCGCCGAAACGCCGTGCTCGGCCTGGCCGGCCCGGCCGTGGCGCTCGTCATCGGCGTCGGTCTCGTCCGCATCCTGGGCGGCTCGGGCGCCTCGCTGGAGGCGTGGCTGGGCACGGTTGCGACGCCCATCCTGGCGGGCATGCTCGGGTGGACGGCCCGCTGGCGCTGGCCGCTCCTCGTCGCGGTTGCCGCCGCCGTGCTGTACGTGATCGCCTGGCAGGCGAGCGGGCACATCGCCCAGGCTGCCGGTGCCATCCTGATCGGCCTCGCGTGTCTCGCCATCGCGAGCATCGTCGGCCCGATCACGCCCGCGCGCTACCTGGCGATCGGCCTCGTGCTGCTGGTTGCGCTCGACACCTACCTCGTGTGGGGCAACCGCCAGGTCGAGTCCACCACCGTCGCCCTGCAGAACGTGATCCTGCCGCATGTCGGCGTCTCGCAGCACCACTCCCGGCCGCTGCCCTCGCTGCAGCAGGTCGAGCTCGGAAACTCCAGCATGGGCTGGCTCGACTTCCTCGCGCCCGCGCTCCTGGGAGCGGTGGTGGGCAGGCGCACCCGGCCGCGGCTCCTGGCGGCCCTGGCCGTCGCCGTCACGGCGCTCGCGTGGGGGTTCCTGCTCGAGGTGACCTCACCGATCCCCGCCACCGTCCCGGTGCTGGCCGGCCTCGCAATCACCTGGCCCGTGTGGTGGCGGCGTGAATAACCGGTGCCAGGCACCAAATATTCACGGCGCGGCCATGTGCAGGATGCCCGAGCCCTCGCCGCCGAGCGCATGCTCCGGGCCGGTGGGAGTCACCCGCTCGGACGTGGCCAGGAAGGCATCCACGGGATCGAGGAAGTCGATCGCCTCGGTGCGGTAGTGCATCGGCACGACCCAGCGCGGGGCCAGGGTGGTCGTGATCTGCGCCGCCTCCGCCGCAGCGATGGTCGGGCCGCCGCCGACCGGCAGGAAGAGCAGGTCGATGTCGCCGATCGCGGCGCGCTGCTCCGGCCGCAGCCCGCTCTGGCCGAAGTCGCCGAAGTGGCACACGCGGATGCCGTCGAGCGTGAAGACGAAGATGGTGTTCGGGCCGCGGCTGGTACCCGCCTCGGCGTCGTGCTCGGAGTTGATCGCCACGACCTCGCCGACCGGGCTCTCGAAGCGCCCGGCCGTCGAGCGGATGACCTGCGGCGTGCCGGTGATCGCCTCGACGGCATTGTGATCGCGGTGCTCGTGCGTCACCAGCAGCAGGTCGGCCGGGTGGGCGGGGACCGGTGCGTAGTCGAACCGGCGCCGGCCTGCCATCAGCGCGCCCAGGTCGCCGAACGGGTCGATCGCCACGGTCTGCGTTCCGCCGGTGAGCGTGTACGCGGACTGGCCGTACCAGCGAATTTTCATGCCGCCCCTCCCGAGGTTAAGCCAGGATGTTTCTCACGTTCGCATGAGGTTATCACGGTGAAATAGGCGCGATACCCGGTTGCGGCGCCAATATACTCGCCTGCTATTTTACGTAAAGGTGAATATGTCCCAGGAGCAACCGGCGCCCCCCGTCGAAGAGGTGCGCTTCCGGATCGGCGAGCTTGCCCGTCGCGTCGGCGCCACGCCGCGGACGGTGCGCTACTACGAAGAGCTCGGCCTCCTGCCCGACCGCGGGCGGCCCGAGGGAGCGCATCGCCTCGTACGACCAGGAGGACGAGGCCCGGCTCGCCGAGCTGATCCGCGTGCGCGACCTCCTGGGTCTGTCGCTGGCCGAGCTGCGTGACTGGATGGACGCCGAGGCCGCCCGGGCGGTGCTGCGCGAGCGCTGGGCACGGACAGCCGGCGGTGGACGACCGCGCCCGCATCCTGGCCGAGTCGATGACGCACGTCGACAGGCAGGTGGCGCTCGTGCGATCGCGCCGCGCGGCACTGGAGCAGCTGGAGGACGAGCTGATGGACAAGCGCAAGCGCATCCGCGCGCTGCGCGACGAGTTCGAGGAGCAGGCATGAACCCGCAGGTCGCGCCGTCGCCGCGGTACAAGTGGATCGCCCTCTCGAACACGACGCTCGGCATCCTGATGGCGACGATCAACTCCTCGATCGTCCTGATCGCGTTGCCCGACATCTTCCGCGGCATCCATCTCGACCCGCTCGGCCCGGGCAACTCCAGCTACCTGCTCTGGATGATCATGGGCTTCCTGGTCGCGACCGCCGTGCTCGTCGTCAGCTTCGGCCGGGTGGGGGACATCTACGGCCGCGTGCGCATGTTCAACATGGGCTTTGCCATCTTCACCTTCTTCTCGCTGCTCCTGTCGGTGACCTGGCTGCAGGGCACCCACGGGGCGCTCTGGCTGATCCTCATGCGGATCGGCCAGGGAGTCGGCGGCGCGTTCCTGTTCGCCAACTCCTCTGCGATCCTGACCGACGCCTTCCCTCACGACCAGCGCGGCCTCGCGCTCGGGGTGAACGCCGTGGCCGGCATCGCCGGCTCGTTCATCGGGCTCGTGCTCGGCGGCATCCTGGGGCCGGAGTCGTGGCGGCTGGTGTTCCTGGTGTCGGTGCCGGTCGGCCTGTTCGGGACGCTGTGGTCGTCGTGGAAGCTCGTCGACCTCGGGATCCGCAAGCCCGCCAAGATCGACTGGTGGGGCAACCTCACCTTCGCCACCGGCCTGATCGCGATCCTGGTCGGCATCACCTACGGCATCCAGCCCTACGGCGGCCACACGATGGGGTGGACATCACCCAAGGTCATGCTGTGCATGGGCGGCGGGCTCGTGCTCCTGTCGGTCTTCGCCTACATCGAGACGCGGGTCGAGGATCCGATGTTCCGGCTGAGCCTGTTCCGGATCCGCGCATTCACCGCCGGGAACATCGCCACGCTCCTGGCCTCGCTCGGCCGCGGCGGGCTGATGTTCATGCTGATCATGTGGCTGCAGGGGATCTGGCTGCCGCTGCACGGGTACAGCTTCTCGTCGACGCCGCTTTGGGCCGGCATCTACATGCTGCCCCTGACGGCCGGGTTCCTGATCGCCGGCCCGGCGTCGGGCTACCTCTCCGACCGCTTCGGCGCGCGCCCGTTCGCGACCGGCGGGATGCTGGTCGCCGCCCTCAGCTTCTTCCTGCTCGAGCTCCTGCCGGTCAACTTCAACTACCTCTGGTTCGGCGCGCTGCTGCTGATGGTCGGGCTGGGGATGGGCCTCTTCGCCTCGCCCAACCAGGCGGGCATCATGAACAGCCTGCCGGCCGACCAGCGCGGCGCCGGCGCCGGCATGGCGACGACCTTCCAGAACTCGGCGCTCGTGCTCTCGATCGGGATCTTCTTCTCGCTGATGATCCTGGGCCTCGCGAGCTCGCTGCCGTCCACCCTGCATCACGGCCTGCTCGCCCAGGGGGTGCCGCCGGCCGACGCGGCCCGCATCTCGCACCTGCCTCCGGTGGGGCTCCTGTTCGCGTCATTCCTCGGCTACAACCCGATGCAGCATCTGCTCGGCCCGGTGCTGCCGCATCTCTCGCACGCCCACGCCGCGTATCTGACCGGGCGCGAGTACTTCCCGCAGCTGATGTCCAAGCCGTTCTCGGCCGGCCTCGACGAGGCGTTCGACTTCGCCGTCGTCGCCTGCCTCGTCGCCGCGGCGGCATCGTGGATGCGCGGCGGCAAGTACGTCCACGGAATCGACGGGAAGCTGGAGGAGCCGCT
Organism: uncultured Actinomycetes bacterium; assembly: GCA_963732075.1. Classification (GTDB taxonomy): domain Bacteria; phylum Actinomycetota; class Thermoleophilia; order Gaiellales; family JAICJC01; genus JAICJC01. The sequence continues at coordinate 691,371 of CAVSYD010000004.1, read as the reverse complement.
CGAGCCCGTCGTGGAATCGGTCGAGGGCGAGATGGCCCTCGCCGAGGGTGACTGACCGCCCGGTTCCGCGCCCGTAACGACCGTATCATGGTGATGTGGACGAGACGCACACGCGCGCGTCCGACCCCGGGTTCGCGAACGCCGTGGCGGCGCTGCGGGCGGCCGACGAGATCGTGGTCGCCACCCACGAGAACCCCGACGGCGACGCCATCGGCTCGCTCACCGCGGCGGCGGCCGGGCTGCGCCAGCTTGGCAAGCGCGTGCGCACCTACCTCGAGCCGTCCTCGTCGATCCCGAGCGAGCTGCGCCTGCTGGACGTGGCCGGCCTCGAGCGGCACCTGGACGAGTCCGAGCTCGGCTCGTGGACGCTGCTCGCCCTCGACTGCGCCACGATGCGCAGGCTCGGGCGCGGCCACCGGGGCGTGATCGAGGCGGCCGGCGACCGTCATCGACATCGACCACCACTACGACAACACGCGCTTCGGCACGGTCAACCTGATCGACGGTTCGGCCTCGTCGACCGCCGAGATCCTGCTCGACGTGCTCGAGGCGCTGGGCGTGGAGCTCACGCCCGACATCGCCCAGTCGCTCTACGTCGCGCTGGTCACCGACACCGGCCGCTTCCAGCAGCGCACCACCGGCCCCAACGCGCTGCGGATGGCCGCCCGCCTGGTCGATGCCGGCGTCGATATCCAGCTCGTCTACCAGCGGGTGTTCGAGACCGTCCCACTGCGCAAGCTGCGGCTGCTCGGCCGCGTGATCGACCACCTCGTCCTGTACGAGGACGGCCGCGTCGCGATCTCGCATGTGACCAGGGCCGATTTTGCCGAACTGGGCGCCACAGAGTCGGACACCGAGGGGCTGGTCGACCACCTGCGCGCCATCGCCGGTGTCGAGGTCGCGGCCCTCATCCGCGAGCCGCCGTTTGGCGACGACGGCGTGGCGCCGCCCAACCGCGTCTCGCTGCGCTCACGCGGCGCGATCGACGTGTCCCAGATCGCCCGCAAGTCGGGCGGCGGCGGCCACAAGCAGGCCGCCGGCTTCTCGCACGGCGGAGACCTGGCGTCGATCCACCGCTTCATCGCCGGCGAGGCGGCCGCCTGGCTCCCCGTGGGGGCGTGACCCGCAAGGTCTACAGGTGGAAGGGGGTGCCCATGCCGGCCGCCGTGCAGGCGTTGTTCACGCACGGGACGCCCAGCATTCGCTCCCAGACCCGCAGCGCGCTGTAGTCGTTCAGCGCGACGGCCGAGTGCGTGTGCGGGGTTGAGGGGCTGATGACGATGAACGGCAGCGGCGTCGACACCGAGTCGCCGTTTGCGCCGGTGTCGAACCAGATGAAGACGGCGGTGTGGCCCGCGGTGTACGGCGCGTGCGTCAGGATGCCGGCCGGCCCCTCGAGGAAGTTCTGGAGCCAGGCGCTCGCCTGCGCCGGAGTCCCGGTCTCCATGTCGCTCATCTGGTCGGGAGCGATCCACACGAACTTGCGCTTGGTGGCCCCGAACGTCGCCGGCAGCGGCAGCACGTCGGCGGCGCAGGTGGCCGCCGGGATGCGGGTGTAATAGAGCGCGGGCAGGTGCCTGGTGACGTAGTTGCCGGAGTTCGCCTTCGCGCAGTTCGACGGCATCGACTGCCCGAACGAGCGCCACTGCGACGGCCCGAGTTGGCTGAAGATGTTGGCCGCGCCGCTCTGGCAGGACGGGCCCGGCAGGCAGTCGCCCGTGATCGAGACCTGGCCGCTCGTGCTCGCGATGTACGCCGGCAGGCTGTGCGGGAAATGGACGGCGGTGAAGTTCGTCGCCACGCCGCACTGGCCGGCGAGCTTGGTGAACTCGCTCGCGGGTGCACCCGGGCCGAGCACGCTCGCATACGACTGGTTCTCGAACGCGATCACGATGACGTGGTTCCAGGTGGGGACGGTCTTGGTGCGGCCGCACGGCGACGTGGCCGCACCGGCTCCCGGACTCGCCACCGAGCCCGAGACGAGCACCGCGAGAACGGCTGCGAGCGCGACTAGGGGGAGACGGCGGATCATGCGTCGACACCAGTATGCATGGGGTTCGCGCCATTGCAATCGCGGTGCCCGGGCCATAGAGTGACTTCGCGTTCAGCCAGCAGGGGGAGGGGTTCGACATGGGACGTCGCTTGTGGTGGGTGTCCGCACTGACGCTGGTGGTCGGTGCGCTGCTCTTCGTGCCGGCGGTCGCCGGCGCCGCGACCCGTCACGGGACGGCGTGCGTGGCCCGTCACGTGATCTACGTCGACGGCAAGATCGAGGTCCATTACCGGCCCGGCTGCACGGGCCATGACGAGCCCGAGCTCGACCCCGTCTCCTCGCTCCCGCACTCGGCCCAGAACCTGACCTGGAAGGCCGTCCTGCCCACCGACGGGGCATTCCCCGTCTCGGGTACGGGCTTCGGCTTCTGGTTCGGCGGCACCGTCACCGACCCGCACAGCCTGTTCCACCAGGCGTTCCTCGAGGTGCAGTTCTACCCCGACACGCTGGTGTCCCGCTGCGACCCGAACGGCAACTCCCAGTTCACGTTTTCGCGCAACACGTACACGGTCTGCACGCCGGTGTGGTCGGTGGTGGGCAACAACGAGCCGGCGGCGTTCAACGCGATGCTGCGCGTGGCCGGCGGCGACGGGCCGCTGGTCATGCACGGCGGCGACACGATCCTGCTGCACTACTACCAGACGCCCGCTCGCGACGGCGCCCATATCACCGTCACCGACCTGACGACCCACGAGCGCGGCACCGTGATCCTGAACAGCAAGCGCTGGGGCCCGCTCATGCCGGCATTCAGCCGCCAGGTGATCGGCAATGCGCTCGGCTGGGGCATCGTCGACGATGCGCCCAACTCGTTCGTCTGGGAGATCGGCCACCGCTCCGACTTCAGCGCCCGGCCGGGGGCGTTCTGCGCGCCCGGGCACTCCGGCTGCGAGTCGTACAACTGGCGGGCCTGGTTCGAGCACGACGCCGATCCAGATCCAGTCGGTGACGTTCGGCAACCGCGGTCGCGGCCCGGCACTGGGCGGTCGTCAGCGACTACGGCGGCAAGGCCGAGATCCTCGACCCCAAGGAGACCGGCTCGACCTGCCTGCACTACGGCGGGCCGTACTGCATCTATCCCTGGTACAGCCAGAACACCGACGGGTCGTTCAGCTACGGCGTCAACCACTCGATCACCGCGGACAGCTTCGGGAACGCCAATCAGTTCGAGCGCCGCACCCTGTGCGGCGGCCCCTTCGGGCCGAAGAGCACCTACTGCATGACCCGGATCCGGTGACCCGGAGTGATCCATCCCACCATCCATTGCGCTCGGCTCGGCTGAGGCATAGACTCGATGGGGGCCTAGTGGAAGTCAGGTCGGCATCGTGTCATTGACCGCCTCAATGGAACCGTTGATCGTCGCGCTGGTCGCAGTCGTGGCGCTGGTCGTGCTCATGTTCGTGATCCTGCACGTGGGCGTACGGGCGTGGCGGGCGCTGGCACCCGACGCCCGCGAGCGCATCCGCCGCCGTCGCGACGTCCGCCGCGGAATCCGTGAGATCGAGGCCTTCCTGGCCGGACCGGGCGCAACCCCCTGGAGCGACGAGCACACCGGCCCGGCCGAGGGCCGGCCGGGTCAGGACGCGGACTAGCGCTCTTTCATCGCCGGGCGGGTCAGCCCGGCGAACTCGAGCAGCGCCTCCAGCAGCCGCCCGGCGGGGTCGTCGGCGGCCGGTGCCGCGGGCGCCGGGCGAGGGGGCGGGTGATCGAGTTGGGGTTGGGTCGCGGTACTCATGGGCCACCAACGCTCCGGCGCCAGGCCCGGAGGACGGAAACCGCGGGGACTGGCGCCGGAGACGGGGGGTGTTGGGCGGCCAGAGGGTGACTGTTTCCACAGACCGCCGTCAAGGGCCGCCGCGCGTTTTCCCGCGCCCCGACATCGCATCGTGCGGGAAAGTCGTCCCTCGCTCCACAGGCAGTCCCCCGGCCGCCCGCGGTTTCCCACAGCGCTCTCCACAGGCTGTGTGAATATCCGGTGCCAGGCACCAAATATTCAGGTCGCGGCGAGCTCGGCGAGCGCGCCCGCCAGCACCTGGGCCGCCGCGACGCAGTCGTCGTCGGAGGCCGCCTCGGCCGGGTTGTGGCTGGCCCCCGTCGGGTTGCGCACGAAGACCATCGCGGCCGGCACGTGCTGCGCGAGGATGCCGGCGTCGTGGCCGGCATAGGAGGGCAGGTCGCCCGCCGTCACGCCCGCCGCGGAGGCGGAGGCGTGCAGTGCCGCGCGCAGCCCCGCGTCGAACGTGGCGCCCCCGTTTCGGGACACCTCTGTGATGCGCGCACCCTCGCAGCCGCGCTGCAGCTCGGCCACGAGGTCGTCGATGGTGGCCGAGTCAAGGGCGCGGACATCGAGCGAGCAGGCAACGTGCCCCGGGATCGAGTTGGTCGACCCCGGCGAGATCTCGATCCGGCCGACTGTGCCGACCGCCCCCGGGCGCGCCCGGGCCGCCTCGTCCACCGCGAGCACGAACCGGGCCGCGGGCAGGAGGGCGTCGCGCCGCCCGGCCATCGGCGTCGTGCCGGCGTGGTTTGACTCGCCGTTGAACTCCGCCCGCCACCGCTGGCGCGGGGCGAGCACGTCGGCGACGCCCAGCGCCTGGCCGCGGTCGACCAGCGCCCGGCCCTGCTCGACGTGCACCTCGAGGAAGCAGCGCACGTGCTCGAGCTGGGCGCGGCTTGCGAGCAGCGACTCGCGGGTGACGCCATAGATCGCGGGCGCATCGCCCATGACCGCAAGGGCATCGTCGATGTCCAGCCGCCCGACGATCGCGAGGCTTGCAAAGCACGCCGTCCGGAAGCGCGCGCCCTCCTCGTCGACGAACGCCGTCACCGCCAGCGGGTGCCGCCGCGGCGCTCCCGCCTCGAGCACGGCCGCAACCGCCTCGAGCGCGCAGACGATCCCGAGCGCGCCGTCGTAGGCGCCGCCGTCGGGTTGCGTGTCGAGGTGGGATCCGGCGCACACCCACGGCCCGTCGCCGGCGTCGGGCGTCACCGCCCACAGGCTGCCGGCGCCGTCGCGCCGCACCTCGAGGCCGATGCCCTCGGCCGTGCGCCGGAACCACTCCTGCGCCTCCGCCTCGAGCGGTGTCCACGCCACGCGGTTCCAGCCGGTCGGGGTGTGGCCGATGGCGGCCAGCTCGGCGAACCAGCCCAGAAACCGTTCTCGGGATACCGTCGCCATCGGGTCTGGAAGGATACGCGGGTGACTTCGACCGCGCTTCGCCTGCCGGGATTCGTGAACGTGCACAGCCACGCGTTCCAGCGCGGCATGCGCGGGGTGGTCGAGCGCGTCGATCACGCCCACCGCAGCGACGACTTCTGGACGTGGCGCGAGGCGATGTACGCCGCGGCGGGCCGGCTCGACCCCGACTCGATGCATGCGGTCGCGCTGCTGGCCTACCGCGAGATGGTCGCCGCCGGCTACGTGGCGGTGGGCGAGTTCCACTACGTCCACCACCGGCCCGACGGGACGCCGTACTCGCCGCCGAACGCGATGGCGCGTGCGACTGCGAGTGCCGCCGCCGAGGCCGGAATCGACCAGGTGCTGCTGATGGCCGCCTACGAGCGGGCCGGTGCCGGCCTTCCCCCCACCGAGGGCCAGCGCCGCTTCTGCGACCCCGATGTGCGGCGCATATCTGCGCCGGGTCGACGCGCTGGCGCAGGAGCGGCCGGGCCGGGTGGGGGTTGCCCCGCACAGCGTCCGCGCGGTCTCACGGCCATGGCTCGAGGAGATCGGCCACTACGCCGACGCGGCGGGCCTGGTCGTGCACATCCACGCCTGCGAGCAGCTGCGCGAGATCGAGGAGTGCCTGGCGGAGCACGGCTGCCGGCCGATCGAGCTTCTGGCCGACACGGGCGTGCTGGGGCCGCGCACGACGATCGTGCACGCGACCCACGCCTCCGCCGCCGAGCTCGACCTGATCGCCCAGGCCGGGGCCTCGGTGTGCGTGTGCCCGACCACCGAGGCCAACCTTGGCGACGGCTACCTGCCGGCCGTGGCCATGTTCGAGCGCGGCATCAGGGTCTGCATCGGCACCGACTCGAACACCGTCATCGACCCGGTGGTGGAGCTGCGCGAGATCGAGGCGGTCGCCCGCCGCTCGGTGCAGCGCCGCAACGTGCTCGTGCCCGAGGGCGACGACGGCCCCACCGGCTACCTGCTCGAGGTGGGCGGCCGCCGCGGCGCCGAGGCGCTGGGCCTCGTGGCGGCGCCCGCCGAGATCGAGCTCGACCTGTCCGGGCCGCACATGGCCGAGGTGGACATCGCCCATGCACCGGCCGCACTGATCTTTGGCGGCTCGGCCGCCGACCTACGACCTCTGCCGAAGGAGTAACCGGATGGACTTCGCCCTCACCCCGGAGCTGATCGAGCTGCGTGCCCGTGTGCGGACGCTGGTGGACGAGCATCTGCAGCCATTCGAGTGGGAGGCCGAGAGCAGCGGCGGCCACCTGAGCGCCGAGTCCCACGCCGCCATCAAGCAGGCTGTGCTCGACTCTGGCCTCGCGGCCAACAACATCCCCAAGGAGTACGGCGGCGGCGGCTTCAGCCTCACCGAGCAGATCGTCACCCACGAGCAGCTGGGCCGGCTGACCAACTGCCTGTGGGTGCTGGTGTGGAGCCCGTCCAACGTGCTCGTTCACGGGACGCCCGAGCAGATCGAGCGCTACCTGCTCCCGGACGTGCGCGGTGAGCACCGCCACGCCTACGCCATCACCGAGGCGGCGGCCGGCTCCGACCCGCGCGCGATCACGTCGGAGGCGGTCTGGAACGGCAGCCACTACGAGCTCTCCGGCACCAAGTGGTTTGTCACCGACGGCGACGTCGCGAGCTACTTCATCGTGCTCGCGTGGGCGGTCGACGGGCACGACCGCCGCCCGGCCCTCTTCCTGGTCGACAAGGACCTGCCCGGTGTCGAGATGACCGCCGACCCCGACTTCACCCACAACTTCCCCTACCGCCACCCCGAGTACACGTTCCACAAAGACGCCGGTGCCGAGCGCCAACGTGCTGGGCGAGCTGGGCCGCGGCTTCGAGCTGACGGGCGAGTGGTTCGTGGAGGAGCGGGTGCACATCGCCGCGCGCTGCGTCGGCGCGTGTGACCGGCTGATCGAGCTCGGCACCGCCTGGGCGCTCGAGCGCGAGCAGTTCGGCAGCCGGATCTTCGACCACCAGGCGGTCAGCTTCGCCCTGGCCGACTGCGCCGCCGAGACGACCGCCGCCCGGCTCCTCACCTACTACGTCGGCTGGCTGGCCGACTCGGGCGCCGACCGCAAGCTGGTGCACCACAAGGCGTCGATGGCCAAGCTGATCGCGTCGGAGACCGCCGGCCGCGTGTCCGATCGCGTCGTCCAGATCTTCGGCGGCCGCGGCTACATGCGCGAGAACCCGGCCGAGCGGCTGTGGCGCGAGCTCCGGGTCGACCGGATCTGGGAGGGCACGAGCGAGGTGCAGCGGCTGATCGTCAGCCGCGGCCTCGAGCGCCGCGGGCCGGCCACGCTCCTCGCGCTGTAGCGGCGATAGAGTGTCGAGCGTGCCCGGCCACACGGTCAAGAACCTGAAGCAGGTCGACGACGGGGCGGTCAAGTTCGGCCTCTCGCCCGCACTCGAGGCCCGGTTCGCGCGCGAGGACCTGGACTGTGAGCAGGTGGGGCTGAGCTACCAGCGCCTCGCCCCCGGCGCGCGGCACCCGGTCTTTCACCGGCACGACGCCGACGAGGAGGTCTATGTGGTCACCTCGGGCGGCGGGATCGTCAGCCTGGACGGGGAGGAGATCGAGATCGGGCCCTGGGACGCGATCCGCGTGGCGCCGGAGACGGCGCGCGGATTCATCGCCGGGCCCGACGGGCTCGAGCTCATCGCCTTCGGCACCCACCGGCCCGGCGACGGCCAGGTCATCCCGCCCGAGGAGCCCCCGGCCGCATGAGCGACTCCGCGCCGCGGGACGCCGGGACGGCCGCGTGGCACCGGCAGCTGCACCACACGCCGCATGACGGCCTGAGCGAGGACACGGCCCAGACGCCCGGAATGCGCCGGTACGAGGCGATCTCGGGACGGCGCAACGGCTCGCGCAAGATCTGGATGGGCAAGAGCCACGTCGCTCCCGGCATGTGCTCGGGCGACCACCACCACGGCGAGGCCGAGACCGGGATCTACGTCGTGTCCGGCCATCCCGTGTTCGTGTTCCTGGAGGACGGAGACGAGCGCCGCATCCAGACCGGCCCGGGCGACTACGTCTACGTGCCGCCGTGGGTGCCGCACCGCGAGGAGAACCCGTGCGCCGGACGAGGAGGCGGTGGTGGTGCTCGCGCGGAGCACGCAGGAGGGCATCGTCGTCAACCTGCCGAGCCTGCGCGCCGCCGTGCCGGAGCTCGACCGGCTGATCGCCGAAGCCGGCGGCGAGGGTTAGAAGCTTCTAGGCCGCGAGGCGCAGCGGCTCGGTCGCCGCCGCCGGGCGCAGCTGGATGACGGGCATCGGGCCGAGGTGGTTGTGGATGCACTCGATCGCGCGCTCGAGGTCGCGGGCCGGGGCCTGCGCCCGGTAGAGCGGGCTCGTCGCCCCGTCGGTCAGGAGCCGCCGCAGCAGCACCATCCCGGCCGGCTCGACGGCAATGTCGACGGCGCGCAGGCGCACGCACAGGCCGCGGATGTGCGGCTCGAGCTCGCGGAGCGCGACGCGGTTGAGCGGGACCGCCGCGGCCTGCCGGCGGACGGCGCACTCCAGCAGCCGCTCAAGGCTCCTGGCCAGCATTCTGCGGCGGCCGGGCGACACCAGATCGGCGGCGTGGCGAGTGGCCGCCGGGCCGCCGACGTGGCGAAACCCGCTCAGGACGATCTCGTCGTAGATCTCGCTCCGCCGCCACTGGATCACGCGCGAGGCCGCCACCGCACCCAGCCCTCCCACGACGGCCAGCACGGCGCTCGCGCGGGCAAGGGGCGGGACACCACGCAGCGCGACCGCGGCCGCAATCGCGATGACCGCGAAGGTGATCAGCGATGCCGCCACCGTGTACGCCGTCTTCAGGCGTTCGGTGGTGACGGTGAGCGCGTGGGTCAGTTCCGATGGGGCCATGGCCGATCAGCCGTGTCATCGTTCGCGCCCGCTCGAAATTGAGTCCGAGAAAGCGACGAGGCCGCCTGGGCAGAGGCGGCCTCGTCTGTTGGGCTGTCCGGTGGGCCGCCGGACAACGTGTCCCACACCGACGGGTCAGCCGGTTGCGCGATCGCTATGCGTCGCGCGCGGGGACACTCCTCGAAAACCCTCCGATGTCGAGTTTACTGCAATTTTCTACCGGATGACAGTGCTCGCAGACAGAACCCCATTGCGGCCACCGCAGCGGCGATGATGGGGAGCTGCGCGAGCTGGCCGAGCGTGACAGGCAGCTCCGCGACGTCGGACGCCGTGCGCCCGGCGCCGGCGGCATGTGACCCACCGCTTCCGCCCGTAAGAACGATGGTTGCGAGCGCGGCAAGAACCACGATGCCCACCGTCACACCCTTTGCCAACCTCATGTCCCTCCCTGCAGGTCTGACCGGTGTGAGCATACGGGTGGTCGGCCCCGCGTGCAACCGGCTGCGTGCGCCGGTTCACTCTCCGGCGGAGCGCGCCCAGGCGCGCACGCTGGCCAGCTGCCACTCAAGCGGTTGACACGTTGGCCATCGGGCGGCGGCGGCGGCAAGCGCCTCGTCGATCCCGACTCCCCGCCGGGTCGCGAGCAGTGCCACCGCAACGGCCGCCGAGCGCTCGCGCCCGCCCCGGCAGTGCACGTAGGTGGTCTCGCCCGCCGCGGTTGCCGCGACGGCCCGGTCGAGGACGCCGGGGGGGATGCTGGCGCCGTCGTGCACCGGCAGCCGGTGCTCGGCGATGCCCGCCTCGGAGTAGGCCGCCTCGACCGCCTCGCGCTCACCGGCCCAGTACTCGTGGTCCTCGCACAGGTTGATCACCGTCCGGACGCCCTCGGCCCGCAGCGCGTCGACGTGCATCACGGAATGTGGCATCCGCCCGGCGAGCAGGCCGGATCCGAGCGTTGAATAGCGCAGCGGCGCGGTCATCGTCGCCAGGGTAGTGGTGGGGGGACCACTTTGATTACACTCGCGGCGTGTCCGCCGACGGCCTGCTCGAGCTCGCGCTTGGCGCCGCCCGCGATGCGGGCTCGCTCCTGCTCGACCGCTTCGGCGGGCCCGTGAGCGGGGTGGAGTCGAAGAGCAGCACCACCGACATGGTGTCGGACGCCGACCGCGCGGCCGAGCGGTTGGTGCTCGACCGCATCACCCGGGCGCGGCCCGACGACGGCGTGGTGGCCGAGGAGAGCGGCCGCGTCGCCGGCGGCTCGGGTCTGACGTGGGTGATCGATCCGCTCGACGGGACGACCAACTACCTGTTCGGATATCCGGTGTGGTCGGTCTCGATCGCGTGCGAGGACTCCGCCGGCGGGGTGGTGGCGGTCGTCCACGATCCCAGCCGCGGCGAGACGTTCGCCGCCGAGCGCGGGCGGGGCGCGACCCTGAACGGCCGGCCCGTGCACACCCGCAGCCCGCGCGGCCTCGACCGCGCCCTGGTCGGGACCGGGTTTGCGTACGGGCCCGGCGACCGCGCGTTCCAGGCGACCGTGCTCACGCACGTCCTGGGGCAGGTGCGCGACATCCGCCGCGGGGGCTCGGCTGCGCTCGACCTCGCATGGGTGGCGTGCGGCCGCCTCGATGGGTTCTACGAGTGGGGCATCAAGCACTGGGACCGGGCTGCGGGGATGCTGCTCGTGGCCGAGGCCGGCGGGGCGGCATCGGTGTTTGACCCCGGGGCGGGACTCGACCCGTGCGTCGTAGCCGCGACGGCGGATCTGCACGAGCCGCTGCGCAGGCTGGTGACCGCCGCGGTTGTGGCATCACTCCGCCCGGACGATCCGCTACACTGAAGTCCGGCCGCTGGTGTCGCCCGTTGGGGCGCCCGTTTCTCCCGGCGGCTGCAGGGACCATATGACTGTTCGCTTCGAGGCCGACTCTGAGGCGGCCGCACACCGCGTTGAGGCGTGGTGTGGGGAGCCGCTCCTCCATGAAGGCGAGGATCTCGCCGTCGCCCTTGCGCCCAAAACCGTGCGCAGGCAGGCGCTCGATGCCGCGCTCGAGGAGATGGCGCGTGGCCTGCCGGAGCCGAGCTACGAGTGGCGGCGGGATTTCGCTCTGGTACTGGGACTCGAGCGAGTGCTGTCCGACCCCCAGCCGCGGCTCGCCTCGGGGACTACCCTGCGCCGCCACCAGGTCGACGCGCTGGCCGGGCAGCTGGCCGCGCTGATCAGCGACCTCGAGCGGACGGCCGCGGCCGACGAGGACGACGTCGACGACGAGGCCGAGAACGGCGACGACGAGCCCGACACGCTCGAGATCGAGGACGACGACGAGGACGACGCCGGTGACGAGGCGGAGATCGCCCACGACCCGGCCATGGCGATGCCGCCCGCCGACGCCGAGGTCGAGAACGGCGAGGCGCTTGCGCCCGACCCGGGTGCACGCCGCCGCTACCGGTTCAAGCACCCCACCGCCTCGGGCAAGACGATCGCCGCCGGCGGGTTCGTCGAGGCGGCGCGCACCACCGGCGTTCTCATCCTCACCCACCGCCGGCTGCTGGTGAACCAGTTCACGAGCGATCTCACCAAGGAGGGCTACGGCGGCCGGCTGCACCCACCGGTGATGGTCGGCGACCCGACGCCCAAGCGGATGCCGCTCACGATCAACACGTACGCCTGGTTCATCAAGCATGTCGACCAGATCAAACCGGACGTCTACGGCGTGATCGTGTGCGACGAGGCCCACACCGCCCTGGGCGAGAAGACGGCGGCCGCGATCCGGCGGTTCAACGCGCCCATCTACATCGGGATGACCGCGACCGACCAGCTGCTCCAGAAGCACGTCGGCGACGTGTTCCCGGCCGAGGTGGCCGACTTCCCGCTGGCCGAGGCCGTGCGGCGCGGGGTGGTGGCGCCGCTGCGCTGCATCCGCGTCCGGCCGATCACGTCTCTGCGCCAGGTCGAGGTCGTGGGCGGCGACTTCGACCAGGGCCAGCTGGCCGCGGCCCTCGACCTCGATCCATTCAACATGGCTGCCGCCGACCTCTACCAGAGCCGGTTCGGGGACACCCCCGGGATCGTCTACGCCGCCGGTGTCGACCACGCCGAGCGGGTGGCGATGGCGATGCGGGCGATCGGGTTGAGCGGCAAGGCCGTGTCCGGGCGCACCCCGCCGCGCGAGCTGGCCGAGACGCTGGCCGCCTACGAGCGCGGCGAGATCAACGTCCTGGTGAACGCGCAGATTCTGGCCGAGGGCTGGAACGCCCCCCGCGCGACCGTGTGCATGCACCTCGCCCCCACCGCCAGCCGGCGCGTGTACCAGCAGCGTGTGGGCCGGATCATGCGCCTGCACCGGCGCAAGGAGGCGGGCATCGTCGTCGACTTCGCCGAGGTGGGCGCGCCGCACTCCGAGCGGGTCGTCACCCTGCACTCGCTGCTCGACGTGGACGCCTACCGGCCGGGAGGGCTGGTCACACCCCCGCCGCCGAGGCGCCGGCGCGGGCGACGCAAGCCCCCCAAGCCGATCATCAAGGAACTGCCCTGGATCGTCCCCGTCTCCGACAACCCGGAGCGCCGGGTTGCGGTGATCGCGAACCAGTGGAAGCTGGTGGACGCATCCAAGCTGCCGCTCGACGAGCAGCGGGCGTGGGCGGTCGTGGCGGCGCGCCAGCTCGGCCCCGCCGACGTCCACACGCTCAGCGACCGCATCCTCAACCTGACGCCGGAGGCGCGGGAGCTCTTCTTCTTCACCTGCGCCGCCGAGAACCGGCATCGCAAGCTGCGGCTGTCGAGCCTGGGCGACCTGGCCGCGTCGGGCCCAAGCCAGACGACGTTCGCCATGGCCTGCCGGCTGATCGAGGCCGCCCCCACCTGGCAGCAGGATCGCGGCCAGGGCGCACGGGTGCTGCTGCTTGCCATGGGCGAGGGCAAGATCGAGGCGCCGCCCGACCGGATCGTGTCGTGGACGTGGAGGCTCGCCCGTGCCGCCCGCGACCACGAGTACCGCTACGCCGGCGCGCACGTCGAGGACGGCCGCGGCCTGCTGGGAGCGGTGGCCAACGCGAAGACCGACGGCGAGCACTCGCAGGCGTGCCTGCACCTGGCCCAGGTGGCCAAGGCCGCGCCGCTCGAGGCCGGGGCCGCGCTGCTCGCGGTGGCGTCGCCGCGCCGCGGCACCGCCGGAGAGAGCATCGTCGAGGTCGCGCGGCGGTCGCTGTCGGAGGATCCGCTGCGGCTTGCGGCGGCGCTCGGCTCGAACATCCCCGCGCCGATGCAGCGCACGAAGGCGGCCAAGAAGACCAAGCGCAAGGCTGCGGCCGAGCGGGCCGAGACGGTCTCGTTCAACGGCGTCGTGGTCGGGTCGACCCCGCCGGCGGTCCCGCTGCGCAGAGTCGAAGGCGGCGCCGAGGTCGAGGTCGCGCCCGAGGTGGCGGTGAGGCTCCGCGACGATGCCGACCCGGTGATCCGCACCCGGCTGGGCGTTGAGAACCTGAATTGGAAGCTGGCCGGGAACGGCGACCACGTCTTCACGAACGCCCTCGATCTGCGTGCCGCGGCGAGCGAGATCGCGCCGCTGCGGGTGGCCGTCTCGAAGCTCCTGAACGAGCCCATCGGCGACCGGGTCGCCTCGATCAAGGTGGATGGTGCGGGCCTGGTCATTCCGCTCGAGCTCGCCGAGGCGCAGGTGCTCGCCGACGACGCCGCCCGCCGGGTGCTCGCCCAGCTGAAGGCGGCCGGAGTGCGCGGGCGCGTTCGGGTCGAGTTCGAGGTGGTCGACGCCGAGGGCGCCGTGACGCGCGACTCGCGTCCGGGTGCGGTGCGCAAGATCGCGCGCGGCGAACCGGTGGGAGCGTCGCCCGAGCGGCGTGACCGGCGCCGCCGGGCCCGTGGCCGGCGTGGCCGCCGCGCCGGGGTCGAGGAGCAGGCCAGGCGGGGCACGGCAGACTCGAACGGCGGGCCTCCGGCCGCCGCCGCAGGCGACGATGTCGCCGACCACGCGTCCGCCGTCTGAGCCACTCTGCTGGGGGCTGGATTCTGCGGCGATCCGTGTCTAGACTGGGCGCGTGAACTCCGCTGTGGGGCTCATGAACGTGCGTGTGGGACCGTGAGTGCGTGACCTGCGTCGTTCCAAATCTCGACCAGGAGCGCTTCATGGCCACTGGATCAGTCAAATGGTTTTCGGCGTCGAAGGGGTTCGGATTCATCTCACCCGAGGACGGTGGTGCCGACCTCTTCATCCACTTCTCGAACATCTCCGGGAACGGCTACCGGAACCTGGAGGAGGGGCAGAAGGTTGAGTTCGAGGCGCAGCAGGGCAAGAAGGGGATGGAGGCCACCAACGTGACCGTGATTGGGTAGCGCTTGGTCAAGGAAGAGACCATCGAGGTTGAGGGCGAGGTCACCGAGGCCCTGCCCAACACGATGTTCCGCGTCAAGCTGGACAACGGGCACGACGTGCTCGGGCACATCTCCGGCAAGATGCGGCGCTACTACATCCGCATCCTGCCCGGCGACAGGGTCAAGGTCGAACTCTCGCCCTACGACCTCACCCGTGGGCGGATCACCTACCGGTTCAAGTAGCCCAGTGGGTCAGACGAGGGCCGACTCGGCCTCGGCCCGGCGCTCCGCGATCAGGCGCTCGACGCCTGCGCGGTCGCCTGCCTTCAGGAGCGCGATCGGGTCGGGGTCGCCGTTCACGATCGCCTCGAAGAAGTCGCGCCGCTCGGCGAACGTCGGCAGGGTGGCCTTCGCCCAGCCGCGGGCGTCGTTCAGGAGCACCGCCAGCTCGGCGTGCTCGGCGCCGTAGAGCGCGGCGAGCTCACGCTTCATGCGCTTGGCCAGCGCCGGGCTCGCCCCGGCTGTCGAGATCGCGATCGCGATCGGCCCGCAGCGCACGATGGCCGGCAGGATGAAGCTGCAAAGCGGCGGCACGTCGACGACGTTGCACAGCATCGAGCGCCGCTCGGCCTCCTCGAAGACGGCGATATTGGCCTCGGTGTCCGACGTCGCCGCGATGGCCAGGAAGCGGCCCTCGAGATCGCCCGGCTCGAAGTGCCGCTGCGTGAGGTGGATGTCGCCGGCCGCCGCCAGGGCGTGCACCTCGGCGCAGGCTTCGGGGGCGATCACGTCGACGCGCGCGTCACAGGCGAGCAGGCCCTCGATCTTCTCGAGGCCGACGTCTCCAGCCCCGACGACGAGGCACCTGCGGCCGGTCAGCTTGAGGCAGGCGACGTAGAACGTCGTCTCGAGCATGTCGGCGACGCAGCTCTGGTCGCACAGCGCGAGCCGGTGCTGGCAGACGCACGGTTTGCCGGTATGGGCCTGCGGTGGCATCGCAGCATGGATCGTACCGGGCGCTTGCCCGCGAGCCGGTCACCGGCGGTAAGATCGCGCAATGCCCTACAAGCGCTCTGAGGACGAGTTCGTGCTGGCCGTGATGAGCGGGAACCTGCTCACGGCGGCGGCGGGTGACGCGCTCACCGACGCCGCCCGGCGGATGGCGGAGCGCCGCGTCGGCGCGATCCTGGTCACCGACGGCACGGCGCTGACCGGCATCATGACCGAGCGCGACGTGCTGCGGGCCGTCGGCCGGGGCAGCATCGACGGCACCGTCGGCGACTGGATGACGCCGCATCCGGACACGGCGCCGAAGACCGCGACGATCGGCCAGGCGGCGGCGATGATGCTGCACGGCGGCTATCGCCACGTCCCGATCGTGGACGGCGACCACCTGGTCGGGATCGTCTCGATCCGCGACCTGCTCCACCTCCCCAGCGAGACCCCCAGCGGGGTCTAGCCGCGGCGTCAGCTGACGTCGCGGCGAGCCGCGAGCGCCGTGCCCGCCACGCACAGGCCGACGGTCCACGCAAGCAGCACCGCGCCGCCCGCGGCGGGGCCGAGCAGATGGGCGGATGTGAGTCCAATGAAGCCGTTCTGGGCCTGGCCCGGGGTCAGCCGCCCCACCGACGGAACCAGTGCGAACAGCAGGTTCTCGACCACGAACCCCCATGCCAGGAGGCCGATGATCGCGCCCACCTGGTTGCGCACGATCATGCCGAGGCCCACCCCGATCCCGCCCCACAGCGCCGTTCCCACGAGGGTTCCCAGCGTGAGCAGCTCGTAGTCGTGAGCATGCAGGGCGAGCGAGATGCCGCGCCCGTTCAGGATCACGGCGCCGATCCCCACCGAGAGCAACTCTCCCACCGCGGCGAACGCGAATCCGGCCAGGAGGCTTGCGACGACCTTGGCGGCGACGACCTGTGTGCGGCCCGGGTTGAACAGGAACGTCGGCCGGATCGTGCCGAACCGGTACTCGCTCGTCACGAGGAGGATGCCGGCAAGCGCCGCGAACACCCCGGCGAAGCTGCCGATGCCGAACAGGTTGCGCTGGTCCTCCGTTCCCGTCAGGCTCGAGATCGAGCTCAGGAGCCCGGTCAGCAGCACGAAGAGCAGGATGATCGCGACCATCCCCAGGGCAAGCCCGAGCGTTGTCCGGGTCGACCGGATCTTGAGCACCTCCGCGCGAGACTGCCCGATCATGCGTCCGGCTCCGACGTCAGCTTCAGGAAGATCTCCTCGAGCGACGACTCCTCGGTCACCAGCTCGTGCAGGACGACTCCGGTGGCGGCCGCGATCTCGCCAACGCGTGCGGCGGTCGTGCCTTTGGCGATCAGTGCGCCGTCGCGGTCGGTCACGTCGATCTCGGCCTTCGCGAGCGCCTCCTGCAGCTGCGCCGCCTGGGGGCTGCGAACGCGCACGGATCCGCCGACCGTGGCCGTCAACTCGTCGAGACGCGCCTCACGCACCAGCTTGCCGTCGTTGATGATCAGCACATGGTCGACGGTCTGCGCCATCTCGGCCAGCACGTGGCTCGAGACGAGCACGGTGTGGCCCTCCCTCGCAAACGTGCGCAGGAAGTCGCGCAGCCAGCGCACGCCCTCGGGATCCAGTCCGTTGGCGGGCTCGTCGAGGACGAGCAGCTCGGGATCGCCCAGAAGTGCGGCCGCCAGGCCGAGCCGCTGGCGCATCCCCAGCGAGTAGCCCTTGACGCGCCGGTTCGCCGCCCGGTCGAGTTCGACCACACGCAGCACCTCGTCGACCCGCGCGTCGGCGATCCCGACGGCGAGGGCCAGCGTGCGCAGGTGGTTTCGGCCCGAGCGCCCGGGATGGAAGTCGGTCGCCTCGAGCACCGCGCCGATCCGCAGGGCGGGGTTTTGGATCTCGCGATACGGCGTGTCGAAGATGAGCGCCCGGCCCCTGCGACGGCGCCGCGAGCCCGAGCAGCATGCGCAGCGTCGTCGTCTTGCCGGCGCCGTTGGGGCCGAGGAACCCGGTGATCGTGCCCGGTTCGAGCGCGAAGGACAGGTCGTCAACCGCGGTGAGCTTCCCGAACCGCTTGGTCAGCGCCTCGGCTCGGACGACGGGAGCCATGCTCTCAGGCTAGCGCGGGGGCGCTGATCTCTAGGCGAACTTCGCCAGTACGTGCTTGACGATCGTGTAGTCGTCGAAGCCGTACTTGCTCATGTCCTTGCCGTAGCCCGACTGCTTGAAGCCGCCGTGCGGCATCTCGTTGAACACGGTGAAATGGTCGTTCAGCCACACGCAGCCGTACTGGAGCTTGCGCACGGCGTTGAGCCCGCGCCTGGCGCTCTCGGTCCACACCGATGCGGCCAGGCCGTACTCGACGTCGTTCGCCCACGCGATCGCCTGGGCGTCGTCGGCGAACTTCTGCACGGTCACAACCGGCCCGAAGACCTCCCTCTGGATGATCTCCGACCGCTGCGCGGCGCCCGTGACGACGGTGGGCTTGACGAAGAACCCGCGGTTGCCGATCGCGGTGCCCCCGGTTGCGATCTGCGCCCCGGCCGAGTGGCCCGCTCGAGGAATCCGAGCACGCGCTCCTGCTGGCGCTGCGAGACGACCGGCCCCATGTCGATGTCGTCGACCTCGGACGGGTCGCCGACCTTGATCGACTCGACCTGGCCGACGAGCTCGTCGAGGAACCGGTCGTAGACCCTGGGTCCCGCCACGATCCGTGTCGCCGCGGTGCAGTCCTGGCCCGAGTTCCAGTATCCGGCCGCCTTGATCGTCTCGGCCGCCGCCTCGACGTCGGCGTCGTCGAAGATGATCACGGGCGCCTTGCCGCCGAGCTCGAGGTGCACGCGCTTCAGGTTGTCCGCCGCCGCGCGGGCGACCTTCTTGCCCGACTCGACCGAGCCGGTGATCGACACCATCCGGACACGCGGATGCGCCGAGATGGCCGCGCCCACGGGGTCGCCAAATCCGGAGACGATGTTCAGCACGCCCTCGGGCAGGATGTCCGCCGCGATCTCGGCCATGCGCAGCGTCGTCAGCGGGGTGAGCTCGGACGGCTTGAGGACCACCGTGTTCCCGGCGGCCAGGGCGGGTGAGATCTTCCGACGCGGCCATCATGAGCGGATAGTTCCAGGGGGTGATCTGGCCCACCACGCCGATCGGCTCGCGCCGGATCATCGAGGTCGAGCCGCGCACGTACTCGGCGGCCGCCTGGCCCTCCGGAGTGCGCGCCACGCCGGCCATGAAGCGGAGGCAGTCGGTCGCGCCGGCCACCTCCTCCACGGCCGCGCCACGAGGCTTGCCGACGTTCAGCGACTCGAGCTCGCCGAGCTCCCCGGCGTGCTCGTCGAGCGCGTCGGCGAGCGTGTTCAGGACCTCGCACCGCTCGGCCGCAGTCGTGTCGCCCCAGTCGCCGAAGAAGGCCTTCTCGGCGGCCTCGACGGCATTGTCGACGTCCTCGGCGGTCGAGTTGGGGACGGCCGCGATGACCTCGCCCGTGGCGGGATTGACGACGTCGATGGTCTCGCCGGAGATCGATTCGCCGGCCTTGCCACCGATGTGATTGGAGAACCGCTTGAGGCTCACGCTCATGGTCACTACCCCCGGATCGGCTGACGGCTCAATCGTACCGTCAGCCCCCCGCTTCGGTAGGCTAGGGGGGATGACCGCGGGCGTCTTCAGGTTGCCGGAGCCGAGGAACGAGCCGGTGCGCGACTACGCGCCCGGGATCGCCCGAGCGGGCGGCGCTCAAGGCGCCGCCTCGACGAGCTGGCCGGCAGCGACCATCGAGATCCCGATGGTCATCGGCGGGCGCGAGGTGCGCACGGGCCGCACCGGCGAAGGCCGTCATGCCGCACGACCACGACCACGTGCTGGCCGACTTCCACCGCGGCGGCGACGCCGAGGTGGCGCAGGCGATCGCGGCCGCGGCCGAGGCGCGCAGGGAGTGGGCGCAGACCCCGTGGGAGGCGCGCGCGGCGGTCTTCCTGCGCGCGGCCGAGCTGCTGGCCGGGACCGTGGCGCGACACGCTGAACGCCGCCACCATGCTCGGCCAGTCGAAGACGGCCTACCAGGCCGAGATCGACGCCGCCTGCGAGCTGGTCGACTTCTGGCGCTTCAACCTCACCTACATGCAGCGGATCATGACGCGAGCAGCCGGTGTCAGCGCCCGGCGTGTGGAACCGGATCGAGTACCGGCCGCTCGAGGGATTCGTGTTCGCGGTCGTCGCCGTTCAACTTCACGGCGATCGCCGGCAACCTGCCGACCGCGGCCGGCGATGATGGGCAACACGGTCGTGTTCGAAGCCGGCCTCGACCGCCGTCTACTCGGCGCACTTCCTGATGCAGCTGTACGAGGCGGCGGGGCTGCCGCCCGGCGTGATCAACATGGTGCTCGGCTCGGGCCGCGAGATCGGCGACGCGGCGCTCGCGCACCCCGACCTCGCCGGCATCCACTTCACCGGCTCGACGGCCGGTGTTCCAGCGGCATGTGGCGCACGGTCGGCGCAGAACATCGACCGCTACCGCACCTACCCGCGGCTCGTGGGCGAGACCGGCGGCAAGGACTTCATCGTCGCCCACCCCTCCGCCGACCCGGCCGCGGTCGCCACCGCCATCGTGCGCGGCTCGTTCGAGTACCAGGGCCAGAAGTGCTCGGCCGCCTCGCGCGTCTACGCGCCGTCCAACCTGTGGCCGGCGAGCTGCGCGAGATGCTGCGGCGAGCAGGTCTCGACCATCCGCACCGGCGACGTCCGCGACTTCCGCAACTTCATGGGCGCGGTCATCGACGGCGACTCGTTCGCGACCCAGCGCGATGCGTTCGAGCTGGCGCGCGACAGCCCCGACGCCGAGGTGCTCGTGGGCGGCGAGGCCGACGACTCGCGAGGGCTACTTCGTCTCGCCGACGGTGATCGAGACGACCGACCCCGGCTTCGACCTGATGCGGCGCGAGCTGTTCGGGCCGTCGTGACCGCCTACGTGTACGACGAGCACCGCATCGACGACACGCTCGACCTGGTCGACCGCACGTCGCCGTACGCGCTCACCGGCGCGGTGTTCGCGACCGACCGGCGGGCGATCGACCACGCCTCCGACGCGCTCCGCAACGCCGCCGGCAACTTCTACGTGAACGACAAGCCCACGGGCGCGGTGGTCGGGCCAGCAGCCCTTCGGCGGCGCGCGGGCGTCGGGCACCAACGACAAGGCGGGCTCGATGTGGAACCTGATCCGCTGGGTCAGCCCGCGCACGATCAAGGAGACGTTCGTCCCGCCGACCGACTACCGCTACCCGTTCATGGACGCGGAGTAGCCGCGGTCAAGATCCCGGCCGCCACGGCCGATTCTGGTAGGGATGGATGCGGAGCGCAGAGAGTTCTTCCGGGTCATGGTCCGGTTGCCCGTCTCGTGTGCGGCGGTCAGCCGCACCGGGCGTACCAGCCTGATGGTGGTGCGGTCGGTCGACCTCTCGGCTGGCGGCGTCAAGGTTGTGACCGAACATGAGCTCGTTCCCGGCAACCGGGTGCGGGTCGCGTTCCGCGTCGACGCCGAGACGACCGCCAAGCTCGACGCGACGGTCAGCCGGACCGAGCGGCTCAAGGACGGCGCGTTTCGGTATGCGATCGACTTCGATCCGGTCGACCGCACCGTCGAGCAGCGCCTCATGCGGGCCGTGTACGCCCAGGAACAGGTGAATGCCGGCCGGCACAAGCACGTGCGCATGTCGGTGTGGCAGTTCGTGCGCTGCCGGCGCGGGTCGGGTGAGGAGTTCAACGCCCACGCGCTGCAGCTTTCGGCCGACGACGCCCAGATCATCACCCACCACACCCTCCGCGAGGGCGAGCGGCTATGGCTCGTCATGGAGGACGACGACCTCGGCTTCGACGTCGAAACCGACGCCGTCGTCGGCGCGGTCGAGACGGATATGCGCGGCAACAGCGTGGCCACCGTCGAGTTCGACGGCCTCGACCGGATCACGCGGTCGCGGCTCCTGCGCCGCTCGATGGAGCAGGAGCGGCGCGAGATCGCCGGCGAGTAAGATCGCCCCGATGCGAGTGGCGGTGATCGGTCTCGGCACGATGGGCGCGCCCATGGCGCGGCACCTGCTCGCGGCGGGGCACGACGTGACCGTGCACAACCGCACCCGGTCGCGCGAGGAGCCGCTCGCGGCGCTCGGCGCGCATCGGGCGGACTCGCCGGCCGCCGCGGCCGCCACCGCCGAGGCGGTGCTGACGTGCGTCTCGGACACGCCCGACCTCGAGCACATCGTGATGGCGCCCGACGGCATCGCCGCGGGGCTCGCGGCCGGGGGGTGTGGTCGTGGACTGCTCGACCGTGTCGCCCACCGCCGTCGCCGGCATGGCGGCCGGCTCAAGGAACGCGGCATCGGCATGGTGGATGCGCCGGTCTCGGGCGGCTCCGAGGGCGCCGAGCGGGGAACGCTGACGATCTTCTGCGGGGGCGCCGACGCCGACGTCGCCAAGGCCCGGCCGGTGCTGGAGGCGTTCTCGAGCCGGATCACCCATCTCGGCCCGAGCGGCTCGGGACAGGTGGCCAAGGCGGTCAACCAGGTGATGATCGCGGGCACGTATGCGAGCGTGGGGGAGGGGATCGCCCTGGCGCAGGCCGCCGGGCTGCCGCTGCCCGAGCTGGTCGAGGCGCTGTCGGCGGGGGCGGCCTCGTCGTGGGTGCTGCAGAACCGGGCCGCGAACATGATCTCCGACAGCTATCCGCTGGGCTTCAAGCTCGCCCTGCACCGCAAGGACCTCGGCATCGCCCTCGACGAGGCCGGCCGGGCCGGGCTGCCCCTGGACGTCGCGCAGCTCGTGGCGGCCCAGGAGGACACCCTGATGGCCGAGGGCCACGGCGACGAGGACGTGAGCGCCCTGGCCCGCCTACCCAAGCGCCGCTCCGACTGAAAAATGGGGCCTGACCCCATTTCCATTCAGCGGACGGGGGCTGAGAGCGGGTCGAGCTCGAACGGGAGCAGGCGCACGGCCTCGGCGAACCGTCCCAGGAGCGAGGCGCGGTCGGGCGCGGCCAGCGCCACCACGGCCAGGCGGTGGCTGGCGGTGTCGTCGTCGTTCTCGCTCAGGCGGTGGCCGGGGCGCACCAGCACCTCGACGTGGGCGTGGGGGAAGCGCTCGAGCACGATGCTCGGGTCGGGCACCGCGCGCACGATCGCATCCTCGTACGTGCGAAAGAGGAAGCTCGCCGTCACGAGGCCGTCGCGCGCGGGCGGAGGCTCGGGGTGCGGCCGGTGCTCAGGTCGAGCTGGATCTCGTAGCTCGAGATGCCGTGCACCGCGTGGACGAGCGGCGCGAACTGCGACGCCATGCGCCCGTTCACCTCGACGATCGTCAGGCGGCCGTCGGGCCGGACGAAGAACTCGATGTTGAACATGCTGTTGTCGAACCCGAGCGCCGGCATGAGCCTCGCCGCCACCTCAGCCATCTCCCGGCGCGGCCCGGCGGGCAGGCGGCTGGGGTACTCGAAGCGCAGGAAGCTGATGCCGTTGGGGTGCATGACCGCATCGGTCACGCCGATCGCCGTCATCCGCCCGTCCTGCATCCAGCCCTCGAATGTGACCAGCATCCCGTCGAGCAGCTCCTCGGCGATCAGCGTGCGGAAAGACCGCCCCTCGAGCGCCCGGTCGGCGGCGGTCACCGCGTCGATCTCGTCCCGCGCGCGGGCGACCACCGCCGCGAATTCCTCCTCGTCGTCGACACGGTAGGCCAGCTGTGAGAGGTGGGCGGCCACGGGCTTGAGGAAGAACGGGAAGGGCAGCGGCGGGGCCGGATCGGGGTCGTCCAGCTCGACCGGGGCGAACGCGGGCGTGGCCTCCGGCACCGCCCGTGCCTGAACGCGGCGGCATGCGAGCTTGTCGTGGCAGCGCATGAACGCGGCCCGGCCCGGGCCCGGCAAACGGGCCTCGTCGGCCAGGATCGATGCCAGATGCCCGGTCGCGTCGCTCGAGCCGAAGATGCCGTCCGCGTTGGTGCCGAACCGGGTCATGTGCTCGACGAACGTCCGCGGGTCGAAGCCCGGCCCGATCGGCTGTCCGGCAAAGCGAAGCGCGAACCGATCGAGAATCCGCTCGTCGGCCATGTTCAACCGGTCGCGCTGGCTGGGGCAGATCACCAGTGCCGTGGGCGCGGCGCCGTTCGACGGTCCGTCCACCGGCCGTATTGTGACGGATGCGAGCCGTCACCGCCAGCGCGCGCCCGGAGTTTCGTTTAGCCCCAGAGAACTTGGGCGGTCTCGGCGAGCGTCTCGAGCTTGGCGAGCTGGTCCTCCGGAGCGAGCGCGTTTCCGAGCACCGAGGTCGCAAACCCGCACTGGGGGCTGATCGCGAGCCGCTCGAGATCGACGTGGCGGGCGGCCTCGCGGACGCGGCCCGCGAGCTCGGCCACCGTCTCGCGCCGCGGCGACTTGGTGGTCACCAGGCCGAGCACGACCATCTTGTCGTCGGGCACCTCGCGGAGCGGCTGGAACGACCCCGACCGCTCGTCGTCGTACTCGAGCAGCAGCCGCTGGGCCGCCACGCCGCCGGAACACCCGCGCCGCGATGGGCTCGTAGCCGCCCTCGACCAGCCAGCGGCTGGCCTGGTTGCCGCGGCACAGGTGGAAGCCGAAGGTGACGCCGGGATGCCCCGCCATGACCCAGTTGTCGAGCTCGATGCCGCGTTCGATGAAGCGCTCGGCCGTCCAGCCCTGGCGCTCGTAGAACGCCCGCATGGCCGGGTCGATGAGGAGCGGGTAGTGGGGTGCGTCGAGCTGGATGTAGGTGCAGCCCAGCCGTGCCAGCTCGTCGATCTCGTCGCGGGTGAGCGCCGCCACGTCCTCGAGGAACCCGTCCAGCGTCGGGTAGGCCTCGCGCGAGTGCTCGGGTGACCACAGGTTCGCGTAGAGGCTCGGGCTGGTGAGCGTGACCTTGGCGATCGCGTTCGCGCGCCCGCGCAGGTAGGTGTAGTCCTCGGCGGCGATGTGCCGGCGCCTGTGCAGCCGCTCGCGGACACCGACGCCCGCCGGCCGCTCGGTGGTGCGGTCGCCGACCTCGTCCCCGTGCCAGTCGCCCCACAGGTAGGCCTCCAGCGGAACGGTGCCAAAGCCGTCGACCGCATCGGGAAGGCCGCTCTGGAACGACAGCCGCCGCATCTCGCCGTCGGTTACGACCTCGATCCCGGCTCCCTCCTGCAGCCGCACCGCGGCGTCGACCGCCCGGTCCTCGGCATGCTTCAGCTCGGCCGCCGTGGCCTCGCCGCGCTCGAACCGGGTCCGCACGTCGAGCAACTCGGGGGGTCGCAGCAGGCTGCCGACGACGTCCGTCCGGGCGGTGATCACCCGGCCGCCGCCGCGCTGCTGGGAGCGGGTGGCCCGCAGGCAGCGCATCGCGGCGGCGAGCTGGTCGTCGCTCATCGCCGGAACGGGCGCGGGCGTCGCCGCCCCGGGCCGCAGGCCGTCGAGGACAAAGCCCAGGTGGCGCCGCCAGGCGTCCGGCGCGGCCTGCTCGGTCGCATCGAGCACGGTCCCGAGCGACCAGAAGAGCGCGGCGAGGTCGGCCAGCGTGAAATCGGGTCGCAGCTCGCCCTGCGTCCGCGCGCGTTCGAGCAGGGCCTCGAGCAGCCGCCGCATCTCGGAGCGCACGTCCGCCAGCCGGCCCTCGCTCGGCGGGTAGCGCACGAAGAGCTCCTTGAGGAAGGGATCACGGCGCCGCTGCGCCACGGACTGTTCCAGGAACGGCCGCAGCACCGGCGCCCCCGCGGGCGCGTCCAGCACATCCTGGGCGAGCTTCGCGAGCCCGTCGATGTGCTCGTCGAAGATCGCGGCGACGAGCGCCTCGCGGGTGGGGAAGTGCCGGTACAGGGTGCCGACGCCGACCCCCGCCCGCTGAACGATCTCGTGCACCGACGCCGAGACCCCGTGCTCCGCGAACACCGCATGGGCCGCGGCGAGCAGGCGATCCCGGTTGCGCTGTGCGTCGGCGCGCGGGCGGCGGGGCTTGGGAGAGAACCTGCGACACGGGCGGACCCTACCAAAGCGGAGCCCGATTCCGTTTTGTTTGGTAGGGTGCGCGCGCCGCATGACGTCCGCCTTCTTCGTCGCCCTGGGCCGCATCTCGGTCCGCTTCCGCTACCTGATCGTCGTCCTCTGGATCGCCGCGACCGTGCTCGCGACCGCGCTTGGGCCCTCGATCTCGAGCGTCGTCAAGACCGACACGTCATCGTTCCTGCCCAAGAGCTCGCCGTCGATCCAGGCGGCGGCGCTGGCAAAGCCGTTCCAGGCCCAGTTCAGCCTCTCGTCGCTGATCGTGGCCGGTGGCAGCGGGGCCGCGCTCACCACCGCCCAGCAGGCCGCGATCGGCCGTGCGGAGCGCGCCGTCGCGCGCCTTCCCGGAGTGCTCGCGGTCCGCGACCAGGGCGTCTCGGCCGACGGGCAGGTGCGCAAGGCGCTCGTCGAGATCGACGGGGATCACCTCGGCAGCGACGGCGGCAAGAGCCTCGTCGACTCGATCCGCACCGCCATGACCGGCGCGGTGGCGGGCAGCGTGCCCATCCATCTGACCGGTGAGCTGGCGACCCAGATCGACACCCAGACCGCCAACCAGAAGACGCAGCGGACGACCGAGCTCTTCTCGATCCTCTTCATCATCGTCCTGCTCCTGCTCGTCTTCCGCAGCGTGGTGGCCCCGATCGTGACCCTGGTGCCCGCGGCGATCTCGCTCCTCATCGCCCAGCCGGTGATCGCCGAGCTCGCCGCGTCACGGCGTCGTCGAGGTCTCGGCGATCACGCAGCTCCTGCTGATCGTGATCGTGCTCGGGGCCGGCACCGACTACGGCCTGTTCCTGATCTTCCGGGTGCGCGAGGAACTCGCGACGGGGCGCAGCTCGCACGAGGCCGTCACGTACTCGCTGACGCGGGTGGGCGAGTCGATCACGTATTCGGCCGCAACCGTCATCGTGGCCCTGCTGAGCCTGCTGCTCGCCCAGCTTCGGCTTCTATCGCGGCCTCGGCCCGGCGCTCGCGGTCAGCGTCGCGATCATGCTCCTCGCCGGCCTGACGCTGCTGCCGGCGCTGCTAGCGATCGTCGGCCGCATCGTCGTTCTGGCCGACGCGGCCTCGGGTCGACAGCGACCAGCGCGGCGCGTGGGGGCGGATCGCGTCCCGCGTGGTCGCGCGACCGGCGCTGACGCTCACCGTCGGCCTGGTGCTCTTCGGCGGGCTCGCGGCGGTCACCCTCGCCGTACACGCCGGGAGGCTTCGGCGGCGGCGGCGCGCCCGCGGGGACCGACTCGGCCGCCGGCCAGGCGGTGCTCAACGCCGCACTTCCCGGCCGCCGACAGCAACCCCACGAACATCCTGTTCGTGCTTCCCCGGCCGGTGTGGAGCGACGCCTCACCGCTCATCACCGCCGAGTCGATCGCTCCACGCCTCGGGCCGTCTTCTCGGCGCTCGAGCGGCCCGCTCGACCCCAACGGCACCCGGCTCACGCCCGGCGCAGCTCGAGCAGCTGCACGCCCAGCTCGGCCCGCCCCAGGCGCTCCCGCTCGTCCAGCCGCCGGCCACGGGACTCGCGCCCGCGACCTACCAGGCCTACCGGTCAACGCGCAGTTCCTCTCGCCCGACGGCCGCACGGTCCAGTACTACGCCTCGCTCGCGGCCGGCTCGGCGGCCTCCGCCGGCGCGATGAACGCAACCCCGACCGTGCGCAGCGCCGTGGACGCGACCGCTCGCCAGATCGGCGCCGTTGCCAACGGCGTCGGCGGCCAGGCCCCGGCCAGCTACGACGTCAGCCAGACCTCGTCCAGCGACCTGATCCGGATCGTGCCGGTCGTGCTCCTCATCATCGGCCTGCTGCTCGCCGTGATGCTGCGCAGCCTGATCGCGCCGCTCTACCTGATCGCGAGCGTCCTGCTCTCCTACCTGGCGGCGCTCGGCTTTGCGATCCTCGTCTTCGACATCATCGGCGGTGAGAGCGGCGTCAACTTCGTGCTGCCGTTCCTGATGTTCGTGTTCCTGATGGCGCTGGGCGAGGACTACAACATTCTTGTGATGAGCCGCATCCGGGAGGAGGCCCACCAGACGCCCTGACCCCGGCGGTGCGGCGCGCGATCCAGATGACCGGCGGCACGGTCACCTCGGCCGGGCTGATCCTGGCGGGCACCTTCATCGTGCTCACCGTCGCCGCGACCGGGCAGGTGCGCGAGATCGGCCTCGGCCTGGCCGCCGGCATCCTGATCGACACGTTCTTCGTGCGGACGCTCCTGATCCCGTCGATCGTGATCCTGCTCGGCCGCTGGAACTGGTGGCCGTCGGAGCTGCACGAGTTCCATGCGCCCGACGGCCCCCTGGCCGCCGCCGAGACCGACTGACCGACGACGCTCAGTCGACGCTGGTGGGCGGATGGCAGCTGCCCGGCTTCCAGTTCCACACCTTCAGCACCGATGCGGGCACCTTGACGGCGCACGTGAACTGGGGGTCGCCGGGGATGCCCGCCTCCCACACCCGCCAGGGCCCGTGCCGTGGCGCTCGAAGACCATGTAGGCGCCGTCGTCCTGGCTTCCGACCTGGGCCGGCAGCGACTTCGGGCTGGGATCGAGGCCCGCGCCCGCCCAGTAGATCCCCTTCGCCGGGAGGTAGGCGTAGTAGGTCTCGCCCTTGACCAGCCCGAGGTAATCCTTGGGCGTGAGCTTGTGCACGGCGGCGCCCGCGGCCACGAGCTGGGCGCGGATCTTGTTGTCGATCACGAGGTTCTGGGCCCCGGTCGCCGGGGCCGTCGTCGTCGTGCGGCGTCGAGGTCGCAGGTGACGAGCTGACGGGAGTCGAGGTGCTCGGCTGGGAGCTGTCCGGCGCCGACGAGCCGGACGACCCGCCCGAGCCGCATCCGGCCGCGGCGAAAACGGCCGCGGCCGCGAGCACGGTCAGAAGGGTTCGCGCCGGCACTGCAGCGCGAGAGACTACACCTCCCCGAGCGCCCCCGACCGCACCAGCGCCACCACGGGCTCGAGATCGGGCGGCGGCGGCTCGCCCTCGCCCGTGAAGGGGACGAGGCCACGCACCAGCTCGCGAACACGCGCGCTGCCCGGCGCCGACGCCGGCGGGGCCGCGCAGCTCGAGCGCCTGGCAGGCGACCACGAGGCCGATGGCGCACACCCGGTCGCCCAGCGACACCATCTCCGCCAGGCGGCGCGCGCCCAGGGGCGCCATCGTCATCCGGTCCTCGATGCCCTCGGCCAGGCTGGAGCTCGCGAGCTCGTACGACACGGGTGCCGCCAGCAGCCGGGCCTCGGAGGTGATCCCCACCGACGCCGTGCCGAACTCCGACAGCCCGTCGTCGGAGAGGTCGCTGCGCATCTTCAGTCCCGTGGGGAGGCCCGAGAACGGCTGTGAGAGCTGCTTCACCGTCCGTTCGGCGGCGCTTGTCAGAACGGGTGCAAGGCCGATGCGCAGGTAGTCGATCGCCGCGGCCAGCGGCACGACGTCGAAGTTCGCCACCGAGACGATCCGGTCCTCGGCGAAGATGACCAGGGGGTTCTCCTGTGAGGCGTTCAGCTCGATCGCGAGCTGACGGCCGGCCTGGTCGAGCGCATCGCGGGCCGCGCCGTGGACCTGCGCCAGGCAGCGGAAGCTGAGCGGATCCTGCAGATTCCGGGCCACCTCCTCGTCCCACAGAGGACTGCCCTCGAGCAGCCGCGTCAGCCGCGCGATGGTGGCCACCAGCCCCGGGTACGGGCGGACTCCGGCCACCGCCGGGTGAAGCGGGGTCAGGTTGCCGCCGAAGCCCTCGAGGTCGAACGCGCCGGCCACGTCGAACGCGTCCATCAGGCGGGTGCGTCGGCGAACGCCAGCGCCGTGAGCGCCGTCGAGAACGAGTTCTGGTCGACGAGCGACAGCGTCTCCTTGCCGATCGGCGCGAGGTCGCCGATCGCGCCGTGGGCCAGGTCGGCGAGCGGCGCGAGGTCGGCCTGACCCACCGAGCCCAGCGTGCGCACCGGCGGGATGCGGCCCGAGTTGAGCGTCTCGAGCAACCGCTCGGCGAGCTCGGGGCGCACGCCGCCCGTGCCCTTGGCAAAGCCGTTCACCATCCGCAGAAGGGCGGCGCGCACGACCTCGGGGGACGCCGTGGGGCCCTGCGCGACCAGATGGCTCTTGAGCAGCAGATCGTTGAAGCGGACGGTGTCGGCCACGTCGACCGCCACCCGCTTGTGCGCCCCGACGCCGGTCGTGAGGCCGTACACGGGCCGTCCCTCCGCCGCCGCCCGGCGCACGATCTCCCAGCCGGTGCGGATCTGGTCGAGGGCGCCGGCGGCGAGCGTGACCGTCGCGCCCCCGCGCGCCACCGCGACCATGTCGGCGACCGTCAGATCCTCTCCCGTGAGCTCCACCGTGGGCGGCATGGCGGCCATCCTACGCGCGAGCGTCGCGAGGCCGCGGCGGCAACCGGCTTGACAATCCCGGGAGGATGTGAGAAAGATTCCGGCTCCGCCAGTGCGACCGACGTTCCACCGGCGGAACCGGGATATGGACGATCCCTCACCTCATCCGGGGCGGTGCTGATGGCGGTTGCCGTCCGCGAGCGGACGCCGTCGCCCGGCCGCGCCGCGTCACCGGGGATCGCCGCCGTGCTCGGGGTGCTCGAGGCGCTCGACCGGCTCGGGGAGGCCGGCCTGGGCGAGCTGGGCGCGGCCACGGGCCTGCCCAAGACGACGCTGCACCGCGCCTGCACCGCCATGGAGGAGCGCGGCTTCGTGGAGCGGGCCGGCGAGTGCGGCTACGTGCTCGGCCGCCGGGCGGTCGCGCTCGGGACGCGCAGCCGCTCGTCGGCGCTCGCGTCGGCCTTCGAGGCCGAGGCCGTCGCCCTGCTCGAGCGGCACAACGAGACCACCTGCCTGGTGGTGCTCGACGGTGCGCGATGCGCTTTTCATCGCCAAGGTCGAGACGTCGCAGCCGGTGCGGCTGGTGACGCGCGTCGGCAGCCGCCTGCCCGCGTTCGCGGCGGCCAGCGGCCGTGTCCTTCTGGCGGCGATGCCGCCCGCCGGCGTCGACCGCCTGCTGGCCGGGGCCGAGCTCGTGACGCCGGTCGGGAGCCGGCTGCGCGGATTGGACGAGCTGCACGCGATCCTCGATCGCGCCCGGGCGAACGGGTATGCCGAGAACATCGACGAGACCGCGCTCGGGCTGCGGTGCCTGGCCGTGCCGATCACCGGCGCCTGTGGCGAGACGCTTGCCGCGATGACGCTGTGCGTGCCCGCCGGCCGCATCGACGGCCGCCGCCGGCGGCTGCTGCTGGCCGATCTGCGGTCGGCGGGGCTGCGCGCCTCGGCATCACTGCGCGCCATTAACAAACCACCGGGCTCGGCATGACGTCGAACCCCACACGCTCGCGAAACATCAAAGGAAGGTGACCTCGTACATGGATGAGAATCAGCGCAGGCTCGACGAGATCCGCAGGCAGAGCTCGGATCTCGAGAACAGCTTCATCGACGAGCTCGCGGCCGGGCGCCTGAGCCGCAAGGAGTTCGTCCGCCGCGGCGCGGTGGTCGGGCTGTCGATGCCGCTCATGACCGCGATCATCGCCGCATGCGGCGGGGCGAACTCGAGCAGCAGCTCGCCCGCGTCGGGCGGCAGCACGGGTGCGGCCAAGTCCGGCGGCGTCATCAACGCCGGCATCGTCACGCCGACCGCCGCGATCAACCCGGTCACGGTCGCCGATCAGGGCGGGCTCGACATGCTCGGCCAGACCGGCGAGTACCTGGCCATCTCCAACTCGACCCTGACGCTGGTGCCGGTGCTGGCCACGAGCTGGACGGCCAACGCGAACTCGACGATCTGGACGTTCAAGCTCCGGAGCGGGGTCAAGTTCCACAACGGCCAGCCGTTCTCGGCCGACGACGTCGTCTACACGTACAAGCTGCAGACCGACCCCAAGGGCTCGTCCAACGCGCTGAGCGCGTTCGGCGGGGTGCTCCTGCCCGCCGGTGTGCAGAAGGTCGACGACATGACCGTCGCCTTCCACCTGGAGGCGCCGAACGGGAACTTCCCGTACCTGTGCTCGTCGGACAACTACAACATGATCATCATCCCGAACAACTACGACCCCTCCAAGTGGGAGTCGAGCTTCCTCGGCACGGGGCCGTTCAAGCTCAAGAGCTACACCCCCAAGGTGGGCGCGTCGTTCGTCCGCAACGAGGACTACTGGGGCGCGAAGGCCAAGCCCGACAGCACCGCGTTCACGTTCTACGACACCCAGGAGCCCGAGATCCTGGCGCTGCAGGGCGGGACGATCGACGTCATCGGCCAGTTCTCGGTGTCGGGTGGCCAGTCGCTGCTCTCGAACTCCAACATCACCGTGATCAACCTGAAGTCGAGCGCGCACCGCGAGCTCTCGATGCGCACCGACCAGGCGCCGTTCACCGACCCGCGCGTGCGCCAGGCCATCGCGCTCACGCTCAACCGGCCCGACATCGTCACCGGCCTGTTCCAGGGCAAGGCCGACGTCGGCAACGACAGCCCGTTCGCGCCGGTCTTCCCGTCCACGGACACCAGCGTGCCCCAGCGGGTCGCAGAACCTGACCAAGGCCAAGCAGCTCCTGACCGCGGCCGGGCACCCGAGCGGCTTCTCGACCAAGCTCTTCACCGAGAACTTCCTCGAGATCCCGCAGCTGGCCCAGATCGTGAAGTCGTCGGCGGCCAAGATCGGCGTCGACATCGCGCTCACGATCGAGACGTCGTCGCAGTACTACGGCAAGGCCGTCTTCGGCCAGTCCGACTGGCTCGACGGCGCCATGAGCCTGGTCGACTACGGCCACCGCAGCGTGCCCAACGTGTTCCTGACCGCGCCGCTGCAGAGCTCGGGGACATGGAACGCCGCCCACTTCAAGAACACGACCTACGACAAGCTGTCCAAGCAGTACATCGCGACGCCCGCCACCGACCTGCAGGGGCAGCAGAAGATCGCGGGCCAGATCCAGAATCTGCTGCTCGAGCAGACGCCGATCATCTACCCCTACTTCTACAACTACCTGACGGCGACCGCGTCGAACGTGCAGGGCGTGGAGCCGACCGCGATCGGCCACCTGTTCCTGTTCAACGCAACCAAGTCATGACCACATAAACGAGTGCCGGCCGCGGGTCCGCCCGCGGCCGGCCACTACCACTCGAGGGGCATGTCCGCTCTTCATCGCAAAGCGCGTGGGGCTTGCACTGATCACGCTGTGGATCCTCAGCCTGATCGTGTTCTTCGCCGGCCAGGTGCTGCCCGGGGATCCGGGCCGGGCGACCCTCGGCCCCCTGGCCGCCCAGAGCGCGGTGACGCAGCTCGATCACCAGCTCGGCGTCGACCGGCCGCTCGTGACCCAGTACTGGAGCTGGATCACCGGCTTCGTGCACGGCGACATGGGGACGTCCTACCAGTTCCGCACGCCGGTCGAGCCGTTCGTCGTCAACGCCCTCGAGCATTCGCTCAAGCTGGCGGCGGTCGCGTTCCTGATCGTGGTGCCGCTGGGCATCTTCGGCGGCGTCGTGGCGGCCCTGTACGTCGGCCGCGGCCCCGACCGCGCCATCACCGTCGTCGGCCTCTCGGCCTCGACGGTGCCGGAGTTCGTGTCCGGGATCGTGCTCATCATCGTCTTCGGGATCTGGCTCAACGTGCTGCCGATCTCGGCGGCATGGCCGCCGGGCACATCGCCGTTCGGCCAGGTCTACCACCTGATCCTGCCGGCGATCCCGCTCGTGCTGATCCTGTTCGGGTACATCGCCCGGATGGCGAGGGCGGGGACGGTCGAGGCGCTCGACTCCGACTACGCCCGCACGGCGACCCTGAAGGGGCTGCCCCGCAGCGTGGTCATCCGCCGGCACGTGCTGCGAAACTCGCTCGTGCCGACGATCACCGTGATCGCCACCCAGACCGGCTACCTGATCGGCGGCCTGGTGGTCGTCGAGACGCTCTTCAACTACCAGGGCATCGGCAACCTGATCTTCAAGGCCGCACAGGACAAGGACTTCCCGATGCTCGAGGCGGGCGTGCTCACGATCGGGATCGTGTACATGGTCGCGACGCTGATCGCCGACTTCATCTACTCGATGCTCAATCCGCGCATCCGCTTCGGGGACGGCGAGTGAGCGCGGCGGCGCCGCCCGTCGAGGCGGCCGGCTCCGTCGATGCGGGCGTCGGGCAGGTGCGGCGCGAGCTCCTGCGCGAGCTGCTGAAGTCGAAGTCGTTCCTGATCGGTGCGGTGATCGTGGTGTTCTGGGTGCTGTGCGCGCTCCTGGGCGGGGTGTTCGCGCCGCACGACCCGCTGGGCCAGGACCTGCTCGGGGTCAACAAGGGCCCGTCCAGCGCGCACTGGTTCGGCACCGACCAGCTCGGCCGGGACGTGCTCTCGCGCGTGATCGTCGGCGCCCGCAGCATCCTCATCATCGCGCCGCTGGCGACGCTCCTGGGCACGGTGCTCGGGACCGCGCTCGGGCTGATGATGGGCTATCTCAGCGGCTGGACCGACACCATCGCGAGCCGCATCGTCGAGGCCGTGCTCGCGCTGCCGGTCGTCATCGTCGCGTTCCTCTTCGTGGTCGCGCTGGGGCCGTCCACCCGCACGCTCATCGTCGTGATCGGCTTCGTGTTCACACCGCTGATCGCCCGCACCGTGCGCTCGGGGGTGCTCCAGGAGCGGGAGCTCGACTATGTGGCCGCCGCCCGGCTGCGCGGCGAGAAGGCCCCGTACATCATGTTCGTCGAGATCCTGCCCAACGTCCTGCAGCCGATCCTGGTCGAGTTCACCGTCCGGCTGGGGTACGCCATCTTCGCCGTCGCGACCCTGTCGTTCCTGGGCTTCGGCATCCAGCAGCCGACGCCCGACTGGGGCGGCGACATCTCGGTCAACTACGGCCTGATCACCGCCGGCTACTGGTGGGAGACGCTGTTTCCGGCGATCGCGATCGCCTCGCTCGTGGTCGCGGTCAACCTGATCGCCGACGCGATCTCGGGGGTGCTCGAGGCGTGACCGCAGCCGCCCCCGACACCGTCGCTGCGCGCGGACGCCCTCGCCGTCTCCAACGTCGACGTCGCCTACCGCGTGCGCGGTCGCGACCGGCTGGTGCTGCGCGATGTCTCGTTCCGCATCGGCAAGGGCGAGTCGTACGGGCTCGTCGGCGAGTCGGGCTCGGGCAAGTCGACGATGGCGCTCGCGCTCATGCGCTACCTGCCCCGGAACGGGCGCGTGCGTCTCGGGCGCGATCAGCGTCGAGGGGCGCGACGTGCTGGGCCTCGGCAGCGGCGACCTGCGCCGCCTGCGGGCCGAGACCGTGTCGATGGTCTACCAGGAGCCGGGCCGCGCCCTCAACCCGTCGCTCCGCGTCGGCCGCCAGGTGGCCGAGGTGTACGAGATCGCCGGGCTCGACAAGTCGGCCGCGCTCGAGCGGTCGGAGGCGATGCTGGCCAAGGTGCGCATCTCCGACCCGGCCGGAGTCATGCGCCGCTACCCGCACCAGCTCTCGGGCGGGATGCTGCAGCGGGTGGTGATCGCGATGGCGCTCGCGTCCGAGCCGTCGCTGCTCGTGCTGGACGAGCCGACCACGGCGCTCGACGCCACCGTCGAGGCCGAGGTGCTCGACCTGGTGGCGGCCCTGCGGCTGGAGTTCGAGACATCGGTGCTCTTCATCAGCCACAACCTGGGCGTGATCGCCCGGATGTGCGACCGCGTGGGCGTCCTCTACGCCGGCGAGCTGGTCGAGGAGGGCAAGGCCGCCGAGGTGTTCGAGCAGCCCCGTCACCCCTACACCGTCGGCCTCCTGCGCTGCATCCCCCGCCGCGGCCGGCGCAAGGACCACGGCCGCCTCGACACGATCCCCGGGTTCCTGCCGGTGCCGGGCCAGGAGATCACCGGATGCATCTTCGCGCCCCGGTGCGCCCTGGCCGACGACCGCTGCCGCACCGAGGCGCCGCCCCCCTACGACATCGCCGGCGGCCGGACGTCGCGCTGTCACCACCACGAGCAGGCCCCCGACCTGCCCCGCGAGGCCGCGCTCGACAAGCAGATCCCGCAGGTGCGCGCGGCCGGCGAGCCGGTGGTGAGCCTGCGGGGTGTGTCCAAGACGTTCCACTTCCTCGGCGAGAACCTGCGCGGGCTGGTCGACGTCGATCTCGACATCTATCCCGGCGAGACCCTGGGGCTGGTGGGCGAGTCGGGCAGCGGCAAGACGACGCTCGCCCGGGTGCTGCTCGGCCTGACGGCCGCCGATCCCGGCTCCGAGGTCGACCTGGAGGGCGTGGCGGTCGTCGGCGACGCGCGCAACCGCACCCGCGAGCAGTTGAAGTCGCTCCAGATCGTGTTCCAGAACCCCGACTCGGCCCTCAACCGCCGCCACAGCGTCCGCAAGCTGCTCGGGCGGTCGCTGCAGCGGCTGGGCGGCCTCTCGGGCGACGCGCTGCAGGCGCGCCTGCGCGAGCTGATCACCTCGGTGCGGATGGAGGAGCGGCACCTGCCGCTGCGGCCCACCCAGCTCTCCGGCGGCCTGAAGCAGCGCGTCGCCATCGCCCGGGCGTTTGCCGGCGAGCCGCAGGTCGTCGTGTGCGACGAGCCCACCTCGGCGCTGGACGTGTCCGTGCAGGCGGCGATCCTGAACCTGCTGGTCGACCTGCAGACGCGCGAGGGCGTGACCTATCTCTTCATCTCGCACGACCTCGGCGTCGTCCGCTACCTGTCCGACCGCATCGCCGTGCTGTACCTGGGCCGGATCATGGAGCTCGGCACCGCCGAGACGGTCTTCGCCGGCCCGCACCACCCGTACACCGAGGCGCTGCTGTCGGCCGTCCCCAGCGTCGACGGCACGCACCGCGAGCGGATCAGGCTCGACGGCGAGATCCCGAGCGCCGCCAACCCGCCCCCGGGGTGCGTGTTCCACACCCGCTGCCCGCGCAAGCTGGGTGACGTCTGCGAGACGACCGAGCCGCCGCTCGTCGAAGCCGAGGACGCGCACCTGATGCGCTGCCACATCCCGCTCGAGGAGCTTCGCCGGCTCCAGGCCGTTGAGGATACGAGCCGCACTCCTGCCTGAGACAGGTGCACGGCTCGAGGTGGTCGAGCTCGACCTGGCTCCGCCCGGCCGGCACGAGGTGCTGGTGCGGCTGCATGCCAGCGGCGTCTGCCACTCCGACCAGAACGCGATCGACGGCACGGCCGAGACGCGCTGCCCGGCGGTGCTCGGGCCACGAGGGCGCCGGCGTCGTCGAGGCGCTCGGCGCGGATGTCACCGCCGTCGCGGTCGGCGACCGGGTCGCGCTCTCGTGGCTGCCGGCGTGCGGCGTGTGCGAGCAGTGCCTGCCGCGACCTGCCGCACCTGTGCGAGGCGGCCTTCCCGGCGATGGACGCCGGCGGGCTCCTGGACGGCACCATCGCGCCTGTCGCGCGACGGCGAGCCGGTCTACCACTACTCGCTCCTGAGCACGTTCGCCGAGCACACGGTGGTGCCCGAGGCGTCGTGCATCCCCATCGCCGCCGACGTGCCGTTCGCCGTCGCGGCGCTGGTCGGCTGCGCCGTTACGACCGGCGTCGTGCGCCGCGTGGCGCACGGCCCGGCGTGGCCCCGGCGACCGCGTGGCGGTGTTCGGCTGCGGCGGCGTCGGCCTGTCGGCCGTGATGGGCGCGGCCGCGGCCGGGGCCGCGCCGGTCGTGGCCGTCGACGTCAGCCCGGAGCGGGCGCAGGCGGCGGCCGAGTTCGGAGCCACCGCGGCCGTCGTCTGGGACACCGACGCCGACACGACCGCCGAGCGGGTGCGCGCGGTGTCGGGCGGGGGTGTCGACCACGCCTTCGAGGCCACCGGCCGGCCCGAGGCGATGCGGGCGGCGTTCCTCTCGACCCGGCCGCGCGGCCAGGCGGTGCTGATGGGCATCCCCCGCGCTGGACGCCGACCTGCGCGTCCCCGCCCGGTTGATCCCGCGCGGCGAGCGGCGCGTGATCGGGGCGCTCTACGGCTCGTCGCGGCCCGAGCGCGACTTCCCGCTGATCCTCGATGCCTACCGCCGCGGCCGGCTGCCGCTCGACCGGCTGATCTCGCACCGGCTGCCGCTGGAGCAGATCGAGCAGGGGTTCGAGCTGCTGCGCGGCCGGCGGCGCCCGCCGCGCCGTCCTCGAGCTGGCGCCGGAGGGGGCGGCGGCGTGAGGATCACCGCGGTCGAGACGCGCACGTACCGGTTCGCGCTCGACCCACCGCTGCGCGCCGCCTGGGATCCGCAGCCGCGCACCCACCAGGAGGCGACGCTCGTGCTGGTCTCAACCGACGAGGGCGTGCGCGGATGTGCCAGCGGCGACGCGCTGCCCGACGCCGCCCTGCTCGAGCGGCTGGTGGTGGGGCTCGACCCCTTCCGCACCGAGGTCGTGCGCGAGCTGTGCGAGACGGTCGACTTCCATGGCGGCCGGCCCTGGACGCTCGAGGTCGCGGTGTGGGATGTGGTCGGGCGTGCGCTCGGCGAGCCCCTGTGGCGGCTGCTGGGCGGGCGCAGCGAGTCACTCGTCGCCTACGCCTCGAATGCCGAGCGGCTGCCGGCGCCCGAGCGCGCGGCCCGGTGCGTCGACACTGCGCGACGCGGGCGTGCGTGCCGTCAAACTGCGCTTCCACGACGACGACTGGCGCCGGGATGTGGAGGTGGTGGAGGAGGTGCGCGACGCGGTCGGGCCCGACATGCGGATCATGGTCGACGCGAATCAGGGCTGGCGGATGGCGGGCGACCTGACCCCGCGGTGGGACGTCGCCACGGCGCTTGCAGTGCGCCCGTGCGCTCGAGCCGCTCTCGGTCGAGTGGCTCGAGGAGCCGCTGCGCACCGACGACATCGCCGGCTACGCCGCGCTTCGGGCGGGGACGTCGCTGCGCCTGGCGGCCGGTGAGATGGTGCGCGACGCGCACGCAGGCTCGCGACCTCGTCGTGCGCGGCGGCGTCGATGTGATCCAGCCGGACGTCGTCCTCGTCGGGGGGGATCGGCGGGGCGCGCCGGATCGCCGCGCTGGCCGATCTGCACGGCCGCATGTGGTCGCCGCACACCTGGTCGAACGGCTACGGCCTGGTCGCGAACCTGCACGCTGCGCTCGCCTTTTCGACCTGCGGCTACGTCGAGGTGCCGTACGACCCGCCCACGTGGCCGGCGGCCGCGGCGCGACTGGCTGCTGCCGGCGCCGGTCGAGATCGCGGCCGACGGCACCATCCGCCCGCCGGCGGGGCCGGGCCTGGGCGTCGAGCCCGACCTGGACGCCCTCGAGCACTACCGGGTCGCATGAGCACCGCGCCGATCGAGATCCGGCGCGTCGGTGCTCGAGCGCCAGGGCGAGCCGCGTGCGCGTCGAGCGGCTGCTGCTTGCACCCGCCGCACGCCGACGAGGTGCTGGTGCGCGTCGCCGCCGCCGGCGTGTGCCACTCCGACCTGCATCTCGCCCAGGGCCACCTCGGCGACCGGCGCTGGCCGATCGTGCTCGGACACGAGGGCGCGGGCGTCGTGGAGGCCGTCGGCGAGCAGGTCACCCACGTGCGCCCGGGCGACCCCGTGGTGTTCTGCTTCGTGCCGCCGTGCGGGGCCTGCACGCATGTGCCTGGCCGGCAAGCCGCACCTGTGCGGGCCGGCGGCCGGAACTCGCTGCGCGGCGTCCTGATGGACGGCACCTCGCGCCTCGAGCGGCCCGGCGACGGCCCGATCAAGCACTTCCTGCACGTGTCGTGCTTCGCCGAGCGCTGCGTGGTCCCGGCCGGCGCGGCCGTCCCGCTCACCGCCGACCTGCCGCTGTGGCAGGCGGCGCTGGTCGGCTGCAGCGTCGTCACCGGCGTGGGCGCGGTGCGAAACGCCGCCCGGGTCGCGGCCGGCGAGTCCGTGTGCGTGATCGGCTGCGGCGGGGTGGGGCTGCAGGTCGTGACCGGCGCGAGGCTGGCCGCGCGCCGGCCGGATCGTGGCGGTCGACCGCGACCCGGCCAAGCTGGCGCTCGCCGCGTGCCCGGGGCGCGACCGACGTGGTCGAGGCCGGACGCCGACGTCCAGGCCGCCCTCGACGAGCTCGTGCCGCGACGGCTTCGACCACGCCATTCGAGGTCGATCGGCCGGGCCGACACGATCCGGCTGGCCTGGGACGTGCTGCGGCCGGGCGGTCAGGCGACGGTGGTCGGGATCGCGCCCGCCGGAGTCGAGGTGTCGCTCCCGGCGCTCGACCTCTTGAACGAGAAGACGCTGCGGGGCTGTTTCTACGGCTCGGCGAACGTCGCCGCGCGAGCTGCCCGAGCTCGTCGAGCTGGCGGCCTCCGGCGAGATCGACCTGGCGGCGGTGGTCTCGCACTTCACCGACCTCGACGGCATCGAGGAGGCGTTCCAGCGCCTCCGCCGCGGCGAGGGCGCCCGCACCGTGGTGATCATCGACTCCGAACTGGCAGGGCACGGCCTGCCGTGAGCGTAGGCTCCCAGCGATGATCGCGGTGACGTTCACGGGCGCGGGCGGGGCAGAGGTGGTGCGGGTCGAGGAACGGCCCGACCCGGTGCCGCGCGACCAGGAGGTGCTGATCCGGGCCACGCACGCCGGCCTCAACCCGGCCGATCTGGCCCAGCGCGCCGGCCGCTACCCGGCTCCGCCCGGCTCGCCGCAGGACATCCCGGGCCTCGAGGCCGCCGGCACCGTCATCGCCTGCGGTGCCGCCGTCACGGACTGGCGCGTGGGTGACCGCGTGTTCGGCGTCGTCGGCGGCGGCGGTCTGGCCGACACGGTGGCGGCCCACGAGCGGCATGTCGCCCGCATCCCCGACACGCTCGACGACCGCGATGCGGCCGCGGTTCCCGAGGCGTTCGTGACCGCCCATGACGCCGTGTTCACCCGCGCCGGGCTGGTGATGGGCGAGACGCTGCTCGTGAACGGAGCGACCGGCGGGGTCGGCACGGCCGGCGTGCAGCTCGGGGTCGCGGTCGGCGCGCGCGTGCTCGCGGGCGCGCGGGCGCACCACGACCGCCTGGCCGCGCTGGGGGCCGAGCCGGTGGCACTCGAGGGCGCGGCGGGCGTCGATGTGGTGCTCGAGCTGATCGGGGCCCAGAACCTCTCCGGAAGCCTCGCCGCGCTGGCACCCCTCGGGCGGGTGATCATCGTCGGCACCGGTGCGGGGTCGGACGCCGAGCTGTCGCTGCGCGTGCTGATGGGCAAGCGCGCGAGCCTTATGGGGACGATGCTGCGGGCGCGGCCGCTGGAGCAGAAGGCCGCGGCGGTGCAGGCGTTCGCACACCAGGTCGTGCCGCTGCTCGCAGACCGGCAGGGTGCGGCCGCTGGTCGACCGCGTGTTCCCGGCAGCGGCCGCCGCCGAGGCCTTCGATCACCTCGCCGCCCCGGGCAAGTTCGGCAAGGTGCTGCTCGACTTCACGGCCGCGTGAGCCCCGCAGACGTGCACGTGCGCCGGGCGATGGCGGCCGATGTGGAGCCGGCCTTCGCGGTGTCTGACGCCCTTTCGATGGTGCTCTACGGCCGCAGCGAGGGGTCGATCGAGCACCTGCGCGCTGCCTGGGGCCACGGCGAAGCCTGGGTCGCGGCGCAGGACGACGGCGGCGGCGTGCTCGGCTATGCCACCCTCGAGGATGGCTACGTCGAGGTGTGGCCGCACCCGGATCACCGCGACGGCGGCGTGGCGGCCGCGCTCCTGGACGTGGTCGCCGAGCGCGGCGGGGAGCTCGAGACGATCGTCCCGGCCGCTGCGGACGACCTGGTCGGCCTCTACCGCGACCGCGGGTGGGTGCAGGCGCGCGAGATCCTGCGCATGGAGCTCGACGTGACGCAGGAGCCGTCAGCCGCCGGTGTGGCCGGACGGCGTGTCGGTGCGCACGTATCGCGATGACGACGCGGCCGCCGTGCACGCCCTGATGGAC
Source organism: uncultured Actinomycetes bacterium (assembly GCA_963732075.1). Classification (GTDB taxonomy): domain Bacteria; phylum Actinomycetota; class Thermoleophilia; order Gaiellales; family JAICJC01; genus JAICJC01. Next base: position 650,079 of record CAVSYD010000004.1, on the reverse strand, counting down.
GAGGCGTTCGCGGCCAACGCCGAGGTGGTGCTGCCGTTCGAGCGCTGGCACCCGTGGATGACGGGCGACCCCGGGTTCGACGCCGGGGTGTGGTTCCTGGCCGAGGCCGGAGCGGAGCTGGTCGGCGCGTGCCTGTGCTGGGCCGAGGGCTGGGTCAAGGACGTGGGCGTGCGCCCGGCCTGGCGCGGCCGCGGGCTGGGCGAGGCGCTGCTGCGCGAGGCATTCGGCGAGTTCCACCGCCGCGGCCTCGCCACGGTCGGGCTGAAGGTGGACTCCGACAACCCGACCGGAGCGGTGCGCCTGTACGAGCGGGTCGGGATGCTCCCCGACCGCTCGTACGTCATGTTCTCCCGCCCTGAATAACCGGTGCCAGGCACCCAATATTCATGCGCTGCCGTGGAGCGGCGGATGACCAGGCGCGGGTGCACCACCAGCTCGCGGCCGAGCCGGCGGCGGCCCTCGATCGCATCGAGCAGCATCGCCGCTGCTGCGGCCGCCGCCCGGGCCGTGTCCCAGCTGACCGTCGTCAGGGCGGGGTTGAGCAGGCTCGAGATCGGGTGGTCGTCGAACCCTGCCACCGAGATGTCCCCGGGGATGCGCAGCCCCAGGTCGGCGCAGGCCATGTAGGCGCCGTAGGCGAGGGCGTCGGAGAGTGCGAACACCGCCGTCGGCGGCGACGGCCGGCGCAGGGCTGACGCGGCGGCGGCCCGGCCGTCGGCGGCCGCGAAGCCGCACGTCCGGGTGTGCACGCCGCGCCGCCGCCGCGGGCGGTGAGCCCCGGTCGAGAGCACCGTGATGCGCTGGTGGCCGAGGCTTTGGAGGTGGTCGAGCACGAGCGCCGCTCCCTCCTCGGCCTGGAACCTGATGGCACCGGCCGGTGGTGACAGCGGCGCTCCCACCGCCACGACGGGCACCTGCGAGACGATCTCGGCCCACCCGGGCGAGCCGGGCGCGACCGGGAGGGCGATCAGCCCGTCCACGCGCTGGTCGACCAGGTCGCGGGCGCGGTCGACCTCGGTGGCGGCGTCGCCGTCGGCGTCGGCGAGCAGCATGTGACGGCCGCGGCGGCGCAGGTGCCGCTGCAGCTCCGAGGCGAACTCCTGGTGCCAGTAGTCGGCCAGGCTGCCGCCGATCACGCCGATCACCCCCGAGGAGCCGCTGCGCAGGGCCCGCGCGATCGGGTCGGAGCGAAACCCAAGCCGGTCGGCGGCGTCGCGCACCCGCTCCTCGGTCGCCGCAGACACCCGCTGGCCGCGCAGCGCGTAGGAGACGCCGGCGGCGGAGAGCCCGGTCAGCTCGGCGACGTCGCGGAGCGTTGCCCGCTTGCGTTTGGGGCGGTGATCCGGCACAATCGTGTTAATCGTTTCACAAGACCCGGGAGTGCGCAAACGCGCGTCGATCTGCACCAGCACCTGTGGCCGGACGCCCTGATGTCGGCGCTGGCTGCCCGCGCCACCCCTCCCCGGATCGTCACGCGCACAGGCGGACTGTGGCTCGAGCTCGCCTTCGAGCCGGGTGGTCCGGTCTCGGCCGCCGCGCATGACCCGGAGCGCCGGGTGGCGCTGCTCGACACGTGCGGGATCGACACGGCCGTGATCTCGATCTCGACCCCAGTCGGCATGGAGGCGCTGCCCGAGGACGAGGCCCGGCCCCTGCTCGATGCGTACCACCACGGCATCGCCGAGGTGGTGGGCGGGTCGAACGGCCGGTTGCTGGCGTTTGCGGCGGCGTGCCTGAGAGCGCCCGACGCGGGCCTGGCCGATGTCGCCGAGCGCCTGCAGGCCGGATTCGCGGGGCTGTCGCTGCCGAGCGAGGCCCTCGCGACCCCGGCGGGATTCGACCTCTGCGCGCCCCTGCTCGGGCTGCTCGAGCGAACCGGGCGGCCGCTCTTCGTGCATCCCGGGCCCGCGCCGTGGACCCGGCCCGACCCGGCGGATCCGCGCCTGCCCGCCTGGTGGACGCCGCTCGCCCAGTATCCGGCCTGGTCGCTGCGCGCGTTCGCGACGTGGCGGGCGCTGGGAGCGGCGGCGTATCCCCGGCTGCGCGTCGTGTTCGCGATCATGGCCGGCGGAGCGCCGTTCCTGGAGGGGCGCTGGCGGACGTTCTCGGGCCTTGCCGGCGCGATCGACCGCAACGTCTTCCTCGATACCGCGTCGTGCCAGCGGCTCGACCTCGAGCTGGCGCTGGCCGCCTACGGCGCCGAGCAGGTCGTGCTCGGCACCGATATTCCCGTCATCGACCCGGCGCCGCTTCTGCGGTCGCTCGACGGCCTCGGCCCCTTCGTTCTCGAGGCTGTCGCCGAGCGCAACCCGGCCCGGGTGCTCGACACCCAAGGAGGCACTCCATGACAGATGCGCTGTCCGCCGCCGCGACCTGGTTCTCGCAGCGACACAGCGACGATCGCGACCTCACGCCCGAGGAACTGCGAGCGCTGGCCGAGGATCTGGCCGGCCAGACCGGCCTCTGGCGGAGCCGTGTCCGCCACGACGAGAACGAGCGCGTGTTCGTGCGGCTCCACCGCGACCACCACCTCGATGTGTGGCTGATCTGCTGGGTCGGCACCCAGGAGACCGGCCTCCACGATCACGACGTCTCGTGCGGTGCGGTGCGCGTGATCGAGGGCGCCCTGGCCGAGTTGCGGCCGGTGCTCGGCCAGGCCGACCTCGACGTCGTCACCTATGCGCCGGGTGAGGGGTTCAGCTTCGACGCCTCGCGGATCCACGACGTGTGCCATACCGGCACCGAGCCGACCGTGTCGCTGCACGTCTACTCGCCGCCGCTCTGGCGGATGGGCTACTACGAGACGGGCGCCGACGGCCGGCTCACCCGGCGGTCTGCCAGCTATCTGGAGGAGCTCACGGCCACCTGAGTCAGCCCGAGCGAACGCCCCAGATGACGATGCCCCCACCGGAGCTCAGGCGGCGCGAGCGGATGTGCTCCATGCCCGCGTCGCTCCACATCCGCACGACCGATTCGAGCGGGCAGGCCTCCCAGAACCGCTCGATGCTCGGGCCCAGAAACCGGCCGGTGTGCACCCAGGCGGGGCCTGCGAGGGCGCCGGCAAGCGGCAGGCCGACGCGCGTGTATGCCCTCCAGGCGTGAAGCTCGGCGCCGCCGGGGACGCCGAACTCGAGCGACGCCATCATCCCGCCGGGGCGTACCGCGGCGGCCAGCGTGCGCAGGACGGCCGCCGGGTCGTCGACGTAGCGCAGGAGATAGGTGTGCGTGAGCGCATCGACCGATCCCGGGGCGACGGGCAGCTCCTCGGCCGGCGCCTCGACGAGCTCGATCCGCTCCGTCAGGCCGGCCGCGTCGATCCGGTCACGCGCGCCGGCGAGCATGTCGGGGCTCTGGTCGATGCCGACGACGCGGCAGGGGTAGCGGCGGGCGAGCGCGATCGCGACCGCGCCGGTGCCCGTCGCGACGTCGGCGATGATGGCTCCGTCGTGGTCTGCCGCGGGCGCGATCGTCTCGACCATGACGTCGTGCCAGCGCCGGTCCTGCCCGAACGACAGCAGCTGCGCCCAGCGGTCGTAGTCGGCGGCGATGCCCGCGAACAGGTGGCGGGCATGGCGCTTGCGTTCCGAGACGGCGGACACGCCGGTAGCATCGCACAGGCATGCCCGAGGAGACGCTTGCGCTGGCGGTGCTGGGCCACGGTCTGGTCGATCCCGACCTGCCGTGGCTGCGGGTCGACGACGAGGCCGTGCTGCGCGGGCGGGCCGTGTTCGAGACGCTGCGGGTCTACGCCGGGCGGCCGTTCCGGCTGCCGGCGCATCTGGAGCGGCTCTCCCGATCCGCGGACGTCCTCGGGCTCGACCCGCCCGACCCGGTGGCGCTCACCCGCCTCGTGGGCGAGTCGCTCGCGCGCCTCGGCGATGTGGACGCGGTGCTGCGGGTGGTCTGGACGGCCGGCGCGGATGCGAGCCGGCCCGTGGGGTTCGCACTCGTGACCGCCGTGCCCCGGGGGCTCGAGCGAACGCGCGCGGCCGGGATCGAGCTGCGGTCGCTGCAGCTCGCCATCGGCGCCACCGCCCGGCACGCGTCCCCCTGGCTGCTCCCGGGCGTCAAGTCGACCAGCTACGCGGTCAACATCGCCGCCCAGACCGAGGCCCGCAGGCGCGGCGCGGACGATGCGCTGTTTCTGTCGCTCGAGGGGATCGTCCTCGAGTGCCCGACGTCGAACGTGTGGTTCGTCTCGGCCGGCGTGCTGCACACACCGTCACTCGATCTCGGCATCCTGGCGGGCGTCACCCGGGACACCCTGGTCGACGCCGCGGCGGCCGCGGGACTCGCCGTCGAGGAGGGCGTCTACGCGCTCGACCGGCTGGCGGGTGCGGCCGAGGCGTTCACGTCGTCGAGCATTCGCGAGGTGATGCCGGTGGTGCGATTGGACGGCGCCGCGATCGGCACCGGCCGGCCCGGCCCGATCGCCGCCGCGATGCAGGCCGCACTGCGCGCGGCCGCGACTCGGGTCTAACCGCACTTCCGACGACCGAGCGCCGCGACGACGCTCGTGCCGGTTCCGCCGGGCGTGAGCACATCAAGGCGGGCGCACTGCGGACCGGCGACAACGAGGCCACCGTTGAAATAGGTGCGGGTCGTGGGGCATGCGACGAACCGTTCTGCGCGTTGACCATCTGCGAGCCGCAGCGGAGATGCCGCACCCGGCTCAAATGCGAGCCGGAGCCGGATGACGCTCGCCGGGGCAACCCGAACCACCACCGATTCGCCCGCGGAAACGATCACCATCGTTTTCCATTCGGTGTACCGGCGGGGTGACACGGGTGTGAATCGGGCCGCGGTCAGGAGACCGACGTGACCCTGGTCACGGACCGCGCCCCACAGGTAGATCCACGTTCCATTGATGCGAATGCCCCCCGTTTGCCATCCGTGCGGAAGCTCTCCAGACACACCGGAAGCGCAGGTCCGTGTCGGGACATGCAGGGACCCCGAACCGCCTGAAGGCACCGCGACATCCTGGGAGTGCGATCCACCGGCACACCCAGATATGACCGTGGCACTCAGCGCCGCTGCGGTCGCGAATCCAACGCTCAAGCGCACGCGGTTCATGCCGTTACGACGTCCAAACGGCGCTGGAGGTTGTGGGACGCTCTTCGATCGGGGACAGTCCCCGAACGTCTGCCGTGACGTTTTCGTGACCGGTTTCGACCGGGGACTGTCCCCGGTTTTCGCCATGCGCTAGAGGACGGCTTCGGGCACCTTGTGCCAGGCGGCGACGTACTCGCGCTGGAGCGGGTGGGTGAGCCGGCCCGCCCAGGCGACCTGCACCATGTCGGGCGCCTTGGGGACGTGGCGGGGATACATGCCCGCCTCCCACGGCAGCCGGTTGCCCTTGCGGTGGTTGCACCTGCGGCAGGCGCTCACGACGTTGTCCCACGAGTGGTCGCCCCCGCGCGAGAGCGGCTTCACGTGGTCCATCGTCAGGTCGCGGGGGCCGCCGTCGCGACCGCAGTAGGCGCAGCGCCAGTTGTCGCGGCAGAAGAGGACGCGGCGCACGACGTTGCGCTTGACCAGCGGGCGCAGCTCGACGTACGCGGGCACCTGCAGGATGACCGGCAGCGCGACGCGCAGATGCTGCGACCGGTAGACGACGTCGGGGTCCTCGGCGATCACCTGCGCTCCGCCGCAGACGACCAGCGACACCGCGCGCTCGCGCGTGACGAGGCTGGTTGGCCGCATGGTTGCATCGAGCAGCAGACAGCGAATCGCACACCTCCGACGTTCTGCCCGAAGTGTACGAGGTTTAGTGGCGCCCGCCGCGGCGGTGAAAGCCCGCGGGGGCGAATCCGGCCAGGAGCCGCGTCGGCAGGCTCGGCGCGGAGCCCGCGTCCTCGGCCTCCTCCTTGCGGGCCACCGCCCCCCGCACCGCCAGCCCGCCGACGTAGCGCAGGGGCTCCGGCGGAAAGCCGCTGGGCGGCCGGCGCACCAGCCCGCAGCCGCTCCACTCGTCGTCGCGGCCCAGAGCCAGGGAGGCCAGGATGCGCCCGCCCACGTGGCTCGGCCCGACGCCGTTTCCCGAGTAGCCGGCCCCGAACGCCACCCCGTCGGACAGCCAGCCGAAGGCCGGGAGCCCGTCGGCGGTGCGGGCGACCGGCCCCGCCCACGAGTGGGTGATGGCGGCGTCCGCCGCGGCGGGCAGGATCCGGCGCATCTGGTCGGCGACGGCGGCCGCCCTGGCGTCGTCGCGATGGAAGCCGGCGTCGACGCGGCCGGCGAACGCCAATGTGCCTCCGCCCTTGCCGAAGACGATCCGGCCGTCGGCGGTGGCCTGGTAGTAGTGCACGCGCATCCGGCCGTCGGCGACCGCCTCGCCCCCCGTCCACCGGATGTGCTCGAGCACGTCGGGCACGGGCGTCGTGGCGACCACGTCGCTCGAGACCGGGATCAGCGAGCGCCGGAACTCCGGGAGGGCCGCCGCCCACGCGTTCAGCGCGAGCACGACCACCTCGGCGGTGACCCGGCCGGATCGCGTTCGCACCTGTGCCGGGCGGCCGCGCCGCAGGCGCCACATCGGCGAGCCCTCGTAGATCCGCACGCCCTGCTCGAGGGCGACCCGGCGCAGTCCGCGCGCGAGCAGCGCCGGCTGGACGGTCGCCGTCCCCGGCTCCCACACGCCGCCCAGGTGCGTGGGCTGGTCGATGCGTTCGTGCAGCTCGTCCGGGGTGAGGCGCACGAATGCCTCGATTCCGCGACGCTCGCAGGCGGCCACCGAGGCCTCCCAGGTTCCGAGCTGGGCGGGCGCGGTCGCAACCCACAGCCAGCCGCTGCGGCGCATGTGGGCGTCGATCGCGTGCTCCCGGCAGAACTGCTCGATCTCGTCGATGGCCGTCGCCGACGCGCGCGCCAGTCGCACGCCCTCGTCCTCACCGACCACATCAACCAGCGTCGGCAGCTTCGCCCACCAGGACGTGCAGAAGCCGCCGTTGCGCCCGCTGGCGCCGCCGCCGCAGATGTCCGCCTCGACGATCACGACGTTGCATGCGGGCTCCTGGCGCTTGATCTGGAGCGCCGTCCAGAGGCCCGTGTAGCCGCCGCCGACGATGCACACATCCGCCCGGTGGGGGCCGACGAGCGGGGGGCAGGCCGGGCCGGGATCGTTCGCCAGGGCCTCCTGGAGCCACATTGACCGGTGCATGGCCGGCCATTCTTGCACGGATGATTTGGGCGACCGTCCGCCTCCCGGCGTCTGGTAGGTTCAGGCCATGGAGCGCGCGGCGATCGTCACGGGCGGCGGCACCGGCATCGGCCGGGCGGCAGCAATCGCCCTGCACCGCGACGGCTATCGGGTGATGATCGCGGGGCGGCGGCCCGAGCCGCTCGAGGAGACGCGCGAACTGCTGGGCGACGGTTGTGCGACATACCCGGGCGACATCCGGGAGCCCGATGTGAGTGCGGGTCTCGTGGAGGAGTGCCTGTCGCGGTTCGGGCGGATCGACTGCCTGGTCAACAACGCCGGCGGCCAGTTCACGGCCGCGGCCCAGGACATCACCCCGGGGGGATGGCGGGCCGTGCGGCGGCTGAATCTGGACGCCCCCTGGTTCCTGACCCAGGCGGTGGCGAAGCGGTGGATGATCGCAAACGGCGGTGGCCGGGTGATCTCGGTCGTGCTCTGCCCCGAGCGCGGGATCGCCGGCATGGCGCACTCGTCCGCAGCCCGGGCCGGGATGGGCGGGCTCACGCGGACGCTGGCGATGGAGTGGGGGCGCTACGGGATCGGCCTCGTGTGCGTCGCGCCCGGGTGGATCGACACCGAGGGTGTGCGCGGCTACGGCCTCGATCTCGACGAGGTGGCGGCCACGATTCCCATGCGCCGGCTCGGCGCCGCCCAGGAGGTGGGCGACCTGATCGCCTACCTGGCGTCGCCGGCCGCGACGTACATCACCGGCGTGACGATTGCGATCGACGGCGGGCTCGACCTGACGAGCAGCGGCTGGGACCTGCCGGAGCCGCGCTAGTCTCAGGCGATGACCGAGCCGCGTTCCATCGACACGCTCACGGATGAGCTCGCCGAGCATGCCTATCTGGCCGACCGCGGCCTCGCGACCGTGCTCACGCTGGCGCTGGCGCTCGAGAAGCCGGTGCTGCTCGAGGGCGAGGCCGGAGTCGGCAAGACCGAGGCGGCCAAGGCCCTGGCGCTCGTCACCGGAGGGCGCCTGATCCGGCTCCAGTGCTACGAGGGCATCGACGTCGCCCACGCCCTGTACGACTGGAACCACGCCCGCCAGCTGCTCTACATCCGCACGCTCGAGGCGTCCGAGGCGCTCGACCCGACCCGCACGCTGCACGACCTGTTCGGGCGCGAGTTCCTCGAGGCGCGGCCTCTGCTCGAGGCGATCGAGCACAGCGATGCGACGCCGCCCGTGCTCCTGATCGACGAGATCGACCGCGCCGACGACGAGTTCGAGGCGTTCCTGCTCGAGCTCCTCTCCGACTTCCAGGTCACGATCCCCGAGATCGGCACGGTGCGCGCCAAGCACCGCCCGCGGGTGGTGCTGACGTCGAACCGCACCCGCGACCTGCACGACGCACTCAAGCGGCGCTGCCTGTACCACTGGATCGGCCATCCCGACACCGAGCGCGAGGTCGCGATCGTGCGCGCCCGCGTCCCCGGCGTGCCCGAGCGGCTGGCCGTCGAGGCGGCCACGTTCGTGGCCTCGCTGCGGGAGCTCGACCTGGCCAAGGTGCCGGGCGTCGCCGAGACGATCGACTGGATCCAGGCCCTGGTCGCGCTCGGCCAGGCGGAGCTCGACGCGAGCGTCGTCGACGCGACGCTGGGGACGGTGCTCAAGCACCACGAGGACATCGAGCTCGTGCGCGACGGCCGGCTGCCGAAGCTCGTCGCCCACGCCCGCGGGGCCTGACGTGGCCCAGCTGGGGGACGTCGTCCTCGAGCGGATGGTCGGCTTCGGCCGTGTCCTGCGCGCGGCCGGGATGGAGGTCGGCCCGGGGCGGCTGCAGGACGCGCTGCGCGGGCTCGAGGTGGTCGGCCTGACCCGCCGTGACGACGTCTTCCACACGCTGCGCGCGACGCTGGTCGCGCGCCGTGAGGAGATGGACGCCTTCGACGCCGCCTTCGCCGCCTACTGGGAGCGCGCCCCGTCGGCACCGGAGCCGGAGACAGGGGTCGAGGTGCCCAGGTTCGAGCCGAGCACCGCGCCTCCGGTGCTCGGACGCGACGCCGACGCGGAGGGTGACGACGGCGGCGACGAGACCGACGATGGTGCTCGCCGCCTCACCCGACGAGCGCCTCCGGCAGCGGGACTTCGCCGACATGACCGTCGCCGAGCTGCGGCGCCTGCGGCGGCTGATGGAGCGGCTGCCCGATGCGACCCCCAGGCGCCGCTCGCGACGGCTGCGGGCGGGATCGAGCGGCGACGTGCTCGACTTCCGGCAGACGCTGCGGCGGGCGATCCGGACCGACGGCCTGCCGCTCGACTCCGCGTTCCGCAGGCGCAAGCAGGTGCCGCGCAAGCTGGTCTTCCTGTGCGACGTGTCGGGGTCGATGGAGCCGTATGCACGCGCGATGGTGATGTTCCTGCAGGCCGTGACCGTGACCGGCCGCAGCGTGGAGGCGTTCGCCTTCGGCACGCAGATCACGCGGCTCACCCCGCATCTGAAGAAGCTCGACCCGGTGCGCTCGCTCGCACGCGCCGGCGCCCTGATGCCCGACTGGGGCGGCGGCACCCGGATCGGCGAGTCCCTGCGCCGCTACAACGACCTGTGGGGGCGGCGGGGGCTGACGCGCGGGGCGGTCGTCGTGATCGTCTCGGACGGCTGGGAGCGCGGCGACCTGAGTCTGCTCGACACCGAGCTCGAGCGGATCTCGCGCCAGGCCCACCGGCTCGTGTGGGTGAACCCGCTCAAGGGCCACCAGGGCTTCGCCCCGCTCGCCGGAGGCATGCGGGTCGCGCTGCGCCACGCCGACGTGTTCGTCGAGGGCCACAACCTGGTCGCGCTCGAGGCGCTCGCCGATGTCCTCTCCGAGCGCACGGTCGCCGGCGCGGCGGCGTAGCTACCCGAGGCAGGGGCCGGTGTTCGGGTGCGGGCCGATCAGCTTGAGCGCGTTTCGGATCGCGGCCAGCGGGACGCCGAACCCGCCCTGGATTCCGCCGCCCTCGTCGGCGGCGAACATCATCGCCACGACCTGCCCGGCCCGGTTGACCACCGGCCCGCCGCTGTCGCCGTGCCGCAGCAGCCCGCGCAGCGGGACCACGGTGCGGGCGTGGATGTTCTTGCCGTAGGCGTCCGGCGCGAGCGCGGTCACGGGCGTCCCGGCCCGTCCCGCCACCGCCGTGAGAGGGCCGTCCTCGGGATAGCCGATCAGGATTGCGCCGCCGCCTGACGGCGCCGAGGGCGAGAGCCGCAGCGGCGGGGGCCGCAGCCCCGGGACGCGCAGCAGCGCGACGTCGTTGTCCGGGGTCGACCGCGATGGGGATGCCGGTCAGCGACACTCCGCCCGGAGCCTCGACCTGGGCGTCGTGCTCGCCGGCGACGACGTGGGCGTTCGTCACCACGATTCCGGGGCGCAGCACCCAGCCCGACCCCTGGATGTTGAGACCGCAGGCGCTGCCCTCGATGCGAACGACGCTGCGGCTGTCACGCCGCGCGGCCGGGCTGCGAAGGACGCTCGGATCGGGCGGCGGCAGGGCGCGGTCGGCGATCGAGGGGATCGCCGGGAGGGGGTCGAACCGCCCCAGTTCGTGCAGCACCTCGTCGGCCGGAACCGCGCGTAGGAGCGCCGGCAGGACGTCGGAGCGCTGGACGTCGCGGCGCAGGCCGAGCGCGGGCTGGGCAAGTGCGACGACCGCGACGAGCCACGCCAGCGCGAGCCCCAAAACCGCGCCGGCGACCAGGCCACCGGCGGTGTCGACGAGCCGGAGCGGGCCGTGCACGAGCCGGCCGCGGAGCATCACGGCGATCGACCCGGTGAGGGCCTGGACGATGCTTCCGCCAACCAGCGCGCCCACCAGGCTGGCCATCGGCAGCCAGGCCGACTGCGACCCGCCCGGCAACAGGTGCGGCGCCAGTCGCGCCCCGAGCAGCGCTCCGATGGCGAAGCCCGCCAGACCGAGCACGTTCGCGACCAGGCCGCGGCGTGCGCCGAGAAAGGCGGACACCACCACCCATGCGATCACGATCAGGTCGACTGCGCCCATCCGCCGGGTTATATCGCCCGGGAGCCGCCCGCGGCTTGAGGGGCGTTGTGCCAGACTGCGGCCATGGAGTTCGTCCGTCTCGAGTCCGAACCGGCGCTGCGGCACCCGCGCATGGTGGCCGCGTTCCGGGGCTGGAACGACGCGGGCGGCGCGGCGAGCCTTGCGGCCGGGTACCTGCGGGCCGTGACCGACGCCGAGCTCTTCGCCGTCATCGACTCCGAGCCGTTCATCGACTACCAGCAGACGCGGCCCACCGTGCAGCTCGTGGACGGCGACGTGCGCAAGCTCGAGTGGCCGGTGACCGAGGTGTTCGCCTCGACGTCGCACGACCTCCTGATCGTGCTCGGCACCGAGCCGAACATGCGCTGGCGGGCATTCTCGGACACGATCGTCGAGCTCGCGCACCGCTACAGGTCGGAGCTCGTGATCACGATGGGAGCGCTGCTCGCAGACACGCCCCACACCCGTCCGGTGCCGGTCTCGGCGAGCGCCTCGGATCCGGAGATGATGGCGCGGCACGGGCTCGCAAGCTCGACCTACGAGGGCCCGACCGGGATCGTCGGGGTGCTGCACGACTCGTGCTCGCGCGCCGGCCTCGCGTCGGCCAGCCTGTGGGCGGCCACGCCGCACTACATCTCGGCCGCGCCCAATCCGCAGGCTGCGCTGGCGCTGCTCGAACGGCTGGCCGACCTCGCCGGGACGCCTCCCGGCAGCGTGGAGATGCAGCGGGCGGCGAGCGAATACCAGCTGCGCGTGGCCTCGGCGATCGCCGACGATCCCGACGTCGCCGGCTATGTGGAGCAGCTCGAACAGGCCGCCGACCGCGACGACCCGCCCACGGGCGAGGAGCTTGCGGCCGACTTCGAGCGCTATCTGCGCGAGCAGACGGACGAGGAGAGCTGACCGTGGCCGACGCCACCGACCAGACCTTCGAGACAGACGTGATCGAGCGCTCGCGCACCGTCCCGGTCGTCGTCGACTTCTGGGCCGAGTGGTGCGGACCGTGCCGCCAGCTCGGGCCCGTGATGGAGGAGGCCGTCGCGGCGACCGACGGTGCCGTCGAGCTGGTCAAGGTCGACGTGGACGCAAACCCGCAGGTGGCCATGCGCTACCGCGTCCAGGGCATCCCGGCCGTGAAGGCGTTCAAGGACGGCCGGCTGGTGGACGAGTTCACCGGCGCGGTGCCGCGGGCGGCGGTCGACTCGTTCCTGCGCGGCCTCCTGCCGTCCGAGGCCGACCGCCTCGCCGCCCTCGGCGACGAGGCCTCGGTGCGGCGCGCGCTCGAGCTGCAGCCCAACCATCCCGCCGCCCGCGCGGCCCTGGTGCGGCTGGAGTCCGCCGGCGATCCGGTGCTCTCGCCTGCCCTGGAGGCCCTCGAGGGGGGCGATACCGAGCGCGGGCTCGAGCTCCTGCTCTCCGCCCTTCAGGACGCCGGCGGCGACCTTCGCGACCGGATCCGCCAGATCATGGTCGGCGTGTTCACCGAGCTCGGGCAGGACCACCCCCTGGCCGTCACGTACCGCCGCCGCCTGGCCTCGGCGCTCTACTGACCGCGTGAATAGCCGGTGCCAGGCACTCAATATTCACCCGGAAGAGCGGTGTGTTCTGACCGTTCTCGCCCTCGGTGGTTAGTGGTCTCGTCCTACGCGTTTGTCGACCTTCAGTGCCCACGGCCTCCCGCCGTGCACCAAAAGGGGTCTGACCCCTTTTGGTGCGGAGCGCGCGTGGGAGCGGTGGCCCTGAATAAATGGGGCCAGGCCCCATTTATTCACAGGGCGGATTCGAGGGCGGCGCGGGCCGCGGCCGGCCATCGGGCCGCCGCCGTGCGACCCTCGTCGATGTGCACCAGCACGGTCTTCGCGGTGGCCGCCACGCGGCCGTCGGCCGTGACGATCCGCTCGTCGAGGGTCACGCTCGAGCCGCCGACGCCGGTCAGCTGGACGTGGACGTCGACCAGGTCGTCGTCCTGGGTGAGACCCGAGACGAAGTCGATCTCGATCCGGCGGATCACGACCCGGTGGACGGTCTCGCCGACGAGGTCGGTGATGTACTCGTCGCGTCCCTCCTCCAGGTAGGTCAGATAGGTCGAGTTGTTAACGTGACCGAATCCGTCCATATCACGCCACCGGATCTCGATGCGTTTAACGGCCATGCGCGGCAGTCTCCCACGAAGCCCGCATCTGCTGCTGTGCATGGTCGTGGTCGTGTGGGCCGGGGCGTTTGCGGCCATCAAGGAGCTGCTTCACGACGGCTTGACGGCCCCCGACATCGCGCTCGGCCGCTATCTGATCGCCGCGCCCGGGTTCGCCGTTGCCCTTGTCCTGACACGGGGGCTGCCGGGCGCGGGCCGGCGTGACCTGCTGCGGCTGGTCGCCGCGGGCCTGCTGGTCGTGGTCGTCTACCACCTGTCGCTGAACGCCGGCGAACGCCTGACGACGGCCGGCACGGCCAGCGTGGTGGTCGCCTCCGCGCCGGGGATCACGCTCGCGATGGCGCTGGCGATCGGCCAGGAGCGGTTCTCGCGCCGCCGCGCGGCCGGGCTCGCGGTGTCTTTCGCCGGGGTGATGGTGGTGATCCTGCTCGGGTCGGGAGAGCGGATCTCGTTTGCAAACGCGCACGGCCCGCTCCTGGTGCTCGCCGCCCCGATCGCCTTTGCCGGCTACAACGTCCTCGTCAAGCCGCTGCTCGCCCGCTTCGGCGCCGTGGCGGTGACCGCGGCCGCATCGCTGGTCGGCACCGTCGTGCTCGTGCCCCTCGCCGGGACGGGAACGGCGCGTCGCGTGGGCGCCCTCCATCCGGGCGGGATCGCGCTTCTGCTCTACCTCGGGGTCGCTGCCACATTCCTCGGGTACATGGCCTGGACGCTCGCCCTGCGGCGGTTGGACGCGTCGCGCACGACCGCATATCTGTACGGTGTGCCGGTGGTGGCGATTGCGATCGGGGCGGTCACGCTGGGCGAGCAGGTGACGGTATGGCTCGGCCTGGGGGCGGCGCTCGTCGTTGCGGGCGTGGCGATGGCCCAGTGAAGCCGTTCACGTGGCCGGACGGCCCTCGCGTGATCCACTTCGGGCGCGGTGCCGGAGAGCGCGCATGGCCCGGTGCCGACCTGCTCTCGACGCCGCGGGCGCGGGAGTCCATCCCGCCCGCCCTGCGCGACTCCTGGCGCTCGGTGCACGACGTGCCCTCCGGCCAGGTGGTGGACGCCGCGGCCGCCCTGGTCGACACGGTCGGCGACGGCCCGGTTGTCGCCTGGGGCGGCGGACGCGTGATCGACACCGCCAAGGCCGTTGCCGCGGCCAGGGGCGGGCGCGTGTGTGCGGTGCCGACGACGCTCTCGGGCGCCGAGATGACGACCGGGCACCGGCTCGTCCCCGGCTACGAGGAGCGCGGGCGGCACCGGCCGGTGCTGGTGCTCGCCGACCCCGTGCTCATGACCGGCCAGTCCGAGGTAGATCGGCGCGCAAGCGCGATGAACGCGCTGGCCCATGCCGCCGAGTCGCTCTACGGTCCCGCGGCCAATCCGGTGGCGAGCATGGTCGCCGCGGCCGCCGCGGGCATGATCGCGCACGGCCTCGGGCCGGACGCGGATGACGCGATCGACCAGCTCGCGCTCGGCGCCCTGCTCGCCGCCTACGCCATGGATTCGGCCGGCTACTCGCTGCATCACGTGCTCTGCCAGACCATCGTCCGCATCTGCGAGACGCCCCACGCGGCCACGAACGCGGCCATGCTGCCCCATGTGCTCGTCGTGATGCACCGGCGCGAGCCCGCCGCCGTCGAGGCCCTCGCCGTGGCAATCGATGTCCCCGTAGACAGCATCGCGGCGAAGGTGGCAGAGCTCGGCGGCGGCATCCGGCGCCTGTCCGAGCTCGGTGTCATCGAGGCCCAGCTCGGCGAGGTGGCCGACGCCGCCCTCGACCGGCCGGAGCTGCGGCGGATGACGCCCCCGCCCGGACGGGACGAGCTCGTCAGCCTGCTTCGGCGGGCGTTGTAGCCGCCTCCTCGGGCTCCTTCTCGGGCCGCGGCCGGGTCGAGAACCACACGAGGCCGATCGGAAGCACGAACGGCACGAGCAGCAGGTGCAGCCAGTCCCAGAGCGTGTTGCCGGGGAATCCCGTCCACTCCCACTCGAACGCGTAGCCGGCGGTGACGAGCAGCGCGAACGCCACCAGGAGTCCCGCACCCGCCTGTCGCACCCGCGGGTGCACGCCGCGCCCCATCGACAGGCGGATCGAGAGCACCGTCACGGTTGCGGGGAGCACGAGCAGTTCCAGCCAGTCCCACAGCGTGCGGCCGTCGAATCCGGTCCACGTCCATCCCAGCCCGTACCCGCCGGCCAGGAGGACAGCGAAGGCCGCCAGCACGCCGGCGGCCAGGAAGCGCCACTCCACACGCAGCTCGCGGCGGGTGCGGTACCAGACGGGTGCCGCCGCCAGGACGACCGGCAGGACGAGCAGGTGCAGCCACACCCAGACCGTGTTGTTGTCGCCGAAGCCGGTCCACGCCCAGCCCAGGCGATAGCCCCCGACCACCGTGATCGCGAACGCGATGGCGGCCGCGCATGCCCCCAGGCGCAGCGCCCGCTCCCCGGACATGCGTCCGGCCCCCGGCTCGCCCGCGATCTCGGCGGCGTCGTTGGCCATGTCGCCCGCAGCGTACCGCTCTACACTTGGGGGATGGGCAAGGGATACGCAGACGGCCCGGCGGGCGAGGAACTGCTGGCGGCGCAGGAGCGCGGCGACCATCTCGCGCAGCCCGAGGTGGAGCCGTTGCGACGATTCGTGTGGGGCAGCACACCCGACGACCCCGCACCGCACGTCCTCGGCGAGGTGGGCGACGTCGACCCCGACGAGCTCTTCGACTCGGGCCGGGCCTGGGGTCTGTACGTTGCGGTCGAGGCGCCGCGGGAGTGATCACGCTGTAGGCTTGGCGTCCCGTGCCGCACGACCCGTACGACCGCCCGTCCGACCCCGCCAAGCGCCACAGCGCCGCGCTCACCGACGGCCCCGACCGCGCCCCGGCGCGGGCGATGCTGAAGGCGATCGGATTCACCGACGACGATCTGGCGAAGCCCCTGATCGGCGTCGCCACGACGTGGATCGAGACGATGCCGTGCAACTTCAACCAGCGCGAGCTGGCCCAGCGCGTCAAGGCGGGGATGCGCGCGGCCGGCGGCACGCCGATGGAGTTCAACACCATCTCGATCTCGGACGGGGTGTCGATGGGCACCGAGGGCATGAAGGCCTCGCTGATCAGCCGCGAGCTGATCGCCGACTCGATCGAGCTCGTCGTTCGCGGCCACCTGCTGGACGGCCTCGTGTGCATCGTCGGCTGCGACAAGACGATCCCGGCGGGGGCGATGGCCCTGTGCCGGCTGGACGTCCCCGGCCTCGTGTTCTACAACGGCTCGATCGCACCGGGCACCTTCCGCGGCCGCGACATCACCATCCAGGACGTGTTCGAGGCGGTCGGTGCCTACGCCGCCGGCACGCATCGACGCGGCCGAGCTGCACGAGGTGGAGTCGGCCGCATGCCCCGGCGCCGGCGCCTGCGGCGGCCAGTTCACCGCCAACACCATGTCGATGGCGCTCGACTTCCTCGGCATCAGCCCGGCCGGCCTGAACGGCATCCCGGCGCTCAACCGCGGCAAGGGCGATGCGGCCGAGGAGTGCGGCCGGATGGTCATGCGGCTGGTGCGCGATGACGTCCGGCCGTCGCACATCATCACCCGCGACGCGATCGAGAATGCCGCCGCGGCGGTGGCCGCGTCGGGCGGCTCGACCAACGGCGTCCTGCACCTGCTCGCCATCGCGCACGAGCTCGACATCCCCTTCACGCATCGACGAGTTCGATGCCGTCGCCGCCCGCACCCCGATCGTCGCGAGCCTCAAGCCCGGCGGGCAGTTCGTCGCCACCGACATGTTCGACGCCGGCGGCGTTGCGCTGGTCGCCCGCGAGCTGCGCAAGCGCGACCTGGTGCACGCGGGCGCCCGCAACGTGGACGGCCGCACCATGGCGGAGATTGCCGAGGCCGCGGTCGAGACACCCGGTCAGCCGGTGGTGGTGCCCATCGAGACGCCGCTCAAGCCCACCGGCGGGCTGGCCATCCTGCGCGGCAACCTCTCGCCGGATGGGTGCGTGGTCAAGCTGGCCGGCCACGAGCGCCTCTCCCACAGCGGGCCGGCGCGGGTGTTCGACTCCGAGGAGGACTGCTTCGCGGCGGTCAAGAAGGGCGCGATCCAGGCCGGCGACGTGGTCGTGATCCGCTACGAGGGCCCCGCCGGCGGCCCGGGCATGCGCGAGATGCTGCACGTCACCGCCGCGCTCGTCGGCGAGGGCCTCGGCGATCAGGTGGCGCTGGTCACCGACGGCCGCTTCTCGGGCGCCACCCATGGCCTGATGGCCGGACACGTCACGCCCGAGGCGGCCCGCGGCGGGCCGCATCGCGATCGTCCGCGACGGCGACACGATCGAGTTCGACGTCACCGCCCGCGAGTTGCGGGTCGCGCTCTCCGACGACGAGATCGGCGCCCGCCTGCGCGACTGGACGCCGCCGCCGCCGCAGCTACACCCGCGGCGTGTTCGCCAAGTACGCAGCGCTGGTCTCGTCGGCCAGCGAGGGCGCCGTCACCCGCGCCGACCGCTAGGAGAACGAGCGTCTTGTAGATGTCGATCCCGCCGCCGCGGCAGTGGATCTTGGCGAACAGGAAGCTGTCGAGCGAGCCGTTCTCGAACAGGAACGGGTGGAACAGGTCGATCCCCGGCTTGAGCGTGCCCGCCGCTGACATCGGCCCGCCGACGGGGTACTCCTCGACCGTGGCGTTCCGGCCGCAGCCCCCGCCGCTCTGCTCGAAGTAGACCGTCCCGAACGGATTCACCGCGGCCGCCGTGTGCATCTTGCCGAGCGGGTTCGGGATCACGGTCAGCGTCTTCTGGGCGATGTTGTAGAGCCACACGTTGAACGCCGTGCCCGTCCTGGACTGGGTGAAGACCGCGAAGTTGCCGTTCACCTGGCCGGCCTCGAGGAAGCCGCGCCCGCCCGGCAGCGACGCCAGCACCGGGTCGCGCCGGTGGTCAGGTTCGCCAGGAGCACCTGCTGGCCGGGGGACGACCCGTCCTCGAGCCGGTGAAACAGCAGCCAGTTCCCCGAGATGGAGGGCTCGTCCTCGATGTTCGGCGTGTTCACGCCCGCCGGCGGGCCGCTGCGCATGTGTGTCTGGAGGTCGTAGAGCCGGATGCTCTGCTGGCCGCCGCGCACCTGGGTGTACGCCAGGGTGTGGCCGTCGATGCCGGTGCCGAGGCCGGCCTGCGTCCCGGGCGCGTTCACGCGGACACGGGCGCCCCCGCCGAGCTGGGCGTACACGTTGTAGAGGTGGGGGTGGAGCTTCGAGTTCTGCACCCACGCGAACTCGCCCGGCGCGGCCGACGGCGACTCCTCGTTGACCGGCGGCGGCTTGGCCTTGACCGCCACCTGCGGCAGCGGCATGGCGGTCGCGGAGGCGGGGACGGCCAGCGCGGCGAGGCACAGCGCCGCCGCGACGGGGGCGAGTCGGATCACGGTGTCACAATAGTGCGCCAAAATCGACCCGCCAACCAACCGGGGACTGTCCCCGCTTTGGGGTTAGCCCAGGGCGGCGAGCGCGTCCGCCGACAGGGTCTGGAGCAGGCGGCGCTTCCAGGCGGTCATCTCGAGGCCGGGCAGGCCGGCCAGCGGGTCGGCCGGGTCGAGCAGGCGGGGCAGGTTGGAGACGCCGATCGCCGCGAGCCGCGTGCGCCCCGAGATGCGGGCGGCCGCGACGCCGCACAGGGCGAAGCTCCACGCCTCCCGCTCGCCGGCGCGCACGTAGGCGCTCGCCTCCGGCGGCCGGGGCACGGTCACGGCGGTGATCAGCTCGCCCGGCTCGAGGGCGAGGGTGGAGCGGTCCTCGGCGCTCGCCCGGCGGTACAGATCGGCCAGCGGGAGGCTCTCGCGCCGGTCGGTCGTGACGACCGCATCCAGCGCGAGCAGGGCGGCCGCCAGGTCGGACGGCGCCACCGAGATGCAGTCGCCCGGCTCCAGGCCGTGCTTGCGGTGGTCGCCGATCTGGGCGTAGCAGGTGTCGCCGCCGCGCAGCCAGCAGGTCAGGTCGGGGTGGCGGAAGTACCAGCAGCGAACGGCCTGGCACAGGTTGCCCGCCACCGTGCCCATCTCGCGCAGCTGCGGGGAGCCGACCGAGCCGGCCGCCTGGGCGAGCACGGCGTACCGCGCGCCCGACATCGGGATGGCGGGCGACGTCGGCGATGCGGGTGGCCGCACCGATCCGCAGCGCGTCGCCGTCGGCCTCGATCCCCTCGAGGCCGGCGCCGCGCAGGTCGACCACCTCATCGGCCGGCCGGATGCCGCGCTGCAGCTGGGTCAGCAGGTCGGTGCCGCCGCCCATCGCCCGCGCGCCGGGAGCGCTCAGGCGCTCGGCCGCCGCCGCCGCCGACTCGGGCCGGGAGTAGGTGAACGGCCTCACTGGCCCCAGCCCCTCGAGCACCCGCCGCGGCGTGTACGGCGCCTCGCGCAGCCGCACCCCGGTCGCGTGGGCGAAGGCGTTTCCGATCGCCGCGGCGGTGGGGATGATGGGCGGCTCGCCGAGGCCCTTGACGCCCAGTGCGAGGTGCGGATCGGGCGTGTCGACGAACTCGCAGACGATCTCGGGCGTATCCGCCATCGTCGGCACCTTGTAGTCCTCGAAGCCCGCGTTCACGACGGTGCCGGTGGTCGGGTCGACCACCCGCTCCTCGCTCAGCGCGAACCCGACGCCCTGCATGATGCCGCCGTTGACCTGGCTCAGCGCCCCCATCGGGTTGATGATCCGGCCGACGTCGTGCACCGCCCACACGCGTTCCACCACGAGCCGGCCCGTGAGCGTGTCGACGGCCACCTGGGCGATCTGGCAGCCGAACGTGTTGATGCGCATGTCGTCGGGTTCGGCCCGCGCGAGCCGTGCCCCACCAGCGAGGCGTTGCCCAGCTTGCCGGTGATCTCGGTGATCTCGTGGTGGAGCGTGCCGTCACGCGACCGGACCTCGCCGTCGCGCAGCACGAGGTCGGAGGCCGAGATCTCGAACATGTCGGCGGCCAGCTCGAGCAGCTGCAGGCGGACGTGGTGGGCGGCCGAGCGCACCGCCGGCGCCATCGACGCCAGCGTCATCGAGCCGCCCGAGATCGGCCCGTACCCCGATCCGGCCGGTGTCGCCGGCCCGCACGCGGACGCTGTCGACGGCGACGCCCAGCGACTCGGCGACGATCACGGCGCAGGCGGTCATGGTGCCGGTGCCGATATCCTGGAAGCCGCACGACGAGCATCGGCCGGCCGCTGCGGCCGATCCGCACGTCGGCATAGGCCGGCGGCCCGCCGCCGCCCCACCAGATCTGGCTGGCCATCCCCATTCCGCGCCGGATGCGGCCGTCGGTGCGCAGCGCGTCGCGCTCCGCCCAGCCGGCCAGCTCGGCCACCCGCCGCTGGCACGTCTCGAGGCGCTTGGAGGTGTACGGGCGGCCGCTCGCCTGCTCGACGTCCGCGTGGTTTCGCAGCCGCAGCTCGAGCGGGTCGATGCCGAGCTCCTCGGCCAGCTCGTCGATCGCCTGCTCGAACCCGAACGTGCCCTCCATCACGCCCGGCGCCCGAAACGCGTTCGAGAAGCCGAGGTTGAGCTTGACCGGCAGCACCATCGCGCGCACGTTCTCGCATGCGTACAGCGTCTCGGCCGGGTTCAGCACCGGGAACGCCCAGCCGTGGACGCCGAGCCCCATCACCGCCGAGCTCTCGATCCCGACCAGCGTGCCGTCGGCGTCCGCGCCGATGCGGTACGTCTGGGCGGTGGGGAAGCGGTAGCCGGCCGTCACGTTCTCCTCGCGGCGCGAGAACACCAGCCGCACGGGCCGCCGGCTGCGCCGGGACAGCTCGGCGGCAAGGAAGCCCTCGGCGCCGGCGCCCTGCTTCGCCCCGAACCCGCCGCCCATGTACTCGCACACCACCCGCACGTCGTCGGGCTCGAGGTCGAACGCCGCGGCCAGCTCGTCGCGGGCGGCGAAGATGCCCTGCGTCGACGACCACACGGTCAGCCCGCCCGACTCCCAGTCGGCGACGGCGCAGTGCGTCTCCAGCGCGTTCTGGAGCTGCGCCGGGCGTGCGGTACTCGGCGTCGATGACCGCCGCGGCGCCCGCCAGAGCGGCGTCGACGTCGCCGCGCGAGGTCTCGGACGGCTCGCCGATGAAGTTCTGCCGGGCGAGGCCTCGTCGAGGTCGACGACGAAGCCGAGCGGCTCGCAGTCCGGGCGCCAGCGCCGCGAGCGCCTCCTCGGCCCGCTCCGGCGTGTCGGCGGCGACGGCCGCCACCGCCGCCCCCGCGTACTCCGGCGCGTCGGTCAGCACCGGCCGGCGGTCGCGGTCGGGCACGTCGCCTGGCCCGATCACCGCGCGGACGCCCGGGAGCGCCGCGGCGGCCGCGAGGTCGAGCGAGACGACGCGGGCGTTGGCGTGGGGGCTGCGCAGCACCGCGGCGTCCAGCATCCCCGGCAGGCTGATATCCGAGGTGAACTGGCCGACCCCGAGAGCCGGGCGGGGGCCGAGACGCGGGTGTGCGGATGGCCCACGACGGCCAGGTAGTCGTCGGGGTCGTACTCCGGGCTGGCGTCGTCCTCGACCAGCGTCCAGCGATCCTCGAGCGGCCCTCCATCACCACCTCGGTGCGCACCAGCCGCGGCATCAGGCCGCCCCGGCCGCGCGGGCAACGGCGCGCTGCGATCGCGGGATAGGCGCCGCAGCGGCACAGGTTGCCGCTCATCGCCGCGACCGATCTCGCCCGTGGTCGGGTGTGGCGTCGCGCTCAAGCAGCGCCACGGCCGACGAGCAGCTGGCCGGGCGTGCAGAAGCCGCACTGGAACGCGTCCTCGGCGACGAAGGCCTGCGCAGACGCTCGAGCAGCTCGTCTCCGCCGCCCTCGACGGTGCGCACATCGGCCCCGTCACACGCGACGGCCAGCGTCAGGCACGAGAGCACGGCCCGGTCGTCCACGAGCACGGTGCAGCTGCCGCACGTCCCCTCGCCGCACGCGACCTTGGTGCCGGTGAGGGCGGCGTCGGTGCGGATGACGTCCGCCAGCGAGCGATGCGGCTCGGCCGACATCTCGTGAACCTGATCGTTGATGGTCAGCCGCAGATGCATCTGCCGCTACGGTACCAATTTTTGTCCCTCCCCTCCACATCAACCGCGCGGCGGGCGCCGCTGGAGCTGGCCTTCGTCCCGCGTGGGGTGGAGGAGCCTGTGCTCGGCCTGTACTCGTTTTCGCCCCTCACGCCGGGCGGCTGGGCCGATCTGCTGGACGAGCTCGGGCTGCCCGACACGCTGCGGCGCCTGAGCCAGACCGTCGCGGTCGGCGGTCGCCGCCGGTCGGTCGAGATGCGCTGCCTGGGCGCGCTGCCGGGCCTGGCCTACCTGCTCACCGATCGTAACGGGTCGTCCAGCGCGTCGGTGCGGGCGTGGCGGCTCGCGGCCAGGGTGGTCGAGCAGGCCGTGCTCGCCGGCGGCACGGTGCCTGATCTGAGCCGGTTTGCCGCCGCCTTCCCCGAGGCGGGGTACGCGGTGGTCGAGCAGGGCGACGCCGAGGAGCCCGAGGCGCTCGCCCCCGAGGCGGCGGTCGAGGGGTTCGTCGACTCGAGCATGCGCGCGCTCGCGGCCGCGGTACGCGACCCAAAGCTGCTGCGGGCCGGCGATGTCGCAGCTCTCCGGAGTCGACCTGGCCGTCCTGCAGCCGCTGCTGCGGGCGGTCGCCCCCGACCTGGGCATGGCGGCGCCCGTGGTGCGGCTGCGCGACTCGCTGGCGCCGCTGCAGCTGCGGCTCGAGCTGCCCGAGCGGCGGCGAGCGCGGCTGGCTGCTGCGGGCGACTCCCGACGACCCGGCGCTCCTGCGCCGCGCCGCGCATGTCTTCGCACCGCTCGGAAGGGCGGTGGACGGCGTCGTGCTCGATGGCCGAGGAGGGCGTGATCGAGCTTCGCCTCGCGACCTCGGCGCTCGAGTTCGCCGGCGCGCGCGTGGAGCTGCCCGCCGAAGTGTCCGAGGAGCGCGACCTCGAGCTCGACGACGCCAGGCTGGAGCTCGCCGGCGGCTCGCTGCAGCTGAGCGGCGTCGTCCGGTACGACCTGCATGCATCGCTCGGCGGCCACGAGATCAGCATCGAGGAGTTCCGGGCGCTCGCCGCCGCGACGCAGCCGCTGGTGCGGCTGGGGGGCGAGTGGCGGGCGCTCAACCCGAAGGCGCTCGCCCGCGCCAGGGCACTCGCGGCGACCGTGCTGCACAGCCCGGGCCTGCCCGCCATGACGGCGCTCGGCGCCGCCCTGGCCGGGTCGACGGACGTGCGCGGATTGGTCGTCTCGGTCGTCGAGAGCGAGGGCGACCTGTCCGGCCTTGCGGCCCGCCTGCGCGATCCGGCGCTGCGGCGACCGGTCGAGCCCGTGGCGGAGTTCGAGGGTGAGCTGCGGCCCTACCAGAAGGCGGGCCTGGGCTGGCTCGTGCGGATGCGCGAGCTGGGCCTCGGGACGCTCCTGGCGGACGACATGGGGCTGGGGAAGACCGTGCAGCTGATCGCGTACCTGCTCGACCGCAGCGACGACGACGACCGGGCGGCGCTGATCGTCTGCCCGACCTCGGTGCTGGGGAACTGGCAGCGCGAGCTGCACCGGTTTGCGCCCGGGCTGCGCACGCTGATCCACCACGGCCCCGACCGCACCTCCCGCGCCGCGGATCTCGAGGATTGGGACGTGGTGCTGACCTCCTACGCACTGCTTCCGCGCGACCGCCGGATGCTGTCGGCGTCGAGCTGGCGGATGTTCGTGCTGGACGAGGCGCAGGCGATCAAGAACCCGCTCACCCGGGCGGCGCAGACGGCCCGTGCGATCGAGGCCGGCCACCGGGTCGCGCTGACCGGCACCCCGGTCGAGAACCGGCTCGACGACCTGTGGTCGATCATGCACGTCCTCAATCCCGGCCTGCTGGGCACGCGCACCGGCTTCCGGCGCCTGTTCGCAAACGCGATCGAGCGCCGCGGCCGACGGACGCGCGGAGGAGGCGCTGCGGCGGATGACGGGGCCCTTTCTGCTGCGGCGGCGCAAGACCGACCCCTCGGTGCTGCCCGACCTGCCGCCCCAGGCAGGACTCGACCGAGTTCTGCACGCTCACGGTCGAGCAGGCGGCGCTCTACCAGGCGACGATCGATGCGATGCTCGGCCGCGTCCGGGGCATGTCGGGGATCGAGCGCCGCGGCAACGTCCTGGCCCTGATCACGCGCCTGAAGCAGGTCTGCAACCACCCGGCGCATGCGCTCGGCCGCCACGGGACGCTGGCCGGCCGCTCGGGCAAGCTCGACCGGCTGACCGAGATGCTGGCCGAGGTGGTCGACGAGGGCGATAGCGCGCTCGTGTTCACCCAGTACGCAGTCATGGGAAAGCTGCTCGCCGAGCACCTCGAGCGCGAGCTGGCCGGAGAGCTCCTGCACCTGGACGGCTCGACGCCACGGGCGGGACGGGAGCGGATCGTGGACGGGTTTCAGCAGCCGGGCGGTGAGCCGCGTGTGCTGGTGATGTCGCTGCGGGCGGGGGGCCTCGGCCTGAACCTGACCAACGCCAGCCACGTGTTCCACTTCGACCGCTGGTGGAATCCTGCGGTCGAGGACCAGGCCTCCGACCGCGCCCATCGGATCGGCCAGACCCGGGTCGTGCAGGTGCACAGGATGGTCTGCGCCGGGACGATCGAGGAGCGCATCGACCAGCTGATCGCGGGCAAGCGCGACCTGGCGACCCGGATCGTCGATCGCGGCGTCGAGTCGGCGCTCTCCGATCTGGGTGACGACGAGCTGGCGGAGCTCGTCGCCCTCGGTGAGTAGCTTCGCCCCATTCGGGTGATTGAGAGATCGGGTTGGATCTCCGATTTTTTGACTACCCCACCCCTTTCGAGCGAGGCAGTGAATGGCGCCCACCCCCGTTGAACCTCCGCAGCGAACCGATTCAGCCCCCACCGTCGCAGGACGGCCCTCACGCGTGCGCGGCCTGGCGGCCACGTCGGGTCAGGCGCTGCCGCTCGTCTGCGTGTTCATGTTCACGATCCTGGTCTTTGCCGGTCTGGTCATCGACCTTGGCAACGCCTATCGCGTGCAGCAGGCGCTGCAGGCGTCGACGGACGCCTCGGCGGCGGCGGGTGCCGGCCAGCTGACGATGTCCTATCCGCCGATCGCGGCCAACGCGATCTCGGCGGCGCAGTCGTACGGGTCGGAGTCCGGCGGCAAGAACCCGATCACCGGTGTTCCCGTGGCCAATGTGACCCAGACCGTCACCGCGACCTGCATCACTCAGGGCCAGTTCACGTGCACGTATCCGAATACGGTGACGGTGAATGAGACGGCGAACGTGCCCACGTACCTTTTGAAGCTGCTCGGGTTCAGCACGATCTCGCTGAGTGCCCATGCCCAGGCGTGCTCGCCCTGCGGGGAGATCCCGCTCGACATCATGCTGGTGGTCGATCGCACGGGATCCATGGCCCAGAGCAACAAGTGGACCGACCTCCAGCAGGGGCTGACGCAGGGCTTCCTGCCCGGCCTCGACCCGACCGCCGATCAGCTCGGCCTGGCCGTCCTGCCGCCCGATACCTCGGCGGGCAGCAACCCCTGTGACCCCAACACCGACGGACAGCAGAGCACCAACTGGACCTACACCACCGGCAGCGGCAGAAGCAGGCAATCCCAGACGATCACGACCTCGATGGGCTACACGGTGGCAAACCCCACCTACGACATCATCAACCCGATGGAGTACAGCTACTTGACGGTCCAGGGCGCGCTCGTCAACAGCGACCCGCTCGTCTCGGACATCCAGTCGTGCATGCAGCCCGGCGGCAGCACCGAGTACGCCGACGCCATGGCGGCGGCCGCACAGGAGCTGACCGCAGACGGCCGCTCCGGCGTGCAGAAGGTGATCGTGCTGCTGTCAGACGGCGCCGCGAACACCGGCCAGAACTGCAGCGCCCAGCCGACATCGGTCGACTGCATGCAGCCCTGCCAGGCCGGAGTCAACGAGGCCGCCACGCTCAAGGCGGCGCCCAACAACATCTGGATCTACACGATCCTGTACGGCCCGACCCAGGACTACGGCGCCTGCACGGACTTCACGGGCAACACCGAGTCGCCGCAGATCACGCCGCAGACCGCCATGTCGGAGATGGCCAGTCCCAGCGACTACTACCCCGACCCGAATCCGGCCAACCTGCAGACGATCTTCCAGCAGATCGCGTCGGACATCGCGGCCGGCAGCTCCCGGCTCGTCCAGTAAGGCACGCGCCTGAGCCGGTGGCCGCCGCGGCGGCCACCGGCAGAGCGCAACCCCATACGGGTGATTGAGGAACCGGCGCCCGGCTCCGATGGTGTGACGTGTACGCACCCTCCACCGATCCCGTGTCCGTGGGGAGGCATCGCGCCAAGAAACACCTTCCAGGGAGGCAGTCAGAGTGACGCCAACCCCCCTCGAACGCTCGGAGCCGACCGCTGCCCCCGCTGCCCCACCCCGGCGCTCCGGTATGCACGCCCTCAGGGTGACCTCCGGTCAGACGCTGCCGCTCGTGGTGGTGTTCATGTTCACGATCCTGGTCTTTGCGGGACTGGTCATCGACCTTGGCAACGCCTATCGCGTGCAGCAGGCGCTGCAGGCGTCGACGGACGCCTCGGCGGCGGCGGGTGCCGGCCAGCTGACGATGTCCTATCCGCCGATCGCGGCCAACGCGATCTCCGCGGCGCAGTCGTACGGGTCGGAGTCCGGCGGCAAGAACCCGATCACGGGTGTTCCGGTGGCCAACGTGACCCAGACCGTCACCGCGACCTGCGTTACCCAGGGCCAGTTCACGTGCACGTATCCGAACACGGTGACGGTGAATGAGACGGCGAACGTGCCCACGTACCTGCTGAAGCTGCTCGGGTTCACGACCATCTCCCTGAGTGCCCACGCCCAGGCGTGCTCTCCCTGCGGCGAGGTGCCGCTCGACATCATGCTCGTCCTCGACCGCACCGGATCGATGGCCTCGGACAGCAAGCTCGCGAACCTGAAGACCGGGGTGCTGACGGGATTCCTGCCCGGCCTCGACCCGACGGCGGACTACGTCGGACTGGCGGTGCTGCCGCCCGACATGAACGGCACTTCGGACATCTGCAACGCGGAGGCCGGCGAGTCCTACCCACCGACCAACTACGGCAACACACCGTACACCGACTCCACGCCGAGCTACCTGATCGTGCCGCTGTCGAACAACTACATGACGACATCGGGCACGCTGATCACGAGCTCTCCGCTCGTGAGCGACGTCAACTGCATGAAGGCGGGCGGCCAGACCGGGTACGCCAGCGCCATGGAGGCCGCTGACGCCGAGCTCATCAAGGACGGCCGCACCGGCGTTCAGAAGATCATGGTGGTGCTCTCCGACGGCGCGGCCAACGAGGGCCAGAGCTGCCAGGACGTGAAGACGGTTGTAAAGGGAAAGACCGTGACCACGCCCGACTCGGACCCGCACTGCATGCAGCCGTGCCAGACGGCGGTCAACGACGCCACGGCCTACAAGGGCGCTGCCGGCAGTGCCAAGGTGCTCGTGTACACCATCCTCTATGGCGACCAGAGCTCGGGAACGGCCTGCCAGACCTACCAGCAGAACGATGAGTCGCCGGCGATCTCCTCGATCACCGCGATGCAGGAGATGGCGAGCCCCGGCGACTACTACGCCGACCCGATACCGTCGAATCTGACGACGATCTTCCAGCAGATCGCGTCGGACATCGCGGCGGGCAGCTCCCGGCTCGTCCAGTAAAGCACGCGCCGGTGCCGGTGGTCGCTGCGGCGGTCACCGGCACCGGTTACGCTTTCGCCGATGATGGACGCGGTCGAGCTCCTGCGCCGGCTGGTCGAGCTGGAAAGCCCCACCGGCGATCCGGAGCGGATCGGCCACATTGGGCGCTTCCTGGCCGCCGAGCTCGAGGGGCTCGGCGCGACGGTCACGCCGCGAGGTCTGCACCTGACCGCACAGCTCGGGCCAAACGACGGCCCACCGCTCGTGCTGGTGGCCCACATGGACACGGTCTGGCCGGCGGGCACCCTGCCGTCGATGCCCTTCCGGCTGGAGGACGGCTACGCCTGGGGGCCGGGCGCCCTGGACATGAAGGCTGGGATCGTCATCGGGCTCGAGGCACTGCGCTCGATCGGCGAGCCACGGCGGCCCGTGCAGGTGCTGATCACCGCTGACGAGGAGATCGGCAGCCCCACCGGCCGCCCCCTGGTGGAGGAGATCGCCAGGAGCGCGCGGGCCGTGCTGGTGCTCGAGCCCCCGGTCAAGGAGGGCACGATCACCACCAGCCGCTCGGGGCTGGCCCGCTACCAGCTGCACATTCGCGGCCGGGCGGCCCACGCCGGCAACGGCTCTCGGGCGGGCGTCTCGGCCGTCGAGGAGCTGGCCCACCAGACCATCGCGGTGCATGCGCTGGGCGACCCGGCCAGGGGCATCCGCACGAACGTCGGTCAGGTCGGCGGGGGCACCGGGGACAACGTCGTGGCCGGCGAGGCCTGGGCGCGGATCGACGCCCGCGCCTGGACGGCCGACGGCCAGCGTTCCGTCGAGGACTCGCTCCGCTCCCTGCAACCCCACCTGGACGGCGCCGTGCTGACCGTCACGGGCGGCGTCACCAGGCCGCCGATGGTGCAGACGGGGGCGGGCGCCGAGCTCGTCCGCAGCGCGATCGCGATCGCCGCGGACGCGGGGATCAGACTGGACGAGAACGCATCGCCGGGCGGATCCGACGGAAACTTCGCGGCCGCGGTCGGCACGCCGGTGATCGACGGCCTTGGGCCCAACGGCGCGGGCGCCCACGCCCTCGACGAGCGCGTCTCGCTCGAGTCGATCAGGGAGCGCACCGGGCTTCTGGCAGCGCTGCTTGCACGCCTGTAGGCTTGAGAGGATTCGTCGTGTATGCGACGAACGAAGGGCAGATTCCTCTCGTCATCTTCGCAAGGGAGTGTGGTTATGGACTGGTCAAAGGTGTCCCGCAGCCAGTGGATTGTTGTGGGCGGCACGCTGCTCGCCCTGATCGGCACGCTGTTTCTTGACTGGTACTCGATTACGGTCAATGTCGGGTCGTTCGGCTCTATCACCGCGACCGCCAGCGCGTGGGACGTGAACTTCATCGGCAAGCTGGCCGTGCTGGGATCGCTGGTGATGCTGGCCGGCGCCGTCCTTCTCTTCATCCCCAACGGCCCCGACCTGCCGGTGCCGCTGCCGATGGCGATCCTCATCGCGAGCGTGTTCACCGCGCTGATGGGGGTCTTCGAGTTCATCGACCATCACAGCCACACGGCCATCGGGCTCTGGCTGACCATCATCGCGGCCCTGGTCGCCGCATACGGCGCGTACGAGATGGGCGGCAGGTTCGCAATGCCGTCCAGCACGTCGTCGGACACACCGGAGTCGTAGGTTCCACGCGGCGGGTGGGCCGGTCCACGCCGGCCCCCGCCGCCCCACCTACGGGCTAGGCGTTCTTGACGGCGGCGGTGAGGCTGCTGACCGACGCCTTGGCGTCCCCGAAGAGCATCGAGGTCTTCGGGTCGAAGAAGAGCTCGTTCTCGATGCCCGCAAACCCGGTGTTCATGCTGCGTTTGAGCACGACCACCGCCGTCGACTGATCGACGTTCAGGATGGGCATGCCGTAGATCGGGCTGCCGGGCGTGTTCTTGGCGGCGGGGTTGACCACGTCGTTTGCGCCGATCACGAGCGACACGTCGGTGCGCGCGAACTCGGGATTGATGTCGTCCATCTCGTACAGCTGGGTGTAGGGGACATCGGCCTCGGCCAGGAGCACGTTCATGTGCCCCGGCATGCGCCCGGCGACGGGGTGGATGGCGTAGCGGACGTCCACGCCCCGCCGCTCGAGCTGATCGGCCAGCTCGCGCACGTTGTGCTGGGCCTGCGCGACGGCGAGTCCGTACCCGGGCACGATCACCACGCGGCGGGCGTACGCGAGCATGACGGCGACGTCGTCGGCGGTCGTTGCCCGCACCTGGCCGTCGATGCCGCCCGGGCCGGCGATCGCGGTGCCCCCGCCGGTGCCGAACGCGCCGAAGACGACGTTTGTGATGGTGCGGTTCATCGCCCGGCCCATCATCTGGGTGAGGAGCGTGCCCGACGCGCCGACGAGCATGCCCGCGATGATCAGGACGTTGTTCGAGAGCACGAATCCGGTGGACGCCGTCGCCAGGCCGGTGAACGCGTTCAGCAGCGAGATCACCACCGGCATGTCCGCCCCGCCGATCGCCATCACCATCTGCACTCCCAGCACGAGCGAGATGACCATCGCGACGGCGAGCAGCGCCTGGCTCTCGTGGCCCGTCCCGAGCAGGACGCAGATGGCGAGCACCGCCAGGAACAGCCCGCCCGTGATCACCCGCTGCCCGGGGAGCGTGACCGGCGAGCCCGTGATCACCTCCTGCAGCTTGCCGAACGCGACCATCGAGCCGGCGAAGCTGATCGACCCGACCACCGACGAGAACAGGATCGAGACGATGATCTTGGCCGAGACGTGGCCGGGCAGCCCGACCGTGTCGTGGTAGTCGGCGAACGCCACCAGCGCGGCGGCGCCGCCGCCGAAGCCGTTGAACAGCGCCACCATCTGCGGCATCGCGGTCATCTTCACCCTGCGCGCGCCGATCGCACCGGCGATCCCGCCGACGGCGGCGCCGAACGCGATCCACCCGTAGTTGACCACCCGCTGGTCGAACAGGGTGGCGACGATCGCAAACGCCATCCCCACCGCGGCCAGGCGGTTGCCCGACCGGGCGGTGGCGGGCGAGCCGAGTCGTTTGAGGCCGATGATGAAGAGCGCCGCGCACAGCAGGTACGCCGCGCCGATCAGGTCTGTCCGGCTCACTCGGCCGTGTCTCCGGTGTCCTCCGGGACGGCACGCGGTTTGCGCTTGAACATCTCGAGCATGCGGTCGGTGACCAGGAAGCCGCCGACGACGTTGGACGCGCCGAAGGCGACCGCGATGGTGCCGAGCGTCGTCGTGAGCGCGCCGTGGCCCGATCCCGCGACCAGGATCGCCCCCACGATGACGATCCCGTGGATGGCGTTGGTGCCGCTCATGAGCGGGGTGTGCAGCGTGGTCGGGACCTTGGAGATGACCTCGACGCCCACGAAGCCGGCCAGCACGAGCACCGTGAGCTCGACCAGCAGCGGCTCGTTCACGCCGCCACCGTCTGCAGCAGTCGCGAGGTGACGCGGCCCTCGTGGGTGATGATCGCGTCGGCGTTGATCTCGTCCTCGAGGTCGATCCGCAGCTCGCCCTCGGCCACCAGGTGGTCGAGCACGGCGGACAGGTTGCGCGCGTACATCTGGCTTGCGTGCAGCGGCATGCCGGCGGGCAGGTTGAGCGTGCCGACGATGGTGACCCCCTCGCGCACCACCCTCTCGCCGGGCTCGGTGAGCTCGCAGTTGCCGCCGGTCTCGGCGGCGAGGTCGACGATCACCGATCCCGCTCGCATGGCCTTCACCGCCGAGGCGGGGATCAGCCTCGGCGCGGGCATGCCGGGCACGAGCGCGGTCGTGATGACGGCGTCGGACTCGGCGATGTGGCGCTCCAGCAGGTGCTGCTGCTGCTCCTGCTGCTCGGGGGTGAGCGCGGTGGCGTAGCCGCGCGCGTCCTGCGCCCCCGCGACCTCCAGCTCGAGCTCGACGAACGCCGCGCCCAGGCTCTCGACCTGCTCCTTGACCACCGGGCGGGTGTCGAAGGCCGAGACGACCGCGCCCAGGCGGCGGGCGGTGGCGATCGCCTGCAGGCCCGCGACTCCGGCGCCCAGCACGAGCACCCGGGCCGGGGCCACGGTGCCGGCGGCGGTCATCAGCATCGGGAAGAACCGGGGCAGCGCCTCGGCGGCCAGGATCACCGACCGGTAGCCGGACACGGTCGCCTGTGACGACAGCGCATCCATCCGCTGCGCGCGCGTCACCCGCGGGATCGACTCCATCCCGAACGAGGTGATGCGGGCCTCGACCAGCGCCTGCACCAGCTCGGGGTTCTGGCGCGGCCACAGCCACCCGATCAGGACCGTGCCGGGCCGCAGCGCCGAGATCTCGTCCGCCTGGACGCGCCCGGCGCGAACCACGATGTCGGCCTGCTCGTACAGCGCGGCGGCCGCGTCGACCACGGTCGCCCCGGCCTCGCGGTAGGCGGCGTCGGGCAGCGCCGCGGCATCGCCCGCGCCGGTCTCGACCAGCACCGTCAATCCCAGCGGCTCGAGCCGTCCGACGGCGTCAGGGGTGAGCGCCACCCGCCGCTCGCCCGCGGCGTGCTCTTTGGGGACGGCCACGTTCACAGCGGGGGATCGTACCGACCGGGCCGAGACCCCGCCCCGGGAACCGCACACCGGGGACAGTCCCCGAACGTTCGCCGTGACAAAGCCGTGACGGGTTTCGACCGGGGACTGTCCCCGGTTTTCAGATCGCCAGGACGTTCGGGCCGTCGCGCTCGCGCTCGGCCTCGTAGCGGTCGATCTCGGCCAGCCGCAGCTCGGTCATGGCGATGTCGTCCCAGCCGTTCAGCAGCCGCTCGCGCACGCCGGGGTCGATCTCGAACCCGACCCGGCGGCCGGAGGCGAGCGTGACCGACTGCGCCTCGAGGTCGATGGTTGCCTCGGCGGGCGCGGAGTCGAGCAGCTCGCGCATCGCGTCGGCGGGGAGCGCCACGGTCAGGAGCCCGATCTTCGAGCTGTTGGTGGCGAAGATGTCGCCGAAGCTCTCGGCCGCCACCGCCTGGAAGCCGTAGTCCTGCAGCGCCCAGGGCGCGTGCTCGCGGGACGAGCCGCAGCCGAAGTTGCGGCCGGCGGCGAGAATCGGCGCTCCGGCGAACTCGGGCCGGCGCAGCGGGAAGTCGGGCTGCTTCATCCAGTCGTAGAACAGGAACTCGCCGAAGCCGCTGCGCTCGATCCGCTTGAGGAACTGCTTGGGGATGATCTGGTCGGTGTCGACCGACGAACGGTCGAGCGCGGCGACGCGGCCGGAGACGATCCGGACGGGCTTCACGATGCCACCAGCTCGCGGACGTCGGTGAGGCGGCCGGTGACGGCTGCCGCGGCGGCCATGGCCGGGCTCATCAGGTGGGTGCGCCCGCCCTGGCCCTGGCGGCCCTCGAAATTGCGGTTCGACGTCGAGGCGCAGCGCTCGCCCGGCGCGAGGATGTCGGGGTTCATACCCAGGCACATCGAGCAGCCGGCGCCGCGCCACTCGAAGCCCGCAGCGGTGAAGATCCTGTCCAAACCCTCACTCTCAGCTTGAACCTTAACCTGCACGGATCCGGGCACCACCATCGCCCGCACGGAGCCCGCCACCCGGCGGCCGTCGATCACGGCCGCGGCGGCGCGCAGATCCTCGATGCGGGAGTTGGTGCACGACCCCAGGAAGACCCGGTCGATCGCGATCTCGCGCAGCGGAGTGCCCGGGCGGAGATCCATGTACGCCAGCGCGCGCTCGTCGGACTCGCCGGCGGGGTCGGGCACGACGCCCGTGATCGGCGCCACCTGGGCGGGGTTGGTGCCCCACGACACCTGCGGCACGATCGCGTTCAGGTCGATCGTGACCGTGTGGTCGTAGCCGGCGCCGGGGTCGGTCACGTAGCCCGCGCCAGCGCTCGACGGCCGCGTCGAAGTCGGCGGGGGCGCCCGGCCGGCCCTCGACGTGGGCAAAGGTCGTGTCGTCGGGGGCGAACATGCCCGCCCGCGCGCCCGCCTCGATCGACATGTTGGCCACCGTCATCCGCCCCTCCATGGAGAGGCCGCGGGCGGCTGCGCCGGTGTACTCGATCACATGGCCGGCGGCGCCGTCGGTGCCGATCTGGCCGATCGTGCCCAGGATCATGTCCTTGGCGGTGCAGCCCGGTCCCAGCTCGCCGGCGTAGTCGATTCGCATCGTGTGCGGCCGGCGCTGGGGCAGCGTCTGCGTCGCCAGCACGTGCTCGACCTCGCTCGTGCCGATACCGAACGCGAGCGCGCCGAACGCGCCGTGGGTGGACGTGTGGGAGTCGCCGCAGACGATCGTCATGCCGGGCTGGGTCAGGCCCAGCTGCGGCCCGATCACGTGCACGATCCCGTTGCGGCGATGTCCGAGCGGGTACAGGCGGACGCCGAATTCGGCGCAGTTGCGGTCGAGGGCCGCAAGCTGCGTCTGCGACAGCTCGTCCGGATCGCCCGGGCCGGTGGCCACGTTGTGGTCGGCGGTGGCAACCGTGCGGTCGGGCCGCCGCACCCGCCTGCCGGCCGCCCGCAGCCCCTCGAACGCCTGTGGGCTCGTCACCTCGTGCACCAGATGCAGGTCGACGAAGAGCAGATCGTCGCCGATCACATGATCGTCCCAGACCTTCTCGAACAGGGTGCGGGGGGTGTCTGCCATGGTGGTTTGGCAGTGTATCCAGCGGCGGATCTGGATACACTCGCATGGTGCTTTGCGTCGCCTGTGGGACAGAAAACCCTGCCGGTAAGCGGTTCTGCCGCGAGTGCGGCGTCTCGCTGGCCTCGACCTGTTCAGCGTGCGGCGCGCCGGTCACCGCCGACGACCGCTTCTGCGGTGAGTGCGGCACCCCCGTCGCGGCCGGGGCGGACCCGCCGCCCGCACCACCCGCCCAGCTCGTGGAACCCGCCACCGAGCGCCGGCTGGTGACGGTCCTGTTCGCCGACCTGGTCGGGTTCACGACCGTGTCCGAGGCCCGCGACTCCGAGGAGGTGCGGGCCCTCCTGTCGCGCTACTTCGACACCTGCCGGCGGCTGATCGAGCTCTACGGCGGCGTGGTCGAGAAGTTCATCGGCGACGCCGTGATGGCGGTCTGGGGCGCCCACAACGCGACCGAGGACGACGCCGAGCGGGCCGTCCGCGCGGCCCTCGACCTGGTGGCGGCGGTGACCGCCCTGGGCGACGAGGTCGGTGTGCCCGACCTGCGCGTCCGGGCCGGCGTGCTCACCGGGGAGGCGACCGTCACCGTCGGCGCCGTCGGCGAGGGCATGGTGGCAGGGGACGTCGTCAACTCCGCCTCGCGGGTGCAGGCGCTGGCCGAGCCCGGGCAGGTGCTCGTCGGCGACTCCACCCGGCGGGCGACCGAGCCGACGGTGGTGTTCGAGGACGCCGGCGAGCACGAGCTGAAGGGCAAGATCGGCCTGCACCGGCTGTGGCGGGCCGTGCGGATCGTCTCGGGGGCGCGCGGCTCGCTGCAATCCGAGGGGCTCGAGGCACCGTTCGTCGGCCGCGAGCGCGAGCTGCGCCAGATCAAGGACCTGTTCCACGCCTGCGCCGAGGAGCGCCGCGCGCATCTCGTGTCGGTCACGGGCATCGCGGGCATCGGCAAGTCGCGGCTTGTGTGGGAGTTCTACAAGTACTTCGACGGCCTCGCCCAGGTGATCTACTGGCACCGCGGCCGCTGCCCCTCCTACGGCGAGGGCGTCACCTACTGGGCGCTGGCCGACATGGTGCGGATGCGCTGCCGGATCAGCGAGGACGAGCCCTCCGAGGCCATCCTGGCCAAGCTCGCGGGCGTCCTCGACGACCCACGTCCCCGATCCCGACGAGCGCGCGTTCGTGGAGCCACGGGTGGCGCACCTGCTCGGCGTCGAGGGCGGGGCGCGGTTCGAGCGCGAAGACCTGTTCTCGGCCTGGCGGCTCTTCTTCGAGCGCCTCGCCGACGTCTACCCGACCGTGCTCGCGTTCGAGGACATGCAGTGGGCGGACGCCTCGCTGCTCGACTTCATCGAGCATCTGCTCGAGTGGTCGCGCAACTCGCCCCTGTACGTGATCACGGCCGCTCGGCCCGAGCTCGTCGAGAGACGGCCCACCTGGGGCGCCGGCAAGCGCAACTTCACGTCGGTCTACCTCGAGCCGCTGTCCGACCGCGCCATGCGCGAGCTGCTCGACGGCCTGGTCGCGGGGCTTCCGGACGCCCTCGCCGGCCAGATCCTGGCCCGCTCGGAGGGCGTCCCGCTGTATGCCGTCGAGACGGTGCGAATGCTGCTCGACCGCGGCCATCTCGTGCAACAGGGCAGCGTGTACCGGGCGACCGGGCCGGTGGAGACCCTCGAGGTGCCCGAGACGCTGCACGCGCTCATCGCCGCCAGGCTGGACGGGCTCACGCCGGACGAGCGGCTGCTCGTGCAGAACGGAGCGGTGCTCGGAAAGACGTTCACCAAGCAGGCGCTCGCCGCGATCGCGGGCACCGACGACTCCGCGTACGACCCGATCCTGGCGGGGCTCGTGCGCAAGGAGGTGCTGTCGATCCAGGCCGACCCGCGCTCGCCCGAGCACGGCCAGTACGGCTTCCTGCAGGACCTCATGCGGCGGGTCGCCTACGAGACGCTGTCCAAGCGCGAGCGGCGCCTGCGGCACCTCGCCGCCGCCACGCACCTCGAGTCGACCGCGGCGGACGACGACGAGCTGGTCGAGGTGCTCGCGGCGCACTACCTGGACGCGTTCGAGGCGGTGCCCGACGCCGAGGACGCCGCACAAGGTGCGCGCCCGGGCGCGGGAGCTCTTCGTGCGCGCCGCCGAGCGGGCGGAGTCGCTGGGGGCGCCGGGCGAGTCGCAGCGCTACTTCGCCCAGGCCGCCGACCTGACCGATGACGATGCCGGCCGGGCCGGGCTGCTCGACAGGGCCGGGCAGATGGCGACCCGCGCCGGGCTGGCCGAGGAGTCGCAGGCCCGGTTCGAGGAGGCGATCGCGCTCTACGCCGCTGCCGGAAACACTCACGCCGCGGCCCGGGTCACGAGCCGGCAGGCCTATGTCGACGAGCGTGCCGGTCGCCATGAGCTCGCGATCTCGCGCATGCAGGACGCGCTGGCGGTGATCGGCGACGACGAGGCCGACGAGGATGTCGCCCTGCTCACGGTGCGGCTGGGAAACGCGCTCCTGTTCGTCGGGCGCATCCCCGAGGCGGCGGAGCTGATCGAGCGCGCCATCGAGATGGGCGAGGCGCTCGGGCTGCCCGAGATCCTGGTCCGCGGATGGAGCGCGAAGGCCATCCTGGTTGCCCCGCGGCGCCGGCGCGAGGCCGAGATCCTGCTCCGGGCCGCGGCGGAGCTCGCGCTCGAGCAGGGTCTCACCGAGCGCGCCGGCACCGCGCTCGGAAACCTGTCCGACCTCGCGTTCGGGCACGACCGCTATGAGGACGCGCTCGGCTACCTGGGGCAATCGCTCGCCCTCGCACGCCGCTCCGGCGACCGGCCGAACATCTGGTTTGCGACGAGCGAGTCGACGTACGCCCTCTACCACCTCGGCAGGTGGGATGAGGCGATCGCGGCGTTCGAGGAGCTCCCGGAGGAGCAGCTTCCGAGCGGGCACGTGCTGATCAGCCCGCTGACGTCCGTGCTGCCGATCCACATCGACCGCGGCGAGCTCGAGCAGGCGCGTGCGCTGCGCGACGTCTACGCCCGCCTCGAGGGCTCGGTCGACGTCCAGGAGCGGTCGTGCTTCGCGGCGGGCTCGGGCAGCGTCGCGCTCGCGGAGGGCCGCTATGACGAGGCGCTCCGGTGGGGCGAGGCCGCGGTGGCGTCACAGGGTCTCATGGGGACGTGGCCGCAGAACGTGAAGCAGGGGCTTGTGGTCGCCGTCGAGGCCGCCCTCGTGCTCGGCCGTCGCGACAGGGTGGAGGAGCTCCTGGCGATGATCGAGGGGCAGCCCGCGGGCATGCGCACTCCGCTCATGGCCGCACACGCGCACCGGTTCCGCGGCCGCATGGCCGAGTCCGCCGAGACCGCCGACGTCGAGTTCGCCGTCGCCGAGGGACTGCTGCGCGGGCTCGGCATCCCCTTCTGGCTGGCCGTCGCCCGGCTCGAGCACGCCGAGGCGCTGGTCGCCGCACGGCGGGCAGGGCGACGACGCGCCCGGTGCTGCTCGATCAGGCGCGCGAGACCTTCGCGCAGCTGGGGGCGACCCCGTGGCTCGAGCGCGTGGATGCGTTGGGCGCGCCGGTGGCGTCCGCAGTCAGCGGTCGGGCAGCCGCACCAGCCGGAACGCCTCGGCCCACAGCCTGACCGGCACGACCTTCGCGACCTTCATCGCGGCGACCATCGGCAGCGGGAAGGCGATCTCGGCCTTGCCCTTCTCGAGCCCGCGCACGATCCGGCGGGCGGCGTCCGCGGGCTCGAGCATGAACGGCATCGGGAAGCTGTTCTTGGCGGTCAGGTCGGTGCGGACGAAGCCCGGGCAGACGGTGTGCACCGCGATGCCGAGCGGGCGCAGGTCGATCCGCAGCGACTCGAGCATGTTGATCTCGGCGGCCTTGGTGGCGCCGTAAGCCTCCGAGCGGGGCAGGCCGCGGTAGCCGGCCAGGCTCGCCATGCCGACGATCGCGCCCGACCGGCGCCGGCGCATGTCCGGCGAGCACCGCCTCGACGCCGTGCACCAGGCCGATCACGTTCGTGTCGAAGTGGCGGCGGATGACCGTCGGTGTCCCACGTCTCGACCTTGAACTGCCCCCAGTAGGCCGCGTTCAGGATCGACGAGGTCGATCGCGCCGAAGCGCCCGCGGATGCTCTCGGCCGCGGCCAGCATCGCCGTCGCGATCGGTCACGTCGACCGGGACCGGCATGACCTCGCCCGGCGCGGTTGCGGCCAGCTCCTCCAGCAGTTCCGCCCGGCGCGCGCTCGCCGCCACCCGGCACGCCGCGGCCCGCCAGCTCGCGCACGAGCGCGGCGCCGATCCCGCTCGAGGCGCCGGTCACCCACACCCGGCTGCCGTCGCCGAGCTTCACGGGCGCGCCAGCCGCAGCTGGACGTTTCCGAGCGCGCCGGTCGCGAATCCGGCCTCGCAGTAGGCCAGGTAGAACTCCCACATCCGCACGAAGCGTGTGGTCGAAGCCGAGCGCGTGCACCCGCTCGCGCTGGGCCAGGAAGCGCTGGCGCCACATCCGCAGGGTGGTGGCGTAGTGGTGGCCGATCTCGCCGTGGTGGGTGACGCGCAGCGACGAGGCGTCGTGCAGTGCCGCGGTCGATCGCCTCGCGCGACGGGATCAGGCCGCCCGGGAAGATGTACTTGTGCATCCAGGTGTAGGCGTGCCGCGACGCGAGGTAGCGGCGATGGGGCATCGTGATCGTCTGCAGGCCGATCGATCCGCCGGGCTCGAGCAGCCGGTCGCAGGTGGCAAAGAACACCGGCCAGTACTCCTCGCCGACCGCCTCGAGCATCTCGATCGAGACGATCTTGGTGTGCCGGCCCCCGAAGCTCGCGGTAGTCGCACAGGAGCACGTCGACGCGATCCGCCGAGCCCCGCCTCGGCCACCCGCTCGCGGGCCAGCTCGCGCCTGGGCGCGCGAGATCGTCGCCGTCGTCACCCGGCAGCCGCGGGTGGCGGCGGCGTGCATCGCAAACCCGCCCCAGCCGGTGCCGATCTCGAGCAGGCGGTCGGCGGGCCGCAGGTCGACCAGGTCGGCACGAGCGCCTCGTACTTGCGCGACTGCGCGTGGCCGAGCGAGTCGCCCGGCTCGAACACCGCGCAGGAGTAGGTCATCGTCTCGTCCAGGAACGCGGCGAACAGGTCGTTCGAGAGGTCGTAGTGGCGGGCGATGTTCGCGGGCCGCGCCGGCGAGGTGTTGCGCTGCTGCGCGGGCGATGCGGCGGCTCGTACAGCCGCCGCAGGCGCTGCAACGGCCCCGGCAGCAGCCGCTCGACGTGGGCGGCGAACGCCCCCAGCACGGCGGCCAGATCGTCGGCGGTCCAGTCGCCGGCCATGTACGCCTCGCCGAACCCGATCTTGCCGTCCGCGGCCAGCCGGTGGAAGAACGCGTCCCGGCCGATCATCATGACGGGCGCGCCCGGCCGGCCCTCGGCGGCGATCGATCCGTCCGGGAGCACGACCCGCAGCGGCGCCCCGCGCAGCCCGCGCACGGTGCGCAGCGAAGAGCGCCCGGGCGATGGTCGCCCGCAGGCCGCGCGCGGCGGCATCGGGATGCGCCAGATGGCGGTCTGACCCCGTATGGCTCGTGCGACCGTCATCCCACGTGCTCCTGGGCGCGTGCGGCGGGCGGCGCACGCGGGCGGCGCCGCGCAGCCAGAGCTCCGACGCCCTGCAGGTGGATGAGCGCCGTCACGCGGGCGGTCATCAGCGGGTGGCGCACCAGCATCCGCGACAGCGTGCGCGTCGGTCAGCGGCAGCCGCCGGCCGGTCAGCGAGGCCGAGAAGACGCGCCGGCCGTCCTGGTGCAGCGCCATCTGCACCGACAGCCGCTCGCCCGGCGCGGGCACCGACATGCGGTAGCGGCC
Organism: uncultured Actinomycetes bacterium; assembly: GCA_963732075.1. Lineage (GTDB taxonomy): Bacteria > Actinomycetota > Thermoleophilia > Gaiellales > JAICJC01 > JAICJC01. Next base: position 609,570 of record CAVSYD010000004.1, on the reverse strand, counting down.
GTCCACGGTCAGAAACGGCGAGACGTAGAACGCCTTGCCGGCCTCGGCCCGGCCGCGCTCGCCGGGCTCGCAGCAGGTAGCAGTGGCGCTCGCCGTAGGTGTTGTGCACCTCGGCGACGACGCAGCGCAGCTCGCCGCCGGCGGCGTGGCAGTAGTACACCGACAGCGGGTTGAAGACGTAGCCGAGCACGCGGGCGTTGGTCAGCAGCGACACCCGGCCGCCCTCGAGGTCGACGCCGTGCTCGGCCAGATAGGCCAGCAGGTTGGCCTTGATCGACCGGCTCGGGTCGCCCAGGTGGTCGCGGGCGCGGATGGTGGTGAGCGCGCGGCGGTCGTGCCCGAACGCCCACAGCCGGCGGTCGAGCTCGGCGAGCTCGTCCAGGTCGACCAGCCACATGTAGACCGGTAGCGAAACAGGTTGCGCAGCGCCGTTCGCCGCTCGTGCACAACGTGGCCCTCGTACATGCACCGACCTCACCAGGCGCACCCCAGCGCGAGGGCCGCGCGCAGGCCCGACACGCAGCCGTCCTCGTGGAATCCCCAGCCGTGATAGGCGCCGCAGTAGTAGGTGTTGCGCGCCCCCTGGAGCGGCGGCAGCTGCGCGCTGCGCCGCGAGGCTCTCGAGGGTGTAGATGGGGTGCTCGTAGACCATCCGGCGCAGCTCGTGCGCGGCGCCGATGCGGCGTGGTCTGGTTGAGCGTGACGCAGTAGTCGACCGGCTCGCGCAGGGCCTGCAGGCGGTTCAGGTGGTAGGTGACGTGCACCAGCGGGCGGCTGGTGGAGCACGCGTCCAGCAGGTAGTTCCACGACGCCCGCGCGCCGGCCGCGCGGGGCAGGAGCGACGAGTCGGTGTGCAGCACGGTCTGGTTGGACGAGTAGCGGAACGCGCCCAGCACCGACCGCTCGTCGGCGGTGGCGTCGTCCGAGCATCCGCAGGGCCTGGTCGGGGTGGGCGGCGATCACGACGCGGTCGAACCGGTGCGCGCCGTTGACGGTGCACGCCCGCCGTCGTCGCGGCGCGATCGATTCGACCGGCGTGCCGCAGCGGACCCGTCCCCGAGGCCGCTCGGCGATCGCGAGCCACGTACTCGCGGCTACCGCCTGTGACCGTCCGCCATGCGGCGAGTTCTTGACCGTCAGCATGCCGTGGTTGGCGAAGAACCGGATCAGGTAGCGGGCCGGGAAGTCGCGGATGGCGGCCGGGGATGACGACCATATCGCGCCCGTCAGCGGCAGCATGAAGTGGTCGGGGAAGTAGGGCGAGTAGCCGCCCTCGCGCAGGAATCCATCCAGCGTGAGCGGTCGCGGCCGGGTCGCTGCAGCACCGCCGGGCCTGGCGGTGGAAGCGCTTGACCTCGGCCAGCATCCGCAGGTAGCGCGGGCGGCCGAGCACGCCCGGCCGCGGCAGCGACGCCGTGCATCCCCCGGGCGCCGGCGTACTCGAGCCCGCAGCCCTCGCAGTGCACGCCGAAGGACATGTCGCTGTCCTGGGTGCGCGACGCCCAGCTCGGCGAACAGCCGCAGCAGGGTCGGGTACGTGCGCTCGTTGTGGACGATGAAGCCGGTGTCCAGCGCCGACCTCGCGGCCGTCCGCGGTGCCCACGGCGATGGTGTTGGCGTGACCCCCGAGCCGTTCGTCGCGCTCGAACAGCGTGACCTCGTGCGTGCGGGCGAGGACGTGCGCCGCGGTCAGCCCGGCCACGCCGCTGCCGATGACCGCGACGCGCATGGTGGTCACAGGGGCACCCGCAGCCCGCTGTCGCCGTCGGGCGGCAGGGCGAACGCCGCCGCCAGCCGCTCGTCCATCGGCTCGATGCCGAGCGCGCCCAGCACGAACCGGCGCGTCAGCGCGTGCCACAGCGGCAGCCGCTGGAGCATCGTGTGGCCGGTCCGGGCGAGCTCGAACCGCACAGCCGGGTGGCCGTCGACCGGGCGCGGCGGGCGAACTCGAGCGAGCGGGCGGGGTCGGTGACCCGGTCGCTCGTGCCGTGCGCCAGCATGACGGTGCGCCCGGCCACCTGCTCGACGGGCTCGCCGGGTGGCAGCCAGGCCGCGAGCGCCGGCCACCGCCGTGACCGACTCGTGGCCCGCGGCCCGAAGCGCCGCCCGCGCGCCCATCGAGTGGCCGACCAGGCACACGGGAGCGCCGAACCGCTCCGCGAGCTCGTCCAGTGCCCACTCGACGTCGCGACCGGGATCGCCATCGTTGTATCCGACGACGCGGTAGCGGAGTTGCGCGACGGCGAGCCCGCTGCGGCGCCCGGCCCGGGCGAGGTCGCCGGCGAACGGGAACATGCGCAGCGCCGGCGTTCGCATGTTCCGGTCGGGCGCCGCGCTCTGCGACCGACCGCCATGCGCGATCAGCGCGACTCCGCGCGCCGTCGCGCTCGGGGCGAGGGTGACGAGGGACGGGGCACGGTCGGGCAAGGCAGCGGCGATGCTACCGCTCGCAGATGAATGCATACGAGGCATTCGCCGCGTGGAGGCGGATCGGATCGCCCGGACGGGGGATGCCGGCCTCCGGGCGCACGGCATACGATCGTCTGCCCGAGGGTCGACTGGAGGGCATGATGGGGAACGTGATCACCTTGAAGCGGGGCGTCCTGGCGGGCGCCGTCGTTGCCGTATCGGTGTACGCGCTGTGGCGGCGGTCACAGGTGGCGGACACCGCGGTCGCGCCGGCGCCGCCCGTCCAGGCGCCGCCCGCGCCACCGGCGCCCGAGGTCGTGGCGGTGAGGCCGTACGAGCCGCCGGCGCAGCACGGGCAGAGCCGCCGGCGCAGCCTCACCCATCGCGGCCGCCACCGCCGGCTCGGTCGCCGGCGGCTGGCCGCAGCAGCGCCCGCTCGCCCGCACCCGCCCTGCCTGGCCGGGCGCGACCGCTATTCGCTGACGTTCGGGATCACGAGCACGGGCCGGTGGGAGTGGTTGACCACCCGGTGCGACACGCTTCCGAGCACCATCGAGCGGACGCCCGTGAGGCCGCGCGAGCCGAGCACGATCACGGCCGCGTCTCGAGAGTCGGCCTCCTCCAGGATCGTGCGCCACACCGCGCCGACGCTCTCGACGGCGGCGGGGGTGGCCTCGAAGCCCGCTGTCCGCAGCAGGTCGCAGCCCGCGCCGGCCACGTCCAGCGACCGCTGGCGGGCGGCGTCGTCGACCCGCTCGACATCCTCCAGCGGGAGCATGTCGGGGTAGGGGAAGTCGCCCGCCTGCACCGCCAGCATCGACTCGTACACGTACATGACGACGACGTCGTGGCCGCCCAGGATCGTGATCGAGCGCTCCAGGGCGTGTCCCGAGTCCTCGGATCCGTCGTAGCAGAGGAGCGCGACCGCGGGCTCCTTGCCCGCCATGGCTAGGCCTTTGCCCTGTCCGGCGCGGATTGCTCGATCCAGGGCATCATCGCCCGCAGCTCGCGCGCCCACCTGCTCGATCTGGTGCTCCGCCGCACGGCGCCGCAGCGCCTGGAACTGGGGCCGGCCCGCGGCCTCCTCGGCGATGATGTCGCGCGCGAAGCGGCCCTCCTGGATGTCGCGCAGAAGGCTGCGCATCGTCTCGCGGACGTGCTCGTCGATCACGACCGGGCCGCGGGTGAGGTCACCGTACTCGGCGGTGTCGGAGATCGAGTCGCGCATCCCCGCCAGGCCGCCCTCCCAGATCAGGTCGACGATCAGCTTCATCTCGTGCAGGCACTCGAAGTAGGCGATCTCGGGCTGGTAGCCGGCCTCGACCAGCGTCTCGAAGCCGGTCTGGATGAGGCGGGTGACGCCGCCGCAGAGCACGGCCTGCTCGCCGAAGAGGTCGGTCTCGGTCTCCTCGGCGAAGGTCGTCTCGATCAGGCCGCCGCGGGCGCAGCCGATGCCGTGCCCGTAGGCGAGCGCGAGCGCGCGCGCGGAGCCGCTGGCATCCTGGTGCACCGCGATGAGGCCGGGCACGCCGATCCCCTGGGTGTACTGCCGGCGGACGAGGTGGCCGGGGCCCTTGGGCGCGATCATGGCGACGTCGATGTCGGCGGCGGGGGAGATCTGGCCGAAGTGGATCGTGAACCCGTGCGCGAACATCAGCATCGAGCCGGGACGCAGGTTCGGGGCGATCTCGTCGCGGTAGAGGGCCGCCTGGATGTGGTCGGGCACGAGCACCATGACGATCTCGGCCTGGGCGGTCGCCTCGGCCACCGTGGCCACCGGCAGGCCGTCGTCGGAGGCCTTCTTCCACGCCCGCGAGTCGGGCCGCGCGCCCACCACGACGCGTGTTGCCGCTCTCGTGGTTGTTGAGGGCATGGGCATGCCCCTGGCTGCCGTACCCGATCACCGCGATCGTCTTGCCGCTCAGCGCGGCCGGATCGCAGTCGGACTCGTAATAGATCGTCGTGCTCATGCAACCACCCTTATCCGTCGTCGTGTTCCCAGCTCGCCATCGCGGTCGAGCGCGATTCTGCCTGTGCGCACGAGCTCGCGGATGCCGTAGGGCTTGAGCAGCTCCTCCAGCGCCTGCAGCCTATCCGGCGGGCCGACGCAGGCAAAGCTGATCGCGTCGGGCCCGACGTCGACCACCCGCGACTCGAACACCTCGGCCAGGCTGATGATCTCGGGCCGACGCTCCGGCGTCGATGCCACCTTGATCATCAGCAGCTCGAGCTCGACCGCGGTCGAGCCCAGCTCGGACACCTTGATGACGTCCACCAGCTTGTAGAGCTGCTTGGTCACCTGGTCGACGGAGTGCTGCGAGCAGTCGACGCGGATCGTGATGCGGCTGCGGCTCGCGTCCTCGGTCGGCCCGACGGCCAGCGAGTCGATGTTGAACCCGCGGCGGGCAAACAGCCCCGCACACCGCGTGAGCACTCCCGGCCGGTTCTGCACCAGCACGCTCAACGTGTGAAAATTCATCGCCAATCCTCCCCCACCCCCCAACCGGGGACAGTCCCCGGTTGGTGTGCGTGCGAGTTTCGTTGCAGAGTTGTGACGGGCGGGCTCACACGCCCTCCTCGACCCACTGGTTGTCCTCCTCGGCCCACTCGACATCGATGATGTCGGTGGCCGAGCCGCCCGCCGGCACCATCGGGTACACCTTCTCCTCGCGGTCGACGCGGGCGTCGATCACCGCCGGGCCGCCGCACTCGAGCGCGCCGCGGATGGCCGCGTCGACCTCGCTCGACCGTCTCGCAGCGGAAGGCCGGCAACGCCGAAGGCCTCGGCCAGCTTCACGTAATCGGGCAGGTCGACGGTCAGGTTGGTCTCGGAGAAGCGCTCGGAGTGGAACAGCTCCTGCCACTGCCGCACCATTCCCAGCCAGCCGTTGTTGACCACGACGTGGATGGCGGCGATGCCGTACATGCGGGCGGTGGCGAGCTCCTGCATCGTCATCTGGAAGCAGCCGTCGCCGTCGATGTTGATCACGATCGCCTCGGGGCAGGCCACCTTCGCGCCGATCGCGGCCGGCACGCCGAAGCCCATCGTGCCCAGCCCGCCCGATGTGATCCACCGGCGCGGACGGTCGATCTGCAGGTACTGCGCCGCCCACATCTGGTGCTGGCCGACACCGGTCGTCCAGATCACGTCCTCGCCGGCGGTCAGGTCGCGCAGCCGCTCGATCACGTACTCCGGCTTGAGCGGCCCCGAGTGCCGGTACTTGAACGGGTTCTCCTCGTGCCAGCCGCGCACGGTCTCGAGCCACGCGGCGGCACGCGGCGGGCCGCCGTTCGCGCGCGACTCGATCGCCTCGGCCAGCTTGGGGATGACCAGCTCGATCGATCCGACGATGGGCACCTGCGTCTGCCGGTTCTTGTCGATCTCGGCGGGATCGACATCGATGTGCACCACCTTGGCGCCCGGCGCGAACGACTCCAGCTTGCCGGTGACCCGGTCGTCGAAACGCGACCCGCACGCGAGCAGCAGGTCGGCCCGGTTCATCGCCCAGTTCGCGGCCTTGGAGCCGTGCATGCCGGGCAGGCCCAGGCACAGGGGGTGCGAGTCGGGGAAAACGCCCTTGGCCATCAGGGTGGTGACGACCGGCATCTGCAGCGCCTCGGCCACCCGGATCAGCTCGGCCTGCTCGACGCCCGAGGTCACCGCCCCGCCGCCGACGTAGAACACGGGCCGCTCGGCCGCGAGCAGGGCCTCTGCGGCCGTGATGATCTGCTTGGGATGGCCGTGCCGGGACGGCTTGTAGCCGGGCATGTCGGTCTGGCGGGGGTACGCGAAGTCAAACGACGCCAGCTGCACGTCCTTGGGGATGTCGATCAGCACGGGCCCGGGCCGGCCCGAGCGGGCGACGTGGAACGCCTCCTTGAACGCGCGCGGCAGGTCGGCCACCTCCTTCACCAGCCAGGAGTGCTTCACGATCGGCATGGTGATGCCCTGGATGTCGGCCTCCTGGAAGGCGTCCGTGCCGATCAGATGCGTCGGCACCTGGCCGGTGATGCACACGATCGGGGTCGAGTCGAGATAGGCGTCGGCGATCGGCGTCACCAGGTTCGTCGCCCCGGGCCCGGAGGTGGCGATGGCAACCCCCACCCGGCCCGTCGCCCGGGCGTAGCCCTGGGCCATGTGTCCGGCGCCCTGCTCGTGGCGGACGAGGTAGTGGCGGATGGAATGCTCGTACCTGGCCCAGGCGTCGTAGAGCGGCAAGATGGCTCCCCCGGGGAGGCCGAACACGTCGGTCACACCCTCGGCCTCGAGGCAGCGGATGACCGCCTCGGCCCCGGTCATTCGGCGGCTATCCACGGGTCACCAGGTGGGCGTCGAAAGGGTGATCGGCGAACTCTCCGGCGGCGCTGGCATGGTGGCTCAGGGCGTCGCAGACCGCCTGGCCCACCTCCCAGGTGGCGTACACCCGCCCGCCGGACACCTGGTCGCCGGTTGCGATCCCGCCGGCCAGCACCGTGTCCACCGCGGCGGTGATCGCCCGGCCGATGTCGCGCCGGTTGAGCCCGTAGGTGAACATCATCGCCACCGACATGACCATCGCGATCGGGTTGGCCTCGCTCTGGCCGGCGATGTCGGGCGCCGAGCCGTGCACCGGCTCGAAGATCCCGGGTGCCTCGTCACCGAGGGACGCCGACGGCGCGATCCCGAGGCCCCCGCCGACCGCGGCAGCGAGGTCGGAGAGGATGTCGCCGAACAGGTTCTCGGTCACGATCACGTCGTAGTGCTTCGGCCGCGTGGCCAGGTTCATCGCGAAGGAGTCGACCAGCTCGTGGCTGAGCTCGACGTCGCCGAACTCGGCCTCGCCCAGCTCGGTCACGACCCGGCGCCAGAGCTTTGAGGTGGCAAGCACGTTCGCCTTGTCGACCGACACGACCCGCCCCGAGCGCCGCCTCGCCAGCCGGAACGCCCACCGCGCCACCCGCTCGATCTGGCCGCGGTCGTACGTGCACAGATCCGACGCGCGATCTTCCTCGAGCTCCTTGGCGCCGAAGTAGAGCCCGCCCGTCAGCTCGCGCACCACGATCAGGTCGATGTCGGCATGGCGCACGGGCCGCAGGTTGGCGAACGTGTCGAGCTCCTTGCGCAGGTCGAGCAGACCCTGCTCGGGCCGGCGCGGCGCGGAGTTCCAGCGGGGGCCGCCCACGGCCCCAAGGAGCACCGCGTCCGAGGCCTTCACCGCCGCCCGCACGTGTGCCGGGAACGGATCCCGGTGGCGGTCGATGGCCTCGCCGCCGAACGGGAGGTGCACCTGGCGGATGCGCGCCCCGAACAGGTCCGAGACGGCGTCGATCACGCGGCCGGCCTCGGCCATGACCTCGGGGCCGATGCCGTCGCCGGCAAGGCAGGCGACGATGGGGATTGGGCGGGATTGGGTCATCAGACTCCGATCAGCTCCTTGTCCTGCTCGGGCTCTATCGCGATGCGGGCGTGGGCGCACGCCCGCAGGTATGCCTCGGCCGAAGCCTCGGTGATGTCGGTGGATACGGCCTGGCCGGCGAACGTCCTGCCGCCGACCTCGACGACGACGCGCACCTCGCCCAGTGCGTCGGCACCGCCGGTGACGGCGCCGATCGTGTACTCGACCAGGGTCACCTGCAGGTCGAGCAGCCTGGTGACGGCGCTGAACGCGGCGTCGACGGGCCCGTCGCCGGTGCCCTCCGCCGTTCGCGGCCCCTCGCCGTTCTCGATCGTGACCTCGGCCCGCGCCGGCTCGCCGGTCACGGTGGCGATGGCGAGGCGAACCAGCCGGTAGGGCTCCTCGCGCTCGCGCAGTGAGTCGGAGGCGATCGCCTCGAGGTCGAGCGAGCTGATCTTGCCCTTGCGGTCGGCCAGCTCCTTGAAGCGCCCGAACGCGCGTTTCAGGTCCTCGCCCTCGATGGTGAACCCGAGGTCGGCGAACGCCTGCTGCAGGGCGTGGCGGCCGGAGTGCTTGCCGAGCACGATGTCCGATCCGTGCAGGCCGACCGACTCGGCGTCCATGATCTCGTAGGTGCGGCGGTGTGCGAGCACTCCGTGCTGGTGGATGCCGGCCTCATGCGCGAACGCGTTGCGGCCGACGATCGCCTTGTTCGGCTGCACCACGTAGCCGGTCAGGCGCGAGACCAGCCGCGAGCTGCGCGTGATCTCCTCGGTGCGGATGCCCGTGGTGAAGCCGTACCGCGGCGCCCGCGTCTTGAGCAGCATGACGATCTCCTCGAGCGAGGCGTTCCCCGCCCGCTCGCCGATGCCGTTGATGGTGCACTCGACCTGGCGGGCACCGGCGCAGATACCGGCCAGCGAGTTGGCCACGGCCAGGCCCAGGTCGTTGTGGCAGTGCACCGACAGCACGACGCCCTCGACCTCGGGCACGCGCTCGCGCAGGCCGTTCAGGATCTCGGTGTACTCCTCGGGCACCGTGTAGCCGACGGTGTCGGGGATGTTGATCGTGGTGGCCCCGGCGGCGATCGCGACCCGCACCACCTCGGCCATGAACTCGGCGTCGGTGCGGGTGGCGTCCTCGCACGAGAACTCGACGTCGCTGCAGAACCGCTTCGCCCTGCGCACCGAGGCGTCGGTCGCCTCGATGACCTGCGCGCGGGTCATCCGCAGCTTGTGCTCCATGTGGATGTCGGATGTCGCGATGAAGATGTGGATGCGCGGGTTGCGGGTGCCCTGCAGCGACTCGATCGCCGCGTCGACGTCCTCGTCGCCGGTGCGGGCGAGCGACGCCACAACGCAGTCGACCGCCTGGCCGACCGCGCGGATGCCCTCACGCTCGCCGGGCGACGAGATGGCGAACCCGGCCTCGATCACGTCGACTCCGAGCCGGGCGAGCTGCCTGGCGATCTCGATCTTCTCGGGAGCGGACAGGGCGATGCCGGGCGACTGCTCGCCGTCTCGAAGCGTGGTATCGAAGATGCGGACGGTGTCCGTGGGTGAAGCCATCAGAAAGATCCTCCTCGGCTGGGGGAGAGCGCAGCTCTCCCGTCGATCGAATGCGTGTGCGCCGGCGGGCGGCGCGTAGGCCAAGTCGATCGCCCTAACGGGCGAGGAGGAGAAGGCCGAGCAGGTGGCGGGAACCCGTGGAGCGCCCGACAGGACGCCCGCTCAACGGGGAGCGGGCAGTGTTCCTCTCTGTACGGGCGTGGCTCGTCATCGTGTCACAGCATAGGGGCGTCCCCCGCATTCCGTCAAACTGGTACCGATCGGAGCTGCTGAGCGTGACGCCAATTGGCGTCCCCGGTGAGCGCCAATTGGCCAACATGGTGCCGGGACACTGATCCGAACATCCTCAGGCTGAGGGTCGCACGTCCTCGCGCACCGTGACGCCGAAGCGCTCGAGGCGCTCGAAGAGCAGCCCGTAGGGCACCGCCCGCTCGCTCGGCAGCACGCCGCGCCCGTCCAGCTCGCCGCGGCAGATCATGTCGGCGACGACGGCCGGGGGGCAGGCGGTCGAGGCAATCCCGCCGCCGAAGCCGAGGCCGTCCACGGCCCGCGTGACGCACTCCACGACGGCCGTGCCGCCCGGGCCGTAGGCCTCGATGCGGTGCACGCCGACGGTGCGGCGGGAGGGCTCGGTGCGCGGCAGCCGTGCCAGCAGCGCCAGCACGACCCGCCGGGGGACGACGGTCTGGCCGTCGACCTCGACCGGGTCGGCCGACGCGAGGCCGATCTCGGCCAGCAGGTCGACCTTGGCCAGGAACTTGGGGTCGAGCGAGAGCTGAAACGACACCTCGCGGGCGCCGAAGCTGTCGGCGAAGGTCGCCTGCTCGGAGTGGATCGTGTAGATCGTCTCGGCCGGGCCGACCGGATCGCCGAACTCGACGACGCCGGCCGGGGTCATCGGGTCGAGGAAGTGCACCTTGCCGTCGCGGACGACCGGGCTCGGCATGGTCAGCTCGTCGAGGATCGTCTCGACCGCATAGGGGGCCACCAGCGGTCCGGGCGGGGGCTCCGGGTCGCGGCCGGATGCGCCGATCACGATTCGCTCGACCCGGCCGCCGAGGAGCTCGACGGCCCGCGCTGCCATCACGCTCGTCTTGCCCGGCGCCGAGCCCATCCCCAGGACGGCGAGCAGCCCCGCGTCGCGGAAGCGGCCGTCCAGCTTCACCTGCTCGCGGGTGACGTGGAAGAGGCCGCCCAGGTCGACGTAGTGCGTCCCCGCCGCGAGCGCCGCCTCCATCGCCGCCAGGTTGATCCGGTACGAGGCGGTGTTCACCATCACCGTGGCACCCGCGAGCGCGCGCGCGGAGGCGTCGCCGTCGCGGATGTCGAGCGGGTGCCCCACGGCCTTGCCGCGGCCGTGTTTCGCCGCCACCTCGGCGGCGCGCTCGCCGTTCACGTCCAGGCAGACGATCTCTGCGACGGCGTCCTCGTCGGCCAGCGTAGCCACGATCGCGGGGCCGATGATCCCGCCCGCACCGACCACCGCCACCCGGCTCACGAGACCGGCTCCAGCTCGCGTCGCTGCAGCTCGTCGGCGCGCAGCGCAAGCCACAGCTCGAGGCGGTCGCGGGCGTCGGCGGGGCTGCGTCCGGTCAGGTCCTCGACCTTGCGGATGCGGTAGCGCAGGGTGTGCCGGTGCACGCCGAGCTCGGCCGCGGCCTCGGCCCAGCGTCCGTTGGCCTCGATATAGGCCTGGAGCGACTCGATCAGAGCGGAACCGTGCCGGCCGTCGTGCGCCCGCAGCGGCCCCAGCATCGACTCGCAGTAGAGCTCGACGCCGCGCTCGTCGCCGAGCGACAGGAGCAGCTGAATCGAGCCCAGATCGCGGAACGTCGCCACCCGCGGGCTGCCGTTCAGCCGCCGCGCCTCGACGGCGTAGAGGCTCTCGTCGTAGCTGCGGCAGAGCTCGGCGGGCTCCGAGCGCACCCGTCCCACCCCGGCCGCGCCCGCGCCCGTTTCCCGCAGGAGCTCGGCCGCGACCCGCTCGGCCTCGGCGTCGGTCCCGGCCTCGATCAGCACCGCCACCACGCCGTCACGGATGCAGGCCGGCCCGAACGGCGCGGCGGCCTCCGCCAGCCGCGCGAGCGGCGCGGCCTCGGGAGATGCCGCCCGCAGGGCGACGAACGACATCGGCCGCATGCCGGTGAGGCCGAACGCCCGTGCCCGCCGGCGCAGCTCGCGCTGGCCGACGTCACCGCCGACCACCGCCTCCACGAGGTCGCCGGCCAGCCGCTGCACCGCCTCGGCGACACGCGAGTCCGAGAGGCGCGTGAAGACGGCCTCGGTGATGGCGATGAAGGGCACCTCGTACGGGATGGTGAAGAGCGGGAACCCGAGCCGGTCGGCCGCGGCCCGGGCCTCGGCCGGCGCCTCGTCGTAGCCGAGCCCGAGCCCGAGACCGATCCCGGTCAGGCCGGCGGCCGCCAGCCGCTCGATGTAGGCCGCAGGGCCGGAGTCGAGCGGCGGCCCGGTGGTCAGCAGGAGCTCTCCGCCGCGCAGCCACGGCGTCGGGTCGGGGAGCTCGGAAATGTGCACCCACCGCACCGGCCGGTCGGAGCCGGCCAGGCCTGCGCGCAGGGTCAGCTGCAGCGCCTCCGTCTCGACGATGTCCGCGACCGTGAGCACGGGGCGGGTCAGGTGGTGACCGGCTGGCGGGCGGCCGACCGGTTCATCTCGACCCACGCCTCGTCCAGCACGGTGTCCAGGACTCCGTGCACGAAGTCGAGGTCCTCGCGGGTGGCGATCAGCGGCGGCGAGAGCTGGATCACGGGGTCGCCGCGGTCGTCGGCGCGGCAGATCAGGCCGGCCTCGTACATCCGCGGTGACAGGAAGCCGCGCAGCAGCCGCTCGGCCTCGTCGTCGGTGAACGTCTCCTTCGTATCCTTGTCGCGCACGAGCTCGATCGACGTGAAGTACCCGGCGCCGCGCACGTCGCCGACGATCGGCTTGTCGGCCAGGCTCTCGAGCATGGTGCGGAAGTACGCCTCGTTGCGGCGCACGTTGCCGAGCACGTCCTCGCGCTCCATCACCTCGAGGTTCTTGAGCGCAACGGCGGTGGCGACCGGGTGTCCGCCGTAGGTGATGCCATGGGTGAACATGTTCGTCCCGTCCACGAACGCCGAGGCGATCCGGTCGGATATGAGCACGCCGCCGAGCGGCACATGGGCCGAGGCGACGCCCTTGGCGAAGGTCACCACGTCGGGCCGGATGTCGTAGCGCTCGGAGCCGAACCAGTAGCCGAGGCGGCCGAAGCCGGTGATGACCTCGTCGGCCACGAGCAGGACGCCGTATTCATCGCAGATCGCGCGGACGCCCTGGAAGTAGCCCTCCGGCGGAGTGAACGTCCCGCCCGAGTTCTGCACCGGCTCCATGAACACGGCGGCCACCGACTGCGGGCCCTCCTGCTCGATCACTCCGCGCAGCTCGTCCAGCAGGAACGCCGTGAACTCGGCCTCGGTCTCGCCCGCCGGCCGCCTGTAGGCGTTGGTGTTGGAGACATGGCGGACGCCCGGGAGCAGCGGCTCGAACGGCGCCTTGATCGCGGCGATCCCCGTCAGCGAGAGCGCGCCGAGCGTGGTGCCGTGATAGGCGAGCCGGCGCGCGATCATCTTGTAGCGGTGGTGCTCGCCCCGGAGCTCGTGGTACTGGCGCACCAGCTTGATGATCGACTCGTTCGCCTCGGAGCCGCCCGAGCAGAAGAAGACGCGGTTCAGGTCGCCGGGGGCGAGCTCGGCGATCTTGGCCGAGAGCTCGATCGCCCGCGGATGGGCGTATCCCCAGTTGGTGTAGAACGGGAGCTCGGCCATCTGCCGCGCCGCCGCCTCGCCCAGCTCGGCGCCGAAGCTGTACCCGATCTGGGTGCAGAAGAGGCCGGACAGGCCGTCGAAGTAGCGCTTGCCGTTGGTGTCCTCGAGCCAGCAGCCCTCGCCGTGGCTGATGACGGGAATCTCGCCGTCGGCGTAGCGGCCGAGGCTCGTGAAGTGCATCATCAGGTGCCGCTTGGCGAGGTCCTGGAGGGTGGCGTGGTCGGTCATTCGCGTCAGTCCTTTCGAGGGCCGCGCCCGGGCCGGCCGTTGGACACCGCGTCCAATGCTACCCCACGCGCCTCCGCCTCACGGCCATCGGGCTTATACTCGGCGGCGCAAGGTTCGCTCGTCCGCGGAGGGTCAACATGGCAGTTCAGACAGGCTCACAGACCGAGGCTCTGCGCGCGAAGCGCGACCGCTACGTGGCGCGCGGCGTCTCGATCGCACCGATCTTCGCCGCCCATGCCCACGGCGCCCACCTGACCGACGTCGACGGGCGCGAGTACATCGACTTCGCCGGCGGGATCGGTGTGCTCAATCTCGGCCACACGCCCGAGGCGGTGGTGGCCGCGATCCGCGACCAGGCCGAGCAGCTGATGCACGCGTGCTTCCCGGTCGCCGCGTACGACCCGTACCTCGAGGTGTGCCGGATGCTGTGCGAGCTCGCCCCCGGCGCCCACGACAAGAAGGCGCTCCTGATCAACTCGGGCGCCGAGGCGGTCGAGAACGCCGTCAAGATCGCCCGCTACCACACGGGCCGAAGCGCCGTGATCACGTTCGACCGGGGCTTCCACGGCCGCACGCTCCTGACGATGACCCTGACGTCCAAGCTCGTCTACAAGCGCGGCATGGGGCCGTTCGCGCCCGAGGTGTACCGGGCGATCGCGCCCTACCCGTACCGCGGCATCACGGCTGCCGACGCCCTCGACTCGCTCGACTGGATGTTCAAGGCGACGGTCGATCCGGCCGAGGTGGCCTGCGTGATCCTCGAGCCCGTGCAGGGCGAGGGCGGGTTCACCGTCATGCCGCCCGAGTTCATCCAGGGCCTGAAGGAGCGGTGCGAGACGCACGGCATCCTCTACATCGACGACGAGGTGCAGGCCGGCATGGGCCGCACGGGCACGCTCTGGGGGATCGAGCACGCCGGCGTCGTGCCCGACCTGGTCACCGTCGGCAAGTCGCTGGCCTCCGGCATGCCGCTGGCCGGCGTGATCGGCCGTTCCGAGGTGATGGACTCGGTGCACCCGGGAGGCCTCGGCTCGACGTACGGCGGGAACCCGGTTGCCTGCGCGGCCGCGATCGAGAGCCTGCGCGCCATTTCGAGCGACGAGTTCCTGGAGCGGTCGGTGCGCCTCGGAGAGCGCATCCAGGCTCGCCTGCGCGATCTCGCCACGCGCCATCCGGTGATCGGCGAGGTGCGCGGGATCGGCCCCATGGCGGCGATCGAGCTCGTCAAGGACCAGGGCACCAAGGAGCCGGCGGGCGACGTTGCCGCAGCGACCGTCGCCGGTGCGCTCGAGCGGGGGTTGATCCTGCTCAAGACCGGGATCCACGACAACGTGATCCGCATCCTGGTGCCGATCACCGCGCCCGACGCGGACGTGGAGGCCGGGCTCGACCGGCTCGAGGAGTCGCTGGGCGCAGCCGCCGCCCTCTGAGCGACGGCTGCGCCCGTGGTGACTAGCGGGCCAGGTGGAAGATGAAGTCGTACTCCGACCCCACCGGGACGCCCCGCGCGTGGAGCAGCATGTGCCCCGTGGCGCCGGTGTACCTGCCGGTGCCGCCCGTGATCGTCAGCGTCGTGTTCGTGCCGTCGTCGTAATACGGCCCCTCGACGGTGATGTGGCCGCCGGGGAGCAGCGTCGTCCACGTGCACTCCCACTCGGTCTTGCCGGTCGCAACGGTGCGGATGCAGTAGCCGTTGTCGCTTGCGATCTGGTGCGTGTTGGCGGCGTTGATAGACCGGGTTGTGGAACCCGAGCACGTCGCCGAGGCTGTTGTTGGGCGGGTGGAACTGCTGCACCGTGTCGGTGATCGCGTGCTCGACCACGTGCACGACCTTGCCAGAGTGATGCGACCGCGCGGTCGATCCGGTGCTCGCGCCGGCCACGACCGGCACGGCCGCGAGCGCGATCAGTGCGGTGATCCCGACCGCGGCGAGTGTCTTCTTGCGTGACATCGTGCCTCCCTACGTTGACGATCCGAACGGCCACCGACCATACGCCGCGGTCCGCAGGGATTCAACCGGGGACAGTCCCCGAACGCCCGCCGTTACACGCGTGTGACCACTTTCGACCGGGGACTGTCCCCGGTTCTGGCGGGGCTACTCGTCGAAGACGCGGGCGCGGCTCGGGCGCACGAACACCGACCGGCCCGGCTCGAGGCTGAGCCGATCGGCCTCGTCGCGGGTCAGCTGCGCGGACACGGGGTCGCCGCCGTTCACCGTCAGCTCGATGCGGACATGGTGGCCGAGGTGCAGGATCCGCTCCACGACGGCGGCCTCGGTCGTCCCGTTCGGCTCCAGCCGGATCTCGACGTCGTGGGGGCGCACGTACGACGTCGCCGAGACGGTTCACCTGGCCCATGAACCGCATGACGAACTCGTTCTTGGGATGGTCGTACAGATCCGCCGGGCCGCCCTCCTGGACGATGCGGCCGTGATCCATGAGCACGATGGTGTCCGAGACCTCCATCGCCTCGTCCTGGTCGTGCGTGACGAACACGGTGGTCACGTGCATCTCGTCGTGGAGCCGGCGCAGCCATGCCCGCAGCTCGCTGCGCACGCGCGCGTCGAGCGCCCCGAACGGCTCGTCCAGGAGCAGCACCTCCGGCTCGACGGCGAGCGCCCGGGCCAGCGCCATGCGCTGCCGCTGGCCGCCCGAGAGCTGCGACGGATAGCGGTCTCCGAAGCCGTCCAGCTGCACGAGGTCGAGCAGCTCCGCGACCCGGCGGCGGACCTCGTCCTTGGGCCGCTTGCGGATCTCGAGGCCGAAGGCCACGTTCTTGGCGACCGTCATGTGCTTGAACGCGGCGTAGTGCTGGAACACGAACCCGACGTCGCGCCTGTGCGGCGGCAGGTTGGTGGCCTCGGCGCCGCCGATGAACACCTCGCCCGTATCGGCCTTCTCGAGGCCGGCGATGACGCGCAGGAGCGTGGACTTGCCGCTGCCGCTCGGGCCCAGCAACGCGGTCAGCGATCCCGACGGAACCTCCAGGTTGACGTCCTCGAGAGCGACGAAGTCGGCGAAGCGCTTGTTGACGTTGCGGACGGTGATGGCCATGGCGTCAGTGGTCCTTTCGGGGGTGGATCAGGTTCATCAGAAACAGCGTGATGAGCGCGATAACCGCCAACTCCAGCGCCGCAGTGTACGCGCCGACATGGTCGAAGTTCGCGTACTCCTGGGATACACGCAGCGTCAAGGTCTGCGTCTGGCCGATGACGTTTCCGGACACCACGGCGACCGCGCCGAACTCGCCGATCGCGCGGGCCGTCGTCAGGACGACGCCGTAGATGATGCCCCAGCGGATGGCGGGCAGCGTGATGCGGCGGAACGTCTGCCACGGCCGCGCGCCGAGCGTCGAGGCCGCCTGCTCCTGCTCGGTGCCGATCTCGCGCAGCACCGGAATCACCTCGCGGGCGACGAACGGCAGCGAGGCGAAGATCGTGGCCAGCACGATCCCGGGGACCGAGAAGATGATCGGGTAGCCCTGCGAGATGAACCACGAGCCGAACCAGCCCTGCTGGCCGTACACCAGGATCAGCGAGAACCCGACCACGACCGGCGACACGGCGAACGGCAGGGCGATGAGTGCGTTCAAGAGCGTCTTACCGGGGAAGTTGCCGGCGCACGATCAGGATCGCCATCGTGATCCCGAAGATGGTGTTCAGCGGCACGGCGATCAGGGCGACCTTGATCGTCAGCTCGAGCGCCGCGATGGCGTCCGCCTCCGTGGCCGCATTCCACACCGGGATGACGCCGCCCGAGAAGGTGTGGATGAAGATGATCGCCACCGGCACGATCAGCAGGGCGAACAGGTAGGTGAGCGCGATGACGCGCAATCCGATCCTAACCATGCTTCGACGTCCATTTCTGCAGGGCGCTGATCGACATGAGCACCGCCAGGGAGATCGCGAGCAGCACGACCGACAGGGCCGCGGCTCCGGTCACGTAGTCGCTCTCGATCTGGGAGTAGATGTGGACCGAGGCGACCTCGGTGGAGAACGGGATGTTGCCCGAGAGGATCGCGACCGACCCGTACTCGCCGACGGCCCGCGCGAACGCGAGTGCCATTCCCGACAGGATCGCCGGGATGAGGTTCGGCAGCACGATGCGCCGGAAGACGGTGTGGCCGCGCGCGCCGAGCGACGCGGCGGCGTCCTCCATGTCGGTGTCGAGCTCGAGCAGCACCGGCTGGACGCTCCGGATCACGAACGGCAGCGTCTCGAACAGGAGCGCGACCACCACCGCGACACGGGTGAAGGTGATGTTGACCCCGATCGGGGAGTAGGGGCCGTACAGCGTGAGCAGGGTGAGCCCGGCGACCACCGTCGGCAGGGCGAACGGCAGGTCGATCAGCGAGTTGATGACGTTCTTGCCCGAAGAACGAGTCGCGCACGAGCACCCACGCGATCAGGGTGCCGAAGACCGCGTTGATTGCCGCCACGAGCAACGACGCGGCGAGCGTGAGCTCGAGCGCCGCGACGGCGTCGGGCGCCGTGACCGCCGCCCAGAACGCGTCCCAGCCGCCCTTCTTGGTCTGCCACAGGAGGGCCGAGATCGGCAGGAGCACGATCACCGAGAGATAGGTGATCGCAACGCCCGGGGCGACGCTTGGTAGCGCCGCCCCGGGGGACACTCGACGTTGGACTGCGACGCTGGTCATGAAGACGCGGTCGACACTCCGATACTTGCTTCGATCTTCTGCATGATGCTGTTCGTCGGATCGAAGAACTTGGTCGAGACGTCATCCCACCCGCCCGGGTCGACGTCGGTGATCGTGAACTCAGTCGGGTTCTGTGCGTTCGGCCACGCCGCGGTGAATGCGGGCTCGACGCTCGTGACCACGGGCCGGTAGCCGGTCTGGGCCAGGATCGTCTGCGCCGGGGTCGTGTACATCCAGTCAGGAACTGCTTGGCGACCGTGGGTGCGCTGACGGTGGTCGCCGCGGGCGTCTGGATCTGGATCGTCTGCGGCGGGTACACGATCTGGATCGGGTCGCCGGCCTGCTCGGCCAGCAGCGCATCCTGCTCGTATGCCAGCAGCACGTCGCCCTTGCCGCCGAGGAACGTCGTCAGTGCGGCGGAGGCCTTGTCGTCCTGCACCGGCACGTTGTGGAACAGGTCGCTCAGGTACTGCTGCGCCTGCGCCGGCGTCTTGCCTTCCTTCAGCTCTGCGCCGTAGGCAGCCATGACGTTCCAGCGGGCGCCGCCCGAGGTGAACGGGTTGGGCGTGATCACCTGGACGCCCTTCTTGGTGAGGTCGTCCCAGGTGGTGATGTGCTTGGGGTTGCCCTTGCGCACGACGAAGACCACCATCGTGTCGGCGACGATCCCCTTGTACTGACCCTGATCCCAGTTGGGGCTCACGAGCTTGGACTGGACGAGTCGGTCGATATCCGGCGACAGGGCGAAGTGGACGTAGTCGGCGGGCTGGCCGGCGGCCACCGCGCGGCTCTGGTCGCCCGAGGCACCGTACGACTGCGTGAAGGTGACGCCCTTGCCCTGCAGAGGTCTTCTGGAAGGCCGGAATCAGCTTCGTGTATGACGCCTGGGGGGTGGAATAGGCGACCAGGTCGATCTTCTTCGAGCTCCCCGAGCCGCTCGAACCGCCGCTGCTGCTGCCGCATGCCGCCGCAAGGGCGAACAGCGCGACGACCGCGAGGCCGGCGGAGGCGATCCGTACTTGTTTTCGCTTCAACTCTACTCCTTTGTCTATCGACTTAGTTGAGAATAGGGTAGGATGGTATCCGGCCGCTGTCAAGCGACAACCGCACATGGTCGATCGATCCTGTGCTGAAACCCGCCAGATTCAGAGAGGCAGACCCGTGCCCGAACCCGCAAGCTTTGGAACGAACCTCCGCCACCTGCTCGGCATGCACAACGTGAGCCAGCAGCGGCTCGCGCGTTACCTGGGACTCTCGCCCCAGGGACTCTGGAACATCCTGCACGGCAGATCCGAGCCGCGCTCGCGCACGGCCCAGCGGATCGCCGCCGCGTTCGGCATCACCATGGATGCCCTGTTCGCCGACACCGGCAGCTGCGTGCGCGCGGCCGCGGGAGTGTTCGAGCGCGCCCCGGTGCGTGCCCTGTCGGAGTCCGCCGACGGGCCCGGATCCGGCGAGTGGGACGACGCCGGCGGCCGCCACGCGGTGGGGTGAGGGTTGCCGGCTTGACCTGCCGGCGGTGTGCGGGGTATCCTGATCTGGGATATTCCCATAATATCGACTGATATAGTCGGGAATATGCACACCGCCGCACCGACCCATCCCCACAGCCTCGACCCCGCGTCCGTCAGGGCCGGCCTCCGCGCCGGCGCCGTGGTGGTGGACGGCCGGCCGGCCGAGCTGTTCGACGCGGGCCACGTCGCCGGCGCGGTGAACATCCCGCCGGGCGGGGAGGACGTCGGCGCGCTGGCCGCGCGGCTGCTCTCGCCGTTTGTGCCTGTGATCGCGGTCTCGGCCTGGCGCACCCAGGCGTCGTGGATGGCGCAGCGGCTCGAGCAGGCGGGCTTCAGGTGGGTGCTCGGTGGTCTGGACGAGGGGGATGCGGATCGCGTGTTCGCCGGCGCGGCGCGTCAGCGCTCCGGCGCGGTCGAGCTCGACCGGCTGGCGGAGGAGCTCGCCACCGGAGCCGTGCTCCTGGTCGATGTCCGCGACGATTGGGAGTGGCGCGACGGGCACGTGCCGGGATCGCTGCACCTGCCGCTCGAGAGCCTCCGCGAGGCCGCCCACCTGCTGCCCGCCGTCCCGATCGTGACCGTCTGCTCCGGCACCCGCCGGGCCGCGGCGGCGGCCAGCGCCCTGCGCCGGCTCGGGCTCCGCAACATCTGGAGGGTGGCGGACGGCGGCGTCCCCGACCTCCTGGCCCGGCCGCTCGGCCTCGATCTGCTCGGCGCTGCATGAACGGCCGCGCCTCGCCACGCAACTGTGTTT
This sequence comes from uncultured Actinomycetes bacterium, assembly GCA_963732075.1. GTDB lineage: Bacteria > Actinomycetota > Thermoleophilia > Gaiellales > JAICJC01 > JAICJC01. The sequence continues at coordinate 589,260 of CAVSYD010000004.1, read as the reverse complement.
CGGCTCCCCGCCCGCGCGGGCCCTCGCACGGGTCTGGGGCCGGTGGAGCCGTCGCCGCGCCCACGGGCGCGGCAGCGCGCATCCGGGCGCCGCACCTCCCCGCGGTGCCCGGATGCGCAGGGATTGGCCCGGCGGAGTTGTGACGGATTCGTTAGGACGCCCCGATCCGGCCGCGTGACCCGAAACGAGCCGTGGGTGAGGGATGCGAGCGGTTGTCACGACCGGTTTGTGACGGATTCGTTAGGACGACACGACCGCTCCCGCTTCGCGCCGACCGGTTTGGTAGCCTGCTTCTCTATGCCAACCGCCCGAGGCCAGGCGCGCCGCGCTGCGCGCGTAACCCGAGCGAGTATCGCGATGGGTGTGATCACCGCGATGCTGGTGGCCGCAGCCACCGCCGATTCCGGCCGGGGCGACGACGCTCCAGCAGAAGCAGGCCGAGGCGAGGTCCGCCGAGGCTCAGCTGACGCAGCTGCAGAACGCGGCCGAGAGGAAGGTCGAGGCCTACGACCTCGTCCACCAGCGCTATCAGAACACGCTCGCCGCGCTGCACCGGAACACCCAGACGCTGGATCTGGCGCGCCAGAACCTGCACGCCGCCCAGCAGCAGCTCGCGGCCAGCCTGACCGCCGACTACAAGAGCGGTAACCAGGACGCGATCGCCTACATGCTGGCCGCCCGGTCGATCGGCGACCTCGTCGACCAGGTGCAGGTGCTCCAGCGGACGACCGGCGTCAACAAGACGCTGCTCGGGAACATCACCCGGTTCCACCGGGTGGTCGTCAACCGCGAGGCGCTCCTGAAGAAGCAGCGCAAGCAGGTGGCGCACGATCAGGCGGCCGCCCGCTCCGAGGCGGATGCCGCCAAGGCCAGCGTCGCCCGCGAGCAGAACTATTTCAACGGCCTCAAGGCATCGATCCAGCGCACCGATCGACGCAGACCAGGCCGCTGCGGCCAAGCGGGCTGCGGAGGCGGCGGGGCAGGGCAGCACGACGACCGGCTCACCGCCGCCCGGCAATCTCCCCAATCCGCCCGCGAGCACGCTGGGCGGGCAGGCCGTTGCCATCGCCGAGCGCTATCTCGGGCGTCCCCTATGTGTGGGGCGGCGCGAGCCCGTCCGGCTTTGACTGCTCGGGCCTCACGATGTACGTGTACGGCCAGCTGGGCGTGTCGCTCCCGCACAACGCCGCCGCGCAGTACGACTCGCTGCCGCACGTCTCCGAGGGCGACCTGCAGCCCGGCGACCTGGTGTTCTTCGACGGACTGAACCACGTCGGCATCTACATCGGCGGCGGCGAGATCATCCACGCGCCGCACACCGGCACCGTCGTGCAGATCGCGCCCCTTTCGGGCGGCGGCTCGTACTACGGCGCAGCCCGCGTTTCGGGCTGAGCACCCGCCAGATTCAGCCGGCTTGACGCTCGAGCCAGCGGGCCGCGGTCGCGCCCGTCTCGAGGACGTGCGCGTGCAGCAGGCGCCGGGCGCGGCGCGCGTCCGGCTTGACGAGGGCTTCGACGATGCGGTCGTGGTCGGCCGCGCTGCGCGGGATGATGTCGGGGTCGTCGGCGAACGTGCGCCACGCGATCGAGCGGGGGACGCTGTTCTGGAGGGCGTGCACGGTGTCACGCAGCGGCGGGCAGGCCGCGGCCGCCAGGATGACGTTGTGAAAGAGCTCGTTTGCCTGTGACCACTGCTCGCAGAGGATCGCGAGCCCCGAGTCGTCGTCGGCCGCCAGCCGGCCGTGACGCTCGTAGCCGGTGCGAAGCAACGCCTGGGCGACGTCGAGGTCGGCCTTGTCGTAGCCCGTCAGCCGTCCCGCCGACCGTTCCGCCGCCAGCCCTTCGAGCTCGGCCCGCACCAGATACACGTTTCGGCACTGCTCCGGGCTGAACGGGCGCACGACCGCGCCCCGGTGGCCGAGCTGGTCGACCAGGCCGATCGCCTGGAGCTGGCGCAGCGCCTCCCTGACCGGCGTGCGGCTGACCCCGAAGCGGGCGGCCAGATCCTCCTGGCGCAGCCGCGCGCCGAGGGGGATGCGGCCGGTCACGATCTCGACCTGAAGCTGGTGTGCCAGGTCGTCCGCGCGTGACAGAAGCGGTGTGTTCGGCGTCACAATCACCGATATTAACACCTCTGGATGTGGGCTACGCCAGTCCGGTATCCTTTCGGTTGCAGTTTGGATCCAAACTGGCTAGGGTGATCGGCACCAACCGAAGGAGTGCCAGATATGCCCACCGACGTCGCCCCGAAGCTGCCCGAGATCGAGCACATCAAGGCTCGCAAGGACGGCCTCGACGTGCTGGCCGACATCTACCGCTACGCCCAGCTCGGCTTCGAGGCGATCGAGCCCGACGACCTGGCCCTGTTCCGGTGGTACGGGATCTACACCCAGCGCGCGGCGGCATCGGCCGAGTCGGGCGACCCCGGGCCGTCGGACGACACGGACGGCCTCTTCATGCTGCGGATCAAGTTTCCGAACGGAATCCTCACCTCCGAGCAGCTGCGCACGGTCGGGCGGCTGTCGGTGCGCTACGGCCGCGGGATGGGCGACATCACCACGCGCCAGAACATCCAGCTGCACTGGCTCCGGATCGAGGACATGCCGATGGTGCTCGACGAGCTGAACGCCGCCGGGCTCTCGTTCACGCAGGCCTGCGGCGACGTGTGGCGAAACGTGGTCGGCTGCCCGATGGCCGGCGTCGATGGGCACGAGCTGCTCGACTCCCGGCCCGTGATCGCGGAGCTCGAGCGGACATTTGTCGGAGACAGGCGCTTCTCGAACCTGCCGCGCAAGTTCAAGGTGTCCGTGTCGGGCTGCCTGCACCGCTGCGCCCAGCACGAGATCCAGGACATCGGCCTGGTCGCCGTCGAGCACGAGGGCGCCGTCGGCTACGACGTGTGGGTGGGCGGCGGCCTGGGCGCGTCGGCCCGCATGGGCCGCCGGCTCGACGTCTTCGTCCTGCCCGGCGAGGCTGCGGAGGTGTGCGCGGCGATCACCGAGATCTTCCGCGACGAGGGGAAGCGCACCAAGCGCACGCGGGCACGGATCAAGTTTCTTGTCGACGAGTGGGGAGTGGAGCGGCTGCGGGCGGCGGTCGAGGCCCGGGTGGGCCGGAGCCTTTCCACCTCGGTCGCCCCCGCCGACCCGATCGACCCGCACCGTGACCACCTGGGCGTCCATCCACAGGTGCAGCCCGGCCGCTACTACCTGGGCGCGACGACGCTGCGCGGGAGGTTCAGCGGCGAGCAGATGATCGCCGTGGCCGACATCGCCGACCGGTTCGGGTCGGGAGCGGTGCGCTGCACGAACCGCCAGAACATCATCGTGGTCGACGTCCCCGACGCCCACGTCGAGGAGGCCGAGGCGTCGCTCGCCGACATCGGCCTCCCCACCAGCGCGTCGACGTTCCGCCGCGGCGTCATCTCGTGCACCGGGATGGAGTTCTGCAAGCTCGCCATCGTCGAGACGAAGCAGCGTGCGGCCGAGCTGATCGAGCATCTCGAGCGGAGGGTCGGAGACATCCCGGGATCGCTGCGGATCAACCTCAACGGCTGCCCGAACGCCTGCGCCCAGTACCAGGTGGCCGACATCGGCCTGCAGGGAGGGATCGCGCGGCTGCCCGACGGCGGCCGGGTGCAGGGCTTCATCCTCCACATCGGCGGGCGCCTCGGCGCCGACGCGGGCTTCGGCCGGCGGGTGTCGTCGAAGGCGCTCCCGGCGGAGGACGCGAAGTATGCAGTCGAGCGGCTGGTGCGCGCCTACGCGGCCGAGCGGCCTGCCGACGGCACGTTCGCCCTATGGGCGACCGCGCAATCCGACCGCCGGCTGGCGGCGCTGGCGGGCGTCCCCGTCGGCCGCGAGCCGGCGGAAGCGGCGGAGGCGGCAGCCTAGGCGGCGGCCGGCCGGCCGCGGAGGAGCATGGCGAGGCGGGTGCGCCGCTCGAACCGGCGACCCTCTGCGAGCTCCGGCTGGAGCTGCCCGGCCCGCGCGCGGCGGATCAGGTCGGCGTGCCGTGCCTGCGCAGCCACCTCGGCCTGGTGGAGGCGGGTGAGTTCCTGGCGAGCGTATGAGTTGGCAATCATGTCCAACCAGACGCTTGACCGGGCTGCGATCTTCCACCGGTTCGCGCTTGCCGTCGCCGCTGACCGCCGGGTACCATGAGCAGAGCAGTTTGCGGAGCCGCCGGGGCGATCCCCGGCGTCGCATCCAGAGAGGCGGAGGGACCGGCCCTGTGAAGCCTCGGCAACCATCCCGGCGATGAGCGGGGAAAGGTGCCAAATCCGGCGGGATCTGATGATCCCGGACGATGTGAAACGGCCGTTCGTTTCGGCGGCGGCCCGAACGTAGGGGATCGATCATGAAGGCAAGCCATCTCGCCTGCAAGGGATGCGGGGCCACGTATCCGCTGGAGGCGCTGTTCGCGTGCGACCGCTGCTTCGGGCCGCTGGAGGTGCGCTTCGACGAGTCGGAGCCGGTGTCGCGCGAGCGCGTCGAGGCCGGCCCCCAGACGCTGTGGCGGTTCGCCGACTTCCTGCCGGTGGCCCCGCCGCAGCGCGGGCTGCCCGTTGGCTGCTCGCCGCTTTATCCGGGCCGATCGCCTGGCGGCGGAGCTCGGCCTCGAGTGCGACCTCTACATCAAGACCGAGACGTCGAATCCGACCCACTCGTTCAAGGACCGGGTGGTGGCGGTCGCGGCCGCCAAGGCGGTCGAGCTCGGCTACGAGGCGCTCGCGTGCGCGTCGACCGGCAATCTGGCCGGCGCCACCGCCGCCGCCGGAGCGGCGCTCGGCCTGCCCACGTACATCTTCATCCCGGCCGACCTCGAGCGCGAGAAGATCATCGCCGCGGGGGCGTATGGGGCGACGGTGTTCGTCGTGGACGGGTCGTATGACGACGTCAACCGGCTCTGCTCGGAGCTGACCTATGACCGGCCGTGGGCGTTCGTGAACGTGAACATGCGCGCCTACTACGCCGAGGGCTCGAAGACGATCGCGCTCGAGACGGCGGAGCAGCTCGGCTGGCGCGTGCCCGACCGCGTGGTGGCGCCGATCGCCTCCGGGTCGCTCTACACCAAGATCCTGCAGGGGTTCGAGCAGGGGCGCGCGGCGGGCCTGCTCGAGCCCGGCCCGGAACCGATCATGCACGGTGCGCAGGGCGACGGGTGCGCGCCGGTGGCCACGGCATTCGCGCTCGGAAGCGACGAGGTCGTGCCCGTCCGGCCGACCGGAATCGCCAAGTCGCTCGCCATCGGGAATCCGGCCGACGGCGTGTTCGCGCTGGGCGTCGCCCGCCGCACCGGCGGCAGCATCGAGGCGGCCACCGACGATGAGATCGTCGCCGGCATGCGCCTGCTCGCCCGCACCACCGGCATCTTCACCGAGACGGCCGGAGGGGTGACGACGGCGGTGCTGCGGCGGCTGGCCGAGCGGGGCGAGATCGGCGCGGGGGAGACGGTGGTCGCCTACATCACGGGCGACGGCCTGAAGACGATCGAGGCCATCGCGCCGACGGTCGAGACGATCGCGATTCCCGCCGACGCGGACGCCGTCGACGCGGCCCTGGCGGCGCCGGCCGTCGGGTGAGCCTGCGGGTGCGGCCGCCGCAGCCTCACGATGCGGCGGCGGTGGCGATGCTTGGCAACGCCTTCGACACCGCGATGGCGGGCGAGGGCGGCTGGACCGAGGCCGACGTGCGGGATGACTGGAGCAGGCTGGGCGACCTCGGCCGCGATGCCTGGCTGATCGAGCGCTCCGGCGTACCGGCCGGGTACGCCACCCTGACCGATGCCGGCGGGGGCAGGCTGGAGGCGGACGGCTACGTGCATCCGGACCATTTCGGCCACGGCCTGGGCGCCAGGCTCGTCGACCTGACCGAGGCGCGCGCCGCCGAGCATGCCGCCCGCTCGGACGAGCCCCTGGTCGTGCTGCGGAACACCGTCCTACATGCCGATCCCCCGGCCCGAGCGCTGCTCGAAGGGCGCGGGTACCGGACGGTCAACCACTTCCTGCGGATGCGCATCGACCTGGATCGGCGCCCGGCGGCGCCGGAGTGGCCGGCGGGCATCGCGGCCGCGCCGTTCCGGCCCGGTGTCGACAACGCCGAGGTGTACGCCTGCGTCGAGGAGGCATTCGCACACGAGTGGACGAACCAGGCCGAGTGGAGCGAGCGCCGGTTTGCCGACCCCCGCTTCGATCCGTCGCTCTGGATCGTCGCCCGCGCCGGTGCCGAGGTCTGCGGGGTCGCGCTCTCGATGCACGGCCTGTTCGACATGGGGTTCGTAAACACGCTGGCCGTGCGAGAGCCGTGGCGACGGCGCGGCCTCGGCCTGGCGCTGCTGCAAAACGCGTTTCGGCTGTTCTGGGACAGGGGAGAGCGCCGGGTCGGCCTGGGCGTCGATTCCGACAACCCGACCGGCGCCCGGCGGCTCTACGAACGTGCCGGCATGCACGTCGCCTGGCAGGCGGACGTGTACGAGAAGCGCTTACGCTGCGGCGGTGACGTGCTCGTCCAGGCGTAGCGCCTGGGCGATCTGCGCCTTGGGGCGGGCGCCGACCGCGCGCTCCACAACCTCGCCGCTCTTGAGGAGCAGCAGGGTGGGAATGCTGGAGACGCCGAAGGTGCCGGCCAGCTCGGGCTCGGCGTCGACGTCGACCTTGCCGACCTTGATCCGGCCGGCGTAGTCACCGGCGAGCTCGTCCACGATGGGCGAGACCATGCGGCAGGGGCCGCACCATTCCGCCCACAGGTCGAGCAGAACGGGGACGTCTGACTCCACGACTTCCGTCTGGAAGTTGCTCTTGGTGATCTCGATGCTGGACACTGAAAGCTCCTTCAAAGCTGATATTCAACTAGATAGCTATATGGTTGCACATGCGGTACACTTTCGCAAGTGACACTCCCCCGCCCGCTCAGCCCCGCGATGGCAGCGGCCATCGCCGATCGGTTCCGGCTTCTGGCCGAGCCGACGCGCCTGCGCCTGCTCGACCTGCTCTCGGACGGTGAGCGCAGCGTAGGCGGTCTGGCGGACGACCTCGGCTGCAGCCAGGCCAACGTGTCCAAACACCTGGCACTGCTCGCCGACGCCGGCGTCGTGCGCCGCCGCCGCGACGGGCTGCACTGCTTCTATTCGGTGTCCGACCCGGCGGTGTTCGTGATGTGCGGGCAGGTCTGCGAGGCCCTCCGGCGCAATGCGGACGCCCGTGTGGCCGCGCTGCGCGAACCCGCCTGATCCCGCGCCGGCGTGGCGCGTGCCGAGTGAACAACGTTCTCTATACTGTGCACCACTGTGACGGGCACGAATCTGGCATCGGGCACGCCGCCGAGCCGGTTGGGCGGCATGGTGCGGCGGCGGCGCGACCAACTCGGCCTCTCGACGCGCGAGGCGGCGCGCCGGATCGGCATCTCGCCGAGCTACCTCGTCGCGCTCGAACGGGGCCGGAACCCGTCCACCGGCCGCGCTCCCGAGCCGTCGCCGACGATCCTGATGTCGATCGGGCAGGTGCTCGGCATCGAGCGTGCGGCGCTGCTTGACGCCGTCGGCGCCGCTCCATCAGGCTCGGCGCATCTGCTCCTCTACCAGACCGGGTCGGCACACCATTCGCCCATCGAGGCCGCCAGGCAGCTGTTTGGCGACCGGGTCGACGCGTGGATCGAGGTCATCGACCCGCGTGCGGGCGACGACGCGACGCCTGACGACGTGCTGGTCAGAGCCATCGGGCCGTTGGGGTCGCCGCCTTCGGAGCCGCGCGTCCACGACGGTCCGCGCGTGCTCGCCGCCCTGGCCGAGATCCTCGCGCAGGCCGCGGGCGCCATAGGCGGGCGCCGGCTGGGGCTGGTGTTCGGTGCCAACTCCGCGCTCCTGCGGTCGGTCGAGAATCCGCTCGCAGTGCTCGAGAGCGAGGCGACATGGGAGCTCGACGTCGCGGAGGCGTGCCGGCATGCGCTCGCCGCCGCGCCGGCCGCGAACGTCTGTGTCTACCGCGAGGCCGACCTCCAGGAGCTCGCGGCCCGCCTCGACCCGCTCGCCGCCGTCCTCGGCCTGATCCAAGCGCACCCCGGCGTCGCCGTCCAGGAGGCGCACGGACAGCTCACAACCGGCCCGGCTGCGGTCGAGGCCATCCTCACCGCCGCCCGGCCGGCCGGGATCAGCTCCGGCACGTGGGACTCGCTCGTGCGGGCGGCCGCGGTCGGTCTCGCACGCGCATGAACCGCCGCGTGGTCACCGGCGCGGCGATGATCGTGGCGACGAGCGCGACGATCCAGCTCGCCGCGGCTGTCGCGCATGGACTGTTCGCGCAGCTCGGCCCCGCCGGCGCCTCCGCGCTTCGCTTCACGCTCGGCGCGGGCATCCTCCTCGTCGCCGTGCGCCCCCGCATCCGCGGGCGTGATCGCGCGACGTGGCGCGCGATCGTGGCCTACGGCGTGTCGCTCGCCGCCCTCAACCTCACATTCTTCGAGGCCATCCAGCGCATCCCGCTCGGCATCGCGGTGACCTTCGCGTTCATCGCCCCGCTGGTGGTGGCACTGGCCGGGTCTCGCCGCCGCGCTGACGTTGGATTCGCACTGCTCGCCGCGGCCGGCGTCGTCACGCTCGGCGGGACCGACCACGCCGCCTCGCGCAGCGGGATCGCATTTGCGATCGCGTCCGGCGTCGCATGGGCCTGCGTCGCGTTCGCCGGCCGCAGCGTGGGGAGGCAAACCCGGCGGATCGATGGCCTGGCGCTCGCCGTTCCGGTCGCGGCGCTCGTCACCCTTCCGTTCGGCGCCGGCCATCTGGGTGCGGTCGACGGCCGCGCGCTCGGCCTCGGACTCGTGATCGCGGTCGGCGGCCTGATCGTGCCGTTCGCGCTCGAGCTCGAGGGGCTGCGCCGGCTCGAGCCCCGCGTCGTCGCCGTCATCTACAGCGTCGATCCGGCCATCGCGTCGCTCGTCGGCCTTCTCGCGCTCGATCAGAGCCTCAGCCTCAACCCAGGCCGCCGGGATCGCCGCAGTGATGCTTGCGAGCGCAGGCGCGACGGCGACCGCGTCTCAGACCCGTCCGCGCAGCGCCATCACGTCGTCCACGTACCAGACGGTCTCGGGCAGCATGCCGATTTCGCGCACCGACCGCTCGCCCTGATAGTAGGCCGCCACCGCGAGCCGCGTGTTCCCCCCGAAGTCATCGATCAGGTGGTGCAGGAGGGCAACGCCGATACGGATGTCGCCGTCGCCTGTGCGCGCGACTCTGTGGCCGATCAGGTCGTCCTCGACGTACGTCCACGTGCCCGGCGTCACCTGCATCGGCCCCCAGGCGTCGGCCGGCGAGAGGATGTTGATCTGAAAGCCCGACTCCTCCCACGCGATCGCCCGCGCGAGCTGCGGGTCGACGCCGTAGTGCGCCGACCAGGCGTCGATGGCGGCCGTCACCGACCACGGCCCCGTCGCCATCGGCACCGCCGGTGCGGTATGTGCGTGGGTGGGCACCCGCAGTGTGATCCCGGCCAGGAGGATGCCGTTCACGGCAAGCCCATTGGTGCGCGCGAGCTGTTGCAGGCCGATGCCGTACCGGGCGGCGATGCCCGTCAGCGTGTCGCCCGGCTGCACCTGATAGCGGCCGCGCAGCCCGGCGGACCGAGGCCGCCTCCGCCCGGAGGGGACGCGCAGGGTCGAGCCGGCCAGGAGGACGCCGCGCGGGTTGAGGCGGTTCGTCCGCGCCAGGCGGTCGACGCCGACGCCGAAGCGGGCGGCGATGCCGGTCAGCGTGTCGCCGTAGCGCACGGTGTAGGTGCCGCCGCGATGTGACCTTCCCGGCCCGGGCACGACCAGCACCGTGCCTACCTGCAGCACGGCGTAGGCCCGGCGGTGGTTCAGGCGGGCGAGGCGGCGCAGGCCGATCCCGTGCGCATGGGCGATGCCCGTCAAGCGTGTCGCCGTAGCGCACGACATAGTGGGTCTCGGCGGCCGCCGGAGCGGCTGCGGCGAGAGCGAGCGCGAGTGTTGCGAGGAGAGCGGTTCCGTGACGCATGAAATTCGAGAAGTTGCCTTTTGGGGGAACTTCCCAGTTCGCGCTACGGGCTGTCAGTCCTTCCCTCTCCCGAGGTCCGTCCCAGGCGCTCGAGAAGCTCCGACACCCGCTCCTCGGCGGCGTCCAGCCGGGCGCGGCAGAGCGCATGCAGCTGCTCGCCCCGTTCCCACAGCGCCAGCGCATCGTCGAGTGACGTGCTGCCGTCCTCGAGCCTGCGCACGATCTGCTCCAGCTCGTCCCGGGCCTGCTCGAAGCTGAGCTCGTCGCTCACGGCTTCACATCCTCGATCCGGGCCCCGAGCCGCCCGGCGGCCAGCCGGACGCCCACATGCTGGCCGACGGACACGGCGCCCGCGTCGCGCACCACGCCTCCGGCGTCGTCCTGGACGATGGCGTACCCACGCTCGAGGGTCGCGCCCGGCCCCAGCACCCGCAGCCGGTCGCGGGCGTTCACGAGCCGGACGGCCTCGCGCTCGAGCCGCAGTGAGGGCAGCTGCCGGAGCGACCCCTTCGCACCGTCGAGGAGCGCCCGCCGCATCGTGATCCAGCTGCGGGGATCGGCGAAGGCGGGGCGGGCGGTCAGGAGCTGCAGATGCCTGCGGGCATGGCCGGCCCGTCCCTCGAGGGCACGCCCTGCGCGCGCGGCGAGACGGTCCAGCTCGGCGCAGACCGCGGCGTGGTCGGGCACGACCAGCTTCGCCGCCAGGCTCGGCGTCCCGGCGCGGAGATCGCAGACCAGGTCGACCAGGGGCGTGTCCTGCTCGTGGCCGATGGCGGACACGACCGGGGTCTTGCACTCTGCGACCGCCCGGCACAGGCCCTCATCCGAGAAGGGCAGCAGATCCTCGACGCTGCCGCCGCCGCGGGCGAGCACGATCACGTCGACCAGCGGATCTGCGTCGAGCGCGCGCACCGCCGCGGCCACATCGGTCGCCGCCGAGGCGCCCTGGACGGCAGCCTCGAGGATCCGGAACCGCACCGCCGGGTAGCGGGTGGTGGCCGTGTCGACCACGTCGCGCTTCGCCGCGGCATCGCTCCCGCAGATGAGCCCGACCACCCGGGGCAGGAAGGGCAGAGGCCGCTTGCGCTCGGCGGCGAACAGGCCCTCGCCCGCCAGGCGCAGGCGCACCTCCTCGATTCGCCGCAGCAGCTGCCCGAGGCCGAACTGCTCGATCGCGTACGCCCGGAACCGGAACTCGCCCTTGCGCTGCCACAGCTCGCCGCGCCCGAAGCAGTGGACGCGGTCGCCCGCCGCCGGCACCGGCTGGATCCGGTCGAAGCGATCGCGCTGCATCGACGCCCGCAGGACCGAGGTCTCGTCCTTGAGGCAGAAGTAGACGAGCCCCCAGCGGTCGGTGCGCTTGAGATCCGAGAGCTCGCCCTCGACCCAGACGTTGCCGAGCCGCAAGAGCCATTCCGAGACGCCCTGGTTGAACCCCGCCACGGTGTAGACCGTCCGGTCGCCGTAGGTGGTCGGCGTCGGGTTCGCGTTCACAGCGGAAGTCTACGGGCGGCAGACCGTCTACGTCAGGATGCGGGCGGCGGTCTGCGGAGTGCAGCCGTGCTCGAGCATCTGCACCGCTCGGTGCAGATCGGCCGAGCTCTTGGCCAAGCGCTCGGCATCCCGCAAGGGGTAGCCCGCCTGGAGCAGCACGTGCAATCGCCACGCCTCCACCTGCGAAGCCGCGTCCGTGCCCTCGTCGAGGACATTCGCCGGGGTCATGCGCGGCATGGTATGGCCGCGCTCGGACGGACGGCACGTGCGCTGGTATCGTCAGGCTCGTATGTCGGAGACTCTGCGCGGCCTGTGGCTGGAGGTGCGGGTCATCCCGGTGCTCCTGTGGAGCTTCTCGGCGCTGACGCTCGGTACCGCGCTCGCCGCCAGAAACCAGCCGCTGCAGGTCTGGTACTACCTGGGGGCGGTGGCGCTGGGGGTGCTGATCCAGGGACTCCTGGCCCACTCGGTGAACGAGGTCGAGGACTGGCGCTCGGGCACCGACCGGCACGCCTCGCCGCGCGTCATCTCCGGAGGCAGCAAGGTGATCGTCGCCGGTCTGCTCTCGCAGCGGGCGCTGTGGTGGGTGTTCGCCGGCGCGTTTGCCGCAACGACGGTGATCGGCCTCGCACTGGTTGCCGCCGCGGGCCTCGATCTGCTCCCATTCGGGCTGGTGGGGGTGGCCGGGGCCGTGCTCTACACGCTGCCGCCGGTGCGGGCGGCCTACCGGCCGTTCGCGGGCGAGGCGGTGGCGTTCGTGTGCCTCGCGGTCTGTGTGCTGGGCGCGCACGTGCTGCAGGGGCGCGCGATCGACGCCGCCACGGTCGCCGCGGCCGTCGCGGTGGCGGCATACGCGGTGTCGATGCTGATGGTGCACCACTATCTCGATCGCGACGCCGACGCCCTGGCCAAGCCACCCAAGGTGACGTCGATCGTGTACCTGGGGCTCGTGCGCGGGCGCCGCTACGCCATCGGCTGGTGCCTGGTGGCCCTGGCCGCGGCGCTCGCCGGGTCGGCCCTGCAGCCGCGCCTGCTGCCCCTCGTGATCGGGTATACCGTCGGGCTCATGGCCCACCTGCGCTGCCATCCGGACGACGTCGCGTCGGTGACCGCCAACGAGACGGTGATCATCTTCGCCGGGATCGTGGGAGCGCTTGCAGCCGCCGCGCTGCTCGCGCCCCCGCTCGCGGTGACGCTGGTGGTCGCCGCCGTGCTGATCGCGTTCGAGATGCGGATGGCCGTCGCGCCCGCCCAGACCCCGGCTGCATGACGCTCGAGCAGGAGCTGGAAGCGACGCTTGCGGCCGCCGGCCGCCACGCACGGCGCGACGAGCAGCCGGTGGCGGTCATCGCGACCGAGCCGGCCTCGGACACGCGCGTGTACGTCGTTGCCTTCGCCGCCGAAGGTGACCTGGCGTACATCGCGCTCGACGGCGCGGGCGCGCCGGTCTCGAATCGCAGGCTCGTGCGCGACGCGGTGTCGCTCGCGGCGCTGGCGGAGCGCGCCGAGGAGGTGTCGGGCGCGACGGCGGCGGCCGAGCTGCTCGAGCGCTTCGGGGCGGCGGCGGCGGCGCTTCGCAGCGCCGGCCTTGCCGATGCGGCGGCGGCCGCCGACGCGGTTTCGGCCGCGACGCAGCGCCTGGCCGACGCCGCCACCGGCCCGCGCCCGGCGACGCCGCGCTTCCTCGACCGGATCGCGGCGCTGGCGGCGGAGCTGGCGGCGGCGCTTGACGCCTTCGTCCCGCACGCCGAGCGGCTCGGGCAGATGGGGACCGGTGCCGAGGTGGGGGAGCCGGCCCAGTCGGCCTGGACGGCGCTCGCGACGGCCGCCCGGGCGGGCGATCCGGCGAACTTCGCCTCGGCCATGACCGCCGCGTCGGGCGCGGTTGACGCACTGGTCTCCGACGTGATCGATCACTACCGCGGGGAGCTGGACGACCGGTGAGGCCGCTCGACCGCATGATCGCGGCCTCGCTGCCCATGGTGCCGCGCGTGGTCGTCCGCAGGATCGCCGACCGCTACATCGCGGGCGAGACGCTCGGCGACGCCGTCGCCACCGTGCGGGCGCTGAACGGGCGCGGGGCGATGGCCACCGTCGACGTCCTGGGTGAGTTCATCCGCAACCCGGAGGAGGCCGAGATGACGGCGACCGAGTACGAGCGGGCGCTCGACGCGATCGCCGCCGAGCAGCTCGCCGCCAACGTGTCGGTGAAGCTCTCGGCGCTCGGGATCGAGATCGACCGCGGCGCTCGTCGATCGCACCCTCGGGCGCGTGTTCGTCTCGGCCGAGCGGCACGGCATCTTCGTCCGCATCGACATGGAGCACAGCGGCCTGACCGACCAGACGCTGGACGTGTACCGGCGCCTGCGCGAGGCGGGGCACGACCGCACCGGCGTGGTCATCCAGGCCTACATGCGCCGGGCGGCCGCCGACGTCGCCGGCCTCGCCGATCTCACGCCGAGCGTGCGCCTGGTCAAGGGCATCTACGTGGAGCCGGAGGAGATCGCGTTCAAGCGGATGCCCGAGATCAACGCGAACTTCATGCTGCTCCTGGAGCAGCTGATCGACCAGGGCAGCTATGTCGCCATCGCGACCCACGACCGCGCGCTCGTGACCGACGCGCTCGAGCTGATCGCGCGGCGCGGGCTGGCGCGCGACCGGTACGAGTTCCAGATGCTGCTCGGGGTGGCGGGCGGGATCGGCCGCCGCCTCATCGCCGACGGCCACCGCCTGCGCGTCTACGTCCCCTACGGGCGGGCCTGGTATGCGTACTCGGTGCGCCGGCTCAAGGAGAACCCGAGCATCGCCGGGTACGTCGCCCGCGATGTGGTGCGCACGCTCGTGCCGGGGCTGCGGTGAGGGTCGGCGCGGACGCTGCGGGCGGCGCTGGCCGGTGCGGCTCGCGGCCGGGTGCTGGGCTGCCGCCGAGCCGCTGCTCGGGCGGGCGACCGGCGGCTATCACCGCCAGGCCCGGCTGATCGGCGGGCTCGTGGCGCCGGACGGGCTCGTGGCGCGCGGTGGGCCTTGTGATCCACATCGCAAACGGCGCGGCGTTCGGGGTCGCCTTCGACCGGCTCGGCGGCCACGGCGTGGCGCCGGGGCGTGCTCGCCGCCGAGGCCGAGAACGCGCTTCTGTGGCCGCTCGTCGCGGTGCTCGACCGGCTCCACCCCGACGTGCGCTCCGGCGCCTGGCCGCCCCTGGCGCGAAACCCCCACGCGGCCGCGCAGGAGGTGCTCGGCCACGCGGTGTTCGGCGCGGTGCTGGGCGGCCTGCTCCCCGCGCCGGCCGTGAATATCCCGGTGCCAGGCACCAAATATTCATGCGTAAGAGCGTGCGTGTTCTGACCGTGGTCTGTCGCCAATAAGGGGTCTGACCCGCTCGCCCCGGGCAACCACGCGGGATGTGGCGGCCGTCGCAACGCGGGCCAGGCCCCATCATTCACCGGTTGGGTCAGTGGGCGGGCTCGGGGCCCTTGGTGGTGCCGTGGCCGAGCTCGTCCAGCTCGGCCAGGCGCAGCTCGCCGTAGGCGCGCACCGGATGCCCCGGCGGGAGGTCGGCGATCAGGTGGTCGATGCGCTCGGCGATCTGGTAGGCGAACTGGGGCGTCGCGGGGCCCCACAGGGCGTCGATGTCGCGGGTCGTCGGCTCGGCCATCGGCGCGCCAGTGTACCCCAGCCGGCGGAGGTAGCATGGAGGCGATGGCGGAGGCGTTTGGACATCGCGACCACATCCGGCTGGCGTGGGGCGCAGTTGCGTGATCACGAGCCGGGTGAGGCGCTCGACCGTGTCGAGGCCACGATCCGCCACGTCGCCGAGGCCCACGGCGAGCCGGCGAAGTTCCACCGCACGATCACCGCGGCATGGATGGCGCTCGTCGAATACCACCTGCAGCGAGGCGCCGGAGCTCGAGTTCGACGCGTTCCTCGACCGCTTCCCGGCGCTGCTCGACCGGCGCCTGCTCGACCGCCATTTCAGCCCCGAGCTCATCGCCTCGGACGCGGCGCGCGAGCGGCCGCTCGCTCCCGACCTGCGGCCGCTGCCCGCGCGGTAGACTCGCCGTCGGTCACCGGGGAGGGATCTGATGCACAGCCATTCGCTGCACGAGGTCAGGGCGGACGCGTTCAACTACGTCTGGGACAACTCGATCGCGCCCGTGCTCGAGGTCGAGTCCGGCGCCGAGGTCGAGCTGCACGTCCGCGACGCCGGCGACGAGCAGATCGGGCCCGATTCGGGCGTCGAGGCCGTCGTCGCACTCGACTTCTCGCATGTGAACCCGGTCAGCGGGCCGGTCGCCGTCAAGGGCGCGCGGCCGGGCGACGTGCTCGCGGTCGAGATCCTCGAGCTGCGCCCGCGCGACTGGGGCTGGACGGCGATCATCCCGGGGTTCGGCCTGCTCGCCGACGAGTTTCCCGATCCGTGGCTGCGGATCTCCGGTGTCGATCGAGGCGACCCGCCGGGTCGCGTTCGCCGAGGGCATCACGCTGCCGTTCGAGCCGTTCCCGGGCACGATCGGCGTGGCCCTGCCGCGAGCCGGGCGAGCACTCGATCGTGCCGCCGTCGGTCTGGGGCGGCAACCTCGACATCAAGCACCTGCGCACCGGCACGACGCTGTACCTGCCGGTCGGCGTCGAGGGAGCGCTGTTCTCGGTCGGCGACACCCACGCCGCCATGGGCGACGGCGAGGTGTGCGGCACCGCCGTCGAGGCGGCGATGGACATCGTCGTGCGCCTGAGCGTCCGCCGTGACTTCTCGGTGCCCGCGCCGCAGTACTCCGTGCCCGCCGGCGAGCTGGCCCGCACCGAGGCCGGCCCGTTCCACGTCACCACCGGCGTCGCGCCCGACCTGATGGAGGCGACCCGGGCGGCCACGCGGGCGATGATCGACCACCTCGGCCACCGCCGCGGCCTCGACCGGCAGGAGGCCTATGCGCTCTGCTCGGTGGCGTGCGACCTGCGCGTCCACGAGGTGGTGGACGCGCCCAACTGGGTCGTCGGCATGTTCCTGCCCGAGGCGATCTTCGGCGCCGAGCGGGCGTGAGCACGCCGCCCCGGCGGGGGCAAGCTCCGGCGCGAGCTGCGTTTCTGGGAGACGCTCGCGCTCTCGGTCGGGATCATGGCGCCGACCGCGGCGATGGCGCTGAACGGCGTCGGCGTCGTCGGCCAACATCGGCCGGGCGGTGCCGCTCGCGTTCCTGATCTCGGGCCTCCTGGTGTTCCTCGTCTCGTGGGGCTTCATCCGGCTCTCGGCGCCACTACAGCCACGCCGGGTCCGTCTACGCCTTCAGCGGCGCCACCCTGGGGCCGCGGGTCGGGTTCTTCTCGGGCTGGGCGCTGCTCGGGACGTATCTGGCGTTCACGGTCGCCTCGTCGGCCGAGGTGGGGCTGTTCCTGGGCCAGTTCGCCAACTGCGACCGGCATCTGGAGCGGGAGCGAGTGGATCTGGATCTCCCTCGCGGCGGCGCTCGCGATCGGCGTCCTCGCCTACAGCGAGATCAAGCTGACGACGCGCACCCTGATCAGTATGGAGGCGGTCTCGGTGCTCCTGATCATCGTGCTGATGGTGGTGATCTTCGTGCGGCTCGCGACCGGGTCGGCGCCGGGCGGCGGCGGCTTCAGCAGCACCGTGTTCTCGCTCCCGCCCGGCACGTCCAGCGCCGCGCTCGGCCTCGGGATCGTGCTGGCATTCCTCTCGTTCGCCGGCTTCGAGGGCGCCGCGGCGCTCGGCGAGGAGACGAGCGAGCCGCGCCGCCACATCCCCCGCGCGATCCGAAACGCGGTCATCGGCGCGGGCATCTTCTACCTGCTCTGCATGCTCGCCCAGACCTGGGGCTTCGGCACCGGCGCATCCGGGGTGGCCGCGTTTTCGTCGTCGAGCTCGCCGCTGGGCGATCTGGGCAAGGCCTACGTCGGCTCGTGGATGGGCGACGTGATCAACCTCGGCGCCGCCGTCAGCGGGTTCGCGAGCGCGCTCGCAACGGCCACCGGCGCCTCCCGGATCCTGTTTGCGATGGGTCGCGACGGCTTCGTGACGCCGCGCCTGGGGACGTCGTCGCCGCGCACCGGCGCGCCGGCGGTGGCGCTTCTGTCGTGATGACGATCGCCGTCGCCGGCCTCGTGGGCATGCGCCTCTACGGCATCACCGACGCGGTCCTCGCCTTCTTCTACCCCGGCACGCTGGGCGTGCTCAGCCTGATCGTCGCCTACGCCGTCACCAACGTCGGCGCCGCCAGGCTCTTCCTGTCCGACCGCCGCGAGCGGGCATGGGAGCTGGTGTTCCCGGTCTCGGCGATCATCGTCCTCGCCTACGTCTTCGACCGCAACGCGGTCGGCCAGGTGTACCCGTTCAACTGGTTCCCGTGGGTGGTGGTGGGCGTGGCTCGCGGTCGGGTTCGCGATCATCATGGCCGCGCCCGGGCTGGCCCGCCGGATCGGCGCCAACCTCACCGCGGCGGAGGGGATGACGGTCGCGGGAGAGTGAGCCCGGGCGCCCCGGTCAGTCGATGGCCTGGCGCATGAAGCCGCGGATGCCGATGGCCGAGAAGATCGCGAGCGAGAGCAGAAGCGCCCCGATGCAGATCGGCGCCCGGATGTGGGGAACGGCCGGCACGAGCGCACCGCGCATGCCCTCGCTGACGTAGGTCAGCGGGTTGAACGCGGTCACGACCTGGAACCACGGCAGGCTCGAGAGCGACGGCCACGGGTACTGGCTGCAGCCGGTGAAGAGGAGCGGCGTCAGCACCAGCGTGAACATGATCGTGATCCGGTTGGGCGGCACGAGCGTCCCCATCGTCAGCCCCATGGCCGCTCCGACGAGCGATCCCAGCACCAGCACGACCGCGAACTGCGGCAGCGCACCGGCCCGCCACGGCACCGAGCCCAGGATCAGGATCCCGATCGGGAACATGAAGAGCGCCGCGGTCAGCGCCCGCATCGCGGCAAACACCATCTTCTCGACGGCGACGAGCGCGACCGGGATCGGCGCCAGCAGGCGGTCCTCGATCTCCTTGGTGAAGCTGAACTCGATCACCAGTGGCAGCGCGGTCGACTGCAGCGCCGTCAGCGTCGCCGTCAGCGCGACGACCCCGGGGAACAGGAGCTCGGCGTAGCCCGGGCGCGTGTAGCCCAGGCTCGGACAGCACCTTGCCGAACACGAACAGCATGAAGAGCGGCTGCAGCACGACCTGCGCGAGGAAGACGGGCATCTCGCGGCCGGTGACGAACAGGTCGCGCCAGAGCACGGACAGGAACACCGCCAGCGCGGACGGGCGCCGCGCGGCGGCGGCGGGCGCGCTCATCGCAGCGCCCTTCCGGTGAGGCCGATGAAGACATCCTCCAGGCTGGGCTCGCCGATCTTCACGTCCGAAAGCGTGATGCCGTAGGCGTGCAGCGCCGTCGCCACCGGGCGCGACCATCATGGGCGCCTCGCCGGTGACGTACAGGCGCACGTGGCCGTCGCTGCTCTCGAGCCGCTCCAGCCGCTCGACGCCGTCCAGCCCTGCGAGCGCCTGCAGAGCGGCGTCGAGCGAGCCGTCGGCTCCCGCCATCGCGATCTCGAGCGTGGTCTTGCCGGGCAGGCTGCGCGTGAGCGCCGCCGGCGTGTCGAGCGCCAGCAGGTGGCCGTGATCCATGATCCCCACCCGCTCGGCGAGCGCGGTCGCCTCGTCCATGTCGTGGGTGGTGATCACGACCGTCACGCCCTGGCCGCGCAGGTCGCGGATCCGGTCCCACACGAACAGCCGCGCGGCCGGATCGAGGCCGGTCGTGGGCTCGTCCAGGAAGAGCACCTGGGGGGTGTGCATCATCGCCCGGGCGATCATGACCCGCTGCGCCTGCCCTCCGGAGAGCCGAGTCGACCTTGTCGGCCGCCCGGTCGGCGAGGCCGAACATCTCGAGCAGCTCGTCGGCGCGGCGGGTGCGCTCCGCGGCCGGCACGCGGTGATACGCCGCGTGGAAGAGCAGGTTCTGGCGGATCGAGAGCGAGCGGTCGAGGTTGTTGCGCTGCGGCACCACGGCCAGCACGCTGCGGGCCCGCACCGCGTCGGTCGGCGACATCGATGCCCACCACGCGCGCGACCCCGGCGGTCAGCTTGACCCGGGTCGTGAGCACGCCGATCGTGGTGGTCTTGCCGGCGCCGTTGGGCCCGAGCAGCCCGAATACCTCGCCCCGGTCGACCGTGAACGAGACGCCGTCGACGGCGTTTGCGGCCGCCTTGGGGTAGCGCTTCTCGAGGTCCCGCACCTCGACCGCAAACCGGCTCTGCGCGGGCGGGGCCGTGCTCTCGAGGGTCGCACGCATCGGGTCGAAGGATAGGCGGCGGCGCTCGCCGCTCCCCCGAACGCGGGTTGCGCGCAGCGCGCCCGGTCACTCGATCATGCGGCCATGCGGGGTCGAACGCTTCGCCAGGGTCGCGCTTGCGGCCGCCGTCACCGGTGCCGCCGCGCTGGCCTTCGGGGCGGCGCGCATGTCCGGCTCGCCGCTGCCGGGCGCGCCCAACTGCCCGATCTTCCCGGCCACGAACGTCTGGAACAAGCGGGTCGACAGCTTCCCGGTGGCCGTCCGACTCGGCCACGATGATCAGCGCGATCGGGCTCACGCCCCCGTGCACCCCGACTTCGGCTCGTTCGCGGGCGTACGGCATCCCGGTGAACACGGTGCCCGAGCAGCCACGCCGAAGCGGCAGGTCCGCTTCCTGTACGCCTCCGAGTCCGATCCCGGCCCGTACCCGATCCCGGCCCACCCGCTGCATCGAGGCCGGCTCGCGACCGTCACCTGCTGATCGTCGACCGCGGCAACTGCAAGCTCTACGAGCTCTACGACGCCCGGCGCACGACCACGCGGCTGGCACGCCGGCTCGGGCGCGATCTGGTCGCTCGACCTCGAACCACCTGCGCCCCGTCGGCTGGACGAGCGCCGACGCCGCCGGGCTGCCGATCCTGCCCGGCCTCGTGCGCCACTCCGAGGTCAAGGCGGGCGTGATCAACCACGCGCTGCGCTTCACCGCTCCGCCGCACGTGCGCCGGCTACATCTACCCGGCCCGGCACGAGGCCGGACACGGCTCGTGCAGCCGTGCTGCCGCCGATGGGCCTGCGCGTGCGGCTGAAGGCGTCGTTCAACGTCTCGTCGCTGCCGCGCCCGGCCCGCGTGATCGCGGTCGCCCTGCAGCGCTACGGCATGATCCTGGCCGACAACGGCTCGCCCTGGTACATCTCGGGCTTCTCCAACCCGCGCTTCAACGACAGCGCCCTGCACGAGCTCGACCAGATCACGGGCGCGGACTTCGAGGTGGTCGACACCTCGCACGCTGCGGAACGGCTGAGGCACAATCCCCCGGACATGGGGGACGTCGGCACAAAACTGCGCAGCGAGCGCGAGCGGCTCGGGATCGGCATCGACCAGGTCGAGGCCGAGACGCACATCCGCGCGAAGTTCCTGCTCGCGATCGAGGAGGAGCGCTTCGACGTCCTGCCGGGGCCGGCCTACGTGCGCGCGTTCGTGCGCGGCTACGCCGAGGCGCTCGGGCTCGACCCGCAGGAGCTCGTGGCCGAGCTGAACACCCGCCCGGGCATGGAGGACGAGGCCGTCATGATCGCGCCCGCGGCAGGTCTCGTCCGTGCCGATGCTCGGCCGGCGCACGCGCACGGGCGCCTGGGCGCTCGCGGCCGTGGTCGCGCTCGCGCTGCTGGTGGCGGTCATCCTGCTCGTCGGCCACCGCAGCAGCTCAACCCCCAAGCGGGGACAGTCCCCGGTTGCGGCGGGTGTCAGAATCGTCACACCGTTGTGACACGGTGGCCTAGGGTGCGGGCGTGCGACGCCTCAATCGGGCCGACGGCATGTTGGTGCTCGCCAACGTGCTCTGGAGCCTGAATTACGCCACCACCAAGTACGCGTTCGAGCGCTGGAATCCGCTCGCCTTCTCCGGGCTGCGCTTCACGGCCGCGGGGCTGGGCATGGCGGCGGTGGTCATGGCGCGCGAGGGCGGTCTGGGAGTTCATCGCCGCGACGTGCCGCGGGTCGTGCTGGCGGGCGCGACCGGCATCTTCCTGAACCAGTTCGCGTTCAACTACGCGCTCGACTACACCGCCGCGGCCAACGTCGCCCTGCTCCTGGGCGCCGCGCCGGCGTTCGCGGCGGCGTTCGCGGTCGCGCTCGGCCACGAGCGGGTGCGGCCGGTGCACTGGCTGGCGCTCGATCGTGTCGCTGACCGGGGTGGCGCTCGTCGTGCAGGGCGGGTCCGGCGTGGCCGGGTTCAGCCTCGAGGGCGACCTGCTCGCGATCGCCGCCGCCCTCACGTGGGCGGCCTACACCGTCATGCTGCGCCCGCTGTTCGGCCGCTACAGCGCGATGCGGCTCTCGACGCTGATGATCCTGGTCGGCGCGGTGCTGATGGCGCCGTTCGCCGCATCGCAGCTCGCCCACCAGAACTTCGGCAGCCTCACCGCCCTCGACTGGGGCGCGCTCGGCTACTCCACCGTGTTCCCGCTCGTGGTCACCAACGTGCTCTACTTCGGCGCCCTGCGCCGGGTCGGCGCGGCCCGGGCGACCCTGTTCATGTACCTGCAGCCGTTCCTGGGCGCGCTCTTTGCCGCGCTGCTCCTGGGAGAGGCCATCGGGCCCCTGCAGATCGTCGGGGGCGTCGTCATCGTCGGCGGGGTTGCACTCGGGCGGGCCGTCGGCGCCGCCGGCGCGCGCCCGTCGCGCTCGACGCCGAGCCTCCCCCCGAGCCCTCCTGACCAGAGCGGTCACGTATGCTCTGCGCCGTGCCGACCCTGGCCGACCTGTACGCAGAAGAGGCGCAGCAGATGGACAACCTGTGCGGCTGCTTCTGGGGCAGCCTGACGCTGCGCGCCGCCGGCTTCGACGCCGACCAGGAGGCGGTTGCCCTCGAGGCGCGGCTCGATCCTTCCCGGCGGCGACCCGCTCACCCACATCTTCCCGGGATCGAAACCCCGCGACGACTACCGGGTCGAGCTCCCCATGGCCGCCGTGCCCGAGACGGCCGGGACGGCGGCGCCGCCGCTGGCCGAGGCGATCGAGCGGCTGTCGGGATCCGAGCTCGTGGCGATCCCGGTTGCGGGCCCCTGGACGGCCGCGCATGTGTGCACGCTGATGGACGCCGCCGCGGCCACGCCGGCGACCCTGATCGCGAACGTGCGCACAGGGCTCTTCTGGGGCGCGCGCCCCGATCCCGCGGTCGTGGTCGACCACCTGACCGGGGGCAGCTCCCGACCCGCCGCCCGCCGACTGGGACGTCGGCCACTTCGTGAACCTCGCCACCCTCGTGCGCGGGCCGGCCGGGGAGATCGTGGTCGTCCGCGACACCTACCAGGAGCTCGGGCGTGCGCGGCCACCACCTGCAGCCGCCGGACCGGGTCGCGGCCGCGCTTCGCCGCGACGACGGCAGTGAGGGCGGTGTGCTGGCCGTGTGCGCGGCGGACGCGGCCGAGGGCCTGCGCGGACACCTGCAGGCGCACGGGTTCGAGCTGCGCCACTGGGACAACGGCACGCCCGAGCCGCCCGCCGGCGCCTGACCGGCGGCTCAGTCGCCGGCCCGCAGCGCCCGCATCACCCACACGGCCAGCACCCGGGCGCAGCGGGCCACGTCCTCCAGCGCGACGTGCTCGTTGAGCGCGTGGGCCAGGTCGGGATCGCCGGGGCCGTACAGCACGGTCGGCGTCGCCCCCTGGTCGATCAGGAGCCGCGTGTCGGCGCCGTAGGGGACGCCGACGAAGTCGGGCAGCCGCCCGCGCACGTCGCGGGCCGCCTCGCCCAGCGCCCACGGCAGCGGGTGGTCGGAGGGCACCGCGGCGGAGGCGAACCGGCCGCCGGTCATCCTGCACCTCGACCGGGTGCTCGCGCAGCCATCGTCGCCGGCGCAGCGCCTCGGCCACGACCGCGCGCAGCTCCGCCTCGGCCTCGGCCAGCCGTCTGGCCGACGCGCACGCCGTACCGGCCCTCGACGACCAGCCGCTCGGGCACGGTCGATGACCAGTCGCCGGCGCTGATCCGGCCCGATCGGGTGGGGTAGGGGAGGCCGCAGGTCGCGCATCGACCGGCAGCGTCTCGGCCTCGTTCCGCTCGCGCTCGTTCCGCTCGCAGCGCGTCCATCACCGGCCGCAGCTTCTCGAGCGCCGAGACGCCCCGCAGCCGGAACGCGGCGTGGGCGCTCCGGCCGGTGACGGTCAGCGCGAACGTGATCGCCCCCGCCTGTGCGGTCACGATCTCCAGCCGGGTCGGCTCGGTGATCACGGCCATGTCGCCGCGTGCAGCCGGCCCGGATCGCCGCCAGCATCCCGGCGCCGCCGTCCTCCTCGCTGGGCACGGTGACGAGCACCGCCTCCCCGGCCAGCTCCGTCTCGGCTCGCGCGATCGCGCGCAGCGCCGCCAGGCCGGCGACCACGCCGCCCTTCATGTCGCAGGCGCCGCGCCCGTACAGCAGCCCGTCGTGCGATCTCGCGGCCGAACGGCGGCGATGTCCACTGGAGCGCGGTCGCCGGCGCCGACGACGTCGATGTGGCCGGCGATCAGCACCCGGCGGCCCGCCGCTCGTCGCCGATCGAGCCGGCCCACGACGACGGCAGCGCGTGTCGCGGGCGACCTCGATGCCGGGGAAGTCGGGGTCGCCGGCCAGTTCGAGCCGGGTCGGCGTCGACGCGCTCGACGTCGAGGCCGGCGGTCGCCATCCGCAGCGCCGACCTCGGTCTGCACCTCGCCCTCGTCGCCGGTCACGCTGGGGATCGCGCACGAGCGCCGCCAGGTCGTCGGCGACGCGATCGCGATCGACGTTCGCCACCACGGCCAGTTCGGCCGGGGTCAGGTTCTTCATCCGCGCAGGATCGGCCGGGTCATGCAGGTCGGCCCGCCGCAGCCGTTGACGCACGACCTCGCCCGCGGGGAAGGCGTGCACCTCGCAGCCGGCGTCGAGCAGCGCGCGCTGGGTGCACCGGATTGCCCTCGACCATCACGACCACGCCCGGGCCGCACCGCCAGCACGTTGCAGCCCAGCGTCAGCGAGCTCCTCCTCGGGCACCGGCACCATGCCGACCGAGTGCTCCTGCAGCAGCTCGTAGCAGGCCGGCGGGGAGCTGCGGCAGGAACACGACCGCGAGGTCGTCGGCGACCGGCGAGATCACCGACAGCAGGTGCAGGCACTCGGCCGGCCCGTTCGCGTACGGCACGTCGAACACCTGCACGTCGCCGCTCAACAGAGCTCGCCGAGCTGTGCTCGCTCCGGCGGTGTTCGTGCGCAGCGAGCGGCCGATGCAGAAGATGTCGTGGTCGCAGCCAGAAGGTGTCGCCGCCGTCGGCGGTGGCCGGCGCCTCGAGCCGGCCGGCGATGGGCATGCCGTGGTCTTGCGCCCACGCCTCCACGGCGGCCTCCTCGCCGCGCCGGGTCGGCTTGCCGGAGCGCAGCGGGATCACGCCCGCGGTCGGTGACCAGGACCGGATCGAAGGTGTAGATCAGGTCGGGGCTGCCGACGTCTCGGCGCCGAGCTCGTGGACGCTGCGCCCGAGGTCGGTGAGGATGCTGGCACAGCGCGTCGTGCTCGCGCTGCGCCGCGTCGAGGTCGACCGGGTGCAGGTAGCCGTGGCGCGGGATCGTCGTAGGCCCGGCCGAACGCCGCGCCGGGGCGGTTCACGAGCACCTCGCGGAGCGGCGCGGTCATGCTCTGGGCGCCAAGGGGAACGGGTGCTGCATGGCGAGACGAGCAGAACGAAACCATCTCGACTGACGACCGATCCGATGTCAGAAGAGCACGACTACCGCGAGCAGTACAACGAGGCGATCCGCCGGGCCATCGCCGGGCAGGTCGGCGTCTACCCGGATTTCGACCGGCACCGCCAGGAGACGGTGTGGCGGCGTGCTCTCGCTCGACCGCCAGGCGCTGCTGCGGTTCTGCCAGCGGCAGGGCATCTCGGTCGGGCAGGATGGAGACCATGCAGACGCTGAAGAGCCCGAAGCCGCTCTACCAGCTGATCGCCCACGGCCACGACGCGCACACCATCGCCCGTGGGCCCGGCGTGCGCAGCGAGCGACGGCGCCCCCTGGCTGATCGTCGTCGACTTCGACGGCACCATCACCGAGCAGGACACGCTCGACGACGTGCTCGAGCGCTACGCCCCCGATGTCTACGACGAGGCCGAGCGGGCGCTGCAGGCCGGCGAGCTCACCCTGCGGCGAGTGCATCGACGTGGAGTTCGAGCCGGTGCGGGGCGACCATGACGCGATCGTCTCCGAGGCGGTCGACTGCCGCCCGGGTGCGCCCGGGCTTCACCGAGTTCGTGCCAGCGCGGCCGAGGCCGGCGGGCACCGCCGGTGGTCGTGTCGGGCGGGTTCGAGTCGATCATCCGCCCGATCCTAGCCGGCGTCGGCGCCGACCGACCTGCCGCTGATCGCGCACGAGGCCCGGTTCAGCCCGCCGGGACGACCCTCGAGTTCCGCCACGGCGACGACTGTCCACTCTGCGGCCAGGAGTGCAAGCGCTCGGTGGTGGACGGGCTCCGCAACGGCCACCCCGTGGCCTATATCGGCGACGGCTACTCGGATCGCTGTGCGGCCACCGCCGCCGACCGCCGGTTCGCCCGCCGGTCGCTTGCGCGCGACCTCGAGCGGATGGGCGCTCGACTTCACGCCCTTCGACGACTTCCACACCGTGCGCGACGCGTTGCTCGGGCCGGCGTAGCGGACCCCATGTGAAGCTCCGGGTCCGGGCCTTGACCTGTGTGCGTTGCACTCGGTATAAGTGCCCACCGAGCCGAGGCTCAGGCTCGATGCCGGACAGAGGGGAGTGCCATGTCGAGCACCGGAGGGGGAACGCCCCTGAACGCGGACGAACAGCTCCTAGCCGATCTCGGATACAAGCAGGAGCTGGAGCGTTCGTGGGGTGGCTTCACGAATTTCGCGATCTCATTCTCGATCATCTCGATCCTCGCCGGCTGTTTCACCACGTATTACATCGCGTGGAACGACGGCGGCCCGATCGCCATCTCGCTGGGCTGGCCGTTCATCTGGGCCTTCACGATGGTGATCGCGCTGTGCATGGCCGAGGTGCTCTCGTCGATGCCCACGGCCGGCGGGATCTACTACTGGGCGGCCAAGCTCGGAGGGCCCGGATGGGGCTGGTTCACCGGGTGGTTCAACCTGGTCGGCCTGATCGGGGTGGTCGCATCGGTCGACTATGGCTGTGCCACGTTTCTGTCGGCCACGATCGGGTTATTCGACTCATCGTGGAAGGGGGGTCTCACAAACATCTTCTACCTGTTTGTGGCGATCCTGATCCTGCACACGATCCTGAACATGTTCCCGGCGCACATCCTTTCGTACTGGAACAACACGTCGGCGTACTGGCATGTGATCGGACCTGCGATCGTCGTTCTGATCCTGATCTTCGACCTCTCGGTGCCACACCAGAGCGTGTCGTTCGTCTTCACCCACACGATCAACAACAGCGGGTTCTCGGGGAAGTACCTGTGGTTCTTCATCCTCCCGCTCGGGTTCCTGCTGACGCAGTACACGATCACGGGGTATGACGCCTCGGCGCACATGTCCGAGGAGACGACCGGCGCCTCGAAGGCCGCGGCCCAGGGGATGTGGCGCTCCGTGTTCTACTCGGGGATCGGCGGCTACATCCTGCTGCTCGCCTTCACGTTCGCCGCGCACAACGTCAACTTCATCAACAACGTCCAGGGCAACAACGCCTACGGAGCCGGATCGGCGATCGCGATCTTCGCCTCGGCGCTCGGGTTGACCGCGTTCAAGACGATCATGGTCATCTCGAGCGTCGGGCAGTTCTTCTGCGGAGGCTCGGGTCTCACCAGCGCATCCCGGATGATGTACGCGTTCAGCCGGGACAGGGCCGTCCCCGGCCACCAGATGTGGTCGAAGGTGGCGCCGAACAGGGCGCCGCGAAACGCCACGATGGGCATGGCGCTGCTGTGTCTGCTGGTGACCCTGCCGGCGCTTAAGGGCAACCATGTCGGCGTGCCGGTCGCCTTCTTCGCCGTTGTCTCGATTACGGTGATCGGCCTCTACATCGCCTACGTCATCCCGGTGTACCTGCGGTGGCGGCTGGGTGACCAGTTCCAGCCCGGACCGTGGACGCTCGGAGACAGATACAAATGGATGTGCCCGATCGCGGTGATCGAGGTGGTCGTGGTCTGCATCTACTTCATCATGCCCACCTCGCCGGGGGGCATTCCCGGAAACTCGGCATTCGACGTGTCTCTGGTGAACTACGCGCCGATCGCAGTGCTCGCGGTGATGGGCTTCGCGGGGATCTGGTGGATCACATCCGCCAAGAACTGGTTCAAGGGCCCGATCCGGACGATCGACGCGCCCGCGCCCGCGCCGGCCGCCGGCGACTGAAACGCAACGTCACCCGTTTGGCCCCGTCGCGTGACGGGGCCAGACGGGGCCGGAACACCGTGCTTGATCGGATCATCGCCATCCTGCTCGTGATCGTGTTCCTCGTCTTCATGCTCGTGAGCTTCAGCCGCATGCGACGCGACGACAGGTAGGCAGGGCTATCAGGCCGCGGTCTGGGCGCGCGCGAAGGCGATGTCGGCGAACCGCTCGGCCATCCCCCGGCCGATCGCCTCGTGCCGGTCGAGGTTGCGGTCGAGCGCCTCGAGGTAGCGCTCCTCGGTGTATCCGGCCCGGGCCAGCTCATCCGGCGCCCACTTGAGCCAGTTCAGCAGGATCTCGCGCGTGACCTCGATGTGAAACTGGGTTCCCCACGCCACGTCGCCCACGCGGAAGGCCTGGACGCACGTGGGATTGCGGGCCAGCTCCACCGCGTCGGCGGGCGGCCGGCAGGCGTAGTAGTGCCACTGCATCGCCGGGAACGACGGCGGCGCTGCGGCCAGCACGGGGTCAGCGGCGGCGGCGGGCGTCGTGGACACCTCGACCCAGCCCACCTCGGGCGGCCGGCTGGGTATGGCCTCACCCCCGGCGGCCCGGTTCAGGAGCTGCGCCCCCAGGCACAGGCCGATCACCGGGACGCCGTCGCGCAGAGCCTCGGAGAGCAGCCCGATCTCGTGCTCGATCCAGGGATGGACGTCGGTCTCGTGGGTGTTGGCGGTGCCGCCACAGGAGATCACCGCGTCGTATCCGGCCAGCGTGCTCGGGAGCTCTCGGCGGGTGGAGTCGACGTTGTCGACGATGAAGCCGCGGCGCTCGAGCGGCGGCAGAAAGAGGCCGCCGGGCCCGCTGGGCTCGTTGATGATGTGCAGGGCGCGCAGGCTCATCCACCGGCCTCGACGATCTTGGCCGCCTCCCGGTACACCGCCTGCTCGCGCCGGATCAGGTCGGGGTTCGTGTTGCGGGCGTGCGCGAGCTCGAGGGTGAGGAGCTGCAGCGGGACGGCCGCACCCAGGAGGGCCGCTGCCGCGGCGGGCAGTCCGGCGGCCGCCGGCACGGGCACCACTCCGGCCGGGGCGAGGTCGGCCAGGCCCGGGTCGGTGGTGATCGCGGCGCAGGCGATGCCGATGCGTGCACACGCCCGCAGCGCCACCCGCGCGCGGTCGGCGCGGTGATCGGCCGCGCGCCGGTCGCACATGACGAGGACGACGCCGGTGCCCGGCCCGGTGGCCGGAAGGTGGCCGTGCAGGAGGGTCTCGAGGTCGCGCATCGCGGTCGGCAGGTGGCACGCCTCCTCGATCTTGAGGGTGAGCTCGCGCGCGCTCGTGCGGTCGGCGCCGCTGCCCACGATCAGCAGCTGCTCGCATCCGTGCAGCTTCGCGGCTGCCGCGGTCGCGGCCGCACGCGACTCGAGCCCGGCTGCCACCAGCGCCCCCACGGCGGCGGAATCGACCGGCGTCCCGGCCGCCGCGCCGGCCAGGGTCAGGCCGGCCGCGAGCGGGGAGATGTACCCCACGGTGTGGCACCAGGAGCGGTCGACGAGCGGGGTCGCGAGGACGGCATCGGCGTGACGGGTCGCCTCGGATTCCGGCTGGGCCGTGATCAGGCCGGTCGCCGATCCGTTCGCGCGGGCCGCACTCAGCCCGCGCACCGTTGCCCACGTGCCGCCCTCGTGTGTCACCCCGATCACCGCGCCGCCGGCCTGAGGTTCGCACGACGCCTCGAACGCCTGGCGCGAGACCGCGGCGAACCCGGCCTCGCGCAGCATCTCGGCGACGCCGAGCGCCCCGTGCTCGCTGGTGCCGCAACCGACGACGGCCAGTGGCCCGTCGCCGCGGACGAGCAGGGCCAGAGCGGCGGGATCCCCGCCGGGCGCCGACGCCGCGGCGATGCGCTCGACCAGAGCCGGCTCGGCCTCGATCATGTCCTGCATCACCCACGGGGGCGCCGCCCGCAGCTCGGGGAACTCCGTGGGGTCGTACCAGTCGTCGGTCACGTCGAGATCGCCCTTTCTGCTTCGGTCGCCGGCTCCAGCCGCCCGCCCAGGTGCTCGGCCAGGAACTCCTCGGCGGCGGCGTGGAAGGCCAGATTGTTCTCGGGCCGGCGGAAGCCGTGGCCCTCGTCGGCGAACAGCATGTAGCGGTAGGGGACGCCGTGCTCGGCCATCGCCGCGACGATCTGCTCCGACTCCGCCTGCTTGACCCGGGGGTCGTTCGCGCCCTGCGCGATCAGCATCGGGATCCTGATCGCATCGACGCGGGAGAGCGGCGAGCGTGACCACAGGAAGTCGGGCTCGCGCTCGGGGTCGCCGACCCGGCGGTGGAACTGCGCCAACATCGGGGCCCAGTACGGGGGGATGCTGCGGATCAGCGTGCGCAGGTCGGACGGGCCGACCACGTCGATGGCGCACCGGAACGTGTCCGGCGAGAACGTCGCCCCCACCAGGGCGGCGTACCCGCCGTAGGAGCCGCCGTAGATCGCCACCTGGTCGGGGTCGGCGTGCCCGCGGCCGACCGCCCAGGCGACGGCGTCGAGCAGGTCGTCGTGCATGCGCGCGCCCCACTCGCGGTTGCCGGCGTTCAGGAATTGCTTGCCGTACCCCGTCGAGCCGCGGTAGTTGACCTGGATGCAGAGGTAGCCGCGATTGGCCAGCCACTGGGCGTCGGGGACGAAGCCCCACTCGTCGCGGGCCCACGGACCGCCGTGGACGAACAGCACGGCCGGGAGCCGCTCCCGGCCGGCGCCCGGCGGGAAGCTCAGATAGCCGTGTACCTCCAGGCCGTCGCGGGACGTGAACGCGAACGGCTCCATGGCCGCAAGCGTGTATCCGGCGAGGTCGGGCTTGTGATGGAAGAGGAACGTGCCCTTCCCGGTCGACCGGTCGAATGCGTGGTAGGAAACCGGGCCGTTGTCGGCGGTGAACGCGAGCACCCAGATGCGGTCGGCGTGGTCACGCCCCTGGAAGTGCATGTCGCCGGGGTGCAGCGCCCGCATGGCGTCGACGTCGGCGCGCAGCGCCGGATCGAGGATCGTGTGCTCGAGGCGCTCGCGCGTGAAGCCGACCACCTGCACGCGCTGGGTGGCGGGATCGATCTCGACCTCCGAGACGTCGGCGATCGGGTCTTCGGCGAGCACCTCGCTCGCGCCCGTCTCGATGTCGACCTGCAGCAGGCGGGCGGCGTTGGCGTCCGCCGAGGTGATCAGGTAGAGGCTGCGCCCGTCGGCGGTGAACCCGGCCACGTCGGTCACCAGGGCGTCCTCGGCCCCGATCTCGACCAGCGTGCGGTACTCGCCCGTCCCGGGGTCGCCCACCCGGATGTCGGCGCCGCCGTCGGCGCCGAAGCTGATGCCGCCGCGCACGTGCAGGTCGGAGTCGACCAGCCACGCGGCGAAGCCCGGGTTGCTCGCCACCAGCTCGAGCGAGCCGTCGCGGACGTCGAGCAGGTAGGCGTCGTGCAGCTCCGGGTTGGTGCGGTTGAGGCCGACCAGCAGGTGATGGGGCCGGCGGCGGTCGTGGCCGATGACGCGCGCCTGGACGCCCTCGAACGGCGTCAGGTCGCGATCGCCGCCCGCCTCCAGGTCGACCACGTGCAGATGCCAGTTCTCGTCGCCGCCGGCGTCCTGGGGGTAGACGATGTGGCGGTTGTCCTCGCACCAGAGGAAGCTGCGCACGCCGCGCTCGCGATCGTCCGAGACAGGCACCGCGTCGTCGCCGCCGAGCGTCCCCACCCACAGGTTGAGGACACCGTCGACCGGGGCGATGTGCGCCAGCCGCAGGCCGTCCGGCGACACCGCGGGCGCGAGGCGCTGCGGGTTTCCGAACAACACCTCGCGCGGGATCAGATCGGGCATTCCGCGCCGATTGTATCCAGCCGCCGCCGTCGCTCCTACACTCCTGCGGATGGATGCGCGCCCCATCGGCATGTTCGATTCGGGAGTCGGCGGGCTGACGGTGCTGCACGAGTGCCTCGTCAGCCTCCCCCATGAGGACTTCGTGTACTTCGGCGACTCCTCCCCCGACCGCTTCCCCTACGGCCCCAAGCCGGCGGCGACGATCCGCCGCTTCGCGTACGAGATCGCCACCCACCTGGCCGCGCTCGACACCAAGCTCGTCATCGTCGCCTGCAACGCCGCGACGTCGGCGGCGCTGCCCGACCTGCAGCGCGAGTTCGACGTGCCGCTGATCGGTGTCATCACCCCGGAGGCGCGCGCGGCCGTGCAGGTCACGCGCAACCGCCGGGTGGGCGTGATGGCGACCCAGGCCACGGTGCGCAGCGGCCGCTATCCGGAGGCGGTGCACGTGCTCGACGCCGGCGTCGAGGTGACGCAGGTCGCCTGCCCCGACCTGGTGCCGCTGATCCAGAGCGGCGATACACACGGCCACGGGCTGCACGAGGCGGCCAAGACCTACGCCGAGCCGCTCAAGCGGACCGGGGCCGACACGGTCATCCTCGGCTGCACCCACTACCCCCTTATCCGGCAGATGCTGCAGCGGATCTTCGGCCGCGACGTCACGCTCATCACCTCGGCCGAGGAGATCGCCCGTGAGGCCGCCGAGACGCTCGCCCGCCGCGGGGTGGGCAACGATCCCGGCCGCGAGGGCGACTACCGCTTCCTGTGCACCGGCGATCCGGCCGCGTTCATGGAGGTCGCGGGCAGGTTCCTGCAGCTGCCGATCCCGGGAGTCGAGCGGGTCGACCCAGCGTCCCTCGAGGTGGCGGCGTGAGCCGGGCGGACGGGCGCGGCGCGGCCGATCTCCGGCCCATCGCGATCGATCCCGACTTCATCCCGTCGGCCTCCGGCTCGGCCCTGTTTGCGATCGGCTCCACGCGCCTGATCTGCACGGCGATGGTCGAGGAGTCGGTGCCGCCCTGGATGCGCGGGCGGGGCACGGGCTGGGTCACCTCGGAGTACGGCATGCTGCCCGGCTCGACGTCCGACCGCAAGGCCCGCGACTCGAGCCGCGGCCGGGTCGACGGCCGCACGGTCGAGATCCAGCGCCTGATCGGCAGGTCGCTGCGCTCTGTGGTCGACTTCAAGGCGCTCGGCGAGCGCACCGTCTGGATCGACTGCGACGTGATCCAGGCCGACGGCGGGACGCGCTGCGCCGCCATCTGCGGGGGCTACGTTGCGATGCACTCTGCGCTCGCGCGGCTGGTCACGCGCGGTGCGCTGCCCCGCATCCCGCTGCGAGATGCGGTGGGGGCGGTGTCGGTGGGGATCATCGGGGGAGAGCCGCTGCTCGACCTCAACTACTCCGAGGACAGCCGCGCCGAGGTGGACATGAACGTCGTCATGACCGGCGGGGGCGAGCTGATCGAGGTGCAGGCCACCGCCGAGCGCACGCCCTTCAACCGGGCGTCGCTCGACCGGCTGCTCGAGCTCGCGGCCGGGGGCATCGAGGCCATCGGCCGGGAACAGGCGCGGGCGCTGCAGGGGTCGTGAGCGGCGGCCGGATCGTGCTGGCGTCGGCCAACCCGCACAAGGCCGCCGAGTTCGCGCGGCTGCTCTTGGGCTACGACGTCACGCCGTTCGACGGCGAGCTCCCCGCCGAGACGGGCACCACGTTTCTCGAGAACGCGCGCCTGAAGGCGCGAGCACGTTCACCGCTGGGCCGGGTGCGGCGGGTGGGTGCTGGCCGACGACTCCGGCATCGAGGCGGCCGCTCTGGGCGGGGCGCCGGGCGTGTACTCGGCGCGGTATGCCGGCGAGCACGCCACCGACGCCCAGAACCTGGCCAAGCTGCTCGAGGCACTGCACGGCAGCGCCGATCGCCGCGTCCGCTACGTCGCCGAGCTGGTGGCGATCTCGCCGGAAGGGCGCGAGCTGCGCGCCCGCGGGGAGCTGCGGGGGACGCTGGCCGCCGAGCCGCGGGGCGGCGGCGGCTTCGGCTACGACCCGGCGTTCGTCCCCGAGGGCGAGACGCGCACGGTCGCTGAGATGAGCGCGGCCGAGAAGGACGCGATCTCACACCGCGCCCGGGCGGCCGCCCTGCTGCGCCCCCAGCTCCCGGCGTGAATACGCGGTGCCAGCCACTCAATATTCACGCCTGTGGTCTCTCGCCCGGCATTCACGCTGCGCGTGCATACCGGGCTGTGGCGTGGTGGTTGGGTGGCTCGCGGCCTTCGGCCGCGACCCTTAGGCGAGGCCCTCGAGCTCCGGCGGTGGCGGCTGGCGCCGCGACCAGTGCCACCAGTTGATCTCGGCACCCAGGATGAGGATGTTCGCCAGCAGGTACAGCCACACCAGCAGCAGCACCAGGCCGCCGAACGCGCGCAGGGCGAGCAGCTGGTCGGAGAAGCGCAGGTAGAGCGAGCAGCGCCGAGAACGAGACCTGGAACAGCACGGTGCCGACGAGCGCCCCGGGCCACACGTCGCGAGAGGCGGAGCTCGACGTTCGTCAGAATACCGGTACACGGCGATCAGGAACAGGAAGATGCCGACGCTCGTGCGCCGCGAGAGTCGCGATGTAGGGGACGAGCCCTGAGGTCGATCAGGTGGCGGCACGTGGCGGTGGACCAGCCGGTGGCCGCGGTGGTCACGATCAGGCGACGTGAACAGCACGAGCCAGCGAGAGCGGCGACCAGCACGAACGTGACCCACTTCTGGTGCAGGAACCCGCGGTTCTGGACGCCGAAGACGATGTTCAGCGCCGACTCGAGCGCCGAGTAGAAGCCGAGCGCGGTCCAGACGATGCCAATGAACCCGATGGCGCCGAGCGTGCCGGCGTTGCGCTGGATGGAGCGGACGGTCTTCAGCAGGTCGCGGGCCGACTGGCCCGGGAGGATGTGCTGCCAGCTCACGGATCAGGTAGGAGCCGGTGGAGACGCGCCCGACGAAGCCCAGCAGCGACGCGGTCAGGAACAGGAACGGGACGAGCGAGAGCAGCGCGTAGTAGGCAACCATCGCGGCCAGGTGCGGGCCGCGGTCGCGCAGATACTTGGACATCACCGGATGCCCAACTCGGCCACCGTCCGCAGTGGATGCAGCACCAATCTGGGAGTGTTCGCCGCCATCGGCGGTCAGGATAGTGGCATGTGCTAGGTTCAAAGGGATGGACGCAGCCGCCGCACTCGCCGAGCTCAAGGGCCTTTCGACGCAGATCGAGGTGGTCATGCTGTCCGGCCGCGACGGGTCGGTGACGGCCGCGACGGTCGAGGGCGACCGGGCTTCACGCCTGGGAGAGCTGGCCCGCGATCTGGTCGCGGGAGCCGACGCCGTCCGCGGCGACCTGGGCCGCGACGCGCTCTCCCAGCTGCAGGCGGCGACCCCCGACGGCAGCGTGTTCGTCGTCGTCGACGGCGACCGGCTGGCGGTCGCGACCACCGGCGCCGATCCCACCGTGGGCCTGGTCTTCTACGACCTGAAGACCCTGCTGCGCCAGCTCGCGGCCACCGAGCCGCGGCCGAGGGCGCCGACCCGGGGCCGCTCCCGCCGCGGAGCCAGCGGCCGCGGAGGCCCCCGGCGAGGAGAACGGCGATGCCTAAGCGACGTATCTGGATGGGATGCCTGCTCGGGCGCCGGCTCGTTCGCCGGCACGATCCTCTACCGCCGCCGCTCGGCCCGCAACCGCACGCGGGTCGACCTCTACTTCGACGACGGGTCGATGGTGTCGCTGGCGAAGGGATCGCCCGACGCCGACCGGCTGCTTCCGTTCGCACGCGACCTGCTGGCGGAGGCGGGGTGACTCCCATCGGCCGGGCCGATCTCGGCCGCCGGCTGGTGGAGCGCGCGTATCTCGAGGGCGACTTCGTGCTGCGCTCGGGCCGGCGCAGCCGCTACTACCTCGACAAGTACCGCTTCGAGACCGACCCGGAGCTTCTGGCCGGGCTCGGGCGCGAGCTGGCGGCGTTGGTGCGCCTGCACGCCCCCGCCGCGGAGCTCCTGGCGGGGCCCGAGCTGGGCGCCGTGCCGCTCGCGGCGGTGACCTCGATCGAGACCGGCCTGCCCTTCGTGATCGTGCGCAAGGAGGCCAAGGAGTACGGCACGAACAACCGGTTGGAGGGTGTTTACACGCCGGGCGCGCGGGTCTGCGTGGTCGAGGACGTCGTCACATCGGGGGGCGCGCTGCTGTCGGCCGTCGAGGCTCTGCGGGCCGCCGATCTCGACGTTTGTGCTGCAATTTCGGTGGTTGACCGCCAGGAGGGCGGGGCCGAAACGATCGCCGCCGCGGGGGTTGCGTACGCCTCGCTTTTCACGGTCGAGTCGCTCGGCCTGCGCCCCACCCCGCAAACCGCCTGAATCCCGCACCAGTACTGCGATTGTGGCCGTCCGACCGTGATGATAGGGTGTGGCCGCTTCACCGGTTCCCGGACCATCGACCCAGGAGGACACGTGACCAAGAGCGATTTTATCGACGCCGTAGCGACCAGGTCAGGCCTGTCCAAGAAGGACGCCGGCGCTGCGCTCGACGCGGTGCTCGACTCCGTGAAGGACGCCCTCAAGAAGGGTGACGATGTGACCTTCACCGGCTTTGGCAAGTTCAGCGTGCAGGCGCGCAAGGCGCGCACCGGGGTGAACCCGCGCAACCCGAGCCAGAAGGTGACCATTCCGGCGACGAAGGTACCGAAGTTCTCCGCCGGCAGCCAGCTGAAGGCTGCGGTCAAGCAGTAGGAGTTTGAGCACACGGGCGCCCGCCGCGCCGCCGCGCGGCGGGCGTGCCCGTATCTCTCAGCCGTTTCTCCACCGCGCACCGTCCGTCGCGCTGTGCGAACATGTGTTCGCCATGGCGGCCCAGGGCGCACAGCTCACCCTCGACGGCGGCGATCGCCTGCACGCGCTGCTCGCGCAGACGGGCCGGCCGCTGTCGGTCGCCGATGCCGCGACGTGCCTGTTCGCGCTGCGCAGCGCGCCCGCCGCCCTCATCCGCCAGCTCGTCGACGAGGTCGTTCGCGGCGATGCCCGCTTCGCGTGGCGTTCGGGCACCGAGATCGCCCTCGCCGAGTGGGAGGATGCGGGCTCCCTGCTCGACACGCCGCTCGAGCGCGCCGACTACGTGGTCTTCGACCTCGAGACCACCGGCACCCGGCCCGGCGCGTCGCGGATCGTCGAGATCGGCGCCGTGCGGGTCGCGGCGCTTGCGCCGGTGGCCCGGTTCGAGCGGCTGGTCGATCCGGGTGTGCCGATCCCCGCGGTGATCACCGCGCTCACCGGTATCGCGCCGGCCGACGTGCGCGGCCGGCCGCGCATCGACCGGGTCGTCGACGAGTTCCTGCGGTTCTCCGCCGGCGCCGTCCTCGTCGCCCACAACGCACGCTTCGACGTCGGGTTCATGGACGCCGAGCTGCACCGGCTGCGCGGCGGCCGGCTGGCGGCGCCCGTGATCGACACGGTGGCCCTCGCCCGGCGGCTGCTCGGCGACCGCCTTCCCCGGATGGATCTGGGGACGCTCGCGGAGCGATTCGACACCGAGGTGCGGCCGTGCCACCGCGCGCTGGCCGATGCCGAGGCCACCGCCGAGGTGCTGGTGCAGCTGCTCGGCCTGGCCCAGGAGCGCGGCGCGGCGACGATCGCCGAGGTGATCGGGTTGTGCGCGCCCGCCCGGCGGCGCGCATCCGGACGGCGCGGCCTGGCCGCCGGCATCCCGACCGGCCCGGGCGTGTATCTGTTTCGCGATGCCTCCGAGCAGGTGCTCTACGTCGGCAAGGCGACCGATCTGCGCGCTCGTGTGCGCTCGTACTTCTCGGGCCGGTCGCTGCGGGCGCCGGTCGAGCGCGCGGTCGAGGCCGCCGCCCGGGTCGAGACGCGGCCGCTCGGGTCGGAGTTCGAGGCTGCCCTGCTCGAGCTCGAGCTGATCGAGCGGCTGCGACCGCCGGCCAACGCGCGCGGCGCCAGCCCCGACCGGGCCTGCTACCTGGTCCTGACCCTCGACGAGCCGGTGCCCCGGCTGCGGGTGGCGGCGCGGCCGGGCGGCCCGGCGGCGATCACCGCGGGCCCCCTGCGATCGCGGCAGCAGGCCGAGGCGGTCGCGGTCGCGGTGCGGACCGCGTTCGGCCTGCGGTGTGCCGGCCGGCGCTCCCGGTCGACGAGGGCTCGTGCCTCGCGGGGGTGATCGGCACCTGCCGTGCCCCCTGCCGCGGAGCCGAGCACGCCGACCGGTATGCGGCGGCGGTTCGCGAGGCGGGCGAATGGCTCGAGGGGAGCACCGCGGGCGGTCCGCGCGAGCTCCTGCGCGCGCGCATGGAGCGCTGTAGCGGCGAGCGCCGCTACGAGGAGGCGGCCGCGGCCCGCGACCAGCTCGCGGCGCTCGACCGCGGCCAGCGCTCGCTCGCCCGCCTGCGGCGCTCGTCGCAGCGCAGCGGGTTCGTGCTCGCGCCCGACCTCGACGGCCGGTTCGTGCAGGCCTTCGCCTGTGCGGGCGGGCGGGTCGTCGCCCGCCGGCGGCTGCCCCGCTCGGGCGACGGCCTGCTCGAGACGACGGCGCTGGTGGCGGCGCTCGGGCATGGCCTGCGCCGGCCCGCGACCCCGTTCTCGCCCGCGCAGGCCGACCAGGCCCGGCTGGTGGCCGCGGCCCTGGC
Source organism: uncultured Actinomycetes bacterium (assembly GCA_963732075.1). Taxonomy (GTDB): domain Bacteria; phylum Actinomycetota; class Thermoleophilia; order Gaiellales; family JAICJC01; genus JAICJC01. The sequence goes on along the minus strand of CAVSYD010000004.1, from coordinate 550,886 downwards.
GCGTCCCGCCGCCGCCCTGCGCGCGGTCGCCGTCGAGCCGGGCACGCTCGGCGACGCCCCGCCGCGGCTCGTCCGGCTCCGGCGGACGGTACCCTTGCGAGGATGAATTTCGGAGATCGCCTGGCCGAAGCGGTGGAGCGCAAGGGCAGCTGCCTCTGCGTCGGACTCGATCCCCGCATCGATCTCCTGCCCCCCGAGGTGATCACCGGCCTTCACCCGGGCGCGTCCGGCCGCGCCCGGGCGTACGAGCGGTTCTGCACCGGCGTGATCGACGCGGTGGTCGACGACGCGGTCGCGGTCAAGCCGCAGGTGGCCTTCTTCGAGGCGCTCGGCGGATCGGGCATCTCGGCGCTCGAACGCGTCTGCGCCCACGCGCGCGAGGCCGGCCTGCTCGTCATCGTGGACGGCAAGCGCGGCGACATCGACTCGACCGCCGCCGCGTACGCCGAGGCGTGGCTGCAGCGCCGCGACGGCGCCGCCCCGGTGGGCGATGCCCTGACCGTCAACCCGTATCTCGGGTCGGACTCGCTGCAGCCGTTCCTGGCGGCGTGCGGCGAGGGCGCGGGCGTGTTCGTCCTGACCCGCACCTCCAACCCCGGCGGCGCCGAGCTGCAGGAGGCCGTGCTCGAGGGCGGCGAGCCGGTGTGGGAGCGCATCGGCGGGGATGGTGGCGCACTGGGGCGAGCCGTACATCGGCGAGAGCGGCCTGAGTGCGGTGGGAGCGGTCGTCGGCGCGACCCAGCCCGACGCCGTTTCACGGGCGCGCGAGCTGATGCCGCACGCGGTGCTCCTGCTGCCCGGGATCGGCGCGCAGGGAGGCCGGGCCGGCGTGCTGCACGCGGCCACGAGCGTTCATCCGGCCGGCGGCCTGATCGCACCCTCGCGCTCGGTCATCTACGCGTGGCGCGACCGTGGCGGCGACTGGCGCCAGGGCGTGCGCGCGGCGGCGCTCCGAGCTGCGCCGATCGGTCCTCACCGCGTGACCGAACCGGCGGCCGACCTCGCGCTGGCGCGCGAGCTGGCACTGCTCGGCGGCGCGATCGCGCTCGAGCGCTACCAGCGGCATCCGCCGGCCACCCGCAAGGGCGACGGCTCGTGGGTGACCGAGGCTGACATCGCCGCCGAGCAGGCGATCCGCGCCCGGATCGCCGAGGCGCGTCCCGGCCACAACGTGCTGGGCGAGGAGCACGGCCTCCAGGCTGCGGGCGGGGGCGACGCGGTGCCGGGCCGGCCGACGTGGGTGGTCGATCCGATCGACGGCACCCACAGCTACATGATCGGGATCCCGCTCTGGGCGACCCTCGTGGGGCTCGTGGTCGAGGGCGAGACGCTCGTGGGTGTCTGCCACGCGCCCGGGCTGGGGGAGACGTACGAGGCCGCCGCGGGCGGCGGCGCGCGGATGAACGGCGAGCCGATCGCGGTCCGGGCGACGCCGCTCGACGAGGCCATGGTCGTCTCGGGCGGCCTTCGCGGTATGCAGGAGCACGGCCTGGAGGCGTTCTACCGCCAGATCGCCGCCGCGGCCTGGCGGGTGCGCGGCCTGGGTGACTTCTGGGGCCACATGCTTGTCGCCCGCGGGGCGGCCCAGGTGATGATCGACCCGACGGTGCGGACGTGGGACACGGCCGCCCTCGAGGTGATCGTGCGCGAGGCCGGCGGCACCATCACGCAGCTCGACGGCGCGCCGGTCGCCGACGACCGCTCCTGCCTCACGACGTCCGGAGAACCGCTCCACGGCCTCGTCGTCGCGATGGCCGCCGGATCGGGTTAGGTGTCTCGCACCGCCGTCGCCCTGGCGTTCGACCCTTCGCGGCCGTCGCGCACGAGCCATGCGGCGCATGCCGCCGCCGTCAGGGCCACCGCCACGCCGGGCGCGCCGAGGGCGAGCATGATCGCGAGCGCCAGGGCCACCTCGAGCCCGGCGAGGTCGGCGATCACGCCGCGCCTGGCGATCCCCCAGGCGGTGTCGGCAATGGTGACCGCGGCCACCATCACCAGCAGTCCGAGCCAGCCCGCGCCCAGCGCCCAGCTCGCGATTCCAACCTCCAGCACCACCGCGATGGTGACGATCGAGCGTCTGCGCGAGCCGAACATCCCTGCACTTTACCGTTTCTTGCGCGCTGCGCGTGTATACAATCCCTCCGCCGATGGGGATGGCACAACGATGATCCTCACCGTCACCGCCAATGCGGCGGTCGACAAGACGCTCACCGTCCCCAACCTTCAGCTTGGGCACCGGCATCGAGCCCAGCAGGGCATCGTGATTCCGGGCGGAAAGGGCGTGAACGTCGCCCGCGCGCTGAAGCGGCTCGGGGAGCCCGTGATCGCCACGGGGCTGGCCGGGGGCCGCACCGGCAGCCACATTCTCGACGGGATGACCGAGGAGGGGATCCTGAACGACTTCGTCCGCATCCGGGGCGAGTCGCGCACCTCGACGGTCGTGGTCGATCCCACGAGCGGGGTGCAGACCGAGATCTACGAGTACGGCCCCGAGGTGGGCGACGACGAGCTCGCGATGCTGCACGAGAAGCTGCAGTACCTGTCCGGGGCCGTCAGCACGGTTGTCCTCGCCGGCAGCCTGCCGCGGCGCGTCCCCACCGGGCTTTACGCCGGCATGATCTCCGACATGACCCGCCGCAAGGTGCGAACCGTGATCGACTGCGACGGAGAGCCGCTGCGCAAGGCGCTGGTCGCCCAGCCCAGCGTGGTGTCGACCGAGCAGCGCGAGGCCGAGGCGCTGGTCGGGCACGAGTTCCAGACCGACGAGGACTTCCAGGACGGGCTGACCGAGATCGCCGCGATGGGCGCCGCGAGTGTGCTGATCACCCTGCGAACGGGTTGCTATGCGCTGCTGCGGTCGGGCCGTGCCCGCCCGCACATGTACCGGGCCTGGATCCCGCAGGTGGAGTCGGTCTCGTCGGTCGGCTCGGGCGAGGCGCTGCTGGCAGGGTTCGTGGCCGCGCAGGCCGCCGACCAGCCGCCCGAGGAGTGCCTGCGAAAGGCGCTTGCCTGCGGCGCCGCCAACTCGCAGACCGTCGGCGCGGGGGTGTTCGACGTGCGCGACGTGCCCCGCTTCGCGGGCATGGTCGAGGTGCAGGAGATCCTGCCCGCCGGCACCCGCGCCGCCTCCTGACCCCGGGGCGGAACAGCCGCCCCCGCTGATAGACTCCACCCAACTTTGAAAGCTCGTTGCGACGCTCAGCGATCCTCCTCACGACCCGGGCCGGCCCCCAGCCACCTGGGTCGTGTGCGTTTAGGGGGACGACTGGTTACAGGAGAGGCGGTCAGGCGTGGAGATTGAGATCGGGCGCGGCAAGAAGGCGCGCCGCGCATACGGGTTCGACGACATCGCGATCGTGCCCAGCCGGCGCACGCGCGACGCCGAAGACGTCGACATCGCGTGGCGGCTGGGCCCGCACCTGCTCGAGCTGCCGCTCCTGGCGTCCGCCATGGACGGTGTGGTCTCACCTGAGACGGCCGTCATCCTCGGTCGGCTGGGCGGCCTGGGCGTGCTCAACCTCGAGGGCATCTGGACGCGCTACGAGGACGCCGACGAGCAGCTGGAGCGGATCTCGACGTTCGACAAGACCGAGGCGACCCGCGAGATGCAGCAGATCTACTCGGAGCCGCTCAAGCCCGAGCTGATCGCCCGCCGCATCGCCGAGATCAAGGCCGAGGGGGTGCTCGCGGCGGCGTCGCTGACCCCTCAGCGCGTGCGTGAGCACTGGCAGACGGCGCTCGACGCGGGCCTCGACGTGCTCGTCATCCAGGGCACGGTCGTCTCGGCCGAGCACGTCTCGACGGTGGTCGAGCCGCTCAACCTGAAGCAGTTCATCGCCGAGCTGCCGGTGCCCGTGATCGTCGGCGGCTGCGCGTCCTACCAGGCGGCGCTGCACCTGATGCGCACCGGGGCGGCGGGCGTGCTGGTCGGTGTCGGGCCGGGCGCGGCGTGCACGACCCGCGGCGTTCTCGGCGTCGGTGTGCCCCAGGCAACCGCCATCGCCGACGCCTCGGCCGCACGCACCCAGCATCTGCTCGAGACCGGCCAGTACGTGAACGTGATCGCCGACGGCGGCATGCGCACCGGCGGCGACATCTCCAAGGCGATCGCCTGCGGCGCCGATGCCGTCATGGTCGGCTCGCCGCTGGCACGGGCCTTCGAGGCCCCCGGGCACGGCTACCACTGGGGGATGGCGACGTTCCACGCCAGCCTTCCGCGCGGGGCCCGTGTCCAGACAGACCAGGTGGCGTCGCTCGAGGCGATCGTGGCCGGGCCGGCCACCGAGAACGACGGCACGCTCAACCTGATGGGCGCGCTTCGCACCTCGATGGCCACCACCGGGTACGACTCCATCCAGGCGTTCCAGAAGGCCGAGATCATGTTCGCCCCGGCGCTCCAGACCGAGGGCAAGAAGCTGCAGCGCGAGCAGGCGATCGGAATGAGCCGTTGACCGAGGCGCCGCGGGCACGCGGCCAGGGGGCGACCGTCCACGAGGCGGGCGCCGAACACCGGCCGGTGCTCGTGGTCGACTTCGGGGCGCAGTACGCCCAGCTGATCGCGCGCAGGGTGCGCGAGTGCCGCGTCTACTCCGAGATCGTCCCGCACGACATGCCCGCGGCCGAGGTGGCGGCGCGTGATCCGGTCGGCATCATCCTCTCCGGTGGGCCGGCATCGATCTACGAGCCCGGCGCCCCGGCGGTCGATCCCGGCCTGTTCGAGCTGGGGGTGCCGGTTCTGGGCATCTGTTACGGCATGCAGGCGATGGCGGCCGCGCTCGGTGGCGACGTCGCCAACACCGGCGTCGGCGAGTTCGGAAAGACGCCGGTGCTGCTGGGCGACGACAGCCTGCTCTTCGGCGACCTCCCGGCCGAGCAGACCGCCTGGATGAGCCATCGCGACAGCGTCGTCCGGCCTCCGGGCGGGTTCACCGGCACCGCGTCCACCGACACCACGCCGGTCGCCGCGATGGAGGATCGCGAGCGCGGCCTCTTCGCCGTCCAGTTCCACCCCGAGGTCGCCCACACGCCGCGCGGCAGCGACATCCTGCGCCATTTTGTGCTCGACGCCTGCCAGGCCCCGCCCACGTGGACGGCGCTGCAGTTCATCGAGGAGCAGGTCGAGCTGATCCGCGAGCAGGTCGGGGACGATCAGGTGATCTGCGCGCTCTCGGGCGGTGTCGACTCCGCGGTGGCGGCGCTCCTGGTGCACCGCGCGGTCGGCGACCAGCTGACGTGCGTCTTCGTCGACCACGGACTGCTGCGGAAGGACGAGGCCGAGCAGGTCGTCGAGGCATTCGACGACCACTTCAAGGTGCCGCTGCGGCATGTCGACGCCACCGACCGCTTCCTGACCGCGCTCGCGGGTGTGACCGAGCCCGAGCAGAAGCGGCGCATCATCGGCGAGCAGTTCATCCGCCTCTTCGAGGAGGAGGCGCGCGGCCTGGGCGACGTCCGCTTCCTGGTGCAGGGCACGCTCTACTCGGACGTGATCGAGTCGGGCAGCCGCACCGCCGCCAAGATCAAGAGCCATCACAACGTCGGCGGCTTGCCCGAGGACATGGACTTCGAGCTGGTCGAGCCGCTGCGGATGATCTTCAAGGACGAGGTGCGCCGGGTCGGCACGGAGCTCGGGCTGCCCGAGCGGATGGTGTGGCGGCAGCCGTTCCCGGGCCCGGGTCTCGCCATCCGCATCATCGGCGAGGTCACCGGCGAGCGGCTGGACACCCTGCGCGAGGCCGATGCGGTGCTGCTCGAGGAGATCCGCCGGGCCGGCCTGTACGAGGTCCTGTGGCAGAGCTTTGCCGTCCTGCCGGCGATCCGGTCGGTCGGCGTGCAGGGCGACTCGCGCACGTACGCCTATCCGATCGTGATCCGGGCGGTGACGTCCGAGGACGCCATGACGGCCGACTGGGCGCGCCTGCCGTACGACGTGCTCGAGCGTATCTCGAGCCGGATCATCAACGAGATCCCGGGTGTGAACCGGGTCGCGCTCGACATCTCGTCGAAGCCGCCCGCCACCATCGAGTGGGAGTAGCGCGCCAAACGGGGTCAGACCCCTTTTGGCGCAAGCCGCTTCACCATCAGCACGCGGTCGCCGCCGCGGCCGTCGTAGTTCGGCGCCACCCGCTCGATCTCGAACCCCATCGCCTGGTGAAAGGCCACCGACCGTTCGTTGACCGGAGCGGTGACGCAGCGCACCACGGTTCGTGACCGCTCGCGGGCGACCGCGAAGAAGCGCTCGTACAGCATCCGCCCGACGCCCTCGCCGCGATGACTGGGTGCGACACCGGCGAAGTGGATGTAGGCCTCGTCCGGACGGGTCTGCGACAGGAAGCCGGCCAGAAAGCCCGCGATCTCACCGCCGTCCTCGGCGACGAACGCCGTGTCGCGGAAGTGGACGAAGAAGAGCCGCGGCAGCATGTCGATCATCGCCCGGCCGCCCCACCACTCGTCCACGAGCGGCGCGATGTGGTCGTAGTCGGCCGGCTCGGCGGCGCGCACGGAGACCGCGCCGGCCACCTACCGCCCGACCACCGTGCGGGTGCGCGAGTGTGCCGGCTGCCAGCGCTGGAAGAGGCCTCCGAGGTACGCCCATCGCAGGACGACGGTGTGGCCGCGGGCGACCGTCAGCCCGCCGGCCGCGTACCGGCCGCCGCCGCCGACGGGGGTGGCCCCGAGGCTTGTCCAGGGTCCCCGCCCGCGCCGCTCCTGCAGCACCACCTCGGCTCCGACCATGACGGGCTGCGAGCGGCCGCTGACCGTGAACGCCGCCCCCGGCCGGGCGAGATAATGGTCGTTCCGGAACGGCAGCCCGATGGTGAGGCCCAGATGGGGCGTCACGTAGAGCTTGCGCGTGGGTGAGGACGCCGGCGCGGTCGTGTCGGAGCCGACGTAGACGACGTGCCAGTTGAGGTCGCGCGTGATCGCCCGCGACCGTGTCACCGACCACGCTCCGGCCGCGTTCGTGCGGGCGCGGAAGTAGCCCAGGTTTGTCACCACGAGCACCGCCGCGTTCGCGACCGGCCGGGAGGTGGTCGTGTCGGTCAGCGTGCCCCGGAAGGTGACCGTCCGGCCGTAGGGGGTGCGCCTGGCGTTCACGGGGCCCGCGACGTGCAGAGCGGTTGCGTCAACCGCCACGGCCCCCGGCGCGTACGCCGCCAGCGCGGCCGCGAACGCGCCGGCCCGAATCGAGCCAAGCCCGGTCGCCATGTCGTATCCCGGGCGGGCGGTGTAGTGGCGGCCGCCGAAGAGGTTGTTGGTGCCCGAGACGATGTCGTGGAACACTGCCGTCCCCGCCTGGGCATACAGGAACGGGTTCGCGAACCCGAGCTGCTTGCCGGCCGCCTCGTCGGCGTCGGCTGTGAGCGCCGCCATCAGCGGCGCCGCGGCGCTCGTGCCCCCGACGGGCGCCCAGACGATGCCCGGTCCGGCCCCGCAGCGGTTGCAGTACATGATGTAGCCCGTGCGCTTGGGGCGCGCATCGAGCGAGACGTCGGGGGTCTCGCGGCAGCCGCGGCGGCCACTGTGGCACTTGCGGCCCGCGACCGGAATCGTCCTGCCGAGCTGGTATGCGGGCGTCGGCCACCACATCGAGACGCCTCCCCCCGATCCGTGCCAGGCGGTCTCGCCGCGCCTTGGAGTACTCCGGGGGCACCTGCAGCGCCGTCCCGCCGACCGCCGTCGCGAACGGCTGTGATGAGGGGTCGTCGGTGAACAGGTTGGCCGAGCCGGTGAACGGGTAGCAGTCGGTCGACCCGAAGTCGCCGGTGGCCACGTACGTCGAGATGCCCGCGACGGCGGCCAGTTCGAGTGAGGTGTTCTCGGCCGTGAGCAGGCCCGGCGAGATCAGGGGTTCGCAGGCACCCCAGCTGTCGCTGATGATGTTGACCCCGTCCTGGCGCATCTGGTCGAACACGACCGGCGCGTAGCCGGGCTCGTTGGGCGCGATGTAGGCGCGCAGATCGGCGTCCGGTGCGGCCGCCATCGCCACCTCGAGATCGAGCGCGACCTCGGTCTTCCCGCTCGTGTCCGACGTGGCCGGCCCGACGATCGTGTCGGGCGAGTATGTCCCGGTGATGCCGGGGAAGCAGCTGCGGAAGTGGTTCACGTCGCTGCGGGCGTAGCCCGAGAACTCGACCATGCCGATCACCTCGCCGCTGCCGTCCGCGCCCGCCCCGATCAGGCTGTTGTGCCCGTAGGCTTGCGACTGGCCGAGGTCGGCCGGCAGGTAACCCCCGAGCGTGTGCTGGGCGGCGGTCGCCCCGGCGCAGCTCGGCGTGATGCCGGCCACCGGCCGGTGCAGCCTCGGCCGGCTCGAGGCGGGGCGCAGGCGCACGCCGCTGCCGAGCCCGCCCACTGTGCCCACCGCGCCGGCAAGCGCGGCCGGGAGCCGGACCGCCCCGGCCGGAGCCTGGAACGTCCGCCCCGTGGGGCCGCGATAGACGCGCAGCGCCACGCCGAAGGCCCGCTCGGCTGCGGTCGCCGGGCCCGACACGGTCATGGTCATGTCGGTGCGGCCCGTCACCACGAGGCCGCGCGCGGCCAGGTATGCCGAGACGGCGCGGACGCGGGCCGGTTCGGGCGCGAAGAGGCTGTCGATGCGCGCCTCGCTCAACCCGGGCCGGCCGCTCGAGCGAAGCGCGAGCCGCTGCAGCAGGAAGCTGTTTCGGGGCTTGAACACAACGACCGCCCGCACCGCGCTCGCCGGAGGCACCGCGCCGATCGCCTGGGAACGCCCGACCGCGGGGACGGCCGATCCTGCCACAGCCACCATGGAAGCCGGGGCCGGCGAGCGCGGTGGCGTCGACGCCGCCGTGGGGGCGGCGGTGGCGGCGGGGATGGCGCACAAGGCTGCGAAGGCCGCGATGCGGATACAAGAACGGCCTGTCAACTCGAGAGCCACTGTATCGCAGCGGCTGGCAAAAATCGGGTGGTGGGCGGCGCCGCCGCCCGCCGCTCAGCCGAGCGCGCCGGGGCTGACGCGGAACGTGTAGCGGGCGACGTGCGGGTCCATGTTGCCGCCCGTATCGACCGCCTTCGCCTGGACGGTGGTCGTGCTGCCCAGGCCGAGGTGGTAGAGCGCGAAGGAGCTGCCGTCCGCCCAGTGCCAGCGGCCGCCGTTCACCCGGTAGAGGAAGCGTAGGTCGCGCACGCCCTGCGGGTCGGGATCCTTCGCCGCCAGGCCGAAGATGACCGTCGCCTTGTCGGACGGGTTCGCCGGTTTCATCGTGAAATGGGTGTCGTAGGGCGGGATGCGGTTCGTCGCCCACCACAGCGAGCGGGCGGTGAGCGCGCCGCCGGGGCTGACGCTCGGGTCGAAGCCGCCGGCGTCAACCGCGGACGACCACGGCCGGAAGCCGAGGTCGACCACCCGGCCGGCGCCGATCTCGCGGGCAGCCAGGAACACCTGGCCGAACGTGTGGAATGGGCTGGACGGGTCGGCCGAGCGCTGCAGGGTCGCGAGCATCTGGCCGGACGAGAAGTCCTGGATGATCGGCTCGCCCGACCCCGGACCGATGACCGTGAACTTCTTCAGGCCCTTGGTGAGGAAGCTCGGCTGGACGGATCCCGGCGCCATCTGGCTCGATCCGGTCGAGACCTGGTCGGGGAAGACGTCGTCGTAGGTGTACATCGCCCACCTGGACGCGAACTTGGTTGTTGCGGCGCCCACGGCGCTGGTCACCGACCAGCCGGCGTTCGGGCCGGCCAGCCAGTGCGTCTGGCCGCCCAGGACGACGCCGTGGCCGTGGTTGCAGTAGGTGTTCAGGGCCCCGTCGAGGCCGAGCCGGTCGAGCACCGGCAGGTCGGTGATCACGAGCGCCGACTGGTGGCGGCGAAGCGCCGCGGTGTACTGGGCCGAGGTGAGGGTGCGTGTCGACGCGTCGATGAAGTCCGAAGAGCGCGGCACGGCGAAGAGGTTGGCGGCGTCCATCCGGTGGGCGATGTCGAGCACCGCGGCCGGCGGGATGGCGGTGATGTACTCGACATGCAGCGCGGGATGGGCCGGAAGCGGCAGCGTCTTCCACGTCGTCTTGCTGGTCGTGGCGGTGATCACGGGGTCGACCACCGCGGTCAGGCTCACCGAGTAGCCGAGCCCGGATCCGAGGTTGCCCGGCACGTCGAAGGTGAGATCTGTCGTGGTGAGCCCGGTGGGCTGGCCTGTCGCGACGACCTTGTGGTTCGACGTCCGGGCCACGACCACACTTGCGCTCGAGACGACACCGGTGCACGTCCAGGTGATCTCGGGCCGGAAGCGCAGCCGGGTGACGTTCGCGGTGCACGGAGCAGTGGCCGCGCCGGCAGGCTGCGCCACACCCGATGCGAGCAGGGTGAGGCCGATCAGGAACGGAGCGAACCTACGCAATCTGCTCTGGTTATCGGCCGGACGGGGGTCGCCGCCATCCCCCGTTGGTGCATGCGGGTACGGTTCGCGCGTGCCGGCGTCGCGCTTCGCCTCCCTGGGTCGCTGGGTGTACCGTCGCCGGCGCCTCGTGGTGGCGGTGTGGCTGGTCGCGGTCGCGGTGCTGGCGCCGCTCGCGCCGCAGCTGCAGGGCGCACTGGCCTCCGGGGGCTTCATCGCCCAGGACTCCGAGGCGGTGCGGGCCGGGACTCTGCTCGACCGTTGGATTCCAAACCGGCCCCAGTCGGAGCTGGTGGTGGTCGCGCCCCGCGGGAACGTCAGAGAGCTCCGCCGCACGATCGCCCCGCTCCGGCACTTCCCCAACGTCGACCTGCCCGCGTCCGGGCCGGCGATCGTGCGGTCGCGGCGCGGGCCCGCCGCCTACGCGGTGTTTCCGCTGCGTATCGACCCGGACACCGCGCGCGCCTTCGTCGAGCGGTTCCGGGCCGCGCTGCGCCCGCCGCCCGGGTTTGTGGTCGATGTCACCGGCTCGCCGGCCGTGTTCGAGGACATCCAGCTCGCCACGTCGGCCGACCTGCGCCGTGCGGAGTCCCTCGGTCTGCCCGCGGCGCTCGTGGTGCTTGCGCTCGCCTTCGGGACGGCGGTCGCCGCCGGCATCCCGCTCGTGGTGGGCGGTGTGGCGGTGCTGGTGACGCTCGGCCTGCTGTTCCTGCTCGCGCAGGGCGAGCCGCTCTCGATCTTCGTGCTCAACATCGCGACGATGCTGGGGCTGGGAGTGGGGGTGGACTATGCGCTGCTCGCGGTGTCGCGCTTCCGCGAGGAGCTGGGGAAGGGCAGCGACGTCGAGAGCGCGGTCGTCCGCACCGTCGCGACGGCGGGGCGCGCGATCGCCTTTTCGGGCGTCGCCGTGCTGATCGGGCTCTCGGGCATGTGGGTGTTCGGTCTGCGGGTGCTCTCGTCGATCGCCGCCGGCGGGTCGCTGGTCGTGGCCGTATCGGCCCTGGCGGCGGTGACGCTGCTCCCTGCGATCCTCGGGATGCTGGGGCACCGGGTCGAGCGCGGGCCGCTCCTTCCCGGCCGGCGCGGGCCGGGCCGGGCGGCGGGCACGCGCGGGTGGGAGCGGCTGGCGCACGCCGTGATGGCGCGGCCGTGGACGTTCATCGTGGCGACGCTCGTGGTGATCGGGATCCTGGCGGCGCCGCTCCTGAAGGGGCGCCTGAACGTCGCGCGCGCGGACGTGCTGCCGTCGCGGTACGCCTCGCGGCGGGGCGAGCACCTGCTCGACACCCAGTTCTCGCAGGCGCTCCTCAACCCGATCGTCGTGGCCGTGCCGCGCGGGGTCGCCGTGCCGCCGCTCGTGCGGCGCCTGGAGCACGTGCGTGGCGTCGCCGGCATTGCCCAGATCGAGCGCGGGCGGGGTGGATCGGCCATCGATCTCACCCCGGCGGCCGATCCCTTCACCGGCGCCGGGCGCGCGGTGGTGAACCGGATCCGGAGCCTCCCCGGCCACGGCCCGAAGTTCCTGGTCACCGGCGAGACGGCGGGCGAGCTCGACTTCCTCGCCCAGATCGAGAACCGCGCCCCGTGGGCCGCGCTGGTCGTGTTCCTGGCCACCTATGTGGTGCTGACGGCGGCGTTCGGCTCCCTGCTCCTGCCGCTGAAGGCGATCATCATGAACACCCTCTCGATCGCGGCCGCCTTCGGCGTGCTCGTGTGGATCTTCCAGGACGGCCACCTGGACGGCGTGCTCGGGCTGACCAGGCTCGGCTACATCGAGTCGACCACCCCGGTCGTGATCGTCTGCACGCTCTTCGGGGTGTCGATGGACTACGAGGTCTTCATGCTCTCGCGCATCGCCGAGGCATACCGCGGCGGGGCGTCGAACCGGGACGCGGTGATGATCGGGCTCGTGTCGACCGGCCGCATCATCACGTCCGCGGCGGCGATCCTGGTCGTGGTGGGCCTGTCGTTTGCCACCGCCGACGTGGTGATCGTGAAGCAGCTCGGCCTCGGGCTGGCGATTGCGATCGGCCTGGACGCCACGCTCATCCGGTCGATGCTCGTTCCGGCGACGATGCGCGTGCTGGGCGACTGGAACTGGTGGCCCACCGGTCGCCGGGGCGTCCCGTAGCACTCAAGCGAACCGGCCGCGCGGCCGAATGGGAGTCTCATGCCCGAGCCAGATTCGCTCACGGTCGAGCCGGCGCCCGAGTCACGCCCGTTCGACGCCGTTGTCCGCGAGGCCGTCCGCCCCCCGGTCGGCCGTGCCATCGCCGCCGCTGCACTGGCCGCGGCCGCCGGCGCCGCCGCGTGGGCGGTGATGGTCATCCTGACCGACACCACCTTCGGGATCGCCGCCGCGGGCCTCGGCATCCTCTCCGGCAAGCTGGTGTTTCGGTTCACCGGCGGCTGGCGGGGCGCCGTCCCGTTCGCGGCCGCCGCGGTCTCGGTCGCGGTCGCTCTCGCCATCGGCAAATACGCCGCGTTCGCCTACCTCATCCACCGCGACGCCGAGCGGCGCTTCGGCCCGGCCGGCGCCAACTTCTACGGCTACCTGTCCGGGCACACGTGGGATGCGTTCCACTCCAGTTTGAGCAGCCAGTTCGGCGGTTTTGACGCGCTCTGGGTGGCCTTCGGGCTGCTGGCGGCGTGGCGGATCGTCGGGCCGCCGCGCCATCACGCCTAACTGGCGACGCTCTCCGGGTGGATCCGGCCGGCCTTGCGTGACAGCGCGCCGCCCTCGCGGTTTGCGCGCACCGCCAGCACCTCGGCGAGGATCGACACCGCGGTCTCGGCGGGGGTGACCGCGCCGATGTCGAGGCCGAGCGGACCCCGGATGCGGCCGATCTCATCCTCGGTGTAGCCCGCGTTCAGCAGGCGCCGCCGGCGCGAGTCCTGCGCCCGCCGGCTGCCGAGCGCGCCGATGTACGGCACCGGCGAGCGCAGCGCCGGCCCCAGCGCGGGCTCGTCGAAGCGGGCGTCGTGCGTCAGCACGACCACGTAGGTCGCCTCGTCGGGCGCGTGCAGGTCGTACGCCATCGCCGGCCATCCCACCACCACCTCGTCGGCGTCGGGCAGCCGCTCGCGGGTGGCGAACTTGCCGCGGGCGTCGGAGACGACGGTGCGGAAGCCGACCTGCTTCGCCATCCGGCACAGTGCCTGGGCGGTGTCGACGGCGCCGAACACCATCATCACCGGCGCCGGGGCGTAATGCTCGACGAACGTGCTCTCGTCGGCGCGGACGGCGGTCGAGTGCGCCTCACCCGCTCCGTAGATTTTCTGGCCGGCGCCGTCGCCCGCGACCGTCGTGGTCACCGACAGGCGCTCGCCGGACGCAAGCGCTGCCTCGACGCGGTCGAGTTCCTCGGCGTCGGCGTTCTGCACGAACACCTCGATCTCGCCGCCGCAGGGGAGGCCGACATCGAAGGCATCATCGTCGGAGATGCCGTAGCGCAGCAGAAGCGGCGGCCCACCCGCGAGCACCTCCTCCGCGCGCAAGGCGACGTCGGACTCGACGCAGCCGCCCGACACCGAGCCGACCATCTCGCCGCTCGAGCTGAGCGCAAGCCGCGATCCGAGCGGGCGCGGGGCCGAGCGGCGGGTATCGACGACGGTTGCCAGCGCGACCCGGTCCCCCGAGCCGAGCATCCGGCGAACATCGTCGAGAACGTCGCGCATACCGCGAACCGTAGCATGTCGCTTGCGCGCGCAATCAGCCGCTGTGGCGGCACCCACACGCACCTCGCCGAGGGGCTCCCGGCACTTCCGAGTTGCCGCGGTCACGATCGCGCCGGTACAGTTCCGGCTCGCATGAAGACGTATACCGCAAAGCCCGGTGAGATCGAGCGGCACTGGTACCTGGTCGACGCAGAGTCAAAGACGCTCGGGCGGCTCGCCACCCAGATCGCCGATGTTTTGCGCGGGAAGGGCAAGGCGACCTACACGCCGCACGTCGACACGGGCGATTTCGTGATCGTCGTCAATGCCGGCAAGGTGCACGTCACCGGGCAGAAGCTCGACCAGAAGCTCTACTACCGGCACAGCGGCTATCCGGGCGGTCTGCACAGCCGCACCCTGCGCGAGCAGCTCGAGCGGCGCCCCGAGGAAGTGCTGCGCAAGGCGGTGCGCGGGATGCTGCCGAAGAACCGGCTCGCCTCCGCGCAGCTGCGCAAGCTCAAGATCTATGCGGGCCCCGAGCATCCCCACGCGGCCCAGAACCCTGAACCCTTCCAGGAGAGGTCGTAGTGGCAGATACCGCCGTTTCGTATCGCGGCACCGGTAAGCGGAAGACGTCGGTCGCCCGGGTCGTGATGGTGCCGGGAGCCGGCGCGATCACCGTCAATGGCAAGCCGATCGAGGAGTACTTCCCGCGCCAGACGCTGCGGTCGATTGCGACGGCGCCGCTGGCCCTCACCGGCACCGACACCGCCTACGACGTGCGCGCTCGCATCGACGGCGGCGGTATCTCCGGACAGGCGGGCGCGCTCCGTCACGGCATCTCGCGGGCGCTGATCCATGTCGACGAGAACCTGCGCACCGAGCTCAAGCGCCAGGGGTTCCTGACACGCGACGACCGCCAGGTCGAGCGCAAGAAGGCCGGCCTGAAGAAGGCTCGCAAGCGGCCGCAGTTCTCGAAGCGCTAGCGCACATCCGCATGCGCAAGCTGTTCGGTACCGACGGGGTGCGCGGTGTCGCGGGCGTTGACCTGACCGTCGACCTGGCCCGTGACCTCGGTGCGGCCGTCGTGGCGTGGTCGGGCGCGGGCTCGCGGGTGGTGATCGGGCGCGACACGCGCGAATCGGGGGTTGCGCTCGAGGATGCGCTGGTCGAGGGCGTCGTCGCCGCAGGCGGCAAGGCGCTGCGGGCCGGGGTGCTCCCGACGCCGGGCGTCGCGGTGCTGACGCGGCTGGAGCGCGCCGAGCTCGGATGCGTCATCTCGGCGTCGCACAACCCGTACCAGGACAACGGGATCAAGTTCCTGTCGGGCGACGGGCGGAAGCTGGACGACCGGTCGGAGAGCGCCGTCGAGGCGGTCGTCGGCTCGGCCGCGCGCGTCGCCGGAGGCGACGACAGCGTCCTGCGCGACTCGGCGGCGCGCTACCTCGACTGGCTGGTGACCACGTACGGCGCGGGCGCGCCACCGTGGCCCGTCGTGCTCGACTGCGCGAACGGGGCGGCCCACGTCGTCGCGCCCGCCATCTTCTCGATGGTCGGAACCGTCGTGGCGAGCATCGGCACCCATCCGGACGGGCGCAACATCAACGCCGGCGTCGGCTCGACGCATCTCGAGGCGCTCGCCGCGGCGGTGGCCGGCTCCGGCGCCGCCTGCGGGCTCGCCTTCGACGGCGACGCCGACCGCTGCCTCGCGGTGGATCCGGCCGGCCGCACGGTGACCGGCGACGCGATCATCGCGGCGATCGCGCTGGCTCGCGGGGTGAAGCGGGTGGTCGTGACCTCGATGACCAACCTCAGCTTCCATCGCGTGATGGAGGAGCACGGCATCGAGGTCGACGTGACCGACGTCGGCGACCGCTACGTGCTGGCCGGGATGCTGGCCACCGGCGCGACCCTCGGCGGCGAGCAGTCCGGCCATGTCGTCGACCTGCAGCACCACACGACCGGCGACGGCGTGGCGACGGCGCTCATGCTGCTCGCGGCGCTCGACCGGCTCGGGATGTCGATGGCCGAGCTGGTCGATCTCGTGGTGCCGTTTCCGCAGCGGCTGGTCGCGATCCCGGCCGATCGCACGGCGCTCGCCGGCTCGCGGCCCATCTGGGACGAGGTCGAGGCCGCCGAGGCGAGGCTCGGCCGGGACGGAAGAATTGTCGTGCGGGCCTCTGGCACAGAGCCCGTTGTGCGGGTAATGGTTGAAGCGGCGGATGCCGCGGTGTGCGATGACCTGTGCAACCATCTGGTGAAGATCGTGCAGACCGAGATCGGAGTGGGCTGATGTGCGGAATCGTCGGATACGTGGGAGGCCGGCCGTGTAAGGAGCTCCTGTTGACGGGGCTCGAGCGGCTCGAGTACCGCGGCTACGACTCGGCGGGCATCTGCCTCATCAACGGCAGCGTCGACATCACCCGGCGGGTCGGCAAGGTGGAGGTGCTGCGCGCCGCCGTCGGTGCGAGCGCGCACCCGGCGACCAGCGGCCTCGCGCACACCCGGTGGGCGACCCACGGCGGCGTGATCGAGGCGAACGCCCATCCGATCGAGGCCTGCGAGGGCTCCGGCGTGACCGTCGTGCACAACGGCATCATCGAGAACTACGCCTCGCTGCGACGCGAACTCGAGGCCGCCGGCCACGTGTACCACTCCGACACCGACACCGAGGCGATCGCCCACCTGGTCGAGGAGTGCTACTCGGGCGACCTGGTCGAGGCGGTGCAGGAGGCCTACCAGCGCCTGGACGGCCACTTCGCCTTCGCCGTCGCCCACCGCGACAGCCCCGGTGTGCTGGTCGCCGCCCGGCGGGGGTGCCCGCTGGTGGTCGGCGTGGGGGACGGGGAGATGTTCATGGCCTCGGCCATCCCGGCGTTCCTGGCCGAGACGCGCAGGGTGCAGCACGTGTTCGACGGCGAGATCGTCGTCGCCACGGTCGACGGCGCCACGTTCCTGTCCGGCGACGGCACCGCGATCGAGCGCGAGGTGCAGGAGGTCGAGTGGGACGAGGACGCGGCCGAGAAGCAGGGCTTCGACACGTTCATGCTCAAGGAGATCTGGGAGCAGCCGGACGCGATCGCCGAGACGATCGGCGAGCGGCTCTACCACGGCACGCTGCAGCTCGACGGCCTGAACCTGAGCGACGAGCAGATCCGCGGCCTCTCCCGCGTCGTGTTCCTGGCCTGCGGCACGTCCTACCACGCGGGCCTCGTGGGGCGGTATCTGCTCGAGGAGTGGGCGCGGATCCCGTCGGAGTCGGACATCGCGAGCGAGTGGCGCTACCGCCATGCCGTCATCGACGAGAACACGCTCGTGATCGCGATCGCCCAGTCGGGCGAGACGATCGACACGCTGGCGGCCATGAAGGAGGCCCGCTCGCGCGGCGCGCACGTGCTGGCGGTGACGAACGTCATGGGCAGCCAGATGACCCGTGAGTGCGACTCGGTGCTGTACACCCGCGCCGGGCTCGAGATCGGCGTGGCCGCGTCGAAGACCTTCACCGCTCAGCTGACCCTGCTCTACCTGCTGGCGCTGCGACTGGCCATCATCCGCGGCACCCTCGACGCCCACCGCGCCGAGACGCTGCTCACGCAGGTGCGGGGGCTGCCCGACCTCGTCCAGGAGACGCTCGAGCGCGGCCCGCTGGTCGAGCCGATCGCCGACCGGTTCGTCGACAACGACTTCTTCCTCTACCTGGGGCGCAACATCGGCCTGCCGATCGCACTCGAGGGCGCGCTCAAGCTGAAGGAGATCTCCTACATCTCGACCGACGCGTACGCGGCCGGCGAGATGAAGCACGGCCCGATCGCGCTGCTCGACACGACGACGCCGGTGGTGGTCATCGCGACCGACGGGCACGTGTACGAGAAGATCGTGTCGAACATCGAGGAGGTGCGCGCCCGCGGCGCGCACGTGATCGCGGTCGCCACCGACGGCAACGAGGGCATCCGCGACGTGGCCGAGCACGTGCTCTACGTCCCGCGCACGGAGCCCGAGCTGCAGCCGGTGCTGGCGGTGCTGCCGCTTGCAGCAGCTCGCCTACGCGATCGCCACCCGCCGCGGCCTCGACGTCGACAAGCCGCGCAACCTGGCCAAGACCGTCACGGTCGAGTAGCCACGTCGGAGGAGGAATTTCTCTGCGTGTAGAGTAGAGTTGACGGGAAGTTAGTTCTCGTATACTGTACTATGCATGCCACCGCGAACGCCTTCGTCAGCCTCGCCGGTCGCTCGCCAGGTTGCGCGGGTGCTCGGCGCGGATCCGCGCTGCTCGCCTGGAGCGGCGCTGGACGCTTGACGATCTCGCTGAGCGGGTTGGGGTGACCCGCGTGACGATCGCGAAGGTCGAACGGGGAGATCTCAGCAGCCGGCTGGGTACGGTACTGGAGGCAGCGGCGCTGCTGGGCGTCTCGGTGCTCGGCGATGTGGACGCCCGCCAGGCCGAAGCGCAGATGCGTGATCGGCTGGCCGTGCTGCCCAGACGGCGCGCCGGCTCAGGCGTGTGGACGATGAGTTCTGACCCGGCACATGTGTTCGTGTGGGTGTGGTTACCCGGCTCGCCTGACCCCGTGGTCGCCGACGTGCTCGGCGACCCGGTAACCCGAGCTGCCGCGGGGCCGTCCGCGACGAAGACGAGGTTGAACCCGGCCCAGCGACTGAGCCATCGGCGGCGACGAGGACGTGAAAGGCGCCGTGGCCGGCCTCCTGCTCGGCCAGCACGGGCGCTGTGCCGCTCGGCGAAGTGCTCGTAGAACTCATCGCCCCGATCCGATATGGAGGCGGCGAAGAGGCGCGGTTCTCCACCTCGAAGGCGAGCGCCGCCGCGGCATGGTCTGGTCGCAGGCGCTGCAACTCGGGCACGCCCGACTCTACCGGCCTTGTCTAACGACGTCTAATAAGACTAACAAGGTCTAACAGGGTCTAACGGCAAAAACGCTGTACGATGCGGGCCGTGGCCAACCCGTTCCATCCGACGTTCGGTGCCAGCCCGCCGCTCCTGGTCGGCCGGGAGGGCGTCCTCGAACAGTTCGAGGAGGCGCTCGACGACGGCCCGGGTGCCTCCGGCCGGGCGACGATCTACACCGGAGCCCGCGGCGCCGGCAAGACGGTGATGCTGAACGCCGTCGAGGATCTCGCCAGGGAGCGCGGCTGGATCGTCATCAGCGAGACGGCCTCGCGGCACTTCGTCCGCCGGATGACGCGTGAGCATCTCC
Organism: uncultured Actinomycetes bacterium; assembly: GCA_963732075.1. GTDB lineage: Bacteria > Actinomycetota > Thermoleophilia > Gaiellales > JAICJC01 > JAICJC01. The sequence continues at coordinate 531,656 of CAVSYD010000004.1, read as the reverse complement.
CATCGCTGCTTCGGGCGTTCGACCCCAGGGCGGTGCGGAGCCGCCTGACGGGAGTCAGCATTCCGCTCGTCTCGGGGGGAGCGAGCTGGGAGACGATCGAGCGCCACGTCACGGAGATGGGGCTGCGAAACCAGATCGACCTACTGACCGACCTGCTGGCCGCGAACGAGACCGGCCTGCTGATCACCCTCGACGAGATCCACCTGAACCAGCGTGACGACCTGCGCGAGCTCGCGACCACGGTCCAGCACGCCTTCCGGGAGGAGCGGGAGCTGGCGTTCGTCGGCGCCGGCCTCGCCTCATCGGTGGCCGATCTCCTGAACGACGACGTCCTGACCTTCCTGCGCCGGGCCGAGCGGCATCCCCTGGGATCGGTGGGGGCGCGCGATGTGGAGCGCGCGTTGCGAGATCCGGTGCAGAGAGCCGGGCGCACCTTCGCGGATGGGGCGCTGGAGGTGATGGTCGAAGGTGCGCGTGGCTATCCGTTCCTGATCCAGCTGGTCGGCGCTCAGGCGTGGCGGCTCCACCCCTCGGAGCCGCGGATATCGCTCGCCGACGCCCGCGAGGGAGTCGTCCGTGCGCGCCGCCGGCTGGGAACGCTGATCCACGAGCCGGCGCTGGCGGACATCTCCGACGTCGGCAAGTCGTTTCTGCTCGCGATGGCGATCGACGACGGCCGCTCGAAGATGGCCGACATCCAGCGCCGCCTCGGCGTCGACAAGACCTACGCCAGTCAGTACCGGCTGCGGCTGATCGCGACCGAGATCATCCGCTCCGCCGGCCACGGATATGTCGAGTTCACCCTGCCGTACATGCGCGAGTACCTGCGCGAGCACGCCGGATCGGAGGTGTGACCCGCGAAAACCACCCGGGGACAGTCCCCGGTTGGGGTGGCGGGGTGTTTTGGCAGACTTTTGTTCAGCTACTGAGCGCGGACGGGTGCAGCAGCGGAACCAGCGGGTCCCAGCCCGTGCGCAGAACCGCGATCAGTGACGGGGGCGTGATCACCACCGCGGCCCCGTCGGGCCGCGGCCGTGGCTGCACATAGCCGTCTGGCGTCCACCGCAGCACCCGGCTGCCCACGACGATCCACGCCTCCCCGTCGGCGAGCACGAACGCGCCGTCGGGGAGCTCGCCGAACCGGCCGGCGTGGTGGCGCTGGGCGCCGGTGGCCGCGTCGAGGCGCTCGGCGTGCAGCCGCGCATCCACCTCGTCGGCGCCCGCACGCGCACCGCCCGTACGCGCGCAGATGTCCAGGAACACGGTTGTAGTCGGCCCGCCGGCAGAGCGCGCAGGGACGGTGTCCGGCCGCAAACGCCGTCGCCTCGTCGAGGAAGAAGAGCTCGGTGAACCGGCCCGGCTGCAGCAGCCTCCCGCGCCTCCAGCCGCGGAACTCGAAGCTGACAGGCGATCCAGCGCCGGCCGTTGTGGTGGCGGCGGATCCGGCCTGCGGCATCGTGCAGGCAGCCGCGGTTTCCGTAGACGAGGCCGCGGCCGGGGTGTGCGATCAGGTCGCCGAACGGCGTGACGCGGTTCTGGAGTGCCACTGCGACGCACCGTAGCCCGGCGTCCTAGTCTGTGACTCGAGATGCAGGCGGTGCGCTTTCACGAATACGGCCCCCCCGACTGCTTCGGGTCGAGACCGTGCCGCGTTCCGCAGCCGGGCGACGGCGAGGTTCTGGTGCGCGTTCACTCGGCCGGGGTGAACCCGATCGATTGGAAGATCCGGGCCGGATACCTGCAGGCGTTCATGCCGCTCGTCCTGCCGCACATCCCCGGCTTCGACCTCTCGGGAACGGTCGCAGAGGTCGGCGCCGGAGTCGCGCAGTTCGCCCCCGGCGACGAGGTGTTCGGCCGCGGCGCCGGCACGTACGCCGAGTACGCGGTCGCTCCGGAGGGGACGCTCGCCCCCAAGCCGGCCGCGGTCTCGTTCGACCAGGCGGCGACGCTCGCGGTGGGCGGAGTGACGGCGTGGGCCGGCCTGTTCGGGGCTGCCGACCTCGAGGCCGGGCAGCGCCTGCTCGTGCACGGCGGCGCCGGCGGGGTGGGGTCGTTCGCAGTGCAGCTCGGCCACTGGAAGGGCGCCCACGTGATCGGCACTGCATCGGCCCCCAACCTGGACGCGATGCGCGCGCTCGGCGCGGACGAGGTCATCGACTATGCGGCGGCGCGGTTCGAGGATGTGCTGCACGACCTCGATGTGGTGTTCGACACGGTCGGCGGCGAGGTGACCGACCGGTCGTGGGGCGTCCTGCGGCCCGGCGGCATCCTGGTCGTCATCGCCGGGATGCCCGACGCCGACACGGCCGCCGCCCGCGGCGTGCGCACATCGGGCGCCCAGGCACCCGAGGTGACGAGCCCCATTCTGGGCCGGCTGGCCGCGCTCGTCGAATCGGGCGATCTCGAGCCCCAGGTCGGCGAGACGTTCCCCCTCGCGGATGCCGCGCGGGCCCACGCGGCCAGCGAGACCGGTCACGGCCGCGGCCGCATCGTGCTGCACGTCGCGGAGTAGACTTCTACGTGCGCTTGCGGCGCTGCGACGCCCGCCGGGCGGCGATGGCCGCCTCCGGGCGCGGCGTGGGCACGTGCGACGGCTCGGAATGGTCGCTCTGCTCGACGGCCTCCGGCTCGGGGGTGCGGCGCCGGAACGCGATCACGAACCAGACCAGCCCGATGACGAGCCCGGTGCCCGCGACCCAGACGTTGATGCGCTGTCCGAAGAGGTGGTCGGCGGGATCGATCCGCAGCGTTTCGAGCGGCAGCCGGATCGTGCAGTAGAGGACGACGTAGAGCGCGAAGATGGTGCTGGGCGGCACCCGCCGCCAGTAGCGGCGCGTGAACCACAGAAGCACAAGACAGGCGCCGGCGTCCCACAGCGACTCGTACAGGAACAACGGCTGGTAGGTCGCGTGCGGCCTGGTAGTGGGGGAACCGGTGGATGGGGGCGATCTTGAGCGCCCACGGGAGGCTGGACGGATGCCCGTACAACTCCTGGTTGGCGTAGTTGCCCCACCGCCCGAGCGCCTGGGCGAGGATCAGACCGGGGGCGATGCAGTCGGCCACCGTCCAGAATCCGACCTTCAGTCGCCGGCAGGCGATCCAGCAGCCCAGCATGCCCCCGAGCACGGCTCCCCAGATGCCCAGGCCTCCCTGCCAGATCGCGGGGACGTCCCTCAGGTGGTGCGGCCAGAACGCGCTCCAGTCCGTGATGACGTGGTAGAGGCGTGCTCCGGCCAGGCCGAACGGCACCGTCCATACCGCGATCGTGTACGCCGCGTCGGGGTCGATCCCGCGGCGCCGAAACTGGCGGCGCGCCATCCACCCCGCGAGCAGCACGCCGCAGGCCAGGAGCAGCCCGTACCAGCGCGGTTGAAACGGCCCCAGCTGGAAGATGAACGGGCTCGACGGGCTGGGGATGGCGAGCAGGAGCACGACGCCGCAGATGGTAGTCGGGGCGGGCACGGGGAGCGCGCGCCTGCCGTCACCTCGCCGGGCTCGGGTCGGCCGCCGGCCGGTCGCGCCCCGCGGCCACCCCGGCCGCGACGATCACGCACAGCACCGCCATCAGGCCGTACGCGGCCCGGGCGCCCACCGACTGGGCGAGCGCTCCCGCCGCCACCGGCGCGACGAGCGCCGACAGCGCCCAGACGATGTTGAGGAGCGCCGCGACGGTGCCGACGCTGATCCCGGCCGCTCGCCCGCCGCGCACACCCAGCGGGAACGTGACGGTGAAGAGGACCGCCGTCACCGGCCCGCGGACGAGCAGGAACCCCACCACCGCGGCCGTCGAGCTGCTGACGAGGACGATGACCAGCGTGACCGCTGCAAGCGCTGCGGCCGCTGCGCCGACCGCGGTCGTCGCGGCCCGCTCGCCCTGGTGCGCCACGGCTGCGCTCGACCCGATGAACAGCACCGCCGAGGCTCCGAAGGCGACGCCGATCGAGGCGGTCGCGACCCCGTTTCGGTGCAGCTGAAGCGGAACCAGCAGGTTGATGACGCCGCCCAGCAGCCCGCCCAGCCCCATCAGCGCGAGGCTGGCGGTGACCCGGCGCTCGCGGGCGGCCGCGGCGAGCGCGGCGGTGGTCGCTCGCTCGGATGCAACCGCGCGGCCGCTCCCGGATCCCTCGAGGCCGAGCCACACCCCGAGCAGCGCGGTCACCGCGGCCGCGACGGCGAACGGCGCCGCGAGGCCGAACCGCTGCACGAGCACTCCGGCGAACGCGGGCCCGGCGACGCCGCCCAGACCGGCGGTGGTGACGGTCAGCGACAGCGCCTGCGCCTGGCGCTCTCCGGTCGCCTCGCTCAGCCAGGCCAGGCCCGTCGTCCAGAGCGCCCCGAACCCCACGCCGAAGAGGAGGCGGGCCGCCAGCAGTTCCGGAAAGCTGCGGGCCAGGCCCTGGCCCGCATCCGAGACGGCCAGGATCGCCATCGCCGCCAGCGTGACCCGGCGCATCCCCACCCGCTCGCCGGCGATCCCGGCGGGCACCGAGACGATCAGGATGGCGACGCTCGCACTGGCCAGCAGCACGCCCGACTGCAGCGGCGAGAGCGAGAACCGGTGCGCGAACGCGGGGACGAGCGGGACGATCGCGCTCCACATCGCCTCGCCCACGAACACCGCCGCGTAGAGCAGAAGAACGACCGGGCGGCGCACCCGGGCAGCATGCCAAAAAAGCTAGCGGTGCATCAGCGGGTCGAGGTAGACGTCGTCGACGCGCCAGTCGCCACCGCTTGTCGAGGGGCGTGAACCGGAACTGGACGTCGCTTGTCAGGAGCGGCGCCACACCGCCCAGCATGGGGATGTTCGCGGAGGGTCTGCCAGGCACCGGTCGAGGTCAGCGTCCCCGCGTCGGAGATGCCAAGCGTCGCCCCCAGCGTGCCCAGCAGGGCGCCGGCCCCGCCGCCGTAGACGACCTGCACGCGGAGCCTGGAGCTCGCCTTGCCGGTGTTGGACGTGAAGAAGCGCATGCCGCCCGAGAACGCGCCGATGCACATCGGCGGAGACGTCGCGCTGCTCCCGGCGGGCAGTGACAGCGAGTGGGTCTGGCCGGGTCCACCGACGTTGAACGACTCGTTGCCGGCGACGACACGCGCGCCGCCGGTCAGCTTCCATCCGGCGGCGCCGGTCTCGAAGTCGCCGCCGGGGGAGAGGGCGTAGTTGATGGGGTCTCCCCAGGGGCGAAACACGGGCGATGTTGGGTAGGGGCAGGCGATGCCGAGCGCGGCGTGCGCCGGCGCGGCCGTGCCGGCCATCGCCGCGACGGCCGCGGCCAGGGTTGCCAAACCGAGCATGAGCGGACGCGCGCCGACACGGGTGAAAGGCACTGCTGCTCCTTGAGGGTGGAAGAACGGGCGCGGCGGGTTGGGGGGAAGCCGCCGTGGTCTCACTGTGGAAAGCCGATGCCGGCCGCGCGTCCCCTGTTTCGGGGATCGTGCGGTCAACATCGCCGCCGGCTCTTGCCGATATCGCCTGTATGGGCACCCAAAAGCGGGAGCTGAGCCGACGGACGGCGGGGGTACGCCGATGGCAGACCGTTCCGGCGGATGACGGGACGCTCGTCGAGCAGTCGCGTGAGGGGATGATGCTGGCGCCGACGCCGCGGGAGGCGCGCGCGACGGTTGCGGTCGCGGTCGTCTTCGCGCTGGCCGTCGCGGCGATTGCCGCACGGGCGCCCGATCGAGGCGGTCACAGTGTGGCCACGGCTGCCCTGCTCGTGCTCTGCTATGCCCTCGTCGCCCGTGTCCAGTTCGAGGTTGGATCGGGCGTCGCCGTCCCGACGCAGCTCGTCTTCATCCCGATGCTGTTCCTGGCAGCGCCGGCGGCTGTCCCCGTGCTTGTGGCACTCGGCTTCGCGCTCTCGACGCTTCCGGAGCAGTTGCGTGGGCGCCACCATCCCGGCCGGCTCGGCCTGCACGTCGTCAGCGCGTCGTATGCCCTCGGGCCGGTGCTGGTGCTGTGGCTTGCGGGCGACCCGCGGGCGGCGCTCGATCTCACGACGCTGGCACTCGTCCTGGCGATGCTCGTCGCCCAGTTTGCCTTCGACTTCGCCGGCTGGGTCGCGCTCGGCTACTCGCCCTGGACCCAGGCCCGGGCGCTCGCGGCCGCCTGGCGGGTCGATCTCGTCCTCACTCCGCTCGGCCTGGCTCTGGCAGGCGTGGCCGGCGGCCACATGTACGCCGCCCTCCTCGGCCTGCCGCTGGTGTGGCTCCTCGGAGACTTTGCCCGCGAGCACAGGGCGAGGATCGACCAGAAGGAGGAGCTGTCCAAGGCCTACCGCGGCACCGCGCTCCTCCTCGGCGACATGGTCGAGGCCGACGACTCCTACACGGGCCGGCACAGCCACGACGTCGTCTCGCTCGTGCTCGCCGTCTGCGACCGGATGGGGCTCGACGCGCGACTCGCGAGGACGCAGAGCTCACCGCCCTCCTGCACGATGTGGGCAAGGTCACAGATCCCCAAGAGCGTCATCCAAAAGCCGGGGCCGCTGACCGCAGAGGAGCGGTCGCTGATCGAGCACGCACACCCTCGCGGGCGAGCGCATGCTCGATCAGGTCGGCGGGCTACTGGCGGACGTGGGCCGGCTTGTGCGCTCCTGCCACGAGCACTGGGACGGACGCGGGTATCCGGATGGCCTGGCGGGCGAGGACATCGCCCTGGTGGCCCGCATCGTTTGCGCCTGCGACGCCTGGAGCGCGATGACCACCGATCGCAGCTATCGGGCTGCCATGCCGGCGAACGAGGCGCTCGCCGAGCTGCGCCGCTGCGCCGGGACCCAGTTCGATCCGGGCGTGGTTGACGCACTGACCGACGTCGTCGGCACCCGTTCGGGCGTGGTTCTGTCAGCGGCCGCCTGTCCGGGGTGCCGGTTATCGGTTCGTCACGCCATCCGGGATAAGATCGTCTCGCCCGCGGGTTTTACGAGGCGGCCTGGGGGTCTGGGGTCTACGTCTCAGAGGGTGGGGGTGGTCGTGTGGGTACACGAATGTTGGTGCGCGGGGCCGTGGCCTCGTGCGGCCTCGCTGCGGTGATCGCCGCGGCGGGGGTGGTGACGGCGGCGGCGAGCGCAAGCTCGCACGCGGTTGTCCTGAAGGGGAGCGCGCCCGCCTGGGCCGCTCGTGCGGCGGTACGGCCGGCGAAGGCATCCGGCCATGTGAACCTGCGCGTCTATCTCGCCCCGCGGGGCGGCATCGCCGCGCTTCGAGCGGCGGTGACCGCCGCGTCGACGCCCGGCAGCGCAACGTACGGGCACTACCTGAAGCCGGCCCAGTACCGGGCCCGGTTCGAGCCCACCGCGGCAGCCGTTTCGTCGGTCAGCGCCTGGCTGCGATCGGCCGGCCTGCGCGTCACGGCCGTCGAGGCCTCGCATCGCTACATCAGCGCGAGCGGCAGCGTCACCGCGGCCGAGCGCGCGTTCGGGGCAAAGCTCAATGTCTACCGCCATGGGGGCAAGCTCGTGCGCGCGCCTTCGTCCAACGCCCGCGTCCCGGCCGCCGTGGCCGGATCGGTGCTCGGCGTGACCGGCCTCAGCACGGCTCCCGTCTTTGTGCGGCCGCAGATCGGGCCGCCGCCGGCAGGGTTCCGCAATGCGCGGCCGTGCTCGAAGGGCTACGGCACGATTCCGGCAACCGTCCAGTCCGACGGCAAGACGCCCCTCCCGAAGTTCCAGGGCAAGGTGCGTGACTACGCGATCTGCGGGTACACGCCGAAGCAGTTCCGCGGCGCGTACGGCGTCACGAGCAGCGGCCTGACCGGCAAGGGCCAGACCGTCGGCATCGTCGACGCCTTCGCGGCCGGCACGATCCTGAAGGACGCGAACACCTATGCGAAGCGGCAGGGCGACAAGCCGTTCGCGAAGGGGCAGTTCACTCAGAACATGCCCAAGACGTTCCATCTGCATCCGACCCAGTGCCAGGCCCCGTCCGACTGGGCCGGCGAGGAGACGCTCGACGTCGAGGCCGTGCACGGCATGGCCCCGAAGGCGCACGTCATCTACTACGGCGCGCAGAGCTGCCTGAACCAGGACCTGGAGTTCGCCCTCGCACGGGTCGACGACCAGGACAAGGTCACGGTCGTCTCCAACTCCTACGGTGGCCCGATGTCGAGCGAGACGTCCGGTGACATCGCCGCCGAGGAGCAGGTCATCCTGCAGGGCGAGATGGAGGGCATCACCTTCCTGTTCTCGTCCGGCGACAGCGGTGACTGGGTGACCACGGAGGGCTTCAAGGACACCGACTACCCGGCCTCCGACCCATTCGCGACCGCGGTCGGCGGTACGACCACGGCGATCAGCGCGAAAGATCACCTGCTCTGGCAGACCGGTTGGGGCACCGAGAAGTACTCCCTCTCGGCCAACGGCAAGGGCTGGACGCCGATCGCAGCCGATCCGTTCCTGTACGGGGCGGGCGGTGGCTTCTCGTCGGTGTTCCCGCGCCCGAGCTACCAGAACGGCGTCGTCATGGGCGGCTCGGGGCGCGCGTTCCCCGATGTCGCGCTCGATGCCGACCCGACGACCGGCATGCTGGTCGGGGAGACGCAGATCTTCCCGAAGGGCACGAAGTACGGCGAGTACCGCATCGGCGGCACGAGCGTCGCTTCGCCGCTGATGGCCGGGATGGTTGCAGACGCAGCCCAGCACGCGAAGGCGCGGCTCGGGTTCCTGAACATCGCCATCTACAAGCTCGCCGCCGCGAAGGTCGGTGCGTTCAACGACGTCGGCTCGATTCCCGGCGCGAACGTCCGCCCGGACTTCGCAAACGGCGTGAACAAGTTCAACGGCTACCTCTACAGCGTCCGCACGTTTGACCAGGACTCGAGCCTCTCGACGGGTCCCGGTTGGGACGATGTCACGGGCGTCGGCCAGCCGAACTCGGTCTTCCTGACCGCGTTCGGAAGCGGCGGCGCCTGATCTGAAGCAAGCGATGGGGCGTCCCGGCAGCGGCCGGGGCGCCCCATCGGCGTTCACCGGGTCAGGCGAGGCAGAAGCGCCGAGGCGACCGTGATCCCGGCCGCGGCTGCGACCACGAGCACCGCCAGGTCGAGGCCGATGGCGGCCGGCGTCCCGAGCAGGAGCCCGCGCAGGGCGTTCACCTCGTAGCTGAGCGGGTTGACGAGGCTGATCGCGCTGCACCCAGCGCGGCATGAGCGCGATCGGGTAGAGGGCGTTCGAGGCGAAGAAGAGCGGCATCGTGATCGCCTGGCCGATGCCCATCAGCCGCTCGCGCGAGAGCACGAGGCCGGCGAGGACGATCGAGAGCATCGAGAAGAAGGCGGCGCCGAGCATCGACGACCACGGCGACGCCGAGGATGCCGCAGCGGGTTCGCAGTCAGCGCGACGCCGAGGAGCGCGGCGAGCACGAGCACGACGACGCACCTGCACCAGCGCCGCGCACGCCGGCCGCGAACGCCTTGCCGGCGACGAGCGCCCAGCGCGGAGTCGGCGTCGCCAGCAGCTTCGTGAGGATGCCGGCGTCGCGCTCCCAGATGATCTGGATGCCGTAGAAGATCGAGATGAAGAGCACCGACTGGGCCAGGATCCCGGGCGCCAGGAAGTCGAGGTACGGCACGCCGTCGTGGGGATCGCGTGCAGGCGCGTGAAGGTCTCGCCGAAGATCAGCAGCCAGAGCGCGGGCTGGATCGCGCGCGTGTAGAGCTCCTTGCGGTCGTGCCGGAGCTTCTGGAGCTCGACCAGGCAGAGCGCACCACGCGGCTGCCCGACCGCCGCCAGACGCGCGGCGGCCGCTGCCCAGGGCGTGGCCGAGCCAACGGGCGGTGCGGCGGTGCGTCGGTCTGCGCGGAAGCCTGCCGCATGTCACCTCTTCCGCCGTCGAGCGTGTCGCCGGTGTGGTGCCGGAAGACGTCCTCGAGCGACGCGCCGGCGCCCGAGCTGCCGACCTTCAGCTCGTCGGGCGTCCCCAGCGCCCGCACCCGGCCGCGGTGCATCAGCGCGACCCGGTCGCAGAGCGCGTCGGCCTCCTCCATGTAGTGGGTCGTCATGAGCACGGTCATTCCGGTCTCCTCGCGCAGCATCCCGATCGCGCTCCCATACGCCGACGCGGGCGATCGGATCGAGGCCGATCGTCGGCTCGTCGAGCACGAGCAGGCGGGGCCGGTTCACGAGCGCCTGGGCCAGCTCGAGCCGGCGGATCATGCCGCCCGAGTAGGTCGCGACCAGCCGGTCGGCGGCCTCGCCGAGCCCCATCGTCTCGAGCACCTCGGCGACCACGCTCGCGGCGCTCGCGCCGGGGCACGTCGAACAGGCGCGCGAACAGCGCGACGTTCTCGCGGCCGGTGAGCGCCGCCTCAGCCGACAGCTGCTGGGGCACGTAGCCGAGCATGCGGCGCACGTCCATCGGCGCGGCGCGCGACGTCGACGCCGAACACCTGACGCGCCATCCGGACGTGGCCGGCAAGCAGCGTCGTCAGCACCCGGATGGTGGTCGTCTTGCCGGCGCCGTTCGGCCCGAGCAGGCCGAACACCTCGCCGTCGCCGACCTCCAGGTCGAGGTGCTCGACGGCGGTGGTGTCGCCGAAGCGCACGTCAAGGGCGGCGATGGAAACCGCCGGGTGAGACTCGGCGGCCATTAGGCGAGCGTCTCCAGGAGCCTTCGCAGCGACGGCAGTGCGGCCGAGAGCGCGGCCCGCTCGGCCGGGTCGAGCCGCGAGAGCGCCGCCTCCAGCACCTGCTGGCGGCGGTCGTTCCAGGCGGCCATGCGCCGTTCCGCTGCCGGGGTGGTCACGAGTCGCACCGAGCGCCCGTCGCTCGGGTCGGGCTCCCGGCTGATCAGCCCGGCGGCGGCGAGCTGTTGGGCCAGCGTGCTGGCGGTGTTCGGCGCGATGTGGAGCTCGGCGGCGGCCTCGCCAACGCTGATACCGGCCCGGTTTCGCACCGCCCGCAGCAGTCCGACCTGGGCGGTTGCGAGCGGTTCGAGCGGCCAGTCCTCGCGGGCGCGCTTGCGCAGCGTCCGCTGCAGCGGGCCGATCAGGTCGAGGAGCGCCGTGGCGGTGGCCTCGATGCCCGTGGGTGCCGTCTTTGGGCTCACGCTGAGAAACTCTATCAAAGACAGATATATTCTGGTGCGGCCACGCTTCTACCTCCGGACGGCGATCGTTCGCCACACGCTCGACCTGCGACCGGCCGCGTACCAGGCCGAGACGCGGACGTACACGGTCTGCGGGCGCACCCGGCCGCCGCGGCCGTTGCCGCCCCGCCAGCGCCTGCAGCCCAGGCGGTTTGCCGCCAGCGGGCCGGTCCGGATCCTGCGAATCAGGCCCCCGTCGGAATGCCGGATCGCAATCGCGACCCTGCGCGCATTCGCGGCCGGCCGGTAGCAGAGCCACACGGGATGCGTCGCGCGTGGCCGATCTCGAGCGTCGGCCGCGAGACCCCGAACCAGGGCAGGCGCGGCCCCGGGGGTGGCGGCGGGCGCGAGCCGGTCAGAAGCGCGGTGTGCAGCTGATCGAAGTCGGGAGTCGGCTGCGAGGCCGCGTTCAGGATCCCGAGGGTGTCCTGCGCCGACATCGTCCAGCGCGCCCAGGAGAGGCCGTAGCGGTCGAAGATCGCGAGCATCTGGGCCTGGTAGGCGCGACCGTTGCGGTCGTCGCGGCGCGCGCCCCATTCGCCGATCAGCAGCGGGATGCGCTGGTCGTCCGCCTTCAGGATCGCGGTCATCAGCACGGCGCGCTGAAGCGCCTCGCGGCCGCGATAGTCGGTGCTCGCCTGCATGTGGGTGGCGGCCCAGGTCGGCGTCCAGGCCTCGCCGTCGAACGTCATCCCCGTCCGCGGCCGGCCCGAGTAGTAGGCGTGGTAGTCGAGGGCGACGTGGTGCAGGTTCCCGAAGGCTCGGAAGTTCGCGTCCATGAGCCCGAGGTCGCCCCCCGTGCGCGCCATGATGAAGACCGTGCGCAGAGGGTCGACCGCGCTGATAACGCGCCGGATCCTGGCCTCGAACGCGAGTACCGACTGCGTGCCCGCATGTGTTGCGGGCGCCAGCGGCTCGTTCAGGATCTCGTACCCGACGACGTTCGGATCCGCATCGAAGCGGCGTGACCACCATCGTCGCGAGCCGCGAGTAGAGGCGCAGTGCGACCGGGTCGGAGTAGAAGTCGGTGAACGCCCTGATCTCGCCGCGGGCGGTGGGCGGGTATTCGCCCTTGCGGATCCGGGTGTAAAACCAGGCCGGGATGCCGCCTCCGCGCGGGGTGAAGTACGACGACCAGTCGTACTGGTGCAGATCGATCAGCACGTTGATGTGGTGAGCCTCATACCAGGCGATCTGCTGCTGGATGCCGGCGAAGAGGGCGGTGTTCCAGCCCGGATCGGCTGCCGTCGGGGCGGTCGGCTGCAGATCGGCCCAGCGGACGTGGATCCGGACGAGGTTCGCGCCGAGCTCGACGACGCGCGCCTGCAGCGCCGGGTTGGCCCCGGGCGCGACGTTCACACCCCGCAGGACGACCGTGGCACCCGTACCGGCGTGGACGAACCGGTTCCCGGAGGTCGTCACCCAGGGCGCCGTCTCGGCGGATGCCGCAGGCACGCTGCCCAGGCTGACCGCGGCGACCAGGCAGGCGCCGATCAGGTGTTGCCGGATGTCCACAGGCCCGAGGGCCGATCGTAGCAGCACGCACAATCCCGGCGGCCTTCCCGCCGAATGGCGGAATCTGGTTGCGTGCGCAAGAATACAGGTATGAACACACGCGAGACATCAACCGCAATCACCACCGACGAGCAGGCCCCGCCCATCACGATCCGGCTCGGGCCCGCACACCTGACCGTCACCGACCTCGACCGGTCGATCGACTTCTACGAGCGATCCATCGGCCTGCAGGTGCGCCGCCGCGACGGGGACACCGCCGTCCTCTGGGCGGGCGGCGACGGCGATCTGCTCGTGCTCCGGGCCGAGCCCGCCGCGCGGCCGGCCGGCCGTCACGCCGGCCTCTACCACGTCGCCCTGCTGCATCCCTCCCGCGAGGAACTCGCCCGTGCGGCGGCTCGGCTGGCCGCCACCCGAACGCCGATCCTGGGAGCGTCGGATCACGACATCTCCGAGGCGATCTACCTGCCCGACCCCGACGGCAACGAGATCGAGCTCGCCGCCGACCGGCCCCGCGTCGGCCTGGCCCGACCTGGGCAACCCGGGGTGGGACGGCGGCCCAAAGCCGCTCGACCTGCATGCGCTGCTCGAGCTCGTGGCCGACGAGCCGGTCCAGGCCGTTCGCCGATCCCGGCCTCACCGTCGGCCACCTGCACCTGCACGTGGGCGACATCGAGCGCGGCCTCGCAGTTCTACCGCGACGTGCTCGGGTTCGAGGTCATGACCCAGCTTCCCACCGCCTCGTTCCTGGCGATGGACGGCTATCACCATCACGTGGCCATCAACGTCTGGCGCGGCGTCGGCGTCCCTCCGGCTCCGCCGGCGACCGTCGGCCTCCGCCACTGGACGATCGTCTTCGAGACGCCGGAGGCGCTCGCCGCGGCGCTCGCGCGCATCGAGCAGGCCGGCATTCCGACCGAGCGGCGTGACGACGGCGTCCTGGTGAGGGATCCATGGGACATCGCCCTGCTCCTGACCGTGCGAGACCACCACTGACCCGGAGGACGACATGAACGCGACCGAGAACGGCGGCCCGTGGCCGCAGGGCACCATCGCGCCCGGCCGCGCGCAGCGCCCGGCCCATCGACCCCGGGGTGACCATCGGGCACGTCCACCTGCGCACCGCCGACATCGACCGGGTGCGGGCGTTCTACGTCGACCTGCTCGGATTCGACGTGACCGCGGAGGCCCGGGACGTGCCCGGGTGGGGGACGACCGGCGACCTGCTCTTCGTCTCGGCGGGCGGCTATCACCACCACCTGGGCTTCAACACCTGGAAGTCGGCGGGCGGCGGGCCGCAGCCCGACGGCGTCGCGGGCCTGCATCACGTCGCCATCCGCTATCCGACCCGGCCGGCGCTCGCGGACGCGCTGCAGCGGCTGCGCGAGCGTCGACTGGCCGATCCGGCAGGCGACCGACCACGGCACGCACGAGGCGATCTATCTGAGCGACCCCGACGGCAACGACCTCGAGCTGATGTGGGACCGGCCGCCGGCACAGTGGCCGCGTGACGAGAACGGCCAGATCGGCTTCTTCGACAGCGAGCTCGACCTCGAGCTCCTGCTGACGGAGCTGCCGCCTAGCCGCTAGCGGGAGTTCGTGTCCGCGGGCAGGCGGGCATCCTCGCCGGTGCGGGCAGGCACCGGCTCCGGCCGGCGGTGGAAGCCGACCCGCCAGCCGTAGGTGTCACGGCGCGAGGGGAAGAAGTCGGGCCAGTCCTTGAGCATCATCCACGCGGCCACGACGATGACGGCCGCGTCGAGCGGGCTCGGGCCGGGCCGGCCGGTGGCGTGAAGCAGGGCGACGATGAGCGTTGCGACCAAGCCCGCCCAGCACTCGTGCACGCGCATGACCGGCGACGTACACGCGCGGCCCCAGGGGATGGGTGCGAACGTCAACGACAGAGCGAAGGGCGCGGGTCATGCCCTCGTTATCGGCAGCGTGTGTCCGATGCCTCAGCCCGATGTCGCGACCGATGCGGCCGCTTCACAGGCACGAGCAACATTGGCGGCGTGTACGGTCAGGTCGCCCGACCCGGCCAGGCGCGCCGGAACCGCGATCTGCTCGGCCCGCTCCGGCGGGCAGCCCGCCTCGGCATACGCGAGCACCGCCTCGAGGTACTCGAGGTCTTCGTCGGCGATCCGCAGCGCCTGTCTCGCTCGTGTGCGGGCGGTCCGTGCCCGACCACGACGAACTGCGGCCGCTCGCGCTCGATCACGCCGATCAGGGTCTGGAGCGTCGCCCGGTAGTCGGGCACCGACGAGTAGCAGGAGGGGATCTCGAGCGCCGAGAGGTAGTCGCCGACGACCAGCAGGTGCTCGTCGGGGAGCCACGTGATCAGGCCGTCGTCGGTGTGGCCGAGGCCCGGGCGGCACACCGCTCGCCAGGCGCCGAGGCGCACGTCGGCCGGCGGGTCGACCTCCTGCTCGACGTGCAGGCGCTCGATCGAGCGGTGGGGGAGCAGCAGCGGGGCGGCCTCGCGCTCGATCTCGGCCCGGGCGGTGCCGGAGCGGATGCGCTCGGCGGCGGTGCTGCTCGCGGTGACGTGGGCGTCACTCAGGATGCCGAGCGCCATCACGTGATCCCAGTCGCCGTGGGTGACCAGCACCTCGGTGACGGGCATCGTCGATGCGCTCACGATCTCCTCGATCTCCCAGGGCGAGATGCCCGGATCGATCAGCAGGCGCTCGCCCGCACGGCGCAGTTCGAGCGTGGTGGTCTGGTAAAGGGTGCTCGGCCACCATGTCGCCGTGCCCGTGAGCGGGATCGCTCTTGGCATGGGTCGAGCATAGTATGGCCGCGATGCGGGTTGGGATCGACCTGATCGAGATCGCTCGGGTGGCGCGCGCGTTGGAACGCCATCCGCGGTTCGTCGACCGCGTGTTCACCGCAGGCCGAGCGCGACTACTGCCTCTCGCGCGCCAATCCGGCCCAGCATTTCGCCGCCCGGTTCGCCGGCAAGGAGGCGGTCGGCAAGGCGCTCGGCTTCGGCGTGCCGTTCACCTGGCGCGAGATCGAGATCGCCGGCCGGCCGAAGCCCGGCGTGAGCCTGTCCGGGCGCACCGCGGCGTGGGCCGAGCGGGTGCGCGCGGGCGCGATCGACCTCAGCATGACCCACTCGAAAGAGCTGGCCGGCGGCCGTCGCCGTCGTCGCCGACCCATGATCCGCACGCGCCCGCTCTACGACGCTCGTGAGATGCGCGCCGCCGACGCGGCCGCGATCGAGGGGATCGGCATCCCCGGGGCCGTGCTGATGGAGCAGGCCGGGCTGGCGGCCGCGCGCGAGATCGTCGCCAGCATGGCGGGCACCACCGCGGCCGTGATCTGCGGGGGCGGGCAACAACGGCGGGGACGGCTTCGTCGTGCGCCCGTCACCTGCACGCCGCGGGATGGGAGGTCGACTGCCTGCTGGTCGCCGATCCCGCGGGGCTGCCCGAGGACGCACGCCGAAACCACGACATCGCCGTGCGGCTCGGCGGTGCGGATGCACACCGGCGTGCGCAGAGCGCGCCTGCGAGCGCGCCGACGTCATCGTCGACGGGCTGCTCGGCACGGGATTCACGGGGACGCCGCGGCCCGACGCCGCCCGCGTGATCGCCGCGACGGCCGGCGCTGCCCGGCGTCGTCGCGCTCGACGTGCCGTCGGGGGTCGACGCCTCGACCGGGGTGATCGCGGGCAAGGCGGTTGCGGCCGCGGTGACCATCTGCTTTCACGGCCGCAAGCTCGGGACCGCGGTCGAGCCGGGCCGCACCGCGGCCGGGCGTGTCGTCGTGGCCGGCATCGGCATCCCGCCGCAGGCGGACGTGACCACGGCGGCGGTGCTCGCCGACGGCCTGATCGCCTCGCCCAAGCGGCCGTCCGACACCAAGTACACGCGCCGGCGCGGTGCTCGTCGATCGGCGGTGCGCGCGGCTTCTCGGGCGCGCCGCTGATGGCCGCGCTGGCCGCCCTGCGCGCGTCCGCCGGCATCGTGTGGGTGGCGACGCCGCCCGACGCCGCCCGCATCCTGGAGGCGCGCGTCGCCCGAGGTGATGGTGCGGCCTCTGCCCGACGCCCTCGAGCTGCTGCCGCGGGCCGACGCGGTCGCGCTGGGCCCGGGCCTCGGCCGGAGCGACGAGGCGGTCGAGCTGGCGCGCGCGGTCGGGATCGGCCACGCCGGGCCGATCGTGATCGACGCCGACGGCCTGCATGCCTTCAACGGCGACCTCGAGGCGCTGCGCGCCCGCCCGTCCCCGGCGGTGCTGACGCCACACGAGGGCGAGATGGGCCGGCTGCTGGGCGAGACGTCCGACTGGGTGCGCGCGAACCGGCTCGAGGCGGTGCGGCGGGCGGCGGCGCAGAGCGGGTGCGTCGTGCTGCTGAAGGGCCCCGACACGCTCATCGCCGACGCCGGCGGCGAGCGGGTGTGTCGTCTCGCATGCCGGGGTCAGCGGCCTGGCCACGGCCGGCTCCGGCGACGTGCTGACCGGCGTCGATCGCGGCCATGCTGGCCGGCGGCGAGGACGCGTGGACGGCGACGTGCACGGCCGCCGAGGCACACGGCGGGGCGGGCCGGCTCGCGACCGAGCGGCTCGGCCCGTCCGGCATCATCGCCACCGACGTGATCGCGTCCCTGCCCGAGGTGATGCGGTGATCGGCACGCACCGGGCGCGGGCGACGCGTGACCGTCGACCTCGAGGCCGTCACGGCGAACGTCGTGCGGCTGCGCGCCGTGGCCGATCCGGCGGAGGTGTGGGCGGTGGTCAAGGCCGACGGCTACGGGCACGGCGCGGGCGCGGTGGGACGGGCGGCGCTGCGCGGCGGGGGCGCGGCGCCTGTGCGTCGCCACCTGGGAGGAGGCCCGCGGCCTGCGCGACGAGCTCGGCGACGTGCCGGTGCTCGTGATGGGCCCGCTGGTGCCCGGCGAGGAGGCCGACGTCGCCGGCGTGGACGTCGCCGTGACGTCGGTGGACGGTTTCGCCCGGCTGCGGGCCGCCGCGCGCGTGCCGCTGGGGGTGCACGTGAAGGTCGACACCGGCATGGGCCGGTGGGGGATGGGGGCCGCCGATGCGCTGCGTGTCGCCGACCAGCTGAGCACCGACGGCCTGCTGCGGCCGGCCGGGCTCTGATGAGCCATCTGGCGGTGGCCGACACCGACCCGGAGTTCACCCGGCCTCCAGATCGAGCGCTTCGCGGACCTGGCCGAGCGGTTCCCCCCGTGCCCGCGCCACGCTGGCAACAGCGCCGGCGCGCTGCGGTTCCCGGACGCCCGCTTCGACGCGGTCCGCTGCGGCATCGCGGTCTACGGGCTCTCGCCGTTCGGCAGCCGATCCGGCCGACGACGGCCTGTCACCGGCGCTGCGGCTCGAGAGCCAGGTGGCCGACGTCAAGCTGCTCCAGCCGGGCGACAGCGCCGGCTACGGGCGCCGCTTCGTGGCGACGCGAGCCGACCTGGATCGGGCTCGTCCCGGCGGGCTACGCCGACGGCGTCCCCCGGCTGCTCTCGGGCCGGGCCGACGTGCTGGTCGGCGGCCGCCGCCGGCGGGTCGCCGCCACCGTGAGCATGGACCAGCTCACGTTCGTCATCGGCGCCGAGCTGCGACGTCGAGCCCGGCGACCCGGTGACGCTGATCGGCGTGGACGGCGACGAGCGCATCCCGGCCGAGGAGTGGGCGCGGCTCTGCCGGCACGATCAACTACGAGATCGTGACCTCGCTGGCACCGCGGCCGCGGCGGGTGGAGCATGTCGTTGCCGGGGCTTGAGGGCGTCCGCGCCGCTCGCGCCGGTGCCGGATGCCTGGCTGGTCGGCGGAAGCGTGCGCGACCTGCTGCTCGGGCGGCGGGTGGTCGACGTCGACCTGGTCGTCGAGCGCGATCCGGCCGAGGCCGCGCGCTCGCTGGCCCGGCGCGAGGGCGGCGCGTCGTTCCCGCTCTCCGAGCGGCACGGCGCCTGGCGGGTCGTGCGCGACGGCCGCACCGTCGACATCACCGCCAGCCGCGGCGCCGTCAGCGACGATCTGGGGCTGCGCGACTTCACGGTCAACGCGATGGCCCTGCCGCTTGCCGGCGGCGACCTGCTCGACCCGCACGGCGGCCGCGCGCGACCTCGAGGCGGCGGCGGCTGCGGGCGGTCTCGGAGCAGGTGTTCGCCGACGATCCGCTGCGGCTGCTGCGCCTGGCGCGGATGGCCACGAGCTCGGATTCACGATCGACCCGGAGTCGGAGCGGCTGGCCCGGCGCGACGCCCACCTGGCGACGAACGCCGAGCGGCGAGCGCATCCTCATCGAGATGCGGCGGCTGCTCGAGCCGCGAGCATCCCGACGACGGCATCCGGCTGCTCGACCGGCTGGGAGTGCTCGACGTGGTGCTGCCCGAGGCTGGCCGCGATGCGAGGGGTCGGACAGAGCCCGTTCCACCATCTGGACGTGCTCGAGCACACGCTGGCTGGTGCTCGACGCGGCCGCCGACATCTCGGCCCACCCGGCGCACTACCTGCCCGCGCACGCGGCGCCGCGGTGGCGGCGGTGCTGGCGGCCGAGTCGTCGGCAACGAGTTCAGCGGCCACACCGGCCTGCGGATGGCGGCGCTGTTCCACGACATCGACAAGCCGTCCGACCCGCGTCGTCGGGCCGGAGGCCGGGTCAGCTTCATGGGCCACGACCGGCTCGGCGCCGGCTACGGCCGAGACGGTGATGAGGCGGTGGAGGGCGTCGACGTCGCTGATCGGCTTCTGCTCGCGTGCTCGTCCCGAGCATCTGCGGCTGGGGTTCATGGTGCGCGAGCGGCCGTTCGACCGTCGCGCCGCCTACCGCTACGCGATTGCCACGGCGCCGTATACGCTCGAGAGCGTGGTCCTGTCGCTGGCCGACCGCCTCGCGACCCGCGGTGTGCGGGCCCGTCCGGCCTACATGCGCGCCCACCACCAGAAGCGGCCGTGGATGCTGGCCGTGCTCGAGACCGAGCTCGCGTCCGAGACGCGGCCGCCGCTGCTGCGGGGCGACGAGATCGCCGCGCTCACCGGGGCGAGCGGCGCCCGCATCGGCGAGCTGGTGGCCATGCTCGCCGAGGAGCAGGCGGCCGGGACGGTCACGACCAGGGAGGAGGCGTGTGACAGCGTGTCCGCGGGGTAACCGGTTCGACCGTACCGCCGACCGCTACGCCGCCCACGCGGCCGCGCGGGACTGGGGCGGTTCGTCGCCTTGTGCGAGTGCGCGGCCGGAGGATCGGGTGCTGGACGTCGCGGGCGGGCCGGGAACGCTCGCGGGCGCCCTGCTGGATCGGTGGCGACGGTGACGGTGCTCGACCCGTCGCCGCGCGCTCCTCGAGCACGTCCCGGCCGGCGTCGAGCGGGTCATCGGGCGGGCCGAGCAGCTGCCGTTCCCCGCTGCGGCGTTCGACCTGGTCACCTGCGTCAACTCGCTGCACCACATCGCCCGGCCGGCCCGGGCGCTCGACGAGATGGCGCGCGTGCTGGCGCCGGGCGGGCGGATCGTGCTCGAGGACATGGTGGCCGACGACGACGGTCGCCGGGCGCGGCGGTGGGAGGAGATCGAGCGCCTGCGCGACCCCGAGCACGGCCGCCTGATCGCTCCCGGCGAGGCGCGCGGTGCCGATGCAGGCGCAGGGCCTGCACCTGGACGCCGAGGAGCTGTGGCTGCGCACCTCCGACGTCGCTCCCTGGCTGGACGTGGCCGGGTGCACGGGCGGGTCGGCCGCGCGCGTCCGCGAGATGATCGGTGCGAGCGAGTTCGAGGTGCGCGTGTGGCGCGCCCGCTACCGCCGCCCGGCCGAGTAACCGGGGACAGTCCCGACGTCCGCCGTGGCACATTCGTGACGTTTCGACGGACGCGGTCGACCCGCTAGGCGGCGCGGATGACCGGCGCGCGGCGGTCGAGCTCGTACAGCAGCTCGGCGAGCTTGCACTCGAGCTCGTTGGGCGAGCGCACCGGGTAGCCCGGCTGCCACTGCCCGCTCGTCTCGGCCACCCGCACGCAGTACATCAGTGTCTGGATGTCTCGTCTGTCCAACATCGTGGTTCCCAACGTCGGCGTTCGACGCCGAGCCACGCATCCCCTCCTTGCGGTATATCCCTTCCGCGGCGAGAGGGTATAGTCACGGCGCTTATGGTGAAGGTCCTGATCGCAGCCCTGCTCGGCACCGTCGCTGGGCATCGTGGTGATGATCGTCGTGATCGTGATCACCGGCGGGACGACCCAGGATGCGAGCAGCGTCGGCCTTCAGCTGTCGGTGTCGACGGCGGCGGTCTCCTCGCCGCCCCCGACCAGCACGGGCGGCTCGAGCACGGGCGGTTCGAGCACGGGCGGCTCGAGCACCGGTGGCGGCAACCCCGCCCTGATCGCCGCGGGCAAGACGCTGTTCAGCGCGAACGGCTGCTCGAGCTGCCACACCCTGGCGGCCGCGGGAGCCACCGGCACGATCGGGCCGAACCTGGGCACCGTGGTCGCGAGCGACGCCGTCAAGGCCAAGATGCCGATCGGCGCGTTCATCAAGCAGTCGATCGACGACCCCGCCGCATTCACCGCGACGGGAGGCCCGTGGGCGACCGCCATGCCGACCACGTTTGGCAGCTCGCTGAGCGCAACCCAGATCGACGATCTCGTCGCCCTGATCGAGTCCGGCCAGACGTCGTCGTAGCCGGCTTCCGTGGAATGACCGTCGCCGCCAAACCCGAAGTGCGCACCGGGGCGCGGGCGCTGGTCGAGGCGCTCGAGGCGCACGACGTCGAGGTGCTGTTCGGCCTGCCGGGCATCCACGCGCTCCCGCGTGTGGGACGCGCTGATCGGCTCGCCGATCCGCCGCGTCGTGGTCCGCCACGAACAGGCCGCCGGGTTCGGCGCCGTCGGCTACGCGCGCACCGGCGGCCGGCCGGGCGTGTACCTGACCAGCACGGGCCCCGGGGCCTTCAACTCGCTGGCGGCCCTGTCCGAGGCCGACGCCTCGAGCACGCCCGTGCTGCACCTGACCTCGCAGATTCCCACGCAGCTGGTCGGCGCGGGCCGCGGCTACCTGCACGAGAGCCGCGGTCAGTCGCAGGCCTTCGCCGCCGTCTCGCGCTTCCACGCCCGGCCGACGAGCGCCGCCGCCGCTGGTCGAGGCGATCGATGAGGCCTTCCGGCACATGGCGCTCGATCCCGGCCCGGCCATGGTCGAGGTCGCCGACCGACGTCATGGCGAGCGTGACCGACGCGGCCCCGGCCCGGGCCACCCGCGTCGCCGTGCCGGCGCCCGACCCAGCAGCCGTCGCCCGCGTGCGCGCGCTGATCGAGGCCGCCGAAGGCGCCGCTGATCTTGGCGGGGGGCGGAGCGCGCCGCGCGGCCGACCGGGTGCGGGCACTGGCCGAGCGCCTGGATGCGCCCGTGCTCACGACCTACAACGGGAAGGGCGCGATCCCAAGCGGTCATCCCCTCCACGCCGGCTCGTCGGTCGAGGAGCCGTCGATGCGCAGCCTGGTCGAGCGCTCCGATCTCATGATCTGCGCTGGGCACGCGGTTCTCCCAGGAGGGCACGGCCGACTGGGGCCTGCACATGCCCGAGGCGCTGGTGCAGGTCGACCTCGACCCGGGCCGGTTCGGGCGCACCTTCGCGGTCGCCGAGGGAGTGGTGGCCGACGTCGGCCCCTTCTGCCAGGCGCTGCTGTCCGAGGCGCGCCGGCGGCAGGCGGCCGCGACGGCGAGGCGGCGGTGCGCGCGGCCCTGCAGGGCCGCGCGTCGGAGGTCGGCGGCGCAGGGCGCCGACGTCGAGGTCGAGCTCATGCGGGTGCTCCATGAGGCGCTGCCCGAGGACGCCATCGTCGTGGCCGACATGACCGTCTGCGGCCTACTGGGCAGCGCTCTACCTCGACGCCAAGCGGCCGGGCGGGTTCGTGTACCCGATCGCCGGCGCGCTCGGGTGCGGCATCCCGCTCGCGCTGGGCACGGCCGCCGCCAACCCCGACCGGCCGACGGTCGTGATCGCCGGCGACGGCGGCTTCCTGATGGCCGGCCACGAGCTCCTGACGGCCCGCGCCGAGGGGCTCGCCTTCGTCACCCTGGTCGTCAACGACTCGGCCTACGGCATCCTGCGCAACTACCAGAAGACGATGTTCGGACGCACGGTGGCGGTGGAGCTGAACGCGCCCGACTTCGCGGGCCTGGCCGCAGGCCTGCGGCGTGCGCTACCTGCGGGCGGATCCGGCGTCGGAGACCTGGCCCGGGTGCTGGCCGAGGCGAACGCGGATCGCTCCGGCGCCGGTGCTCGTCGAGCTGCAGGCGGCGCTGCGCGCGCCCGGCCAATCGATGTAGGCGCCCCGCGGTGCCGTGTAGAGTGACTTCGCGATTGTGAGCGCTCCCGTCCGCACCGACTACTCGATGACCGCGAGCCCGGGCAAGCAGGTGCCCGTCGCCGTGCGCGCGAGCGGCTGCGTGATCGAGGACGCCGAGGGCAACCGCTATCTGGACGCCTGCGGCGGGGCGATGGTGATGCTGCTCGGCCACGGCCATCCCCGGATCGTCGAGGCGCTGCGCCGCCAGGCCGAGCAGATCGCGTTCACGTACCGCTTCTCGTTTCGCAACGAGCCGATGCTCGATCTGGCCGACCGGGTCGCGCGGATCGCGCCGGGCGACCTCGAGTGGTGCTTCTTCAACTCGTCTGGGTCGGAGGCGAACGAGTCGGCGATCCACCTCGCGATCCTGTACTGGGAGCAGCAGGGGCATGCCGGGAAGATCGAGTTTCTGAGCCGGATGACGTCGTACCACGGCTCGACCATGGGCGCGCTCTCGCTCTCCGGGTCGCGCTGGCGGGCGCCGTTCGAGCTGCTCCTGCGCAAGTACGCGGTGGTCCCGAACAGCGACACGGCCGCCGAGGGCGCGGCGGCGCTCGAGTCGGCCATCCTCTCGCGCGGCGCCGACCACGTGGCGGCCTTCGTGGTCGAGCCGGTGACCGGGTCATCGGGCGCGGCGGTGCCGCTGCCCGACGGCTACCTGGCGGCCGTGCGCGACGTCTGCGACCGGCACGACGTGCTCCTCGTCGCCGACGAGGTGATCACCGGGTTCGGGCGCACCGGGCGCTGGTTCGGGGTCGAGCACTTCGGCGCGGTGCCGGACGTGATCACCTTCGGCAAGGGCATCGGCGGAGGCGTGATCCCGCTGTCGGGGATGGTCGCCATCGCGGCGGGTGCGCGAGGTCGTCGAGACGTCTCCCAGCGGCTTCTCCTACGGCCACACGTTCTCGGGCAACCCGCTGGGATGCGCGGTCGGGCTGCGAGGTGATCGACATCATCGAGCAGGAGGGTCTGCTCGAGGCGGCCACGACCAAGGGCGAGCGCCTGCGCGCCCGGCTGGACGAGCTGCAGCTGCGCCACCCGATCGTGCACGAGCGTGCGCGGTCTCGGCCTGCTGCGCGGCATCGAGCTGCGCCAGGCCGACGGCAGCCGGTTCCCGGCCGAGATGGGGCTGTGCTCGCGCGTGTCCGCCGAGGCCAAGCGGCCGCGGCCTCATGATCTACTCCTGCCCGACCCCGGTCGGCACCGAGCAGATGGACGCGCTCCTGCTCGCTCCGCCGCTGATCATCACGGACGCCGAGATCGACGAGACGGCAGACCTCCTCGACGCGTCGCTCGAGGCCGTCGAAGCCGCGCTCTGACGGTGGCGGCCGAGCCGGTCAGCCTCCCCACCAACGCCGAGCTGCGCTCGGCACTCGAGCAGGCGGCCGGCTGGATCGAGCGCTACCTGGACGGGGTCGACCGGCTGCCCGTGATGGCGCAGGTCGAGCCGGGCGAGATCGCCGCCGCCCTGCCCGCGCACCCGCCGGCGCACGGCGAGCCGCTCGAGGCGATCCTGGCCGACGTCGACCGCGTGCTCGTGCCGGGCATCACGCACTGGAACCACCCCGGATTCATGGCCTACTTCGGGATCAGCGGGTCGCCGCCCGGCATCCTCGGCGAGACGATCGCCGCCGCCCTGAACGTGAACGCGATGCTGTGGCGCACGTCCCCCGCCGCCACCGAGCTCGAGCAGGTGACGCTGCGCTGGGTGGCCGAGCTGACGGGGCTCCCGGTGGACTGGTTCGGCCAGATCACCGACGGCGCCTCCTCTCGACCCTGTACGGCCTCGCCGCGGCGCGCGAGGCGGCCGGCCTCGACATCCGGCACCCGCGGCATGGCCGGCCGTGACGACCTGCCGCCGCTGCGCGTGTACGCATCCACCGAGGCCCACTCGTCGGTCGAGAAGGCGTGTATCACCCTCGGCCTGGGGCGCGAGGGCCTGGCGAAGATCGCGACCGACGCCGAGTTTCGCATGCGCCCCGACGCGCTGCGCGAGGCGGTCGCGGCCGACGTGCGCGCCGGCCGGCGCCCGATCGCCGCGATCGCCACCGTCGGCACCACGTCGTCCACCAGCATCGATCCGGTGGGCGCCGTGGCCGACGTCTGCCGCGAGCACGGCATGTGGCTGCACGTCGACGCGGCCTACGGCGGCGCGGCGGCCGTCGTGCCCGCCCTGCGCCACGTGCTGGACGGCTGCGAGCGGGCCGACTCGCTCGTCCTCAACCCCCACAAGTGGCTGCTGACGCCGATCGACTGCAGCGTCATGTACACCTCGCGCCCCGACGACCTGCGGGCGGCGTTCTCGGTCGTCCCGGAGTACCTCCGCACCGACGACGCCGACGCGGTCAACCTGATGGACTACGGGGTCGCGCTGGGCCGCCGGTTCCGGTCGCTCAAGCTGTGGATGGTGCTGCGCGCCTACGGCGCCGACGGGCTGGCCGCGGTCATTTCGCGGCCACGTCGAGCTCGCCCAGCGGCTCGAGGCCGCCGTCGGCGCCGAGCCGGGCTGGGAGCTGCTCGCACCGGTGCCGTTCTCGACGGTGTGCTTCCGCCACAACCCGAACGAGGGCGATACGCGAAGCCGACCTGCGGGCGCGCAACGCCGCCATCCTCGAGCGGGTGAACGCCACCGGCCGCGTCTTCATCTCACACACGCAGCTCGGCGATCGCTACGCGCTGCGGGTGGCGATCGGGAACCTTGCGCACCACGGCCGAGCACGTCGACCGGGCGTGGGGCCTGCTCCTCGCCGCCGCCGACCAGGTCTGAGCCCGCCACCGGAGCCCGGGCTGTCACAAGAGCGTCACGAAACTGCCTCGGCAGCATTCGGGGGACTGTCCCCGGTTGGGGTGGGGGTGGTCAGTTCGCGGACCAGGAGCTGGAGCGAGCCGCCGATCGGGATTGCGATCAGGGCGCCCAGGACGCCGAGCAGCTCGCCGCCGATGAGCACGGCGACCAGGATCAGGAACGGCGAGAGATGCACCGTGCGCCGGTACACGATCGGCTGCAGCACGTGGTTTTCGACCTGCTGGTAGACGACGTTCACCACGATCATCACGATCGCCCGCACCGACTCCCTGGGTTGCCAGCGCGACCCCGATCGCCGCCAGCGCCCCGACCGTCGCGCCCACCAGCGGCACCAGGTCGGCCAGGCCCATCAGCAGCGCCAGCGCGAGTGCGTAGGGCACATCCAGGATCCGCAGCGAGACCCCGACGACGATGGCGGCGATGACCGAGATGATCAGGTTTCCGAGCACGTACCCGGCAACGCTGCGGTTGATGTCAGACCCCACCCGGCGGACGCGCTCCGCTTTGTCGGCCGGGACGAATGCGAGCACGGAGTCGATCAGTGTCGGCAGCTCGAGCAGCAGGAACAGCGTCAGGAACAGCACGGTGATGGTCGCAATCACGCCGCTCACCAGCTTGCCGAGCGCCCCGAAGGCCCTTGTGGGGAGCGCCTTGGCCGCGTCCTGCGCCCGCGCCACCAGGTGGTAGCGGGTGTTCAGGTCGTTGATGGTCGCGTTGTGGCGCAGGTCGTCGATATACGCGGGCGCCGCGGTGCGCAGATGGTCGACCTGGCTCGCGAGCGGGATGATCAGCAGGGCGAGAAACCCGACCACGACGAGCGCCAGCCCGGCGAACACCGCAAACACGGCCAGGGTGTGTGAGAGCCGCCGCTCGGCCAGCCGCACGGCGGGCTGCAGCACCACCGCCAGGAAGAGCGCCGTGGCCAGCCAGACCAGGATCCGGCTGACCGCGCTCAGCACCTCGACCGCCGCGATCGCGACCAGCACCAGCAGAATGACGCGCACGATGGTGCGCACGGGTACGTCGATGACCACCCGGGGTGGAGCCGGTTCCATACGGGCCGGTTCGACACCGGACCGCCGAATCCCGCCCGGTGCTCCGGCCGGTGCTACCCGGTGCCGTTGGGAAGCAGGTTCGACCCGAGCACGATCGCGACGCTGTCGGTCTGGGTCGGGACGACGCCCTTCGCCTGGCTGATCGGCACCGGCGGCGGCAGGCCCAGGCGTGCGGCGACGACCTTGGCCTGATTCAGGTACCCGGGCACGTACACCACGATCGTGGACTGGGTGTCGGGGGATGCGTCGGCGACGCCGAGGACGGTCCAGCCGGCCTGCTGAAGCTGGGTCTTGGCGGTGCCGGCGGCGTTGGGCCCCCCGAACCCGTTCAGGATCGTGAGCTTGATCTGCTTCCAGGCCGGCTTGTGGGTCGTCTTGACGGTTGTCGTGGTCGACGTCGTCGTGACGGCGGGGCCGGTCGGCGGCTTGTGGGCCGTGGTCCCGGGTGTCGCGGTCGAGTTGCTCGACGCAGCCTTGAGCACGAACAGGAGGCCGATCAGCGCCACCACCAGTGCCGTGACCGCCGCGATCCGCGTGACCGGGACGTGCGCACGCCTGGCCCGGATGCCCTGCGATTCCAATCGGCGGGCGAACCAGTCGTCGAGGCCCTCGTCCCCGCGGGGCGGGTCGAACGGGGGCTTCTCCTGGGACCGCTCGCCCGGTGTCCTCAACTCGGCCATCGTGCCTCCGAACCTTACACGGCGGGCATCTAGGATCCCGAAGTTGGCTTGCGAACTGATTGATACGTGGGTATCCGAGGGCGACGCCTCGGCGGTCGCTGCCGCCGTGGTCGGGCGGGGTGGAATTCGCGAGCAGCGCACCGCCGGCGCGGCCGAAGCCGACTCGCTGTTCGCGCTGGCGTCGCTGACGAAGCCGCTCGTGGCGCTGGCCGTGATGGTCGCCGCCGAGGAGGGGTCGATCGACCTGGACGCGCCGGCGGCCGAGCACCTGCCCGCCTACCGCACGCCTGCCAAGGCGGCGATCACGCCCCGGCATCTGCTCGCGCACGCCTCCGGCCTGCCCGAGTCGGGGCCGCGCGGGGTTGCCTCGCTCGACGTCGCGCCGGTGCATCCGCCGGCAACCCGGCGGGTGTACTCGAACGAGGGCTACGCCGTCCTGGGCGCGCTGATTGCGGCCGCCACGGGCATCGGCCACGCCGAGTACGTCCACCAGGCGGTGTTCGGGCCGCTCGGGATGGACGCGTTTCTGGGACTGCCCGAGGCCGAGTCGCACCGAGCGCTCGACGTGCGCGAGCCGGGCCTCTGGCGCCAGGGAACGCCGCTTTTCAACTCGCGCGCGTGGCGGGCGCGTGCGAGCGCCGCCGGCGGCGCGTTTGCCACCCTCACCGCCTACGCCCGGGTGGTGCAGCTGCTGCTCGACCGGGGCGCGCCGCTGCTTGCGCCCGAGACCTTCGACGAGTTCGCCCGCGTCCAGTACCCCGGGCTGGCCGGCGGGATCGAGTCGTTCATGACCTGGGATCGCGCCGACTGGGGCCTCGGGTGCGACATCCGCGACGCCAAGCGGCCGCACTGGGCGGGGACGCGCACCTCGCCCGCAACCCTGTCGCACTTCGGCGCCTCCGGCACCCTGATCGTGGGCCGACCCCGAGGCCGGCGCCGGTCTCGTCTGCCTGGCGAACCGGGGCACGTACTCGGGCTGGATGATGCGCCCGGGCCGCTGGCCCGATCTCTCCGACCGTGTCGTGGCCGGGGCGGGGATATGAAGGACTGGAGCCATTGCCCCCGCTGCGGCGCCACGCTCACCCGATCGATCCCGCCGGGCGACGACGAGGAGCGCCTGCACTGCCCGGCCTGTGGGCTCGTTCTGTACGAGAACCCGGCGCCGACGGCCAGCGCCGTGCTCGTCGACGACCGCGGCCGGGTGATGCTCACGCGGCGCGGGATCGAGCCGTTCCGGGGCATGTGGGATCTGCCCGGCGGGTTCGTGCGCCCCGGGGAGGACGGCGAGCAGGCGGCCCGGCGGGAACTGCTCGAGGAGACCGGGCTCGAGATCGTGCCCGGCCGCGTGCTCGCGATCATCCCGGACACCTACGGGCCCGACGGCGAGCCGACGCTCAACGTCTTCTATCTTGCCCGGATCGCGAGCGGCATCGCCCGGCCCGCGTCGGACGTTTCCGAGATCGCCTGGTTCGGCGCCGGCGAGCTTCCTGAGCCCGCCGAGATCGCGTTTCCCTGCGTGCGGGACGCGCTCGAGCGCTGGCGCCGCGGAGATGTGAGCGAAACGTAAAGACAGCCGCCCGCGGGTCGATTACGGGACCGGAAGCGTTCCGGCGCAAAGGAGTTCGGGGGCCGGAGCGGAAAACGCGTCAGCCGGGGCCGGATGCCCGGAGGTAGCGAGCCATGGACGAGTTGTACGACAAGCACGTGGAGATCGACGAGCGGTGGCTCACGGAGTGGTTCGAGTTCGGCTTTGCCGAGCTGAGCTCCTACCTGGCCAAGCACGCCGCGTTCGACGACTTCTGCGGCGATCAAAGACGTTTGACCGAGCCTCCGTGAACGCTCGGCGGCCGGCGGCATCCCGCGGCATAGAATCCCCGGATGCCGCCCTTCGAGCCCGTCGCCAAGCAGCCGGACCACATCGGCCTGGAACACCGCGTGCTCGACCGCTGGGCGCGCGAGCGCACCTTCGAGACGCTGCGTGACCGCAACCGCGGCGGCCCTCCGTTCAGCTTCTTCGACGGGCCGATCACCGCGAACAACCCGATGGGCGTCCACCACGGCTGGGGGCGGACGCTGAAGGACATCTGGCAGCGCTACCACGCGATGCAGGGCTGTGACCTGCTGTACCAGAACGGCTTCGACTGCCAGGGGCTGTGGGTCGAGGTGGGGGTCGAGAAGGAGCTTGGCCTCAACTCCAAGCGCGAGATCGAGGCGTACGGGCTCGACCGCTTCGCGCGCGCCTGCCGCGACCGCGTCGCCCACTACGCGGCCGAGCTGACCGAGCACTCCAAGCGGCTCGGCCAGTGGATGGACTGGGAGCGGTCGTACTACACGATGACCGACCCCAACATCAGCTACATCTGGGCCTTCCTCAAGCGCTGCCACGAGCGCGGCTGGCTCTACCGCGGCCACCGCTCGATGCCCTGGTGCCCGCGCTGCGGCACCTCGCTCTCGCAGCACGAGCTGATCGACTCCTACAAGGATCTGACCCACCCGTCGCTGCACGTGCGGCTGCCGCTCCACGGTCGCGATCGGGAATCGCTCGTCGTGTGGACGACGACGCCGTGGACGCTGCCGGCCAACGTGGCCGCCGCCGTCCGCCCCGATGCCGACTACGTCCGCGTGCAGACGCCGGCCGGGGTGGCCTACGTCGCCGCCGACCGGCTCGAGGCGAGCCCCATCTCGGGGACGGTGCTCGGGCACCGTGCGCGGCGCCGACCTCGTCGGGCTCACGTACACCGCGCCGTTCGACGAGTTGCCCGCTCAGGCCGGGTTCGAAAACCGGGTGGTGGCCTGGGAGGACGTGTCGATGGAGGAGGGCACCGGCATCGTGCACATCGCCCCGGGCTGCGGCGAGGAGGACTTCGAGCTCGGCCGCCGCGAGGGGCTCGAGACGCTGATCCCCGTCGACGAGGCCGGCGCGTTCACGAGCGAGTACGGGTGGCTGCACGGCCATCTCACCGCCGAGTTCGCCCAGGCGATCGTGGATGACCTCGGCCAGCGGGCGCGGCTGGTTGCCGACGGCGAGATCACCCATCGCTACCCGGTCTGCTGGCGCTGCGGCACCGAGCTGATCTACCGGCTCGTGGACGAGTGGTTCATCCGCTGCGAGGAGATCCGCCAGCCCATGATCGAGGCCGCCCGCGGGGTCGAGTGGACGCCGCCCCAGTACGGCAAGCGGATGGAGGACTGGCTGGTGAACATGGGCGACTGGTGCATCAGCCGCAAGCGCTACTGGGGGCTGCCGCTGCCCTTCTACTTCTGCGACGACGGCCACATGACCGTGATCGAGTCGAAGGAGGACCTGCTCGCGCGGGCGCTGCGGGGCACCGAGGGTCTGGACGAGCTGCACCGGCCGTGGATCGACGACGTGGTCATCGCCTGCGGGGAGTGCGGCGGCGAGGCCCATCGCCTGCCCGAGGTGGGCGACTGCTGGCTCGACGCCGGCATCGTGCCGTTCTCGACGACCGGATGGCACAACGACACCTTCATCGAGGGCGGCTACGCCGCCGGGGCCGGCGTCGGCGTCACCATCGCCGATCTGCCCGACCACGCCTTCTGGGAGCGCTGGTACCCGGCCGACTGGGTGTCGGAGATGCGCGAGCAGATCAGGCTCTGGTTCTACTCGATGCTGTTCATGGGCGTCGTGCTCGACGGGCGCGCGCCGTACCGGCGGGTGCTCACCTACGAGAAGGTGAACGACGAGAACGGCCGCCCCATGCACAAGTCGTGGGGAAACGCGATCTGGTTCGCCGACGCGATCGAGGACATCGGCGCCGACGTGATGCGGTGGATGTACGCCGGGCAGCCGCCCGCCCAGAACCTGAACTTCGGCTACGGCCCCGCCGGCGAGGTCAAGAGCCGCCTCCTGAGGCTCTGGAACACGTACTCGTTCTTCGTCCTCTACGCCAACATCGAGGACTTCACGCCCAGCTATGAGCTGCTCGAGAAAGGCCCCGACCCGGCGGCCGCGCGGCCGCTCGACCGCTGGCTCGTCGCCCGCACCCAGTGGCTCGTGGGCGAGTGCCGCGGCGCCCTCGACACGTGGGACTCGCCCCGGCTGGTGCGCGCCTTCGAGACGTTCCTGGACGACCTGTCCAACTGGTATGTGCGCCTGTCGCGGTCGCGCTTCTGGCGCTCGGACGATCCGGACGACGCGCGGGCCGCGTTCGAGGCGCTCTGGTACGCCCTGGTGCAGGCGCTGCGGTGCGTGTCGCCGGTGATGCCGTTCCTGGCCGACGAGATGTGGCAGAACCTCGTCCGCGGAGTCTGTGCCGACGCGCCCGCGGGGATCCACCTGGCCGGCTATCCCGAGGTGCGTCCGGAGCTTTCCGACGCAGGCCTGCTCGCCTCGATGCAGAGCGTGCGGGTCGTGGTCGAGCTCGGCCGGCGCGGTCGCGACGATGCCCGCATCAGGGCGCGGCAGCCGCTGCGCGAGGTGATCGTGGCGACCGACGACCCCGTCCGGCGCGACCACATCGCCCAGCACGTCGAGTTGATCGCCGCGGAGCTCGGGGTGAAGCAGGTGCGGCTGACGACGTCGGCCGAGGAGTTTGCCCAGGTCGAGGTGATGCCCCTGCTCAAGCTGCTCGGGCCCAAGTACGGCCGCGAGCTGGCGGTGATCCGCGGGCTTCTGCGCGAGGGCGAGTTCGAGATCCGCGACGGCCGCGTGCACGCGGGCGACTGGGTGCTCGAGCCGGGCGAGTTCGAGCTGCGCGCACGGGCCCGTGAGGGGTTCGCGGTCGCCGACGGCGAGGGCTTTGCGGTGGCGCTCGACACCGAGATCAGCCCCGAGCTGCGGCTCGAGGGCGTCGTCCGCGACGTGATCCGGCGCATCCAGGTGATGCGCCAGGACGCCGGCTTCGACGTCACCGATCGCATCCGGGTCACCTATCCGCGGTCGGACGGCGACGTCACGCGCGCGTTCGAGGAGCACGGCGAGTGGATCGCGGCCGAGACGCTGGCGGTGTCGGTCGAGGCCGGCGCCGACCTCGCGATCGCCAGGGCGTGACGTCCGGCTGACAGCCGGGGGACGCCGATGTCCCCCATCCGGGGAGGTTGACCCGCCCCCCGTTTGGTTCCATGCTGAGGTTGGCACGCTCCCAACGTGCACCGGACGCACCAAGGAAGGTTTCCCCATCGCTATGACCTTTGCCCGCCGGGCTCTCGTCCCCGTGGCCGCATTCGCAGGCCTGCTGCTGCACGCCTCCGCGGCGCTCGCGATGCTCGCCCCTGCGCCGGCCGCGCCGTGGGCGACCCCCAACGGCCGCGTGCTCACGATCGCGCGCGTGAACGGCGTCGTCTACATCGGCGGCAAGTTCACGCAGGTGATCGACACGAACGGGACCGTCCTCACCCGCAACCACCTGGCGGCGATCTCGGCCGCCGACGGGCACGTGCTGCCGTGGAACCCGGGCGCGAACAACTTCGTCCGCGCGCTCGCGGTCTCCACCGACGGCAAGACGATCTACATCGGCGGTGACTTCACCAGCCTCGGCGGCGCCGCGCGCACGCGGCTCGCGGCCGAGGCCGCGATCGCGCCGACGAGCACGAGCACCACCGGCAGCCTGCGCTCGTGGGCCCCGGCCGCCGACGGATCGGTGTACACGATCGCCCAGCTCGGCGGGCGGGTGTTCTTCGGCGGCACGTTCCTGCACGTGAGCGGTCACGGGCGGCCGCGCCTCGCTGCGGTTGCCGCCGCCACCGGGGCGCTTGGCGCCTGGCATCCCAAGGCAGACGGCGCGGTGCGCGCACTGCTGCCCTCGCCCACGGGCTCCGAGATCTTTGCCGGGGGCTTCTTCGATCATGTGAACGGCGCGAACACGCCCCACCTGGTCGCGATCAACCCGAACAGCGGCGCCCTCGACCACTGGCGGTCGCATCCCGGCGACTCCGTGATGGGCCTGGCCGAGAACGGCACCTATCTGTACGCGGGTGACAAGGGCGGCGGCGGCCACGTGCGCTCGTTCGTCCTGCGCACCGGCAAGCTGCGCTGGACCGAGACTACGAACGGCAACGTGAACTCCGTCTCGCTGATTGGCCTGGGCTCGGCCCAGCAGCTCGTGATCGGCGGGCACTTCACCAAGGTCGGCTCGCAGGAGCGCCACAAGGTGGCCGTGCTCAGCCCCCATACCGGGCTGGTGGACACCTCGAGCGGGGCGTGGCACCCGGCGGCCGCCGGCTCCGATCTGGGCATCTACGGCGCTCTCGCATACGGCCAGAAGATGTACTTCGGGGGCGACTTTCTCGAGTGGCAGACGCATCCCGGAGTGGTCGAGCAGGCGCATCTGGCCGTGTTCAGCACGACGGCGCCGGCCGACACCGTCGCGCCGGTCGTCAAGGCGCCGGTCGTGACCATCGCGGACGGTTCCACCGTCGGCACGGCGAAGGTGCCGCTCAGCCTGACATGGTCGGCGTCCGACCCGGGCAGCGGCGTCTGCCGCTTCCAGGTGCAGCGGCGCTACAACGCCCTGCCCTACCAGCCCGTGGCGCTCCTGCTGGCGACGTCACGCGCCGCCGCGAGCTCGGTCTCGCCGGCGGCACACGGCTACACCTTCCGGGCTGCGGCGACCGACTGCTCCGACAACACCGCGGCGTTCGTGGCCGCGGCCTCGGTCAGGCTCACGGCCTACCAGAACTCGAGCGCGGCCATCACGTATCGCGGCGGCTGGAGCGGCGGCCGGGCACCCAACGCCTTCGGCGGGTCGGTGCGGCGGTCGGGTGTGCCCGGCGCGAGCGCGACGCTGCACTTCACGGGCCGCGAGGTCGCATGGGTCGCATCGCTCGCGCCCGGCTACGGCAGCGCGCGCGTTCTCATCGACGGCCGCTCGGCCGGGATCGTCCACCTGCGGTCGGCCTCCACGATTCAGCGCCGCGTGGTGTTCACCCGCCGCTTCGCGACGAGCGGTGCGCACACGATCAAGATCATCGCGCTGGGAACGCACTCCCACCCGCTGATCAGCCTGGACGCCCTCCTCACCCTGCGCTGAATATTTGGGGCCAGGCCCCAAATATTCAGGAGCCGACGGCGCGGCGCAGGCCGACCGGGAGTGAGAAGTGCACGTCCTCCGGCTCGGCATCCTGCGTGTCGATCTGGGTCACGCCCATCGCCCTGAAGTGGTTGATGACACGGTCGACCAGCGTCTCGGGCGCCGAGGCCCCCGACGTGATTCCGACTGTCTCGACGCCCTCGAGCCAGCTTGGGTCGATGTCGCGCTCGTCGTCGATCAGGTGTGACGAGACCCCGAACTCCCGGGTGACCTCGACCAGCCGGTTGGAGTTGGACGAGTTCTTGGAGCCGATCACGAGCACCAGGTCGACCTCGCCCGCCAGCCGCTTGACGGCGTTCTGGCGGTTCTGGGTGGCGTAGCAGATGTCGTCGCGCTTGGGCCCCACGGCCGCCGGATAGCGCCGCCGCAGCGCGGCGATGATCTCGATGGTCTCGTCGACCGAGAGCGTCGTCTGCGTGATGTAGGCGACTCGCATCGGATCGGGCACCTCGAGCACGTCGACGTCGGCGATCGACTCGACGAGCCGGATCGCATCGGGCGCCTCGCCCATGGTGCCGACGACCTCCTCGTGCCCGGCGTGGCCGACCAGCACGATCGTGTAGCCGCGCTCGGCGAACCGGCGCGCCTCCGCGTGCACCTTCGTCACCAGCGGACAGGTCGCATCGAGCACGCGCAGCTCGCGCTCCGCGCTGCGGACGTGCACCTCGGGTGCGACGCCGTGCGCCGAGAGGACGAGGACGGCTCCGGCGGGGACGTCCTCCTCGGACTCGACGAAGACGGCACCGCGGCCGGTCAGCTCGGCGACGACGTGGCGGTTGTGCACGATCTCGCGGCGCACGTACACGGGCGGCCCGAAATGGTCGAGCGCCCGCTCGACGGTGTCCACCGCCCGGTCGACCCCGGCGCAGTAGCCGCGGGGAGAGGCCAGGACGACTCTGGTGGGTGCCATGCGGGTCATGCTACCGCGGCGGTCGCCGCGGCCGTGGCGCACGCGCCTAGCGATGACCCCAGTCGGCCGTCCACACGTCCGCCTCGCGGTGCCCCAGGAAAGTGCCCCGGGCGCGGCCGATGCCGACGAACCGGTACAGGGGCGAGAGCAGGATCGCCCGGTGCTCGGGGCTGCCCAGCCACATCCGCACCACCGAGTCGGGGTCGCCCGTCGTCCCGGTGCCCCAGGCCAGCGTCTCGCCGGCCCACCACGTGCCCTCGGTCAGGAAGCCCGAGTGGACGATGCGGTCATACAGGGTGCCGCCGTTGGGGCTGGTGTGGCCGAAGTAGTCGTGCGCGAGCATGTCGCTCGAATGCCAGCGCGCCGCCCAGTGCAGCCGCGGCGACGCCGCGACGGGACGCAGGTGGTGCTGGGCGCGGGCACGGTTGATGGCCCGAAACAGCGGATACCAGGGAGCGCGGGCAGCCTGCGCGGTGGCGGCACCGGCGCCGCTCGCAATGAGCGCGCCCCCGACAAGGAGGATGGTCACTCGACGGCTCATGCCGCGGGTGATCGACCGGCGAAAGGCCTGGATTAGCCGGATTCGTCAAGAATCTGTAAAACCGGCTAGCGGGGAAGTCGCCACTCGCCGCCGGTGCGGGTGAACCGCAGCGGCGTTCCGGCCCGCACCTCCGCCTCGAGCGCGCCGAGACGGACGCGGGCAACGGCCGTGCGCGCCTCGATCTCGATGTCGTCGGGCGTGAGGGTGATGATCAGCGGCACCCCGCGGTAGGCGAGCCGGAAGCGCAGCAGGCGCCAGCCCGGCGGGAGCCGTGGGTCGAACTCCAGGGCCGTCGCGCCCGCCCGAAGGCCGGTGCAGCCGATCGCCACCGCCTGCCACAGACCGCCCTGGGTCGCCATGTGCAGGCCGGATGCGCGGTTGCGGCGCGAGTCGTGGAGGTCGATTGCGATCGCGCGCAGCAGGTAGTCGTCGGCCTCCGCGTGCAGGCCCAGCCTGCGCGCCACGACCGAGTGGACGGCCTCGCTGAGCGACGACAGGTGCTTCGTCAGCGGCTCGTAGAGCCGGAAGTTGCCGAGCCGCTGCTCGGGCGTGAACTGCGGCTCGAGCAACGACATCAGCATGACGACGTCGGCCTGCTTGACGTCGCGCCACTCCTGCCGGTCGCGCTGCCACGCCAGCTCGTCGCTGCCCGCGCGCTCGTCGGGTGCGAGCGGCAGTTCGAGGAACCCCTCGTGCTGCTCGATCAACCCATCCGGTGTGTGCAGCACCAGCATCCGGTCGCCGATCTCGCGCCAGCGGGCCGGCTCGCCCGGCTGCGCCTTCGCCCGGCCGGCGTCGGCCAGCTCCGCCGCCCTGTGCAGCGTCCAGGCCGCCATGGTGTTCGTGAAGGCGCTGTTCGAGACGTCCTCGTGCAGCTCGTCCGGGCCGATCACGTGCAGGATCTCGAAGCCACGCGGCGTCTCCACCGCCCGGCTTGCGAAGAAGCGCGCCGACTGGATCGTGAGCTCCGCGCCGCCCTCGTCGAGGAAGCGGTCGTCGCCGCTCCAGCGCACGTACGTGTCGACCGCCCATGCGATGTCGGCCACGACATGGATCTCCCGCTCGCCCGTGAGCACCCGCAGCCTGCGTCCGCCGGGCCCGGTCACGTACGCGGGCGTCACGTCCTCGCCCGACGCCGCCGACTCCCACGCGAACCACGCCCCGGCGAGGCCGGCGTCCTCCGCGTGCCGCAGGGCCGCCGGCAGCGTGTTCAGGCGGTACTCCAGGAGCGGCCGTGCGACCTCGGGCAGGGCGGCGGCGTAGAACGGCATCAGGAACACGTCGGTGTCCCAGAACACGTGGCCCTTGTAGCCGTCTCCGGTGAGCCCCTTGGCCGCGATCGAGCACCGGCCGTCGGCGGCGGGGGCAACGGCGATCAGCTGCGCGACGGCAAAGCGGATCCCCACCTGGATCCCGTCGCCGGCACCCTCGACCTCGACGTCGGTGCGATCCCAGGCCGCCCGCCAGGCGTCGCTGTGCTCGGCCAGCACGGCGTCCCACCCCAGCGCGGCGGCCTCCCGCGCCTCGCGCTCGGCATCCACCGCGGGCAGGGGCCGCTCGCGCTCGGTGTAGACGCCCACGAACCGGTCGATCTCGAGCTCGTCACCCGGGTGCATCTCAAACTCGGCCGAGCGGCCGCAGCCATCGCTCGGTGCGTCCCACACCGTGGTCACGGCGTCGCCTCCGAGCCGCACCTGGAGTGCCATCCCGACATCGACCTCCACGCGGGCGCCCGGCGTGCGGGTGTGCAGCAGATCGACCCCCTCGGCACGGCCTGCGGCGACGACTTCGACACTCGGCAGCGGCGGGCGCTGCTCGCTGCCGAGCACTCCCGCATACGCGCGGACGTGCGCGGCGGGCCCGTTCTCGAGCACGAGCCGCACCCGGATCGCGCCGAGGTGCCGCCGAGCCAGGCTCAGCAGCCGCCACGAGTCGAGCCTGAGCCGGCGCCCGTCGGGGTCGACGCACGAGAGCGAGCGCTCGAGCACCATCGTGTGCAGGTCGAGCCTGCGCCGGTGGGTGACCTCTGTCCACTCCCAGGGCCGGAACTCACGGCCGTCGATCTCGAACCGGGTGTGCGTCCAGTCGGCGATCACGACCAGGTCTTCGATGCCCGCATCCGCCCCGTCGAAGAGGCCGGCCACGTACGCCGCCCGAGCCGATCCCGGGTTGTCCTCGTCGGTCGCCCCGCGGACGCCCATATAGCCGTTGGCGAGGGCGAACAGCGCCTCCTGCGAGGCCTCGTCGCGGACGTCGTAGCCGTCGCGCTCCACCGCCCAGCCGTCGGCCGGCCGCTCGATCGCCTCGGGTGCACGCGGAGCGCTGAGAGGGTGCGGTGCCGGCGCGGGAACGGGTCGCATCTGGCCGTGCAGCACGCGCAGGAACTCCGCAGGCCCTCCGCCGAGGCGCAGCACGCCGTGGGGGACGCCGTTCGGCTCGTTGCCCACCGAGAGGATCGTCGCCCCGGCGGCGAGGCGGGTGACCATGCGGTAGTCGCTGCCCTCGAAGCCCGCGATCGGGCCGAACTCGTCGCCCGCGATCAGAATCTCGTCGGGCGTGATCGCCCGCAACGGCGCCAGCCGTCGCACCAGGTAGGCGATCGAGTCCGACTTGTCTGTGAGGCCGACCTCGATGTGCTTGACGTCGGTCGTGATGCGGGCATCGGGCAGGCCCTCGTCGATCGAGAGCTGCTGCGTCAGCGCGATCACGGCGCCGATCCCTCCCGGGACGGGGGCCAGCCGCTCGGTGACAGCTGCGAGCAGCTCACCGATGCGCTGCTTCGGCGGATCGGCCCACTCGGGGGTCGGGATCAGGTCGATCTTGCGCCGGTTGAGGCGGTCGCGGACGATCCCGATCTCGAGCCCGTGGTCGGCGGCGAGCCGGTCGCGGACGCCGTCGGCGATCCGGTCGAGGGCCGCGTCCTCGGCCTCTGTCGCCACCCGCACCCACAGACGCTCGAGCTCGCCCTCGGTGTCGTAGGCGTACACCTCGGAGCCCCGGTTCACCATCAGGAACAGCCGCTGCCGGGCTGCGACCGAGAGCAGCGGCGCGATCTGGCCGCTGACATTGTGCGCGTTGGTGCCGGTGATGACGGTCAGGGTGATGCCGGAGGCGAGCAGGGCCTCCATTGCCTCGCCCAGCGCGGCCGGGCGCTCGGCGCGCGACGTGACCGCCGTCCCGTCCCAGTCGAACGCGATCAGGCGGAAGCGGCGGTCGCCGAGCGCGGCCGACCTCCCGGAGGCCGTGGACCCGCCGTCCATGGCAGTCGAATCACCCAGCTCGGCGACTACCTGATCGCGACCCGCGTGCCCAGGGTGGCGAACCTCCAGACGACCTGGGCGTCACCGTTGGCGATCCGGATGCAGCCGTGCGACGCCGGGTACCCGGGCACGTCCGGATACTCGTGGAAGGCGTAGCCGCCCGTGAAGTAGTCGGCGAACGGGAGCCAGACGTCGAACAGGGTCGACCAGGACATGATCTGCTTGCTGTAGATGTGGAAGATCCCGACCGGGGTGAAATGCCCCGGGCCCGCCGTGGAAACGTGGATGGCGCGCTTGACGTTCCCGAGCTTGCCGATCAGGAGCAGCACCTGCTGGGTCTTGTGCACTTCCATGTGCTTGTGCCTGTGGCCCCATGACACCGGGATCTGGGCGTGCTTCAGCGCGGCGTAGGACCCACTGTCCATGTAGCCGGTGCGGGGCAGGCCGACCCAGCCCTGGAACGCCATCACCGCCTGGATCGTGCCGAGCCCGTAGTTGCCT
Source organism: uncultured Actinomycetes bacterium (assembly GCA_963732075.1). Lineage (GTDB taxonomy): Bacteria > Actinomycetota > Thermoleophilia > Gaiellales > JAICJC01 > JAICJC01. Next base: position 491,960 of record CAVSYD010000004.1, on the reverse strand, counting down.
GTTTCGAGGCCGGGCTGGAGATACTTGAGCCGGATCAGCTTGCGCTGGAGCGCCTTGGTGATGTTGACGCTCGAGGCGCTCTGCGAGAGCGCGGCGGATGCGGACGGGGCGGTCGCCAGGACGGCGACGCCAACGAGGCAGATGAGTGTCAGGCGGCGGATCATGGGTGGGGATAATAGGGCAGGTCTCGGCCCGTGGGTGTGACGATAGTGCATCAGTTCTGGGACCCCTGGTTGAACGCCACCAGCCGTGGTCGCCGGTCGAGGTCGATCACCACCCAGTGGCAGTTGTCGAGCCACAGCCGCCGGTGGGCGGCGGGCGGCGCCCCGAGGACGACGCTTGCCACCAGCACCCGCGCGAGCGACCCGTGGGTGGCCGCGAGCGTCGTCCCGTCGAGGCCGCATGCGTCAGCGAAGAACGCCGCGGCGCGGCTGCGGGCCGACTCGAGCGTCTCCGCGCCGGGAGGTGTCACCGGATCCGTGTCGGAGTGCCACAGCGTGTGCGCCTCGGCCAGCGGGCCGGAGTTGATCTCGGCCGCCGTGAGGCCCTCGAACGGCCCCGAGTCGATCTCGGTCAGGCGGTCGTCCACCGTCACCGCCGGCGCGCCGCCTGCCTGGGCGGCGGCGATGATCTCCGCCGTCTCGCGGGCACGGCTGAGCGGCGAGGAGAGGATGCGGTCGATGCTCTCCGACGCGAGCGCGGCCGCGGTTGCGCGCGCCTGCTCGATGCCGGCCCGGCTGAGCGGGATGTCCGACCGGGTGGTGTACCGGCCCTCGGTGTTCCACACCGTCGAGCCGTGCCGCACCAGGATCAGGCGCCGCTCAGGATATGGGTTGCCAGAGGCTTCGGTCATCGCCGATCGGTGTGCGTCTGACCGCTCCGGCCCGCTCGAGACCGTGGAGCGTGGCGGACGCGGCGTCGGGGTCGGGATCGTCGTTTCGCTCGCGGCACACCTGTGCCACCTCGGCGGTGGTGACTCCGGCGGGGTATGCGGCCAGCAGGTCGGCGGGTTCCGGCGCGGGCCGGCGCGGGAGCTCCGGGGCGAGGTTCGAGACGCACAGGTCGTACGCCTCGAACGGCTGCCAGCCACCGGCCACGAGCGTGTTCGGGCCGCGCGTGAAAATGAGGCTCGGCGCGGTGAACCGGGCGCTCGGCTCCGAGACGGCCGCCCGCCCCTGCGCGACGGCGGGCGCTCCGGTCGAGCCCGCGCTGCGGGCCTCGGTGCGGTCGTACTGGTAGGCGGACTCGACATCGGGGTCGTCCAGGCCGGCCACGACCGCCCCGGCGTCCAGCCCCGCGGCCGCGGCGAGCTGCCCGATCGCCGCGTCCTCGTCCAGGAGCAGGGTGGTCGTGAACCAGGCCAGCCGCAGCGCCCGCAGCAGCCGGTCGCCCGCGCCGAGGCGCTCGGCGGCCTTGACGGCGCGGCAGGCGCGCCCCGACGCGATCAGGCGGGTGCGCGGGGTGCTCGACACCGGCATGCCAAACCGCCGTTCGTACTCCTTCCAGCCCTGCACGCGGCTCTCGGGGGTCACCCCGGCGCGCTCCCGGGCGCGGGTGTTCTCGCTCAGGCCGATCACGACCGTGCGCCACGTGAGGCCCTCGCCGTAGCGCCACTCGAGGCCGCGCAGGAAGGGCTCGGCCGAGTACGCCCAGGGACAGCTCGGATCGGTGTACTGCGTGACCTCGACCGGCTCGAAGGGCATCGCGGCACATTACCGCGCGCGATGCCGCCGCCATAACCGGGGACAGTCCCCGAACGGTCGCCGTGACAACGTTGTGACCGGTTTCGACCGGGGACTGTCCCCGGTTTCGGGTTAGGCCGCCCGGTCGACCTCGTGGGCCGGCGCCACCTGATCGCGCAGCGTTGCCGTCGCGAGTGCGCTCGTCGCCTGGTTTGCGAACAGGCGCAGCGCCTGCAGCCTGCGCGGGATCGGAAGCAGCCTGTCGGTTGGGTCGTCGACCCAGATCACGCCGATCACTGACCCGTCGGGAGCCCACAGCGGCACGAGCAGCCAGTGCTGGTTCCAGGCGTGGGGACCCGAGCCGTTGAACTGCGACATGTAGCCGATCGACGCCTGGGAGCAGCGGGCGGCACCCGCGTCGTGCGAGAGCAGGTAGCAGCCGTCGATCTCGAACTCGGGGTCGAGCAGGCGCGCGAGGTCGGCGTCGGTGGTCGACGTCGTGAGCGCGGTGTCACCGTCGGGCCAGCCCATCGAGGCGGCGCAGCGGTACGTCGCCGTCGCCTGGTCGTGCAGCTGGATCTGCACCTTGTCGAACCCGAGCGCCGAGCGCACCCCGGCGCACACGCGGTCGAGCACATCCTGCGCCGAGCCGGGCTCGAGCAGGCGGCCCGAGACGGCCAGGAGCTCGGCCAGCCCCTTCTGCGACCGTTCCCAGGCGGCGTCGGTCTGGGCGGCCTCGACGAGCACCGCGGCCTGGAACGACACCGCGACGAGCACGTCCAGCTCCTCGTCGGAGAGGCGCCGGCCCGAGACCGGGTCTCCCACTGAGAAGAGGCCCAGGATGTGGCCGTCGGAGTGGCGGAAGGGGACGAAGAGCTCGTCCTCGCGCTGCCACGCGTTGGGGATCGAGCTCGGCGGGCCCGAGGGGATGTAGCGCGGGCCGAGGTACGACTCCCAGTCGAACGTGCCCTGCTCGATGACGTACGCGCCGCGGCGAAGGTAGCGGTCGGCCATGAGCGGGTCGAACCACTCGCGCGGATAGGTGGAGTGGAGCAGCTCGGTGCGGGCGCGCTCGTTGCCGTGCACGCTCGAGACGATGAAGTCGTCCCACTCGGGCCGGTACATGTTGATGATCACCGTCTCCAGGCCCAGGCCCCGCCCCACGGTCTCGGCGATCTCGTCGAGCAGGCGGTCGGGGTCGCCCTTCACGCGCACCAGCCGGATCACGTCGAGCAGCGCCTGGATGCGCGTCGCCGGAGAGAGGTCGGGAGTGCGGGGGGCGGGGACGCGGTTGGCGGCCGGGCGGCGCGCGCCGGGATGCTCGAGCACGGTTCTGGCCGCGGCCACGACCCGCCGGTCGAACTGCGATCCCGAGGCCGCTTCGAGCTCGGCGATCGCCGCCTCGCGGGGGATGGCGTCGTGGTAGGAGCGGTCGCTGGTCATGGCGTCGAACGCGTCGCAGACGGCGATGATCCTCGACCCGAGCGGGATCGCCTCGCCGGCGAGGCCGTCCGGGTATCCGCCGCCGTCCATGCGCTCGTGGGTCGAGCGGACGATGGCGGCGACACCCGACAGTGCGGGCGCGCCGTTCAGGATCGCCTCGCCGGTGATCGTATGCTCGCGGATGATGTCCCACTCGGAGACGTCCAGCGGACCGGGCTTGTGGAGGATCGAGCGGGGGACGACGATCTTGCCGATGTCGTGCAGGTCGGCGGCGAGGCCGATGTCGTCGATCTCGTCGCGCTCGATGCCGAGCTGCTCGGCCACCGACTGCGCCAGCTCCCCGACCCAGTCGCAGTGCGGCCGCAGCTCCGGGGCGTGCTGGTCGAGCACCGCCAGCAGCAGATCCCGTGCTTGGCGCTTCGCCGAGGTGCGGTGGTCGTCCTTCTGCGCGTACATCCGCTGATCGACGATCCGCAGCGCGGTCGATGCATCGCGGGCCTCGCGCGGGAGCAGCACGAACCCGCACGACGACCGGATCTCGTCGCGCTCCTCGGTCAGGGCCGCCAGGGCCTGGCCGATGGCATCCTCGAGCTCCGACGGAGACCCGTGCAGGAGCAGGCAGAACTCGTCGCCGCCGAGCCGGTAGGCCGAGCCGGAGTCGGTGAACGTCGCGGCCAGGCGTGCGCCCAGGCGCGCCAGCAGGGTGTCGCCGGCCGGATGGCCATGGGTGTCGTTGTACGTCTTGAAGCCGTCGAGGTCGAACATCGCCAGGACGGCCGGGGAGTGGTCGGTGCCCCTGTCGATGGCCCGCTCGAGGTCGATCAGGAGCCGGCGCCGGTTTCCCAGGCCGGTCAGGTCGTCGGTCAGCGCCTGCCGGCGCGATTCCGCGACGCCCGAGCGGATGCCGCGGGCCCACAGCAGCAGAAGCACCGAGCCCACCGCCACCAGCGCGACCGTGGCCGCCTCCACGAGCTCTCCGCCGCCGAGCCACAGCACGGCCGCTCCGACCGGGAAGAGCAGGAACAGGTAACCGGCCCGGTCACCGCCGACCCCGAATCGGGAGAGTATGGACATGTACTCGGGTAATCGGCCGTGGAGCGCGGTTCGTGTGCCGGGCGCACTGCGACGCTGCGGTCGGGTGCAGGTTAGTGTGAGCGGCGATGGAGAGCGTCGCGCTCGGAACGCAGGGCTTGGTCGTTTCCCGGCAGGGCCTTGGCTGCATGGGGATGTCCGAGTTCTACGGCAGCCGCGACGACGAGGAGTCCATCGCCACGATCCACCGCGCGCTGGAGCTCGGCGTCACACTGCTCGACACGGCCGACATCTACGGCCCCCACACCAACGAGCGGCTCGTGGGGCGCGCGATCGCCGGACGTCGCGACCAGGTGGTGCTCGCGACCAAGTTCGGGATCGTGCGCGACCCGGACAACCCCGCCGCGCGCGGCACCAACGGGCGCCCCGAGTACGTCAAGCGCGCGTGCGAGGACTCGCTGCAGCGACTGGGCGTCGACCACCTCGACCTCTACTACCAGCACCGCGTCGACCCCACGACCCCGATCGAGGAGACGGTGGGGGCGATGGGCGAGCTCGTCGCCGAGGGGAAGGTGCGGTTCCTGGGGCTGTCCGAAGCGGCGCCCGACAGGATCCGCCGCGCGCACGCGACCCATCCCATCTCGGCGCTCCAGACCGAGTACTCGCTGTTCGCGCGCCAGCCGGAGGCGGAGATCCTGCCGACGGTGCGGGAGCTCGGGATCGGCTTTGTCCCCTACAGCCCGCTCGGCCGTGGCCTGCTGACGGGGAGCGTGCGCTCGCTGGACGATCTCGACGAGGGCGACTTCCGCCACTCGCAGCCGCGCTTCCAGGGCGAGAACCTCCAGGGCAACCTGGCGATCGTCGCGCGGGTGCAGGCGGTGGCCGCCGAGAAGGGCGCGACGCCGGCCCAGATCGCCCTGGCGTGGGTGCATGGTCAGGGCACGGACATCGTGCCGATCCCGGGGACGAAACGGCGCCGCTATCTGGAAGAGAACGTCGCCGCGGCCACGATCGAGCTCGGCGCCGGGGACATCGAGCACCTCGAGGCGCTCGGCGGCGCCCACGGCGAGCGGTATGCGGACATGTCCGTCATCGACCGCTGAGGTCAGCGCACGGTCACCGAGATCGTCGCGTGCGAGCTGCCGTGATGATCGTCCGCTTCGGCGGACATGGTGTAAGTGCCCTTGGCCGTGAACGCCGTCACCTTCACCCGCTCCACGTCGTGCGCCCAGACGCCCGGCCCGAGCGGGCCCGCCAAGGCGGCTGCAAGTCCGTTGGTCGGCGTCGACCACGAGGTCTCCCATTCACCGTGAAGCGTCCGTCCGGTCACGTTCGTGATCTTGAGATGGGCGACGATGGTCTGGCCGATGTGGGGATGGGCCGGCCTGATGCTCACCTTCACCACGAGCTGCGGGTTCTGGGTGCCCGTGATCGCGGCCGCGAACGCCGTCGCAGCGCCGATTGCACCCAGCACCAGTGCGATAAGTACCGCCGGAAGAAGTCGACGTGCCATGCCCGTCAGAAGGGTACCGCGACGGCAGGACGTCCTGCCGATGTTCCGCCGGGGTTGGTATCTCCGGCTAGACTACTTGCCCGGTCAAGTATTGGGTCAAGGAGGGAAGCAATGAAAATCGCCCGGGCATCTCTTCGCATCGCCATCGGCGTCCTGTTCGTCGGGCACGGCACCCAGAAGCTCTTCGGATGGTTCGGCGGCAACGGACTGGACTCGACCGCGCAGGCGTTCGAGTCGATGGGGCTGCACCCCGGCCAGGACAACGCGATCGCCGCCGGCGGGGCCGAGGCAGTCGGCGGAGCGCTGCTGGCCCTGGGCGCGTTCACGCCGCTGGCCGTGCTCTCGCTGGTCAGCGTGATGATCACGGCGATCCGCACCGTCCACTTCAAGAACGGCGTGTGGGTGACGAACGGCGGCTACGAGTACAACCTGGTGCTGATCGCCGCGCTCTTGGCGATCGCCGAGGCGGGCCCCGGCCCGCTCTCCGTCGACGCCGCGGTGGGGCGGGATTCCGGATCGGCGCGACGGGCCGCCGGCCTGCTGGCGCTCGCGGCCGGAGGGTCATATGCCGCGGTCGAGGCGGGCCACCGGCGCGCGCCCGTGTCCGCAGCGCGATGAGTTTCGGCTGACGGCGTGGTCTACCGGGCATACGATCCCTCCGGCGGTCGCTTTGACCCGAAAGGACGATGACATGCCCAAGATCACTCCATGCCTGTGGTTCGATAGCGAGGGCGAGGATGCGGCGAAGCTCTACACCTCGGTGTTCCCGAACTCGAGGATCGTCGATGTCGCCCGTTACGGCGAGGCCGGACCGCGGCCTGCGGGAACCGCCATGACGGTGACCTTCGAGCTCGACGGGCAGCGGTTCGTCGCCCTGAACGGCGGGCCGGAGTTCGCGTTCAGCGAGGCCGTGTCGTTCCAGGTCGACTGCAAGACGCAGGATGAGGTGGATGCGTACTGGAGCGCGCTCTCGGATGGCGGCGAGGAGGGCCCGTGCGGCTGGCTGAAGGACCGGTACGGCCTGTCCTGGCAGATCATTCCCGCCCGGCTGTCCGAGCTCCTCTCCGACCCCGACCCGGAGAGGTCGCAGCGGGTGATGCGGGCGATGCTGAGCATGAAGAAGATCGAGATCGACGGGCTCGAACGAGCCGCGGCGCCGGCGTAGGGTCCCGCACACCGCTCGTGGAATATGATGGTGCGGCCGATGCCGGCCCGATCTCCGGTCGCCGTCGGCTCACCTACGAAGGAGCGCCCATGAGCGATTACGCGGTCATCAACCCGGCCACTGGCGAGACCGACAAGACCTACCCGACGATCACGGACGCCGAACTCAAGGCGGCCATTACGCTCGCCTACAAGACCTACCAGGAGTGGGCGCGAACGACGAGCGTCGAGGCGCGCGCCGCGCTCGTGCAACGCGTCGGAGAGCTGCACTCCGAGCGGCGCGAGGAGCTGGCCGCGATCGCTGTCCGCGAGATGGGCAAGCCGATGGAGCAGGCGCTGGGCGAGGTCGACTTCTGCGTCGACATCTACGGCTACTACGCCGACAACGCCACGGAGCTGATGAAGGACGAGCCGATCAAGCTGCTCGCGGGCGAGGGCACGGCGCTGATCCGCCGAAGCCCCCTGGGAGTGCTGCTCGGCATCATGCCCTGGAACTTCCCCACCTATCAGGTCGCCCGCTTCGCCGGCCCGAACCTGATCATCGGCAACACGGTGCTGCTCAAGCACGCCCCGCAGTGCCCGGAGACCGCCGAGGCCCTCCAGAAGATCTACCTCGACGCCGGATTCCCGGCGGGGGCGTACACCAACATCTACGCCACCAACGACCAGATCGCCACCGTGATCGCCGACCCACGCGTGCAGGGTGTCTCGCTGACAGGCTCGGAGCGCGCGGGCGCCGCCGTGGCCGAGATCGCCGGCCGCAACCTGAAGAAGGTCGTGCTCGAGCTGGGCGGGTCCGACCCGTTTATCCTGCTCAGCACCGACGACCTGGACGCCACCGTGGAGGCGGCCGTTTCGGCACGCCTCGACAACACCGGCCAGTCGTGCAACGCGGCCAAGCGCTTCATCGTGATCGATGATCTGTACCAGCCGTTCCTGGAGAAGTTCACCGCCGCCATGGGCGAGGCGGCACCGGGTGACCCCACGGCGCCGGACACCGTGATCGGTCCGCTCTCGTCGACGCTTGCCGCCGACCGGTTGCAGGATCAGCTCGACCGCGCGATCAAGGATGGCGCCAAGGTGGTGCTCGGCGGCGAGCGGTCGGGCACGTTCTTCCCGCCCACGGTTCTGGCCGACATCCCCGAAGGCGCCTCCGCCCGCTACGAGGAGTTCTTCGGGCCGGTGGCCGCCGTCTACCGGGTCCGGTCCGAGGACGAAGCCGTCAAGGTCGCCAACGACACGCCGTTCGGCCTCGGGCTCATACGTGTTCACCACCGACGCCGATCAGGCGGAGCGGATCGCCAACAAGATCGACGCCGGCATGGTGTACGTCAACCTCGTGGGCGCCGATGGCGCAGAGCTGCCCTTCGGCGGAGTCAAGCGATCGGGCTCGGGACGCGAGCTCGGCCGCTACGGCGCCGACGAGTTCGTGAACAAGAAGCTGATCCGGGTCGGCTAACCCAAACGTGGAGATCCCGAGGCGCCTGGAAGGCCGGGTCGCCCTGGTCACCGGTGCCGGTCACGGCATCGGCCGGGCGTGCGCAAATCGGCTCGGGCTCGAGGGCGCGCGGATCGCGGTCGTCGACCGCTCGCGGCCGAAGGCCGGGGAGACCGTTGCGCTCCTTCGCCGTCACGGGATCGAGGCCGAGGAGTTCGGGTGCGACGTCGCCGATCCCGGCCAGGTCGAGGAGATGGCGGCGAGCGTCCTTATGCACTTCGGCGGGGTGGACATCCTGCACAACAACGCCGGCGTGCTGATCCCCGGCACGGCGCTCTCTCAGACGCTCGCCGACTGGGATCTGCACTACGCGGTCAACGTGCGCGGGATGCTGCTGGTCAGCCGGGCGTTCATCCCGGCGATGCGGGCACAGGGAAGCGGCGTCATCGTGAACACCGCATCGATCAGCGGCATGATCGGCGAGCCCAACCTCGTGGCGTACGACTCCTCGAAAGGGGCGGTCATCAACCTGACCCGCCAGCTCGCGGTCGAATACGCGAGGGACGGGGTGCGGGTGAACTGTGTCTGCCCCGGCTGGATCGACACCGGCTTCAACGATCCCATCTTCGAGCAGGCGGGGATGGACGCGGCTGCCATCGCGGCGATGGTCGAACGGTGGATCCCGATGAACCGCCAGGGAACGGCGGAGGACATCGCCCCCACGGTCGCGTTCCTGTGCTCGCCCGACGCCGCCTACATCACCGGCCAAGCGGTGGTCGTCGACGGCGGACTGATGGCCCAGTAGCTCATGCAGATTGTCGACACTCTCGTGGTCATCGCAAGCCCCATCGGCGGTGCACAGACCGAGATGACGTTCATTCGTGAATCGACGGCCGAAGCCGGCCGCCGCGACGGCGCCAGGGTGTTCCTGGGCGATGGCATTCGCCGCCTGAGCTACCGCAACGTGATCAGCTCGACGGTGCGAACGGGCGAGGACGGCCAGGAGGTCACGCTCGAGCCCGTGCTCCTGAACGTCGGCGAGGACAGCGCCGAGCTCGCCGAGCATCTGCAGGCGGCCGGCTGGCGCCGGGCCTGACCGCGGCGCGCCAAACGGGGTCAGACCCCTTTTGGCGCGGCGATCGGCCTCGACAGCTCAGGTGGGCAGCGCCTCGCCGGCCCGCTCGCGAACCATGTACTCGGCGTACCAGTCCGGCCAATCCGGGTCAGCCTTCCCGATGCGCGCCTCGTGCTCCCCGTGCGCGGCGGCGGCTCGCTGCAGCGCGCTCGAGAGATCCGCGGCCGACGCGTACGTGGTGTCCACCTCGATCCGGCCCGGGAGCCGGGTCGTGATCTCCTGGAACAGCCACCGGTTCCCGTCCGGATCGCGGAACGTGGCGAATGAGTTGTAACTCTTGTGATCGGGCGCCGGCCCGCTGGCGTGGCCGCTCGCGTCGTCTGACTGGAACTGCGCGCCCGGCGACCCGGGATGGAACACCTCGCTGACGTCGACCCCGAGGGCGACGAGCTCGGCGCGCGCAGCCGCGATGTCGGAGACGATCAGGTAGAGCCCATCGGCGGAGCCGGGCTCGGCCGCCGTGATGTTGGCGCCGAACTGCACCGAGCACCCCGACCCGGGCGGCGTGAACTGGACGACCCGGAAGCCGTTGTCGAAGGGGAAGTCGGCGTCCAGTCGCCAGCCGAGACTCTGGTAGAACCGCTTCGCCCGGTCGACGTCGGCCACCGGGATGACAACGGCCTCGAGTCCCATGTCGACCGCGTCCACGCCGCGGCCCTTGGTCGATGCTTCACTGTGTTCGGTCAAGTTGCTCACAGCGCCCTCCTTCGTGGCTATGATCGCCGCCAGATTCGTCCGCGGCGCTCGACATCGCACCCGGAGACACCCTAGTCGATGCCTTCGTCGCGGCCAAGCGGTGCACCGGCCCCGAGAACCGCCGAGCCTGCTGGGGCCGATGGCGCCAACCCGAACCTCGAGGGGGGCATCGCATGCGCGCTGAAATCGTTCCGGGCGGCACCTTCCCGGACTACGAGTTGACCGACCAGGGCAAGACCCGGCGCAGGCTGAGCGACCTGCAGGGGAACGACCCGATGATCCTCGTGCTCGCCCGCGGCCATTTCTGTCCCAAGGACCACCAGCAACACCTCGAACTCGCCGCCTTCTACTCGAAGATCGCCGTTGCCTATACCCAGATCGTGACGATCTCGACCGACAGCATCTTCGAGACCCGTGAGTTTCGCGCCTCGGTGGGCGCGCAGTGGACATTTCTCTCGGATGCCGGCCGCAAGGTGCAGAAGGATCTGGACATCCAGGAGTACACCGATCCCTATCACGACCCGATGATTCCCCACACGCTCGTGCTCAAGCCGGGCCTCGTGATCCACAGCGTCTACAACGGCTACTGGTTCTGGGGCAGGCCGTCCGTCGAGGACCTCCGCCGCGATCTCCGCGAGGCGACCCGCGAAATCCGCCCCGACTGGGACCTGGGCGCGCCGGGCCTTCGTGAGGAGTGGGAGGGGGATGACCGCTCGCGCTTCTTCCACGACCCGGACCTCCAGCCGCGGCACATGAACGCACCTACGCACCCCGACCGAACTCCGGCCTGAAGGAGATCGACATGAGCAACGATTACGACGTCATCGTCCTCGGCGGCGGCTCGCCGGGCGAGCACTGTGCCGGGGCGCTGGCCGACGGCGGCCTTCGCGTCGCCGTTGTCGAGCGCGAGCTGGTCGGCGGCGAGTGCTCGTACTGGGCGTGCATCCCGTCCAAGTCGCTGCTTCGCCCCGGCGAGGCGGTGCATGCCGCGCGGGCCGCGGGAGCGAGCGCAGAGTTGGACGTTGCGGCGGTGCTGGCCTGGCGCGACTACATGGTCTCGAACTACTCGGACAAGGGGCAGGAGCGCTGGCTGGCGAACAACCGCATCGCGCTCATTCGCGGCACGGGCCGGCTGGCGGGGCCGGGCGTGGTCGAGGTCGACGGCGTGCGTCACACCGCCGACCACGTCGTCATGGCGACCGGCGCGGATCCATTCGTGCCGCCCGTCCCCGGCCTGAGAGAGCTCGAGGGCATCTGGGGCAGCCGCGAGGCGACCGGCATGAAGGCGGTCCCCGGCCGCCTGCTCGTGCTCGGCGGGGGGCCGGTGGGCGTCGAGATGGCCCAGGTCGTGCGCCGGCTCGGCGGGGAGGTGGCGATCGTCGACGGGGCGGAGCATGTGCTTGCCCGCGAGGCGGCGCCACTGGGCGAGGCGCTCGGCGAGGCCCTGCGCCGCGAAGGTATCGAGCTCGCCCTCGGCGTGCACGCGACCGCCGCGCGGCGCGACGGCGACGACTATGTCCTGGAGCTGGACGACGGCCGCGAGCTGCGGGGCGACCGGCTCCTCGTGGCCACCGGCCGGCGCCCGCGGATCGCCGGGCTGGGCCTGGAGACGGTGGGCGTCAAAGCCGATCCCCACGGGATCCCGGTCGATGGGTTCCTGCGCGCCGGCGAGCGCCTGTGGGCGATCGGCGATGCCACCGGGATCTGGCAGCTGACCCACGTCGGCAAGTACCAGGGCGAGGTCGTCGCGGCCAACATCCTCGGTGAGCCGCGCGAGGCCAACTACGACGCGGTGCCACGCGCGGTCTACACCGACCCGCAGGCGGCTGCCGTCGGTGCGACCGAGGCCCGCTTCAGCGCGACCACTCCGCTCGCGGACATTGCCAAGGCCGCCACCTACTCCCACGCCTACGCCGACGAGAACGGCTTCCTGACCCTGCTCAGCGACGGCGAATGGCTGACCGGCGCCTACGCGCTCGGCCCCGACGCCGGCGAGTGGCTGCAACAGGCCACGCTGGCGGTGCGCGCCCGCGTCCCGCTCGACGTGCTGCGGGACACCATCCAGCCGTTCCCCACCTTCTCGGAGATCTACGTCGCGACCCTGAAGGCGCTCCACGACGAGATCGCGGCCGCCGGCATGCCGGCCGGTGGTTCCGGGATGGCCTCGGACGGGAAGGGTTGACGAGACGCGTCTCCCCGATCCCCAACTCACCCTGGTCTACCGCCTGGAGGCCCGGCTCGGCGAGGTCCGTGATCTCGGCGACATCGCCCAGGGGCACCGGCGCATCGTGCCCCTGATCGGTGGGACGTTCACGGGGCCGGAGCTCAGCGGGGAACTTCTCCCCGGTGCCAGCGCCGACTGGCAGATCGCCCTCCCGGACGGCACCGCGCTTGGCGACATCCGCTACACGCTTCAGACCGACCGAGGGGATCTGCTGTACGTCCAGTCGCGCAGTGTGCGCCACGGCAGCGCCGATGTCCTTGCACGCCTCGCGCGCGGCGAGGACGTCGATGCCGGTGAGTACACCTTCCGCACGTCGACCCAGATCGAGACCGCCGCCCCCGACCTCGACTGGCTGAACAAGGGCGTGTTCATCAGCGTCGGCGGCCGCGAGGCCGGAGGCGTGATCTATGAGACCTATCTCGTCGGATGAGCGCGGCGCCCGAGCCACAGAAGGTCGCCATCGTCACCGGTGCCTCTCACGGCATCGGCGCCGGCCTCGCGGCGGCGTTTCGTCGAGCCGGATACGCGGTCGTCGGCACCGCCCGCTCGATCCCTTCCTCGGACGAGTCCGACTTTCTCACCGTGGAGGGCGACATCGCCGAGGCCGGCACGGCCCAGCGCGTGGTGGAGCAGGCGCTCGACCGCTTCGGGCGGATCGACAGCCTGGTCAACAACGCGGGGATCTTCATCGGCAAGCCCTTCACGGAGTACACGCCCGCCGACTTTGCGGCGATCACGGCCGTGAACCTGGCCGGGTTCTTCCACATCACCCAGCGCGCCATCCCGCCGATGGTCAGCCAGGGCAGCGGCCACGTCGTCAACATCTCCACCAGCCTCGTCGACCACGCCAGCAGCGCGAGGCCGGCCGCGCTTGCGGCCCTCACCAAGGGCGGACTCGCAGCCGTGACCCGCTCCCTGGCGATCGAGTACGCGTCCCGCGGCGTGCGGGTGAACGCGCTCTCCCTCGGAGTCATCAAGACCCCCGAGCACGAGGCGTCTTCCTACGAGGGCATGGCCGGCCTTCACCCCGTCGGCCGGGTCGGCGAGGTCAGCGACGTCGCCGACGCGATCCTCTATCTCGAGCGAGCGACGTTCGTCACCGGCGAGGTCGTCCACATCGACGGCGGTCAGGCCGCCGGGCACTGACACCTTGCTACGGGACGTTCCAGGCAGAGATGACCGTCTGCTCGTGCTCGGTGCTCAGGGTGCTGAGGGTGCTCGTATCGAGCCGAAACAGCCGGCCGGCTGACGGGTCGAGGCCGAGCCAGCGCGCGGTGAGCACGCGCAGCAGGTGGCCGTGAGCGACGACGGCCACGTCGCCGTCGTCAAGCAGCGGCCGGACCCGGCCCAGCACCGCGTCCGTGCGTGCCCCCACCTGCTGGAGCTCCTCGCCAGGGTGGCCGGCGTCGCCGGGAACGACACCGTCCCGCCACAGGTACCAGCCGGGCCTCGTCTCGCGGATCTGCGCCGTTGTCATGCCTTCATAGCCGCCGTAGTCCCACTCCATCAGCTCGGGATCGGGCCTGACGCCGGTCAGGCCCGCCAACGCGGCCGTCTGCATGGCACGGGCAAGCGGGCTGCTGAACACGGCGACCAGATGCCGGTGGGCCAGCGCCGGGGCGAGCGCCCTACCTGCGGCCACGCCCGCGTCGGTCAGAGGAATGTCGGTGCGCCCGGTGTGCCGGCCGGACCGGCTCCACTCGGTCTCACCGTGCCTGATCAGGATCAGCTCACCCATGACGCGCATCATCTCTCATGGAGGTACGGAGTTCGCAGCCAGAACGCGCGTGCTACCCGGCTGTTGACGTGAATCTTCGGCTCGCCGTCGTCCGCTGAACGACGCACGCGCCGCCAATCACAGTGAACTGGAATCGAACCTGCACGCTGGTCGTCCCGTTTTCGCCGCCGAACCGGATGCGCCAGGTCTGCGGCCCAGCTCGCTGGGCTGGGGGCATAACGACCGCGCCCGGATGGTCAGGGTGATAGCGCAGCTGCTGTCCGCCCATTTCAACGACCGCGACCCGCTCGTTGGTCGTGGCGGTATACCGAATGTGGAAGCGCCGGGTCGAGCCGGTCGAGCCGGTGCAGAGCCACTCAAACGAGCCGGTGCCGGGGAGTGAGAGCAGCGGGCCGCCATACCAGGTCACGGCAGTCGGGAAGTGGAGCGACCGCGGGACGGTCGAGGCTCGGCTCGTGGGATGCGAATGATCGCCCGTCGAGCCGGTCCCTGCTGTGCCGCGGCTGCACCCGGACGCGGCTCCCATCAGGGCGAGCGACAGCATTGCGATGCGCAGACACCTCACTTCTGTGCCTTGTACGCTCGGCCCCGTCTCACCGCGTCCCATCGAGGCATGAGATCTCACGGCGCCAGCGCCGTGGAGCGATCACCTGAACGGCACGGTGACCGAGCCCGGGATCCGCCGGTAGACAGCGAAGAAGTCGCGGTCGTCGGGGACGAGGTAGCGGGTCGGCGGCTGCTGGTAGTTCGGCACCACTCGCACCGGATCGAGGCCGCCGTGGTGCCTGTAGGTGATGAGCGTCGGCCACTCAGGATTGATGTCGAGCTGCATCGCACGCACGGCCCCGGCCCGCTTGAGGATCATCGCGAGCGTCGAAACGGTCTGGAAGTCCGCGGCCGCGTAGATCAGATTGCCGTGCCGGTCGATCCCCGCCCCGGTACGCCAGACGCGGACCGCGTTCCCGAGCGTGAAGCCCCACTGCGAGCTGTCATTCAGCGCCGGGCTGAGGCGCCCGTGGTCGATGATCAGCGGCAGGCTCTGGCGGGCGAACGCGATCTGGGGCCCGGCGACGGGCCCGCCGTGCCATGTGCGCACGTCCACTCGCCCGTTGCGATAGGCGATCATCGTCGCCAGGCCGGTCTTCAGCGGCTCGTACATGCGTCCGTCGATCGACGATCCGTTGTTGCCGTCGGCGTAGATGAAGCCGCCGTTGAACGTTGCGTACAGGCGCCAGCGCTCGCCGGAGGGGATCGACATCGGCCCGCGCACGGGGGCGTTCGGGGGCTCATACCGGCCGGGGTACCAGGCGAGCGACGTGCGCGTGTGGTCGAACCAGGCAACGTAGGCGACGATGCGCGGATAGGCGACCTCGGTCCGGAACGTCGTCACAAGCACCGGTGGGCGGCCGCGCACGGTGGGCCCGGTCCCTCTCCAGACGCCTTCGCCCGGCAGCGGGTTGGCGAAGACGGGTGGTATCGGCGGCGGCGCGTACGACGCGAGCCGCTTGGCGCCCTTCGTGCTCGCCGGGGGCGTGTCGACGCCGACGGCGGGCAGCGTCTTCAGCTGTGGCCCGCCCGGAGCGGGCGCCTGCCAGCTGTAGTAGTAGTGCTCGGCCTCGTCCACGAGCCAGTTGCCGTGGTTCGCCCGCAGCCACTCGACGCTCCGCGGCCAGAGCGGCAGGCTCGACGGCTGCATCATGGTGGTGACGTACGAGTAGATGGCCGGCGATAGCACGACGACGATCGCCAGGAGCGCGACACGGCGGATGCGGCGCCGGCGTCTGCGCCGCCGGCGTCGATCGAAAGAGGCCCGCTGTCCGGTTCCGCCCGACGCTCCCATCGCCCGACGCTAACCCGGCGGCGTGAGAGGGACGTTGGCGACCGCTCCTACGCCACACGCTGCGCGCGTGTCAGCGCCGTGGTCGCTCGAGGCGGGACCATTGTGCGGTGGGGCGGCCGTTGGTGCGGAATTGCTCTCCGCTGGTCGCGAAGCGTTGCGGCCAGCCGTCGGGGGACTCCTCCCAGATCTCCTGCCGGCCGTAGGCTGTCATGTCGAGCATTGCGTAGCTGGGTGCCAGAGCCTCCGCAGCCCGGCCGCTTGACCAGTAGGTCTCGAAGACCCGTGCCCCGTCGCGCAGGTAGCAGACCTGCATGCCGAACCAGCGGCCGGCGAGCAGTTGGTCGGCGGAGCCCTGCGCCGAATACCACGGCACGTCCCAGCCCATGAAGTCGCGGGAGGCGACGCTCTCCTCGTACGCCCCTGGCAGAAGGTGGCGTAGGTGACGCCTCGCGAGTGCAGGTAGGAGAGCTCTCGCACCTGGCCGTTGAAGAAGGTGCACCCCTCGCACTGCCCCTCGGCAGGCTCGGCCGTCATGCCACATGTGGTAATAGACGAGGAGCTGGCGCCGACCCTCGAATGTCTCGAGGAGCGTCACCCGCCCCTCCGCCCCGACGAGCGGGGTCGCCCCGTCAACCTCGACCATCGGGAGTCTCCGCCGCGCCGCGGCAATCGCGTCGCCCTCGCGGGTGTGCGCCTTCTCCCTGACCAGCAGCCCATCCAGCTGTGCCTGCCACGTGGCTCGGTCAACGGCGGCAGGGACTGCTGCGGCGTCAATGACGGCGGCGTCCGGCAGTTCGAGGTCGTACGCGCTTGGCTCCACGCTGCCCCCTCAATTTTGGTGATACGGCACTCTGACCACAAAGTAGACCGCCCACTTCGCGAAAACTCATCGCTGGCCCGCACCGGCTGGCCGCGTTCGCTCGACCCGGCCGAGCTGCGCGTGGTTATGACCCCACCCCCCAGCGGAGCTTGACGCACCTGTAACGAAGTGGAAGTATCGCCGGTTCACCGTCGTCAAGCGGAGGAGGGAATCCACCATGGCTGATGCCACTATGGAACGCGGTGTTGGAGAGGCCGTACGAGCTCTCCGCGATCAGGTTCGCGGCCGCGTTGTAACGGCCGAGGACGAGGGCTACGACGAGGCCCGGGTGGTGCACAACGGGATGTTCGACAGGCGTCCGCTGGCGGTCTTGAAGGCCGAGCAGGTCGCCGACGTCATGGCGGCCGTGAACTTCGCCGGCGAGCACGGGCTCGATCTCTCAGTGCGCGGCGGCGGGCACAGCGGGCCGGGGTTCGGGACGAATGACGGAGGCGTGGTCATCGACATGGGACGATGCGGACTGTGCGTGTGGATCCGAGGACCAAGACGGCCCGGGCGGATGCCGGAGCGACCTGGGGGACTTCAACTACGCGACCCACGCCTTCGGTCTCGGCGACGACCGGCGGGATCATCTCGACGACGGGCATCGCCGGTCTCACGCTCGGCGGAGGGATCGGCTATCTGGATCGCGCGCTCGGGCTGTCGATCGACAATCTGGTCTCAGCGGATGTCGTGACGGCCGACGGGAGATTCCTGCACCGCGAGCGAACACGAGAACGAGGACCTTTTCTGGGGTCTGCGCGGTGGGGGCGGCAACTTCGGCGTCGTCACCTCGTTTGAGTATCGGCTCAGCGAGGTCGAGCAGGTCTTCGCCGGGCCGATCTTCTACAACCTGGACGACGCGGCGACAGTGTTTCGGATGTTCGATGAATTCATCCGCGAGGCTCCGGAGGAGTTCGGTGGCTTCCCCGGATTCCAGATCGCCCCGCCGTTGCCGTTCATCCCGGAGGACCGGCACGGCGACACCCTGTGCCTGGTCGTGGTGCACTGGGCCGGACCGCTCGACCAAGCCGAGAAGGTGCTGCAAGCCGTTCCGAGACGTCGCGCCGATCGTTGCCGACGGAAGCGGTCCGCTGCCGTATCCGGCACTGAACGGCGCCTTCGACGCGCTCTATCCGAAGGGGCTCCGTGCGTACTGGAAAGGGGCCTTCGTCAGGGACCTTCCGGACGCTGCGATTGCGGCCCACGTCGAGCATGGATCCCAGGTCCCCGAGGTGACCTGCACGATGCACATGTATCCGATCAACGGCGCCTGCCATCGCGTGGGAGCGAACGACACCGCCTTCGCCTACCGCGACGCCACCTACGGGATGGTGTTCCTGGCGGGCTGGACCGACCCGGCCAAAGACTCCGAGCGGATCAAGTGGCTACGCGACTACTACAACGCGTTGTCCGCCTACTCGGAGCCCGGCGGCTACATCAACTTCATGCAGGACGACGATTACGGCCGAATTCGAGACAACTACCGCCAAAACTACGACCGCCTGGTTCAGGTCAAACGGGCCTACGATCCCGACAATCTCTTCCACATCAACCAGAACGTCGCGCCATAGCCCGCGCGAGGCGCTTCCTCAGGCTGGAAGAGAAGACGAAGAGAGAAGAGAGGAGGAGAAGAAGAAAAGCGGGCGAAGGGAATCGAACCCTCGTCTGGAGCTTGGAAGGCTCTTGCTCTGCCATTGAGCTACGCCCGCGGGGGGTCACATGGTATCGCTGGGCGTCGCAGCGGCGGCCTTCGTTCTGGCCGGCTTGCGGCGACGGGGGCGCGGGGCGGCGACGACGTCGGCGAGCTGCACGCGGTGGGTCTCGCACACCTCGGATGTGCCCGAGAGCGTCTCGCGCAGGATCCCGCTCTCGATCAGGGCCTCGTGGCCCGGGCCCTCGTTGGCCTGCCGGCGCTGATCCTCGGACTCCCACAGCTGCATGATCACGATGCCCTCCTCGGTGGGCGAGGTGACCTGGGCGGTCAGGCCGTCCGGCATGCCGAACGCCTCGCAGAGCCGCTCGGACGCCTCCAGCAGCCGCTCGGTGTTGCCGTTCATCCGCACGAGAACGAGCACGCTCATCACTGCCGCCTACCCATCTAGGTGGTCGTCGTCGTACCGGTGGTGTCGGTGGTCGTGACCGTCTGCGTCGTCGTCGCGGTCACGGTGACCGTGGTGCCCGTCTCGAACACGGTCGTCGGGGGGATGGTGTACGTGGTGGTGACGGTGCTGGTCTTCCCGGGAAGCGTCAGGACGTGCGTTCTGGTGACGACACTCCCCACGGTTCGTGTCGGCAACACCAGGGTCCTTGCCGGCACGGTCACCACGCTGCCCTTCTTGAACAAGACCCTGGTGCTGGGCACCCGCAGCTCGGTCTTGGTGGCGTTCACCGTCACGACCTTGCCGTGGAGGGTGATGACTTGCGTGGCCGCCGCGGCGTCGCCGGAGCCTCCGACCACCGTGCCCAGCCAGACGCCGCCCGCGAACAGCGACAGGATCACCGGTACGCCGATCAGGAGCCTGTGCGGGTACGCGCGGGGGCGCGGCGCGGACGGGATGAACACCGGGGGCTCGCCCGGCACCGAGGGCGTGACCGGCACCGCCGGGGTCGTCGCGGCGGTGGCCGCACCGGCGCCGAGCGCTGCAACGGCCGCGGTGCCGGCGGTGGCCGGCGGGACGGCGACCGCCGCCACTCCGGCCTCCTGCTTCGAGTCCGGAAACGCCAGCCAGAGCAGGAACCGGAGGATGAAAAAGAGCAGCGCACCGTTTGCCACCAAAATGGCGACGGCCAGAATGACCTTTGCAAACAGATCCACTATTGCCACCCACCCGGGCTCGTGTCCCCCGAAAGGTACCTGAACCCGGCGGACAGCGAAAGGCCGGTGACGCGGCCGGGCTTCACGCTCTCCATCCGCTGAAACGGCCCACCGCGACCCGGATCACCGCTCCCGGGGGTGGGTCGCTGGTGTACTGGGGGTAGACCGCCGCAAGGTTGGCAACGGCCTGCGCGCGCTCGTCCGTGTCGGTGACCACACGGGCGTCGCCGTCGGCCCGCGCCCACCAGAGCCGCGTCCAGTCGTCGTCGTAGTGGTCGGCGAGGAGCGCCACGCGCGGCTCGGAGGCGATGTTGGCAAGCCGGGCGAGGCTGGAGGTGCGCTTGGGCTTGCCGTCGACGGCCGTGTAGACGGTGTCTCCTATGAGGGCGAAGCACACCGGCACGAGGTGGGGTGCCCCGTCCGCGGCCACCGTGGCCAGTCGCGCCACGGGGGCCGATGCGAAGAGCGCTCGCGCCTGGGCGGAGTCGAGCCGCACGCCTCAGGCGGCCGGAGAACGCCGGGTCGCGCTCGACCGTGTCGCCCGCGGGCCGCGGCCCGGCCTCGGGCGAGGCCGCCAGCGCCAGCCCGGCGGCTCGGGGCCGTCGGGTGGATCCGAGCGGGCCAGATCGCGCAGGAGCAGCGCGATGACCGCCATCCCGGGCACGTGCAGCCCGGCCACCGCCACATAGATCCAGGTGTCGCTCACACCACCTCCATAACCTCCCGACACGGTACCCCGGGAGGAGTGGGATCGCCAAGGCGCCGCGAGGCGGCATCTTGACCGGTGCCGGTGCGGCGTGTCCAATGGATCGACAACCTCGCATGCCTAACGTACACGGGGCTCGAGGCCGATGGAGATCATATGAACGGCGCTCTGGGCCGCCGTCCCTCTGGGGCCGCGCGCCGTACACCTTGCGATAATCGATCTCGGCCATGCGCATGAGCACACCGATTCTGTTGACAGGCATGCATCGCTCCGGCGGCAGCTGGGTCGCGAAGATGATCGAGGGCGGTGGCGGCGTCGTCCACGTCAACGAGCCGTTCAACCGCCGTCACCCTCCCGGGTTGACGCCGGGCATCCTGCGCGTGCCGCCGCCGCGGGCCTACCAGTACGTCGGCCCGCACAACGAGGCCGAGCATCTGCCGGGGTTCCGGGACATGCTGGAGCTGCGGTACGGGCTCGCCGCCGAGCTTCGCACCAACCACGGCGTGTACGACCTGGCCAAGGCGGCGAAGTACCAGGCCGCGTTTGCCCTTGGCCGCGCCCGCGGGCTGCAGGCGCTGATCGACGATCCCTACATGGTGTTCGCGGCCGAGTGGCTGGCCGAGCGGCTCGAGTGTCGCGTGGTCATGCTCGTGCGCCATCCCGCCGGAATCGTCTCGAGCCTGAAGCGCATCGGCAACGGCTGGGCCGACAATCTGCCCGACATCGCCTCGCAGCCCGAGCTGGTTGGCCGCTATCTGAGTGAGTACGCCGGTGATCTCGAGCGGGCGGCGGCACAGCCGCTCGACCCGGTCGCACACGGCGCGCTCCTGTGGCTCCTGATCCACTGGGCCATCGCCCAGCAGGCGGCCCGTCACCCGGAGTTCACCGTCGTGCGCTACGAGGACATCGCGGCCGACCCGCTGCCGCAGTTCCGCGACTTGTACGGCCGCCTCGGCCTCGACTTCAATGCACGGGCCGAGAGGGCCGTCCGCGAGGGGAGCATTGCCGGCGATGCCTCCCGCCGCTCGGCCTGGGGCCGGGTGGGGATGGCGCGCACGGCCTACCAGCCCATGGAGAGCAAGGCGAACGCCTGGGCCTGGCGCGAGCGGCTGACCACGCAGGAGATCACGGACGTGATCCGCATCACGCGTCCCGTTGCCTCGCAGTTCTACACCTCCGACGAGCTCGCCGTCCGGCTCGAGCCGGCTGCCTGAGTCGCGGGACGGCTATCCTCCCGGCCCGCAACGGCTGATCAGGACGACATCGCGGTCCGGGCGTCCGGGCTGACCAAGCGCTACGGCCACACGCTCGCGCTCGATCGGCTCGACCTCGCCATCCGCGCCGGCGAGGTGTACGGCTACCTGGGGCCGAACGGCGCCGGGAAGACGACGACGATCCGGCTGGTGCTGGGCCTGCAGCGGCCCACCGGCGGCAGCGCGGCCGTGTTCGGCGTGGACGCCTGGCGCGACCCGGTGCAGGCGCACCGCCGGGTCGCGTTCGTCGCGGGCGAGCCGATGCTGTGGCCTGCGCTGACCGGCCTCGAGTGCCTCGAATTCCTGGCCCGGCTGCACGGCGGCACCGACGCCGCGTACCGGCGCGAGCTCATCGAGCGGTTCGTCTTCGACCCGGGCAAGCGGGTGCGCGACTACTCAAAGGGAAACCGGCAGAAGATCCAGCTGATCGCCGCCTTCTCTGTTCGTCCCGACCTGCTGGTGCTGGACGAGCCCACGAGCGGGCTCGATCCGCTGATGGAGGCGGCCTTCCGCGACACGGTGGCCGAGGCCAAGTCGGCCGGGCAGACGGTGTTCCTGTCGTCGCACATCCTGAGCGAGGTCGAGGCTCTGTGCGACCGGGTCGGGATCCTGCGTGATGGGCGGCTGGTCGAGGAGGGTACGCTGGCCGAGCTGCGGCACCTGTCGGCCCGCGTCGTCGAGGCCACCTTCGCAGGCGCACCGCCGAGCATCGCCGGCGTGGAGGGCGTCACCGCGGAGCCGCTCGGCGCCAACGGCCTTCGCTTCGACGTCCGCGGGCCGGTGGGGCCGCTGCTCGACCGCTTGGCCGGGACGGGTGTGGTGTCGCTGGTCAGCCGGGAGCCGTCGCTCGAGGAGCTCTTCCTGGCCCACTACGACCGGGCGGTCTGACATGCGGCCGGCGCGTTCGCATCGTGCTGCACGCCCTGCGGGGCGAGCGCGTCCGCCTGATCGTCATCGGGGTGATCTGCGCGGCCTATGCGGCGGGCCAGGTCGTCGGCTACCGCGAGACGTATCCGAGCGTGGCCGATCGCGTCAGGTTCGCGCACGTGTTCTCCGACAACATCGCCCTGCGGCTCTTCTATGGTGTCCCCCACGACCTGGCCACCGTCGCGGGCTACGCCGAGTTCCGGGTCGTCGGCATCCTGGCGATCGTCACCGCCGCCTGGTCGGTCTTCGCCGCGGTGCGCGCCCTCCGCGGCGAGGAGGACGCGGGCTGTTACGAGCTGATCCTGGCCGGGGCGGTCGGCCGTGGCGGCGCGGTCATGGCCATCCTCGCCGCGCTCGCGGCCGAATGTCTGCTGCTGTGGCTCGTGACGACCGTCGCCTTCCTGCTCGCGGGTGTGCTGCCGGGCGACATGACCGCCCGCGAGTCGGCACTGACCGCGGCCGCGCTGGTGGCGCCCGCGGTGGTGTTCGCGACGGTCGGCGCGCTCGCGTCCCAGCTTGCGCCCACCCGCCGCAGCGCCCAGGCGGGTGGCGTCGCGGCGGTCGGCCTGGCCGTGCTGCTGCGGATCGCCGCCGACGTCGGTCACGGTGTCGGCTGGATGCGCTGGCTGACGCCGATCGGGTGGGCCGAGGAGATCCGGCCGGTGACCGCCCCGAGGCCCGCGGTGTTTCTTCTGTTCGCCGTGGCGGCCGCGGTCATGGCCGCGGCCGCTGTGGCCATCGCCCGCCGCCGCGACATCGGCGCGAGCGTGCTGCACGGTCGTGCGGTGGTGCCGTCGCGAACGGCGCTGCTCGGCTCTCCGACCCAGGCCGCGCTGCGCGCGGAGCTGCCGACGCTCGCGGGGTGGGCGGTGAGCGCGGGGCTGTTCGCGGGCCTTTTGGGTGGGTTCGCGGGCAGCATCGCCGAGGAGATCGGCAAGAGCCACATTCACACCTACGGCCTCGCGATCTCGACCCCGGCCGGATATCTGGCGGTGGTGTTCTCGCTGTTCGTGCTGCTGGTGGCACTGTTCGCGGTGAGCCACGTCGGCGGCCTGCGCGACGAGGAGTCATCCGGCCGGCTCGAGACGCTGTTCGCGCTTCCCGTCGGACGGCGGCGGTGGCTGGCGGGGAGGCTTCTGATCGCCGCGGCGGCGACCGCGGCGCTTGCCCTGCTCCTGGGCGTGTGCGCATGGGCCGGTGCGGCGGTGACGAACGCGGGCGTCGGCCTGACGGGGTTGCTCGCGGCCGGCGCCAACTCCATCGCCGCGTCGCTGCTGTTCCTCGCGCTGGGGGCGCTGCTCTTTGCATGGCTGCCCCGGCCAAGCCCCGGGATCGCCTTCGGGCTCGTCGGCGTGGCCTTCCTGTGGGAGCTGCTCGGCGGCCTGCTCGGCGCTCCGGGGTGGGTCGACTCCGTGTCCCCGTTCCACCACGTGACGCAGGTACCCGTGGCCGCCGCCGACCTCTCCGGCACCGCGGTCATGCTGGCGCTCGCCGCCCTCGCGGCCGTCGCGGCGGTCGACCGGTTCGCCCGCCGCGACCTGCAGACGGGGTGAATAACGGGGCCAGGCCCCATTCTTCAGGAGTGGCGGCGGCGGGCTTCGAGGCTGCGGCCGGCCAGCACGACGACCGCGAGCCCGGCAGCGAGCTGGACCGCCGAGAGCGACCCGGCGCGGGTGTGGGCGTCGGCCGATCCGCGCACCGCGTCGTAGGAGCGGTCCGAGAGCAGCGACCAGCGCGAGCGCGACGAGAGCACCGACCCAAACGACGCGAACGAGCCCACCGACCACACCGAGCAGGCGCTTCCCAGGGAGCCGATCGAGAGCACCGACCCGACCGACCCGATGCAGAGCACCGAATCGGTTGACGCGATCGAGAGCAGCGACCCGTTGGAGCAGATCGACCAGCGCGAGGTCTTCACTGAGGGAGTTCTACTGCAACCAGGCTTCCCCGGGGCGGCGCCGGCCGGCGCAGGGTGAGCCCGACCGAGACCAGCGCGGCCGCCGCCGCGAGCGAGGTGACGAGCGACTGGTCGACCTCGCCCTGGGCCGACGTGATGACGTAGGGGAGTGGGGTCAGCGTGGCGGCGAGCAGCAGCCCCGCGGCACCGGCGGCGGTGCGTGCCCGCAGGTCGATCGACGTCGTGGCGAGGCCGAGCAGCCCGAATGCGACGAGCGTGTAGCCGACGCCGACCAGGGGCACCAGCCCGGCGCTGTGAAACAGGATCCCGACCCGGCTCGCAATGACGATCGCGCATCCCGCAGCTCCGGCCAGGCAGGTCACCGCCGGCGCTCCCCAGGCCCGCCGGGCGGTCAGGAGCAGCCAGCCGAGCGGCGGCAGGGCGAGCACGACGATCACGATCCGGCCGACGGTGAGCGCGGTGCCGCCGCCGAGGGCGAGCTCGAGGTCGGTGGCCTCGAGCACGAGCCCTGCGCTGAAGGCGCCGCCGGCGACGATCCAGAGTCCCGGCCACGGATCGCCCGTGGTGAGCCGGGCGGTCACGGTCTCGGCGGTGTGGGTGAACCGCTCGAGTCCCCGGCCCAGCGCTTGGCCGGCGGCGTTCGTCGTCCCGGCCCGCGTGACGACCAGGCTCAGGACCACGGCGGCCAGCGCCGGCAGCACGAGTATGCCGGCGCCCGAGACGAGCGACGCGGCGACGTTCTGTGACGCGTGCAGGGCGATGCCGGTGCGCACCGAGCCCGTCCTGCGCCGGATCCAGCACAGGACGATGCCCTCGATCGTGAACGGCACGAGGACGCCCGAAACGCCGTGGAGGCCGGCCCATACGAGCGACGAGACGAATGCCGCCGGCCAGAAGCCGATCCTGGTCCAGAGCCCCGACAGCAGGAAGCCGCGCATCGACACCTCCTCCATCCACGGTGCGACGACGACCGCAAGCCAGGTCAGAAGGACGACGAGGGCGGTGCGGCGGTGCTCGAGCGGGACGTTGGTTGTGCCGTGAAGGCCCACGGCGTGTCCCAGCACCGTCAGAACCGGCGAGATCAGCACCAGGAACCCGACCTGGGCGATCACCGCGGATCCGACCCGTTTCGAGGGTGCCCGGCCCGTCACGGCGCCGGACGGCGTGCCGCCGGGGTAGGCGAGCATGGCCGAGAGTCGCACCGCGGCGACACAGAGCACGCAGACCAGCACGATCGCTGCGAGCGTGGCCGCGAGCGTCCGCCCTCCCAGCTCGGCGAGCAGATAGGCCGAGACCGTCGAGGACAGGTAGAGCAGCGCGCACGCGGCTGCGCCGACCAGAAGCAGCCTCCAGTGCTCGCCGGCGGCCGGGTCAGCGTCGTGAGCTTCGGCCGGCTGCTCCATCCACTCACCATACGCGGCAGCCGCCCGGGGCGCGAGCGCGGCGCAACCTCTCTCACACCGAGCTCAGGTGGAGAGAAACTCCTCGACCAGCGCCGCGTAGGCGTCCGGCTCCTCGAGGTGGGCGCAGTGGGCGCTGTGCTCGAACACGTGCATGCGCGCGCCCGCGATCCCGGCGGTGATCGTCTCGGAGCACGGGGGAGCGATCTCGTCGTAGCGGCCGCAGGTGACGAGCGTCGGCACCCGGATGCGGTGCAGATCGGCCGTGCGGTCCCATTCGCGGAGGCGCCCGATCACGTCGAACTCGGTGGGGCCGTTCATCGTCAGGTAGACCTGGTTTCCGTCCATCTGCTCGCTCGATCGCACGAGGGCGTCCGGCCACGGGTCGAGCCGGCACAGGTGGCGGCGATAGAACTCGCCGACCGCGGCCTGGTAGTCGGGGTGGTCGTAGGCGCCCTGCGCGCCCAGGTCGATGAGCACCGTTCGGTGGGGCTCGGGCAGGGCGTCGATCAGCTTGCGGGCTTCGGCCATGAACTGGGGGATGCTGGCCGACGTGCTCGCCAGCACGAGCTTCTCGATTCCGGGCGGCCGGCCGACCATGTACTCGATCGAGAGCCACCCGCCCCACGACTGGCCGAGCAGGTGGCAGCGGTCGAGCCGAAGCGCGGCCCGCACCTGGTCGACCTCCTGCACCGCGCGCTCCATCGTCCAGAGCTCCGGATCGTCGGGGTGGTCGGAGCGGCCGCATCCGAGTTGGTCGTAGACCACGACTCCGCGCCATTCCGCGAGCCGTTCGGCCAGGGGGAGCATGTAGTCGCAGGCCGCACCCGGGCCGCCGTGCAGGAGCAGCGCGGGGATGCCCTCGCGCGGCCCCATCCGGGCCGTCCAGACACTCCCGCCGGTGACCTCGACTCGGCGCTCCTCGGTGGTTGTGCTCGCCATGCCCGGGCGACACTATCGCACCGGCCCCGGTCAGACCGGGGCCGGTGCGACAGTCATGCGATCAGCTGCAGATCCAGCTCGGACTCGAGGTGGAGCAACTGTTACCCGAGAACGTGTTTCCGGCTCCGGCCCCATCCCAGAGGATGTCGAAGGGCGTGTTGCCCGACAGTGTGTTGCCGGTGACCGTGTCGAATGCGGCGTTCTTGCCGCCCGTGAACGGTGTCGCCGAGAGCAGCAGTAGGCCGCCCGAGAAGGGCGACGGCCCGGAGGCGACGTTGTTTCGGATCGTGTTCGCGTGCACGGTCGAGTGCTGCGCACCGAGCAGCAGCACGCCGATGCCCGAGAGGGCGGGGCCGTCGTCGCTCGCGGCGCAGGCCTTGTCGTTCGCCCACGACCGGTTGTGGGTGAGCTTGAGGTTGTGCTCGCCGCCCGGCTGTCCGTCGTCGAGGAAGAACACGCCGATGCAGTTGCCCCACACCTGGTTGTCGGTCACGAGCCCGTGGGCCGAGTGGCGCACGAAGATCCCGTACTCGTTGTTGAACGAGATGTTGTGCGCGATCACGTAGTTCGCGTGTGGGGAGTCGCCCAGATAGAAGCCGGGCGCGGCGTTGTCGTGCGAGATGTTCCACAGGTAGCGGCCACCGTGCTGGACGAACCCGACGATGCCGTAGTCGCCGTTCCAGGCCGCGATGTTGTGGGTGATCCGGGTGCCGGCGACGTTGTAGAGGAAGATCCCCTCACCGCTGAAGTGCTCGACCCGGAAGCCGGAGATCCTGTTGCCTCGCGCGGCGGGCGGGATCGCGTTGAAGTTCGAGTCGAAGTTGCCCAGCACACAGATGCCACTCACCTCGGGTGCGCTGACCTGGGCGCAGAGCCCGGTCGGATGGGCGGGTGGAAGCAGCGTCACGCGGTGTCCCACCAGGTTGATGTCGTTCTTGCGGATCGTGACCGTCTGGTGATAGGTGCCGTGGTGCACGAACACCGTGTCGCCGGGGTGGGCGCGGTTGACGGCTCTCTGGATGGACTGTCCAGGCCAGACGTTGCGGGTCTTCGCGAATGCCGGTGCCGCGAGTACGGCCATGGCGACAGCCGCGAGCACGAACGTGAGTCCGAGTCGCTTCATATGTTCCCCCCTACCTTGTCGGGTTATGAGGGCCCGACTCTACCGGGCGCGCCGACTCGGACTGTGATCCAGCTCACATCAGGTAGCGGCCCGAGTACGGCACCTCGGCAACGGGCAGGCAGGTGAGCGGCTCGCCGTCCAGGCTGACGGTGCGGCGGGCCGCGTCGACCGTCACGGTGCCGGTCCGGCTGTTGCGCACCATGTCAGCGGCTGTCAGCTCGCGGCACTCCGAGACGACCGCGCGCGTGCGCGTGGTGGGGATGTCGGCGCTCATCGCCGCGGCGGCCAGGAACGCGAGCGATACGCGTCCGGCGCCGGCGCCGGTGGCGGCGATCTGCGGCCCCACGCGGACGGGCTCGACCAGCATGGTGGTTGCGTCGCCGCTGCCCGATGCGCCCCACGCCGGCATGCCCGCCTTGAGCACGAGCTCGGGCCGGACCGGAAAGAGGCCGGGCCACCACATCGACAGGTCGGCCAGGCGGCCGACCTGGAGCGAGCCGACGTCCGCCGACAGCCCGTGCGCGACCGCCGGGTTGATCGTCACCTTGGCCAGGTAGCGCAGGACGCGCTCGTTGTCGTCCGGCCCGGGGCCGGGGCCGCGCTGCGCCTTCATCACCGCGGCGCACTGGAACGCGCGCCGCAGCGTCTCGCCGACCCGGCCCATCCCCTGGGAGTCCGACGAGAGGATCGAGATGACCCCGAGGTCGTGCAGGACGGTCTCGGCGGCCATCGTCCAAGGCCGCACCCGCTCACGCAGGATCGTCGCGTCGCCCGGCCGGGAGCCCGGCTCGAGCAGGTGGACGGCGGCCACCATGGCCAGGTGCTCGGCCTCGGCGCCGACCCCGTACGGCACGGTCGGGTTGGTGCTCGACGTCAGGAACCGCTCGCGCCCGGCCAGCGAGAGCAGGTCGGGGGCGTGGCCGCCGCCGGCGCCCTCGATGTGGTAGAGGTGCACGGTGCGGCCGGCGAGGACGCGGGCGGTGTCGGCCGCGAGCAGCGCCTCGTTGAGCCCGTCGGTGTGGATGGCGAGCTGGACGTCGTGGCGGTCGGCGACATCGAGCGCGCAGCGCAGCTGCTCGGGGCCGGCCGCGACGTCCTCGTGGATCTTCAGGCCCGCGCCGCCGGCGACCAGCGATTCCTCAACCCCCTCCGGCCGCGACGACGACGCGCGCACGAGGAACGCGACGTTGATCGGCACGCTCTCGAGCGCCGCCCAGGCGGTCGCGAGGCACTCGGCGGGGTTCGCACCCAGATTCCAGACGGGCCCGAAGTCCTGGGCGACGAACGTCGTCACGCCGCCCGCCAGCGCCGTCTCGGCGAGCTGGGGCGAGAGCCAGTGCATGTGCGAGTCGACGGCGCCGGGCGTGACGATCAGCCCGCGCGCATCGACGAGCGCGGTCTGGGCGTCGAGGACGACCTCGATGCCGTCCATGGTGTCCGGGTTTCCGGCCCGTCCCACCGCGCAGATGCGGCCGCCGCGGACACCGATCGAGGTTCGGCGCACGCCCAGCACGGGGTCGAGCACGAGGCCCCCGACGACGGCGATGTCGACGCCGCCGCGCTCGGCGCGAACGCCCAGCCCGTCGCGGTGGTTGCCGCCCCAGCCGGGCACGATCTCGTCGGGGCCCGACGCGTCGTCGGCCTCGGGCGTCACCCACAGGTCGCCGTCGCCGAGCTGGATCCGGTCAGGCGCCGGCATCCGCATACCCCCGCTCGCGGGCGAGAGTGAGCGCCGCTTCCAGCGCCCCCGGCTCGTCCAGGCGGCCGTCCACCAGTCCCCCGTGGCCGCGGATCACGCGGGCACCGCCGATCGCCACCAGGCGCGCCTCCCGCGTCTCGCCGGGCGGGAAGACGACCTTCGCACCCGGCGTGGTCGCCAGCCGCATGCCCCAGGCGGCGCGGCGGTCGAAGCGCAGCACCCGGTTCGTCTCGAAGAAGTGGAAGTGCGACGTGACCGAGACGACCACGGCGCCGAGGTTCTCGACGGCGAGCGTCACCTCGGACGGCAGCCAGTGCGGGCTCGAGCTCGCGCGTGAGGTCGGGCGGACCGTCACGGGCGACCGGCTGCAGCAGGACCATCAGCCGCGGCCCGTCTGCGAAGAGCGGTTCGAGCTCGATCCGGTCGACCAGGTCCGCGACGCCGTCCTGCACGTCGCCGGGCCCGAGCAGCCCGTAGGCGCGCCGCTCGACCTCGGCGTAGGGGAGACCGTCGCGGGCGAGCTCCATCGTCTCGTCGGCGATCACCGCGACCGCCTCCGCCTGGCTCAGGCGCAGGCCGCGCCCGCGCCGGCGCCGGGCCAGCTCCGCCGCGAGGAACAGTTCCAGCCGATCGCGTTCTTGCGGGAGCAGGCGCACGCCGCAGTTGAACGCATCCACCGCCCACCCGTCAAGTCACCCTCACCCACGCGCTTGCGCCAAAAGGGGTCTGACCCCTTTGGCGCACGGCCGCAGGCCGTGGGCGGTGAAGGGCGACGAAAACCGTAGGACGGGGACATGCTCGTCCCCCGATGGTCTGGGGGTCGGCGGGGTCCCCACCCCAGCCGCCACGCCATGAGAGCCACCAACCCTCGAGGGCGCGAACGGTCAGAACACCACGCTCTTACGCGATATTTGGTGCCTGGCACCGGTTATTCATCCATCCGGCCCCGAGGGCCTACCACTCGTCGTCGATGCTCTCCCGCCGGGCCTTGCCGTAGAGCTCGTAGCGGGGACCGCGGCCGGATCCGATCCCGGTGGACGACTGGATCATCCACACGCTCGCCGCGATACCCGCGGCCGTCAGGCCGAGCGAGAGCAGCGGGCCGGCGGCGCCGTAGAGCGGCAGGTACATCGAGGCGCTGGGGTTGCTGGTGACGGCGTGGGAGATGAGCACTCCGCCCACGAACGGGATCAGCGAGCCGACGAACGCCGCGAGGATCGCGTCGCCGATGCTGACATGGCACCCCGAGAGCGGCGGGAGCAGCGCGACCATGAGCGCCCCCGTCACGACCGCCCCGATCAGCGTGACGAAGACCGTCAGGGTGAGCGCCGAGGACTGCTGGAGCACCACCCCGGGGTTGGTGTGGGTCACAACCGCCGCCGCGACCACGACTCCGGCCACCAGGCCCACGGCGAAGCCGCCCACGAACCGGGCGATCACAACCGTTACCCACACGGGAAGCTGCATCTCATGACCACATCGGCACGAGACAGGGATCACTTGACGCGTTAGACTCGGCGTCTCGCCACGGCGAGGGGGCAGGTCCCGAGGTTGCAACGGCCCAGGCCGAGGAGGTCGCGGTGAACGGCAGCAGCCAGGATGGTCGGTGGAACACGGTTGGCGGCCAGGTCATCCACGAGGCGGACGGCGTCTTCGAGGGCGGGGGAGTCAAGGGCGTCGCCCTCGTCGGTGCGCTCGCCGGCTTTGCCGAGTGTGGCTACACCGAGTGGAAGAGCGTCGCGGGCACGAGCGCGGGCGCGATCCTGGCCGCCTATCTCGCCGTCGGCCATACGCTCGAGGATGCGACGGCCACCATCGCGAACGCGCCGTACCAGACCTTCGAGGACTGGGGCCGCGGCGGCGCGATCGCCGGCGGCGCGCTCAACCTCATCCGTGACCATGGCCTGTGCCATGGCGAGGCGTTCCGGCTGTGGATGAGCGCGCAGCTTGAGGGCAAGCGGTTCCGCGACGTCGAGAATCCGGACGGGACGACCCGGCTCAAGATGATCGCGACCGACATCACCCGCGGCAAGATGCTCGTCCTGCCGGGTGACCTCGCCGACTACATCGACGCCGCAGACCGGACAGCCGATCGTGCCGCGCGATTTCCCGATCGCCGATGCCGTGCGGATGAGCATGTCGATCCCGTACTTCTTCGAGCCCGTGCACCTGACCGCTGCGGCGATGCCCAGCAATGCCTGATCGTCGACGGCGGCGTGCTCTCGAACTTCCCGGTGTGGCTCTTCGATGCCGATCCCGGCCGGGCGCCGACCCGACCCACTTTCGGCTTCAAGATCACCGGCGGGCACGGAGTCGGCGGCGGGCTCGAGCGGGTCGTCGACCACCTCGGCTGGCCGGTCGAGATGGCGCTGCGGATGTTCCAGACCGCGACGGGCGCCTGGGATGACAGGTTCGCGTCGCACTCCACGGTCGTTCGCACCTGCCCGGTGCCCGCCGGCACGCTGGGAACGACCGATTTCGCTCGCGTGCAGGCCGTCAAGGATCACGTCGTCGAGGACGCGAAGGAGGCGGCCGTGAGCTTCCTCCACGAGACAGTTCGATCTCTCGGAGTACCGAAACACCTACGGCCGCTCGATCGTCACGTAAGAGGAGGGGATCATGGATCACCATGGGGCAGAGAGCTATTCCGTGCTCGGCGAGGGACTCCTGACCGAGAGCGGAGGGGGCCGCACGCCGACCCTGTCGGCCGCGGTCGAGGCACAGACGCAGCCGTTCCGCTTCTCGCGGATGGGCCCGGCCGGCACGGGGATGCAGCTCGGTGACGCCACCCGCAGGCTGCTCGCGACCGCGATGACGACGGGGACGAGCGCCGGCTCGCGCATCCCGTCCGGGTTCACGTATCTCGGCCAGTTCATCGATCACGACCTGACGTTCGACAAGACCGCCGTCACGTTCGGTACCGACATCTCGCCGGCGCAGCTCCTGCAGGGGCGCTCGCCGGTGCTCGACCTCGACTCGCTCTACGGCGCCGGCCCCGCCGACCCGACGTCGGCCCAGTTCTACAGCGACGGCCTGCGCCTGAAGATGGGCGACACGCTCGCAAGCGGCGACCCGGCGATCCCCAACTTCGACCTGCCGCGGCACCCCACGGGCAAGGTGGCGGTTCGGCGCACGGCGCTGATCCCGGAGCCGCGAAACGACGAGAACCTGGTCGTCGCCCAGACGCAC
The DNA here is from genome assembly GCA_963732075.1 of uncultured Actinomycetes bacterium. Taxonomy (GTDB): domain Bacteria; phylum Actinomycetota; class Thermoleophilia; order Gaiellales; family JAICJC01; genus JAICJC01. Next base: position 459,221 of record CAVSYD010000004.1, on the reverse strand, counting down.
CTGGCGTTCATCCGCTTCCACAACCGCGTGGTCGACACGCTCCCGACCACGCCGCCGTCGCAGCAGTTCAGCCGCGCTCGGCGCAAGGTGACGAAGCACTACCAGTGGATGATCCGCACCGACTTCCTGCCCCGCATCGTCGACAAGGCGATCGTCACGGACGTGTTCAAGAACGGCCGCAAGATCTTCGAGGTCGGCGCCTCGCCGACGCAGATGCCGACGATGCCGATCGAGTTCTCGATCGCGGCCTACCGGCTCGGCCACAGCATGGTGCGGGCCGCGTACAACTGGAACAAGAACTTCGACGACCGGAGCGGGCACGCTCGACCTCCTGTTCGAGTTCACGGGCAAGAGCGGCAACCTGGGCGGCGAGAACCACCTGCTCAGCATCTGGATCGCGGACTTCCGCCGCCTCTACAACTTCGCCGAGGCCGGCCGCGCCGACCTGGTGGTGCCCGCGGCCAAGTTCAACCGCGCCCAGCGCATCGACACCCGGCTCGTGGCGCCGCTCCACGACCTGCCGCAGGGGTCGATCGGCCCGCCCCCGGTGCCGGACGGCGACGAGCGGCGCAACCTCGCCTACCGCAACCTCACCCGGGCCAACATGGTGTCGCTCGCGACCGGCCAGCAGATGGCCGCGTTCATCCGCAGCAAGGGCGTCAGCGTCACCACGCTCACGGCCGCCCAGCTGCGCGACGGCAAGCGGTGCCGCAACCTCGACGGCCTCAGCAAGAAGCAGCTCGCCCGCGTGCTCACCGACACGCCGCTTTGGTTCTACATCCTGCGCGAGGCCGAGCTGAACGCCGGCAGGCTGACCGGCGTCGGCGGCCGCATCGTCGCCGAGACGTTCCACCGGGCGATGGAGGGCAGCACCTTCTCGATCGTCCGCGACCCGACCTGGCGCCCGTCACTCGGCCCCGACACGTCCACGTTCCGGATGGTCGACCTGCTGCTCTTCGCCTGCCAGGGCAAGGCCAATCTGATAAACCCGCTCGGAAACTGAGAGAAAGGAGTGAGGACATGATTGGTGTCGTTGTCACGTTTCGATCGGACGAGGGCCTCGACCGGGCCCGGGTGATGGGCGTCGCCGAGAAGGCTGCGCCCGCGTTCGAGGGCATGCCGGGACTGCGCTCGAAGGTCTTCACGTGGGACGCCGAGACCGGCACGGCCGCCAACGTCTACGTTTGGGACTCCGAGGAGGCGGCGCGAGCGTTCTTCTCGCCCGAGCTGACCGAGCGCGTGACCGGCCTGTATGGCGTGGCGCCCGAGATCCGGTTCGTCGAGATCGCGGCTCTGGTCGACAACGGCGTGGGCGCCGCTGCCTGACGCGGTGGGCGCCGGGGTCAGCGAACGAGGGTGATGTCCCCGGATGCGACGATCCTGTGCGCCTGTGCGGCCGAGGGGTCGTAGAGCTCGATCTGCACGCTCTTGCCCGGGATAGGCGACGTGGACGTTCGTGGGGCTGCTCGTCTTGTAGAACGCGAAGCCTCCGGGGATCCCGATTGTGACAACGCCCTTGCCACGAGCCGCTGCCTTCGTAACCGCAAGTGCATTGGCCAGCGGGTACGTCCCGATCGTCAGATAGGGCGTGCTCGTGCCCGCGTGAACTCCCGCCGGCAGATACCTGATGTAGCTGCGTCCTGCCGGCGTTTGTGTCAACTCGTAGCTCACGCCACGCCTGACCCCTTTCCAGTAAATGGGCACGCCGGCTCCCTTTGCGCGAACGACGAGTTCCTGCTGGGTTAGCGCAACGGCTCCGGTCGAGCTCGCGTGAGTTGACGCGGCCGTACTACCGGGAATCAGTTGAATTTTGCCTGACGCAACCAGCGCCTGGGCCACTCTTGCAGATGGCGCAAATACCTCTACCTGATAGTCGGAACCCTTGTAGGCGATATACACATTCGTCGGGCGCGCTGATCTGTAAAACGCGACGGCGCCGTTACCAACCGGTATGCGAACTGCGCTCTTCGCGACCGCCTGGGTTGCGGCGAAAGCGTTGGTGACGGGATACGTGCCAATCGTCAAATAACGGGTACCTTGCTCGCCGATTTTCGCGCTCGCGGGCAGGTAACGGATCCAGACGCGCCCATCCTTGGCCTTCGTCAGTTCGTACTGCGTGCCGGCCTGTGAGCCAGCCCAGTAGATCGGTTGGGTGAGCGCTCCGCCAAGCGTTGTGAGGCCCTGAAGCGAGATCCGCACCGGGATCGCGCCCTTTGCGGCCGACCCGCCGCTGGAGCTGCTCGAGCGGCCGACCGCGTACCACACTCCGAAACCGACGATCGCGATCGCGGCGATTAACACACCGATCCGCAGACCGGTGCGCTTGCGCCTCCGCGGGGCCGGCCGCGTGTCGAGTGAACCGCTGGAGGTGGGGATGTCTTGTAGTTCTGTCATGGCAACACCGTGTTTCGCTTTCGGAGCGTAGCGGCTTTTTCCGTTTACGCAACATTTGCGTCTTTCACGATGTCAGTTACCACTCCGCCGGAAATATTAGAACCAAAAGGGGGATTTGTCTGTAACCACTGTGTGGTAACGCGCGGAGTTACTACAATTGTCCTTGTGACATGTTTGTGACCATTTGGCACATTACTGCTTGACGGATTCCGTACCTGAACCTACGATGAGACCCCCGATGTGTCCTCCAGGCACCTCGACTTTCGATCGGAGTACCTGTGAAGATCCGGCACGTCATTTTCACGTCCACTATGGCATTGCTCGCATGTGGTGCGACCAGCGCCCTCGCGAACACGGGAACAGGCGGTGTTGTAAAAGCCTGTATCCACGCAGACGGGACCGTCCGCATTTTTGATGGTCCTGGCATCCCGAAGGCGCAGGGCTGTCATAACGGCGGCATCCTGATCACCTGGCCGACCACGGCCGGCGGTGCAACCGGGCCCGCAGGGCCCGCCGGGCCTGCCGGCGCAACTGGCGCGACCGGCGCCGTGGGAGCAACGGGCGCCGCGGGCGCGACGGGTGTCGCAGGCCCGGTGGGAGCTGCAGGCCCGACGGGCGCCGTTGGCGCCACGGGTGCTGTTGGTGCAACGGGCGCCGTTGGCGCCGCAGGCGTTGCCGGAGCGACCGGTGCGCAGGGTATTCAAGGGACGGTCGGCGCCACGGGCGCCGTTGGCGCGGATGGTGCCGCCGGCCCGGTTGGTGCTGAGGGTCCTGTTGGCGCCACGGGTGATGCTGGCGCGCACCGGTGCCCAGGGTGCCGTTGGCGCCACGGGTGCTCAGGGTGATGCGGGTGCCCAGGGCGTTGCCGGCGCGACCGGTGCGCAGGGTGCTGTGCTGGTGCGCAACCGGTGACGACTGGCTGCGACCGGTGATACGGGTGCTGCTGGCCCGGTTGGTGCTGAGGGTCCTGTTGGCGCCACGGGTGCTCAGGGCGATGTGGTGAACCGGCGCGACTGGTGCTCAGGGTGATGTATGGTGCCGCAGGGCGTCGCGCGGTGCGCCGACCCGGTGCGGTTCGCGGTACCGTTGGCGCCACGGGTGCTCATGGCGCCACGGGTGCTCAGGGTGCCGCGGGTGACCAGGGTCGGGTGCGCAGGGTGCTGTTGGTGACACCGGTCCGGCCGGCGAGCAGGGCCCGATCGGTTTCACTGGCGCCGCCGGTGCGACGGGTGCCGCCGGACCGACCGGCCTGCAAGGGCCGACCGGCGATCCCGGTGCGCCGGGCGCGACCGGTGCCGACCGGTGCAGTACGGGTGGCCACGGCTGCCAGGGCATCCAGGGTCTCACGGGCGACACAGGCCCAGCCGGACCCACCGGTGCGACGGGTCCCCAGGGGCCAGCCGGCGCAGACGGCGCGACGGGCGCAACAGGTCCGACCGGCCCGGCCGGTGTCGTGGGCTCGACCGGTCGTCGTGACCGGACGCGAGCAGCACCGGTGATGCAGGTTCAGAAGGGAACGTGTCCGGGAGTCTCGACCGCAACATGCGCCGACGGCGATCCGCTTCTGGGTGGCGGCGCGAACGTCACCACCTCCGGCGGCCCAGTCGCTGCGTTGCAGTTCTCGATGCCGGATCCCAACGGCGGCAGCACCCCAACCGGGTGGCAGGCTCAGGCCGTCGAACTGACCTCGTCCATCGGTGACACGTTCACCGTTACCGCCTACGCCATCTGCGGGACGGGCCCGACCTGAGGTAGTCAACCACGACCACAGAACGCACGAACCGAGGGGCCCCGCAAGGGGCCCCTCGTCGTTCCCCCGCTCAGTGCAGCGGATGCGCCGTGTCCGCCACGACCCGGCCCTGGCGGTTGTACGCCACGAACCGCACCGCGTCGGTCGGGTTGTCCGGCACGGCTATGGCGAACAGGTGGCCAGCGCCGGACGGTGGTCGATCGTCCGGCCCTTCTGTCGGTCACACGCACCGCGGGGCCTCTGCCGTCGACGATGCCGTAGTAGATGCGCCACAGCGTTCCGTGCACCGTGAGCAGTCCCTCCTGGTAGTCGAAGCCGGTGATGACATACACGGGGTCGCTGCCGTTGATCTGGGTGCGGGTGGGGAAGCAGCCCGGCACCGTTCCGCCCTCGCTGCCCGGCTCGCCCGACCACACGCCGGTGGGCAGTCGCAGCGCCGCGCACCAGCCGCCCTGATGCGTCTTCGCGTACCAGAACGTGGCCTTCCCGGCACCCGGGATGGTGACGGTCGCGGCCCGGGTCACGGACGACCCGATCACGGTCTGGTGCCAGAGCGCGTCGCCGGGCTCGGTGGGGTCGTACTGCGGGTTGCTGCGGAACAGGTGCAGCGCGTTTGTCTGGCTCGCGGCCCAGGCGGCGCCCGTTGTCAGCACGACGACGCCGGCGACGATCGCCAGCACCACCGTCCGCCGCCTTGCGCACGACACGACCCGGCCGCAGGCGCGCGATCGCCTGGCGTGGCCACGATGCGGTCGAAGAGGGCCTCGTTCGTGTTGGACTCTGCGGGCGCCCGGTCGGCCGCGCGCAGTCGAGCGATTGCCGGATGCACGGTCATGCGGTCTCCATTTCGGTTCTGGCGGGCTGGCCGGCGACGTCCAGGGCGGCGAGGAACCGGCGCCGGGCGCGGTAGAGCCGCACCCGAAACGCGGTCGGGTTGATCCCGAGCACCCGCGCCGCCATCGCGGGGGTGAGGTCGTCGAAGGCCACGAGCATCAGGGCCTCGCGGTCGCCGGGCGAGAGCGAGGCGAGCGCGCTCTGCACCCGCGGCTCGACCCCGACCGGGTCTGGCGCCGTCACCGCCCGATGGTGCGGGGCCGACGCCGCCGCCCGCGACCGCTGGCGCCGCTCGGCGTGCAGCAGATTGCGCGCGGTGACGAAGAGCCACGGCCGCGGGTCGTCGCGGGGCACGTCGGCCAGCCTGCGCCAGGCGATCGTCATCGTCTCGGCCGCGATCGCCTCGGGGTCGGGGCTGCCTCGCCGGCGCGCGTACCCCGTGACGGCGCCGAGATGGCCGAAGACAACGCGGAAGCGCTGCTCGGCCGTTGCGGGTTCACCTGTTGGTCTCATGCTCCCACCTGCCTCAACTGCGAAGCAGCGTTACAGGTCGGCGGCCGCCGCGCGCAGCACCCGCACCCCGAACGCGTCGATCCGGACGACATCCGCCAGGCTCGCCAGCGAGAGGTCGGGGCCGGAGTGGCCGAGCATGGCGCTGACCGTCACCGTCACCCGGGTCCCGGTCGCCGCCCGGGCCAGCGCGCGTGACTCCGCCAGCGGGAAGTACTTGTCCCGCGGGGCCGACGCGAGCTCCACCGGCGCCCGCAGACCCGCGGCGGCGACGACGGGCGAGAGCCGGTCGATGCCGTACCTGACCGGTTCCGGAAGCGCGGCGTACAGATCGTCGAAGCGATCGGGGTCGGTGTTCACGAGTAACTCGAGCACGGCGCGGCCGGTCGAGCCAAGGCGCTCCGCCCGCAGCGCGCGCAGGCTCACGAGCGGATCGGAGTCGTCGTCGTCGACGGCCGCGAGCGTCGCGCGCAGCAGGTCGCGGTCGGCGCCGGCCGGCAGCGCCGCCACCAGCGAGCGGCTGATCACGAGCGGCAGGAACGGCGCCGGGCGATAGGGGTGCAGTCCGCCGCCGTCGCGGTAGACGTTCGTGGTCGCCAGCCGCACCGTGTTGGCGAGATCGGTGAGCGGTGCCGTCCCGGCCACGATCGAGACGCGGTGCGCCATTCCCGGGTCCTCTGCCACCAGCAGCGCGAGGGTGGTCCCGGTGGAGACGCCGAGCAGCCCCACCCGGCCGCCGCGGCAGTCGGGCCGGCCCGCAACGGCGGCGCAGACGGCGACGAGCGCCTCCACCGTGGGGTCTCCGAGCTCTCCGAGCGCGAGCCCGGGCGGGTCGGGCACCACAACGAGGTGGCCCGCCCGCGCCAGCGCATGCGCGAACCGCCGCACCGCCGGGTGGTGGCGGCCGCGGCGGGTGACGCCGTTACAGAGGACGAGCGCAGGCCGCGGCGCGCGGTCAGCCGGCCGCGCGAGCGTCGCCGGTACCTCGGCGATCACGATCTCCGACACCGCCGCCGCACCGGTGACGGCGCCGCCCAGGCGCCTCAGCGCCGGCCGACCCGAGCCAACCGCGAACGCGGCCAGGAGCCGGGCCTGCGCCGCCGCGGCCGGCATCACCGTCATGGAGTGGGAAGATCCGCGCAGAGCACCTGACCGTGGACCGCTCGCCCCTCCCCTCCCGCCCGAAGATCCTGTACGCGTCGAGCAGCCTCGGCAGCGAGGCGCTCGTCCAGAGCCGCAGCACCTGGCTGCTCTATTACTACGCGCCGCCCAAGAGCGCCGACATGCACACGTTTCTGCCCGTGGCCCTCGTCGGCGCGATCCTGTTCGTCGACGGGCTGACCGGCGCGCTCTACAACCCCGTCGTCGGGTATCTGACCGACCGGACGAGGTCGCGCCTGGGCCGCCGGCTTCCGTACATCCTGGGTGCGACGCCGCTCTGGGCGCTCTTCGCGGTACTCGTGTTCACGCCGCCGACGGACGCGACGACGGCTCTCATCGCCGCCTACCTGTTCCTCACGCTCGAGCTCTATGCCGTCTTCTCGACCCTGAGCGGCGGCCCCTACCAGGCGCTCTTGCCGGAGATCGCGCGGACGAGCGACGACCGGATCAGCCTGGTCGGGATGCGCGTGTATTTCGGCGGCGTGGGCGGCGCGGCCGGTCTGGTCGGAAGCAGTCTTCTGGTCGACCATGTGGGCTTCCGTGCGATGGCGCTCGCGATGGCGCTGCTCGCCCTGGTCTTCCGGTACGTGGGCATGATCGGCGTCTGGCGGCGGGCCAGCCGGACCCAGGCGCCCTCGTCGATCCCCTTCGTGGCGTCCATCCGGACGACGTTTTCGAACGCGAAGTTCCTGGCCTTCGTGCCGAGCGTCGTCCTGTTCCAGGTGGGGGTGCAAATGATCCTCGGCTCCCTACCGTACTACGTCAAGGCGGTTCTGGACGTTGCCAAACCCGGTACCTGGGTGGCGATTCTGACGGCCATCGAGATCGTCAGCATGCTGGCCAGCGTCCGGCTCGCGGCGCGGATCGCCCGGCGGACGTCCAAGCGCCATGCCTACCGCCTGGCGATGATCGGTGCCGCGTGTGTCTTCCCCCTGCTGGCGGTCGCCGGTCTGGGCTCGACGGTGGCCGTCGGCATCCAGATCGGCATCGTGATGGCGATCGCCGGGGTGCCGCTCTCCGGCGTCTACCTCTTCCCCGACGCCCTCACCGCGGACATCATCGACGATGACAGCCTCCACACCGGCATGCGCCGCGAGGCGATGTACTACGGCGCGGGCAACTTCGTGCAGCAGGCGGCGGGGTCGCTGGGCCCGTTCCTTCTGAGCGGGCTGCTCCTGCTGGGCGACACGCGTGGCGACGAGCTGGGCCTGCGCCTGGTCGGCCCGGTCGCCGGCATGCTGGTGCTGGTCGGCTACCTCTTCTTCCGCGGCTACGACCTGCCGGACGAGGTCGGCGTGCCGGGTTAGGTTGCCACGAAGACGCCGCCGGCCACGAGCGCGACGACCGCGACGACCAGCGGCGCCGAGACCCCGATCGGGTGGAAGAGCGCGGGCAGTGCGGCGAGGAGCGCGATCAGGCCGGTGAGGGCGAGCAGGCCGTGGTGCGGCGCGACCCCCTCTCCCGCGATCAGGGCCAGGGCGACCAGCGAGACCAGCACGGCCAGCCAGTTCACGGGGACGGGCGGTGCGAAGTCGCGCAGCGTGCGCACGGCGAAGCCGTCCAGGCGGGCGAGGCCGCCCAGGTTTCCGAGCGAGGGGTGGGGGACGGCGTGGCCGAGGATGGAGGTGACGGTCAGGTGTGCGGTCGGCACGGCCCGCAGGAACGGCGGGTACTGCACCAGCGGGAAGTACGTGTCGTGAGGCGATGACGCGATCTCGACCGGGACGTGCAGGTGGGTTGCGGCCGTGATCGGAGAGAGCTGTGCGATGCCGGTCCTCAATGCGGCCGGGAGTGCGGCGTAGAGGGCGGCGAACCTGGTCTGGTCGCGGTTTTCGAGCAGGCGCACGACCGCCCGCTCGTTCGGGTCGAGCTCGTCCACCGGAACGGCGGGCAGCCCGGCGAGCGGCGCGTGGGCGTTGTCGGAGACGGCCAGCAGGCGCGCGAGCAGAAGGTTGCGGCCGGGGTCGGGGGGCATGACCGCCGCGAGCGATCGGGCGACGACGAGGCTCACGAACGGGTTGGGGTGGTAGGGCACGAACTTCCCCGACCCCGCCGGGTAGCTGCCGGTGAGCGCCATCATGATCACCGCGCGCAGGTCGGTGAACGGCGCGAGGCAGCCCACGCCGGAGAGATGGGCCGACGTGAGCGGGCCTTCGGCCGCCACGAGTCCCAGCGAGCACCCCACCGAGACGCCGAGCAGCCCGGTCCGGCTCACGTCGGGGCGGCGCGACACCGCCTTCACGACCGCCTCGATCGAGCGCAGGGTGTTCGGCGTCATGGCCCCCTGCGCGAGCCCCGGCGGGTCGGGGACGACGGCGATGAACCCGGCCTCGCCCAGCGCCCGCGTCAGCCGCTCGACGTGCGGCTCGTGCCGTCCGGCCGCCGTGGCGCCGTTCAGGAACACGACGGCCGGATGCCGCCCGCCGCCGGGCGGCAGCGCGATGGTCGCCGGCACACCCGCGACCCGCACGTCGCGGACGGTGGGAGCGTCCGTGACGACGCCGGCATCCGAGACGAGCGGGGTGTGCAGGCTGACCGCGAGCACCACGAGCGCACGCCACTGCGCATCAACCCACGCGCGCTCGGCGATCCCGGCGGCCCAGATCGCCAGCAGCACCAGCGCCAGAGCGGGCCAGCGCCGGCGCACGCGTCCATTGGTCATCGGTTGAGGCTACCGCGATGCCGGGGCATCGGGACGCCGGCGTTCCTTTTCGGCGTAGACCCGTTGTGGAGATTCTCGCGAGATTGGTTGGCTGGCTGACCGCCGCGGTGGTACTCGCTGCCGGCTCGGGATCAGCGACTGGCGTGGAGCACTCAGCCGGCTCGCCTCCCGCGGCCCGTCAGCGTGCATTTCGCGAGTGGCCGCCACGCGCGCTCGTTCAGGCTGGGCGAGCCGGCCGGCGTGATCCTGCACTACTGGATCAGTGCACCCGTGGGCGTGAGGGTGCGGACCTGGGCGCAGGTGCCGCATCTGACGGCGCCGCTCGAGATCCGCACGGTTCCGGCCGGCCCGGGAAGCAGTTGCTCCTCTCGCGGATCGCGGGTCGTCTGCAGCCAGAGCGAGGAGTGGTGCCCGATGCCGCGGCGGATGTGGCATCTGCGGATCCTGAAGCTTGCGGGGCAGGCGGGCATCGTGACGGTTCGGTTCCGGGTTGGCGCGCCTCCACGCGGAGCCACCTGAGCGGGAGCGTCGTACCGCCCGCCGCCGCGTTGGTATCGTCTGTCGCGAGGAGGCGCACATGCGCGTCGTACGCAGAGCAGGTTGGGTCGCGGTGCTGATGGCCATCGCCGGATCGATGACGGCATCGGCGGGCGTGGCCGCGGCGGTGCACACGACCCGGGTGGACGTTTCGACCGGCGGGGCGGTGGCGAACGCGTCCACCGACTCGTCCGGGATCGCGATCTCGGATGGCGGCCGCTTCGTCGTGTTCTCGTCGGGCGCGACGAACCTCGTTCCCGGGGATACCAACGGCATGCGCGACGTGTTCGTCCGCAACACCCGCACCGGTGTCACGACCCGCGCCGACCTCGGCCCCGGTGGCGTCCAGGCCAACGGCGACAGTTTCGGGCCGGTGGCCATCTCGGGCGACGGCCGCTTCGTTGCGTTCGAGTCGGACTCCTCGAATCTCGTGGCCGGCAGCGGCTGTTCTCCCGGTCAGGTGCCGTTCTGCCTGTTCATCCGCGACCGCGCGCACGGCACCACCCGCTTCATCAAGCGCATTCCGAATCCGTCCGTGGTCGCACTGTCCGAGCACGGGCGCTATCTGGTCGCACAACCGCTCGACGGGTCGCTCTTCCGGATCGACCTGCACACGGGCAAGGTGGTGCGGGTGAACTGCTGCGGGCTCGGCACCGACTACGAGGACCTGACGTACGGCGGGATGTCCGCCAACGCGAACCTGATCGAGTTTGGCCTGAATGTCGGGCCGGCCGGGCGCCCACACCCGCAGCGGGAGCAGATCTACGTCCGCAACGTCGCCGCGGGCACCTTGAGCCTTGTCAGCCGGTCCGATGCCGGCGTGCCGGGGAACAACGACAGCTTCGCCGGCGGGATCTCGCCGGGAGGGCGGTATGTGATTTTCTCGTCGTGGGCGTCAAACCTCGTGAGCGGCGTCACGCCGGACCACACGGACGTCTTCGTGGTCGACCGCCGCCGGCACACGATCCACAGGATCGACGTCGGCCCGCACGGAGGCGTTGCCAACGGGGCGAGCCTCGCGATCGGGATCTCGGCCGGCGGCCGCTATCGGGTGTTCATCTCGGCCGCCTCAAACCTCGTCGCCGGCGATACCAACCAGGCGTGGGATGTCTTCATCCGCGACCGGCACACGGGGAGGACGGTTCGGGTCGACCTGAGCGCGGCCGGCGCCCAGGCCAACCGCGGCATCGGCAAGATCGTCACCGGCGCGGTCGCCGTGACACCGGGTGCGCGCTGGTTGGCGTTCGTGTCCCGGTCGACGAACCTGGTTTCGCCCAGCGGCCCCGACCTCATCCACACCTACCTGCGCGGACCCCTTTACTGAGGCCATTTGTGGTCGCAAAACCTTGCGGCCATCCGGGCGGAGGGGGATACTGGCGGGCACGTTCGGCGGCTCTGCCGACGTGGAAGCGAAAGGGGGGAGTATGTCTGTGAGCGAGGGCGGCGCAGCCGAGCACACGACGTCTGCCGCAGTCGAGGAGAAGGCGAAGCTTCAGAGGCACTTCGGTCGCTTCGACATGTTCTTTTTCCTCATCTGCACGCTGGTCGGCCTGGACACGATCGGCGCGGTGGCAGCCAACGGGGCCCAGGGCTTCACGTGGCTGATGTTCCTCGGGCTGGTGTTCTTCATCCCGTACGCGTTTCTCACCGCGGAGCTGGGCGCGGCGTTCACCGAAGAGGGTGGGCCCTATATCTGGACCAAGCTCGCGCTCGGCCGGTTCGTGAGCGGCGTCAACGCCATCATCTACTGGATCTCGAACCCGATCTGGCTGGGCGGAACCCTGACGATCACGGCGGTGTCCGTGTTCGACGAGTTCTTCCACAACCTGGGTAACGGGGAGTACATCTTCGGGCTCCTCTTCATCTGGTTCTCGGTGTGGGCCGCGATCCTGTCGTTCGGAGTCGGGAAGTGGATACCCACGCTCGGGGCATGGGGACGGATCATCGTCCTTGGCTTCTTCTCGATCACGGTGGTCATCTACGGCATCAAGCACGGCGTCCACGGCGTGCACACCGGCAGCTTCAAGCCGACGTACGTCGCGTTCATCGCGCTCGTGCCCATCCTGTTCTTCAACTACGTGGGTTTCGAGTTGCCAAATGCGGCGGGCGACGAGATGAAGAACCCGCAGCGCGACGTGCCGTTCACCGTGATCCGCTCGGCCATCGCGTCGATCCTGCTCTACGGTGTGCCGATTCTGATGATCCTGCTGGTGCTGCCGCTGAGCCAGGTCACGAGCTTGGGCGGCTTCATCGATTCGATCAAGACCGTGTTCACCGTGTACGGCGGACACGTCGGCGCAACGCCGGCCCAGACCACCCTCACGGGTGCGGGCAAGTGGCTGGGCGATATCGCGGCCATCGCGTTCATCTGGGCCCTGATCTCGAGCGGCACGACCTGGATCATGGGAGCCGACCGGGCCGAGGCCGTGGCCTGCTACGACGGCGCCGGCCCGCGCTTCCTGGGCCGCTTCTCGTCGCGGTTCGGCACGCCGATCGCCGTCAACTTCATGTCGGGGATCATCTCGAGCCTCTTCATGATCCTGGCGTTCTACCTGACCAGCGGGAGCACGGCCAAGTACTTCAGCGCCGCGCTCGCCCTGGCCATTTCGACGACCACGATCGCCTACCTGGCGATCTTCCCAGCGCTGTATCTGCTTCGCAAGAAGCTGCCCGACGTGCATCGCCCATACCGTGTCCCGGGTGGCGACACGGGCGCGCTGATCATCAGCATCCTGTGCTTCGGATGGTCCGCGCTCGCGACGCTCGCGCTGCTGTGGCCGGGTCTGGGGCAGTCCAACCCCGACTCGCAGTTGCCGACCGGCTTTGCCGGCCAGCGACTGCAGTTCGAGCTGAGCCAGTTCATCCCGCTCGCGTTCTTCATCGGGCTGGGCGTGCTGTTCTACATCCTTGGCGCGCCCACGCGGAGAGAGGCGGTCGACCTCCCGCTGGCAGCGGCGGTCGAGCCCGCAGCGGGCGACTGAGCATCATCATGCCGGGGGCGCCGCGGCTGGCGGCGCCCCCGGCTGACTCCATTCATTTCCCTCTGACGGGAAGGGAGTTCCATGTTCCAAAAGATCGTTCTCGGCCTTGACGGCTCGCCGCCGTCGGACAGCGCGTTCGCGCTCGTCAAGGGGCTCGCAGCCCTCACCAAGGCCCATGTCACGGTTGTCCACGTCCGCGAGATGATGATCGCCCCGGCCGTCGGCGGCGTGCCTCGCCGGATCGACGAGGACAGCCTCGAGGCCAAGATCAAGACCCAGATCGACCAGTTGAACGCCGCCGGAGCCGACGCCGAGCTGCGGGTGATCGTGTCGACCTACAACAGCGGTCCGGCGTACGAGATCGCCACGGTCGCCGCCGAGGTCGGCGCCGACCTGATCGCCGTCGGCACCCGCGGCCAGGGGCTCATCAGCGGCCTGCTGCTCGGAAGCGTCACCCAGCGCCTGCTCCAGATCGCCCCGTGCGCCGTCCTCGCCGCACCACTGGACGAGCGCTCCTGAACGGCCCCAGGCAGTGTTCGAGCGGTTCACCGAGCGCGCGCGTCAGGTCGTGGTCATCGCCCAGGACGAGGCTCGCACGCTCGGCCACAACTACATCGGCACCGAGCATCTGCTGCTCGGGCTGATCCGCGAGCAGGACGGCATGGCGGCCCGCGCCCTGAGCGTACTCGGCGTCACCGAGGAGGCCGCGCGCAGGCAGGTTGCCGCGATGGTCGTGCAGGGTGACGCCGCCGCGACCGGGCAGATCCCGTTCACCCGGCGGGCGAAGGACGTGCTGGAGCTGGCGCTGCGCGAGGCGCTTTCGCTCGGCCACAACTACATCGCCACCGAGCACATCCTGCTCGGCCTCGTGCGCGAAAACCAGGGCATCGGCGCACAGGTCCTGCGCGATCTCGGCGCCGCGCCCGACCGGGTGCGGGGTGAGATCCTGCCGTTGCTGGCGGGACCCAGCCGCAGCCCGAGCACTCACCCGTCCCGCGCCCAGAGGTTTGCCGAGGGCTCACCGCAGCTCGTCGTCGCCTGCCCGCAGTGCGCGACTCCCATCGAGACGGTCACCACCGACGCTCCGAACACGACCTTCGAGGTGACCGCCGAGGGCGACCGCACCTGCCCGGGGTGCGGGAAGGAGTGGAGGATCGCCTACGCCGTGGTCTGGGTGGAGGCGGGGGCGGAGGCCGGGTAGCCCCGCGCATTCCACCTCTGAGCTCGGCGCGTCAATGCGTCAGGTGGTGACTTCTTCCGGCTTCACATCGCGCTTGGTCACGGCCAGGAAGGTGACGAAGCAGACGATGAGAATCGTCAGGCCCAGGCTGACGACTCCACGGCCATAGCCCAGCCCGCCCAGCGCCTTCGGCACCCCCATCCAGTCTGCGAACGAGGCCCCGAGTGGGCGGGTGACGATGTAGGCGAACCAGAACGCGACGATCGCGTTCAGCCCGAACCCCCAGTAGCACAGGGCCGGCACCGCGATCAGGGCGGCGAACATCAACCCCGCGCCCAGGTAGCCGAGTCCGAGGGTCTTGGCGGCCATGTCACCGGCCGCCGTGCCGAGCGCAAACGTGGTCATGACCGCGGCCCAGTAGAACATCTCTCGGCGGGGGGTGGTAATGCTGTGAATCGAGAGCGTCTTCTCGCTCACGTACCAGGTCGCAAAGACGATGGCGAGCACGGTCGCGAAGAACATCGTCGAGATGTAGTAGGGGATGTGCAGGCCGATGTGCAGGACGTCGGCGGCCATCGTGCCGAAGACGCTCACCATGACGACGGCGAGCCAGTACGCCCACACGTTGTACCGGTGCGTCCGGAACTGCAACATCAGTGCTGCCATGAGGGCGATGGCCCCGAGCACGACGGCGACCGGTGGGTACAGACGGTGGACGAGGAAGTCGGAGGTGGCCTCGCCCTGACCGGTGGTCAGCACCTTGACGATCCAGAAGTAGATCGTGATCTCGGGGACCTTGCTCAGACCCCGCTCGCTCAGGCCGAGCGGATCACGGCTGGGGCGCAGGCCGGCGAACGCCGTAAAGGCGCCGTCGTCGGTGCGGGACTTCACCTCGTTGGACACCCGTTGGCTCATGGGCTCTCGCTATCGGTCGACTGGCTCGGCCCGGCGTGCCCCGGGCCCTGGGGATCTACACCCCACCGCGAGCGTACGGGGCGAGGATTGCCGGATGATGTGGCCCCGGCCTGCAGTGTTGTGGGCCGAGGCCGGGGCCGCGGCGAGGATACGAGGCCTTGAACTGAGCGCTATTGGAGTTGCGCTGCCGAACCCGGCCGCCCCGTGCGCACAACCCTTGTGAACGCGTCGATCGCATCCACGACCCGCTCGAAGCGGACGGAATGGAACAAGTCGAAGGCGTGCTGCCCACCCGGGAGCTCCAGATAGACCACGGGGCTCTCCGAGGCGGCCCGCAGCTTTTCGACGAAGGCCCGGGCGCCCTCAACGAACACCACCGTATCCCGGTCGCCATGCGCGACGAAGAACGGCGGCGCACCCGGTCCGGTGTGAGCCATTGGGGAGGAGAGCGCCGACCCAACCGGGGACTGTCCCCCACCGATCGCCGTTGCACTTCCGTCACCACATCCGACCGGGGACTGTCCCCGGTTGGGGTGCGGTTCGCGGGATGCGAGCGGGCCGAAGTACGCACCCAGGCAGATGGCGGCGGCGACGCTCGTGTCGGCATCCTCGAGGCCGGGCTGGAACTCGGGCTCGTTGGGTGTGAGGGCGGCCATCGCGGCGATGTGGCCGCCGGCGGAACTTCCCGCCACGAACACGGCCGAGGGGTCGATGCCGTACTCGTCGGCGTGCTCCCGCACCCACGCGATCACCCGCTTAGCGTCGACGAGGTGGTCCGGAAACGTCGCCTCCTGACGCAGGCGGTAGTTCGCGCTGATGCACACCCAGCCCTGGCCCACGAGCCGGTGGATGAGGGGGAGCGCCTCGCGGCTCTTCCTGCCCCTCACGAAGCGGCCGCCGTGCAGGTGGATCAGCGCCGGACAGCCGGCGGGATGGGAGCGGTGGCGGTACAGGTCGAGCTGATTGTGCACGCCCGCGTCGCCGTAGCTTCGGTCCGACACCCGCTCGACGTCACGGCGTCGGACGGGGAAGGGTGCCAGGAGGATTCGCCCCAGGGGCAGGCGCCGGCGCGGCGGCGCCGCCCCCAGCTCCTCGGTCAGGGCGCGGGCCGCAGCAGGGCCAGCACGCAGCGCTCGTTGGAGGATGACCGCGAGCCCGAGAGTCGCGACTGCGGCGAGACCGACCACCCACCAACCCGCAGCCGAGTTGATATCGCCCTGGCCGAAGGCCAGGAGCGTCGACGCGCACACGTAGTAGAAGACGAGGAACGGCAGCTCGTTGATCAGGAGCCCGACTCGGAAGCTCACACCGGCCATGAACGCCGGCTGTCGCAGCGGCGACAGAGCCAACAGGATGGCGGACGCCGCGAGCACCACGGTCACCAGATATCCGATGGGCACGGTCACCGCCTACCCGGTGCAGCCGCGCCCGAATCATCCACTATGTGGCGTAGGTGCCGGCGGGTACCTGCTGCGTGATGCAGTGGGGGCCGCCGCCGCCGGCGTTGAACAGCACCTCCGCGCCGACCGTGACCACCTCCCGATCCGGGTGGGCCGCGCGAATCTGCTCGAGCGCCACCGCATCCTCGGGGGCGCCCACGACGGGTGCGACCACGCCGCCGTTACAGACGTACAGGTTGAGGTACGGGATGCCGTCGGCCGCTCCGGTGTCGAACTCGATCACCTCGACGGTGCGTCCGCGCGCGTCCGGAGTTGCTCTCAGGCGCCTCGCGTTCTCCGCGCCCTTGGCGTGGTCGGGGTGAAGCGGGTTGGAGGGGGCATGCAGAATCACCCTGGCCGGAGCGAGGAAATGGGCGATGTCGTCGATGTGGCCGTCGGTGGAGAAATCGTCGTAGTGGCCCTGGTCGAGCCAGATGACCCTCTCGGCGCCGAGATGGTCGTGCAGCACCGACTCGATCTGGTCGAGCGTCATGTGCGGGTTGCGGTTCGGGTTCAGCAGGCACTGCTCGGTGGTGATCAGGGTGCCCTCACCGTCCACGAAGAACGATCCGCCTTCGAGCACCATCGGAGCGACGTACCGCCGCACTCCCAGATGCGCCGCGACCAGCTCGGGCACCTTCGAGTCGGCCGCGTAGGTGCTGAATATCTCGCCCCAGGCGTTGAACCCGAACTGCACGAGCGCGACCCGCCCGCGGCCGTCGTGGACGAAGATCGGCCCGTTGTCGCGCACCCAGGCGTCGTCGAGCTCGGCCTCGAGCAGCTCGACCCGTGACGAGAGCATCGCCCGCGCCTCGCGCACATGCTCCGGGCGCACCAGCATCACCACCGGCTCGAACTCGACCACCGCATTCGCGACCGCGGCCTGCTCGGGCTTGACCTGCTCGTAGGACTCCGGCCCCGTGCCGCGCTCCTCGAGCGTGTAGCCGTCCACCCGGCACGGCCATGACATCAACGTGAGCTGGTGCGGCGCCCACTCGGGCGGCATCGCAAACCCATCCTTGCGGGGAACGTGGACATGGTCGGCGTCCGGCACGCGCGCAGCCTAACGGAGCCTTGCTCGGTGAATCCGTAGACTGGGCGGGACATGGGAAGCATCCTGGCCGGCACGATCGTTTTCGCCGTCTGCCTCTTCGTCGGCCTGACGCACTGGTTCTCCGGCTTGTGGATCGGGCCCGTGGCGATCGTCGGGGCGATCGTGTTCTACGTGACCGTCTGGAGCGCCTACGTCAGCTGGAAGCTGCGCGGCTAACGAATAAGCATGCCGATCGCGGTGACGGCGGCGACCGTCATCAGCACGAGCATGGTGAGCCGGGCCAGGATGCGGCGGGTGTGGTAGGCGGCGGTGAGGCGCATCACGTCCATCGCGGTGCGGCCGGAGAAGACCAGCGCCACCGGCGAGCGCGAGGCATCGGAGATCGCGCGCGACTGCCAGAACGTGATGCTCCGCTCGGCCTCGCGGCGGGCGGACCGGTGGTAGAACGGCAGCCGCCGGTGGCGGCGAACCCAGAAGCCGAGCGCATACAGCGCGTCTTCCAGGTTCGGCGCGAGCATCTCGCGAATCACGCGGTCATCCTCGCTTCGGCGCATTGCCTCGATGATACCGCGGGCGGTTGGGGCCTTCGCGGTAGGCTGGCGCGGTGTCCTGTGCAAGCTGTGGGGCGCAACTCGCGCCGAGTGCCAACTTCTGCTCCGTGTGCGGCGCCGCTGTCGCGAAGGACACGCCTGTGAGCGCCGCGCCCGACGTGCGGCCGCAGCCTGCTCCGGCGCCGCTCCCCGCCGACGAGGGTGTGCGCGGGTGGTTCACCCGGCGCCGCGTCGAGCACGAGCAGCAGAAGCTCGAAGACGAGCGCTACAAGGCCGCGTGCGCTCGCCTCGGCGGCGGGGACGACTCGGCGGGACGCTCGCGGAGTTGCGCGAACTGGCGGATCCCCGGCACCGAACCGACGCCCACGCCGCGCTGCTGGCCTTCTGCAACCGGCTGCTCGCAGACGACGTTCTGACGCCGGCCGACGAGACGCGGGTGACGCAGGTCGGTGACGCGCTCGGCGTGAGCCAGGCGGATCTGAACGGCGCGGAGTTCAGAGGGTTGCTGATGCACATGACGATCGCGCGGATCAACGACGGGCGCCTGCCGGAGGTACCCGCCGGCCATGCCCGCCTGATGGCGAAACGGGGCGAGACGGTTCACCTCGAAACCGGCGCAGCGTTGATGAAGGAAGTCGTCGACCGCGAGTTCCGGGGCGGATCGAGAGGCGTCAGCATCCCCATCGCCAAGGGCGTTCGCTACCGCACCGGGTCGTTTCGCGGGAAGAGCGTTGTCGTCGGCTCCCACCTCGAGGCAGCGGACACCGGCATCATCTCCGTCTCGTCGAAACGCGTGGTGTTCATGGGTGCGCGCAAAACGATCGAGACCCCCTACGCAAAGCTCGCGGGGCTCGACGCCTACAGCGACGGCGTCCGCATCCACGCCTCCAACCGGCAGACGGCACCGCTCCTGCGGATCCCCGTCGGTGGCGAGGTCGTGGTCGCCACCATTCAGGCCGCCGCCCAACGGGAGGCGTGACTCGGTCAGGGGCGTCCGGCCCGGCCACGGTACCAGGCGACGGTGTCGGCGACGGCGGTGGCGAGAGGCGTGCCCGCGGTGCCGAACGTGGACACGTATTTGGTCGTGTCGAGGACGAACGGCTGCTCGAACTCGTAGGCCATCTCGGCCAGCTCCCGCATCACCGGGTTGAACAAGCCGAGTGCGCGGACGGCGAGCTTGGGCATGGTGCGCACGCCGACCGGGTGTCCGACCGCGTCGGCGACGTGCGCGATGACCGCGCTGGTCGTGGCCGTCTCGGGGCCGGGCAGGTGCCACACCCCGCCGACGGCGCGCGCGTCGGTGCCGAGCGTGGCCAGGCCGCCCGCGATGTCGGGCACATAGCTGTAGGTGTGGGGCAGGCACGGGTTGCCGAGGATGTCGGCGCGGCGGCCGGCGACCGCGTGGGCGAAGACCCGCTCGCCGAGCGCAGACTCGGTCACGCCCGGGCCGAAGAAGTCCGATGCCCGTCCGACGGCCAGCCGCACCCGGCCCGCGTCGGAGGCGGCCATGAGCTCGCGCGTCATCTCCGCGCGCGTCCGTCCCTTGACGGTCGCGGCGGCCAGGGGCATGTCCTCGGTCAGAGGCCTACCGTCAGGCGAGCCGTAGCAGTAGACGTTCTCGAGGCTCACGAGCAGCGCCTCGGTCCGTTCGGCGGCCGCGAGGACACCGCGCTGGAGCGGCGGGAAGCGGGTCGGCCACTCGGTGTACGGGGCGTTGAGACACTGGTAGACGACCGCCGCGCCCGTCGCGGCGTCGGCGGCGGCCGCCGGGTCGGTCGCGTCGGCGGCCCGCCAGTCGGCGCCGTCGGGGAGCGCATCCGGGCGGTGCCATGACACGGCCCGCACGGCGAGGCCCATCCCGGCCAGCCGCGCGACGAGCGCACGCCCCACCTGCCCCGTGCCGAACACCACGTGGAGTCCGCGCTGCCGGGTGGTCACACGGGGACGGTGTGGTCAGGCGCGGCCGTCTCAGCTGAGCTCGCCGACGGGCCCTCGATGCTGAGGTCGGGCAGCCACGAGAGCCACCCCGGCAGGTACCAGTTGAGCGGTCCGAGCATGCTCATGACCGAGGGAACGAGCACGGTGCGGACGAGCGTCGCGTCGATCAGGATTGCCACGGCCAGGCCGAACCCCATCTGCTGGAACATCACCAGCTGCCCCTGGGCGAAGCCGGCGAAAACGGCGACCATGATCAGGGCGGCGCCGGTGATCAGGCGGGCGCTCGAGCTGATCCCCTCGCTGATCGCGAGGTGGGTGTCGCCCGTTGCGTCGTAGCGCTCGCGGATGCGCGAGATCAGGAACACGTGATAGTCCATCGAGAGGCCGAACAGGACCGCGAACAGGAAGAGCGGGATCCACGCCTCGATCACGTCGACCCGCTGGAAGCCGAGCAGCCCGGCGCCGTATCCCTTCTGCGTCACCAGTGTCAGGAGCCCGTAGGCCGCGCCGACCGAGAGCAGGTTCATGACGATGGCGACGATCGGGATGACCACCGATCGGAACGCCAGCAGGAGCACGATGAAGCTGAGTGTCAGCACGATCGCAAAGACGATCGGCTGGTAGTCGCGGGAGATCGTGTAGTAGTCGAGGTTCTGGGCCGCCTCGCCGGTCACCGGAAGGGGCGTCGCCGCCCGCAGCCTGGTGATCGCGTGTGTGGCCATGGCGCTGGTCGGATCCGCGTTGATGGGTACGGCCAGCACGGCTCCGCGCGCGCTCGCCCCGGGCTCGAGCCGGGGGCGGCCAAAGATCGAGTCAGAGGCGACCGCGCCCGTGATCTGGGCGATCGCGGCGCGGTTTGCCGGGCTCGCCGGGTTGCCCACGATCGGGATTCGGGCCGGCGCCACGTTCCCGACCGGGAACTGGCCGCGCAGCGTCTCGTACGCCTGGCGCGAGCTCAGGCCGTGGGGGAGCGACGAAACGCCCGACGATCCGGTCTTCATGCTCGCGTAGGGGAGCGCGGCCGCGACCAGGAGCACGACGACCACGCCTCCGCACAGCACCGGCCGGCGCATGACGCCGCCGACGACACGCGGCCAGAAGCCGGGGCGCGAGGTGCTCTTCGCGGGGTCTCCGCGGAGCCGCCGCGGCAGCAACCGCCCGACGCGCCCGGCCTCGAGCCGGGGTCCGAGCAGCACGAGCGTCGCCGGCAGGAGCGTCATCGCCGCGGCCACGGCGCAGAGCACCACCAGGATCGCGCCGATTGCGAGGCTCAGGAAGATCGTCGAGGGGACGATCAGCAGGCCGACCAGCGCGACCACGACGGTCATGCCCGAGAAGAGCACGGCCCGGCTGGCGGTGCTGCCGGCGATCTCGATCGCGGCCGCGACCGGCTCCCCGGCCGCGCGCTCGTCGCGGTAGCGCGACGCGATGAAGAGCGAGTAGTCGATACCGACGGCAAGGCCCATCAGCGTGATCATGTTGGTGACGAAGAACGACAGCTGGTAGACGTGCCCGACCAGGCTCGTGAGGGCCAGCGCAACGATGATCGCGGCGATCGCGAGTCCGATCGGAAGGAGCGCCGAGACGACCGTGCCGAAGACGAACAGGAGCACCACCAGGGCGACCGGGATCCCGATCGACTCCCCGGTCTGGAGGTCGGTTCCGGCGGTCGTGTTGGTGTCGCGGCCGATCGCGGCCTGGCCGGTCACCTGCGCATGCAGGCCGTCCGCGCTCGCCGCGTCGGCGAGCGCGACCACCTTGGCGACAGAGTCGACGGCGTTGGTCTCGCTCCCCGCCATGACGACGCTCAGGAGGACGGTGCTTCGGTCGGCGCTGATCAGGCCCGGGCCCCCGCCGTTCCACGGCGTCACGACCGCGTTCACCTTCGACTGCCCCAGTCCCTGGATACGGGCGGCGAGCCGCTCGACGGCGGCCCGCGGCGGCGCACCGCCGCCGACTCGCTGGATCACGACCGTCTCGGAGTCCTGGGTGCGGATCCCAATCGGCCCGGCGATCAGCTGATCGGCGTGCTTGGACTCGGGCGTGTTGACGAACGACACCTGCGTGGTGGTCGCCGACCCGAGCAGCGCCGCAACGATCCCCACCGACACGAGCAGCATGACCCCCCAGACGGCGACCACACGTCGAGGATGTCCGGCCGACGCCGTCGCCCACCTGAGCGGAGTGAACCACTGTCGCATGTGTCTGCACCCCCAAAAACGGACCGCACGCCATGTGGCGTGATCGGCTGGCCGGTGCGGTCGGGCCAGAGGCCGCCGTCGCAGCCAAGGGTAAGAGCCGCGACGCCCCGCCACGATACCACCAACGGTTTTCAGTGGTTCAGCCGGAACCTTCGAGCAACAGCACCCACGCGTTGATGGCGGCGACCAGGATCGCGAGGACGAAGGCGGCCGGGATCCAGTAGAGGCCGCCCCCGTGATGGGCTGCAAGAGTCACGCCGGCGGCCACGAGGACGATGGTCAGCGCGCTCGCGAGTTCGACCCGGATGAGCGTCGCGGTGCCGAGCGGCGACTGGCCGCGACTGGCCATCAGGGCCCGCGCCGGTGAGACGGCGCTCGCCGCGGCGGCGACCAGGATGACCACCGCGAGCACGCCGTGCGCGATGCCCGGAGTCAGTCCGATGATGCTGATGCCCAGAACGATGAGCAGGTCGACCAGAGCCTCCAGAGCGCGACCGGTCAGGGAATTCTGGCCCTCGCGCCTGTCGATCTCGAGCACCTTGGCGAGATTGATGCTGAGACCGACGAAGATGAGCCCGCTGAGCGCAGCCGTCGCGATGCCCGCGCAGAGGAAGAACTCCCCCCAACCGACGGTGCTGTAGCCGAAACTCACGACTCGACTTGTACCACTCGGGAGGGGCCATCGGGCCTACACTCGTCTGATGGTGAGGGAGCGGAAGATCGTGTCGGTGCTCTTCGTCGACCTGGTGGGCTTCACGGCGCAGTCGGAGTCGGCCGATCCCGAGGACGTCGATGCCCTGCTGCGCGGCTATCACCGCGACGTTCGCCGCGAAATTGAGCGCTTCGGCGGAACGGTCGAGAAGTTCATCGGCGACGCGATCATGGCCGTGTTCGGCGCACCGGTGACCCACGAGGATGACGCCGAGCGGGCGGTGCGGGCAGCGCTGCGGATCCTCGAGGCGACCGAACTCGACGTCCGGCTCGCCGTCAACACCGGCGAGGTGCTCGTGAACCTCGAGCGGGACCCCGCGCAGGGCGAGGGAATGGTCGCCGGTGACGTGGTCAACACCACCTCCCGGCTGCAGAACGCCGCTCCGGTGCGGGGCATCCTGGTTGGGCAAGGGACACACCGGGCGACCGAGCGGACGATCGACTACGAGGAGCTTCCACCGGTGGAGCTGAAGGGGAAGGTGGAGCCGGTGCCGGTCTGGCGGGCGCTTCACGCGCGGTCGCGATTCGGTGTCGACGCGGAGGCGCCGGCGGCGGCACCATTCGTCGGCCGGGAGCGCGAGTCCGAGCTCCTCGAGCATCTGTTCGAGCGGTCGGTGGACGAGACGGGAGTTCAGCTCGTGACCGTTGCCGGTGAGCCCGGCGCCGGCAAGACCCGCCTGGTCTCGGAGCTCCGGCGGTGGGTCGACGATCGCCCCGAGCTCGTGACGTGGCGCCAGGGCCGTTGTCTTCCCTACGGCGACGGAATCGCGTACTGGGCGCTGGGCGAGGTGGTCAAGGCGCAGGCGGGAATCCTCGAGTCAGACGCGCCCGACCAGGCCGCGGCCAGGCTCGACGGGATGCTCGCCGAGATGCCCGAGGCCGCCTGGCTGCGCGCGCGGCTGGCACCGCTCGTGGGGCTCGGCACTCGCGGCGAAGGCGGCGACCGTGACGAATCGTTCGCGGCGTGGCGCAGCTTCCTCGAGGAGCTGGCCGTGCGGACGCCGCTCGTGCTGGTGTTCGAGGACCTTCACTGGGCCGACGGTTCGATGCTCGAGTTCATCGACCATCTCGCCGAGTGGTCGTCGGGCGTGCCGATCTTCTGTGTGTGCACAACCCGGCCGGAGCTGTTCGAGAAGCATCCGGAGTGGGGCGGCGGGAAGCGGAACGCCACGACGGTCTCGCTGTCTCCGCTCTCCGATGTGGATACCGCCCGCCTGATCGCCGCGCTGCTCGAGCGAAGCGTGCTGTCGGCAACGACGCAGGCGATGCTGCTCGAGCGGGCGGGCGGCAATCCGCTGTTTGCCGAGGAGTTTGTCCGCATGTTGCGCGACCGGGGCGTCGAGGACGCCGACGTGCCGGGCAGCGTCCAGGCCCTCATCGCCGCGCGCTTGGATACGCTCGATCCCGAGCGCAAGCGGCTGATCCAGGACGCATCGGTGATCGGCAAGGTGTTCTGGGCCGGCGCCGTCGCGCAGCTTGGCGCACTGGACGTGGGTGGCGCCCGCTCCGCGTTGCACGAGCTGACGCGCAAGGAACTGGTGAAGCCGGCCCGGGTATCTTCGGTCGGCGGTGAGCAGGAGTACGTGTTCTGGCACGCATTGGTGCGCGATGTCGCATACGGCCAGATCCCTCGGGCGGAGCGGATCGACCGTCACGTCGCCGCTGCGCGGTGGATCGAGACGGCCACCGGCGCGCGCGCCGCGGACCATGCCGAGATCCTCGCCCACCACTACCTGACCGCGCTCGAGCTGGCCGAGGCGACCGGGACGTCCGATCCGGAGATGCTGCGAAACGCGGCGATCGACCACCTGCTGATCGCAAGCGGGACGACGATGGGGGTCGACACCGCGGCCGCCAGGCGCCTTTCCATGCGCGCCTGCGACCTGATCGAGGACGGCGATCCGCGCCTCGGCCCGGCGCTCTTGCAAACCGTTGAAGCCGGATTCGCGCTTGGCGCGAACCTCGAGACGCAACGCCGCTTGCTGGCGCGAGCCGAAGGCACATCCCTGGAGCTCGGCGATGATCGGACACTTGGCCGCGTGTTCACCTGGAGGTCGATCCTGACGAACGAGCCTCACAAGCTGACACTGGCGGAGCAGGCGGTCGAGCTCCTCGGGCCGCTCCCCGGCCCGGAGCTCGCGCGCGCACTGACGATCAACGCCGCGGTCTTCATGCTCAGAGACCAGTCGGACGAAGCCATCGCGGCCGCCGACTCGGCGCTTCCCATCGTCGAGGAGTTCGGTGGGCCCGGCGACCTGGCCCTGACCCTCGCCGCCCGCGGGGTCGGCCGGAGCGAACTGGGCGATGCGGGTGGGCTCACCGACCTCCGCAGGGGCCTTGAAGTCGTGTTGGAGGCGGGCAGCGCGTGGGCGCCGATCGCCGCGATCAACCTCGCGGGTCCGCTCTGGATCCACGAGGGGCCGGCCGCGGGCCTCGAGGTGTATGAGATCGGCGTGCGGGAGGCCGAGCGCCGCGGGCAGACCACGGTGTGGGTCAAGCGTGAGATGCCGTGGGTGCTCACCGATCTCGGACGCTGGGACGACGCCCTGGCCGTGGCCGCCGAGGCGCTCGAGGGCGGCCGGGCGTCCGGCGCGGTCGACACCATCGCGATGGCCGCCGCCTCCGCGGCCACGATTCACCTTCGCCGCGGCGATCTCGCAGCGGCCGCAGCGCTGGTCGACGAGATCCTGGGGATCGTGCACACGTCGCTCGAGCCCCAGGTGCGCGATCCGGGCCTGGCCGCGGCCGCGGAGATCAGGCTTGCCCAGCACCGGCCCGCCGATGCGGTCGCGCTGCTGCGGGAACTGGCGGCTTCGCACGCCGCGGGGATGTTCGCGTGTTGGCAGGCGCCCCGCGTGGTGCGAACGGCGCTCGCCGCCGGTGACACACGCCTTGCGAGCGCCCTGGTGGAGCGAGCGAAGCCGTACGGCCTGCGGTTGCCCCCCGCCGTCGATCTGGCCAGGGCGTTCTGCGCCGAGGCCGCCGGCGACGCGGCCACCGCGCTGACGTTGTTCGATCGGGCGGGCCCGGCCTTCGCGGCGCTGGCGGTTGTCTGGGAGCACGCATGGTGCCTCATCGGCGCGGGCCGGTGCCTGGTCGGCCTCGGCCGCGCCGCCGAGGCCGGCGAACCCATCACCCGGGCACGCACGATGTTCGTGCAGCTGGGCGCGGCGCCATCCGTCGCGGAGTGCGACGCGTTGCTCGCAGAGACGGATACGCTGGCCGCCGGCGGGACGCCGTAGGCGAGCGGCAGCGTTTGACGTGACGGTGCGCCGACCGGAGCTCTCGGGCTGGGTGTGGGCGATCGCCGCGGTGCCGTTTCTGGTGCTGGTTGCGACGAGCACGCGGTACGGCTACCACCGCGACGAGATGTACTTCATCGCGGCCGGAGCGCATCCGGCGTTTGGCTACCCCGACCAGCCCTCGCTCGTCCCGCTCCTGAGCTGGGCGATGAACCACCTCGTGCCGGGGTCGCTGGTGGTCCTGCGGCTGCCGTCCGCGCTTGTCACGGCGGCAACGGCGGTGCTGGCAGCGCTGGTCGCGAGGGAGGTCGGCGGCGGCCGCCGTGCCCAGGTGATCGCGGCCGGGTGTACGGCGTCGTCGGGATTCGCGCTCGCGGTCGGACACATCGTCTCGACGACCACCTTCGATCTGCTGAGCACGACCCTGCTGGTGTGGCTGATGGTGCGGGCAATCGTCCGCGAGAGCGGGGCGTGCGTTCTGGCGGCCGGCGTGGTCGTGGGTATTGGCAGTGAGGCCAAGCCCCAGGTGGGGTTCGTGGCGGTGGTCGTCCTGGCCACGCTTCTGGTCGTGGGCCCGCGGTGGCCGCTGCGGTCGTGGTGGACGGCTGCGGGCGTCGTCATCGCCGTCGCCCTGGCCTCGCCGTACGTGATCTGGCAGGCGGCGCACGGCTGGCCGCAGCTGACGGTGGCCCACAACATCGCCGGGTCGGCCGAGGGGGGCCGGATCGGGTTCGTGCCGTTCCAGCTCGTGATGGTGAGTCCGGTGCTCGTGCCCGTCTGGGTGGCCGGCCTGCTCGCGCCGTTTCGGACGCCGGCGTGGCGCCAACTGCGATTCGTCCCGCTGACCTACGTGCTGCTGGCGGTCCTCTACATCGCCGGCGACGGGAAGGCGTACTACCTCGCGAGCCTCTACCCGGCGCTGCTCGGTCTGGGGGCGGTGCCGACCGCACGGTGGACACTCCGCGCGCGTGGGCGCACGCGCGCGCTCGCGGCGGCGGTCGTGGTCTCGGCCGCGATCAGCGCGGTGATCGCGCTCCCGCTGCTGCCGGAGACCTCGCTGCAGGGGAGCGTCCCCGATGGCGCTCAATCCCGATCTGGGCGAGACGGTGGGATGGCCGCGGTTCATCCAGACGGTGTCGACCGCGTGGCGGCGGCTCCCCGCGGTGCAGCGGCGGCGAGCCGCGATCTTCACCGCCAACTACGGCGAGGCCGGAGCGGTCGACCTCCTCGGGCGCTCGCGCGGGCTGCCGCGCGCCTACAGCGGCCACAACGCTTTCAGCGAGTGGGGGATGCCGCCCCCCGCCGACGCGTTTGCCCTGGTGATCGGCGAGGACGGCGCCGCCGACGCGGCCCCGGAGTTCGACCGCCTGCCGCCGATTGGCGAGGTCAACGACGGCGTCGGCCTCGACAATGACGAACAGGGGCTGCCACTGCTGCTGTGCCGGCCGACCGCGTCCTGGGCGGCGCTGTGGCCGCATCTCACCCACTACGACTGACCGCCGCTCCTGCGGCCGAGCGTCAGAGCTCGACGTTGGTGTCGGGGTCGCCGCCGGTGCGGTGCCCGCGGTCTATCGCTGCGAGCGCGGCCATCTCGTCGGCGGTGAGCTCGAAGTCGAACACGGCGATGTTCTGCCGCATCCGTTCCGGGTGCGCGGACTTGGGAATGGGAACGTCGCCGATCTGGATGTGCCAGCGCAGGATGACCTGGGCCGTGGTGCGGCCGTGGGCGGCGGCGATCGCGCCGAGGGCCGGGTTGGAGAGGATGTCGGTGTGCCTGCCGAGCGGGCTCCAGGCCTCGGTGATGACGCCGTTGGCGTCGTGCCAGGCGCGCAGCCCGGGCTGGGCGAAGTCGGGATGCAGCTCGACCTGGTTGACGGCGGGGAGCTCGCCGGTCTCCTGGACGAGCCGCTCGATGTGGCCGGCCGTGAAGTTCGAGACGCCGATCGATCGCACCCGGCCCGCTCTGCGCAGATCGATCAGCGCCCGCCACGACTCGACGAACAGCCCGATGCTCGGCAGCGGCCAGTGGATCAGGTAGAGGTCGACATACTCGAGCCCGAGCCGGCCCAGACTCTCGTCGAGCCCGGTGATCGTCAGGTTGTATCCGTGTTGTGCGCCGCGCAGCTTCGTGGTCACGAACACCTCGCCGCGGGGGATGTCCTCCGCCGCGATGGCGCGCCCGACGCCGGCCTCGTTGTCATAGCGGGCCGCAGTGTCGATCAGCCGGTAGCCGGCTCGCAGGGCCTCGCCTACCGCGGTGAAGGCCGCGTCGTCGTCGAGGGGCCACGTCCCGAACCCGAGCATCGGGATCTCGTTGCCGTCGAGCATGGTTCGGGTGGGGGCTTGCGGCACGGTCGTCATGAGGTGGGCGAGGCGATCTCGTCGACCAGGTCGGCGACCGAGTCGACGATCCGTGACGGGCGGTAGGGGAAGCGATCGACCATGTCCGGCGATGTGACGCCGCTGAGAACGAGGATCGTCCGCATGCCCGCTTCGATGCCGGCGACCACGTCGGTGTCCATGCGATCGCCCACCATCACGGTCGCCTCGGAGTGCGCGTTGATTGCGCGCAGGGCCTCGCGCATCATCAGCGGGTTCGGCTTGCCGATGAAGTAGGGCTCCACGCCGGTGGCCTTCGAGATCAGGGCCGCCACGGCGCCGGTCGCAGGCAGGATCCCATCCTCGGACGGCCCGGTCACGTCGGGGTTTGCGGCGATGAAGCGGGCGCCGGCGGCGATCAGCCGGATGCCGCGGGTGATGCGCTCGATGCTGTATGACCGCGTCTCGCCGAGGACGACGTAGTCGGGGTCGCGGTCGGCGAGCATGTATCCGGCTCCGTGCAGCGCGGTCGTCAGGCCAGCCTCGCCGATCACGTAGGCGCGGCCGCCCGGCCGCTGCTCGTGCAGGAACCGCGCGGTGGCCAGCGCCGCCGTCCAGATCGACTCGGCCGGGACGTGGAGGCCGCTGGCCTCAAGGCGCACGGCCAGGTCGCGCGGCGTGTAGACCGAGTTGTTCGTCAGCAGCAGGTAGGGGCGGCCGGCGTCCTGAAGGGCGCGGATGAAGCGGTCGGCGCCCGGGATCGCCGCTCCTCGCGCACCAGCACGCCGTCCATGTCGATCAGGTAGTTGTCGATTGGTGGAGTCGTCATTTATGCGCGCCTCGGCAAAAGGGTACGCAAAACGCGCGCCCACTACGATTGACCGCCGGAGACAGGCACCCACGCCGACACATCGGAGACCGCATGGCCACCCTGTTCGACCAACTGCTCGGGTCATGGGAACTCGTCGAGTACACACAGATGTCCGACACCGGACGCACCCATCACCCGCTCGGCGAAGATGCCGTCGGATCGATCACCTACACGCCCCAGCACCGGATGTCGGTGAACATCATGCGCACGGGCCGGGCCGCCTGGGGCGTCGCCGAATCCGGGCGCAGGGACAGAGGCCGAAACCGCGGATGCCGCGGCCGGCTACATCGCCTATGCCGGGGGCTTCACCGTCGACGAGGGCGCATCGGTCGTCGAGCACCATGTCGAGATTTCGCTCCTCCCCAACTGGATCGGTGTCGCACAGCGGCGCCTGGTCGACCTCCAAGGAGACGAGCTCGTGCTCCAGGCGCCGGCGCTGACCGACGCCGCGGGCGACTCGGTCACGCCGCGTTTGCGGTGGCGGCGAATACTCTGACGAGCAACCCCACCGTCACTCGGTCCGTACTCGTCGTGGCGGCGCCACCAGAAGCCGGTCTCGTTGCGACCGAGTGGCGCGCGGTCGAGCCACTGGTACATGCCCCAGAGGCCGTCCAGCCCGCGCGCGTACGCCGAGTAGGTGTGGTAGACGACGCCGTCCTCGAGCGCGAACGCGCTCACGCCGGGCCCTTCTCGCCGGTACGTCTCCCAGTCCGTTCCGACGATGCTCGATGCGAACTCGTCGAGCCCGGAACTGTCCTCGCCGGTCGGCGGCCGGAGGTCCGTCGTGCGGAAGTTGTACTCGACGGCTCCCGACTCCCACTCCTCCTTGGTGTGCGCCGCCTGGAAGTCGTAGTTGAAGTCGCTGCCGAACGAGGACGCCCAGGGGAAGCTCCAGCCCATCCGCTGCTTGTACGCCTGCAGTTTCGCGAGCGGCGCCCGCGACACCGCGCAGAGCGTGACGTCGTGATTCGCGAGGTGGACGACGGAGCCGTCGAAGCCGTCCGCGATCGCCGAGCAGGACGGACACCCTGCCGTGTAGTCGGGCCCGAACATGAAGTGATAGATGAGGAGCTGCGAGCGTCCTCTGAAGAGATCGGCGAGGGACGCCGTGCCCTCGTCGGTCTCGAAGCGGTACTCCTTGTCGATTCGAACCCAGGGCAGCTCCTGCCGCTGCCGCGCCAGTTCGTCGCTGCGCCGCGTCAGCGCCTTCTCGGCCTCGAGCAGCTCCAGCCGGGCCGCAAGCCACTCTTCACGTGTTCCGGTCTTGTGATCGGTCATTGTTCTCTCCTCTTGTCGTTAACTGCTGGCGCGCCCTGACGTCTCACATCGGTGGCGTGAGCCCGGGAACCGACGAGGGCGCGATGACGATCAGGATTCCGAGTCCGACGATCGCGAGCGCCAGCGGCACGTCGATGGCGGCTTTCGCGGGCAGGAGCTTCTGGGCGAGGACGAGGACGGCGATCACGGACATCCAGGCGACGCTCATGACGCTCAGCGCCACCAGCATCAGCATCAGTCCGATGCTCGAGCCGACGCAGTAGAGCCCGAACTCGAATCCAGAGCGGACGCTCTCGCGGCAGCGCCGGCGGAAGTGCTGCTTGAGCGGCGTGAGCTCGTAGACACCTGCCGCGATCACAACCGCGCCGGCGGCGAGCGACCCGTGCGGCCGGTACAGCGCATACACGGCGACGCCCACGAGCGTCCAGACGGCGAGGTACGACCCGACGAACAGCGGCACGGCGCGCACCGGCCGCTGGCCTGAGCGCGTCTCGACGACCGCCGGAGCCGCGCCCGGCAGCATCATCGCCGCCATCATCGACACCCACAGGGCGACGAAGAACGCGAACGAACCGAGCGGGGTCGCGACGCCCATGTCCATCCCGTTCATCTGCCGGACCGCGACGACCCAGGCTGCGGCGGCGAGCCCGAGCGTCGCCGTCAGCGCGGCCTGCCGAAGCTCTGACCGTGTCCCTGCGACTGTCATGCACCCTCCCGCGCCATCGACGCGCAACCATTGGTTTCGGATTAGAGTGATAGCATGCGCAACCATGAGTTGCAAATCGACGCGAGGAGGGGCATGCCTGCCGACCGCATCGAGCGTGAGATCGACATCGACGCCCCGATCGACGTCGTCTGGGCCGTCATCACCGAGCCCGAGCACATCACCGCCTGGTTCACCGACTCGGCCGAGCTCGACGTCCGCCCGGGCGGCGAGGGCCGCTTCGGCTGGGTCGTCAAGCGACGAACCGCACGATGGTCGTCAACCTGCGGGTCGAGCGGCTGGAGCCGCCGCACTTCTTCTCGTTCCGCTGGGACTACCCCGACGGCGACGA
The DNA here is from genome assembly GCA_963732075.1 of uncultured Actinomycetes bacterium. Classification (GTDB taxonomy): domain Bacteria; phylum Actinomycetota; class Thermoleophilia; order Gaiellales; family JAICJC01; genus JAICJC01. The sequence continues at coordinate 427,638 of CAVSYD010000004.1, read as the reverse complement.
ACCCGGCGCGACAAATGCGCCACTCGTCGAGTTCAGCCTCGAAGCCCGGGGCGACTCGACCCGCCTGCGCCTCGTCGAGAGCGGTCTGGAGGGGATCGACAGCTCCGACGAAGACAGGGAGACCTACTTCACCGAGCATTCGAACGGCTGGATGCGAATCACCGAGCGCCTGCGCGACTACGCACCGACGCAGCGGAGCAGCGGCGGCGGCTGATGCCCAGCGGCACAGCCGAAACCGAGGCCCTCGTCGCGGCGGTCACCGAACCGACGCGACGCCAGATACTCGACCTGCTGCTCGATCGCGGCGAGTCGACCGCGACGGCCCTTGCTGACGGTCTGCCGATCAGCCGGCAGGCCGTCACCAAACACCTGGCCGTCTTCACCCGTGTCGGCCTCGTCGAAGGCGAGAGGAGCGGACGCGAAATGCGCTACCGCCTGAACGTCGAGAGACTCGACCGGGCGGCACAGTCACTCGGCGAACTCGCTGCAACATGGGATCAGCGCCTGATGCGCATCAAGCAGATCGCCGAGGCCGCGGCCGCCAAGAACCCGAAGAATTAGAGACGCCGGGCGGGCTCGTGTGGCAGAGCCCGCCCGGCGTGGCCGGTGTGGATGGCGAGGGTTCAGGCTGAGCGCGGGATGCGCCGGCGTCCACCGGTCATGGCGGCTGCGCAGATCAACCCGAAGGCGACCAGGATGCCGAGGCCGACCGACACGACGGCCCAGTTGATGCCGCTCGTGCCCGACCCGGCGTTCACAGCGGCTCGCGAATTTCGGCTGGAGCTGGTGGAACGGGAACTGTGACCCGACTCGCGGATTGTTCAGGTCGGTCGCGTGCAGCCCAGCGACCTTGTTGGCGGGGATGACCGGCATGTAGGTGCCCTTCCGCACCAGCGTGCTCGGCGACTCGTGGACCGGGACGCCCTGGGGATACTCGACGATCGGCTTCGCCTGGGCGGCCTGGGACATCAGCGCCAGCACGGCAGCGGTGCCGATCGCGACACGGATCGTTCGTGTGATGGTCGTCGTGGTCGTCATGTTCCTTGCCCTCCTCGATGAGTTGGCTTCCATGTCGGTGAGGCTAGGGGGGTGCCGCAGCGCCGTCTGTGTCGACCGACGCGGACCGTGTGTGACCCCCCGCACACTCGGACCGACGCACTTGCAGGCGGGACGAACCGGTAGACTCCGCGGCCATGGCGTACGAATCAGATCCCGGTCTGGGCGCGCGGTTCTATCTCCGCCTCGCCGGGTTTTTGGTCATCGCCGCCATCATCGGCTTCACGCTCACGATCCTGGGACTCAAGGCGTTGTTCGCCTGGGGGATCGTGGGATTCGTCGCGTTCATCGCGGTGTTCGCGTACGTGGGTACGTGGATTGCGAACAAGCGGCGCGAGCACGAGTCGTAGCTGGCACTGCGACGGGGGTGGGGGGAAGCGATGAGCGTTGATGAACGGGCGCAATGGTTGCGCGATGTGCGCGGCTGGAGCGTCAGGGGGACCGAGCCGTTGGTCGGCCGGGTGTGGAGTCATACCTACGCTCCGCTGCCGCTTCGGTTCGAAGCGGCCTACGCACGCGAGCGGGAGCGGAATCCCCCTGGCATGGTCGAGATCCACCGCTGCCCCAACTGTGGCGGCAAGCGCGGCTGCGAGATCGTCGGACCGGCGGTGAGTGTGGGCGGGGACGAGCTCGCTCCGTCAGGGAACCTCGTCCGTTGCCGGACGTGCCGACACGAGTTCCGCCCCTGACCCCCGGGTTGCCCCCGGTCGGCTGGGCGGCACTCGCACAGGATTGAACGAGGTCGGGACGGCGAGATTCGAACTCGCGACCCCCTGCTCCCAAAGCAGGTGCGCTACCAGGCTGCGCCACGTCCCGGGTCTGCGGCCAGTGTACGCGACCCGCGTCCGGCCGGATCGGCCGCGGCCGGTCAGGGGTGGATGATGACCGGGGTGCCGGGCTTGATCGCGCGCTTCAGGACGGAGAGGGCGGCGGCCGAGACCCGCAGGCAGCCGGCCGAGGCTGCCGTTCCGATCGACGCCGGATCGTTGGTGCCGTGGATGGCGAGCTGATCGCCGCCGGTCCAGCCGGGCGGCAGGTGCGGCTGGTGCCCGGAGAGCCCGAATGCGTACCAGCCGTAGGGGCCGGACGGGTCGCCGGTCGCGATCGGGTCGGTGACGCTGAAGCGGCCGATCGGGGTGGGGGAGTCGGCCGCGCCGATCGCGGCCGCGAACGACGCGACCACATGCGAGCCGTGCATCAGCATGACCCGGCGCCGCGAGAGGTCGGCCTGCACCCAGGTGCGGGTGTGGATCTTGGCCCGGCCGCGCAGCGTGACCCAGCCCGTGCGCCCATTCGGAGTCCATGGCAAGCACGACCCGCGCCCAGGTGCCGGCGCGGTTGGTCTGAAGCGCCCAAAGCCACGTCGGCGTGCCGAGAGGCGTGACGCCCGGGAGCCGCCCGAGGATGCGGCCGGCGGGCGTCGCCCGGACAACGGTGCCAGCCGACTCGTCCACTAGCGTGAAGCGATGCTTGGGTGCTCTCTTGACCGGGGCGGTGCCGTCCGGGGCCGCCACCGCAGGCCGATTGCCACGCTGCGCGGCCTGGAGCGGCATCGCCCCGGTCGCCGGCGCCGCAACCAAGGATGCTGTGGTAACGAGCAAGATAATCAGGCGCCGCATAGCCAACAGTCATCGGCACATCCCCACCGGCGCTTGAGCCGGTCACAGGCGGCGAATTTCGTGCTTCAGGTTCTGCTTGTCGCAGCCGATACACGCGAGTGACTCCGTGAACCCCCCAAGGAGCACTGTCGTGAAACGAACCTCTGGCATTCTCGGCCTCGCCACGTTGGCGGCGGTGGCCGTACCCGTCGCAGCCTTTTCCGCGTACCGGCTGACCCGATCGCGCAACTACACGCAGACCCGCGAGTTCCAGGCGCTGGCCGGTGGCTACCTCATTTAGCGGCGGTCAGCCCCGGGCCGACGAGCTCGTGGTCGAGCGAACCGAGTTCCTGCTGCGACGCCTGCAGGACTGCCAGACCGCCGAGCACGCCGCCTACCTGATCGCATGCGAGCTGCCGGAGGCCGTCGGCGCCGACTGGGCCGCGCACCTGCCCACCGATGCCACCGGGGGCGCCGGCACCGTCGATGCGACCCACCGCCGCCTGGCGGCCGCCGCCCTGGCGGCCGGAGGCGTGTTCTCGATGGGCGAGCCGCCGACGGTTGCGGCGGTGCCCGTGCGGTCGGGCTCCGGCGTATGCCGGGGTGCTCCTGATCGGGCGCGAGGCCGGCCTGTGCCGGCCGCAGCTGCGGATCGCGGCTGTCTTCGCCGAGCATGCCGGCGCGGTTCTGCCGATGATCTCGATCGCGCGCGCGGCCTGACGCTCCGGCGGCGCCGCTCGCCGCGTTCAGCCCTCGGTGCCGCTCTCGGCTCTCGCCTGCCGCTCCAAGCCCTTGCGCAGCGCGCTCAGGAGATCCTGGGTCGAGGTTCCGTCCGCGGGCTCTGACTCGACGCCGGCGGGCCCGATCGGCCGGCACGTCTGACAGAACGGTGACGTGAGGTCGCGGCGCCTGTCGTCGGGCGTCGGGTAGCGCGTGAACACCTCACCGGGCGGGATCGCGCGTCCGCAGCCAGTGCACGAGATGGTGAGCGAGTCGAACACCTGCGGCTCCCCCGGCCGGACGCGGCCGGCTCCGCCATCGGAGTTGCCCACCTCCGAGAGGTGTGGTCGCTGAATCGCCCGGTACGTGTCGTTGTCGCCTGCCACCTGGTGCAGCTGCTCACGACCACCGGTCACGGCCGGGGTCGTGCATGAGGCTACACGGTCGGGCGCCGGCGCGCTACTTGCCGCGGTTGCCGCCCGCCCGAGTTGCGACGCTCGGCTCGAGATTGTAGGGTCGTCCGCTCACGGCCCTCCCGGTTCCCTGGCAGGTATCTGAGGGTCGTGCTCGGTGACTCGATGGGTGCGCCGAACATCGTCGGCGGCCAGAAGCGCGGGGAGTGCGAGGGGCTGTAGACGACGGCCAGGGGGCGGGCCCCGAAGACCGCGGCCCGCCCGCCGTGCGCCAAACGGGGTCAGACCCCTTTTGGCGCAATCCCTTGGACCGGGCCATGAATACATGGGGCCAGGCCCCATTATTCATCTGCCGAGCGTGCGAGCGGGGGCGGTGCGAATCGAACGCACGACCGTCAGCTTAGAAGGCTGCTGCTCTATCCCCTGAGCTACGCCCCCCGTTCGGCCTGGTTGAGCCAGATTCGCTCGCAGCGGCCGCGTCCATTCTAGACCGCGTGCGTAGGTTTCCGCAGACGCGATGGGTGGAACCCTGCGTCGTGTTGGGTGCCGCCCCCGATGTTCGCCGACGTCGCCGCCTTTACCGTGAGAGCGATGATTCAGGTGCAACGGAAGGGACGGAGACTATGAGGGGTTCGCTCAACACATGGACGCGTTTCGTGGAGTTTCTGGCGCTGATCACGGCGCCCTTCGTGCTGCTCGTGGCGGTGGTCGTGTTTCTTATCGCCGGCTACGGCAACTCGGCAAGCGTGAGCGCGCAGACGGTCAAGGCGCGGACGATCCCGACGTTCAATATCGCCCTGGTCACGGACGACCAGACCGGCAGGCCCGGGTTCATCGCGTTCGTTCCCACCAACCTGACGCTGCCCGCCGACTCGACCGTGCGAATCCGGATCACCAACTTCGATGACGCGACGGCGCAGAAGCCGGCCAAGTACTCCAAGGTATGGGGCACCGTCGGCGGGACGGTCGTCGTCCAGAAGATGATGCCGGGCATGCCGAACATGCTCTATCGCCCGCGCACCCTCCGGTCGATGTCCGCCACCACCATGGTCAGCCATACGTTCACCTCGCAGGCGCTTCACCTCAACGTGCCCGTCGCGGCGAGCGGCGTGACCACGTTCCTGCTGCGGACAGGCGCCCCCGGTCACTACAGCTGGCGCTGCATGAACCCATGCGGCAGCGGTTCGGCCGGCTGGGGCGGCCCGATGCAGATGAAGGGCTACATGTCCGGCGTCATCACCGTCGCCTGACCTGAACATCCGGCGGTCAGCCGCCGTCCACATCCACCAGCCGCTCTCGCACCGCGCGCAGAGCGGCTTGGGTGCGGTCCGTGACATCGAGCTTGCGCAGGATGGCCGAGACGTGTGCCTTGACGGTCTTCTCGGAGAGCGAGAGCCGCAGCGCGATCGCCTTGTTGGACATCCCCTGCGCCAGCAGCTCGAGCACGTCGTGCTCGCGGGCCGTGAGCGCCGGTGCCGGTGCCGCCGGCCGGCGCAGCTCGCCGACGAGGGAGGCCGCCGCATCCGGGTGCAGCGGCGATCCCCCGGCGTGCGCCGCCCGGATGGCGGCGAGGAGCTCGGCCGGCTGGGCATCCTTGAGCAGGTACCCGGCCGCGCCCGCCCGCATCGCCTCGACCACCCGCCCGTCATCGGCGAAGCTCGTCAGCACGATCACGCGCGGTGCCCCCGGCCCCGACCCGATCCGCCGCAGCGCCTCGAGACCGCCGCCGCCGGGCATGACCATGTCGAGCAGCACGACGTCGGGCCCGAGCCGGCCGGCCTCGCGCGGCCGCCTCGATGCCGCTGCCGGCCTCGCCGGCGATGACGATGTCGGCCTGGAGCTCGAGGTAGGTGCGCAGGCCCTGGCGCACCACCGGGTGGTCGTCGGCGATGAGCACGCGGATCGGCTCAGCCACCGGGCACCTCCACCCGGACGGTGGTGCCCTCGCCTGGCCGCGAGCGCAGCTCGAGCCGGCCCCCGACCGCGCGCGCCCGCTCCTGCATCACCGTGAGGCCGAGATGCTGCGAGCGCACGAGCGGATCGGCCGTGTCGAAGCCGCTGCCGTCGTCGGCCACCGTCAGCGTGCCGCCCGATCCGGCGAGTTCGAGCTCCAGCGTGATCCGGCTCGCGCCCGAGTGCTTGAGCGCGTTCTGCAGCGCCTCCTGGGCGATCCGGTAGAGCTCGCGCTGGGTGGCCGCATCGGGTACGCCGTCGCCGCGAACGACCATCTCGACCCGGGCCGGATGCACGCGGCCGAGCACCTCGACGTGCTTGCGCAGGGTGGCAACGAGCCCGTCGGCCTCGAGGTCGGCCGGACGCAGCTGGAACACCAGCGAGCGCATCTCGGCCCGCGCCTCGGCCGCCAGCCGGCCCACCTCTGCCAGCTGCGCCCGCGCGGCGGCCGGGTCGCGATCGAGCAGCTCGGCCGCCGCCTCGGCGGTGAGCGTGAGCGAGAACAGGGTCTGCGAGACGGCGTCGTGCAGGTCGCGCGCGAGCCGGTTTCGCTCTTCGACCACGGACAGCTCGCGGCTGCGCTCGTGCACGCGGGCGGTTGCGATCGCGACGGCGGCATGGGCGGCGAACAGCTCGATCAGCTCCTGGTCGGCGTCGGCGAACTCGTCGGCGCCGACCTTGTCGGTCAGGTAGAAGGCGCCGACGACCTCGCCCACCGAGACGATCGGCACGCCCAGAAACGACGTCATCCGGGGATGCGCCGCCGGCCACCACTCGAACCGCGGGTCGCGGGAGATGTCGGGGGTGCGATGCGGCAGCGGCCGCTCCAGCATCGCGCCGAGGAGGCCGTGCGTGCGCGGGAGCGGGCCGATCGCGGCGATCAGCTCGTCGCTCATGCCGGTGGTGATGAACTGGGCAAAGCCGCCGCTGCCGTCGGGGACGCCGATGGCCGCATAGCGGCAGTTCGCGAGCCGCCGCGCGGCCTGCACCAATCCGTGCAGCGTGGCCTCGAGCGACGGCGCCGCCGCCATCGCGGCGACGACCTCGCCGACCGCGCGCAGCGCCGCTCCGGCCGGTTCAGCGACCGGTGCGCGTGCGGGCCGCGTCATCGCCGCGGGCGAGCAGGAAGGCCGCGATCACCGCCAGCACGACGACCCCGAAGATGGGCGCGAGTGAGACCAGGCTGGCGATCGAGATGCTCATGGGTGCCCTCTCATGGTACCGGCGCCGCGGGCGGCCGCATATCGAGCAGGTCGTGCAGCGCCGCCCCGAAGCGGTCGTGCCGCACCGTCACGCCCGCCCGCCGGGCCTCGGCGAACCGGAGCGACATCTCGAGCAGCTCCAGGGACAGCATGAGCCTGGCGGCGTCGGATGGCTGGTCGAGAGCGGACAGCCACGCGGGCGCGCGCGAGAGGACGTCGGCGACCGCCTCGGGAGGGGCGAGGTGGCGGACGTTGAGCGCGACCAGCAGGCCGTAATGCAGTGCATCGATCCCGACCGGGACGCCGTCGCGGCTGCGCTCCCAGTCCCACACGACCAGCCGGCCGTCCAGCATCCGCATGTTCCACGGCGTCCAGTCGCCGTGGCCGCGGCCGAAGGCAAGCATCCGGTCGCCCGCCTCGGCGGCGATCGCGTCGGCGGCGGGGCCGAGGTCGGCCCCCGCGGCCTCGATGCGGGCGCGCGCACCGTGACCACCACTCACTGTCGGCCAGATGCCCGCGACTGACTGCGCCGGCCAGGGCCAGCTCGTGGGTGGCATCGCGAGGCGGATCGGGCGAGCTGACGGGCGCCCCGCCGAGCAGCGGCTCCACCACGGTCAGCGTGTTTCCCTGCCACTCCTCGGCCTGCAGCAGCCGGGCGACCCGGAAGGTGCGCGGCGCGTCGGCGCGGGCGGCCAGGCTGCGCAGCGCCTCGGCCTCGGCGGCGACGAGCGGACGGGTGAGGTCGTTCCAGCCCACCTTGGCGTACGCCAGCACGGCGCCGTTTCGCTCGGCCACCTGCACCACGGGCTTGCCGTTCGGTCTGGTCGCGCCGACGCGCACCGCCAGTTCGACGTCCGCCCGGCCGAGCAGCGCGGCGAGGTGGTGGCGCAGCACCAGATCGGGCAGCTCGGCGGCGCCGACGTCGGGCGCAACCCACACGGCGAGCCGGCTTCGCCCCAGCCGCTGCGGCACTCCCGTCCGCAGCGCGATCGCGGCCGCCTCGGTGGCGATGCGACCGGCGCGTCCCGGGATCAGCAGGTACTGGCGCGCCGCGGCGGCCGCCGGAGCGCGCGATGCGGCCGGAATCAGGAGGCCCGGGCGGCGCAGCGACGGCAGCACGACATACCGGTCAACGGCCCGCCAGCCGGGTGGTGGAGCCGGTCCGGCATGGACGCGATCATTCGTCGCCGCCAGTCCCCGCATGCAGGCGTCCGCGTCCCTCACGCCGAACACCGTACCCGTGGAGGCACTGAGAACCTGTCAATCGCGTGTCAATAGTGCCCGGGAGCAGGGTTGACGCCGATCCGCCGGGGAGTACCATTGGGTTTGGGAGGCCGGGTGTTCCTGGACGATCCAGACCCCCCCAAAGCCGGCGTCCCCTCGCCGGGCGGAGCCGAGTGGTTGCGGCACCGCGCTTGGCCATGCCGAGCACGCGCGACCGCAGACGACCCGAGAGGACCGAGTGGTGGAAAACGGATGGTATGAGTCGGTTTCGCTGAGCGACTACGTGGGCGTGGTGTGGCGGCGCAAATGGATTGCGCTCCTGGTCACGGTGATGGTCACCGCGGCCGCATTTGGATTCTCCGAGCGCCAGCAGAAGCTGTACTCGGCGACGTCGCAGCTGGTCAACACGAGCGCGTCGACCACCACGGTGGCCGGCAAGAACTCGGGTGGCAACACCTGGTCGACCTCGCACGCTCCGCTGTTGGCGACCCTCGCAGGGGCGAAGTGGGTCATCCACCACGCCGGCCTGGGCAAGATCACCCCCGCGGAGCTCCTGAACGAGACCACCATTGTGCCCGATGCGAACGTCGACGCGATCGACTTCACGGTCACCGACCCCACCCCGGCCGTCTCGCAGCAGCTCGCGAACGCGTGGGCGCACTACTCCGGGTCGTACTCGAACAAGCTCGACTCGGTGAACCTGCTCCGCGAACATCGCGACCCTCAACAAGCTGACATCAACAGAGCATCGCAGCGCAGCATCGCAGCAAGAACATCCTGAACCGAATCTGACCGCCGACGGCACATAGCCCAGGCCAACGCCACGCTGAGCGCGGCGATCACCAACCTACCAGACACGCCTCAACAAGAAGACCGCGCAGTTGACCAACCCCGGCCTGCAGCTGACCGGCCGCAGCTCCCAGTCGGCCAACTTGACCCAGCCCAAGACCACGCGCAACGCGCTCATCGGGCTCGTGCTCGGACTGATCCTCGGCGTGATCCTGGCCTTCCTGCAGGATCTGCTCGACACCCGCATCCGCACCGTCGACGAGGTCGGCCGGCGCCTGCGCCTGCCGCTCCTGGCCAGCATCCCGTCGCGGCCGCGCGCGCTGCGCGATCAGCCGGTGGTGCTGATGTCGGCGCAGGGCGGCGCCCAGATGCCGACCGCCGAGGCGTTCCGGATCCTCAAGCTGAACCTGTCCTCGACGCTGAAGCGGGGCATGAAGGTGATCATGTTCACCAGCGCCTCCGACGACGAGGGCATCTCGACCACGATCGCGAACCTGGCCGTTGCGCTGACGCGTTCGGGCCAGCACGTGGTGGTCGTGGATGGAAACATGCGCCGCCCGGCTCTGGGCGGGTTCTTCGGCCTCGACGACCGCACGGGTGTGAGCGACATCCTGTCGGGTCACAGCCAGCTCAGCGATGCTCTGACGATCGTCGATGTCAGTCGCGACGTCCCCATGGATGCGGGCTCCAACGGTTCGGGCGGCGGTGCCGGCCTGCTCGAGGTGCTGCCCGCCGGGCCGATCCCGGCCGATGCCGCCGAGCTGCTGGACAGCCGGGCGATGACGGAGCTCCTGCGTGAGCTGCGCACCCGCGCCGACGTCGTCCTGGTGGACGCGCCGCCGATGCTGCCTGTGACCGATGCCATGGTGCTCGGCACCAAGGTGGATGCGGTCGTGGTGGTTGCACGCGCACGGCTCGCCAGCCGCCCGCAGCTCGTCGCACTCGCACGCGCGCTCGATGCGTGCGCCGCGCCGCGGCTCGGGTTCGTGTTCGTCGGCGGTGCTGCGGACGACGCGCAGGAGTACGGCGGGTACGTGGGCACATCTCCCGCACAGCCCGACTCCGTTCCGCAGCCCGGACAGACCCGAGAAACCGAACTGCTGTGAGAGTCGTTTTGGTCTGCTCTTCGGGCGGCCACCTGATTCAGCTCCATCAGCTCAAGCCGTGGTGGACCAAGCACGATCGCAGGTGGGTCACGTTCGACCTGCCCGATAGCCGGTCGCTTCTGCAGGACGAGCGCGTCACCTGGGCGTACTACCCGACGACCCGCAACGTCAGAAACGCGATGCGGAACTTCCTGCTGGCGGCGCGGACGCTGCCGCGCTGGCGCCCGGACGTCGTCGTGTCGGACGGCGCCGCGGTCGCGTTTCCGTTCTTCATCGTCGCCCGGCTTCTGCGCATCCCCACGGTGTACCTCGAGGTGTACGACCGGATCGACTCGCCCACGCTCACCGGCCGCCTCTGCCGCCCGCTGTCGAGCCTGTTTCTGGTGCAGTGGGAGGAGCAGTGCCGGTTCTACCCCGGGGCACGCGTGATCGGCGGCCTCTTCTGAGCGACCCTCTCCCACTCGTCTTCGCCTCGGTCGGAACCGACTACCACCCGTTCGACCGCCTGTCCCGCTGGATGGACGGCTGGCTCGAGGCGGGCGGCTCCGACGTCGCCCGCTGCTTCCTGCAGACCGGCACGTCCGCCGTGCCGCGCCTCGCCGAGCACCGCCAGTATCTCGGCCACGCCGAGATGGAGGCGATGGTGCGCGAGGCGGCGGTCGTCGTCTGCCACGGCGGCCCGGGCACGATCATGCTCGCCGCGACGCTCGGCAAGCGGCCGATCGTGGTGGCCCGCCGCAAGCGCTACGGCGAGCACGTCGACGATCACCAGTGCTCGTTCACCGAGCGCATCGCGGGGGAGGGCGCGATCGTCCTCGCCCACACCGAGGAGGAGCTGCGCTCGAGCCTCGACGCGGCGCTCGGCCGCGACGGCAGCGAGGCCAAGCTGCCGCCGGCCGGAGCCGGGCCGGCCAACGCGGTGGCCATGTTCGAGCAGTTGGTGGACGAGCTCGTGCTGCCGGCGAACGGCTCCCCCGACGGCGTCAGCCGGTCGGCACCGGTCTCGCGGCGGCGTGCATGACCGAGATTCCGGTGCTCTACATCGGCGGCTGGGGGCGGAGCGGCTCGACCCTGCTCGCGCACGCGCTCGGCGAGGTGCCGGAGTTCGTGTCGGTCGGCGAGCTGCGCTATGTGTGGCAGGCCGGGCCGGGCGCGAACGAGCTGTGCGGATGCGGCCTTCAATTTGCCGAGTGCCCGTTCTGGACGGCCGTCGGCCAGGAGGCCTTCGGCGGCTGGGACGCCGTCGACACCGCCGAGGTGCTGCGGCTCGAGGCATCCGTCCTGCGCCATCGCAACATTCCGCTTCTGGCGCTCGGACGGCTCGCGCGCGGCCATGCCCGTGATGCGCGCCGCTACGCCGACCTCACCGCCAGCCTCTACCGCGGCATCCTGGTCGCCTCGGGGGCGCGGGTGGTGGTCGACTCGACCAAGAACCCGCCCTACGCCTACTTCCTGCGCGCGGCGGCGAGCGCGGGCATCGCCCTGCGGGTCGTGCACCTCGTGCGCGACAGCCGGGGCGTGGTGTACTCGTGGGCGAAGCGGGTCGCGCGGCCCGAGGTGACGGGCGGCGATGCCTACTTCCAGGAGTTCTCGCCGGTGTCGGCGGGCGTGCGCTGGATGCAGTGCAACCTGGCCTTCGAGGCGCTGCGGCGGCTGGGCACGCCCACGGTGCGGATGCGCTACGAGTCGCTCGCGGCGGATCCGCGCGGAGAGCTCGAGCGGATGTTCGCGGCGATGGGCGAGCCGGGCCGGCACGATCTCTCGGCCATCGGGGCCGACTCGGTGCGGGTGTCGGGGCAGCACAGCCTGCGCGGGAACCCGATGCGCTTCGCCCACGGGCGCCAGCAGGTGCGCCCCGACGAGGCCTGGCGCACCGGGATGGCACGCAAGACGCGCTCGCTCGTGGTGCTGGTGACCTGGCCGCTGCTGCTCCGGTACGGCTACCTCCGCCACGACGCCTAGCCATCATGCGTAGAACCAGCACCACGACGAGCTCCTGTTGCGGCTGGTTCGCGCCGGCTGCGGGTGCGTCCCACGCGCCGTGCGGTGCTCAACGTGACCTGCGGCCACGCCTCCGCGCCGCCCACCACTCGATCCTTCCCGCAACCACCGCGCCCTGCGCCTCACGACGAAACTCGTCATGACACTGATTCGAAGGGTTCCCGCCTCACGGATCAACCACAACCTCCCGGCCGGCTGGGCGCTGCCGCGGGGCTGGCAGGCCTACGCCATCTTCGGGCTCCTGCCGGTGTGGTGGCTGATCGGCCTCTCCGCGGTCATGTGGGTGCTGATCGCGATCCCGCTCCTGGCGACGCTGGTGATCCGCGGCGGCCTGCGCACGCCGCGCCGGTTCGGGATCTGGCTGCTCCTGCTCATCTGGATGGCGGCGTCCGGCCTCGAGCTCGAGAGCAGCGGCCGTGCGGTGGCCTGGGCGTGGCGTGGGTCGTTCTACCTGGCCGGGACGGTGCTCTTCCTGTACCTGATAAACACGCCCGAGCGGCGGCTGCCGGTGCGCTCGATCGTGAACGCGCTCGCGTTCTACTGGATCGTGGTCGTGATCGGCGGATGGGCGGGCGTGCTCTTCCCGACGGTCGAGTTCGCGAGCCCGGTGCAGCATCTGCTGCCCGGGGCCTTCCTGCACAACACCTACGTGTACGAGCACGTCCACCTCCAGTTCGCCGAGATCCAGCACTTCCTCGGGTTCCCGGTGGGGCGTCCCGAGACGTTCTTCGCCTACACCAACGCCTGGGGCTCGGCCTTTGCGATGCTGACCCCGTTTGCGATCTGCGCCATGACGCAGGCGCGGTCGCGCGCGTGGAAGCTGACGCTGCGATTCTCGCTCGCGGCGGCGCTCGTCCCGGTCATGTTCTCGCTCAACCGCGGCCTCTGGCTGAGCCTCGGCGTCGGCATCATCTATGCGACCATCCGCTTCGGCCTGCGCGGCGACTTCCGGACGGCGGGGAAGGTGATGGCGGTGCTGCTCGTGATCGGCGCGGCGCTGGCCGTGAGCCCGCTGGGGGATCTTGCCCAGGGCCGGTTCGAGCACAAGACCGGCGACACGGGCCGGCTGCAGCGCGACCAGCAGGCCCAGCAGCGCATTCTGGACTCGCCCACCTTTGGCTTCGGCGCGCCGCTGCCCTCGTCCGACCCGACCCAGAGCGCCGTGGGCACCGAGAGCGAGATCTTCCTGCTCGTGTTCTCGCACGGCATCCCCGGCCTCGCGCTGTGGGTGCTGTGGTTTGCCTACACGCTGTTCCGGTCGGCCAGGTGGCGATCGCCGTGGGCGTTCTGGGCGCACGTGACCCTCCTGGTGGCGCTGGTGCAGGTGCCCTACTACGACGTCACCGAGCGGCTGCCGATCATGCTCGTCGCGGCGGCGATCGCCTACCGTGCGATGATGACCCAACCGGTGCCGGAGCGGGAACCGGCGGGCGATCCGGCTCCCGCAATGCCCCGGCGTCCGGCCCTCGTCCCGGTGTGAGCGATGGATTGGCAGGAGCACACGTTCGTGTTCATCGGCGGCCTCCACCGCAGCGGCACCACGCTGCTCGCCCGGTGCATGGCCGAGCACCCGCGGGTGAGCGGATTCGCCGGCACCGGCGCGACCGAGGACGAGGGCCAGCACCTGCAGACCGTCTACCGCGCGGCAAACGAGTACGGCGGCCCGGGCCGGTTCGGATTCGACCCCGACGCCCACCTGACCGAGACCTCGCCGCTCGTGTCCGACGAGAGCCGGCGCCTGCTGGTCGAGCAGTGGGGCCCGCACTGGGACATGTCGCGGCCGGTGCTGGTCGAGAAGTCGCCGCCCAACCTGATCCGGACGCGGTTTCTGCAGGCGCTCTTCCCCGGCTCGCGCATGATCGTGGTGATCCGACACCCCATCGCGGTGGCCGGGGCCACGCGCCAGTTCGGGCGCGCGCGGCGGACGTGGAAGCGGATGTCCTACACGTCGCTGATCGAGCACTGGCTGCGCTGCCATGAGCTCCTGATGGAGGACGCCTCGCAGATCGAGAACCTGCTCGTCATGCGCTACGAGGAGTTCGTGTTCGACCCCGACCGGCGCCTGGCCGAGGTGTTCCAGTTCGCGGGCGTCGAGCCGCTCCCGAGCGGCCTCGAGGTCAGGGGCGGGATCAACGAGGGCTACTTCCGCCGCTGGCAGCTCGCCCGGCGCGGACCGGCCACGCGGCACCGACATCGCCACCGCGGTCGAGACGCTCGAGGACCGGGTGGCGCGCTTCGGCTACAGCCTCAAGCAGCCGGTGCTCCTGACGCCGCTGGAGCGGGTCGGCTGATGCCCCGGGAACGCGGATCGGCCAACGACAACTACTCGCGCCTGCCGGCGCCGGTGATCGCGGCCGGGCGCGAGACGCTGACGGGCTGGCGCATGCTCACCGCGTCGCGCCGGCCGCTGCCCGACTACCTCATCATCGGCGCCCAGCGCAGCGGCACCACCTCGCTCTACAACTACCTGCTCGCGCACCCCCAGGTGATGCCGGCCGTCCCCAGCAAGGGGGTGCACTACTTCGACATGCACGCCGACCGCAGCCTGCGCTGGTACCGCGCGCACTTCCCGAGCGAGGCCCAGCGGCGGCGGCGCCAGGGCGCGGACGGCGCCCGGGCGGTCACCGGCGAGGCGCAGTCCCTACTACGTTTTTCATCCGCACGGGCCGGCCCGGGCGGCGGCGGCTGTTGCCTGACGCGCGCGTGATCGTGATGCTGCGCGACCCGGTCGAGCGCGCCTACTCCCACTACCAGCAGGAGTACGCCCGGGGGTTCGAGGACTCCGGGACGTTCGAGCGCGCGCTCGAGCTCGAGCCGGAGCGGCTCGCGGGCGAGCGGGAGCGGATGCTCGCCGACCCCGGCTACGAGAGCAGCGCCTACCAGCACCACTCCTACCTGGCCCGCGGGGAGTACGCCGACCAGCTGGCCGCGTGGCGGGAGCGGTTTCCGGCCGAGCGGATGCTGGTGATCTGCACCGAGCGGTTCTTCGCCGATCCGCGCGCCGGCTACGTCGAGACGCTGCGCTTCCTCGGCCTCCCCGATCCGGGCCGGATGCCCGAGTTCAAGGCCTACAATGCCCGTCCCGCCACCGGCATGGCGGAGGAGACACGGGCGCGGCTGCGGGCGCATTTCGCCGCACCCAACCGGAGGCTGGAGGAGTTGCTGGGGATGGGCATGGGCTGGCCGAGCGCCGAGCACGAGCAGGTCGAGCGATGACCGCGGTGGAGTCACCGGCCACGGCCGAGCACGAGCGCACCGCCGACCTGCAGATGGTCGCCCGCGGCGGCTCGCTCAACTTCATCGGCGCCGTGGTCAACGGCCTGCTCCAGTTCGCGCTGGTCGTGGTGGTGACGCGCTCCCTGACCCGCAGCGCGTCGGGCGCGTTCTTCGAGGCCCTGGCGCTGTTTCTGATCCTGTCCAACACCGCCGAGCTCGGAGCCGACACCGGCCTCACCCGCATGATCCCGCGCTACCGGGTCGACGGCCGCGTGGGCGATGTCCGCCGCAGCCTCAGCGTCGGGCTCGTGCCCTCGTTCCTCGCCGGCGTGCTGCTGGCCGTCGTGTCGTACGTCCTCGCCGCGCCCCTGGCCGAGATCTTCACCAATCACCGTCCCGCCTCGGCCCATGCAGTCGCCACCTACATCCGCGTGCTGGCGGTGTTCGTGCCGCTCTCGTCGGCCTACACGGTCGCGATCGCCGCCACCCGTGGGTTCGGGACGATGCTTCCGAACGCACTCGTCGACCGCATCGGCAAGGCCGCCGTGCAGACGCTCGCGGTCGGGGCCGCGGTGCTGGCCGGTGGCGGCAGCTTCGCCGTCGCGGTCGCCTGGGGGATCCCGATCGGGATCTCGTTTGCGGTCGCCCTGATCTGGCTCGCCTACCTGGTGCGCCGGGTCGAGCGGCGCGAGCGGCCGACGAAGCCGCTGACGCCGCTGCGGCGGCTGGCGCACGAGTTCTGGGTGTTCACGGCGCCCCGCGGCCTGACGGGCGTCTTCCAGGTGACGACCCTGTGGGTCGGGACGCTGATGGTGGGGTCGCTGCTGGACACCGCCCACGCCTCGATCTACACCGCGACGACCCGCTACCTGGTGGCCGGCAGCGTCGTCAACATGGCGATCATCCAGGTGATCGGGCCGAAGCTGTCCGAGCTGCTCTCCGCCGGCGCCACGAAGCGGGCGATGGACGTCTACCAGGTGGCGACGGCGTGGCTCGTGCTGATGGCCTGGCCGATGTATCTGGGGCTTGCCGTCTTTGCGCCGCTGCTCCTGCGCGTGTTCAAGCCGCAGTACGTCAGCGGGACGTCGTCGCTCGAGATCCTGGCGGTGACGATGCTGATCGCGACGGGCATCGGGCCGGTCGACATGGTGCTCCTGATGGGCGGCCGCAGCTTCTGGAACCTGTTCAACGTGATCGTCGCCCTGGCCGTCAACATCGGCCTCAGCCTGCTCCTGATCCCGCACATCGGGATCGCCGGCGCGGCCGTCGCATGGTCGGGCAGCATCGTCATCAACAATGTGGCCCCGCTGGCCGAGGTGCGTGCGTTCCTGAAGGTGCACCCGTTCGGGCGCGGGTTCCCGGTCGCGAGCGGAAGCGCGCTTCTGTGCTACGGCGTCCTCGGCATGGCGCTGCGGCTGACCATCGGTGCCACCGTGCCGGCGCTGCTCATCTGCATCGTCGTCGGCAGCGCCGGCTATGCGGCGCTCCTGTGGACGTTCCGCGACCGCGTCGACCTGCAGCTGCTGGCCGGCTCGCTGCGCCGGCGCCGGCGCGGCCGGGCGGCCGCGGCCGTCACGGGCTGATCACGGGCTGGCGCACCTCGACGGGCCGCCATGCAACAAACTGGGCGGCGTTCGCCTCTTAGGAGGCATGGACCATGCGGAAATGAGCGGCGCGGAGCGCAACGACGACCCCGTCCTTGTGTTGCGGCGCGTTTATCAGCCGCTGCTCGCCATGGCCACCTCGCTGGTCGGGCCGTCGGGAGCCGAGGATCTGGTGCAGGAGGCGCTCGTGGACGTGCTGACAAGCCATCCGCGCTTCGACGGCGTCAGAAGTCCGCTCGCCTACTCGAAGCTCGTGCTCGCACGTCTCGCGTACCGCAGTTGGCACCGCCCCGAGGCTGCAGGGGAGATTCCCGACTCGCTGGCCGAAGCTGGCCACCCTGATTTCACCGATGACGTCGCACTGCGCGGAGTCGTTCTCGCAGCGCTCGAGGGGCTGCCTACCCGCCAGCGCGCCTGCGTGTACCTGCGCTTCATCGAAGGACTCGACGACCGCCAGATCAGCCTCGTCCTCGGCTGCCGGCCCGTGACGGTCCGTACGCAAACTTCACGGGCTCTGAGGAGCCTGCGTCCCCGGCTTCTGAAAGAAGGACTCTCACGTGTCTGAGCGCCAGCCGATGACCTACGCCGAGGCCGCCGCCCTCTATACGGAACTCGAGCGGCGCGCCGCCACACGCCGAGCCGGCCGTCCGCGGCGGAGTCTTCCCTACGCACTGGGCGCCTGCTTGATCGTCGCGGCGGCCGTCATCACCGCGGGAGTGCTCTCCAGCCGCGGAGGTGCCCACGACGCGTCGCCGGTATTGCTCGGCCCCATGATCCTCGGACCTGAGCCGGCGCCAATTGGCTCTCAATCCGTTCGGGGCGTATGGCCGTCGGATCACGCTTGCTCACGGTGCTCGACTGCTCGGCTCGAATGTCCCGACGCCGCACGCGCCATTGGCCAACCCGGGCAACCTCTCGGCGATCTGGGGCATCCACGGCGAGGTGATCCTCGACTATGTGAGCTCACAGATCCGCATCAGGATCGTTCCGGCGAATCGGATCCTCCGCAGGAATGCCCGGGTCGCATTCAGGAGGGAGGCCAGGGGTGACCATCTCTCCCCGGGAGCCCTGACGATTTCGGGTAATCCCGCGATTGTCGTCGGCGGCGGCCCCGGCAAGGCCGGTGCTGCGGAGGTTGTCCGCGACGGTCTCGACATCGCGGTGATGGGGCATCGCTCCGCGGCAGAGCTCATCGCCGTCGCCCGCTCCCTCACGGGCTGATCAGGGGCTGGCGCGAAGCGCGCTCTGCAGCTGGTCGGCCTCGGCGGTCGGAGCGCCGTCCTTTTGCAGGATGCCGAAGCCGCCGCCGGTCAGCACCCAGCGCGTCCAGCTGACGTTCTCCCTCGCGAAGAGGGCGAGCATCTGCGCCTGGTAGACGGCGCTTCCTGGGGTGCCCGAGTGGATGCCCCACTCACCGACCAGGAGCGGGATGCCCCAGGCGCGGGTGCGCGCGAGCGGGACCTGCAGCACGCGGGCCTGGGCCTGCGCGGTGCCGGTGTAGCTGGTGGTGTTCTGGTTGTGGGTGGCACTCCAGGACGGCACCCAGTTGTCGCCGGCCGTGTCGAGCCCGCCGGAGAGGCCGTTGAAGTAGTCATGCCAGTCGAGCGCGAGGTGGGTGAGCGCGCCAAACGGCGCCAGGCTGGCGGTGCCGACGCCCTCGCCGCCGCCGCGGCACATGATGAACACCGTCCGCGTCGGATCGACCTTGCGGATGGCGCTGCGGATGGCCGCCTGCCAGCGCAGCATCGTGTCGGTTGCGGCGGTCGTGTCGCCGAGCTGTCCGGGGTGGGGCTCGTTGAAGACCTCGTAGCCGACGACGTTCGGGTACGGGGCGTACCGGGCCGCCATCATGGTCGTGAAGGCGGCGTAGTAGGCCTGCGAGCGGGACCCCTCGCTGCTCCAGAACGCGGCCTCGGCCGCGGCCTCGCCGTGCTTGGTGGCCGGGAAGCGGCCGTCAGCGTAGAACCAGGCCGGCACGCCGCTGGCGCGGCACACGGCCTTGCCCGCCTTGCACGTCGCCTGAGCGAAGTAGGGCGACCAGTGGAACTGGTGGTAGTCGATCAGGACGTTCACATGCAGGGCCTTGAACGCCTTCACCTCCTGGTCGAGCTGGTCGAGCACATGGGTGTCCCAGCGGTAGCGGCCGTGCACCGGCGGCAGCGGCTCGATCGCGTTCCAGCCGACGTAGATGCGCACGAGGTTGATCCCCAGGCGGGCGGCG
Organism: uncultured Actinomycetes bacterium; assembly: GCA_963732075.1. GTDB lineage: Bacteria > Actinomycetota > Thermoleophilia > Gaiellales > JAICJC01 > JAICJC01. The sequence continues at coordinate 408,535 of CAVSYD010000004.1, read as the reverse complement.
TCCGGCGCGAGCGATGCCTGGCCGACCGACATGTTGACGCCGCGCAGCTGCACCGGCGTCCCGGTCTGGTCGACGAAGTGGACGCCTGCCGTTGCCACCCACGGCTTCACCAGACCGGCGGCCACGACCGGGTGGATCGGCGGTGGCGGTGGCGGCGGGCCGGTCGTCGTTTGGCCGCTTCGGGCGCCGCCACCGGCGCAGCCGGCGGCGAGGAGCAGGGTCACCGCCGCGGCGGCGAACCGGCGCCGGCTCACAGGCCGAAGGCCCGCACCAGGTCGCCCGCCGAGGCCACGCCGGCGTTGCCGAGCTGGGTGCGGGCGCCGAGCAGCTTCTCGGTCGCCCGAAGCAGGCTGTAGTGGCTGAGCCGGGTGTCGACTCGCGTCCCGGCCGTCACGTATGGCGACACGACGATCAGCGGCACCTGGCAGGCCCCGGGCGCCGTGGTGGGCACCGAGGGGCAGGCGATGTGGAGCGGCGTGGCGGGCGTGCCCTGGTTCCAGGTGACGAAGATCACGGTCGAGCCCGACCGGTATGCGAGCGATGAGGTGAGCCGGTGCATCCAGCTGCTCAGCCACAGATCGCCGCGGGCGATGAACACGCCTCGCTTGACCTGGCCACCACAATGCTTGTCGAAGCTCGTGTCGTGACAGGCGTCGGGCACGATCATCGTGAAGGCCGGCAGCGAGTTCTTGGCCAGGAGCTGCGCCAGGCCGCCGCCCGTCGCCGTCCCCAGCGGCAGGTCGAACCGCGGGCAGCCGCGGACCGTCAGGTAGGTCGGCGGGTTGGAAAGGCGCGAGTACCCCGACTTTCCCGCCGCCAGCTTGCTGCACGGCGCCGGCATCCCGCCGATGAACGCCCGCCACGACGGCACCTGCGTGAGCAGGCTCGCGGCGGTGGTGGTGCACGGCGCGCACGCGTTGTGGACGAGGCCGTGCGGGTCGCCGGCGAGGGCGCCCACGTCGTTTGCGATCGCCGGGTGGGTGATCGTCGTGTAGTTCGTCGCGACCCCGCATTGCCCGGCCAGCTGGTTGATGTAGGGCGCGACCCGTGTCTTCCCGATCACGTGGTCGTAGGACTGGCCGCCGAGCCAGATCCAGACCACGTGGCGCACGGTGGCCGTGCCGGTGAGGCTGCCGCAGATCGACCGCAGGTGCGGGCCGGGTGTCGTCACCGGCGTCGACGTGGTCGGTGTCGCGTGCAGCGGGACGTGCACCGTCGGCCCGTTCCGGCTCGCAAGGAAACCGATCAGGACCGCGGCAGCGACCGCGACCGGCAGCACCCATCTCCACATGTCTCCAGTGTACGTGTGGGTTCTAAGACTCGTTTCAGAATCCAAAAGCCTTTGTAAAGGGGTCGACAGGGCGTTCGTTCGTCGCTACGGTGAGCCCCGAATGGATGCCGCCGACGATGTCGTCTTCGCGCAGGTGCGGTTCAACGTGTTCCGGCCCAACCGCTGGGTGACGGTTGCCGCGGGCGCGTCTGACGACGTGATCCGCAGCGCCGCGGCCGGGCTCTACGGCGAGGTCGTCTCGCCGATGGGCGATACGCCCTACCGCGTGCGCGTGCACACGCCGCAGGACGAGCGGGAGCGCTCGCAGGCGATGGCCGACATCGCAGTCACCGCGGCGTGGGGCAAGGTGCCCGCCGCGGGCTGAGCGGGCGAGCGGCCGCTCCCTACGGGGAGTCGGCCCAGATGAACTGCACGGTCGTCGATCCGTCACCGCGGTCGTCGGAGCACGTGCCGCTGTGCGTCCCCAGGTCGAACGTGCACGTCCCGCCGCCCTTCATGGCGCATTCGACCGAGGCGTGACCATCGGCCCACCGGCAATGCGTGGGCGTCAGATGGGCGAGCGTGAGGATCGGCTTTGCGAAGGCGTCGGCGGACAGCTGCGCCGGGCCGGGGCTCGGCTCCGACCGGGCGACGACGGCGACGCCGACCGGGCACGGCGACCAGCACGAGCACGACGAGGGCGACTTCGAGCGTGCGGCGCATCTGCCGAGTGTACGCCGCCTGCCAGTCATCCGAATATGCCGCCTGTTATGCTCGCGCCCCGTGGGGGTCGATCGCTGACTCGGGCGCTCTACTGGGTCGGCCGCACGTGTGTGCGGCTGCGCTGGCCCGTGATCGCCGCCTGGCTCGTGGTGGCGATCGGGCTGCACCTCTGGGCCGGGTTCGCTTGGGCAGCAGTGGAACGACAACCTGACGCTCCCCGGCACCGGGTCGACCCGTGCCACCGACCTTCTGCAGGCCAAGCTGCCGCAGCAGGCGTACGGGAGCATCCCGCTCACGCTGCGCGACCCGAGCGGCACGATCGGCGACCCGGCGAGCACGAACGCGATCGACGCCACGGTCAAGAACCTGAAGGCGCTGCCGCACGTCACCCGTGTGGTGAGCCCGCTCGATCAGGGCGCCTCCGCGCTGGTCAGCAAGGACCGCAAGGTCGCCTACATCTCGCTGACGCTGAACACCGGGTCGAGCGACACGACGACGGCCGACGCGCAACAGATCCTCGATGCCGCTGCTCCGGCGGCGAAGGCGGGCCTGGAGCCGGCGGTGGGCGGCTACGTGGGCCAGAAGCTGTCCCGGCCGTCCACCGAGAGCAGCGAGGTGATCGGCCTCGCGGCGGCCGTCGTGATCCTGCTGCTCGCGTTCGGCACCGCGACCGCGATGGCGCTTCCCATCATCACCGCCGTGCTGGGCCTCCTGACCAGCCTCGCGCTGATCACGGCGGTGGGGCACGTCACCGCCGTCCCGACCGTGGCGCCGACGCTCGCGACGATGATCGGCCTGGGCGTCGGGATCGACTACGCGCTGTTCATCGTCACCAAGCACAAGCTGCAGCTCGCCCAGGGCATCGAGATGCACGAGTCGATCGCGCGGGCGACCGCGACATCCGGCGGCGCCGTCCTGTTCGCCGGCGTGACGGTGGTGATCGCGCTGTGCTCGCTCTTCATCGCCGGGATCCCGCTCGTCTCGACGCTCGGGTACACCGCGGCGATCGCGGTCGGCGTCTCGGTGCTGGCGGCGATCACGCTCCTGCCGGCGCTGCTCGGGGCCCTCGGCGAACACATCAACTCGCTGCGGGTGAAGCTCGGCCGCACGCACCCCGACGACCAGCAGCCGCACGGATGGGCGCGCATGGCCCGTGCCGTCTGCGGCCGGCCGTGGCCGTACATGATCGCGAGCACCGTCCTGCTGCTCGTGCTGGCCTTCCCGCTCGTCCACCTGCGGCTGGGCCAGTCCGACCAGAGCGTGCTGCCGAGCTCGACCACCTCGCGCCAGGCCTACGACGCCCTGAGCGACGGCTTCGGCGCGGGTGCCAACGGCCCGCTCCTGATCGCGGTGAAGCTGGGGACGCCGGCGAAGCCCGCGCAACCCGGAGGCGATCCCGCCACCGATCCCCGTCTGGCGGCGCTGCAGAGCGCGATCGGAAAGACCACGGGGGTGGCGTCGGTCGCCCCCGCCACGGTCGACCCGACGGGTACCGGCGCCGTCTTCAGCGTGGTCGCGACCACGCCGCCCTCGGCGTCCGCAGACCGAGGATCTCGTCACCAACCTGCGTGACACGGTGATCCCGCAGGCCCTGGCGGGAACCGATCTGACCGCCTACGTGGGCGGCCAGACCGCCGGCTACATCGACCTGGCCGAGAAGATCGGCTCGAAGCTGCCGCTGATGATCGGCATCGTCGTCCTGCTCAGCTTCATCGTCCTCATGTTCGCGTTCCGGTCGGTCGTGGTCCCGGTCAAGGCCGCCATCATGAACCTGCTCTCGGTCGGCGCCGCCTACGGCGTCGTGACGTTCGTGTTCCAGGAAGGGCACGGGGTGGGGCTGGTCGGCCTCCCGTACGCCATCCCGATCGTGAGCTTCGCGCCCCTGCTCATGTTCGCCATCCTGTTCGGCCTCTCGATGGACTACGAGGTGTTCCTCGTCAGCCAGATCCAGGAGCGCTACCACGCCACCGACGATGCCCGCGAGGCGGTGGTCGAGGGTCTCGCCTCAACCGGCCGGGTGATCACCTCCGCGGCGCTCGTGATGGTGTTCGTCTTCGCGAGCTTCGTGCTGAACGGCGACCCGGTCGTGAAGCAGTTCGGGATCGGCCTGGCCGTGGCGGTTGCGCTCGATGCGACCGTCGTGCGCTGCCTGCTCGTGCCCTCCGTGATGGAGATCCTCGGCCGCCGCAGCTGGTGGCTGCCGGCGTGGCTCGACCGCCTGCTGCCGCACCTGAACGTCGAGGGCGTCGGCGTGTTCGAGGACGGGCGCGAGCCGCCTCCTCAGGCGCCCGCGCCCGCCCCCTCAACCGGCTAACACTTCACGCTTGCGAACGCCTGTTGATAGCTGGCTTGCAGCGTCGTTCCGGCGGTCGAGAGCGCCGTTGCCGCGCTCGTCAGCGACGAGGCCGACGTGATGCTCTGGGTGATCTGCTGCACCTGGGTCTTGAACGTTGCGTTGGCCGCCTGAAGCTGGTTCTTCAGATCGCCCTTCACCGTCGGTGCCGCATTCTGGATGGTCTTCAGGTTCGCATCGATCTTCTGCAGAGCCGTCTTGGCGGTATCGACCGATGACGTCGACAGCGGCAGGCCCTTGAGCGTCGTGACCTGCGTCTTGATGTCCGAGATCGCGCTGCACGCCTGGCTCTTGGCCTTGTCCGACGCCGACTGGCTGCTCCCGCAGCCGGACGCCGCGAGCAGCGCGAGCGCAGCCACGGCGGCCAGGCCGAGCGTCCTCATCAGGCGCTGCTGTCGGCCGTTGCGTCCGTCGCCTGCTCGACGCTGTCGCGGTCGACCTCGTGGGTTGAAACGGCGTCGGCGCCCTTGAGCGCCGTCTTGACCTCGGGCGCCCAGCGCTCTTCGAACACCGCCACGATGCCAGAGCTGTTCGGGGGCAGGTCGTCCGCGACCTCGGCCTTGATCTCCTTCTTCTCGGCATGCGAGACGAGCCCGCCGAGGCCCGCGCCGATACCGGCACCAACGACCCCCGCCGCCAGCAGCGAGGGCGGGAAGATCAGCCCCACGAGCAGGCCGCCGGCCGCACCCAGGGTTGTGGCGATGCCGACGTTGTGGGCGTTGTCCTTCTCGTGGATCTTGCCGTCGGCGTCGCGGCTCACGAGCACGAGGCCGTGGACCAGGATCACCCGGTCATGGGCGAGTTGCTTGATCGCATCCCAGTCGGCCTGGGCAGCGTTCGCGTCGGAGTAGGCGGCGATGTAGAGATCGACCGGCGTGTCGTCGTGAGCCATGGTGTCCTCCTTCGGGCGGGTCGGTTGGTGCGGGACCGAAACGGTAACACCGATCCACCGTCTTCACCCCTCCTCGCCCTCCAGGATCGGCTGGAGCTCGGTGACGGTGTGCGTGGGGTCTCGGTCTGGGTCTCGTCGATGGACGTCAGGTCGCGGTTGCGGAGCAGCGCGGCCGCCGCTCCGGCGCCGAGCAGCATCAGCGCGGCTCCCACGAGAAATCCGACGTGGTAGCCCGCCACCAGAGCGTTCGAGACGTCCCCGGGCGTCGGCACGTGGCCGGCGCCGGCGAGCTGGTCGGCGGTCTGGTTGGCCGCGAGAGTTGAGAGGATCGCGAGCCCCAGCGCCCCGCCGATCTGCTGGGAGGTGTTGAAGAGCCCGGATGCCAGCCCGGCGTCGCGATACGCGACGTTGGTGGTGGCGATCAGGGTCATGGGCACGAACGTGAAGCCGAGCCCGAACCCCATCACGACCAGCCCCGGGAACACGTTTGCGAGGTACGTCCCGTCGGCCGGGGCGCGCGAGAGGAGCACGAGGCCCACGGCGGCGGTCGTCATCCCGACCAGGGCGATGCTGCGAACGCCGAACCGGGCGATCAGCTGCTGGGCGGCCGCCGAGGCGGCGATGATGGCGGCCGTCAGCGGCAGGAAGCCGGCCCCCGCCTGCACGGGCGAGAGGTGCAGGATCTCCTGGACGTAGAGCGTCGCGAAGTAGAAGACGGCGAACATGCCGCCGGACACCACCAGCATCACCCCGTTGCCGGCCGCGAGCGAGCGGGTGCGAAAGATGCCGAGCCGCACCAGCGGAGCCTTTGCGCGCCGCTCGATCGCGACGAAGGCGGCGATCAGTGCGGCGGCCAGGGCGAGCAGTCCGATGGTGCGGGCCGACGTCCACCCGTACTCCTGGGCCTTGACGATCCCGTAGACGAGCACGACCAGGCCGGCGGTGACGCTCGCCGCGCCGGCGAGGTCGAAGCCGCGGTGCTCGGCCGCGGCCCGGGACTCGGGCACAAAGCGCGTCGCCAGCAAACAGCGTCACCAGGCCGACGGGGACGTTCACGAAGAAGATCCAGCGCCACGAGGCGTACTCGGTCAGGATGCCTCCGGCGAGCAGGCCGATGGCTCCACCGCCGACGGCGATCGCCGCCCACACGGCCATTGCCCGGGTGCGGTCGCGGCCCTCGGAGAAGGTGGTGGTCAGGATCGAGAGCGCCGCGGGCGAGACCATCGCCGCGCCCAGGCCCTGAAGTGCGCGGGCGGCGATCAGCGCGCCCGATGTGGGGGCGAGCCCGTCGAGCATCGAGGCGACGGTGAACAGGACGACTCCGCCCACGAACAGCCGCCGCCGGCCGAACAGGTCGGACGCGCGCCCTCCCAGCAGCAGGAATCCGCCGAACATGAGCGTGTAGGCGTTGATCACCCATTGCAGCGAGCTGGGCGTGAAGTCGAGGTCGCGCTGGAGCGTGGGGAGGGCGACGTTCACGACCGTGGCGTCCAGCACCACCATGAACTGGCCGAAACAGACGATCGCCAGCACCAGCCAGGGGTTGACGTGGCGCGATTCGGAGCGGGGCTGGGAGATGGTCTGCACGAGGCGGGTGTCCTTGCGTTCGGGTACAATCGGAGGGACGGCTCCGGTACACTATACGGAACCATGGTTCCGTTTGTCAAATGACTGACCTCACCGAGCACAGCGCTCCTGCCCCGCGGCGCCCGGGCGCTCCGCGCGGACGCCCAGCGCAACCGCGCCCGCATCCTCGAGGTCGCCCGCGAGTCGTTCGCTGCCGAGGGACTGGCCGTGCCGGTCGATTCGATCGCGGCCCGGGCCGGCGTCGGCGTCGGGACGCTCTACCGGCACTTCCCCACCAAGGAGGCGCTCTGCGCGGCGATCGTGGCCAGCCGCGTCGAGGCGCTGGGCGACGAGGCCCGCGCGCTCGCCACGTCGGCCGACCCGGGAGCGGCCTTCTTCGAGTTTCTGCGCACCATGGCCGCGCTCAGCGCGGTCGACATGGCGCTGGCCGACTCGTTCGCCGATGCCGGGTATGACGTCAAATCCGCCACGGTCGACTGCAAGCAGGCACTGATGGAAGAGCTCGACGTGCTGCTTCACCGCGCCCAGGCGGCCGGCGCTGTCCGCGCCGACATGACCAGCCAGGACGTCCTCGCCCTCATGGCCGCCACGTGTATCGCCAACACCCGCTTCAGCACCGAAGAGAGCAGCCGCCGGATCCTTGACGTGGTGCTCGACGGGCTGCGGGCCGTCCCCGCGTAGAGGTGACCGAGCGTGTCGCGATCACGGGGGCGGCGGGCGGTTTTGGGCTGACCGTGGCGCGGGCGTTCGCCGCCCGGGGCGCCGAGGTGCACGTCTGCGACATCGACGGGGCGGCCGTGCGTGCCGCCGCGGCCGAGGGGTTCCACGCCAGCGAGGTCGACGTGGCCGACCTGGCGGCGCTTGACTGGTGGATCGATCGCGTTCTCGCCGCGGGGGGCGGGGTGGACGTCCTGATCAACAACGCCGGCATCGCCGGGCCAACCGCGCTCGTCGAGGACATCGAGCCGGCCGACTGGCAGCGCTGCCTCGCGATCGACCTGACCAGCCACTACCGCGCGTGTGCGCGGGTGATCCCGGCGATGAAGGCCGCCCGCAGCGGGTCGATCGTGAACATCTCGTCGACCGCCGGGCTCTACGGCATCGGCCTGCGGGCGCCCTACGTCGCCGCCAAGTGGGCGGTGATCGGCCTGACCAAGACGCTCGCGATCGAGCTGGGCCCCTACGGCGTTCGCGCCAACGCGATCTGCCCTGGGTCGGTCGACGGCGACCGCATGCGGGGAGTCATCGACCGCGAGGCGGCCGCGCGGGGAGCGCCGGCGCAGGCGGTGGAGCGCGAGTACCTGGAGGGCCAGTCGATCGCCCGCTTCGTCCAGCCGGGGGAGATCGCCGACCTGTGCGTCTTCCTCGCGTCGGATGCGGCCCGGATGATCACCGGCCAGGCGATCGCCGTCGACGGGCACACCGAGACCTTCCACATCGGCTAGCGGTGATCGTTTTAACAACACCGCGACGCGCCCGGTCCGATTCGAACGGACGACCGGCAGATTCGAAGTCTGCTGCTCTATCCCCTGAGCTACGGGCGCAGATCTCAGTCCAGCGAGGACATCGTAAAGGGTGACCGGTGGGACTTGAACCCACGACCTCCTGGACCACAACCAGGGGCTACCACCAGCTGAGCTACGGCCACCGCGTGCTCGTAGGATACTTCGCGCACGCGCGGGTGTGGCGGAACTGGTAGACGCGCCGGCCTTAGGAGCCGGTGGCCCTGGCCGTGGAGGTTCGAGTCCTCTCGCCCGCATCGCCAACGCGACCGTCGCGCCGTTGCGCGCCAAACGGGGTCAGACCCCTTTTGGCGCGTGTGAACGGGGCCGTCACCGCGGTGGCACACCGGCGGTTGCGCGACTAAGGTTAGAGAACGGCTCCGGGGTGAAGGCCCGCGGCGTCCCTTCGCATGAAGACCCAGGTCTCCGAACTCGCCGACAACCGTGTCCGCCTCGACGTCGAGGTCCCCGCAGGCGACGTCGACCACGCGTTCGACCACGCGCTGAGCGATCTCTCCCGCACCATCCGCGTGCCCGGCTTTCGCAAGGGCAAGGCGCCCAAGCCGCTCGTGATGCGCCAGGTCGGCCGCGACACCGTGGTCGAGGAGGCTCTGCGCGATCACCTCACGGCCTGGTACTCGCGGGCGGTGGCGGCGGCAGGGATCGACCCGATCGACCGGCCCACCATCGACTGGTCCGACGAGCCCGCCGAGGGGGCGCCGTTCGCGTTCACCGCCGAGGTCGAGGTGAAGCCGCCGCCGGAGGTGAAGGCATACAAGGGGCTCGAGGGCACCCGTCCGTCGGGCGACGTGCCGGAGGAGGCCGTCGACGGCGAGCTCGAGCGCCTGCGGCTGACCGTGGCCGAGCTGACCGCGGTCGAGCGCGGCGCCGAGCCTGGCGATTTCCTGGTGATCGACTTTCTGGGCAGCGCCGACGGCAAGCCGTTCGACGGCGGCTCGGGAACGGACTACGCGGTCGAGCTGGGCGCCGGCCGTCTGGTCGAGGAGCTCGAGCGCGGCCTGACGGGGATGAAGGCCGGCGAGGAGCGCGACATCGACTTCAGCATGCCCGAGGACTACGCCGCCGAGAATCTGGCGGGCAGGCCGGTGAGCTTCCACGTCAAGCTGAAGGACGTCAAGGAGCGGGTGCTGCCCGCGCTCGACGACGAGTTCGCGATGTCGGTCAGCGAGTTCGACACGCTCGAGGAGCTGCGCGCGGACATCCGCGAGCGCGTCCGCGGCGTGATCGACGCCGAGGCCGACCAGCGCTTCCGCGCCTCGGTGCTGGATGCACTCGGCGCGGAGCTGCAGACGCCCGTGCCCGATGCCCTCGTGCAGAGCCGGCTTTCGAGCATGACCCGTTCGCTCGCCTCGACTCTGGAGGCACGTGGCATCCCGCTTCCCGACTATCTGCGCGTGACGGGCATGACCAGCGAGGAGTTGGTCGCGGACATGCGCCTGCAGGCCGAGGACCTCGTTCGCAAGGACCTCGCCCTCGAGGCGGTTGTTGCCGCCGAGGGGATCGAGGTCACCGACGAGATGATCGAGGCGTGGGTGCGCGAGCAGGCCGCCGAGGCGGGCGAGGACGTCGATGCATCGGTCGAGGGGCTGCTCGGTGATCCCGCCACGCAGACCGCCCTGCGGCAGGACCTGGCCGCCCAGAAGGCGCTCGATATCGTGGTCGAAAATGCCACGGCAATCACGCCCGAACAGGCCGAGGCAAAACAGAAGTTGTGGACGCCGGAGAAGGAAACCGCCCAGGCCGGCGCCAAATCAACCGAGATCTGGACCCCCGGCACGACCTAGCCGGCCAACCCGAGGAGCACTTGTGAGTCCACTGATTCCGATGGTGATTGAGCAGACGTCGCGGGGCGAGCGGTCCTTCGACATCTACTCGCGCCTGCTCAACGAGCGCATCATCTTTCTGGGTACGCCCGTCGACGACCAGATCGCCAACCTGATCGTGGCTCAGCTTTTGCACCTCGAGAGCGAGGACCCCGACAAGGACATCTCGATCTACGTCAACTCGCCCGGTGGCAGCGTCTACGCCGGCCTGGCGATCTACGACACCATGAACTTCGTGAAGCCGGACGTCCAGACGATCTGCGTCGGCATCGCCATGAGCATGGGCGCGCTGCTGCTCGCCGGCGGCACGAAGGGCAAGCGCATGGCCCTCCCGAATGCAAAGATCCTGATTCACCAGGTCAGCTCTGGATTTCAGGGCCAGGCGACCGATATCGAGATACATGCGCGTGAAATCATCGATCTGCGAAAGAGGCTCGACCAGATCATCGCGGACGAGACCGGGCAGCCGATCGAAAAGGTCGCCAGGGACACGGAGCGCGACTTCTTCATGAGCGCCGACGAAGCAAAGGATTATGGGATCATCGACCGCGTGATCGCCAAGCACTAGATGGCACGCCCCACCGACACGAACGAGCAGCTCCTGTGCAGCTTCTGCGGCAAGTCGCAGCGGCAGGTGAAGAAGCTGATCGCGGGCCCCGGCGTCTACATCTGCGACGAGTGCATCGATCTCTGCAACGAGATCATCGACGAGGAGCTGACGACCCCTGCCCAGCTGGACCTCGACAACCTGCCCAAGCCCAAGGAGATCTACGCCGTCCTGAACGACTACGTGGTCGGGCAGGAGGAGGCCAAGCGGACGCTGTCGGTGGCCGTCTACAACCACTACAAGCGCGTCCAGATGGCCGGACAGTCCGACTCCGAGGTCGAGCTGCAGAAGTCGAACATCCTGCTTCTGGGCCCGACCGGCTGCGGCAAGACGCTGCTGGCACAGACGCTCGCCCGGATCCTGAACGTGCCGTTTGCGATCGCCGACGCGACGGCGCTGACCGAGGCCGGATACGTCGGTGAGGACGTCGAGAACATCCTTCTCAAGCTGATCCAGGCGGCCGACTTCGACGTCAAGAAGGCCGAGACCGGGATCATCTACATCGACGAGGTCGACAAGATCGCCCGCAAGGCGGACAACCCGTCGATCACCCGCGACGTCAGCGGCGAGGGCGTGCAGCAGGCGCTCCTCAAGATCCTCGAGGGAACGGTGGCGAGCGTGCCGCCGCAGGGCGGGCGCAAGCATCCGCACCAGGAGTTCCTGTCGATCGACACCACGAACATTCTGTTCGTGTGCGGCGGCGCCTTCGCCGACCTCGACAAGATCATCGAGCGCCGCATCGGCCGCAACTCGGTCGGCTTCGGCGCCGAGCTGCGGTCGCGGAAGAACGGCCCGTCCAAGGATCTCTTCCCGCAGGTGATGCCGGAAGACCTGATCTCCTACGGCCTGATCCCCGAGTTCATCGGCCGCCTGCCGGTCGTCTCGGCCGTGCACGCGCTCGACCGCGAAGACCTGATCCGGATCTTGCTCGAGCCCAAGAACGCGCTCGTCAAGCAGTACCAGCGCTTCTTCAACTACGACTCGATCGACCTGGTCTTCACCGAGGATGCGCTCGGGGCGATCGCAAACAGCGCGCTCGAGCGCGCCACCGGCGCCCGCGGCCTGCGCTCGATCATCGAGTCGGCGCTCCTGAACGTGATGTTCGACCTGCCGTCGCGCAAGGACGTGAACCGCTGCGTGGTGACCAAGGAGACGATCGAGAAGCACCTCGACCCGACCCTTGTGACCGAGGGCGGCCAGGAGCTCGACGTCACCGACGAGCTGCGCGAAGAGTCCGCCTAACCTGAATAAATGGGGCCAGGCCCCATTTTTCACCCGCCCCATCCACGCGGTTGCGTGAATATTGAGTGCCTGGCACCGGGTATTCAGTGGTCGCGGACTGCGCCGTAGGCCAGCGCGCCGCCGAAGCCGATCAGGCCCACGCCCGCGATCGAGTCGGCGGCCGTGACCGCCCGCGGGCCCGCCGCCCGGCGGGCGACCGCCACACCGCTCGCGAGCACCGTCACCCACGTCGCGCTGCCGAGCGCGACGCCCGCGACGAGGAGGGCGGCCGCACCGGCCGACCTCCCGGCGCCGCCGGCGCCGGCGGCGGCGAAGATCGCCGCCCACGAGGCGATCGTGGCCGGATTCGACGCCGTCCCCGCGAGCGAGGTCAGAAACGCCCGCCGCGGCCCGGCCACCTCGAGGTCTGACTCGCCGCCGTGGCGGACGCGAAACGCGCTCCAGAGCGTGCGCGCGCCGAGGGCGACGAGCACCGCGGCACCCACCAGACCCAGCACCACCCGCAGCGGCCCGATCGTGAGCAGCGGCACCGCCCCGGCGGCGCCGAGCGTCGCGTAGACCCCGTCGACGATGGCGATTCCGGCACCCACTGCGAGCCCGACCGCCCACCCCCGCCGGAGCGTCGAGCGGATCAGGAACAGCGACATCGGCCCCAGCTGCAGGGCGACGAGGAAGCCCAGGCCGAATCCCACCAGCACGACGTGCACGCGCGCAGATTAGCCGCGCGGAGAGTGCTCGCGAGCGCAGCGGCAGCGAGCCGGCACCGCGGCGCAGTCGCCGCAGCGCGACTGGATCTGTGCCGCCGCCCAGCACGCGACGAGCAGGAGGCACACGGCTGCACCGAAGGCGGCCGCCGGGTTGAACGTGAACACGTTGTGACCGGGATGCGCCAGCAGGTAGTGATGCCAGAAGGTCGTCTCGCGGGTCATGGTCGTGAGATCGTCCGCCGGCCGCCGAACTTGACCCCCGCGGTCGTGGCCGCACACTACGATCCGCGGCCATGGACGCGCGCTACGACCACGCCTCGGTGGAACAGCCGATCTTTGCCCGCTGGGAGGCCACCGGCGTCTTCAGCGGCCGGCCCGATTCGGGACTCGAGCCGTATGTGATCGCGTTCCCGCCGCCGAACGTGACCGGCGAGCTGCACATGGGGCACGCGCTCAACGGCGCATTCCAGGACACGCTGATCCGGCTGCGGCGGATGCAGGGCCGCGACTCGCTCTGGATCTGCGGCACCGACCACGCGTCGATCGCCGTGCACGCGGTGATCGAGAAGCAGCTGCGGGCCGAGGGCCTGACCCGCTTTGACCTGGGCCGGGAGCGGTTCCTCGAGCGGGTGCGCGAGTGGCGCGACGAGACCGGCGCGACCATCATCCAGCAGCTCAAGGGCCTCGGCTGCACCCTCGACTACGACCACGAGCGGTTCACGATGGACGCGGGCTACGTGCGGTCGGTGCTGACGATGTTCGTGCGCCTCTACCGCAAGGGCTACATCTACCGCGACAACCGCATGATCAACTGGTGCCCGACCTGTGCCTCGTCGATCTCCGACCTCGAGGTGCGCTACGAGCACGCCCACGACACGCTGTACGAGGTGCGCTACCCGATCAAGGGCAGCGACGAGTTCGTGGTGGTGGCCACCGTGCGGCCCGAGACGATCCTGGCCGACACCGCGGTTGCAGTGCATCCCGACGACGAGCGCTACCGCGACCTGGTCGGCCGCACCGCGATCGTGCCGCTGGTCGACCGCGAGGTGCCGATCATCGCCGATCCCTACGTGAAGATGGACTTCGGCACCGGCGCGCTCAAGATCACCCCCGGGCACGACCCCAACGATTTCGAGATCGGCCGCCGCCACGGGTTGCCGGAGCTGTCGGCGATCGGCTACGACGGTCGGATGACCGAGCTCGCCGGTGAGTTCGCGGGACTGCCCGTGGGCGAGGCCCGCCAGCGGATCCGCGACGCGCTGTTCGATCTGCGCCTGATCCGGGACGAGCAGGACTACGAGCACGAGGTGGGCCACTGCGACCGCACCGGCGATCGCATCGAGCCGCTGATCTCGCTGCAGTGGTTCATGAACATGGACGAGCTCGCCCGCGCCGCGAACGCCGAGGTGCGCTCCGGGCGAGTGCGGTTCATCCCGCCCAACCAGGCGAACACGTACTTCAACTGGATGGACAACATCCGGCCGTGGTGCGTCTCGCGCCAGCTCTGGTGGGGGCATCAGATCCCCGTCTGGTACTGCCCCGACGGCCACCAGACCGTCGAGCTGGACGAGCCGGCCGTCTGTGCCACCTGCGGCGCGACCGAGCTCGAGCGCGACCCGGACGTGCTCGACACGTGGTTCTCGTCGGCGCTCTGGCCCTTCGCCACCATCGGCTGGCCGGACGAGGACGACCCCCGCCTGCAGCGCTACTACCCCGGCCACGTGCTCACGACCGCACGCGAGATCATCAACCTGTGGGTCGCGCGGATGCTGATGATGGGGATCGAGTTCATGGGCGAGATCCCGTTCACCGACGTGGTCATCAACGCCACCATCCTGGCCGCCGACGGCCGCCGGATGTCGAAGTCGCTGCGAAACGGCGTCGACCCGCTGGAGCTCGTGAGGTCGCACGGCGCCGATGCCACCCGCTACGGCCTTTTGAAGATGAGCTCGACCCAGGACGTGCGCTTCTCGGAGGGCATGATCGCCGAGGGGTCGAAGTTCGCGAACAAGCTCTGGAACGCCGCCCGGTTCGTGATCACGCAGGCGGATACGGCGGTCGAGCCGGCCCCCGCCGGCGACGATCCCGCCGACCGCTGGGTGCGCTCGCGCCTTGCCGCCGCCCTCGAGGAGGTTCTGCGGCTGATCGACGCGTACGACTTCTCGGCCGCGGTGAAGGCGCTCTATGCGTTCGTGTTCGACTTCTGCGACTGGTACATCGAGGCGGCCAAGCCGCGGCTCCAGGGTTCCGATGCGGCCGCGCGTCGGGACGTGTCGGCCAACCTGCTGTGGACGCTCGAGCGGATCCTCGCCCTCACGCACCCCGTGTGCCCGTTCGTGACCGAGGCGGTGTGGTCGCACCTGCCGGGCGAGCGCGGGCTCCTGATGCTGCACGCGTTCCCCGCCCCGGTGGCGGAGCACCGCGACCCCGCGGCCGAGGCCGACGTGCAGGCGGCCATCGATGCCGTCTCCCAGGCGCGCAGCACGCCCGACGTGCGGCTGGTGCTGCCGCGGGGGTTCCCGGCCGCCGCGCTCGTGCGCGCCCTCGCGCCGCGCGAGACCGAGGTGGTGGACGACGACGTGGCCGCGGTGGTGATCGAGGCGGCGGCCGAGGATCCCGCGGTGGTGCGCGCGCGGCTCGAAGCAGCAGCTCGCACACGCCCGCTCCGAGCTCGACCGGGCGCGGGGCAAGCTCGCAAACGAGCGCTTCACCGCCGGAGCGCCCGCCGACGTGGTCGCGGCCGAGCGGGCGAAGGTGGCCCGGTTCGAGGTCGAGGTGCGCGAGCTGGAGGACCGGCTGGGCGCCGGAGATGACGCGGGCTGACGCCTACATCGATTCGCTCGAGCTCTTCGGCATGCGCTTCGGCCTCGAGCGCATGCACGGGCTGCTCGACCGGCTCGGCAATCCCGAGCGCTGCTTCGACGCGATCCATGTGGTCGGCACCAACGGCAAGGGCTCGACCACGCTGTATGCCGAGGCGCTCCTGCGCGCGGAGGGCGTCCACGTGGGCGCCTACCTCTCGCCGCACCTGACGTCGTTTCGCGAGCGGATCCGGATCGGCGGCGCCGAGATCGAACCGGCCGCCTACGAGGCGGCGGTGCTGCGGGTGCGCGACGCGGTCGGGGCCGACGTCACCCAGTTCGAGGCGCTCACGGGGGCGGCGTTTGCGGCCTTCGCCGCCGCGGGGGTGGCGTGGGCGGTCGTGGAGGCCGGCCTGGGCGGCCGGCTGGACGCCACGAACGTGCTCCCGCGCTCACGCGTGCAGGTGCTGACCAACGTCTCGCTCGAGCACACAGAGCTCCTGGGAGAGACCCGCGAGGCGATCGTGGCCGAGAAGCTGGCGGTCGTTCCCGCCGGCGGCGTCGTCGTGGTCGGTGAGGCCGGCTGGGAGGGGTTCGTGCCGCAGGCGCGTACTTTGAAGCAGGTGACCGTGGCCGGGACATACCAGGACCAGAACCGGGCGGTGGCGCTCGCGGCCGTCGAGCTCGCGCTGGGCCGCCCCATCGACCCCGGGCCGATGGACGCCGTGCGCATCCCGGGGCGCATGGAGCTGCGCGGCCAGGAACCGCTCGAGATCTGGGACGGCGCCCATAACCCCGCCGGTATGCGCCGGCTGGTGGCGGAGCTGCCCGCCCTGATCGGTCAACGGCCCTGCGTGGCCGTGTTCTCGACCCTGGGCGAGAAGGACGTCTCGGCGATGGTGGAGCTGCTCCGCCGGGTCAGCCCGACAATAATCGCAACCCAATCGAGCAACCCGCGGTCATTGCGAGCGGATACACTTGCAGCGCTCACCGGAGGGTTGGCGGAGCCCGATCCTGCGGTGGCTCGGGAGCGTGCCCTGGCCCTTGCCGGGCCGTCGGGGGCGGTTGTGATTTGCGGTTCGCTGTATCTTCTCCATGATCTGACGACACGGTCCGCCAACGCCGGGACGGCCCCGGCGGCCGTACACTGAGCCCACTTCCGTGCTTTTTGTCACCACAACAACCGTTTCCACCTCAAGCTCGAGCTCGTTCTCGAGCGTCACGAACTTCTTCAGCTCGAGCTACTTCTCGGCGATCGTCAAGCTGCTCGTGCTCTTTGGCATCGCGCTCTACGGGGCGACGGTGTACTGGACGTTCAAGGACGCCCGCCGCCGGGTTGACGACCCCTGGATCGTCGGCGTGGCGGTCGCCACGGCCGTCTGTTTCCCGTTCGTCGGCGTGCTGATCTACATGATCCTGCGGCCGCCCGAGTACATCGCCGACGTGCACGAGCGCGAGCTCGAGATTCGGGCGATGGAGCGCCGGCTGGGCGCCGACTCGGTGTGCCCGTACTGCCGCAACCCGTCCGAGGCGAGCTTCCTCTCGTGCCCCCACTGCGGCACCAAGCTGAAGCAGGCGTGCCGGCGCTGCAAGGCGCCGCTCGATCCGACGTGGCGGCTGTGCCCGTACTGCGAGACGGTGGCGACGACCCTGCCGCCGCCGGAGCGACCGCGGCGGGCCGGCCAGCGCACGACGACCGAGGCCTGAGCGGGCCTCCGCGACCATCGTGGCCGACGTCGAGCGCACCCTCTTTCTGGTCAAGCCCGATGCCGTCGAACGGCGGCTGGTGGGCGAGATCGTGGCCCGCTTCGAGCGCCGCGGCTTCACGATCCGGGGCCTGAAGCTGATCCGGGTGGCCGAGCAGCAGGCCGCCGAGCACTACGTCGAGCACGTGGGCAAGCCGTTCTACCCCGACCTGGTCAGGTTCATCACCTCGGGCCCGGTGGTGGCGATGGTGCTCGAGGGCCCGGGCGCGGTGGGGGCGGTGCGCAGCATGATGGGGGCCACCAACCCGCTCGACTCCGCACCCGGCACGATGCGCGGCGACTACGCCCTCGAGCTCGGCCGCAACGTCGTCCACGGATCCGACTCGCCCGGCTCCGCCGCCCGTGAGATCGCGATCTTCTTCACGGACGCCGAGCTCACGGGATGATCCCCGAGGGGTTCGCGCGCCTGCAGCCGCTGCTGCTGGCGTCGCGCTCTCCCCAGCGGCGCGCGATCCTGACCATGCTCGGGATCGAGTTCGAGGTGGTCGAGCCGGGATACGACGAGCCGCCGCTCCCCGGTGAGCCCGGCGAGATCGCCGTCACCCACGCCCGGGGCAAGGCGGCGTCGGTCGAGGGCCGCTGCGTCCTGGGCGTCGACACGCTCGTTGCGGTGGCCGGGCGCGTGCTGGGCAAGCCGGCCGGCGTCGAGCAGGCGCGCGAGTACCTGAGCCTGCTCTCCGGCTGCACCCACGCCGTCCACTCCGGTCTGTGCCTGCGGGTCGACGGCGTCGAGCACGTTCGCCACGCCGTCACGGGCGTGACGTTCGCGCCCCTCGAGCCGAGCGACGTCGACTGGTACCTCGGCACCGGCGAATGGCGTGACCGCGCAGGTGCCTACGCGGTGCAGGGCCGCGGGGCGGCGCTGGTGCGATCGATCGCCGGCGACTACCAGAACGTCGTCGGCCTGCCGGTCGCCGCGCTGATCGATGCCATGGCAGTTGCGGCGGTACGCTAGAATCGAATAGCCGTTTTTCAGGCGAATTGCAGCGAACTCTCGAGCTTCACACACCATCAGCTTCCTCAGCTCTCTCACCGGTCTCGGCGGCCGCGACATGGCGGTCGACCTTGGCACCGCCAACACGCTCGTTTACGTGCGCGGTCGCGGCATCGTGCTTTCGGAGCCTTCGGTCGTGGCGATCGACCAGCACACCGGCGAGGTGCACGCGGTCG
The DNA here is from genome assembly GCA_963732075.1 of uncultured Actinomycetes bacterium. Classification (GTDB taxonomy): domain Bacteria; phylum Actinomycetota; class Thermoleophilia; order Gaiellales; family JAICJC01; genus JAICJC01. The sequence goes on along the minus strand of CAVSYD010000004.1, from coordinate 390,071 downwards.
GGATCGAGGCCAAGCGCATGCTGGGGCGCACCCCCGGCAACATCTCGGCCATCCGCCCGCTCAAGGACGGGGTCATCGCCGACTTCGACGTCACCGAGCAGATGCTGCGCCACTTCATCCAGAAGGTGCACCAGAACCGGTTCGCGCACCCGCGCGTCGTGGTCTGCGTCCCGTCCGGTGTCACCGGGGTCGAGAAGCGGGCGGTGATCGAGGCCACCGAGTCGGCCGGAGCCCGCCAGGCGCTCCTGATCGAGGAGCCGATGGCGGCGGCGATCGGCGCCGGCCTGCCGGTGTCCGAGGCGACCGGGAACATGATCGTCGACATCGGCGGCGGCACCACCGAGGTGGCCGTGATCTCGCTGGGCGGGATCGTCGTCAGCCAGTCGATCCGCGTCGGCGGCGACGAGCTCGATGAGGCGATCATCGAGCACGTCAAGAAGGAGTACAAGCTGATGATCGGGCCCTCGACGGCCGAGGAGGTCAAGCTCGAAATCGGCTCGGCGGCGGAGCTGCCGGAGGAGGTTGAGGCCGAGATCCGCGGCCGTGACCTGGTCACCGGCCTGCCGAAGACCATCGTGCTTTCGTCCAAAGAGGTGCGCCACGCCCTCGAGGTGCCGCTCACCCAGATCATCGACGCGGTCAAGCAGACGCTCGATAAGACGCCGCCCGAGCTGGCGTCGGACATCATGGACAGGGGCATCGTGCTCGCCGGCGGCGGGTCGCTGCTCCAGCGGATGACCGACCGGCTGCGGGCCGAGACGATGATGCCGGTGCACCTGGCCGAGTCGCCGCTCACCTGCGTCGCCGTCGGATCGGGGCGCTCGCTCGAGGAGTTCGAGGTCATCTACCGCGCGAACCAGACGTATGCGGCCGGCCGCCGCAACGGACGGCGCCAGTACCACTACTGAGTTTTGGTCCTCCTCTCCGGACCGATCACGTACTTCCAGGCTGTGATCCTCGGCCTGCTGCAGGGCGTCGCCGAGCTGTTCCCGATCTCGAGCCTCGGCCAGAGCGTCATCCTGCCGCAGCTGCTCGGCTGGAACATCCACCAGGGCGACAGCTACTTCATCGCGTTCCTGGTCGCCACCCACCTGGCCACGGCCATCGTGCTGCTGGTGTTCTTCGGGCACGACTGGATCCGGATCCTCTCGGGCATGTGGCGGTCGCTCCTCGAGCGCGAGATCGCGGCCGACAACCCGGAGGGGCGGCTCGGCTGGCTGGTCGTCGTCGCCACCATCCCGGCCGGCATCCTCGGCCTGCTCCTGCAGGACAAGCTGCAGTCCGTCTTCGCGTCGGCGCGCTCGGCGGCCTTCTTCCTGATCCTGAACGGGTTCATGCTCTACGGCGCGGAGCTGCTGCGCCGGCGCGCTCCGGGGGTGCCCGAGGACGACCCCATAGCCGACGAGCGCATCGTCCGCCGCACCAGCTGGGTGAACTCGGTCGGCGTCGGCGCCGCGCAGGCGCTCGCGCTCATCCCCGGCTTCTCGCGCTCGGGCGCCTCGATGGGGGGCAGCCTGCTCGTGGGCCTCTCCAACGAGGACGCGGCCAAGTTCGCCTACCTGCTGGCGACGCCGATCATCTTTGCGGCCGCGCTGCTCAAGATCCCTGACCTGCTGGGTTCCGACGGAAACGGCGTGCGCGGCCCGGCCGTCGCGGCGTCGCTGTGCGCCGCGGTCAGCGCCTACCTCTCGGTGCGCTTCCTGATGCGCTACTTCGAGACGAAGCGGCTGACGCCGTTTGCGATCTACTGCGTGGTCGCGGGCGCCGCGGCCTCGATCTACTTCGCCGTCACCTGAGACCGCTCGCGCTTCGGCCCGCTCTGGAACCAGGCGAAGACGAAGCACGCCAGGCCGACCAGGAACGAGGCGACGCCGTGCTTGACGTGCACCGCCGACACGCCGCTCTCGTGACCGAGGAAGTTCGGCAGCGGCAGCGACTTGGGCGGGACCGTCCAGTACATGATCGCGATCGCGATGAACGCGATCCCCGCCGACGATGCCGCCGTACATGAGAGCTCGCTGCTTGGTCATGCCTCGAGTATACGAAGCCCTCTGTTGGACCCAGGTTTGAATAAATGGGGCCAGGCCCCGGTTATTCACCGGTGCGGGGGCGAATGCGGCCGTGTCAGGTAGAATCGGGCTTCCGACCCGCCCTGAAGCATGCTCCTGAGCAAGAACCGTGTCATACGTAGGCGGGCCGTTGTCGGCCTGCTGGTCGCCGCCTCGCTCACGCTCCTGACGATGTCGTATCGGGAGGGATCGACCGGCGTCGTTGGATCAGTGCAGCGCAACGCTGCCCAGTTCACCGCGCCGTTTGGGGCTGTCGCCCATCGCGTCACAAGCCCGTTCGCCGATGGGTGGCACTGGACGACGGGGCTCATCACGGCCCGCAACCAGACCGCCCAGCTGCGCATCGACCAGACCAAGCTCGGCCAGGAGGCGTCGCAGATCAAGCAGCTCGTGGCAGAGGCGAAGGCTCTTCAGGCCACCGCCCACTGGGTCCAGCAGCACCCGCAGTACCACACCGTGTCGGGCTCGGTGATCTTCGAATCCCAGGGCGAGCTCGGGCCGACGAACACGGTCACCATCGGCATCGGCAGCGATCAGGGCGTGCGGGTGAACGATGCGGTCGTGGCGCCGTCGTCCAACGGCGGCGGGCTGGTCGGGCGCGTCTCGGAGGTCACGCCGGGAACCGCGACCGTGCAGACACTGCTCGACCCCGAGACCGGCGTCACCGCCGTGGTGCAGGGTGAGCAGGGGGCGGTGGGGACGGTGGTGCCGTCCAGCGGAACCCTGGGCGACCTGACGATGGAGCAGGTGCCGCTGTCGGCCCGCGTCCGCAAGGGCGACACCGTCATCACCACTGCCGCCGGCCAGGGCAGCCGCCTGTCGTCGTTCTACCCGGCAGGCATTCTCATCGGCCGGGTGGCGCACGTCAGCAACAGCGACATCGTCGCCCCCTCGGGCGACCACATGATCCAGGTGACGCCCTTCGCCGACTTCTCCACGCTGTCGGACGTCGTCGTGGTGGAGAGCCACTAGTGGTGGCCCTCGACTACTGCAAGGCGCTCGTGTGCGTGTTCGTGCTGGTCATCCTGCAGCTGTCGTCGGCTCCGCAGCTCTCGCCCTTCGGTGGCGGGCCTGATCTGGTCGCCATCCTCGTGGTGGCGCTCGCGCTCTGGCGCGGGCTCGAGCTGGCCGCGGTCACGGGTTTTGTCGGCGGGCTCCTGATCGATGCCATCCTGTTTCGCCACCTGGGTCTGACGTCGCTCTCCTACGTCGGCTGTGCGTGGGTGGTCGCCACGTTCGCGAACCGCGGCGAGGCGGGCGCGGGGATGCTCGAGCCGGCGCCGCCCCGGCCGCTGCCATGGGTGGTCGCGGGGGCGTTTCTGGTGCAGGTTGCGCTCGTGGCGGTCGAGGTGCTGCTCGGCTACGGCTACGAGCTCGGATACCTGATCTGGCACCAGATGGTGCCGTCGATCCTCGAGACCACGCTGCTCGCCCTGATCCTCCTGCCGCTGCTGCGGCTGCTGTTCCGGCCCACCAGAATGCGACGCGATGTTCCTGCAGCGGCCGCCGTCTAAGCCCGAGCCCAGGCCTGATCCCGTCCCGCTGGCGCTGCGGGCGGCGACGCTTGGCGTGATCGCAGCCGTGCTCCTGGGCGTGCTCGTGTTCCGGCTGTGGGCGTTGCAGGTGCTGCACTCCGACCAGTACGTCGCTGCCGCCGCCCAGAACAGCGTCCGCACCATCAGCGTGCCGGCTCCGAGAGGCGAGATCCTCGACCGCGCCGGCCGGGTGCTGGTCGGAACGTCGGCCAGCATCGCCGTCCAGGTCGATGAGCAGCGGCTGCCGGACGGCGCGAACTGTGCCGGCACCGTGCACGACCTGGCAGCGCTCCAGCAGAAGCCCGGGTGCATGGTGCTGAACCGGCTGGCGTGGGTGCTCGCCGTCCCCTACGGCCGCATGTGGCGGAACTTCTCGCACCTGGCCAGCGCGAACCCGGGCTATCCGGTGACGCTGCCGTTCACGGTCAGCCGGCGCGAGACGGCCTACGTGCTCGAGCGGCGGTGGCGGTTTCCCGGCGTGGAGTTCGAGCACGTCTATCAGCGCACGTATCCGGAGCTGCGCGAGTTCGGCCCGATCAACCCCAACCTGATCGGGTTCGTGGGGGCGATCACGGCCCAGAACCTGCACGACCCCTCCTTCCACGAGAAGCTGCCCATGATCGGCACCGCGGGCCAGGCCGGCGTCGAGAAGACGTATGACCGGTATCTGCGCGGCCAGGACGGCGAGCTGCAGGAGACCGTCGACCCGACCGGCGCCCCGGTTGGAGCGACCTACCTGACGCAGTCGCCGATCCCCGGCGACAACCTGCGCCTGACAATCGACGCGCGGCTCCAGCAGGTGGCGCAGCAGGCGATCCTGCAGGGCATCGCGATCGCCGGCCCCCCCGCCGATGCCGGTGCGGTCGTGGCGATGAACCCCGCCAACGGCGCCATCTACGCCATGGCGTCGTCTCCGACCTACTCGCCCCTGGTACACGTCCCGCCCTACAAGGGGGCCGAGGCGGTGGTCAAGAACCCGCTCCACCCCGGCCTATGACTACGCGTTCCAGGGCACGTATCCGGCCGGCTCGACGTTCAAGCCGATCACGGCCACCGCCGCATTCGAATCGGCCCTTCTGGCGCCCGGCGAGATGCTCAACTGCCCCGGCTTCTACGTGTCGAAGTACGACATCGCCAAGCCGCCGCACCAGTTCTTCGACTGGACGACGCTATCGCTGGGGATGATGGACCTCTCCACGGCGCTCGAGGTCTCGTGCGACACGTTCTTCTACCAGCTCGGAGACAAGTTCTACGGTCAGCCGGGCTCGAAGGGCGAGCAGTTCCAGGGCTGGATCCGGAAGTTCGGCTACGGCCAGACGCCGCCGCTGGATGCGGGCGGTGCGGAGCCCGGCCTCGTTCCCACTCCGGTGTGGAAGGCCAGCCAGAACTGGCCGGGCACGCCGGCGCAGCAGGCGATCGAGCGGTCGTGGCTGCCGGGCGACGACATCACGCTGGCCATCGGGCAGGGCAACCTCGAGGTCTCGCCGCTGCAGCAGGCGGTCGCCTACAGCGCGATCGAAAACGGCGGGAGGGTCGTCACACCGCACGTCGGCCAGGCGATCCTGAAGCCGGGAAGCACCTCCCAGGTGATCCCCGACGGCGTGATCAACCCCGGGCCGCAGCGGCGGCTGAACCTCTCCCACGAGCTCCTGTCGGAGATCACCCAGGGGCTGTATCTGGCCACCCACAGCGGGCTGGGGACGTCGTCGGCGACCTTCGGCGAACTTCCACCCCACGGTGTACGGCAAGACGGGCACCGCCGAGGTGCCGCAGGACTGCCCAACGTGCAACGACGCCTGGTGGGCGGGGTGGGCGTCGCAGGGCGGGCACGCGCTGGTGGTCGTGGTCATGATCAAGGACGGCGGCCACGGAGGCGTCTCGGCCGCGCCGGTGGCCGCGCGCGTGTTCCAGCAGTACTTCGACCCGAAGAACCACTACGTGCCTCACGCCGGGAGCGACCAGTCGCGGTGACCCACTACTTCCGTCACCTCGACTACCTGATGCTCGCGACCGCGCTCTCGATCTCGGCGTTCGGGCTCTGGATCCTGCGGACCGCCACCAAGAACTACGCCGGGAATCTGTACGGCCACCAGCTGCTGTACGTCGTCGTGGGGACGATCGGCATGTTCCTGGTGGCGGCGGTGCCGCCCGCCCTCATGCGGCGCGTGCGCTGGCCGCTCTACGCATTCGTGATCCTGAGCCTGACGGCGGTGCTCGCGGTGGGCACGTCGGTCGGCGGCGGCCGGCGCTGGATCGACCTGGGCGCGTTCCAGCTGCAGCCGTCCGAGTTCGCCAAGCTGCTCCTGATCGTCGGCCTCGCGGCCGTGCTGGCCGCGCGGCGGGGTGTGACCGGCCCCGCAAGGCTGACGCTGCTCGCGATCGCCTACATCCTGGTGCCGGCGCTGCTCGTGTTCAAGGAGCCGGATCTCGGAACCATGATGGTGTACATCGCGATCATGCTGGGGATGCTGTTCGTCTACGGCATCCCCTGGCAGCACTTCGTGTGGATGGCGCTCTCCGTGGGTGTGGCCGGGGCGCTGGTGCTGTCGATCCTGCCCGGGCTCGGGGTGGAGGTCGTCCACGGCTACCAGATCTCGCGGCTGACCGCCTTCCTGCATCCCAACTCCGACGCCAACCAGAGCAACGGCTTCCAGCTGCGCCAGTCGGTGATCGCCGTCTCCGACGGCGGCCTGGGTGGGAGGGGAGACGCCCAGTCGGTGCCGGGGCAGCCCCAGCTGGGCGCGACCCAGACCTCGCTCGGCTTCCTGCCCGAGGCGCCGACGGACTTCGTGTTCGCGGTGGTCGGTGAGGAGCGCGGCTTCTTCGGCGCGGCCTGGCTCATCAGCCTCTACGCGCTGCTCCTGTGGCGGGGTCTGAAGGTGATCACGAGGTCGCGGTCGACCTTCGGCAGCCTGGTCGCGGCGGGGATCGTGTCGATGCTCCTGTTCCAGATCTTCATCAACATCGGCATGACCATCGGCCTCGCGCCTGTCACCGGCATCCCGCTGCCGTTCATGAGCTTCGGCGGCTCGCACACGATCACGAACCTACTTGCGATCGGCGTTCTGCAGGCGATCCACGTCCACGCCCAGACGGCCGACGAGCCGGTGTACGCGCTGTGAGGAAGTTCGTGGTCGACTCGGCGAAGATGGCCCAGAAGTCGCTGGCCGACGTGTCCGACGCGTCCCACAGTTCCGCCCCGGTGATCCTGTGCGGTCACGCCGAGGTCGTCGAGCAGGTGCGCTCGGCGCTGGTCGGCGCCGGCGCGGGCGTCGCGTCCGGGGTCGAGGCCCACGCCGTGCGCGCGCTGCGTCCCGACGATCGCGACCGGCTCTCACGCGCGGCGGTTCTCGTCTACGGCGGCGTTGTGACCGAAACCCTCGACGACCAGACCCGCGCCGACCTGGCCGTGATCGGGCGGGTCGAGCGCCCGCTCCTGGTAGTGCTCGAGGGCGCCGATATGCCCATGGACGCCTCCGTGGAGGCCGTCCGCGTGCGCGGGGTCGAACCCGGCTCGATCCTGGCGGTCAGGCGCGGGCACTTCCCCGACCGGGCGGTGCTGCGGCGGATCGCCGCTGCAAGCGGCGCCTCCGGCCCGGCGCTCTCGGCGCGGGTGCCGGCACTGCGGCCGTTCGTGATCGAGCGCGTCATCGAGACCTCGGCGCGCCGAAACGGCATGCTCGCCGCCGCGGCCTTCCGGCCGCGCCCCGACATGCCGCTTCTGACCTCCGTCAACATGCGCATGATGCTCCAGATCGGCGTCTGCTACGGCGCCGACATCGGTGTCGACCGGGCGGTCGAGCTGATCGGCGTCCTCGGCGCGGGCCTGGGTCTGCGCACCACGGCGCGCGGGCTTATGGGCTCCGTCCCGCTGGCGGGCTGGGTGGTCAAGGGCGGTGTCGCGTACTCCGGCACGCGCGCGCTCGGCCGCTCGGCCGTGGAGTACTTCGAGCGCGGCGCGGTGGCCGACGTGGAGCACCTGCGCACCCTGGCCGAGCAACTCCGCTCGTAAGCGGGGACAGTCCCCCGAAAGTTGGCGGGTGGATCTTGTGACGGTTTTGTGGCAAACCGGGCGCCGCCACCCCTTCGACTACCATCCCGCCATGGGCCGCGCCCTGCTGGAAGATCGAATCGAAGCCGTCCTGGAAACGGTGCAGAAGCCGTCCCGCTATATCGGCGGCGAGGCCAACCAGGTGCGAAAGCCGCAGGCGACCGCGCTTGTCGCCCTCTGTTACCCCGACGCGTACGAGGTCGGGATCTCCAATCAGGCGCTGCAGATCCTGTACCAGCAGACCAACACGCGCGAGGGCGTCGCGGCCGAGCGGGTGTACTGCCCGTGGCCCGACATGGCCGACGCGATGCGCCGCGAGGGGCTGCCGCTCTTCACGCTCGAGTCGTGGCGGCCGGTGCGTGAGGCCGATCTGCTCGGGATCACGCTGCAGGCCGAGCTCACCTACTCGAACGTGCTCGAGGTGCTCGACCTCGCGGGCATCCCGCTGCGGGCGGCCGATCGCGGCGAGGGCGACCCGATCGTGGTCGCAGGTGGCCCGAGCGCGTCCAACCCGGCACCGCTCGCCCCGTTCTTCGACGCGTTCTTCATGGGCGAGTCCGAGCGGGCCTTCGACGAGGTGCTCGACGTGATCGCGTCGGTCCCGGGCCGCAGCGCGCGGCTTGCGGCGCTCGCGTCGAACCCGTACCTGTACATGCCGCGGCGCCGCCGGCATCCGGTCGAGCGGGCCGTGTACGCCGATTTCGGGATCGAGACGCAGCCGATCGAGGTGGTCGTGCCGTACTCGTCGGCGATCTTCTCGCGGGCGTCGGTCGAGGTGATGCGCGGCTGCACACGCGGCTGCCGGTTCTGCCATGCCGGCACGTGGTACCGCCCGGTGCGGGAGCGCCCGCCCGACCAGGTCGCCGAGGCCGGGCTCGCCCAGCTCGGCTGCACCGGCTACGACGAGCTGTCACTGACCTCGCTGGCCACAAGCGATTACACGGGCATCGTGCCCGCGATCGAGCGCATCAAGTCGCGCATGCCCACCCTGCACCTGTCGCTCCCGTCAAACCGGGTCGACACCGGCCCGGTGGCGCTGACGGCCGCGGCGAGCGCGCGCCAGAGCTCGATCACGCTGGCGCCCGAGGCGGCCACCCAGCGGATGCGCGACATCATCTGCAAGACGATCACCGACGAGATGATCGACCAGGCGATCGAGGCGGCGTTCCAGGCCGGCTACACGAGCCTCAAGCTGTATTTCATGATCGGCCTGCCGCGAGAGACCCATGCCGAGGTGCAGGGCATCGTCGACCTGGGCATCCGGGCGCGCGAGATCGGCCGGCGGGTGCGCTCCGGCGGCGGCCGCTTCTCGGTGCACGTGAGCGTCTCGAACTTCGTGCCCAAGCCGCACACGCCCTTCCAGTGGGAGGGGATGTCGAGCCGGGCCCAGCTCGACGCAAAGCAGGCGTACATGCGCCGGGCCATGCCCACCCGCCAGATCCGGCTCTCGCTCCACGACCTGCGCACCTCGATGCTCGAGGGCGCGCTGGCGCGTGGCAGCGAGGATCTGGCCGATGTCATCGAGCGCGCCTGGCGATCCGGCGCGCGCTTCGACGCCTGGAGCGAGATGTTCCAGGAGGCCGCCTGGGAGGCGGCGTTTGCAGCCTGCGGCTCGAGCATCGACGAGCAGGCTACGCGAGAGTTTGGAGAGTGGGACGAGCTGCCGTGGGATCACGTGCGCTCGGGCGTCTCCAAGGAGTTCCTGCTGGACGAGTGGTGGCAGAGCCGCGCCGAGGTGGCGACCGGCGACTGCCGCTGGGACGGATGCACCGATTGTGGCGCGTGCTTCGGCCCGGTCCGCAACAGGTTGGTGAATTAACCCCAAACCGGGGACAGTCCCCGGTTGGTTGGCCGGTGAAAGTTGAGACACATCTTTGACATATCGAATAACGTTTGCGGTCGCTGGACGGGCGCGCTTTCTGTCGCACCTCGAGACCGTTGACACGCTGCTCGGCGCTCTGCGCCGGGCCGGCTACGAAATCGCCCTTTCCAAGGGCATGAAGCCTCGCCCCGTGATCTCGCTCGCGTTGCCGCGGGCGGTGGGCGTGCGGACGCTGGCCGACCTGGCCGACGTCCAACTGGTGGACGACCCCGACCCCGCCGAGGTGGCGGAGCGGCTTGCCGCTCAGTTCCCGCTTGGCATGAGCGTCGTGGGCGTCGAGCCGGCCGAGGGCCGGCCGGCCGCAGCCCGGGTCGAGGCGGCGGCGTACGAGGTGGAAGTGGAAGAGGACGTCGACTGGCCGCGAGCGCTCGAGGCGTTCGCGGCCGTCGGTCATTGCGAGGTGGTGCGAACCGCGCCCGGCAAGGCCGACCGCCGGATCGACGTCAAGAGCTACTGCTCGAGCATCGAGCACGAGCCGGGACTGTTGCGGATGGAGCTTCGGATGACCGAGGCCGGCACCGCTCGCCCGGATGAGATTGCACAGGCGGTCGCCGGCCTTTTGGGCCGGACCGCGAACATCAAGCGGCTGGTGCGGACGCGGATATGCCTCCGTCCCCAGCCGGTGGGAGTACACACGTGACACTGACTTCTGACGTAAAAAAGACAATCCTGATCTCGGTCGACCTGTCCGAGCTGCGGGTGGCCGTGGTCGAGGAGGGCCGGACGGTCGAGGCGCTCATCGAGCGCCGCGGCCAGGGCTCGCTGGCCGGAAACATCTACAAGGGCAAGATCGACAACGTGCTGCGCGGCATGGAGGCGGCGTTCGTCGACCTGGGCCTGCCCCGCAACGGGTTCCTGTACGTGGACGACGTCGTCGTCCCCGGCCAGGACCCGAAGTCGCGCCGCCGGCGCAAGATCGACGAGCTCCTGAAGCCCGGGCAGGAGGTGCTCGTGCAGGTCGTCAAGGACTCGATGGGCACCAAGGGCCCGCGGGTGACGATGGAGCTCTCGATCGCGGGCCGGTTCCTGGTGCTCTCGCCGCACGGCGAGGGCTCCGGCGTGTCGAGGCGCCTGCCCGACGGCGAGCGCGAGCGCCTGCGCAAGCTGGCCAAGTCGCTCGAGCGCGAGGACGGCGGGATCATCGTCCGCACCGCAGCGGCCGGCGCGACCGGCGAAGACCTCGAGCGCGACCTGCGCTTCCTGCACAAGATGTGGGCCCAGGTCGAGGCCAGGGCAAAGCCGGCCAAGGCCGGCAGCCTCGTGTATGCCGAGGCCGACCTCTCGCTCAAGGTGATCCGCGACCTCCTGGCGCGGAATGTCCAGGAGGTGCTGGTCGACTCCGAGCGCCAGTACCGCCGCATTCTCGGCTGGGTGCGCACCACCCAGCCCGAGTTCGTCGACCGCATCAAGCTCTACACCGACCCGGTGCCCCTGTTCGAGCGCCACGGCGTCGACCAGGCGATCCTGTCGACCCTCAACAAGCGCGTCGACCTGCCCTCCGGCGGCTATCTGATCTTCGACTACGCCGAGGCGTTCACCATCATCGACGTCAACACGGGCCGGTTCGTCGGCTCGTCGGGGCGGCTCGAGGACACCATCACGCGCAACAACATCGAGGCGGCGCGCGAGGTGATGCGCCAGCTGCGGCTGCGCGACATCGGCGGCATCATCGTGATCGATTTCATCGACATGGCGTCGGCCAAGAACCGCACCGAGGTGCTGAACGTGCTGCAGGCCGAGCTCGAGCACGACCGCACCAAGACCTACCTGGTCGAGATCTCCCCGCTCGGCCTGGTCGAGATGACCCGCCAGAACGTGACGGCAGGCGTGCGCGAGATCCTCACCCGCACCTGCCCGACCTGCGGTGGCGAGGGAGTCGTGCTGAGCGAGCAGACGATGGCCGTCGAGGCCGAGCGGCGGCTGCGCAAGCTGGCCCGTGCCTCGGGCGCCGAGGCCTATCTCGTGCGGATGAACGCCAAGGTCGCCTCGGGCCTGGTCGGCCCCGGCGGGATGAAGCTCATCGAGCTCGAGAAGGAGACGGGCAAGCGCTTCACCCTCGAGTCCGTCGAGCGGATGCCGCTGAGCGAGGTCGACGTGATCCTCGAGGGGACGCGCGCCGAGGTCGACGGCTCGGCGATGCCCGTGGCCGACGGCGACGAGGTCACGGTGCGCATCTCGGAGCCGCACATGTACAACGTCACCGACGGCGTCGCCCGCCTCGACGGCGGCTACGCGGTGGTCGTGGGCGGTGCGATCGGCTACGTCGGCCAGGAGCACAGGGTGCGGATCGACCGGGCCTCGCGCACGGCCGCCTACGCCGCGCTGCTGGACGCCAAGCCGACGGCGATGGACATGCCCCCGGACCCGGACGATTACGAGCTGCCGGAGTTCGAGCGCGAGGTGGGGGAGCGGCTGGAGCTCGAGGATCGGCGCCCGCGCTCCCGGCGCAAGGCTCCCGCCAAGCCGCGCGCGACCGCGGCGGCAGCCGCGCCGGCCGCAGCGGCGAAGGACGCAGACGCCGCCGAGGAAGCACCCGCGGCGGCCAAGCCGCGGCGCCGGTCGCGGGCAAAGCCCGCCGCGGATGCGGCAGCGGCCGACGAGCCGCCGCGCGAGGAGGCGACCGCGCCGGCCGCCGCCGCCGAGCCGGGCGAGAACGGCGACCGCGATGTGGTGGATGCCGCCGAGGGCGGCGAGGAGGCAACGGCCAACCGCCGCCGCCGGCGCGGCAAGCGCGGCGGACGCGGCCGCTCGAAGGCGGCGGCCGTCGACGGCGACGGCGCCGAGCCGCAGCCTGATTCCGAGCCCGCGGCGATCCGTCCCGATGAGGGCAACGGTGCGGCCCCGGCCGTCGAGGCACCCGCCGCCGGCGCCGCGCCCGCGCCGGAGGGCGCCCGCCCGGCGCACCGCGGCCTCGGCGGCAACCGCTGCCGATGCGGAGGCCGATCAGGCACCGGCGGCCCCTCCACCGACTCCCCCGATCCCCGAGCCGACGCCCGCGCCCGAGCCCGCGCCCGGGGCGCAGAGCGACGGCGAGCGTCCCTCGAGTGAGCCCAAGCGCGGCCTCTTCGGGAGGCTCCTTGGTGGTTAGGTCCCTCTGGTACCATTCCGCGGCTTATGTACGCGGTCATTAAGGTCGGCGGGAAGCAGTACCGCGTCGAGCAGGGGCAGAAGCTCCTGGTCGACCGGCAGCCGCATGCCGCGGGCGAGGCGTTCACACCCGTCGTGCTGATGACCGGCGGCGACGAGGTCGTCACCGACCGGGCCAAGCTCGAGGGCTCGGTCTCGGTGCAGGTGGTCGAGCATCTGCGCGGTGAGAAGATCAAGGTCTTCACGTTCAAGCCCAAGCGCGGCTTCAAGAAGACGCGCGGACACCGCTCGGAGCTGACCCGGATCTCGGTCGAGTCGATCGGCGGCGCATCGAAGCCGAAGCGCGCGCCCGCCCGCAAGGCGGAGCCCGAGGCTGCGGTCGTGGAGGCCGTCGAGGCGCCCGTCGCAGAGCCGAAGCCGAAGCCCGCCGCCGCAGGCCGAAGCCCAAGGCGCCGGCAAAGCCCAAGGCGCCGGCAAAGCCCAGGGCGGCGGCGAAGCCGAAGCCCAAGGCCGACGCGGATGCACCGGCACCAAAGCCGCGGCGGACGCGGGCGAAGAAGGAGGACACGGGCGATGGCGCATAAAAAGGGACTCGGATCGTCCAAGAACGGCCGCGATTCGAACGCCCAGCGGCTGGGCGTGAAGGTGTTCGACGGCCAGACGGTGACGGCCGGGGCGATCATCGTCCGCCAGCGCGGCACCCGCTTCTACCCGGGCGACGGCGCCGGTCTGGGTGGCGACGACACGCTGTTCGCGACGGTCGCCGGCAAGGTCGAGTTCGGACGCCGCAAGGGCCGCCGGTACATCAGCGTGCTCGCCGCGCCGACGCAGTAGTCCGGGCGGGCGGCCGCTGCCCGTGTTCGCCGACCGTGCCAACGTGTTCGTGAAGGCCGGCCGCGGCGGCGACGGCTGCATCAGCTTCCGGCGCGAGAAGCACGTCCCCAAGGGCGGGCCGGACGGCGGTGACGGCGGCGATGGCGGCGATGTCTCACTGGTCGCCGATCCCGACCTGCGCGACCTGTCCCGGTTCCGGCAGGCGGCGCACTTCTCGGGCCGAGCGGGGCACGCACGGCCGCGGTTCCGGGAAAGCGGGCCGGCGCGGAGAGGGACTCGAGCTGGCGGTCCCGGTCGGGACGCAGGTGCGCATCCGCGAGACGGAGGAGCTCCTGGCCGACCTCGCCCACGCCGGCGCCCGGGTCACGGTCGCCCGCGGCGGCGCCGGCGGCAACGGCAACCGCCGCTACGCCACCGCCCGCTGGGTCGCGCCCGAGACGGCCCAGGTCGGCGAGTCCGGCGAGGAGTTGTGGCTCGAGCTGCGGCTGAAGCTGGTTGCCGACGCGGCCCTGCTGGGCTTTCCGAACGCCGGCAAGTCGTCGCTGCTGCGCCGGATCTCGAACGCCAAGCCGCGGGTGGCCGACTACCCGTTCACGACGATCGAGCCGGTGCTCGGCACCGTCGAGTTCGGTGACGGCCGCCAGCTCACGGTCGCCGACGTGCCGGGACTGCTCGAGGGCGCCAGCACCGGCGTCGGCCTGGGGCACGAGTTCCTGGCCCACCTCGAGCGGGCGCGGCTTCTGATCCACCTCGTCGAGGCCGGGCCTGACCCGGTCGAGATCGTGCGCCGGCGCGACGCGATCAACCGCGAGCTCGCCCTCCACGGCGGCGGCCTGGCGGAGCGCCCGCAGCTCTTCGTCGCTTCCAAGATCGACCTGCTCGAGCCGGACGAGCGGGCATCGCGTGATCGCCGCGTGCGGTGCGGCGCTCGGCTGCTCGTCCGCGACGGGCGACGGGGTCGACGAGCTCAAGCGGATGCTCTTCACCGCCGTTCCGGCCGAGACCGCGCCGGCCGAGCCGGTCGAGCCCGAGCTGGCCGACTACCTCGTGTACCGCCCGGCGCCGCCCGCCCGGCGCCGGTTCCGCATCCTGCGCGACTCGGGCACGCTGCGGGTCGCCGGACGCGACCTCGAGCGCCGCGCCGACGGCCTCGATCCCGACGACGACGCCGACGTCGCCGCGCTGGCGGGCGAGCTCGAGGAGCTCGGGGTCGACCGCGCGCTGCGCGACGCCGGCGCCGCGCCCGGGCGACGACATCCTGGTCGGCGCACACCGGTTCACGTTCAAGCCGAGGGGCGAGTGAGCCGGGTCGGCGTCTTCGGCGGGCAGTTCGACCCGCCGCACAACGGCCACCTGATGGTGGTGCGGTCGGCCCGCGACCAGCTCGCGCTCGACCGGGTGCTGGTGGTGCCGTCCGGGCACCCGCCGCACCGCCCGGCTGCCGAGACCCCGCCCGAGGTGCGCTACCGGCTGGCGCAGGCGGCCTTCGCCGGCGAGCCGGGAGTCGAGGTGAGCCGGCTCGAGCTCGACCGCGACGGACCGAGCTACACCGCCGACACCCTCGAGCAGCTCGCGGGCCCCGATCTGCAGCTGTACCTCATCGTGGGGGCCGACCAGCTCGCCGCGCTCGACTCGTGGCACCGTCCCGACCGCATCCGCGACCTCGCCAGGCTTGTCGTGGCAGCGCGGCCGGGCGCACCGCACTCCGCCGCCGCCCACGAGCTCGTGATGCAGCCCGTTGACGTGTCGTCCTCGGAGCTCCGGCGGCGGGTCGCGCTGGGACTGGACGTGACCGGGATGGTGCCCCCCGCGGTGGCGGCAGCGATCGCGCGCGAGGGGTTGTACTCCCCGACCCCGTGCTAGGCTGACCGCGCCGATATGGAGACCCGCGTCTGACAGAGACCATCCAGCTTGCCCATCGCGTGGCGTCGTTGGCCGCCGATAGGCTCGCCACCGAGATCGTCATCCTCGACATGCGCGGAGTGGTCACCTACACCGACTACTTCGTGATCTGTTCGGGACGCAATCCGCGCCAGACGCAGGGCATCGCCGAGCACGTCCACGAGGAGCTGAAGCGCGACGGGCTGCTGACGCGGCGGCTCGAGGGGCACCGGCAGGGCGACTGGATCCTGCTCGACTACCTCGACGTCGTCGTGCACGTGTTCACGCCCGAGGCGCGCGGCTTCTACCGGCTGGAGGCACTGTGGGGGCAGGTGCCGAGCGAGACGTACGCGGCCGGGTAGGCCCGGACGCGTGGAGCAGGAGCGCCGGTTCACGCTCGCAGAGGCGCAGGAGCTGCTCGACACCGAGTTGCGCGCACTGGCCGAGCGAATGGTCGAGGCGCGTGCCCGCAGCCGCGACCTGGAGTCGAGGTGGCGCAAGCTCGTGATCGCGATCGGCTCGAACGGCGGCAACATGGAGCGGCCGGAGGTGCGTGAGCTGCGCGAGGCGGTCGAGGCGTCTCACTCGGAGCTGAACGTGATCGTCGCCCGCTTCACCGCCGAGGGCGTGCAGGTGAAGGACATGGACCGCGGCCTGATCGACTTCCCGGCCGAGGTCGACGGCCAGGACGCGCTCCTGTGCTGGCACGTGGGGGAGGGGCGAATCGGCTTCTGGCACTCGCCCGACGACGGCTTCGCCGGCCGCAAGCCGCTCCCATGAGCGCGGGCAGGCATCTGGACGCGGCGCTTCAGGCCGAGGCCGAGGCGTACGGCGAGCTCCAGGCTGGGGCGGACGCCGGCCCGGCGCTGCGCCGCGCCCGCGACGCCTATCTGGCGTCGCACGCCGAGACGGGCCCGGCGAGCTGGGGGCGGCTGCTCGGGGCGCTCAAGATGGCGATCCTTGCCGGTGACGGCGCCGAGGCGATCGCCCGCCGGGCGCAGGCCGAGGTCGGGCCGGCGGAGACGCCCGCGTCGGCCTACCTGCGGGCGCTCGCGCAGGTCACCCTGGATGAGCGGCCGGACGTGGAGGTGATGCTCGCGGCCGGAGACGCGTTCGCGCGCACCGGGCGGGCGCTGCAGGCACTGGGCGATCGCGACCAGGCCGCCTACGCGGACGCGCTGGGCCAGATCGTGGCCGACTTCGCCGCGCGTGAGCAGCACCTGTCCGGGGTCGCCATCGCCGACACCGCCCTCGTGCTGGAGCGGCTGGCCGCCGGGCGCGGCATGGCCGTGGGGTCGGCCGGCGGCGGTATACTCCGGCCCGATCTGGGGCTATAGCTCAGCTGGGAGAGCGCCACGCTGGCAGCGTGGAGGTCGTCGGTTCGAGCCCGACTAGCTCCATCGAATCCGGGTCCGCGGCAGAGCCGCTGCCCGCGGCGTAACGCCACCGGTCTGCGGCGGACGGTAGGGTCAACGTGCTTCTGCTCGTGTCCACCGCCGATCCAGACCCGGACGTCCGCGATGTCGTCGCCTCCGCCGACGACCGCCGGATCGTGGCCGCGCTCCTTGCCGGCGACGAGCGGGCGTTCGCGGACCTGGTCGAGCGCTACAACGCACCGCTGCTGCGCCTGGCACAGGCATATGTCCGCACCCCGAGCGCCGCTGAGGAGGCGGTGGCGGACACGTGGGTGGGCGTTCTGCGAGGGCTGCCGGCGTTCGAGGGGCGCTCGTCGCTCAAGACCTGGATCTTCCGGATCCTGGTGAACCAGGCGAAGACCCGCGGCGCCCGCGAGAGCCGGTCGGTGCCCTTCTCGTCGCTTGCGACCGACACGGGGCCGGCGGTCGATCCGGATCGGTTCCTGCCCGAGGACGATCCGGCCTACGCCGGCCACTGGGCCGTGCCGCCGCGGCGGTGGGACGACCTGCCCGAGGCCCGCCTGCTCTCGGCCGAAACGCGTGCGCAGGTGCTCGCGGCGATCGATGAGCTGCCCCCGGCGCAGCGCGAAGTGATCACGCTTCGCGACGTCGAGGGCTGGTCGTCGCCGGAGGTGCGCCAGGCGCTCGACCTGACCGAGGCCAACCAGCGCGTGCTCCTGCACCGGGCCCGGTCGAGGGTGCGGGCGCGCCTGGAGCGCTATCTGAGCGAGGCGGCGGCATGACCGAGCTCCCCGGCGCCGAGCTCACCTGCCGCGAGATGGTCGAGCTCATGTCCGACTATCTCGAGGGGGCGCTCACAGACGGCCACCGGGCGCTCTTCGAGCAGCACCTGGTGCTCTGCGAGGGCTGCTCCGGCTACCTCGACCAGATGCGCTGGACGCTGCGTCTGGCCGGTGGTCTGGGCGACCGGTCGGTCGATCCACCCGTACCAGACCGGCTGCTGCAGACCTTTCGGGCATGGAGGGGGAGAGGCGGTGGCGACACCGGCTCCGGATGATCGCCCACACCTTCACCCGGCCGGGCGCCCTGTGCCCGTTCACGGCCCGCACCTGGCCGGTGGACGGCGAATGGCTCGAGGCGGCGCGGGCGACGCGGCTCGAGCACCTTCCCGTCTGGATCGCGCCCGAGCTCTGGAAGGTGGAGCTGGCCGGCGATGTCGCGACGCCGGGGGCCCAGCTCTTCGCCGAGCGCGGCCGCTTGCTCGAGCGCGTGGCGGAGTGGGACCGGCGGACCGCGGAGGCGTTCGTCGGCAGTTGCACGGGCCGCACGATCGAGCGCGCCGAGCTGCGGCCCGGCGACTCGACTCTGGCGCTTCTGGCGAACGACGCCCGCAGCTGCGGTGCCCCCGATGCCAATGTCTGCGGCTGGCTGGCCGCCCGCGCGGCCTTCGTCTCGGCCGGCGCCGACGGCCACCGGCGTGAGCGTGAGCACCAGTCGCGCTGGCTGGTCGAGCGACTCGGCCTCACGGAGGTGTGACTCCCGCGGCTGGATCCAGCATCGGCCGGCTGGTACTGGTGGACACCCCAGGCTGGATCCAGCACAATACCTGGGCACTCGCCAAGGGCGGGTGCTCGAATCCACCCAGGGAGGGTAAAAAATGGCTTTACAGCTTGGTGACACGGCCCCGGACTTCACGGCAGAGACCACGGAGGGCACGATCCACTTCTACGACTGGATCGGCGACTCGTGGGCCGTGCTCTTCTCGCATCCGCGCGACTTCACGCCCATCTGCACGACCGAGCTCGGCTACATGGCGAAGATCAAGCCCGAGTTCGACAAGCGCAACGTGAAGGTCATCGGCCTCTCGGTCGATCCCGTCGGTAACCACGCCAAGTGGGCGGCGGACATCGCCGAGACGCAGGGCACCGCGCCGAACTACCCGATGATCGGCGACGCCGACTTCAACGTCTCGAAGCTCTACGGCATGCTGCCGGAGAGCACGTCGGGCGACCCGACGACGCGCACGCCCGCCGACAACCAGACGGTGCGCAACGTGTTCGTCATCGGCCCCGACAAGAAGGTCAAGCTCATCCTCGTCTACCCGATGACCACCGGGCGCAACTTCGACGAGGTGCTGCGGGTGATCGACTCGCTGCAGCTGACCGCAAAGCACAAGGTCGCGACCCCGGTGAACTGGAAGCAGGGCGAGGACGTGATCATCGCCGGCTCGGTGTCCGACGAGGACGCCAAGAAGACGTATCCGGACGGCTGGAAGTCTCCCAAGCCGTACATCCGGATCGTCCCGGCGCCGTAGCGGCCAACTCCCGTCGTGGTGGCGCGCCCCTTCGGCCCGCCGCCACGACGGGGCTTGACAGTAGAAATATGCGCGCATAAGATATGCGCACATATGAAAGGAGCCATCCCGATGTGGCAGACCGAGCACACGCACGACACATCCGCCGCCCCCGATCGCGTCTTCGCCCTCTGGACCGACGTCGAGCGGTGGCCGACCTGGGACGCGAGCCTCGTCGCGACGACCCTCGCCGGGCCCTTCGCCGCCGGCACCACCGGCACCCTGCACCCCGACGGCATGCCGGAGCCGATCGCGTTTGTGATCACCGCGGTCGAGGACGGGGCCGGGTTCGCCGACGAGACGCGGCTCGGGCCGCTCGCCCTGCGCTTCGGCCATCGGGTGCAGCGGCACGGCGCCGGCTCCCGGATCGTCGTCACGGTCGAGGCCGACGGGCCCGACGCCGAGACGATCGGCCCCGCGGTGGCGGCCGACCTGCCCGAGAGCGTCGCGGCGCTGGCGGCCGCCGCCGAGGCCAATACGCTGCCCGCGTGAGGTCGGAGTACACGTCGGCCTGGGAGAGCCCGGGGTTCCTGCTCTGGCACGCGACGATGCGCTGGCAGCGGGCGATGCGGGCGGCGCTCGCGCCGCATCACCTGACACACGTCCAGTTCGTCCTGCTCGCCTCGGCGTGGTGGCTGGGAGAGCAGGGCGAGCAGCCCTCCCAGCGCCGGCTGGCCGAGCACGCGGGGACCGACGCGATGATGACGAGCCAGGTCGTGCGCGCCCTCGAGCGCGCCGGCCTGGTCGAGCGGCTCCGGGACCCGGCTGACTCGCGCAGCGTGCAGGTGACGGTCACCCCGGCGGGCAGGGAGCGGCTCCAGGACGCGCTGCGCGATGTCGAGGCGGCGGATAGGGGCTTCTTCGCCGCGGTCGACGACCCGGCCCTCGTGCTGCGCCTGCGCGCCCTCGCGGGACGGGTGACACCGGAGCCGCAAGCCTAGAGTGGGTCCGGGGGGCCCTCCTCGCGGACCACAACGTCGTCCCGGCCGAGGCCGTTTCGGATCAGCCAGCGCCCGGTGTCGGGGTAGCAGACATTTGCCGGCAGGCCCGTCGTCGAGAGGCGAAGCGCGCGCACGTCCGCCTCGCCGCGATTGAGCAGCCGGTGGGCACCGGCCGGGCCTTCCGGGAGGCATACAAGATCGCCGGCCTCGAGCTCGTCCTCTCCCTGCGGGTGGCGCAAGGTGGCCGTGCCGCCCAGGACCAGCAACCACTGCTCCCGCCCACAGACGTAGTGGTAGGGCTCAGATCCCTCTCCGGGACGCACGTTCACCACCGTCACGTCGAGCCGGCCGGCGCCCAGGAGCGGGTCGAGCTTCGCCTCCCCAGGGAGGGCCAGCGCATTCACGACCGGAAGCGGCGGCGAGGTCTCGGGCTCGCGCACGATCTCGACGGGCCCCGACGGCCCCGCCGTGCCCTCGCCGTGCCAGTAGCCGACGGCGCTGCTTCGCAGGAGCATGCCCTCCGGGCCGCCGACCTTGTCCGAGTCGGGATACACGCTCAGCCATGGCTCGACGTCGTGACCGGCGGAGAAGATCACAAACCGGCCCGGGCCTCTCAGGGTGTGGGCTCCGAGATGACCGGACGGGAAGCGGACCAGGTCACCCGGCGTCAGGATCCGCTCTCCTGCGGGTTCGCGAAGCACCGGTGCGCCCGCGATCACGTAGAGCCACTCCTCGATGCCGTGGTGGTAGTGGTATGGCCAGATCGGCAGGGCCGCCTCGGCCTGGTAGACGCCCGCGCCGATCCGCTCGGCCCCCAGCCTGACACCAACAGAGGTAGCGACGTGACGGAAGCCGGCCTCGTCGAGAGGCTCGTCCAGCTCGACGCGTGCGATGTTCACCTTCTTGACGCTCACGCGGAGAATGCCCCGCCGTCGGCACGGGGATCGGACGCGGCATCGAAGCTGCCGTCCGCACGCACCGCAATCGCGTGGGCATGTCCGGCCGCATCGCTTCGGGCCGGCATGACCAGCGGCGCCGGGCGGGCGTTCGCGAACGCCGCGAGCGCGGTCTCGAAGTCGGCCTCGATGCACACCTGCCCGGCGCCGCCGAGCTCGCCGATGGTGAAGCGGGGCGACGCGACGGCTGCCTCGGCGTCGCCGCCGGCCCGCCGCCGCAGCAGCATCTGGGCGTGGATCTGGGCCTGGGCATGGCCGCCCATCGTGCCCGCCACCCACCGCACCCGGCCGACATGTGTCGCCATGACCGGCATCAGGGTGTGCAGCGGCCGCTTGCCCGGGCCGAGCGCATTCGGGCTCTCGGGGTCGGCCGAGAAGCAGGCGCCGCGGTTGTGGCAGAGGATGCCCGTGGCCGGTTCGAGCACGCCCGAGCCGAACCCGTAGAAGAGGCTCTGGATCAGCGAGACGGCCAAGCCCGACCCGTCGGCGGCGACGAGCGCGATCGTGTCGCCGTCGGCGTGGCGGTGCGGCGCCGGGGCGGTGCCCGCCTCCACCGCCCGGGCGGCCAGTGCGGCGATGTGCGCGCCGGTGAGCAGCTCCTCGACCGGGCGGTCCATCGCGGCCGGATCGGCCAGGTGGCGGTCGCGGTCGCGGGCGGACTCGCGGAAGATCGCGGCCAGCACCGGCGCCTCGGTGGCGAGCGGGTCGCGCAGGCCGAGGTGGTCGACCGCGGCCAGGATCTGCAGCAGCGAGAAGCCCTGCGAGTTGGGCCCCATCGTCAGGATCTCCTCGTCGCCGACGGGGTGGGAAAGCGCGGCCTCGACATCCGTCCGGTGCGCATCCAGGTCCGCCTGCGAGAGCCGCGACCCGAGCTCGGCGAGGCCTGCGATCAGGCGCCGTCCAGTCTCGCCCCGGTAGAGGTCGTCAGTGCCCTCGGCGGCGAGCCGCTCGAGTGTCCGTCCCAGCCGTTCCTGCACGAGCAGGTCACCCTCGCCCCAGGGGTGTGCCGCGCGGCGCGAACACGGCCGACATGCCCCGGTCGGCGGCGATCAGGCCCGGCTCGGCCGCGAGCGACCGGGCCAGCGAGGGCGCGACGGGGACGCCGTCGAGCGCCAGCGCGGCCGCGCCCTCGAGCGCTCGGGGCAGGGGCAGCGAGCCCCAGCGCTCGGCCAGCGTCTGCCAGGCCGATTCACGGCGCCCGGCACCGTGATCGCGCCGCACGCCGCGAACCGGCACGCCGGCGCGTGCCGCATCCGGCGGCAGCGCCCGGGCCGCCCGGCCGCTGCCGTTGACGGCGTGCGCCCGCCCGTCGTGGACGAGCGCCATCACGTCGCCCCCGACGCCGCACATGTGGGGATAGACGACCGCGAGCGCGCAGGCCGCCGCCAGGGCCGCGTCGACCGCGTTTCCGCCCGCCTCGAATGCCGCCCGGCCCGCGGCCGTCGCGGCGAGGTGCGGGGTCGCGATCGCGAACCGGGCGGTCGGGGCCCGGTCAGCCATCGCGCAGCTCCTCCACCGCCTTCGTGAGCGCGTGCAGCACGCGCGTGTTCGGGACGGGCATGCCGACCAGGGTTGCGATCTCGACGACCGCGCCGGTCATGCAGTCGGTCTCGAGCGGCTTTCCGGCCTCCCAGTCCTGGAGCATCGACGTCTTGTGGCCGCCGACGGCGAGGGCGGCCTCGAGCCGGCGGTCGATCGAGACCGGGAGCTCGATGCCGAGGGCAGCGGCGACCGCGGCGCACTCGACCATCACCTCGCGCGCGAACGCCACCGCGTGGGGCGAAGCGGCGAGGCCGCCCATGGTCGAGCGGGTGACGGTCGTGAGCGGGTTGAAGGCGGCGTTTCCGATCAGCTTGAGCCAGATCTGGGCGCGCAGGTCGGGCTCGACCGGCGCCTTCAGGCCCGCCGCCCGCAGCGCCTCGGAGACCTCCGTGCAGCGCTCGCCGACGCTCGCCGCCGGGCGTGCCGAGCGTGAACCGCGTGCCCTCGATGTGGCGGATCACGCCGGGCGCCTCGATCTCGGTGGAGCAGTAGACGACGCACCCGATCACTCGCTCGGGCGGGAACGCCCGGCTGACCGCTCCGCCGGGATCGACGCTCTCGAGCGTGGTGCCGTCGAGCGCCCCGCCCACACGCTGGAAGTACCACCAGGGAATGCCGTTCTGGGCGCCGACGACGACCGCTCCCGGGCGCAGCAGCGCGCCGACCGCGGAAGCGAGCGCGGGCAGGCCGTACGCCTTCAGGCCGAGAATGACCACGTCGGCATCGGCGACCGCGGCGATGTCCGCGGTGGCTGCCGGGTGGCTCTCGAAGTCGCCCCGGGGGCTGTGCACCCGCACGCCGTGCTCGACCATCGCCTGCAGATGCTCGCCGCGCGCGATCAGCGTCACGTCGCTGCCGGCACGGGCGAGCGAGGCGCCGACGAATGCGCCGATGGCGCCCGCACCGAGCACGGCGAACCTCACGCCCCGTCCCCCTCGAGCTGCGCCGCCATCCGCGACCGCTGCACCTTCCCGGTGGGGGTCTTCGGGATCTGCTCGACGATGTGGATCCGGTCGGGCACCTTGAACGCCGCCAGCGAGCGGCGGGCCTCGCGGCGGATGTCCTCGGTGGTCACGTCTCCGCGCAGGACGACCGCCGCCGCGACCGTCTGTCCGTACTTCTCGTCGGCGACGCCGAACGCGACCGCCTCGGCCACCTGCGGGTTGGCGAGCAGCACGGCCTCGACCTCGTGGGGCGAGATGTTCTCGCCGCCGCGGATGATCAGCTCCTTCAGCCGGCCGCGCAGGCGCAGGTAGCCGTCCTCGAGGGCGCCCTCGTCGCCGGTGCGAAACCAGCCGTCGAAGAACGCCTCGGCGTTGGCCCTGTCGTTGTTCAGATAGCCCGGCGTGACGCCGGGACCGCGGATCGCGACCTCGCCGGTCGCACCGGGCGGCACGTCGGCGCCGGCAGCGTCCACGATCCGGACCTCGGCGCCGGCCGGCACGCCCACCGAGCCGGGCAGCCGCGCGGCCGGGGGCAGCGGATTGGAGGTCATCTGGTGGCCGGCCTCGGTCATGCCGTAGGCCTCGATCATGGGCACCCCCAGGCGCGCCTCGGCGGCCTGCAGGAGCTGCGGCGAGAGCGCGGAGCTGCACGACCGGGCGAAGCGCAGCGTCGGGATCGGGTCTCCGGGCTGGTCGAGGATCATCTGGTGCATGGTCGGCCCGGCCGAGAACCAGGTCACGCCGTGGGCGGCGGCCTGGCCCCAGAACCGGCGGGGGCTGAACCGGCGCGGGACGACCACCGTGCCGCCCGCGCCGAGCTGGGCCAGTGTCGAGGCGACCAGGCCGTGGACGTGGAAGAGCGGCATCGGGCAGTACGACACGTCGCCCTCTCGCAGCTCGTAGTGGCGCGCGATCGAGCGCGCCTGGGCGGTCAGGTTGCGCTGCAGCAGCGGCACCTGCTTGGGCCGCGACGTCGTCCCGCTCGTGTGCAGGAGCAGCGCGACGTCATCCGGCCCGCCGTGAATATTTGGTGCCTGGCACCGTGTATTCATCGCGGCAAGGCGCGGGGGTGCCGGGGGCTGCCACGGCAGCAGCTCGGAGATGGCGAGCGCTCCGGCAGCGGCCCGCGCCGCCGGTGCGGCGCCCGCGCCCACGATGACGAGCTGCGGATCGAGGTCGTCGAGGAAGAAGCGGTACTCCGGCGCGGTGTAGGCCGGGTTGAGCGGCGCCATCGTCGCGCCCAGAGCGGCCAGCGCGAACAGCAGCGCCACGATCTCGGGCCCATTCGGCAGCACCACCGCGACACGATCGCCGCGGCCGACCCCGGCCGTCTGCAGGCATCCGGCGAGGTCGGTCACGGCGGCCTCGAGCTCGGCCGCGGTGACCGAGATGCCGTCGTCCGGGCACACGAGTGCCGGCCCCGGTGCGCCCGCGCGGATGAGCGCGAGCAGCGGCTCGGCGGCGCCCGCCACGTCAGCCGACCCGTGCCGCCAGCTCGCGGCAGGTGGCGATCCAGACGTCGTCTCGGCGGCGCACGTGCTCGATCATGCCGTCGAGCAGCGGCAGCCGGCCGGGGCGCCCGATCACCTGCGGGTGCATCGTCAGCACGAAGGCGCCGCCGAGCTCACGGATGCCGGCGAACTCCGCCTCCCAGATCTCGCGCACCTCGCTCGGCGCCGAGATCCGGCGCGTCCAGCTGGTCAGGCCGTCAAACCAGAAGTGGGCGGCATCGTCGAGGATCCACTGGATCGGCAGCTCCACGAGCCGCTTGCCCTGATGCCGGTACGGGCGCACGTCGTCCATCAGGTTGGACGAGTACTCGAACCCGTGCCGCTCGAGCAGGTCGAGCGTCCGCGGGCTGAAGTCCCACGACGGCGACCGGTAGCCGGCGATCTCGGCGCCGAAGCCGCGCAGCACCTCGAGCGCACGCACGACCTCGTCCTCCTCGGCAGCGGCGTCGAGGTTGGCCGGTGAGGTGTGCGTGTAGCCGTGATGCCCGATCTCGTGGCCGTGCGGCGATGATCTCCCGCACGCGCTCCGGGTGGCGCTCGGCGACCCGCCCGGGGATGAAGAACGTCGCCCGCAGGTCGTGCCGGCGCAGGAGGTCGAGGATCTGCGGCACCGCCACCTTGGCGCCGTAGGTGCCCTGCGAGAGCACCCCCGGCCGGTGTGCATTCTCGGGGTCGTCGCCGATCCAGACCTCCTCGGCGTCGAAGTCGAATGTGAACGCGGCCGCCGCGCGCATTCCGTCGGGCCACATGCTGGTTCCCTCCTCGGGCAGGAGCTCGAGTCTAGACAGCCGCGACAGCCGGTGAGACACTCCTGCAGATGCGCCTGCGAATCCTCGTCGTTGCAATGATCGGAATGCTGCTCGTCCCGGCTGCGAGCGGCGCCGCGGGCAGCGCCGGGACGGTGCGGCTCGCCCCGTGTGGCGCAAATCCGCGGGTCGAGTGCGGCTCGATCCAGGTGCCGCTCTACTGGTCGCACCCGGGTGTGGGCGCGCCGATCACGGTGACGTTCCGGGTGTACCGCCACACCGATCAGGCGGGGGCGGCCGGCGAGCCGGTGGTGGCCTTCGAGGGTGGCCCGGGGTACCCGTCGATCGGATCGGCGACCACGTACCTCTTCATGCTCGGGCCGCTTCACCGCACCCACGACCTGATCGTGATGGACCAGCGCGGGACGGGCACGTCCGATCCAATCCGGTGCCCCGACCTGCAGCAGGGGATCGGCAACTACGTGCAGGCGACCGCCGCCTGCGCACGCCGCCTGGGAGTGGCGGCCAATGCCTTCGGCACGGCCGCGGTGGGCGACGATCTGGCCGCCATCCTGCGCGGCCTCGGCGTGCACCGGGTCGACGTCTACGGCGACTCGTACGGCAGCTATGCCGCGCAGTCATTCACGGCGAACCACCCCCAGCTGGTGCGGGCGGTGGTGCTCGACGGCACGTACGACAACTCCTTCAAGCCGTTCGAGCCCGAGGCGTCCGGGTCGCTCCGCCACGCTTGGACGGCGCTCTGCCGCCGGGCCGGCTCGTGCCCGCGGATCCTGGGGTCGATGGGGGCGTTTGACCGCAGCCTTGCGGCGCATCCGCTGGTGGGCCGAAGCCGCGACGCCGACGGAGACGTCGAGCACGTGCACCTCACGCCGGCCGGTTTCGCCCAGCTCGTGTTCGACGCGACCTACAGCTACACGTTCTTCCGCGACCTGCCGGGCGCGCTCACCGCCTACCGGCACGGCTACCGGGCGCCGATGCTGCGGCTCGCGGCCGAGGACGTCTCGTTCAACGCGGCGGGCGGGAACGCGGCGGGCTACTCGGTGGGCGACCTCGAGGCCGTCTCGTGCCACGACTACCCGGCGGTCTGGAATGTGGCCGCGAGGATCCCGAAGCGCCGCGCGCAGCTGAACCACGCGATCGCGGGGCTCCCACAGGGGGTCTACGCACCCTTCTCGACCCAGGTGTGGCTGAACTCGCTCGACGAGAGTGAGCTGGTGCGCGGATGCCTCGAGTGGCCCGCGCCGAAGTACCCGGATCCACCGTTTCCGGCCGCGGCGCACCCGCACATTCCGGTGCTCGTCCTGGACGGGGAGTTTGACCAGGCGACACCGGTCGCCGATGCGCGCCGCGTGGCAGCGGCCTGGCCGGACTCAACCTACGTTCAGGTCGCCAACACGGGTCACATCAGCGCGATGGACGACTACGAGGGGTGCGCCACCGCAATCCTGCGCCGGTTCCTGACCCACCTCGCGGCGGGCAACACCTCGTGCGCCGCCCGCATCCCGGCGGTGAACGCGGTCCGGTTCCCGGGCCGCCTGGCGCAGGCGCCGCCGGCCCAGGCCCTGCCCGGCAACCGCGCGACCGCCGCCGGCCGGCGGGCCGCATGGGTGGCCTCCCAGACGGTGGGCGACGCCATGTCGCGCTGGTACGACCTCATGTTCGGAGAGGACGGACACGGCCTGCGCGGCGGGAAATTCACCGTGCCCAGCGCGTACCTGTCGCACGGGCCGCTCGTGATCAACTTCCACGGCGACCGGTTCGTGTCCGGCCTCGCCGTCTCGGGACGAGCGATCTGGAACCGAACGACGCTGCGCGTGCGGGCCACCCTGAGGCTGACCGGTGCCGCAGGAACGTCCGGGACCATCACCGTCAGCTTCCCGACCAACCGCCGCCACGGCCGGGCGACGGTGACCGGCACCGTGGGCGGGCTGCGGCTGCGCGCTCGCCTGGCCGCGCCCTGGACGACGCAGGGGTGACGGGCATGGCCGCCGGGACGAGCCCGCACCGAGCCGCGCCGCCGCTGTCATCGTCGGTCGTCGAGGCGATCGGCGGCACGCCGCTGCTCGCGATCGAGGGCGTCTACGCCAAGCTCGAGTATCTGAACCCCTCGGGTTCGATCAAGGCCCGCCTGGCGCGGTACATGATCGAGCGGGCCGAGGCCGAGGGCCTGCTGAAGCCGGGCGACACGATCGTCGAGGCCTCGAGCGGCAACACCGGGAACGCCATGAGCATGGTGGCGGCGGCCAAGGGGTATCGCATGCTGGTCGTCATGCCCGAGGGGATGAGCCCGGAGCGGATCGCCATCTCACGGGCGCATGGTGCCGACATCCTGCTGCACGGCGACTTCCACGTCACCGCCGCGCTCGAGCACGCGCGGGCGCTGGGCGAGCGCGAGGGCTACTTCCACCCCGGCCAGTTCGACTCCGAGTGGAACGTGACCGAGAACCGGGAATGGCTGGGCGCCGAGATCCTCGAGCAGCTGCCCGCGGCTCCGGACGCGCTGGTGGCCGGCGTCGGCACCGGCGGAACGCTGATCGGGGTGGGGCAGGCGTTCCGGGCCGCGAACCCGGACGTTTTGGTGGTTGCCCTGGAGCCGGGCGAGTCGCGCACGATCTGCTGCGGCGAGATCGCCCTGCACGCCATCGAGGGCATCGCCGACGGCTTCGTCCCCGGCATCGTCGAGCGACATCGCGCGGAGATCACCGACGTCGTCAGCGTGTCGAGCGAGGACGCGCTGGCCGAGATGCGGCGGCTGGCCCGCGAGCACGGCATCTTCGTCGGGCCCAGCTCGGGCGCCCACATGCTCGCCGCCCAGAGCCTGCGCCGCGCGCGGCCGGATCTGGGCGTGATCGTGACCCTCTTCTGCGACGAGGGTGAGAAATACATCGCGGATCACCACGGTCCGGGGTGAGCGGCGGCGGGGCGGCATGAGCCACGCACCTCCTGGATCCTGGGTGTTCCCGTGCCGTAAACTTCGCGCGTGATCTGTCCACAGTGCGGCACCGATAACAGCACTGGGCGCAAGTTCTGCGGCGAGTGCGGGGCCGGGCTCTCGGCGGCCTGCCCGAACTGCGGTGCGACGATCGAGCCGGGTACGAAGTTCTGCGGCGAGTGCGGGACGGCGCTGGGCGGTACGGCGCCGCCACCGCCCGTCGCCGAGCCCCGGCTCGCGGCCGTGGCGGAGCGGCGGCTGGTGTCGGTGCTGTTCGCCGACCTGGTGGGGTTCACGACGCTCTCGGAGGGGCGCGACTCGGATGAGGTGCGCGAGCTCCTGTCGCGCTATTTCGACACGTCCCGGCGGCTGATCGAGCTCTACGGCGGGACGGTCGAGAAGTTCATCGGCGACGCGGTGATGGCGGTGTGGGGGACGCCGACGGCCACCGAGGACGACGCCGAGCGGGCGGTGCGGGCGGCGCTCGATCTGGTCGCGGCCGTCTCGGCGCTGGGCGACGAGGTCGGGGTGCCAGACCTGCGCGCCCGGGCCGGCGTGCTCACCGGCGAGGCCACCGTCACGGTCGGCGCCGACGGCCAGGGCATGGTGGCCGGCGACATCGTCAACACCGCCGCGCGCATCCAGTCGCTGGCGGAGCCCGGCCATGTGCTCGCGGGCGAGACGACCCGGCGCACGACCGAGCCGACGATCGTGTACGAGGACGCCGGCACGCACGAGCTCAAGGGCAAGTCGGGATTGCACACGCTCTGGCGGGCGGTGCGGGTCGTCGCGGGCGCCCGCGGAGCGCTCAAGTCCGAGGGCCTGGAGGCGCCGTTCGTCGGCCGCGACCGCGAGCTGCGCCAGATCAAGGGCCTGTTCCACGCGAGCGCGGAGGAGCGGCGGGCGCACCTGATCTCGGTGACCGGGATCGCCGGGATCGGCAAGTCGCGACTTGTCTGGGAGTTCTACAAGTACTTCGACGGTCTCGCCCAGATCGTCTACTGGCACCGCGGCCGCTGCCTCTCCTACGGCGAGGGCGTGACCTACTGGGCGCTCGCCGACATGGTGCGCATGCGCTGCCGCATCAGCGAGGACGAGAGCACCGCCTCGGCGCTTGCGAAGCTCGCCGTGGTGCTGGACGAGCACGTCACCGACCCCGACGAGCGCCGGTTCGTCGAGCCGCGGGTGGCACACCTGATCGGCCTCGAGGAGGGCAGCGCGTTCGGCCGCGAGGATCTGTTCGCGGCCTGGCGGACGTTCTTCGAGCGGCTGGCCGACGTGTATCCGACGGTGCTGGCGTTCGAGGACATGCAGTGGGCGGACGCATCGCTGCTCGACTTCATCGAGTACCTGCTCGAGTGGTCGCGCCAGAGCCCGCTGCTCGTGGTCACCGCCGCCCGGCCGGAGCTCGTCGAGCGCCGCCCGACCTGGGGTGCGGGCAAGCGCAACTTCACCTCTGTCTACCTCGAGCCCCTCTCACCGCAGGCCATGCGCGACCTGCTGGCGGGGCTCGTTCCCGGCCTGCCCGACACGCTTCGCGACCAGATTCTGGCCCGCGCCGAGGGCGTGCCGCTCTACGCGATGGAGACGGTGCGCATGCTGCTCGACCGCGGCCACCTCGTCCGCGAGGGCAGCGTCTACCGGCCGACCGGACCCGTCGAGGCGCTCGAGGTGCCCGAGACGCTGCACGCCCTGATCGCGGCTAGGCTCGACGGCCTGAGCGACGACGAGCGGCGCACGGTGCAGGACGGCGCGGTGCTGGGAAAGACGTTCACCCGCCAGGCGCTGGCGGCGCTCTCGGGTGCGACCGACACGGCCCTCGAGCCGATCCTCCAGGCGCTGGTGCGTAAGGAGGTGCTGTCGATCCAGGCCGACCCGCGCTCGCCCGAGCACGGCCAGTACGGGTTTCTGCAGGACCTGATGCGGCGGGTCGCCTACGAGACGCTGGCGCTGCGCGATCGCCGCGATCGCCACCTTGCGGCCGCCGCCTACATGGAGCAGGCGTTCCCCGACGACGAGGAGACCGTCGAGGTGCTCGCCTCGCACTACCTCGACGCCTACAACACGGCGCCGGATGCGGAGGACGCGGCCGGCATCCGTACGCGGGCGCGTGCGCTCACCGTCCGCGCCGCCCGCCGGGCCGCCGCGCTGGGCGCCCCGGCCGAGGCGCAGCGCTACTACACCCAGGCCGCCGACCTGACCGACGCGCCGCTCGAACAGGCCGGGTTGCTGAACGAGGCCGGGGAGATGGCCCTGCGATCGGCGGCGCAAGACGTCGCGGCGGCGTTGTCAGAACGGGCCCGGGCGCTGTACGAGGATGCGGGCGAGGTCGGCTCCGCCGCCCGCGTCACGTTGCGCCTGTCCCGGATCGATCAGGTTCAGGGCCGCCTCGGGGAGGCGATCGAACGCATGGAGCGGGCCTACGCCGTGCTCTCGGCGGAGGAGCCCAGCGAGGACTTCGCCATGCTGGCGACGCGACTGGCCGGCGCGGTGTATTTCGCCGGCGATGTCCCGCGAGCGTCCGAGCTGGTCGAGCAGTCGCTCGACATCGCCGAGGCGTTCGACCTTCCGGCAGTGCTCGTCCGCGGCTGGGCGATGAAGGGGATGATCGGCGCCTCGGGACGGCACCCCGAGGAGGCCCGCGGGCTGTTCCAGCTCTCGCTGGAGCTGGCCAACCGGCACGAGCTGCGCGAGGACGCGAGCCGAGCGTGCGCGAACCTGTCCGACCTCGCGTTCCGGCGCGATCGCTACAGCGAGGCGCTGGCGCATCTCGAGCAGGCCGGATCGCTGGGGCGCATGATCGGCAGCCGCCCACACGAGTGGTTCGCGCTCAGCGAGTCGACCTACCCGCTGTACATGCTGGGGCGGTGGGACGAGGCCGTGGCTGCGTACGAGGAGCTGCCCGAGGAGCGGCTGCCGGACGGGGGCACCCTGCTCAGCCCGCTCAGCTCGATCCTCGAGATCCACGCGCACCGCGGCGACCTCGATGCCGCCCGGAGGCTGCTTGCGATCTATCACCGGCTTCAGGAGTCGGCCGACGTGCAGGAGCGGGCGGGCTACGCCGGCGCGACCGCCTGCATCCGCTTCTTCGAGGGCCGCCATGCCGAGGCGGTGGCCCAGGGCGAGCAGACGCTTGAATGGGGGATCACGCTCGGTTCCGACGGTCAGGACGTCAAGATGGGGGTGATGTGGGCGCTCGAGGCCGCGATCGCCGCCGGCGACCGCGCGAAGGCCGAGGAGCTCGCCGGGTGGATCGAGGCGCTCCCGCCCGGACTGCGGCCGCCGTCCATGGGTGGCCATGCACATCGCGCCCGCGCCCGTCTGGCCGGCCCCGGCGAGGCCGCCTACGCCGATCACGCCGCCGCCACCGCCCGCTTCCGCGATCTCGGCCTCCGTTTCTGGTGTGCGGTCAGCCTGCTCGAGCACGCCGAGGCGCTGACCGCCGACGGCCGTGGCGAGGAGGCCGAACCGCTGTGTTCCGAGGCGCGCGAGATCTTCGCCGAACTGGGCGCCCGGCCGTGGCTCGACCGGACCGACGCGCTCGCCGGTCGCGCCTCGGCGCAGGCCGTCAGCTGACCGGAGCGAGCTTCGCCAGACCCGCGAGCAGGGTGAACGACCGCACCCGGGCCTGGGCGTCGGGGATGGTGGCGGTCGCCATCACCTCGTCGGCCCCGGTCTCGGCCACCAGCTGCTCGAGCTTCGTCCGCACCGTCTCGGGGCTGCCGATCACCTGCGATCGCAGGTACCCCTCGGCGAACGCGCGCTCCTCGTCGGTCCAGTCGTGGGCCTCCACGGCGGCCAGCGTCGGCAGTGCCGTCGGCGGCCGGCCGCTGCCCCGCTGGGCGAACACCAGCGCCATCGCCGAGGCCCACCGCTCGGCCTCGGCGTCGGTGTCGGCGCAGACGACGAACACCGTGACCTGGGCGTAGGGCGCCTCGAGTACGAGTGACTCCTGGAAGCGGGCCCGGTAGAGCTCGAGCGCGGGCAGCGTGTTGGCGGCGCTGAAGTGGTGCGCGAACGCGAACGGCAGGCCCATCAGGCCGGCCACCTGGGCGCTGTAGCCGCTCGACCCGAGCAGCCAGACCGCCGGCATGCTCCCGTATCCCGGCACCGCGTGGATGCCGTCGTAGGCGTCGCCGGGCGCGAAACCGTTGAAGAACCCGTAGAGCTCGTTCAGGAGCTCCAGCAGGTCGTCGCTCGAGCCGGGCCGGCGCAGCGCCATCATGGTGCGCCGGTCGGTGCCGGGGGCGCGGCCGATGCCGAGGTCGATCCGGCCGGGATGCAGCGCCTCGAGCGTGCCGAACCGCTCGGCCACGACCATCGGCGCGTGGTTGGGCAGCATCACACCGCCCGAGCCGAGCCGGATCCGCCGGGTGAGGGCGCCGGCATTGGCGATCAGCACGTCGGGCGCCGAGCTGGCGATGCCCGGCATGTTGTGGTGCTCGGCATACCAGAGCCGGTGGTAGCCCAGCCGCTCGACCAGCGGCGCGAGGGCCGTCGCCTCGGCCAGGGCCTGCGAAGGGTCTGGAATCGCCGGAGACGGGCGCGACGTCGAGCACCGAGAGCGGGATGCCGAACACGGGGGAGGCCGCGGCCCGGGCGGCGTCGCGCAGGACGCTCACGCGTGCGCGCAGTGGGCGCAGCGGCCCGGCAGAGAGGCGAGGGCGCGGTCGCTGAGCTCGAACCCGACCGACTCCGCGGCCTGCCTGACCGACGTCAAAGCGCAGCCTTCGAGCGTCGAGATCGAGCCGCACTCGACGCACACCAGGTGATGGTGGTGACCGTCGGTGGCGCACATCACGAACACCGCCTCGCCCGACCGCGTGCCCGCCTCCTCGACCACTCCCTCATCGCGCCAGCGCTCGATCGCCCGGTAGGCGGTCGTCAGGCCGATGCGGGGCTGGTCGCGGCGGGCGACCGCATGCAGCTCGCGCGCGCTGAAGGCGTGGCCGATCGAGCGGCCGGCATCGAGCAGCGCCTCGCGGTTCTTTCGGTTGCGTCCCAGCTCCACCCCTTCAGCGTAGTCGCCGGGGCCGTCGATCTCAAGAAGTGCGATTGACATCCGTTTTCATTATCAGCTAGGTTGCAGGGGTGTCGAAGACCGTCATCGGGTTCATCGTGCTGGCAGCCGCCGTTGCCGCGCTCGCCGTGGGCCTCGAATTGCAAGGCTCGCCCCGGTCGGCCTCCGGCGGCCGCGTGCGCGTGGTGGCGGCCGAGAACGTCTACGGCAACATCGTCAGCCAGATCGGCGGCGCGCGCGTGGCGGTGACGTCGATCCTGCACGATCCGAACGCCGACCCGCACCTCTACACGGCGAGCACGCACAACGAACTGGCGGTGAGCCAGGCCGAGGTCGTGATCCAAAACGGCGTCGGCTACGACAGCTTCATGCAGAAGCTCGAGGCCGCGGCTCCCAGTTCTCACCGGATCTTGGTCACGATGGCCGGTGTGCTCGGTGTGCACGGGGCCGATGCCAATCCGCACCTGTGGTACGACGTGCCAAAGCTCGACCGGATCGCAGGAGCGATCGCGGGGGCGCTCGAGCGGGCCGATCCGGCGCACCGAGCGGCCTATCGGAGCGGCCTGCACGCCTTCGAGCGCAGGCTGGGGCCGCTCAGGCACGAGGTGGCGTCCATCCGCGCCCGCCACGCCGGCGATCCGGTCGCCTACACCGAGCCGGTGCCGGGCTACCTGCTGGCCGCAGCCGGTCTGCACAACCTGACTCCGCCGGCGTTCGCGCGGGCGATCGAGGACGGCAGCGATCCGTCGCCCGAGGCGGTCGCCGAGATGACCGGCCTGATGACCGGCCACCGCGTGCACGTGCTGCTCTACAACAGCCAGACCACCTCCCCCATCACGGCCCGGATCGAGGCTGCCGCCCGCTCGGCCGGCATCCCGGTGGTCGGCGTCACCGAGACGCTGCCGCCCGGCGAGACGTTCCAGCAGTGGCAGTTGCGCCAGGCGGTTTCGCTGGATCGGGCCCTCGACCGGTGAGCTCCGACACCCGGCCGGTCGTCGAGGTGCGCTCGCTCGGTCTGCGGTTCGGATCGCGGCTGCTCTGGGACGATCTCAGCTTCGACCTGCACGCGGGCGAGTTCCTGGCAGTGCTGGGACCGAACGGCACCGGCAAGACCTCGCTCGTCCGCATCCTCCTGGGGCTGCTCGCGCCGTCTGCGGGCACCGTCTCGATCGGCGGCCGTCCACCCGCCGCCGCCCGCGGCCAGATCGGCTCCGTACCCCAGCAGCGCGCGTTCGACCGCGACGTTCCGCTGCGAGGCTGCGACCTCGTGCGGCTCGGCCTCGACGGGCACCGGTGGGGGCTCGGGCTGACGTCGAAGGCGTCCAACGAGCGCGTCCAGCGCGCCCTCGAAGCTGTCGGAGCGGCCGGCTACGGCGAGCTTCCCGTCGGCCGGCTCTCGGGCGGCGAGCAACAGCGGCTGCGGATCGCCCAGGCGCTCGTCTCGGATCCGGCCCTGCTGCTGGCCGACGAGCCGCTCCTGTCGCTCGACCTGCAATCGCAGCGGACGGTGGTCGACCTGCTCGACGGGCGCCGGCGCGAGTCCGGAACACCCGTCGTCTTCGTCACCCACGACGTCAACCCGATCCTGCCGGTCGTCGACACGGTGCTCTACCTGGCCCCCGGCCGGTGGGCGATCGGGACGCCCTCCGAGGTGCTCACCACCGAGACTCTCACGCGGCTCTACGACACGCCCGTAGATGTGTTGCGCGTGCGCGGGCGGATCGTCGTCATCGGTACCCCCGACGACGACGGCGTCCACCATCACGACCACGGGCCGGCGGCGTCGCACTGATGTTCACCCAGCTCCTGGCCCAGCACTTCGTCCACACCGCGCTGCTCGCGGGCGCCGTGGTGGCGGTCGTCAGCGGCGCCATCGGCACCTTCGTCGTCACGCGCGGCGCCAGCTTCGCCGTCCACGCCATCTCGGAGCTCGGGTTCACCGGCGCCGCCGGAGCGCTCGTCCTGGGGCTCGATCCGGTGGTCGGCCTGGTCGGCGGCTCGCTCCTCGTGGGCGTGGTGCTCGGCCTCCTGTCGCTGAGCGGGCGCGAGCGCGACAGCGCCATCGGGGCGGTGCTGGCGTTCGGGCTCGGCGTGGGAGTGCTGTTCCTGAGCCTGTACCAGGGCTACGCGACCGAGGCCACCAACCTCCTCTTCGGCAGCATCGTCGGGGTCAGCGACAGGCAGCTCGACGAGCTCGTCGTGGTCTCTGTGATCGTGCTTGCGGGCATCGCCGCGGCCTACCGGCCGCTGCTCTTCTCGAGCATCGACCCCGAGGTCGCCGAGGCGCGGGGGGTGCCGCTGCGGGCGCTCTCGGTATTTACCTTCGTCCTGCTCGCACTCACCACCGCCGAGGCGATCCAGGTGGTCGGCGTGCTGCTGGTGCTGACGCTCGTGATCACACCGGCCGCAGCCGCCCAGCGCCTGACCGCGAACCCGGCCGCCGCGATCCTGATCTCGATCGTCATCGCCCTCGTGGCGACCGAGGGCGGCATCCTGCTCAGCCTTGCCCAGCCGTGGCCGACGAGCTTCTTCATCAGCACCATCTCGTTCGCCGCCTACGTGGCGGCCCGGATCGCAGACCCGCGGATGCGGGTACGGTTGGCAGATGACGCCGTGGGATGAAGGAGGCGCGCCGTCGCCAGGCTGATCTACTCGGCGATCACGTCGCTCGACGGGTTCGTGGCGGACGCGGACGGCACCTTCGACTGGGCCGCGCCGGACGCGGAGGTCCACGCGTTCGTCAACGACCTCGAGCGGTCGGTCGGCACCTACCTGTACGGCCGGCGCATGTACGAGGTCATGGCCGGCTGGGAGACCGCGCACACCACCCCGGGCCGGCGGCCGGTCAGCCTCGACTTCGCGCGGATCTGGCAGGCGGCCGACAAGGTCGTGTACTCCAGGACGCTCGAGACGGTCGCGACCGCGCGGACGCGGGTCGAGCGGGAGTTCGATCCCGAGGCGGTCAGGCGCATGAAAACAGGGGCCGAGCGTGACATCACCGTGGGCGGCGCCGGCCTCGCCGCCGAGGCGATCAGGGCCGGGCTGGTCGACGAGATCAGCCTGTACGTCACGCCGGTGGTGGTTGGCGGCGGCACGCACTGGCTCCCCCGCGACGTCCGTCTGCGGCTCGAGCTGCTGGAGGAGCGCCGTTTCAGAGCCGGGGTCGTCTACCTCCGCTACGGCGTCGGCACCTGAGGGCCGCGGACGGGCTACTAGACTCACCGGAATGGACGGGACGGCGACGCTCACCCGCGGCTTCGAGTTGCCCCTCGAGCCGCGCCTGCCTCGCATCGGCGCCGTCGATGCCGTCGCGCTCGAGGCGCGCGCCGCGGAGCTGGCCAAGCGCTCGATCAAGCGCGAGTCCAAGCTGCAGGCGCTCGACCTGATCGTGCGCATGATCGACCTGACGACGCTGGAGGGCGCCGATACGCCGGGCAAGGTGGCGGCACTGTGCGGCAAGGCGCTGCGCCCCGATCCCGCCGATCCGAGCGTGCCCGCGGTGGCCGCGGTGTGCGTCTACCCGAACCTGGTCGCGGTCGCCCGCGAGCGGCTCGGCGACCGAAGCGGCGTGCGCATCGCCTCGGTCGCGACCGCCTTCCCGTCGGGCCAGTCGCCGATCGAGGTCAAGCTCGCGGACGTGCGCGCGGCGGTCGAGCTGGGCGCCGACGAGGTGGACATGGTGATCGACCGGGGAGCGTTCCTGTCGGGCCGCTACGCCAGGGTCTACGACGAGATCGTGCGGGTGAAGGAGGCGGCGGCCCCGGCCCACCTGAAGGTGATCCTCGAGACCGGCGAGCTCGGCACGTACGACAACGTCCGCCGGGCGTCGCTCCTCGCGATGGCGGCCGGGGCCGACTTCATCAAGACCTCCACCGGCAAGATCAGCCCGGCTGCGACGCTGCCCGTGACCCTGTGCATGCTCGAGGCGATCCGCGACGTCGAGGGCGAGACCGGCCGGCAGGTGGGGATGAAGCCGGCCGGCGGGATCCGCCACGCGAAGCTCGCGATCCAGTACCTGTGCGTCCTGCACGAGACGCTCGGCCGCGACTGGCTCACGCCCGAGCGGTTCCGGTTCGGCGCCTCGTCGCTCCTGAACGACGTGCTGATGCAGATCCGCAAACAGAAGACCGGCGTCTACCAGTCCCCCGACCACTTCACCGTCGACTGATGGCCGACCTCGAGCATCCGCCCAGCCCGTTGCCCGCCGTGCCGGAGTGGAGCTACGCGCCCGCGCCGGAGGCCCGCGACATCGTCAGCCTGCAGGAGCGCTACGGCCTCTTCGTCGGCGGCGAGATGGTCGAGCCGCGCTCCGGGCACATGGTTCACGACCAGCTCTCCGGCCGACGAGCAGCCGCTGGCCGAGGTCGCGCAGGCGGGGGCGGAGGACGTCGATCTGGCGGTGCAGGCGGCCCGCGCCGCCTACGAGAACGGCTGGTCGGACCTGCGGCCGGCCGAGCGGGCCAAGTACCTGTTCCGGATCGCGCGCATCCTGCAGGAACGCAGCGCGGGAGCTGGCGGTCGCCGAGTCGCTCGACGGCGGCAAGCCGATCAAGGAGTCACGCGAC
Source organism: uncultured Actinomycetes bacterium (assembly GCA_963732075.1). Lineage (GTDB taxonomy): Bacteria > Actinomycetota > Thermoleophilia > Gaiellales > JAICJC01 > JAICJC01. Next base: position 351,825 of record CAVSYD010000004.1, on the reverse strand, counting down.
GTCGACCTGCCGCTGGCCGCGGCGCACTTCTTCTACCACGCCGGCTGGGCCGACAAGCTCGAGTACGCCTTCCCCAACCGGCGGCCGCGGCCGCTGGGCGTGGCCGGCCAGATCATCCCCTGGAACTTCCCGCTGCTGATGCTGGCCTGGAAGGTGGCGCCGGCGCTCGCATGCGGCAACACCGTCGTGCTCAAGCCGGCCGAGACGACGCCGCTGACCGCGCTCATGTTCGCCGACGTCTGCCGCCAGGCCGGCCTCCCGGCCGGGGTGGTCAACATCGTCACCGGCGACGGCGCGGCGGGCGCCGAGCTGGTGCGAAACGCCGGCATCGACAAGCTGGCCTTCACCGGATCGACCGAGGTCGGCAAGGCGATCCAGCGCTAGCTGGCCGGGCGCGGCGTCCCGCTCACGCTGGAGCTGGGCGGCAAGGCGGCCAACATCGTGTTTGACGACTGCGCCCTCGACCAGACGGTCGAGGGGATCGTCAACGGCATCTACTTCAACCAGGGGCACGTCTGCTGCGCGGGCTCCCGGCTGCTGGTGCAGGAGTCGATCGCAGAGCCGCTGGTGGCCAAGCTGAAGCGGCGGCTGCAGCACGCTGCGGGTGGGCGATCCGCTCGACAAGAACACCGACGTCGGCGCGATCAACTCGCGGGCGCAGCTCGACCGCATCCGCGAGCTGGTCGCAAGCGGCGTCGAGGACGGCGCGGAGCTCTACCAGCCCCCCTGCGTCCTGCCCGAGCGCGGCTACTGGTTCGCCCCGACGATGTTCACCGGCGTCGCCCAGAGCAGCCGCATCGCCCAGGAGGAGATCTTCGGCCCGGTGCTGACGGTGCTCACCTTCCGCACCCCCGCCGAGGCCGTCGAGAAGGCCAACAACACCCCCTACGGCCTCTCGGCGGGCGTGTGGACCGAGAAGGGCTCGCGCATCCTGTGGATGGCCGCCCGCCTGCGGGCCGGCGTCGTGTGGGCCAACACGTACAACCGCTTCGACCCCGCCTCGCCGTTCGGCGGCTACAAGGAGTCGGGCTTCGGGCGCGAGGGCGGCCGGCACGGGCTCGAGGCCTATCTGAGGTTCGACGAGTGAGCCGCCTGCCCGTGCAGAAGACCTACAAGCTCTACATCGGCGGGGCGTTCCCGCGCTCGGAGTCGGGCCGGACGTTCGAGGTGGGCGGCCAGAACATCGCCCGGGCGTCGCGCAAGGACGCCCGCGACGCGGTGCGGGCGGCCCGCGTCGGCGGTGTCCAAGTGGTCGGGAGCGACCGCGTACAACCGCGGCCAGGTGCTCTACCGGCTCGGCGAGATGATGGAGACGCGGGCTCGCGACCTCGCGGCGGCGTGCTCCGGCGACGGCACGAGGTGGAGCGGTCGATCGACCGGGTGATCTGGTACGCCGGCTGGGCCGACAAGCTGGCCCAGGTGCTGGGTGGCGCGAACCCCGTCGCGGGGCCGTACTTCAACTTCACGGTCCCCGAGCCGACCGGGGTGGTCGCGATCGTGGCGCCCGGCGAGCCGGCCCTCGAGGGTCTGGTCTCGCGCCTCCTGCCGGCGCTCGTCGGCGGGAACACGACCGTGGTGATGGCCTCCCGGCAGCACCCCCTGGCCGCGGTCGAGCTGGCCGAGGCGGTGGCCACGTCTGACATGCCCGCCGGGGCCGTGAACATGCTCACCGGCGACCCCGACGAGCTCGCCCCGGTGCTGGCGGCCCACATGGACGTGAACGCGATCGACCTGACCGGAGCCGGCGACGATGCGGCCGCGGAGCTCGAGCGGCTGGCGGCCGACAACGTCAAGCGGGTTGTGCGCGGCCCGGCGACCGGACAGAGCGTGTGGGAGATCGAGCCGCTGATGGAGGCAAAGACCGTCTGGCACCCGGTCGGGCTCTAAGCCGACCAGTCGATGCGGGCGAAGCTGCGTCGCAGCCTCGCGCCGCGCTCGGGGTTCAGTGCCTCCATCCAGCTGATCCGCCCAAGCAGGTGTGCGCGTAGGTCGGGTACCCGTGCGCGGTTCGCTGCGTCCGGGCCGTGCAGCGCGGCATCGTGCAGCAGCGCCCGCAGGCGGTCGTAGTCCTGCCGGGCGGCGTTGGGATGCTCGTTGACCACGATCCCGCAGATCCGCTGGCGACCCGCTCGCGGCATCAGCTGCGACTTGCGCGAGTTCACCCGAAAGCCCTCGTCGTGCACGATCGCCTCGACCGTCCGGCGGACACCGGCGGCGTGTGCATGCAGCCGGCGGCCGCCTGACAGGGCAATATCGTCGGCGTATCGCGAGTAGACGGCGCCGATCGCGTCAGCGAGGCCCGAGAGCCGGCAATCGAGCCGGTACGCGCACAGGTTCGCGAGTGCGGGCGAGGTCGGCGCTCCCTGCGGCAGATGCGGGGTGGCCAGTCGCCGTTCGAGGCGATGACGGGCGGCGATCACTGTCGGGTTGGCGGTGCGGGGCGCGCATTCCCACTCGGTCATCGGGATGATGTTGGTGACGAGCCCGGTGAGGCTCGCGGCGACCGCCTCGGGGTAGCCGGCGGCACGGAACACTCCATAGACGCGGCCGGCGGCGACCGCCGCGAAGAAGTCCTCGAGGTCGAAGCGCAGCACGACGTCGCGGCCCGTGTGGCGGCGGGCGTGGGTGAGCGCCGAGTGCCCGCGGCGGAAGCCGTGGGCGGCGTCGTGCGGCGGGATCGGCGCCAGGACCTGGTGCAGCAGGCGCCTCTGAGTCTCCTTGAGCAGGCGTTTGGGGCTCTCGATCAGGCGTGGGGGCGCGTCGGCGCGGGGCAGCCATCGATAGCGGTAACGGAGCAGGCGAGGATCCTGCGCACGCCGCTCCTGGCCCCGGAGGTCACAGAGCCACGCCAGCTCGCGCGGGTGCAGGTCGAGCATGGCCGCGAGGTCGGTGGGGGTGTCGATTTCGGGCACGGCCCAGCGCATCCGACCCATCGCCGGCGTGAAGAGCGCCACCGGCACATGCCGGGGCGGCCGCGGCAGGACTCCGGCCTCCTCGAGCCGGAGCAGTGCCCGCTCGATCTGAGCCGTCACCTCTCGCGGGCGGTCCGAAGGGCGGTCGCGGTAGGTCGCGGCCAGCTCTCGGGCGACGCTTCGGAGCCAGCGGGGGCGCCCTCCGAACGCGGTTGCGGCGCGTGCCGCCATCCCGGTCGCCTCCCAGTCGCCGGCCAGGAACGCCGCCGCGACGGCCCGGGAGACGCCGGAGCGCTGGTCCCGGCGCCACCGGCTCATACCGTGGTGCCCGACGCCGCGCCCCGACTGCTCCTGTCGTGCGTGCGCGGACCTGCGACGAAGGCGCAGCGAGGCGCATGCGATGTGATGCGTGGTGACATCGGTTCCCCTGGGGGTGCCCCAGAGAGACCCGCCGAGCGGGTCGACTCGGGGCGCGTCGTCGGACGAACGCCGACGATACCCCACCGGTTGCGCCGCCACGTATGCTTCGGCGATGTGGGTTCGGGCCGGGCTGGCTCTTGTGGGAAGTGCGCTTGCGTGCACCGCGTGCGCGGGGGCGTCGGCCGCGCAGCATCCCGCCACGTCGTCGCACGCCGCGGCGGTGCGGCGCGACTCGGCGCCGACGGCGGCTGCGATCCGCAAGGCGGTCGCCTGGCGCATCCCGGCCCGGCCGCGCGGGCGCGGCGTCTACATGATGGCGCGGGTGCCGCGCACGCTGCACACCCGGTTCGGAGCGGTCAAGCCGAAGACGCGTTTCGGCCAGCCGGTGTGGGTGCCGGTGCTGCGCTATCACGGCGTGCGGGGGGCCCTGCTCGTGCCGCTTGGGCCGAGCGGCCGGATCGTGCATGTCAACCTGCGCCGGATGCCGCTGCGGTGGACGCGCACGCGGGTCGTCGTCAACCTGGCGCTTTCCCGCATCTCGGTGCTGCGCGGCCGTCGCCGGCTGGGGTCGTTCCCGATTGGGCAGGGCACGCCCGAGACACCGACGCCCGTCGGCCGCTTCTTCGTCACCGACCGGCTCATCTTCCCGCCCGGCAGCCCCTACACGCCGTTCGCGTTCGGGCTCTCGGCCCGGCAGACCCATCTCGCCCCGACCTGGATCGGCGGCGACCAGATCGCGATCCACCCGGGCCCGCTCGGCCACGTCTCAAACGGCTGCATCCACGTGCCCCTCCTCGCGATCGCGCTTCTGCGCAAAGTCGCGCCGCTCGGTACGCTCGTGACCGTGCGCAGGGGTTAGGAGATACCGGCTTCAAAACCGGGCTCATTTCAGGTTCGGGCGCTATTTGCCGACTACATGGGTATGCCCGCGCCAGCTCGGCGTGGACGCGCACACGAGAGTGAATCCATGAAACAACTCATCGCCGCCGCCGCGGCCGGACTCATCACCGTGGTGCTTGCAGCCGGGTGCGGCAGCTCGGCCACCGCCAGCACCCACCCCACCTACGCCAGCCTCCTTGCGAGCTACGGGGATACGGTCGGGACGAGCGTCGGCGGGATCGTTTCGCCCACGCCTGCGAAGCTGATCGCCGCGATGGAGCGGATGGACGGGACGATGGGACCCGACTGGCTCCAGCAAGTCTGCCAGACGCAATCCGACGCGACCGTCGTGGGCATCAAGTTCACCAAGGCCGACGCCGACTTCGCCGAGGGGTACAACGCCACCGCCCCGGCCGGCGCCCCGTCTTCCCGTGTCGTGTTCGCCAGGATCGTGGGTATGTGCGCCAGCAAGGGGCTCAGGTAGAGCGCAGTCTGAAGTCGTACTCTCCAGTTTAGATTGAGAGTTCGGAGTCGGGGGAGGCGTAAACGACCTCGCCCTCGACCAGCGTTGCAAGCACCTTGGCGTCGATGTACTCGGCGGGTGCGAGCCGGTGCAGATCATGGTCGAGGATCACAAGGTCGGCCAGCTTGCCCACCTCGATCGACCCGGTCTCGTGGTCGAGCGCGCACGCGTGGGCGGCGCCGATCGTCTGGGCCGCGATCGCCGCCCCCAGATCGAGCCGCTCGCCGGGGAGGAGTGGCTCCGTGACGTCGCTGTCGGGGTCGATGCGCGAGACCGCGACGGCGAGCTGGCGCAACGGATCGGGCGTTGACACCGACCAGTCGCTGCCGAACGCCAGCGCGCCCCCGTGGCGCAGGATGCTGCCGAACGGGTACATGCCCTCGCTCGCCCGCGTCGACACGAACGGGATGGTCAACTCGGTGACGTACGCCTCGAGCCGCGCCCAGAGCGGGGTCACGTTCGCGATCACGCCGAGCGCGCGGAAGCGGGGCAGGTCGTCGGGGTGGGCGAACTGCACGTGCGCGAGCTGGTGGCGGGCGTCACGGCGCCCGTTCGCATGTATCGCGGCCTCGAGCACGTCCAGCGACTCGCGCACGGCGCGGTCACCGATCGCGTGGATGTGCACCCCGAAGCCCTCGGCGTCGCAGATGCGCACGAAGTGCTCCAGATCGCCGGGCGGATACTGGTCGAGCCCGTACTCGGCGGTGGCGTGGCCGTCCCCATCGAGATACGGATCGAGCATCGCGGCCGTGCGGTTCTCGACCACGCCGTCGTGGAAGAACTTGACCGTGCCGCACGCGAGCCGGCCGACCGTGCCGCTGTGGCGCCGCTCGGTGAGCTCGGCGAGCTGGGTGTGGTCGCGGCCGGAATCCCACTCGAGCGCGCCCCGCACCCGCAGCCCGAGCTCGCCGGCGCGGGCGAGCTGCTCGTAGGCCGCCTGCCACTCGGCATCGACGAGGGCGTCCTGACAGGCCGTGATGCCGAGCCGGTGGTAGTAGTCGACCGCCGCACTGGATGCCGTCCATGCGGTCGGCATGGGTCGGTGCCGGGGCGCGGTCGAGCACGAGATGCATCGCTTGCTCCTGCAGCATCCCCACCGGGGCCCCATGGGTATCGCGCTCGATCCGTCCGCCGGGCGGATCGGGCGTCGCGGCCGTCACTCCCGCCAGCTCGAGCGCACGCGAGTTGACCCAGGTGCCGTGGTAGTCGCGGTTCGTCAGCGCCACCGGGCGGTCGGAGACGACCGCGTCCAGCGCGGCGGCGGTCGGAATACCGCCGGGGAAGTCGCTCATCGACCATCCGCCGCCGACGATCCACTCCCGGTCGGGATGCGCCTCCCGGTAGGCGCCGATCCGGCGCAGGTGCTCGTCGGCGCCGCGGCTGTCCGAGAGGTCGCAGCGGGTGGTCGCATAGCCGCTGGAGCCCAGATGGCAGTGGGCGTCCTGGAAGCCGGGCAGCACCATCGCCCCGGCGAGATCGACCACCCTGGTGGCCGGCCCCCGCACGCCGTCCACCTCGCCCGCCGCTCCCACCGCGACGATGCGGCCCGCCTCCACCGCCACCGCGTCGGCCGTCCGCCGGGCGGCGTCGACGGTGTGAATGACGCCGTTTCGCAGGATCAGGTCGGCCGGCATCGGGCAATGCTACCCACCGTCGGCGACGCGGTGTTCAAGGCCATGCAGCGTCCGCGCCGATTACTCAGGGGCCATGTCTGAGTTCACTCCCGCGCCCGACCCCGAGGGCGACCTTCTCGACGAGTTCCTGTCGCTCTTGCCCCCGCTGCCCACGCCGATCGGCGTGTTCTCGGCCGGCGGCGTGGCCGAGGTCGTGCTGGCCGACCTCGATCGCGGGCTCCTGATCGGCTACGCGCCCCAGATGCTGATGCAGCCCCAGCTCGTCGTCGTCTGCCCGCTGCGCGATCAGAGCGGCGGTGGCTACGACGTCTCGCTGCGGATCGAGAAGGCCTACTTCCAGTCGTCGAACCAGACGCTCCTGCACCTGCGCGTGATCGAGGTCGTGTACCAGCCGGGCCACCGCCGCACCAAGCGCGCCCAGCGCAGCGACGAGGCCGATGCGGTGGTGCTGCGCTCGCGCGCGCTCCCCGACGGCGAGCACTTCCGCGTTCGCACGGCCGATCTCTCCGAGGGCGGCGTCGCCTTCGTGACCGAGCTTCACCTTGCGGTCGGAGACCGGGTGATGCTGTCGATCCACATCGGCGCCCGCCCGATCACCATGGAGGCGCTCGTCATGCGGGTTGAGCCGATGTCGTTCGGCCGCTACCGGGTGGGCTGCGAGGTCGACGCGATCGCCGAGCACGACCGCGAGACGGTCGCCCAGATCGCCGATGCCTCGGACGACGGCGACGCCGACTGGCGCGATCCCGAGCTGGTCGCGGCCCGCGTGCAGGGCCGGGCCGAGCAGCACGCGCTCAAGTCGCGCCTGGCCGTCCGCCGCTACATGCGCTGATTGGCGGCCACGATCCGCGCCTGTTCGGGCGGGGCGGCGGGCACGTCCTGCAGCAGCTCGTCGGCGAACTCCTGCGCGTCAGCGTGGGCGAGGGCGCGGTTGTGCCGCCGCTCGAAGCCGATGCTGGAGATCGGATTGCCGGAGAGCCCGCGACCGCACACCGAGCCGCCGTAGTGGCTGGGCAGCACGACCACGTAGTCGGGGAGCGCGAGCAGCCGCTGCATCGACGCGTGCTGCTGCACGGCCAGCGCCCTCGGGTCGCCGCCCCGGGCGTGCAGGTCGGGCCGGCCCGCGTCGTTCACCAGCATCGAGTCGCCGGTGAAGGCGAGCCAGGTCTCGTCGGTCTCGCGGCGCAGGTCGGAGATGAGGTAGGCGTGGTGGGCCGGCGCGTGGCCGGGCGTCGCGAGCGCGGTGACGATCGTGTTTCCGAGCTCGACGCGCTCGCCGTCGGAGAGCGCATGATGATCGAAGCCGACCCGCGCCCCGGCCGGCAGATACGCCGTCGCGCCGGTGGCCTCGACCAGGTCGGGCAGGCCCGAGACGTGGTCGGCCTGGACGTGCGTCTCGAACACCGCCACGATGGGCGCGCCGGTCGCCTCGGCGGCCTCGAGATAGCGGTCCACAAGCTCCACGTGGGGATCGACGACGCCCAGCCGGTTGTGCGTCGTGCACCCGAACACGTAGCTCGCGCAGGCGGTCTCGGCGAACAGGAATTGGCGCAGGATCATCGCGCGGGATCGTAGACCAGCCCGAAGCATGTAACGGAGGACACGTCCTCCCCGCAGCCCTAGAATCCCCCGCATGATGGAACGCTATGACCCGGCCGCCGTCGAGGCGCGCTGGCAGGAGATCTGGGAGCGCGAGCGGTCTTCGACGTGCCCAACCCCGCGCCCGGCGACGACACCTCGCGGCTCGTCTACGTGCTCGAGATGCTGCCCTACCCGTCGGGCGAGCTGCACATGGGGCACGTCAAGAACTACACGATGGGCGACGTGGTCACGCTGCTACCGGCGCCGCAACGGCGGCCGGGTGATGCACCCGATGGGCTACGACGCGTTCGGGCTGCCGGCCGAGAATGCCGCCATCCGCTCCGGCCTTCACCCGGCCGCGTCGACGCGCGCGAACATCGCCGCCATCCGCCGCCAGATGAAGCGGCATGGGCTGGTCGATCGACTGGAACGCGCGAGCTCTCGACCGCCGAGCCGGAGTACTACCGCTGGACGCAGTGGATCTTCCTGCGCCTGTACGAGGCCGGCCTCGCCTACCGCAAGAGCGCGGCCGGTCAAGTGGTGCCCCAACGACCAGACGGTGCTGGCCAACGAGCAGGTCATCGACGGCCGCTGCGAGCGCTGCGGCGCCGAGGTCGAGGCGCGCACGCTGGAGCAGTGGTTCTTCAAGATCACCGACTACGCCGACCGGCTGCTGGACGACCTCGAGCGAGGTGAGCTGGCCCGAGCGGGTCGTGACGATGCAGCGCAACTGGATCGGCCGCTCGCAGGGCGCCGAGGTGGCGTTCCGCGCCCGACGACGGCATCGATCTGCCGCGTGTTCACCACCCGGCCGGACACGCTCTTCGGCGCCACCTTCTTCGTGCTGGCGCCCGAGCACCCGCTGGCGGCTCGCGCTGGCCGACGGCAGCGAGCACGAGCAGGCGGTGGCCGACTACGTCCGCCACACCGCGGCGCGCTCGGCGGTCGAGCGGGCGGAGGAGCACGAGAAGACCGGCGTCTTCACCGGCCGCTACGTCGATCAACCCGGTCAACGGCGAGCGAGATCCCGGTCTGGGTCGCCGACTACGTGCTGATGGAGTACGGCACCGGCGCGATCATGGCGGTCCCGGCCCACGACGAGCGCGACTTCGAGTTCGCCGAGGCCCACGGCCTCGAGATCCGGCCGGTGGTGGCGCCCCGCGGCGGCGGCGAGCCGCGGCCGAGGGCGCCTACGTCGGGCACAGCCAGGACGAGGTGCTGATCAACTCCGGGCGCGTTCGACCGGCATGGCTCGCCCGGAGGCGCCCAGGCGCGATCATCGGCCGGCTGGAGGCCGACGGCCGCGGTCACGGGCACGATCGCCTACCGGCTGCGCGACTGGCTGCTGTCCCGGCAGCGGTACTGGGGCTGCCCGATCCCGATCGTGCACTGCGCGGCCTGCGGGATCGTCCCGGTCCCCGACGACCAGCTGCCCGGTGGTGCTGCCCGACATCGAGGACTACGCGCCGCGCGGCCGCTCGCCGCTGGCGGCGGCGGAGGACTGGGTGCAACGCGGCTGCCCGGCCTGCGGCGGTGCCGGCGCGGCGCGAGACCGACACGATGGACACCTTCGTCGACTCGTCCTGGTACTTCATGCGCTACGCCGACCCGCACAACGACACGGCGCCGTTCGAGCCGCGAGGCGGTCGACGCGTGGCTGCCCGTCGACCAGTACATCGGCGGGGTCGAGCACGCGATCCTGCACCTGCATGTACGCGCGCTTCTTCACGAAGGCGCTGTACGACCTGGGCTACGTCGGCTTCACCGAGCCGTTCGCGAACCTCTTCACCCAGGGGATGATCTATTACCTCGGCGCGAAGATGTCCAAGTCGAAGGGCAACGTCGATCTCGCCCGACGACATGATCGAGCGCTTCGGCGCCGACACGGCGCGGATGTACTCGCTGTTCCTGGGCCCGCCCGAGCAGGACGCCGAGTGGTACGACGGCGGCGTCGCCAAGGGCATGCCACCGGCTTCCTGGCCCGGCTGTGGCGGCTGGCGCTCGACGTCGGCGGCCGAGCTCGAGCCGGGGCGATCCCGGCGTCCGGCGCCCGCCGAGGGGCCGGGGCGCCGAGCTGGTGCGCAAGACGCACTGGACGATCGACCAGGTGTCGCACGACATCGGCGAGCGGTTCGACTTCAACACCGCCCAGTCGGCCGTGCACGAGCTGGTCAATCAGCTCCAGCGCTCGCACGACGAGACGACCGCGAGCAGCGCCGGTTCGCGGTGGCGACGGCGGTCTCGCTGGTGCAGCCCTACGCGCCCCACGTCGCCTGCGAGCTGTGGGAGCGGCTGGGCGGCGAGCGCGCTGTGGGACGCGCCGTGGCCGGTCGCCGATCCGGCGATGCTGGTGGCCGACGAGATCACCTACGCGGTGCAGGTGAACGGCAAGCTGCGCGGCGAGTTCGACGGTCGCGGCCGGCGCCGAGCGCGACGCCCTGCTCGCGGCCGCGCGGGCCGTCCCGAACGTGGCTCGCACCATCTGGACGGCGCCGAGGTGGTCAAGGAGATCGTGGTGCCGGGCAAGCTGGTGAGCCTCGTCACCCGCTGAATATTCGGGGCCAGGCACCAAATATTCATGGCTGTCAGACGCGCGCGGTGTCGCGCTTGTACGACCGGGCGGCCAGGACGGTGAGCACGACCGTCCAGGCCGTCATCACGAACCAGCCGCGCGCGCCCCAGCCGCCGGCGCCGATCGCGACGTGGCTTGCCTGCACCAGCCAGTAGGACGGCAGCGCCTGGGCGATCTTGTGCAGGGTGCCGTTTTGGATCGGGAACCAGACGCCGCCGAGCAGCGCCAGAAGCGCGGTCGTTCCGCCCATCGCCGGACCGATCGAATCGGCCGTGAGCAGATGCCCCATCAAGACGCCGAGCGCGACGAACGGGATCAGGCCGACGAGGATGAGGCCGGTCATCCGCACCCACTCGTCCGCCGGTCAGATGCACGCCAAGTGAGATGCCCGACGCGTACAGGGCAACGATCGTGATCGCCGCCATCAGATAGGCCGTGATCACCTTGGCCCGGAAGTACGAGCGGATCGAGAGCGGCGTCAGCCGCAGCTGCCGGTTCCAGCCGGCCGCGCGCTCGACCGCGATCCGGGCGCCGGTCGAGAGCACGGTGTTCATCGTCCCGAAGGCCGTCAGGCCGATCATGTAGTAGAGCGGCACCGAGATCCCGCTGCCGTCGAAGTTCTGGTCGTTGCGATTCGACCCGGCGATGACGAAATACAGCACCAGCGGGAACCCGATGGAGAACATCAGGAACCGGCCGTTGCGGAACGTCCGCAGGAGCTCGTAGCGCGTGTAGGTGATCACGAGTGCGCCCGTCCCCGAGGTGAGCTGCAGGAACGCCTCCTCCAGGCCGGCGCCCGCGATCTCGATGTCGCGGATCGCCGGATACGCCTGCAGGAGCGCGCGGATCGCGCTGTCGGAGTCGGCGCAGTGGAGGGTGATCGCCTCGCCGCGCCGCTCGGCCGAGTTGACGCCCGGCAGCCGCTCGAGCTCGGCGAGATCGACGCCGGGCAGGGTCGCCCGGATGGTGCGCAGGCCGACCATCGCCTTGATCTCGGTGGTGGGCCCGTCGGCGACGATGCTGCCGTTTGCCATCAGCACCGCCCGGTCGGCGTTGGCGTCGGCCTCCTCGAGATAGTGGGTGGCGAAGACGATCGTCTTGCCGCGGGCCGCGAACCCGCGCATCGTGTCCCAGAACGCGTGGCGGCTCTCGACGTCCATCGCCACGGTCGGCTCGTCCAGGACGAGCAGATCGGGGTTGCTGACGAGCGCGATGGCAAAGCGGACGCGCTGGGTCTCACCGCCCGAGAGCTTCTGCGTGCGCCGGTCGGCGATCGGCTCGAGCCCCACCAGGTCCGAGCACGTCGGCGACCGGTAGCGGCGCCGGGTAGAGCCCGGCCATCATGGTGATCAGCTCGCGCACGGACAGGTCGCGGATGAGCGAACCGGTCTGCAGCATGGCGCCGATCGCCCCGTCCTTGATGGCCTCCGAGGGCGGGCGTCCGAACAGCGAGACCGAGCCGCTGTCCGGGGTGGTCAGGCCGAGCAGCATGTCGATGGTGGTCGTCTTTCCGGCGCCGTTCGGCCCGAGCAGCGCAACCGTCTCGCCCGAGGCGATGGCAACGTCGACGCCGCGGACTGCGTGCACCATGCCCTGGGGCGAGCGGAACGACTTCACGAGCCCCTGCAGCCGGATCCCCTCGCCGAGCCGTGTTCCGGACGGGGCCATGGCCGCACTGTGCCAAAGATCGGGCCAGGACCTTGCCGCTTCCGCCACGTGTCCGCGTCTGGATCCGTGACGGCGCGCTCGCGGATGCTCCCCGGCGTGCCCGCGTTCTCACCCCGCCAGATCGCGCTCTACGTCGCCGCCGTCGCCGCGATTCTCGTCGTCGGCTGGCGCTATCACCCCGGGTCGTCGTCGCAGGACGCCTACACGCCCGCGCCGGCCTCGTCCCCGGCGCCGCTCACGCCGGCAGTCGCGCCGGCGGCGGTCGTGGTCGACGTGTCGGGAGCGGTGCGCCACCCAGGGGTGTACCGGCTCGCGTCGGGGGCGCGGGTGCTCGACGCCGTGAACCGGGCCGGTCCGCGGCCACGGGCCGACCTCGCCGCCGTCAACCTGGCCGCGCGGCTGACCGACGGCGAGCAGGTGGTCGTGCCTGCACGAGGGCGAGGCGGCAGCGTGCCGGCCGCCGGTGCGGGCGATACGGCGGCGCCGCCCGCACCCGTGTCGCTCAACTCGGGGACGCTGGAGCAGCTCGAGACGCTCGACGGAATCGGGCCGGCGCTGGCGCAGCGGATCATCGACTACCGCACCCTGCACGGCGGCTTCCGGTCGCTCGAGGAGCTCGACCAGGTGAGCGGGCATCGGGCCGGCCCGGCTGGCGGCCCTGCACGGCCGCGTGACGCTGTGACCGGCCACACGAGGCTGGTCGTTGCGGCGACCATCGGGCTGGCCGTGGCCGCGCTCGGACGGCCGTTCCTGCTCGTTGCGGCCCTGCTGGTCGGCGACTCGACCCGCCTGCGGATTGCGGCGGCCGGGATCGCCGTCGCGGCGCTCGTCGTTGGCAGCGCCCGCGTCGCGGCCCTCGACCGGCGCACGCTCGCCGTGGGGCCGGTGCACGAGGCGGTCGTGGTCGTCACGGGCCAGCCGTCCGGCGGCCACGGGCTCGCGGCGGTCCGCGGAGCGGGGGAGACGGTGGTGCTGTCGGTGCCCGGCCTGGTGCTCGAGGAGGGCGGCATCTACCGCGTCGACGGCCGCCTGGAGCCGCTCGACCCGGTCGTGCGCGGCTACTACGCCACCCAGGGCGCGCACCTCCAGCTGCGTGCCACGGACGCCGTCCTCGCCGGCCGCCGCGGCGGGGTGTGGGGCGCGGCCGACACGCTGCACAGGGCCGCGCTCAGGCATCTCGAGGTCGGGCCGGATCCGGCGCCCCCACGGGCGCTTGTCGCCGGGATCGCGCTCGGGGATATCGGCGGCCTGCCGCCGCAGACCCGGGCCGAGCTGCGCTCGAGCGGGCTCTACCACCTCGTGGCGGTGAGCGGCCAGAACGTGGCGCTCGTGATCGCGTTCACGCTGGTGTGCCTGGGAGCGGTGGGCGTGATCGGGGCACCCGCGCGGCTGGCGGCGCTCGCGATCACGCTCACCTACGTGCTGGTGACGGGCGCCGGCCCGTCGATCGTGCGCGCCGGTGTTGCGGGCGTGCTGGTGGCGGCGGCGTGGCTGGGGTCGCGGATGGTGTCACGCTGGCACCTGCTCGCGTGCGGAGCGATGGTGGTGCTCGGGCCTCGACCCGCTCGAGCTTTTCGACCCAGGCTTCCAGCTGTCGTTCTCGGCGGTGGTGGCCATCTTCGTGGTCGCTCCGCGGCTGCGGGGCGCGCTCGGGCAGGCGGCGGCCGTATCGGTGGCCTGCACCGTGGTGACCGCGCCGATCGTGTGGTGGCACTTCGGCCGCGCCAGCCCGCTGGCGGTACCCGCCAACCTGCTCGCGCTCCCGGCGGTGGCGCCGATCCTGTGGCTGGCGCTGGCGGCGATGGTGGCGCGGATGGTGTGGGCGCCGCTGGCGACGCCGCTTCTGGGGCTGGCCGATGTGCTGGCGGCTACGTGCTGGCGGTGGCGGCGGCCTGCTCGTGAGGCGAGCGGCGCAGGGGTGAATCCAGACCGCGTGTCCCCGACAACCCCGTGCTCCGCCCACCCGGCATGCGAGAATGTACGCATGAAGCTGTCCGCCAAGGCCGACTACGCCGTGCGCGCGGTGCTCGTGCTGGCCATCCACGAGGGCGAGGGCCCGCTCAAGGGCGAGCTGGTCGCCCGGGCGCAGGAGCTGCCGCTCAAGTTCGTCGAGAACATCCTGGGCGAGCTCAAGCACGCCGGGCTCGTCGCCTCGCAGCGCGGTCCCGACGGCGGCTACAGGCTGGCCGTTCCGGCCGACCAGATCTCGATCGCCGAGGTGATCCGGATCGTCGACGGCCCGATCGCGGCTGTCGCCGGCGTCCGCCCGGACGAGGTCACCTACCCGCCCGGCGCGGAGGCGCTCCCCGAGGTGTGGCTCGAGGCCCGCGGGATGCTGCGTCGGTGCTCGAGACGACCACCTTCGCCGATCTGGTGAGCGCTCGCGGGTGCTCGCGCGCCAGGGCGAGCGGCGGGCGCCTCGGGCGGCGGCGCGATCGCGGTCGGCCAAACAGTAACGCTCAGGTAGAGGGTGAGTACCACACCGCAGCCAGAGATGAAGCCGGCCTATCTGATCGCCGGCAGCGACTGGCCCAAGGTCGACGCCGCCACCGCCAGGCTGCGCGCGCGCGTTCGCCTCCGAGTCGGTCGTGCAGCTCGTCGCCGGGCGGGGACGAGCCGATCGACGTTGCCGCCGAGTGCAACGCGCTCGACCTGCTGGGCGGCCAGCGGCTGGTGCTGGTGCGCAACGCCGAGGCAGCTCGAGGACGAGCCAGATCGCGGCCATCGTCGAGTACCTGAAGCTCCCGACGCCCGGCACGTGCCTGGCGCCTCTTCGGCGCCGGCGGCTTCGGCCCGCAGCATCCGCTGGTCCAGGCCGTCGCCAAGCGGTCGGCGACGTGCGCATCTTCGACGCCCCCGACCGCAAGCAGGCCGCCGACTGGGTGGTCAGCGCTTTGCCGAGAGCGGCGCCCGCTGCCCGCCGCCGGTCGCCCGGCGGCTGGTCGAGCTGGCCGGCGAGGACGTCGGCGACCTCGCGCTCGAGGTCGAGAAGCTGATCGCCTACGCGTGCGGCGGCGACCCGACGGTCGAGGACGTCGAGCTGCTGGTGATCCCGCAGCCCGACGTCAAGCCGTGGGACATCACCGACGCCTGGGGCCGCCGCGACGCCGCCGCCGTCGATCCGCCTGGCAACGGCCGACATCGAGCAGCCCGAGCGATCTCGGCCGTACGGTCGGCGCAGCTCGCCTCGCACATCCGCAAGGTGTACGCGGGCGTCTGGTGATGGTGAGGCGGGCGCCGTCGAGGCCGACATCGCCCGCGGCTCGGGCTCAAGCCGTTCCCGGCCCAGAAGCTCGTGCGACCAGGCGCGCCGCTTCAGCGGCGGAGCTGGGCGGGCAATCGTCCGGCTGGCGGCGCTCGACCTGGCCGTAAGGGCGGAAGCCGGCTCGACCCGCGGTTCGAGCTCGAGCTCGCGCTGGCCGACATCACCACGGGATGAGCGGCCAGGCAGCGGCCGCCCTGTCGCGGCCGCGGTGGCGGCGGGCGTGCGGCATCTACGTGGCCGTCACGTGCGCCGGCCGCGCCGGCCGCTGCAGGCGCCGCTTCGCCTGCTGGACGATCGGCTTTGGGCTGTTCACGGTCGCCGTCCTGGCGCTCGCCTACGGCGCCGCGCGCGGCTGGGGCGCGGCTCGTTCCGGCTCTACTACCTGACCGGCGGCATGCTGGTCGTGCGCCTACCTGGCGGTCGGCGAGCTGCTGCTGGTCGCTGCCGGGCCGGCGCGTCACCCGCCTGACCGTCGCCACGCTGCTGTGGCTGACGTTCGCCTCGACCGCCGCGGTGCTGGCCGCTCGGATCGATCGGAGGCGAAGCTGGCGCGCGCCGGCGCCACGCCGCCCAACGGCGCCATGGGCGGCCCCTGGACGACGTCCTGGCGATCGCCCTCAACTCGGCGGGCACGGTCGTCCTGCTGGCGGGCTCGATCGCGTCCGCCCGCCGCCGCCACGACCCGCGGCCGCTGCTGGTCGCGGTGGGCATCGGCGTCGTCGCGCTGCGGCCCGACCGCGACCCGCTTCGGCAGCTACGGCCTGTTCGCGCTCACGCAGGCCGTCGGCGTGACCCTGATCATGCTCGGCCTGGTCTACGCCGGCAGCGCTGCGCGCGGCTGACGACGCGCGGTCTTGGCGCCGCTGACCATCGTGCCGCCTGGGACTTCTTGCGGGCCGCCTGGTTGCGGTGGATGGCGTGAGCGGGCGGCTGCGCGGTCGAGCAGGACGGTCAGGCGCCGGTGCGCATCGCTGATCTGCTCGGCGTCGCCGGCCTCGACCGCGCTCGGACAGGCGCCGGAAGAGCGTCTTGATCTGCGTCTTGTAGCGCAGGTTCTCCAGCCGCTGCCGGGCAGCGACCCGGACCCGCTTTTCCTGTTGCTTGGAGTTGGCCACTCCACGCCGAAAAGCCCCCTCAGCGGCGGGCGTCGAAGATGGTAGCAAACCGCGTCGGTAGACTCCCGCGCCGATGGCAGACCGCCGCCGCCGACTGGCAGCCTCCACCGCCACGTTCGGCGCAGCCACCGCCCTCTCGCGGATCGCCGGCGTCGCTCGCGAGAGCATCGCGCGCCGGCGTCCTCGGCTCCGGGCCGACGCTGTCGGCGTTCAACGATCGCCTTCAACATCCCCAACCTGGTGCGCAGCCTCGTCGCCGACAACGCGATCAGCGGCGCGTTCGTGCCGGTGTTCGTGGAAGCTGCGCGAGCGCGGCGAGGAGCGCGAGGCCTGGCGGGTCGCCGGGATGGTGCTGTGGACGCGCGGCCGTGGCGCTGGGCGCGATCTGCGGCGCATGTTCATCCTGCTGGCGCCGTGGTTGATGCCCCTGCTCATGTTCGGGCAGGACAACGTGCCCACCCAGCTGGTGGTCTCGCTCAGCCGCTGGCTGTTCCCGATCGTGCCGATCCTGGGGATGACCGGCGTCGTCACCGGCGTCCTCAACTCCTACGAGGTGTTCGGCGTGCCGGCACTGGCGCCGATCGCCTGGAACGGCGTCATCATCGCAGCGCTCGGCTACGCCACGACCGTCGCCTCGCCCGACGAACGGGCGACCATCTACGCGATCGGCGTGCTGGTGGCGACGATCGTCCAGTTCCTGATCCCGCTGCCGCTGCTGCGCGGCCGGCCGCAGCATCTGGTGCTCAGCCTCGGCCTGGCGGCAACCCGGACGTGCGGCGGATCCTGCGGCTGATGGTGCCGGTGTGCTGGGCCTGGGCCTGATCAACTTCAACCTGACCATCGACCTGCTGGTCGCCACGCACGCGTCCAGCCACGCCGTATCCGACCTCAACTTCGCGTTTCGCCTGTTCATGCTGCCGCAGGGCCTGTTCTCGGTGGCCGTCTCGCAGGTGCTGTTCCCCGAGATCTCGCGGCTGGCCGCTCGCCGCGACATCGCGGGCTTCGCACGCACCGTCGCCAACGGCAGCCGCGCGATCATCTTCCTGCTGCTGCCGGCCGCGGCCGTCTCGATCGCGCTGGCGACGCCGATCGTGCGCGCTGCTCTACCAGCACGGCCGCTTCACCGCCGCGGCCACCACGCACGTCAGCTGGACGCTGGTCGCGTTCTCGATCGGCCTGGTGTTCAACGGGCTGGCGCTGCTGCTGACGAGGGCGTTCTTCAGCCCTCCAGGAGCCGCGCATCCCGACGCTCGTGGCCTGCGCCAATCTGGTGCTGAACCTGATCCTCGACCTGGCGCTGGTCAAGTTCGGGCGCCGGGCATCGCCGCCTCGACGTCGGCGGTGACGATCTTCAACGCGCGCTGCTCCTGGTCGTCCTGCTGCAACGCGCACGCGGCACCCTCCACCTGCCGCGAGCTGGGGGCGGAGTCGCTCCGGATCGGCTCGGCCAGCCTTGCCTGCGCCGCCGCCGGGCTGGTCGTCTGGGTGCCGCTCGAACACCTCCTGGGCCAGTCGTTCCCGGCCGAGCTGGTGTCGGTGGCGGCCGCGCTGGCGGCGTCCGGGGCCGCCTACGTGGGCTGGCGAGGTTCCTCCACCTGACCCAGGATTGGAGATCGGTGCCGGGACGCCTGCTGACCGAGGCAGGGGCAAGTAACCTGGGCACTACGCTACCCGGTGACGCTCTCACGCGATCCGCAACTTCTCGATCATCGCCCACATCGACCACGGCAAGTCGACGCTGGCCGACCGCATCCTCCAGCTCACCCAGACGGTGTCCGAGCGGGAGATGCGCGACCAGATGCTGGACTCGATGGACCTCGAGCGGGAGCGCGGCATCACCATCAAGGCCCAGGCCGTGCGGGTCCTGTTCCGGGCGGCCGACGACGCGCATCTACGAGCTGAACCTGATCGACACGCCCGGGCCACGTCGACTTCACCTACGAGGTCAGCCGCAGCCTGGCCGCCTGCGAGGGCGCGCTGCTGGTGGTGGACGCCGCGCAGGGGCATCGAGGCCCAGACGCTGGCCAACGCCTACCTGGCGATCGAGAACGACCTCGACATCGTCCCGGTGGTCAACAAGATCGACCTGCCGTCGGCCGACCCCGACGGGGTGGCCGCTGGAGGTGGCCGACCTGATCGGCTGCGCGGCCGACGACGTGCTGCGCATCTCGGCCAAGACGGGGCAGGGCGTCGAGGCGCGTGCTGCAGGCGGTGGTCGACCGCATGCCGGCGCCGACCGGCGACCCCCGATGCGCCGCCGCGGGCGCTGATCTTCGACTCGTCCTACGACCAGTACCGTGGCGTGGTGGCCTTCGTGCGGATGGTCGACGGCTCGTTCCACCAGCGCGACGGCTGCGGGCGATGGCGCAGGGCACGCGCTTCGAGGTCGAGGAGCTCGGGTTCTTCTCGCCCGGCATGCGCGCCGGCCAAGCACCTGTCGGCCGGCGAGGTGGGCTACCTGGTGACCGGGCTCAAGGACGTCTCCCAGCTCCGGGTGGGCGACACCCTGACCCAGCATCGCGGCGGCGCGAGCGAGCCGCTGCCCGGCTACCAGGACGTCAAGCCGATGGTGTTCGCCGGCCTGTTCCCGACCGACTCCGACCAGTACCCGGAGCTGCGCGACGCGCTCGAGAGGCTGAAGCTGAACGACGCCGCGCTGTCGCTACGAGCCCGAGACCTCGCGGGCGCTCGGCTTCGGGTTCCGGTGCGGCTTCCTCGGCCTGCTGCACATGGACATCGTGCGCGAGCGGCTGGAGCGCGAGTACGACCTCGACCTGCTGGTCACGGCGCCCAACGTCGCCTACCGGGTGCAGACCGTCACCGGCGAGTGGATCGAGGTGCACAACCCGGCCCAGATGCCGACGGCGGGGACATCGAGGAGACCGAGGAGCCGTACGTGCGGGCGTCGATCATCTGCCCAAGCCGAGTACGTCGGCGCGCTGATGGAGCTGAGCCAGGAGCGCCGCGGCACGTTCGAGCACATGGAGTACCTGAGCCGGGAGCGGGTGCAGCTGGTCTACGACCTGCCGCTGGCCGAGATCGTGCTCGACTACTACGACCAGCTCAAGTCGCGCAGCCGCGGCTACGCGTCGTTCGACTACGAGCTGCTCGGCTTCCGCGACGGCAACCTGGTCAAGGTCGACGTCCTGCTGGCCGGCGAGCAGGTCGACTCGCTGTCGCTGATCACCCACCGCGACAACGCCTACAAGCAGGGCAAGGCGCTGGTCGAGGCGCTGCGCGAGCGGATCCCGCGGCAGATGTTCGAGGTCGCCATCCAGGCGGCGATCGGCTCGCGCGTGATCGCCCGCGAGACCGTCAAGGCCAAGCGCAAGGACGTGCTCGCCAAGTGCTACGGCGGCGACATCAGCCGCAAGCGCAAGCTGCTCGAGAAGCAGAAGAAGGGCAAGCGGCGGATGAAGCAGGTCGGCAACATCGAGGTGCCGCAGGAGGCGTTCCTGGCGGTGCTCGACATCAACCGCGAGGGAGCGGCGTGACCGTTGACCACCTGTACGTGCACGTGCCGTTCTGCGCGCACCGCTGCGGCTACTGCGACTTCGTCACCGTCACCGGCAGCGAGCCGCGCACGCCGCCTACGTCGACGCGCTGATCGCGGAGCTGCGGCGCGGCGGCGATCAGCCCGCGGAGCCACGATCTTCGTCGGCGGCGGGCACGCCGTCGCTGCTCGACGACCGCCTGCTGGCCCGCCTGCTGGCGGCGCTGCCCGGCTGCGGGGAGCGTGACCGTGGAGTGCAACCCCGAGACGATCACCGCGGCCAAGGCCGCAGGCTGTTCGAGGGCGGCGTGACCCGGGTCTCGCTGGGCGCGCAGAGCTTCCGGCCGCACCTGCTCTAGACGCTCGAGCGGCGCGCCCAGCCCGAAGCCGTGCGCGGCGGCCGTCGACGCTCCTGCGCGCCGCCGGCGCACAAAACCTCAACCTCGACCTGATGTTCGGGGTTCCGGGGCAGTCTGACGCCGACCTCGAGCCGACCTCGAGGCTGTGCTCGCCCTGGAGCCCGACCACATCAGCTACTACGAGCTGGAGGCCAAGCCCGGGCACCCGCTTTGCACATCCACCATGGCGCCGAGCTCGCGCGCCAGGCAGACGCGCTGGAGGATTACTACGAGACGGTCGTCGCCGCCCTGCGCAGCGCCGGCTACCGCTGGTACGAGACCGCCAACTTCTGCCGGCCGGGAGCGAGAGCGCGGCACAACCTCGGCTACTGGCTGGGGCACGACTACCTGGGCGTGGGGGTCGGGGCGGTCTCCACGCTCGGCCTGGAGCGGCGCGGAACCGTCCCCGCGCTCCGCGAGTACCTGGAGGCGGTCGAGGCGGGCTCGCGCCGCCGGGCGAGGTCGAGCAGCTGAGGTGCGGAGCGGGCGCGGGAGCGGCTGATGCTGGGGCTGCGGCTCGACCGCCCGCTGGTGCTCAACGGCCTTGCCGCGCTGGTCGACGAGCAGGCCGCACCGCCTGGCGGCGGCCGGGCTTGCTGAGCAAGGGCGACGGTACCTGGCGCTCAGCGACCGAGGACGATACGTGGCAAACAGCGTGGTCGCGACCATGCTGCGATGATGCCGACGCCCCACAGCTGACGCCCCGCCAGCTCGCAGATCCTGACCACGGGTCGCGGAGCTACGTCGCGACCGGCCACCCGGTCGGCTCGCAAGGCGCTGGTCGAGGCCGGAGCGGTCGACGCCTCGCCGTCCACCGTCCGCTACGAGCTGGCCGAGCTGGAGGCGCTCGGCCTGCTGGACCACCCGCACACC
The DNA here is from genome assembly GCA_963732075.1 of uncultured Actinomycetes bacterium. GTDB lineage: Bacteria > Actinomycetota > Thermoleophilia > Gaiellales > JAICJC01 > JAICJC01. The sequence continues at coordinate 330,492 of CAVSYD010000004.1, read as the reverse complement.
TCGGCCGGCCGGGTGCCGACCGACGCCGGATACCAGCTCTACGCCGAGCATCTGCTCGAGCAGCCGCTGGGCCGTCGAGCCGCTGCCGGTCGACCTGTCGACGGTGTCCGCAACGAGGTCGACAGCGCGCTGCGCACGACCACCGAGATGCTCTCGCACGTCACCTCCCTGCTGGCGCTCGTGACCGCCCCGCCGCTCGAGACCACCGAGATCCGCCACGTCGAGGTGCTGGTGCTGCAGCCGCAGGTGGTGATGGTGGTGGTGATCACCTCGACCGGCGGAGTGACCAAGCGGATCTTCCCGTTCGACTCGGCGGTCGACCCCAAGCTGGCCGAGTGGGCGGGCGCGTTCCTGAACGAGCAGCTGGCGGGCGTCCGGCTGGGCGGGCGGATGCTGCAGAAGCGGCTGGACGATCCCGGCCTGTCGCCGCGCGAGCGGGAGTTCCTGACCGCACTGCCGCCGGCCTTCACCGAGCTCGTGTGGGAGGGCAGCAGAGCCTGTACGTGGGCGGCGCGGCCCGGCTCCTGGAGGAGATGCGGTTCGCCGACCTCGACGAGATCAACGACCTGGTGCGGGTGCTCGAGAGCCGGGTGGGGCTGCTGGCGCTGCTGCGCGAGGCGCTCGACTCGCCGCGGCCGTACCTGCGCATCGGCGCCGATCACAAGCATCCCGCACATGCGCGGCCTGGCGATGGTGGCGGCCAACTACGGCCTGGCCACCCGCAACCTGGGCACGGTGTCGCTGATCGGGCCGATGCGGATGGACTATGCGCTCGCGATCCGCTCGGTGCGAGGCGCGGCCGCACTGCTCTCGGAGTGGGTGGCCGACATCTACGAGGAGTGAGGCGGAGAGGCCCTTCCCGCCCTCCGGGCGGAACTCGGCCCGGTCGGCGAACGAGGCGATCAGCGGCCCGGCCCGCTCGATCAGTGCTCGCGCGCGCTCGTCCGTGAGCGAGGCGTCGTGCGCCGCACGGTCGGTCCAGGCCTCGGTCACCCAGACGCTGTCGGGATCGTCGAGCGACCGGCTGACGACGTAGAGCAGGCACTCCTCGTTGTCCGCGAGCGTCGCCGCGGCTTCGAGCAGCATCCCGGCGAGTTGATCGCCCTGCCCGGGCCTTGCGACCAGACGTCCGTGCATTCCGAACGAGTGCGGCACGGCGGCCATTATGCCCGGAAGTGAGTCGCGCGGCGGTGAAGGGCTCCATTCTTCACCGCCGCGCTTTGGACTCTGACCCCAGTGGCGGGATGCGATGAGACCCCTTCATCGCTTCCCGGCGTTGCCGTCTCGCGTTGTGGTCTCAACATAGGCTGGCGACGAGGAGTCGGTCAAGTCGCCTGAAAGGGGGAAATCAACACCGTCGCGGCCGCGTCACTTCACCGCCTCGATTCGGCTCGCCTAGCCATCTGAAGTGGTGACTGCCGGACGCTTCACCGAGCTCTAGTCAAGTTGTGAAACGTGCGCTACGTTGAGAGATATGGCAGGCGCTCACAACATCACCAGCGCACCTCGCACGCGCGTCCGGGCCACAGGCCCCGCGTCCGGGATCGGCGGCCGCGTGCGCGACGCGCGCATGGCGCTTGGCCTCACCCAGGCCGATCTCGGCGGGGAGCGGTTCAGCAAGGAGTACGTGAGCCAGGTCGAGCTCGGAAAGACGCGCGCCGTCCGATGCGGCCCTGGACTGGTTCTCGGCTCGCCTGGGCATCGCCCGCGCGGAGCTCGAGGGCGAGCTGGGGCTTCGGCCGCGCTGGCGGCGGCCGAGGCGGCGATCGTGCTCGCGGAGGCTGCGATCGAGGCGCATCGCCACGCCGACGCGCTGGCCGCGCTCGCATCTGTGCGGGAAGGGGTCCTGCGAGCGGCGCGACGGCCTCAAGCTGCGCCACGCGCTGGCCCACGGGTGGGCGCTGCACCTCGTCGGGCGGCTGCCCGAGGCGGCGGCCGAGCTCGACCGGGCCCGGGCGCTGGCCGAGGCCGGCGACGATGCCGACCGCGCGCTCGCCCTCTACCGGCTCGGGGTGGTGCGGTTCAAGATGGGCAGCCACGCGACCGCGCTCTCGGCTGCTCGACGAGTCGCTGCGGCTGCGCCGACCGCAGCGGAGCGCCCGTCGGACGCGCTGCGGGCGCGGATTCTGAACGCCCGGGCCAAGATCCGCCGCCGCCAGAAGGACTTCACCGCCGCTTCAGAGGACATCACCGCGGCGCTCGAGCTCGCGCGCGGCCTCGGCGACGACCGCGTGCTGGCCGAGACGTACCTGGACGCATCGCTCGTCGCCGAACGGCGGCACGAGTACGGACAGGCGCGGGAGTACGCCGAGCGCTCGAAGGCGCTCTTCGAGCGCGTCTCGGATCACGAGTACGTCGGCAAGCTCCTGAACAACCTCGGCCAGCTGCGCGCCATCACCGGCCGGCCGGAGGAGGCGGTGCCGCTCCTGCGGGAGGCGTTCCGGATCGCGGTCGAGCAGGACAACCGGGTCGACGCCGCCTTCGCAGCCTCGTCGCTCGCATCCGCCCGCATGCACACGGGCGATGCGGAAGGCGCCATCGAGAGCGCGAATCGCGCGATCGAGCTATTGGGCTCGCGCGTGGAATACCGAGAAGAAGAGGGGAACGCTCGTCTGGTCATGGGGCGCGCGCACATGGCGTGCGACCGCATCGACGAGGCCGAGCGCTCCTTCACCGCGGCGGCGGACTGCTTCACCGCGGTGGAATCGGTCAGCCACATGGCCGGAGCGTGGGTTGCGATCGGAGATGTGGCGGCGCAGAGGGGCGACTCGGCACGGGCCGCCGGACCTGTACCGGCGGGCGGCGGAGGCATTGCAGGACGTTCGCTGGTAGTCCGGACACAACGTCTGAGACGGTGACAGGAGGTGAGAAATGAAGCTTCTCGCAAAGCGGCCGGTGCTCTTCGCACTGGCGAGCAGCGTGGCCATGTTCCTGGCCCACGTGTCGCACAGCGGCATCACCCGCGGGTTCCACGAGTGGTGATCGGCTGCCCGTAGACTACGCGCCGTGGCATCGAAGCGCGACTACTACGACGTGCTCGGCGTGGCGCGCGACGCATCGGACGGTGACATCAAGAAGGCGTTCCGGAAGCTGGCGCGGGAGCTGCATCCCGACGTCAATCCGGATCCCGATGCCGCCGAGCGCTTCCGTTCGGCCTCCGAGGCCTACGAGGTGCTGAGCAACCCCGAGACGCGGGCGCGGTACGACCGGTTCGGCCACGAGGGCATCGCCGGCACGCAGTTTCACCCCGAGCAGTTCATGGACTTCTCGAGCCTGTCGGATCTGCTGGGCGCGTTCTTCGGCGACGACCTGTTCGGCTCGTCCCGCGCGGCCGGCACGCGGAGGCGATGCGACCGCGACCATCGAGCTCACGCTCGTCGAGGCGGCGTTCGGCGTCACCCGCGAGGTCGAGGTCGACACCGTCGCCGCCTGCGACCGCTGCGAGGGCTCGGGCGCAGAGCCGGGCACGACGGCGACCACCTGCCCCACCTGCGGCGGTGCCGGGCAGGTCCAGCACGTCTCGCAGACCTCGTTCGGCCAGTTCGTGCAGACATCGCACGTGCCCCGCCTGCCGCGGCCGCGGCGCGCGCATCGACACGCCGTGCACGGCCTGCCGGGGGCGCGGCCTGCGGCGTGAGACGCGAGTCAGTCGAGGTGCAGGTCCCGGCCGGGATCATGTCCGGACAGCGCCTGCGCCTGGCCGGCCGCGGCCACGCCGGCGAGGCCGGGGCCCCGCGCGGCGACCTCTATGTCGGCGTCACGGTGGCCGAGGACACCCGCTTCCAGCGCGAGGGCAATGACGTCGTCTCGGTGCTCGACATGCCCTTCACGCGGGCCGCGATCGGCACGACGACCACGGTCGAGACGCTGGACGGGCCGCACGCAGCTCGAGGTGAGGCCGGGCACCCAGCCCGGCGAGGTGTTCGTGCTGCGCGGGAAGGGCATCCCGGTTCTGGGCGGCCGCGGCCGCGGCGACCACCGGGTGGTGGTGAACGTGCTCGTGCCGCGCAAGCTGAGCGACGAGCAGCGGTCGTTGCTCGACCGGTTCGAGACGACCGTCGACGAGGGCACCTACGCGGCCGACGACGGCTTCTTCGGCCGGCTGCGGGCCGCGTTTCGGTGAAGCGCTACCGGCTGCGGGTGCCGGCGGCCGAGGCCGACGCGGCGCTCGCGCGGATGCTCGACCTGTTTCCCGACGGGCTCGAGGAGGAGCGCGACGGCGACCATGTCGTCCTGGCGGGCTACGCCGAGCGGGCACCCGCCGCGGGCCTCGAGGCCGACGACGTCGTGCCCGGCTGGGGGACGCTGGCGGGCCTACCACCGTCCGGTCACCGTCGGCCGCCTGTGGATCGGCCCGCCCTGGGCCACCCCCGAAACCGGGGACAGTCCCCCGCAATTCGGAGTTACACATTTGGCACCGGTTTCGACCGGGGACTGTCCCCGGGTGGTGATCGACCCGGGGCGCGCGTTCGGCACCGGCGGCGCACGGCTCGACGCGGGCGGCGCTCGAGCTCCTGCAGGAGCTCGCGCCGCAGCCGGCGCTCGACCTCGGCTGCGGCTCGGGCGTGCTCGCGATCGCCGCGGTGAAGCTCGGCTTCGGGCCGCTTTGGTGCTTCGACCTGCGACCCGCTCGCCGTCGAGGCGCAGCGGCCGAGAACGCCGCCCGAAACGGCGTTTCGGTCACCGTCGCGCCGGGCGGATGTGCTGGTCGATCCGCTGCCGCAGGCGCCACTCTGGCTGGCGAATCTGAGCTGCGGCCTGCTCGAGCGGCTCCTGCTGCGGCGCCGATCTGCCCGGCGCGCATCTCGCCTCCGGCATGCTGGGCTGGAGACGATCGGGGGCAGCCGGCGGGTCGTCGTCGACGGCTGGGCCGCCGAACTGGTGGAACGGTGAGCCGCCACACGTACCGCTTTCTCGCCGCCGACGGTGGGCGATGGGGTCGCGGTGCTGAGCGACGGCGAGCGCCGCCACCTGGAGCAGGTGCTGCGCCTGCGCGTCGGCGATACTTGCGAGGTTGCCGCCGGCGGCCGCGTACGGAGCCGCGCGTCATCGCCGGCGGCCTCGAGCTCGTGGAGGAGATCGACGCCGTGACCGCACCGCGCATCACCGTGTGGCTCGCCCAGCCGGGCGCGCGCTCCGACGGCGCGGTCGAGAAGCTGACCGAGCTGGGCGTCGCCCGCATCGGCGCGCTGCGCTGCCGGCTGCTCAAGGGCGAGTTCACCGACTCGCGCATCGACCGCTGGCGCGCGGGTCGCCGCGGCGGCCGCAAAGCAGTCCAAGCAGGCCGGCGAGCCCGAGCGATCCTGGCGCCCGCCGACTACGCCGACGTGCTCTCGCCGGAGGCGGTCGTGCTCAGCCACACCGGCGCCTCGGGCGGGCTGGCCGACCGCATCGTCGGCCGCCGCTCAGGCGACGCTCCTGATCGGCCCGGAGCCGGGCTTCTCGGATGAGGAGCTCGAGCTGGCCCGCGGCGCGGGGGGTGGCCGTGGCGACCTTCGGCCCCGTGGTGCTGCGCACCGAGACCGCGGCGGTCGTCGCCGCGGCGCTGACCCTGCGGGAGATGGGGTTCCTGGGGTGAGCACGTTCGCGGTCGAGTTCCTGGGCTGCAAGGTGTCGATGGCGGACGCGCAGGCCATGCGCGAGCGCCTGGCGGCCGACGGCCACTCCGAGGTCGAGCCGCAGCGGGCGCAGGTGCGCGTGGTGAACACGTGCTGCGTCACCGCCGAGGCCGTCGCCAAGTCGCGCAAGGCCGTGCGCCGCGCCGCCGCGACGGCCGAGCGCGTGCTGGTGACCGGCTGCGCCGCCAATCTGGCCGGCTCGGCGCTGGCCGGCGTCGCCCCGAACGCCACGGTGCTCCCGGGCCGCGCGGAGACTCTGCCCGCGGCCGCCGCGAGCTGGGTGGGGGAGCTCGGCTGCGCGGGCGGCGCCGTCCCCCCGTTCGCGCGCACGCGCGCCTACGTGAAGGTGCAGGACGGCTGCTCGTTCACATGCAGCTACTGCGTCATCCCCCAGGTGCGGGGGCAGAGCCGCAGCCGCGAGTCGGCCGCGGTGCTGGCCGAGGTCGCCCGCCGGGCCCGCCAGGGCCATCGCGAGGTGGTGCTGACCGGGATCAATCTGGGCTGCTTCCGCGACCGCGCGGCCGGGATGCGGCTCGCCGATCTGGTGGTGGCCGCGGCCGAGGTGGACGGGATCGAGCGCGTGCGCCTGTCCTCGATCGAGGTCAACCACCTGACCGATGCGCTGCTCGACGCGTTCGGCCACCCGCGCGTCGCCGCCCACCTGCACGTGCCGATGCAATCGGGTGACGATTCGGTGCTGCGGGCGATGCGTCGCCGCTACACCGCCGAGCGGTTCATGACCCAGATGCGGCGGCGCGCGCCGGCGGGTGACCGGGCTGAACCTGACCACCGATGTGATCGTCGGTCATCCCGCCGAGACCGAGGCCGCGTTTGCGGCCACGCTGCGCGCGGCGGGTGAGGCGGGGTTCACGAGCATGCACGTCTTTCCCTACTCGTCCCGGCCGGGCACGGTCGACGGCGGCCGGGCCGGGGTCGCCGCCGCGGTCAAGCGCCGCCGCTGTGCGGAGCTGCGGGCCTGCTCGGACGCCCGCGGCGCGGCGCACCGGGCGGCCAAGCGCGGCCGCCGCGAGCGCGTGCTGGTCGAAACGGCTGCCGGGCGCGGCCACAGCGATGACCTGACGGCGTTCGTCGTGCCCGGAGCGGTGCCCGGGCGCATCGTCGACGTCGTCGCCGCCGGCGTACGGGGCGATGCGGTGGTCGGGGTGCCCGCATGATCGAGCGCATCCAGGCCGAGCTGCGTGCGGCGATGCTGGCCGGCGATCGCACCCGTGTCGACGCACTGCGCCTGATGCTCTCGGCGTTGCAGCGGGCCGAGAAGGACGGGCCTGCCGGGGCGTTCACCGACGCCGACGCCGAGGCCGTCCTGCGGCGGGAGCGAAAGCAGCGGCTGGAGGCCGCCGAGGTGTACCGCGAGGCCGGCCATGCCGAGCGGGCCGCCAAGGAGGAGGCCGACATCCCCGTGATCGACGAGTTCCTGCCGGCCGCGATGGACGAGTCCGAGCTCGAGGCGCTGGTCGACGCCGCCATCGCCGAGTCCGGGGCGACGTCGATGAAGGAGATGGGGAGGGTGATGGGCCTCGTCACGCAGCGGGCGGGCGGTCACGTCGACGGCAAGGCGGCCTCGTCGCTCGTGCGCGCCAGGCTGGGCGGAGGCGGGTAGGCTGGGGCGATGGCCGACGACGGTCTGATCACGGTGGCGAGCGAGGCGCCGGTCGGTGCGACGATCGACCGGCTGGTCGAGACGGTCACCGCGGCCGGCATGCGCGTGTTTGCCCGCGTCGACCACGCGGCGGGCGCCGCCGAGGTGGGTATGGAGCTGCGCCCCACCGAGCTCGTCCTCTTTGGGCATCCCCGCGGCGGCACTCCGCTCATGCAGGACCGGCAGACCGCGGGGATCGACCTCCCGCTGAAGGCCCTGGCGTGGCAGGACGCCGAAGGCGGCGTGTGGCTGACCACCGACGATCCCCATTTCATCGCCCGCCGCCACGGTCTGGGCGCCCGCAGCGAGGAGGCCGTGGCCGCCCTCGCAGCGGCCCTGGAGCGGGTCACCGGGGTTGCCGTCAGCCGGATCTAGACTTCGCGCGGATGGCGCGCGTACAAATGTCGGTTGGAAACGAGCTCGCGGCAGAGCTTGGAAACGACCGCGACGCCATGCTGAACGCCCTGTTCGAGCGTCTGGGGACGCGGGCGTACCTGCGCGGCAACGAGCTGACGCTGGACGGCGACGACGGCGCGGTCGAGCGCGCCCGCCTGGTGGTCGACGAGCTGGCCGAACTCGTGGCCGAGGGAGTCAGCGTCGGGGCACAGACGGTCGACGCCGTCGCGGGCGTCCTCACCGAGGACGGCCGCGCCGTGGACGTGCTGCACGACATCGTGTGGATGCACCGGGGCAACAAGGTGACTCCCAAGACGATCGTGCAGAAGCGCTACGTCGACGCCATCCGTGCCAACACGGTCACGTTCGGGATCGGGCCGGCCGGCACCGGCAAGACCTATCTCGCGATCGCCCTCGCCGTCGCGGCGCTGCAGGAGCGCGAGGTCGCGCGCATCATCCTGACCCGGCCCGCGGTCGAGGCCGGCGAGCGGCTCGGGTTCCTGCCGGGCGACCTGCTCGCCAAGGTGGATCCGTACCTGCGCCCGCTCTTCGACGCGCTCCACGACATGCTCGATGCCGAGCGGCTGGCGTCGTACATGGACAAGGGGATGGTCGAGGTGGCCCCGCTCGCGTTCATGCGCGGGCGGACGCTGAACGACTCGTTCATCATCCTCGACGAGGCCCAGAACACGAGCCCGGAGCAGATGCAGATGTTCCTGACCCGGCTCGGGTTCGGCTCGCGCATCGTGGTCACGGGCGACATCACCCAGATCGACCTGCCGCGGGACCAGCGTTCGGGCCTCGTCAACGTCATCAGTGTCCTCGAGGGGGTGCAGGACATTGCCTTCGTGCACTTCTCCGACGCCGACGTCGTCCGCCACAAGCTCGTGCAGCGGATCGTGAGCGCCTACCGCGAGCACAGCGAGGCCTCGGGCGACGGGGGGCGGCGGAAGTGACCGTGACGGTCGAGGTGCGAAACCGTGCCCGCATCGCGCTCGATGAGGCGGCGGCCGCGGCGGTGCTGGCCGAGGCGCTCGCCGCGGAGGGCGTCACCGAGGGCGACGTCGGGCTGGCCGTGGTGGGGCGCAGCGAGATGGCCCGGCTGAACGGGACGCACCGCGGGAAGCCCGATGCGACCGACGTGCTGTCGTTCCCGCTGGACATGCGCGACCCGCTGCCGCCCGGGGTGCCGCGGCAGCTGGGAGATGTGGTCATCTGCCCCGCGGTTGCCCAGGCCCAGGGCACGCCGATCGAGCATCTGATCGTGCACGGGGCGCTGCACCTCGTGGGCTACGACCATGACGCCGATGATGGAGAGATGATCGCCCGCCAGGAGCAGATCGTCGAGGAGATCGCAGCGCGTGCCGCCGCCCGTCCTGCGTAGCCGCGACGAGACCAAGCGCGCCGCCAAGCGGGCGGCGCCGTTCAGCGCTGCCCGGCGCGAGGCGAGCGGGCTCGTCAGCAGCTTCAACTACGCCTTCGAGGGCATCATCTACGTGGTGCGCACCCAGCGGAACATGCGCATCCACTTCCTGGTCGCGCTGGCCGTCCTGCCGCTCGGAGTCGTGCTGGGCGTGACCCGCATCGAGATGCTGGCCCTGCTGCTCTCGGTCGCGTTCGTGCTGCTCATGGAGATGGCCAACACCGCCCTCGAGATGACCATCGACGTGGCCACGTCGTCGTTTGACCCCCGTGCCCGGGCCGCCAAGGACATCGCCGCAGGGATGGTGCTGGTCTCGGCGGTGACGGCGCTCTTCGTCGGCTACCTGGTGTTCGCGCCCCGGCTGCAGCACCCCAGCCAGCGCGCGATCAACAGCGTTCGCCACTCGCCGGTGCACCTGACCGTGATCGCGATCGCCATCGTGATCATGGTCGTGATCGCGATCAAGGCCTATTTCGGCACCGGCTCGCCGCTGCGCGGCGGCATCCCGTCGGGTCACGCCGCGGTCGCCTTCTCGGGCTGGGCGGCGATCACGCTCGTCACCCACAGCTATGAGAATCAGGTGCTGGTCTCGACGCTCGCCTTCGTGATGGCGGTCCTGGTCGCCCAGACGCGGGTCGAGGCGGGGGTACACTCGACGCTCGAGGTGGTCTACGGCGGTGTCCTGGGTGCATTGATCACGACGGCCATCTTCCAGGCCCTCCTCTAACCGCACACCAAGCGGGGACAGTCCCCGGTTGGTTGGTGTGAGCGGTTCGTTGCACTGTTGTGACAGGTCGCACGGTGATCGGTTACACGGGTTCGCGTAGCGTGGAGACATGCCCGCCACCGTCCCGCGCTCTCACGTCATCGCCGACCGGTATCTCACCAGTCCGGCGGCGCTGGCCGCCCATCCGTTTGGCCCGGTCGATGCGCTCGACACCCACTCGGGCCGGGGGGCGCAGGTGCGGATCGTGTTCGTGGCCGGCGAACGGGACGAGGCCGAGCTCGCCGACGCGGTGGCACGCTGGTGCGGAATCGGCTGCGGCGAGGTGTGCGGCGTGCTCGACTTCGGCCGCCACGACGACCGCTGGTTCCTGGTGCTCGCGCCGAGCGCGGGCCTGCCCGTCGAGCGCTGGCGGATGCTGCGGCGACCCACCGCGGCCGACGCCGCCCGGCTCACACTCGCCTGCGGCAGGCTGACCGAGCGCGTCGCGGCCGCGGGTTTCTCGCCCGACGCGGCCGCGCTGGCCGATGTCGCCGTCGGCCCAGGCCCGACCCCGTTCCTCGAGCGGCCGCTGCTCCACCACGCCGGCCGGCGGCCGGTTGCGCCCGGCGACGGCCAGCGCATCCTGGCGGCGGTCTGCGATGCCGCGCTCGGCCCGGCGGCTGCGCCGGCCGGACTGCAGGAGTGGGCCGGGCGGGCCCGGGCCGGCGAGTTCGCAAGCCTGGCCGAGTGCCTCGACGGGCTCGAGCGATCCCAGGTCGCCGGCGACGGCGCAGCGGCCCCGGAGTCCGACCTACCGCCGGGCCTCGGGCACCTGTTCGACGACGACTTCGATCTGGACGGGCCGGCCGTGACCGCTCCGCCCCCGCGCCGGTTCCGCCGGCTCGCCGTCGGCCTCCCGATCGTGACCCTTGCACTTCTCGGCCTCTCGGCCCTGTTCGGCGGGCACTCGAGTCCAGCCTCGGCGACGCGCAGCCGGCCGGCGGCGCCTGCCGTCACGCCGGTCGTCCCGGTCGCGGCCGGCGAGAACCCAATCGTGCACACGAAGGCCCCGCACCACCACCGGACGGTGCGCCCCCATCACCGGCGCCACCGGGCGAAGGTCGCGACGCCTGCCCAGACCACCTCGACCCCGGCACCGGCCACCACGACGGTCTCGCCTCGCGCCGGCGACCGGCTCGCGCGGCGCGGTCGTGCTCTCGACGCCCTCGCCCGTGGGCGTGACGCTGCCGGCGCCGTGATCCGACCATCTACCATGGACGCATGCGCCCCCCATCCCCAGCCGAGCTCGAGCTGTACGCGCACGCGCAGGCTGCCGCGGCAAACGCATACGTCCCGTACTCGCGGTTTGCGGTCGGCGCGGCGCTGCTTCCCGAGGGGGGCGGCGATCCGGTCACTGCGGTAAACGTCGAGAACGCCTCGTACGGGCTGACGGTCTGCGCCGAGCGAAACGCCGTGTTCGCCGCCGTGGCGGCGGGCCACCGGCGCTTCGAGGCCGTCGCGGTGCATGCCGACGCCGACTCGGCGCCCCCCTGCGGTGCCTGCCGGCAGGTGCTCGCCGAGTTCGCGCCGGCGATCACCGTCATCTTCAGGCGCGGCGGCGAGGTCGTCGCCATGGGCCTGGACGCGCTCCTTCCCGAGCGGTTCTCCCTGTGACCGACCCGGGACACCGCTCGGGCCTTGTCGCACTCGCCGGACGGCCGAACGTCGGCAAGTCGACGCTCGTGAACCGGCTGGTGGGCGAGCACGTGGTCGCCGTCTCGGCCCGCCCCCAGACGACGCGACGGCGGGCGCTCGGGGTCGTCAACCGCGCCGGCTGCCAGCTCGTGATGGTCGATCTGCCCGGCTTCCAGAAGCCGTTCGACCGGCTGACCGAGCGCATGCAGCGGTCGGTGAACGAGACGCTGGCCGACGCCGACGCCACCGTGCTGATGCTCGATGCGCGCGCGGGCATCGGCCCCGGCGATCGCTACATCGCCGCCCGGGTGCTCGCCGCGGGCGCGCCACCGTGCGTGATCGCGGCCAACAAGACCGACGGCCTGGGCCCCGACCGCATCGTGCCCGTGCTGTCCGAGGCCGGCCGGCTGGGCGACCCGCACGCCGTCCACCCGATCAGCGCGCTCACGGGCGCCGGCATCGACGTGCTCCTCGAGGAGCTCCTCGCACTGCTGCCCGAGGGCCCGGCCTGGTTCCCGCCGGGCATGGTCACCGATCAGCCGCTCGAGCAGCGCGTCGCCGAGCTCGTGCGCGAGCGGGCGCTCGAGCTGACCCGCGACGAGGTGCCCCACGCCGTCGCGGTGCTGGTCGAGTCGATCACGCCGGGCCGCGGGCCGACGGTGATCGAGGCCAAGCTGATCTGCGAGACCGAGTCGCAGAAGGCGATCCTGATCGGGCGCGGCGGAGCGATGGTGAAGCGGATCGGGACCGAGGCCCGACCCGCGGTCGAGCAGGCGGTCGGGGGGCCCGTGTTCCTGGAGCTGTCCGTGAAGGTGCGTCCGCGCTGGCGGCGCGACGCGGGCGAGCTCGACCGGCTCGGCGTGTAAATGGCGATTCTCCGATCTCGACTAGACTTGATCGCGGATGCCTCCGTTACCGGCTGAGCCGTTCGTCCGACCGGCGGTCGATGGCCTCACTTGACCGCATGATCTCCTCCAGCCGGCGGGCGATGGAGCAACGTCGCGATGCCCGGCCCATGGAGCAGCTGGAGCAGGCGGTGCGCGCGCTCGACCCGATCCGGCCGTTCACGGAGTCGGTGGTGGGCGAGGAGATCGCATTCGTGCTCCGCGTCGGCGCGGTCGACCCGCCGCTGCTCGCGGCCGCCGCGTCCGCCGGTGTCGGCGGGCTTGCCGTCCCCGGCGACTCGGTTCCCGCCGCATTCGCCGAGACATGGCTGCCGGTGCTCCACAAGGGCGTCCTGATCGACCCCTATCAGCTCTACGAGAGCCGGCTCGCGGGTGCCGACGGCGTGGTGCTGATCGCCGAGGCGTTCGACGGAGACGACGACGAGCTCGCCGAGATGCAGGTCGTCGCCGCCGAGCTCGGCCTCGACGTGGTCATGGAGGTGGCCGACGAGGACGAGCTCGAGCATGTGCTCGACCTGCTCGACCCCGACTCGTTCCTGATTCAGAACGTGCGCCCCGGCAGGCGGGAGGCCGACTTCGAGCACACGTTCTCGCTGCTCGAGGAGGTGCCGGTGGGCAAGGTCGTCCTCTCCGAGGGTGGGATCCGAAACCGCGATCAGGTGCTGGCGCTCGAGAGCGCAGGGGTCGACGCGGCCGTCCTCGGCGACTGGGTGCTGCGCCTCGGCATCGGCCGCGCGCTCGACGTGCTGCGCGGCGACACGCGCGAATAAGCGTCTCACCCGAAGAACGCGCCCGACTGCGCGTACAGCTCGCGCGGCACCACCTTGAGCTGGGCGACGGCCTCGGCGATCGGGACCGCGATGATCTCGTCGCCGCGCAGCGCCGCCATCATCCCCCAGGAGCCCTCGCGCACGAGGTCGGCCGCCTTCAGCCCGAAGCGCGTGGCCAGCACCCGGTCGCGGGCGGTGGGCGACCCGCCCCGCTGAACGTGGCCGAGGGTCGTCACGCGCGTCTCGAACCGGGTGCGCTCCTCGATCTCGACCGCAAGTGCCGCGCCGACGCCGCCCAGCCGCGGGTGCCCGAAGGCGTCGACATCGGCCGAGGCAACCGGGCGCGACTCGCCGCTCTCGAACTGCAGCGCGTACCCCTCGCTGACGACGACGATCGAGAAGTCCTTGCCCTTCGCGTGGCGGTTGCGGATGAGCTCGCAGCAGCGCTCAACGGTCATCGGCAGTTCGGGGATGAGGATGACGTCCGCGCCGCCCGCCATGCCCGCCATCACCGCGATCCATCCCGTCTGGCGTCCCATGACCTCGCACACCATCACCCGGTCGTGCGACTCGGCGGTCGAGTGCAGCCGGTCGATGGCCTCGGTCGCGATCGTCACCGCGGTGTCGAAGCCGAACGTGTAGTCGGTGCCGTTGAGGTCGTTGTCGATCGTCTTCGGGACCCCGACGATGTGGGCGCCGTGCTCGTCCTGGAGACGCGCGGCGACCCCGAGCGTGTCCTCGCCTCCGATGGCCACCAGCGCATCCAGGCTCGCCATGTGCTCGAGCACCCGCTCGAGGCCGCCGTCGATGTCGAACGGGTTCGTGCGCGAGGTGCGCAGGATGGTGCCGCCGCGCGGCAATAGGCCGGAGACCTCGCGCTCGCCCAGCGGTCGCGTCTGCCCCTCGACCATGCCACGCCACCCGTGCATGACCCCGATCACCTCGTCGCCACGATCGATCGAGGTGCGTGCCACCGCCCGGATCACGGCGTTCAGGCCGGGGCAATCGCCGCCGCCGGTCAGCATGCCGATGCGCATGCGGGGGTTCTACACCACAGAGGCGGCCGGACCCTCCATGGCGAGCGGGCATTGTCGCGGCGGAGGGCCCGGCCGACTGCTTCGGAGTGTCGTGCCCGCGCGTGAGATCCGCCTGAGAGATGCTGATCCTGCTCGCTCCTGCGATTACCTCGTGGACGGTGGCGGGTGCGCTGCTCGTGACGAAACCGGCTCACGGTACGCCGGGAGGGGGCATCAACCATCTAGGATCGATGGATGCCGATTCCGGAAGGCTTTGTGATGCGTCCGCCGCGTCCGGAGGACGCCCAGGCGATCGTGGACCTCCTGAACGAGGAGACGCTGGCCATGATGGGGATCCGGTTCGCGAGTGCCCACTGGGTGACGAATATGTGGGCGTCCGAGACGGCGCAGCTCGATCAGGATTTCGCCGTGATCCATGCCGAGAACGGGGATCTGGCGGGCTACCTGCTCACCTCGGGCGATCCGCCTCACACCGAGGTGTTCGCCGTCGGCGTGGTGGGGCTGGCCTATGTCGGCCGCGGACTGGGCACTGCGATCCTGGCCGAGACGGAGCGCCGGGCGATGCGCCTGGTTGGTCTCGCCCCACCCGGGCGGCGGGTGGTGATTCACGCCGGCGGACTGGCCGGCGAGCCGCGCGCAGCCGCACTGCTCTCGCGGCACGGCTACGTCGAGGTGCGCCGGCTCTCCGAGATGCGGGTCGACTTCGACGGGCCGCCGCAGCCGCCCACCGCGCCACCCGGCATCGAGATTCGCACGCTTTCCGCCGGCGAGGAGGGGGCGGTCTATGCCTGCATGCACGAGGCATTCATCGATCACTGGGGCGAGGGCTTTCCGAGCGAGCGGGACTGGATCCACGACCACGTGACCGGACGTTCCGACTTCGACCCGGACCTGTGGAGGCTGGCGTGGCAGGGCTCGCAGCTGGCGGGGGCGCTGATCGGGGTTCCGCACGCGGATGACGACGAGACCCTTGGCGGCGTCGACCTCCTCGGGGTGCGCCGCCCGTTTCGCCGCCGCGGGGTCGGCGAGGCGCTCCTGCGCGAGAGCTTCGCCGAGTTCCACGCCCGCGGCCGCCGCGGCGTCAGCCTGTTCGTCGACGCCGACTCCGAAACCGGGGCGCCGCGGCTCTACGAGCGGGCCGGGATGGTCGCCCAACCGCGGTTCGCAACGTGGGAGAAGGAGCTGCGGCCGGGGCTTTCCGGCACGTGAGACCGGCGATTCGATGCGGTCCGCCTGACGTCGTAGTATCTTCACCCAGGGTTACGGTTTCCGAGGCCCAACACCGACGGAGGGGAGAGGGTCGTGTCCAGTAAAGCGAAGAGCCTCGGAGCGATTGGGGCTGCAGCGGCGATGATCAGTGCAAGCCTGGTCGGTGTGAGCGGTGCGTCCGGGGCGTCCCGGGCCCCGGCGTCCACGGCCCTTGCGGGCAGCGTGGCCCCATTTGCGGCGCACACCCCGGCAATCGGTGCCGTGCCCGGCACAAGGCGGCTCACGATCCAGGTGTGGCTGAAGCCCGCACTGAGCGCGGCCACCGGCCTGGCCACCGCGGTCAGCACACCCGGGAACCCCCTCTACCACCACTATCTGACCCCCGCCGGCTACGCGGCTCGGTACCAGGCGAGCGCGGCGCAGGCGCAGGGGGTCGAGTCCTGGCTTCGCTCCGAGGGGTTCACCCAGGTGCACGCGGGCGCGCAGGGCGCCTACGTGCGGGCGACCGCCGCCGTGGCCACCATCAACTCCGCATTCAAGGTGCAGATGGAGCGCTTCCAGTCGTCGCGGGCGGTGAACGCCGGTCGCTACACGCTGCGCTCAAACGACCGCGCGGTCTCTCTCCCGAAGTCGCTGGCGCCGAGTGTGATCGGCGTGACCGGCCTCGACAACGCGGCCCCGACGTCGACGCTCGACCGGGTCTCGAGCCACCCCGCGGGTGGCACGGCCGCCGGTGCCGCCGCGTCGAGCAGCCTCTGCTCGAAGTACTACGGCCAGCACAAGACGACCGGCCTGCCCAGGCACTTCGGCACAACGTCGTTCCCGACCGAGGTCTGCGGCTACAGCGCGGGCCAGATCAGGGCCGCCTACGGCGCCAACAAGCTGAACACGGGCAAGGGCCAGACCGTTGCACTGGTCGAGCTGGGCCTGACCCCCGACATGTTCCTGACCCTGCAGGACTACACGGCGCGAAACCACATGCCCGCGCCGTCCTCGTCGCGGTACGCCGAACTGTCACTCGGCCAGGGCTCGGCCTGTGGTGATCCGTTCGACGTCGAGGAGCAGCTCGACGTCGAGTCGTCGTACGACATGGCCCCGGGCGCGAGCCAGCTCGTCGTGGGTGGGGACAGCTGCAACGAGGGCGACTTCGGTCTGCAGGGACTCTTCAACGCCGACGAGGCAGTCCTCGGCGGCAGCGGCGACCATCCCCTCGCCTCCATCGCCTCCAACTCCTGGGAGAGCGGCGACGAGAGCCAGCCCGCCGATCTGACCAACATCGAGCACGCCTTCCTGTTGCAGGCCGCGGCCGAGGGCGTGGGGATGTACTTCTCGTCCGGTGACGCCTCCGGCATCGAGGCGCCGTCGTCGGATCCGTTCGCGATCGCCGTCGGCGGCACCACGCTCGGCATCGGATCTGCGAACAACCGCCTGTTCGAGACGGGCTGGTCGACCGCCGAGTCGAATCCGCAGCATCACCACTGGGTCCTGCTCGGGGAGCAGGGAGCCGCGGGCGGTGGACCGAGCCTGCTGTGGCGGCAGCCGCTGTACCAGAAGGGCATCGTGCCGCCGGCTCTGGCAACCGCGCCGGGCGATCGTCCCGGTGCGGTGCGCTCGGCTCCCGACATCGGAGCCGACGCCGACCCCTTCACGGGGCTTGCGGTCGGGTTGCTGAACATCACCCCGAAGCGCATCACCTACCAGCAGACCGACATCGGGGGCACGAGCCTTGCCGCGCCGCTCGTCGCCGGCATCGTGGCGGCGGCCCAGCAGGGCGAGGGAGCGCGGTTCGGGTTCCTGAACCCCGTGCTCTACGGCCTGGCCAACACCGGGGCGGTGCACCAGGTGCTGCCACTGACCAGTGATACCCCCGCCCTCTTCCGGGGGACGGCGTGCAACGCGCGGACGTGCGGGCTGCAGGTGCTGACCACCTTCGACGATCAGAGCTTCGCCATGTTCGGCTACACCGGCCAGGTCGCGCGCAGGGGATACGGCAACATGAGCGGCATCGGGACGCCCAACGGACAGGCCTTCATCAAGGCGTTGCGAGCTGCGGCTGGGTGAGCGTCCGACACCCTCGACGCCGCGTTAATTTGGCTCAGAATGGGTAGAAACCACCACGCTCGGCGGCCTCCGGCTCGACGTCGCGAAGGTATCTTCGAAGCGTGCGGCTTGGGAATCGCAAACCGGCGCTGGCGTTCGCCCTGTTCGGCGGCGGCGCCGCGGTGGTGATCGTCGGCGTCGCGACGATGCAGGTCTCGACGATCGCGGTCGGCCTGCTGACGATCGTGGCCGGCTGGCTCGTCGGTGCCCTGACCGCCTGAAGGCGAAGCGGCGCCCCGAGCCGGCAGGTGGGGACTCGGGGCGCCCGTTTCGCGCTGCCCGACATTGGTGGGGGTCGGGCACAATCAGGATCCAGGTCGTGGGTGAGAGGCTGATTAACACCCTCGGGGTCGGCGGCGTTGTTAAGCGTCAGATTGGCACCGATCCGGCCAGACCTGGCATCCACGCCGGATCGGGAGCAAGATGGGACCATGGCCACCGGCAAGACTTCCGCGATCGTGCACTTCGGCCACGGGTGGATCAGTCACCGCTGCGTCGACTGCGGGCAGCCGAAACCCCTGTGGACGGCGTACTGCGACAGGTGCGCCGAGCGGCACGGGCTCCCCGTTTCGTAGCCCGCCCTTCGGCCCGGCACAATCTGGTGCTTAGGTACGAATGTTACGGTCGGCCCCGGCCCAAAATGGGCGCGCCGAGGCGAGGAGGGGGGTCGTCGCGGTGCAGGCCACACCCGAGCCTCGACCGGAAGCGCAGACAAGCCGGCCCGGGCTCGGCATGGCCGCCCGCCCAAGCGAAAGAGGCCGCCGTGGTCGCGGGCGACCTCTTCAGCTCTTCGCCGGGGGCTCTCCCGGTGGTGAGAACATCGCCCAGGCGCCGCTGGGGCTCCGCGGGGTCTAGACCGCCGTAGCCGGCTGAGGGGCCAGGGGCGACGAGACGACGGTACCCCCGGCGCGCCTCCGCCCGCAATGGGTACAAACGCCCAACCGGCGATCGATGTCACCCGGGCAAGGCGAAGAGGCCGCCTGCGTTGGGAGAGGCGACCTCTTCTGCGCTCTCGCGAGCCGTCCCCAGCAGCGCGAGAGCCCGTGTCCCGCGCCAGATGGACGCCAGAGCGGGCCAGATCGCGATGCTAACAGCCGCGAGGGGGCCCGGACGCGCGCTTATCCAACCGTGCACCACATGCTCAGCGGACGTAGCTCGCCGAGTTCACGTCGATCGTCGTACCCGTTGCGTGACGCGCCTTACCGGACGCCAGGAAGGCGATCACATTCGCGACGTCCTGCGGCAGGGCGACCTCGCCGAGCGCGGTGTCGTTCACGAAGAGTTCCATGCCGTGCTCGGCCACCGCCGGTGCGTTGAAGGGCGTGTCGACGAAGCCGGGCGCCACCGCGAACGCGGTCACGCCCTGGCGGCCGTACTGCCGCGCGATGGTCTTTGTCATCGCGACGACGCCGGCCTTCGCGGCCGCGTAGTGCCAGTAGTCGGCATCCTCCCCGCGCCACGCCGCGCGGCTCGCGAGGTTGACGATGATGCCTCCCCCGGGTTGCTCGCGGAAGGTCGCGATCGCCGCGCGGCAGAGCGCAGCCGGCGAAACGAGGCAGATCGCGAGCGTGCGCTCCCACGACGCCTGCCATGTCGCGAGATCGCCGTCGGGACTGGCCGCCTCGTAGATGCCCGCGTTGTTGATGAGGACATCGATGTGGCCGCGCCAGGCGACGGCCTCGTGCCAGAGCGCGTCCGCCGCCGCCGGATCGCGCAGGTCGGCCGCAAGCGCGTGGGCCGCGTCGCCGAGCTCGCCGGCGAGGTCGGCGAGCCGTCCATCGCGCCGCACGTCGTGGATGACGAGCGCGGCGCCCTCGGCGGCGAGGGTGCGGGCGGTCGCGGCGCCGATGCCGCCGGCCGCGCCGGTGACGAGAACGACGCGCTGGGAGTGCGTGCTCACAGGCTCTCCGAATAGTCGTAGGCGGGGACGGGGACGCCGTCGAGCGCGTCGATGCGGACCTCGAGGCTATCGAGCGCGACCGTCAGGATCGTCATGTTGTCGAGCGTGTGCCAGCCGCGCGACTCGGGTTGGTCGAAGCCGGTCGACGCGACGACGACGAGCCCGTCGTCGACCCGGAAGCGCAGCGCGAAGAGGTCGTGCGGGTCACCGGGATACGGCAGCGCGGTCGGGTTGTGCGCGTTGATGACATGCAGGTTGTCCGGCGTCAGGTACATCGCGTTCAGCACCGGCGAGGTGAAGCGCTCGAGCACCTCCGCGAGCGCGTCGCGGACGACCTCGACGAACGGTCCGCCGTCCTCGAGCCGGTCGTACAGGTGGAGGAACAGCCGCTCGCTGTCCGTCGATCCGGCGACCTCGGCCTCGAGGTGCGCCGGCAGGAGCTCCGGCAGGCGGTGCTGGGGGTGGATCGCGCCGTTCTGGGCGAAGGCCGCGCCTGGGCGCACGAACGGGTGGCAGTTCTCGAGCTCGACGGTCAGCCCGGGTGTCGCACCGCGCAGGTGCACGACGTTCGCGCAGCCCGCGACGCCGCGCATCGTCGCCGTGAAGCCCGGGTCCTCGCGCGCGCTTCCGACCGCGCGCCGGCGCTCGGGGACGGCGCCGTCGCCGGCCGCGTCGAGCGACCGCCACCAGGCCATGCCCCAGCCGTCGGGGTGGCGCGGCGAGAGGTCGCCGAACGAGGCGAGATCGGCGTCGCCGATCGCCTCGGCCACCGTGAGCGGCCGGCTGGATACGTGGGCGAGCAGCCGGCACATCAGTAGAACTCGAAGTACTCGCGCATCTCCCAGGCGCTGCGCCCGGAGCTCTCCGGCTCGTCGACCGCCGCGCCCGCCTCCTCGTAGCGCTTCAGCTCGAAGCGCTTCATCATCACGAGATAGTCGACGAGCGCATCCCCGAACGCCTCCCGGTAGAACGTGCTGCCCGCGAGGTCCTCGACGGCCTCGCCGAGAGACTGCGGCAGGGGCGGGGCGTCGGCGACGTACGGATCGCCCTCGACGGGCTCCGGCGGATCCGCGCCGCGGTCGATGCCGTCGAGGCCCGCGGCAATGTTCGCGGCCAGCCAGAGGTATGGGTTTGCGGCCGGCTCCGAGAGGCGGTTCTCGACGTGCGTGCCGGCGTCGCCCGGGCCGCCCTGCACGCGGATCAGCGCACCGCGGTTGTCCCCGCCCCAGCAGATCCGGTCCGGTGCGAAGGAGTACGGGCGGAAGCGCGCGTAGGCGTTCGTCGTCGGATCGCCGAAGACGGTCATCTCGCGCGCATGCTCGAGCAGCCCGGCGACGAACCGGCGGCCGGTCGGCGACAGGAGCTCGCGGTCGTCCATGAACACATTCCTGCCGCTCTCGACCTCGAGCAGCGACTGGTGGAGGTGCCAGCCGCTGGGGAAGAAGTTCGGCAGCGCCGGCCAGCACATGAACGTCGCGTGCAGGCCCAGGCGCGCGCAGACCGCCTTCACGGTGCTGCGGAAGAGGATCATCGCGTCGGCCGCGGCGAGACCCTCCATCGGGCTGAAGGTGATCTCGATCTGCCCGGGGCCCCACTCGTTCTCGATCGAGCGGGGCGGGATTCCGGCGTCGATGAGCCCGTCGCGGATCGCCTCGATCGTACCGGCGAAGGCGTCCATGCGGCTGTCCGAGAGGAACTGGTAGCCGCGCTCGATCACCTCGACCTCGAGGGCCGCGCCCGGCGCGCCCGGCAGGCCCGTCTCGTCGAACCCGATCGACGCGTGCGCCCGCCGCGTCACGTACAGCTCGACCTCGAGTCCGGAATGCACCTCCAGCCCGCGCTCGGCGAGACGGGCGAGCTGGTGGCGCAGGAGCCCGCGGCCGTCGAGCGGTATCGGCTTGCCGTTCGCGAAGTACGGATCGGACAGGACCCAGCCCGTGCGGTCGGCGTACGGCAGCACGCGGAACGTCGCCGGGTCGGGGACGAGCGTGACGTCCGGGAAGCCCGTCATCTCCTCGATGCCGAACCCGCCGCCCACGGCAAATGCCGGCGGGAACACGCCGTTGCCCGTGTCGAGGCTGTAGATCGCGCCCGAGAAGTCCGAGCCGTTCTCGAGCGCCGAGATGAACGCGTCGCCGGAGAGGTACTTCGCGCGCGGGATGCCGTGCTGGTCAACGACGATCAGCCGGACCGTGCGCAGGCCCGCGTCCCGGATCCGGCTCGCGACCTCGCCCGCGGCCTCCCGCTGGGCGTCGCTGTGCAGGCCGTGGGTCGCGATGAATCCCGGACGACCCAACCCCGTGGCCGGCGTCTCGGCCGGCGAGTCCTTCCGACACGCCACGCTCCTTCCCTCGCCCCCGGCGAGCGCGCGGAGGTAACGGACATCGAGGCGGCCCCTCAGCCGCCGCCGGAGATCATACGAGACCCGCGTGTTGCCGCGGGGAGTGTCGCGAGATCCCCAGCCGTGGCCGAGCGGGGTGCACACACCTTCCCGAAGTTTGAGTTTCGGCGACGGGGTGGTCATTATGCAGCCGGGGGGGTTGCCGCACGGCGACGGGGTGGTGACCATTGCGTCATCACCCCGCCGCCGTCCAGAAGTGGCCGGAGCAGCGATGAGTCCTCGGTGGCTTGTCAGTCTCTACTGCGCGAGTCCAGGGTGAGTGCCGGCCGGAGCAGGGCCGCCGAGGAAGGAGTCATGTGATGACGCGGTATCTGATCTCGTTCGATCACGGCGCGATGGACCACATCCCCGATGAGGAGGGGCCCGCCGTGGGAGAGGCTGCGCATGCGGTGGTCCAGCAGGCCATGGACGCAGGCGTGCTGGTGTTCGCCGGCGGATGCAGCGAGGAGGTGAGCGTGGTCGCGATCGATGGGACGATCACCGACGCCCCCAAGAGCAAGGCGTACGTGGGCGGGGTAACGATCGTCGACGTGCCCTCACGCAAGGACGCGCTGGAGTGGGCTGCCAAGATCGCCGTCGCCTGCCGCTGTGCTCAGGAGTTCCGCGAGATCATGCCCCCGGCGGTGGGCAACTGATCGAAGCCCCGCGACGGAGGCACCATTCGACGCAACCGTGCGCGATTGCCGCCGCGTGTCGCCTGCGTGGGAGTGCCGAAGGTGGGAGTCGAACCCACATGACCTTGCGGCCGCGCGATTTTGAGTCGCGTGCGTCTACCGTTCCGCCACTTCGGCCTGAGAACCCGCGTGCGCGAGTGGCCAATGCTACCGCCGGCGTTGGCACCGGAGCCGAAATGGGGTACAACCTCCGCTCATGGCTGAATCCCCCGGCGAAGGTGCGGGCGGCAAGGGCAGTGCGCGCTCGAGCGTGCTCGACCACCGGTTTGGGTCGGGGCCGCCGCTGACGGTGGGGATCGAGGAGGAGTACATGCTGCTCGACCCCGCCGGGTACGACCTGGTCTCGGGCGTCGAGGAGATCCTGGCGGACGTCGGGGACGGCGAGATGGCGGAACGGCTCAAGCCGGAGCTGATGCAGTGCGTGCTCGAGTCGGGCACCATCGTCTGCGACGACATCCCCGCCGCCGCGGCCGACCTGCGCCTGATCCGCCAGTACGTCGGTCAGCAGGCGCGCTCCCATCGCATGCGGCTGGGAGCCGCCGGCACGCACCCGTTCTCGCTGTTCGAGAACCAGAAGATCACCGCCCGCGACCGCTACCGGGCACTGGTCGAGATGCTCCAGTACGTCGCCCGCCGCGAGCTCGTCTTCGGCATGCACGTGCATGTCGCCGTGCCCTCGCCCGAGGCGTGCCTCGCGGTGATGGAGGGCGTCCTGATCGAGCTGCCCGTCCTGCTCGCGCTGTCGGCGAACTCACCGTTCTGGCGAGGTGACCACACCGGCCTCGCCTCGACCCGGGCGATGGTGTTCTCGGCCTTCCCCCGCAGCGGCCTGCCGCCCCGGTTCAAGGACTACGACGACTACGCGCAGGCCGTCGGGTTCATGGAGGCCACCGGCGCGATCGGCGACTACACCCACCTGTGGTGGGACGTGCGCCCGCATCCCCGCTTCGGCACCCTCGAGCTGCGGGTGATGGACTGCCAGACGCGCGTCGAGGACTCGATCGCGCTGGCCGCCTACGTGCAGTGTCTGGTGAAGCTCCTGCTCGACCGCTACCTCGACGGCCAGGACGTGCTCTCGTACCACCGCATGCTGCTGGCCGAGAACAAGTGGCTCGCCCTGCGCTACGGGATGGATGCGCCGCTGATGGATCTCGCCGCCGGCAAGCGGGTGAAGATGTCGGCCCGGACGCTGGCCAAGCGCCGCCTGCGCGAGCTCCGCCCGATCGCCCGCACGCTGGGCTGCGCGGAGGCGCTCGCGCGGATCGACTGGATCCTCGAGAACGGCAACGGCGCACACCGCCAGCTCCAGGTCTGGAATGCGAACCGGGATATCGCCGAAGTCGCGGAGGAGATCGCGGTCGCGGCCGAGCGCGTGTAGTCCCTTGACGGTTGTGCTTCGCGTTGATATGATTCGTGTACGAACCTTTTACCTGTGAAAGGAACGAACGCGAATTATGGCCGCACGAACGATATCCAAGGCTGAGCTTGCCGCAGAGGTCGGGCGGTTGTGGTCCGACGTGGCGATCCGGGCGAAGCGGGCGACCAAGCCATTGCTCGAGGAGCAGGGTGTGACCATGCCGCAGGCCATCGCGCTGCAGACCCTGCAGGCCGCCGACGGCCGGGCCTCGGCCCGCGACCTGGGCCGCGACTGCCACATGCTGGCGTCGACGGTGACGGGTGTCATCGACCGCCTGGAGCAGGCCGGATACGTCCGCCGCGAGCGCGACCTGCGCGACCGCCGCGTCGTCTGGGTCACGCTGACCGGTGAAGGCCGGGAGCTGGCGGAGCGCCTGCCGAAGTTCTTCGAGCAGGTCGGAAAATCGTTCGCGGTGTTGCCATCGCGAGAGCTTGAGCAGATGCGGGAGTCGCTCCTTCGGGTGCTGGCGGCCGCCGAGGAGAGAGGGGATCGGTAAATGCCTGTAATGAACGAGGCCAATCGCAAGAGGTGGACGCTGGCGGCGATGTGCTTCGCCCTGTTCATGGTGATGCTCGACAACACCGTGGTGAACATTGCGCTGCCGGCCATCAAGAACAGCTTCAACGCGTCGATCTCGGAACTCTCCTGGACAGTGAACGCCTACACGCTCGTCTTCGGCGTCCTGCTCGTGACCGGCGGCAGGCTGGGTGACGTGTTCGGCCGCAAGCGCATGTTCCTGGGAGGGCTGATCGTGTTCACGCTCGGCTCGATCGGCGCGGGCCTTTCGGGCTCGATCAACGAGCTCGTCTTCTTCCGTGGTGTCCAGGGCGCCGGCGCGGCGTTCCTCATGCCGGGGACGCTCTCGATCCTCACGCACACCTTCAGCGGCCGCGACCTCGGCCGGGCGCTCGGCCTGTGGGCCGGCATCTCCGGCATGGCCCTGGGAATGGGCCCTGTCGTTGGCGGCCTCCTGGTCGAGAAGGCCGGCTGGGAGTGGATCTTCTTCCTCAACGTCCCCGTCGCGCTGGTGGCGGTGCCGCTCACGATCTGGGCGGTGCAGGAGTCGCGCGACGAGACCGCGATCCGCCGCATCGACGTGCTCGGGATCCTCACGCTCTCGCTCGGCCTGGGTGGACTCGTGCTGGGCCTCGTACAGGCCAACAGCTACGGCTGGACATCCGGCCGGATCGCGGCCGAGTTCACGGTCGGCGTGATCGGCCTGGCGGCGTTCATCGTCCTCCAGCTGCGCGGGCGCGACCCGATGCTGAACATGGACTTCTTCCGCAGCCGCAACTTCGACGCGGGCAACGTGGTCGCGTTCCTGGTGACGTTCTCGATGTTCGCGACGTTCTTCTTCATCACTCTCTACATGCAGGACGTCGAGGGGCTCTCGCCGCTGCAGACGGGCGTGCGCTTCCTGCCCATGACCGTCCTGATCATCGTCACCGCGCCGGTGGCGGGCAGGCTCAGCGACCGGTTCGGCTCGCGCGGGCTGCTGACGCTGGGGATGCTCCTGGTGTCGACGTCGCTCCTGCTCGAGTCGCGCATCAGTGACACGAGCGGCTTCTCGACCCTGCTGCCCGCGTTCATCGTCGGCGGGCTCGGGATGGGCATGACCATGTCGCCGATGACGGCGGTGGTCATGAGCTCCGTCGACCGCACGAAGGCGGGCGCCGCGTCCGGCGTGCTCTCGATGACGCGGATGATCGGAGGCGTGTTCGGCGTCGCCAGCCTGACGGCGATCTTCGAGCACCTCTCCAACACGCGTGCGGCAGCCGGGCACCCGTCGTCCGACGTGTTCATCTACGCCCTCTCGCACAGCCTGCGGTATTCGGCGGGAGTGGCTCTGGTGGGCGCCATTGTGGCCTTCGCCTTCATCCGCACCCACAACCAGCAGGCGGCTGCGGCAGAGGTGGCAGAGGACAAGGATCTGGTCGCCGAGGCGGCGTGATCTTCCCGGACGGGCGGCGCGCTGTTTCGCAGCGTGCCGCTCGTCCTTGCAGGCTTGACCGTTTCCGACTAGGCTCACCGGCGGGTAGGTTTGAATCACCAACGGGGGAGGGGCAGTTCTATGTGCAAGCGTCTGCTGGGCGTGGTCGCGATGCTCGGCGTCTGCGTGGCCGTGGGAGCTCCGGCCGCGTCCGCACGGCCGGCGAGCGTGCCGCACATCAAGGGTTCCAGTTCGGCGTGGCACGCTCACGAAGAAGGGCCTGACGTGGCGGTTCGCCGCCGGAGCGGCCCAGGCTCCGCCGACGACGGCGCAGTGCGAGGCGCAGCTCGGGCGTTGCCTGCTACTCGCCACAGCAGTTCCGGAAGGCGTACAACATGGCGCCTCTGTACGCCAACGGGGATGCCGGGCAGGGACGCACGATCGTCCTGGTCGACTCGTTCGGCTCGCCGACCATCAAGGCCGACCTGGCGTCGTTCGACAGTGCCTTCGGCCTGCCGGCGCCGCCGTCCTTCAAGGTCGTGCAGCCCGCCGGCCCGGTGCCGGCATTTGATCCGACCAACGCCACCATGGTCAACTGGGCCTTCGAGACGACCCTTGACGTCGAGATGTCACACCTGATGGCCCCCAAGGCGAACATCGTGCTCGCCGAGACGCCGGTCGCCGAGACCGAGGGCACGGTCGGATTCCCGCAGATCGTCAAGGCCGAGAACAAGCTCATCAACGCGGGTGTCGGTGATGTGTTCTCGCAGAGCTTCGGTGCCACCGAGGAGACGTTCCCGAGCAAGGCGTCGATCCTGAAGCTGCGCTCGGCGAACAAGAACGCCCGCGCCCATCACGTCAC
This sequence comes from uncultured Actinomycetes bacterium, assembly GCA_963732075.1. GTDB lineage: Bacteria > Actinomycetota > Thermoleophilia > Gaiellales > JAICJC01 > JAICJC01. The sequence continues at coordinate 303,789 of CAVSYD010000004.1, read as the reverse complement.
GATGCTCGCGAGCTCCGGCGACAGCGGATCGGCCGAGGGACGGCTGAACGGCACGTACTTCCGCCACCCCGCCATCATCTGGCCCTCCAGCGATCCGCTGGTGACCAGCGTCGGCGGGACGCAGCTCCATCTGGACGCCAACGGGAACCGCACGGCGCCCGACAACGTGTGGAACGACATCCCCGTCGGCATCGACGCCGCCGGGGGCGGTGGACCGTCGCATGTCTTCGGCCTGCCGTCGTTCCAGCACCACGTGCGCGGCACCGGCAACGGCCGGTCGACGCCGGACATCAGCATGAGCGCGGCCGTGAACGGCGGTGCGCTGGTGTTCCTGAGCTTCCAGCCGCTCGGGCCCGGCTTCTACGTCGTCGGCGGCACGAGCGAGGCCAGCCCGCTCTTCTCGGGCGTGGTCGCAATCGCCGACCAGATCGCGGGTCACCGGCTGGGATGGATCAACCCGGCGATGTACCGGCTGGCCAGAGGAGACGGCTCCGGGATCGTCGACATCACCTCGGGCACGAACACGTTCCTGGTCGTGGGTCCGAACGGCAACCCGCTGTTCTCGGTCCCCGGCTGGAACGCCGTCCGTGGCTACGACATGGCCAGCGGACTGGGCACGGTGAACGGGTTCGCGTTCGCCCACGCCCTGGCCGCAGGCGGCTGACCTGACTCCCTCGCGCGGCCCGGCCCAGCGCCGGGCCGCGCGAGCATGGTCCGTCACGGGCGGCCGTTAGACTTGGCGCCGCCGCACGGCCAAACCACAGGGAGGAGCCGCATGGACAAGCAGGAGGTCATCGAACGCTGTCGGCGCGACAACGTCGCCTTCGTTCGGCTGCAGTTCACCGAGCCGTACGGCCCGGTCAAGAACGTGTCGATCCCGGTCGACGAGCTCGAGAAGGCGCTCGCGAACGAGCTCATGTTCGACGGGTCGTCGATCCGCGGTTTCAAGCGGATCGAGCAGTCAGACATGTACTTCCTGCCCGACCCGGCGACGTACGCGGTGCTGCCATGGCGCGGCACCGAGGCGGCGCGCACCGCCCGCCTGATCTGCGACGTCGCAGATCCCGACGGCACGCCGTTCGCCGGCGATCCGCGCACGAACCTCAAGCGCGTGCTCAAGCAGGCCGCCGACCTGGGGTACACCATGAACGTCGGCCCCGAGGCCGAGTTCTTCCTCTTCAAGCTCGACCCCGACGGCAACCCGACGGTCGACCCGCACGACGCCGCCACCTACTTCGACGTTGCGCCGCTCGACCGCGGTGAGGACTGCCGGCGCGACATCGAGGTGACGCTGCAGCAGATGGGTTTCCAGCTCGAGGCGGCCCACCACGAGGTCGCCATCGGCCAGCACGAGATCGACTTCCGCCATGCCGACGCGCTCACGACCGCCGACAACCTGGTCACCTTCCGGATGGTGGTGAAGACGATCGCGGCCCGCCACGGCATGCACGCGACGTTCATGGCCAAGCCGATCCAGGGCGAGAACGGCTCCGGCATGCACGTGAACCAGTCGCTTGCGCGCGGCAGTGACAACGCGTTCCTCGACGAGTCCGACGAGCTGCGGCTGTCGGGCGACTGCCGTTCGTACATCGCCGGCGTGCTCGAGCACCTGCCCGCGATCACGTCGGTCGCCAACCCGACCGTGAACTCGTACAAGCGGCTTCTGCCCGGCTACGAGGCCCCGGTCTACATCGCCTGGTCGCCCGGGAACCGGTCGGCCGCCATCCGGGTGCCGGCCAAGCGCGGCCGCTCGACCCGGATCGAGCTGCGCACTCCCGATCCGACCGCGAACCCCTACCTGGCGCTTGCGTGCATGCTCGCGGCGGGCCTCGACGGCATCAGCCGCGGCCTTGTGCCGCCCGAGCCGGTCAATCGCAACATCTACCACATGACCGAGGAGGAGTCCGAGTCGCTCGGCATCGGCAGTCTCCCGCACGACCTGGCCCACGCGCTCGACGCGCTCGAGGCCGATGCGGTCGTGCGCGAGGCGCTCGGCGATCACATCTTCACCGAATACGTCCGGCTCAAGCGCGAGGAGTGGGCCGCCTACAACGAGCAGGTGCACCAGTGGGAGATCGACGAATACATGGACCGGTACTGACGGGCCCAGACGTATGGATCGCGTGTGAACGCCCTTTCCGCCAGACAAGCGCAACTTGCATCCCTCTGGTACAATGAGTTTATCGGGTGGGGGCTGCCCCCGATGATCGCTGCCCCGGCGTCAGCCGGGCAGTGACCAGCCTGACTGATCGAAGATTCACAGGTAGGCAGCCATCTGACATGACTACCAGGCCCGGACGGGTGATGCCGTCGCCGGGCAATCGAGGGACGATGACAGTGCTTATGAACGAGCCGCGTGTGCGGCTGATGATCGAGTCGGCTCACGACCGTGGCCTCCTCGCCGAAGAGGAGCTGGCGGCGGTTGCCGTCGACCTCGACCTTGATGACGAAGACGTTGAGACCCTGACGACGGAACTGTCGGATCAGGGAGTCGAGATCGTGCCCGCGGGCGACGCCGACGAGATCGCCATGGCGGCATCCGTTGCGGCTGCCGCAACGGCCGCGGCTGCGGCCGTCGGCCCAACGGACAGCCTCGACCGGTACCTGCACGAGATCTCCCGCCACCCGCTGCTCGCCAAGGAAGATGAGCAGCGCCTGGCCAAGCTCGTGGAAGAGGGCGACGACAAGGCCAAGCAGCGCATGATCGAGTCGAACCTGCGGCTGGTGGTGTCGGTCGCCAAGCGCTATCGCGGGCACGGCGTGCCGTTCCTGGACCTGATTCAGGAGGGAACGATCGGGCTCGTGCGTGCGGTCGAGAAGTTCGACTGGCGCCGCGACCTCAAGTTCTCGACGTACGCCACCTGGTGGATTCGCCAGGCCGTGCAGCGGGCGGTCGCCAACCAGTCACGCACCATCCGGCTGCCTGTCCATGTGTCCGAGCGCGTCCGCCGGGTCGATGCGACCCGGTCTGCACTCGAGGCCAGGCTCGGCCGTGACGTGACCGACGACGAGGTCGCTGCGGCATCCGGCGTCGCGGTGCCCGATGTGGTCGATGCCCGCGCACTGCCGCGGACGGCGTCCCTGCACACGCCCGTCGGCGACGACGGCGACTCCGAGATGGGCGACATGATCGCCGACGAGTCGTCGCCCCGCACCGACGAGCTGGTCGAGGAGTCCCTGCGTCGCGAGATGCTGGTGGAGGGGCTTGGACACCTGTCCGAGCGCAAGCGCCGGATCCTCGAGCTGCGCTTCGGGCTCGACGGCGGCGACCCGCAGAACTACGACTCGATCGGCCGCAGCGTTGGCCTGACGCGCGAGCGCGTCCGCCAGCTCGAGGCCGACGCGCTGCAGCAGCTCGCAGCCCTGAACGAGATTCAGGGCCTGCGCAGCGAAGCGGCGTAAGAACCCAGCCGGTGACGCCTCAGCGGTAGATCGCTGAGGCGTCCGTCGGCGGGCCCGCGGAGCGCCTGGCGATGCCGGTCTCGATCGCGGCCTCGTGCACGGCCGCGGCCACGGACTCGACGACGGCCTTGTTGAAGACGCTCGGGATGATGTACTCCTCGTGCAGCTCGTCCTCGCCGATGACGCCGGCGATGGCGCGCGCCGCCGCCAGGTTCATGGGCTCGTTGATCGCGGTCGCCGACGCCGAGAGGGCGCCGCGGAAGATGCCCGGGAACGCGAGCACGTTGTTGATCTGGTTGGGGTAATCCGAGCGCCCGGTGGCGATCACGCGCACGTGGCCCTCGATCTCCTCGGGCCGCACCTCGGGATCGGGGTTCGCCATCGCGAACACGATCGCATCGTTCGCCATCGACTTGACGGCCTCCACCGAGACGGATCCGGGGCCGGACAGTCCGAGGAAGACGTCGGCGCCGCGCAGGGCCTCGTCGGCAGAGCCGGTGAAACGGCGCGGGTTCGTGTTGCGCGCATACCACTTCTTGATCGCGGTCAGCCCCTTCTTGCCCGGGTGCAGCGCACCCTCGCGGTCGCAGCCGATGACGTCCTGCACGCCGGCCTCCATCAGGAGCTTGGTGACGGCCACCCCGGCGGCGCCAACGCCCACCAGCACCACCCGCAGGTCCTCCATGCGCTTCCCGACCAGCTTGGCGGCGTTCAGGAGGCCGGCCAGCACCACCACCGCGGTGCCGTGCTGGTCGTCGTGATAGACGGGGATGTCGAGCTCGCGCCGCAGCCGGCCCTCGATCTCGAAGCAGCGCGGCGCGGCGATGTCCTCGAGGTTGATGCCGCCGAACCCCGGTGCGATCGCCTTGACGATGGTGATGATCTCCTCGGTGTCCTTCGTGTCCAGGCAGAGCGGCCAGGCGTCGATGCCCGCGAACTCCTTGAACAGCATCGCCTTGCCCTCCATCACCGGCATCGCCGCCGCGGGCCCGATGTCGCCGAGGCCGAGCACCGCGGTGCCGTCGGTGACGACCGCAACGGTGTTCTGCTTGATGGTGAGCGTGCGCGCCTTGTCGGGGTCGCGGTTGATGGCCATGCAGACCCTGGCGACGCCCGGCGTGTAGGCCATCGACAGGTCGTCGCGCGTCTTCACCGGCACCTTGTTGTGCACCTCGATCTTGCCGCCGAGATGCATGAGGAACGTGCGATCCGAGACGTTGCCGATCTGCACGCCGGCGATCGCGCGCACCGCGTCGACGATGCGCTGGCCGTGCGCGTCGTCGGCCGCGGCGACGGTGATGTCGCGCACCGTGTGGTCCTTGGTCACGCGCACCAGGTCGATGGCGCCGACGTCGCCGCCGGCCTCGCCGATCGCCGCCGCGACGCTGGCGAACGAGCCAGACGCCGACGGGATCTCGACCCGCATCGTGAGGCTGTAGGACGCTGAGGGGATGATTGCCATCGGGCCGGGATTGTAGTTACGCCGAGTGCCGCCTCGGATACGCTGCATCGGATGGCGACGGTGAAGCAGGCTCAGCCCAAGGATCTGAACCTCGACGACACCCCCGCCAAGCAGTGCGACGTGTTTCTCGTCGACGGCAACGGCCTCGCCTATCGCGCATTCTTCGCCCTCCCGGAGGAGCTGCAGACGGTCGACGGCTTCCCCACCAACGCGCTCCTGGGCATGGCGAACATGCTGATGAAGCTCCTGGCCGACTACCGGCCGAAGACGGTGCTCGTGGCCTGGGACGAGAAGCCGACCGCCCGCATCGAGCTCGACGCCGAGTACAAGGCCCACCGCCGGCCGATGCCCGATCTCCTGCGCCAGCAGGTGCCGCACTTCGAGCCGCTGGTCGAGGCGTTCGGCTACCGCAATTTCCGCGTGCTCGGCAAGGAGGCCGACGATGTGATCGGCACGCTTTCGGCCACGGCCGAGCAGGCCGGGCACCGCGTCTGCGTCGTCTCGACCGACCGCGACGCGTTCCAGCTCGCGTCGGAGCAGATCTGCATCATGATGACCCCGCGCGGCGTCTCCGACGTGGTGGTCTACACGCCCGACCGGATCCGCCAGCGCTACGGCATCGGCCCCGAGCTCGTGCCCGACTTCATCGGCCTCAAGGGCGATACGTCCGACAACATTCCCGGCGTGCCGGGGATCGGCGACAAGACGGCGGCCGAGCTCCTGGTCCGGTTCGGCTCGATGGAGGGCGTGTACGCAAACCTGGATGCCGTCTCGGGTGAGAAGCGGCGCGAGAATTTGCGCACGGCGACCGAGGATGCGGTGAAGTCGAAGAAGCTCGCGACCATCGACCGTCACCTCGAGATCGAGGTCGACTTCGACGCCCTCGTGGTGCAGCCCCCCGACCGCTCGACGATGAAGGAGCTCTTCCGCAGGCTCGAGTTCCGGGCGCTGCTCAAGCGCGTCGACGAGCTCGAGGAGGCGGTTCCGGGTGCGCCGGCCGAGGTGGTCGAGGGCGTCGAGCTGACCTGGCGCGAGGGCGGCCTCGACGAGCTGAAGGCGCTCGCCGACGAGGTGGCGCTCGCGGCCGGCGGTGGCCGGGCGGCGGTCACCGGCGACGGCGCCGACACGCTGGTGGTCGAGGCCGATACCGGCCGGGTGGTCGAGGCCCTGCGCGACCGGCGCGTGCTGACGCACGGCCTCAAGCATCCGGCGCTCGTTCCGGCGGGCGATACGGCGATCGCCGCCTACCTGCTCGACCCGGGCCGGGCGACGTACGAGATCGACGATCTGGCCGAGGAGATGGGCCTGGGGCTGCAGGTCGCAGCCGACGACGAGACGGCGACGCTCGTGCGCGCGGCGGCCGCCACGCGCCGCCTGCACCCGCGCGCCGCCGAGCGCCTGGCCGAGCGCGACATGACCGGCCTGTACCAGGACATCGAGCTCCCGCTCGTACCGGTGCTGGGGTCGATGGAAGCCGTCGGCATCCGCGTCGACACCTACCGCCTGGCCGAGATCGCCGCCAAGCTCGCCGACCAGGTCGAGGAGCTCGAGGCCCGCTGTTACGAGCTGGCCGGTGGGCCGTTCGTGATCGGATCGCCGAAGCAGCTCGGCGAGGTGCTGTTCGAGCGGCTGGGCCTGCCGTCCGATCGCCGCGGCAAGACCGGCTACTCCACGGACGCCCGCGTTCTGGCCAAGATCCGCCACCTGAACCCGATCGTCGACGTCGTCGAGCAGTGGCGCGAGCAGTCGAAGCTCCTGAACACCTACCTGATCCCCCTGCCCGACCTGATCGACCCGGCCGACGGGCGCCTGCACACGACCTTCAGCCAGACGACCGCCGCCACTGGCCGGCTGTCGTCGATCCGCCCGAACCTGCAGAACATCCCCATCCGCACGCCGCTCGGGCGCGAGATCCGCGGCGCCTTCGTCGCCGGCGAGGGCTTCAAGCTGCTTTCGGCCGACTACTCCCAGGTCGAGCTTCGCATCCTCACCCACCTCGCGGGCGAGCCCGTCCTGCACGAGGCCTTCGCCCGCGGCGAGGACATCCACCGCGTCACCGCGGCCCAGGTGCTGGGCAAGCCGGCAGCCGAGCTGACGCGGGAGGAGCGCAACCGGGCCAAGGCGGTCAACTTCGGGATCATCTACGGCATCAGCTCCTTCGGGCTCTCCGAGCAGCTCGGCATCTCGCGCGAGGAGGCGCAGGCCTTCATCGACACCTACCTGGCCCGCTTCCCGCGCGTGAACGAGTTCATCGCCGCGACCATCGAGCGGGCGAAGGCCGACGGCTACGTGACCACGCTGTTCGGCCGCCGCCGGCCGATCCCCGAGCTGCGCGCGTCCAACTACCAAACCCGCAGCCTGGGCGAGCGGCTCGCGGTGAACACCATCATGCAGGGCAGCGCGGCCGACATCATCAAGGTTGCGATGATCGCCATCCACCGGCGCCTGCGCGACGAGGGCCGGCGGTCGCGGCTGGTGCTCCAGATCCACGACGAGCTGCTCTTCGAGGTGGCCGACGGCGAAACCTCGGCGCTGCGTGCGCTCGTCGCCGACGAGATGACCGCGGCCTATCCGCTCGACCCGCCGCTCGCGGTCGACGTCGGGGTCGGCGCGACCTGGCTGGAGGCGAAGTGACCTGGACGCAGATCTCGGGCACGATCAGCGCACTGCCGGCGCGGCGGGGCGACGAGCCCGGCACCTACCTGTGGATCGACGCGGGTGTCCGCGGCGAGCACGTGGTCGCCGAGCTCTACCTGCCCGCGGTGTCGGCCGACGACCTCGACGGAGCGCTGGGTGTCGCGACCGGCACGGTGCATGCGAACGGCGACGATCACAGCGGCCAGGTGCAGCTCGAGTTCGGGCGCGTCCGGGCCGGTCGCGGAGTCGTGTCGGCGCGGGGCGCGGGCGTCGACTCGGACATCGTCTTTTCCCTCAGCCACCACCCACCCGAGGGCGGCTTCTGCCGCCACTGCGGCGCGGAGCTGATCGTCGATGTGGTGGCGGTCATCACCCCGCCCGACGGCGGCGTCATCGGAACACCCGCGGGCCGCTGCACTCGATGCGATTCCTGACGGCGATCGCCGCTCTCGCGGCGCTATTCGTGGCCGCCTCCTGCGAGGGCGGATCGGGCGCGACCGCACCCCGTGCCTGCGCCGGCCTGCGCCGCCCCGGGGTACCGCTGGCGTTCGCTTCGGCGAAGGCGCCGACGCTAGCCCGGGCCCGCTGCATCGGCCTTCAGTACAGCGCGGTGATCGGTCCCCGTCCTGGGGCACGCTGCCGCACACGATGCGCAACTGCCAGCCCCAGCCTGGCCGCGTGGCAGCAGCGGTCGCTGCTGTATGCCTGCAACGGCTGTGGCCTGGCCGGGTTCGGCCTCGACTGGGTGCGCGCGCATCACCCGGGCTGGATCATGCACACGCAGTCGGGGGCCGAGATTCACCCCCAGCAGCATCCCGGCTGGGTGCTGCTCAACTTCACGGCACCCAAGTATCAGAACGCATGGGGCGCGCACGTCCGCAAGAGCCTGGCGGCGGGAGGCTGGACCGGGGTGGAGGTGATCGACGCCGGCAATGACCCCGACTGGAGCGGGATCCCGGTCGACCCCTCCAACGGGCAAGCCGATGACCGAAAAGCAGCGCCGGTTCGACCTCGCCGCGGCGCTCGCGCTCGTGCGGGCGGTGCTGAAACTCCAGGGGGGATACTCGCTGCTGGCCGCAAACGGGCCGCCGTCGGTGATCGACTTCGACCAGATCAACAGCACCGACGCCGTCACCACCGGCGACGGCTTCGCCCATCTGAGCGGCCCCGCGTGGAACACCGAGCTCGCCTACTACCGGCAGGTCGGCATCTCGCAGGTGGGCACCTACGTCCACGATCGGGCGCCGCTGTCGCAGGCTCAGGCGGTGTACGGCCTGGCCGGATTCCTGCTGGTGCAGATCCCGCGGTCGTCGGCCTACGTCGCTCCCGACCCGGCGGGCTCGCCGCTCTACGCCATCCAGCCGGGAACGCCGCCCGACAGCCCGCCGACACAGCACGGCCCGGTGTGGCTGCGCACCTACCCGCACGGGATGGTGGCGGTCAATCCGTCGCAACATCGCCGCGACCGTGACCCTGGGCGCGGCCGGGAAGGTTGTGATGGGCCCGGAGTCGGCCGCGATCGAGACCAACGGGCACCTGATCACAAGCGGCTAAGCCGTTTGTATACTACCGGCCAACGCAGGGCTGGTCCCGGCCGCGCTGTGCTGCACTCCTTCATGGCCACGACAGATACCGATACCTGGATGATCGAAGTAGACGGGGAGATGATCCCCGACTACGACCGCACGCTCACGAACTTCAGCGAGGGTGACGTCGTCACCGGCACCGTCGTGCGGGTCGACAAGGACGAGATCCTCGTCGACATCGGGTACAAGTCGGAAGGGGTCATCCCGATCGCCGAGCTCTCGATCCGGCGCTCGGTCAACCCCGAGGACGAGGTCGAGGTCGGTCAGGAGATCGACGCGCTCGTGCTGCAGAAGGAGGACGCCGAGGGGCGTCTGATCCTGTCGAAGAAGCGGGCCCGGTTCGAGAAGGCGTGGCAGCGCATCGAGGCGGCCGCCGAGAGCGGCGAGCCCGTCGAGGGCAAGGTCATCGAGGTCGTCAAGGGCGGCCTGATCATCGACCTCGGGGTGCGCGGCTTCCTGCCCGCCTCACTGGTCGACATCCGCCGCGTGCAGGATCTCGAGGAGTACCGCGACCAGACGCTCCTGTGCAAGGTGATCGAGCTCAACCGCAGCCGCAACAACGTCGTGCTCTCGCGCCGGGCCGTGCTCGAAGAGGAGCGCAAGGAGGCGCGGCAGCAGATCCTCGACCGGCTCTCGCCGGGCGTCGAGGTCGAGGGCCAGATCTCGAACATCGTCGACTTCGGGGCGTTCGTCGACCTCGACGGCATCGACGGCCTGATCCACATCTCGGAGCTGTCCTGGAGTCACGTGAATCATCCCTCCGAGGTGCTCGAGATCGGCCAGAAGGTGCGCGTCAAGGTGCTCGACGTCGACCGCGACCGGCAGCGCATCTCGCTCGGCCTCAAGCAGACCCAGACCGATCCGTGGCAGCGCGTGATCGACGAGACCGAGCAGGGCGACGTCGTCACCGGCAAGATCACCAAGGTGGTCACGTTCGGCGCATTCGCCGAGATCGTCTCGGGCGTCGAGGGCCTGATCCACATCTCCGAGCTCGCCGAGCATCACGTCGAGAACCCGCGCGAGGTGGTGCAGCAGGGCGAGGAGGTCAAGGTCAAGATCATCGAGATCGACCCCGAGCGCCGCCGGCTCTCGCTGTCGCTGCGCCGCGTCGAGGAGGGCGATCCGGTCAAGACGATCGACCTTGGCCTGGGCGGCGTCCCGGCACCGGAGCGCGTGCCCGAGCTCGGTCTCTCCGAAGAGGTCTTCGCCGATCAGCACGCGGCGCCGGACGACGCGGTGGACGAGCCGGCCCCCGAGGCGGCGGAGGCGGACGAGCCGGTCGCGAGGCGGCGGTGGCACGAGCCCGTGGCCGACGAGCCCGTTGCCGACGAGCCGGTCGGCCGATGAGCCGGCGCCGACGAGCCCGCGGCCGGATGAGCCCGCTCGCCGAAGAGCCGGTCGCCGAGGCCGCGCCAGACGAGGACGACGGGACGCCGACCGAGGGATGACTGGATCCGCCGGCCCGGTGCTGGTGGGGCTGACGGGCGGTATCGGCAGCGGCAAGTCGGAGGCGCTGCGCGCGTTCCACCGTCACGGCGCCGCGACGCTCTCGAGTGACGAGTCGGTGCGCAGCCTGTACGGGCGCGGCATCGTCAAGCGCGCCGTCCGCGACCACTTCGGCGCGGGCGTGATCGGGCCGGACGGGGCGGTCGACAGGGCGGCCGTCGGCCGGATCGTGTTCGCCGATCCCGCCGAGCTGCGCTGGCTCGAGGGGCTCCTGCTGCCGCTTCTGGCCGAGGAGTTCGCCCGCTGGCGCGACGCCCAGGTGCGGGAGGGCGCCCGGCTCCTCGTGCACGAGGCGCCGACCCTGTTCGAGGCCGGCGTCGGCGACCGCTACGACGTGATCCTCACGGTCACCGCACCCGAGGCGACGCGCGAGCAGCGGCGGCCGGGCTCGCGCCCCCAGAGCGAGAACCAGCTGCCGGAGGACGAGAAGGCCGCGCGCAGTGACTTCGTCTACGAGAACACGGGCAGCCTGGAAGACCTCGACCGGTTCGTGGCCGGCCTGGCGGAGCGCCTGCTCGCATGATCAAGCGGGTGGTTCTGGGTCTGGCCCTGCTGGCGCTCGTCGCCGGCGGCGGCTTTCGCATATCTGCAGCACGCGCAGCCGAGCTGGTGGCTGCGGTTCGGCCACCCGCTCGACTACCGCACCGAGGTGGTGGGCTACGCCCACATCTACCACCTCGACCCGGCGCTGGTGGCCGCCGTCATCTACGAGGAATCGCGTTTCCGCCCCGACACGCGCTCGAGCGCGGGGGCGATCGGCCTCATGCAGATCCTGCCGTCCACCGCCCGCGGCATCGCCGAGCACACGGGCGGCAAGCGCTTCCGGGTGCCCCAGGACCTGTACGTCCCCGACCTCAACATCCGCTACGGCTGCTGGTACCTCGCACCACCTGCGGCAGAAGTACGCCGGCCGCCCCGGCGCACTGGATCTCGCCCTGGCCGCCTACAACGCCGGCCAGTCCAACGTCGACGCCTGGATCGCCGAGACACCGGCCGGCCATCCCGTGCGCCTGCGCTTTGCCGCGACGCGCGAATATGTCTCCGATGTCCGCGCCGCCCAGCGCCTCTACCGGCGCGCATACGGCCTGCCCTGAGCCACGTTCGCGGGTCAGACCGCGAGGCCCGAGAGCACCACCCGGCCGAGCATCTTGCCCGACCGGCGCACCTGGAACCCCGACGCCTCCATCACCGCGCGTAGCTCCAGCTCCGAGCACCGCCTGCAGGATGCGCGTGTGCGTGCGCGTGCCCTCGGCGTCCTCGACCTGCAGCGTGTAGGCGACCTGACCCTCGCCGCGGGTCGAGAACAGCGCCGTGACCTTGCACACGGGGTCGTTGCGCCACACGGCCGGGCGTAGCGAGCCGACGAAGTCGCGCACGACGATCATGGCCGTTCCCCCGAGCCGCGTGCAGCGGCGCATCTCGGCCACGGCCGTGCCCAGCTCGTCCCGCGCCAGGGCCGGCAGGCCGTCGCCGATCGAGATCACCGCGTCCACGCTCTGGCCGATGCCCTCGAAGAGCCGGCGCACGTCGGTGACCCGGAAGTCGAGTTCGGGCAGCCGCGCCCGGGCCCGCTCGAGCATCGCCGGTGCGGGGTCGGCGCCGATCACGTTCCAGCCCATGCGCACCGCCGCGTCGCACGCCATTCCGGTGCGGCAGGTCGCATCCAGGAGCGTGCCGCGGGCCACGGGCAGGTGCGCGCTCATGATCGAGATCAGCCGCTCGGTGTTCGCATCCCAGTCGGCGAACACGAGGTCGTAGTCGGCAGCCATCCGCGGCCCGTCCTCGCTCATCCGAACCGCTCCGAGAGCTTGGCGACCGACTTGCGCACCGCACCGGCCAGACGGGGGCGGAGAGTGAACCGCTCGACCAGGGCCACCGGGCCGCGGGCCGCATACTCGATCCGCAGCACGACGACGGTGGTGGTCGCATCGTGCCGTTTCACGGTGATCGTCTGCGTGAAGCTCGTGAACGGCATTCCCACCCCCTCGACCAGGCGCAGCACGGATTGCCGGGGCGCGTCGAACTCGCGGTACTCGCCCACCCACGACGGCGCCTTGCGGCGGCCGTGCAGGTGCAGCCGCGAGCCGACGGCGGGCGGGTCGCCCTCGAGCCGGCACCGGTCAACCATCGCGTCCCAGTCCTGGCGCCGGTCGGGGTCGTGCAGGAAGGCGAACACCTCGGCGGGTTTCGCCCTGACCGCGGTCTGCTGTTGGAGGACGACGCTCACGCCGCGAACATACACGCGCCGGGGGCCGGTGGTCGAGCGGGATCGCGCATGCCGCTGGTACAGTCGCCGCCGTGGAGGCGATCCCTGTTCTCTCGCCCGACGACCTCGAGGCGGTGCATCAGCACGCGATGACGATCGTCGAGGAGATCGGCACCGACGTGCGCCACCCGGCTGCGCTCGACCTGCTGCGCTCGCTCGGGCAGGACGTCGACGGCGAGCGCGTCCGCTGGGATCGCGAGTTCCTGATGGAGATGGTGGCCACCGCGCCGCCCTCCTTCGTCCTCGAGCCGCGCAACCCCGAGCGGGCCGTCACGATCGGCGGCGGCAAGCCGGTGCTGGCGCCGGTGGGCGGCTCGCCGTTCTGCTCCGATCGCGAGCGCGGCCGCCGCGAGGGCGGGATCGCCGAGCACGTCGAGCTCGTCAAGATGGCGCACACCGCCGACCTGATGACGTGTCAGCAGAGCGGGACGGTCGAGGCCGGCGACCTCAGCGAGCACAGCCGCCACCTCGACATGGACTACTCGATCATCCGCTGGTCGGACAAGCCCTACGTCTGTTACGGCACGTCGGGGCCCAAGGCGCGCGACTCCGTGGAGCTGGCCGCGATCGCCTGCGGGGGCCGCGAGCGGATCGAGCGCACGCCCGCGATCATGGGCGTGGTCAACCCCAACAGCCCGCTGGTGTGGGACTTCCTGATGGTGGACGCGCTGATCGAATGGGCGCAGGCCGGCCAGCCCGTGATCGTGACGCCGTTCCTGCTCGCCGGCGCCACCGCGCCCGTGAGCGTGGCCGGCGGCCTGGCGCTGCAGGTCGCCGAGGCGCTGACCGGGATCGCGCTCGTGCAGGCGATCCGGCGGGGCGCGCCGTGCCTCTTCGGCTCGTTCTTCACCGCCGTCGACATGCGCACCGGCGGACCGGCCTTCGGCACGCCCGGAGTCGGTCATCGGCACGCTGGCCGGCGGCCAGCTCGCGCGCCGCTACCACCTTCCCTACCGTGGCGGCGGCGGGCTGTGCTCGTCGAACGCGCTCGACGCCCAGGCGGCGGCCGAGACCCTGAACACGCTCTGGGCGACGATGCTCGCGCCGGCCGACTTCGTCCTGCACGCGGCCGGGTGGCTCGAGGGCGGCCTCACCGCCTGCTACGAGAAGCTCGCGCTCGACCTCGAGGTGCTGCGGATGTTCGACATCCTCGGGCAGGGCGTCGCGTTCGGCGACGAGGAGTTCGCGCTCGACGCGATCCGCACCGAGGGGCCCGGCGGCATGTTCCTGGCGGCCGACCACACGCTGGCGCACTTCCGCGACTGGGTGTTCATGAGCCCGCTCTTCCGCTCGCAGAACTACGTGACCTGGGAGAAGCAGGGCTCGCCGACGGCCGACCAGGTGGCCACCGACGAGTGGAAGCGGCTCCTGCACGAGTGGCAGGATCCCGGCATCGACGACGCCGTCGACGAGGAGCTGCGCGAGCACATCGAGCGGCGCAAGGCCGAGCTCGACGCGGACGCCTGATGGGGCGGCTGGCCCGCCACGACGTCCTCTTCGAGCCGGTCCCGATCGGGCCCAAGACGCTGCGCAACCGCTTCTACCAGGTGCCGCACTGCACCGGCTTCGGGGTCGAGAAGCCGTGGACGCAGGCGTCGTTCCGGGGGATGAAGGCCGAGGGCGGCTGGGCGGCGGTGTGCACCGAGTACTGCTCGATCAGCCCCGAGACCGACGAGTCGCCGTACGTGTCGGCGCGGCTGTGGGACGACGAGGACGCGCGCGCGCTGCGGCTGATGACCGACGAGGCGCACCGGCACGGCTCCCTCGCCGGCGTCGAGCTGTGGCACGGCGGCCTGTACGCCGAGGCGCGCGAGTCGCGGCTGCCGCCGCTCGCGCCGTCGCAGCTCTCGAGCGACTTCGACGGCATCACGGTGCCCCGGGCGATGGATCTGGACGACATCCGCCGCGTCCAGCGCGAGTGGGTGCAAGCCGCCGGCCGCGCGCGCGACGCGGGCTTCGACATCGTCTACGTGTACGGCTCCCACACCTACCTGCCGACCGCAGTTTCTCTCGCCGGTCTACAACCACCGCACCGACGCCTACGGCGGCTCGCTTCGAGAACCGGGCCCGCTTCTGGCTCGAGGCGATCGAGCTGGTGCGCGAGGCCGTCGGCAGCGACTGCGCGATCGCGGTCCGGATCGCCGCCGACACGCTCGAGGGGTCGGGCGTCGAGCTGGCGGAGGGGCTCGAGTTCATCCGCCGGGCGGACGCCATGGTCGACCTGTGGGACGTCACCATCGGCGCGCTCTCCGGCTGGCAGCGGGTCGACAGCGGCCCGTCGCGGTTCTTCGAGCAGGGCTACCAGCTCGAGTGGTCGGGCCGCGCCCGCGAGGCGACGGAGAAGCCGATCGTCGTGGTCGGCCGGTTCACCGATCCCGACCGCATGGCCGAGGTGGTGCGAAGCGGCGCCGCCGACCTGATCGGCGCCGCCCGGCCGTCGATCTCCGACCCGTTCCTGCCGGTGAAGATCGAGGAGGGCCGCTACGACGAGATCCGCGAGTGCATCGGCTGCAACGCGTGCTACTCGCGCTCGATCTGGGGCCGCCACCTGGGCTGCACCCAGAACGCGACCGCCGGCGAGGAGTACCGCCGCGGCTGGCACCCGGAGCGGTTCGACCGCGCCCGGAACGCCGACCGCAGCGCGCGTCGTGATCGGCGCCGGACCCGCCGGGATGGAGTGCGCGATCGTGCTGGCCAAGCGCGGACTGGAGCTGGTGCACCTGGTGGACGCGGGCGACGACCTCGGTGGCTGCATGCGCTGGGTGACGCGGCTTCCGGGACTGGGCGAGTGGGGCCGCGTGGTCGACTACCGGCGGGTGCAGATCGACCGGCTCGCCAACCTCGAGTTCGTCCCCGGAACGCCGCTCGACGCCGCCGCGGCGCGCGACTACGGCGCCGACATCGTCGTGGTCGCGACCGGCGCGCGCTGGTCGGCCGACGGCCTGAACGGCATGACCCGCACCACCATTCCGGGCGCGGGGCGCCGGGCTCGACCACGTGCTGACGCCCGAGCAGGTGATGGTGGACGGGCTGCGGCCGCCCGGATCGCGCGTGGTGGTGGTCGACTACGAGGGCTACTTCACCGGCGCGGGGGTCGCCGAGGTGCTGCGCGTCGGAGGGCCACGAGGTGGCGCTCGTCACCTGCTTCGACCTGGTCGCCCACTACTGCGACCAGACGCTCGAGGGCGTGCGCCTGCGCGGGCGCCTGCACGAGCTCGGCATCACCGCGCACCGCGGCGCCACCGTCGCAGCGATCGATCCCGAGGGCGTCACCGCCCGCGACGAGTTCGGAGCCGAATTCCGGCTCCCGGCCGACGGCGTCGTGCTGGTGACCCAGCGGCTCTCCGACGACGCGCTCTATCGCGCCCTGCAGGCCGGGCCACGAC
The DNA here is from genome assembly GCA_963732075.1 of uncultured Actinomycetes bacterium. Taxonomy (GTDB): domain Bacteria; phylum Actinomycetota; class Thermoleophilia; order Gaiellales; family JAICJC01; genus JAICJC01. The sequence goes on along the minus strand of CAVSYD010000004.1, from coordinate 287,544 downwards.
GGGGTGGAGGCGGTCCACGCGATCGGCGACTGCGTCGCCCCGCGCCTGATCGCCGACGCGATCTTCGACGGCCACCGCCTGGCCCGCGAGATCGACTCGCCCGACCCCTCCCGCCCGCTGCCCTACCTGCGCGAACGCCCCCTCGTGTGAATAGCCGGTGCCAGGCACTCAATATTCACACCTCGCTGCGCAGCAGCGAGTACATGATCAGGTCGACGCGGGTGCCGCGCTGGTCGGCCCAGGCGCGCAGCACCGCCTCGCGGGTGTACCCGGCCTTCTCGGCGACCCGCTGCGAGGCCGGGATTGTCGAGGTGCGTGGTGAGCTGCAGCCGGGCGATCGGGAGCGACCGCAGCGCCCAGACCGAGAGCAGCCGCAGCGCCGCCGTCGCGAGGCCGCGGCCACGCGCCTCGGGTGCGAGGTGGTAGCCGGCCTCGGCGATCCCGCGCCCGTGCAGCACGCGCACGCCGATCGCCCCCAGCGGCCGGTCGCCGGGCGGCTCGACGATGGCGAAGGCCGCGCCGTCGCCCGCCCGCAGCCGGGCGGGCTGCAGCGCCAGCCAGATGCCGGCGTCGTCCTCGCCGTAGGGGTCGGGCACGTTGGTGAACCGCAGCACGTCCGGGTCGCGCGACATCGCCACGACGGCGGGGATGTCGGCTTCGCGCCACGGCCGCAGCCCCACGCCAGCGCGTCCTGGAGCATCGGCTCGGGGAGCGCTGATCGGGGCCGTCACAGCTCTCCCGAAAGCACCGAGAACATCACCATGTCGAGCCGCCCGCCGTTCCACTCCGACCACGAGCGCAGCACGCCCTCGCGCCGGAACCCGGCCTGCTCGGCGACGCGCTGCGAGGGGACGTCGTCAACGAGCGTCGCGAGCTGCAGCCGGGCCAGACCCCACTCCCGCAGTGCCCACCCGGCGAGCAGCCGCACCGCCGCGGTGTCCAGGCCGCGCCCGCGCGCTCCCGGGGCGCCGGTGTAGGCGAACTCGGCCACCTCGCGATCCTCGCCCACCCGCAGGCCGACGTTGCCGAGCGGCGCCGCTCCGTTCCGCTCCAGCACCGCGAGCGTCAGCCCCTCGCCGCTGCGCATGCGCTCCTCCTCCGCGGCCAGCCAGGCGAACGCATCCGCCTCGCTGGGCGGGTTGGCGGCGATCAGCGTCTCGACGTCCTCGCGCCGCCACGGCCGCAGCTCGATCATGGCGTCTCGCAGCGCCGGGTTTGGCGGTATCACCGGGATCGGGACGGGCATCGCAGTTCGATCGTACACACGGCGCGGCTAAGCTGAGGGGGTGCCCGATCTGACGGTTTCCGCCGACTACGAGCCCACCGGCGACCAGCCGCGGGCGATCGCCGAGCTGGTCGAGAGCATCAGCCGCGGCGACCGCAACCAGACGCTGCTGGGCGCGACCGCCACCGGCAAGACGCACACGATGGCCCGCGTGATCGAGCGCCTCAACCGGCCGACGCTCGTCATCGCCCACAACAAGACGCTGGCCGCCCAGCTCTGCAACGAGTTTCGCGAGTACTTCCCCCGAAACGCCGTCGAGTACTTCGTCAGCTACTACGACTACTACCAGCCCGAGGCCTATCTGCCGTCGTCGGACACCTACATCGAGAAGGACTCCTCGATCAACGACGACATCGACCGCCTCCGCCACGCGGCCACCTCCGCCCTGTTCGCGCGGCGCGACGTCGTCATCGTGGCGTCGGTCTCGTGCATCTACGGGATCGGCTCGCCGGAGAGCTACTCCGAGCTCGTGCTGTTCCTGTCGGTGGGCGACGAGAAGCCGCGCGAGGAGATCCTGCGCAAGCTGGTCGACATCCACTACCAGCGCAACGACGTGGTGATGGGCCGGGGCCGGTTCCGCGTCCGCGGCGACGTGATCGAGATCCAGCCGGCGAACATGGAGACCGCCTACCGGATCAGCCTCTTCGGCGACGAGGTCGAGGCGATCACGCACTTCGACCCGATGACGGGCGAGGTGTTCGCGCGGCTCGACCACCTCGGCGTCTACCCCGCCACGCACTACGCGATGGAGCGCGAGAAGCTCCAGCCCGCGATCGACTCCGTGCAGGAGGAGCTGCGCGGGCGGCTGGCCGAGCTGGAGGCGCAGGGCAAGATGCTCGAGGCCCACCGGCTGCGGTCGCGCACCGAGTACGACATGGAGATGCTGCGCGAGGTCGGCTTCTGCAACGGCATCGAGAACTACTCGCGCCATCTCGACGGGCGCGCGCCGGGCACGCCGGGACACTCGCTGCTCGACTACTTCCCCGACGACTACCTGATCATCATCGACGAGTCGCACCAGACGGTGCCCCAGATCGGCGGCATGTACGAGGGCGACCGCTCGCGCAAGCAGACGCTGGTCGAGTTCGGCTTCCGGCTGCCGTCGGCGCTCGACAACCGGCCGCTGCGCTTCGACGAGTTCCTCGAGCGCGCCAACCAGCTCCTGTTCGTGTCGGCGACCCCGGGCGCGTTCGAGCTGCGCCACTCCACCCACATCGCCGAGCAGATCATCCGCCCGACCGGACTGGTCGACCCGGAGGTCGAGGTGCGCCCGACCCGGCGCCAGATCGACGATCTGCTGGGCGAGATCCGGGCGCGCGCCGAGGCGGGCGAGCGGGTGCTCGTGACCACGCTGACCAAGAAGATGTCCGAGGACCTGACCGACTACCTGCTCGAGTCGGGGGTGCGCACGCGCTACCTGCACTCCGAGATCGACACGCTCGAGCGGATCAAGGTCATCCGCGAGCTGCGCCTCGGCGACTACGACGTGCTGGTCGGCGTGAACCTGCTGCGAGAGGGGCTCGACCTGCCCGAGGTGTCGCTGGTGGCGATCCTGGACGCCGACAAGGAGGGCTTCCTGCGCGGCCAGACGGCGCTCATCCAGACGATCGGCCGGGCTGCCCGCAACGTCAACGGCCGGGTCATCATGTACGCCGACAAGATGACCGAGGCGATCCGCGTGGCCATCGAGGAGACCAACCGCCGGCGCTCGATCCAGGTCGCCTACAACGAGGAGCACGGGATCACGCCCGAGTCGATCCAGAAGGGCGTGTCCGACATCGCCGAGTTCCTGTCGATGTCGTCGCAGCCGCACGTTCCCGGCCGCCGCCGCCGCGGCGCCGAGACCGAGGGCATGGGCCGCGAGGAGATCCAGAAGCTGGTGGTCGAGCTCGAGGAGGAGATGTTCGCCGCCGCCGAGGAGCTCCGGTTCGAGTATGCGGCCAAGCTGCGCGACGAGATCAAGGAGCTGCGCCGCGACCTGCGAGGCGACGGCCAGCGCCTAGTGCTGCGTCAGAGGAGATTGGCGCCGCCGCGGCGAATCCACCCCGGCATGGCCCAAATCGATCGTCTGCTCGCCCCCGGCGAGCGCGTGTACCTCATGAGCCGCGAGCACGGCATCGTGCTGCTGCGTCCCTTCCTGCGTGCGGCGATGGTCGTGGCCGCCGCGGCCGCAGCGGCCATCCTGGTCGCGGGGCTGGGCGTCCTCGGGCCGGCGCGGCTCGTTCTGGCGGTGGCGGCCGCGGTTGCCGCCGCCCACGCAATGGCCCGGTTCGCCCGGGCGGTGGCGCGCTGGCAGCGGCGCGTTCTGGTCGTGACCGACCGCCGGGCGGTGCTGCTCACCGGCGGTCTCGGACAGCGGGTGGCCGCCGTGCAGCTGGATTCGATCTGCGACATCGAGATCGTCCGCCCGGCCGCGGGCCGCATGCTGCACTACGGCGGCGTCCTCATCGGGGGTGGCGGGCGGCGCGGACTGCTGTTCGGCCTGCGGCGCCTGCCCGACCCCGACCTCCTGCTCGGCCTCCTGCTCGGACTCACCGACGAGCTACGCCGGCACGCGGCCGCGGTGGGCGCCGGTCTATACCGCAGCCGCCGAAAACGCGGTACCCTCCGCTTGATGCTGCGTATTGAGGGGAGGCGGCTGCGGGCGAGCCCGACGCATCCGTGACGCGTAACTCGACCTGTGCCCGCCTGCGGCTGGGATGTGACCCGGCGGTGGTCGCCGAGGCGCGGCGCGCGGTCGGCAGGTTCGAGCCCGGCGTCCCGGGCCCGGTGCTCGACTCGGCCCGCCTTGTCGTCACCGAGCTCGTCACGAACAGCATCGTGCACGGCATCCGCGAGGGCGACGGCTGGGTCGACGTGACGATCGAGCAGCGCGCGCGGTGCCTGCGGATCGAGGTCTCCGACCCGGCGTCGACCGGCCTGCGCCCGGTGCTGCGGCCGGTCGGGCCCGAGGAGCACCTCGGGGTGGGGCCTGCAGCTCGTGGACCGGCTCGCGACGGAGTGGGGGGTCGAGACCGGGCCGGGCACCTGCGTCTGGTGCGAGCTCGCGACGCCCGAGCGGATCTGACCGGCGCGAGCGGCGCGCTCCGTCCGCACCCGCGTGATACTCTGACGAACACACGTTCGCCGGTTGCGCGGTTGCTAAAATACCGATGTTTCCCGCTTGAACATGCGGTTTCCAGGCATTAAGGAGTTCGGTGGCGCACGAGCACATTGTCATCCGGGGCGCGCGCGAGCACAACCTCAAGGACGTCACGGTCACACTCCCCCGCGACAAGCTGGTGGTGATCACCGGCCTGTCGGGATCGGGCAAGTCGAGCCTTGCCTTCGACACGCTCTATGCCGAGGGGCAGCGGCGGTATGTCGAGTCGCTCTCGGCATACGCGCGCCAGTTCCTCGGCCAGATGGACAAGCCCGACGTCGACTCCATCGAGGGCCTGTCGCCGGCCATCTCGATCGACCAGAAGACCACGGCCCGGAACCCGCGCTCGACCGTGGGCACGGTCACCGAGACCTACGACTACCTGCGCCTGCTCTACGCACGCGTCGGGCATCCGCACTGCCCCAAGTGCGGCCGTGAGATCAGCGGCCAGTCCGCCGAGCAGATCGTCGACCAGGTGCTCACGCTGCCCGAGGGGACGCGCTTCACCATCGACGCGCCCGGTGGTGCGGACGCGCAAGGGCGAATATCGCGACCTGTTCGAGCAGCTGCGGGCCGACGGCTACACGCGCGTCAAGGTCGACGGCGAGCAGATGCTGCTCGAGGAGCAGATCGACCTTGACAAGCAGGTGCGCCACTCGATCTCGGTGGTGGTCGACCGGCTGGTCATGAAGCAGGGGCTGCGCACGCGCCTGAACGATTCCGTCGAGACCGCGCTGCGGCTCGCCGAGGGGCTGGTCGAGGTGGCGGTCGTCGATGGCGCGACCATGACCTACTCCGAGCGATTCGCCTGCCCCGAGGACGGCATCTCGCTGCCGGAGCTGGCGCCGCGCATCTTCTCGTTCAACTCCCCGCACGGCGCCTGCCCGCGCTGCACCGGGCTCGGCACCCAGCGTGAGATCGATCCCGATCTCGTCGTGCCCGATCCGACGCTCTCGATCTCCCAGGGGGCGCTGGTGCCGTGGACGGTGATCAACTCGAACTTCTACACCCAGGTGATCAACGCGATCGCCGACCGCTACGAGGTCGATCTCGACACTCCCTGGGCGGATCTGCCCGAAGCGCACCGCGACCTGTTCCTGAAGGGCACCGGCGGCGACAAGCTGTACGTCACCTACCGCAACCGGATGAACCGCAAGCGCAGCTACATGCTCGCCTTCGAGGGCATCGTGCCCGAGCCTCGAGCGGCGCTACCGCGAGACCGACTCGGCCTACCAGAAGGAGCGCATCGAGGAGTACATGGCGCTCAAGCCGTGCCCGGCGTGTCACGGCGACCGGCTCAAGGAGACGAGCCTCGCGGTCACGGTGGGCGGGATCAACATCGCCGGGGTGACGCGCATGTCGGTCACCGCGGCAATCGACTATCGTGGACGGGCTCGAGCTGACCGACACCGAGCGCGCGATCGGCGCCCGCATCCTCAAGGAGATCCGCGAGCGGCTGACGTTCCTGGCCGACGTCGGCGTGGGCTATCTGACCCTGGGCCGCGCCGCCGCCAGCCTGTCGGGCGGAGAGGCGCAGCGGATCCGGCTTGCGACCCAGATCGGCTCGTCGCTGATGGGCGTGCTCTACATCCTCGACGAGCCCTCGATCGGGCTGCACCAGCGCGACAACGCCAAGCTCCTGGCCACGCTCGAGCGGCTGCGCGGGCTGGGCAACACGGTGATCGTGGTCGAGCACGACGAGGAGACGATCCGCGCCGCCGACCACATCGTCGACATGGGGCCCGGCGCCGGCGAGCACGGCGGCCGTGTCGTCGCCGCGGGCACGGCCGAGCAGGTGATGGCGTCCGAGCGGTCGATCACCGGCGCGTACCTGTCGGGCCGCCGCTGCATCCCGGTTCCCGACCGGCGGATGCACGATGCCGGCTGGTTCGGCGTGCAGGGCGCGTCCGAGCACAACCTGAAGGCGATCGACGTCGACCTGCCCGTGAGCAAGCTCATCTGCGTCACCGGGGTGAGCGGGTCGGGCAAGAGCACGCTCGTGAACGACGTCATCTTCAAGGCCCTCGCCAACCGCCTGAACCGGGCCCGGGTGAAGCCCGGAGCCCACCGGGCGGTGCACGGCATCGAGGTCTTCGACAAGGTGATCGACATCGACCAGTCGCCCATCGGCCGCACTCCGCGCTCCAACCCGGCCACCTACACCGGGGTGTTCGACCACATCCGGGCGCTGTACGCGACGTCGCCCGACGCCCGTGCCCGCGGCTACAAGCCGGGCCGGTTCTCGTTCAACGTCAAGGGCGGACGCTGCGAGACGTGCAAGGGCGACGGCACGATCAAGATCGAGATGCACTTCCTGCCCGACGTCTACATCAACTGCGAGGTCTGTCACGGCCGCCGCTACAACCGCGAGACGCTCGAGGTCAAGTTCAAGGGCAAGTCGATCGCCGACGTGCTCGACATGTCGGTCGAGGAGGCGCTCGACTTCTTCGCCAAGATCCCCAAGCTGCGCCGCAGGATGCAGACGCTGCACGACGTCGGCCTCGACTACATGCGCCTGGGGCAGCCGGCGACCACGCTCTCGGGCGGCGAGGCACAGCGGGTCAAGCTCGCGACCGAGTTGAGCAAGATCGCCACGGGGCGGACGCTGTACATCCTCGACGAGCCGACCACGGGCCTGCACACCTACGACATCGAGAAGCTCCTGCAGGTGCTGCAGCGGCTGGTCGATGCGGGCAACACGGTGCTCGTGATCGAGCACAACCTGGACGTGATCAAGCAGGCCGACTGGGTGCTCGACCTGGGGCCCGAGGGCGGCGACGCCGGTGGCGAGGTGGTGGCGCAGGGGACGCCGGAGGAGATCGCCGAGACAGCGGGCAGCTCATACCGGCGATTTCCTGCGCAGGGTGCTGCCCGTCTACGAGGCGGAGCGGCTGCTTGCCGGCTGAGGCGCGCGCACCCGCCGTCCCCGCCATGTCGGTGCGCGCACGGGCGGTCATCCCCGACGGCCAGGGCCGGGTGCTGTTCGACCGCACCCACCATGCCGGACAGGGCGCCGTTCTACTGGCTTCCCGGTGGCGGGGTCGAACCGGGGGAGACGGCCGAGGAGGCGCTCCAGCGCGAGCTGATCGAGGAGGCGTCGCTGCGGATCACCGTCGAGCGGCTGCTGTACGTCAGCGAGAACCTCTTCGTGGAGTCAGGCGACTACCGCCACGAGGTGATCCTGTACTTCCTGGCCCGGGCGGGCGAGACGCTCCCCGATGCCCCGGTCGACCGGCGCCATCACGAATGGCATGCGCCCGACGCGCACTCCGGGGCCGTTCCTGCCGCCCGATGTGGCCGCGGCGGTGGCGGCAGACCTGCGCGACGGCTTCCGCCGCCCCGTGCAGCACCTTGTCACCGACGAGCGGCCGTAGGATCCTGTCCACGGACGTGGCCGCGAACCCACCGTCACCGCTGCATGCGACGCCCGCCGGCAAGCCGCGGGGCGCGCGCGCTCGGGCTGGCCTTCCCCGGCACGCCCGGTCGCTGGAACGCCATCACCGACGTTCCCGGAGTCGAGGTCGGATACCGGACGCTGATCCGCGGCGACGATGTCCGCACCGGCGTGACGGCGATCCACCCGCGCGGACGAGGCAACCCGGGCGATCCGGTCGCCGCCGGGTTCTTCTCGCTCAACGGGAACGGCGAGATGACCGGCGTCTCCTGGATCGAGGAATCCGGGACGACGATGCTGCCGATCACGCTGACAAACACCCACGCCGTCGGCGTGACGCACGAGGGCACCGTGCGCTGGGTCGCCGACCGGTTCCCCGAGGTCGCGGCGCTCTGGATGCTGCCCGTGTCGGCGGAGACCTGGGACGGCTACCTGAACGACATCAACGGCGGTCATGTCACCAGGGACGACGCCATCGCGGCGATCGAGGCGGCCCGGTCGGGCCCGATCGAGGAGGGCTCGGTCGGTGGCGGCACCGGGATGAACTGCTATGCCTTCAAGGGCGGGTCGGGCACGGCGTCGCGGGTCGTCGAGTTCGGCCGCACGACCTACACGGTGGGGGCGCTGCTCCAGTGCAACTTCGGATCGCGGTCCGAGCTTACCATCCTCGGCCGGCCGCTCGGCGAGGCGCTTGCCGACGACAACCCGCTCGAGACGACGGCGTGGTTCCAGCCCGGCGGGGGCTCGGTGATCGCGGTGATCGCGACCGACGCGCCGCTCCTGCCCGGCCAGTGCAAGGCCCTTGCCAGACGTGTCCCGCTTGGCCTGGCCCGCACCGGCACGAGCGGCTCGCATTTCTCCGGCGATCTCTTCCTCGCGCTCTCGACGGCCAACCCGGGCGCATTTTCGACCGGATTCGCCCTCGCAGAGCCCTCGGACGCCGACCGCGGCCGGCTGCGAGTTCATCCAGTGGAAGTGGATGGACCCGCTGTTCGAAGCCGTCGTGCAATCGGTCGAGGAGGCGGTGGTCAACGCGCTCACCGCGAACGAGGAGATGGTCGGCCGCGATGGTCATCGCACCCCCGCGATGCCCCGCGACCGGGTCGCCGCCGCCTTTGCGGCGCCGCGATGACCGGGCCGGGCGGCGAGCGGATGCTCGAGGCGGTTGCGGCCGGCGACACGGTGGAGGTCGAGAGGCTGCTCGAGTCCGACCCGGCGCTCGCGGCCACGCGCGGCCCCGACGGCGTGTCGGCGATCCTCCTCGCCCGCTATCGCGGCCACGCCTGGATCGCCGAGCGGCTGGCCGACTGCGGCACCCGAGCTCGATCTGTTCGAGGCCGCGGCTCTGGGACGCGAGAGCCGTGTGGACGAGGTGGTACGGGCCGACGGGGCGGCCGTCGACTCGACCGGCGCGGATGGGTTCACGGCCCTCCATCTGGCCGCGTACTTCGGGCAGCTCGAGGCGACGGCCGTGCTGCTCGAGCACGGAGCCGCTCCCGGATTCCGTGGCCGCGAACCCGAGCCGCGTGCGCCCGCTGCACTCGGCCGCCGCCGGCGGACATGCCGCCATCGTGGGCCTGCTGCTCGAGCGCGGCGCCGATCCCGACGCGCGCCAGCACGGCGGATACGTCCCGCTGCATGCCTCGGCGGCTCGCGGCGATGTCGTCTCGGCGCGCCTGCTGCTCGACCACGGCGCCGATCCGGCCCTGCGCACCGGCGACGGCCGCCTGGCGGCCGACCTCGCCACCGACCCAGAGCTGGCAGCGCTCCTGCGGTCGCCGTAGCTCAGTCGGTCCCGGGCCGCCTGACCGCCCCTGCCGCAAGCGGGAATACGAGCACGACACCATTCCGGCTCCGACCAGCGCCGAGGCGGTGCTCAGCCCGCACAATTGCACAGTGGCCCGCGCCCGGGCGGTTCAGCCGGTCAGGCGTTTACGCCTGGCGGGATCCGCGAGCCGCTCTCGGCGCGGCGGTGCGCTTCGCAAGCGCGCTCGCCGGACGGCTGCGCCAATCGATCTTGCCCGTCTGCCGGACCGCGAACTGGATGTCGGCGATGGTCTCGGTGGCGGTGGTGGTGCCAGACTCGTGCGGCATGTGAACTCCCCCGTTGGTGTGCTCTCTCCGAATAGCGTCGATCACCCGGCGGCGTCAACAGTTCGCCCGAAAACCTCACACGACCCGAACATCCGGCCGCACCGTCCCATTCTCACTTGAAGCGGGCGAAGCCCTGCTGCGGGATGCCCTTCACCTTGGTGAACGCACCGCCGGCCTGAACCGTGGCGCCGCCGGCCGACATGGCCGAGACGCCCACGGTGCTGCCGACGACATCCGGGTCCCAGGGGCCCAGCGTGCCCTTGGCGATCGACAGGCCAAGCAGCTTCCGCCGCGGGGTGGGGGTGGTGCACACGAGCGGAGTGCCCGTGCCCGCGTTGCCGTTGCAGTAGTTGTTGAAGTGCCCGCCGACGAAGATCGTGCTGCCGAGGATCGCCAGGCCCTGCACGTCGCCGTCGGTCACCACCAGCCACTTGCGCGAGCCGTTCACCGACGTGTACTCCGCCACATGGCCGCCGTTGCCGCCGCCGCCGACGACCAGCGCCGTCGCGGTCGTGCGCAGGGCGGTCACCGGCCACGCCGGATGGGCGCCGTAGGGCGTCGCCCCGCCCGCCGCAATGTTCAGGGCCACCAGGTGCAGGTGCGTCTTGCCGTTGACGGCCGTGAAGTCGCCTCCTGCGAAGACCCGGCCTCCGGAGGGAGAGAGCGTGAGCGCCCGCACGGTCGAGTTCGGGTTGGGATGCCAGGTCTGCAGCGTGGCGCTGCTCGTGCTGCTGAGCGCGGCCAGCCGGTGACGGATCTTGCCCTTGACGGCGGTGAAGCTCCCGCCGACGTACACCCGCTTCGCGGTGGTGGCGATGGCGTAGACCGTGCCGTTCGTGTTCGCCGTCCACTTGCGCAGCTTGGTCTCCGACGTCGACACCGCGGCCAGATGCGCGCGGGCCTTCCCGGCGACGCTCGTGAACCCGCCGCCGATATAGATCGTCGTGCCGGCCGGGTTGACGCGCAGCGCCGTGACGGTGCCGTTCGCCTTGGGGTTCCAGGGCATCAGCTTGCCGGTGGTCAGGCTGAGCGCGGCCAGATGGCTGCGCGCCACGCCGCCGCTGGCCGTTCCCGGCGCCCGCACCATCGTGAAGTCGCCGCCGATGAAGATCTTGTGGGCCGCGACGGCGATGGTGCGCACGCGCCCGTTCGTCTGCCACGAGCTCGCCGGGCTCGAATTGATCGCGGCGGTCGCCGCCGCGGGCGTCGCGAGCACCGCGACAGCCACAACCGCGAACACGAATTTCAGCCTGCCTGCCATCTCCCCGGCCGTAGGGTACCCGATCTCACCGGTGCGTGGCAATAATCGGTCAGGTCAGCGGTCAGTTGGGGATGTCGATCACGTCGGCCGAGCGCTCGCCGTTCTGGCGGTACTCGCGCCAGTGCCGGAAGGCGGCCGCCGTCAACTCGCCCTTGACCTCGTTGCGCTCGATCAGATCCTCGATCTCGGCCGGAGCGAACCACTCGGGCGCCCCGAGAATATCCGGATCGTTGACCGCATAGCTCGTCTGGCGGGGGTGGTCGGACAGGTAGTTCAGCCGCAGCGAGGTACCGATCCGGTGCCCGTCGGTGTCATGCTCGCGCACCACCGACACCCCGATCAGCTGGGCGTCCGAGGCGGCATATCCGGTCTCCATTAGGAGATTGCGGTTGACCGAGTGCTCGGGCAGCTGCACGTGGCCGTCCTCGTCCAGCGGCGCCATCCAGCCGGTGGGGAAGCTCCATCGCTCCTCGCCCTCACGGTTCAGCTGGCGCACCATCAGGAGCTCGCCGCCGTGCTCGACGATCGCGCACACGGTTGTCGCCAGGATGGCCGGATGGGCAACGCCCATCAGGTCGGCGACGACCGGGGGCGTGACCGGCGGCTGAGGGCTAGCGGGCTCGCTCACGGCCGGATCCTACACCGGCCGGTGCGATTTTCCCCGTCTCGCGCCCCGATCGGGGCGCCCGCTATGACTCGCGCAGAAGCTCGGCCAGGAACTCGTCCAGGTCGGCCCGGAACTGGCCCGCCTCGAACCCGCGCACCCACGCGCGCAAGAGCGACTCGACTCCGGTGAAGCCCACCGCCTCGCCTATGAAGCTGTCGCCGTCGAACACCAGATACCTGCGCCCGCCGGGAACGGCCAGCCGCCAGTGAACCCTGTGCCCGAGCTCATGATCGATATGTCCTGCGAGTGCCCGCACATCATCCTCTGCCTCAGCCATCATGCCTCCTCCGTGATCCCCCGTTTGTGCCCCCCGCTAGTGTGACCCCACTTTCGGGTAGTGCCCTCACCCGATCGGGTGATCCGAGCCGGTCTCGATAATGTTCGTGCGATGGGTGGCTCCGAGCAACCAGATCTGGCCCACCGGCTGCGGACGCCCCTGGCGGTGATCGTCGGCTACATCGAGATCCTGGCGATGCGCGACACGACCGGCGAGAGCACCGAGGTGCTCGACCATCTGCGCGAGGCATCCACGGATCTCGCGGCCGTGATCGACGATGTCATCGCGGCGGACGCCGCCGCGCGCGGCGGCGGATCGCCGCCGGGCTGACGCGGCGTGCACGAGTGGCGGCCGGAGGTTGTCGTCGACGCCGGCTGGGCGCGGCGGCTGATCGGCACGCAGTTTCCCGAGCTCGACCGGTGCCCGCTGCGGCTGCTGGGGGAGGGGTGGGACAACACGGTCTGGCTCGCCGACGAGCGATGGGTCTTCCGCTTTCCCCGCCGGGCCGTCGTGATCCCGGGCTTCGAACGGGAACTGGCCGTGCTGCCGGGCCTGGCCCGGCGGCTGCCCCTGCCGGTGCCCGCGCCGGTGTTCTCCGGCCGCCCGGCCGAGGGGTTCCCCTGGCCGTTCTCGGGTTCCGAGCTGATCGCCGGACAAGAGGTCGCGGTCGCCCACCTGAGCGACGCCGAGCGCATCCGCGAGGCGCTGCCACTGGCGCGCTTCCTGCGCGCGCTGCATGCGCTCGAGCCGGGGGACGTCGGCAGCGACCGTACGCTCCTGCCCGTCGACCCCAACGGCCGCGCCGACATGGCGGATCGCGTCGGTCGCACGGTCGAGCGGCTGGCGCAGGCGGAGCGGCTGGGGGTGTGGATCGCGCCGGCCGGCGTGAGGGAGATGCTCGCGGCCGCGCACGCTCTGGATCCCCCGCCGGAGCCGGCCACCCTGGCCCACGGCGACCTGCACATCCGCCATGTCCTGGCCGGTGCCGGTGGGCGGCTGAGCGGGGTGATCGACTGGATCGACGTGTGCCGTGGCGACCCCGGCATCGACCTCGGCGTCTACTGGAGCTTCGTCCCGCCGGCGGGACGGGCCGGCTTCGCCGCCGAATACGGGCAGATCGATCCCGCCGCACTGCTGCGGGCCCGGGTGCTCGCGGTCTTCCTGTCGGCGACGCTGGCGGTGTACGCCCGCGAGCGGGGCGACACCGAGCTCGAGCGGGGTGCGTTGGAGGCACTCGACCGGACGATGGCCGGATGAGCCCGCGCGCTCAGCGCAGCGCGCGGGCGGACGCCTCGGCCGATGCCACCACCGGCACGATCTCGAACCGCGCCAGGTCGTCCCACCGGGCCGTCCATTGCGCGAACAGCACCGGGTCGTCGGCCTCCATCAGCTGGAAGCAGCGGCCCATGTCGTCCTCGACCCAGCTCTCGACATAGCGCAGGCCGTCGGGCAGCATCCGGCCCTGTTCGCGAGCCCGCTCGTAGACGGGCCGCGCGCCCTGTGTGAAGGTCTCGATCACCATGTATCGCACCGCGCGGACGCTACCAGCCTGTGCCCGCAGCGACCGGCCGGAGCGGACCGCGGCGATACGATGGCGGTGTGGCCGCGATCACGACAGAGGCCGAGCTGCGTGCGCTCTATGCGACGCCCGCGGAGCGCACGCTGCGCAAGGAGCTCGACCACCTCGACGGCCACTGCCGCCGCTTCATCGAGCACTCGCCGTTCCTGGTGCTGGCGAGCGCCGACGCGGCCGGCCGGCAGGACGCCACGCCGCGCGGCGGAGGCCCCGGGTTCGTGCACGTCGCTGACGAGCACACGCTGCTCCTGCCCGACCGTCCGGGCAACAACCGGCTCGACTCGCTGGCGAACCTGACCCAGCGGCCCGACGTCGGGCTGCTCTTCATGGTCCCGGGCGTCGACGAGACCCTGCGCGTGAACGGCACCGCCGAGCTGCGCACCGACGCCGACCTGACCGGCCGGTTCGAGGTCTCGAGCCGTCCGCCCGTGATCGTTATTCGGATCACCGTGCGGCAGGCGTACCTGCACTGTGCGAAGGCGCTGATGCGGTCGCGGCTGTGGGATCCCGGCGTGCGCATCGAGCGCACGGAGCTGCCAACGATGGGTCAGATGCTGCGCGACCAGATCGGCTCCGGCGAGGTGGAGTCGCAGGCCGAGATGCTCGAGCGCTACCGCGGGCAGCTGTACTAACCAGGGTCCGGGGCGTGGTGGTCGGCCCGGAACTCCGCGGTCGAGTTCGACTGCGGAAACGGCTCGGCGGGGATCGGCGCTCCGACGGCGGCGCACAGCGGCTCCCAGCCGTCGCCGGGGAGCCACTCGACCAGCCGCTCTGGAGGCACGGCAGCCCGGACGCCGGCATTGTGGGCCTCGTAAGCTGCGATCGCCGGCTCGCGATCCCGCCAGCCGGGCGTGAACGTGAGGTCGAGCATGTCGACCGTCATCTCCCGCCGCACCGACCAGTCGGGGCGATCCGCGGGCACGGGTTTGGCGAGGCCGGCGACGATGGTCGCCGCGAAGCTCTGCCACCACACCTCCGCGCTCTCACGCGTCGAGAGCAGCACCGTGGCGTTCGGATTCGGCCTCGGCGAGCTCGCGCCAGAAGGCGCAGACCGGCCAGTCGACCGCGGCCTCGTAGCCGGCCGGGAACGCGCTCCAGTCCGGCCGATCGCCGCGGATGGCGGCATGCCACACGGGGACGTCACCGGGCCGTTCGACCACCTCGGACATGTGATAGCAGCGGCCCCCGAGGAGCTGCTCGAGGGCGAGCTTCAGGGAGTTCGTGCCGGTGCGCCCGAGGCCGGCCCCGATGACGCGCAGGCCGCCGTCGCTCACCGGCCCGTGAAGGGCTCGAGCAGATGGCTGAAGGCCCAGTCCGGCTGCACGATGCCCGAGCACGTGTTGGAGCCGATCCGGCCGGGACAGCCGCCGTTGTCGCGCTCGACGGCCCACATCGAGATGGTGCCGATGCCAACCCACCGCGCGAACCGCAGCAGGTCGCCGGCGGCGGCAAGCGTCGTCACCTCGGTCTTGCGCGGGTAGTCGTCGATACCCGGCATGATCGTGTTGCCCTCCATCGCCCACAGCCGGCGCGAGCTGCGGTGCGGGTAGAGCGCGTGCAGCTGGCGGTGCAGGTTGCGGGCGGCGGTGATGGCGGCGGTGCCCATGTGTGTCGTCGTCCCGTCGTAGTAGTCGAACGTCATGATGTTGACGACATCGACCCGGGTGCCGTTCCTGATGGCGTTTCGCAGCACGTGGAGCCCGTCCGACTCGAGTCCGGGGGGCTCGACGGGGAGCGTGTATTCGATCTGGAGCCGGCGTCCGGTGCGCGCGGCCCAGGTTTCGACCCTCCGCAGCGCCTTGTTGCGCCGGTCGATGCCCGCGTCGTTGTCGAGCGAGCGATCCTCGACGTCCATGTCGAGCCGGGTGGCGCCGTAGGTGCGAACGACCGACTCGTAGGCGGCCACCAGCCTGTGTATGTTCGTGCACGAGTCGGCGATCTCGGTCAGCGCATGATCGGCGCTGTAGCCGCCGAACGAGGGCACGACATTGCCGCCCATCCGGCGCAGCGCCGCCAGCCCCGGCAGATATCGGCCGGCAGCCATCGTCTGATGCGGGTCGCCGTTCCAGGTCGGGGTGCACGACCCCTTCTTCGGCGCCTGGATGAAGGCGAGCGTGAAGTTGCGCACGCCCGACCGCTGGGCGACCCGGATCAGGCGGTTGGTGCTCCAGGTCTCGAAGTACGGCGCGAAGACACGCGCGGGCAGGCGGCCGGGGCGGACCGGGGCGGCCGGAGTTCCCGAGCCGGGGGCGGCTCCCGCGGCGAGCAGGAGCACCGGCGTCAGCACCAGCGCGGCGGCGAACAGGACTCGGAGTCTGGCGGCGGGGATCGGCATCGGCAAAAACGCACCCTCTACACTGCCACAACTCGGCAGGCGCGCGTAATTCGTGGAGGGGGAGTTGCCATGACAACCGCAACTATCACGGAACACGAGGAGCAACAGATCGAGGCGGCGAATGCGTCCGGGCTCGTGCCCATCGTCTTCGTCCACGGGCTCTGGCTCCTCCCGAGCAGCTGGGATCGCTGGGCTGCGGTCTTCGGCGCGGCCGGCTACACGACGCTGGCGCCGGGCTGGCCGGACGACCCTGAGACGGTTGAGGAGGCACTTGCGAACCCCGACGTCTTCGCCGACAAGACCGTCGGCCAGGTGGCCGACCACTTCCAGGACGTGATCGGCAAGCTGGCCAAGAAGCCGGCCGTGATCGGACACTCCTTCGGCGGCCTGCTGGCCCAGATCCTGGCCGGGCGCGGCCTCTCGGCGGCGGCGGTCGCGATCGACCCGGCGCCCTTCCGCGGAGTCCTGCCCCTGCCGATCTCGGCGCTGCGGTCGGCCTCACCGGTGCTGCACAATCCCGCCAACCGTCATCGCGCCGTTCCGCTCACCTACGAGCAGTTCCGGTACGGGTTCGCAAACGCGGTGAGCGAGGACGAGGCCAGGGAGCTGTACGACACCTTCGCGGTGCCGGCCCCGGGCGCCCCGCTCTTCCAGGCCGCGACCGCCAACTTCAATCCCAAGACCGAGGCCAAGGTCGACAGCGAGAATCCCGACCGGGGCCCGCTCCTGATCATCTCGGGCGAGAAGGATCACACCGTGCCGCCGGCGATCGCCAACGCGTCCTACAAGAAGCAACAGCGCAACCCGGGCGTCACCGAGATCGCTGAGATCCCAGGCCGGGGACACGCGCTCACGATCGACAGCGGCTGGCGCGAGGTCGCCGACACGGCGCTCGCGTTCGTCAAGCGGTTCGTCTAGTCAGAATCGGCCGGTGCCACGACGAGCGGCGGTCACGGGTGCCTTCTCCTATTCCGGGGGCGTGATCGCCGAGCGGCTGCTCGATGCCGGGTACCAGGTCGTCACGCTGTCGCGAAGTCCCGCGCGTCCCGGGCACAGGCTGGCCGGCCGGATCGCTTCGGAGCCGCTCCAGTTCACCGACCCTGAGGCGCTCGAGCGTTCGCTCGCGGGAGCCGAGGTGCTGGTGAACACGTACTGGATCCGGTTTGCGCGCGACGGGGCGACGTTCGCCGGTGCGGTCGCGAACAGCCGGGTGCTGTTCGAGGCGGCGCTGCGGTCGGGCGTGCGCAGGATCGTCCACCTGTCGGTCACGAACCCGTCGCCCGGCTCGCCGCTCGGGTACTTCCGCGGCAAGGCCGCCGTGGAGCGGGTGCTGGCCGAGACGATGGCCGACCACGCGGTGATCCGGCCGTCGCTCGTATTCGGCGGGCGCGAGGAGATCCTGGTCAACAACATGGCCTGGTTGTTGCGGCACATGCCGCTCTACGCGGTGCCGGGCGACGGGCGCTACCGCGTGCAGCCGGTCTCCGTGGAGGACGTCGCCGACCTGGCGCTGGCCGCCGCGGAGGGCACGGGCGCCTCGGTCTGGGACGCCGTCGGGCCCGAGGTGTACACGTTCGACGAGTTCCTGCAGCTGCTCGCTCGCTCGGTGGGCGCGCGGGCCCGGCTCGTCCACCTGCCCCCGCCCGTGGTCGTGACGCTGGGGCGGCTGCTCGGCCGCGTAATGGGCGACGTCATGATCACCCGCGAGGAGCTCGCCGCCCTCATGTCGGAGCTTCTGGTCTCGAGCGACCCGGCGACCGGCACGCGCAGCTTCGCCGCCTGGTTGCCCGGACAGGCCGAGTGGCTGGGCCGGCGCTACGCGAACGAGCTGCGCCGAAACTGGCGCTAGTCGTCACCGGGCGGGGGGTGCACCGGCTGGGCGCCGGGGCGGGGGTTGTTGCCGATCGTGAACTCGTCGAGGTCGCCCTCGGTCATCCCGAAGAGGTGCCCGAGCTCGTGCAGGAGCGTGTTGTGGATGACGCCGCGCAGGCGCGAGCGATTCCCCGCCGCGCGAATGATCGTGAGCCGGTAGAGCGTGATCTCGTTCATGGGCGTCCCGCCCAGCGTCCGCGACTGGAAGAGGCCCAGCGTGCGCGGGCTTCCCCGCCGCTCGTCCTCGATGTCGATCGCGACGTTGTTGCGCGAGATCGCCTTCTGGATCCATGCGGGAAGCGCATCGAGCTCGGCGCCCGCGATCTCGGCGAACTCGTCCTCGCTGCACTCGAACGACATCCCCGAATCGTACGCGTGCGCCAAACGGGGTCAGACCCCTTTTGGCGCGGTGCTCAACCGTTTGTGCATCCCAAGCTCGAGCGCGCTGTCATGCGTGGCCGGCTCGCTGCGACCGTCGAGCCGGTATCCGGCCCGCTCATACAGCCGCCGCGCCGGAGTGGCCCGATCGACGACGTTCAGCCTCGCCTCGCGGCCGCCCGCGGCTTCGATCCAGCGCTCGGCCGTGGCCAGGAGCTCGAGCGCGAGGCCCTGGCGACGGGCTTCGGGAGCGACCCACATCGAGAAGATCCAGAACACGTCCCCGGGGCGGGTCTCGCGCTCGATCCGCACGAGCCCAACGGGGCGCTCGCCGAGAAGCGCCAGCAGCGTGCAGTGATCATCGCCGGCCGCGTGGTCGGCCACCCAGCTGCCCCAGTGCGCGTCGGCGCGGCCCGCGACCTCGTCGTGCGTGGATCCGAACGACGCCGGATCGGTGCGCAGCGCCCGCAGCCGCACGTCCCGCAGCAGCCCCTCGTCACCTGTCCGCACTCGCCGTATCGACGCGCCGTCCGCCATGACACCGGAGCGTAGAGTTTGTACTTCCCAAACGACATGGAGGAGGACGTCGTATGAGCGGCTACACGGTGACACAGCTCAACGAGATCGAGGAGATCAGCGACGGCCGCTGTCCGTTCAGGCCCGTCCGGCACCACTTCGGCATCATGTCCTTCGGCATCAACACGTGGACGGCGAAGGCCGCGGGCGACCGGATCATCAACGAGCACGACGAGGACGACGGAGCACGAGGAGCTCTACCTCGTCCAGAACGGCCACGCAACGTTCGAGCTCGACGGCGAACGGGTGGACGCGCCCGCCGGCACGTTCGTATTCGCCAGCCCCGGCGTCAAGCGAACGGCGTTCGCCGAGGAACCGCAGACCACGGTCGTCGCGATCGGAGGGACGCCGGGCAAGGCCTACGAGGTGGGCGGATTTGAGCTCTGGGCGCCGCTCGGCCCGCTCTACGAGGCCGGCGAATATGCCGAGGCGGCGGATCGCGGGCGCGAGTTGGCCGAGGCGCATCCCGAGTATGCGGGCCTGCTCTACAACGTCGCCTGCTGCGAGAGCCTCGCCGGGCGGAAGGCCGAGGCGATCGAGCACCTCCGGGGCGCGATCAACCGATCCGAGCGGTTCCGCGCGTTCGCTGCCGGGGACTCGGACTTCGATGCCGATCCGGGACGAGCCGGCGTTCAAGGAGCTCGTGGGGTAGCCGCTCGGCACGCGGAACCAGCGCCCGGTCAGGCGCGTCGAATGCGTTGTGAAGGCATTTCGCTCGAAGTTATGACCGTCGCTTTCGCGCTTAGCTGCTCCGGCTGCATCGGGTCGGCGTCCACGGTGCGAAGGCTGGCGCCGACCTGGTTCGAGGTCAGTTATGTCCCGGCGCTCGGGAACCTCGTGCCGCCGACCCAGGCCTCAACGATGAGGCGAATCCGTTGCGATTCGAGAGACCGCGGCCTTCACCGCACCTCCTTCGACGATTCAGCCGCGTCCGATGATCTCGATCCGGCAGCCGTCCGGGTGGCGCACCGGCCTGACCTCAGGGCCGGCGCGACGTCCGCGCGTTATGGGCCGAAGAGTAGACAGCATTCCGACAGATGAACCCGTCGCGAACCTGAATCAGGTCGATCCCATCCCATTCGAGAGAGTCGCCCGTGTCCGGGTGCGTCGCATGCGCCGTCCACTCCGCAACGACGTGATCCTCGCCGGACATCATCCCTTCGTCGCGTTCGACGAACCGCATGTCGGGCCAGCGTGCGTGGATGGCCGCGATGTGGCGCCGGACCGCGTCAATCCCCTGGACCCGCTCGCCGCCGGTCACGTTTTCGAAGACGAAGTCGGGGGTGACGAGCGCAATGATCGCGTCGATGTCGCGCGCGAAGAACGCGTCCCGGTAACGCGTCGCGAGCTCGAGCGCGGACGCGGCGCCGGCGTGCGCGGCCTCGTCAGGCACGCCCGATGATCTCGATCCGGTAGCCGTCGGGATCGCGCACGAAGCAGAGCCGCGACCCGCCGTCGCTGACGCTGTAGGGCGGGCGCTCCGGCTCGATGCCCTGGGCCTTCAGCTGCTCGAGGGTGCTGTCGAGATCCGGGACGCCGATGGCGACGTGGCCGTACCCGGTGCCCACGTCGTAGCTGCGGCCGTCGTGGTTCAGGGTCAGCTCGAGCACATCGGACTGGCCGGGGAGGCTGAAGAAGTAGTTGGTCGCCTCGAGCTCGCCGTTGCGGACGATCGGGAGCTCGCGGCCGGCCTCGAAGCCGAGCGCCTCGTAGAAGGCACGACTCTTCGCGGGATCGGTGATCCGCACCATGGTGTGGAGGAAGGTGGTCATGGCGCGGATCGTACTCACCAATCGGCGAGGATGTTGTCGTCCGCGGTACCTGCGGCTGCGACGGCCGTCTCGAACGCCGAGAGCTGGTCCGGGGCGATCGCGTAGGTGTGCTCGGGCGCCGGATAGGCCCGCGCGCGCACCTCGCTCGCGTACGCCTCCACGCCGTCGCGCATGGCCGAGCCGATGTGGGCGTACTCCTTGACGAACTTGGGCACCGCGGCGTCGGGACGCATCCCCAGCAGGTCGTGCAGGACCAGCACCTGGCCGTCGGTGCCCGCTCCCGACCCGATGCCGATCGTGGGAATCGTGAGTCTGCGCGTGATCGCCGTCGCGACCGGCTCGGGCACGCACTCGAGCACGATTCCGAAGCAGCCCGCCTCCTCGAGTTCGAGCGCCGAGTCATACAGCGCCTTCGCCTGCTGCCACTGCCGGCCCTGCGCCCGGTGGCCGCCCAGCATCGTCGCCGTCTGCGGCGTCAGGCCGATGTGGCCCATGACGGGGATGCCCGCGGCCGCGAGGGCCGCCGCGCGCTGCACCGACTGGCCGCCGCCCTCGAGCTTGACGGCGTCGGCACCCGCCTCCTTGATGAACCGGCCGCCGTTGCGCACGGCGTCCTCATCGGACACCTGGTAGGACATGAAGGGCAGGTCGCCGATCACGAGCGGAGTGGTGCAGGCGCGCGCCACGGCGCGGGTCAGGATCAGGAGCTCGTCCATCGTCGCACCAACGGTCGAGACGGGGTCGTGGCCGAGCACGGTGTTCGCGGCCGAGTCGCCGACGAGCACCAGGTCGACGCCGGCCTGGTCGACGATGCGGCCGCTGGGGTGGTCGTAGGCCGTGACCATGACGATGGGGGTGCCGGCGAGCTTGAGCTCGCGCAGATGCGGCAGTGTGAGTTTCATGACGCCTCCTCGATGGCGATGTTGTCGATCAGGCGGGTCGTGCCGAACCACGCCGCCCCGATCACAAGCGCGTGCGGTCGCGGCCGGACCGGCTCGAAGCTCTCCGGGTCGACCACGTTCAGGTAGTCGATCCGGCCCTCGCACACCTTCGGGTCGCGCGCGAGCAGGGCACGGTGGAGCGACGGCGCCGCCCGCCGCTCCTCGGGCGAGAGAAAGACGTTGCGCGACGAGACGGCCAGCCCGTCGGCCTCTCTGACGGTGTCGACCGGCCTGATCGCGACCGGGATGTCGAGGTCGGCCACGATCCGCCGAACCACCGCCAGCTGCTGGGCGTCCTTGCGGCCGAAGTAGGCGGCGTTCGGGCGCACGCGCGCGAACAGCTTCAGGACGACCGTCGCCACGCCTTCGAAGTGGCCGGGCCGGTGCTGGCCCTCGAAGCGCGTGGCCAGCGGCCCGGGCGAGACCGCGGTCGCAAAGCCGGCCGGATACATCTCGACCACGGTCGGCGCATACACCTCGTCGACTCCCTCGGCGGCGGCGATCGCCCGGTCGCGGGCCTCGTCGCGGGGATAGCGGTCGAGATCCTCGCCGGCGCCGAACTGGGTCGGGTTGACGAAGAGGCTCATCACCACCCGGTCACATTCCGCGCGGGCTGCGCGCAGGAGCGCCCGGTGGCCGTCGTGCAGGGCGCCCATGGTGGGGACGAGGCCGACCTTCACAGGAGCTCCTCGACGGCGGCGGCAGCGGCGGGCGAGACCAGCGGGAGCGTCGCCCGGCCGAGCGCGCGATAGAGCGGCTCCAGCTCGGGGCCGACGACCCTCAGGTGCGCCGCGACCGTGGCCGCATCCCCGCGGGCGATCGGGCCGGTCGGCGGCAGGCCGGCCACCTCGATCGTGCGGTGCTGCAGCGGCCGCAGGGCGGTGAGCGCCGCCTCCCGCTCGAGGCCTGCCCGCTCGAGCAGCGTGACGGCCGCGTGGGTGAGCGTGACCAGGTAGTTGGAGGCGAAGACGGACGCGGCGTGGTAGACCGGTTTGGCGGCGTCGGCCAGCGCGAAGGGGATCATGCCGAGCTCGCGGGCGAGGCCCGCGCCGAGCTCCCAGTCGCCGGTGACCGCTGCGTGGGCGCCCTCGAGCTGGCCGGGCCCGCGGTCGGGCCAGACGCTCTGCAGCGGGTGCACGCATGCGCGCGCCCCCGGGGCGGCGGAGAGCGCCTCGACGCTGGTCGCGCCCGAGAAATGGATGACGCCCGCGTCGGGATCGAGCCTGGGCGCGAGCTCGGCGCAGACCGCGGCGATGGCTGCGTCCGGTGTCGCGATCGCGAGCAGGCGGCAGCCGCTCAGGTCGGCGGGCTCGCCGTGAGCGACCAGACGGGCGCCGAGCCGGGCGGCGACGACGGTGCCGACGCGCCCCGCGCCGATGACGACGGTGGTGGTGTGCACGGGCTCCAGTTCCAGTGGCGGATACCAGGCTTGCCCTCCCAGCATAGCGCCCCTGGGGTCGCGGTATGCTGTCGGCATGCCGATTTACGAGTACCTGTGCGCCGACTGTTCGGGGACGTTCGAGGAGCTGGTGCGGGGCGAGCGCGACACCGTTGCGTGCCCCGACTGCGGCGGCTCGACGGTCACAAAGCTGCTGTCGTCGTTCGCGACGCCCAGGCCGGTCATGGCCGGTGGCGGCGGCGGGGGCGGCGGTTGCTGCGGCGGCAGCTGCGGCTGCGGCCACTAGCGCCAGAGCCGTCCGGCCCGACTGAGACAATGCGCCCTGTGAGCGACGGACCATCCCGCGCGGCCGAGCTCGACCGGCTTTCCAGCGAGTGGCTCGGCTGCCAGAAGTGCGTGCTTCACCGCACCCGCACGCAGGTCGTGGTCGGGTCGGGAGATCCCGATGCCGACCTCATGTTCGTCGGTGAGGCGCCGGGCTACCACGAGGACAAGCAGGGCACGCCGTTCGTCGGCCAGGCCGGGAAGGTGCTGGAGGGGCTGCTCGAATCGATCGGGCTGACGCGGCCGCAGGTGTACATCGCCAACGTGCTCAAGTGCCGCCCGCCGGGCAACCGCGATCCCGCAGCCCGACGAGATCGCCGCCTGCGAGGGCCATCTGTTCGCCCAGGTGGAGCTGATCCGGCCGCGGGTGATCTGCACGCTGGGCAACTTTGCGACCAAGCTCCTCTCGGGCCAGCCGTTCGGGATCACGCGCGTCCACGGCCGCGCCCAGCCGCGCCGGATCGCCGGCGTCGACCTGGTGCTCTTCCCGATCTTCCATCCGGCGGCGGCGCTCTACACGCCGGCCATGATGGACACGCTGCGGGACGACTTCGCCAAGCTCCCCGAGCTGCTCTCGATGCAGCCGGTCGCGCCCGCCGCGCCCAGCCGTCGCGGAGCCCGAGCCGGTCGCTGGAGCCCGAGCCGCGTCGCCGAGCCCGAGCCCGAATACGCGCAGCTGGGCCTTCTTGCTTTGTCCTTCTAGCCGAGCCGAGACCGAGCGGCTCGGCGCGGCGGTGGCCGTCCTGCTGCGGCCGGGCGATGTCGTGCACATCACCGGCGAGCTGGGTGTCGGCAAAGACCGTGTTCGTCCGCGGTGCCTGCCGGGCGCTCGGCGTGGCCGGGCCCATCACCAGCCCCACCTACACGGTCGGCAATCTCTACGCGAGCCCGTCCGGCCCAGTCGCCCACATCGACCTCTACCGCTCGGTCGGGGTGAGCGTCGAGGAGGCCGCCGATCTCGAGCCGTACTTCGACGGCAGCATCTGTTTCGTCGAGTGGCCGGAGGCGGGCGCGGGCATGCTTCCCGAGCCGCGTGTGGCCGTGACGATGCGGGTTTCGGAGGGCGATGCTAGGCTGATCGAGCTTCGAAGCCACGACGCGGAGCTGCTACACGCGATTGGTGATCCTCTCGTTTGATACGGCGACTGATGTCGCCACGGCCTGCATATGCGCGGACGGCGAGGTGTTGGCGGAGTCCGCCACGGCCGGACGCTCGGTTGGAGCCCAGCGCCTGCTCGACGATGTGCACGAGCTGCTGGGCCGCGCCGAAATGCCTCTCGAAGCGGTCGACGTGATCGTGGCGGGCACCGGCCCGGGCACGTTCACCGGCCTTCGCATCGGCCTCGCGACCGCCCGTGCGCTCGGATTTGCCCTGGGGATCCCCGTGCGCGGCGTCTCGACGCTGGACGCGCTGCTCGTTCCGGCCGCAGGTCGACGTTGCCTGCATCGACGCTCGCCGCGGCGAGGTGTTCTGTGCCGGGGCCGGGATCGATCCGCAGGCGATGACGCCCGAGGCGATGGCCGCCGCGCTTCACGCCGGGAACGGTCGTCGTGGGCGACGGCGCGGTCCGCTATCGCGACCGGCTGGCCGGCATGGACGTGCCGGAGGACGACTCGCCGCTGCACGTCCCGCATGCCCGCAACCACGCCGCGCTCCACGCCGTCGCCGGGCCGCCCGACCCGGTCTACCTGCGCGCTCCGGACGCCGATCGCGCCCTCGCGGCGAGGGTGCCAGGATGATCACCGCCGTCGAGCTGCGCCCGCTGCGCACGTCGGACCTCGACGCGATCGAGGAGATCGAGCGGGCGTCCTACCCGACGCCCTGGTCGCGCTCCATGTTCGCCGGCGAGCTGTCCAAGCCGAGCGGCATCTGCCTGGGAGCGTTCCAGGGCGAGGACATGCTCGGCTACCTGATCGTCGCCCGCTACGTCGATGCCTGGCACGTCATGAACGTCGCGGTCGACCCCAACTGCCGTGGCCGCGGCGTCGCCCGCGCGCTGCTCGAGCGCCTGTTCGTGCTCACCGACAACGACTCCGAGCGGGGCTACACCCTCGAGGTGCGGGTCACGAACGGCGTCGCGATCCATCTGTACGAGTCGCTCGGGTTCGTGGCCACCGGCGTTCGCCGCGGCTACTACACCGACAACCGCGAGGACGCGCTGATCATGTGGCGCGATCCGGACGCGGCGTAGACCGCGTGATCCTGGGCATCGAGACGTCGTGCGACGAGACGGCCGCGGCGGTCGTCACCCGCGACGGCGTCGTGCTCTCGAACATCATCTCCTCGCAGGCCGAGCTGCACGCGCCCTACGGGGGCGTCGTTCCCGAGGTGGCCTCGCGCCGGCACCTGGAGCTGGTCGTGCCCGTGGTCGAGCGCGGGCTCGCCGCGGCCGGCGTCTCGCTGGCCGATCTCGACGCGGTGGCTGTGACCGAGGGCCCGGGCCTGATCGGCGCGCTCCTGGTCGGGCTGTCGGCGGCCAAGGCGATCGCGTTCGCGCGCCGCCTGCCGCTGGTCCCGGTCGACCATCTGCACGGGCATGTGGCGGCGCTCTACCTGGAGCCCGAGCCGCTCGACCCGCCGTTCCTGGCGCTCCTGGCCTCGGGCGGCCACACGATGATCCTCGAGGTGGACGACCGGCGCGGCTACCGCTGCATCGGCCAGACGCTCGACGACGCCGCCGGAGAGGCGTTCGACAAGGGCGCCCGGCTGCTCGGCCTGGGCTATCCCGGCGGCGCCCAGCTCGAGCGGCTGGCGGCGGAGGGCGATCCCGAGGCGCACGAGTTTCCGACCGGGATGCTCGGCAAGCCGGGCTACGACCTCTCGTTCAGCGGGCTCAAGACCGCGCTGCGCTACGCGATCGCCCGCGACCCCGATGCCCCGCGGGCCGACCTGGCCGCCGCCTACCAGGCGGCGATCGTGCGATCGCTGGTCGAGCGCACCGCTGCGGCCGTCGCCGACACCGGCGCCTCGACCCTCGCCGTCGTGGGCGGCGTCGCCCGGAACGGCGCCCTGCGCGCCGCCTTCGCCCGCCGCTGCGACGAGCTCGGCGTGCGGCTGGCGCTGGTCGCCCCGGAGCTCTGCTCGGACAACGCCGCGATGATCGCCTCGGCCGCCCGCTTCACCGACCCGCTCGCGTTCCCGACCTATCTGCGCCGCGACGCGTACGCCACCGCCTCGTGACCGTCGAGGTGCGCGTGTATTCGGCCGCGGGCTGCCACCTCTGCGACGTGGCCAAGGCGCTGCTCGCTTGAGGAGCGGGAGCGGTACGGATTCGAGCTGGTCGAGATCGACATCACCGGCGATCCCGAGCTCGAGGCGGCCTACCGCGAGCAGATCCCGGTCGTCTTCGTGGACGGCCGCAAGGCGTTCAAGTACCACGTCGATCCGGCCGAGCTGCACCGGCGCCTGAACGCCGCAGTGCTGATCGGCGCGTGGGCGAAAACCGGCTGGCTACACTGGCATGCACGTGTTACAAGCCCCCGCCTCGAAGGAGAAACCTTTGGAATCCGATCGCCTGACGGTCGGCGTCGCCGCCCGGCTTTCGCGCTACCTGCAGGTGCTCACCCAGGCGAAGAAGATGGGACGTGACTCGATCTCGTCTCAGGAGATCGGCGAGTACACGAATGTGAACGCCACCCAGATCCGGCGCGACCTGTCCGGATTCGGCAAGTTCGGCAAGCGCGGCGTGGGCTACAACATCGACTTCCTGGTCACCGAGATCCGCAAGATCCTGCGCACCTCGGGCCAGCACAACATCGTCCTGATCGGCGCCGGCCGGCTCGGCTCGGCGATCGCGTCGTCGCCCACCTTCGCCGACCACGGCTTCAACATCGCCGGCGTGTTCGACTCGGACCCGGCCAAGATCGGCTCCGCCATCGGCGACACGCGCGTGCAGGACGTCTCCGACCTGGCGACCGCCGTCCGCGAGCGCAATGTCATCGTCGGCGTCCTCGCGGTGCCGGAGGGGGCCGCCCAGGAGGCCGCCGACGCGCTGGTGGCCGCGGGGTCAAGATCATCTTCAACTACTCCGACGCCCTGATCGACACGCCCGCGGACGTGACCGTGCACCGGTCGAGCCCGGTCGTCGAGATCCTGCACGCGCTCTACTTCCACCTGACGTAGGGCATGAATACATGGGGCCAGGCCCCATGTATTCATCTGTGCCCGGCATTCACGCTGCGCGTGCATACCGGGCCGTGGCGTGGTGGTTGGGTGGCTCGCGGCCTTCGGCCGCGGCTCGGTGTCAGGCACTCAATATTCAGCGCCTGACACCCGGTAGCCTGTCGGCGTGCGGCTGATCCTGTGGCACGGGTACCTGCTCGAGGGCACGGGCTCGAACATCTACACCCAGCACATCGCCCGGGCGTGGGGCCGCCTGGGGCACGACGTGTGCGTGATCTGCCAGCAGCCGCGGGCGGAGCGGTTCGACCTGGGGCCGCGCGTGCGCGTCGTCCGGCCGGACATCGGGCCGCTGCTGCCCGTGTTCGTGCTCGACCGCTACGAGGACGTCGAAGCCCGGCACGTGGCCGACTTCACGGCCGCCGAGCTCGACCGCTACACCGCCGCGAACGTCGCGGCGATCGCCGCCGAGCTGGATCGGGGCCCGGTTGACCTCGTCCTGGCCAACCACGCGCTGATGGGCGGTCCGGTCGCCTCGGCGGCGTGCACCGGCGGCACGCCCTATGCGATCAAGGTGCACGGCTCTGAGCTCGAGTACGCCATCCGCGGCCGGCCCCGGCTCGCCACGATGGCGCGGGAGTCGCTCGCCGGTGCGGCGGCGGTCTTCGCCGGATCGAGCCACATTGTCGCCGTCACCGAGGAGCTTCTGGGCGAGGGTGCCTACCGGCGGGCGCTGCGGATCGTCCCGCCGGGGGTGGACACCGACGAGTTTGCCCCCGGGCGCGGCTCGCTGCCGGAGCTGCGGCGGCTGCTCGCAGTGGATGGCGCCGGGGCGGGCGGGCCGGCCGAGAGGGCGGCGGACACCGGCGCCGCGGCCAGCCTCGAGGGCCTGGGGCGCTTCGTCCTCTACTTCGGCAAGCTGATGCGCCAGAAGGGCGTGCACCTGCTCCTCGAGGCGTGGGGCGGGATCGCCGGCCGGCATCCGGGTGTGGGGCTCGTTGTCGTCGGCTTCGGCGACGCCCGCAGCGAGCTCGAGGCGCAGGCCCCGCCCGGCGTCATCTTCACGGGCGCGATGGATCACGCGCAGCTGCAGCGGCTCGTGCCGCTGGCCGAGGCGGTGGTCGTGCCGTCGGTGCTGCCCGAGGCGTTCGGCATGGTTGCGGCGGAGGCCGCCGCCTGCGGGGTCGTCCCGATCGTGTCCGACCACTCGGGCCTGGCGGAGGTGGCCGCGGGGCTGGGCGCGGCCGGGATCACGTTTGACGGCACCGCGGCCGATCTGGCCGTACAACTGGATGCGCTGCTCGGCCTGCCGGTGGCCGAGCGGAAGCGGCTGGGCGCGCTCGCGCGCGAGGCCGTCGTCGAGCGCTGGAGCTGGGAGCGGATCGCGCGGCGCCTGCTCACCGAGGCTCAAGGGAGCGGCGAAACGCGCCGATAGGCGCGCTTGTGAACGCCTCCGCCACCCGCGGACTGCGACGGCTCCCCGCCCCCCTTCGGCGACGCCGGGGCGACGGTGCGGCCGACCCCTTCCGGACACTCTGGGAGGCCGCGTTCGAGCCGCTGGTGGCGCACGTCGACGGCCGCATCGTCGACGTCAACCCGGCGTTTCGGGCGATCTTCGGCTACACGTTCGACGAGGCGCTTGCGCTGACGGTGCTCGATCTGGCTCCCGCGGCGGAGCGCGCCGTGCTCGCCGAGCGGATCCGGGTCGGGGGACACGCGCCGTTCGAGCTGATCGGCGTCACCAAGTCGGGCGAGACCCGGTACCTCGAGGCATCCGCCCGCACGATCTTCCACGCCGGCGAGGAGCGTGCGTTGCTGGCGCTCCGCGACGTCACCGACCGCCGCGTGGCCGAGGAGGAGGCCGGCGTGCTCGCGTTTCAGTACGCCGCCGACCTGACCGTCGTCGCCGAGGTGGCTCGGCGCCTGCCCCGCACCGCCGATGCCACGTCGGCCCGGCTCGCGATCTGCGAAGCCGCGCTCGAGGTGTGTGACGGCGCGATGGCCGTGCTGATGGAGCCCGACGGGAACGGCAACCTGGTGTCGACCGCGATGGCGGGCGCCCATTGTCAGCCGCTGCTCGTGCCGATCGACCACTCGAGCTCGGCGACCGCGCAGGTGTTCAACTCGCGCGAGCCCTTCTTCGCCGACCTCTCGACCCACGCGGGCGTCTCGCCGCAGCTTGTCGAGGCCACCGGGCTCGTGACGGCGCTGTGGCAGCCGGTGCTCCGCGACGGCGATCCCGTGGGCGTGCTGCTGGTGGCGTGGGACCGGCACGTGACGCTGATCTCCGACCGGGCGGCCGCCGTGGTGGGGCTGTTCGCGGCGGAGGCGGCCGTGGCGGTGGAGCGGGTCGACATCCTCGCGCGCCTCGATGAGCTCAACACCGCCCTCGCCCAGCAGGTCGAGGCGCTGCGGCTGTCGGATCAGTTCAAGTCGGACTTCGTCTCGAGCGTCTCCCACGAGCTGCGCACGCCGCTCGCGTCGATCCTGGGGTACACCGACATCCTGGTGAACGGCGAGGTGGGCGAGATGACGCCCGACCAGGCCGAGTTCCTGGAGATCATCGATCACAACGCGCGCCGGCTGCTGACGCTGATCAACGACCTGCTGACGCTCTCGGGGCTCGAGAGCGGGCGCATGGTCATCCGCCCCGAGCCGGCCGACCTGTGCGCCCTGGTGCGCCAGAACATCCAGATCCACGCTCCGGCGGTGAGCACCCGCTGCCAGCACCTCGATGTTGCGATCCCGAGCACGTCCGTGACGGCCGTGGTCGACTCCGACCGCATCTCGCAGGTGCTCACGAACCTGATCTCGAACGCGATCAAGTTCACGCCCGACGAGGGCCGCCTGGGCGTCAGCCTGGCCGTCGTCGGCGAGCACGCGGTGCTGAGCGTCTCCGACTCGGGCATCGGGATCTCCGACGAAGACCGGGAGCGGCTCTTCGAGCGCTTCTTCCGGGCCGGAAACGCCCTCGAGCGGGCGATCCCGGGACGGGCCTCGGGCTCGCGATCTGCAAGGGCATCGTCGATGCCCACGACGGCCACCTCGAGGTGGACTCGGCCCTTGGCCGGGGCACCACGGTGACGGTGACGGTGCCGCTGGAAACGGCCCCCGGACAAGGAGAAGGCGATGAGCGATGAGCGCTACACCGTGCTGGTGGCCGAGGACGAGCCGCACCTCCTGCGGCTGGTGCAGTTCCGGCTCGAGCAGGAGGGCTACGAGGTGCGCACGGCGACCGACGGCCAGAGCGCGCTCGAATCGGTCTACGACCAGCGTCCCGACGTGTGCCTGCTCGACGTGGTCATGCCGCGCCGCAGCGGCTGGGACGTGCTGCGCGAGCTGCGCTCCGACGAGCGCGGCCGAGACCTCAAGGTGATCATGTTCACCGCGCGGGCCACCGACGCCGACATCCAGACCGGCATGGAGCTCGGCGCCGACGACTACATCACCAAGCCATTCTCGTCGGACGATCTGCGCACACGGGTGGCGGCGCACCTGCCGGAGTGATGCTCCGGCAGGTGCGCCGCCACCGTGCCCTACGGAGTGAAGCGGGCGATACCCTGCTGCAGCTTCCCGTGCACCTTGGTGAAGACGCCGCCGGCGACCACCTGCTGGGCCGTTGCGGAGACGGCGAAGACCCCGGAGATGCTGTTCAGGTCGGGGTTCCACGTCGTCAGGGCGCCGTTCGCCGCGCTGACCGCCAGCAGATGGCGGCGGGCGATCGGCGTCGTGCAGACGAGCGGGTTGCCGGTGGCGAGATTCCCCTTGCACTGGTTGTTGAAGTGCCCACCGGCGTAGACGACGCCGGCGCGGATCGCGACGCCCTGGACGTCGCCGTCGGTCTCGACGCTCCAGCGGCGAGCGCCGGAGACGGCCGTGAATGCGGCGATGTGCCCGCCGTTCCCGGCGCCGCCGATGTAGGTCGTGAGCGCGGTGACCTTGATGCTCGTGACCGGATAGGTGGGGTGCGCGCCATACGGCCGCACTCCGCCGTGGGCCACCAGCAGAGCGGCAAAGTGCCCGACCGCGTATCCGTTCATGAGGGTGAAGTCGCCGCCTGCGAACACGCGACCGCCGCCCGGTGAGACCGCGAGGGCCCGCACGTCGGCATTGGCGTGTGGCGTCCATGCGGCGAGCGTCGCGGCCGGCGTGAGGCCGATCGCGGCGAGCCTGTTGCGGGTCGCGCCCTTGACGCGCAGGAACGCGCCGCCGGCGTACAGGCGGGTTGACGACACGGCCAGGGCGTCAACCGCGCCGTCCGTGTTGGCGTGCCACAGGCGCACCGCGCCGCCGTCGGTGGCGACCGCGGCCAGATGGAGCCGGACCCTGCCGCCGACGGCGGTGAACGACCCGCCCAGGTAGATCGTGGCGCCCCTCGGGCCCAGGCGCAGCACGCGCACCTGTCCGTTGGCGCCCGGGTTCCAGGGCAGGAGCGCACCGGTGGTCGCGCTCAGCGCCGCGACGTGGTTTCGCACCGTGCCGAGGCCGGTCGATCCGGGCGGGCGCACCCGCGTGAAATCGCCGCCGATGAAGATCTTGCCGCCGCCGATGGCAACCGACCGCACGCGGCCGTTCGTCTGCCAGCTCGAAGCTACCGTCGATTTGACCACCGCGGCGTTTGCGGCCTGAGGCGCCAGCGCCGTCGCCATCGCGGTCAGGGCGATCGCGCACATGCCCACCCGCCGAACGTCCCTCATACCCACCCACCTCCTGCTCGCCAATTCGCAGCCCCCACAGGCAGCGCTCAAAGAAATGGCCCGCCGAGACGGACCGCGCTCTTACGGTACACGCCTCCGGCCCCTGTGCAACACCGGGTATCGTCCTTCCGCCAATGGGCGAGACCCCCAAGATCACCGACCCGCTGGCCGCACTCGATGCTGCCCGGGCAGCGTTCGAGGCCGGCTCCGACTTCACGATCGGGGTCGAGGAGGAGTTCGCGATCCTCGAGCCCTCGAGCCTGAACATGACCGCCGGCTTCGAGCGCTTCGACGCCGCCGCCCGGCCACCGGACCGCTCGAGCGGGATGGTGGCCGGCGAGCTGATCCGCTCCGAGGTCGAGGTGCGGACGGGGCGCTGTGAGTCTTCGCCGAGGCCGCCGCGACGATGGCGCGGCGCCGGGTCGACCTGATCGAGCTGTCTCCGAGCGGCTCGGCTACCGGCTGTCGGCCGCGGGCACGCACCCGTTCGCGCGCTGGCAGGACCAGTCAGGTCATCGACACGCCGCACTACCACCTGGTCGAGTCGACGCTGCGCTACGTGGCCTGGCGCAACAACACGTTCGGCATTCACGTCCACACCGGCATCCGCGGCGCCGACCGGGCGATCGCCGTGACAGGCGCCCTGCGCACCGTGCTGCCCGAGCTCCTGGCGGCGTCGTGCAGCTCGCCCTGGCTGGAGGGCCGCCACACCCACCTGCACTCCACGCGGACGCAGATCTTCACGCGCTTCTTCCCCCGCTGCGGCATCCCCGACCGCGTTCGCCGACTGGGACGACTACGCCGAGTTCGTGCGCTTCCTGATCGCGACCCGGTCGATCCGCGAGCACACCGAGATCTGGTGGAGCGTGCGCCCGCACCAGGCCTTTCCGACGGTCGAGATCCGCATCTGCGACGCGCAGCCCGAGTTCGACCGGGCGGTGGCGCTCTCGGGCCTGATGGTGGCGCTCTCTGCGCACTACGCCCGCGCACTACGACGAGGGCCGGCCGTTGCCCGCGCATCCGCCGCGGCTGCTCGAGGAGAACCTGTGGCGGGCGATCCGGTGGGGCATGTCGGGCGAGCTGATCGACCTCGACGCCGGCCGGTCGATCCCCGCGCGGGAACGGCTGCGAGGGGCTCGTAGACGAGGTGTCCGAGGTCGCGTCGCGAGCTCGGCATCACCGCCGCACCTGACCCCGCTCGCCGGCCCGACGGCCGCGGAGCGCTATGCCGCCGACCTGGCGGCTGGAGCGGGAGTCGGAGGAGGTGTGGCCGCAGGCTGTCGAGCGGACGCGCGATTCGGTCATGGAATGGCTCGCGGCCAGAGAGGAGGAGACGGGATGAGCGATGCCGAGCAGACCGCCCAGGAGGCGGCCGCGGAGTTCATGCGCACGGTGCCGGTGCAGGACGTCGTCGTGTCGCTGGTACAGACGGTCTTCGACGTGGGCTACAGGCGCACCGGCCTCCTTGGCGGCGGCGGGGACGAGCGCGATCTCGACCAGACGCGAGCTCGCGGTCGAGACCGTCCGCGCGCTCGTGCCGGTGCTCGAGCAGGTGCTCGATCCACAGTCGCTGACCGCGTTGCCGATCAGGCGCTGTCGGAGCTGCAGCTGGCCTACGCCGAGGCGCTCGAGGGGCCCGCCCAGGCGCCGGCCGCGGAGCCGGGCGAGGAGCCGCAGCACGCGCCGGAGCCGGAGCCCCCGCGCACCGGACCCCGGAGCGGCCCAAGATCTGGACACCGGGGGAGACGTATGAGCAGCGCCGAGATCGGCGTCTTCGGCGGGTCGGGGTTCTACTCGTTCCTCGACGACGCCGAGGAGGTCGCGGTCGACACCCCGTACGGGCCGACGTCCGACCGGTTCGCGATCGGCGACGTCGGCGGCAAGCGGGTCGCCTTCCTGCCCCGCCACGGCCGCCACCACCACCTGCCGCCGCACGCCGATCCCGTACCGGGCCAACCTGTGGGCGATGCGCGAGCTGGGCGTGCGCCGGGTGATCGGCCCGTGCGCGTCGGGCAGCCTGTCACCGCGACCTGCCGCCGGGCACGTTCGTCGTCTGCGACCAGTTCGTCGACCGCACCAGCGGCCGCCGCGACACGTTCTACGACGGCCCGGTGACGACCCACGTCTCGGCCGCGGACCCGTACTGCTCCGACCTGCGCCGGATCCTGCTCGAGACCGGCCGCGGGCAGGGCATCGACATCCGCGACGGCGGCACCGTGGTCGTCATCCAGGGCCCGCGCTTCTCGACCCGGGCCGAGAGCCGCTGGTTCTCGGCGATGGGCTGGGGCGTGATCAACATGACCGCCTACCCGGAGGGCTGGCTGGCCCGCGAGCTCGAGCTCTGCTACGCCAACGTCTCGCTGATCACCGACTACGACGTCGGCCTCGAGGACGACCCAGAGCATCGAGCCGGTGAGTCACGAGGCGGTCGTCGAGGTGTTCACCGAGAACAACGAGCGGCTGCGCCGGCTGCTGTTCGCAGTCGATCCCGAAGATCGGCGCGCAGCCCGACGACGTCTGCAAAAACGCGCTCTCCGGGCGCCCGCTTCTAGGTTCACGGGCGGGCCGTGCCGGAGGCCGTCTCCGAACCGCTTTACCGGGACCGCTGTTACAATCGGCCCGCTCTTTTCGTCGCTTCGTCCCCTTTCAAGGAGTGCATTCACGTGAGTTCGCTCGCCAGCCATGCGGTGCTGATCTCCCTCGTCTGCGGCGCGGCTGCCGTCGCCTACGGGCTCGCGCTGACCCCCTGGGTGCTGCAGCCAGCCCGCCGGCAACGAGCGGATGCAGGAGATCGCCGCCGCCATCCAGGAGGGCGCAGCCGCCTACCTGAAGCGCCAGTACACGACCATCGCCGGCGTGGCGGTGGTCGTGTTCCTGGTGATCGCGCTCGCCGGCCCTGGACGGCCGACCTCGGCTGGAAGGTCGCGATCGGGTTCCTGATCGGCGCGGTGCTCTCGGCGCTCACCGGCTTCATCGGCATGAACGTCGCGGTGCGCTCGAACGTGCGCACGGCCGAGGCGGCCAAGTCCGGCCTGGCGCCGGCGCTCTCGGTCGCGTTCAAGGGCGGCACCGTGACCGGCATCCTGGTCGTCGGGCTCGGCCTGCTGGGCGTCGCCGGCTACTTCGGCATCCTGGACTCGATCGGGAGCGGCACGCAGGCCCAGCGCGACCTCGAGACGACGCAAGGCGCTGGTCGGGCTGGCCTTCGGCGGCTCGCTGATCTCGGTGTTCGCCCGGCTCGGCGGCGGCATCTTCACGAAGGCCGCCGACGTCGGCGCCGACCTGGTCGGGCAAGATCGAGGCCGGCATCCCCGAGGACGACCCCCGCAACCCGGCCGTGATCGCCGACAACGTGGGCGACAACGTCGGCGACGACGCCGGCATGGCGGCCGACCTGTTCGAGACCTACGCCGTGACCGTGGTTGCGTCGATGTTCCTGGGCGCGCTGCTTCGGAAACCACGACGCGGTGATGCTGCCGCTGCTCCTGGCGCGCGCTTCTCGATCCCGGCGTCGATCGTCGGCACGCTGATGGTGCGGCTGTGGGGCGGCATCAGCGTCATCTCGGCGCTGTACGTGGGCGTGATCGTCTCGGCGGTGCTCTCGGCCCTGATCTACATCCCGGTGATCGCGGACACCGCCAAGCACTTCGGCCCGTTCACCGCCGGCGCGAGCTCGACCAAGATCTACTTCTGCGGCCTGATCGGGCTCGTCATCACCGCCCTGATCGTCGCCATCACCGAGTACTACACGGGCACCCGCTTCGGGCCGGTGAAGCGCATCTCCGAGCAGTCGCTCACCGGCCACGCGACCAACATCATCGCCGGCCTCGCCGTGGGCATGCAGGCGACCGCGCTGCCGGTGATCGTGATCGCCGTCGGCACCGTCACGTCGTTCAAGCTGGCCGGGATCTACGGCATCGCGATCGCCGTCACCTCGATGCTCTCGATGGCGGGCATGGTCGTCGCGCTCGATGCCTTCGGCCCGATCACCGACAACGCGGGCGGCATCGCCGAGATGGCCGACCTGCCGGCACGCGGTTCGCGACAAGGTCACCGACCCGCTGGACGCGGTCGGCAACACCACCAAGGCGGTCACCAAGGGCTACGCGATCGGCTCGGCCGGCCTGGCGGCGCTGGTGCTGTTCCAGTCCTACAGCGACGAGCTGGGCAAGAAGCTGGGGCACCCGGTCACGTTCACGATCAACGACCCGTGGGTGCTGGCCGGCCTGCTGATCGGCGGCCTGATGCCGTTCCTGTTCGCGTCGCTCGCGATGGACGCGGTCGGGCGCACCGGCGGCGCTCGTCGTCCAGGAGGTGCGGCGCCAGTTCCGCGAGATCCCCGGGATCATGGAGGGCACCGCCAAGCCCGACTACGCCCGCTGCGTCGACCTGGTGACCCGGTCGGCCATCCGCGAGATGCAGCTGCCGGCGCTGATCCCGGTGGTCGTGCCGATCGTGGTCGGCCTGATCTCCTACCAGGCCCTGGGCGGGCTGCTGGTGGGGACGATCGTGACCGGCCTCTTCCTGGCCATCTCGATGACCTCCGGCGGCGGCGCGTGGGACAACGCCAAGAAGCTGATCGAGGACGGCGCCCACGGCGGCAAGGGCTCCGATGCCCACGCCGCGTCGATCACCGGCGACACGGTCGGCGATCCCTACAAGGACACCGCCGGCCCGGCGATCAACCCGATGATCAAGATCACGAACATCGTGGCGATCCTGATCATCCCGCTGCTCGCGCGCTGAGAGGTCGTCAGACAATAATCACCGCATGCCGGTAAAACGCCGCCAGGCGGGAGGCCTGCACCGAGTCCTCGGCACGGCCGCGCTGTTCTCGACGGCGTACGGCAACGTCGGCTCGTCGATCTACTACGCGCTCGGCCTGGTCACCGTGTACGCGCTCGGCATGACGCCGGTGTCGTTCGCGATCTCGGGCGTGATCTTCTTCTTCACCGCCGTCACCTACGCCGAGGCCACGGCGCGCTTCCCCGAGGCGGGCGGCTCGTCGTCGTTCACCCGGCACGCGTTCAACGAGGCGGTGTCGTTCTTCGCCGGCTGGGCGCAGATGCTGAACTACACGGTCACGATCGCGATCTCGGCGATCTTCGTTCCCCACTACCTGAACAAGTTCGACCCCAGCCTGGGCCTGATCGGGCACCCGTGGGACATCGTCGGCGGCGCCGTGGTGGTCGGTCTGCTCGTGGCCCTGAACATCGTCGGGGTCAAGGAGGCCGCCGGCCTCAACATCTTCCTGGCGCTGGCCGACCTCGGCACCCAGGTGCTGCTGGTGGTGATCGGCCTGATCACCGTGCTGAGCCCGCACGTGCTGCGCACCAACGTGCATCTGGGCGTCACTCCCAGCTGGAGCAACTTCATCGTCTCGATCCCGGTGGCGATGGTCGCCTACACCGGCATCGAGACGGTGTCCAACATGGCCGAGGAGGCGATCGACCCGCCCCGGCACGTGCCCCGCGCGATCATGTACGTGGTGCTGGCGGTGTTCGCCATCTACAGCTTCCTGCCGTCGGTGGCGCTCTCGGCGCTCCCCGTCCAGCCGGCCACGGCCCAGCAGGTGGCGGAGTCGCACAGCACCGTGCTCTCGTGCCCCAAGGTGGTGAAGCTGCACGAGCCCACCACCGACCTGGCCTGCAGGTACGCGGGCGATCCCGTCGCCGGCCTCGTCGAGCACCTCACGATCCCCGAGACGATCAAACAGGGGCTGGGCTACTACGTGGCGATCCTGGCCGCCACCATCCTCATCATCGCCACCAACGCGGGCATCATCGGCGTCTCCCGGCTGACCTACTCGATGGGGCAGCACCGGCAGTTGCCGGAGGCGATCCGGCACGTGCATCCGCGCTTCAACACGCCGTACATCGCCATCATCCTCTACAGCGTGATCGCGGTCATGCTGATGATCCCACCCGGGGCGATCGCGTTTCTGGGCAACCTGTACGCGTTCGGCGCCATGCTCTCGTTCACGCTCGCGCACGCCTCGGTGATCGAGATGCGGCGAAAGTTCGACCCCGCCGACATGCCCTGGCGGGGGCCGCTGTCGTTCCACGTCGGCAGCTACGACCTGCCCCTCTTCGCGGTGCTGGGCGGGCTGGGCACGTTTGCGTCGTGGCTTGTGACGGTCGCGCTGCATCTCACCGACGGGGTCGCGCCGGTCGGCATGATCTGGCTCGCGGTCGGCATGGTCGTCTACGTCGTCTACCGGCGCACCCAGCACCTGCCGCTGACGACGACGGTCATCGCGCCCAGGGAGGTCACCGGGCCGGCGGTCGAGGTCGAGTACCGGTCGATCCTGCTGCCGCTGACGAAGCACCGGGTCACCGACGAGATGACCGCCACCGCGCTTCGGCTGGCCGCCGAGTCGGGCACGAAGCTGGTCGCGCTGTACCCGATCCAGGTGCCGATGAACCTGCCGCTGTCGGCGCCGATGGCCGAGGAGTCGATCGTCGCCGAGCACGAGCTGCGCGAGGCCGCGGCCCTGGGGCAGGAGTACGGTGTGCTCGTGATCACGCGCATCGTGCGCACGCGCAACATCGGCCAGGCGATCGTCGACGAGGCCCGCCGCCGGCGGTCGGAGATCATCGTGCTCGGGGCCGAGCAGCGCAAGCGCGGCGGGGAGCGGATGTTCGGCCGCGTGATCGACTACGTGCTGCGAAACGCCGACTGCCGGGTGATGGTCGGCACCCAGCCGACCGGGTGATCGGGTGCTGCTGCGCGCAAACCGCATCCTGGCGGGCGTCTTCCTGATCATCGGCGTCGTGCTTCTGGTCGAGACGGCCGTCCAGGGCGGGGGCGAGGTGGGATTCCTGGCCGGCGCCGTGTTCGTCGTCCTCGGGGTCCTGCGCTGGCGGGCGATGCACCCGTCGTGAACATGTCGAATTCCGGCGGCGCGGTTCGTCAATGAGTTGACGCGGCCGGATCTGACCGGCCGGCGAGACGAAAGGGAGACGGCGATGAAGTATCTCTTGG
This sequence comes from uncultured Actinomycetes bacterium, assembly GCA_963732075.1. Classification (GTDB taxonomy): domain Bacteria; phylum Actinomycetota; class Thermoleophilia; order Gaiellales; family JAICJC01; genus JAICJC01. Next base: position 248,450 of record CAVSYD010000004.1, on the reverse strand, counting down.
CGATCTACAGCAACGAGAGCGAGTGGAGCGGGCTCAGCGACGGCGACCGCAACGCGATGTATGCGGAGTACGCCGAGTTCTCGGAGGACCTGGGGCGGCGCGGGATGATGATCGACGGCGCCGAGCTGCGGCCGACGTCGGCGGCGACGACGGTCAGGGTGCGCGACGGGCGCTCGCTCGTCACCGACGGCCCCTTCGCCGAGACCAAGGAGCAGCTGGGCGGGTACTTCGTGATCGAGTCCGACTCGATCGACGAGGCGATCGAGGCCGCCGCGCGCCTGCCCGGGGCGCGGCACGGGTCGATCGAGGTGCGACCGCTGGTGGAGCGGTAGGCGCGGCCGAGGCGGCTGCGACCGCCTTCCGCGAGCACTGGGGGCGGGCGGTCGCGGCGCTCATGCGCCGCTTCGGGGACGCCGACCTGGCCGAGGAGTCCGTGCAGGAGGCGTTCACCCGCGCGGCGGCGCGCTGGCCGAGTGACGGCGTCCCCGGCTCGCCGCTCGGGTGGATCGTCGCCACCGCCGGCAACGTGGCCATCGACCGCCTCCGCCGCGAGCGGGCGCTGCGCGAGCGGCTGCCCTGGCTCACCGACCCGACCGATCCCGACCCGCACCTCTCCGCGGAGGACGACGCAGTGTCCGACGACCGTCTCGAGCTGATCTTCACCTGCTGCCACCCAGCGCTTTCCGCCGAGGCGAGCGTGGCTCTGACGCTGCGGCTGGTGGCGGGCCTGACGACGGCCGAGATCGCCCGCGCGTTTCTCGTCCCCGAGCCGGCCATGGCCCAGCGGCTCGTCCGGGCGAAGACCAAGATCCGCATGGCCGGGATCCCGTTCCGGCAGCCACCCGGGCACCTCCTGGCCGACCGGCTCGAACACACGGGAGCGGTGCTCTACCTGGTCTTCAACGAGGGCTACTCGGCCTCGTCTGGTGACGAGCTCGTGCGCCGCGACCTGTGCGACGAGTCGATCCGCCTGGCCCGGCTGGTCGTCGAGCAGCTGCCGGCCGAGCCCGAGCCGCGCGGCCTGCTGGCGCTGATGCTCCTGCACCATGCCCGCGCGGCCGCCCGCACGACGGCCGCGGGCGAGCTGGTGCTGCTCGAGCACCAGGACCGCAGCCGCTGGGACGCCGCCATGATCCGGTCCGGCTCGGCCGAGCTCCGCCGCGCCGAACGGGCCGGCGCTCCCGGGCCGTATCAGCTGCAGGCGGCGATCGCCGAGGTGCATGCCCGTGCTCCCAGCTTCGCGGCCACCGACTGGGCGCGGGTTGCAGAGCTCTACGCCGAGCTTCGCCAGATCGCGCCGTCGCCGGTCGTCGACCTGAACCACGCCGCCGCCGTCTCGATGGCACGACGGCCCGGCCGCCGGCCTCGACCTCGTCGACGCGCTGGCCGAGGAGGGGGCGCTCGACCGCTACCACCTGCTGCACGCCGCCCGCGCCGACATGCTGCGGCGGCTCGGCCGCCCCGCCGACGCGCTGGCCGCCTACACACGCGCCCTCGACCTCGCCCAGGCCCCGGCCGAGCGCGAGTTCCTTGAGCGCCGCCGCACCGAGATGCTCAGCCTGCTCTGAATAAATGGGGCCAGGCCCCATTTATTCACGGAACGGTCGACGCCGGCCCGCCCGGAGTTGTCAGTATTCTCCGCGGCATGGCGCGCAAGATCCCGTCGTTGGGCCGGTTTCTGGGCGCGCCGTCGCTGTACGCGATGGCCTACGGCGAGATCTCCTCGTCGCTCTACTACGCGCTGGGCATCACGGCGGTCTACGCCCTCTCGCTGACGCCCCTGGTGTTCCTGGCGGCAGGGCTGCTGTTCGCATTCGCGGCGGCCGCCTACGCCGAGGGAGGTGCCACGATCCCCGAGGCGGGCGGCTCGTCGGCGATCGCCCGGCGCGCGTGGGGCGACCTGGCCGGCTTCATCGCCGGGTGGGCGACGGTGCTCGACTTCGTGATCGCGATCTCGCTGTCGGCGCTGTTCCTGCCGCACTACGTGGCCGGCGCGTTCGGGCGCCCGGGCCAGTTCTCGGTGGGGGAGGCCGCCGCCCTGGCGGTCGGCATCCTGGTGATCATCACCGCCGTGCGGCTCGCGCGCCGCACCGACGCCTACTCCGCCGGCGTGGCCGTGGCCGCGCTCGACCTGGTGGTGCAGGTCAGCCTGGCGGTGCTCGGCCTGGCGCTGCTCTTCTCGTGGAGCGCGCTCACCCACGGCATCCACCTCGGCACCGTCCCGACCTGGAACTCGCTCGCCTTCTCGTTCCCGATCGCCATGATCGGGTACACGGGCCTCGAGAAGGTGAGCAGCATGGCCGCCCACGCCAAGGATCCCGAGCACTCCGTTCCCGACAGCGTGCGCTCGTCGGTGTTCACGGTCGTGATCGTGTACGCGGCGGTCGCGACGGCCGCGGTCTCCGCCTTCCCGACCCACCCGGATCCCATCCAAGACCGCGGGCGGCACGAGCCTGCTCGCCACGAAGTGGGTGAACGCGCCGATGCTCGGCCTGGCCGAGCGGATCGGCACGCACCTGCCGCACTGGCTCGCGATTGCGCTGCGCTTCGGGGTGGGGCTGACGGCGTGCGCGATCCTCCTGATGGCGATCTCGAGCAGCTTCTCGGGCTGCGGCCGGCTGGCCACGGCGATGGGCCGCAACAGCCAGCTCCCGCCGGTGTTCGGGCGAGCGAGCCGCCGGCTCCTGCACCCGACGGCCGCGATCCTGGGCGTGGGGGTGCTCGCGTGCGGATTCATCGTCGTCGGGGCGCTCTTCCACGGCCAGGAGGAGCTCGACCCTGGCCTCGCTCTACAGCTTCGGCATCCTGATCGCGTTCATGCTCACCCAGGCGTCGATCGTGTGGCTGCGCATCGTGGAGCCGGACATGGAGCGGCCGTTCATGATGAAGGGCAACGTCTGGATCCGCGGGAGGCTGATCCCGATCACTTCGGTGGTCGGCACGGTGCTCGCCTTCGTGGCCTGGGTGGTGGCGCTGGGAACCCACCCCGGCGCTCGCGTCGTCGGCCCGCTGTGGATGGTCGCCGGCCTGGCGATGTACATCGCCGTGCGCGTGCGGGCCGGGCTGCCGATCATCGAGAGCGTCGAGCAGGCATCGCTGCCGCCCTCGGAGTGACGGAGATCGCCTATTCGCACGATCGTCGTCCCGCTCGAGCGGCTCGACCCGATCGCCGAGGAGACGATGGCCGCGGCCTGCCGGCTTGCGGTCGACTCGGCGGCGCTCGTGGTCGGCGTGAGCGCGCTCTACGTGCCCGTCCGCGAGCCGCTCGACCTCCCGATGCCCGATCGCGAGCGCGAGGTGGAGGAGGTGCAGGCGATGGCCTCGTCCCTGGCCGCCGAATACGGCATCGAGTACAAGGGCGTGGTGGAGCGCACCCGCAATCCGGGCCGGCTGGTGGTGGATGCGGCGGTCGAGAACGACGCCCAGCTGATCATCGTCGGCTCGCCGCAGAAGCGCCGCCTGGCCCGCAGCCTGCACGAGGAGTTCTTCGGGCAGACGGTCGACTTCATCCTGCGAAGAGCACCCTGCCGGGTGATTGTCACCCACTTCCCAACCGAAGTTGCTGAACAGTCGGCCTCTGTGTAAACTCTTGTCAACTTGAGGCGCCCCGCTCTTCCCGATCCCGATCTGCGCCGGCTGATGACCTCGGCGGTGCTCGTCGTGGCCGGCACCGAGGCCACCGCGATCGTGCTCGCATTGGGCGTTCTGCGGATGACCGGCAGCACGTACTGGGTGTCCGCCGTCCTTGCGGCGTCGCTGGGCCTGGCGATGCTCCTGGGGCCGTTCGGGGGCGTGGTCGCCGACCGGTACGACCGGCGCCGGGTGCTGGTGGGCGTCGTCCTCGCCGAAACAGCCATCTTCGCGACGGCGGCGATTGCCGCCACCCGCCCGTGGGAGCTGCTGGTGGCAGCCGCCCTGGCCGCGGTCGCCGCGGTGCCCTACGGGCCCGCCCAGGCGGCAGCGGTGCAGGCACTGATCGCAGACGAGCACCTGCCGGGGGCGAACGCGGCGCTGTTCGGCTCGAATCAGGTGGCGGTGCTGGTGGCTCCCGCGGCGGCGGGACTTGCGTTTGCGGTCGTCGGCGGCCGGGTGGCCATGGCCGGCATCGCCGTGATGTACGCCGTGGCGGCGGCGGTCATCGTCCGCCTCCACGGCGAGACCCGCCCCGACCCGGCCCCTCGGCTGGGATTCGTACGCGAGGCGTCGTCCGGGTTCGGCGAGCTCGTGCGGGCGCGGATGGTGCTCGTGACGACCGTCGCCGTGGCCGTGATGATCGCGGTCGACGGCGCCGTCGTGGTCGCCATGATCCCGCTCGCGAAGGTGTTTCACGCCGGCGGCGCCGGCTTCGGCATCGAGATGAGCGCCTGCGGACTGGGCATGCTCGCCGGATCGTGGCTTGCGGCCCGGCTCACCGCGCGCCGTGACCCGCTGCGCGTGTTCGGCGCCGGGTCGGCGATCTTCGGCCTCGGGATCGGCCTGGTCGCGCTGGCGCCGTCGTTCCCGGTCGTGCTGTTCGGCCTGGCGCTCTCGGGCGCGGGCAACGGCCTGTTCGGCACCGCCGAGATGCTGATCTACCAGCAGCACCTGCCCAACCGCGTCATGGGCCGCGTCCGGGCGGCGGCGGTCTCGGTCCTGAACGGCACCTACGCGCTCTCGCTCGTGTGCGCCGGCACGCTCATCCACCTGGTCGGCGTGCGCGGCGTCTTCGCGCTGGGTGGAGCCGCCGGTGCCGTGGCGACCCTGATCGTGCTGGCGTGCGGTCTTCGCCGCTACTCCGAGCGTTCGAGTACCGGCAGCACGACGGGCGCTGAGCGGCTGAAGCCGAGGTCGGCGACGGCCGCCGCGGCCGCGCGCACCGAGCCCTCGCGGGCGCTGTGGGTCAGGATCACGATGTGCACGTGCTCGCCGCGAGTGCTGCACGACCTGCGCCACCGACACCTGCTGATCGGCGAGCGCCTGGGCCACCTGGGCCAGCACGCCGGGCTCGTCGTCGACCTCGAAGCGGAGGTAGAACGGGCTTCGCAGCTCGTCGTCGGGCAGGCGGTCGAGCTCGCGGTAGTAGCCGTCGTGCTGGAGGAAGCCGGTGCCGGACGTGCCGATCACCGCGAGCAGGTCGCCGATCACGGCGGTCGCCGTCTCCTCGCCGCCGGCGCCCGGGCCCTCGAGGATCACCTCGCGGATCGAGCGGCCGCGCAGCATCACGGCGTTGAACGCCCCGTGCACGCGACGCCAGTGGGTGGTCGGGCTCCACGAGGCAGGGGTGCACCCGGGCGACCACCGCGCCGTCGACCTGCATCGCCGAGGCGATCAGCTTGACCGGGTAGCCGAGCGCCGCCGCGTGCTCGACGTCGACCAGGTCGAGCCCGTCGATGCCCACGTGGGCGACCTCGTCGGTGTGCACCCGCGTGTGGAACGCGATCGACGCCAGGATCGCGATCTTGGCGGCGGCGTCGGCGCCGGTCACGTCCTCGGTCGGATCGGCCTCGGCGTAGCCGCGCTCCTGCGCATCGCCGCAGCGCGTCGGCGTAGGAGTCGCCCGCCGACGACCATCCGGGTGAGGATGAAGTTGGTCGTGCCGTTGACGATGCCGTCGATGCGGTGCACGCCGCTCACGATCAGCGACTCGCGCAGCACCTTGACCACCGGGATGGCCGCGCACACGCTGGCCTCGAAGCGCAGCTGGACTCCGCGCCGCTCGGCCGCGGCGAAGAGCTCCTCGCCGTGCCGCGCCAGCAGCTGCTTGTTCGCCGACACGACCGACTTGCCGGCGGCGATCAGCTCGAGCACGTGGGTGCGGGTCGGCTCGATGCCGCCCATCACCTCGGCCACGACCGTGATCGTCGGGTCGTCGCGCAGGCGGGCGAAGTCGGTGGTCAAGAGGCCCGGCGGGCGCCGACGGGTGCCGGGCCGGGTCGCGCACCAGCGCGGCCGCCGTCACCACCGGCCCGCCGGTGACCCGCTCGATCGCCTCTCCGCCCTCGCTCAGCAGCCGGTGGACGGCCGATCCGACCGTGCCGAACCCCAGCAGCCCGATGCGCGTCTCGCTCATACCCGCGACGATACTGGAACGGTTCGACGAGCAGGCACAGGCCCGATGCGGCGTGTACGCTTCCCGCCATGAGAGTGCTTATCGTCGGCTGCGGGCGCGTGGGGTCGGCGCTTGCCCTGCGCATGACGTCGGACGGCCACGACGTGACCGTGATCGACGAGGATCCCGAGGCGCTGGCGCGGCTGCCCGAGGACTGGCCGGGCCGGTTCCTGCAGGGTCACGGCCTCGACACGGACGTCCTCATCGACGCCGGCATCGAGAACGCCGACGCTGCCATCATCGCGACCGACGGAGACAACACCAACATCGTCATCGCCCAGGTGGCGCAGAAGCGTTTCGGCGTCCCCTGCGTGGTCACCCGCGTGCTCGACCCGGCCCGGGCCGCGTTCTACCGCACCCAGGGGCTGCAGACCGTGTGCGCGACCTCCGCCGTCATCGACACCGCCTTCGAGGCGATCTGCGCGAACCCCGGGCGGGTCGCGTAGCACCGGGGCGGTAGGGGCGGCGTGTACATCCTGATCGCGGGTGGGGGCAAGGTGGGTTCGAACCTGGCCAGCACCCTGCTCAAGATGGGCCACGAGGTCACGCTGCTCGAGAACGACCGCGAGCGCTACGCCCGCCTCGAGGAGCGGTTCGAGCACGTCGTCCGCTACGGCGACGCCACCGAGCTCTACGTGCTCGAGCGGGCCGGGGTGGAGCGCGCCGACCTGGTGGTCGCGGTCACCGGCGACGACGAGGACAACGTGATCGTGTGCCAGGTGGCCAAGGAGAAGTACGGCGTTGCCAAGAGCATCGCCCGGGTCAACGACCCCCGCAACCAGCCGCACTTCGACATGGTCGGGGTCAGCCTGACGGTCTCGGCCACCGCGACCATCCTGGCCCTGATCGAGCACGAGCTGCCCGAGCACGAGCTGGTGACGCTGCTCGACCTGCGGCGCGAGAACCTCGAGATCGTCGAGTTCGCCATCGACGCCGACTCGCCCGCCGCCGGCCGGTCGGTGCGCGACCTGAACCTTCCCAGCAAGTCGCGCCTGATCTCGGTGACGCGCGACGGCCGCGCCGAGATCGCGATCGGCGACACCGAGATCCACCCCGGCGATCTGGTGATGGCGATCCTCGAGCCCGGCGCAGAGGACGATCTCAAACGCGTCCTGATGCCCGTGCACGCCTAGACGGCATGGCGCCGCGCGGGCTGATCGAGCGCTATCGCGACCGGCTGCCGGTGACCGACTCGACACCGGTCGTGACGCTCGGTGAGGGCAGCACGCCGCTGCTCGCGGCGCCCCGGATCTCGGAGCGGTCGGGCTGCAACGTGTACCTGAAGTACGAGGGCGCGAACCCCACCGGGTCGTTCAAGGACCGGGGGATGACGGTGGCCGTGTCCAAGGCGCTCGAGGCCGGCGCGCGCGAGGCCGTGTGCGCCTCCACGGGCAACACGTCGGCATCCGCGGCCGCCTACTGCGCCCGCGCGGGCATCCGGCTCGTCGTGGTGCTCCCCGAGGGCGCGATCGCGCGCGGGAAGCTGGCCCAGGCCCAGATCGCCGGGGCGCGCGTGATCGCCGTCCAGGGCGACTTCGACGACGCCCTCGGGCTCGTGCGCGAGCTGGTCGAGCGGCACGACGTGGCGCTCCTGAACTCGGTCAACCCGTACCGCCTCGAGGGCCAGAAGACCGCGGCGTTCGAGGTGGTGGAGCAGCTCGGCAGCGCGCCCGACTGGCTCGCCCTGCCGGTCGGAAACGGCGGCAACATCACCGCCTACTGGATGGGCTTCGGCGAGATCGGCGCGGCGCCGCACATGCTTGCGGGCCAGGCCGAGGGCGCCGCCCCGCTCGTGGCCGGCCGGCCGGTGCCGCACCCCGAGACGGTGGCGACGGCGATCCGGATCGGCAATCCGGCCCGCCTCGACCAGGCGCTGGCGGCGGTCTTCGAGTCGAGCGGCGGGGTGCGGGCGGTGTCCGACGATGTCGATTCTGGCCGCCTACCGCATGCTCGCGCAGGACGAGGGGGTCTTCTGCGAGCCCTCGTCGGCCGCATCCGTGGCCGCGCTCTTCGAGGCGGCCGCGGACGGCCTGGTGGAACCGGGATCGACGGTCGTGTGCGTGCTCACCGGGCACGGGCTCAAGGATCCGGACACCGCCGGCGCCGAGGGCGCCGAGATCCTCCGCTGCCCGCCGCTCATCGAGCAGCTCGAGCGGGTGGCGTTCGCAGAAGAGCCGGTCCTTGCCTGACCGGCTGACGGTGACGGTGCCGGCGTCATCGGCCAACCTCGGGCCGGGGTTCGACTGCCTGGCCGTTGCCCTGGAGCTGCGGAATCGGGTCGACATCACGGCGGCCGGAGGCGACGGCGTGTCGGTGGATGTCGCGGGCGAGGGCGCGGACGGCGTTCCCCGGGACGCGTCGAACCTGTTCGTGCGCGCGTTCGCGTCCGCCGGCGCCGAGCCGGCGGGGCTGGCCTTCGCGATGCGAAACGCGATCCCGTTCGCGCGCGGGCTGGGCTCGAGTGCCGCCACCATCGCCGCGGGGGTTGCCGCGGGGCTGGCGTGGCGGGGGGCGGATGCCGATGCGCTGCCAGGCGCAGCGGCGATCGAGGGCCACCCCGACAATGTCGCCGCCGCGCTCCTCGGTGGCATCACCCTGGCCTGGACGATGCCCGACGGTGCGCGCGCGCTGCGCCTGAGCCGCTGTCCGGTCGAGTTCGTGGCCGTCGTGGCGGAGGACGAGCTGCCCACCGAGCGGGCGCGGGCGGCGCTTCCCGCGCAGGTCGCTCACGCCGACGCGGTGCACACGGCCGCCCGGGCCGCGCTGCTCGTCGCGGCCCTCGAGCAGGGTCGCACGGATGCGCTCCGAGACGCGCTCGACGACCGGCTGCACGAGCCGTTCCGCGGCCCGCTCGTGCCGCTCCTCCGGGTCGTGCGGGAGCGGTTGGCCGGCCTGCCGGCGTTCGGCGCCACGCTCTCGGGAGCCGGGCCCTCGGTGCTCGTGTGGTGCGAGCCGGGCGCGGCGGCCGCGGTCGCGGGCACGCTGGGCGGCCTGCCCGCCCGCGCGCTCCCCCTGGCGGTTGCCGAGCGGGGCGTGACGATCGCCTGAGCGGTGGTCAGCCCTTGCGGCGCACGTCCGGCCCCTGACGCCCGAGCGCGGCGTAGGCGAGCGCCTGCAGCGAGCCGTTCAGGTCGTGCAGCTCCTCCGAGATCCGGTTCAGGCCCTCGAGGCCGTCCAGCCTGCGGCCGATCACCTCGAGCTCGTGGCGGAGCAGGTCGATCCGCTCGAGCAGCGTGTCCAGCCTGCGGTCGCCCTCGTCCATCATCGCGCCGCCGCCGGTTCGCCGAGCACGAGCGCGACCAGGTCGGCCGGTGAGTGCAGCACCGCGATGGGGGGCGCAACGTCCGGCTCGGCGCCCGTCCAGAGCGCTGCGGCCGCACCGATGCCATTGTCGGCGACGTGCGCGAGCGCCGCGGCATCGTCGGCGACGACGAGCGCCTGGTCGCGCGCCGGCGCGAGCTCGTCGGCCAGCAGCACGGCGACGTCGGCCGAGCCCCCGGCCGCGATCCGCTCGATGCGGCGGCCGAGGCCGAGCTGATGCACGACGATCCGGGCGGTCTCGTCGGGTCCGGGCGACCAGCACCCGAGCCTGATGCCCGCACTCTGCAGCTGCCGCAGCGCCGCGTTCAGGGCCGGGTCGGGGCGCAGGTGCAGCGAGATGTGATCCTCGTAGAAGCGGGCCAGCTCTCCCCGCCAGTCGACCTCGGATCCGGCCCATTCGTCGAGCGCCGAGACCACCTGCGCGGGATCCTGCGGCAGCGTGGCGGGGTCGAGCGGTTTCACGCGCCCGAGCTTGCGCACGAGGTGCGCGACCCCGGCGGCAAAGAGCTCGTCGGTGTCGGCGAGTGTCCGCTCCGAGAGGATCACCGCGCGCATGGCCGGTCAGCGTAGCGCTTCAGCGCGTGTCGAGGCCGCGACCCTGCATCCATCGCCGCAGGGGCACATCGGCCTCTCCCGGGGATCCAGTGGCCCTCGGAAGTGGCCGCGTCGCCGAGCAGCTGCCGGCGCACGGCGCTCTGGCGGCGAAACCAGGCCGCCGTGACCGGATAGGCGTCGCGCGGGCGCACCCAGCGGTAGGTGTAGGCCAGAAACAGGGCCTTGCGGGTCAGCTGCGAGCGGTTGTCCGACCGCGCATGCCACAGCCGCCGGTCGAACACGACGGCGGTGCCGGGCTCGGCCAGGAGCTCCACCGCGCCTGGCGGCGGCGGGCACGGCCCCTGCGGGTGCGCCGGCCGCGGCAGCGTGTTGCGCAGGTGGCTGCCCGGGATCACCATCATGTTCCCGCGTCCGGGGGCGGACAGGTCGGTGAGGAAATGCGCCACCTTGAGGGACAGCCGCGGCCGCGGGGCCGACTCGACCTCGACGTTCTGGCGGCCGCCGTCCTGGTGCCAGCGCCATGGCGGGGGCTCGCGGCCGGGGCACGGCGGATGCACGTCCAGATGGCAGTGGTAGAGGTAGATGTTCCAGCCGAGGACGCCGGCGACGAGGGCGAGCGGGTCGGCGAGGTCGACCAGCCGGCGGAAGGCCGGGTCGCGCGAGACGAACCCGAGCAGGTGCAGCGACCCGTCGGCCGCCAGTCGCCCGGCCGCGGCGCGGCGCTCGTACGTGCGGTCGACGACGGCGGTCAGGCGGCGGACGGCCGCCGGCTCGAGCGCGCCGGGGATGGCCACGTAGCCGTCCCGGTCGAGCGCCTCCATCCGCATGGCATGCGAGCTCTGCACGCCTGACCTACGCCGGCGGGCGGCGGGCGCGTCCCGGTGTCACGCCCGCCGTGACAGTTCTGGCGGCGAATTGCGGCAGGCCCCGTCTGGACCTGTGACGGGTGCAGGCCGCACCATTGTGGGGTACCCGCGTCCCACCCCCGAAAGGCCCTGCCGTGAAACTCCGCGTCCTCGTGCTGCTCGCAGCCGCCGCCTCCGTCGCTGCTCGCGGCCGTGCTTGCCCCGGCGGCCGCCCGCGCCGGCACCTACACGATCTCCGTCAACACCGCCAACGACACCACCGGATGGTCGTTCTCGCGCGGCGCCGGCTTCGTCGGCACGAGCGTGGGGCCGCTGCGCATCTTCGGCTTCGGCCACGCGCCCAAGCTGAGCAACGCCTGGTGGCAGTGGGAGGCGCCGGCCACCACGACCATCGCCTCGGGCTCGCTCTCGGTCACCTACAAGACCGCCGCGACCGGCACGTCGGCCTACATGAAGGCGCGGCTGCGCAGCGAGTCGTTCCCGTCCTCGCCGCAGCTTCACCTGGCCACGGGCGACGGGTCGGCCGTCTGGACGATTCCGGCCGGAAACCAGATCGTGGGCGTGTTCCTGAAGACCGACATGGCGCGCGACTACGCGGTGAAGGCGAACAACACCATCCGGATCACCGCCCTCTCCGCCCGCCTGACCGACGACACCGCGCCCAGCGTGGCGCTGTCGGGGCGGTTGGCCGACGGGCGCTGGCACAACGAGGCTCAGCCCGAGCCCCTGACGGTGACCGCCGCCGATGCCGGTGCGGGCGTCGCGACGGCGCGGCTGACGAACGCGGCCGCGACGCTCGACTCCGATGTCGTCGCCCGCCGGCCCGGAGTGCATCCCGGCCGCACGACGTACTCCCACGACCTCCAGACGATCCCGGCGCACGCTCGGTGACGGCGCCCACACCCTCGCCGTCACCGTCGCCGATGCCGGCGGCGAGACGACCGTGGCATCCGCTCGTCCTGCGGGTCGACGCCCACGCCCCGGTTGCCCTGCGGCCTGAAGCCGGTCCGCACGACCGCAGACCGGCGCAGCCCGGTGTCGTTCAGCGTCGATCCCGGCCCGAGCGGGCTCGGCCAGTTCGACGCGAGCGTCGACGGGCACCAGATGACCATCGCCGGCACCACGGCGACGTATGTGCCCGCCTCCGACCTGGCCTACGGCACGCACACCGTCAGGTGGCACGCGAGCGACGGCGCGGGCAACGTGCGCGACGGCTTCTGGACGTTCACCGTTTCGCTCGGCGACCCGGCCGCCCTGCGGCTCGTGGGCAGCGGCCCGACGTCGATCCTCGCCGGGCACCGTGCGACCGTCCGCTTCGCCGGCACGAGCAGCGGCGCGCCCGTCGTCGGGGCGCGGGTGCTGGTCTCGGCCCGGCGGGCCGGGCAGCGCGTCTTCCACGCCGTGCGCACGCTGACCACCGGCCGCGCGGGAGCCGTGTCCTGGGTCACCGCTCCGCTGCGAACCACGGTCTACCGGGTGCGGTTCCAGGCCGCTCCCTCGGTGACGGCCACCCGTCGCATCGCCGTCCACCAGCGCGTGCGCCTCGTCGCCGGCGCCGCCCGGATTCGCGCCGGGGGCGGGGTGCGGCTGACCGGCCGCGTGTATCCCGGCCACGCCCGCGGCCGGGTGTCGGTGCAGCTTCTGACCGCGAGCGGCTGGCGGACGGTGGCGCAGGCCCGGCTCGGCCCGGCCTCGCGCTTTGCCAAGACGGTGATCGCCGGAGCCCGCGGCACCTACCTGCTGCGGGTGGTCGCCCCGTCCACGCGCGCGAACGCGGCCGGTACGAGCGTCGTCGTCACGGTGGCCGCATCCTGACGACTCAGAATCCGTACGATCTCCCAGATATTTCCACGACAGGAGAGAGATGAGGAACAAGCTCGTCGTATCCGCGGCGCTTGTCGTCACCGCGGCGATCGGCGTGGGCATCGGCGTAGCCCAGGGGGCGGCGTCGCAGCCGAACTCGAACTCGCGCCCGGTGCGGGTGGCCTTCCGGCCATTCACGGCGCCCTTCAAGGGCAGTGCCCAGACGATGTTCGCGGTTGTGGACCCGAGCGGTACCCTGGCCCGAGGCTGCGGCGTCGTCTCGTCGAGTGAGATCGGCACGAGTGGCGCATACAAGATCCTGTTCAAGCGCGGCGTCGCAAAGTGCGCGTACGTTGCGACCCTCGGCTGGTCGGGGAGCTTCGGCAACCCGCCGATCGGATATGCGGGTGTCGTCGGCCTGAACGGCCACAAGGCCGGCGTGTTCGTGAAGACGTACGACCAGACAGGTGCGGTGACTCCCGTCGGCTTTCATCTGGTGGTGACCTGCCCGCCGCTGGCGTGAGGGCCGCCCACTTGGGAGGGGCCCCGACCCCTCCCAAGCACCCCCGGGCCACCCGGTAGAATCCGTCAGGTGAGCGCCTCGCCGATCGCAGTCCGCCGTTCTTCCGCCGTGGTGGGGTGACCGCGGCGGGCGCCGCCACCAACGCACTGCTCGACGCGCTCAACCCGCAGCAGCGTGAAGCGGTCGAGCACACCGACGGGCCGCTGCTCGTCGTCGCCGGGGCCGGATCGGGCAAGACGCGCGTGCTCACGCACCGCGTCGCGCACCTGATCGAGGCGGGCGTCGCCGCGCCGGGCGAGATCCTGGCGATCACGTTCACCAACCGGGCCGCGAACGAGATGAAGGAGCGCGTCGAGCGGCTGGTGGGCGGGCGCACCGCCTCCCGGATGTGGGTGATGACGTTCCATGCGGCCTGCGGGCGGCTGCTGCGCCGCGACGCGCAGCGGATCGGCTACCGGCCGAGCTTCACGATCTACGACCAGGCCGACCAGGTGCGGCTGGTGAAGGCCTGCATCGAGGAGCTCGAGCTCGACCCCAAGCGGTTCGCGCCGCGCGCGGTGCACTCCGCGATCTCGCGGGCCAAGGACCGGCTCCTCACCGCCGAGGCCTACGGCGACCAGGTCGGGAACTTCTTCGAGCAGACCGTGGCCTCGGTGTACGCCCTCTACCAGCGCCGGCTGTACGCGGCCAACGCCATGGACTTCGACGACATGATCCTGCAGACCGTGCTGCTGCTCGAGGCCGATGCCGACGCGCGCGCCACCTGGCAGGAGCGCTTCAGCCACATCATGGTCGACGAGTACCAGGACACGAACCACGCCCAGTTCCGGCTGCTGGCGATGCTCGCCGAGCAGCACCAGAACCTGGCCGTCGTCGGCGATCCCGACCAGTCGATCTACGCGTTTCGGGGCGCGGACATCCGCAACATCGCGGAGTTCGAGCACGACTTCCCCGGGGCGCGGGTGGTCGCGCTCGAGCAGAACTACCGCTCGACGCAGGCCATCCTCGACGCGGCCAACTCGGTGATCGCCCGCAACCCCGACCGGCGGCCGAAGCGGCTGTGGTCGGATCTCGGCACGGGGCTGCCGGTGCGGGTGGTCGAGGCCGACGACGAGCACGGCGAGGCCCGCTACGTCGCGGGCGAGATCGCAAAGGCGCTCGACGAGGGCGCCGGCGCGGCCGACATCGCCGTCTTCTACCGCATGAACGCGCAGTCGCGCGTGCTCGAGGACGTGCTGGTGCGGCAGGGCGTGGGGTACCGGGTGGTGGGTGGCCCCCGGTTCTACGAGCGGGCCGAGATCAAGGACGCCATCGCCTATCTGCAGGTCGTCCTGAACCCTGCCGACGAGGTCTCGTTGCGCCGGATCGTGAACCAGCCCCGGCGCGGCATCGGGTCGGCCTCGCTCGATCGCCTGGCGGCACACGCCGCCGACATGAACTGGACGCTCTCCGAGGCGATCGAGAACTCCGGCGCCGTCGCGCTCGGCACCGCCGCGGCCGGCCGGGTGCGCGAGTTCGCCGCCCTCATGGCCGACCTGCGCGAGGCCGCGGCCGCCGCGGGGCCGGCCGAGATGCTCGAGCTGGTGCTCGCCCAGACCGGCTACCGCGCGATGCTCGAGGCGGAGCGGACGTTCGAGTCGCAGGGGCGGGTCGAGAACCTGGACGAGCTGGTCGGTGTCGCCCGTGAGTTCGAGCAGCGTGGGGAGGAGGACACGTCGCTCGCCACGTTCCTGCAGGAGATCTCGCTCTACTCCGACTCGGACGCGCTGTCCGAGCAGCGGCCCGAGGTGACGCTGATGACGCTGCACAACGCGAAGGGGCTCGAGTTTCCGATCGTGTTCGTGATCGGCCTCGAGGAGGGCCTCTTCCCGCACCAGCGCTCGCTGGACGAGGGCGACGAGTCCGAGGAGCGGCGGCTCTGCTACGTCGGGATGACCCGCGCCCGCCAGTCGCTGACGATGACGCACGCCCACAGCCGCACCATCTTCGGCGTGCGCGGCTACAACATGCCGTCGCGGTTCCTGAGCGAGCTTCCGGCCGACGACATCGAGCGCGAGCGCCGGGCGCCCGCCTGGCAGGTGCCGCCGGCACCGGCGGGCAGCCGGGCCGCGGAGCAGCCGGTGCCCGACCTCTCGCTGGGCGACGAGGTGCGCCACGCGACCCTGGGCGAGGGCGTCGTCATCGGCCTCGACCGCGACGTGGTCGCGGTGCGGTTCCGCGAGGACGGCTCCGAGCGGCGGCTGATGCTCGGCTACGCGCCCATCGAGCGCATCTAAGCCCCCCTTTCCAGGCTCGATCGCGGCAGCGTGCCGGCCGATCACCTGGGTATGAAACGCATTCTCCCGATCGTCTCTCTCGCCGCCCTGCTGGCGTTCGCGAGCGCGGCCTCCGCCGCACCGGCCGCCTTCAGCGGCAGCTTCCATCTCGCCGGCCACGCCGTCGGCTGCCACTACGTCGTCTACGGGCCCGTCCACGTGGACATCGGCACCTCGGCGAAGATCCGCTGCGAGCGCTACTCCGACCACACCATCGTCACGCTTTCCACCGCCGGAAAGGCGACGGAGGCCCACAAGGGCAAGACCGTCCCCAAGGGGACGCGGACGCAGGGCAGCGGATGGACGCCGCGCTATGCGCCGAAGACCGACTGCGTCATCGGGGGCTACGGCGGCGCGCCGGCGATCACGTGCTCCGACGGGAACAAGGGATCGTTCACCATCGGCGCGGACATCGCGAAGGTCACGAAGTAGCCGCTCTGTTGCCGCCGGTCGGCCGGGGCCGGTATCCTGCACCGCGCCCGGTTGTGGCGAATCACGGGGCGGTTAGCTCAGTTGGGAGAGCACCAGCTCGACAAGCTGGGGGTCACTGGTTCGAGCCCAGTACCGCCCACCTGTAGAGAGAGCCAAAAGTCCTGCTAATCGGGGGCTTTTGGCTCTTTCTCGCTTGGGCAGGAAGCTTTGCTCTGTACGGATATCTGTGTGTACAGTTAGACTCATGGCGACGGATCAAGGAACGCTGGGACTTCCGGGTAGCCGCCGAGACGGACAGGTTGGTCCGGCAGGCGGCCGAGGCTGCGGACCGCACGCTGACCGACTTCGTCGTCGACGCAGCGACGCCTTGAGGCCGAGCGCTTGCTTGCCGATCGGACACGCTTTGTTCTGGAAGCGGAGCAGTGGAAGCGGTTCGTTGAGCTCCTCGATCGTTCGCCGCAGGAGAACTCGGGTCTCGAAAAGCTCTTTTCCAAACCGAGCGTCTTCACCGGCCCTAGCGCATGCCCTACCGGCGCCCCGAGCCGCTCGGGAAGCATCACCGTCTGGACGGCTTCCGGTGCGGCGACGCCTGCCCTCGACGAATGGCTCACGCGACACGCTCGCCCCGCACACGCATCGGACTCAGCGCGTGTGTACGTGGCGACGCTCGAAGGTGAAGAGGCGGTCGTCGGCTACTACGCGCTGGCGGCCGCCCAGATTGCCGCGGATGATGCGACCGCGCGGGCGCTCAAGGGCCAGCCGCGAGCGAGGCCGGTGCCGGCGATCCTGCTCGCGCGGCTCGCCGTCGATCGGGATCACCAACGCGCGGGACTGGGCCGATCGCTCCTCCAGGATGGCCTCCTCGGTGCGTGGAAGCGGCGGAGGCGATCGGCGCACGAGTTCTGCTCGTCCATGCCAAGCACGACGCGGCGAAGGCCTGGTACATCCAGTTCGGCTTCGAGGAGTCACCGACCGATCCGCTTCACCTGCTGATGCTGCTGAAGGACGTTCGCGCGTTCCTCAAGCGGCATGGAATCGAGTAGTCGAAACCGTCAGCCCCCGTCGGCGCGGCGGCCTGGGCGCGGCGCGTAGCGATGGGCGAGCAGTCCGCTGCGGTCGCGGAGCTTCTTGACCACGAATACCGGCACGTAGATGAAAAGTGGCAGGAGAAGGAGCGGTTGCAGCTGTCCGGTGAGACCGCCGGCCACGCCGAGGGCGATACCGGCCAGGAGCGAGGCGACGAGTGCGAGGGCCTCGCGGCGTTCGCGGGGGCTGCTCACGTCGCGGCCAAACGGGTCGGCGAGGAGAAGAAGAGTGTTCCAGGTCGCGCCCATCCAGACGGCGCCTGCGATGAGCATGGCAATGGCGATCAGGACGGCGTGAATGGGGCCTGGGAGGATGGTGATCTGGCCGACGACGAGCGGGACGAACAGCGACAGGAGCCCGGCGAATTTGTGGAAGACCTTTGACTGGCGTGCGTACCAGATGTTGTAGCGAAGCAGGGCCGCGTAGAGGCGATGGTCGGTGGCGAGCGTTGAAGCGAGTCCGCTTCGAGCGGCGGAGGAGTTCGGGTCGAGTCGCAGCCCTTCACGGAATGCCGCTCGCGCGTCGGGGTATGCGCCCCTCGTCAGGTGATCTCTCGCGCGCATGAGGTGGCCGAGTGCGAGGTTCGGGTCGCTGGCGAGCAGAGCGGCGGTGGCGAGCGCCGCCTCGTCGGTCTCTCCCATCCCGCGCAGGGCACTTGACCGGATGACTCCGGCCATCTTCCGTGCGGGATTGAGTCGAAGGGCTTGATTCGCATCGTCGAGAGCCTCCCGGTAGCGCTTGAGATGGACGTAGGCAAGGCCTCTCAGCTCCCAGAGCAGGGGATCGCCTGGGGCAACCGCAAGTCCCAGATTGACCACCTCGATGCCCTCAGTGTCCCGATACGTCGCCATGAGCGCTTCGCCGAGTGCGCCGTATGCGGCCGGCTCTTCCGGATCTGCGGCGATCGCCTTTCGGCCCTGTTCGATGGCCTCTTCATGGCGCTTGAGGCCGACAAGGGTTTTTGTCAGGAGCACGAGGGCGATCACGTCGCCGGGCGTATCGGCGAGGCTTCGATCGGAGATCGGCTTCCGCGTCGGCGTAGCGCTTGTGGAGAAACAGCTGGCGCGCGCGGCTGAGGTTGCTCATCGGCCTTTGAGGTACGAAGCGAGATCGTCGTAGAGCCCGCCGTCGTTGGCGAACTTGACGTAGTTGTGGGCGCCGATGAACCATTCATCCGCAGAGGGCCGCGTCCGTTTGATCTCATCCAGCAGGTCGCTCTGCGAGACGGGCGCCTGATGCCCGCGTCCTCACCGCCACCCTTAGGCAGGCTTCAACGGTGCGGTCGACAACTCCCATGATGTCGGCGCCTGAGAACCCGTCCGATTTGTCTGCCAGTCGAGAAAGGTCGATGTTCGCCGTCGGCCTCGCTTCGAGGTGAACGGCGAAGATCGCTTCGCGCGCGAGCGAGTCAGGAGGGGGAACGAAGACGACTTGGTCGAAGCGGCCGGGCGGCGGAAGGCGGAGTCGACATTCCACGGCGCATTGGTCGCGCCCAGGATCAGGACGCCCTCGTTGCTCGTCGTCGCACCGTCGAACTCTGCGAGGAACTGGTTCACGACGCGTTGACCACTCGTCGCCGCCGACCGCGTCGCGCCAAGGGCATCGACCTCATCGAAGAACAGGACAGACGGCCGCTGAGCGCGTGCCTGCTCGAAAATCTGATGCAGGTTCTGGACACCTGAGCCCGTCCACAGGTTCAGGACATCGTTGAGTCCAACCGAGATGAAAGTTCCCTCGATCTCGCCGGCGGTAGCCCGGGCGAGATACGTCTTCCCACATCCGGGCGGGCCATACATGAGCACACCGCCACCCGCCCGCTTGCCATAGCTCTCGAATAACTCTGGTCGGGCGATTGGATAGATCGCCTTGACGCGGATCTCCTCCTTGACGGCCTCCATGCCGCCGACCTGAGAAAACGTGATCGCCGGAGGAGGAGGCGGTGTCAGTCCAAGCCGCTGCTCCAATGCGGGTTCGCCAGACTCACGTCGGCCTCGACGGCCCGCGAGTACGCCTCCCGCGCCTCATCCATCCGGCCGGCAAGAAGATGGATGCGTGCGAGCACGATCTGGGGTCGACCGAGCATCGTTCCGCGATCATCCAACTCCTCCGCAAAGGCCAAAGCATCGGACAGGCGCCCCTGAGCCAACAGGCATCCCGCCAGCCCGAGCACGGCACTGTCATCTCCGGGAGCGACGCGAAGCGCCTCGCGATACTCGAGTTCTGCCTCGCTGAATCGATCGTAGGACACCAGGGTGTCCGCCAGATGGATCCGAAGTGGCACGTTGTCGGGCGACACCAGGAGCGCGCTTCTCAGTGCGCTGACCTGGGTGGGCGGAACACTCATAAGGGTGGGATCGGCACCACCGGGTGGTGCCTTGAGGCAGCACCCTACCTGCCCACGACATCGCACTCGCCATCGTCCAACGCGCGTAAGTACAGTCCATGGGCCCGGAGCTCTCTCTCGCCAGAGGGCTCCGGGCTCTCTCCATGGCCACGGCGGCGCCGCAACGGCGTAGAGTAGGCACAGGCAGTGGTGCGGATCCTTCGCAGTCCAGTTCGGCACGGGGTGGTGCTCGCGGCGATAGCGATCGCCGGCGCGTGCATGCTCGGTGCCGCCGGCACGGACGCGGCCGCCTCGGGCGCCGCCTTCGTGCGCGTGAACCAAGTCGGCTACCCGACCGGATCCGCCAAGCGGGCCTACCTGCTCTCGAGCGTGCCCGAGCCGGGGGCCGCCTTCCAGGTGACGAACGCGCGCGGCCGCGTCGTCTTCTCGGCGCCGGTCGGGGCGTCGCTCGGGCGCTGGAGCGCGCGCTTCCCGCATGTCTATGCGATCGACTTCTCGCGGGTGCGGGTGCCGGGCACGTACACGATCGCGGTCACCGGCCCCGCCCCGGCGGCGTCCCCGCGGTTCCGGATCGCGGCTCGGCAGCGTGCTCTCGGCGCGGCCGATCCGCAATGCGCTCTCGTTCTACCAGAACGAGCGCGACGGCCCCAACTTCATCCGCACCGCGCTGCGCACGGCGCCCGGGCACCTGAACGACGAAGACGCGATGACGTACCTGACGCCGAAGGTGGACGGCGACGGCAACTTCGCCGGCAGCCTCACGCCGCTCGGCGTGCGGATCAACGCGGCCGGGGGCTGGTGGGACGCCGGCGACTACCTCAAGTTCGTCGAGACCGCGAGCTACACCGACACGGTGCTGCTCTCGGCGCTGCGCGACTTCCCCCGCCAGACGCACGTCCGCGTCCACGGCTCGAGCTTTGCCGCCGAGGCGAAGTTCGGCGTGCACTGGCTGCTGCGGATGTGGGACGACAGGACGCGCACGCTCTACTACCAGGTCGGGATCGGCGAGGGCAACGACCACACGATCGGCGACCACGACATCTGGCGGCTGCCGCAGGCCGACGACCACTACGACGGCACGAACCCCGCCGCGCGCTACATCCGCCACCGGCCGGTGTTCCGGGCCGGGCCGCCGGGCTCGCCCGTCAGCCCGAACCTGGCCGGCCGCGATGCCGCCGCCTTCGGCCTCTGCTTCCAGGTGTACCGGCGCACGGCGCCGGCGCTTGCGGCCCGCTGCCTGCGCTCCGGCGAGCACATCTTCGCGCTCGCGAACACGCACCCCGGCCGGCTGCTGACGGTGGTCCCGTTCGACTTCTACCCCGAGACGGAGTGGCGCGACGATCTCGAGCTCGGCGCCACCGAGCTCGCCATCGCGACCGCGCACGGCCACCTCCCGGCCGGGCTGCCGCACACGGCGCTCGCGCTACTACCTGCGGCTGGCCGCCCACTGGGCTCACGCCTACATCACCGGGCCCAACGATGCCGCCGACACGCTCAACCTGTACGACGTGAGCGGCCTGGCCCACTACGACCTCTACCGCGCAATCCGCGCCGAGCACGACCCGCCCGGCCTGCAGGTGACGCGGGCCGCGCTGCTTCGCGATCTCCGCAAGCAGCTCGACCGGGCCGAGGCGCAGGGCGCCAGGGACCCGTTCGGGTTCGGGTTCCCGTGGGCCGCCTACGACACCACGTCGCACGGCTTCGGCCTGGCGGTGATGGCCGGCGAGTACGACCAGATCACCCACACGAATCGCTATGCGGTCGAGGGCGGGCGCTGGCTCGCAAACGTGCTCGGGGCGAACGCATGGGGCGTCTCGCTCGCCGTCGGCGACGGCAGCAACTTCCCGCACTGCATGCAGCACCAGGTCGCCAACCTCGTCGGCTCGCTCGACGGTCGCCGCCGATCCTGGCGGGAGCCGTGGTGGAGGGGCCGAACAGCTCTGCCACCACCGGCGTCGTCGATCACATGCGGCTGTGTCCCGGAAACGGCACCGACCGGTTCGCGCGGTTCAACTCCACGGCGGTCTTCCGAGACAACATGCAGTCGTACTCGACGGTCGAGCCGGCCATCGACCTGACCGCGACGAGCCCGCTGGCCTTCGTCCGCCAGGCGGCGGACAACAGGGCCAGGGGTCTCGGCATTGGCTAGGCGCCGGCCTACTGCCGGTAGTGCTCGACGGTGTCCTCGCTGCGAGCGCGAGCGTCGTCGGGATCGAGCCCGAACTCCCGCTTTGCCCGCCGCTGCCGAAGGAGATCCCAGCAGCGGTCGAGCGAGACCTTGATCTCGCGCAGCCGCTCGTGGTCACCCGCCTCGAGCTGGCCGTGGCTCTCGCGCTCGAACAGGTGCTGCTCCTCGGCGACCAGCTTGTCGATCTGGCCCAGAACTTCGCTGTCTTCCATGCATCGGCTCCTCGTCGGGGTCTGTGGGCGAGAGTGTAGGCCGGTGAGCCCCACTCTCGACCAGCTTCGCGAACGCCGCGACCACGACTGCCGGCTGCGGCCCGAGCGCGCGCTTGCGTCCCTCGCCGACGCCGAGGCGTTTCTGCGCGACCGGGGGATGCTGACGCGCACGGCGGACTGCGCACTTCCAAGCCTGTTCGCGGCCTGCCACGAGGAGCCCTACCGCCAGGGGAAGGGCGGCTTCGGGGAGTGGCCGGCGAAGAAGTACCCCTGGTTCGCCGAGCTCGCGGCCCGCGACGGTATCCACGACCTCAAGGTGCACCACGGCAACGGCATCCTGATGAGCGCGGAAATCGCCGCCCTCGCCGACCCGGTCTGCCGGGCCGAGCTCGACCGGTACGCGGCGGAGGATGCCGACGCGGCGGAGCTGCTGCGGCATCTGGGAGACGCGGGCCCGAGCGAGCTCGAAGACGTGAAGCTCGAGCTGGGCTGGAGCTCACCCCGGTTGCGGCGCGCACGCTCGCCGCTCGAGCGGATCGGGGCTCTCGTGAGCCGGAGCGTCACGCTCCCCACTCCGAACGGCGGCCACGTCCACTCGAGCGTCCTCGAGCGCTGGGATCAGGCCTTCCCGGTGCCGTCGCCCGCTGGTGGCGTCGAGGATCTGATCGTGGCCGGCGTGCGCGCCGCCGTGGTCGCGCCCGAGGCGGAGCTCGAGCGCTGGTTCTCGTGGCGATGGCTCTTCGATGCCGGACTGGTCGACCGGCTCGTCGCGGAGGGGCGGCTGGAACGCCCCGAGCCGGGATGGGTCACCGCCGTCTGATGGAAGCCGACGCCACCGTTGTGGTGGGGGCGGGGCCGGCCGGTCTGGCCGCCGCGGCGATGCTCGGTCGCCGCGGCGTCACGCCGTCGTGCTCGAGCGCGGCGATGGGCCGGCCACGAGCTGGCGCGGGCACTCCGACAGCCTGCGCCTGCACACCGTGCGGTCGCTCTCGAGCCTCCCGGGTGCGGCGCTGCCGCGATCGCTGGGACGCTGGGTCGGCCGCGATCGACCGCACTCCCGCCGGCTTCACGCTCGCGACGCCGGATGGGCCGGTGGAGGCGCGGTCGGCCGTCGTCGCAACCGGGTGCACGCGCGAACCGGTGATCCCCGCGTGGCCGGGCCGGTTCGAGGGCCGCCTCCTGCACTCGAGCGAGTACAGGAACGCGCAGCCCTTCAGGGGGCTGCGAGTGCTCGTCGTCGGAGCCGGGAACTCGGGCTCGGACATCGCCATCGACCTGGCGGACGGCGGCGCCCGGCAGGTGTGGCTGTCGGTGCGCCGGCCGCCCTGCGTGGTGCCGCGCCAGGCGCTCGGCGTCCTCGCCCAGGTGGCCGGGTTGGCCCTGCGCCGGCTGCCGCCGCCGCTTTCAGATGCGTTCGCGGCGGTGGAGCGGCGCGCGTTCGCTCGGCGGGCGCGTGCTGCTCGAGGGCTGCCCGGTCCCCGTCGCGGCGCGCTGGCGATCCGCCTTCGACCCCCGGGTACGTCCGGGGCGCCCGCACGCTTGTCGGCCACCTCGGACTGCTCGGCCCCGTGGCGAGCCGCGCGTCCACGGAGCCGCCACCGATCCGGCCGTGCCGCACCTGTACCTCACCGGCTTCCGGAACCCCGTCACCGGGGCGCTGCGCGAGCTCCGCTCCGAGTCGGCCGCGATTGCGCGCGCGGTAGGGTCGCCCTGATGCCTCCTTCAGACCGTCTGCTCGGCTTCGTGCTCACCGCGTTCGTGCTGATCGTCATCCCCGGCCCGACCGTGTTGTTCGTCGTTAGCCGCGGCGTCGCCCTGGGCCGGCGGGCTGCTCTGGCGACGGTGGCCGGGAACGCGGGCGGGGTGTTCGTCCAGGTGGTCCTGGTGGCGCTTGGCCTGGGCGCGCTCGTCGAGCGCTCCGAGGCCGTCTTCACGCGTGATCAAGCTCGCGGGTGCCGTCTATCTGGTCGTCCTGGGCCTGCGAATGATCCGGCACCGCAAGGCGCTGGGCCAGTTGGCCGACGCCACAGAGGCGCCCCGGGGCACCCGCACGATCGTGCGCGAGGGCTTCATCGTCGGCCTGACGAATCCCAAGGCGGCGGTCATCCTCACCGTGGTGCTGCCGCAGTTCGCCGATCCGGCCCGTGGGCACGTGCCGCTGCAGCTGGCATTCCTGGGCTGCCTGTTCCTCCTGATCGGCGTCATCTCGGACAGCGCGTGGGCGATCGCCGCCGGCTCGGCCCGTGTCTGGCTCGCGCGATCGCGCCGCCGGCTGGAGGCGCTCACAGGTGCCGGCGGCGTGGTGCTGATCGGGTTGGGACTGCGGCTCGCGCTCACCGGCCGGCACGACTGACGTCCGCCTCGAGCGGCAGGCACGCGATCGGCCTGCTCGATCACGAGCGGGTCGTGGGTCGCGCAGACGATGGTGGCGCCGTGAAGCTGGGCGGCGTCCGCGAGCATCCGGCCGACGATCGCCGCGTTGGCCTGGTCGAGCCGCGATGTCGGCTCGTCGATCAGAAGCAGGTCGGGCTCGCAGGCGAGGGCACGTGCGATCGCGACCCGCTGGCGCTCGCCCGCCGAGAGCCGCGCGACCCGATGGCCGAGCCGCTGCTCGAGGCCGACGCGCGAGAGCCATGTGCGTGCGGCCTCGGCGGCCGCCTCGCCGTCGCCGGCGCCGCGAACGGCCATCGCCAGGGTCACGTTCTCGGTGGCCGACAGGTAGTCCACGAGCCCCGTCTCCTGGGCGACGACGCCGACATGCCTGCGCCGGAACTCCGCCGCCTCCTCGCGGCCGAGGCCGCCGATCGACTGCCCGAACACGATCACCTCGCCCGCGCTGGGGTGCTCCATGGCCGCCAGCAGCCGCAGCAGCGTGCTCTTGCCCGACCCCGAGCGCCCGGTCAACGCGGTCATCCGGCCGGCTTCGAAGATGGCGCCGTAGTTCTCGAGCACGACCCGGGCGCGGGCGCCTTCTCCGTACCGCATCTGCACATCGCGCAGCTCTGCGGCGGCCAGCGGGGCGGGGCGCGCCGGTGCGGGTGCGGCCGGGCCGGTGGCCGCCTGGGTCGGCGGGTGCCGCCGCAGCCGGGCCGGCGGGCGTGATCAGGATGCCCTGGTCGTGCCGCTCCGCCCGGGCCAGGCGTCCCACCCCGGCGTCGCGCAGCAGCTCCTCCGGCAGCCGCAGCCAGCCGCCGCGGCCGACGACGATCGCGGTTGCACCGCCGCCCGACGCTTCGTCGCTCAGCCGCCCGTCGCGAATGTGCACCGTGCGGTCGGCGACGGCCGTGGCGGCCGGGTCGTGGCTCACCAGGACGACGGTGGCGCCCTCGTCCCGGGCCAGCTCCGCGATCAGCCGGTAGGCGACCGCGACGTTGGCGGCGTCGAGCTCGCCGGCCGGCTCGTCAGCCAGCAGCAGTGTCGGGCGGTGCGCGACGGCGGCGCAGATCGCGATTCGCTGCTGCTCGCCGCCGGAGAGCCGGCCCGGGAGCGTCTCGGCCGCATCGCTGAGCCCCACCCGCTCGAGCAGCTCCTCCGCCCGCTCGTCGCGCTCGCGCGCGCCGGCTCCGAGCATGGCGAGCTGCAGGCCGACGATCTCGCGGCAGCGCAGCTCCGGTGGCAGGGAGCGGTGGTAGTGCTGGTCGACGATCCCCAGCGACCGGGCGCGGAGCGCGGCCGCCCGGCGCGGGCTCAGGTCGGCCATCTCCTGCCCGAGCACGCGCGCCGTGCCCGCCGAGGGCCGCTCGAGCCCGGCCAGGATGCGAAGCAGTGTGCTCTTGCCCGAGCCGCTCGGGCCGAGCACGGCCACCACCTCGCCGGCGTCGACGTGCAGTGTCAGCCCCTGCAGCGCAGCCGCCTCGCCCTCGCTGCTGCGATGGATCCGGAAGAGGTCGCGGGCGTCGATCGCCGTCGTCATGCGTCCCCTCCGATCCGCCCGGGCACGGGCGCCCGGAATGCCGTGCGGGCGAAGGCCCATACGAGCCCGAGCCCGCAGACCGCGAACGCGACAAGGCCCAGTGCCACGAGCGCCCAGTCCTGTTCGCCCCGCAGCGGTGGCGTCGCCGATGCGGCGCCGGCTCCGAGCGACACCAGGTCGATCACGAGCCGCGAGAGGACCGCCGCGAGCACGAGCCCGCCGCCGATCCCGACGATCACGAGCACGACCGCGCGCAGCACCAGGTGGCGGCGCAGCGCGGCAGGCCCGACGCCCATCGCCTCGAGATCGACCAGGTGGTCGCGCTCGTCGCCGAGGTCGGCGGCGCACACCAGCACGAGGCCGGCCACTCCCAGGACGAGCGCCAGAAGCGCGGACATGGCCAGCACATCGAGCAGGCCGCGCGCCAGTGGCTGGCCCGACAGCCGCGCCTGGATCGCATCCCGGGAGTTGAGGGCGAGCGCCGAGAACGGCGCGCGGCGAAGCTCGGCGGCGACGTGTTGGCGCTCGCCGGGCGGCGTCGCCAGCCACAGCTCGAGCGGTGTTCCCGCGCCGGGCTGATTGGCGTTCAGTGCGGTCGCGAGCTCGGCCTCGTCCGCCACCACGAAGTTCCCGCCCGCGGTCGGGAAGCGCCTCGCGACCGCCACCACCCTGACGGTGAGCGCCTCGGAGCCCTCGACGGTCAGGCGCAGCAGGTGCGCCGGGCCGGCCAGAGCCGCCATGGACGCGCTTGCCAGCACCGGCACCGGCCGTCCATCGGTCGGCTGGCGCGGCCGCAGCAGGCCGTTCGTGATGCCGTCGAGGGCGTAGCGCACGCTCGTCCCCGGACCGGGGCCGGGCTGGGCCACACCCCGCGTGACCCATCCGCGCCAGTCCGTGACCTGCGCGCCCGCGGCCGTCGCGCCCGCGGCGGCCCGGAGCGGCCCGAGTCCCAGTATGCCCTGTGCCCCGATGCTGATGCCGCCCTCGGCGTTCTGGTGCGCCAGCGACTGCGCGTCGGCGAAACGCAGCTCGATCACGAGTCCGACCACCTTCCCGCCCCGGTCGGCGGCGGGCAGCTTCGCGTGCAACGTCACCGGGCCGCGCTCGGTGTTCCCCAGCGGGAGGTAGTCGAACGCACCCGACGGCCCCTCGACGGCGAGCACGAGCTGGACGGGATGGCCGTGGGTGGTCACCCGAAGCCGCACCTGGGTGGCGCCCGCGGGCAGCCGCGCCCCCCGAAGCGCGGGCGGCAAGGGCGGCCGCAGCGCCCTTCCGAGGTCGGCCTGCGGCACCGACGCGAATTCGCCCCGCCAGTGGCGGATCTGCGCCAGTGCAGCGGTCGGGACTCCCAGCACCGTGGCCTGCGCCGGGAGCCCCGGCGCCGGCGCCGTCGCGGCCGAGCGGATCACGGGGGCGGCGAGCGTGCCCGGCGCAAGCCGCTCGTAGCCGGAGACCGGCGCGACCTGGAGCGGAAGGCGCAGCGCCGGCCCCTCGGACAGCGTGAAATCGAGCGGCACGCGGTAGGCGGCCTGGTCGCGCTCGCCCTGCATCAGGGTCGAGCGGTAGGCGACCGCGAACACCCCGAGGCCGATCCCGGCGACCAGGAAGGCCGCGGCCAGCGTCGGCCGTCCACCCTCGCGTCCGAGCGAGACCAGCGCGAGCCGCACGCTGGTCGGCCCCCTGCGCAGGCTGCGGCCCGCCAGGCGCACGAGCGGCCCCACCAGCCGGGCGGTGACGATGGCCGCGGCGATCGCCACCAGGCCGGGGAGGAGGGCAAGCAGCGGGTCAGACCCGGCCGACAGCGAGGTCGAGTTCGCGCTTCCCCGGGCAGCCGCGAGCGCGACGGCACCGACGATCGCGAGGGCCACCAGGTCGAGGCCGTGCACCGGCCCCAGGCGCAGGTCGGCTCCGGCGCCCCGTTCGGCGGCGACCAGCACGGCCGCTCCCGCGAGCCAGGCCACGACGATCGCGGCAGATGCCGAGCGGTGAGGCGATCGTCTCCCGCAGCACCGCGCCGGCGTCCACTCCCGCCAGTCGCGCCGCCACGGCCACACCCACCGCGGCCAGGCCGGCGCCGAAGAGGGCGCCGGCGAGCGTGATCCAGCCGGCCTCGACCCAGGCGAACGTCCACAGCTGGCCGAGCCGGGCGCCGTGCCGCTCGAGCCGCGCCCACTCCCTGCCGGCATCGCGGCGCAGGCCCGCGGCGGCGAGGAGCACGAACCCGAGCAGCAGGGCGGCCGCGGCGCCGCCGACGAGCTGGAGCCGGCGCGTGGCGATGGCATCGGCCTGCTTCAGCGCGAGCAGGGTCTCGGTGGGCCCGGTGAGGCCGAACGGCGTTCCAAGCCGGTCGACGCGGTGCGATGCGTTTGACTGCCGCTCGAGCAGGCCCTGGATCTGCCAGTCGTGCAGCGAGCCGGGGGCGATCGGGGTTGTCCAGCTGTAGCTGTGGTAGAGAGCCGAGAACGCGGGGATCGACGCCAGCTGCGAGATGCTGCCCGCGACCAGTACCGGCGGCGGCTTCGCCGATGGCGGAGTGCGTCGACCGGGTGAGCCCGCCGAGCGAGACCGGCAGCGGGCCCGCCGTGCGGCCGACAACGACCAGCCGCAGGCCCGGCTCCGCCAGCGAGTTCGACCGGCGTGCCCTTCGCCTGGAGAACCTCGCAGCGCGCGGGGACGCAGGTGCGCGGCAGCCTGCCGGATCGCAGTCGCAGCCACCGGCCCGGATCGTCGACCGCTCCCACCAGCGCGAGCTGGCCGTCGAGGTTGAGCTCGGGGTATGCCAGCGTCCGGGCCGGCGGCCCGGGGCCGAGCGTGTGCAGCGCCGCCGTGGCGATGCGGTCGATGCGCGCATAGCCGCCGGCGGGAGGGGCGCCCTGCCAGGTGACCGTGAAGCTGCGCTGGGCGACGGGGAGCTGCTCGAGCGCCGCCCGCAGGCTGCGGTCGGCGGTGATCGTCGACCCGCCGATGACCGCGCCCAGCGCGGCGGCGGCGACCGCAACACCGACGACCACGAGCCCGCCTCTCCCCGGCCGCGCCCGCGCCCGCGCCGCCGCGACCCGAAGCGGCGTCCACGCCGCCCGCAATCGGGCTCCCACGTCGGCGCGAGGTTCCAACCGGGGGAATGTTTGCGTGTTGGCGCGGTGGTTACAAGCGCGAATACCCGATCGGGGTGTTCACGCCTCGCGAACGGTGCGCAGCCTGCGCTCCGCGGCGGAGTGCTCCGCCAGCCCGGCAAACACGGCCACCGCCGCCTCGGTGAAGCCGAGCATCGGCCCGGTCAGGTGCCGGTCGCGATGCCACGTGAGGGCGAGCGTGCGCGGCGGCACGTCGCGGCTGAGATCGAAGGCGACCGACCGGCCGTCGCCCGGATCGACGCCCAGCCCGGGCATGATCGCGGCGCCGACGCCGGCCGCCACCATCGCCTGGACGGTGGCGTTCACGTCGGAGCGATACGCGAACCGGGGCTCGCCGCCCGCCGCGCGAATCTGTTCCTCGACGCGGCGCAGCCCCCGGCACGAGGTGTGCCCGATCAGATCCATCCCGCTGATCTCGGTCAGGGTGGGGCAGCGGGGGCGGTGGGCGAAGGGCGAGTCGCTGCGCAGCAGGAGCACGTAGGGGTCGACCAGGAGCGGCAGCGTCTGGAAGGGGCCCGGCGGCGCCGGAAGCTCGACGAAGCTCAGGTCGAGCTCCGCCTGCTCGACACCGCCGTAGAGCTCGAGGTCGGTCTCGGACTCGCGCGGCTGAATGCGCACGAGCGGCCACTCCTGCGCGAACGCGCGCACGATGTCCGGCAGCGCCCGGATGCCGACGCTCTGGGTGATGCCGACGCGCAACGGCGCCGAGCGGTCGTCACCGAGCGCCGTCATGTCGGCCTGGGCCGCCTGCAGCCGCCCCAGGATCGCCTCGGCGTGGTCGAGCAGCACGAGCCCGGCGTCCGTCAGCTCGACGCCGGCGCCGCGCCGGCGGCGAACGAGCGGCCGGCCCACCGTCCGCTCGAGCGACCCGATGTGGGCGCTCACCGCCGACGGCACGTACCCCAGCTCCGCGGCAGCGCCGCGAAACGAGCCCGCCTCGGCCACGGCCCGCAGCGTTGCCAGATGGCGGGGCTCGATCCCCATGAAGCGCGGCTCGCCGGCCGTCACGCGCGCCACCCCGGTCCAGTGCGGCGCGAGCGCTGCGCGCACGGCGTCGATGGCGGCGTCGGCCCGATCCTCGTCGTCGGGCAGGTACGCCAGCGGATCGTCCAGGAGCAGGCCCGTGCCGAGCACGCCTTCGAGCGTGGCGTGCATGCAGTAGGCCGAATACGTCCGGCCGTAGCCGCCCTCCTGCACCAGCACCATGCGGCCGTCGCAGTGGCGGTCGGCCACCTCCCTCGCGGCGGCGCCGAGGTCGCGGAAGCCGGCCATGGTGACGCACATGCGCCCGTTGGGGTCGTACTGGCTCGCATCCTGGCCGCACGCGATCACGAGCAGGCCCGGCCGCAAGTCGGCGAGCACGGGCTCCACCACGCGCCGCCACGCCCGCCGGTAGCCCTCGTCGCCGGTGCCGACGGGCAGCTCGATATTGACGTTTGCGCCGGTGCCGGCACCCGCGCCGAGCTCGTCCGGCGCGCCCGTCTGCGGGTGGTGCGGGCCCCACGAGCCGTGCCGCATGTGCAGCGAGATCGTGACCACGTCGGGGCGCTCCCAGAAGCAGGCCTGGGTGCCGTTTCCGTGATGCACGTCCCAGTCCACGATCGCCACCCGCTCGATCCCCCGCCGGCGCGCGAGTTCGGCGCACAGAGCGGCGTTCGAGAACAGGCAGTAGCCGTCGGCCTGCGCCGGCTGGGCGTGGTGCCCGGGTGGGCGCACGAGGGCGTATGCCAGCCGCGCTCTCGCCGTCCAGCACGGCCTCGGTGGCCGCGAGCGCTGTGCCCGCCGACGCCAGGGCCGCGCCCCACGACGCCCGGCCCGACCGGCGTCGACTGCGTGATCAGGCTGGGGCCCGCGGCGCAGACCGTCCGCACCGACTCGACGTAGCTCGGGGTCGTGCACCAGCTCGAGCTCGGCCGGGGTGGCGTGGCGGCCGGCATGCCATTCGAGCGCTCGCCGCGATCGGCCCGTTTCGAAGCGCCGAGCGGATGTTGCGGATCCGCACCGGGTTCTCGGGGTGCAGCTCGGGGGCCTCGATCAGCGGCGTCTCGGGTTGGTCGAACAGCCCCGACCCCGTGTCGTGGGCGAGGCTCTCATCGTGCCAGTAGACCCGCATGTGCAGATCCTATTCGGGTTTCAGCAGCGAACTCGAGCTGATGATTTCGCGCAGGTCGCGCTTGGCCTTCGCCTTGGTCGAGACCGGTGGGGTCACGTGGATGCTGACGACGTACGTATTGCCGTCCGACACGAAGACGGCCGCGATATGGCCGGTGTGGGATGAGTGGTTGTGGTCGTACCAGTGCACGACATGGCCGGCGATCGTCTCGGACTTTCGCCTCCTCGCCCTGGAAGCACGGGACGGCTCCGCATTTGGGCGGGAACGTCCCCGGGGGATAGCCCTCGAAGATGACGTGGACGAGCCCGCCCAGCTCGAGCCAGGCGTACCCGAGCTGCCACTGGTGCTGCTCGACCTCGGCGGTGTTCCACTGGCCGTGGATGATGGCGTTGATCGGTTCGGGCATCCAGCCCGGGCACCAGACCGGCATGCCGACGTGGTTTGCCCACTTCTGCCAGCCGGCCGCCCACATTTTGGAACACCCCTGAGGGGTCGCATTGCTGGATCCCGGTTGTGCCGATCCGGATCCGCAGGCGGTGACCGTGACGACGACCGCGATGAGGAGTACGATTGCGCGGCGATGCCAAGGTTTCACGGCAGCGGTCGGATGTATGGGCGAGGCATTTGCTCCCATCCGCCTGTGATGGTAAATACACCGTCTCGTTCCCGCGCCGATTCCGGCCGGGGGAAGGTTTGTCATCAGCAGTGGGAGGAGATCTCATGAGAAGTGTTCCGGGCCGCGCCATTCTGGTCGCGGTAGCCGCGCTCTCGCTCGCCGTCGCCGCAGGCTGCGGCAGCAGCAGCAGCGGTGGCAGCAGTGGCGGGAGTAGCAGCGCCAGCGGCGGGGCGACTCCGGTCAACTCGTCGACGTGCGCCCCGGCGGTGGGGAGCGGGAAGTACGAGATCGTCTCCGACCTGCCCATGCAGGGCGCCTCGTCGCACCAGACGAAGCAGATGGTGCAGGCGATCGAGCAGACGCTGAAGCAGAACAACTACAAGGTCAACGGCATGACGCTGCAGTACCAGGCCTGCGACGACTCGACCGCGCAGGCGGGCACGTGGGACTCGACGACCTGCAGCACCAACGCCAACGCCTACGCGCAGGACCCGTCGGTGATCGGCGTGATCGGAACGTTCAACTCCGGCTGTGCCGAGATCGAGATCCCGGTGCTGAACCGCGCCCCCGGCGGCATGGTGGCGATGGTCAGCCCGGCGAACACGTACCCCGGCCTGACGCGAGGCGACGGGGGTGGCGGGTGAGCCACAGAAGTACTACCCGAACGGCCAGCGCAACTATGCGCGCGTTGCCGCCACCGACTTCGTCCAGGGAGCCGCGCTTGCCGAGACCGCCAAGAGCCTCGGCGTCAAGAGCGTCTTCATCCTGAACGACAAGCAGGCATACGGCCTGGGAGTCGCGACGTACTTCAAGAACGCCGCGATTGCGGACGGCATCAAGGTGAACGGTTTCGAGGCCTACAACACGAAGACCGGCACCAACTACCAGGCGCTCATGCAGGCCATCGGGGCGACGCATCCCGACGCCATCATGGTCGGCGGCCTGATCTGCGAGAACGGCGGCGAGTTGATCAAGAACAAGGTCTCCGTGCTCGGCCCGAACAACGGCAAGGTCAAGCTGTTCCTGCCCGACGGGTTCAACACGCAGGCCACCATCACCGAGGCGGGGTCGTCCAACGCCGCCGGCCTGTACTCCTCGGTTGCCGGTAGCCCCGCGAACACGCTCAAGGGCGCCGGTGCGCAGTTCGTCACCGACTTCAACAACACGTATCACCCCGACGTGATGGATCCGTACACGCCGTACGCGGCGGCGGCCACACAGGTGCTCCTGAAGGCCATGGCGGCCTCCGACGGCACCCGGGCGGACATCGCCAAGCACCTGTTCAACATGAACGTCACCGACAGCGTGCTCGGCAACTTCATGATCAACGCCAACGGCGACACCAACCAGCCCCAAATGACCGTCGACATCGCGAAGGGTGGGAAGCTCCAGACCTACAAGGTCCTGGTGCCGAGCGCCAGCCTCGTTGCCGCGGCCTCCAAGTAGCAACAGCAATGCCTGAATCGAGGGAGCGTCCCAGTTGACGACTGGCACCACCACGGAGCGAAGTCCGATCCTGGCGGCGCTCCCTCGATTCTCCAAACAGATCAACCGCGTCATGAGCTGGGTCGTGCTCGGCCTGTTCGGCGTGTGGGTCGTTGGCAACTTCATCAACGCCCCGGCCCAGTTCGTGAGCGTGTTCCTGCTCGGGCATCACCATCGGCGCGATCTACGCCCTGGTGGCGCTCGGCTACACGCTCGTGTACGGCATCATGGAGTTGATCAACTTCGCCCACGGCGATGTGTTCATGTTCGGGACGATGGTGACCATCACGGTCGCCAACGGCTGGTTCGGACTGAACGGCACCCAGGAGTGGTACGTGACAACGCCGCTCGTGATCGCGACGCTGTTCATCGCGATGGCGTTCTGCGGCACGCTCAACGTCGTCATCGAGCGGGTCGCCTACCGGCCGCTGCGAAATGCCCCCAAGCTCGCCCCGCTGATCACCGCAATCGGCATGTCGTTCCTGCTCC
This sequence comes from uncultured Actinomycetes bacterium, assembly GCA_963732075.1. GTDB lineage: Bacteria > Actinomycetota > Thermoleophilia > Gaiellales > JAICJC01 > JAICJC01. The sequence goes on along the minus strand of CAVSYD010000004.1, from coordinate 214,967 downwards.
AGAACGTCGGAGCGGCCATCTGGGGGTTCAACGAGCGGCCGCTGACGCCAAGCGGGGCCAGCATCTTCCCGACCAAGCCGCTGTTCTACGTTGGTGGGTATGCCTACCGGGAGAACTCGCTCATCGTCGTTCTGATGACCATCCCGGTGCTCCTGGCGCTCGTCTACCTCGTGCAGAGGACGAGACGGGGCAAGGCGATGCGCGCAGTCGCGCAGGACATGGATGCGAGCAGGATGATGGGCATCGACGTCGACCGCACCATCGCGTTCACGTTCGCGCTGGGCGGGGCTCTGGCCGGAGCCGCCGGCCTGCTGTTTGTGATGTATCAGACCTCGACGCGGTTTGACCTCGGCTTCCAGCTGGGGCTGTTCGCGTTCACCGCCGCCGTGCTCGGCGGCATCGGGAATCTCACCGGGGCGGCGCTCGGAGCGCTCTGCATCGGGCTGATCCAGGCGCTCAACGAGGGCCTCTCGTGGCATACGCCGGGGTCGGACTGGACCGAGTCGATCGTCTTCAGCATCCTGATCCTCGTGCTGGTGTTCCGGCCCCAGGGCCTGCTGGGCGAGGCGACGTCGGACCGGGCATGAGCGGGCGCCTCGGCATCGATCGCATGTCGTCCCGGGTCCCGCAGCGGGTGCGGCATGTGGCGCTGCCGACCGTCGTGCTGCTCCTGCTCGTGTTCTATCCGAGCTACTACACCACCCTCACCTCCGCCATCGGCACGAACTCGACCGCGGCACAGCTCGTTCCCACGGTCGGCACGATGGTCGTCATGACTGTGTACGTGGTCATGGCCCTCGGGCTGAACGTCGTCGTCGGATACGCGGGACTGCTCGACCTGGGCTACGTGGCCTTCTACGCCGCCGGCGCCTACATCGCCGGCTGGTTCGCCACCGAGCAGTTCGCACCCAAGAGCGTGCACATCGGCGCCATCGGCGTGCCGGCGAGCCTGCCCGGTCTGCACATCGACGTATGGGTTCTCCTCATCTTCGGGGCGGTCTTCGCCGCGATGTTCGGCGTTGTCATCGGGCTGCCCACGCTGCGCCTGCGCGGCGACTACCTGGCGATCGTGACGCTCGGGTTCGGCGAGATCGTGCCCCAGGCGGTGAACAACGGCGACAACTGGTTCGGGCACAACATCACCAACGGCCCCAACGGCCTCACGCCGATCGACCCGCTGGGCTTCGGCACAGGCCTGCACAGCGCGTTCTCGTTCCTGCCCGTCACCTACATCAGCGTCCTGAATGCCTACAGCTACTACTACTGGACGGGGCTGGCACTGGTCGTGCTGACCCTCTTCTGCTGTATCCGCATCCGCGACTCGCGCCTCGGCCGCGCCTGGGTCGCCATTCGCGAGGACGAGATCGCCGCGGCGGCGATGGGCGTCCCGCTGATGCGGACGAAGACGATGGCCTACGCGATCGGGGCGTTCTTCGGCGGCGGCGCCGGCTGCTTCTATGCGATCTTCACCGAGCTCGACGTTCCCCGGCGCCTTCTCGCTCAACATCTCGATCACCGTACTCTGCATGGTGATCCTGGGGGGGATGGGCAACGTGTGGGGGGTGTGTCTCGGCGGCGCGATCCTGTCGTACCTGAACTACCAGGGCCTCGAGGCGGTCGGCAACAACTTCAACAACATCGCCGGCACCAACTTCAACGTTCCCCAGTACACGTACGGCATCTTCGGCCTGATCATCGTCGTCATGATGCTCGTTCGCCCCGAGGGCCTCATACCCGGCCGCCGCCGCAGGGTCGAGCTGGAGCTCGGCGTCGATGCCGGTTCGCTCTACGACGCGAGCCGGTGATGGCTGACAACCTGCTCGAGGCGAAGGCCGTGCGCAAGGAGTTTGGCGGTCTGGTGGCCTGCAACGACGTCGACTTCGCCGTGCCGCGAGGATCGATCGTCAGCCTGATCGGCCCCAACGGAGCCGGCAAGACCACCTTCTTCAACATGCTCACCGGGGTCTACACGCCGACCTCCGGCGAGATTCTGTTCGACGGCCGCGACGTGGCCGGCCTGCCGCCGCATGCCGTCACCCACCTCGGGGTGGGGCGGACGTTCCAGAACATCCGCCTGTTCCCGACCATGACCAGCCTGGAGAACGTGCTCGTCGGGATGCACTCGCGGATCAAGGGCGGGCTGATCCGGTCGGTGCTGCGCACGCCCGGCCTGCGCCGCGAGGAGGCGGCGGCGGCCGAACATGCCCGTGAGCTTCTGCGCTACTGCGACCTGCCCCTGTCGGCCGACGGCTCCTACGCCATGCACCTCTCCTACGGCGACCAGCGCCGGCTGGAGGTGGCGCGTGCGCTCGGCACCGATCCCAAGCTGCTCCTGCTGGACGAGCCGACCGCGGGGATGAACCCGCAGGAGAGCGCCCAGTTCACGGCGTTCGTGAGCAAGGTGCGCGACGAGCGCGGCGTGACCGTGCTCCTCATCGAGCACGACATGAAGGTCGTGATGGGCATCTCCGAGCGGGTGACGGTGCTCGACTACGGCCAGAAGATCGCCGAGGGGACGCCGGCCGAGATCCAGGCCAACGAACGGGTGATCGAGGCCTATCTGGGCAGCGGCGCGGTTTCGAGCGGCGGGGGATCGGAGGGCACATGAGCGTGGACGGCGCACCGCTGCTCGAACTCGACGACGTCCACACGTTTTACGGCACGATCGAGGCGATCAAGGGCATCTCGCTGAAGGTGGAGGAGGGCGAGGTCGTCAGCCTGATCGGCGCGAACGGCGCCGGCAAGTCGACCACGCTGCGCTCGATTCAGGGCATCAACCAGCCCAAGCGCGGCCGCATCCTCTTCAACGGCCGCAACATCGTCGGCGTACCGTCACACGAGATCGTCAAGATGGGGATCAGCCAGTCGCCCGAGGGCCGGCGCCTGTTCGCGCGCATGTCCGTGCTCGAGAATCTCGAGATGGGCGCCTACCAGCGCAGCGACAAGGCCGGGATTCAGGAGGATATCGAGCGCGTCTTCGGGCTCTTCCCGCGGCTCGCCGAGCGGCGGATGCAGAAGGCGGGCACGCTGTCGGGCGGTGAGCAGCAGATGTGCGCGATGGGGCGGGCGCTGATGGCGCGGCCGAAGCTGCTCCTGCTGGACGAGCCTTCGATGGGGCTCGCGCCGGTGCTGGTCGAGCGGATCTTCGACATCGTCAAGGAGATCAACCAGCAGGGCACCACCATCCTGCTGGTCGAGCAGAACGCGCTCATGGCGCTCGACGTCGCGAGCCGCGGCTACGTCCTCGAGACGGGCCGGGTCACGCTCACCGACGCCGCCTCGGCGTTGCGCAACGAACGAACAGGTGCGCAAGGCCTATCTCGGCCTGACCTGACGGCCCGGCGTCGCTATCGGCGCGTGCGGGGGGCGGCGGGCCACCAGGCCTCTTGCCGCTCTCCCACGGGCCGCGAGTCGGCCCCGGAGAGAACGGCCAGCGGCCCGACGACCACCAGCACGAGCAGTATCACGAGAAGTCCCATGCGTGTATGATGGGCGCGCCGGTCGATAAGCACAAGTCGACAAAAGGGTCATGATCATTATGGAAGCTGATAGATGGCTTGGCGTTGAGCTCCGGCACCTGGCGGCGCTGCAGGCGATCGCCGAGCACGGCTCGTTCGGCCGCGCGGCGACGGCGCTGGGATACACGCAGTCGGCCGTCAGCCAGCAGATCGCGACGCTCGAGCGCTTGGTCGGGCCGCGCCTCGTGGAGCGCCCCGGCGGCCCCCGGGCCGTCGAGCTGACCGAGGCCGGACGGTTGTTGCTCCGCCATGCCGAGGTGATCGTCGCCCGGATTCAGGCGGCGCGGGCCGACATGGACGCGCTCCAGGGCGGCGAGACCGGGACGCTGCGCGTCGGCGCGTTCCAGAGCGCCGGTGCCCGCATCCTGCCCGAGCTGCTGCGCCGCTACATGGAGGCCTGGCCCGAGGTCGAGATCCAGCTCGAGGAGGCCGAGGACGAGAGCCTGATGGCCGGGATCGAGCAGGGCCGCCTCGACCTGGCCTTCGTCACCCTGCCGGTGCCGGAGCGGGCGCTCGAGTCCGTCGAACTGCACCGCGACCCCTTCGTGCTCGTCACCCGCACCGACTCGCCGCTCGCCCGGCCGCGGCCCACCGCCCACATTCCGTGAGATCGGGGCGATGCCGCTGGTCGGCTACCGCACCTGCGTCACCGTGCACCACATCGAGACCCGCATGCGCGCGGCCGGCGTCGAGCCGCGGATGGCGTTTCGCTCCGACGACAACGCCACCCTGCAGGCCATGGTGGCCGCGGGGATGGGCGTCGCGCTCGTGCCCCGGCTCGCCGTCAACGAGGCCGACGACCGGGTGGCCGTGATCGACCTCGACGGCCGCCTGCCGCCACGCCTGATCGGTCTCGCATGGCACCGCGACCGCTACCGCTCACCGGCCGCGCTCGCCTTCGTCGAGGTCGCGCTCGACCTGTGCGCGGAACTGCAGGCGGCGGCGTAGCTTTCCAACGGCCGGCGGTTGCCTTTGAGGCCGCCGCCGGGGCGCTGGCGATCGCGTTCTCGGCGATCCTGTTCCGGCTGGCCGACGTCTCGCCGTCGACCGGAGCCTTCTTCCGCTGCCTCTACGCGATCCCGGCACTGCTTCTGGTCGCGCGGTTCGAGCGGCGCCGGGCCTCGCCCGGGGGCGGGGGCACCCGCAGAGAGCGGATGCTGGGCGCCGTCGCCGGCCTGTGGCTCGCCGCCGACCTGATCCTTTGGAATCACGCGATCGACGCGATCGGCGCCGGCCTCGCGACCGTGCTCTCAAATACGCAGGTGGTGGTGGTCGCGCTCGCGGCGTGGGCGCTCTGGGGAGAGCGGCCTAGCCGCCGGACCGTCGTTGCGGGCGCGTTGGTGGTGGCCGGAGTGGTGCTGATCTCAGGGATCGTCGGCTCGGCGGCGTACGGGGCCCGCCCCCTGGCCGGGGTCGTCTTCGGCGGCCTCACCGGTGTCGCCTATGCCGGCTATATCCTGCTCCTGCGCCAGAGCGGCCGCGACGGCCGGCCCGCCGGGGCGCTCACCGATGCGACGATCTCCTGCGCGGTCGCGTGCGCCGTTTTGGGCCTTGCCCTGGGCGATCTCGACCTCACGCCCGGGTGGCGAGCGACGGGCTGGCTCGTCGTGCTCGCGCTCGTGTCGCAGGTGGTCGGGTGGCTGCTGATCACCGCCTCGCTGACCCGGCTGCCGGCTGCGCTGACCGCCATCACCCTGACCCTGCAGCCCGTGGCGACCGTCGTCCTGGGGGCGATCATCCTGGGCGAGTCACCGTCGGGCTGGCAGATCGTTGGCGTCGTGGTGATCCTCGCGGCGGTGATGTCCGCGTCGCTCGGAAGGCGGGGCACGCCGGTGGTCGCGGCTCCGCCGGCGGGGCGACGGTGAGCCTGCAACGTCGCCCGGGCTTCGGTGTACGCTACGCGCCGTGAGCCAGTCGTCGAGCGAGCGCACCGTATACGCCTGGCAGACCTCGATCGCAGTGGCCGTGGGCGGCGCCATCACGGCGGTGGCGCTGATCTTTATCTTCACCTACATGGACGACTACATCGGTCGTTCTGGTCGCAGGTGATCTACTTCGGCGCCTTCCTGTTTGCCGTGATCGGACTGGCCGAGCGCAGCCGGCGCAACGACCGCGTCGACCCCACCCGGCTCACCGACGCGTCGCAGCCGGTCACGCCGGCGGGGCTGCCCGGCCCGTTCGTGGCGACGCAGGCATTTGGCGTGCTCGGTATCGCGATGCTCGCCTCGGGCGCCGTCATCGGCGGTCCCCGCGGGATCATCTGGATCTTCTCGGGGATCGTGCTGGCACTGGTCGGCGGTGTCGGCCTGGTGTTCTGGGGCGGCACGATGTACGGCCGCCAGAAAGCGGCCCGGCGGCAGTGATCCGCGCCGCCGGCGGGGTGCTCCGCCGGGACGGTCTGGTGGCGGTCGTGCACCGCCCGCACCGCCGGGACTGGTCGCTGCCCAAGGGCAAGCTGGAGCCCGGCGAGGATGACCCCACGGCGGCGGTCCGCGAGGTGCTCGAGGAGACCGGCCACACCGGCACGATCGAGCACGATCTCGGCACGGTCTCCTACACGGTCGCCGACGGGCGGCCGAAGTCGGTCCGCTACTACCTGATGGCCGCCGACGGCGATGTCGCCGATCTCGCCCCCGACGTGGACGAGGTGCGCTGGCTCGCCCCCGACGACGCGGCGGCGCAGCTCACGTACGCGACCGACCGCGACGTGCTCGAGCGCGCCCGGCCGTTTCTCTGACCGAGGGCGAACGGGGCCAATTGCACCCGCGTACCCGAATGGGGGTGCGGCCGAGGCGCCGTTCTGCCGAGAGCTTGTTGTAGCGACGCCCAGACCTCCGCGTCGCGACCTTCCTTTCTCACAGCACGGGTTGGATTCGCTTGGGGGCCGGCCAGGGTCTGGTCGGAACACGCTGAAGGAAGGATCGACCATGAAGTCATTCACCCGCCATGTCGCGGTGGTCCGAACACGCTCCCGGTCGGCTGCACTCCCTGCTCTGGGCCTGGTCATCGCCGTCGGGCTGATGACCGTCGTCTTCGGCGGCGATGCGATGTCGGCACAGTCCACCGTCGATATGGGGAACGCCGCAAGCTTTGGCGCGCTGTCGGCCACAGCCATGACCAATGCCGGGCAAGACACCGTCGTGCACGGCAACATCGGCTCCTCCACATCCATCGATAGCGGAGTGACCCACCCGGGATTTGCGGCATACGGCCCCGGCTCCCCACAGCTGGCGGAGGCGCAGGCGAGTCTTCTGACCGCTTACGGCCAGGCCGAGGCGCAGGCGCCCACCGGATCGATCACCGGCGAGAACCTCGCCGGCGTCACGCTCGGTCCGGGCGTCTACAACTCGAGCTCGGACATCCTGATCAGCGGGCCCACGGCGCTCACGCTGAACGGGCACGGCAATCCCAACGCGGTGTTCATCTTCCAGGCGGCGAGCAGCGGCAATCTGACCGTTGATCCCACCTCCTCGGTGAGCTACACCAATGGCGCCCAGCCGTGCAACGTGTTCTGGAAGGTCAACTCGGCCTTCCTCAAGAACACCGGAAACACGTTCGTCGGCACGATCATGGCCCTGACGCAGATCACCCTGACCGATGACATCACCGTTCAGGGCCGCGTCCTCGCCCGCAACGCCAACGTGACGTTCATCCACGACACGGTGAATACGCCCACCTGCGCGTCCACGCTCGGCACCACCCCACCGAAGCACAAGAAGGGCAAGAAGCCGGGCAAGGGCTCCGGTAAGGGCTCCGGCTCCGGGCAAGGGCACAGGTGGCGGCGGTACCGGAACCCCCGGACACGGCGGCTCCACCACGACCGGCGGCTTCGGACGTCCGCCCCGCCACCCCGTCCTGCTCACCGGATGAGCATCACCGGCTATGGAGGCAGGTTGAGCGCGGTCGCCGCGGTGCTCGTGCTGGCAGCGGCCGGTATCTGGGGCGCGTCGCTTGCGACGCGCCCCGAGCGGGCACAAGGCCGCGGGAGCGCCGGGCCAGACAGGGCCCGGAACGATCGGGCGCAGCGGGACGCATTCAAGCCCGCCTGTGGTCGCTCGGCGGACGCTGCTGGCGGCACTGGTCACGACGCATGAGGTGTTCTCGAAGTCGACGGCGCGCGCCGCGCGGCTTGGGCCGATCGCCGCCAAGGGCTACTACACCAGAGAGCGGACCGTTCTTCCCGTCCTTGGTGAGCGCGTCGGCGCGGACGGACAGACCTGGCTCCACGTGAGCCTCCCCGGGCGGCCCAACGGGCACTCCGGCTGGATCAGCCAGCGTCACACGATCGCCAGGACGACGCCGTGGCACATCGTGGTCGACCTGGCTGCGCGACGGGTAACCGTCTACCACGCCGGTCGCGCGGTGCGGGTCGTACGAGCGGTCGTCGGCGAACCAACCACCCCGACCCCGACCGGCGACTTCTTCGTTCAGGAGACGATCGCACTGGGACCGACCGAGGTCGGCGCCCCCGACGCGCTGGCGCTGAGCGCCCGCTCGACCGTGCTGGCTCACTTCGAGGGCGGCGTCGGCCAGATCGGCCTGCACGGGATCCTGAACGTGGGCGGCGTCCTGGGCACCGCCGGCTCTCACGGATGCGTGCGTATGTCCACGGACATGATGCGCTGGCTCGCCAAGCGCATAGGCCCGGGCACGCCGGTGACGATCACCCACTGACCCGTTGGCTGTACGTCCGTGAACCCACCCTCGCAGTTTGCGAGGGTGGCGATCTCACCCGGTCTCACCCGGTCACACCGAGTTGGCTCTAGAAGCGGCTTAGAGGGCGCTCGCGGTATCGCGACATCTCAGCCGGTCTCACCCGGTCCTGTGGGACCAAGCGTGTGACCAGGATGCTTCGGCGTCGCCGAGTGCCATGGCGCGGAAGAAACGATCCAATGCCGCTGCACCGTGATCGCCGCGGACAACCGCTAGGTGACGTGCCCAAGATTTTGTGAACGGTTGAGGTGTGCATCGGAGCCTCCGGGTGCCTGCCGGAGGCACTAAAGATCCTGACGGCCACAGACGATATGAGCCGGAATGCGCTGGATGCCGCTCCTGACGACGCTAGCTGTCCTGATTGCGACCGGGTGCGGCTCCCAAGCGGGTCGACATGGCTCGACGGCACCGATCATGACGCCTGCCGCGTTCCGGGCCAGGGTCAACGGGATCTGCCGCGCGTTCCACGTGAAGGCGGCGAGTCTGGGCACGCCGCAGACCCTGTCGCAAGCCGTCGAGTGGATCGACCGCGCACGACCGCTGGACATTGCGGAAGGTGTCCGGCTCGGCGCTGTCAGCCCGCCCGAGGCCGAAGCCGTCGCTTACCAGCGCTTGATTGGCTCTATCGGGCCGACGATGCAGCTTGCTGGACGGCTCCGACAGGCGGCAGCCGTGCGAGACATGCGCCGGTTCCGAGTCCTGGCCGCGCTGTCGGTGCGGCGCCAGCGCAGCTACGACGCGATCGCTCGGTCGATCGGCCTGAACGACTGCGTCGGCCTGCGCTGAGGACGGCGAGACGTGGCCGAGACCGGCCAAACCGCTCAGTGTGCTTTCGTTTTCCCTGTCCTCGAACGTGGCACGGCGTGACCAGATCGTCAGCGTCCGTCTTAGGACGACGGAGCTGCGCAAGCTGCGGGCGCAGGCCCGGGCGGACGACCGGCCCATCTCCTCGTTGATCCGGCGGCGTGCTCTCCACGAGGAGGCACGGTGAAACGCCCCGACCGGCGGGCGCGGACGGCGATTGCTCGCCGATTCGTGTGGTACCCCGCGTGTCACCAAGGCCTCTCGAGGGGCCGCGAACCCGCTTCCGAGACGAAACGCGCTCCTGGTGGTTCCTCGCAGTTTGCGAGGAAACCGGAATCGGCCTTTGGCAGACATCCGCAAAGTGCGGCAATTCCCCGGTTGCAACGGGCTCCGCGACCCCCTAGGTTTACCCGTGCGCCGCCGAGGGCAGCCGAGTAGGTTGAATCCGGGCGGACGGGCCGTAGAGGCGACTCGAAAGTCTGTTCGACCGGGGGACGAAAGGCAAGCCGGGGCGGCGAATCCTTTTAACCCCGGCTAGCCTTACCGCCGATGCCACGGGTGCTGATCGCCGAGGACGACCGCGTGATCGCAAACGCCATGGCGACCCACCTGCGCGGCGCCGGCATGGACGTCGAGTGGGCGGACAACGGCGATGCGGCGCTGCGGAAGCTGCGCTTCGAGCGCCCCGACGTGGCGGTGATCGACCTCATGCTCCCGGGGGAGGACGGCTGGAGGATCACCGAGGCGCTGCGCTCCGAGGGCGCGACGATCCCGATCATCATGATCAGCGCCCGCGGGTCGGAGCACGACAAGGTGCACGGCCTGCGGATCGGCGCCGACGACTACCTCGCCAAGCCGTTCGGCATGCGCGAGCTGGTCGCGCGGGTCGAGGCGGCGCTGCGCCGCTCGGGCATGGTGCCGTCGGATCGCGACTCGGGCAAGGTCGAGGCGCCCGGCCTGGTGGTGGACGCCGATCTGCACCAGGCGCTTCTGGACGGCGAGGACGCCGGTCTCACGCGCACCGAGTTCCGGCTGCTCTGGGTGCTCGCGGGCGAGTCCGGCAAGGCGCTGACCCGCGATCAGCTGCAGCAGCGGGTGTGGGGCACGCCGTACCGGTATCGCGACCGCACGGTGGACGTGTGTGTGCGCAAGCTGCGCCAGAAGCTCGACCAGCGCTCGCAGTCGCACACGTACATCCAGACGCACCCCGGGGTCGGGTACCGGTTCGAGGCGCTCGCGCGGACGCCCGCTGCATAAATGGGGCCAGGCCCCAATCATTGCATGTGAGCCGGCTCAGTCCCTGAAGACGGCCGGAGCCGGCAGCACCACCCGCAGCGTCGTGCCGGCGGCCGGGGTCGACTCGGCGGTCGCGCGGCCGCCGTACTCCTCGGCGATGTGCTTGACGATCGCAAGGCCCAGGCCGGTGCCGGGGCCCGAGCGGGCATCCTCGACCCGGTGGAAGCGCTCGAAGATCCGGCCCAGGTGCTCGGGCGGTATCCGGCCGCCCGTGTCGTGCACGACCAGCTCGACGGCGCCCGAGAGGCCGCGCACGCGCACCACGATGTGCTCGCCCTCCCCGGCGTGGCGGATCGCGTTCTCGACCAGGTTGTCGAGCACCGCGTCCACCAGCCGCGGCGGCACGGCCACCACCAGCCCGCGGTTGGCGCTGACGCCGAGTGTCATCGACGCCTCCGCCGCGGCGTCGGCGTGGCGGGCCATGCACGCCTCGACGGCCTCTGCCATCTCGGTCGGGTCGACCGTGCCGTCGAAGCGATGGCTCTCGAGCTGCACGAGCATGATCATGTCCTCGATCAGCCGGCGCATCCCGTCGACCTCGCGCCGCGCCTGGGCGATGATCTCGGCGCGGGTGTCGTCGTCCAGGTCGAGTCCCAGCGTCTCGACCAGCCCCAGCATCCGCTGCAGCGGCGTGCGCAGCTCGTGTGACACGCCGGCCGAGAACAGGCGGCGCGCGTCGCGGTAGTCGGCCTCGGCGCTCTCGTCCTCGAGCACCACCACGCACAGGTGGCCGTTCTCGCTGCGGAACGGCTGGAGGTGGACGCGGTAGCGGCGCCGCTCCGGCTCGTACACGGTGAGGCCGAGCTCGACGGGCGCTGCGCCGGCGAGCGCGGCCGCGACGGCCGCCGCCAGTTCGGGCTGGGTCTCGAGCTCGAGCAGGGGCGGCGCATCGCGGCGGGCGAGGGCGTTTGCCCGCAGCAGGCGGCCGTCGCCGTCGAACACCATGACCGGGCTCGGCGTGGCGGACATCACCGCATCGCGCCATGCTCTGGCCTCGGAGAGCTCCGTCCGCGGGGCGCTCGAGCGCAGCCGGCGCGAGACGACCTCGGCCAGGTTGCCGTCGTCCGCCCCCGCCGCCGTCAGCGCGCCTCGCCGCTCGTGCCTGGCGCGGACGAGCAGGACGACGGTGATCACGAGCGCCACTGCCAACGCCGCCGTCACTGCTGTCATCGCCGCGAGCGTAGCGGTTTATGCTGCCATTCGCGATGAAGGTGACACTTCCCGACGGCAACGGCCTGGATCTGCCCGACGGCGCGAGCGGCCTCGACGCCGCCGCGGCGGTCGGCCCGCGCCTGGCCAAGGCGGCCGTCGCGGTGCAGGTCGACGGCGAGGTGCGCGATCTGCGCCTGCCGCTGCGCGACGGCGAGAGCGTCCGGATCCTCACCGACCGCGACCCCGAGGCGCTGGCCGTCCTGCGCCACTCCACGGCGCATGTGCTGGCCCAGGCCGTCCTGCACCTGTGGCCCGACACGAAGATCGCGATCGGACCGGCGATCGCCGACGGCTTCTACTACGACTTCGAGTTCTCGCAGCCGATCGGCCCCGACGACCTGGAGCGGATCGAGGCCGAGATGCGCCGCATCCTGGCCACCGAGGCCGCGTTCGTGCGCGAGGACGACGTCGACAAGGCCGAGCTCGTGGGCAGGTTCCAGGCCGAGCACCAGCCGTACAAGCTCGAGCTCGTCGAGGGGCTGCCCGACGGCGACATCAGCCTCTATCGCAACGACGACTTCGAGGATCTCTGCCGTGGGCCGCACCTGCAGACGACCGCGCCGATCCGCGCGTTCAAGTTGCTCTCGCAGGCCGGCGCCTACTGGCGCGGCGACTCGTCCCGGCCGATGCTGACCCGGATCTACGGCACCGGCGTTCTTCAAGCAGGCCGATCTCGACGAGCACCTGCGGCTGCTGGAGGAGGCGCGCAAGCGCGACCATCGCCGCATCGGTCGCGAGCTCGACCTGTTCCATACCAACGACACCGCACCGGGGGCGCCGTTCTGGCACCCGCGCGGGATGGTGATCTGGAACGAGCTCACCCAGCTCTGGCGGGAGCTGAACCGCGACCGCGGCTATCGCGAGGTGCGAACGCCGATCATCTACTCGGTCGACATCTGGAAGCGCTCCGGCCACTGGGACCAGTACCGCGAGAACATGTTCTTCACCCAGAAGGACGACCGCCAGCTGGGCGTGAAGCCGATGAACTGCCCCGGCCACATCGACGTGTACCAGTCGGCCAGGCGCAGCTACCGCGACCTGCCGATGCGCCTGGCCGAGCAGGGCCTCGTGCACCGCGACGAGCCGTCCGGCGCCCTGCACGGCCTGCTGCGGGTGATCCACATCACCCAGGACGACGCCCACATCTTCTGCACCGAGGACCAGGTGCAGGACGAGGTGATCGGCTGCCTCGAGCTGGCACGCCACATCTACGGCATCTTCGACCTGCCGGTGCGGCTGGAGCTCTCGACCAGGCCCGAGAAGCGGATCGGCGACGACGCGCTGTGGGACCGGGCCGAGGCGGCGCTCGAGGGCGCGCTCGCGCAGGCGGGGGAGGAGTACGAGCTGAACGCGGGCGACGGCGCCTTCTACGGCCCCAAGATCGACCTGCACATGACCGACTCGGTCGGCCGGTCGTGGCAGATGGGCACGATCCAGCTCGACTACCAGATGCCCGAGCGGTTCGACATGGTCTACACCGGCGACGACAACGCCGAGCACCGCCCGGCGATGGTGCACCGCGCGCTCTTTGGCGCGTTCGAGCGGTTCATCGGCATCCTCATCGAGCATTACGCGGGCGCGTTCCCGCTGTGGCTCGCGCCGGTTCAGGCGATCGTGCTCCCCGTCGCCGAGCGCCACGACGGCTACGCGGCCGAGGTGGCCGCCGAGCTGCAGGCGGCGGGCCTGCGGGCCGAGCCCGACCTGCGCACCGAGTCGGTGGGCAAGAAGATCGCCGAGGCCGAGCACCAGCGCATCCCCTGCATCCTGGTGGTGGGCGACAAGGAGGTCGAGGCGGGCGCCGTGTCGCTGCGCCGCCGCGGCGAGGGCAATCTCGGCGCCCGCCCACTGGCCGAGCTGCGCGCCGAGCTCGTCGACGAAGCCGTCTCCCGCCGCCCGTGAAAGGCCCTATGATGCGAGGTCTGACCCCGTTTGTTCACGCCCGCAGCGTGAGCTCGAAGCGGGCGCGGTCGCCGCGGTAGAGGTCGCGGGCGAACTCCACCGGCCGGCCGCTCGGCGTCGCGGGTCGTGCGTGTGAACAGGATCGCGGGCGCTCCCGGGCGGGCGCCCAGGTGGCGGGCGTCGGCCGCGTCCAGGGCCGCCGGCTCGAGCGACGTCGTGGCGGTCTGGGGATCGATGCCGTACCGGCTGCGCATGACGGCATACAGCGAGCTCTCGGACAGCTCGTGGCGCGACAGCTTCGGGCACACGGCGCGCGGCACCCAGAACGTCTCGAGCAGCAGTGGCTCGCCGTCGCCGAACCGGAGCCGGCGCACCATCCAGGCCCGCTCGCCCTCGGGCAGCTCGAGGCCGGCCCGCGCGGCCGGATCGATCCGCGCGCTGCAGCGCATCTGCAGCACACGGCCGCTGGGGTGGATCTCCTGGCGGCGCATCTGCTCGGAGAACCCCGCCAGGCGCTGCAGGGTGTGCACGATCCGCGGGGGCGACACGAACGTACCGGAGCCCGGGCGGCGGTAGACGACCCCGCGGTGCACGAGCAGCTCGACGGCCTGGCGGGCGGTCATCCGCGAGAGGCCGAAGCGATCCGCGATCGTCCGCTCCGAGGCCAGACGGTCGTGCGAGGCCATGTCGCCCGAGGCGATCCCGCGCTGCAGGGCATCGGCCACCTGCCGGTAGCGTGGGGCAGCGTCGCTTGCCATCCGTCCAACCTACACCAGATCAGGGTGAGGCGATGCGCTCGCCGATGAGGCCGATCTCGCACAGCAGCCGGTCTTCGATCCGGCTCAGCTCGAGGCCCGTCAGGCGCTCGATCCGGCGCAGCCGGTAGTGCACGGTATTCCGGTGCACGTACAGCCTGCGGGCGGTCTCGCTCACACTCGCACCGGTGTCGAGGTGGACGGCCAGCGTGGTGCGGAGGTCGTCGGGGAGGACGCCGAACGTGCGCTCGTAGACCCGGGCGATCCGCTCGCCGCCGTCGTCTCCGAGCAGGGCGTCGTAGGCCTCGAGATCGGCGAACCGGTGCACCGGCCGGTCACGGCGCAAACCGCGGCCGAGCAGGAGCGCCCTTCCCGCCTGCCGATGCGATCCGGGCAGGGCGGACGGCCGGGCCGGCTCGCCGATCCCGGCCGCGAAGGTGCCGGGCCGCTCCACCTCCTCTGCGACGGCCCCGAGCCGGGCCGGCGCGAAAACGCCGACAAGCTCGTCCCCGTCCCGGCCAACGAGCGCAAGTGAGCCCAGCCGGCCGCGCAGGGCGTCGAGCAGTGTCTCCAGCGAGTCGCTCCCCCCGCCGCGCATGCGGACGACACACGCCTTTGCCGGCAGCTCGATGCCCAGCCGCCGCGCCCGGGCCGCCGCGGCCGGGTCGTCGCCGGCGCGACCGTGGACGAGGTCGCGCGCGAACACCGCCGCGAGGTCGGCCTCGGCCAGCCGTTCGCGGTCGGAACGGGCGATCTCGAGCGCCGCGACCGTTGCGACCTGCTCAAGGGCCTGACGGTCGTCAGCGGCGAAGGGTCGCACCGGCAGCAGGCCGACCGCCCCGTGGCGGCGGCCGCGGGCGACGACGGGCACGACCAGCGCCCCGGCCGCGTTCGCGACGCCGCCAAGAGGCTGGCGGACGGCATCGCCGTCGGGCCCGACACCCGCCAGCATCCGGCCGGCGTCGTCCTCGACCACGACGGGGTTTCCGATCATCGCCGCCGCGCGGCGGACGACGGTGTCGAGCTCCGCCCCTTCGACCACGAGCTGCACGAGCTCGCCGTGCAGGCCGGCGGAGCGCTGCAGACGGGCGTACGACCGGCTCACCAGCTGGTCGTAGATGCTCTGCGAGATCTCCACGAACGGCACGCTGCGGTCGAGCTCGAACACCGGCAGGCCGATCTCGTCCGCCTGCCGGAGCACGGGGTCGGGGATGGTGTCGAGGTAATACCCGCACTTGACGACGATCGCGACGACCCCCGCGCCCCGCATCCGGCCCGCCAGCTCGCGTTGCAGCAGCGGGTCGTCGCCCAGGTTGTAGGCGGTCGTCAGCAGCAGGTCGCCCGGGGCGAGGTGGGTGGCGAAGTCGTCGAGCACCTCGATCCACTGCACTCGCCGCACCCGCCCGCCGAGGCCGGTGCCGCCCGCCAGCAGCCGGGCCCCGCCAAGGCCGGTGGCGGGGAGGAGCTCGGCGACGGTCGGGCCGTCGGGATTGTGCAACTGCTCAAGCAGAAACTGGGAGCTTAGTGCAGTCTGCGGCTATGCAGCTGGACCGATCGCGGGTAGCGTCCCCGAATGGCGCCTGGCCCGATTGACCGTGCGATCACGCAAGAGCGCGTTGCGGCCTAGAGACATCGAGCTTCTGCGTGTGGAGGGGACACACCGCGAGGTGGGCGTCCAGATCGGCCGCGCGACGGCCCCGGTCGTGCGCGGGCACGCAGCCGCGGTCGATTCCGGCCGGCTCGCCCGGGCCGCCGCCTATCGCGACGCCACCGCGGCGGCGCTGCCCTGGCTCGCGGACGAGCTCGACGGTGTGGCCGAGGGCGCCGGGGCCGATCCCCTGGCGGTCTTCGCGGCGTCGGTGGAGGAGCTCTGGGCCGACGCCCCCGTCCCCGCCGACCGCTGCTCCGACCTGGTCGCGTGCGCCCCGGCCACCGCCGACGGCCACGTTTGGGCCGCCCACAACAACGACCTCGACCCCGAGCGTGAGGATGAGCTGGTCGCCATCGAGTGGCGGCTCCCGGGCGATCCGGTCTCGTTCACCATCGGAGTCGGGCCGTGGATCAGCGTCGGCTTCAACTCGGCCGGCCTGGCGCTGACCGGGAACGAGCTCTCGCCCAACGACGACCGGATCGGCATCCCCAGGCTGCTCCTGGTGCGCGACATCCTGCGCCGGCGGACACTTGCCGAGGCGGTCGAGGCGGCGCTCCACCCCGGCCGGGCATCGTCCTACAACAATCTCCTGAGTCACCGCGACGGCGGGGTCACGAGCGTGGAGGGGTCTGCGACCGACGCCGACCTGCTCGCCCCTGACGACGCGGGCACGCTCGCCCACACCAACCACTACACGAGCACCCGCATGTCGCGCTACGAGCGCGACCCCGGGGACATCGCCGGTTCGCAGACCCGCTACCGGACGGCGTGCGAATGGCTCTCACAGGGGCCGATCACGCCCTCGCTGCTGCGCGCGCGCGCTCTCCGATCACACGGGCGCTCCGGACTCGCTGTGCCGCCACGTCGAGCACGGAGCGGCGTCGAAGACTGTCTTTTGGTGCGTCGCCGACGTCACAGAAGGGACGATCAGCTACGGTCGCGGGAATCCCTGCGATTCGCACGAGCAGCGCTACGCCTTTGCCTGAGCCCGAAACACACCGCTACGCACAGCTGACCTGGCCACAGGTGGCCGAGTGGGCGACGCGTGACCCGGTGTGCGTGATCCCGGTGGCGACCCTGGAGGACCACGGCTACCACCTGCCGATCGACACCGACGTCGTCATCGCCGAGACCCTCGCCGACCTCGCCGTCCAGCGCTGCCCCGGTCGGGCGCTTCTGCTGCCGACGGTCACCCACGGCTACACCCCGCACCACATGGACTTTCCCGGGCCGATCACGATCGACTGGAAGACGTTCGTCGACGGCCTCCTGGACATCGGCCGCAGCCTGCTCCGGCACCGCTTCTCGCGCATCCTCTTCGTCAACGGCCACGGCTCCAACGTACCGCTCGTCGACATGGCCGCCCGCCTGCTCATGGTCGAGCGGCCGGAGGCGACCGCCGCGTCGTTCTGGTATCTGAGCGGGCCGGAGTCGGTCGAGCTCCTGCGGCGCACGCGCGACTCGGACGCGCCGGGCGGCATGGCCCACGCATGCGAGCTCGAGACGTCGCTCTATCTGGCCATCCGCCCTGAGCTGGTGCAGATGGAGAAGGCCGTGCGTGAGATCCCCGACTGGGGCTCGCCCAACGTGTGGATGGACTGGAACGACGGCCCGCTCTCGGTCAAGGGCGCCTGGAGCGGCTGGACCGAGTCGGGCGTGATGGGCGACGCGACCGTCGCCACCGCCGAGAAGGGCCGCCTGTGGCTCGAACGGGCCGTCGCGGAAGTGGCCGAGTACATCAATGAATTGGCCGTGCGCGCACCGCGCCCCGGCCGTGACCATCACGATGACGCAGCGACCGGGCTGCCGACGAGGGAGGACTCCAGATGAACGCGCGCAGACTGATCGCAACGGTGGTGGTGGCGGCTGTGGTGACGGCCGCGGCGGGCTGTGGTGGAGGCGGAGCGGCCCCCGCCGGGGGTGGCGGGAGCAGCGGCACCAAGCAGGGCGGCATCCTGCGCGTCGGGACGACCAGCTACATCGACTCCCTGAACCCGTTCGTCGCCATCGAGGCGCAGTCGTACAACGCCTTTGTGATGGAGTATCCGCAGCTCGTGCAGTACGGCCCGGGCGAGAAGCTCGAGGGCGACTGGGCGACCAGCTGGACGCAGGCGCCCAACGGGCTCACCTGGACGTTCCACCTCAAGTCGGGCGGCAAGTGGTCAGACGGCAAGCCGCTCACGGCTGCCGACGCCGCCTGGACGGGCAACCTCGTCGTCAAGTACGCCAACGGCCCCACCGCAGCGGTTGCGGCTGCACTCTCGCACGTGACGAGCATGGACGCGCCCAACGCGACGACGCTCGTGATCCACTACAACAAGCCGGTCGCAAACGTGCTCCCGCAGCTCGAGCAGTTCTTCATCCTGCCCGAGCACATCTGGAAGTCGCAGGTCGGCACCGACGGCAAGAGCCTGAAGTCCTACCGGCCCGAGCAGCACCTGCCGACGGTCGCCGGCGGGCCCTACAGCATCAGCCAGTTCCAGGAGAAGGGCACGACGGTGTTCAAGCCCAACCCGTACTTCTACGGGCCGAAGTCGAACTCCGACGCCGTCGCGATGACCTACTACACCAACTCGACCTCGATGATCGCCGACCTCGACGCCGGCAACATCGACTTCGCCGACCAGGTGCCGTACAACGCGATCAGCTCGATCGCGTCCGACAGCCGGTTCGTCCTCGCGTCCGTCCCGGGCAGCGAGGTGACCAACATCACCATCAACTCGAACCCGCTCAAGCCGAAGAACCGCGAGCTGCTGAATCCCAAGCTGCGGGAGGCCCTGGAGTACGCCACCGACCGCGCCGAGATCGTCAAGGACATCTACGCCGGCCACGCCCGGCCCTGGGCCAACATGCTGTCGCTGCAGTCGGGGAAGTTCTGGCTGAACCCGGCCATCAAGCCGCTCCCGTTCGACATCGCCAAGGCCAACCAGATCCTCGACTCACTGGGCTACAAGATGGGCGCGGGCGGAATCCGTGAGGTGCCCGCGACAACCGGGAAGTACGCGCAGCCGGCGCACAAGATGGAGTACAACGTGATCGTGCCGGACAGCCTCGACTTCAACGGCGACCGGCAGTTCCAGATCATCGCCAACGACTGGAAGCAGATCGGGATCAAGCTGAACGAGGTCGCGGGCGGCGACAGCGGCCAGGCGTACGCCCTCGAGACCGCGGGCGCCTACACCAAGTACGACTTCGCCACGTGGGACTGGGCCGAGTACGTCGACCCCGACGCGCAGCTCTCGTACATGACCCGCGCGCAGTGGGACAGCTGGAACGACACCGGCTACAACAACCCGACGTTCAACAAGCAGTACATGCAGCAGGCGACGCTGATCAACCCGAAGCAGCGCCAGGCGCTGGTCTGGAAGATGGAGGAGGAGGTCGCCCAGCAGCGGCCCTACATCCAGCTCGTGGACGAGGACACTGTGACCGCCAACGACAAGCAGTGGACGGGCTTCTACCCCGACCTGAACGCGTACTGCAAGTGCTACTACACCCACCCGCACCAGGTCGGGTGAGGCCGTGACGGGCAACGGCGCGGAGGAGCGGCTGCCGTGAGAGGGATGGACTACGTCGTCAAGCGGACGGGGTTCGCGATCGTGACGATATTCGTGGCCATCTCGCTCAACTTCGTGATCTTCCGCGCCCTGCCCGGCAACGCCGTCTCCGGCCTGCGCTGCGGGCACTGCACGAAGCAGTTCCGGGAGTCGATCATCAAGCAGTACGGGCTCGACAAGCCCAAGCTGACCCAGTACGTGATCTATCTCGACCGGCTCGCCCATGGCGATCTGGGCACGTCGACGTTCGACAACCGGCCGGTGTGGGACGACATCAAGCAGCCGCTCCTGAACACCATGCCGATGGTGCATCGCCGGCACGGTGATCTCGATCGTCATCGGGATCATCTCGGGGGTGGTGGCCGCCTGGCGGCGGGGCACGTCCGCCGACTCGGTGAACCTGTGGACGGCGCTCGCGTTCTACGCCATGCCCACGCAGTGGATCGGCCTGCTCGTGATCTTCTACTTCGCGATCCCGCTCGGGCTGCCGGCCAGCGGCATCCAATCGAACACCTCGGGATCCTCTCGACGCCGTCGACGTGGGCGGTGGTCAGCGACCGCATCAACCACATGGCCCTGCCCGCGATCGTGCTCGGCGTGGGCCTGTACGGCGAGTACTCGCTGGTCGTGCGCTCCTCGATGCTCGAGACGCTGGGCGAGGACTACGTCCTCACCGCGCGCGCCAAGGGGCTGCGCAACTGGGCGATCGTGTGGCGGCACGCGCTGCGAAACGCGATGCTGCCGCTCGTGACACTGATCGCGCTCTCGCTGGGCTCGATCGTCGCGGGCGCGATCGTCGTCGAGGACGTGTTCTCGTACCCCGGCATCGGCCTTGCGACCATCGACGCCATCAACCACCGCGACTATCCGGTGCTGCAGGGGATCTTCCTGCTCCTGACCGTCGCCGTGATCGTGGCCAACTACATCGCCGACCTCGTGTACTTCAAGCTCGACCCGCGGGTGACGTCGTGAGCGAGCAGATCGCCCTCATCGAGGCGCCGGTCGCCGAGCCGCCGCGGCGGCGGGGGTTCATCCGTGAGGTGATGCTCGGCAAGCGGTCGGCGATGGTGGGGATGTCGATCATGCTCCTCTTCGTGGTCATCGCCATCGCGGCGCCGTGGATCGAGCCGTACAGCACCACCCAGCAGGTCGGCCCGGTCTACGGGCTCGCCCAACGCGAGGCACCTGCTCGGACTCGACGACGGCGGCATCGACATGCTGTCCGAGGTGATCGCCGGCGCGCGGGTGTCGATGCTCGTCGGATTCGCGTCGGCCCTCGTGGCGATGCTCATCGGCGGCTCCGTTCGGCCTCCTCTCGGGCTACTTCGGGGGCAAGACCGACGTCTTCCTGATGCGGATCACCGACTACTTCCTGGTCATTCCCGACGTGCCGCTGATGATCGTCGCGGCGGCGGTGTTCGGCCGCAGCCTCCTGAACATCATCATCATCATCGGGATCATCTACTGGACGAGCACGGCGCGCCTGATCCGGGCGCAGGTGAAGATCGGTGCGCGAGCGCGTCTACGTCAAGCGCGCCCGGGCGCTCGGGGGCGGGCACTCGCGCCTGCTGTGGAAGCACATCACCCCGCAGGTGGCCCCGCTCCTGGTCGCCAACACCGTGCTCACGATCGCCACCGCGATCTTCGCCGAGACCTACATCAGCTTCCTCGGCCTGGGCGACCCCTCCGAGATCTCCTGGGGCCGCCTGATCCAGAACTCGCTCACCGGCGGCGCCGTCTTCCACAAGGCGTGGTGGGCGATCATCCCGCCGGGGCTGTGCGTCACCATCGTGATCCTGGCCGCCACGATGGTCGGCACGGCGATGGAGGACGCCCTGAACCCGCGGCTGCGCGTGGGCCACCTGTCGGTGCGGCGGTTCCGGCTGCGGCCCGCTGCAGGGGAGGCTCGACTCCGAGTGACCACGAAGGTTCCCGTGCTCCGGGTCGAGGATCTGCACGTCTGGTTCGAGATCGACGGCGGCGAGCTGCACGCGGTCCAGGGCGTGGGATTCGACCTGCACGCGGGCGAGCGCATGGGCCTCGTGGGCGAGTCCGGCTGCGGCAAGACCACGACCATCCTCGCGCTCATGGGCCTCCTGCCGTCGAGCGCCAGCGTCGCCGGCCGCGCGCTCTTGGACGGCGAGGACATGCTCGCCAAGGGCGAGGAGACGGTCGCCCCGCACCGGTGGCGCGACGTCGCGATGGTGTTCCAGGGGGCGATGAACGCGTTCAACCCGGTGAAGACGATCGGCTCGCAGATCGTCGAGCCGATGGAGCTCCACGGCATCGCCTCGGGCCGAGCGGCCCGCACCCAGGCGGGCGAGCTGCTGGACATGGTCGGGATCACCGCGATCGCGGGCCGACCGGTTCCCGCACGAGTTCTCGGGCGGCATGCGCCAGCGGGCGGCGATTGCGATGGCGCTGGCGTGCCAGCCGAGTGTGCTGCTTGCCGACGAGCCGACGACCGCGCTCGACGTGATGGTGCAGGCGCAGATCCTGGAGCTGCTCGTGCGCCTCACCGAGGATCTGGGGCTGGCGATGATCCTGGTCACGCACGACCTGCCGGTGGTCGCGCAGGTGTGCGGGCGGGCGGCGGTCATGTACGCGGGCAAGGTGGCGGAGCTGGGGGCGATGGAGGCGCTCTACCACGACCCCCGGCACCCGTACACGCGGATGCTCTTCCAGGCCACGCCCGACCTCTACGGCGACGACGAGGTGGTTTCGATCCCCGGCGTGCCGCCCCGTCTCGACCGGCCCGTTGCCGGGTGTGCGTTCCAGCCCCGGTGCGACTCGGCCATGCCCCGCTGCGCCGATGAGCTCCCGGAGCTGCGCTCCGTCGGCGACGACCGGGTGGCGGCCTGCCATCTGAACGATGTCTCGGTCGGGGTGCGGTGAGCACCCCCGAGGCGACGCTGCTCGAGGTCAAGGGGCTCGTGACGCGGTACCCGGTTCCGCGCGGAGTCGTCGGCGCGGTGATGCGCCGGCCGACCCTGCAGGTGCATGCGGTCGAGGGCGTCGACTTCACGGTGGCGGCGGGCGAGATGCTGGCGCTCGTGGGCGAATCCGGTTGTGGCAAGACGACCACCGCCCAGACCGTGATGCGGATGGTCGACTCCGACTCGGGCAGCATCCTCTTCCGGGGGCAGGAGCTCGCCGGCATGTCGCACAAGGACCTGCGACCCCTGCGGCGTGAGATGCAGATCATCTACCAGGACCCGTACGAATCGCTCGACCCGCGCTTCCGCGTCCGCGACACGGTCGAGGAGCCGCTTCTGATCCACGGAATCGGCGGCGGCTCGGCGTCCGACCGCGAGGCCCGCGTCCGGGAGGCGCTCGTCCAGGCGGGCCTGGAGCCGCCCGAGCTCTACCTCGATCGCTACCCGCACGAGCTCTCCGGCGGGCAGCGCCAGCGCGTCGCAATCGCCGCGGCAATGGTGCTGCAGCCGAAGCTGCTCCTGGCCGACGAGCCGGTGTCGATGCTGGACGTGTCGGTGCGGGCCGGCATCCTGCGGCTCCTGGATGACCTGCGCAGCGACGGCCTGGCGATCCTCATGATCACGCACGACCTGTCGACGGCCGCCCACTTCGCCGATCGCATCGCCGTCATGTACCTGGGCCGGATCGTCGAGGAGGGGCCCGCCCGGGACGTCGTCCGCAACCCGCAGCACCCGTACACCAAGGCGCTGATCTCGGTGGTGCCCAAGCGCGACCCGCGCACGTCGACCAAACCGGAGATCCTGGTCGGCGAAACGCCGAACCCGGTGTACATCCCGTCGGGCTGCCGGTTCCACCCGCGCTGCCCGATCGCTGAGGACACGTGCCACAAGATCGACCCCGAGCTGCGGCACACGAGCGGCGCAGCGTCCCCCGCCCACCGCACGGCGTGCCTGCTCGCATGAGCACCCGGCGCTGGCGCGACATCGGCGGCCCGGTTGGCCTCTTTCCGACGGGCGCTCGCAACGCGATCACCGACGTCCCAGGGGTGCGCGTAGGCCACTCCCAGGCCGCGAGCGGCGAGGCGACGGGCGTGACGGTGATCGTGCCGCCCCGGCTGCCGACGCACGCGGGGGTGGAGACGGTGAACGGCGCCGGGGAGCTGACCAAGAAGCTCGAGATCGACGAGTGGGGGGTGATCCAGACGCCGGTGTGGCTGTGCGGCACCCACGCGGTCGGCATGGTCTACCACGCGGCGGTGCTGGCGGCGGGCGGCGACCCCGACCACACCATCATCCCGGTCGTCGGAGAGTGCGACGACTCCGATATGGCCGATGGGCGCACGGTCACCGTCGAGGACGCCAACGCGGCCCTCGCGAACGCCGGCGAGGATGTGGCCGAGGGCAGCGTCGGCGGCGGCACCGGCATGATGTGCTTCGAGTTCCCCGGCGGCATCGGCACGTCGTCGCGGCTGGTCTCGGGGTACACCGTGGGGGTGCTGCTCATGTGCAACTTCGGCGATCGCGAGCGGCTGACCGCCGGCGGGCTGCGGTTTGACCCCGCAGCGCCGCCGCTGTCCGGCGAGGGCTCGTGCATCGCCGTGTGCGCCACCGACGCGCCGCTCGGGCCGCAGCAGCTGCGGCGGCTGGCGCTGCGGCCGCTGCTGGGGCTGGCGCGGGCGGGGTCGTATGCCTCCAACGGCTCGGGCGAGATCGCGCTCGCGTTCACCGTCGCCGAGTCCGAGGGCTACCGCACGGACGCCCTCTCGCCGCTCTTTGCCGCCGCGTATGAGGCCGCCGAGGAGGCCGTGTACAACTGCCTCGTCGCGGCCACTCCGGCCCGGCGCCGGGACGGCCGCATGCAAGATGCGTTCCCCGTGCACCTGGTACGGCCACCCGTGTGACCCGTATCATCTCGCCGGTGAGAAGGAGGAGCGCATGCAGGGAATGAGCGTGGAGCTACGGGTGCGGCTCTCGGCGGCGGACGTGCACTACGGCGGTAACCTGGTCGACGGCGCGCACGGCCTCGAGCTCTTCGGGGACATCGTCACGGAGCTCGCGATCCGCACGGACGGCGACGAGGGCCTGTTCGCCGGCTACGAGAAGGTCGAGTTCCTGGCGCCGCTCTACGGCGGCGACTTCGTCCGGGTCACGGGCACGATCGTGCGGATGGGGAATACGAGCCGCACTGTCGACCTCGAGATCTGGAAGGAGATCGCCGTGCGCCCCGATGTGAGCGAGTCGGCGGCGGATCTGCTCGAGACACCGATCCTGGCCACCCGTGCCCGGGGCACGTACGTGGTCCGGCGCGAGCACCAGCGCGGGCCGGGCGGCAGGGGGTAGAGCTACACGCTCAGCTCGAACGCGGGCTTCGCGTGCGAGAGCAGCGTCAGTACGCGCGCCTCGGTGACCTCGTCGAAGTTCTTGTAGAACTGGCTGACCGCGTGGAACCGTTGCGGCGCCCGGAGGGTGACGAGCCGGTCGCACTCGCGCTCGAGCCGCTCGACCGCCAGCCGCGGCAGCACCGGCAGGGCGATCACGGTCTGGCGCGCGCCGGCATTTCTGACCGCCGCCAGCGCGGCCCGGATCGAGGCGCCGGTGGCGGCGCCGTCGTCGACGATCACCGCCGTGCGGCCGACCAGCATCATCGACATGCCGCTGCGCAGGCGCTCGTCCATCTCGCGCGCCTGGGCCATCGCGACGTCGTACGCGCGGTCGACCTGCGCCGGGGTCAGCCGCGCGGCCACGCGCCGGTTGGTGTAGCGCTCGCCCTGCGGGGCGACCGCACCCATGGCGAGCTCCGGGTGTCCGGGCGTGCCCACCTTGCGCACGCACAGGACGTCGAGCGGCAGGTCGAGCAGGCGCGCCGTCTCGGCGGCGACCTCGACGCCGCCGCGGGCGAGGCCGATCACCGTGACGTTGGACTTCTTGCGGAGGTCAGGCAGCGCCGCTGCCAGGGCCGCGCCGGCCTGCGTGCGGTCGTTGAACATCCCGCGATCATGCACCACGAGTGGCGCAGTGGTCAAGCCTTGTGAACAAGGATTTGGCTCCCACGGGCGCGTTGCTATACTGGCCGTCTGGAAAAGCAGAGGCATCTCGCCCCTCACCCAACCGGTATCACGCCGGAGGGTTCAACCGAATTGTTCGGCAGTCGCCTCACGATGGGGGCGTTTCGGGTGCGTGATGCACCCATTTTTTCGTGTCGAGGAGAGGAGTTTCACAGGTTGAGGATGATCGTTACTAGGCGCAGGTCTTGAGGCCCCGCCGACAGATCGACCAACGGCCGCAGGAGCCGACGACCCGGATCAACGAGGCGATCCGCGTCCCGCAGGTACGCCTGATCGACGCCGACGGCACCCAGATCGGCATCAAGAGCACCGACGAGGCCCAGAAGTACGCCTGGGACAAGAACCTCGACCTGGTCGAGGTGGCTCCCGAGGCCCGCCCTCCGGTGTGCCGGGTGATGGACTACTCGAAGTACCGCTACGAGCAGGAGCAGAAGGCCAAGCTCGCGCGGAAGCACCAGTCGACGATCACCATCAAAGAGATCAAGCTGCGGCCCAAGATCGGCATCGGCGACTACGAGACCAAGAAGGGTCACGTGGTGCGCTTCCTCAAGAGCCGGGCGAAGGTGAAGGTCACGATCATGTTCCGGGGGCGCGAGATGACGCATCCCGAGCGCGGGCGCGACCTGCTTCTCCGCCTCGCCGAGGACGTGAAAGACCTGGGGGCGATCGAGTCGCAGCCGTTGCAGGACGGACGCAACATGGTGATGATGCTGGCGCCGCACAAAGCTGTCGTGGCGCCTACCGTCAAGGACGACGACGAGGCCGGGGAATCGGCCGAGTCCGCCGAAGCGCCCGCCGCCGCAGCCGCGGAGGTGGCCGAAGTTGAAGTGGCCGAACCGCCGGCCGAAGCGCCCGCCGAGGCGGCCGACGAGGCCGCCGCCGGCGCGTGAAGGAGAAACCAGTATGCCCAAGATGCGAACATCATCCGCCGCCAAGAAGCGGTTCAGACTCACCGCCGGCGGCAAGCTGATGCGCCGGCGCGCGTTCCGCAGCCACCTGCTCGAGCACAAGAGCGCGAAGCGGCGCCGGTTCAAGCGCCGCGACAAGCAGCTGGTTCCGGCCGACAACAAAGAGGCGCTGCGCCTCCTGGGAAAGCGATAGGAGGGCCGAGATGGCACGCGTAAAGCGCAGCGTCCACGGGAAGAAGAAGCGCCGAGAGGTGCTCGAGGCGGCCAAGGGCTACCGCGGGCTGAAGAAGAACTCCTACCGCAAGGCGAAAGAGCAGATGCTGAAGTCGCTCTCCTACGCCTACCGCGACCGCAGGGTGCGAAAGCGCGATTTCCGGCGTCTGTGGATCATCCGCATCAACGCCGGCGCCCGCAGCCATGGCCTGAGCTACAACCAGTTCATGTTCGGCCTCCGGAAGGCCGAGATCGAGCTCGACCGCAAGGTGCTGGCCGACCTCGCCGTCTCCGATCCCAAGGCGTTCGGGACGCTCGCCGAGGCTGCCAAGGCCGCGCTTGCCACATGACGGGCCCGCGGCCATGGAGCCGATCACCTCACACAGCAACGCCCGGCTAAAGCACGCCCGCAAGCTGCAGACGCGCCGCAACCGGCGTGCGCTGGGCCAGTTCCTGGCCGAGGGCGAGGACATCGTCTCCGAGGCGCTCGCGGCAGGCATCCTGCCGGCCGAGACGCTGATCGCGGCGGAGCGCCCGCCGGACGAGGGCCTTGTCGCACGGCTCGCCCGCGGCGGCCCGGTGCATGTGGTGCGAGATGCGCTGCTGGCCGAGGTCGGTGGCCTCGGCCACCCGGCCCGCGTGATCGCGATTTTCCAGATCGACGCCCTCCCACATGAATATTCGGTGCCAGGCACCCAATATTCACCGCTCGGCGTGTACCTGCACCGCGTGATCGACCCGGGCAATGTCGGCACGGTCGTCCGTGCCTGCGGCGCGCTCGGGCCGGCCCGGCTCGCACTTTCGCCCGGCTGCTCCGATCCGCTCGCCGGCAAGGGCGTGCGGGCGTCGATGGGGGCGGTCTTCCGCGTGCCGATCCAGACCGGCGCCGAACTCCCCGCCGAGGGCCTGCGGGTGGGGCTCGATCCTGGCGCGCCGACGCCCATCTGGGAGGTTGACCTGACCGGGCCGGCCGTGCTGGCGGTGGGGGCCGAGCGCTACGGCCTGCCCGCCGAGGTGCTCGCGGCCTGCGACGTCGTCTGCTCGATCCCGCAGTCCGCCGGTGCCGAGTCGCTGAACGCGGCCCAGGCCGCGACGCTTGCCCTCTACGAGACCGTCCGCCAGCGCGCCGCGGTTCAGGCCGCGAGCCGAAACGGCGGATAGTCGTCCGTCACCAGGGTGAAGGCGTACGCCGACACCCGGTTGCTCCAGCGCAGCACGCCCTCCACGAACTCGAACGCCCCGCGCGGGTAGTGGCCGGTGAAGAGGACCGCAAACCACGCGTAGATGACGACGAAGAACGTCGCCAGCGACAGGAAGAAGAGCACGATGTAGTGCGGGATCGCGAGCAGCCACTTCACGAGCGGCAGCCACCGGTTCAGCTCCTGTCCGGTGACCTCCGGGTACTCGAGGTGCACGGCCTGGTGATCGTCGGTTGACGGGTAATGGTCGTCCATGAGCAGAAAGTACGCGCCCACGCGGTTGGAGAAGCGGCTGATCTCGAGGTTCCAGTCGTACCACCAGCGCGGGTACTTGCGCCGGAAGAGCAGCATCAGCACGAGCGGGGCGACCACCGCTCCACCGGCCGCGACGATCGCGCCGCCGTTGTGGTTGGCGCCTCCGGACGCGTGGTCGAGTCCACCCAGGATTATGGCGATCGGGATCACCCAGAAGATGCGAAATGCGCTCGAGACGCGGTCGAGCGAGCGGTCGGGATAGTCCACCGAGAAGTTGACGGGATACGGTTCCATGTTTGTCACCCTAGCCACGTGCCGGACGGCGCGCCAACCACGCCGAGTCGGTGGAGTCCGGCTCGAGCGGCCTCTTATCGAACCAGCCGTAGCTCTCGATGCGCTCGAATCCGGCCTCGGCGAGCAGCCTGCCCCAGTCGTCCGGCTCGATCCACCAGAGCTCCATCGCGGCCTCGACGCCGTCCGCGCGCACCGAGAGGACGAGGCTCCGGGCCGCCCCGTCCCAGACCGCGCGCTCCTCGATTCCGGGCTCGCGCTCGATCCAGCGGCCGTGCGTGTCGGCGATGTCGGCGTGATCGGGGTGGAAGACGTCAAAGGCGAGTGTCCCGCCGGGCTCCAGGCGCTCGCGGAGCGCGCGCAGGACGGCCAGCCGCTCCCCGTCGTCGCGCAGGTGCAGGAACGCCCGAAACGGCACCGTGACGAGTGCGAATGTGCCCAGGTCGGGCAGGTTGCGCATATCCGCCTGCACCAGCCGCAGGGCGATGTGGTGCGGCGCCGCCCTCTGCCGGGCCAGCTCGAGCATCACCGCCGAGCTGTCGACACCGACGACCTCCACCCCCGCGAGCGCGGTCGGCACCGCCACTCGGCCCGAGCCGACGCCGACCTCGAGCACCGGGCCGCCGGTGGCGAGCGCCAGGTCGACGTAGAAGGGGATGTCCTCGGTGACCGACCGGCACCAGGCGTCGTAACGCCGGCCGAGACGGTCGTACGCGGAGGTCACTCTCAGTACACTACCCGGCCACCATGGACCTCGAAGCTCTCGTCTCGGACGCGACCGATCGCATCGCTGCCGCGCCCGACTCGGCCGCGCTCGAGGCGGTGCGCATCGACGTGCTGGGTCGCAAGGCTCCGCTCGTGCTGGCCCTGCGCGAGCTCGGGGCGCTGCCGCCCGACGAGCGCCGGACTCGTGGCGCGGACCTGAACCGCGCCCGGCGGACGCTCGAAGAGCAGCTCGAGCGCCGCACGGCGCAACTGTCCGAGGCCGAGCTCGAGCAGCGGTTGCGCACCGACCGCGTCGATGTGACCCTGCCCGGTGTGCGCCGTCCGCGCGGCCACGCGCATCTGATCGAGCAGACCCGCCGCGACATCGTGGATGTCTTCGTCGGGTTCGGGTACCAGATTGCAGACGGGCCCGAGATCGACACCGTCTATTACAACTTCGACGCCCTGAACCACACGCCGACGCACCCGTCGCGGCAGATGACCGACACGTTCTACATCGCCGACGACGTCGTCCTGCGCACACACACCTCGCCCGTGCAGATCCGCACCATGGAGGCGATGCCGCCGCCCGTGTACATGGCCACCGCCGGTCGCTGCTACCGGCGCGACACGCCCGACGCCACCCACACTGCGATGTTCACCCAGATCGAGGGCCTGGTGGTCGATCGCGGGATCACGCTGGCGCACCTGAAGGGCACGCTGCTGGGCTTCGCCCGGGCGATCTTCGGCCCCGAGCGCGAGGTGCGGCTGCGGCCGCACTTCTTCCCGTTCACCGAGCCGTCGGTGGAGGTGGACGTGAGCTGCTTCAACTGCGCCCGCGACGGCTCGCCGTGCCGCGTGTGCCGGGGCGAGGGATGGGTCGAGATCCTCGGCGCCGGCATGGTCGACCCCAACCTGTACACCCACGTCGATGGATACGACCCCGAGGTGGTGTCCGGCTTCGCATTCGGCCTCGGAGTCGAGCGGGTGGCGGGGCTGCGCCATGACATCCCCGACATCCGGCTCCTGTGGGAGAACGACCTGCGGTTCATGGAGCAGTTCGGATGAGGGTGCCTGTCTCGTGGCTGCGCGACTACGTCACGTTCGACATGCCCCTCCGCGAACTGGGCGAGCGGATGTCGATGACCGGGACCAAGCTCGAGGCCCTGCATCATCGCGGCGTTCCCGCCCACGTCGATCTGTACCGCGTCGGTCGGGTGCTCACGCGCGAGCAGCACCCGAACGCCGACCGGCTCAGCCTCTGCAGCGTGGACGTCGGCGACGGCGAGCCGCGCCAGATCGTGTGCGGGGCGAGCAACTTCGAGGCCGGGGCAACCGTCGCGGTGGCGCTTCCGGGCGCCGTTCTGCCGGACGGCACCGAGCTGCGGGTGGCCAAGCTGCGCGGCGTGGAGTCGCACGGCATGATGCTGTCGGAGCGCGAGCTCGAGCTGGGGCAGGATCAGGCCGGGATCATGCTGCTGCCGGACGACTGGCCGGTCGGAGACGCGCTGATCGATCACCTGGCCATCGCCGACGACGTGCTCGAGTTCGAGATCACGTCCAACCGGCCCGACTGCCAGAACGTGTACGGGATCGCCCGCGAGGTCTCGGCTGTGCTCGACACCGACCTGGCGCCGTGGCCGGGCATCGAGCCCGAGCCGACCGGGCCGGGGACGGTGGACGACCATGTCCGCGCCCGGGTCGACGCGCCGGACATGTGCCCGCGCTGGGCCGGGCGGGTGTTCACCGACGTCCGGGTCGGGCCGTCGCCCCCGTGGCTCAAGGCCCGCATCACGGCCGCGGGCATGCGCCCGATCTCGAACGTCGTCGACATCACCAACTACGTCATGCTGGCCGTCGGCGAGCCCACCCACGCCTTCGATCTCGACCGGGTCGCCGGTCGCGAGATCATCGTCCGCAGGGCCACGGCCGGCGAGCCCGTGACGACGCTCGACGGCCAGGAGCGCCTGCTCGACACCGACACGCTCGTGATCGCCGACGTCGAGCGGCCGTCCGCCGTCGCCGGCTTGATGGGATCCGAGTGGAGCGAGGTGACCGACCGGACGACGACGGTTTTGATCGAGTGCGCCAACTTCGACGGGCCGTCCACGCAGGCCTCGTCGGTCCGGCTCGGGCTGCGCACCGAGGGGTCGAGCCGGTGGGAGAAGGGGCTCGATCCACACCTCTCGCCGATCGCGCTGCGGCTGGCCTCGCAGCTGATGGTGGAGCTGGCAGGGGCGCGGCTCGTTCCGGGCACGATCGACGTGCACGGTGACCTGCCCGTCGCGCCCGTTGTGCCGCTCCGGCGGAGCCGGCTAGAGCAGACGATCGGCGCCGCCTACACCGATGCCGAGATCGAGCGCGCGCTCGTGCGGCTCGGGTACGAGCCGACCGACGCGGGCTGGCGGGTGCCCACCTGGCGTGCCGCCGACACCACCCGCGAGATCGACCTGATCGAGGAGGTCGCGCGAGTGTACGACCTCGAGCGGGTGCCGATCGCGATGCCGGGCGGCGCGCCCGCCGGCGGCCACCTCAGTGGCGACGAGCGGCTGCGGCGGCTGGTTGCCGACATCCTGCGAGGCGCGGGGCTGTCCGAGGCGGCGACGCTGACGCTATGGGACACGGGCGTGCCCGACCGGCTGCGCCTGACGCCGGACGATCCCCGCCGTGCGCTCGTCGAGCTCGTGAACCCGATGAGCGCCGAGTGGGCCGCGATGCGCACGCTGGTGTTCCCCGGGTTGCTGCATTCCGCCCGCCGCAACCTGGCGATGTCGCTGCCCCGGGTCGACCTGTTCGAGATCGGCCATGTCTTCCTGCGCAGCGACGGCAAGCTGCCCGACCAGCCGAGCCGGGTCGCCGGCGTGATGGCCGGCGCCGGGGCCGGGTTCTTCGACGCCAAGGGTGTGGTCGAGACGCTGACGGCCGCCGCTCGCATCGAGCCGCCGCAGTTCCGGCCTGCGGACGAGCCCTTCCTGCACCCCGGCCGGTCGGCGGCCGTCGCCGACGGGTTCGTCGGGGAGCTCCACCCGCTGGTGGCCGACGCGTTCGGGCTGGAGGGGGTCGTGGCCGTGTTCGAGCTTGGCCTCGACGGCCTGCGCGGGCGTCCGCCCGAGCAGGTGCTCTACCGCGACGTGATCAGCTTCCCGCCGCTGCGCCAGGACATCGCCGTGGTCGTTGCCGAGGACGTGCCCGCCGGCCGCGTCGTGGAGGTCGTGCGCGCGGCCGCCGGGGCCGAGCTGGCGACGGTCGAGGTGTTCGACGTCTACCGGGGTCCGCAGGTGGGCGACGGCCGCAAGAGCCTGGCGCTGCACCTGGTCTTCCAGGCGTCCGACCGCACGCTCACCGATGCCGAGGCGGACGCGCTGCGCGAGCGAGTTGTGGCCGCGCTTGCCGAGCAGGTCGGGGGCGAGCTGCGGGCGTGAGGAGCGAGCGCCTCGTGGAGCTGCTTGACGGCTACTTCGGGACGCTCGACGTGCGGGGTGACGACTGGAGCGACCTGTTCGACCTCGTCTACCCGGATCCGTACTGGCGCGAGTTCGCCGAGCCCGGCTACGAGGGGCGCTGGAACGGTCTGCTCGTGCGCGGCGGCGATGAGGTCGAGCGGGTGGCGACATGCGTGTTTCCCTCCGACCGTGTGGTTGGCCTGCTCGCGCCGGGCACGTTCCTCTTCTCGGAGCACCCGATCGACTACGCCGACGAGCCCGGCTTCCTTCCGCTCGGGCTCGAGACCTTCGAGCGCATGGCGGCCGCCGCGATCGGCTTCTACCACGTCCACGCGCCGATCGATCATCACCCCGACGTGTCCCCGTCGCGGCTGTGCGCCGCGGCGATGGGCGTCCCGGTGGAGGAGGAGTACCTGCCGATCGCCGAGGGCATCCCCGGCGGCGCGGCCGTGATGGGCGCATCCGACGCATCGGTGGACGACCTCGCCGCGCGGCTGGCGGCCGGATTGGGGGCCGAGGTGCCGGTTCAGGTGGTGCGGCGGCGGCCCGGCAGCGACCGGGCCGGACGGGTGGCCGTGGTCGGCGGCGGCGGCGCAGACCGCGAGGCGCTCGCGGCGTCGCTCGAGCGGGGCTGCGAGACGTATGTCACCGGCGGCGTCTTCACCCTCTGGGCCGAGGAGTTCCTGGTGCTCGCCGACGAGGCCGGGGTGGCCGTCATCGACGGAACCCACTACGGCACCGAGAAACCGACCCAGCTCGCGATGGTCGAATGGTTCCGGGCAGCCGGCCTCGACGCCGAGTTCATCGCCGACGGTCCGAAATGATCGTTTGACTCGGTGACCCGGTTCCCGCGGGCGTCGTCCCGCTCGGACCGGCGAGGATGGCGAGCAGAGAGGCAACGTTGATGTCGCGCGGGGTGGGGATGTCCAGGGGCATGTGGGTTACCACCGTGTAGACGTTCCGGCGACCCTCCCGCCGGCGCTCGACATACCCGGCGTTCACGAGGTCGGCCACGATCCGCTGGGTCGCGCGCTCGGTGATCTCGAGCTGGGTGGCGATGTCCCGGATGCGGATGCGGGGGTCGTCTGCGATCAGGATCAGCGTCTTGGCGTGGTTGGTCAGAAACCGGAAGCCCGGCACGGCCGAAACGCGCTTTGCCTGCTGTGACACCCACGCTCTCCGTATCACGACTCTAAATACACGACAAAGTAATCATATGTCGGACCGATGCCGATAAGGGCTGTAGTGACCCCAAAGATGCGCCGGTCACAGCACCCCACCCAGGAGAACTGAGCCCATGACTTCGCTCACACGATCAACCTGTCGGCTGAACACGCCAAAATGCCTGCTCGTTGCCAGCACCCTAGCCGCCCTCACGGCCGGACTCGGGACCCCAGCACCGGCGGGTGCGGCCACTCCGACGACCTTCACGGTGACCGGTGGTGCCCTTACGATCAGCGCCCCGACCGCCAGCGTGTCGCTCGGGTCGCAGGGGACGTCGAACACGGCGAATACGATTTCCGGCCCGCTCGGCCTCGTCACCGTCTCCGATCTGCGCGGCGGCACGACGACGTGGGTCGCGTCCGTGATCGCGACGGCGTTCACGCCCGTGCCGGCGAACACCGCGATCCCCGCCATCGACGTCGGCTACGCGACGGGCATCATCACACAGTCCGCAAACGTGGTCGCAGCGGCGGTTGCGGCGCCGGATCTGACCGGTGTATCGCCGGTGGTGAATGGTGCGAGCACCGGAGTCAGCACCGCGAGCTGGACGCCCACGATCTCGGTGTTCGTGCCGGCGAACTTCGCGCCGGGCGTCTACTCGGGCACAATCACCCACTCCGTCGCGTAACCCGTGCGACACCGTGTCGTCCGCCTCTCTCTGATCGCCCTGGCGCTTGCGCCAGGGGTCATCGTCCCCGCGTCGAGCGCGGTCGCGGCAGCGCCGGCGAAGGTCGTCGGCGGCATCGGCGTCCGGCTCGTCGCCATGCCGGGCGGTTCGCGCGTCGGCCCGCTCGCACGCTCCTACGTCGTGGAACGGGTCGCACCAGGCGCGAGCGTGCGTCGCCGCGTCGTGATCAGCAACACCACCCGATCGACCGTCGTGGTTGCGGTCTACCCCGCGGCCGCGAGCCTCCATCGAGGTGCGATCGCGTTTGGCGCCGGCCATAGCTCCAACGAGCTCACCCGTTGGACATCGGTGAGTCGCCCCGTCCTGCGGTTGGCAGCGGGGACCGCGACGTACGAGACGGTGACGATCCACGTGCCGAGGAACGCCTCGTCCGGCGCGCGGTACGGCGTCATCTGGGCGGCGGTGTCCGCCCCGGCGCCGGCCGGCGGCGGCGTCACAGTCGTGAATCGAGTCGGCATCCGGATGTATCTCTCGATCGGGCCCGGTGGCGCGCCGCCCTCGAACTTCGCGGTTGGCTCCCTGACCGCAGAGCGGTCTGCAACGGGCAAGCCGATCGTCGTCGCGACCGTCCGCAACAGCGGAAAGCGCACCCTGGACATCCGCGGCACCCTGTCGCTCTCCCGCGGCCCAGGCGGCCTTCGTGCCGGACCCTTCCCTGTCGTGCTGGGAGCCGCCCTTGGGCCGAGCGCCTCTGAGCCGGCAACCGTTCGCCTGGACCGACGCCTCCCCCGCGGCCCCTGGCATGCCGAACTCCGGCTCACCAGCGGTTCGCTTCAGCGAACAGCCGCGGCGACGATCACATTCCCCCGCCGGGGAGCCGCCGCGCACCCGTCGACGTCCGCGGCCGGCTCGTCGGGCCGCCGCCGCGTCGCCGAGATGCTCCTCGTCCTGCTGGCGCTGGTGGCTCTTGCGCTCTGGTTCACACGTTCACCAAATCGGCGCAGGACGAAACGCGCCGCAGTTCGACGATCCACATAGCCACTCGGCCAACGCAAGGATTGTGATGGAGAACCTGACCGCGCGTTCGAATCCGAACCGGCGGTGGAGCGGACCACTCGCGGAGGCACCCGACCGCCCGCCGGAGGCTGCGCGGGAGTTTTCGCGGGGGTTGGTGCTCGTGGTCTTGACGTATTTCGGGGCGTACCTCGCGTGGCGGCTTTCGTCCTGGGGCTCCGTCTCGAGCCGGGCGGTGGTCGGCGATGTCTTCTTTGTGATTCCGGGCGTTCCGACGGTCGCACTGTTCTGGCTGGCGTCGCGCCGCTGCGCAGAGCGGAGGACGGCGTCTGCCTGGCGATGGCTTGCGGTCTCGATCGTGTTCCTGACCGCCACGTTCGGTGTGGACCTCGGGTATCAGGCGTTGACCGGTGCGGTTCCCTTCCCGTCCGTTGCGGATGGGTGTTACATCGTGTTCGACGTTCTGTTCCTCATCGGGCTGTTGCGCTTTCCCCACCCGCCGCAGGCGGGGGCCGGAAGGCTTCGCCTCTGGGTCGATCTTGCGACGATCGTCGTGGCCGGAGCGACCGCCATCTGGTTTCTCGTGCTCGGGCCCACCGTGGCGGCGAGCGGGGAGAGCTTGCTCAACGAGACGATTGCGGGTGCATACCCGGTCGCCGATGTGTTGCAGATCTTCGGTGTGACGTACGTGGTAACGCGCGTCGCCGCGCGGTCGACGCAGCGCGCGCTCTGGCTCCTCGCCACGGCCACGCTGGTCGCCATCGTGGGAGATCTGACCAACGGGTGGATGATCCTTCACGCCGACTACTCGCTGAAACTTGGGGTCGACCTCGCGTTCATGGGCGGATGGGCGCTGTTCGTGCTGGCTGGGCCCGCCCAGCGCTCGGCCGTCGTGGATGAGTCGTCGGCGAGCGATGTCGGTTCCGCCGATCTCGGCGCGGGCCAGGTCGGATGGGTTCCGTATCTGGCGCCGGCGGTCGTGTTCGCTCTGCTGATCTACGCCCAGGCCGGCAGCTCGCGCACCGACCGGATCGGTCTCGCGGTCGGTGCGGCCCTGGTCGCGTCGCTCGTGTCAGTGCGTCAGTTCCTGGCGCGCCGCGACCTTGTGAGCGCTCAAGGCAAGCTGAGCTACCAGGCGCTCCACGATGCCCTCACCGGACTTCCGAACCGCGCGTTGGTGCTCGACCGGGCCGAGCAGATGCTCGCTCGTGCTCGACGTCAGCACCACTCGGTGGCGGCCCTGTTTCTGGACGTTGACGGCTTCAAACAGATCAACGACTTCTGTGGCCACGCCGCCGGTGACGAGCTCTTGCAAACAGTTGCGTCCCGCGTCTCACGAGTCGTTCGCGAACCCGATACGGTTGGGCGGCTCGGCGGAGACGAGTTCGTGATTCTGCTCGAATCGCTTGACCTCGACGCCGGCCCGGAGCTCGCCGCGGAGCGGATCCTGCAGGTGCTGCGCGAGCCGATCGAACTGCGCCAGATGGAGGGGCGCCCCGTGTCGGTGACCGCCAGCATGGGGATTGCGTCGACCGATCGGGGAACCGCGGAGGCCCTATTGCACACCGCCGATCTCGCCCTGTACGAGGCGAAGAACACGGGCAGGGATCGGTACCGGGTGTTCGAGTCAGATATGCAGACGATTGCCCAGGACCGTCTCCTGCTCGAAATGGATTTGCGCGAGGCCATCGCCGAGGACCAGCTCTTCCTGCTCTACCAGCCCACCTTCGACCTCCGTAGCGAGACGGTGATCGGAGTGGAGGCATTGCTGCGCTGGAGCCATCCCACCCGCGGCATCGTCGCGCCGGGCGAGTTCATCCCGATCGCCGAACAGACGGGATCGATCGTGCCAATAGGCCGCTGGGTTCTGCAGCGAGCCTGCCGGCAGGCCGCGGATTGGCAGGCGCAGGGGCATTCGCTCACGGTGGCGGTCAACGTCTCCGCCCGTCAACTCGACGGGGACGACTTCATCCACGATGTCCATCGTGCGCTCAACGCCAGCGGCCTCGACCCGGCTGACCTCACGCTCGAGATCACCGAGACCACGCTCATGCGAAACCCGGACGACACCGCCCGCCGGCTCGGAGAGCTGAAGACTCTGGGTGTCCGCGTCGCCATCGACGACTTCGGCACGGGCTACAGCTCCCTCGGCTATCTGCGCCGGTTTCCGGTCGATGCGCTCAAGATCGACCGGTCGTTCATCGAAGGCATCGCCACATCCAAGGAGGCTGCTGCCCTGATTCACACCCTTGTCCAGCTCGGAAAGACACTGGGGCTCGAGACCCTCGGTGAGGGCATCGAGGATGAGGCCCAGCTGCATGCCCTCCAGAACGAGCAGTGTGACCACGGCCAGGGCTTCCTGCTCGCACGTCCTCTCGATGTCGAGGCGGTCGGGCGCTTCCTGTCTGCCTCGGAGACCCGTGTCCGGGTGGCATGAGCGGTGCCTGCATGGAAAGTGTTTCCAATTCGACGCTTAGGTACGGACGGTACGTTCGGTGCGGCCCAACCGGTCTCAGCCTGGGCATAGGCACGGTGCCGGGGGCTTCGACCGAGTCCTGACCGTCGTCGCCTAACCGCCGGTCGGGGCTCGCTTACGCCGTGGCGGGATCAGACGACGCCCTGGGTGGCGACCGGACGCACGTCCGAAAGTCGCCGTTCCAGTCGCAGCGCCCCGGTGATGGCGACGCTGTCGAGCGTCCCGAGGCGCTTGCGCACCAGCTGCGCCGCCGCGCCGTAGCCGAAGGTGCGGGCCGCGCGGAAGTGGAAGACGCCGCTGCGCCAGTCCTCCTCGTGCCACGGATTGAGCGGCGACATCACGAGGGCGCACTCCTCGGACTGCACCGCGTCGCGCAGCCGCAGCTCGAGAAAGAGCGACGACCAGTCGGACGGCTGGGCGGCCACGATCGCGTCCCACTGCTCCACCAGAGTTGCCACGGCGCGGATCCTACTTGGGTGGGACGACGGGTGGGGCATGGTTCAGGTCGAGCTCGCGCTCGCCCATGAAATGCGCGGTGGTCACCATCCGCAGCTTCACCACCTGGTGTGTCCGCCGGTCGATCCAGAGCCGGAAGAACGTCGGTCCGCCAGGCTGCACGAGCGTCACCTCGATCGTGTTGCCGCTGTGCCCGGCGACGTAGGCCGCCTCGGCGGTCGGCGACCAGTACGGGTCGGGCTGGTGCACCGCGAACGTGACCGAGCGCGTCCAGGTGCCGTTGGCGTTTCGATCCCACCGCGTGTTGCCGATGATGCGGGCGTCCTCGCCGCCGCGTACGTGGATCGCGAGCCGATCCGGCGCCTGCGTGGTGTAGTGGGTCGTCACCGACCGGCCGGGGCCGGACTTGAGCACGTTGATCGCCCGCAGGCTGTGAAGGGCGGCAAAGTTGCGCGTGGCCTCCTGCACCAGCGCCGCCGCGGGCTGCGCGTTTGCGGCCGGCATCTGCAGGCGCCCCGTGACCTGTCCTCGGCCGGGCCGGCGCACCGAGACGACGACGGTCGCCGCCTGCGCGGGCGCCGGGGCCTGGTAGCAGACGCCGTGCACCCCGGCGCACGGCGTTGCCACGTGCCCGTCCACGAGCGCGATCGCGTCGGCGACCGCACCGCCGGTGGGCGAAAGGAGCGTCAGGCGCACTGCGCGGCGCCCGACCCGCTGGGCGCCCACGGCCAGGTCGGCGGCCTCGCCGGCCGCCACCGCTCCGGTGGGTGCGGGCGGCGCCGAGACGGGGGGAGCGCCGCTGTGCGGGCCAAGGGTCACGGTCGCGCCGAATGTGCGGTTGCCGGCTGCGATCACGAGCGCGGTCGGCCCGGCCGGGAGCGACGGCAGGAAGCCGGCGTAGGTGCCGCCCGGCGCCCGCCGAAGCGTCGTCTGGGATCCGCTGCTGCCGGGGACGACCCTGGCCGTGGGCGCATTCCCGGGAAGGCGCAGGTCGATCGCGTTTCGGCCGGCGTACCCGGGCCAGAGCGCCAGCCGCGCCACTCTGCCGAGGCGCAGGCTCACGGGGCCGCCGGCGACCGCCGGGCGCGGTGCGGCCGTGGCGAGGCCGGGCGTGTTCGCGGGGGGCAGGTCGGTCAGAAGCGACACGACGGCGAGCAGCACGACCAGAAGGCCGATCTCAAACACGCCGCGGCGGCGAATGGCGCCGAAGGCGGCGAGGTTGCGGCGGTTGCGATAGCCCAGTGCGACCAGGCAGGCCAGGAGCGTGGTCTTTGCGAGCAGAGCACGGCCGTAGCCGGTCTCCCAGAGCTGCGAGGGCGTCGCGACCTCCCACAGCGCGCGTCCCACCCCTGTCGCCGCGAGCACCACGACGCTCGCCAGGGCGACGCGCGAGAAGCGCGCGGTCACCGCCGTTCGCACGCGGCTGCGCTCCCCGTCGGGAAGGCCGCGGGTGGCGTGGGGCGTGACCACGACCAGCTGGACGAGACCGCCGATCCAGATCGCCGCCGCGGCGGTGTGCAGTGCGTCGACCACGACCGCGAGGGTGCCGAGGCCGGGGTCGCCCGCATGGCCCGAGAGGCCGGGGACGATCACCGCCCACACGCCCAGGAAGAACGCGGGGACGGCGAGCACGAGCGCCGCGACCCGGCTTCGGCGTGAGATCGCGAACGCGGCTGCTGTGGCGATGCAGAACGCGGCCCCCAGGTCGACGCCACGACCGAACTCGCGCCCGAATCTGGTCGCCTGAAGGGCGGATCCGATCGGGCCGCGGTGGTTGAACGCCTGCCAGAACGAGACGCCGGCCACCTCGGCGCCCTCGCGCGTCAGCGCCACCCAGCCGCCCGCCAGCATCAGCACGGCGGCGGCCAGGAGCACCGAGTTGGCCCGCGCCCGCTCGCGTAGCTCGGCCATCTCGCGCGGCCGCCCGGCCAGCGTGGCCATCACCGGCCGGAACACCCACACCCGGAACACGGCCCCGCCCACGAGCAGCATCAGCCCGCAGTAGTAGAAGAAGCGGGCGATCAGGTACGGCCAGTCGAGCGCCGAGGTCTC
The DNA here is from genome assembly GCA_963732075.1 of uncultured Actinomycetes bacterium. Lineage (GTDB taxonomy): Bacteria > Actinomycetota > Thermoleophilia > Gaiellales > JAICJC01 > JAICJC01. The sequence goes on along the minus strand of CAVSYD010000004.1, from coordinate 174,697 downwards.
GGTGGTCGCGGCCTGGGGAGGGGGCCGGTTGAGCCCGACGCCGATCGCCATCACGCCCGAGACGATGTGGCCGTCGGTCGAGACGACCTTCCAGCGCACGGTGTAGTCGCCGTCCTTCAGGCCCGGCTTGAGCGGCACGACCAGTGCGCGCACGTCGGCCGGCGACGGATGTGCGCGGGCGGCGAGCACCGACGCTCCGGTGCTCGAGACCGCGGTGGTGCCCGCGTCGGCGATCTGCTGGTCGAAGTGCAGGACGATCTGGGCGGGCGCGCGCGCCACCTCGCTGCCCGCGGCCGGATCGGTCCGCAGCAGGCTCGCGTGCGCCTGTGCCACGGCCGGGAAGGCTGCGGGCAGGAGCAGCACGAGGATCGCGAGCGCGCGCACGCGCATGTCTGGGCCAGAACCTCCTGATCTGAGACCGGCGCGCGTCGCGCCGGTGCGGGTCGGGTCAGGCGGGCGCCGGCGGTGCGCGATCGTGGCGGCCGGGCAGCGCCAGGCGGCCTGCGGGTGCACCGGCCGGCCGGCGGTGGACCGGGGAGAGCACGGCCAGCAGGAGCTCCAGTGCCGCGGCGAGGGCCGCATCGAGCTCGGAAAGGGCGCCTGCGAGCACCCGATCGGCCGCCCAGACCGCGGCTGCGCCCAGGGCTCCCAGGCCAAGGTGCAGCACCACCGCCCCCAGCTGGCCGGGATGCGCGGGCGCCCCGGCAGCAAGCAGCGCGATGTGGGCGCAGCCCTGGCCGGCGAGCATGATCGCGGTCGTCTCGGCCAGCCCGAGCGGCGTGTGGACCGGTAGGGCGAAAGTGGCGTCGCCCACGCGCGCGGCCGCCAGGCGGGCCCTGCGAGCCGCGGCGGTCAGGTGCAGGAGCGCCGCCGTGCCGGCCGCGGACGCGGCGAGGGCGGGGAGCGACCAGGCGGGGTCGGCCAGGGCGGCCGTGCCGCCGTGTGCGACCAACGCCGAGGCCGCACCGAGCCCGGCGAGGGCCAACCCGCGGACGATCACATATGTGCGCATTGCGCCCGGAGTATGGCAGCGGTGGATAACATGCGGCGGTGGATTCCGCCACGCTGGACAGGATGGCCGAGCTGGCGGTCGGGTTTGGGGCCAACGTCCAGCCGGGGCAGCGGGTGCACGTGTCGGCCTCGCTCGGCCAGGAGCAGCTGACGCGCGCCGTCGCCGAGCGGGCGTATCGGGCCGGGGCCGTATTCGTAAACGTCGTCTACAGCGATCCGTATGTGCAGCGAGCCCGGCTCGAATACGGCGTCGAGGAGGCGCTCGGGTACGAACCCGAGTGGATCGTCGAGATGGTGCGTCAGCACGGCCTGCAGCATGGGGCGACCATCGCACTCAGCGGGCCGGTGGCACCAGGCCTGCTCGACGGGATCGATCCGGCTCGCATCGGCCGCGACCGGCTGCCGGGGCGCAAGCAGTCGGTCGAGAACCTGAACGCCGCGAGCAACAACTGGACGATCGTTCCGTGCCCGACCGACGGCTGGGCGGAGCTCGTGCACCCCGACCTCGAGCCTGCCGAGGCGCTGAAGACGCTGTGGACGCAGATGAAGCGGGTCTGCCGCCTGGACGAGGACGACCCCGTGGCGGCGTGGGACCAGCGGATCAGGCAGCTGCACACCGCATGCGCCGCGCTCAACGAGCGCCGGTTTGATGCCATCCACCTCGAGGGCCCCGGGACAGACCTGCGGGTGGGTCTCCTACCCGGGTCGATCTGGCACGGCGGCGGCCTGACCACGTCGTGGGGCCTGCTCCACCAGCCCAATCTGCCCACCGAAGAGGTGTTCACGACGCCCGATCCGGAGCGCGTCGAGGGCGTCGTGCGATCGACGCTGCCGCGCGAGTTGGACGGGATCATCGTGCGCGACTTCGGCATGCGCTTCGAGGCCGGTCGCGCGGTCGCCATCGACGCGGGCCAGCACGGCGACGTGCTGCAGGCCTACGTCGACCGCGACGCCGGCGCCGCGCGCCTCGGCGAGATCGCGCTGGTGGACGGCGCCGGCCGCGTCGGGCCACTCGCGACCGTGTTCTACGACACCCTGATCGACGAAAACGCCGCCAGCCACCTGGCGCTCGGCCAGGGATTCGAGTGGGCCGTCGAAGAGGCCGACCGCGGCCGCATCAACAGCAGCGAGATCCACGTCGATTTCATGATCGGCTCACCGCAGGTCGACGTCACCGGCCTGACCGCGGCCGGCGAGCGCGTGCCGGTGCTGCGCAAGGGCGCCTGGCAGATCTGAGCGCGCCAAACGGGGTCAGACCCCTTTTGGCGCAGCCGCTCAGGCGGCGCCGGTGCGCATGCGGAAGATGGTTGCGATCACCTCGGCGGGATCGAGATCATCGTCGTGACCGAGGTTCCCGCCGCGCAGGCGCAGGGATGTGTAGGCCATCAGGTCGCGCATCGAGACGATCCCGATCACGTGGCCGCCGTCGTTCACCACCGGCAGGTGGCGGAAGTGCCCGTCGACCATTAGCGCCATTGCCTCGGGGATGGTCGTGTCGGGCGCCGCTGTCAGGACGTGCCGGGTCATGCGCTGGTCCACCGGAGTGTCCGGGTCGGTGCCGTCGCTGACGCAGCGCATCAGGTCGCGCTCGGTGATCACGCCGGTCAGGTCGCCCGCGGCGTCGATCACGACCGCGGCACCAACGTCGGTCTCGACCATCCGCCGGGCGGCGTCGCCGAGCCTCGTGTCCGGGGCCACCGACACCACCTGGGTTGCCATCACATCGGTGAGCTGCATCAGCTCGAGTGTACGTGCGTGGATGGGGTCATGCGAGCAGGAGGGTCGGGGCCTCGAGGTGCCGCTTGACGGTCTGGAGGAGCTTCGCGCCGTCCGCCCCTGAGCAGGCCCGGTGGTCGCACGAGAGCGTCACCGACATGATCTGGCGAGGGACGATGGCGCCGTCGCGAACCACGGGCTGCTCGACGGTGCTCGACACCGCCAGGATGGTCGACTCGGGCGGGTTGATGATGGCCGAGAACGCGGCCACGTCGAACATGCCCATGTTCGAAACCGTGAAGGTGCCGCCCTCGATCTCGGTCTGGCGCAGCTTGCCGGCCCGGGCGCGGGCAACCAGGTCGCGCGTCTCGGCGGCGATCTCGCGCACACCCTTGGTGTCGGAGTCGCGCAGCACGGGCACGATCAGGCCGTCGTCCAGGGCGACCGCGATCCCGGTGTGGACGTGGGCGTGGTAGACGTGGCGGCCGTCGACGTAGGAGCGGTGGGCCTGCGGGTGCTGCATCAGCGCCTGAGCGCAGGCGCGGATGATCAGGTCGTTCACGCTGACCTTCTCGCCGAAGTCCACGAGCGCGGCGTTCAGCTCCGTCCGCAGCTCGAAGGCCCGCGTCATGTCGATCTCGGACGTGACGTAGAAGTGGGGGACGGTCGCCTTTGACTCACCCATCCGCCGGGCGACGGCCTTCAGCATCGGTGTCAGCTCCCGCACCTCGTCATCGGCTGCGACGGACGGTGCGGGCGTGGGTGCCGCGGCCGGTGCGGCGCCCTCCAGGGCGCGCTCGACATCGGCCTTGACGATGCGGCCGTCGGGGCCTGTCCCCGTTCCCGCCAGGGTGCGCAGGTCGAGGCCGGCGGCATCGGCCATCCGGCGCGCGATCGGGCTTGCGCGCAGGCCGGAGCTCTCACCGCCTGCCGGTGCGGCGGGGGCCGCCGGCGTGACGCGCTGCACGACGGTTGGGGCGTCGGCCGCGGCGCCGTTGCCCTCGCTCGCCGGTGCGGGTGCGCCTGCGGTGGCGGCGGGCACCGCCTCGCCCTCGGCGCCGACGATGGCGATGGGCGCACCCAGGGGCGCCGACTCGCCGTCTGCGACGAGGATCTTGAGCAGCGTGCCGTCGTCGTAGGCCTGAAAGTCCATCGTGGCCTTGTCGGTCTCGATCTCGGCGATGACGTCGCCCTCGTGGAAGCTCTCGCCCTCACGCTTGAGCCAGCGGCCGATGGTGCCCTCTTCCATCGTGTCCGACAACCGCGGCATGGTCAGCTCTTCCGACATCGCCGAAACCTTACAGTCCGCACTCGCGCAGGAGCGAGCGGGCGGCCGCCTCGATCTTCGACTCGAGCGGCAGCGCGGCCAGCTCCAGCGGCTTGGAGTAGGGCATGGGCACCTCGGCCTGCCCGACGCGCTCGACCGGCGCATCCAGGTCGTCGAAGCACACCCGCTGCAGCCGCGCCGCGAGCTCGGCGCCCACGCCGTACGTCGACCAGCCCTCCTCGGCGACCAGCACCCTGTTCGTCTTTCGCACCGACTCCGCCACGGTGTCGACGTCGAGCGGCCGCAGCGAGCGCAAATCGACGACCTCGACCCCGATCCCGTCCTGCGCCAGCCGGTCGGCCACCCGCAGCGCCCGCTGCACGGTGTAGGAGTGCGCCACCAGGGTCAGATCGTCACCCTCGCGCGCGATCCGCGCCCGCCCGAGCGGGACCGCGCCGTCGCCGTCCTCGGGCAGCGGGCCGGTCAGGTTGTAGAGCACGAGGTTCTCGCAGAAGAGCACCGGGTCGTCGTCGCGGATCGCGGTCTTCAGCATCCCGTAGGCGTCCGCCGGCGTGGCGGGCGCGACCACCTTGAGTCCCGGGCAGCCCGCGAACCAGGCCTCGAGCGACTGCGAGTGCTGCGCGGTCAGCTGCGCCCCGGCCCCGCCCGGTGTCCGGATCACCAGCGGCACGCCCACCTTGCCGCCGAACATGTACCGGATCTTGGCCGCGTGGTTGATGACCTGGTCCATTGCCACCAGGATGAAGTTGATCGTCATGATCTCGATCACCGGCCGCAGGCCCATCATGGCCGCGCCGATGCCGGCGCCGATGAACCCCTCCTCCGAGATCGGCGTCTCGCGCACGCGCACCGGCCCGTACTTCTGCCACAGGCCGGCGGTGACCTTGTAGGAGCCCTCGAACCGGCCGATCTCCTCGCCCATCAGGAACACGTCGGGATCGCGGCCAAGCTCCTCGTCGAGTGCCTGGCGCAGCGCCTCGCGGTAGGTCACGTCGGCCATGTCTGCTCCTCGCCGCGCTCGCCGTAGGGGGCACCGGACGCCATGCGCGAGAACTGCTCGTGCGAGTTCGGGTCGCCGTAGAGGTGGTCGTAGAGCCCCTCGCGCGGCGGGAACGACGCCTCGAGTGCCCTGGCGATCGCATCCTTGACCTCGGCGGCGACGTCCTGCCAGACCGAATCCAGGTCGGCGGGCGTCGCGATCCCGCGCTCGCCCAGGAGAAGGCCGTAGCGGGTGATCGGGTCGCGCTCGCGCCACGAGCGCACCTCCTCGGGCGTGCGGTACACCTTGCCCGCGTCGGCCACCGAGTGGCCGCGGAAGCGGTAGGTCACCGTTTCGAGCAGGGCGGGCTTGCGCTCGTCCCGGGCCTGCGCGAGCAGGCGGCCGGCGGCCTCGCGCACGGCCAGCACGTCGTTTCCATCCACCCGCTCGCCGTGCATGCGGTAGGCGGCCGCCCGTCGCCAGAGCTCCGGCTCGGCGTTTGACTGCTCGACCGACGTCCCCATCCCGTACTGGTTGTTGATCGCCTGGAAGACGATCGGAAGCTCCCACAGAGCCGCCAGGTTGAGCGCCTCATGAAACGCGCCGGTCGCGACCGCGCCGTCGCCGAACTGGCACAGAACCGCGTTGGGCATGTCGCGGTAGACCATCGCCAGAGCGGTGCCGGCGGCGATCGGCAGGTGCGCGCCGACGATGCCCCAGCCGCCGAAGAAGCGGCGCTCGACATCGAGCAGGTGCATCGACCCGCCGCGGCCGTGGGCGACGCCGGTGTCCTTGCCGAACAGCTCGGCCATGACCGCCGCCGCGGGGCTGCCGACCGCCAGGGCGGTGGCGTGGTCGCGGTAGCTGGCATACAGGGCGTCGCCGTCAGCCAGCGCGTCGATCGCGCCGACCGATGAGGCCTCCTCGCCGATCGCGAGGTGGCAATAGCCGCCGATCCGGGCGCGGGTGTACTGCTCCTCGGTACGCTCCTCGAAGCGGCGAACGAGCGCCATCTGCCTGAAGAGGCGGAGCGCGTGCTCGCGGTCGTCCAGGACCGAAACGTCGCCTTCGGCGGTCTTCGCCATGTCCCAAACCTTAGTCGCTGCGAACCGCTACGCTGCCCGCGCATGGCGACGGCCGTCAAGGTTCCCGAGCTCGGCGAGGAGACGATCTCGGCGGTGCTGATCCGGTTTCTGGTGGAGCCGGGCCAGCCCGTCCGCCGCGGCGACCCGCTGTACGAGCTCGATACCGACAAGGTCACACAGGAGGTCGAGGCCGAGGCCGACGGCGTGCTTCTGAGCGTGGTCGGCACCGCCGGGGTGGAATACCCGCCGGGCGCGACCATCGCCTGGATCGGCGCGCCGGGCGAATCGGTGGACCCATGAGTGACGCCGTGCGGGTCGTGCACATGGATGAGCTCGACCGGATCGACGCCGCCGGCGGGGTGTTCCTGCCGATCCGGCGCCGCCTGGGTGTGCGCGCCTTCGGGGTCAACGCCTATACCGCCAGGGCCGCCGGCGATCAGGTGATCGAGCGCCACGACGAGATGGGCGCGGGGGCCGGCCGGCACGAGGAGCTCTACCTCGTGCTCTCGGGCCGGGCCGAGTTCACCGTCTCGGGGGAGGCGGTCGACGCTCCGGCGGGCACGCTCGTGTTCGTGCCCGAACTCGACGCCGAACGGGCGGCGGTCGCGCGCGAGCCCGACACCACCGTGCTCGTCATCGGCGGGCCGGCGGCGGCGCCGCTTCGGACATCGCCGTTCGAGTACTGGTTCGCAGCCGAGCCGGCGTACCGCTCCGGCGACTACGACAGCGCGATCACGATCGCGTCGGCGGGGCTGCGCGAGTGGCCCGGGCATCCGGTCATCAACTACCAGCTGGCCTGTTACCACGCCCTGGCCGGACGCCCCGACCAGGCCCTCGAGCATCTGTCCGCCGCCGTGGCCGGCGAGCCCCGCGCGGCTGAGTGGGCGGCCGGCGACTCCGACTTCGACTCGATCCGGGCCGATCCCGCCTTTCCGCCCGCCCCGTGACCGCGGGAGGCGCCGGCGTTTGTTCAACTAGGATGCCGCCGACGAGACGAGCGAGCACGAGGGAGTGGGTTCGATGGAGTGTGACGTCGCCGTCCTGGGCGGTGGACCGGGCGGGTATCCGGCCGCGATCCGGGCCGCACAGCTGGGCGCAAACGTTGTTCTGATCGAGCAGGGCCGCGTCGGCGGCACCTGCATCACGGTCGGCTGCATCCCCACAAAGACCTGGGTGCAAACGGCGCACGGGCTGAAGGACGCACGCGAGACGTTCGCCCAGATCGGCGTGCGCGTGAGCGAGCCCGAGCTCGACTTCGACCAGGCCCAGAAGAACAAGACCGGCATCGTCGACGGGCTCGTGAACGGCATCACCGGGGTCGTCAAGGCCAACGGCATCACCATCGTCAACGGCCGCGGCGCGTTCACCGGCCCGAACACGATCGCGGTCGAGGGCGGCGAGGACATCACCTTCACCTCGGCCGTGATCGCGACCGGCTCGCACTCTCTGCGGCCACCGGTGACGGGGATCGACGGGCCGGCGTGCGTCGACTCGACCGCGCTGCTCGAGATCACCGAGGTGCCCCGGCGGCTCGCGATCCTGGGAGGCGGCGTGATCGGGGTCGAGTTCGCCTCGATCTTCCGCCACTTCGGCAGCGAGGTCACGATCGTCGAGATGCTCGAGCACCTGATCCCGATGGAGGACGCCGACGCGTCGAAGGAGCTCGAGCGGGCCTTCAAGCGGCGCGGCATCGGCATGAACCTGGGCGCGCGGGCAACCGAGGTGGCACCGGCGGGCGACGGCGTCACCCTGCGCTTCGAGGGTGCCGACGGCACTCCCGGGTCGGTCGATGCCGACCTGGTGCTGGTCGCGACCGGCCGCGGCCCGAACACGAACGACATCGGCCTCGACCGCGCGGGCGTCGACGCCGACCCGCGCCGCGGCGTGATCGTCGACCGGCGCATGCGCACGAACGTCGCGCACATCTACGCGGTGGGCGACGTGGCCGGGATCTACCAGCTCGCGCACACCTCGTTCCGCGAGGGCGAGGTCGCGGCCGAGAACGCCTGCGGGCACGAGTCCGAGATGGACTACTCGGCCGTCCCGCGGTGCGTCTACACCGACCCCGAGGTGGCCGCGGTCGGCCTGACCGAGGCCCAGGCCCGCGAGCAGCACGGCGATGCGGTCGTCACCGGCCGCTTCCCCTTCGCGGCCGCCGCGCGGGCGCAGATGTACGGCGAGAAGACCGGCTTCGCAAAGACGATCCACGAGAACCGCTACGGCGAGCTTCTTGGGCTCGTGATCGTCGGGATCCAGGCGACCGAGCTGGTCAACGCCGGTGTCATCGGCATCTCGGCCGAGGCCACGATCGAAACGGTCGGCGACTCGATCGCCGCGCATCCGACGCTGGCGGAGGCGGTCAAGGAGGCGGCGCTGGTTGCGCTCGGTCGCCCCCTTCACGTGCCGCCGCCGCGCCAGCGCGCAAAGGCTGCCGCCCGGTGAGCGGCAGCGTCGATGCCTCCCGCTTCCTGATCCCGACGCTCAAGGACGACCCGGCAGACGCGGAGGCCATAAGCCACAAGCTGCTCGTCCGCGGCGGCTTCGTGCGCCAGCTCGGCGCGGGCCTCTACACGTACCTGCCGCTCGGGTGGCGGGTGCTCCAGAACGCGATGGGGATCATCCGCGAGGAGATGGACACGATCGGCCTCGAGATGCTGATGCCGGTGATGCAGCCGGCCGAGCTGTGGGAGGCGACCGGCCGCCTGGGGGTCAACAACCTGTTCCACCTGAAGGACTCCTCCGGCAAGCCGTACGTCCTCGCGATGACCCACGAGGAGTGCGTCACCTGGCATGCCGCCCGCGAGATCCGCTCCTACCGGGAGCTGCCGCAGATCTGGTACCACCAGCAGATCAAGGAGCGCGACGAGCCGCGTCCGCGCGGTGGCATCCTGCGCACGCGCGAGTTCATCATGAAGGACTCCTACAGCTTCGACCGCGACCTGGAGGGCCTCGAGGAGTCCTACGCCCGCCATCAGGCCGTGTACCGCCGGATTCTCGACCGCTGCGGGCTCGAGACGTTTGCGATCGAGGCCGACGTCGGCATGATGGGGGGTCACGGCGGCGAGGAGTTCGTGGCGCCGAGCCCGAACGGCGAGGCCGACCTGGTGCGATGCTCGAACTGCGACTATGCCGCCAACATCGAGGTCGCCCGCTCGCAGCCGCGTCCCGCCGAGTTTCCCCCGCATCTGGACGCGCCGGAGGAGATTGCCACCCCCGGAGCGACGACCATCGAGGGCCTGGCAGAGCTGCTCGGCATCGACCCGGCCGCGACGGCCAAGGCGATGCCCATCGTCGCCGACGGAACGATGGTGCTGGCACTCGTGCGCGGCGATCAGCGCCTGCACACCCTCAAGACCGAGAAGGCGCTCGGCACGGAGTTCCGGCCGGCCGAGGCCGAAGAGATCCGGGTGACATTCGGGGCAGACCCGGGCTCGATCGGCCCCGTCGGCGCCGACGTGCGGGTCATCGCCGACGAATCGCTGCGCGAGGGCCAGTACGTGGGCGGGGCCAATCGCACCGGCTGGCACTTGCGCGGACTGGAGGCGGGGCGCGACTACCAAGCCGAGTTTTACGACCTGCACGAGGTCGGCGAGGGTGACACCTGCGCGGCGTGCGGCGCCGGCGTCCTGCATATCGAGCCCGCGATCGAGGTCGCGCACATCTTCAAGCTCGGCACCCGGTACACGGTGCCCCTGAACGCGAACTACCTGGATGAGGCCGGGCAGGAGCACCCGATTGTGATGGGTTCGTACGGCATCGGCCCGGCCCGGATCGCGGCCGTGGCGGTCGAGCAGCATCACGACGAGGCGGGGATGATGTGGCCGGCATCGCTCGCGCCCTTCCACGTCCACATGGTCGTGATCGGCGGCCGGGACGACCCCCAGTTCGCGCTCGCCCGCGAGATCCAGGGGCAGCTCGAGGCCGACGGACTGACCGTGCTCTTCGACGACCGGGCTGCCAGCCCCGGCTCGCGGTTCGCCGACGCGGAACTGATTGGGATGCCGGCCCGGGTAACCGTGGGCCGGCGCACGGCCACCGACGGCACCGCCGACGTGCAGGTGCGGCGCGGCCGCGAGCAGACGACGCTTGCGATCGCCGACGTGCCCGCCGCCGTGCGGGCGGCGGTCGACAGCGCCGTAAGGAGTGTGGGTGCCGCGCCCCTGGCGCGGCTCGAGCGGACCGAATGCCTCGCGCAGCGGGCCGAGCAGCGCGAGCCGCTGCGCGTAGGTGTACCGCAGCGGCACCGGTGCGGCCGTGAGCGTCGCTGTTGAACCGGCCCGCGAAGGCGCGGTACTCGGTCTTCTTATGGACACTCGCGGACGCCGCGCCGTCTGCACCCTCGCCCCGGGCGGGCGCGATGGCGTTGGGGGCGGGGGCCCGGCTGGGGAGGGTGAGGCCTCGAGCGGCCCCGGCACTCGCGGCCGCCTCGGTTCCGGCCGCCCCCGATCCGCTGCTGCCCGCGTCCATGCGGTTCACTCCGACAACCAGTGCGGCCAGCAGGCACGCGGCCGCCGCCAGGCTTCCGAGCGGCCGCCAGTACGTGCGCTGGGGCCGGATCCGGCGGGGCCGCGGCTCGGCCCGCACCTGCAGCATGACGTCGGCGCGCAGGCGCTCCGGGGCCCGGGCTGCGCCCTCGTCGCGCAGGCGGGCGGCAATCTCGTTGTGGCGATCGTCGCTCACGGGGCGGCCTCCGCCTGCAGGGATTGGGCCAGACGGGCACGGGCGCGGTGCAGGCGCGACTTGACCGTCCCGGCGGGAAGGTCGAGGACGAGGGCCGCCTCGTCCATCGACAGGCCGACGACGTCGCAGGCCACCGCGACCACCCGGAACTCGGGCTCGAGCTGCGCGAGCGCGCTCATCAGGTCGAGGCGGGCGTCGGCCGGAGAGTCGACGCTGACCGCCGGCACCTCGTCGACCGGCTCGGCCGTGCGCGCACGCCGCTCGAGCACGTCATAGGCCTTGCGGACGACGATCCGGTGCACCCAGGTCGAGAAGCGGGCGTCGAAGCGGAACGTGCCGAGGCCGCGCCAGGCCGCCACCAGCCCCTCCTGCACGCAGTCGTAGGCGTCCGCGTCCGAGAGGGTGATCCGCAGCGCGAGCGTGTAGAGCCGATCCTGGTAGCGGACGACAAGCTCCTCGAAGGCTGACTCGTCGCCGTCGGCTGCCCGCCTCGCCAGGGCCTCGTCGGACGAGATCTCCACGCGTCCATGGTACGCCCAGGGGGCGCTGAGGCGAGGGAGCGCGATTGTGAGGGCGTCTTGCACGACACCTCTATGACACGATCAGGGCGCCCTCGGTTCCCCGATATACTCGGACCCCGCGGGGCGTGGCGCAGTCTGGTAGCGCACCCGGCTGGGGGCCGGGCGGTCGGAGGTTCAAATCCTCTCGCCCCGATCGCGGAAATACCTGCTCCGCACTCCCAACAGCGCTTACGGGGCTCGCACAGCCATCGGCCGCCGGGTGTGCGGGCAGGAAGGCGAAGAGGTCGCTGCGGAGCGGGAGCAACGCGGCGACCTCTTCTCTGCTCTCGCGAGCCGTCCACGGCACCGAGAGAACCTGTCCCGCACCGCATGACGTCGGGCGGGCTGGTCGCGATCGTAACAGCAGCCAACAGCCCAAAACGCGGGCTTCTCCACCCGTGCACCACGAACGGAGGATCAGGCGATCGAAAGGGAGTGGTGAGGATGTGGTGACCGCATATGACCCTGCGTCACAAGGCTGGTACGGTGAGACGATGTCTGACTCGACAGATAGGGATCGGCCAACCGTGGACGGCGTGATGCGCCACGAAACGGAAGAGTTACGCCAGTCGATTGCCGTCGTGCTGCCTCAGTGGGCTGTCGTCCGTCACGAGCACGAGGAGCTCGCGCTCGGCGTCGGCGTCGCCCGCAAGGCGAACTTCACAGCGGCTCGGTCGTCTCCAAGCGCCTGAACAACACGTCGTGTGAGCGTGGTCTCGCGGCCCTATGGCCCCGGCGTGCGATCCACGACCGGAAGCGCATCGGCGTGCGCCTGCGGCGATGAGCGACGTCCTGGGAGTCGGCATCCTCGCTGTGGCCGTCGTCGCGATCGTGTTCATCGGCGCGGTATTCCTCGTCACCGTCATCGACGAGGACACCGACCTCGACGGCTAGGGACGACTCACGCGGATGAGCAGCGTCATGCTGAGCGCGCCCGCCAGGTCGACACGGCGGAACTCGGCCGCGGCAGCGAACGCGATGTGCGCGTTCTGTGATCGGAGGGCGACCTCGCTTTCCCGAATTCTCACCACCTGGTCACCGGTCTCTTACCCCTCCGCCGAGGTGGGGCCATGAGGATGCGGCGCGGCAGGGTCTTCGTTGCGAGGGGTGCGAAATGTTGAGTTTGCGTAGTAGTGCGGGCGCGGTTGCCTGCGTGGCGGTGCTCGGGGTTCTGGCGGCGGGATCGGCCTCCGCCGGTGTGCGGCCGATGTCCGCAACACACGAAGGGCGGGCCGACCATAGGGTCAAGCATGTCCTGTTGATCTCGGTGGATGGGCTGCACCAGTCCGACCTCGAGTGGTACGTGGCGAACCACCCGAGCTCGGAGCTCGCCAAGCTGGTCCACGGTGGGGCCGAGTTCAGCAACGCGCACACGTCCGATCCGTCCGACTCCGACCCGGGTGGCACCGCGTTGATGACCGGCGGCGATCCGCGCGCGACCGGCGTCTACTACGACGTGGAGTACAGCCACGACGTCTTCCCGCCTGGCACCACCGCACTGTTCGGGGCCTGTCCCGGGCGGCAACGTGATCTACGACTCGCCGGACGACACGCTCAACGCCGTGCCTGACCTGCTCAACAACGGCAGCGGCAACACGTTCCCGTCCTTCGACGAGGGCGGCTCGATCTACCCGAACGGCGTTGACACGAACCCGGGCGCGATCATGAATCTGACCCCACATCCGCAGTCGGGCCTGAACCCGGCGACCTACCCGGTCGATCCGACGAACTGTCGGCCGATCATGCCATGGGACTACCTGAAGGTGAACACGATCTTCCAGGTCATCCACAACGCCGGGATGCGCACGGCCTGGTCTGACAAGCACGCGATCTACTCGTCGTTCAACGGTCCGGGGTCGGGTGGCTACAGCATCGACGACTTCTTCGCTCCGGAGATCGACTCGCAGGCGGTCGAGCCCAACGGCGTTCCGTACCCGCAGGACAACGACTGGGCCCACATCGACGCCGCCACCAAGCAGTACGACGGCTACAAGGTGCAGGCGATCATCAACGAGCTTGACGGCTACGACCACAGCGGCCAGCCACAAGGTCGGCGTCCCGGCGATCCTCGGGATGAACTTCCAGGCCGTGTCGGTCGCCGAGAAGGTCGACTCGCCCGGCACCATCACGAAGAACGCGGACGGCAGCTACACGGTGGGGCCGACCGAGCTCGCCGGCTACCACCCCGGAACGACGACGCCGCGCCCGCTGCTGGCCGGCGCGCTCGACTACGTCAACGCGCAGCTTCGGCGGATGGTCGACACGATCCGCCGAAACGGCCTTGCGTCCTCCACGGCGATCATCGTCACGGCCAAGCATGGTCAGTCGCCGCAGAATCCGCTTGCTGCTGAAGCGGATCGATGACGGGCCGATCATCAGCGCGATCAACGAGGCCTGGTGCGAGCAGCAGAACCCGACCGCGACGCCCGATCCGACGACCTATTGCACGAACGGGCTGAGCGGAGGCACGATCACGCCGCTGATCGTCGCCGGCACCGACGACGACCTCTGGCAGAGCTACCTGTCGGTCAAGACGCAGGCCGCGGCCGACTTCGTCAAGAACTACCTGTGGAACCACAGCGCGACGGCGGTGCTCTACAACAACGACGGCGTGAACCGCGGCACCGAGCAGGTCGCGCACTCCGGCCTGGCGCAGATCTACGCCGGTCAGGAGGCCGCCGACTTCTTCGGCGTTCCGTACTCGGATCCGCGCCACCCGGACGTGTTCGGCCGCGTCCAGATCGGCGTCGTCTACACCGCCGGCACGAAGATCGCCGAGCACGGCGGCGACAACCCAGGCGACCGCGACGTGCCGATCCTCGTCTACGCGCCCGGGACAGTGCACCACGGCGCCTCGAACCAGTGGGTAGAGACGACCCAGGTCGCGCCGACGATCCTGCAGCTGCTCGGCCTCAACCCGGGCTCGCTCCAGGCCGTCCAGCAGGAGGGAACGCAAGTCCTCCCAGGCCTGCGCTAAAGGCCAACTCCAACGCGGGGCGCCTTCGGTACCCTACCGATGGCGCCCCGCACCGGTACCACTCGCTTGAGCGACCATGCTCTCTGACCATCGCGGCCGCGCCGCTCAGGGCACATTGGGCCCCTACTGGTCGAGCAGGAAGGAGCGATGAGAAGACGGGCCGTGCTCTTCGTGCTCGCGATCGTTGCCGTCGTGGTCTGCGTGGACGTCCTGTTCTTCAGGCACCAGTTCTGGGAGCGGCTGATAGCCAACGTCGGAATTGTCCTGGTGTTCGCGGCGGTCTACTCGAGGTTCCGGAAGCGTCCATGAGCGCAGCCGCCGCAAATGCGGCTAGCAACCGCCTGCACGATGCCCACCCGGCCCCGCGGCTCTCGGGGCCCCGCGCGGCTAACCGACTGACGGTGGTGGGGTACCGGACGGCGGGCTATAGGCCGGCGGCGGCGTGTACGGCTTGGAAGGCACCGTGCTCGGGGATTCCCGTTCGCTGGGCAAGGAATCAGACTTCCCGGCCATCCCATCCCTGAATTCGCGGATGCCGCGACCGAGCGCGTGGCCTGCGTCCGGAATCCGCTTCGGCCCCAGGAACAGGAGCGCGATCGCCACGAGGAGAATCAGCTTCGCCGGGTCGAGTTCACCGAACGGCATGGCTCAAACGTTAGCGCACGTGCCCCCGTGGGCACCCCCTCGGTAGGGCAGATGCCGTCGTGCTCGACATTGGCGAGGAAGGTGGCGGTGCGGTCGTCGCTCGCGTTTTCCACGTGCTCGCGCGTCCGAAACTGCGGTCCGATCTGACGGCCGCATTCTCCGCCACGGACTTCGGGCAGGCTACGGCTGGCGGGTGCGGCGGAGGGTGTTCACCCACGCGGCCAGAAGGCTCGACCCGCCAACCGCCGCGCATGTCGGACAGACGCCGCAGCACGGCGTCGCCTCGAACCACCGGTTGAGCAAGGGAACCATCGCCATGCTGCGAACGAGCAGTGACCGCACAACCTCACTGTACCCCGCGGCTCTCCAAGCTGCCTCCAACTTTTCACGGGTTCGACCGCGCGGTTCCGGGGTATATCTCCGGAATGCCCGACATCCTGCTGCGGGGGGTTCCGGAGTCCGCGGTCGGCGTGATCAAGCACGAGGCCTCCGAGCGCGGCATTGCCCCCGGAGAGTTCATCGCCCGGCTGGTGAACTTCTATCTGCTGCTCTCGGTCCCGGAGGTCTCTGACGAGGTCGTTGCCGCCCGGCGTGACTCCAGGCTCGAGCCCGAGTAGCCCGAACGGTCAGGAGTGGCAGGCGGTGTTCGCCGCGCCGGCGACCGCCGGCGCCCAGGCGCTCACGTTCCCGGCCCTGTCCACGGCCTGGAACTGCACCACGTAGGTGCCCTTGCTCGAGAACGAGGCGGTGCTGCCCGAGATGGTGGATCCGAAGGTGCCACCGTTGGTCGAGTAGTGGTACTGGTAGCGCGAGAAGCCTGACCCCGAGTCGGTCGAGCCCGACGCCCGGATCCTGATCCGGGTGGACACGCAGGTCAGCGAGCCTCCGGTAACGGTCGGGAGCGATGGGGCGGTGCGATCCAGCTTGACGGTGCTGCCGGCGGCGACCGTCGTCCAGGCTGAGGTGTTGCCGGCGTTGTCCACCGAGCGGAACTGCACCGTGGTTGTCCCCTCGGGGGTGACCACGGCCGACGCTCCGCTCGCCGGCGCCGACCATGCGCCGCCGTTGAACGACGTCTCGTACTGGTATCCGGCAAAGCCCGAGCCGCCGCTGTCCGATCCGCCGGCCGCAGTGACCGTCGAGGACGCCGCGGAGAGCCAGGACGACGAGCCGCCCGACACGGTGGGGAGGCTTGGCGCGGTGCGATCCTGGAGCACCGTGTTCGCCGCACCGTTCGTGGCGGGCATCGCCGCCGAAACATTGCCGGCCACGTCCACCGAACGGAACTCCACCAGCGTCTGACCCGTGCCGGTCACCGCCAGAGAGCCGGCGCCGGTGGCGCTCCACGCCGACCAGGTCGACCCGCCGTTCGTCGACGTGCTGGACTGGTACCCGGCCAGGCCGCTGCCGCTGTCGGTGGACCCGGTCGCCGAGATGGTGGTGGAGGCCGCGTTCGTCCACGTCAGCGAGCCGCCGCTGACCGTGGGCGGAGTCGGGGCCGAGCGGTCGAGCCGCACGGTCGAGCCGGCGGTGGAGGGCGACGGCGCCCATGCCCCCACGTTGCCGGCGTTGTCGGTGGCGCGGAACTCGACCAGCGTCTGACCCTCGGCCGAGACGGTGGTCGAGTTGCCCGTCGCCGGCGGCCGACCAGGTCGTCCCGCCGTCCGTGGACGTCCGGAACTGATAGCTGGCGATGCCCGACCCGGCATCGGTCTCACCCGACCCGGTCACGAGCACCGAGGCGACGTTCTGCCAGCTGAGCGAGCCGCCCGAGCGGTTGCGGCCGTCGGGGCGGTGCGGTCGAGCTTGACGGTGCTGCCGCTTCCGACCGTTGTCCATGCCGAGGTGTTGCCGGCGTTGTCGACAGACCGGAACTGGACGGTTGTCGTTCCCTCGGCCGAGACCGGTGCCGATGTGCCCGACGCCGGCGCTGACCATGCGCCGCCGTTGAGGGCGGTCTCGTACTGGTATCCGGCCAGCCCCGAGAGGGCGTCGGTCGAGCCGCTGCCGGTGATGGTGGCTGAGGCCGCGTTCGACCAGGAGGTGGAGCCGCCGGAGACGGCCGGCAGCGACGGGGCGGTGCGGTCGAGGTTGACGGTGCTGCCGGCGGCGACGGTCGTCCAGGCGGACATGTTCCCGGCGTTGTCCACCGACCGGAAGCGCACGGTGGTCGTGCCCTCGGCGGAGACGGGTGCGGATGCGCCCGACACCGCCGCCGACCATGCGCCGCCGTTGAGTGCGATCTCGTACTGGTATCCGGCTACGCCCCGAGAGGGCGTCGGTCGATCCGCTGCCGGTGATGGCGGCTGAGGCCGCGCTCGACCAGGAGGTGGAGCCGCCGGAGACGGCCGGCGCGACGGCGCGGTGCGGTCGAGGTCTCGACGGTGCTGCCCGCGGCGACCGTCGTCCAGGCGGAGGCGTTCCCGGCGACGTCGACCGGCCGGAACTCGACCTGGGTGTCACCCTCGGCCGAGACGGCGACCGACGCGCCGGTGGTCGCCGACGACCAGGTCGTGCCGTTGTTGGTCGACGTGCGGTACTGGTAGGCGGCGATGCCGCTGCCCGCGCGGTGGCGCCGACCATGGCGGTCACCGCACGAGGCGGCGCTCGTGCCAGGCAGGGAGCCGCCGCTTGCGACGGCCGGGCCGTGGGCGGCGTGTGGTCGAGGCGCACAGTGCTCGGAGGCGCCGGGCTCGCCGGGACCCAGGCGCCGATGTTCCCGGCCGCGTCGACGGCGCGGAACTGCACCAGCGTCTCGCCCTCGGCCGACACGTTCACCGAGCGATCCGGCGCTGCGGGCCGCCGACCACGTGGTGCCGCCGTCGGTGGACGTGCGCGACTCGTAGCCGGCGCCCGCCGGGATGCCGCTCAGCGGCGTCGGTCGCGCCGGTCGCCGTGATGGTCTTGGATGCGGCCGCCGACCATGTCAGGGAGCCGCCGGACACGGTCGGCGCGGTCGGCTTGACGAGATCGATCTGGACGACGTTGCCGGCACCCGGACTGCTCGGCGACCATGGCCCGGCATTCCCCGCGCCGTCGATCGCGCGGAACTGGACGATCGTCTGGCCCTGGGCCGAGACGATATCCGAGGTGCCGGTCGCCGCCGCCGTCCAGCTTGTCCCGCCGTTGGTCGAGGCGCGGAACTGATACGAGGCCACGCCGCTGCCGTTCGACGGGATCGGTGGCGCCCCCGCCCGTAACCGTGACGGGCGTCGTGTTCACCCAACCGCCGCCGCTGCCGCCCGTGATCGTGGGCACGGCCGAGGGCGGCTGTGCGATCGATGCTGACGGTGGCCACCGTCCAGCTCGAGACCTGGCCGGAGTTGTCGACGGCGTGGAACCGCACCAGGGTCTGGCCCTCGCCGGTGACGGTCGCGGACGGCCCGGGTACGGCGGTCGACCAGGTGGCGCCGTTGTCGATCGAGAGCTCGGACTCGTAGTAGGCGATCCCCGACCCCGGCGAGTCGGTGGACGATGCGGTTGCCGTCACCGATGCACTGGACACCCAGCCGGCGGGGACGCCGGTGATGACGGGATCGGTCGGCGGGGTGCGGTCGATCATGGCCGGCCGACTGCACCCACGCGGATGCGTTGCCGACGGCATCCAGGGCACGGAAGCGGACGAGCGTCTGCCCCTCGGCGGTGATCGTCGCCGTCGCTCCCGGCGCGGGCACAGACCAGGTCGCCCCGCCGTCGGTGGACGTCTCCGACTGGTAGCCGAAGAGGCCGGAGCCGGGGGAGGGGTCGGTCGAGGCCGATGCGGTGATCCCCACCGATGCGACGTTCTGCCAGCCCGAGGAGCCGCCGGCCAGCACCGGCGGCGTCGGTGCGTCGTGATCGAGCCACACCTGCGCCGGCACCCAGTTGGACGTGAGCCCTGACCTGTCGATGGCCTGGAACTGCACCGTCGTCTGCCCGTCGGCGCTGATCGCGGCCGACGCTCCCGGCTGCGGCGCCGACCATGCGCCGCCGTTGAGCGATGTCTCGTACTGGTAGCCCGCGACGCCCGAGCCCGAATCGGTCGACCCGGCGGCGGTGACCGTGATGGAGGCGGCGCTCTGCCACGCGGCCGAGCCGCCCGTGACCGTCGGGTCACCTGGCGCGGTGCGGTCGATCCACACCGCGGTCCTGACCGGGGCGCTCGCGTTGCCGAGCGTGTCGATCGAGCGGAACTGCACCAGCGTCTTGCCCTCGGCGGTCACCGCGGCATCCGCACCGGGCGTCCACGGCGTCCAGGTCGTGCCCCCATCCGCCGACGTCTGGTACTCGTAGACGGCCGGGCCGGACAGAAGGTCGACCGACCCCGAGGCGGTGACGTCGACCTGGGCGGCGTGCACCCAGGTCTGGCCGCCGCCGGTCAGCGTCGGCAGGGTCGGGGGCTGATCGTCGAGCAGCACCGACGAGGCGGCGTCCGGGGCGACCGGCGCCCAGGGCGAGACGTTGCCGGCCCTGTCGACGGCCCGGAACTGCACCCAGGTGCTGCCGGACTTCGTGATCGTCGCGCTTGCGCCGGTGCCCGTTGCCGACCAGGTGAGGCCGCCGTTCATCGACTCGCGATAGCTGTACGAGGCGACTCCGGTGCCCACATCGGTCGAGCCGGATGCGGTGAGCTTGGTCGGGGTGGTGACCCACGATGCCGACCCGCCGCTCACCACGGGAGGCGTCGGCGGGGTCAGATCGACCACCCACTTCGCCTTCGCGGTCTTGTACCGCTTGCCGTGGTAGACCCTGACCGTGAACGTGTGCTTTCCCGCCGGCACGTGCCGGTAGGTGATCTTCTTCCTGCACCTGGCGAACTTCTTCGCGTCCATGCGGCACATCGTCTTCGTGGCGGACACCGCCTTCCACGCGAACGTCGCGCTCGCCGAGCGACTGTACGCCGCGGGCCGTTTCGAGATCTTCACCCGCAACGCCGGCGCCGCGTGCTGCACCAGCGGGTAGGCCGCGGCCGACGCCGCGGTCGCCGCACACACGATCAGCGCCACCGGGACCGCGCGCCGGAGCGGGGCCGGCAGGCGGAGGGGCAGGCGGCGGAGACGGGCAGGGGTCATGACGGCTCCTCGAGGGGTGAGCAGGCCACGATGTTCCTTATCGGCTCCCGATCATAAAAATCAATCCCCAAGTTGGCGATTTCGAAAATCGCCAAAACCAAGAGGATCGAGAGCGCGGGGGGCGCCACGGCGGTCGCGACGGCTACTGCGCGACCGCTCCCACGACGATGTAGACGAGGCCGCCACCGCCCGCGACGACCTGGCGCGTCTCGTCCGGCGTGACCAGGACGAACAGGCCCGGGGCGAGCGCGACCGTGTCCGTGCCGATCCGCAGTACGCCGTCGCCCTGGATGGGGATGTAGATCTCCTCCTGCCCGGATTCCAGCTCGTCGTGCGCGAAGCCGGCCTGGCCAGGCTGCGAGTCGTACCGGTTCACCCTGATGGCCGCCGCCCCGATGGCGCGGGCGATCGGCTTGCGGCGTCCCTCGAGCGTGGCCGAATCAAGCACCCTGAACATGATCGCCCCTCGTCGTTCCGGGGAGCCTACGCCGAGCCAGGTGGCGCCGCGGGCACCGCTCGCGCCCACACGGCATCCCCCGAGGGGTCACGCTCGAGGGAAACCAGCGGAGCGGCGCCCGCGACGCTCCTAAGTGTCCTGGCGATTTCGCCTTTTGGCAATATTTGGCAGGAAAGTCCTGGTGGCGTCGGAAACCGGCCGGCGCCGCGGCCTCCGCGCAGCGCCGGCCGGCCGGCCGACGAACCGGGGAGCGGATCCAGCCGGCTCATCGACTGGCTGGGCGCGCCGTCCGGTTCTCGCCGCCCCGCGGCGGCCACCCTCCTCACCGTCCGGCGATCGCCCGGCGTCCTCGTGGGATCGTCCGTTGCCTCTCCTCGGCGGTCTCACCCGCCACGCGTGACCGTACATGTTCCACATGGAGCGGCCGGGCATGGTATGAACCGTCTTTACACAATACTTGCGAAGGTCGAATGGCCCGTGGGCCCCGGGGACGACTGAGCGCGCGACCTCCGGCGTCCGCCACCGTCGCTAGGATTGCGGTGCAGCTTCCCGGAGGGCGTCAAGACTGGAATAGGAGGCTCTCGAGGATGCGACGCTCTGCTCTGATCGCGGTTGGCGCTCTTGTGGCGGCGCTGGCTCTGGCTGCGCCGGCCATCGGCGCCGGAGTCCTGACCCACGCCGGTGCGCACTACTTCTCGCGCACGATCCCCAAGGGGTGCTTCGTCAACCGGCCGGCCATCCACCCGCACAGGCTCGCCCTCGGCTGCAACTGCCCCCGCGGTCAAACCGTGCAACGGGCGCCCTCGGCGGTCTACCGCTTCCGGCTGGTCGTCGGCCATCCGTTCACCTTCGCGGTGGCCTGGCAGACCCACAGGCCCCATATCACCACGAGTCAGGCGGGGCCATGGTCGTACGTGAGGATCAGCGGGCCGCGGCGGTGCGGGCGGCTGACCCAGGTGCTGCGCGTCACGATCATCCCGCACTGACGCGTAACGCGCGCTCTTCCCGCCGGTAGACTGCGTTTCGCGTGTTAAGGCCGATCGCCAACGTCCTGACCGCGACGCGGCTGGCGGCTGTGATCCCGTTCGCCATCCTGCTCGCGGCCGCCGGCCACCATCCGAGCTGGCCGGCGGCGGTCGTGTTCGCGGCCGCGGCCGCCACCGACTACCTGGACGGGTACCTCGCCCGGCGGGCCGACCGCCCGTCGCGGTTCGGGCGGATCGTCGATCCGCTGGCCGACCGCATGCTGATCAACATGGCGCTCGTGCTCCTGTGGTACGAGGACCGGCTGCCGTGGTGGCTGGCCGTGCCGGTGCTCTGCCGTGACATCTGGCTCGCGGCCCTCTTCCGGATGCGGGGGATGAGCTCGAACGTCGCCGTCAACATGACCGGGAAGACCGCCACGGCGGTGATCATGCTGGCGCTGGTGCTGGTGATGGTCGTCGCGTCCCCGTGGCCGCAGGTGCTGATCGGGGTGGGGCTCGTGCTGTCGCTGGTGGCCGCCGCCCAGTACACGCGCCGGCCGAGGGAGGCGTGAGGTGAAGGCGGTCGTGATGGCCGGCGGCGAGGGGACGCGCCTGCGCCCGCTCACGTCGAACCAGCCCAAGCCGATGGTGCCCGTCGCGGGCAAGCCCTGCATGCAGCACATCATCGAGCTGCTGCGGCGGCACGGCATGACCGACATCGTCGTCACCGTCGCGTACCTGCCCCAGGTCATCCGCGGCTACTTCGACGACGGCGGCGCGCTGGGGGTCGAGCTGCACTACTCGGTCGAGGAGCGCCCGCTCGGCACCGCGGGCAGCGTCAAGAACGCGGAGGAGCTGCTGGACGAGACCTTCCTGGTCATCTCCGGCGACGCGCTGTGCGACTTCGACCTCGATGCGCTCGATCAGCGCGCACAAGTCCAGTGGCGCGGCGGCCACGCTGGCGCTCAAGTCGGTCGACAACCCGCTCGAGTTCGGCGTCGTGATCGTCGACTCGGACGGCCGGGTGGAGCGGTTCCTCGAGAAGCCGTCCTGGGGCCAGGTGTTCTCGGACACGATCAACACGGGCGTCTACGTGCTCGAGCCCGAGGTGCTGCGGGCCGTGCCGCCGGGGATGCCCTACGACTTCTCCAAGCAGCTCTTCCCCGACCTGCTCGAGCGCGGCAAGCCGATGCTGGGCCACCTCTCGCAGGGCTACTGGCAGGACATCGGCAACCTCGACCAGTACCGCCAGGCGAACTTCGACGCCCTGGACGGCCGGGTGGAGCTCGAGCTGTCGGGCATCCGCCTGCGCGACAACGTGCTGCTCGGGCGAGGGGGTGCAGCTGCCCGATCTCGAACAGATCGAGGGCCCGGCGTTCATCGGCAACTTCTGCCAGATCGACGCCGGCGCCAGGATCGGGCCGTACACGGTGCTGGGGCCGAACGTGGTCGTGAAGGAAGGCGCGAACGTGATCCGCAGCATGGTCGACTCCGGCAGCTACGTGGGCCGCAGCGCCCGCCTGGAGGGCGCCATTCTGGGCAAGGGCGTCGACGTTCGCACCCACGCCGTCCTGAACGACGGCGTCGCGGTCGGCGACGAGTGCTCGATCGGCGCCCAGGCGGTGCTCGCGCCCGGGGTGAAGGTGTACCCGTTCAAGACGATCGAGGCCGGCGCCGCCATCAACACGAACCTGATCTGGGAGTCGCGCGGGATCACGACGCTCTTCGGGCGCGACGGCGTCGGCGGCCTCGTGAATGTCGACATCACCTCCGAGGTGGCCGCGCGGCTGGGAGTTGCCTACGGCACGACTCTTTCCCGCGGAGCCACGGTGGTGTGCAGCCGCGATGCGCACCCGTCGTCGCGCATGGTGAAGCGGGCGATCATCGCCGGGCTCGTCTCGACGGGCGTACACGTGGCCGACCTGCGCGTCTCCCCGCCCACGGTGAACCGGCACGAGCTGAAGGTGGGGGAGCGGGCCGGCGGGCTGCACGTACGCGTGTCCACGGACGATCCCGACGTGACCCAGGTGAGCTTCTTCGCCCCGCCGGGGATCCTCGTCGCGGGAGCCGACCTGAAGGCGATCGAGCAGACGTTCTCGCGGCAGGAGTTCCGGCGCGTCAGCGCCGGCGAGATCGGCGCCCTGACCTATCCGGCGCGCGCGACCGAGAGCTACGTCCAGGAGCTCCTGGGGTCGCTCGATCGCGACGCGATCCGCAACCGCAGCTTCCGGATGGTGCTGAACTACGGCATGTCGGCGGCGTCGCTCGTGATCCCGTCGCTCATCGGAGAGCTGGGCGTCGAGATGGTCGCGCTGAACGCGTTCATCGACTCCTCGTCGGTCTCGCCCCACCTCGACACCGCCCGGGCGCTGGAGGACACCGCCGGCCTCGTGCAGGGCGTCGGCGCCGACCTCGGAGTGCTGATCGACAACCCCGCCGAGCGCGTCTGGCTGCTGGACGAGCACGGTCACCAGATCCCGCCCGAGACCGCGCTGCTCCTGTTCGTGCGCGAGCTGGCGGCGTCGAACGGGCGCGGGCGGCTGCTCGTGCCCATCACCGAATCGCGCATGGTCGAGGAGATGGCCGACGGCCACGGCGTGCATGTCGAGCGCACCAAGGCCTCGCTGGGCGCCCTGCTGGCCGCTGCTGCGGCCGACGACGTCGTCTTCGCCGGCGCGTCGGGCGGCGGCTACGTCTTCCCCGAGTTCCTGCCCGCCTACGACGCCATCATGTCGATCGGCAAGCTGCTCGAGCTTGTGGCGCATTCCGGCCGCGCGTTGTCCGAACTGGTCCAGGGCTTGCCCCGCAGCACCCTCGTGCACGTTCGCGAGCCGTGTCCGTGGTCGGCGAAGGGCCTCGCGATGCGGCAGCTGATCGAGGCGGTCAAGGGAAAGCAGGTCGACAACACCGACGGCATCAAGGTGTTCGAGCCGGAGGGGTGGGTGCAGGTGCTGCCCGACCCGGACGAGCCCGTCTTCCACGTCTACGCCGAGGGCGCCTCGCTGGAGGACTCTCAAGCCCTCGAGGAGAAGTACCGGGCGATGCTGGACGGATTCGTGTCGGCGACGGTCTGACGCCTCGCGATCAAACCCTCAACCAGAGCTTGAGGAAATGCGCCGGCGTGGCTAGACTTCGCCCGGTCTACCGAAACGGAAACGGATCATGCCAATGGACGTTCTGCCCGATTTCACCACCATCTCCGACGACGAGCTGAAGGCCCTCATCGAGCGCTTCGTGCGCGAGGAGGAGGAGGTGTCCTACCGGCGGCGCCTGCTGCACGGCAAGATCGACATCCTCCGTGCCGAGTTGGTCGACCGGGTCAAGCGCCGGGAGGCCGGCAGTCCGACGACGCTGTCGGAGATCGACATCGACCGGCTGACGGACATCCTCGCCCACCGGGGGCCGCCGCCGGGTCTTGACGACGAGTCCGGCTCGGCGCCCGCCGGGTAGCGTGGCGTACTGCCCTGAGTGCGGTCACCACAACCGTGAGGCGGCCCGCTTCTGCGGCCGCTGCGGCGCCAGCCTGCTCGAGCCCGATGGGGGCGAGGCGACGCAGGCGTTCGCGGCGTTCGTCGACGAGGAGGGCGACGGCGAGGCGGCGGACGACGCGCCCGACGGGGCGATGCTCGTGATCCGCATCGGCGGTGGCCGGGCGGGTGAGCAGTTCGCGCTGCGGGCCGACCGGATGGCGATCGGCCGGGCCGAGAACTCGGACATCTTCCTGGACGACATCACCGTCTCGCGCGAGCATGCGGTGCTCGACCGCCGCGACGACGGGCTGCACCTGTCCGATTCGGGCAGCCTCAACGGCACCTATGTGAACCGGCAGCGGATCGAGAGCGTCCGGCTGGCCGACGGCGACGAGCTGCAGATCGGCAAGTACCGGCTCACCTACATCGAGCGGGGGGCGTGAGTGTCGGCCGAGGCCACCGAGGGACGCGGCAGCTCGACATCACGCCTCACCATCGGCACGGTGTGCAAGTCGCTGCGCGAGGAGTTTCCCGACATCTCGATCTCGAAGATCCGGTTCCTCGAGGACCAGCGCCTGATCACGCCCCGGCGCACGCCGGGCGGGTACCGGCTCTACGGCGAGGAGGACGTCGACCAGCTGCGCACGATCCTGCGCATGCAGCGCGACGAGTTCCTGCCCCTGCGGGTGATCCGGCAGGTGATCGCGCAGGGCCGCTCGGCCGCGGGCACCGGCCGCCGGCCACGGCTCGTGGGTGGGGTGGAGGACAGGCTCACCTTTGACCAGCTGCTGACCGCGGCCGACTCCGACCCGACCTTCGTGCGCGAGCTCGAGGAGTTCCAGCTCGTCGACCGGCACGCCGGCGAGGCGGCCACGACCTACACCCGCACCGACGTCGAGATCGTGATCATCTGCCAGCGGCTGGCCCGGTACGGCGTGAACGCGCGGCATCTGAAGGCGTTCCGCTCGGCCGTCGAGCGCGAGGCGGGCCTGCTGGAGCAGATCATGGCCCCGGCCCTGCGGTCGAACAACCCCGACCGGCGCGAGGCTGGGCTGCAGGAGCTCGAGGCGCTGGCCGAGCTCACGAGCCAGCTCGCCCATCTGCTGCTCGTGCGCGACCTGCGCGACGTCGCGCGCTAGATCTATTCCGACTCGTACTGGACGAGCGAGTGCACGTCGTAGCCGTACAGCTTGTCGCGGCCGTTCAGGAAACTGAGCTCGACGACGAACGCGAGGCCCACGACCTTGGCGCCGAGCTGCTCGACCAGGTCGATCTTGGCCCGTGCGGTGCCGCCGGTGGCCAGCAGGTCGTCGTGGATGAGCACGCGCGCGCCGCGGGCAAGCGCGTCGACGTGCATCTCGAGCGCGTCGAAGCCGTATTCGAGCGCATATTTGGCCCCGACGGTGAGAAACGGGAGCTTGCCCGGCTTGCGCGCGGCGACGAACCCGCAGCCGAGCCGGTAGGCCACCGCCGCGCCCAGGATGAACCCGCGCGCCTCGGCGCCGACGACGATGTCGACCCTGCGTGGCTCGGCCCAGGCGGCGAGGTCGTCCACCGCCTGGTGCAGCGCGGTGGCGTCCGCCAGGAGCGGCATGATGTCCTTGAACACGATTCCCGGCTTCGGGAAGTCGGGAATATCGCGGATGTGCGTGCGCAGATCGGTGCGTGCCACGGGCGCGGCGATGCTAACACGCACGGCCGTGGCGGTCGATATACCGGGAGAACCATGTACGACGTGTTGCGAGCCAGCTACCGGTTCCACTGTCCCCGCCGCCCCGACGGCGAGCTGACACGCGTCCCGCTGTCGTCGTTCCGACGGATCGAGCGCCTTCCCGGGGCGGTGCACCCGGCCGTCTACCGGATCGCGTACGACTGCCCGTGCGGCGAGGAGCATCTGGGGCTCGTCTCTCACGATGACCTCGACTACGGGCCGCTGAGCACGGTCGAGGTGGAGTTCCGGAACCTGCTCACCGGCCGCACCGAGCCGGTCGGCGACGAGCTGGCCGAGCTCGCCCGCTGCGAGGTGCAGCGCGGCAACTGGCCGTGGCGGCTGTACTGCTCGCCGGAAGCGCGGATGCGGCCGGTGTGGCCGTCCAGCCTGGCCATGGTGGCCCCGGCCGAGTCGGGCCGCGAGGGTGTACTGGGCGTGGCCATGAGCTGCCCGGGCTGCGGCCAGGTGTCGCTGAACCTGGTGAGCGGGGCCCACCTCGACGTGCCCTTCTACCACGACAAGGTCGTGCGCTATGTGGATCGCCCCTTCGGAGACGGCCGCGACCTGACCCTCGACCGGTTCCACCACCAGCTGCACTCCGCCCGCTTCGACAGCGAGCGCGCCGACCTGATTTAGCCGGCGAGGCGGCTCTCGCGCACCTGCTCGGCGCAGACGATGCGGTTGCGGCCGCGGCGTTTGGCCTCGTACAGCGCTTTGTCGGCCTGCTCGAACAGCTCGTCGGCGTCGCGCGCGTCGACCGGGAAGGTGGCGATCCCCGCCGAGGCGGTGACGATGTCGGGGACATGGTGCCGGTCGAGCGCCGCCGTCGAGATCTCGGCGATCGCCTGCCTCACCCGCTCGGCGACGATCACCGCCTCGGAGCCGCGCCCGGGCAGGAGTAGCGCGAATTCCTCGCCGCCGAAGCGGGCGGCGATGTCGGCGTCTCGCTTCTCGCGCGCAAGCGTGTGCCCGACCGACGCCAGGAGCCGGTTGCCCGCACCGTGGCCGTGGCTGTCGTTGTACGCCTTGAACCGGTCGAGGTCGAGCATGACCAGGGTGACGCAGCCGCCGTAGCGGCGCACCCGCGCGAGCTCGCTCTGCAGCACCTCGGAGAAGTAGTCGTAGTTGCGAAGGCCGGTCAGGCGATCCGTGAACGTGCGGGCGCGCAGCGAGCGGCGGGCGCTGCGATGGCGCTGCTCGAGCTCGCCCGCGACGAGGGCCGTGACGACCAGTGCCGCCCGCACGGGTACCGGCACCGGCGCGACCGCCGCCACCGCGGCCGCGATGAGGCCGCCGGCACGCCCTCCGGCCGCCGCCGCAAGCACGGCCAGCGCGAGCGCGGCCGGGCGAAGTGGGGGAGGCAGGAACCATGTTGCAGCAGCGAGCGCCGCACCTGCACACAGACGGGCATGGCCGGCTCGTCCGCGCATGCCGGGACCCTATCCGCGGAGGCGGACGGCGCCCGAGTGTCGCCGCAGCGCTAGCGCGACCAGAAATTCAGCCGCTTGGCGCCGCTGCTCGCCTCGGCCGATGCGGAATCGTCCCCGTCCTCGTCGTCATGCGACGAGGCGCCGTTGCCGTTCTGCTCCGGCATCGCCGACGGGAGGGCCGAGATGGTGGCGCCGCCCTCGCGCTGGAGCTTGCCGGCGTACGACTCGAGTTCGCTCTCGCGGCGCTGAAGCGACGTCTGGCGCTCGGCCAGCCGGCGTTCCTGGGCCTGCAGCTGCGCCTCGCGGCTGCGCAGGGCTGCGTGCAGCTCCTCGAGGGCCTTGGCGTCGGGTGCCCGGCCGCGGCGGCCGCCGTCGTCGGCGGTCGCGTTGCGCACGGCCCGGTCAAGATCTTCGCGGGCGTCGGCCTCGCGCTGCTCGATCTCGGCCTTCTGGCGCTGGAGGACGGCCCGCTCGCGCCCCACGGCCTCCTCCGCGTCGGCCAGGGCCGAGCGCTGTGCCTCCAGGTCGGTCTCGATGCGGTCGGCGCGCACCGTCAGCCGGGCGACATCCGCCTCCCGCTCGCGCAGCTGCGCCTCGCGCAGCTCCATCGCGTCGTGGCGGCTGTCGAGCTCACGCTCGCGCCCGTCCAGGGAGTCCTGGCGCCGGTCGAGCCGGCTCTCGCGCCGCTCCACGTCGCTCTCGTTGGACGCCAGCTTCGACTCGCGCTCGCGCACGTCGGCCGAGAGCCGGTCGACCTCGACTGACGCGCGCTCGTCGGCCTCGGCGATCGCGCGCTCGGCCTGGGTGCGCAGGCGGTCCGCCTCGCTCTGGATGCGCTCGGCTGCCACCCGGGCCGCGGAGACCTCGCGCTCGTCCTGTTCGACCTGCTTCTGGCGCAGGTCGAGCTCCTCCATGCGCGCATCCATACCCGCCAGGCGGCTCTCCATCTCGGCGAGCTCGGCGCGGCGCTGATCGGTGTGGGTGCGCTCGGTCTTCAGCCGCTCGCGCTCGGACGAGGCGACCTGCGCCGCCTGCTCGGCCTTGGAGCGCAGCTCCTCGATGTCGGCCAGCTGGCTCTCAAACGTCGCGAGCTCCTCCGCGCGGGCCGCGAGGGCCTGCTCGCGCGCCACCAGGTCGGCCTCGGTGGCCGCCAGTGCGGCGG
Organism: uncultured Actinomycetes bacterium; assembly: GCA_963732075.1. Classification (GTDB taxonomy): domain Bacteria; phylum Actinomycetota; class Thermoleophilia; order Gaiellales; family JAICJC01; genus JAICJC01. Next base: position 145,510 of record CAVSYD010000004.1, on the reverse strand, counting down.
TGCCCTGCTCGAGCTCGACCAGCTTGCCGTCGACCAGTGCCAGCTCGCGCTCCCGGTCTGCCAGGTGGGCGAGCCGCTCCTCGGCCTCCGCCATGCGCCGCTCGGCCTCGGCGTGGACGGCTGACACGCGCTCCTGCGTCTTCTCGATGTTGGTCGAGCGCTCCTCGACGGCGACGGACGTCTCGCGCAGCTCCGCCTGGAGGGCGGCGAGCTCGTCGACCGAACGGGCCAGCTCGGACTCCCTCGCCGTGATGGCGGCAAGCTTCTCGGCGGCCTCGGCTGCGAGCGTCGCCGCGGCCGTCTCGCGCTCGGCGGTTGCGGCCGTCGCCTCGGCCAGCGTGCGCTCGGACGCCTCGATCTCCTCGATCCGCTGCGTCATGTCGGCGCGGACCGCGTCGATCGAGAGCTCCTTCTGGGTCAGCACCTTCTCGACCTTCTTGGCCCGGTGCTCGCGGTCGTTCAGCTCGGCCTCGAGCTGGGTCATGCGGGCCTCGCGCTCGGCGAGCTCCGCCGATCCCATCGCTCCCCGGTCGCGCAGCTGATCGACAAGTCCGTCGCGCTCGCGCTCGACCTGCTCGCGCTGGCGCACCTCGTGCTCGACCTGCTGCTCCAGGGTCGAGGTCGCCTCCTCGAGTTCGGCGAGCCGCCCTGCCATCGCGGCGTCGACGTTGACGTCGGCCGGCGAAGCGGAATCCCAGTCGGCCGGCTCGGCCTCGCGGGCCTGCAGTGCCTGTTCGCGCGCATCCAGATCCTCGGCGCGGCGGTGAAGCTCGGCGTCGCGCTCCTCGAGATGGATGCGATCGGCGTCGCCGCCGCCGGACGCATGCGACGAGGCGATGCCCTCGCTCACGGCCAGCGCGGCCTCTCGCTTTGACAACTCGCGCTCGCGGCGCGCGAGGCGCGCCTCGCGCTCGGCGAAGACGACCTTCGCCTGCTCCTGCAGCGCTGACTGCTCCCGCTGGAGCCGCTCTTCGGCCTGGCGAAGTGAGCTCAGCCGATCCTCCATGGCACGCCGGAGCCCGCTGGGGGCCTCTTCGTTCGCAGGCGTGGGGGCGTCGCTCATATGCTCATACCTCTCCCGTGGAGTAATCGGTGCAGAGGCTTGACCAGCGCCTCCTACGGAAGCCCGGCGGGCAGCCGGTGTATCCGCGGGGTTGTATCGGCGCGAAAAGCCCTCGGCTTGAGCATGGAGGCGGAATTCGGCTCGCGCAAGTGGGGCGGAGGGGGCCGCAACGCGCAGCGCCCCTGCACGACGGTGGCGAACGACCGTCTTGCAGGGGCGCGGCGAGAACTTGTCGGCTCGTTGACTCTCGGCGTTTAGGGCTTGACCAACCGGAAACTCAGGCTAACCAAAGCCGTCCGAACTGTCGATAAGCCGAACAGCACCGGTGTGAGATTACCAACCCTTGATAGGCATTACCTGTTCCCCCTTACGGATCAAGTACCCCGAACGAGGGAGAGCATAACAACCTAGTCAAGGGATGTCAAACCCCCTGTATGAGCGATACATTTTCCCCCTCAGATCCCCGTCGGGCCGTCCGGGCGTACGCCGCCACGCTCGGGGTTTCCTCCTGCACACTCCTCATTGCCTCGGCCGTCGCCGGCGGCGTGGGGCGGTGGGAGGCCGTCGTCGTGCTGGGAGTCGTCGGCTTCATGGCCGACTCGCGCACCATCCGGATCTCGCCCAGGGTGGAGCTCTCGGGCTCGCTGATCCCGCTCGTGATGGCGGCTGTCCTCTTCGGCCCGGCCGCGGCGGCGCTCGTGGGCGTGGCATCGACGCTCTCCGACCGGCGCGGGCCGGTGGAGCGGTTCGTCATCCTGAGCTGCGGGCGCGCGCTCGCGGGCGGGTGTGCGGGCCTGGCAGCGCTGGCCGTGCGCATGACGGTCACCGACATGGGCCTCGGACACCTGTTTCTCGCCGCGACCGTGGCCGCGGTTGCGGCCTCGGTGGTGCAGTTCTGCGTCACGGCGCTGACGCTGTGGCTGCGCCACCGCACCTCGCCGGTCGAGCTGTGGCGGCTGGCCCGGGTGCATGCCCTCGTGACCGTGTCGCTGTGTGCGCCCATCGGGGCGCTCTTCGCATACGCCTATCGCGGTTCGGGTCTCTGGGTGCTGGCCTTCTTCGTCATCCCGGTCGTCGCGACCCGGCACGCGTTCGGCATGCACGCCCCCAAGGAGCACCTGATCGGTGCACTCGAGCGCGCCAACGCCGATCTCGAGGCTGCCAACAGCCACCTGCGCCGGATCAACATGAGCTTTGCCGAGGCGCTCGTGAAGGCCATCGACGGCCGCGACGCCTACACGGCCGGCCACTCCAAGGCCGTCGCCGAGTATTCCCGCGACATCGCCCGTGAGCTCGGCTTCAGCCGCGACGAGGTGGCGCTGATCCACCTGTGCGGGCTGGTGCACGACATCGGCAAGATCGGCGTGCGGGCGGAGGTGCTCGAGAAGCAGGCGGCCCTCGACGAGGGCGAGTGGGACGAGATGCGCCGGCACTCGGCGATCGGCGAGTCGATCCTGCTCGAGGTGCCGGGGTACACCGACATGGCGGCGGTCGTCCGCAGCCACCACGAGCGCTGGGACGGCGCGGGGTATCCCGACAACCTCCACGGCGCGCAGATCCCGCGCCTCGCGCGCGTGATCGCGGTCGCGGACTCCTACAACGCGATGACGTCGAACCGGCCCTACCGCGGTGGCATGTCGCCGGAGCGCGCCATCCAGCAGCTGGTGCTCGGCAAGGGCAGCCAGTACGAGGACGCTCCCGTCGACGCGTTCCTGCGCGTGCTCGAGCGTGCGCCGGGCTGGTATCGGCGCGGGCAGTTCACGCTCGACGAGGTCGAGCCGGCGGCCGTCTCGAAGGTGGAGTACCCGGTGATCTTCTCGCGCGGCGCCGCTGCCTGAGGTGCGGTCGCTCAAGACATCGCCGGCATCACCCGATAGGTGGTCAGATGCGTGAGCTTCGCCTGATCGAGATCCTGTCCGAGGCAGCCGCCGCGCTCGCGGCCCCGGATGCCGACGCCCAGGAGGTCGAGCGCGTCCTGGCGGACGCGGTCGAGCGCGCGGACGTCCCGTGCGCGCTGCGGGCGACGCCCACCGGAATCGAGATCGACTGCCGGCGCAGCCCCGGGCGGATCGAGGTTGCGTTCGTGAGCGTGCTGACCGAGTGCGCGAAGCTGGCGCTCGCGGCCGCCGGCGTCTCGGCCGGCCTCACCCTGGATGCGCACGGATTTGCGCTCGAGCTCGAGCGGGCGGCCTCGGTCGCGCGCTGGCGCGGGCAGCCGCTGGCGGTGGCGGTGTTCGAGCTGGTCGGGCTCGAGATGGGCCCCGGCATGATCGACCAGGCCGACGTCGTCGGTCAGATCGGTGCGCTCGCACTGAGCGGCGTGCGCCAGGACGACCGCGTCGCCCACCTGGGCGCGGGCCAGTTCGCCTTGCTCTTCCCGCGCGCGGGCACGTTCGAGGCCCGGGCGGCGTTCAAGCGGGTGCGGGCCGCGCTGGCGGCCAGCGAAGGCATGTCGCGGGACCTGTCGTTCGGCCCGGCGGGCTTTGCGGAGCTGGTCGAAGGCGGCACCGGTGCGGAACTGCTGGCCGAGGCCCGCGAGCGCCAGACACAGGCGCGGATGCGGCGGGCGTACCTCGCGCCGGTCGATCCCACGCACCCGCTGGCGGGCTAGACACGACGCTGTGGGTGGGGCGCAGGAGCGGGGACAGTCCCCGGCTGCGTTCGGTGTCAGCTATTTATCTCTAACTTGACATAACCAGCATTATCGTGCGTGGACGGAGGACCGGCTCAAAAACCGGCTATCCGGGGGCCACGCCGGAATCCGCGCCCAGGTGGCGGGCCTTCCACGGCAGCCGCCGCAGCGTGAACCAGATTGCGAGCCCGCCGACGATCGCGTTCGTCAGCGTGGTCACGAACTGCATGCCGACGCTGAATGCCAACACGGTGCTGGTCGCGGCCGCGTCCCGGAACATGTATCCCAGGAGCGCCTGCTGGGTGCCCACGCCGCCGGGCGTCAGCGGCAGCAGTGTCGAGGCGCTCTGCGCCGAGAGCGCGAACCCGGCGTCGAGCACCCCCGCCGGCACACGGAAGGCGGCCAGGAACCAGTACATGGCCGCGATCCGGCAGCACCAGCCCAGGAGCTGCAGCGGCACCACGGTGCGGAAGTACCGGCGCGGCGTTGTCAGGATCGCGAGCCCCAGCCGCACCCTGTCCCAGAACGCGACCACGTGCCGCTCGACGTATGTGAAGAAGACGCCGAGCAGGATCAGGGCGACCGCGAGCCCGAGCATGAACCAGCGCGCATGGGCCGCGAAGAAGCTCCACTCGAACGCGGCGAGATGCCCGAGGGCCGGCAGGTTGGGGATGCGTCCGGTCAGGTAGGCCGCGATCAGGAGCGCCGGCCCGACGACGATGTCGACCAGCGTCTCGGCGAGCAGGCTCGACGTGATGGTCGTGTATGCCGCCTTGGGCATCGACCGGTGCGCGAGGTAGATCTTCATCACGTCGCCACCGCGCGCGGGCACGATGGCGTTGAGGCCCGCGCCTGCCAGGTATGCGCCGGTGATGCTGCGCCAGCGCACGCGCCCCTCGGGGTAGGCGGCCTGCAGGATGATCCGCCATGCGCTTGCGCGCAGGAGCAGGTTTGCGAGGGTGAACCCCACCGCGATCAGGAGCGCCGACACCCGCACGTCGGTGATCTGATTCCAGAAATCGGCCGTGGCGTGCCAGAACGACTCGAGTGAGTTCACGGTCTGAAGTCTGCCAGTGTCCGGCCGTCACGCGCCCTCGGGGGCGCCGCCGTCAGCTTTCGTGGCCGCGGAGGAAGTTCCGCAGGCTGGGGTTCTTCGACTCCAGCTCTCGCAGCGCGCGCGTCTCGATCTGGCGGACTCGCTCGCGGGTGACGCCGATCTCGGCCCCGACCTGCTCGAGGGTCGCCGGATCGCGGTCGTTCAGGCCGAAGCGGGCCTCGAGCACCTGGCGGGTGCGCTCGGACAGCTCCTCGAGGGCCGCCTGCAGCTCCTGCTCGCGCTCGCGGCGCACGAGCCACGTCTCGGGCCCGCGGATACTGGTGTCCTCGACCAGCTCGGAGAAGTTTGACTCGCCGTCGCCCACGGGGCCCTCGAGCGAGACCGGCTCCTCGATGATGCGCTGCAGCTCGAGCACCCGTTCGGCGGGCAGCTTCAGCTCGGCGGCGAGCTCCTCGACGAGCGGCTCGCGCCCGAGCTTCTGGGTGAGCGTGCGGTTGGCCCGGTGCAGCTTCTTGATGACGTCGAGGACGTGCAGCGGCAGCCGGATGGTGCGGGCCTGGTCGGCGATGGCCCGCGACATCGACTGGCGGATCCACCAGGTGGCGTAGGTCGAAAGCTTGTAGCCGCGGTTGTGGTCGAACTTCTCCACCGCGCGCATGAGGCCGATGTTGCCCTCCTGGATCAGGTCGAGCAGTGGCACCCCCGCCGACGAGTACGCCCGCGCCATGCTGATGACCAGGCGCAGGTTGGCCTCGACCAGCTGGTGCTTGGCATCGTTGTCGCCGCGATCCTTGCGGCGGGCGAGCTCGAGCTCCTCGGCCCGGGTCAGGAGCGCTCCGTCGCCGATCTGGCGCACGTACGTGTGCAGCAGGTCGACCGCGGGGGCGGGGCCGTCGCTCAGATCGAGCTCCTCGACCACCTCGGGCGAATCGAACTCCGCCTGCGCCGGGGCCTTGCCGGGTGCAACAATGGGATCGTCGTCGGGCAGCGCGGGATTCACGGGTGCGTTGGCTTTCTGTACGGGGACTGGACGGCGGGTGTGTGTCACGCTCTGTTCCAGTGAATCGGCGCCCGGGACTCATCTCTTGAGTGGTGGTGGGCGCGATGGGGCTGGTTTGCATCCGATCGGTTGTGCGTTAGCACCGTCGGGGGATGGCGCGGGGCCGGCGACCGCCGAATACGAGGGTATGCAACCCGCCTCCGCACCCACTCCCGACGGGCTCAGCCCGGCCGATGCCGCGCGGATCCTCGCCGGCTGCTCGCACGCCATCGTTCCCCTCGAGCCCGCAATGCGGGGCTACCGCTACGTCGACCTCGGCGGCTCCGAGCCGCCCTTCTATCTCCTCCGCGTCCGCTCCGGCGACCATTGCGCGGCCGTCACCCTGTACGCACCGCTCGAGTTCACGTCGGCCGGCGACGCCGAGCCGGGAGCGCCCGCCGTGGCGCAGGTGCGCGTGTCCGTGGGGCTGAACACGCTCCACTGGGAGCGCCTCTGCGACGTCGACCTGTGTTCGGGAGTCTGGGCCGATCTGCTTTCGACCGCGCTGACGGAGGTGGCTGCGCTCGACCTGCTCGAGGCGTCGTCATGCCCCGTCTGCGGGCCGATCAGCTGACGCGGCCCTCGGGCGAGATCTCCACGCCCCGCTGCTCGAGCCGCTTCCGGATCAGGTACTGGAAGGTCGACCACGCGCCGCGGCGGGCGTCGAACATGCGGTACACCTGCCATTCGGTCAGCATGGTCGGATCGGTGCGACGGGCCTGAGCCCAGTCGGCGAACTTCGGCAGGCGCCCGCTGCGCAGCGACAGGGCCGCGCCCTGCTCGACCGCCCGCTCCAGCCGCTCCTCCCCCACCGGCACGTCGAAACCGGCCTGCTTGAGGGCGTTGTTGAGCGATCCGAAGGTGTGCCAGTACAGCGATTTCGAGGGCATGGCGCCCTTGCGGGCCTCGATGTCCTTCGCCGTCGGTACCCGCCCGAGTTCGTCGCCCAGGTCGCGCAGGAGCCGCAGCAGCTCGTCCTGGGTCGCGAATCGGCGGGGCACGAGGCCCGCGAGCCGCTTGGCCCGGTTCCACGACTTGAAATGCTCGATCACGGTTTGCGGGTGCACCGTCGTGCCTGGGTCGGCCTCGAATTCGCGCATCGTCGGCGACCGGCCGAGGCGATGGGCGCACGCGCGCAGCTCCTCGAGGATGTGTTCGTCCGAGTAGCGCTTGCGCATGCCAGCCTGGAACTGCTCGAGCTGGCCGCGATCGATGCCCTCGATCGCGCGGTACACCGTCTTGCGTCTCATGCTATGGACTCCCCAACGCTCGGTTTCGCCCCTGGGAAGTTATAGCAAACCGGGGCAACAGTGCAAGTGGAATACGGTGACTTTGATGCGGAGTCAACAACTTGGTCGGTAGAGTTCGGCCGTGACCGCCTTCCCTGCCAAGGTCGCCGCCGCCCGTGCGGCGGCGGGGCTTTCGCGGCGAACCCGCGCCGGCGGAGGCACCACGCTGCCCGGCAAGCTGCTCCTGCGGATGGCGCCGGATGCCATCGAGCGCATGGCGCGGAGGCTCGGCCAGGGCTCTGTCGTGATCTCCGCAACGAATGGCAAGACGACCACCGCCAAGATGCTGGCGGCGCTGCTCGCGCCCGAGCGGCGGCTGTGCCGGAACACCGCCGGGGCGAACCTCTCGTCCGGGGTGGCGTCGGCGCTCCTGGCCTGCCCGGGAGCCGACCTGGGCGTGTTCGAGGTCGACGAGGCCGCGCTCCCCGGCGTGGCGCATTCGCTGCGGCCGCGGGTGACGGTGCTCGGGAACCTGTTCCGCGACCAGCTCGACCGCTACGGCGAGCTCGAGGCGATCGCCGCCCGCTGGCAGCAGATGAGCGCCGAGCTCCCCGCCACCTCGCAGCTGGTGAGAAACGGCGACGACCCGCTGCTCGCGTCCCTCGAGCACACCGGTCCGACCCTCACCTTCGGCATCGACGCCCCCGCCTCGGCGCTCGCCGTGATGCCGCACGCCAGCGACTCGAAATGGTGCCCCGCGTGCGGCACCCGGCTTGCATATTCCCGTGTCTATCTGGGCCATCTCGGCGCGTGGAGCTGCCCGAACTGCGGCCGGCGGCGGCCGCCCCTCGACGTGACGGCGACGGCGCTCGAGCCGCAGGGCCTCGAGGGCACCCGCTTCGAGCTCCAGACACCCATCGGTTCGGCCTCTGTGCGGCTGCCGATGCCCGGCCTCTACAACGTCTACAACGCGCTCACGGCGGCGGCTGCGGCCTGCGCCGTCGGCGGGGCCGAGATCGGCCGCATCGCCGCGGGCCTCGAGCGGTTCGATGCCGCCTTCGGGCGGTTCGAGCGGCTTCGCGTGGGCGATCGGGATGCCGTCCTGCTCCTGGCCAAGAACCCCGCCGGTGCCAACGAGCTCATCCGGACGCTGGCTGCGGACGGACGCCCCAAGCAGCTCCTGCTCGCCCTGAACGACCGCATCGCGGACGGCCGTGACATCTCGTGGATCTGGGACGTCGACTTCGAGCTCCTGGCCGGCCACGTGCAGCAGGTGGTCACGGCGGGCACGCGGGCGGCCGAGATGGCGATGCGGCTCAAATACGGCGGAGTCGAGCCGGACCGGCTGGTCGTGGCGGGTGGCATCACCGCCGCGCTCGACCAGGCGCTCGGGGGCGGCGAGGGACCGGTGTATCTGCTGGGCACCTACACCGCCATGCTCGAGCTGCGGGCGGTGCTCACGCGGCGCGGCGTCGTGCGCCCGTACTGGGAGGCGGCATGACCGGCCTGCGCGTCTGCCACCTCTACCCCGAGCACCTGAACATCTACGCCGACCGTGGCAACATCGCCGTCCTGCGGGCACGCTGCGAGTGGCGCGGCATCGGCTTTGAGGCCATCGGCTGCGGGCCGGGAGACGCGCTCCCCGACGCCGATCTCTACTACATCGGCGGCGGCCAGGACCGCGACCAGTTGCTGGTCGCGGATGACCTGGTGGGGCGGGCGGCCGGCCTGCGGGCGGCGATCGACTCCGGCGCCTGGCTGCTGGCCGTATGTGGCGGCTACCAGATGCTCGGCCACTACTACCGCGGCCACCGCGGCGACGAGATGCGCGGCACGGGGCTGGTCGACCTGGTCACCGAGGCCGGCGAGACGCGCATGATCGGCAACATCGTGGTCGACTGCGAGCTGCGCCCGGGTGAGCCGATGACCGTCGTCGGATTCGAGAACCATGCCGGCCGCACCCGGCTGGGCGAGGGCGTGCGCCCGCTGGGACGGGTGCTGCATGGGCACGGCAACAACGGCCGCGACGGCGGCGAGGGCGTGCGCGCCGGCCGCATTCTCGGCACGTACATCCATGGGCCGCTGCTGCCCAAGAACCCCGCCCTGGCCGACGTGCTCATCGCCGAGGCGCTCGCGCGCCGCCACGGGGCGGTCGCGCTCGAGCCGCTGGACGACCGGCTCGAGACCTCCGCGCACGGGGTGGCCGTGGCGATCGCCGGCGGCTGACAGCCCTAGAGGGTCCGCCGCCGGCGCACCTCGGGGACACCGAAGTCGCTGGGCCGGCGGGCGCCGTCGAGGGCAAAGCCTGCGCGCTCGTAGAAGCGCGCGGCGCGGTGATTTCCGTCGAAGTGCCAGACCACGATCGGGTTGTGGCCGCGCTCGGCGAGGTCGGAGACGGCCTGGGCGTACAGGGGCCGGCCCAGTCCGGTGCCGACGACGTCGGGGTCGAGGTAGAGGCCGTGCACCTCACCGGCTCCGGCCGGGAGGTCGGTGTCCGGGCTGGGACCGGTGCGGGCAAAGCCGCGCACGGTCCCGGCCGCGTCGATCACCCACACCCGGGCGGGGCCGGGCAGGTCGGCCAGGTAGCCGCGCCACTCCTGCGCCTGTTCGGCGGGGTCGAGGCGGGCGAGCACGTCGGGGTCGAGCAGGCCGGCGTAGGCCGCCCGCCACGCCCGCGCCGCCAGCGCCCCGATCGCGCGGGCATCGGCCGGGACGGCGGCCCGCACGGCCGGATCGGCGCCGGTGGCAGCCGGCCGTGTCACCGAAGTGTCACGGATTGCGCACTCCAACCAATCGGGGACTGTCCCCGGGTGGTTGTCACCCTCGCTATCGCGCCCATAGCTCGCCCAGGTGGACGAACGGGTCGCCCGGGCGCCAGCGCTCCAGGAAGCGGTGGATCGGCGGGCGCAGGTCGACCGTCGCCAGGTCGGCGGCGTCCATCAGCCGGTGGCCGTGGATGGCGACGTCGGCCGAGGAGACCCGCTCGAGGCTGCGGCCCGAGACGTCAGCGTGGAAGATCACGTGGACGACGTGCTTTCGCGGCCGCAGGCCGGCGGGGGCGATCGACTCGACGATCGCGATCGGGCCCTCCAGCGTCAGCCCCTCGAGCCCGCACTCCTCGGCCAGCTCGCGGGCCAGGGCGACGTGCAGCGATTCACCCTCCTCGACTCCGCCTCCGGGCAGGAGCCAGTAGGAGCGGCCGCCCTTCTCCTGCCGCAGCAGGAGCACCGAGTCGCCGGAGCGCAGGAGCGCCCCCACCCGGATGCGGGGCTCGCTCACGCCCCCGGTCTCACCGTCGACGATCCGAACCCGCGCTCGGCCCGCTCGGAGGGAGGCAGATCGAGGGTCTCCGTCACCGTCACCTCGGGGAGCGCGAGCACGACTAGCTGGGCGATGCGGTCGCCCGGTCGGATGTGGAACGGCTCGGTGGCATCGGTGTTCAGGAGCACCACGCGAAGCTCGCCGCGGTAGCCCGAATCGATCAGGCCGGGCGAGTTGACGACGGCGATGCCGTGGCGGGCCGCGAGCCCCGAACGGGGCTGGACGAAGCCCGCGTGGCCGGCGGGGATTGCGACCGCCAGGCCGGTTGCCACCATGCGCCGCTCGCCCGGCTCGAGCACGGCCTCCTCGATGCTCGCCAGGTCGAGCCCGGCGTCGCCCGGGTAGGCGCCGGCGGGCACGACCGCGTCGGGATGCAGGCGCCGGACGAGCAGTTCGGTCATACGCGGAACGCCGCGAACCGTCCGACCAGGTCGCGGGGCAGCCGGGCGGTCACGAGCACGCCCTCGGCCCCGTCCTCACGCGCGGTGATCGGCGCGCCGCTGGCATACAGCGCCGACAGCTCGCCGCCCTGGCCGTGCGGCACCATCAGGCGGACGTCGACGTACCGGTCGCTGAAGAAGGCGGCGACGCGGTGCTTGAGCTCGTCGAGGTTCTCGCCGGTGCGGGCGGAGATGTGGATCGCATCCGGGAAGCGGTTGGCCAGCCGGCGGCGGCTGAGCGCGTCGATCGCGTCGATCTTGTTGACCACGAGCATCTGCGGGATCTCGTCGGCGCCGATCTCGTTCAGCACAGCCCGCACGTCGGCGAGCTGGCGCGCGAGGCCCTCCTCGCCCGCCGACGCGTCGACCACCAGCAGCACGAGGTCACCGGCCAGCGTCTCTTCGAGCGTGGCGGCGAACGCCTCGACCAGCATGTGCGGCAGCTTGCCGATGAACCCGACCGTGTCGGTGACGAGGTAGGTGCGGCCCTCCTCGCGAAATGCGCGCGTGGTCGGGTCGAGCGTCTCGAAGAGCCGGTTGTCGACGCTCACCTCGGAGCCGGTGAGCGCGTTCAGGAGCGTCGACTTGCCGACGTTGGTGTACCCGGCGAGTGCGACCGCGGGCATCGCTGACCGGGTGCGCCGGCGGCGCATGACGCCGCGCTGGGCGGCCACATCGCGCAGGCGCGTGCGCAGGAGCGCGAGTCGCCGCCGGGCCATCCGCCGGTCGGACTCGAGCTGGGTCTCGCCCGGGCCGCGCGTGCCCACTCCGCCTCCGAGCCGCTCGAGGTGCTTCCACATCCCGCGCATCCGCTGGAGCGAGTATTCGAGCTGGGCCAGCTCCACCTGCAGCTTGCCCTCGGCCGTGTGGGCATGCTGGGCGAAGATGTCCAGGATCACCGCGGTGCGGTCGACGACGCGCATCTGCAGCGCGTCCTCGAGCGTCCGCTGCTGGCGCGGCGTCAGCTCGTCGTCCGACACCACGACCTCGGCCTCGACCTGGGCGAGGAGCTCCCGCAGCTCGTCGAGCTTGCCCGGGCCCAGGTAGGTGCGCGGGTCGGGCCGGCGCCGGTGCTGCACGAGGGTCGCGACGGTCTCGACGCGCGCCGTCCGGAGCAGCTCGCGCATCTCCCCCAGCTCGTCCGCGCCGTCGCTGCCCGGCACCAGCGACGCCACCACCACCCCGCGCTCGGGATCCTGGTCACGAGGGGTGATCACGGTCACGACCAGCAGTATAAGAAGGGGCTGTCAGGCGGTGACTCTGAGATGCCGCTCGATGCGCGACATCGCCTCGCGCAGCTCGTCGTCCGGCACCGTCAGCGAGAGGCGGACGTAGCCCTCCCCGTTGGGCCCGTACGCCGATCCGGGCGAGACGACGACGGCCGCCTGGTCGAGCACCAGCTCGGCGAACGAGACCGACGTGTGGCCGGCCGGAACCGGCACCCACACGTAGATCGTGGCCCGCGGCGGCGGCACGTCGATCCCGACGGCGTGGAGGGCCGCGAGAACCAGGTCGCGGCGGCGGGCGTAGATCGCGCACATCTCGCGCACCTCGTCCTGCGGCCCGGTGAGCGCGCGTACGGCCGCCATCTGGACGGCCTCGAAGATGCCCGAATCGATGTTCGTCTTCAGCTTCCAGAGCGCCTGGATCATCTCGGCGTTGCCGACTGCGGCCCCCACCCGCCAGCCGGTCATGTTGTAGGTCTTGGACAGCGAGAACATCTCGACGCCCGCCGCGCGCGCCCCGGCAGCCTGCAGGAAGCTGGGAGCCGTGTAGCCGTCGAACGTGATCTCGGAGTAGGCGTTGTCGTGCACGATCGGCACGTCGCGGTCGAGGCCGAACGCCGCCAGCCGCTCGAAGAAGCCGATGTCGACCACGGCACCTGTCGGATTATTGGGGTAATTGCAGAAAAGCAGGTTCGCCCGGCCCGTGACGTCGGCGGGAATGGCCTCCAGATGGGGCTGGAAGCCCCGCTCCGCGGTCAGGGGCATCAGGACGGGCTCTGCCCCTGCCAGGAGCGTGCCGGACGTGTAGACGGGGTACCCGGGGTCGGCGACCAGGCAGGCGTCACCGGGATCGAGCATCGCGAAGCACACGTGGGCGACGCCCTCCTTGCCTCCGAGCAGCGGCAGGATCTCGGTGTCGGGGTCGAGCTCGACCCCAAACCGGGTGCGGTAGAACGCCGCGACGGCCTCGCGAAACTCCGGCCGGCCGCGGTTGGACGGGTACTGATGGGTGTCCGGCCGTGCCACCTGGCGCTGGGCCTCCTCGACCACGGCCGCCGGCGTGGGCACGTCGGGGTCGCCGATTCCCAGCGAGATCACCTCCACCCCGGCCCGCCGCCGCTCCTCGATCTTGCGCTCGAGCTCGGCGAACAGGTACGGGGGCAATGCCTGGACGCGCGCCGCGACCCGCATCGGCTAGAGCGCTCCCAGCACGGCGACGAAGTCGGCCGAGAACTCGCCCCGGTGGACGCGCTGCACCGGCCCCGTCAGGCGCACCGACAGGTGCTCGTCGACCGCCACCACGAGCTCGCCGCCGTCGGTGTGCACGGTCACGGGGCTCTCCGCATGCCCGGCAACGACCGCGGCGACCGCCGCCGCGCTCGATCCCGATCCCGACGAGAGCGTCTCCCCCGCCCCGCGCTCCCACACCCGCATGCGGATGTCGTTGCCTCCGAGCGGGCGGTAGAACTCGACGTTGGTGCGGTTGGGAAACCACGGGTGGCGCTCGATCGGCGCCCCCGCTGCGGCCAGGTCGAGCCCGTCCACCGCCTCCGTCTCGATCACGCAGTGCGGGTTCCCGAGCGACACGAACGTGTAGGCGGGCGCGGGCGGCGGGCCGCCGCCCGGGGCGTGATCCGACCCCTCCAGGGCGGCGGCACCCACGTCGACCGTGACGGATCGGCCGTCGACCCGCCCGGTGACGGTGCCCTTGAGCGTCTCGAGCACGACGTCGGAGACGCCGTCACGGCCCGCGACATAGCCCGCGGCGATCCGGCTGCCGTTGCCCGAGAACTCCGCCTCGCCGCCGTCGGGGTTCAGGATCTGCACTCGCGTGTGGCCGCGGCCGAGCGCGTCGAGCACGAGGATGCCGTCGCTGCCGGCGCCGAGATCGGGATGGCAGATGCGCTGCACCCGCGCGGGCGTGAGCGGGTGCACGAGGTCAGTCCGCTCCATCACCAGGTAGGCGTTCCCGGCCGCCTGCCACTTCTCGAACCGCATGCCGCGAGAGGATACCGGCGGCATGAATATTGGGTGCCTGGCACCGAATATTCAGTGGGTGCCGAGGGCCGCGCCGACCAGGATCCCGGCCGCGAGCAGCGCGCAGACGAGGGCGAAGCCGATGACCAGGGGCCAGGTCGTTGGCAGCCCTGCGACCAGCAGGATGCCGGCCCCGAGTGCGATCGCGATCAGGCGCAGGCGGCTGATCGCAACCGGCCGGGCGCGCATATAGCGGCTCCCCAGGCGGTCGGCGACGAGCAGCGCCGAGCCCAGCGTCCCCAGGAGCAGGATCGCCACCACCAGCGGGCCGATCACCCACTGCGCCCACCCGCGCAGATCGCCGCCGGCGATCCCGGCCAGCACGGCCGCCACCGCCGCCACGGGTGCCGCCGCGGCCACGATCACCAGCGCGTCGCGGGCCTCGCGAACGGCGTCGTGCTCGCGTCGGCCGGTCACAGCGACTCCGCAATCTCGGCGGCGACGACCCGAGGGTCGCGGTCGGCGGCGACCGTCGCGACGCGCGGCAGCCGCCGCATCCACGTGCGCTGGCGCTTGGCGTAGCGGCGCGTGCGCACGTTCAGGCGCCGCTCCGCCTCCGGCTGGTCGATGCTCCCGTCAAGGAGCGCGGTCACGTCCTGAAGGCCGTGGATGCGCTCGGCCGTGGCCGAGAACGTGTGTGCCGCACGGGCCGATCGCACCTCCTCGGCCACTCCCGCCGCGAACATCGCCTCCGTCCTGCGCGCGATCCGCTCCGAAACGAGGCCCGTCTGCGCATCCAGGCCGACGATCGCGGTCTGGTGGCGGGCGTCGCCCGCCCACAGTCGGTCGCGTTCGGGCGCAAGGCTCGAGCCGGCGGCATGCAGTTCGAGCGCGCGCACCACCCGGCGGCGATCGTGCGGGTGCACCGCCGCGGCGGCCCGGGCGTCGGCCGTGGCGAGCGCGGCGTGAGCGGCGCCGGCCCCCTCGCGCTCATACAGCCGCTCGAACCTCGCTCGCGCGGCCGCGGGCACCTGCGGCGGCAGGGGCATCTCGGCCAGGGCCGCCCGCATGTAGAGGCCGCTGCCGCCGCAGACGACAGCAACCCGGCCGCGGGCGACCACCTCGTCCACGGCCGCGTGGGCGAGGCCGGCGTACTCGGCCACCGAGCCGGCATGCTCGAGCCCCCAGACCCCGACGAGGTGGTGGGGCGCGCGGGCGGTGTCCGCGGCGGTCGGCTGGTTGGTGAGGATCGGCAGGCCGCGGTAGAGCTGCATCGCGTCGCACGAGACGATCTCGCCCCCGATCAGCTCGGCCAGCGCCAGCGCGACGGCGCTCTTCCCCGACGCGGTCGGCCCGAAGATGGCCACGACGTCCACGTCCAGCCGCCTACGCCGCGACGAAGGCGACCTGGCGGCCGGCCAGGGTCTGCGACGTCGACCCGCTGATACGCACGTCCACGAGCGCGCCCGCCGCCGCGTCACCGGCAAAGTTGACCGCCTTGTTCGTGCGGGTGCGTCCCCGCATCACCGCCGCGTCGGTGCGGCTCGGGCCCTCGACCAGCACCTCCTGAACGGTTCCGACAAGCGCGGTGTTGCGTGCGGCCGCGTGGTGCTGCACCCGGTCGACCAGCCGCTGGATGCGCTCCTTCTTGACGGGCTCGGGCACCTGCTCGGCCATGCGGGCGGCGTCGGTGCCGCGGCGGGGCGAGTAGACGAACGTGAAGGCGTGGTCGTAGCCGACCTCGTCGACCAGCGTGAGTGTCTGGTCGAACTCGGCGTCGGTCTCGCCGGGGAACCCGACAATGATGTCGGTGGTGAGCGCGATCCCGGGGATCGCCGCGCGGATCCGTTCGACGAGCGCGAGGTAGCGCTCGCGCGAGTACGTGCGCCGCATCGCTTTGAGCACGCGGGTGGAGCCGGATTGGACGGGCAGGTGCAGGTGCTCGCACACCGCCGGCGATTCGGCCATCGCGGCGATCACGTCGTCGCGCATGTCCTTGGGATGCGGGCTGGTGAACCGGATGCGGTCGATCCCCGGAACGGCGTCGAGCGCGCGCAGGAGCGGCGCAAAGCCCGTCACGACCCCGGGCCGCAGGTCGCGGCCATAGGAGTTCACGTTCTGGCCGAGCAGCGTCAGCTCGCGCACCCCGTCGGCGGCGAAGAGCGCCGCCTCGCGGGTCAAATCGTCGGGGTGGCGGCTGGCCTCGCGCCCGCGCACGCTCGGCACGATGCAGTACGAGCAGTTGCAGTTGCAGCCGGTCGAGATCTGCAGCCAGGCCTGGTGGGGGCGGTCGCGCTTGAGCGGCAGCTCACCGGCGAAGCTGTCGAAGGTCGAGAAGTGGCCGCGCGGAATCTCGCCGCCCGCCTCGATGAAGTCGCCCAGGCGATGGATGTTGCCGGGGCCGAAGGCGAGGTCGACGAACGGGAACTGCTCGAACAGCTCGTCCTTCATCGATTCCGACCAGCACCCGCCGACCACGATCACCTTGTCCGGGTCGCGCTGCTTGGCCGCCCGCGCGTCCATCAGGTGCGCGACCAGGCGGTCATCGGCCTTCTCGCGGATCGTGCAGGTGTTGAAGACCAGAAAATCGGCCTCGGCGGGATCGGCGGCCTCCCCCAGCCCGACCGACTCCAGGAGGCCCTTGATCCGCTCGGAGTCGTGCACGTTCATCTGGCAGCCGAACGTCGTGACGTGATAGCGCCTCACCCGGTCAGCCTACCTCCGCCGCGGGCCAGCTCGTGCTGATCGCCGGCGGCTCGGCCAGGGTCTGCATGACGACGCAGTAGCGCTCGGTGCGCCGGCGCAGCCCCTCGAGCTCCTCCGGGGTCGCGGCGGGCGCATCGACGGCGAACGCGAGCCGGATGCCGGTGAACCCCACCGGCGCCTCGCGGTCGACACCGAGCGTCCCCCGCAGGTCGAGGTCGCCCTCGGCCGTGACCGCGATGTCGCGGACGTCAAGGCCCATCGCCGCGGCCACCATCTGGCAGGTGATCTGCGCGCACGCCGCCAGCGCCCCCAGGAGCAGGTCGCCCGAGCAGGCGCCCGTCCCCTCGCCGCCCACGCCCGCATGGGCCTGGGCCGCGTATTGCGCCCGCCCGACGTCGATCGAGCATCCGATCGGCTGGCCGGCCTGCCCGCCCCGCGCGGTGAGCGTGATCCGGCCGCTTTCGGGGTCGTTGCGATAGCCGGCCTTCAGCGGTTCTTGCAGCGCGCGCACGTCCATCCAAAGCTCCTTCTCGGTCGTCCAGAGCGTAGCTATCGTGCTGCGATGGCCGTCGATCTGGAGCTGGTGCGCGGGGACATCACGGCCGTCGCCGTCGACGCCATCGTGAACGCCGCGAACAGCGGCCTTCTGGGCGGCGGCGGGGTCGACGGCGCCATCCACCGCGCCGGCGGCCCGACGATCCTGGAGGAGTGCCGCCGGCTGGGCGGCTGCCCGACCGGCGATGCCCGCGCGACCGGCGCGGGCAAGCTGCCGGCCCGGTACGTGATCCACGCGGTCGGCCCCATGTGGCGCGGCGGCGGCTCCGGCGAGGCGGAGGCCCTGGCGTCCGCGTACCGGCGCTCGGTGGAGGTGGCGAGCGAACTCGGCTGCGAGTCGATGGCGTTTCCGGCCATCTCGACGGGCATCTACGGCTATCCCGTCGACCGGGCGGCCGAGGTCGCGCTGACCGCGGCGCCGTCCGCCGCCGACCGCTCTGCGCACGTGCGCCGGCTGGTGTTCGTGCTCTTCTCCGCGGGGGACCTCGAGGCGTACCGGGCTGTGGCCGAGCGAATCAGGCGTTGAGGACGCGGGCGGCCTGGTCGCAGACCGCCTCCGCGACCCCGGCGAGCGCCGGGGCGTCGACGATCAGCTGTACCGCGACGCCGCTGCGCGTCGGCGTCTCGGCCTGGGCGCGGCCGGCGTCCACCCACACCGCCAGGCCGACCTCGTCGATCGCCCTCGGCACGCTCGGAGGAGCGAGGTCGAGGCCGAACACCTCGTCGGCCGGGACGAAGTGGCCGAAGCCGTCCGCCGCCGCGTCCAGGAGTGCGTGGCCGAGCGCGAAGAGCTCCGCCGGGGTCAGCTCGGCCTCGGACACGTGGGCGATCGCCGCCCCGCCCGCGTGCAGCGTCAGCGAATATGGCACGGATTCGGCGAACGGCTCGGCCGTGATGACGAGCTCGACGCTGATCCCGGACACGTCCTGTTCGGTGTCGCACAGGCGGATCCTCATTTCGCCCGCCTGCGCCGCTTGCGGGGCAGGGACAGCGTGAAGGTCGTGCCTTGGCCGGGCTCGCTCTCGACCGAGAGCCGTCCGCCCAGCGCCGTTGCGAGCTCGCGGGCGATCGACAGGCCGAGGCCGGTGCCACCCTCGCCCCGACGGCTGTAGAACGGGTGGAACACGGCCTCGCGCTCGGCCGGCGCGATGCCGCGGCCGGTGTCGGTGACGGTGATCGCGGCGATCCCGTTCGAGCTGTTGCAGCCGAGCGCGACCGTGCCGCCCTTGGGCGTCCAGCGGAAGGCGTTGTCGAGCAGGTTGTTCACGATCTGGAGCACGCGGTCGCCGTCGGTGATGATCGTGGGAGCATCCTCGATCGGCGTGTCGAAGGCGACGTCGTTCGTGCGCGCCTTCTCGCGGAACGACGATGCCGCCCGCTCGAGCAGCGCGTGCAGGCCGACCTCCTCGCTGACCACCCGGAACTGGTGCGCCTCGAGCCGGGTGAGGTCGAGCAGGTCGCCGACGAGCCGGTCGAGCCGGCGCACCTCCTCGTTGACGGCGCCGAGCGACTCGTCCAGGTCGTCGGGACCGACCACGCCCTCGTCGAGCGCCTGGACGTGGCCGGAGATGGCGGTCAGGGGCGTTCGCAGCTCGTGCGTGACGCGCATCAGGAAGTTGCGCTCGAGCTCGTCCACCTCGCGCAACCGGTCGACCATGCCCTGGAAGCGCGTCGCCAGCTGGCCGAGCTCGTCGTCGGAGGTGCGCTTCCCGATCACGTTCACGTCCAGGTCGCCGCGGGCGACCTTGTCGGCGGCGCTGCCGATCACCCGCAGCGGCTGGGTGATCCGGCGGGCGACGTAGGTCGCCAGGATGATGGCCACGATCAGGCCGACCGCGACCCCGGCCGCCACCAGGCCGATCACGTTCTTCCACGCGTTGTTCACGTCTGCGAGCGGCTTCGCCAGCACGATCACGCCGATGGGCTGGTTGCCGCTGAAGATCGGCGCCCCGACGCCGATATAGGTCGTCCCCGCGACGGGGAACTGGTACACCGGCCGCGAGCTGGGCGAGATGTGACCCGGCTTGAAGTTTGGAACGACGCTCCTCAGGGCGCGAGCTCCAGGGACCGGGAATAACTTCGGCCCCCCGTAGTAGAGCTTGGCGTCGGCCACCTTGTTGAACACCTTCACCGTGATCTGACCCGGGGCAGGCTTCCGCGACTTGCCGAACGTGCTTTTGAACGCCCGCTGGTAGTAGCTCGCCACGCCCTCGACCTGCTTGCGCAGGGCCGCCTCGGTCTGGTCGCGGTTGTACGACTGGTACAGGCTGACGACCACCACGCTCGCGATCACCGTTGCGAGCACGAGCGTGCCGAGGAAGAGAAAGGCGAGGCGTGCTCTAAGTGACTGCAGCATCGTCAGCGACCTTGTATCCCACGCCCCAAACGGTCGCCACCGGGCAGTCATCGCCGAGCTTGCGCCGCAGCTGGCGCACGTGCACGTCCACGGTGCGGGTGTCCCCCGCGAAGGTGTAGCCCCACACCCGCTCGAGCAGCTGATCGCGGGTCAGCACCAGGCCGCGGTGATCGAGCAGCTCCCACAGGAGGTCGAATTCTTTCGGGGCCAGCTGCACCTGCCGGCCCGACACGGTCACCTCACGGCGGCCGGCGTCGATGCGCAGGTGGCCGTGCTCCATCGCCGCCTCCTGCGGCCGCGAGCTGCGGGCCGTCTGGCTCGATCGGCGCAGGATGGATTTGATGCGCGCCACCAGCTCACGCGGGTTGAACGGCTTCGTCAGGTAGTCATCGGCCCCCACCTCGAGCCCGACAATCTTGTCCACGTCGTCGTCGCGGGCGGTCAGCATGAGGATCGGCACGTCGGAGGTCGAACGGATCTGGCGGCACACCTCGAGCCCGTCGATGTCGGGCAGCATCAGGTCGAGCACGACCAGGTCGGGCTTGACGCTCTCGGCCTTCTGCAGCGCCTCGGCGCCATCGCGGGCGATGTCGACCTGGTAGCGCGCATTCTTGAGATACATGGCCACGAACGAGGCGATGTTCCGCTCGTCCTCGACCACGAGGATCTTTTCGGCCATCTTCGTAGGTTACAGCCTGGGGTGGCGGGCGCCTAGAACGTGAGTGCCCGGTTGGCGCTGGGCCAACTCTGCTTGTGGCCGTTGAGCGCGTATGTGCCGCTGCCCTTGATGTTCCCGGTGCCGTCGACGACGCCGCTCATCTGGATCTTCGTACCCTCCAGCTTGACCCAGAACTTGCCGGTCGCGGAGAACGTGAGCGGCTTCGTGGTCGTGGCCTTCCAGCCGTCGTCTCCGAGCGATTTCCACTTCAGCGAGGACCCGTGCACCCAATTCTTGGGGTTGCCCTTGCCCGTGCGGTCGCGAACCCACACGATGCCGCTCGAGAAGCTGCCCCACTCGGCTCCCGAGCCCACAACGCCCAGGCTGCCCTTGCCCGACGCCGTGAGCGTCGCACAACTGTTGCCACACGACTTGGCGAGCAGTGCGCCGGACGCCGGCGCGGCGACGGCGAGTGCCGCGAGAACTGCGGTGATGAAGGCGATCTTTCGCATGTCACCAGTATCGGCATGCGCGGTGACTGCTCCAGTAAGCCTTCTGTAAACGTCGCAGTGTGCTCGGGTTTACTTCGCGATCTCGGTGGCGCGCGACTCCCGGATCACCGTCACCTTGATCTGGCCCGGGTACTCGAGCTGGTCCTCGATCTCGCGGGCGATCTGATGGCTCAGAAGGACGGCGGTGTCGTCGTCGACCAGCTCGGGCTTGACCATCACCCTGATCTCGCGGCCGGCCTGCATGGCGTAGCAGCGCTCGACGCCGTCCTTTGCGGTTGCGATTCGCTCGAGCGTCTCGAGCCGCTTGATGTAGTGCTCGAGCGCCTCGCCGCGGCCACCGGGCCGCGAGGCCGAGATCGCGTCGGCCGCGATCACGAGCACGGCCTCGACCGTCTGCGGCTCGACGTCGTGGTGGTGGGCCTCGATGGCGTGGCAGACGCTCGGAGACTCACGGTATTTCTTCGACATCTGCGCCGAGATGACCGCATGCGGGCCCTCGACCTCGTGCGTGACCGCCTTGCCGATGTCGTGCAGGAGCGCGGCCCGCCGGGCGGTCTTCTGGCTCGCCCCCAGTTCGGCGGCCATGATCGAGGCCAGATGGGCGCACTCGACCGAGTGCTTGAGCACGTTCTGGCCGTAGCTCGTGCGGTAGCGCAACCGGCCGAGAATCTTGATCAGCTCGGGATGGAGGCCGTGCACGTTGGCCTCGAAGCTGGCCTCCTCGCCCGCCTGGACGATCTGCAGCTCGATCTGGGCCTTGGACTGGTAGTACATCTCCTCGATCCGCGAGGGATGGATGCGGCCGTCGGCGATCAGGTTCTCGATCGTGAGCTTGGCGATCTCGCGGCGGACGCCGTCGAAGGCCGAGAGGACGACGGCCTGGGGCGTGTCGTCGATGATCACGTCGACCCCGGTCAGGTTCTCGAGCGCCCGGATATTGCGGCCCTCGCGGCCGATGATGCGGCCCTTGAGGTCGTCGGACGGGAGCTGGACGACCGAGACCGTCGTCTCGGCGGTGTGGCTCGAGGCCGTGCGCTGGATCGCGACCGAGAGGATGTTGCGGGCGCGCTTGTCGGCGTCGATCCGGGCCTCCTCCTCGATCTGGCGCACGAGCTTGGCCATGTCCGACCGCGCCTCCTGCTCGACGCGCGTGAGCAGGGCGTCACGAGCGTCGTGCGCCGTCATCGAGGCGATCCGCTCGAGCGACGCGAGCTCGGCGTCGCGGGCGGCCTTCAGGTCTTCCTGCAGCTGCTTGGCGTGCACCTCGCGGTCGGCGATCGACTGGTCGCGGCGGCCGAGCTCCTCGGAGCGCAGGTCGGCCTGTGTCTGGGCGGCCGAGACGCGCTCCTCGGCCTTTATCAGCTCCGCGCGCCGTTCCGCCAGGTCGCGCTCCTGTTCGGTGCGCTGCGCGAGCAGATCCTCGCGGGCGGCCACCTGCGCCTCCTTGAGCTGGGCGCCGGCCTGGCGCTCGGCGTCCTCCATGATGCGTTGTGCCTGTCGCTCTGCATCGGCGATCTGGGGGCGCCGGCGCCGGCTCTCCACGGCGTATCCGGCCCCCACGCCGAGTAGCAGCGCGAGCCCGATCAGCAAAGACTCCACCGTGTCTCCTTCTATGCGTGGCCGCCGCCGGGCGGCGGCCGTCATCGAATCAGGTATGCGGGCCGGGCTTTCCGCCGCCCACCGGGGCGTGCCGAGGCTCGGGCCCTCTCCGCGAGGCGAAGGTGAGGCGCGAACTGATCGAAGACGCGAACCGGTGCAATCAACCCGCCTTCCGGCAGGAGAAGGTGAAGAGCATTGGTAAAGCCAGACTCGTACGGATCGTAGACGAGCGACCGGCATTTGGGCAACGACGGCCGCCACAGTCGGGAGGCCGCGGTCTCAGCAGGCGTCGTCGAATCCGAGCACTGCCGCGACGGTGTCCCCGTCGAAGCCGCGCCGGGACAGAAATGCCGCCGCGCGACGCAGATCGGCCGGGTCTCGCGTGGCCGGCACGCGGCGTGCCTGCAGCGCCTGCCGGGCCCGGTCTGCCTCGGTCTCGGCCGACGTGGCCGCCACCGGATCGCCCGCGGCGGGGTCGACCTCGAGGCGGGTGAGGTCGGCCTCGATGCGAAGCCGGCCGTAGGCGTGCGCACGCCGGCTCGAGACCACCGCCGCGGCCAGCGCAGCGTCATCGAGCACGCCGATCCTCTCGAGTCGCTCGAGCACCCGGGCCGCATCGTCGGGCGCGAGCCCCCACGCCTCCAGGCGGCGGGCGAGCTCGGCCCGCGACCGCGGCCGGCGGGCGATCAGGCGCAGCGCGCGCCGCTCGGCGGCATCGGCCGTGCCGGCCCGCTCGAGTGCCTCAAGCGCGGCCGGGTCGAGGAGCACGCCAACGGCCAGGCCGTGCTCGGGCAGGCGGCGGTCGTGCACGCGGAGCCGATCGCCCGACTCCAGCACCACCTCGACGGTGGGGTCACCCGGTCGCAGCCGACGCAGGCCCACGACGGTACCGGTGGCGGCCATCGTCACCGCCCGCGCTCCCCCTTGCGCCCCGCCGCTACTCGACCGCCGCCAGCGACGCCCCGTTGGACATTGCCGCCTCGTCGTCCTCGGCAGGGCCGGGGCCGGCGTCGTCCGCACCAGCGCTCGTGGGGATCTTGACCGGCTGGAGCGGAGCGCCATCCACTCCCTGATGCCTCGGGATGACGGTGTCGGGCAGGGCCAGCTGAATGCTGTCGAGCAGCTTGGCGGTGACGTCGGGGTGCTCGACCAGGAACGCCTTGACGTTGGTGCGGCCCTGTCCGAGCCGCTCATCGCCGAAGGAGAAGTACGAGCCGGCCTTCTGGATCACCTTGTGCTCCAGCGCGACGTCCAGCACGGATCCCTCCCACGAGATGCCCTCGCCGTAGGCGATGTCGAACTCGGCCTGCTTGAACGGCGGCGCCACCTTGTTCTTGACCACCTTCACCCGCACCCGGTTGCCGACCGCCTCGGTGCCCTCCTTGAGCGTCTCGATGCGGCGGATGTCGAGCCTGACCGACGAGTAGAACTTGAGCGCCCTGCCGCCGGGGGTCGTCTCGGGCGATCCGAACATGACCCCGATCTTCTCGCGCAGCTGGTTGGTGAAGATGCAGATCGTGCCGGTGCGGTTGAGCGTGCCGGCGATCTTGCGCAGCGCCTGGCTCATGAGACGGGCCTGCAGGCCGACGTGGGAGTCGCCCATCTCGCCCTCGATCTCGGCCCGGGGCACGAGCGCCGCCACCGAGTCGATCACGAGCACGTCGAGCGCGCCCGAGCGGATCAGGAGCTCGGCGATCTCGAGCGCCTGCTCGCCGTTGTCGGGCTGGCTCAGGAGCAGATCGTCGACGTTGAGCCCGATGCGGCGGGCGTACGACGGGTCCATGGCGTGCTCGGCATCGATGAACGCCGCCAGGCCACCCCGGCGCTGCGCCTCGGCGATGACGTGGTAGCAGAGCGTCGTCTTGCCCGACGACTCCGGCCCGAACACCTCGCACACCCGGCCACGCGGCAAGCCGCCGATGCCCAGGGCGACGTCGAGCGACAGGGCACCCGTCGAGACGGCGTCGATCGCCACCGGCGGGGAGTCCCCCATCTTCATGATCGCGCCCTTGCCGAACTGACGCTCGATCTGGCTGACTGCGGCCTCGAGGGCTTTATCTCGCTCCATGGTCTCTCCACCTTCCTCTCGGCGCGTCCCCGCGGCGCGCCGCTCGTATTGTCGCAGCCGGGGCCGACGTACGCGACCGGCGCCCGAACAGATGTTCGTAGATACTAGAGGGCCGGTCGGACGCGGTTCAAGGCCGCACGTGCGCCGAAGCTGCCACGACGTGCGCACGCACGAGTTGCAGAGCGGCGGTGGCGGCGCGGGCGCGGACGATGTCGCGGCCGCCGGGCACGTCCATCCGCCGCTGATCCTCGCCGGCCGGCGACGAGACATGCAGGTACACGAGCCCGACGGGCTTCTCCTCGCTGCCCCCGCCGGGGCCGGCGATGCCCGTCACCGACACCGCCACGTCGGCTCCGAGCCGCTCCCGCGCCCCGGCGGCCATCGCCGCGGCCACCTCGGGGCTGACGGCACCGTGGCGGGCGAGGAGGTCGGCCGGCACGTCGAGGAGCGCCTGCTTGAGCTCGTTGGAGTACACGACCACACCGCCCGCAAACGCCTCGGAGCTTCCGGGGACGTCGGTCAGGCGCGCGGCCACCATGCCGCCGGTGCACGACTCCGCGGTGGCGGCCGTCCATCCCCGGTCGCGCAGAAGGTCGAGCACGATCTCCGGCAGCGGGCGCTCGTCGGTCGCGAACACGTGCTCGCCCAGCGTCTCGGTCAGGCGCTCGGCGAGACCCGCGGCGGAGGCCACCGCGGAGGCCTCGGCGCGGATGTCGATCTCGATCTCGAAGTTGCGAGCGCAGATGCCCGTCTCGACGCCGGGAGAATCCCCGCCAGCCTCGGCGAACAGGTCGGCGACGTGCGACTCGCCGATGCCGTAGGTGCGGATCAGCCACCGCCGCCGCGGCTCGGCGCGGGCAAAGAGCGGCGCGAGCGACGCATGCTCGGGAGCCATCGCCCACAGCCGCCGCAGCTCGGACGGAACGCCCGGAAGCACCACCACCCACGTCGCGCCGACCGGCATCACGAGGCCCGGCGCGGTGCCGGCGATGCCCAGCACCTCCGCGCCCGCCGGGATGTGCGCCTGCTTGCGATTGCCGGCGTCGAACCCC
Source organism: uncultured Actinomycetes bacterium (assembly GCA_963732075.1). GTDB lineage: Bacteria > Actinomycetota > Thermoleophilia > Gaiellales > JAICJC01 > JAICJC01. The sequence goes on along the minus strand of CAVSYD010000004.1, from coordinate 120,020 downwards.
TCCCGGTCGAGCCCGTAGCGGACGGCGACCTGATCGGTCCAGCGGTCGATCCGCCCCAGCACCTCGGTGTCGAGCTCGAGCGGGACACCCGCGACCTGCGCGAGCGCCTCGACCGTACGGTCGTCGTGGGTCGGGCCGAGCCCGCCGGACGTCACGACCAGATCGGCCGACTCGAGCATCAGGCGCAGGCCGGCGCAGATGTCTTCGAGATCGTCTCCCACCACCAGTGTGCGCCGCACGGAGAACCCCAGGCGCTCGAGGTCGGCGGCGAGATGTGGCCCGTTCGTGTCGGCGATCACTCCGCGCAGGAGCTCGTTGCCCGTGAGCAGGATTGCGGCGGCCGGGCGGCTCAAACGGCGATGGCGCCGGTGGCGTCCAGGCGCACCCGGTGCCCGGCCGCCACGTGGGGCAGCGGGACCTGGCGGCCGTCGATGGTGAGCGTGACGTTGCCCGGGGCGCCCACGGCCAGGTAGATGGGCTTGCGCGAGCGGAAGGTCAGGGTGGGATGGTCGGCGGAATTGACCGTGAGGCCGTGCGGTGCCCCCAGGTCGAGACCGCCGGCGGTCACGCCGGGGCCCGTGGGCGACCCGACCGTCGCCTCGATCCAGGTGGGCGCGCTCAGCGCGAGCGTGACCCGGAACCGCTTCTTGAGGGTGACGGTGGAGTGGGTGGTGGTCGTGGTGGTGGTCGCCGGGGTGCCTGTGGTCGATGCCGGCGGGCCCGTGTTCGTGTTGTACGGGGCCGTCGGCTGGGGCGGGAAGCGCAGGGCGAGCACCACCAGGAACGAGACCGCCACGATCGCCGCCAGGGCGATCATGATCAGGTTCGACTCGCGCCTGCGGCGGCGCTGCTGAGGGCGCGAGCGCGGCCTGGACGCGATCGGCTGGTGCTCGATGCCCGCGCGCGGGTCGTGATGGCGGGAGTTGAACTCGTCGACGAACGGCTGTCCGTCGAGGCCGAGGTACTCGGCGTAGGCGCGCAGAAAGCCCTTCGTGTACGTCGGGCCGGGCAGGATGTGGAAGTCCTCGTCCTCGAGGGCCCGGATATAGCGCGTGCGGATTGCTGTGTCCGCTTCGACCTGGCCGTAGCTCAGGTTCCGGCGTTCACGGGCTTCCCTGAGTGAGCTCCCGATCTCGAACATGGCAAAAAGCGCTGCTTCCGCAGCGGTTCGACCAGTGTACTCCCGTGGCGGCCGGCGGTGCGGTGGCAGCTCACGGCGCCACGGCCGGGATGTCGGCCGTCTCGGCGCGCACCGCGTCCTCGATGTCCTGGAGCCGGTTTTGGGCGCCCGGCGTGACCGTTGGCGAGACCCAGCTGAAGCCGATCGCGTCCTCGCGCAGGCCCTCGAGAGCGATGCCCGGCACGAAGGCTCCGTCCTGGACGCTGCGCGCAGCCTCGGCCACGACGACCTGCGGCCGGGTCTCCAGGACGGCGAGCATCCTCGCGCCGCGAAGCGCCGCCGGAGCGATCACCTGCGCCGCCGGGGCGCGCGGCCGGCAGGCCGGGTCGGGGATGTAGATGACGGTGGCGGCGGTCGGTTGGCCGCACGCCACCGAGGCGGTGTGCGCCCCCGGGTGCGCGGCGCGCGCCCCGGCGCGAAACGCGGCCGCCAGGACCTGCCCGGGCTCGGCCACGGCGACGTCCCGGCCCTGCAACGCGGCGAGCGCGCCGGCCAGGTAGGCGAGCTCCCCGCGGTCGAACTCGACGACCCGCACGTTGGCCGCGACCGCTGCGGTCGGGCGCGCGCCCACCACGAGCACATGGGTGCCCGGGTTTGCGCGCGCTGCGGCAGCGGCGGCCGCCTGCTGCGCGGTCACGACCAGGTCGGCCCGGTCGACCGATCTCACGGTGCGGGCGCCGATCAGCGCGATCGAGTCGCGAACGCCCTGCGCGAGCTGCGGCGTTGCCCGCACGAGCAGGATCCGCACGGGAGCGGCCGGAGCCACCGATGCCGCCCGCAGGTCGGACCCGCAGCCCGCGGCCGTCGCGGCCAGGAGCACCAGGGCCGCCGAGCGGATCACGCAGTCCGGGGGAAGTAGCGGTCCCGGATCAGTCCGGCGAAGCCCGCCGCGCTGGCCACGATCAGCCCCACGAACAGGTAGTCGGCGGCCTGCAGGCTGCAGTCGGGGGAGCACGACTCGCTGCCGATCGTCACGCTCGACGCGACCAGCAGCCCGAAGACGACAAGGGGCGCGAGCGATGCCACCAGGGCCAGCCGGGCGCCGAAGACGGCACCGAGGACGGCGGCCTCGAGGAGAAACATGATCCCCGTGTACTCCTGCGAGCCCCGGGCTGCCCCCGCAGCGACGATCAGCAGGTCGGCCGCGATCCCCACCATCACCGCCACCGCGTACTCCCGCACCTTCGGCCCGGGCCGCGGCACGCCCATCACCCGGGCCACGAGCGTCGGATTGGCGGTCGAGAGCGACTCGAGCGCCGAGCGGCCGAGGTTGAGCTGGCCCGTGGCCGCGTCCAGCCAGTCGGCGCCGTCGGCGACGGCCGCCGCGAGCCGTGCCCGTGTCACCGGGCCCGCCTCGTCGAGCACCCGCGAGATCCCGAGCGTCGCCGCCCCCAGCCGGCGGTGAAGGTGCTCGCGCTGCGCCGAGACCTCGAGCGGCAGGCCGTCCAGCGTGAACTCCGCGAACACCGCGGGCTCCTCGTCGAGCCGGCCGCCGTAGAGCGCGAAGCCCTCCCGGTCGCCGTAGGTGTTCTCGAGGACGCGGGCGAACGCCTGCAGATCGGTCGCGCGGCAGACGATCTCGACCGGCGCCCCCTCGGGCGCGATCCCGAGCGGGTGCACTCCCACGAGCGCGGGCTGATACGGCGCCAGCACGTCGAGGAGGCCCGTTGCCAGCAGGCGCGAATACCAGTCGTCGGTCACCGCGGCAGATCGTAACGGGGCCCCGGCGACCGGGGGATCAGCCGATGGTGATCTCTTCGGCCGGCTCGGGCAGCGGCGGGGAGCTCTCACCGAGGATCCGGTGCAGATCGGACTCCGTGATGAGCACCTTGCGGGCCTTCGAGCCCTCGTAGCCGGACACGATCCCGCGCCGCTCGAGCATGTCGATCAGGCGCCCGGCGCGGGTGTACCCCACCCGCAGGCGCCGCTGGAGCAGCGACACCGAGGCGGTCTGGTGCTGGGCGACGAGCCGGATGGCGTCCTCGAGGACGGGGTCCTCGTCGGCATCGAGGCTCTCCGGCTCGACGTCCGCCGGCAGCTCCAGGAGCTCCTCCTCGAAGGTGGGCTCGCCCTGACGGCGGCAGGCCTCGACGATCTTCTGAGTCTCGCCCTCCGAGATGAAGGCGCCCTGGATACGCTGCAGCTTCGACGTCCCCAGGGGCTTGTAGAGCATGTCGCCCTGGCCCAGGAGAGCCTCGGCCCCGCCGGTGTCGAGGATCACCCGCGAATCGGTCTGCGATGACACCGCAAACGCGATCCGCGACGGCACGTTGGCCTTGATCATCCCGGTGATCACGTCCACCCGCGGGCTCTGGGTCGCGAGCACCAGGTGGATGCCGACCGCGCGCGACTTCTGCGCCAGGCGGATGATCGCGTCCTCGACCTCCGCCGGCGAGACCATCATCAGGTCGGCGAGCTCGTCGATCACGACCAGGATGTGCGGCAGCGTGTCGCGCCCGAGCGCCGTCCGGCCCGCGTTCAGCTCGGCCAGGTTGCGCGCCTTGGCGGCGCCCATCGTCTCGTAGCGCGTCTCCATCTCGCGGACCACGTTCTGCAGCACCAGCGAGGCGTTCTTCATGTTCGTGACCACCGGCGTGAGCAGGTGCGGGATGGCCTCGTAGTGGTTGAGCTCGACCCGCTTGGGGTCGACGAGGATCATCCGCACCTCGTCGGGCGACGCGCGCAGGAGGATCGAGCACAGGATTGCGTTGATGCAGCCCGACTTACCCGAACCGGTGGTGCCGGCGATCAGGAGATGTGGCATGCGGGCCAGGTCGCAGGCGATTCCGTGGCCCGAGATGTCCTTGCCGAGCCATGCGGTCAACGGACTCGATCCGGCGGGCGGCTCGGTGTAGATGTCCCCCAGGGTGACCAGGTTGGCCGACAGGTTGGGCACCTCGACGCCCACCGCCTGCTTGCCCGGGATCGGCGCGAGGATGCGGATCTCGGTGGTGGCCAGGGCGTAGGCGAGGTCGTCGCGCAGCTGCGACACGCGGCTGACCTTGATCCCCGGGGCGAGCTGGAGCTCGTAGCGGGTCACGCGCGGGCCGGTGACCATGCCGATCACCCGGGCCTCGACGCCGAAGTTCGCGAGCGCCTCGACCAGCTGGCGGGCGATACGGTCATGATCCTGCGCGGCGCCTCGGGTGGCGGCGCTGCGCTTCAGGATCGACGCCTGCGGGAGCCGATAGGGCACGCGACCGGCGGCGGGCGGGGGCGGCGGCAGCACGGGCGTCGGCTCGTCCGCGTCATCAGCAGGCGGCTCGTACTGGAGCGGCGGCGGGGTCGGTGGGTCTTCCAGAGCGGGCACCTCGCTGTCGTACATGTCGGCAAACGCATGTGAGGCGTCGATCGGCGGCGAGGACGGCTCCGGGCTCGGCACCGCGTGCAGCGCCGGGCGCGTGGCCGGCCGGTCGCGATAGCGGCGCCCGACCTCCTCCGACAGGCGCACACCCGCGCCCGCGGCGCGGGCGACGTGCCGGCCCGATGCCCGCATCGCCACGCCCAGCGAGGCGCCCGTGACGAGCACGAGTCCGACCACCGCGCCCAGAACCACCAGAATCGAGACCCCGATGGGGCCGACCAGGCCATCGAGCCCGATCCGCGCGTAGGCGCCCACGAGTCCCCCGTGCTGCTCCGCGGTGCTCGTGTCGGTGGTCGAGAGCGCCAGCACCAGCGTCGCGAGGCAGACGATCGCCCCCGTTCGCAACGGCCGCAGCCGCGTCAGCGGACTGCGCAGGAAGATGGCGGCACCGACGGCGACGAGGAGCGGCGGCACCACCACACTCGCCCGCCCGATCACAAGGTGCAGGGCGGTATCGATCTTGAGGCCGATGACGCCGCCGTCCCAGCCCAGGTACTCGACGAAGCCCAGGAATGCGCCCAGGGCAAGCAGCCCGCCTCCGATGAGGTCTGTGCGCTGCTGGCGCGCCGAACGACTCGGCGCCCGCTTCCGCCGGGGGGGCGAGTGGCGGGTGGGGGTGCCCGGGCGCCGAGTCTTCGTGCGAGAGCCAGCGGCGCGACCTCGTGCACGCGTCGTTGCTCTTGTCATCGTGAAGGAAGTTCGGCGCCGCTCCTCCTTCCCCTGCCCCAGGCGCGCGTCTTTGTGCGGAGCATGTAAGCGCACACTCGACTGGACATGTTCTCGGCTAGAGTGGCCCCCGTGCGACTGAGACTCTTTCTCACAGTCGCGATGGCGGTGGTGGTGATCGGGGGGTCATCGGGGCAGGCTCTGGCGGTGAATCCCTATCCCCCGAGCACGTCCTGGCAGACAAACGGCACCGTCCGCGCCATCGCGTTCGCCGGCAACGTCATGTATGTCGGAGGCGAGTTCACCGCCGTGCGGCCTCCGGGCGCCCCGGCGGGGACCGGTGCCGTTGCCCGCCGCAACGTGGCCGCCTTCAACACCAAGACCGGCACCCTGCTCAGGTGGAATCCGGGAGCGAACGGGACGGTGCGGACGATCGCCGTCACCTCGAAGCGGGTGTATCTGGGCGGGAGCTTCACCGTGGTCGGTGGCCGGGCGCGTGCCAACCTGGCGGCCGTCACGCCCAAGGGGGCCGTCGCCAGGTGGAATCCCGGCGCCAACCGGTCGGTCTACGTCCTCAAGATCGGGCCCAACGGCCAGCTCTTTGCCGGCGGCGACTTCAGCAAGGTTGGCGGCAGGAGCCGCCACCACCTGGCCGAGATCGGCAAGTCGTCGAGCGCCCCACTCGCCGCATGGGCGCCCGCAATCGGCCAGATCACCGGATTTGCCTGCCCGCCCCGGTGCGCGCCGCGGGTGTTCACCGATCGCGTTCTCCGCCAACGGCCAGCGGGTCTACTTCGGCGGCCACTTCGGCCTCGTCGACGGCGTCGTCCGCAACGAGACCGCGGCGGTGCCGATCAACGACAGCTCGAAGGTGCTCGCCTTCAACCCGAACATCTATGCGGCCGCCAACTGCCCCGCGTGCACGACGGTCGAGACCAGCCGGGTGTACCGGGTCATGGCGACGTCGACGCGTATCTACACGTGCGGGGGCTACTGGAAGGTGAACGGGACGAAGACGTCCTACAACGTGAGCGCGTTCGATCCGCAAGTCAGGCGCGCTGCTCAAGTCGTTCACCCAGCAGGACGACGGCGATACGCCGGGCTGCATGCTCAAGGCGGGTGTGCTCTACGCCGGCGGGCACTTCAACTTCGCCGGCCCCGGCTGCACGCCGGGCAACACCGCGCCGTGCTCGACCCGCCACCACGTTGCGGCCTTCGACACGGCCGACAACACCCTGCTGCCCTGGGATCCGGGCGCGAACTCCGACCACGGCCTGCTGGTGATCGCGAACGGTCCCCCCGGCGCCGGGTTCGGCGGGTACTTCACGCGCATGGGCGGTACCGGCCAGCAGGGCTTCTCGTTCTACCGCAGTGCCCGCCTGCCCGGGTCGTAGAGCCGCCGCTCGAGTTCAGACTTCGACGACGATCGGCAGCACCATCGGGCGCTTGCCGGTCAGGCGTGAGGCCAGGTCGGCCAGCGTGTCGTGGAGGCGTTGCTGAACGACGTGCACCTCGGTGGCGCGGTGCTCCTGGCACTCCTCCAGCACCCGCTCGACGGCAGCGCGCGCCTGCTCGAGGAGCAGCTCACCGTTGTCTGAGGGGGCGTCGAAGCCGCGCACGATGATCTCGGGGTCGACGAGCGGCTCGGCGCTGTCGGCGGCGATCGTCGCCACCACGATCAGCACGCCGTCGGAGCCGAGATGGCGGCGGTCGCGCAGGACGACGTCGCGCACGTTGCCGACGCTCAGGCCGTCCACCAGGATGGTGCCGGCCTCGATCTGGTCGACCACCGTGAGCCCGTCCGCGTCAAGCTCGAGCACGGTGCCGTTGTCGGCGATCCGCACCGCATGCGCGGGGATCCCGGCCGCCTCCGCCAGGCGGGCGTGCGCCTGCAGCATCCGGAACTCGCCGTGCACCGGCATGAAGTTGCGGGGGCGCACCGTGCGCAGCATCTCGCTCAGCTCGTCGGCCGCGCCGTGGCCGGACACGTGCACGAAATCCGTGTCCTCGGTCATCACCTTGGCGCCGAGCCGGCACAGGCGGTTGACGGTCTCGTTCACCTTGACCTCGTTGCCCGGGACCGGCCTGGCGGACATGACGACCGTGTCGCTGTGGTGGATCTGGAGCGCGTTGTGGTCGCCCAGGGCGATCCGGGTCAGGGCCGAGCCGGGCTCGCCCTGGCTGCCCGTGCAGATGATGACCAGCTCGTGGGGCATGAACTCGTCGAGCCGCTTGGCCCGGATGATGCGGTCGTCGGAGACCCTGGCGTACCCGAGGTTGCGCGCGATGTTGAGGTTTCGGATCATCGAGCGGCCGATCACGCACACCGTTCGGCCCGAGGCCTCGGCGGCGTCGATCACCTGCTGCAGGCGGTGGATGTGCGACGAGAACGAGGTCACGATCACGCGGCCGGGCGCGGTGCGGACGATCTCGCGCAGCGCGGCGCCGACGGTGCGCTCCGACGCGGTGTGGCCGGGCCGCTCGGCGTTCGTGGAGTCGGACATGAGGAGCGCGACGCCGGCATCGCCGAGGGCCGCGAGCCGGCCGAGGTCGGTCACCCGCCCGTCGATCGGGCTCTCGTCGAGCTTGAAGTCGCCCGTATGCACGATCGCTCCGAACTCGGTGTGGAGCACCACGGCGACCGCGTCGGGCACGGAGTGCGTGATGGGCACGAACTCGGCCGAGAACGGCCCCACGTCGACCACGCCGCCGTCGGTGTCGATCTCGATCAGCTCGGTGTGCGCGAGCAGGCCGTGCTCGTCCAGCTTCGACTTGACCATGCCCAGCGTCAGCCGCGTGCCCCACACCGGCGCGCCCGTCCCGATCTCGCGCAGCAGGTACGGCAGCGCTCCGATGTGATCCTCGTGGCCGTGGGTGAGCACGATGGCCTCGAGCCGGTCGGTGCGCTCGGCGACGTAGCGGAAATCGGGCAGCACCAGGTCGATGCCGAACATCTCGGAGTGCGGGAACGACAGGCCGGAGTCGAGCAGGAGCATGCGGCCGCCACGCTCGAAGACGGTCATGTTCTTGCCCACCTCGCCCAGTCCCCCGAGCGGGATGATCCGTACGGGTTCTGGCACTCTCAGACCCTGGCGACGGGCTGGATGCCGGCCGCCTCGAGCGCTGCGGCAACCGTCGCCGTCTGGGCGGCGTCGGCGTCGATCAGCGGCAGGCGCAGGCCACCCACGTCGTGGCCGAGCAGGTTGAGCGCCGCCTTGATGGGAATCGGGTTCGTGGTGACCGCGAGGGCCGCCAGGAGGTCGTGCAGCGCGTCGTTCTCGGCGCTCGCACCGGCGATGTCGCCGGAATGGGCGAGGTCGATCATTCGCCGGAACCGGCCCCCGGCCACATGCGAGGCGACGCACACGCCACCAGTGGCGCCCAGCTGCAGGAACGGGAACACGAGGTCGTCGTTGCCCGCGTACAGGGCAAGGTCGGTCTCGAGCAGGATCCGGCGGGCCTGGTCGACGTCGGGCGTCGCCTGCTTGACCGCGACGATGTTGGGGATCTGGCCGAGCTCGGCGAGCACGTCGGGCTCGAGGTTCACGATCACCCGCTGGGGGATGTTGTAGATGATCACCGGGTGGCCGTCGGCGGCCTCGGCGATGGCCGTGAAGTGGGCGATGATGCCGGCCCGGGGTGGCTTGTTGTAGTAGGGCGTGACCGCCAGGAAGCCATCCACGCCGGTCGTGAGCGCGGCCCGCGTGAGGGCGACCGAATGGTGCGTGTCGTAGGTGCCGGTGTTGGCGACGACGGCGGCCGAGCCGCCCACCTCTGCGGTGATCGCGTCGAACAGGTCGAGCTTCTCGCGGTCGCTGACCGTCGGGCCCTCGCCGGTCGTCCCGCACACGACGATGCCGTCGGATCCGGTCTCGATCAGATGGTGGGCCAGTCTGCGGGCGGACGCGAAATTGACGGTCCCGTCCGCCTGGAACGGCGTAACCATCGCCGTGAGGAGTTCGCCCAGGGGAGTTGGCATGGTCGGGAGTCTACCCGAGGCGGATGCCTGTACTCTCCGGCGCGTGTCCCAGTCGGGCAGCCGCTTCCGGCCTGCGGGCGTCTTCGTTCCGCTCGTGACACCGTTCGACGAGGGCGGAGCGGTCGATCTCGGTGCGCTCGCGCGGCTCGCCGAGCATGTGCTCGAATGCGGTGCCAGCGGCGTGGTCGCGCTGGCGACGACGGGCGAGCCGACGTCGCTCGACGACGGCGAGCAGGGAGCGGTCGTCGCGGTCTGCGCCGAGGTGTGTGCACGGCGGCGGGCGGTCCTCATCGTCGGAGCCGGAACCAACGACACGCGCACCACCATCCTGCGGCACGAGGCCCTGGCCGCGGTCGGCGGTGTCGCCGCCTCCCTGGCGGTCGTGCCGTACTGCGTGCGGCCGTCCGAGAGCGCCATCGTGCGCCACTTTCAGGCGGTTGCAGCCCGCTCGCCCGTCCCGCTGATCGCCTACAACATCCCGTACCGTACCGGGCGCGGGCTCGGCGCGGGCGCGCTGCTCGAGCTGGCGGCGACCGACAACGTCGCCGGCGTGAAGCAGGCCGTCGGCTGCGTCGACTCAGACACCCTGCGGGTGCTGGCGGAAGCGGGTGACGAGTTCGCGGTGCTCGGCGGAGACGACGCGTTTCTCTTCCCGCTGATGCTGATGGGCGCCCGGGGCGCGATCGCCGCATCCGCGAACCTGTGCACCCGCCGCTTCGTCGCGATGACCGAGTGCGGCCTCCGGAACGAGGTCGAGCCGGGCCGGAGGCATGCCGAGGCGCTGCTGCCGCTCGTGCAGGCGCTTTTCGCCGAGCCCAGCCCCGCCGTGATCAAGGCGCTCCTGCATGCGCAGGGCGCGATCCCCACGGCGGCCGTGCGCATGCCCCTCGCCGACGCCACTCCTCCGGCCGCCGCGCGCGCTCTCGAGGCGCTGCGACGGGTCGAGTCAGCCGCCGAGTAGCCCGGCGCCCAGGCGGACGGCCGCATCCACCAGGGCGTCGATGTCGGCCGCCTCCGTGCGGTGGTTGACGAGGCAGGCGCGCAGGCAGTAGCGGCCGCCCAGCTCCGCGTTTGACGGAAACGCCCGCCCGTCGCGCCTGATCGCGATCATCAGCCGCTCGTTCAGGGCATCGAGCGCCGCGTCGTCGAGCCGGGCCGCCGCCGACGCGTAGCGGAAGCACGCGATCGAGAGGGTGACCGGGCACATGGGCTCGAGGTCCGGGTGCGCGCGCACCCGCTCGTCGAGGTAGCGCGCGAGCTCCACATCGTGGGCGATGCGGCGGCCGTATGCGGCGGTGCCGTGGGCCGCCAGCGACAGCCACACCTTGAGCGCCAGGAACGCGCGCGACCACTGCGGGCCGAGCTCCCCGATGTTGAGGCCACGGCCCGACAGGGTCGCGTCGTCGCGCACGTAGGCGGCGTCGATCGAGTAGCTGCGCAGCAGGTTGCGCGGATCGCGCACGAGCAGGCAGGCGCTGGACTGCGGCGTGTACAGCCACTTGTGGGGGTCAAACGCGATCGAGTCGGCTCGTTCGATCCCGCCGAGCAGCGGTCGCAGCGCCGGCGCCAGGGCCGCCGCTCCTCCGTAGGCGGCATCGACGTGCAGCCACAGGCCGTGCTCGGCGCACACGTCGGCCACCTCGGGCAGCGGGTCGATCGCCCCGGTCGCGGTCGTGCCCGCCGTGGCGACGACGGCGAACGGCCGCATGCCGGCCGCCAGGTCATCGGCCAGCGCCCGCCGCAATTCGTCGACGCGCATGCGGTAGCCCTCGTCGGTGGCGATCGCGCGCACCGCCCGCTCCCCCAGTCCCAGCATGTCGGCCGCCTCAGCGATCGTCGCGTGCGCCTCGCGCGATGCGTAGAGCACGAGCCGGAGGCCGTCGATGCCGTCGCGGCGAACGTCGCCCTCGGTGCGCGCGTCGCGGGCCGCCTTGAGGGCCGTCAGGTTCGAGCTCGCGCCCCCGCTCGTCATCAGGCCGCCGGCACCCGGCGGCAGCCCGAACCGGTCTGCCAGCCAGCGCATGAGGTGCAGCTCGAGCTCCGTCGCCGCGGGCGCCAGGCTCCATCCGCCCACGTTGGGGTTGAACCCGGCCGCGAGCAGGTCGGCGGCGGCTCCCGGCACGGTGCCCGAGCCCGAGATGTACGCCATGAACCCCGGGTGTCCGCACAGCGTCGAGTGCTCCATCACGAGCGGCCGCAGGAGCGCCGCGAGCTCGGCGGCCGGCAGGGGCTGCTCGGGTACGGGCAGGGCGGCAACCCGGGCCACGCCCACCTCGTCGACGAGCGGCGCGACCGGCAGGTCGCGCATCCGCTCGAGCAGCTCGCACCACAGGTCGATGACGGCGCCGGTGAGCTCGCGCGCCTGCCCGGCGCCCCAATCGAGGTCGGAGACCGGCTCCGGCCGGATCACAGGAGCGCCTCGAGGCCACTCGTGAGCCCGGGCTCGAGGCCGCCGATGCGCCGTATCGCCAGCAGCACGCCGGGGACGAACGCGGCCCGCGAGGTCGTGTCGTGGCGCAGCGTCAGCGTCTGCCCGAGCGCACCGAAGATCACCTCCTGGTGAGCCACGAGCCCCGGCAGGCGGACGCTGTGGATGGGCACGTCGCCGCCCATCCTGGCCGCCGTCGCGAGGGACGTTCCCGACGGTGCGTCGCGCTTGGTGTCGGCATGCAGCTCGACGATCTCGCAGGCGTCCATCAGCGGCCGGGCCTGCTCGGCGAACCGCATCAGGAGCACCGCGCCGATGGCGAAGTTCGCGGCATGGAAGATGGGGACGCCCGCCGCCGCGGCGCGCTCACCAAGCCGCGCGAGGGCCTCCGGGTCAAGCCCGGAGGTGCCGAGCACCAGCGGCACGCGGGCGGCGATCGCCGCCTCGCAGGCCGCGGCCGCCGCGGACGGCACCGAGAAGTCGACGGCGACGTCGACGTCGCCCGACAGCGCGTCGGCGAGGCTGCGGCCGAGCGACGGCGCGGCCTGAGCGACGAGCTCGAGGTCGGGCTCGGCCTCGATCGCCGGGACGAGGGCACGGCCGACGGCCCCCGTCGCGCCCGAGATCGCCACCCGCACCATGATCAGGCGACCGTGACTCCCGCGAGGTCCGGGTTCAGCAGCGCCACGGCCTCCGCGAAGCGCTCCTGGCTCGGGCCGATGCCCGCCGCCGAGAGCCGCTCGGGTGCGAACAGCTGCCGGGCGAGCGCCGCGATGGCCTCCGGGTCGACGGCGTCGATCTCGGCGCAGATCCGGTCGAGTGAGAGCAGCTCCGTGTCGGTGAGGACGGACTTCCCGAGCCGGCTGGCCCGGTTGGACGTCGACTCCATCGACAGCATGATGCGGCCCTTCAGATTCTCCTTCGCGCGGGCCAGCTCGCCCTCCTCGAAGTCGCCCTCCCCCATCAGCCGGAACTGGTCGGCGACGATGCGCAGGCACTCCGCCAGGTTGTCCTCCCGCGTCCCCAGGTACACGCCGACCATCCCGGTGTCGGCGTACTGCGAGGCGTACGTGTACACCGAGTAGGCCATCCCCCGCCGCTCGCGGATCTCCTGGAACAGGCGCGACGACGCCGACCCGCCCAGCATCGAGTCGAGCAGGGACCCCGCAAACCGGCGCCGGTCCGAGCGCTGGAGGCCAAGGCCGCCGAGCGCGATGTGGAACTGCTCGGTGTCCTTGTGCTGGAAGAGCGACCGCGGCGCCGACTCCCCGATCCACACCGGCCGCACGCCGGCGGCCGGGTCGGGGATGCGGCTGAGCGGCGCAAACCGGGTCTCGATGGCATGGACGAGCGGCTCGTGGTCGACGTTGCCCGCTGCGGCGACCACGATGTTCGGGCCGACATAGCGGGAGTCGTGGTAGGCGCGCACGTCGGCGGGCGTCGCGGTCGAAATCACCTGACCGGTGCCGATCACCGGCCGCCCCAGCGGATGGTCGCCGAACACCGCCTGGGCGATCAGGTCGTGCACGAGGTCCTGGGGCGTGTCGTCGTACATCGCGATCTCCTCCAGCACCACCTCGCGCTCGGCGTTCATCTCGTCGGCGTCGAAGCGCGGCTGCAGCACCATCTCGGCCATCACGTCCAGCGCCGCCTCGAGGTGGGCGTCGAGCACGCGGGCGTAGACGACGGTGTACTCGCGGCCGGTGGCGGCGTTCAGCTCCCCGCCCAGCCCGTCGAAGATCTGCGCGATCTCGACCGTGGAGTAGCGCGCCGAGCCCTTGAACAGCAGGTGCTCGATGAGGTGCGAGACCCCAGCCTGGGAGGGTGCCTCGTCGCGCGACCCCGCCCCGATCCAGATCCCGATCGCAACCGACCGCACCGATGCGACGGGCTCGGAGACGATCCGCTCGCCCCCGTCCAGTGTGGTCACGGTGTAGCGCTGCACGGCGACGATGCTACCAACGGCCCAGGGACGGTGGGGTGGCGTGATGGCCGCCCCACCGTGTGGGCAGTCGGCTAGCGGCGCCTCGGGCCGCGGTCGCGATCGCCGCCGCGCCGGGGCGGGCGCTCCTCGCGCGCCGGGGCCGGCGTGTTCTCGGCGACCTCGACCAGCTGCTCGGGGGTGATCTCCGTGTCGCCGTCGATCTTGGCGAGCAGCGTCAGGCCGATGCGGCCCTTCTCCTTGTCGACCTCGGCGACGGTGACGCGCACCGTGTCGCCCCGGTCGATGACCTGCGCGGCCGACTGGAGCCGGTTGCCCCGCGGCAGGATGCGGCTGACGTGCAGCAGCCCGTCGACGCCCTTGCGCAGCTCGACGAACGCGCCGAAGTCGGTGATCTTGACCACCTTGCCGGTGTACTCGTCGCCGACCTCGACCTCCTTGGTCATCGCCTCGATGGCGAGGCGGCACTGCTCGGCCAGCTCACCGTTGACGCCGTAGATGCGGATCGTGCCATCCTCTTCGATGTCGATCTGCACCTCGTAGTCGGCCTCGAGCCCGCGGATCGTCTCGCCGCCCTTGCCGATCACCATGCCGATGAAGTCGGGATGGATCTTGGTGGTGACGATTCGCGGGGCGTGGGCGGCCAGCTCTGACCGCGGCTCCGCGATGGCCTCGCGCATCTTGCCCAGGATGTGGATCCGGGCGTCACGGGCCTGGCTCAGTGCGCTGCGCAGGATCTCGGTGGTGACACCGGTGATCTTGATGTCCATCTGCAGCGCGGTGACGCCGGTCTCGGTGCCGGCCACCTTGAAGTCCATGTCACCGAGATGGTCCTCGGCGCCCTGGATGTCGGTCAGGATGACGTAGTCGTCGCCCTCCTTGATGAGCCCCATCGCGATCCCGGCCACGGGGGCCTTGATCGGGACGCCCGCGTCCATCAGCGACAGCGTCGAGCCGCACACGGATGCCATCGACGAGGAGCCGTTCGACTCCAGGATCTCCGACACCAGCCGCAGCGTGTAGGGGAAGTCGGCGGCACTGGGGATGACGGGCACGAGTGCGCGCTCCGCCAGCGCGCCGTGGCCGATGTCGCGCCGCTTCGGCCCGCGCATGAACCCGGTCTCGCCGACGCTGAACGGCGGGAAGTTGTAGTGGTGGATGTAGCGCTTGGTCTCGTCCAGGGACAGGTCGTCGATGCGCTGCTCCTCCTTGGCCGTGCCGAGGGTGCAGAGCGTCAGCGCCTGAGTCTGGCCGCGGGTGAAGAGCGCCGAGCCGTGCGTGCGCGGCATGACGCTCACCGACGAGGTGATGCCGCGGATCTCCGTCTCGGAGCGCCCGTCGGGCCGGCGCTTGTCGACGGCGATCTTGGTGCGCACCGTCTCCTTGTAGAGCTTGTCGCAGGTGGCCGTGACGGCCGCCTTGGCGGCCGGGTCGAGCGGGCCCTGCCCGCCGCCCTCGACCTCGGTCCGGGCCGGGAACGGCAACCGGATCGTCGCGGCGATGCGCTCGTAGAGGGCCTGCCGCTTGGCCGACTTCAGCTCCTTGGAGTCCTGCTCGGCGTCGGTCAGCCCGCGGATGTCATCCCCGAACTGCTCCTTGACATGCGGATAGACCGCCTGGTCGCGCAGCTCGACCCCGAGCTGGGCGAACCCGAACTGCATCCGCTGGCGCTGGAGCACATCGGCGTCGGTCGAGCTGCCGCCGATCTCCGGCAGCTCCGAGCGCAGAAGCGCATCGATGCGGGCCGGAAGCGCCGAGAGCCCGTCCTGGGCGATGGCGGCGGTCAGCGCCGGGCCGTGCGTTGTGCGCAGCGACTCGGTGACGGCCCCGTCGACCCACTTGGGCTGGCCCGCCTTGGCGGCGAGCTCGATCTGGAGCTGGCACAGCTTCTTGATCTCGCCGTGAGCGAGCTCGAGGGCCGTGATCAGATCCTCCTCGGCGATCTCCTGCGCGCCCGCCTCGACCATGGTGATGGCCTCGGGCGAGCCGCACACGATCAGGTCGAGGCGTCGAATCCTTCAGGTCGGGCAGCGTCGGGTTGATCACGAGCCGGCCGTCGATGCGGCCGATCCGGACGGCGCCGACGGGGCCCAGGAACGGCATCGGCGACAGCATCAGCGCCGCGGACGAGCCGTTGATGGCCAGGATGTCGTGCGGATGCACCTGGTCGGCCGAGAACGTCGTCACGATGACCTGGACCTCGTTCTTGTAGCCCTTCGGCCACAGCGGCCTGATCGGGCGGTCGACCATGCGCGCGGTCAGGATCGCCTTCTCGCCGGCGCGTCCCTCGCGCTTGAAGAACCCGCCGGGGATCTTGCCCGCGGCGTACGACTTCTCCTCGACATCCACCGTGAGCGGGAAGAAGTCCGCTCCCTCACGGCCCTCGGTCCGGCCGACCGCGGTGGCCAGCACCACGGTGCCTCCCTGCTGCACCAAGACTGCACCGTGCGCCTGCTTGGCGACCGCTCCCGTCTCGAAGCTGATCTCGTTGTCGCCGATGGTCGCGGTCAGGCGCGTCGCGCCGGACTCAACTGCAATGCTCATATCGCTCTCTTCTCTCCTCGGGCCCGCGGAATTGCGGGCCATCCTCCGGTCTGGCGCGCCCTAGCGGCGCAGTCCCAGCTCCTTGATCAGTGCCCGGTACCCCTCCAGGTCGTGCCTCTGCATATAGGTCAGCAACCGGCGGCGCCGGCCCACCAGCTTGAGCAGGCCGCGACGGGAGTGGTGATCGTGCTTGTGGATCTTCATGTGTTCGGTGAGCTCGCTGATCCGCTGCGTGAGCAGGGCGATCTGCACCTGGGTGGAGCCGGTATCGGTCTGGCTTGCCCCGAACTTCCCGATCAGCTCCGTCTTCTGCGCTTGGGTGAGCGGCATCGCCCACACCTCCTTGCCTGGTTTTGTTTCGTCGCCTGCATCCCAGGGCTGCGTTGGCAAGCTTCGCAACTCCGCGGTGCGGCCGGCAGGCAGGGTAGCAGAGGCCCTGCAACTGTCCGAGGACTGTCCCCGGCGGAGCAAGGGGACTGTCCCCTACACTGCTCCATCTCTTCCACCGTAATGGAGGTCCATTGAGCACTGCAGTGGTGACCGGCGGCGCCGGATTTCTGGGATCGCACCTGTGCGAGTACCTGCTCGACCGCGACTGGCGCGTGATCTGCCTGGACAACCTGGATACCGGCAGCCTCGAGAACATCGAGCGGCTGCGCGGCGAGCGGTTCGACTTCCGCTACCACAACTGCGTCGAGTACATCAGCGTCGACGAGCCGGTCGACGTCGTCTTCCACCTGGCCTCGCCGGCCAGCCCGGTCGACTACCTGCGCCTGCCGCTGGCGACGCTCAAGGTCGGGTCGTACGGCACGCACAATGCGCTCGGCCTGGCCAAGTTCAAGCGCGCCCGGTTCCTGATCGCCTCCACGTCGGAGGTCTACGGCGACCCCGAGGTGCACCCGCAGCGCGAGGAGTACTGGGGCAACGTCAACCCGGTCGGGCCGCGCGGCGTCTACGACGAGGCCAAGCGCTACTCCGAGGCGATGACGATGGCCTACCACCGCCAGCAGGGCGTCGACACCCACATCGCCCGCATCTTCAACACGTACGGCCCGCGCATGCGCCAGCACGACGGCCGCGCGATCCCCACCTTCCTGCGCCAGGCGCTCGAGGGCAAGCCGCTGACCGTGTTCGGCGACGGCAGCCAGACGCGGTCGTTCTGCTACGTGGACGACCTGATCGAGGGCCTCTTCCGGCTCGCGATGAGCGACTATCACCAGCCCGTCAACGTCGGCAACCCCGACGAGATGACGCTGCTCGAGCTCGCCGAGAAGATCGTGCAGCTGACGGCGACGGCGTCGGAGATCGTGTTCGAGGGGCTGCCCGACCGACGATCCCAAGGTGCGCAAGCCGGACATCACGCCGCGCCCGCGAGGTGCTCGACTGGGAGCCGCGGGTCTCGCTCGACGAGGGCCTGCGGCGCACGATCGAGAGCCTCGGCCGCACGCCCGTCCCGGCGTAAGTCTCAACTCAGCCGAGGGCGCGCACGGCCGCGATGTCGCGGTCGAGCTGGGCCAGAGGTCGGAGACGTCGTCGTAGCGGATCTCGTCGCGGAGCCGGCGGACGAGGTCGAGCCGGATCGGCGAGCCGTAGATGTCGGCGTCGAAGTCGAGCAGATGGGCCTCGACGCGCACCGTGCTGCGGTCGTCGGTGAACGTCGGGTTGTAGCCGATGCTGATCGCGGCCCGATGGCTCGAGCCGGGCAGGTGGGCGCTGCCCGCGTAGATCCCGGTGGCGGCGACCGGCGAGCGCGGCACCGGGGCCAGGTTGGCCGTGGGGATGCCCAGCTCGCGGCCGCGGCCGTCGCCGCGCACGACCGCCCCCTCGAGCCAGGGCGGGCGTCCGAGCAGCGCGGCCGCCTCTTCGACCGCGCCCGCGGCGATCAGCTCCCGCACACGCGAGGACGAGATCGGGGCGCCGTCGACCTGGAGCAGCGGCTCGACGTGGACATCGAAACCGAGTCGCAGCCCCTCCTCGGCCAGCTTCGCGGGATTGCCCTTGGCGCCGCGCCCGTAGTGGAAGTTCTCCCCCACGCTGACCTGGCGGGCGCCCAGGCGCGCCGGCCAGCACGCGGCCTGCGAACTCGTCGGCGTCGAGGTGTGCGAACTCCGCGTCGAAGCGGACGATCACGAGCTCGTCGGCCCCGAGCTCGGCGACCAGCGCCGCCCGGCGGCTGAGCGAGGACAGCTGCACCAGCTTCACCTCGGGGCGCAGCACCGCGATCGGCGGCGGGTGGAAGGTGAGCACGGCCGAGCCCAGGCCGCGCTCGTTCGCCGTCGCAATCGCGGCGCCGATCACGGCCTGGTGGCCGAGGTGCACGCCGTCGAAGCTGCCCAGTGCCACCGACCGCTCGCCGGGCGGCACGCCGTCCAGGCTCTGGCGGACGATCACAGCACGACCACCGGCTGCAGGCGCTCTCCGCGCGGCTCGGCCACGGCCCGCAGCTCGCCGTCGGCGAGCAGCCGCGTCACCCCGTCCTCGCCCTGCCGCTCCAGCGCCCGGCCGTGGGCGATGTCGCGGCACTCGTCGGCGTCGAGCGACCGTGCCGGGAGGTGCGGGAGTGCATCGGCCGCCGACCGGAACCAGCGCCCGAATGGGTCGGCGGCGACCTGCTCCGGCGTGCCCGCGTCCGCCACGTCGAATCCGCCCACCCGCGTTCGCCGCAGCTCCAGGCAGTAGGCGCCGGCACCGGTTGCCGTGCCGAGGTCGGCCGCCACCTGGCGGATGTAGGTGCCCTTCGAGCAGTTCACCGTGATGCTCGCGCGCTGCGCCGAGGCATCGAAGCGGCCGACGGCCAGGCGATGGATGGTGACGCGGCGCGGCTTGGGAGCGACCGTCTCGCCCCTGCGCATGCGCACGTAGGCGCGCTCGCCGTCGACCTTGACCGCCGACGCCGCGGGCACGGCCTGGGTGATCTCGCCGCGCAGGGTTGCGGCCGCGGCCTCGATCGCGCCAGCGTCGATCGCCGGCCCCGCCGGTGCGATCTCGCCCTCGGGATCGAGCGTGGTCGAGACGGCGCCGAACTGGACGACGGCCGTGTACTCCTTGTCGACGCCCGAAAGGTAGGTGGCAAGGCGCGTCGCCCGGCCGGCGACGATCAGCAGCAGGCCGGTGGCAAACGGGTCGAGGGTCCCGGCATGGCCCAGCTTGCGGCCGAGCGCCGGCCGCAGCCCGCGCAGCACCGCAAACGACGATGGCCCCCGGGGCTTGTCGACCAGATACAGGCCGGTGATCTCGGGCATCGGGCGGGCCGCTACGCGGCTGACTCGGCCAGTTGCGCGCTGACCTCCGCGACGATGAAGCGGCGGATCTCGTCGATGCTGCCGGCGTGGGAGAAGCCCGCAGCCTGTTTGTGGCCGCCGCCGGACGAGAGCCGGGCGATCGCAGAGACGTCGATCAGCCCGCGCGAGCGCAGCGAGACCCGGTTGGGGGCGAGGCTGCCGTCGGCGAGCGGCACCTGCTCCCGGATCAGGCCCGCGACCTGCACGCCCTCGACGGCACGCAGATGGTCGATCAACCCCTCGGTGGTGGCCTCGTCGCCTTCCACCAGGGCGAGGTCGTCGCGAGTCACGTGCGAGATCAGCAGCTGCCCGTCGCAGTAGGGCACGGCGTGGACGATCACCCGCCCGAGCAGCTGCAGTTTGCCCGGCTGGATGCTCTCGAACACCCGCTCGAAGACCTTGTGCACGTCGACGCCGGCCTCGACCAGCCGCGCGCCGAGGCGCAGCGCCGCAGGGCTCGTCGTGCGGTACTGGAAGCGGCCGGTGTCGGTGACGAGGCCGACGTACAGGGCCTCGGCGATGGCCGGAGTGAGCTCCACCTCGAGCTTGTCGAAGATGCGCACGAGGATCTCGGCGGTCGACGAGGCGCGGCCGTCGATCAGGTTGACGGCGCCGAAGCGGCTGTTGTCGTGGTGGTGATCGACGTCGATCACCGGCGCGCAGTGCGCGAGCAGGTCGGTGTACTGCCCACCCAGGCGGCGCTCGTTGCCGCAGTCGAGGGCGAGCAGCGTCCAGCCCTCGAGCGTGTCCGGGTCGACATGCCGCTCCACCCCGCCGGTGTCGAGGAACGCCACCTCGTGCGGGATCGACGACTCCGGTTCCAGGTAGGTGCGCACGGGCTTGCCAAGCTGTTGCAGCGCGGCGGCCGCCGCGGCCATCGAGCCGATCGCGTCGCCGTCGGGGTTCTCATGGGTCGCGATCAGGACGCGGTCTGCCGCAGCGAGCGCGGCGACCACGGCCTCAAGGTCGGTGTCGAGTGCGATGTCGGTCATACCAAGCTGGGGCTCGACCGGCGCATCCTGTTCGCGGCTCATCAGCTCCTCGAGCCGCATTGCCTGGTCGAGTGTCTCATCATAGAGGAAGGAAAGCTGCGGAGTGCGCTTGAGGTGGAGCTCGCGGGCGATGCGCGACTGCAGCACGCCGTGGGCGCGCTCGAGCGCCCGCAGGGAGCGCTCGCGGCGGCGCTGCGAGCCGAGCACGCTCACGTAAACGCTGGCCTTGGACACATCCGGCGCCGCGCGCACCGCCGTGATGGTGACGAAGCCGAGGCCGGGGTCACCGAGCGCGTCGACGCCCTCGGCCAGCACCTCGCGCAGCACCTCGTTCACCCTGCGCATCCGCTCGCCCGGCATCAGGTGCGCCCGCCCACGGGCAGGTCGTGCTCGACCGAGAGCACGGTGCGGGTCGAGCCGGCGAGCTCGTATTCCTGCATGCTCAGGTAGCGCTCGGCGTCGATGAGGGCCTGCTGCACGGCGTTGTGCTCGCGGCGCACGATGGCCATCGTCAGGCGCGACCGCTGCCAGCGGTCGTGGAAGTCGACCTCGGCCACGGAGGCGCCGAAACGGCGCTCGAGCTGCGCCTTCGTATGCAGGAGGTGCTTGCGCTTGGCCTTGAGCGACCCGCCGTCCGGCAGGTGCAGTTCGAAGCTCAGGATGCCCACGAAACCCGCCGCCATCGCGGGACGGATGCTATCCGAGGTTGTGTACAACCCGGGAGATGAGCGAGGTCGAGTCCTTCGCGGTGGTCGTGACGGTGGTGTCGGCCGGCCTCTGGCTGGCCCTCTCGTCGACGGGCCTGAGCGCCCGGCTGCGCGTGCCGGCCCCGGTCGTCTTCCTGCTGGCCGCGGCGGCGATCTCGGACGTTCAGCCCCGCCTGTCGGAGGCGGTGTCGATCCGCGATGTGGAGCGAATCGGCGTCGTCGCGCTGATCGCGATCCTGTTCGACGGCGGCCTCGACATGGGCTGCCGGCGGCTGCGCCCGTCGTTCCGGCCCATCGCCGTGCTGGGGGTGGCGGGCACGTTCCTGACGGCAGCGCTCGGCACCGTCGCCGCCCAGATCATCCTGCCCGTCTCGTGGACGACCGCCGCGATCGTCGGGGCCGCGCTGGCGCCGACCGATCCGGCGGTCATGTTCTCGGTGCTCGCCCGGCGCAACGTCGCCGGCCGGGTGCCGACCATCCTCGAGGGCGAGGCGGGTGCCAACGACCCGGTCGCGATCGCCCTGGTCGTGAGCCTGCTGGCGTATGCGACGACGGGGTCGTCGGGCTCGGGTGTCGTCGACTTCGTGCTCGCGATGGCGGTCGGCGTGGCCGCCGGGGTCGCAGGCGCGATCGTCATGGTGCGCACGATGCGCAGAAATCCGCTGCCGCGCGAGGGCCTGAACCCGGTGCGGACGCTTGCATTCGCGGGTCTGATCTACGGCGTCGCCACGCTTCTGCACGGCTCGGGCTTCCTGGCCGTGTTCGTCGCCGGCGTGTGGATCGGGGACGCGCGGATGCCGTTCAAGAGCGAGGTGGAGCGGTTCCACGCGGCGCTGGCGTCGCTGGGCGAGATCGTGGTGTTCTCGGCGCTCGGACTCACGATCCACCTGCCCGGCATCGGCTGGTCGACCGTGGGCTACGGCCTTGCCCTCGCAGCCGCCCTGGTGCTGGTGGTGCGCCCGCTCGCGGTGCTGCCGCTGCTCTGGCCCGAGCGGTTGCGGTGGGGTGAGAAGGTGTTCATCAGCCTGACCGGGTTCAAGGGCGCCGTGCCGATCCTGCTCGCCGCCCTGGCGGTGCTCGAAGGCGTCACCGACGCCGGCCTGATCTACCGGCTCGTGTTCGTGGTGGTCGCCGCGTCGGTGCTGGCGCAGGGGCTCGCGCTCGAGCCGCTGGCCCATCGGCTCGGCGTGCCGATGACGGTGCGCCGGCCGCGCGGGTGGGCGGTCTCGGTCAAGCTCCGGCACGAGCCCGAGGGAGTGCTGCGGCTGATCGTCGGTGCGGACGCGATCGCCACGGGCCGCCGCATCCGCGAGCTGCCGATCGGCGAGCACACCTGGGTCGCGCTCGTGGTGCGAGGGGGCCGCACCGAGCAGCCGCGCGGATCGCTGCTCTTGGAACCCGGTGACGAGGTGGTGCTCCTGAGCGACCCGTCCGACGAGCAGGCCCTGCGGCACGTCTTCACCCGCCCGCGCGAATCGAGTGCGCGGGCCGCTGAATAACCGGTGCCAGGCACTCAATATTCACCTGTGCCGGGTATTCACGCTGCGCGTGCATACCGGGCTGTGGCGTGGTGGTTGGGTGGCTCGCGGCCTTCGGCCGCGGCTCGGCGTCAGGCACCGAATATTCACGCTGCGCGTGAGATATTCACCGCCAGACACCCGTGAATACATGGGGCCTGGCCCCATGTATTCACGCAGAGCGGGCGACCTCGCGCACGGTGTAGACCTCGAGGATGTCGCCCTCTTTGATGTCGTTGAAGTTGTCGATCGTGATGCCGCACTCGAAGCCCTGGGCGACCTCGCGGACGTCGTCCTGGAAGCGCTTGAGGGTGCCGATGCGGCCGTCGTGGACGATCGTGCCGTCGCGGACGATGCGCACCTGGGCGCCGCGCTGGACCGTTCCCTGCGTGACCATGCAGCCGGCGATCGTGCCGACGCGGGACGCGCGGAAGGTCTGGCGCACCTCGACCTCGCCGAGCACCTCCTCGACGCGCTCGGGTGAGAGCATGCCGATCAGTGCGCGCTGGATGTCCTCGGTCAGCTGGTAGATGACCCGGTAGGTGCGGATGTCCACGCCCTCGCGCTCGGCGAGCGCCTTGGCCTCGGCGTTCGGGCGGACGTTGAAGCCGACCACGATCGCGCTCGACGCGGCGGCCAGCATGATGTCGGAGGCGACGATGCCGCCGACGCCGGAGTGGATGACCTCCACGGTGACCTCGTCGTGGTGGATCTTCGAGATCTCGTCCACGGCGGCCTCGACCGAGCCCTGCACGTCGGCCTTGATGATCAGTGCGAGCTCCTTGACGGCGCCCTCCTGCATGTGCGAGAACAGGTCTTCGAGGCTGACCGCCTTGCTGCGCTTGGCCAGCAGCTCGGCGCGCTTGCGCTGCGCGCGCTGCTGGGCCGTCTGGCGGGCCACGCGGTCGTTCTCGACGACGCGGCAGATCTCGCCGGCCGGAGGCGGCCGGTCGAAGCCGAGGATCTCGACGGGGACTCCCGGCCCGGCGTCCTTGACCTTCTTGCCGCTGTGGTCGTTCAATGCCTTCACGCGGCCCCAGGCGTCACCGGCCACGACGGCATCGCCCACGTGCAGCGTTCCCCGCTGCACGAGCATGGTCGCGACCGCGCCGCGGCCGACGTCGAGGCGCGACTCGATGATGACGCCGCTGGCGTCGGCGTTCGGATTGGCCTTCAGCTCGAGGACGTCGGCCTGTACCAGGATCGAGTTCAAAAGCTTGTCGAGGTTGGTCCTGGCCTTGGCGGACACGTCGTCGAAGATCGTGTCACCGCCCCACTCCTCGGGCTGCAGGCCGTAGGCGACCAGCTCGTTGCGCACGCGCTCCGGGTTCGCGTCGGGCTTGTCGATCTTGTTCACCGCGACCACGATCGGCACATCGGCGGCCTTGGCGTGGTCGATCGCCTCCACCGTCTGGGGCATGACGCCGTCGTCGGCTGCGACGACCAGCACCGCCACGTCGGTGACCTTGGCACCGCGGGCGCGCATCGCCGTAAAGGCCTCGTGGCCGGGGGTGTCGAGGAAGGTGACCTTGCGCCCGTCGCCCACGTCGACCTGGTAGGCGCCGATGTGCTGCGTGATCCCGCCCGCCTCGGTGGCGACCACCGACGACTCGCGGATCGCGTCGAGCAGCGTCGTCTTGCCGTGGTCGACATGGCCCATGATCGTGACCACCGGCGGCCTTGGGACGAGGTCTTCGGGCTCGTCCTCGAAGACGACCTCTTCCTCGTCATCCTCGTCGTCGGTGTGCTGGACGATGATCTCGCGCTCGAGCTCACCGGCGATCAGCTCGACGGCGTCATCGGTGAGCGACACGGTCAGCGTCACCATCTCGCCCAGGCCCATCATCAGCGTGATGATCTTGGCGGGCGAGATGCCGAGCTTCTCGGCGAGATCCTTGACGGTGATGCCCGACGGCACCTTGACGGGTCCGGTGGGCGCCTCGGCCTCGCGCTTCGGCTCGGCCCGCGGCGCTCCGCGCTCGCGCCGCATGGTCGGCTTGCGGCCGGCCTGCGCGTCGATCACGACGCGGCGCTTGCCCTTGGGGGCGGCGCCACGCTGCGGCCTGGGGGCGCGGCCCGGCTGGGCCGGCCGCTCCTCGGCGGGAGGCGCAGCCTTTGCGCCGAACGCGCGCTTCACCTCTTCGTCGTCTACCAACTCGTCAGCCATATTCTCCCGTCAACCCTCTGCAATCGCCACCCGGTCTTCGAGATCGGGCGGCACCGTCACCGTGCATCGTAGCCTTCTCGGGATCGCACCCCGCCTGCGCGCCTGTGTCGTGCAGCGGCGCTCGGGGCACAGGTACACCCCTCGCCCGCCGATCCTCCGGTCGCGATCGATCACCAGTTCCCCGGCGACGACCCCGATCCGCACCAGCTCGCCCTGCGGCCGGCGCTGCCCGCAGCCGGCGCACTGCCGCACGGGCGTGCTCACCGCGGGGACGCGCGCCCCTCCTCGGCCGCCAGCGCCATGTGGGCGGGCACGCCGCAGTAGCGGCTGTCGTCCAGGGCCTGGTTGGGACAGCGCTTGCCGGACGAGGTGACCGCGATGCAGCGGCCGGGGAACTCGTCCTCCTCGTCCGCGGCACCCGTGTAGGGCTGGTCGGAGTCGTCGGTGTAGTACTCGGTCTCGGACACGATGTCGATTCGCCAGCCGGTCAGGCGGTGGGCAAGGCGGGCGTTCAGGCCCTCCTTGCCGATCGCGAGCGAAAGCTCGCCGTCGGGCACGACCACGGTCGCCTGGCGGTTGTCGTCGTCGACGTACACCTCGCGCACCTTGGCCGGCGCGAGCGCCTTGGCGACGAACCGGGCGGGCTCGTCGTTCCAGGGGATGATGTCGATCTTCTCGCCGCGCAGCTCGGAGACGACCATGCGCACCCGCGATCCGCGTGGGCCGACGCACGCGCCCACCGGGTCGACGCCCTGGGCGCGCGACTCGACCGCGATCTTGGCCCGGTAGCCGGGCTCGCGGGCGACCGCGCGGATGTTGACCAGGCCGTCGGCGATCTCGGGCACCTCGAGCTCGAACAGCTGGCGGATGAGCTCGTCGGAGCGGCGCGACAGCACCACCTGCGGGCCCTTGCCCTCGGAGCGCACCTCGATGATGACGGCCTTGATGCGGCTGCCCTGCTCGTAGCGCTCGCCCGGCACCTTCTCCGAACCGGGCAGGATGGCCTCCATCCGGCCGAGGTCGACGAATGCGTAGCGGTGGTCGTCCTGCTGCACGATCCCGGTCACGATCTCGCCGACGCGGTCGGCGTACTCCTCGTACATCATCGAGCGCTCGGCCTCGTTGATGCGCTGGCGCAGCACCTGCTTGGCGGTCTGGCCGGCGATGCGGCTGAAGTTGTCGGGGGTGACGTCGACGAGGACGGCCTCGGGGAACCAATCCCACTCGATCTCGGGCTCCGGCTCCTCCGTCGCGTCCTCGAGAGGGGCGTTGGGATCGGTCTCCACGACCGGCGCCTCGGCCAGCACCTGGTGGTGCGGGTGGGCCTCGAGGTAGTCGCGCCAGGCGTCATCGGTCACGGTCCAGGCGGTGAAGTCGCCGGTGTCGCGGTCGAGGTCGACCCGCACGGGGTGACGCGCGTCGGGCATCTTGCGATAGGCCGCGAGCAGGGCGTCCTCGATCGCGGCCAGGAGCGTCCCCGGCTCGATCCCCTTCTCCTTCTCGACGAGCTTGACGCCCTCCAGGATTTCCTTAGTCACGAGCGTCCTCCCCAGGAGTCGAACACGAGATGGCCGCGGCGGATGTCGGCATAGGCGATCCGCACCCGCTGGCCGTCCTCAACCAGATCGATGCCGGCATCGTCCGCGTCGGCCAGCTGGGCGGCGAAGTGCCGGCGCCCCTCGATGGGCTCGACCGTGCGCACGTCCACGCGGCTTCCGACCACGCGCCGGTAGTGGTCCGGACGCACGAGCGGGCGCTCGACGCCGGGCGAAGACACCTCGAGCGCGTAGCGCTCTCGCAGCGGTGCGAGGTCGCGGCTGACGCGCTCGCACAGCTCGAGGTCGACCCCGCCGGGGTGGTCGATGACGACCCTGACGAGGCCCGGAGCGGGCTGTTCCGCGAGCACGACCTCCACGTCCGGGCTGCGGTCGCGGAGCATCTGCTCGATCTCTGTCTGAAGCGTTGGATTGATCCTCATATCTGCACCTTGCATACCGTTCGAGGGCGAAAAAAGAGGCGGGTTGGAGCCCACCTCGACGACCGCTCTCGACCACTTGAATCGACCTTGAGTGTAGCACCCGACTTCTCCAGATGAGAAACTCGCAGCGGCCGTGCGAGCACTGATTCAGCGGGTGATCGAGGCGTCCGTGGAGGTCGGCGGCGACCGGATTGCTGCCATCGGAGCCGGCCTCCTGGTGCTCGTCGCCGCCGGGGCCGCAGACGGTCCCGGTGAGGCTGTCCAGCTGGCGGGAAAGGTGTCCCGGCTGCGCATCTTCGCCGACTCGGATGGGCGGATGAACCGCTCGCTGACGGATACCGGCGGCGAGGCGCTGGTGGTGTCGCAGTTCACGCTCTACGCCGACGTCAGCCGGGGTAACCGGCCGGGCTTCACGAGCGCCGCCCCACCCGAGCTGGGGGCGCAGCTGGTCGACGCATTCGCCGCCGAGCTGCGGTCGCTGGGGGTGCCGGTCGCAACGGGACGGTTCGGCGCGCACATGCACGTGCACCTGGTCAACGACGGGCCGGTGACGATCTGGCTCGACCTGCCCTGACTCAGTCGAGCAGGCCGTCCACGGCGTCCTGGTAGTACGTGACGCTCGGGCGCAGCCACAACGCCATCTTGTAGTGGCCCAGTGCGACCCGGCGATCGCCCAGCCGCTCGAGGCAGCGGCCGAGGCAGTAGTGCGCGTAGTCGTTCGCCGGGGCGTCCGCCAGGATGTGCTCAAACTCGGCGGCAGCCTCGCGGTAGCGGTGCATGCGCAGATAGGCGACGCCGAGCGCCTCCCGGATCGATGCCTTGTCGGGTTCGCGCCGCTTGGCCTTCTCGAGCGAGATGGTGGCCTGGGCGTTGTCGCCCCGCCTCATGTGCTCGCGCCCGCGCTGAAAGAGGTCGTAGGTGTCCTCGTGCTCCGCCATGCCCAGTGTCATCGACCGGTCAGCCTCCGAGCGTAGCCTGGGCCAGCAGCGATCGCAGCCGCAGGGCGCCGGTGGCCCGCTCGCGCGCCGTCAGCCGCCGCCGCACGCTGCGCTTGACCGCCCGCAGCTCACGGTGCAGCACACGGCCCTCGGGCGCGGCCAGCGCCATCGGGGCGTAGCGCGCTCGGGTGGCGCTCGCGGCAAAGGCCGACGCATCGACGCCGAATGTCGCCTCGATGCGCTGTGCGAGCTCCTCGAACGTGTCCTCCGGCCGCACCTCGAGGCCCTGGTCGCCCACGAAGGTAACGAGGTCGTGATAGGCCGCCCCGGCCTGCGCGCGGGGGCCGCGGCGCAGGTAGCGCCAGCGCACGCTGACAGCCTTGAGCGCGAGCACGGCCACGAGCCCGATGACCACAATGGTGAAGAGCCAGGTCAGGAAGCGGCCGTGGGAGCTCGAGCCCGCGCCGCGGCCGAACCCCCCACCACCGCCGGTCCTGATCGACCCATGTTCCGCGTCGAAGAGCCGGGTGACGTTCGGCGCGACCTTCTTCGGGGTCGACGTGTCGATGGTGGTCTTCACGAACTTCTGCAGTCCCGAGTATTTGACCCCGCCGCCCAGGAACTGCCGTGCGAAGGAGGGGCTCGAACTCGAGGTGTCGGTCGGGACGTGGGCGCCGGGCGTCGGCTCGAACGGCAGCCAGCCGTACTTGGGGAAGTACACCTCGACCCAGGCGTGGGCGTCGCGGTCGTTCACGAGGTACGTGTCGGGCCCGGTCAGCTTGCCCGGGGTGAACCCGACCGCGATCCTGGCCGGGATCCCGTGCAGCCGCAGCACGAGCGCCATGGCGCCCGAGAACATCTGGCAGTAGCCCCGGTGTGCCTGCAGCATGAACTCGGCCAGCGGGGGCATCGCGTTGGGGAGGTTCGGGGTGAGCGTGTACTTGAAGGGCGCGCTGCGGAAGTAGTGCTCGAGGGCGAGGACGGCCTCGTACTCCTTCGTCGCCTTCGAGGCGCCCGAGCGCTGCCACGCCTGCGCCGAGGCCTGCATGAACTCCGGCGCGAGCGGCGTCACCTCCCGCGGCAGCGGCGCCGGCCACGTCGGGATCTCGACGTTGTCGATCACGACCCCGCGCCGGATCTGCGTGGGAAAGTCCTCCCCCGCGCTGTTGAGCTGGCTCGGGGTCGCGGACGGGTTGTAGACCTGGACGCTGTAGGAGGCGTTGCGGGGCAGGTCGGAAAGGGTCGTGACCGTCCCGTCCTGGCTGAGGAGCGACTCCGTCCCCCCGGGCAGGTTCCAGACCACCGGTTGGTCGGCGCCGATCAGATGGTCGTCGGCCAGGCCGAGCACCTTCACCTTGACGGTGATCACGTTGTGGCCGACGCTCTCCTGCGAGGGCAGATCTTGGGTCGGAACCTGCAGCGACCCGGTCTCTCCGTTTCCGACCACCGGGTCGCGGTCGGAGAACTGCCAGTGGTCGAACTCGAACGTGCTGAGCGTCGCGGCCTTCCAGTACATCTCGGTCGGCGAGTTCACCTGGATCACCTGGGTGCGCTTCTTCGGCCAGTGCAGCGGCGCGTACGTCTGGTTCCACATGAAATTCACGTTGACGAGGCGGCCCGCGTTGGCGAGCGGGTTCCATGTCGTCCAGTCAAGGAAGGCGCTCTTGGTCACTCCGGGGGCGGTGCCGACGACGAGTCCCGCGACGACGACCGCCACGCTCAGGCCCACCACCTGGGCGTCGCCCACGAACCGGCGGCCGTCGCGCTCCGAGGTCACGACCAGCGTCAGGAGGGCCAGCGCCAGGAACAGCCCGGCCCGGAAGGCATCGGCCTGGAGTGGGAGCACGGTGCTCGGAAGCGCGAACAGCGCGAAGGCCACGCCGATCCCGAGCAGTCCGTATCCCCGCCGAACGAGCAGCCACGCGAGGGCGGCCGCGGCCGCGAAGAACGCGAGCCGCAGGTCTTGATCCGCGCCGGGGAAGCGGCCGGCGTCGATCGGCGTGCTCGTTCCGAACCAGTCGCGCAGGCCGCGGACGACGAGCGTCAAGACGCGGGCGGGGTAGACCCCGTGCTGGGTCTGCCACGGCCACGTGTTGGTGATGTGGCCGATTGCGGCCACCGTCACGACGACCAGGGACAGCGCCGTGGCGATGCGCCCGCCGCCGACGATCGCCACCACCGTTGGGATCACGGCCAGGATCGCCAGGAACGTGAGCTCGCGCGCGCCGATGTGCGGCTGCTCGAGGCGGGTCCAGTGCCAGCCGCCGAAGAGCAGGAATCCGAGCGTCAGCACCGCGGCTGCGACCTGGGTGCGGCGGCTAGCCACGCGCCACCACCAACCGCAGCACCGGCGCCGAGAGCGCCGTGCCGACGTGGTCGCCAGACCGGATCCGGGCCACCGCCACCCCTGAGCGCGTCAGCCGCAGCGCCGCCGCCTCGGGGCCGGTGTCGCGCGTGATCTTTCCGGCGGCGAAGCTGGCGCCGTCGATCCACACGACCGCCGGGTCGCACTGGGCCGACCGCATCGCGAGCACTCGCTCGGCGAGCGGCGCGGACACGTGGGCGGTGACGACGAACACGCGCGCCGCATCGACCGGATTGGGGCCGCGGGTGCTCTCGGCCAGAAACTCCGCGAGTGGCCGCGGGGCGGTCGCCTGAACCGCCGCCAGCTCCCCCAGCACCGACGCCCAGTCGCCGCCGCCGAACCCCAGCCGGTGGCGGCCGCGCTCGGCCGCATGGATCACCAGGGAGCTGCGCTGGCCGGAGTCGGACATCCGGCGCAGGAGCGACGCGGCCGCGCGCACCTGCATGTCGAAGGTCGAGTCGGGCGCCGTTCCCACCACGGCGGCCGCCTCGCCGTCGAGCAGCACGCAGGCCTCGTCGCGCGGGGTGTCCTGCAGCTCCTTCACCATCAGGATGCGGCGGCGGGCGGTCGAGCGCCAGTGCACGCGCCGCAGGCTCTCGCCCTGCTGGTGCTCGCGGATGCTGTGCAGGTCATAACCGGCCGACCGGTGCAGGAGCGCGCGGCCGCGCTCGCCGCCGGGGGTGCCCCCGTCGGTGAACAGGCCCTCGAGCTCGTAGACGCGCGGGTAGACGAGCATCTGATCGGCGCGGTTCATCGGGATCCGGGCCTCGGCGAGGCCGAACGGGTCGGCGATGACGAGCTCGGCGCCGTCGAGCAGGTATCGCCCTCGCGGCGCCCGCATGATCTCGTACCGGCCGCGCAGCACCCGCCCGCGCTTGACCAGCTCGGTGGTGATCTCCTGGGTGCTCCCGAGCCGGTCTACCATGATCGCCCGGCCCGGAATGGGGCCGCCGGTGTCGGGCCGCACCTCGAGGCCGACGTCGACGCTCTGTCCCTCGGTCAGCTCGAGATGCCCGGTGCGGCGGCGCAGAAGCATCGGCCGGTTGAGCACCTTGACCCACCCGAGCGCCGCCAGCGGTGCGAGCGCGAGCCCGACCGCCACCGGGAACATGACCGCCGTGCCGAACCCCCACGAGACGAGGTAGAGGCCGGCGGCGAGCAGGAGCAGGCGGCGGCCGCGCGTCGTCATATCGGAATGGCCGTGCGCTCGAGCGCCTCGCGGATGGAGTCCGCGGCGTCGACCCCCGCGGTGCGCGCCTCGGGGGCGAGGATCACGCGGTGCGAGAGCACGTCCTCGGCCACCGCCTTGACGTCGCCCGGCGAGACGTAGTCGCGCCCCTCGACGACCGCATGCGCCTTGGCGACGCGCAGCAGCGAGATGCCGGCCCGCGGGCTGGCGCCGAGCGAGAGCCGGGTGTCGCTGCGGGTGTGGGTGAGGATCGCGACCACGTAGCGGTGCAGCGACTCCTCGACGAACACCGCCTTGACCGCGGCGATCGCCGCCTCGATCTCGGCCGCGGTCGTCACCGACCGGAGCGCGTCGAGCGGCTCGCCGGCGGCGTGCTCGGACAGCATGCGCGCCTCCTGGCGGGCATCCGGGTAGCCGAGGGTGAGCCGCATCGTGAACCGGTCGAGCTGCGCCTCGGGCAGCGGGAAGGTGCCCTCGTACTCGATCGGGTTCTGGGTGGCGATGACCATGAACGGGCGCGCCAGCGGGTGGGTGACGCCGTCGACCGTCACCTGCACCTCCTGCATGCACTCGAGCAGGGCCGACTGCGTCTTGGGGGAGGCGCGGTTGATCTCGTCGACCAGCACCAGGTTGGCGAACACGGGGCCCGGCTTGAACTCGAACTCGTTGCCCGTCATGTTGAAGACGCTGACGCCGGTGACGTCGGACGGCAGCAGGTCGGGCGTCGCCTGGACGCGCGCGAACTCGCAGTCGAGTGAGCGCGCGATCGACTTGGCGAGCATCGTCTTGCCGACTCCGGGGAAGTCCTCCAGGATCACGTGCCCTTCGCACAGGATGCCCATCACGCAGCGCGCGATCAGGCTCCGCGGGGCGTGGATGACCCGCGACACGTTCTCGATCACCCGCTGAGCAACATCGCAAGCGGCGGCGACATCGGCTGCCGGGGCTTGCCCTCCGAGGTCATGTGCTTCCACCTGATGTCCTTCCTGGTTAGTTGCTCGCGATCATGCGCCGGCCGGTGCCGATGCGGTCGGGGTGGGTACCTCGACGGCGTCCCACAGGGCGGCGGCGCAGGCGCGCTTCGAGCGCCTGGTGACGGTGTGCTCGGCGTGGGCGGTCACCAGCACCAACTCGTTGTCGGGGGAGTCGAATCCGATATCCGTGCGGCTGATGTCGTTCATGACGATCATGTCCAGCTTCTTACGCTCGAGCTTCGCTCGGGCACGCTCAATCCCCCCGGGGCCATGCTCGGCGGCAAAACCGATCAGTACCTGCTCCGTCGTGCTCCTCGACCCCAGCTCCTTGAGGATATCGGTGGTCGGCGCCAGTGTCACGTGCCACGGCTCACCGGACTTCGGCCGCTTGCCCGTGTAGGTGGTGTCCGGCGAGTAGTCGGACACGGCGGCTGCCATCACGACGACGTCGGCCGCCGCGGCCTCGGCGAGGGTCGACTGCTCCAGCTCGGCGGCCGACTCGGCCCGGAGGATGCGCATGGGCGCCGACGGCTCGATGGCCGCCGCTGCCAGGATCAGGGTGACATCCGCACCGCGGCGGGCGGCCTCGTCGGCGACCGCGACCCCCATGCGGCCGCTGGAGCGGTTGCCGATGTAGCGGACGGCGTCCAGGGGCTCGCGGGTGCCGCCGGCGGTCACGAGGACGCGCACCCCGTCCAGGCTCCGGGTCGTCTGCAGACGGGCGACGATCGCGGCGAAGATCTCGGCCGGCTCCGCCATCCGCCCCACCCCGACCTCGCCCTCGGCGGTGTCGCCGGTCGCCGGCCCCACCAGCTCGACGCCGCGGGCGGCCAGAAGCTGGAGGTTCTCGACGGTGGCGGGCGCGTCCCACATGCGCGGATTCATGGCCGGGGCGGCGACGACCGGGCCGGTGAAGGCGAGCGCCGTCGCCGTCAGCACGTTCGCCGCCTCGCCGTGGCTGATCCGCGAGAGCGTGGTGGCCGAGAGCGGAGCGATGCACAGCAGTTCCGCATGGGCGGACGCGTCCAGGTGCGGGAACACCTCGGGGCCGCCGTCCACGACGACCGGCCGGCGCGACAGGGCGGCGAATGTGGTCGGCCCCACGAACCGCTGCGAGTCGGGCGTCTGCACCACCTGCACGTCGTGGCCCGCGCGCACAAGCATCCGCACGAGCTCGCACGTCTTGTACGCCGCGATCCCCCCGCACACGCCGATCAAGATCATGCCCGTAGTGTCGCCGCGACGGTGGGCGGGCCGCAACCCATCCGTGGGGTGGATCTAGTCGGCCCACACCCCGGCATTGAGGACGACCTCAGGCCGGGCCGCCCGCGGTGGTCGATCGACAGTGCGGCAGGGAATGGTCGGGCGGGTTCGGAGGTTCGTCTCAGCCTCGGCTCACGGGCGTCCCCTGAGCGGTCGGGCACCCTTCAATGCCGGTGTCTTCCGGGTAACGGCCAATTCGACAATTCGACGCAGCGCCAATTGGTATCCACCGCTCCCGCCGCCCCTCGCGTCCAACCTGGCATTGCGGCCGGCCATCAGGCAGGGCGGCCTGGCAGCGGTTCCGGCGTGTTCGTCTCAGGCTCGACGTACGAGCGCCCCATGGGCGGTCGGCGCTCTGGCTTAGGGCCAATTGACAATCAGGCGCAGCGTCAATTGGAATCCCCACGCTCTCGTCACACCCCGCGCGCCACCCGTCACCGCTCCCCTGCCACACTCGTCGCATGGCTGCTCCAACGCTCTACAAGGCACGCGGGATGTCGGTGAAGCGGCCGGTGTGCGCGATCTGCGTGGACAGGACGCGGGGGCTGACGGTCTCGGTGCGGCTCACCCACGGCGTGACGGTGTGGCTCTGCGAGGCGCACGCCTCGCCGGAGTTCCGGGCGCGCAGGAGCGGGCGCGACTTCGTGCTGACGCTGCAGCGGCTATGGACGGCGCACGGATGCCTGACCGCGGCGCGAAGCCGGGCGCTCACGGCGCAGCTGGCGGCGGCGGCAGGGCCACGCGCGTCGCTGCGGCCCGGGTCGTACGCGTGGGCATCGCTACGCCGGCTGGCGGAGGAGGAGTTCGCCGAGGGCGGGCCGCCGCTTCAGACGATCGCCAGGCTGCGGGGCCTCTACGCGGACGGAGCGGCGGCGCCGCCGAGCGTGCGGACGATGCGCCGGTGGCATCGCGAGCGCCGCTGGCTCGACGCAGCGGACTAGGCCGCCTTGGTCTCCTTCTCCTTCTTCCAGGGCGTCACCTTGAGCTGACCCTGGGCGATCTCCTCGAGGGCCATGGTCAGGAAGTTCTTCGAGCGCGACTCGACCAGGGGCGGCGCGAAGCTCTCGAAGCTGCCCTCGCCGAGCTGATGGTGGTAGTCGTTGATCTGGCGCGTGCGCCGCGCGGCGGCGATCACGAGCGCGTACTTGCTCGGCACCTTTTCCAGCAGGTCGTCGATCTTGGGATAAATCATCTGCGCTCCTCAGCTGTCATCGCCGCGCGCATCACCTCGGCCAGTTCGGCGGCCGCGCGCTCGGCGTCGTCGTTCACGATCACATGGTCGAACTCTGGTTGAGCTTCCATCTCCGCGGCCGCGATTCGCAGCCGGTCTGCAACTTCCGTCTCGGTGTTCTGCCGGCGCCCCCGCAGCCGCGCCTCGAGCTCGGCCATCGTCGGAGGAGCGACAAACACCAGCACCGCGTCGGGCATCTGACGCTTGATCTCGCGAGCCCCGGCGACCTCGATCTCCAACACCACACTGCCACCGACCCGGAGCCGCTGCTCGACCTCATCGCGCAGCGTGCCGTACCGCTTCCCCGCGTAGGATACATGCTCGAGGAACTCGCCCTTCGCGACGCGGCGGTCGAACTCCTCGCTCGGACAGGAAGTGGTATTCGCGGCCGTCGCGCTCGTCGGAGCGGCGCGGCCGGGTGGTGGCGGACGTCGCCACCGCCAACTCCGGCACCGACCGCAGCGCCCGGGCGATCAGCGTCCCCTTGCCGACTCCCGACGGCCCGGCGACGACGAACAGGCGGCCGCTCACGGCCCGCTCCGGCGGCTCAGGTGCGGAAGAGGTCGAGCAGCTCGCCGCGCTGGCGATCCGAGAGGCCGCCCACGGTCTTGCTCTGGCTGATCCGGCATTGCGTCAGAAGCCGGGTCGCCTTCACACGGCCCAGCCTGGGCACGGCCACCAGCATGTCGTACACCTTGGCCGTCAGCACCTCGTCGGGCGGCTCGGCGATGAGGTCGCCGATGCGGACGCGGCCCGCCTTGAGGTCGCGCTTGAGCTGCGCCCTCCGCACCCGGATGTGGTTCGCTCGGTTGAGTGCCTCCATGCGCTGGTCGAGCGACCGTGAGGGTGTCTGGGAGAGGGTGCTCGTTGTCATCGTAGGGGGCGATTATACCCGCGGGCGAGCGGTGTGCAACCAGGAGAAAACGGGATGAAAAGGCGAAATTCCGAACCACAACGCTCAAGCTCGAGTTGAGCTTGACACCGATGGGTGGGCAGCGCCGACGAGTTCGCCGATGGCCCCCGCGCCATGCCTCCGGAGCAGTCGCGGGAGTTCGTGCAGCACGCGCCGGGGTATGTCCGGATCCGCGAACAGGGACGTGCCAATTCCTACCATGGTTGCACCGGCCGCAACGAACTCGATGCAATCCTGCGCCGTGGCGACTCCGCCCATGCCGACGATCGGAAGCCCGGTGGCGACCCTGGCGTGGTAGACGGCGTGCAGTGCGACGGGCTTGATCGCGGGGCCCGAGAGGCCCCCGCCACCCCCTCCCAGCAGCGGGCGCAGGCGGTCGCGGTCGATCGCGATGCCGCGCACCGTGTTGATCAGGACGAGGCCGTGGGCGCCGCCTTCGGCGGCGGCCGTCGCGATGGCGGCGATATCCGACACGCTCGGGCTCAGCTTGGCGAGCACCGGGAGGTCGGTCTCGGCGCGGCAGCGCTCGACCAGCGACCGTGTCTCGAGCGGGTCGGTGCCGATCGAGATGCAGCCGGTCTCGACGTTGGGGCAGGACACGTTCAGCTCGATCGCCACGACGCACGGGTGCGCTCCGACGCGGGCGACCGCGGTGGCGTACTCGGCCGGCGACCAGCCGCCGACGCTCACGATGACCGGCACACCGAGATCGGCCAGCCGGGGCAGGTGGTCTGAGCAGAAGCGATCGAGGCCGGGGTTCGCGAGCCCGATCGAGTTGACCATGCCCGCGGGCGTCTCGGCGATCCGCGGCGGCGGGTTGCCCTCGCGCGGGTGCAGCGTGACCGTCTTGGTCACGAACCCGGCCAGGCCGAGCGTTCCGGCACTCAGCGCGTCGAGCGTGCCCGATCCGTTGACGAGCGGGTGCTCGAAGGCGATCCCGCAGAACTCGGTGCGAAGCTCAGCAGAGGGCACGGGCCGCCTCCACCACCGGACCCTCGATGCACAGGCGCTTCCACTCGCCGTCGATGCGCACGGCGCATCCGTAGCACGCGCCGAAGCCACACGCCATCGCGGCCTCCATCGCGAGCTGGCAGGGCACGTCGTGCTCCGCGCAGAGCGCCGCCACGGCCTGCAGCATCGGATCCGGCCCGCATGCATACACGGTCGCGTCGGCGGGGAGCAGCCGCGCCAGCGGTTCGGTCACGAGCACCGGCTCGAGCACAACCGTGGCGTCGGGATCGACCAGCCCGGCGCAGACAGCCTGGCCGGGAGTGCGGAAGCCGAGCACGGTGCGCACGTCGCCCGCCGGCGCGAGCCGCCGCCGCAGCCACGGCAGGATGGCGGCGCCGATGCCGCCGCCGACCAGGATCGATGCGCCCGGCGCGAGCCGGAAGCCCTGGCCGAGCGGGCCGAGCACCGAGACCGTGGCGGCCGTGGCGAGTGCGCGGGTGCCCGCTCCGCGCACCTCGAGCAGGAACGCGAGCTCGCCGTCTCCGGCCCAGGCTGCCGACACCGCACGCGGGAGATACGCGGCGTCCGGCGCGGGCTCGGCGCGGAGCATGAAGAACTGGCCCGGCACCCCCGGGTCGGCACCGTCGGCGTGCAGGCGCAGGAGCGTGTACTCGCCGACCGCTTCGACCGCGGCCACGGGCAGGCTACGCGGGCGCGGCGGCACCGGCGTCCTCGTACACGTGCAGGTCCTGCAACGCCACCGGCTCCACCGCCTGGGCCTGCGCGATCGACTGCACCGCGGCCGCCGCGCCCGCCATCGTCGTGATGCAGGGCACGCGGTGGGCGATCGCCGCCGCCCGGATCTCGTAGCCGTCGACGCGTGTGCCCCTGCCGCCGGGGGTGTTGATGACAAGCTGGATGCCGCCGCCGCGGAGCAGGTCGACGACGTTCGGCGAGCCCTCACCGACCTTGCCCACCGACCGCACCGGGATGCCGATCCGGCGCAGCGCCCGCGCGGTGCCGGCGGTCGCCACCAGCTCGAACCCGAGCGATTGCAGGAGCGCGGCGAGCATGGTCGCGGCGGGCTTGTCGCGGTCGCGCACGGACAGGAACGCCGTGCCTCCGCGCGGCAGAGGCCGGCCGGCGGCCCGCTCGGCCTTGCCGAACGCCGTCGGGAAGTCGGGCCCGATGCCCATCACCTCGCCGGTCGAGCGCATCTCCGGGCCGAGGGTCGAGTCGGCGCCGGCGAACCGCTGGAACGGGAGCACCGCCGCCTTCACGCTCGTGTGCTCCATCTCCTCCTCGATGGGCAGGTCGATCGCGAGCCCGAGCGCCGCCCGGCAGGCGGCCTCGACCAGGTCGCGCCCGGTCGCCTTGGACACGAACGGCACGGTGCGCGAGGCGCGCGGGTTGGCCTCGAGCACATTGATCTCGGAGCCCTGCACGGCGAACTGGACGTTGATCAATCCGCGCACGCCGAGGGCCTCGGCGATGGCCGCGGTCTGGCGGCGGATGTCGTCCTCGACCTGCTGGCCGAGTGACATCGCCGGGATGACGCAGGTGGAGTCACCAGAGTGCACGCCGGCCTCCTCGACGTGCTGCATGATCGCGCCGATCACGGTTCGCTCGCCGTCGCAGATCGCGTCGACGTCGACCTCGACGGCGTCGTCGACGAAGCGGTCGACCAGCGATCCGGCCTGCACGGGCGCGCGAGCGCAGCGACTCCTCGTCGTCGCAGATGCGCATCGCCCGGCCGCCGAGGACGTAGCTCGGCCGCACGAGCACGGGGTAGCCGATGCGGTCGGCGATCGCGACCGCCTCGTCGGCATCGGCGGCGATCCCCCAGGCCGGCGCCCGCAGGCCCAGCTCCGCGAGCACCTGGCCGAACCGCTCGCGGTCTTCGGCGATGTCGATGGCCGCGAACGGCGTGCCGAGGATCGGCACCCCCGCCTGCTCCAGCCGCCGCGCCAGCCGCAGCGGCGTCTGGCCGCCGAACTGGATGACGACGCCCAGCGGCCGCTCGCGCTCGACCACCTCGAG
Organism: uncultured Actinomycetes bacterium; assembly: GCA_963732075.1. Lineage (GTDB taxonomy): Bacteria > Actinomycetota > Thermoleophilia > Gaiellales > JAICJC01 > JAICJC01. The sequence goes on along the minus strand of CAVSYD010000004.1, from coordinate 81,411 downwards.
CACGTCCTCGATGGTCAGCGGCTCGAAGTAGAGCCGGTTGGAGCAGTCGGCGTCGGTCGAGACCGTCTCGGGATTGCAGTTGACCATGACCGCGTCGTACCCGAGCTTGCGGAAGGTCTCGGCGGCTCGCACGCAGCAGTAGTCGAACTCGATCCCCTGCCCGATCCGGTTCGGCCCGGCGCCGAGGATGACGACGCTCTGGCGCCCGGACGGCTCGAGCTCGTCCTCCTCCTCGTAGGCCGAGTAGAAGTACGGCGCCTCGGCCTCGACCTCGGCGGCGCAGCTGTCGACGGCCTTGAACACCGGCCGGACGCCGTGGCCGATGCGCAGGCCGCGCACGGTCTCCTCATCCCGTCCCGCCAGCTCGGCGATGCGGGCGTCGGCCAGGCCGAGCGCCTTCAGCCGGCGCCAGTCGGTCTCGACCAGGTCGTCCAGGGGCGTGCGCTGGAGCATGCGCTCGGAGTGGGCGATCCGCTCCCACTCGTCCAGGAACCACGGGTGCACGGACGACTCCTCCGCCAGCGCGGCCGGGTCCTCGCCGGCGGTGAGCCGGCCCTGGATCGCGTCGAACCGATCCCACTCCGCCTCGGCCACCGAGCCGGACGTGCGCGGCGGGCCGTCGAGCTCGCGCGAGCGCATCGCCTTCCCCCACGCCTCGGCGAACGTGCGGCCGATGCCCATCACCTCGCCCACCGATTTCATCTGCGTCGTCGAGGCCGGTGTCGGCGCCGGGAAACTTCTCGAACGCAAACCGCGGCAGCTTGACCACGACGTAGTCGAGCGTCGGCTCGAACGCGGCCGGGGTCGTGCGCGTGATGTCGTTGGGGATCTCGTCGAGCGTGTAGCCGATGGCGAGCTTGGTCGCCACCTTCGCGATCGGATATCCGGTGGCCTTCGACGCGAGTGCCGAGGAGCGCGACACGCGCGGGTTCATCTCGATCACGACCAGGTCGCCGCGGGTGCGCTCGAGTGCGAACTGCACGTTCGAGCCGCCGGTCTCGACGCCGACGGCCCGGATCACGTCGGCTGCGGCGTTTCGCAGGCGCTGGTACTCGCGGTCGGACAGCGTCTGCGCCGGGGCGACCGTGGCGGAGTCGCCGGTGTGCACGCCCATCGGGTCGACGTTCTCGATCGAGCACACCACCACGACGTTGTCGTTCTTGTCGCGGATCACCTCGAGCTCGAACTCGCCCCACCCGGCGACGGACTCCTCCAGCAGCACCTGGCTGATGGGGCTCTCGCGCAGGCCGCGGGCGACGGTCGCCTCGAACTCGGCGGGGGTGCGGGCAAAGCCGCCGCCGTGCCCGCCGAGGGTGAAGGCGGGCCGGCACGACCAGGGGCAGCTGCAGCGCCTTGGTCGCGAGCGCCGCCGCGGCCTCGGACATGCTGGTGGCGATCACGCTCGTCGGGACGCGCAGGCCGACCTCGGCGACGGTGGCGGCGAAGAGCTCGCGATCCTCGGCCCGCTGGATGGCCTCGTAGGAGGCGCCGATCAGCTCGATGCCGAGCTCGTCCAGGACGCCGGCGGCGTACAGGTCGGTGGCCAGGTTGAGCGCGGTCTGCCCGCCCAGCGTCGGCAGCAGCGCGTCCGGCCGCTCCTTGCGCAGCACCGCGGTTGCGCCCTCGAGGTCGAGCGGCTCGAGGTAGGTGCGGTCGGCCCACCAGCCGTCCGTCATGATCGTGGCCGGGTTGGAATTGATCAGCACTGTCCGCATACCCTCGGCCCGCAGCACGCGCAGGGCCTGGCTGCCCGAGTAGTCGAACTCGCACGCCTGGCCGATCACGATCGGGCCCGACCCGATGAGGGCCACGCTGCGGATGTCGGCGCGCCTAGGCAACGGCCCTCGGTGCGACCGGCGCCGCCGTCGCCAGCTCGGCGACGAACCCGGTCAGCGTGGCGCGGGCATCGTGCGGGCCGGGGCTGGCCTCGGGGTGAAACTGCACCGACGAGACCCGCAGGTCGGTCAGGCGCAGCCCCTCGACGGTGCCGTCGTAGAGCGACGTGTGGGTGATGCGGCCGGGGCCGAAGCTCGTGTCGAAGTCTCGGCCCGCGTCGGGCGGGCGCACCGCGAAGCCGTGGTTCTGGGCCGTCACCAGCACGCGGCCGGTGTCGAGCTCGAGCACCGGGTGGTTGGCGCCGCGATGGCCGAAACGGAGCTTGAACGTCTCGAGGCCGAGCGCCTGGCCGAGCAGCTGGTGTCCGAGGCAGATCCCGAGCAGCGGGCACGTCGCCCACCAGGTCGCGCACGACCTCGATGCAGCGCGGCAGCGCGGCCGGGTCGCCGGGGCCGTTTGCGAGCACGATGCCGTCGGGGGCGCTGGCCAGCACCCGGGACGCCTCGCGCGTCCCACGGAAACACTGTCACCTGCGCGCCCGCCTCGCGCAGGAGGCGCACGATCGAGCCCTTGACGCCGTAGTCGAGCACCGCCACGTGCGCGCGCTGCGGCGCCAGCGCCGGCAGGGTCTCGGCCTCGGCGCGCGAGACCTCGGCCGACCAGCGCCCGGCCGAGCATCGCCGGCTCGCTGCGCACGAGCGCGAGCACGTCCGCGATCGACGAGGTGCCGGTCGAGACCGCCGCCGCGCACCGATCCGCCGTCGCGCAGCCGGCGGGTGATCGCGCGGGTGTCGACGCCCTGGAGGCCGACGACGCCTCGCGCGGCCAGCCAGTCGGAGAATCCCTCGCGCCCGTTGGGCGTGGAGTTCCGGCCCTCGCGGACGATCACCGCGCGGGCCGCCGGGGCGGGTGACTCCGACGCGTCCGCCTCGACGCCGTAATTGCCGATCATCGGCTGCGTGAACGTGACCAGCTGGCCGGCGAACGACGGGTCGGTGACGACCTCCTGGTACCCGGTCATCGACGTCGTGAACACCACCTCGCCCACGGCCACGCCGTGCGCGCCGTACGGGCGCCCGCGGTGGACGGTGCCGTCCTCGAGCACGAGAAACGCGGACATCAGCCTCGCCCCCTCACGCCACCGCCTCGATCAGCCGGTGGGCGATGCGGCCGCCGGACACGGTCAGGCGGCACACGCCGCGGAGCGTATGGCCGGCGAAGGCGCAGTTCGTCGAGCGGGACGCGTACGGCGGCTCGACCAGCCGCGTCGCTCCCAGATCCCACAGCGCCAGATCGGCGGGACGGCCGGCCTGGAGCATCGGCACCGGCAGGCCGAAGGCCGCGGCCGGCCCCGACGACATCCGCTCGATCACCGTCTGCAGCGGCACGAGGCCCGGCTCGACCAGGTGGGTGTACACCGCGGCGAAGGCGGTCTCGAGGCCGATCACCCCGAACGGCGCCTCCTCGAAGGGGGCGTCCTTCTCGTGGTCGTGGTGGGGGGCGTGGTCGGTCGCGATGCAGTCGAGGGTGCCGTCCGCCAGCGCCTCGATCAGCACGGCCCGATCGGCCGCGGATCCGAGCGGCGGGTTCATCTTGGAGGTGGCCGGGTCGAGTGCGCGCACCGACTCCTCGGTCAGGCACAGATGGTGGGGCGTGACCTCGGCCGAGACCTGCGCACCCCGCTCGCGGGCCCGCCGGATCTCGGCGACCGAGTCGGCGACCGACACGTGGCAGATGTGCAGCGGCGCGCCCTCGTGACGGGCGAGGCCGAGATCGCGGGCGATCATCGTGCTCTCGGCGATCCCGGGCCAGCCCCGCAGCCCGAGCTCGGCCGAGACGGCGCCCTCGTGCATCTGCCCGCCGGCCGAGAGGGAGGTGTCCTCCTCGTGCAGCGCCAGCTTGAGGCCGGTGATCGAGCAGTACTGCAGCGCCCGGCGCAGGATGCCGGCGTCGGCCACCGGCCGCCCGTCGTCGGAGAAGGCGGCGGCGCCTGCGGCCGCGAGCTCGCCCATCTCGGTCAGTCTGCGGCCGAGCTGGCCGGCGGTGATGGCGCACGATGAATCCCGTTGCGACGACCGCCTGGCTGCGGGCCGTGTCGATCAGGCCGGTCAGCACGGCGGCCGAGTCGACGACCGGAGACGTGTTCGGCATGGCCAGGATGGCGACGAACCCGCCCGCTGCCGCCGCGCGCGTGCCCGAGGCGATGTCCTCCTCCTCCTCGTCCCCGGGGGTGCGCAGGTGCACGTGCGGATCGACGAGGCCGGGCGTGACCGTCAGCCCGGAGGCGTCGATCGTCTCGGCATCCGGGTGCTGCAGGTCGCGGCCGATCTCGGCGATGCGGCCGTCTTCGATGCGCAAGTCGACGGCCTCTCCGTGGAACCCGGCGGCCGGGTCGACCAGCCGGCCGCCCGCGATCACCACGTTCGCGGGGGCCGCGTCCGCCTGGAAGAGGCGCTCGGTCATCAGGCCACCTCCTGGCCCGCGCCGACGCCGGCCGCGACCGGCACCGGCCGCAGGGCGGCGCTCGCGTCGGCCGGCCCGGGGCCTGCGAGCAGGTCGTAGAGGACCGCCATCCGCACCACCAGCCCGGCGCGCACCTGGTCGATCACGTGCGAGCTCGGGCCGTCGGCGACGTCGCTCGAGATCTCGACCCCCCGGTTCATCGGGCCGGGATGCATCACGAGCTGCCCCGGCCGGACGCGCTCGCTGGTCACGCCCCACAGGGCGGAGTACTCGCGCAGCGACGGGATGTACGCCTCGCCCTCGGACATGCGCTCGTGCTGCATCCGCAGCACATAGATCACGTCGGCGTCGGCGATGGCGGAGATGTCGTGGCTGACCTCGACTCCCGAGGCTCGGCCATGTCGCGGGGGATCAGCGTGGGCGGCCCGACCAGCGTCACCCGGGCGCCGAGCATCAGCAGTCCCTGGATGTTCGAGCGCGCCACCCGCGAGTGAGTGACGTCGCCCACGATGGCCACGTGCAGCGAGTCGAGCGACCCGCGCACCGCGCGGATCGTGTACAGGTCGAGCAGGCACTGGGTGGGATGCTGGTGGCAGCCGTCCCCGGCGTTGACCACGTGCGCGGCGGTCGCCCTGGTGACCCGGGCGGCGGCGCCGACGGCGGCGTGGCGGATGACGATCACGTCGGGGTCGTAGGCCGAGAGCGTCTGGACGGTGTCGCGCAGCGACTCCCCCTTGTCGACGCTCGACCCGGCGGCCTTGAGGCTGACCACGTCGGCCGAGAGCCGTTTTGCCGCCAGCTCGAACGACGAGCTCGTGCGGGTCGACGACTCGAAGAAGACCGTCATGACCGTGCGCCCGCGCAGGGTCGGCACCTTCTTCAGGTCGCGGTGCATCACGGCCTCGAAGCTTTCGGCGGTCGAGAGGATGCGCTCGACGTCGTCGCGAGTGAGATCCGACACCGAGATCAGGTGGCGGCGGGCCTGGGGCTGGCTGGGGGGAAAGAGCTCCACAATGCTCCTAGTCGGGATGGATGAGAACGACGCGGTCGAGCTCGTCGACCTCGATCAGCTCCACGTTGACCCGCTCGGCGCGGGCGGTGGGCAGGTTCTTGCCGACGTAGTCGGGGCGGATCGGCAGTTCGCGGTGGCCGCGGTCGACCAGCACCGCGAGCTGCACCCGCTGCGGGCGCCCGTAGTCGAACAGGGCCTCGATCGCCGCCCTGATGGTGCGGCCGGTGTAGAGGACGTCGTCGACCACGACCACCGACTTGCCCTCGAGTGGGAAGTCGAGCCGGGTCGCCTTCACGACCGGCTGGGGATGGGCGCGCTGCTCGCCCGCGCGGACGGTGACGTCGTCTCGATAGAAGGTGATGTCGAGTGCACCCGTGGCGGGGGCGGTGCCGGTGAACTCCTCGATCAGCGTCCGCAGGCGCTGGGCGATGGTGACGCCGCGGGTGTAAATGCCCACCAGCACCAGGGCCGAGATGTCCGGGTGGCCCTCGACGATCTCATGGGCGATGCGGCGCAGGGTGCGCTGGAGATCGTCCCCATCCAGCAGTACGCGCTCGGCCTCGGTGGCGGACATGCACTTCTCCTTCCCGGCCTCACAGGGCACGGACTTAAAGGTGGCTCTCTGCCGCGTCGGCGGCTCTCGCCGTCAACGCACCGCAGGATACCAGCCTGGTCGGACGGGTGGGCATGGAAAGCTTCGGCGATGGATGCCCTCCTGGCCGACCTGGCCCGCGCCCGCATCGGCACCACCTTCAACCAGTATGCCGAACACGGGCCCGACGACGTCGCCGGTGGCGCGGCGATCCGGCTCGCCAACCTGCGGGCCTATCTCGAGGAGCGGTCGGGTGCCGACGTGGTCGCGCTCGGTGAGGCCGCCGGCTACCAGGGCATGCGCTGGTCGGGGATCGCCTTCACCTCCGAGCGCGACCTGCATCGCTGGGGCGACCCGTACCGGTGCAGCTGCGACGTGCGTCGCTGGAGCGAGCCCTCGGGGACGATCGTGCACCGCGTGCTGAGCGAGCTTGAAGCCGAGCGGCGAGTGATCCTCTGGAACACGGTGCCCACGCATCCCCACCGGCCGGGAGAGCCGCTCTCGAACCGGCGCCCGACCGTGGCGGAGGTCGCAGCTGGGGCCGAGTTCGCGCAGCGCCTGATCGCCCTCGTGCGGCCAGCGACGGTCGTAGCGGTCGGGCGCATCGCCGAGTCGGTGCTCGGCAGCGACGCGACCTACGTTCGCCACCCCGCCAACGGCGGCGCGACGGCGTTCGCCGTGGGGATGCGGGCTATCCTCGGCGAGCGGTGAGAAGCGCCCACTCGAGGCTGTAGGTGAACGGGCCGCGGCCGCCCTGCACCTCGGCCTCGAGGCGTGCGAGGCCGGCGGCGTAGTCGTCCGGTTCGAGCAGGTGAAGCGTCGAGATGTAGCGGCCGCGCACCCGCTCGAGCACGTCGCTCGCGTCCGCCCGGATGGGCTGGCTGATGCGCTCGATGCCGGCGTCGGCGAAGCCGGCCGCGGTCAGATCGTCGGCCAGCGCCGCCGGGTCGGGGAACCGCGCCCGGTCGATCGCCGGCAGCGTCGGAAAGTACGGGTTCAGGAAGAACCGGTCGAAATGCTCCGGGGCGAAGGTGGCGATCGCGAGCCGGCCGTCGCGCCCCAGCACGCGCGCGATCTCGGCCAGGGCGGCGCCGCGGTCGGTGAGCGTGTGCACGACCAGGTGCATGTGGGCGGCGTCGAACCAGCCGTCCTGGAACGGGAGCCGCTCGGCGGTGCCCTGCTTCCAGCCGAGGCCGCGCGCGTCAGCCCGTGACCGCGCCTGCCGCAGCATCTCCGCGGACGGGTCGACCCCCCATACTCGCGCTCCCAGCCTCCCCCGGGCGAAGACCGCGAACCGGCCGGTGCCGCAGCCGACGTCGACCAGCCGCCGGCAGCCGGTCATGGCTGCGAGCGTGCGCTCGGCCAGCTGCTCCCACGCGTCTCCCGCCGGGCGCAGCCGGTCGTAGTCCGCTGCGAGCGGGTCAAAGTCCAACGTCAGCCGGTGGCGGCCGGCGCGGGCTCGGCGGCCGGCTGAGCGGGGCGGTCGTCGCGGCCCACGAGCTGCGGAAGGCCACGCTCGGGCAGGGGCAGCTCGATGGTGTCGAAGTCCCGCGGCACGACGGCACCGGCGAACTCGGCCACCGCCTCTGCCGCGATCTCGCGGCCCATGTAGCGGGTGGAGATGTGCGTGAGCGCCAGCATTCGCACGCCGGCGTCGCGGGCGATCTGGCCCGCCTGGAGGGCGGTCGTGTGGCCGGTCTCGGCGGCGCGGTCGCGCTCCTCGTCGAGGAAGGTGGCCTCGTGCACCAGGAGGTCGGCGGCCATCGCCGCGTCGAACAGCGTCGCGGCATGGGCGGGTGTCGCCCGAGAAGACCACCCGCCTGCCCGGCCTGGCCGGCCCGACGACCTCGGCCGCAGACACCGTCGCGCCCGATTCCAGCGTGACCGACTCGCCGTGCTGGAGGCGGCCGAAGAGCGGCCCCTCGGGCACGCCGAGCCCGCGGGCGGCCGCGACGTCGAACTGCCCGGGCCGCTCGTCCTCGACCAGCGCATAGCCGACGCTCGGGACGCTGTGGTCGGTCGCAAACGGGACGATCCGGTAGCCGTCACGGGCGAGCTCGTCGCCCGGGCGCACCTCGGTCAGCTCGAGCTCGTAGGGCAGGCGCCCGAACACCGCCCCCAGGGTCGTCGTGAGCGCGCGCAGCCCGGCCGGCCCGTACAGGCGCAGCGGCGTCTCGCGCCCGCGCAGCCCGAACGTCTTCAGCATCCCAGGGAGGCCGAGGAAATGGTCGGCGTGGCAGTGGGTGATCAGGATCTCGTCGACGTCGACGAGTCCCACACCGGACCGCAGCAGTTGGCGCTGGGTGCCCTCTCCGCAGTCGATCAGGATGCGGTCGCCCCCCCGGCGGACGAGGTATGCCGGAAGGCCCCGGCGGGCGGTCGGTGCCGAGGCGGCCGTCCCCAGGAAGAGCACGCTGCAGTCCATCGCCAGATTGTACGGGGCCGGCTTTGCCGCGCCCCACGCCCACGACCAAGCCAACGTCTAGGCGGGCTCGGCGTCCGAGTACGGATGCATGTACTCGTGCTCGTGCGGCTCGGCCATGACGGCACGCGCCCGGCGCAGGAACACCTCGAGGCGAAACGGCGGCGGCGAGTCGTCGCCGCCCACCAGTCGCAACGCGGGTGGAGCAGCGCCCGCCGGTGCCCGGCGGGCCGCGCGCCATTCCTCGAGCGAGACGACCCGGGCGCCGGGCGGCGGCGCGAGCGATGATCTGGCGGGCGGTGTTCACGGCAGCACCAGCACCTGGCCGGCGGCGATGTCGGACGTGTGCATGTCGTTGGCCTGCTCGATCCGGTACACCGCGTCGCGGGGATCCGAGGCCGGGTAGGCGCTCTCGGCGATCGACCAGAGCGTCTCCCCCACGCGCACGTCGTGCCGGCGAGGATGGGACGCGCCGCTGCTGCTGGGCGCGGCGTAGCTCATCAGCAGGGCCAGGGCGCATGCGCTGGCGGCGATGAGGGTGAGTGCGCGGCGAATGTCGAGCGAGGCGAACATGTGTTCGGTGAGAATAGCGAACAGGTGTTCGGTTGTCAAGCGGTACGCGAAACCATCTAGGCTTGGCCGCCCGTGCTGCTGCGCTTCGCCCACCGCTCCCTGGCGCTGGACGGCCCACCGCGCATGATGGGCATCGTCAACGTCACCCCGGACTCGTTCTACGATCGCGGGCTGACGGCGACGCCCGACGAGGCGATCGCCCGCGGCCTGGAGCTGGCCGACGCGGGTGCGGGGATCATCGACATCGGCGGGATGACCGCCCAGCCGGGCGGGCTGCTGTCAGAGGCCGAGGAGATCGCGCGGGTGGAGCCCGTCGTGCTCGGGCTGCGCAGGCAACTCGACCTGGTCATCTCGATCGACACCTATCGCGCCGCCGTCGCCGATGCCGCCCTGCGGGCCGGCGCCGACCTCGTGAACGACCACACCGGCCTCTCCGACCCGGGGATGGCCGCGACGATCGCCGGCCACGGAGCCGGTCTGGTGGTGACCCACCTCGGCCTGCCGCCGAAGCAGGTGCAGGCGGCCCGCCACGCCGTCGCGGTGGACGAGATCGCACGCTTCCTGGCCGAGCGTGCCGACGACCGCCCGGTCGGCCGGCATCGGCGCCGACGCGATCCTGGTCGATCCGGGGCTCGGCTTCGGCAAGGACACCGGGACCGACCTGCGGACGCTGCGCGACCTGCCGCGCCTCGCCGGGCTTGGCTACCCCCTGCTGCTGGCGCCGTCGCACAAGGAGGTGACGGCGGAGCCCCTGGGCCTCGACGAGTCGAGCCTGGAGGGCACGGCGGCAGTCGTCGCGATCGCCGCGTACCTCGGCGTGGCGGTGCTGCGTGTCCACGACCTGCCGTTCATGCGGCATGTCGCCACCATGGGCTGGCTGATCGCCGGCGCCGGCCGGGACGCCGGCGGGGGGTGACGGTGCCAGGCACCGACACGTCGGCGGTCACGTCGCCGTCACCGTGGCGTTTCACCGGCGGCGGCTGGAGATTCGTCGTGGTTGCGAGGGATCTCGCCGTTGGCCGTGGGTACGTGCTCGTGCCGCAGGCGTGACGGCGGCCGTCACGGTGCCAGGCACGGGCATACCGGCCGTCACGCCGGCGTGACCCGGGCGTTACGCCGCGGGGGCGTGCAGGTCGCCCGCGAAGAACGACGGCAGGAAGGCGCCGTCGCGATAGATCGGCTCGCCGTCGGCGTGGATCTCGCCGCCGGAGCGCAGGTCGCACACCATGTCCCAGTGCAGCCCCGAGCGGTTCACGCTGCCGCTGTCGGGATAGCCGGCGCCGAGCGCCATGTGGCACGTGCCGCCGATCTTCTCGTCGAACAGGATCTGCTTGGTGAACTCGGTGACCATGTAGTTGGTGCCGATCGCGAACTCGCCGAGCACCGACGCGCCGTCGTCCATGCTCAGCATCTGCACGAGGTACTTGTGGCCGGCGGCGGCCTCCGACGCGACCACCCGGCCGTTCTCGAAGCGCAGGCGGACGTCCTGCACCTCGCGCCCGCCCATGACGGCGGGGAACGAGAAGCGCACGTCGCCCGAGGTCTCCGACTCGATCGGCCCCGTGAACACCTCGCCGTCGGGGAAGTTGCGCTCGCCGCGCGAGGCGATCCAGGAGCGGCCGCCGACGCCGACGGTCAGGTCGGTGTCCTCGGCCAGCACCCGCAGCGTGCGCACCTGCGCCAGCCGCTCGGCCAGGCCCGCGAGCGTGGTCGCGTAGGCGCGCCACGCCGCCGCGGGGTCATCCAGGTGCAGCCACCCCGCCCGGTAGATGAAGTCCGCGTAGGCGTCGAGCGACATGTCCGCGTCCTGGGCGAAGGCGTCGCACGGGTACGCGGTGACGCACCAGCGCAGGTCGCCGCCGGCGGAGCGCTCCATGAAGCGAGACATGAGCGGCTGGGTGGCGGCCGACCGGCGGGCGAGCTTGCCCGGGTCGATGCCCGAGAGCTCGCGGGTGTTCCAGGCTGCGTGGACGGCGATGCGTAGCGTCGATCGCGTCCATCTCCTCCAGCGTGTAGGCGGGGAGATGATCGAGCTGGGAATCGCTCGCGGCGGCCAGGTACGCCTCGTCGGCCCCCTGGATCGACGGGCGCACGTGCGGGATCGCGCCGGCGGCGAGCGCCGCCGCGCACGAGCTCCACGATCAGCGGCTCCGCGATCGCCGGCCCCTCGATCAGGACGAGGTCGCCCTCGCCGAGCTCGAGCGAGTAGTTCGGTCAGCACCCCCGCCAGGCGGCGCAGGCGGGGGTCGATCACAGGAACCGCCCGTCCCGGTAGATCACGTCGCCGTCGCCGCGCACCTCGCCGCCCGTGCGCAGGTCGCACACCATGTCCCAGTGCAGGCCGGAGAGGTTGCTGCCGCCGGCCTCGGGGAAGGCCATGCCCAGGGCGACGTGACAGGTGCCGCCGATCTTCTCGTCGAAGAGCGTGTCGCGCGTCGCCGGCGCGGATGTCGTCGTTCATGCCGAAGGCGACCTCGCCCAGATAGCGCGCGCCGGCGTCCATGTCGAGCATCTGGCTCAGGAACGGCCCGCCCTTCACCGCCTCCTCGCGCACGACCCGGCCCTGCTCGAACCACAGCCGGACGCCGGCGACGTCGTTGCCGTTGTAGGGCGCGTCGAGGCTGAACGAGATGTGGCCGCGGGTGGCCGTCTCGACCGGGCTCGTGAACACCTCGCCGTCGGGGAAGTTCTGGTGGCCGTCGGCGTTGACCCACGTGCGTCCCGACGACGTCGAGGGTGAGGTCGGTGTCCTCGCCCAGGATGCGCAGCTCGCCGACGCCCTGCAGCTGTTCGACGACCCGCTCCTGGCGCGCCGACTGCTCGCGCCAGAAGGCGATCGGGTCGGGATCGCCCAGGTGCCCGGCCGAGTACACGAAGTCCTCCCACTCGGTCAGCGACATGCCCGCGTCCTGGGCGGCGGCGTCGCACGGGTAGGCGGTGCCGCACCAGTGCACCTCGCCCAGCCGCTCGCGCTCGAAGAAGCGCTCGAAGAGCGGCCGCATCGCCGCCGAGCGGATGGCCTGGCGGTCGGGGTCGATCCCGCTCGCGAAGCGGTTGTTGCGCTGCGCCCAGATGCTGAGCGCGCGCGTGGGCGCCTCGACCTCGATCTCGTCGAGCCGCGTCACCGCCCGCAGCTGGTCGTCGCTCGCCTCGGCCAGAAACGCCGCCTGGCGCTCGTTCGAGCCGCGTGCGCACCATCGGATGCGCGCCGAGCTCGGTCACCTTGCGCACCATCTCGACGATCAGGGGCTGGGCGAGGGGCGGCCCGTCCACGAGGACGGTGTCCCCCTCCCCCACCTGGAGGGAGTAGCGGCAGAGGAGATCGGCCAGCGTGGTGATTCGGGGGTCGCGCACCGGTCGCGAATGTTACCCGCGGCTCATCGGGCGGAGAGCACCGCGTCGAGGATCCGCCCGGCGCCGAAGCGCACCGGGTCGTCGGCCACGAGGCCGGTCTCGCGCTCGGTCTGGGCGATCGCCTCCCTGGCGGCGTCCGCGTCGATCCGGTTCGTCTTCAGCGCCACCGCGACCACGGGCGCCGGGCGGACGTGCCGCGCCATCCGCACCTGGATCGTCGATCAGCTCCGGCAGGTTGCCGATCGGGTAGCGCGGATCGCCGTCGATCAGCGCGCGCCCCGGCTCGTGCACGAACACCATCGCGTGCGGCGCCGAGCCGTGCAGGAGGCCGAGCGTGACTCCCGAGTAGTAGGGATGGTTGATCGAGCCCTGGCCCTCGATCCAGAGGATCGCGCCGTCCCCGCCGCCGGGCGTGGCCCTCGATCACGAGCTGCTCGGAGGCGCCGGCGACGTAGTCGGAGATCACCTGGTCGACGGCGATCCCCCACCCGGCGATGGCGATGCCGGTCTGGCCGGTCGGCACGAAGACGGATGCGAGCTCGCGGCGGCGGGCCTCGCGGTGAAGCTCGAGGCAGACGGTCATCTTCCCGAGCGCGCAGTCGGAGCCGACGGTGAGCACCGTGTGGGTGGCCACGGTCAGGTTTGCGCCGGTGGGGACGTCCAGGTCCGCGGGGACGCGGCGCAGGTCGCGCAGCTCGACCCCGGCCCGCGCGGCGGCGGCGGCGATCTCGGCATCGTCGGCCAGGAACTCGTGCAGGCCGCTCTCGACGTCGAGCCCGCGCTCGATCGCCTGCAGGATGCTGCGGCGGAAGGCCGGCGGGAGCTTGCCCCCGGCCGGCGCCACGCCGACCAGGAGCGTCGTCGGCGCGTACGGCATCGCCGCCTCGACATCGGCCACGACCGGGACGTCGGTCACGAGGCCCGGGACGTGGTCGCCCGCGACGGTGCCCGGCGTCGGGTCGAGTCGATGACCGCGACGGTGGGCGAGTCGGCGTAGCGCATGACGCCGGTGGCCGTCTTCGCGTCCTCGTCGAAGCTGGCCTCGGCGAGCACGACGTAGCGCCGCTCGACCGTCACGGCCACGGCTCCAGCGGCGTCACTCCCAGCCCGGGGCCGTCGCCGGGCAGGACGCGCCCGTCGCCGAAGCCGAGCCCGGTGATGGCTGTCGTTCGTGTTGAGCAGATGGCCGTCGAGATCGACCACGTCCACGAGCGGCGAGATCTGGGCCGCCTGGGCGATCCCGAGCGTCGTCTCGTTCATGCAGCCCAGCATCACCTTCAGGTCGAGCGCGCGGGCGGCATGGATCATGCGCACCGCCTCGCGGATCCCGCCCGACTTGGTCAGCTTGATGTTGACGCCGTCGGCGATCCCGGCCGCGGCGGCGACGTCGGGCAGGGTGTGGCAGCTCTCGTCGACGACGATCGGGATCGGCAGCGAGCTGTCGTGCAGGCGGGTGTAGCCGGCGATGTCGCCGCGCGGGCAGCGGCTGCTCGATCAGCTCGACGCCGAGGGCCTGCAGCTCGGGCACGAGCTCGATGGTCGAGTGCACGGTCCAGCGCCTCGTTGGCGTCGACCCGGATCAGGGCGTCCGGCGCCTGCTCGCCGCACGGCGCGGACGCGTTCGAGGTCGGACGGCGCCGCCCACCTTGATCTTGAGCGCGTGGTAGGACGCCGCGGCGGCGGCGCGCCGGGCGGTGCCCTCGACCGTGTCGATCGAGATGGTGTAGCTCGTCGGCGGCGGCGTGCGGTCGAGCCCGAGGATGCGCCAGAGCGGCTGGCCGCAGATCTTGCCGAGCAGGTCGTGCAGCGCGCCGTCGACCGCGCACTTGGCGGCCATCTCGCCGGGGATCGCGCCGATCCGGCCGAGCACGGCACCGATCGCGAGCGGATCGTCGCCGAGCAGCGGCGGCACCTGCTCGAGAAACGCGAGGGCGCTTGCGATCGACTCGTGGTAGTGCTCGTCCGGCGCGCTCTCGCCGTATCCGACGAGGTCGCCGTGGCGGATCGCGACCTGGACGACCTGCGAATGCGTGTCGGCGCTGCGCGAGATGACGAACGGCTCGTTGTACTCGAGCTCGAAGACGCGCATGTGGAGGTCCATCGGCGCCACATTATCCGACCCGCACGGACGCCGGATCGGGCACGGGTAGAATCACCTCCCCGCGCCTGTAGCTCAGGGGATAGAGCGTGCGCCTCCGGAGCGCAAGGTCGTAGGTTCGATTCCTACCAGGCGCATCGTGGGCAGTTCGTGCGATTTGGTTCAACTTCGCCCCGCGCCGGTAGTCTTTTCGTGTGACGAGGCCACCGCCGGACCCGGCGCGAGGAGCGGAAGCGGCCAGGAAACTCAAATCCTTGGGCGTCAAGGGCATTCTCATCAAAGCTGCAGAGCTCGGGTACATCACGCAAGTGACGTGCAGGATGCCCGAGTGTTTCTGTCCCGAGGAGCTGGGCGGTGCGTGCTATTTCGAACGGGTCACTGACGAACTGACCGACTGGATGCCGACCCACGAGCATCTTCCACGCCCAAAGCGAGAAGGCGGCCCAGAGGAGTCACGACAATGCGGTCCTTGCCCACCGCCTCTGCAACAGGATCGACTATTCGATATCCGCAGGTCGGTCATACGCGAGAATCTCGAGCGAGTCAGGAAAGCCCGCGAGGCAGCCACCGGGCACTGATGCGTCGACGCTTTCTGGCGCGTGTCGGGCTGCGCACGTGTACCAGGCGCATCGACTATGGCTCGACGTTCACGAGCCGCAGGCCGCGCGCGCGGATGCCGCGGATGATGCGCGGCAGCGCCTGGATCGTGGCGGTGCGGCTGCCGCCGCCGTCGTGCATGATCACGATCGACCCGGGCTCGACGTGGCTCAGCACGTTGTGGGTGATGCTCTTTGCTGTGGCGCCGGGTGCCCAGTCGCGCGGATCGACCGACCAGAGCACGAGCCGCACGTGCAGGCTGGAGGCGATCGCGACCACGCGGTCTGACCAGCCGCCGCCCGGCGGCCGGAACAGCGTCGCGTGCACGTGCTCGGTTGTGAGCGTCTGCAGCGTGCGGTCGATCTGGAAGCGGACGATGCGGGGGCGCTGCTCGCCGAAGGGCGGCACCAGCGGGTGCGTCCAGGAGTGGTCCTCGACCAGGATCCCGGGCTGGCTGCGCTCTGCGGCGATCAGGCGGGGGAAGTGCTCGGCCAGGATCCCGACGACGAAGAAGGTCGCGGGCGCGTGCATCCGCCGCAGGACGGCGAGCACGCGCCGGGTCTGTACGCGCCAGGGGCCGTCGTCGAACGTGAGCGCAACCGCGCGCGGCACCTGCGCCGGGCCGGTCGGCTGAAACGCGACCGACGCGATCTTGTGCGAGATCTGGCCCTGCACGATCACGTCGACGCCGGGCCTGGAGCCCAGCGTGTACTCGGGATCGGCGGGCAGGCCGCCCGGGACGGGCACGCGCCGGGTGGTCACCGGTTCGGTGCGGTCGGGGCCGGGGCGCAGCACCAGTCGCGCGCCATTGCGCAGCCGCTGCGACGGCGGCACGGCCGATCCGTTCACGAGCACCGTGCCCGGATAGATGCCCCTGCGCAGCGTGACGCCCGAGACGTCCACCATGTCCCCCGGCCGCGGTCGCAGCCGCAGATCCGACACGGCGTCGGCCAGCGTCGAGCGGGCGACGACCAGGCGGCCGGCGCCGTCGACCGTCAGGTGCAGCGGCGGCGGCTCGTCGGCAACCGCGGGTCGCCAGCCAGCCCGTGCCGAGGAGCACCGCGACCACCGCCGCGACGGGCGGTCCGATCCGCGCGATCCGGGGTGTCCGTGCCATCCCTGCATGGTGCCTTACCCGCGAGCGGGCTGCGCGCGTCCCGGTTCAGGCCGCGCCGGCCGCGCGCAGCATGCGGAATCGCCCCGTGACGGCCTCGGTCAGGTGCTCGGGACTCGAGTCGACGGTGTGGACGCCGCGCAGGCGGATCCGTGCCAGGGCGGCGTCGCGGTCTTCGATCACCTGCGTGGCGACGCCGCGCTCGTACAGGCCGCCGGCGTCCACCACCGGCTGTGACGCGAGCTCGGTCAGCTCGGCGTCGCGGATCGACGCGAACACGACCGCGTGCCTGCGCGCGAGCGTCCCGAGGAGCGCCGCCAGGCGGTCGTCGGTCTGCGCGTAGAGCGCGTCGGAGAACACGACGACCACCGCCCGCCGGCGTGACATCCGCATGACCCCGCCCAGACAGGTGCGCCAGTCGGGCTCGACCAGCTCGGGCTCGAGCGGCGCGACGGTGTCGACGACACGCCGCAGCTGGCCCGGCCGGGACGACGGCGCCAGGGTCGCCAGCGGCCGGTGCGAGAACGCCACCAGCCCGACCGAGTCGCCGTACTCGCGCGCCACCGCGGTCAGCATCACCGCGGCGTTGACCGCCCGGTCGATCTTGCCCAGCCCGTCGCCGCCGGCGCCGTACATCAGCCGCCCGGCCTCGATCGCGAGCAGGAGCGTCTGGCCCCGCTCTGGCTGGTGCATCACCACCACCGGCCGCCCCCGCCGGGCGGTCGCCTTCCACGCGATGCGGCGGTACTCGTCGCCGCGCACGTAGTCGCGCAGGCTCTCGAACTCGCGCGCCGCGGCCTCGCCGCGGATCGTGCGCGCCCCCTGTGGCCGCCGCCCCGGGGGCAGCAGGCTGGCGTCTCGCAGCTGCAGCACGTCGGGCCAGGCGACCGCCGCGACCGCCGTCGCTGGGTGGCTGCGCTGCCGGAATGCGACGCCCAGCGGGCCGCGCACGCGCACCGCCGCCGCGCCGAAGGTGATCGGGCCGCGATGGGTGGGCACGGCGACCGTCTCGACGATCGAGCTCCTCGCCCGGGCCGAGCTCGACCTCGAGCCGCTCCGGGTCGAGCCCGACCCCCTGGGGGGCGGTGTCGGCGATCGTCATCTCGCCGGCTCGCCCCGCCCCGGTTGCGGACCAGCAGCGGCACAGGGTTTGCGCGGCCGATCGAAAGTGGCGGCGGCGGCTCGCGCTCGAGCTCGATCGCGCCGGGATCGGTCGCAAGCCAGTCGGCCACGACGATCCCGGCCGCCAGCGCGTTTGCGGCCACGAAGCCGAGCACGGCCTCGACCCGCCGCGGCGGCCACGAGCGTCACGACCGCCGCGGCGCGCGAACAACCCGAACCCGCGCCGCGTCAGCATAGTGCGCTACCTCGGCACCGGCACGGCCGCCAGCGCCGCGGCGACGACGTCGTCGGGATCGCGGCCGCTGAGCTCCGCATCGGCGCTCAGGACGATCCGGTGCCGCAGCACCGCCGGCGCCAGGGTCTGGAGGTCGTCCGGCGTGACGAACTCGGCCGAGCGGGCCGCCGCCATCACCTTGGCCGTGAGGACGAGGGCGATCGAGCCGCGCGGGCTGGGGCCGACGATCACGTCGGGCGATGCCCGCAGCCACGCCGCCAGCTGGGCGACGTAGGCCAGCACGTCCTCGTGCACCGCGATGTCGGCGGCCTCCTGCTGCATCACGAGCGCCTCCTCCGCCGTCACGATCGGCTCCACCGTCCCCAGCGCGCGGTCGAGCTCGCGCGGCCGGAAGCCGGCCTGGTAGCGGCGCAGGATCTCGACCTCGGCGTCGAGACCGGGATACCCCAGGAGCAGCTTCAGCAGGAAGCGGTCGAGCTGGGCCTCGGGCAGCTGATAGGTGCCCTCGAACTCGATCGGGTTGGAGGTGGCGCAGACGACGAACGGACGCGGCAGGTCGAGCGTCTGGCCCTCGATCGTGACCCGGCCCTCCTCCATCGCCTCGAGCAGCGCCGCCTGCGTCTTGGGCGGGGTGCGGTTGATCTCGTCGGCCAGGATCAGCGCCGCGAACACCGGCCCGCGGCGCAGCTCGAACGTGCCCTCGGCCGGGAGGTAGACCATCGTCCCGATGAGGTCGGACGGCATCAGGTCGGGCGTGAACTGGATGCGGGCGAAGTCGAGGCCGGCGATCCGCGCCAGCGTCCGCGCCAGCAGCGTCTTGGCGGTGCCCGGAGGGCCCTCCAGTAGCACATGCCCTTCCAGCACGAGCGCGGTCAGCAGGCCGTCGATGGTCTCGTCGTTGCCCACCACCACGCGGTGAAGCGCCTCCCGGCCACGCCCGAAGAAGTCAGCGATCGCCACCCGTCACCCTCCTCGTGATTTCCTCGATGCGGAGCGCATGCTCGCACGGCCGTCCCGGGTGACGCGGCGTACTCGAGCTCGTGCAGCGCCCCCTCGGCCGGCTGCGCGAGCCCGCCCAGGTGTGTTCTGTATGCATGCGCGAGCGGGCGGGTGACCGCCTGCAGCCGTCCCGCCGAGCGGTGCATCGAGGCGAGCGAGCGCACCATCTCGGCTGTGCTCCGGCCCGGTTCGGTCGCCCCGGGGGTCACCGGCCCCAGCCGGCGAGCGACGGTGGCAGCCGCCAGGATCGCGATCGCCGCGACCTCGAGGATCTCGAGCTGCACCCACCGAGGGCAGGTACGCGAGCGAGCCCAGGGTCGGCGAGCCGCCCTGGTGGAACGCGTCCACCGAGACCGTGCCTCCGCCGGCGCGCTCGGCCAGCGGCAGCGCCACCGCCAGTCCATCGCCGGCGATGCCGGCATTGGTGAGCACCCGTGGCTGCGAGAGCACCCAGACGCTGCCGCGTCCGAGCGGCACCACCACCATGGCCGCCGCCGTGCGCGTGCCGATGAGCACCCCGGCGTGCGCCGGGATGCGGGCGAAGGTGGTGGCGGCGGGGACGCGGTTGGGCGCGAGGCCGGGGAATGTTGCGAGGCCGGCCGCCGTCGGGCGCGCCTCGCCGGGGAATCCGAACCGCAGGCCGATCGCCTGGGTCAGCGGGTCGGGCTCGTCGGTCGCGAGCAGGACGACGGCCCCGGCCCGGATCGACCGCAGCCACGCGCTCGCCTCGTCGTGGCTGATCGCGACCGGCTCGACCGAGACCGTCAGCCCGTGGTCGGGAATCGTGGGCGTGAGGCTCGAGCGCACGCCGAACCCGGCCGTCCGCAGCCCCGCGCCGAGCCCCGAGAGCCCCAGGCGGCCGCTGCCCTCGAGCCGGAACGGCGGCCCCGCGGTGTTGGGCGAGTGCACGAGCAGGCCGATGCCTGCGGCGGCGACCGCGAGCATCGCCGCGCCGATCCAGATGTCACGGGACGCCCTCACCGCAGCATCGCCTCGGCCAGGCCGTCGGCGCGATGCACGTCTGCGGGGGCGACGGGGGCGTCGCCGTAGACGGCCCGCTCGAAGAGCTGCGTGCACTCGGCCAGCGCGGCCGCCTCCGGAGTGGTTCCGCCCAGCGCGCGCACGAAGCCCCAGTTCGTGCGTCCCGGCCGCGGGCGCCAGCCCCGGCGCCGGCTGAGCTCGGCCAGGGCGGCCGCGTACAGCATGCGCAGCGCCTCGCGAGGATCCTGGTCGGCCAGCCGCAGCGCCGCGGCCCGGGCGGTCTCGTACGCCGTCTGCCGCGGCGCGCGTTCCGGCGCTTCGGCGGCCGGCCGCCGCCGCCGTGGCACCAGGCGCGCCGCCAGGACGATCGCACCGATGATGAGCGCCGCCAGAACGCCGAGTTGCAGCAGGTGGCTGAACGAGAACGATCCGAGCGAGAGCAACCGCGCGAGATCGTCGAACAGCCTCCGCACGAGGCGTTCCAGCAGGCTCGAACCGCCCCCCGGAGAGGGATGGAAGAACGTGTTCCTGGCAGCGGCACGGGCGGGCTCCAGGCGCGGATCGACCCGGATCGCGGCCGCGCCGGTGCGAACGAGTTCCTGCGCGACCGTCAGAGCGCGGCCCCGTCGGCGACCGGGAGCGCGTCCAGCATGCGGGCGATATCGCCGCCCTCGCGGCGCAGGCGCAGGTCGAAGTAGAGCAGCGCCATCAGGAGCGCCTGCACCGGAGCCACGAGCACGCGCGAGACGATCCCGATCGCGTCGGCGATGGCCCTGGTCGCGGCCAGGTGCAGGCCGAACTGGGCCGCGGCCGCGGCGGGCGCCGCCGCGAGCACACCGGACACGACTCCGGTGATCGTCGCCGCCAGGATGGCGTAGCCGGCCACGCGCCAGTACGACCCCTGCACCAGGTCACGGCTGCGCCGCATGGCCGAGAAGAACCGGTGGTGCTCGATGACGACCACCTGGCCGACGAACTGGAACCACACGATCAGGATCAGGAACGGCACGATCAGAAGCACGAACGAAAGGCCCGCGACCACCAGCGCGAGGGCCACCGTCAGCACCAGCCCCGCCAGGATCGGCGCCAGCCGCCGCCAGACCGTGGCCGCGGTGGGCTCGACCCCTGCGCGCACGTCGACGATCACCAGGGTGGCCACGCCCGGCGTGACCCCGCCGAGCACCACCGTCTGCAGGAACGTCCCGACGAGACCCCACGGGCTCGGCGCCAGGGTCAGGAGCGCCAGCGGCACCACCGCCACCGCCATCGCGGCGACGATGGCGAGGAAGTGGCGCCGGTAGATGGCGATCGCGGCATCGAGTGCGCGGCCGATGTCGAGCGGGCGCTGACCGGCGATCGCGCTCATCCGCGTGCGTGCCCCGGCAGCGTCCGGGTGGCCGCGCGGATGACGTACTCCTCCTCGCCCATGCCGTCCGGACGCAGCCAGTAGGGCTCGATCCGGGCGGCGATCCGGCTCGCCAGCTCGGCCCGCGGCGCCGGATCGATCTGGCGCATGCGGCGGCGGTATGCGATCGCGATCGCCATCAGCTCCGGCGGGATCGGCTCGCGCTCGGCATCGGCGGCGGCTGCGGCGAAGCTGCCGGCGAACGCGGCCGTCGCGCGCTCGTCGTCGACCCGGACGACGACGGTATTCGCAGCCATGTCGCCGAGCCGGCGGCCCTCCTTCGAGATGATCGCGCAGATCCCGCCCAGGATGTAGGCGAACGGCAGGAAGTCGATGATCCGAAGGACGTTGCGAACCGCGGAGTCGGACAGGCCGAGCGGCTCTCCGGTGGCGCACACGACCCGCAGGTGAAGCGCGGCTTTCCCGGGCGTCGAGCCGTGGCGGAGCCATTCCACGATCAGGAAGAACGCGACCGGAGTGAGGGTCACCCCGCCGATGGCGACCGCGAGCGCGAGCGACCCGTGAATCGTCCCAGCCGCGACGAGGATCCCCGTCAGGATCGCGATCACGATCAGGGCGTCGATCACCTGGGCCAGCATGCGGCTGCCCACGCCCGCCAGTTCGTAGGCGACGGTGACGCGCTCGGGTGTCGAGATCTCGATCCGGTCGTCCAGCATGGCCGCGTGCGTCCGATACCCTCGGGTGAGGATGGCCTCAAACCCGAGAACGATGATATCGGGCGATTCCGAGCGCACCTGGAGCGCGGCCCGCGCGCCGCTCTGGGACGAGCTCCAGAGCGCTCGTCGACCGGGCCGGTCGCAACCAGCGCAGCCTCGACGCCGACGACGTCTCCCTGCTCGTGCTCCGCTACCAGCAGGCGGCGGCCGACCTCGCCCGGCTCCGGGCCAACCAGCCGGGCTCGCCGCTCCTGCCCGCGGCTGAACGACCTGGTCGCGCGGGCGCACGCGATCGTCTACCGGCCGGCGCGGACGCCGATCAGGTCGCTTGGCCGGTTTCTGTGGACGGGCTACCCGCGGGCGGTGTGGGACCTGCGCCGGCTGGTGCTGGCCGCGGCGCTGTTCCAGGTCGTGATCGTCGTGGGCGGGTTCATCTGGGGTGTCACCGACCCGGCCACGGCCGGCAGCTTCCTGCCGCCCGCGCTGCGCGACGCCGGGCACCGCGCCCATCACGCGATCCCGGCCGGCGTGATGGCGCCGACATCGGTGGCGATCTGGTCGCACAACATCATCGTCAGCTTCTACGACTACGCCGGCGGCATCCTCTTCGGCCTCGGCACGATCTACAGCCTCTACTTCAACTCGATGCTGCTGGGCGTGCTCTCGGGCGTCGAGAACCAGCACGGCCCCAACGGCCTCTACTGGTCGCTCATCATCCCCCACGGCGTGATCGAGCTGACCGCCTTCACGATCGCGGCGGCCGCCGGGCTGTCGCTGGCCGACGCGCTCATCCGCGCCCAGCCGCGGCCGCGCTCGCAGGTGCTCGCCGAGCGCGGGCGGCGCTCGATCGCCGTCGTCCTCGGCACCGTCCCGCTCCTCATCATCGCGGGGACGATTGAGGGGTTCGTGACCCCGTCCTCCCTGCCGATTCCGGTCAAGCTGGCGGTTGCACCGATCACGGCGGTGCTGCTGGGCGCATACCTGCTGCGCGGCCGCCCGGCGGCGGACACCCGATCGGCCCACTAGAATGGGCGGTGTGGATGCCCTGCCCGCGAAGGTGAGTTGCGATGCCGAACCTGCCCCGGATCCCGAGGACAGTACGCCGGCGCGACCGCACGCCGCCGCATCAGGCGGAGCGTTCCGAGCCGCAGGTCGCTGAGATTGCGGCCGCCGGCCTGCGCTGGCTGAACATCGAGGCGCCGACCGCTGCCGAGACGGCCTGGCTCGCCCACCACTTCGACTTCCACGAGCTCGATCTCGAGGACGTGCTCTCGACCCGCCAGCGGCCCAAGATCGACGAGTACGAGGACTACCTGTTCATCGTGCTGCACGTCCCCCACTTCAACAAGCTGCGCGGGCGCCTGGACGCGGCCGAGCTGAACGTGTTCGTCGGCCAGGGGTTCGTCGTGACGCTGCCCAACGTGCGGCTGAAGCCGATCGGGCGCCTGTTCGCCCAGCTCGAGGCCAACCAGGAGCGGCGCGAGGAGTACTTCTCGAAGGGCTCGGGCTATGTGCTCTACGAGATCCTGTCCGAGCTCTTCGACTACTGCTTCCCGATCCTCGACAAGATCGGTTTCAAGCTCGACCGCCTGACCGAGGCGATCTTCACCGAGCGCCGCTCCGAGGACGTGGTGCGCGACATCTCCGACGTGAAGCAGGAGATCGTCGCCTACCGCAAGGTGATCAAGCCGGAGCGCTCGACCCTGCGGCTGCTCGAGCGCTCGCGCACGCGCTACCTGCCGGAGGATCTCGAGGTGTACTTCGACGACGTCGTCGACAAGGCCGAGCGGATCTGGGATCAGCTCGACAACTACAAGGAGGTGGTCGAGTCGCTCGAGACCACCAACGAGTCGGTGATCGTGCACAAGCAGAACGACATCCTGCGGATCCTCACCATCTTCTCGGTCATCCTGCTCCCGCTCACGCTGCTGACGGGGATCTTCGGCATGAACTTCCAGCACATCCCGTTCAGCACCGACCACGACGGGTTCGTGGTCACGGTGATGGTGATGGTGGTCGTCGCGGCCTCGCTTCTGGGCTTCTTCCGCTACAAGCGGTGGATATGACCGAGCAGCTGTGGGCGCCCTGGCGGCTCGAGTACGTGCAGACCGGTGCCGCCGCCGGCGGATGCGTGCTCTGCGACGCGGTGGCCGGCGACGATCCGGCCGGCCTGATCGTGCACCGCGGCGAGCGCGCATACGTGCTCATGAACCTGTACCCGTACTCGAACGGCCACGTGATGATCGCGCCGTACCGGCATGTCGCCGAGCCCGGTGACCTGGACGAGGCCGAGCGGGCCGAGACGTGGTCGCTGTTCGATCGCGCCGTGCGCGCGCTCACCGCGGCGATGTCCCCCCAGGGGTTCAACGCCGGCGTCAACCTCGGCCGCGTCGCCGGAGCGGGCGTCGAGGATCACCTCCACCTGCACGTGGTGCCGCGCTGGAGCGGGGACACGAACTTCATGCCGGTCCTGGCCGACGTCAAGGTCATGCCGGAGCACGTGACCCGCACGGCGGCCAAGCTGCGGGCCGCCTGGCCGCCCGCCTGACCAGCGGGAGGACCGGGGACAGTCCCCGGTCGAAACCTGCCACGTCGTTGTCACGGCGACCGTTCGGGGACAGTCCCCGGTTGGTGTTCAGTCGGCCGTGCGCGCGAACAGCAGGTGGTCGCGCCAGGCACCGGCGATGAACAGGTAGCGCGGCGAGAGCCCGATCTCGGCGAAGCCGTTTCGGCGCAGGACCGCCTGCGAGCCGAGGTTGTCGACCAGCGTTGCCGCCTCGAGCCGATGCAGCCCGGCCTCGCCGAACCCCCACTCCGCGATCAGCCGCACCGCCGCGGTTGCGATCCCGCGGCCGTTCAGCTCCTGCACCACCCAGTACCCGAGGCCGGCGTTCTGGAACGGCCCGCGGGTGATGCGCGAGACCGAGATCGCTCCGGCCGGGACGCCGCCGGCCTCGATCAGGAACCGGTACAGACGGTCCTGGCCGCGCTCGCGGCCGAGCAGCTCGAGCTCTGTCCGCTGGCCCCGGAGCGTGTAGAACGACTCCGGCCGGGGCGGGTCAAACGGCGTCATGAAGTCCCGCTCGCCGGCGTAGAGCCGGGTCATCAGCTCGGCGTCGCGGACGGCGAGCGGGCGCAGCGAGACGTCCATCCGGTCAGTATTGCCCACGTATTGCCCACGGACGCCGGTAGACTCCGCGGCCGATGCTCTCGCCCGCGGTGTTCAAGGCCTACGACGTGCGCGGCATCGTCCCCGATCAGCTGGACGCCGACGGTGCCTACGCGCTCGCCCGTGGATATGTGGACGCGTTCGAGCCGCGGGTGATGGCGATCGGCCGCGACATGCGCCTGTCGTCGCCGGAGCTGGCCGCCGCCGCCGTGCGCGGCGCCGCGGACGCGGGGGCCGAGGTCGTCGACCTCGGCCAGATCGGCACCGAGATGCTCTATTTCGCGGTCGGCGAGTACGGCTACGAGGGCGGCCTGCAGGTGACGGCCTCACACAATCCGGCCGCCTACAACGGGATGAAGATCGTGCGCCGGGGCGCGCTTCCGGTGGGATCCGACACCGGTCTCGACCGGATCAAGGAGCGGGCGCTCGGGCCGCAGTCGCCGCCCTCCGGCTCGCCCGGGGCCGTGTCGGAGCGCGACGTCTACGCCGGGTTTCACGACCGCGTCGCCGGGTTCATCGATGCCTCGGCGATCCGGCCGCTGCGCGTCGTGCTGGACGGCTGCAACGGCATGGTCGGGCCGATGATCGGGCCGGTGCTCGATCGGCTCGCGGTGCGGACGTCCGCCCACAACTTCGAGCCCGACGGGCACTTCCCCAATCACGAGCCCAACCCGCTGCTGGAGGAGAATCGCCGCTTCATCATCGAGGAGGTGAAGCGCGAGGGCGCCGACCTGGGCATCGCCTGGGACGGCGACGCCGACCGCTGCTTCTTCATCGACGACACGGGCGAGTTCGTCCCCGGCGACCTGATCACCGCCCTGATCGCCCGCCTGATGCTCGAGCGCCACCCGGGAGCCACCGTCGTCTATGACCTGCGCGCCTCGTGGGCCGTGCGCGACGTCGTGCACGCCGCCGGCGGCACCGCGCTCGAGAACCGGGTCGGCCATGCGTTCATCAAAACCCGGATCCGCAAGGAGGACGCCGTGTTCGCGGGCGAGGTGTCGGGTCACTACTACTTCCGCGACTTCTACTACTGCGACACCGGGGTCGTCCCGGCGCTCGTGATGCTCGAGCTCGTGTCGCGCGCCGGCGTGCCGCTGTCGGAGCTTCTGCGGCCCTTCCGCGAGCGCTACTTCATCTCGGGTGAGATCAACTCGACCGTGTCCGACGTTCCCGTCAAGCTGCAGCAGCTGAAGGAGCGCTATAGCCCGGACGCCACGCGCGTCTCGCACCTGGACGGGATCTCGTTCGAGTTCGCAGACTGGCACTTCAACGTCCGCCCCTCGAACACCGAGCCGCTCCTGCGCCTCAACCTGGAGGCGCTCGACCCCGACACCATGCGGCGGCGCCGGGACGAGGTGCTGGAGCTGATCCAGGGCTGACGCGATGACGGCCACCGACCGCCGCCCACCGTTTCACTTCGCGCACCGCACCCGCGTCGGGTTCGACGAGACCGATGCCCAGGGGATCGTGTACTACGGCCGCTACATGCCCTACTTCGATCGCGCCCGCGTCGAGTACCTGCGCCTGCTCGGCGTGCTCGCGTCCGCCCCGGGAGAGCCCGACTTCGTCATGCGCGCGCAGCATGTCGAGTACCACGCGCCGGCTCGTTTCGACGACGAGCTCGAGGTGTTCGCCCGGGTTGCCGAGATCGGGGAATCCAGCATCACCTGGGCGTTCGATGCCCACAACGTCGCCACCGGCGAGCATCTGGCGAGCGCGACCCAGACGCTGGTCGCGGTCGACCCGGCCGCGCGCCGGCCGGTGCCGGTGACCACCCGCCTGCGCGCGGCGGTGACGGAGTTCGAGCAGAGGGCGACGGCGTGAGCCCCGGCCCCGACGAGTACCGCAGCGCGCTCGAGACGATCGAGGCGAGCGTCGCCCGCGAGGAGGACTCCGACGACATCGTGCGGCTGGCCGTCGAGGTGCTGCACGACCGGCTCGAGACCTATTCGTGGGTCGGGATCTACTTCGTCGAGGGCGACGAGCTGGCGCTCGGGCCGTGGAAGGGGCCGCATGCGACCGACCACGTGCGCATCCCGATCGGCCAGGGCGTCTGCGGTGCAGCGGCCTCGAGCGGCGTGACCGAGATCGTGGCCGACGTCGCCGCCGATCCGCGCTATCTGGCCTGCTTCCCCTCGACCCGCTCCGAGATCGTGGTGCCGGTGCACTACGACGGCACGGTCGTCGCCGAGATCGACGTCGACTCCGACGCGCCGGACGCATTCGGCCCGGCCGACCGCGAGTTCCTCGAGCGCGTGGCCGCGGTCATCTCGCCCTACTGCCTGGTGGGCTGGGACACCGGCGGGCTCGACTGGGACGCGCCCGAGAACTGGACGTAACGTTCCCGCTTGAGAGCCGTCCGTTGACCGTGGTACAACTGCGCCATCAGCGCGGGCAGTCAGCTGACCGCGCGCTCACCGGGGGGATGTGAAGATGGCCGATATGGCCGAATCGGGTTCCGGCAAGCGCCTGTTCGTCCGCCAGTCGTCGGGCCTTGTGCGCGACGTGAGCGTCACCAATGCGCTCTTCTTCAATGTGGCTGCCTTCGTCGGCGTCGGCCTGACGCTGTATCCGGCCTTCTATTCGCTTGCATTTGTGCCTGTGTGGAAGTTCGGCCCCTTCTCGGAGTACGGCTGGGCGGCCATCATCACCGGGATCTTCTGCGTCATCCTGGCCCTGATCTTCGCCTCGCTGACATCGGTCATGCCCCGCTCGGGCGGTGACTACGTCTTCACCACCCGCATCATCGGGCCGTTCCTCGGCTGGCTCGAGTCGTGGACGCTCGTGATCGCCTCCATCGCGATCATGGCGTTCGAGGTGCCGCTCGTGCTGCGAAACATCCAGATCACAGGCCGGATCATCGGCATCGGCGCCGGCGGCCACTTCTTCAGGAACGCCAACACCTGGTTCACGAACTCCTCGGGCTCGATCACCGGCTGGCCGGGCTTCATCTGGTCGCTCGTGATCCTGGCGATCATCGCCGGGATCGTGCTGCTCCCGACCCGCCGCTTCCACAAGGTGGTCACCGGCCTTGCCATCTTCGGCGTCACCGCCTTTGTGCTCATGTTCATCTTCGGCCTGCTCGCGACCAACCGCCACGACTTCCAGCGCAACCTGCCGCTGTACACGCACGGGGTCACGTCCGCCCGGATCGCCGCATCGGGCCACGCGATCCTGCCCGGGCACACGAACGACTTCCTCGGCGCCATCTTCTCGACCACGGTGTTCCCGTTCATGCTCGGGATCGTGTTCCTGCAGTTCATCGGCTTCCAGTACTCGGCATACATCTCCGGAGAGGTGCGCGGCAACGTCAAGCGCGGCGTCATGATGGCCTTGCTCGGCGCGCTCGCCATCGGCGTGGTCGCCAACTCCGTCTACGTCGACGCGTTCTCGAATCACATCGGCTTCAACGCCAGCGTCAGCTGGGGCTACAACTACTGGGGCGGCGTGACCAACGTCGCCCTGCCACTCGGCCAGCCGCCGTCGATGCCGCTTCTGGCCGTGATCGCCAACAAGTCGCTGTGGCCGCTGTGGGCCCTGATCAGCTTCGGAGGCGCGATCTTCCCGCTGCTCCTGTGCCCGGTGTACATCAACTTCATCAGCCGCATGGGACTCGCGTGGAGCCTCGACCGGCAGCTGCCGGAATGGTTCGGCGAGGTGAACGAGCGCATGGCGGCGCCGCTGAACGCGATCCTGGCCACGCTCGGCCTGACCGCCCTCTTCCTGCTGCTGCAGAACTTCGCACTCCTGCCCCACTCCATCGCGCCCCCGGACGGCAAGCTGAACCTGGTGGCCACGCTGTGGTTCTCGATCTTCATGGCCGCTCTGACCTGGATCATGCCGGGGGTGAACGCGGTCCTGATCCGCTTCCGCAGGCCGGATCTGGTCAGAAACGCGCCCTACAGCCGGGCGCTGCCGTGGCTCGGGGTCGCGTGGCTCGTGTTCCCGATCTGGATCTACTGGTTCGCCGGCATCAAGCCGATCTGGGACAACCTCACGAACAGCGGCAGCGGCCGCCTGGATTACCTCAACAACAGCGGAATCACGGGCACGATCGTCTTCGTCATCATCGGACTCGTGATCTATGTGGCGATGAAGCTCGTGCAGCGCAGCAAGGGCATCGATACGTCGATGCTGTTCGCCGAGATTCCGCCGGATTAGCGGCGGCGTGTCGGACACCACCCGCATCTACATCGCGAGCGACTTCCACGCCGCCGAGAAGGCGTGGCGGAAGTTCCTGAACGCGATCAAGCTGAACGTGTACAAGGCCGACGTCGCGCTGGTGGCCGGTGATTTCACCGGCAAGGCGATCGTGCCCATCGTCGAGACCGACGGTGCGTACGAGGCCGAGCTGTTCGGCGTCCACCGGAGGGCCGGCTCACCCGAGGAGCTGGCCACCCTCGAGCGGGACATCGCCGATGTCGGCTACTACTCGAAGACGATGAGCTCCGCCGAGGCCGACCGGCTCTCGACCGATCCCGAAGCCCGCGACGAGCTGCTGCACGGGCTGATGAACGACCGGATGGAGAAGTGGCTCGAGCTCGCGACCGAGCGGCTGGCCGACGGCGGCGTGCCCCTGTTCGTGATCCCGGGCAACGACGACGACTTCGGGATCGACCCCATCCTCGACCGGGACGACTTCTTCCCCCAGAACGCCGACGGCCGGGTGCTCGACATGCCCGGCGGGCTGCAGCTCCTGGCCTACGGCTGGTCGAACAACACTCCCTGGGACACGCCCAGGGAGGTGTCCGAGGACGAGCTGTACGAGCGTCTGGATGCGCTCGCGGCGCAGGTGCGCGACCCGCGCCGGGCGGTCTTCATGATCCACGTCCCGCCGCACGACTCAGGCCTCGACACGGCGCCGATCCTGAACGAGAACCTGCGCCCGACCGTCTCGGCGGGGGACGTGCTGCGCGGCCCGGTGGGGTCGACTGCGGTGCGCCGCGTGATCGAGAAGTACCAGCCTCTGCTCAGCGTCCACGGCCACATCCATGAGTCCGGCGGCGAGCGCCACATCGGCGAGACGGTGGCCCTGAACCCGGGCAGCGAGGCCAATCACGGCATCCTGCGCGGCTACCTCGTCGACATCGGCCCGAAGGGCGTGAAGCGCACGCTGCGCGTCGAGGGCTGACTCAAAAGCCGAACGCCGAGCGCATCCCCTTCGTGCTCGCGTCGCCGGCGCGGCCGAGGAACGTCGGCACGCCCACCAGTCGCTCGGTCGTCTGCAGCAGCGAGTAGTGGCTGAAGAGCTCCGAGCTGCGCAGGCCGCGGCTCACGTACGGCGAGATCACGAGCGCGGCGACATGGCAGCTGGGGTCGCTCAGATGGGCCGCCGAAACGCAGTCCTCGCCGTCGAAGCCGCTGCCATCCGTGCCCTCGTCCCACGTGATGAAGATCGCCGTGTGACCGGTGCGATAGCCGCGGGTGGCCAGGAGCTTCGGCACCCACGTCTCGAGCCAGGTGTCGCCGGTCGTGATCGCGTTCGTGCCAGGGGTGCAGGCGATCTCCATGTCCTTGCACTGATCGGGCGCGATGAACGCGTAGCGGGGCAGACCGCCGGTTGAGATGTCGTGTTGCAGGCCGTTCAGGTTCGTGTCCCACCGCGTGCAGTCGCCCGCAAGCGACCGTGTAGGCGACCGCCGGGTTGTGCTGCGGCTTGTAGGGGAAGGCGGCGTGCCGCTGGCAGTTCTGCGCCATCGAGCCCTGATACACGCGCCATGTGCCGCCGGCACTTTGCACCTGGCTGAAGATGCTCGGGGCGTTCACGCTGTTCGACGCCGTGTCGACGCCGCCGGTGATGGCCATGTAGTTGGGGTGGCTGGGGTGGGTTGCGCTGCGGTAGTTGGTCGCAAGGCCGCACTCCGCGGCGAGCGTGTTCAGGTACGGCGCCGCGCGCCTGGCCGCCGAGCCGGCGCCGCCGATGACGTTGCTCAGGCTCCTGTTCTCGTCCATGATCACGATCACGTGCCGGTAGGTGGCGGGAGCGGGGCCGGTGCGAGTGCCGCAGGGGCCCTTGCCGCCGCGGGCGTGGACGCGGCCGTGCCGGCATGCCGCGCGATCGCGATCGCCGCCAGCACGATGGCGGCCGTGATCCGAGTATCCAGCCGCTTCCCGTCACGCCCAGGCCGCCTCGCGCACGTCGGCGGGCGCCTTGAGCCAGTAGCTCTCGCGCATCCACTCGAGCGCCGCATCGAGGCCGTGCTCGTCCTCGATGCGGGCCGTGACCCAGCCGTAGCGGCCGACGTACTTCGCCTCCGAGACGAACGGCAGGGTCAGCGCGATCTCGCGCTCCTCCTTCGTCAGCTTGAGCGTGACTGAAACCGGCGGGCCGTCGCTCAGGATCACGAACATCGTGCTCCCGCCACCGACCTTGAAGACGTGCGACTCGGGCCCGAACGGGTGGTCCTCTCGGCTCTGCGGGAAGCTCAATGCAAACTCGCGGACGCTGTCGGCGGCGCTAGACATCGCCGCTCTCGGTGGCCGGGCGCGCAGCCTGCTCGCGGATGGACTCGCCGTAGAAGCGGTCGGCGGAGCGCACCATCGCGCTCGGGTCGTCGACGCCGTGGAAGGTGAAATCCGCCTCGGCGCCGTCGGTGCCGGCGGTGTCCCACTCGACGTCGCCGATGCCCAGCAGCCGCTGGAAGATCGACTGGTGCAGGTTCACGTTCTGGACGCGGTCGACATGGGTCGTGCGCTCGTGGCGCGTGGCGATGCCGGTGCGGATCTGGATGCGGCGGTCGGTCACCAGGTAGCGCGTCGTCCGGCGCCGGACCCATCCGATCACGTACGTCAGTATCAGTGCGACCACGGTCGCCCCCGCGAACCACTCGGTCGGGATGACGTGCGGGATGGCCGAGGGCTCCCAGGATCACCCGCGCGGCGGCGGGGACGAGCGAGAGCAGCGTCCACTTGATGTAGAAGAGCAGCATCGACCGCCAGCTGGGATTGCCCTGCCAGACCGTCGTTTCGCCCTCGTAGCCGCTCACAGGGCGAGTCTAGCGATGGCTCCACCCGGCGGGTGTGACGCGGTAGGCGTCGAAGACGGCGTCGATATTGCGCAGCGCCGAGAGCAGGCTGCGCAGCTCGCGCACGTCGCCCACCTCGACCGTGTACCAGTTGCGCGCCATCTGGTCGGCGACGTGGCCGCCGTACTCGACGATGTTCGCGCCGTGCTCGGCGAACGTGCGGGCGACGTCCTCGAGCAGCCGCTGGCGATCCCACGATTGCAGCGCGATCGTGACCCGGAACGAGCTCGTCGCCGTCTCGGAGTCGTCCCAGTGCACGGGCGTGAACCGCTCCGGTGTGCGCCGCAGCGCCCGGACGTTCGGGCAGTCGTCACGGTGGATGGTGATGCCGCGGCCGAGCGAGATGTAGCCGCAGATGTCGTCGCCCGGGACCGGCGTGCAGCACTTCGCCATCCGCACGAGCACGTCCGGATCGGCCTCGTCGACCACGATGCCGTACGCGGAGCTCGCGATCGGGCGCTTCTGCGGCCGCCGCTGCGGCATCGTCTGCTGCTCGGGCGAGACGACCTCGACGGTCTTCAGCCGCCCGATCAGCTTGCTCACGACCTGGCCGACCTGCACCTTGCCCCCGCCGATGGCGACGTAGAAGTCGTCGGCCTTCTTGAAGCCCATCTCGCGGATGATCCCGGCCAGGAGCGGCGAGGACGTCACCTTCTGGTGCGGCAGCCCGTTCGACTTCAGCGCCTGCTGCAGCGACTCGC
Organism: uncultured Actinomycetes bacterium; assembly: GCA_963732075.1. Taxonomy (GTDB): domain Bacteria; phylum Actinomycetota; class Thermoleophilia; order Gaiellales; family JAICJC01; genus JAICJC01. The sequence goes on along the minus strand of CAVSYD010000004.1, from coordinate 49,033 downwards.
GGCCGCGCTGCTCGAGGTCCTCGCGCGCCTGCTGGGTGAACCACTGCCGGATCTTGTTGCGCGCCCGCGACGACTTGACGAGATTCAGCCAGTCGCGCGACGGCCCCCGCTCCTGCTTCGACGTCAGCACCTCGACGAACTCGCCCGACTGCAGCCGGTAGTGCAGCGGCACGATGCGGCCGTTGACCTTGGCGCCGACACAGCGGTGGCCGACGTCGGTGTGCACCGCGTAGGCGAAGTCGAGCGGGGTCGCGCCCATCGGCAGGCTCTTGACCTCGCCCTTGGGCGTGAACACGTACACCTCGTCCGAGAACAGGTCGACCCGGAGGGTGTCCATGAACTCCTTGGGGTCGCGCGCGTCGCCCTGCCAGTCGGCCAGCTGGCGCCACCCACGCGTTGGCCGAGCTCTTGCCGGCGGCCGACGGCTCCTTGTAGAGCCAGTGCGCGGCGATGCCGTACTCGGCGGTCTGGTGCATCTCGTGCGTGCGCACCTGGATCTCGAGCGGCTTGCCCTGGTTCCCGATCACCGTCGTGTGCAGCGACTGGTACATGTTGAACTTGGGCATCGCGACGTAGTCCTTGAACCGCCCCGGCATCGGCTTCCACAGCGAATGGATGACGCCGATCGCGCCGTAGCAGTCCTTGATCGAGTCGACCAGCACCCGGATCGCGGTCAGGTCGTAGATCTCGTTGAACTCCTTGCCGCCCTGCGCCATCTTCACGTAGATCGAGTACAGGTGCTTCGCCCGGCCGGCGATGTCCGCGGTGATGCCGGTCTCCTCGAGCTCGTGGCGCAGGATGGTGCCGGCCTCGTCCGCGAACCGCTCGCGCTCGGCGCGCGTCTGGCTGACCATCGACCTCGATCTCCGCGTACCGGCGCGGATGCAGCGTGGCGAACGCGAGGTCCTCGAGCTCCCACTTGATCGAGTTGATCCCCAGCCGGTGGGCCAGCGGCGCGTAGATCTCGAGCGTCTCGCGCGCGGTCTGCACCTGCTTCTGCTTGCCGAGCGACGAGATGGTGCGCATGTTGTGCAGCCGGTCGGCGAGCTTGATCAGCACCACGCGCAGGTCGTGCGCCATCGCGACGATCATCTTGCGGTAGTTCTCGACCTGGGCCTGCTCGCGGCTCGCGAAGCTGATCCGCGTCAGCTTGGTGACCCCGTCGACCAGCAGCGCGACGTCGTCGCCGAAGCGCGTGCGCACGTCCTCGAGCTCGGCCTCGGTGTCCTCGACCGTGTCGTGCAGCAGCGCGGCGGTGATCGTGGCCGAGTCGAGCTTGAGCTCGGCGCAGATCTCGGCCACCGCCGCACGGGTGGTGGATGAACGGCTCGCCGCTCTTGCGCAGCTGCCCGGCGTGATGGTCGCAGGCGTAGTCGAACGCGGCTCTGATCTGATCCGCGTCGAGATTTGGGTTGTACGCCGCTACTCGGCCGAGCAGCTCGGCCAGCAGGTGGTCGTGCCGTTCGGCCTCGGCGCTGCGGGGCACCGTTGCCATACTCGTATGGTAGTTCAGCGCCCTCGGAGAAGCCGTCACCCTGCCTGGGACTGAAGGAACCGCAGCGAGTCCGAGACCCGCTCCAGTGCCGCCCGGTACGTGGGCGACGCGTTCAGGTCGATCCGCTCCGCGCCGTTGCGCTCGCCGCGGGATCGAGCCCGACCTCGGCGAGCACCGTGCGGCAGCGCGCGACCGTGTCGGCGAGCGAGCGGGATCGCGCTCGTCCCCCGACCGCAGCGCCTGCCACACCGACGACCAGCGCCGGCCGCAGCGGCTCGCGCGACTCGAGCACGCGGCGGGCGAACTCGACCTCGGCCGCGCCCCACACCAGGTGGACGCACATGCGCGATCCGAGCTCGGCGAGCAGCTCGCCGCCGGCGCGGTCGGCGGGCGGATCGAGCGCGACGACCGCGCCGAAGCGGTGCTCCGGATCGGCGATCCCGGCCGCCCCGGCATAGTCGGCCAGCGCCACGGTGCCCGTTCCCAGCCGCGTCGGCTCGAGCGGGCCGCCCAGCATGCCCCTGCGCCGCTCCGGGTCGGCGACCAGCACCAGCACCCGCTCGCCGGCCGCGATCAGGCGGGCGATCGTCGCCACCTGGACTCCCCGGCCGCGCATGTCCACGACGCTCGCGCTGCCCTCGGGACCGTCCGCGGGCACCGGCGGCCGGATCGAGCGCCGCCGCCGGCATGCCCGCGGGCACCGATCCCACCGCGCGCACGAGCATCTGCACCGATGCGGCGCCGTTCCACTCGTTGCGGGCGAGCCGGTAGGCGACGTCCATGCGCCCGGCCGCGCGCAGATCGTCTGCCGAGGCGCCGTGCCCGAACCAGACCGCCCGGCAGCGGAAGCCGCCGAGTGCGACCGACATGCGCAGGTGGCGGCCGTCACCCATCCGCTCGCACGCCGTCCACCGAGGCCGCGGGAGCGAGCAGCGTCACGCCGGGATTGCCCAGCCCGAACGGCTCCAGGCGCGCCAGCTCGTCGGCCAGCTCGAGCGAGGCCTCGGCCGGCGCCAGCACCGCGTCGATGCGCTGGCGCGGCTGCAGGTCGGACTCGGCCAGGGCATCGGCGGCGTGCGCGGCCAGCGCGTCGGCGAACGCCTCGACGTCGTCGGTGGCCATGGTCAGCCCCGCGGCGACGCGGTGGCCGCCGAACCGCTGCAGGTGGTCGCGGCACGCCGTCAGGCCCGCGTGCAGGTCGTAGGCGGGGATGCTGCGGCCCGACCCCTTCGCCTCGTCGCCGCGCACGGCGATCAGGACGACCGCCCGCCCGCAGCGCTCGACGAGCCGCGAGGCCACGATGCCGACCACGCCCTCGTGCCACTCGGGCGATGCCAGCACGTATGCCTTGCGCTCCCGCCACTCGGCGCCCCGCGCCTCGAGCTGGTCGAGCGCGTCGCGCAGGATCCCGTCCTCGACCATCTGCCGCTCGCGGTTGAGCGTCTCAAGGCGGGTCGCCAGCGCGCGCGCCCGCGACTCGTCGCCGGTCAGCAGCAGCTCGAGCGCCTCGCCGGGATGGCAGAGGCGGCCGGCGGCGTTGATCCGCGGTGCCAGCCGGAAGCCGACGTCGGATGCGCTCACCCGCGACCGGTCGACGCGGGACGTGGCCATCAGCGCCCGCAGACCGGGGCGGGTCGTGCGCGCGAGCCGGCGCAGGCCGGCGGTGACCAGCCCGCGGTTCTCGTCCCGAAGCGGCACGACGTCGGCGATCGTCGCCAGCGCGACCAGATCGAGGTGCTGGTCGAGCGCCGCGGGGTCGCGGCCGGCCTGGGCGTACAGCGCCTGGGCGAGCTTGAAGACGACGCCGGTTCCGGACAGCTCCGGAAACGGGTAGTCCGACGGGCCGCGTGCACACGAGCGGGCAGTCGGGCAGGCGTGTCGCCCGGCCGGTGATGGTCGGTGACGATGACGTCCATCCCGAGGGCGGCAGCGCGGGCCACCTGATCGGCGGCGGTGATGCCGCAGTCGACCGTGATCAGCAGCGAGACGCCGTCGCCGGCCAGGCGCTCGACCGTCTCGGCGGCGAGGCCGTAGCCCTCGTCGAAGCGGCTGGGCACGTGCCACTCGGCCTTCGCGCCGAGCTCGCGCAGCACGGTGACCGCGAGCGCGGTGGCGCAGATGCCGTCGGCGTCGTAGTCGCCGTGCACGCAGATCCGCTCGCCCGCCGCGATGGCGCGCCCGATCCGCGTCGCACGCCGCCGCCATGTCCCCGAGCAGCATGGGATCGTGCTGCGGGCCGTCCAGCTCGAGGAACGCGCGCGCGGCCTGCGGCGTGCCGTGGCCGCGGCGAACGAGCACCTCGGCGGTGGTGCGGTGGACGCCCGAGCGCCTCGGCCAGTTCGTCGGCGAGCCCGGGTGGGCACGGGTCGATCAGCCAGCGGGGATTGACGTCCATCCCGCCATGCTACGGAGAGGTGCGGACGTGGTTGAATCCGGCCATGTCCGACCTGCACATCTCGGTCTCCGGGTCGGGCCCGCCCGCGCTCCTCGTGCACGGCAGCATGGGCTTCGGTGCGCTGGCGTTCTCGGAGCAGCGGCCGCTCGCGGCCGAGTTCGAGCTGCACATCGTCGACCGGCGCGGGTTCGGGCGACAGCCCCGACGGCGCCGGGCCGGTCGACTTCGAGCCGAGGCGGCCGAGATCGCGGCGCTGCTCGACCGCCCGGCGCATCTGCTCGGGCACTCCTATGGCGGGATCGTGTGCATGCTGGCCGCGGCGCTGCGGCCGGCGGCGGTGCGCTCGCTGACCGTGATCGAGCCGCCCGGCCTTCGGCGCTTGCGATGGACGACCCGGCGGTGGCGCTTCTGGACGAGCGCATCCGCCGCCACGTCGGCCGGGCCGACGGCATGACCGAGGAGGAGTACCTGCGGGGGTTCCTCGGCTCGTGGGGCTTCGATCTCGGCCCCGGCCCGACGCTGAACGCCGTTGCCCGGCGGTCGGTGCGGCGGTCGGTGGGCGAGCGATCGCCGGCCGAGGCGCAGATCCCGCTCGCCGAGCTCGCAGCGGCGCCGCTTCCCGGTGCTGGTCGCGCGGGGCGGCTGGGACGCCGTGTCCGCGCCGGCGCGCGAGCTGGCCGGGCAGGCCTTCATCGCGGTCTGCGACGTGCTGGTCGCGCGGCTCGGGGCCGAGCTGGCGGTGTTCCCCGGGGCGGCGCACCAGCCCCAGCTGCTGGGCGAGCCGTTCAACCGCCGCATCGCCGCGTTCTGGCACAGCGCTCCCAACCGGGGACAGTCCCCGGTTGGGGGCGGTGCGTGAAACGTGACGGAGTTGTGACCGTGGTCGGGCCTCTTTCTACAGGCCGTTGCTGCGGACGATCGAGAGCACCAGCACGACACCGAGGCCGAAGGCCGAGACGAACCCGAGCAGGGCGAGGATCTGGATCCCCAGCACGTGCCAGCCGCCGGTGGCGGAGATCCCGATCAGCGATGAGCCGATCAGCATTGCCGCCATCACGATCGCGACGACGAGCCGGTTTGCGACCACGTCGAACTGGCGGACGAGATCGTCGAGGCCCTGATGCCGGAACCCGACCTCGACCTCGCCGTCGCGGAGCTGCTCCAGGGTGTCGTGGATCTGGTACGGCAGCTCCATCAAAAGGCCGCCGTAGCTCTCGAGCTCCTCCCGCGACCGCTCGAGCACGTGCCTGGGCGAGTAGCGCCGCGCGACCAGCTCGGCGGCGTACGGCTCGGCCACCTCGAACACGTTGAAATCGGGGTAGAGCTCGGTGCCGACGTGACCCGAGCGTCGCGAGCGACTTGTCGAGCAGCGCGAACCGGGTCGGCAGGCGCAGGTGCATCTGGGACACGAGCACGAACGACTCCCGGATCACCTGCAGCGGGTCGATCTGGCCCATGGACGAGCCGTAGTAGCGGTAGTAGACCTCGCGCAGCTCGACCCGCAGCTCCTCCTCCTGCTCCCGGTTGAAGCGCACGCCGAGGTCGTACAGACGCCGCGGCAGCGCGTCCACGTTCTCGTGCACCGCGTCCAGCAGGAGCCGCGTCAGCCGGCGCATGTCGGCCTCGCTGAGCGACCCGGTCAGGCCGAAGTCGACCAGGCCCAGCCGGCCGTCCTCGAGCACCATGATGTTGGCCGGGTGCGGGTCGCCGTGGAACACGCCGTGGCGGAAGATCATCTCGAGCCACGTCTCGGCGATCAGGTTCGCGAGCCGGCGGCGCTCCTCCATCGGCGTCGCCTCGAGGTCGAGGTCGCCGAGCTGGATGCCCTCCAGCCGCTCCAGCGTCAGCACCCGCTCGCTGGAGTAGGTGGCGTACACGCGCGGGATCGCGATCCGGGGCTCCTCGGCGAAGTTGCGCCGGAAGATCTCGGCGTTGCGGGCCTCGATGCGGTAGTCGAGCTCGCGCCGGATCGAGCGCGCAAACTCGTCCACCACCGCCACCGGGTCGATGAACGACAGCCGGTCGACCCGCCGCTTCACGATCCGCGCGACCTGGTAGAGCAGGCTGAGGTCGGACTCGACCTGGCGCGCGGCGTTGGGCCGCTGCACCTTGACCGCGACCCGGCGCCCGTTTGCGAGCTCCGCGAGGTGCACCTGGCCGATCGACGCCGCCGCGACCGGCACGGGGTCGAAGGCGACGAACAGGCGGTCGATCGGCGACTTCAGCTCGGTCTCGACCACCCGCTCGACATCCGCATACGGGACCGGCGAGACCGAATCCTGGAGCAGGCGCAGCTCGGCCAGGATCTCGGGCGGGACGATGTCGGGCCGGGTCGAGAGCAGCTGTCCGAACTTGACGAACGTCGGCCCGAGCTCGTCCAGCATCTCGCGCAGGTGGCGGCCGAGGGCCGGCAGGTTCTGGGTCTCGATCGCCGTCGAGCGCCGGAACGTGTGCCGCTCGAAGACGAAGCCGAAGCCGTGTTTGGTGGCGATCTGGGCGATCTCGCGCACGCGGCCCATGGTGCGGCGGCGATCCGTCAGCGTGGCCATGCCGCAGATGTTAGGCGGTGTGGTACCCCGACACGGGCTGACCCGGATTCGCGAGTGCCCTGCGCACCCGCTCGCCGTGATCGACGTGCCATTCGATCGCCGGGTCGGCGGGATCGCGCCAGGCGAGCTCGAGCGATTCGTGGCTCGGGCGCAGCTCTCCGTGAAGGATGCGGCACACGTACACGAGCCCGACCTGTCCGTGCGGCGCCGCGGGCAGCGAAGCCGGCCGCCACCCGACCATCGCCCAGCCGCACCGACCTCGACGGTCGAGGCCGGTCTCTTCGGCCACCTCCCGGATCACCCCCGCCTCGGGCGACTCGTTCGGCGCCGAGCCATCCGCCGGGCAGGCCCCAGCGGCCGTCGTCGGCGCGCCGGTCGAGCAGCACCAGGCCGCCCTCGCCCGGGATCACGGCCGTCGCGCCCACCTTCGGCGTGGGCGTGCCGAGGTCGGCGGCGAACCGCTCCCCCACCTCCGCCGCCGGCAGGCCGGCCAGCTCGGCGTAGAACCCGTCCACGATCTCGCACATGCGCCGGTAGCGCTCCTGGTCGTAGGCGCGGTCGGCGTAGGCGCGGCCCTCGTACGCGAGCACGCGCAGCTCGTCCAGCAGCGCCGCCGGCGTCGATCGGTGGCGTCAGACCAGGCTCCGGCCCTGCATGTCGCCCGGCACCGGCAGGCCGAGCGCCGTCAGAACCGTCGGCGCGATGTCGAACAGGCGGGCGTCGGGCGGCACCGCGGCGGGCATCCCCGGCCCGGCGAAGACCACGATCCCGTACTTGGCGTGGTTGGCGTCGTCGGGGCCGGTGTCGTTCTCGCGCACCTGCACCCGGCCGTCGCCGACCGACCCGATCGAGCGCCAGCCGAGGTTGCCGAAGTAGGCGATCAGGTCGGGCGCGACCCCGTTCACCGCCTTGTACAGGTCCTCGGGCCGGTACACCCGCGTGCCGATCGAGTCGCCGCGCTCGTCACCGAGCGCCTCGAGCTTTGCGATCAGCTCGTCGCGGAGCGGCTCGTAGTCAGCCGGGCTCGATCGTCCCCTGGGGCTCACGGCCCTTCACGTTCAGGAAGATGCGCGAGTAGTAGCCGCCGTCGGCCCACACGCGCGTGTGCGGCCAGTCGATGGTGCAGCGGCCGATCGGCGTCGGCCCGGTGGGCGGGTCGGCCAGCGTCAGGTAGCCGTTCTGCATCAGCCACTCGTTGATCTGGATGCCGCCGTACATGGCCTGCGCGCCGTGGTCGGAGACCACGATCACCGCGGTGTCGTCGCCGAGGCCCTCGATCAGCGACCCGACCTCGGAGTCGAGATAGCGGTAGTAGTCGCGGAAGGCCTGCTCGAGCGGCGTTCCCGGGCACGTAGTCGGGGTGATTGGGGTCGTAGAACCGCCACAGGGCGTGGTGCAGCCGGTCGGGCCCCATCTCGACCAGCATGAAGAAGTCCCACGGCCGCGTGTCGCGCAGGTGCCGGGCGAGCTTGAACCGGCGCCGGGTCATCTCGTTGATGTCGCGCACGACCCGCTCGCGGTCGTCGGTGCGGTAGTCGGGCACGTCCACCATGTACTCGCCGACCACGTCGCGGATCTCGTCGCGCAGCGCGTCGGGATAGGTGTACCGCGACTCGATCGAGGGCGTCAGGAAGCAGCTCACCATCTCGCCGTTGACCTCCCGGGGCGGGTAGGTCTGCGGCACGCCCAGCGCCACGACGTGCTTGCCGGCGCGCCCCAGGATGTCCCACAGCCGGTCGTCGCGCACCTTCTCGGACGTGGCGAACGCCATCCCGTCGTAGGAGTGGTCCTTGCGGTTGCGGAACCCGTAGAAGCCGAGGGTGCCCGGGTCCTTGGACGACATCATGCACGACCAGGCCGGCACCGTGATCGGCGGGTCGCACGACTCGAGCCGGCCCCACGCGCCCCGCTCCATCAGGCTCGAGAGCACGGGCAGCTCGGTGCGCATGTCGTCGAAGACGATCTCGGGCGGCACGCAGTCGAGGCCCACGATCATGAGTCGCCTGGGAGCTGCCACGGGCTACGGGGTGCGGTGGCGGAACACGAGCATCTTCTGGTTGCGCGGGTTGTTCCAGCCGCCCAGGTACTCGACCTCAAGGCCCGTGCCCTCGCACAGCCACTCGAACGTCGAGAAGTGGTAGTAGAAGAAGTCGCGGTCGAGATGGGTCAGGAGGCCCGGCTTCTGCTCGATGTCGTCGATCTCGCGCGGGTCGCCCTCGTTCTCGTAGAAGGTGGCGAAGAACTGGCCGCCCGGCTCGAGCGCCCTGTCCATCTGCACAAGGCAGCGCATGATCTCGTTGACGGTGAGATGCGTGAACACCGACTGGGCGAGCGCGTAGTCGAACGTGCGGTGCAGCGTGTCGAACTCGAAATGGTGCAGCTCGCGCAGCACGGGCCGCTTCGACACGAGGCCGCGCGGCCGCAGCTCGAAGTCGCGGCCGGCCTCGGTCAGGTCCCAGCGCCGGTCGATGCCGTAGTAGTGGCCCGGCTCGAGGTACTCGATGAACCGCCAGCCGCCGCGCAGCGCGCCGCAGCCCACGTCGAGCAGGTGATGCTGGGGCTCGAGGCCGTGATCGACGAGGTACTGGAACTGGAGCTGGCCCAGCTCGTCCCAGAGGCCGCCGATTCCGCGCCGGTGCCAGCCCGGGTCGAGGTACTTGTACGCCGACCGCGGCATCGCCCTGCGCACCCGCCGCTTGACCTCGACGGGGACGTGCGGCTCGATCGCGCCGAACGTGCGCTGGAGCACCTTCTGCGTGGCGAGACGGGCCTCGTGGGGGATCCCGGTTTGGGTGTCGGTCGCAGGCATCGGCGCAGAGTAGCGCCTCGCAGCGGGCGGCCGCCCCCGGTGTGCCAGACTGCCGCATCGTGAGCTCGACGGTCCTCGTCACCGCCGCCGGCGCGCCCGGCTGCCCCCGTCTGATCCGCGCTCTGCGCGAGGCCGGGCACGCGGTCGTCGGCAGCGATGCCAACCCGGAGTCGGTCGGATCGCGGCTGTGCGACCGCTTCGCCGTCGTCCCCCGGGGCGATGACCCGGCCTTCATCCCCGCCATGAGCGCCGCGGTGCGCGATCTCGGCGCTGAGGTCGTCTTCCCCACGTCGTCGGCCGAGATCCTGGCCTGGGCGCGCGCCCGCCCGACCTTTGGCGTGCCGGTGCTGGCCGGGCCGGCGGCCGGGGTCGAGGCGGCGTCCGACAAAGGCGAGACGTTCCGGCTGGCGAAGCTCGCCGACGTGCCCCATCCGCAGACGATCGAGGTGGCCGACCCGGACGCGTTCGCCGCCGCGGTGCGCGAGCTGGGCTATCCGGGCCGGCGGGTGGTGATGAAGCCGACCCAGGCGAAGGGCTCGCGCGGGATGCGGATCCTCGACCCCACGGCCGACCGGCGCCGGTGGCTGCTCAACTCGCGGCCGGGTGAGGCCGCGCCCGAGCGGCTCGAGGACGTGCTCGCGCTGCTCGGAGACGGGCCGTTTCCGGCCTACATCGTGCAGGAGTACCTGGACGGGCCCGAGGAGACGGTCGACGCGGTCTGCCTCGGCGGCGAGCTGCTCCTGCCGATGACCCGCACGCGGGAGGCGCTGCGGGCCGGCCTGGCGATGGACTTCACGCTCATCGACCGCCCCCGTGAGGAGGAGTACTCCGCCCGCCTGGCCGCCGCCCTCGAGATGGACTACTTCCTGTCGGTGCAGTTCAAGGGCGGAAAGCTGATGGAGATCAACCCGCGGGTCTCGACCATCGTCTACACGCCCGAGATCAACCCGCCGGCGCTGGCCGTGGGGCTCGCGCTGGGCACGACGAGCCCCCAGCGAGCTGCGCCGCCTGCGCCCGCTGGTGCCGATCGGGCGGCGGGCGATCCGCTACTTCGACCAGGTCGAGTACGACTAGTCCGCACGAGTCCCGCGGATAGAATCGCCCCGCTCGTGTCTGCATCCACATCACATGATCCGACCGCCGTTGTGGTCGAGGTCGGATGGGTCAACGGCCTGGCCGCGATCCGTTCGCTCGGCCGGCGCGGCCTGCGCGTGCTGGCGGTCGACAACCGGCCGTGGGCGATCGGCTTCCGCTCGCGCTACGCAACGCCGGTGAACGCGCCCGACCCCGTCACCGACGAGGATGGCTTCGTGGCCGCGCTCGCCCGCCTGGGCGAGACCCTCAACGGGGCCGGTGCCGCTGTTTGCGACCCACGACGAGCATGTGAACGTCATCGCCCGCCGCCAGGCCGACCTGGGTGCGGCCTACCGGCCGTGCTCGCCGGCATGGGCAACGCTCGAGCGGCTGCAGAGCAAGCGCCACCAGCTCGAGGCCGCCGTCGCGTGCGGCGTTCCCACGCCGGAGACGCGCCATCCGCGGTCGGCGGACGAGGCGCTCGCCGCGGCGGACGAGCTGGGCTATCCGGTGATGGTCAAGCCGTCTGACCCGATCGGCTTCAAGCGGCTCCACAACCGGCAGGGGTTCCGGTGCGAGACGGCGGCCGAGCTCGCGAGCGCGTTCGCCCAGACCGAGGCGTTCGAGCCCATGGTGCAGGAGTACGTGCCGGGCGGCGATGACCATCTCTACAGCCTCGGCAGCTACGTGGCCGCCGACGGCGTGGCGCTGGGCGTGTTCACCGGCCGCAAGCTGCGCCAGACGCGCCAGCACATGGGCGTGTGCCGGGTGGCCGAGGCGGTGTGGGTGCCGGAGATCGTCGAGGATGGGCTGCGGCTGCTGCAGGAGCTCCGGTTCAACGGCATCTCCGCAGGTCGAGTTCAAGCTCGACCCGCGCACGGGCACCTACAAGCTGATCGAGGTCAACCCGCGCCTGTGGCAGTGGCATGGCCTGGCCGCGGCCTGCGGCGTCGACCTGCCCCACATCGCCTACCTCGATCTCGTCGGCCGGCGCGCGCCCGGCGCCGCGGATGACGCACGCGGGGCGGCGGTGGGCGATCTCGTTCATGGCCGACGCGCCCCACGCCGTGCAGCGGCCGCCGTACACCGACGCGCTGTTCGCGTGCGACGACCCGAGGCCGGCGCTCACGCAGCTCGGGCGCGTCGTCCGGGGCCGGATTCGCCGCTCTCCCCGCGGCGCGGCCTCGAGCGCCGCCGTCGGCCGCATCGCCCGCCGGGTGCAGCGGTATGTCTGAGCAGAACGGCGGCCGCCCGCTGCGCGTGCTCGGGGTCGGCGACGGGCACTCGCTGATCTTCCTGCGCTGGGCGTGGCGCGTGGCCGAGCTCGGCCACGACGTGCACATCGTCTCCGACCGGCTGAGCGTGCGGCCGGGCGAGCTCGACGGCATCACCGCCCACAAGATTCAGGACCTCGAGCTGCGCACGCGGATCAAGGGGTTGCGCAAGACCCGCTTTGCGCCTGCGATCCGTAACCTGGCGGAACGGCTCGACGTCGACGTGGTGCACGCGCACTACCTACTGCCGTACGGCTACTGGGCGGCCGAGGCGGGCGTCCATCCGCTCGTCATGAGCCCGTGGAACACCGACATCTTCACCTATGGCCGCGACACCCCGCAGGGCGTGGCCCGGGTGGCGGCGGCCGTCGCCGGTGGCGACGACTACGTCGTGAGCTCGATCGGAAACGCCGCCGAGACCGTGCGCCTGGGCGCGGATCCCGAGCGGGTGCACAGGATCGTCTGGTACGTCGATCTGCGCCCATTCGGCCCGGAGCACCGGGTGCCCGGCCTGGCGGCGCGGTTCGGCTGGCCGGACGACTCGATCGTGATCCTGTCGCTGCGAAACTACCGCCCCAACACCAACCTGGACGTGCTGCTGCGGGCGTTCGACCGCGTCTCGCGCGAGGAGCCGCGGGCGCGGCTGATCATGGCGGCCCGCGGTGGCTGGACGAAGGCGGAGACCGATGCGCTGCTGGACGAGCTCGGGCTGCGCGACCGCGTCTCGCAGCACTTCGCACCGCCGGACGAGCTGCCCGAGCTGTGCGCGTCGGCCGACATCGGCATCTCGATCGCCTCCACCGACGCCACGCCCGCCTCGATGATCGAGTCGATGGCGTCGGGGTTGCCGATGGTGATGGGCGATGCCATCACGATCGACGAGTGGATCACGCAGGGCGAGGGCGGAGAGCTGGTGGACTGCCGCGACGAGGATGCGGTCACCGCCGCGCTGCTGCGGCTGATCCGCGATCCCGAGCTGCGGGCGCGCTACGGCGAGCGCAACGCGCGCGTGACGCACGAGCGCCTGCCACCGCCGGGGCCGGCGCTGGTCGAGCTCTACCGCGACATGCTCGCCCGCGCATGAGGGTGCTCTGCCTGGGCATGGACGGGGCCGACCCCGAGCTGGTCGACCGGCTGCTCGGCGAGGGCCGCCTGCCCACGCTGGCCGGGCTCGTCCGCGACGGGGCGTACGGGCGGCTGCGCTCGACCCTGCCGGCGGCAACGCCCACGGCGTGGTCGACGTTCCTCACCGGGCTCAACCCCGCCCGCCACGGCATCTTCAACTTCTCGACCAACGCCAACCGCGCCCCGTCGCGCGTGGAGAGCGCGCGCAGCCGGGCCGGAACGCCGCTCTGGCGGACGCTGGGCGCGGCCGGGATCCGGTCGGCGTTCGTGACCGTCCCGTTCACCTACCCCGCCGAGGAGATGGCCGGCATCGTCGTCTCGGGCTACGGCGGCCCGGCCGAGCCGCAGATCGTCCCGGCGTCCGCCGCCGCGGCGATCCAGGCCCGCCATCCCGGCCTGGTGACCGCCCACCACCCGATGCGCGAGCGCTGGTGGGAGGACTTCGACCGCTACGCCCGCCTTCTGATCGAGCACGTCGATCAGGTCGCCGTCGGTGTGCGAGCAGTGCTTCGAGCTCGAGCCCGACCTGGGCGTGCTGGTGGTCGACTTCATGAGTACCGACTTCGCCGGGCACCTGGGTTACGCCCGGCTCGACCCCGACCATCCCGCCCATGACCCCGCCCATGCGGGCGACGAGCTGGTGCAGGTCTACGAGGCGGTGGACGCGGCCTGCGGGCGCCTGATCGAGTCGGCCCGGCAGCGGTTCGGCGAGGAGCCGACCGTGCTCATCATGTCCGACCACGGCATGAAGCCGATCTACCGGGTGTTTCACGTGAATCGCTGGCTCGAGGAGCACGGCCACCTGCGCTACCGGCGCTGCTCGCTGCAGAGTCTCCGCGGCACGCGGCTGGATGCGCTCATGCGCGTCGACCGCCGGTTGGGCCGCACGGCGGGCTGGTACACGGCTCTGCTCGACCACCTGCCCGGCGTGCCCGGTGTGCCAGACGACCGCGCCTTCGCCGACATCGACTTCCCCCGCACGCGGGCCTACGCGTTTGCAACCGGCGGCCAGATCTACCTGGGCGAGTCGAGCGGCGCGGTGCACGACCCGGCCTACGCCGAGCGGCTTGCGCAGGAGCTCGAGGCCGTGCGCCATCCCGACACGGGCGAGCCGCTCCTGCACGTCCTGCGAAAGCGCGACATCTACCACGGGCCGTATCTCGACCGCGCCCCCGACCTGATCATCCTGGCGGTCGACGAGCGCGTCCACATCGATTCGCTGCGACGCCGGGACACGGCCGCGTTCGAGGTGCACGACCGGCTCGACCCCGAGAACGCCTACGGCTACTCCGGCCATCACGGCGTCGACGGCATCCTCGGCGCGCGCGGGCCGGGCATCCGTCCCGGGCACGTGCCCGACGGCAGCGGCATCGTGCAGATGGCCGCCACGATCCTGCGGCTGCACGGCATCGGCGCCGACGGCCTTGACGGCGAGCCGATCGATGCCATCCTGCAGGAGGGCGACGATGCCGTCCAGGTGGCGGCCGAGGGGGCCGCTGCGAGCGAGCAGGCCGTCTACAGCGCCGACGAGGAGGCCGGGATCCTCGAGCGCCTGCGCGACCTCGGCTACGAGTGAGCCGCCCGCGGATCGAGGTCGACGCTCCCGCGGGCTTCGCGGCCAAGGCGCGGTGGACGCTCGAGACGCTGCTTTCGGCCTGCGCCGACGCCGACCGCCGAGACGGTGCGCTACGGCGGCGCCGGCCTGGAGGCGTCCGAGCAGGCCTGGCGGTACTTCGAGTCCGGAGCGGGCGCCGCGCCGATGCTGGGCGAGGGCGGCATGGTCGACTTCGGCGACGGCGGACACGACCTGGTGGCGAGCGCGTTCTGGCATCTCTCGCGGTGGGAGGAGCGCGCCGGCTCGGCGCGTGACGAGCACGGCCGCTTCCCCGCCTCCGCGGCGCTGGCCGACCCGGAGCGGCCTTCCGTCGACAGCCTGCTGCGCCAGTTCCGGGTGCTGGTGGGCGACACCGGGCGGACGCCGTTTCGGGTCGCGCTGACCCACGACGTCGACATCCCGTGGCGCTGGAGCCGGCCGCGGGCGCTCGCGGGCGCCGCCGCCCGCGCCCGGGCGGCCGTGCGCGCCCACCGCCCGCGGGATGCCGCCGCCGAGGGGCTCGGTCTCGCGGCCGCCCCGGTGCGGCATCTGCGCGGCACCGACCCCAACTGGTCGTACGAGCGCATCGCCGCGATCGAGCGCGCGCACGGCGGCCGCTCGACGTATTTCGTCATGGCCGGGCACCACCACCCCGCCGACGGGCCCGATCCGGCCGCGTACGACCGGCTGCGACCGGCCATCGTCGCCCAGATCGCCGCGCAGGGCGACGAGGTCGGCCTGCACCCGAGCTACACGTCCTCCCAGCACACCGAGCGGGTAACCGAGGAGCGGGCCCGGCTCGAGCAGCTGACCGGCGCCGCCGTGGCCGGGGTGCGGTTCCACTACCTGCGCCACAGCACGCACGAGACGCTGCCGGAGCTCGAGCGACTCGGCTTCCGGCTACGACTCGAGCCAGGGCTACGGCGACGCCATCGGCCTTCGGGCCGGGTTCTCGTTCCCGTACCGCCCGTACCACCTGACCGACGACCGGCCGCTCGATCTGGTCGAGCTGCCGCTGGCAGTGATGGACGCGACCCTCGCCGAGCCGCGCTATCTGGGCCTCTCGCCCGGCGCCGGCCTCGAGCGCACGCTGCGGCTGCTCGAGCGCGTGGCCGATGTGGGCGGCACGGTCGCGGTGCTGTGGCACACCGACCGCTTCAGCCGCGAGTACGCCCGTGGCTGGGACCGGGTGTACGACTCGGTGCTCGAGTGGGTCGCGGCTCGCGGTGGGCGGCTGGTCAGCGCCGGCGAGGCCGTCGCGCCTGGCGACTAGCGGGCGCGGCCGTGCGCTCGCCGGCGGCGGCGGCTCGACGCCGGTGCGGGCGCAGCCGGTGCGGACGCGGGGCCGTCGGTGGCCGGAGTGGCCGTCGGCACGGGCGTTGCCGACCGGCGCTTCGGCGCCTCGATCTCGCCCGATTTCTCGAGATCGTGGCGGCGCTTGACGAAGCCCGGCTCGCGCTCCATGAACATCGCCAGGAGCGGTGCGGCGATGAAGATCGACGAGTACGCGCCCGACGTGATCCCGACCATGAGCGCGAATGCGAAGTCCTTCAGCGTCCCCGTGCCGACGATGTAGAGGAGCACGATCGGGATCAGCGTCACGAGCGACGTGTTCAGCGAGCGGGTGATCGTCTCGGCGAGCGACTCGTTCACGATCTGGCTGGCCGTCATCCGCCGCAGGATGGGGATGTTCTCGCGCACGCGGTCAAAGACGATCACGGTGTCGTACATCGAGTACCCGAGCACGGTCAGGATCGCCGCCACCGTGTCGGCTGTCACCACCCTCCCGGCGAGTGCGTAGATCCCGATCGTCAGCAGGATGTCGTGGGCGAGCGCGACCATCACCGGCACGGCGAACTTCCACTCGAACCGGAACGAGACGTAGATGAAGATGATGATCAGCGAGAAGATGACGGCCAGGTAGGCCGAGTTGAGCACCGACTGGCCGAACGATGAGCTCACGTTCTGCGAGTCCGTGATCCTGGCCGCGGGGCCGAAGTGGGTCTTGATCTCGGTCAGCAGCTTGTTCTGGGTGGTCTGAGTGAGGAAGTGGGACTCGATCTGGAACTGGGTGTAGCCGCCGGTGGAACTCCCTCTCGTCGACGTCACGCCCTGCACCTGCGGGTCGGACAGGCCGGCGCTCGCGACCGCGTTGGTGGCGGCGCCGACGGACTCCGGCCTGGGTGTCACGAACGTGACCTTGCTGCCGCCCGTGAAGTCGATGCCGCGGTTGAGGCCGGTCGTGACCAGGCTGATCAGGCCGATCGCGATGATGACTCCCGAGATCGCAAACCAGATCCGCTTGCGGCCGATGAAGTCGAATCCCTTCCAGCGGTCGCCGGTGCCGATCGAGCCGAGCACCCAGCGGCTGGTCATGAACGGCAGTCCGCTGAGCGCTCCGAGCATCGCCCGCGTGGCCACGACGGCGGTGAAGATCGAGGTGACGACGCCGATCAGGAGCATCAGCGCGAAGCCCTTGACGCTCGAGGTGGCGGCGGCGTACAGCACCCCGGCCGTGATCAGCGTGACGACGTTCGCGTCGATGATGGTGTGGAAGCCGCGCCGGTAGCCGGTGGCGATCGCGGCGCGCATCGATTTGCCGGCGCGCACCTCCTCCTTCACGCGCTCGAAGATCACGATGTTCGCGTCGGCGGCGATGCCGATCGTGAGAATGGTCCCGGCGATGCCCGGCAGCGTCATCGTGACCGGCAGGGCGGACACGATCCCCGCCAGCAGCAGGCCGTAGATCACGAGCGCGATGTCGGCGATCACGCCGAGGAAGCCGTAGAAGAGGATCAGGAACAGCATCACGAACAGCAGGCCGGCCGCCCCTGCGATCAGGCCGTTTCGCAGCGAGTCCTTGCCCAGGGTGGCCGATACGAGCTGCTCGGAATACGGCGAGAACTTCACCGGCAGCGTGCCGGACTGGATCTCGAGGGCGATCCGGTCGGCCTCGGACGTCGAGACGCCGTTGATCTCGCTGCCGTTCACGCTGGCATCGATGCCGCCCGTGAAGGACGTGGCGACGGTGGGGGTCGCGACCAGCTGATTGTCGACGATGATCGCCTCGGGCAGCGCCCGGCCGGCGGTCAGGCCCTGCTGCGCGAGCTGGGCGGTGATGTTCTGGAAGTCGGCGGCGCCGCCGTTCTTGTAGCTCAGCGCGACGATCGGGGCGCCGTTCTGGTCGGTCGTCGACTGGGCGTTCGAGATCTGTGCCCCGGTGACCATCTCGCTCGGGTCGGTCGGGATGTGGAACAGATACCAAACGATCGGGAGCGTCGCGGTGGCCTCCGGGCAGCCGTTCTTGATGTCGCAGCTCACCGCGGCGTCGCCGTGGGGCACCGCGAGCCACACGGTTCCCGGTGGCTGCGCGTTCGGGCCCAGGTGGATGTCGTTCAGCACCTGGGCCTTCTGCGGCTCGATGCGCGACCGGATCCCGCCCCGCTCCACCAGATTGTGCGTCTTCTTGTTGAAGAGCGCCCAGCCGGACGGGGTCTGGCCGGGTTTCACCAGCGGCTGGGCCGCGGTCAGCATCGAATACAGCGAGCGCGGGTTCGACGCGAAGGCGGACACCCGCGACGGCGGCGCGAGGTACTGGTAGAAGTTGAAGCTCTGCAGCTCGCCGGCGACCAGCAGGTTTGCGACCGCGTTTGGATCCTTCACGCCCGGAATCGAGATGTCGATCGTGTTGTCGGCCGTGGATGTGCGGATCTCCGGCTGCAGGATCCCGTTCGGGTCGATGCGGCGGCGCATGACGTTGGCCGCGTCGGTGAGCTCCTGCGACGTGATGCTGTTGCCGTGGATCGGCCGCGCTTTCAGCACGACCTCGAGCCCTCCGCGCAGGTCAAGACCGAGGGTGAACCCGCGCACCGCGACCGTCACGCCGGCAGCCACCATCAGCGCGACGACGAGCGCCAGAATCGACAGGTTGCGGCGCTTCTCGCTCAAGGGTTCGGAAGTTTAGACAAAGCGGTCCCGGCAACCGTCATCGGCGCCACCATCCCCGAGCTGTAGGGTTCGGCGAGCATGTCGGATCCCCACGCGAGGTGGACGTTCCAAAACAGGCTCGAGGCCGAGATGGCGCAGGGCATGCTCGAGTCGGCGGGCCTGCACTCGTGGCTCGTCACCGACGACACGGGCGGTGCCAACCCGCTCCAGTTCTCGGGGGCGGCGCACGTGATGGTCGACGAGGCCGACCGGGCCGCCGCCGAGCAGCTGCTCCAGCGGCCGCCGGGTTAGCACCCGACCTCACGGCGAAACTCGGCGAAGCGGCCGGCGGCGACGGCGGCGCGGGCCCGCGCCATCAGGTCGAGCAGGTGGTGCAGGTTGTGGATGGTAAGCAGGCGCAGGCCGGTGATCTCCGACTGCGTGATCAGGTGGCGGATGTAGGCGCGCGAGAACCGGGCGCACGCGGGACAGGTGCAGCCCTCGACGAGCGGGCGCGGGATCCGCGGCGAAGCCGGCGTTGCGCAGGTTGATCCGCCCGCCGGGCACGAGCGCGGCACCGGTGCGTCCGAGCCGGGTCGGAAGCACGCAGTCGAACATGTCCACGCCGAGGCCGATTCCCTCCACGAGCCCCTGCGGATCCCCGACGCCCATCAGGTATCGCGGGCCGGTCTGCCGGCAGCATCTCGACCGTGGCCGCGAGCGTCTCGAACATCGGGCCGCGCTCCTCGCCGACCGACAGGCCGCCGACCGCGTGGCCGTCGAACCCGACGGCGAGGATGTCATCCGCGCTGCGGCGGCGCAGCTCGAGGTCGGTGCCACCCTGGACGATGCCGAATCCGAGCTGGCCCTCGGCCCGCGGCTGGTCGCGGCTGCGCTGCGGCCCACTGGCCGGTGCGGCGCACCGCCGCCTCCAGCCGGCCGCGGTCGACGCCGGCCGGCGGGCACTCGTCGAAGGCCATCGCGATATCCGAGCCGAGCAGGCGCTGCACCCGCATGGCCAGCTCGGGCGTGAAGTGCTGCTCGGAGCCGTCGTAGATCGACCGGAAGCGCACCCCCTCATCGTCGATGCGCGCGGCGGTGTGCCGCAGCGAAAACACCTGGAAACCGCCGGAATCGGTGAGGATCGGCCCGTCCCACCCGCTGAACCGATGCAGGCCGCCGAGCTCGGCGATCCGCTCCGCGCCCGGGCGGAAATGCAGGTGGTAGGCGTTTGCGAGCACGATCCGCGCGCCCAGGTCGTACACCTCGGCGGGCAGCATCGCCTTGACGCTGGCCCTGGTGCCCACGGGCATGAAGACCGGGGTCTGCACGGGGCCGTGCGCCGTCTCAAGCACGCCCGTGCGGGCGGCGCCGTCGGTCGCGGTGACACGGAAGTGGCCGCTCATGTGAGCAGCATGGCGTCGCCGAAGCTGTAGAAGCGGTAGCGCTCCTCCACCGCCGTGCGGTACAGCGAGCGCACGGGCTCGACCCCGGCGAACGCCATCACCATGGCGAGCAGCGTCGAGCGGGGCAGGTGGAAGTTCGTCACGAGCGCTCCCGTGACCGCAAACGGCCGCCCGGGCGTGATGAAGAGGCGTGTGCGCCCCTGAAGCGGCCCCCGCTCCGGGCCGCCCCACACGGTCTCGAGCACGCGCACGGTGGTCGTCCCGACGGCGACGATGCGGCGGCCGGCCGCACGGGCGGCGTCGACGGCCGCCGCGGCGTCCTCGGAGACCGCGTACGGCTCGCTGTGGAGCGGATGGTCGGCAAGATCGGTCGACGGTCACCGGCCGGAAGGTATCGAGTCCGACGCCGAGGGTCACCTGCACCACCTCGTGGCCGGCGCGCATCCGCTCGAGCAGCGCCGGGGTGAAGTGGAGCCCGGCGGTCGGCGCGGCGGCCGACCCGGGGTGGCGGGCGTACACCGTCTGGTAGCGCTCGGGATCGTCCGGCGGCCGGCGGATGTACGGCGGCAGCGGCATCTCCCCCACCTGCTCGAGTGCACCCAAAACCGTCACGCCCCCCGTGACGGTGCCAGGCACGCGCACATCGACCAGCACACGGCCGTCACGCTCGCGTTGCAGGATCGTGATCGCGAGATCGCCGGCGGTCAGGGTCTCGCCGTCCCGCAGCCGCCGCATGGGCCGGGCGAGCGCCTGCCAGCGGCCGTCGCCTGCGGGCTCGAGCAGGAGCACCTCGACCGCGCCGCCGCTCGCCCGGCGCGCACGCACCCGCACCGGCAGCACCCGGGTGTCGTTCAGGACGACGAGGTCGTCCGCGCGGAGCTCATCCAGGAGGTCGGCGAAGCGACGGTGCCGGACCGCCCCCGTCGCGCGGTCGTACACCATGAGCCGTGCGCTGTCGCGCGGCTCGGCGGGCGTCTGCGCGATCAGGGCCGGGGGAAGGTCGTAGTCGAGTTCGTCGGTGCGCACCGGATCGTGTAGAGCCGCTTGGCGGGGCCGGGAACGAGGTTCAGGTCGTCGGGATCGATGATGAACGGCGCCCGCACCCCGGAGACGAAGAGCTCCGCCGGCCCCGTCAGGTGCCAGCGCCGGTGGCGCTCGATGGCCCGGATGTGGATGTGGCCGCTGCGCCACGAGCCCGTCGCGCTGAAGTCGAGCCGGGCGGTGCCCGTACCATCGGCGTTCTGGACCACCGGGCCCTGGACGGTGAACCCGAACCCGGTGACCACGCCCAGCTCCTGACGGACGGTCGCGTTCAGGCGCACGCACGCCGCCGAGACGCGAAATGCGGGCCCCTTGGAGGCGCGCTCGATCGCGGTCAGGCCGATGGCGGCCGAAGCGCCCAGGGCGATCGCGGCGGCGGCGACCAGCGGAATCCAGGGACGCGCACGCCGATAGGCCGCACGGAGACGCTGCATGGCCCCTATTACAGCATCCGCAGCGTCAGAACAGGCGCGGGTCGCGCGCCGGCGCCGGCAGGCCCAGGTGCGCGTATCCGCCCGGGGTGACCACACGTCCGCGCGGCGTCCGCTGCAGCATCCCCAGCTGGAGCAGGTACGGCTCGTACACGTCCTCGAGCGTGTCGGGCTCCTCGCCGATGGCGACGGCCAGGGTCGAGAGCCCCACGGGGCCGCCGGCGAACCGCTCGGCGATCGCCCGCAGGATGGCGCGGTCGATCCGCTCCAGGCCGGCGCTGTCGACCTCGAACAGCTCGAGCGCCTCGACCGCCACCGCGTGGGTGATCTCGCCCTGGTGGCGCACCTGGGCGAAGTCGCGCACCCGGCGCAGGATCCGGTTTGCCACCCGGGGTGTGCCGCGCGAGCGCCGCGACACCTCGTCGCAGCCCCCCTCGTCGATGCGCACGCCCAGCAGCCGGGCCGAGCGCTGCACGATGCGCCCGATCTCGGCCGGCTCGTAGTAGTCGAGCCGGTGGGTGATGCCGAACCGGTCGCGCAGCGGCGTGGTCAGAAGACCGGTGCGGGTGGTCGCCCCCACTAGCGTGAACGGCTTCAGCTCGAGCCGGATCGAGTGGGCGCCCGGCCCCTGGCCGATGACGATGTCGATGCAGCCGTCCTCCATCGCCGGGTAGAGCAGTTCCTCGATCGAGCGGTTCAGGCGGTGGATCTCGTCGATGAACAGCACGTCGTCGGCCTCGAGCGCGGTCAGGATCGCCGCCATGTCGGCCTTGCGATCGATCGCCGGCCCCGACATCACCCGCAGCGACGACTGCATCTCGGTGGCGATGATGGCTGCGAGGGACGTCTTGCCGAGCCCCGGCGGCCCGGCCAGGAGCACGTGCTCGCACGGCTCTCCCCGGTTGCGCGCCGCTTCGAGGAAGATCGAGAGCTGCTCCTTGATCTGCTCCTGGCCCACGAACTCCGACAGGTTGCGGGGCCGCAGCGAGCGGTCGAACTCCTCCTCGCCCGGCGCCACGAAGGCATCGGGCAGGCGGGGCCCGGCGGTCGCGGTCATCCTCCCGCTCCGGCCGGGACCGCGCCGGAGAGTGCGAGGCGCACGCGCTCCTCGACCGGGAGGTCGGCGTCAAGCGGTCGCAGGGCGGCTTCGGCCTCGGACACCGACATGCCGAGGCCGACCAGCGCGTCGCGCGCGGCGGTGTGGCCGTCGGTGCTCGCCGTCGCCGTGGAGTCGGCGGCGACGGGAGCCATCGCCCCCACCTTGTCCTTGAGATCGATCACGACCCGCTCGGCGGTGCGGCGGCCGATGCCGGGGATGCTGGTGAAAAGCGCATAGTCGCTGGTGGCGACCGCCCGCCGGATCTGGTCGGGGGCGTACCCCGAGACGATTGCGAGCGCCGCCTTGGGGCCGATCCCGGACACGCCCAGGAGCAGCTCGAAGAGCGTTCGCTCGGCCTCCGACGCGAACCCGAACAGGGCCATCGTGTCTTCGCGGACGTGCAGGTGTGTGAGCAGGGTGACCTCGCCGCTTCCGGCGCCTGCGGCCAGCCGGCCGGCGGAGGCCGTGGTGGCCAGCCGGTAGCCGACGCCGCCGACGTCGATCACGGTGGTGCCCGCGCCGTTTGCGACCACACGGCCGCGGAGAGAGGCGATCACGAGGCCGCCGCCCGGACGGCGTTGCCGCGTGAGGAATGGGCGTGGCAGACGGCGACCGCCAGCGCATCGGCCGCGTGATCGGACGCGGGTGGCCGCTCGAGCCGAAGCGACGCCACCACCATCCGCTGCACCTGCGCCTTGTCGGCACGGCCGAACCCGCACACGGTCATCTTCACCTCGGCCGGCGGGTACCCGGTCGCCGTCACGCCGGCCCGTCCGCAGGCCGTGAGCACCGCGCCGCGCGCGTGGCCGACCGAGAGTATCGTGCGCGGGTTGCCGCCCACGAAGAGGTCTTCGAGCGCCACCGAATCGGGCTCGTGCTGGGCGATCAGGCTCGACACCTCGGCGAAGATGTGGGTCAGGCGCAGCTCGAGCGGCACTCCGGCCGACGTGGTGATGACACCGTGGTCGACGGCGCGCAAGCTACTGCCCTGCACCGCGATGACGCCGTACCCCGTCTCGGCGGTGCCAGGATCGATGCCCAGCAGGATCATGCACCCACTCTACTGTGAAGCGCGGACGGAGGTCGAACGCCTGTTCGCGTGAATATTTGGTGCCTGGCACCGGTTATTCATCAGCCTGCCACGGCCTCCAGCACGGCCTCGGGGATGTCGAAGTTGGCGTAGACCTCCTGGACGTCGTCCAGGTCCTCGAGCGACTCGATCAGGCGCAGCAGCCTGCGGGCGCCGTCGGCGTCAAGCTCGACGGTCGTCTTGGGCACCATGGTCAGCTCGGCCGAGGTGATCGGGATGCCCGCGGCCTCGAGCGCGTCGCGCACCGTTGCCAGGTCGGTCGGCGCGGTCGTGACCTCCCAGGTCGACTCGTCCTGGGCCACGTCCTCGGCACCGGCGTCGGCGGCTCCGAGGACGATGTCGTCTTCGGACACCTCGCCCGCGGGCACCAGGATGAGGCCCTTGCGCTCGAACTGCCACGCCACCGAATGCGGCGCGCCGAGGCTCGAATTGGCGCGCGTGAACATGGCGCGGACGTCGGCTGCAGTGCGGTTGCGGTTGTCGGTGAGGGCCTCGACGATGATCGCCACCCCCTCGGGCCCGTAGCCCTCGTAAGTGACCGCCTCGAAGGCGTCGGAATCCTCGCCGCCACCGGTCGCCCGCGCGATCGCCCGCTCGATGTTGTCTTTAGGCATTGAGTACGCCCGGGCCTTCGCGATGGCGGTCGCGAGCGTCGCGTTGGAGTCGGGGTCGGGCCCGCCCTCCTTGGCCGCCACGATGATCGCCCGCGACAGCTTCGTGAACAGCTGCCCGCGGCGCTTGTCCTCGGCGCCCTTCTTGTGCTTGATCGTCGACCACTTGGAGTGACCGCTCATGCCACCGCCTCCTCGCGCCCGGCCAGCATGCCGGCGAACCGCCGGTGCAGACGCCGGTCGTCGGTCAGCTCGGGGTGAAATGCCGTCACGAGCACCTGGCCCTGGCGGGCGGCAACCGGCCGGCCGTCGTGCTCGGCGACGACGTCGACGCCCTCCCCCACCCGCTCGATCTGCGGCGCCCGGATGAACACACCCGGTAGCGGCAGATCCTCGCCGGTCAGGTGCAGCGGTGCCTCGAAGCTGGCGAGCTGGCGCCCATACGCGTTTCGGCGCACGTCGATGTCGATGAGGCCCAGAAAGCGCTGGTCGGGCCGGGCATCGGTGCCCGCGGCGGCGAGCACGATCATGCCGGCGCAGGTGCCGAGCAGCGCGCCTCCACGTTCGTGCAGGTCGCGGATGGGTTGCTCGAGCCCGTACGCCTCGATGAGCTTGGACATGGTGGACGACTCCCCGCCGGGGATGACCAGGCCGGCCAGGCCCTCGAGATCGCGGGGCAATCGCACCTCGACGGCCTCCACGCCCACATCGCCGAGGGCCGCGACGTGCTCGCGGAACGCCCCCTGGAGGGCGAGGACGCCGACCCTACCAGCCACGTGTCTGCAGCAGATCCTCGCCCAGGGCCGAGATCTCGGTGCCGTGCATGGCGTCTCCCAGACCGAACGACACCTCGGCGACGATGGCCGGATCGGCGTGATAGGTCGTCGCGCGGACGATCGCGTTTGCCATCGCGGCCGGGTCGGAGCTCTTGAAGATGCCCGAGCCGACGAACACGCCGTCGGCGCCGAGCTGCATCATCAGTGCCGCATCCGCCGGCGTGGCGATGCCGCCGGCCGTGAACGTGACCACCGGCAGGCGGCCGTTCTCGGCACAGAACTTGACCAGCTCGTACGGCGCCTGATGCTGTTTTGCGACCCCGTACAGCTCGTCCTCGTCCATCGCGGTCAGGCGCTTGATCTCGCCCAGGATGGAGCGCATGTGGCGCACGGCCTCGACGACGTTCCCGGTGCCGGCCTCGCCCTTGGAGCGGATCATCGCCGCACCCTCGCTGATGCGGCGGAGCGCCTCGCCCAGGTTGGTCGCGCCGCACACGAACGGGACGGTGAACTTCCACTTGTTGATGTGGTTCGCCTCGTCGGCGGGCGTCAGCACCTCGGACTCGTCGATGTAGTCCACCTCGAGCGCCTCGAGCACCTGGGCCTCGGTGAAGTGCCCGATGCGGGCCTTCGCCATCACCGGGACCTTGACGACCTCCTGGATCTCGCGGATCTTGCTCGGGTCGGCCATGCGGGCCACCCCGCCGTCGCGGCGGATGTCCGCCGGAACGCGTTCGAGCGCCATCACGGCGCATGCCCCCGCATCCTCGGCGATGCGTGCCTGCTCGGCGTTGGTGACGTCCATGATCACGCCGCCCTTGAGCATCTCGGCGAGCCCGCTCTTGACTCGCATGGTTCCGGTGTCGGTCACAGCCAGCGTCCCTTTCGGTGCGAGAAATCTCCCGCCCGATAGTCTAGTCGCCCGCCTGGCCGGGAGCCGCCGGGGTGGCTACCCGGCGCTGCGGAGACGCTCGAGGCCGTCCGCGTCGAGCACCCACACCAGCCGCTCGCGGACGTCGATGAAGCCGCTCTCGCGCAGCTCGTTCATCACCTTGGTCAGCGTCTCGCGGCTGGTGCCGATCATCTCTGCCAGCTGGACGTGCGTGAACCGCTCGTCGATCCGGATCCCCGTGCGCGTGACGCGGCCGTACCGGTCCATCAGCTGCAGGAGCTGCGAGGCCAGCCTGGCGGGGACGCCGCGGAAGGCGAGGCTCTCGAGCTGGTCCTCCGTCGTCCGCAGCCGTTCGGTCAGGGAGCGCAGGAGGTTGATCGCCATCTGTGGATGCTCGGCCGTCACCCGTTCGAGGTCGGCGTTCGAGAGCACATGCACCACTGCGTCGGTCATCGCCTCCGCGTAGGCATCGTGCAGGGAGCCGCCCTCCGGGGACACGCAGCCGAACACCTCGCCCCCGTCGAGCATCGCCAGGGTGAGCTGGCGGCCGTCGTGCGCGCTGCGGTACAGCCGCACGCGGCCGGACTGGACGATGTACATGGCGTCCGCCCGATCGAAGGGCGAGTAGATGAGCTCGCCCTTGCCGAACCGGGCCGCTCCGAACCGTCCCCCCAGGTCTGCCAGAACCTGGTCGGGAAGGCCCTCCAAAACGTCGCTCTCAAATGTGTGGTCTGCGGTCTGGGTCACGGATCCTCGGCGTCTCCTCTGCTACTACGGAGACCGAGGCGGACCGGTTCTCACCGACCTGCACCGGTAGCATGGTCCGGCCCGGGGGTGTAGCTCAGCCGGTCAGAGCAGCGGACTCATAATCCGTTCGTCGCTGGTTCGAATCCAGCCGCCCCCACATCGATTGACCTCAGGCGGCTGCGCTCGAGAGGCCGCCGAAGAGGCCGCTCGTGCGGAGCGGCGTCGCACCCCTGGGAGCGACGACCGAGAACGACTGGTTCCAGTCGCTGAAGTTGACATCGAGGTTGAGCGCGATGCTCTTGACGCCGCTCGCCGACGTCGAAAGGGACGGCGGGACCGTCATCGCGAACTGCATCTGCTCGTTCGTCGGCAGGTGCGTCGAGTGTGAAAACGAGAGCGAGCCGTGCGCCTTGGTGACCGCCTTCTCAAGCTCGGCGATCATGCCCTGGGCCTTGGCCGGGATCGCGCCCTTGCCCTTCTCGACCTTCGCGATGGCCGCGAACACGGCCGCGACGTCGACGTCAGCCGAGATCGTGTCCTGTCCGTCTGCGGTGGTCATGGTCAGGTTCTTCAGGACCTTGCTGGGGTCGAGCCCCTCCGCCTTGAGCGTGGCCAGGCCGCCGCTCGTGCCGGCGCCCGGCGATCCTGTGTGCGTGACGCTCTTGAGCGACAGCGACTTCCAGCCGGGGCCCATGAGCGCGGGGAGCTGCAGGTACAGCACCTTGCCGTTGGGGGAGAGCGCGCGCCCGGTGAACGATCCGCCCAGATAGTTGAACGCGAAGGTGATGTCGAACTTGGACTTGTCGGCGCCCGCCAGGCCGGCGTGACCCTTGAACTCGAACTTCAGCGGGCCCTTCAAGAGTGCCGCACCCTCGCCTGCGCCCTTCAGGTTGCCACCGACCTTGACGGCGAGCGTGGCGTCGAACGCGACGGCGGTCGCGTGCTTCGCGGACGATCCGGCGGCGGCCAGGACGGCGGCCGCGGAGGTGGCGCTGACCGTCGATCCGGCGGGGGTGGAGCCGGAGCCCTGGCCTGCGCCCACGGCGCTGCCACAGCCGGCGACCACGGCGGCGACGGAGATCAGGAGGACGATGGCGCGTTTCATGGCAGAGGGATCCCTTTCCGGATACTCCTCACACAGTAGGTGATGCGCGCCTGCCTGTCTCCCCCGGGGCGTCAGGCGGCCGGGACTCAGCGGCGGACGGCCACCGCGACCCCGTCGCCCACCGGCAGCACCGTCGCCTCGAGCGCCGGGTCGGTCGTCAACCGGAGGTTGAACTCGCGCATTCGCGCGACGTGCGCATCGGTCCAGTGGCCCTCTCCGCGGCCCGTCGCCACGGTCCCGGAGAGCAGCACGTTGTCGACCGCGACCAGGCCGCCCGCGCGGACGTGCGGAAGCGTGAGCTCCAGATGGCTCGGATAATCGTCCTTGAGGCCGTCGAGAAAGGCCATGTCGACGCTGCCCTCGAGCTCGCGCAGGCCTTCGGCTGCGTCCTGCAGGTGCAGGTCGGTGCGGTCGATCACCCCGGCCCGGGTCAGGTACTCGCGAGCGGCGGCGTGTCTGGCCGGATCGATCTCGAACGAGGTGACGAGGCCGCCGTCGCCGACGGCGCGCGCGAGGTGAAGCGTCGAGACGCCGATTGCGGTGCCGACCTCGACGACCCTGCGGGCACCGACCGCGCGAGCCAGCACGGCGAGCAGAATCCCGGTCTCGGCGGCGACGATGGGGATGCCGTCGCGCTCGCCGTGGGCGCGCATCTCGGCCAGTACGGGGTCGGCGGCGGGCACCAGGCCGGCCAGGTATGCCTCAACAGGTGGAGCCAGAATGGTCGTCATGCCGGCGGAACATAGCGGACACCGGCGCGAAAACTCCGTTGGAGGTGGATGTGGAACGGCGGGCGCGGGATTCGCGCCCATTGCCGGCTCGCTGTACCGTGATGGTGTGTCGCTGCGCCGGTTCAGATACCAGTTGCGCTGCGCGGCAAAGGGCCACGACACCCGCCCCTACCTCGTCGGAGGGTCGGTGGTCGAGCACCGGTGTCTGCGCTGCGGCGCGCTGGTCGGTGACTCGGAGCCGGCGGCGAGTGGTGGCGGCCCGGCGGCGCCCATGCCGGAGGACTCCCGCCCGCAGGCGGGCCTCCCCGAGCCGATCGCGGCAAACGGCGCCACGGCGCACACGCTCCACGACGGGAACGACGATGGCGAAGA
Organism: uncultured Actinomycetes bacterium; assembly: GCA_963732075.1. Lineage (GTDB taxonomy): Bacteria > Actinomycetota > Thermoleophilia > Gaiellales > JAICJC01 > JAICJC01. The sequence continues at coordinate 20,490 of CAVSYD010000004.1, read as the reverse complement.
CCCTGGCAACACGGCCCTGGCAGCACTGCGCGAGCTGGGCGACCTGCACGCCTCCGGAGTGGTGACCGACGCCGAGTTCGCGGCCAAGAAGGCCGAACTGCTGCGCCGAGTCTAGAGCGGGTTCGCGGTCAGCCGGTCTTGGACGTCCGGCGGGTGCGTTCCGCCTCGAGCTGGCGCTCGGCGTCGTCGAGCGCGGCCGACACATCCCGCGACGAGACCACGTATCCCCACGGCTTCCCGCCGTCGCGGAGGATGAAGTGTCCCGTGTTCGCGTAGAACACGAACCGCAGCCCGAGCCCCTCCGCCCTCGTCTCGATACGGCGGACGCGCTGTTCCTCAGTTTCGGTTGATGCCACTGTGACCCACGCCAAGGGTAGCCGATCCGGGCAGACGGACCCCGGCCGGAGCCCGCGGTCAGGTGATGCAGTGGTGTGGCACGCCCAGCGCGGCGAGGGCGAGAAAGGCCACGGCGAGGGCCAGCCACGCGGCGAGGCCTGCCAGCGGCCAGAGCAGCATCCACTGGCCGCGCAGACGGAACACGAGTCCGGTGACGCACAGGTAGACGATCGGCCACACCAGGAGCCCCGTCACCACCGCGGCAAGCGGTGTGCCCGATCCGGTGCCCGGACAGGCGTCGTACGGGATGAGCACCAGCAATGCGGCGAGCGTGCCGAGCGTTGCCGTCAGCGCGGAGAGCCCGGTCGCGATCCCCGTCGCGAGCCGCCACCTGATCGAGGCGGCCCAGGGCGACAGCACGGCGCCGAGCCCCGTCCCGAGCACGACCCCATCCAGGATCCATCGCTCGGCGTGAGGTCCACCGGCCGTCGCGACGACGAGCACGAGCCCCGGTGGGTAGAGCGCGAGCACGGCCCCGGCGACGCTTTGGTGGCGAATCGGAAGCCACGGAAGCGGAGGGACACTCACAATAGCCCCCATGCTATATGCCACGCATGCTATGCGCAAGCACCGGAGCCTGCGATCGCGCTAGTGCCCGGGGTGGGCGCCCGATCGCACGGTGTGCCAACTGTCCCAGGTGATCTTGAGAATCACGAGCGTGATCGCGAGTCCGATCAGTGGGTCGGCGATCTTGACGCCGAGGCTCACGACCACGGCGCTGGCGACGACGCCGAGCGACACGAAGCCGTCGACGCGGGCATGGTTTCCGTCGGCGACGAGTGCCGGGCTGTCCAGGCGACGGCCGGCCCGCGAGCGGACGCGAGCGGCGATCTCGTTGCCGGCGAAGCCCACGACCCCGGCGGCTGCAAGCACCCACAGATGCGTGAGATGTTGCGGGTGCATGAGTCGCTCGACCGACTGCCAGAGCGCCACGCAGGCGCTCGCGAAGATCGTCGCGACCACGAACAGCCCGGCCCGGCGCTCGCCCGCCACGCTGCCGAGGAAGAACGCGATCCCAAGCGGGATTGCCGTGGACGCGTCACCGAAGTTGTGGATGAGGTCCGCGAGCAGCGCGACCGACCCGGTGGCGGAGAAGATCGCGAGCTGGCAAAGCGCCGCGACGAGCAGCACCGCCAGGCTGATCGAGACCGCCTTGACCCCCTCATGCGACCGCACGATCGAGCGGTCGACCAGTCCGTGCGAATGCTGGTGGGAATGGCCGGCTTCTGCGTGATCATGTTCGTGCTTGTGTTCGCCGTCCAGATGACAGGTCGCTGTGTGGGACACGACCGGATCGTACTGAGCGCGCTGTGACGATCATTGACGAGAGCACCCGGGCCGCCCGCCTGGTCCGGCGCGGCCTGCGCCTGGAATACGCGACGCTCGCCTGGAACGTCGTGGGCGCGGTGGTCGTGCTGGCCGCGGCGGTCTCGGCCCGGTCCGTGGCCCTGGCGGGCTTCGGGCTCGATTCGCTGATCGAGATCCTCGCGTCGATCGTCGTCGTGTGGCAGTTGCGCGGCATCGGCGAGGGCCGCGAGTGGCGGGCGATGCGGATCATCGGTGCCGCGTTCATCGCGCTCGCGGTCTACATCGCCGCGCAGTCCGCGTACGTCCTCGTGGCCGCCGCCCATCCGCACCACTCGCCGGTCGGGATCGCGTGGCTGGCGCTGACGGCCGTTGCAATGTTCGCGCTCGCGGCCGGCAAGGCCCGCACGGGTGAGGCGCTGGGCAACCCCGTTCTGCGCACCGAGGCGCGCGTCACGCTGATCGACGGCTGCCTCGCCGTGGCGGTGCTCGCGGGCCTCGTTCTCAACGCCGCCCTGGGGTGGTGGTGGGCCGATCCGCTGGCGGGACTCGTGATCGTCGTCTACGGGATCCGGGAGGGCCGCGCGGCTCTGGCCCACGGGAATACGGCCGATCCGGCGTCCTGAAGAGGCCAGCTCATCGCAGCGCGAAATAGACAAGCCCGGCGAGGACCAGCCAGAACGTCGCGACCGCGGTCGCAACCGCCAGCAGAGGGCGGGGATCCATCATCGTTGAAAACGTAGGCGTGGCGGATTGGAGGCTGGTGGCGCCGAATCAGGGCAGCGTGGCCGAGTACGTGGCGTAGCCCTCCTGGAGCTTCCCGCCGAAGTGGGTCTGGTAGCCGCCGAAGCCGACGTGGGTCGCATCCTGTCGCACGGTGTAGATGCCGTGATTCGAGTTCGCACCGGGATTCCACGCGAGGAGGGTGTTCGTGACGACGTTGGCCGCGGCGACATGGTGGTAGAGCACGCACGGTGGCGTGGTCGTGTGCTGGCACCCGGCTCCGACATAGTTGAAGTGGCCGCCGAAGTACAGGATGCTCTTGTGGAGGGCGCAGCCGGGCGTGTCGCCGTCGTCCTGGATGGTGAAGTGCGGGTCGAGGTTGCCGGTGGTGGGATCGAACGCCGCGAGGTTGAACGCCTTCTTCGTCCCGTTGACCTTCCAGAACCCGCCGCAGACATACACCTCGTTGGTGGTCGGGTCGGGGATGATGGTGTAAACGCGCTCCGTTTCGACGGTGGTGCAGGTGGGGCAGTTCGACGGGGCGTACACGTTCGGGTTCCACTGGAGCAGGGCCCCAGACGTCAGGCCGGCCGCCGCGGCTGAATTGCGCGACTGGCCGTCCACCAGTCCGAAGTGGCCGCCGAAGTACACCGTCGAGCCCGAGAAGGCGATCGTGAACACGACCGGGTGACAGCGTGGCGGGCAGGCAAACCCGGTCACCTGGCCGACGGTGACGTTCCAGGGGACCGCCGCTCCGGCGCGGGTGACCGCGCCGATCTTGGCGCGGCTTCTGCCCCCGAGCGCGCCGAAGGTGCCGCCGGCAAAGATGTCGTCGTTCGGGGCCACCCGCACCACGTACACGGTGTCATTCGCACCGGGGTTGAAGCTGGTCGCCGTGCCCGCGGTGGTGACGGCGCCGATGTTGTGGCGTGGCTTGCCGGCGAGCGTCGTGAAGCTGCCGCCGACGTAGATGGTGTTGCCGATGTGGGCCAGCGAGTAGGCGCGCCCGTTCGCCCCGGGACTCCACGGCAGGATCGCCCCGGTCTTCTCGCTACAGGCAGCGAGTGCGTGGCGCGTCACCGTGCCCGCGCCGCCCATCGCGACTCCGGCAGGCGCGACCTGCGTGAAATCGCCCGCCAGGTATGCGATCCCGTTCAGGTACAGGATCGAGCGAACGACCGCGTTCGTCTGGCAGCTCGGATCCGGCGGGAACGAGCCTCCCGTCGCGTTCGCCGAACTCGTCAGCACCGCCGTCAACGCCGTGACAGCAACCACCAGTCGTGCCGTTCGACCCCACATCGTCCACACTCCTCCAGAGCCCGCTCCGCAGGCTACACCCCCAACGAGAACCGGTCAAACCGGAGTGGCCGCGTGTCCTCGAACATTGCGCTTGCACGCACGCCGATTGGTGGTCCATGTGAAAACGGCGCAAGTGCTCTTTCGGGCCACTCGTGATGCGGCTAGGGTGGCCGGTGCGGGCAAGCGACGGGTCGAGGGGGAATCACCATGCATCGATTCTGGATGCTGCTTGCGCGTGCGACCGTGGCCGGATTGATCGGACTTGCGGCGACGGCCTCAATTGGTGTGGCGAGCGCTGCGGCGTCGCCCTGCGGTCATGTGCAAAGGGCGCCGCGGTGGCGGCATATCGTCGTGATCGCGTTTGAGAACCACTCATACCGGCAGATCCTTGGCTCGAGCGCGCCGGCGAGCTACTTCAAGACACTGGCGAGCGAGTGTGGATCCGCCGTCGACTACCAGGCCGCGCACTTCCCACGCAGCCTGCCGAACTATCTGGCAGCGACCGGCGGGCGAATCGTTACGACCAGTGATTGCCTGCCCGGTCCAGAGTGTGACAGCGGCGGTCCCAACATCTTCAGCCAGGTCGGCGGGAAACACTGGCGCACCTTCGCCGAGTCCATGCCGACGCCGTGCGATCGGCAGGACACGTCGCTGTATGTGCCTCGTCACGCACCGGCCGTGTACTACGTGCGGATTCCTCATGCGGTATGCAACCGCGACATGGTCACGCTGCCCGCGCACCCGATCAAGCTCAAGCGGACGTTCACGTGGATCGCGCCCAACCTGCAGCACGACATGCACGACGGAACCCCTGCCCAGGCGAGCCAATGGCTCCAGGGGTTCCTGGGCGGCGCACATGGCCTGCTGCATCGCCATCCCTACGTCGACGGGCACACGGCCGTCTTCATCTGGTTCGACTCGGCCGGCGGCAATGGCTCGGTCACAACACCGATCCCGTTCATCGTCATCTCGCCATCCACCCCCCACAAACTCGCCCGCAAGCCGCTCAACCCCTACAGCGCCCTGCGCGGCTGGGAAGGCATGCTCGGCGTGAACTGCATCGCAGACGCCTGCGACGCCAACAGCATCCGACTCCCGTTCCACCTCTGAGGATGCGCCGTGAAGCGGGACGATGCGCGCCGGTCTGCTGAGGGTCCACCGCGCACCCCGGGTGACGGGGGCGGTTGACCGCCGATTCTCCCAATCGCACCGAAACCACGGCTGCGTACAGTGGGATCAGGGTGAGCACTTCCCTCTCGTCAGTCGCCACATTGCTTCCGGCGATCAGCGTGGTGGTGTGCGGCCTCGTGCTGGGAGTGCTATTGGGCCGGCATGACAACCGGGCCGAGGATCGGTTCGATCCGTGAGAGGGCATGAAATGACATGGTGACAACGACCGTAGCTCCCCGCCGGCGGCTGCCGGACCTGAGCCGGCCGAGGTGGGCGAACCTCCCGCAGGGGTCGTTGCCGTATCTGATCTTCCTGGGCCTGCCGGTGTGGTGGCTGCTCGGATTCTCGTTCTTCATGTGGCCGCTGATCACCGCACCGCTGATCCTCCCGATGGTGCGCCGGGGACGGCTCTGTGCGCCGCGGCGATTCGGGCTGTGGCTGCTGCTCCTCGGATGGATGCTGGCATCCGCGATCGAGCTGCACAGCTTCTCGCGAGGACTCGCTTGGGGGTGGCGGTTCTCGTTCTACGTCTCGGGCACCATCCTCTTCCTCTACATCTACAACGCCTCCCGCGACCAGTTGCCGACCCGGACGATCATCAACGCGCTGGCGGGCTTCTGGGTCGCCGTCGTCTACGGCGGGTGGTTCGGCGTCCTCTTCCCGACCGTGTCCCTGTCCAGCCCGGCTGAGCACGTCTTCCCCCATTCGCTCCTCAACAACACCTATTTCTACGCCCATGTCCATCTCCAGGTTGCCGAGCTGCAGCACTTCCTGGGCTTCACCGAGGGACGGCCGCAGACGTTCTTCGCCTACACCAATGCCTGGGGCTCGACATGTGGCATGTTGACGCCGACGTGCCTCGCCGCACTGGCGGCGAACCCCTCGCGAACGTGGGCGCGTGTCCTCAAGGTCACACTCGCACTCTCGATCGTGCCGATGGTGTTCTCGCTCGACCGCGGCCTGTGGTTGAGCCTTGTCGTCGGGTTCGCCTATGCGGCCGTGCGGTTCGGCGCCCTGCACGACCTGCGCCGGGTCGCTCGCGTCGTCGGCGCCGTGCTGGTGGTCGGCGCACTGATCGCCGTGACTCCGCTGGGCGGCCTGGTCAGCGGCCGGTTCAGCCACAAGACCGGTGACACGAGCCGGCTGGCGCGCGACCAGGTCGCGCAGTCGCAGATCACATCCAGCCCGCTGCTCGGCTACGGCGCCCCGGAACAGAACACCGCCGCCACCCACACGAAGAAGTCGGTGGGCACGGAGAGCGAGATCTTCATGCTGCTCTACTCCCATGGCGTACCGGCGCTCCTGATCTTCATGAGCTGGTTCGCCTATACGATCGTGCGCACCGCCAAGCAACGCTCGCGGGCCTCACCCGCGGTCTTCTGGATCCACGTGGCGCTGCTCGTGGCCTGCATCCAGGCGCCGTACTACGAGCTGACCGAACGCATCCCGTTCATGCTCACGTTCGCGGCCATCCTCTACCGCGACATCGCGTTCCAGAGCGAACAGCGCTACGCCGATCGGATGCGCCGCCGACTGACCGCGTGGACGCGCCGCCCAGTTCCGGTCGATGTGGCAACCTGAACCCACGACGGCGCGCATCGACGAGCCATCGCTGAACGTCGTCGTTCAGCGGACCTGAGCCGATTTGGGCGCGAGCTTGGGGAAGAAGTGCCAGGAGACGTCTCTGAGCACCTGGATGAGGAGTTGTGGGGTGAGCTCGGTGGTGGGGTCGTCGAGCTCGGGCGGGAGGGTCGCTCCCATGGCCCGTGCCTTCTCGGCGAGGGCGGGGCCCGCGGCTTTGCCGAGGTGGCTGAGGGCCTGGCCGAGAATGTCGTAGTCAAGCGCCCAGTCGGGGACGGGTTGGGCTTTGACGGCTGTCCAGGAGTCAGGAGTGCGCGGTGTCTCGAGGCTGAAGACGTGGTCGAACGTGCGCGCGTGGGCGTCGCGCTGGGTGAGCGGCGCGCCGAGCCCCCAGGTCTTTCGCAGCGTCGCGATCAGCGAGGTATGGCGGTATTCCTCGTTGTAGACCGAGCCCGACTCGACCCAGGGCGAGACCATGATCGCCGGGACGCGATAGCCCGAGCGGTCGAACTTGAACCCGAACTCACCCGCGGGCGCCGCCGGATCGGGCGGCGCGGCCGGGCCGGGAGGGACATGGTCGTATGTTCCGCCGGGCTCATCCCACCCGATCAAAAGCGCCGTATTCCACACGTTTGTGCCCGACTCTGACGTGCAGCGAGCGGTAGATGTTGAAGACGCGCTCGAGGAACGCCTCACCGCCCAGGATGGACGACGGCGAGTCGATGCCAAGATCGATGCCGCTTCCGAAAAGCGAACGGCCCGCTGCCGGGTGATAGTCGCCGTGGCCGGTGAGCATATTCGGCTCGATCAGCGAGAAGTCCGGCAGCGTCCCGGCGGCGGCGTCGCGTTCGAACTCTGCGAACGGCACGAAGTGGGTTGCCAGCCTGTCCTTCAGCCGGGGGTAGTGGATGATGCCGGCGAACGACAGCGGCATCGGCTCATCCACGTACACCTTCCACGTCTTGCCGTGCTGCTCGAGTCGCTCGAAGATCGTCTCCGCAGTGTTCTTCTCGAGCCATTTCTTGGCCGGCGTGTTCACCACCAGGCCCGATGACGTCGCCGCGGTCCAGAACGAGCGGTTCATGAACGTCTGCGACGGCACCTCGCAGAACCAGTGGTCGAACACCCCGAAATCACGCGCGATCGCCGACAGTACCGGCACCTGCTCCGGAGTGAACCCGGTCATGATGTGGGCGTACTCCTCGTAGGTCGGCTGCCGCCCGATCTCCCCGGTGAACGTGCTGATGTAGTCGGCAACGAACCCGCTCATGTCCGGCTTTGCTCCCGGCGGGGGCGCGTTCCACGGCTCCGTCACGCCCTCACCGATCTTGAACCGGTTGTGCTCGTCCAGCGTGCCTTAGAGCTGCGTGTTGGTGTGGTACCACTCCTCGCCCGAATCCGGGTTCGGTGAGTCCATGTCGGTGGCAACCGTGTACGGCACCACCTTCCGGTCGGCACCGTGCTCAGCCCACTCCGGGATCGGATTGGAGAGCCCCTTGCCGATCACTCCATCGAACGTTTTCCCGTCCTCGGGGCCGTACAGATGCCCCAGCATGTTGTCGAGGGATCGATTCTCGAACAGGACGACAACCACATGGTCGAGCGCGTTTGCACGGGTCGCTGAGCTGGACATACCCCTCCCTTCGGACGTTGACTGCTGCGCTGTTCCCACCGCTCATGCCTCCCCGATGCTCCGTCGCGACGGCCCCGGCGCCATCACCCGAAACGGATGAACTGAAAGCTGGCGGTTCGAATCAGTGGATGCGCGTGATCTTGACCGGGCCGAGCCCGCCCGGGATCGACCTGGGTGCGGGCATCGACGATGCTATCGCCGAACATCCTCGGGGCGCCGTCCGCATCGCTCGCCCCGTCCGGCCGGCCGGCATCGGCCCACCGCACGAGGGCGTAGCCGACGAGCACCGCCGCGAGCACGCCGAGCGCGATGCGCACGTAGTCGATCATCCCGATGTGCTGGACGACGACAGCCAGATGCGGTCCGACCTGCTCGCGCGTCGCCGGGGTGCCGTGGAGGATGAACGCGTCGACGATGGCCAACCCCCCAGCCACAAGAAGCAGGACGGCGGAGGTGGGTGGGATTCGATGAAGACGAGCTCGACGCATGGCGTTGGTCGCAACTCCGCGGGTAGGACTCGAACCTACAACCCTCCGGTTGGGTCAGATCAGCTGGGTCTGTGACAAAGTTGTGATACAGCTAGTCGCCGGCAGTCGCGTCTACCCAGCGACCGGCGACTCCGTCTAGCGAGCCCAACGACGCGGAAACGCGATCAGCGGCGCTCACCAGACGGATCTGCTTCGGCGTTGCGCCTCGAGCGTTGCGCCGGCCGCGGTAAACCTGTACGTCAGCACGCGCGGCAGCGCGCGTGTCGTATACCGCCACCGTCACCCACCCCGGGTCGGCGGGATACCTCACCTGTACGAAGTAGCTGTCTTCCACTCCGACCAGCAACGTACAGGCTTCAGGCTCGCAGTCGAGGGTAACCCCGCCCCAGATCCGTGACCGCTTCTCCGGATGATCACGGTTCCTTCGCCAGTCCGTCACCGCCGCGCCGTTTCTGTGCGAACATCTGTTCGTCGTGACGTCGCAAGGCAATGCCCACGCCCAGTTCCAGCGCGCGCTCAAGACCCGGAACTCGTTCCTGGCGATGAACGCCGCGCGGGAGCTCCGCCACGTCGACCTGGCCGACGCGCTCAGCCTGCTGTTGCTGCTCCGCGACGATGATCCCGTCCGGTTCGACCATGCGGCCGTCCGGTGGCTCTCGCGGTACTCCGCGGAGGATCGCCGGCTTCGGATCCGCGACGCACGCGCGGTGATCGACATGCTCGAAGGCATCGGCCAGCACGACCAGGTCGCGCAGCTGCGGCTCGAGCGGTTCCTCAGAGCCCGTGGCTATGAGTCGGAGGCCGACCGGGTGGCGTGAGAGGAGACGCGATGCCTTGGGCTTGAAGCCGTAGCTCTTGTCCGTCCCTGGCCAACCCGCGCTAGCCAGTCCATTTGACGCGGGAGCCGGGTGTTCTCTCGGGCCAGGCTGGGGAAGGCCAGATTCGAGTGCGAGACCGAAGAGGCCGCCGCTCCCATTGCAGGCGGCACTTCGCATTTTCTCGGCGAGCCAGTTCACCCGTTTCGGATGAGGCTCGGACGGCGATCCGCGGAAAAGAATGTCCTTGAGCGGCTCGCCCGTATATAGGCGGTTGGCTTGGGGCCAAAAGGCTCCGGCGGGTGGGTTGCTCACCAAAGCTTTGCAAGCGTGGGACGTGTGCAGACACCCGATAGGGGAACCGCGCCCCATTAGGCGGCAGACGATGCCGCAGGATGACCCACCGGCCCCGAAGGGCCCTCGACGGCCGGTGGGTCATCCCGAGCCTGTATAGCCGCCGCGGCGCGGGCCTCACCGTCGCACTGTCATGTCCCCTCACGCACCTTGCTCTTCACCTGATCGGCGGCCCGGCTTGCCGCATCGGTAGCACCCTCAGCGGTGGCCGCAACCTTGTCGCCGGCCCGGTTCGCCGCATCGGTAGCACCCTCAGCGGTGGCCGCAACCTTGTCGGCGGCCTGGCTCGCACCATCGGCCGCGGACTTCCCCCATGAGGTGGCCGTGTCTCTAGCGGAACTCACCGCTGGGCTCCAGGAGTCCTGTCTGTTCCGCAAGAGGACGGCGGCACCGATCGCCGCAAGCACCCCGACAAGCACAGCGAGCAACGTCTTCATGACTGCCTCCCCAGTTGGGCTTTCAATGGTATCGAACGTCACGTTCGGTTTGGTGTCGAGCTGGCGGACTCGCTCAGCCTGACGCCGCTCACCCCGCGTGAGTCGTCCCTAGTCGTCGAGGCGAGTGTCCTCGTCGACGACGGTGACGAGGAACACGGCGCCGATCAACACGATCGCGACGACGGCCGCGGCGACGATGCAGACTCCCAGGACGCCGCTCATCGAATGCTGGTTAGACGCTGGGAGACGGGCGAGCAGCGGTGAAGTGCGCCTTGCGGGCGGATCCGACGCCGAGCGCGAGCTCCTCGTGCTCGTGACGGACGACGGCCCACTGAGGCAGCGCGATGGCGATCGTGTCGCGTAGCTCCTCCGTTTCGTGGCGGATCACGCCGTCCACGGTCGGCCGAGCGGTATCTGTCGGGTCGGACATTGCTTCACGGTACCAGGCTCATGGCGCAGAGTCCTGGCCGGTCACCGCATCTTCACCAGTCCCTTTCGGTCGCCTGATCTTCGCTTCGTGGTGCACGGGTGGAGAAGCGCGTGTTTGTGCCGGTCGGCCGCTGTTACGATCGCGGCCAGCCCGCGCTGACGTCATGCAGTCCGGGACAGGTTCTCTCGGCGCCGTGGACGACGGCTCGCGAGAGCACGGAAGAGGTCGCCGCGTTGCTCCCACTCCGCAGCGGCCTCTTCGCCTTCCTGCCCTCACAATGCCGCCGATCGGTGTGCGAACATTCCGCCGCGAGGCCGCCAATCCGTGACGACAGACCCGGACACACCCGCGGAGCCGCGCAACCCCGACGGCATCGAGGTCGTCGACGCTGTCAGCGCCCTTCGCGAGAACGGCTACACCGACCAGGACATCGCACAGATGATCGAGGTCGTCGGGCATGACGAATGGCGCGGCCCCGATATTCCCGGACTGGGATCTACGTTGCCCTGAAGCAGCTATTCGGCTGTGGACTCGATCCGGATAAGTGCCCCGAGGTCGTTCTGTGCCTGTGCCAAAGTTGGTACAACTCCTAGCGTTCAGGCCATCCTGCAACCACCAGGTTTGGCTTAGATAGGAGCTCCGCGGGTAGGACTCGAACCTACAACCCTCCGGTTAACAGCCGGATGCTCTGCCATTGAGCTACCGCGGATCGGGATGAGATCCTAGCGCGAGTGCTCCGTCTCAGAAGTCTGGCGCGCCCGGACGGCTGCAAATCTTCGCCTGGCTTTGTCCTCGGTCGCCCCGATATTCCCGATATCGGGTCTCCCTGCGTCCTCGCCATGCTCGATTTTCGCTCGCCCGATCATCACGGAACCCCTGAGACGGAGCACTAGTCGATCAGGAGCCTCAACTCGGCGTTTTCGCCGGCGGCTGCGAGCCGCCGCAGCGTGCGTGTCTCGATCTGGCGCACGCGCTCCCGGGTGACCCCGAACCGGCGGCCGACCTCCTCGAGCGTGTGCGGTGCATTGCCCTCGAGGCCGTAGCGCAGCTCGAGAATGAGCCGCTCGCGGTAGGGAAGCTGGCTGACGAGGTCGGAGATGTGCTGGTCGCGCTGGCGCGCGGCCATGTCCGAGCCGAGGCCGCGCTGGTGCTGATCCTCGATCATCTCGCCGAGCTCGGTGGCGTCCTCGCCCACCGGGGATGCCAGCGACACCGGCTCCTGGGAGACGCGCTTGAGCTCCTCCACCTTGCCGGGCTTCAGGCCCATCTCCTCGGCGAGCTCGTCATGCGTCGGAACGCGGTTGTGCTTCTGGGTCAGCTGGCGCTCCACCCGGGCCATCCGGTTGATCGTGTCGACCACCTGGGCCGGCACACGGATCGTGCGGCCCTGGTCGGCGAGCGCGCGCGTGACCGCCTGGCGGATCCACCACGTCGCATACGTCGAAAACCGGTGCCCGAGCCGCCAGTCGTAGCGCTCGACGGCCTTCATGAGCCCGACGTTGCCCTCCTGGATCAGGTCGAGGAAGCTGAGTCCCCGGCCGGAATACCGCCGCGCGATCGAGACGACCAGACGCAGGTTCGACTCGATCAGGCGCCTGCGTGCCCGCAGGTCGCCGCGCTCGAACGCCTTGGCCAGCGAGACCTCCTCGGCCGCGGTGAGCAGCGGCACCCGCGAGATCTCGCGCAGGTACATGCCGACCGTGTCCTCGGTCAGTCCGGGAGTGGCGTCGGGCTCGAGGTCGAGTTCCTCGTGCGAATCGAAGCCCGCCTGGTCGCCCAGGGGGTCGGGGGCATTCTGGGGCATAACTACGGGACCTACTAACGGTCTGGCGCTTGCGCGCGGATGGCGTCCAGCCTCGCCAGCACCGATAAGCGCAGTTCCTCCAAGCTCTGCAGCTCGCGTTGCCGACTCAGGTCCAAGTCGGCGTTTTCGCGCATTGTCTTTAGCCCGTCCTCGGCCCGGTATAGATGCAGCTTCCAATACAGCTCCTCCAATGCCCACTCAGAGGCAGCCTCACGGGCAGCGAGTGCGTTCAGCTCTCCAACCAGCGGTGCCCACCGTGCGGATGCCTCCGAAACGTCGTCATCCGCCAGCATGCGGCGGATGTGCGTCGCGGCCTCCCAGTGCGACGCATCTCCGAAGTGTGCCACGTCGAGGTCGCCGAGTAAAATCCGGCCGCGGTCCGGCAGGGCCAGGCACATGGCCAGGAACAGGCGCTCGGTGTAGGCACGGGGCGACGGCGGCAGCGGCCGTCCGGCCGGTGCAGGCGCTCTGGGAGCGGGATTCCGGGACTGGGCGCCGGAGCGCGACAGGGCCGCGGCGAGGTCGTCCGTGAGCGCGAGCCGGTCGACCACGACCCGCACCTGCTCCGCCCGTTCCACCGACTGCGGAGCCTCGCGCAGGACGGCGGCGACCTGCTGGTAGCGCTGATCGCGCGAGCCGGGAGCCGTCAGAATGCGGCCGATCCGGAAGGAGAGCACGCCGACGGACGTCTCGAGCGCCGCCCTGAAGGCGTCGGGGTCGGCGACGGCCACATCGGCGGGATCGCGGCCGTCGGGCAGCTGCACCACCCGCACGTCCATCCCGGTGGCCTGCGCCAGCTGCATCCCCCGCACCGCGGCCTCCTGACCGGCGGCATCCGCGTCGAAGGCCAGATAGAGAGTGCCGGCGCCGATCAGCCGGGCGAGCTCGCGCACCTGCTGCTCGGTCAGGGCGGTGCCCATCGAGGCGACGCTCTCGATCAGCCCGGCCTGGTGCAGGGCGAGCACGTCGGTGTAGCCCTCCACCACCACCGCCCGGCTCTCGGCGGCGATCGCGGTGCGGGCGCGGTCGAGGGCGTACACCATCTCGGACTTGCGAAAGAGCGAGCCCTCGGGAGAGTTCAGGTACTTGGGCGGCTCGCCGCCGGGCATCTGCCGGGCGCCGAAGCCGCGCACGCGGCCGCGCGCGTCCGCCAGCGGGAACATCAGCCGCCCCCGGAACCGGTCGACCGGGCCCGCGGCGGCCGCGGCTCGAGAGGCCGGCCCGCTCGAGCTCGTTCGCCGAGAAGCCCTTGGAGCGAGCCGCCGCGCACACCCGGTCCCAGGCCGACGGGGCGAATCCGAGCCGGAAGTCCTTCGCGGTCTGCTCGCTGAGGCCGCGCTCGGCCAGGTAGGCGCGGGCCGGCTCGGCCTCGGCGGCGTCCCACAGGTAGCGGGAGTAAAACCCGGCGGCGTCCTCCAGGAGCGCCTCGAGCCGCTTGCGCTCGGCACGGCGGCGCTCCTCCTGCGGCGAGCTCTCCTCGTGCGCCAGCTCGACCCCGTAGCGGTCGGCCAGCCACTCGACCGCGTGGACGAAGTCGAGGTTCTCGGTTTCCTCGACGAACTGGATGGCGTCGCCACCGCGGCCGCAGCCGAAGCAGTGGTAGGTCTTCTTCACGGGGTCGACCGAGAACGAGGGCGTGCGCTCCTCGTGGAATGGGCAGCGGCCGGTGTAGCGGCCCCTGCCCTTGCGCAGCGGCGTGCGCCCGTTCGACGAGGTCGACCATGTCGACGGCCGTCTTGACCGCCTCCATCGACTGCTCGGCGATCCGGCTCACGCCGGCGCGTGCTCTGCCGCCGCCAGCTCCGCATATGCGCGCAGGGCGTAGCCGTCGGTCATCCCCGCCACCCAGTCGGTGGCCGACTGTGCGTCACCGCCGGCCAGGTGGTGCGAGAAGAGCGCCTCGACCATCGCCCCGGCGCGCGCACTCTGAGCCTTCGCCGGCGGGCCCAGGTAGACGTGCTCGAACATGTATGCCCGCAGGTCGAGCAGCGCGGTGCGAAACGGCGGCGACTGCTCGATGTCCCCCGCCCGCTCCGAGGTCTCCACCAGATCGTGCACGAGCGCGTCGATGCGCTGGGACGAGGTCTCGCCCAGCAGCGCCAGGGGCTCGGGCGGCAGGTTAGCCGGGTCGAGGATGCCGGCCCGGGCGGCGTCGTCGATGTCGTGGTTGACGTAGGCGAACCGATCGACCAGGCGCACGATCCGGCCCTCGAGGCTCGCCGGCATGTGCTCGCCGGTGTGATTGAGGATGCCGTCGCGCACCTCGGCGGTCAGATTCAGGCCGGCGCCGTCTCGCTCGAGCACGTCCACCGTGCGCAGCGAGTGCTCGTTGTGTCGGAATCCCGACCCGAGCCGCTTCAGGCAGCGGTCGAGCGCCTCCTCGCCGGTGTGGCCGAACGGCGGATGGCCGAGATCGTGCCCGAGTGCCACCGCCTCGGTGAGGTCCTCGTTCAGGCGCAGGGCGCGGGCGACGCTGCGCGAGATGCCGGACACCTCGAGCGTATGGGTCATGCGGGTGCGGAAGTGGTCGCCCTGGGGAGCGATGAAGACCTGGGTCTTGCCCTTCAGGCGCCGGAACGTCTTTGAGTGCACGATCCGGTCGCGATCGCGCTGGAACGGGGTGCGCAGCGAGCACTCATCCGGCTCGGACCGCAGCCTGCCGGCCGTCGCGTAGGAGTGCACGGCGAGGTCGGACAGCGAGCTCTGCTCGAGCCGGCGGATGCGATCGGGGAAGGCGTCGGCGACGGGGCCGGAGGGGTGCGGCATTTGAATCCGAGTGTACCTTTGGCGATCCACGGGCACCCGCCGGCACCGCGCCGCGTCCGTGTCAGATGATCACGGCCACCGTGCCGCCGTCGACACTCCAGGCGGCACCGGTGACGTAGGACGCGCGCGGTGAGGCCAGAAACGCGATCACCGCCGCAACCTCCTCTGCGGTGGCCATCCGGCCGATCGGCCTGCCGGAGCCGACCGCGTTCAGCACCTCGTCGCGGCTGCGGTCGGAGTCGGCCGCCGTCTGGTCGGCCAGACCGCCGATCCCGGTCCAGGCGGGAGTGAGCGTCGGGCCCGGGCAGACCGCGTTGCAGCGGATCCCGGCCGCGGCGTAGGTCTCGGCCACGAGCCGCGAGAGCGAGAGCACCGCCGCCTTGGTCACCGAGTAGTGGGGCATCCCCCGGCTCGGGCGCTTGCCGGACGTGGACGCGACGTTGACGATGGCGGCGCGGCTCGACTCCTTCAGGGCCGGGAGCGCGGAGCGGATGCAGCGCACGTGGCTCATCACGTTCAGATCCCACGCGTTCTGCCAGTCGTCCTCGGTCAGCGCCTCGAACGTCGCGATCCGCGAGCTGCCGACGTTGTTGACCAGCACGTCGAGGCCGCCGAGCGCCTCCACCGCCCCGGCCACGGCGCGTTCGCCGCCCTCCGGCGTCGAGAGGTCGACGGCCACGGGGGTGGCGTCGATCTCCTGCGCCGCGGCTGCGGGGTTGCGCGAGGCGATCGCGACGGCCGCCCCCTCGGCCCGCAGCATCCGCGCGGCCTCGAGTCCGATGCCGTCGCTCGCCCCCGTGACGAGGGCGCGCATGCCGGTCAGGTCGAAGTCCATGTGACCCCGGATCTTATGATCTTCTGCGATGACGAGGATTCTGCTGGCACGCCACGGCGAGACCGACTGGAATCGCGACGGCCGTTGGCAGGGGCATACCGACATGCCGCTGAACGATGTCGGCCTCCGCCAGGCCCGGGCGCTCGCCGAGCATCTGGCCGGCCAGGGGGTGGATGCCCTGTATTCGAGCGACCTCGCCCGCGCCCGCCAGACCGCCGCCGCGATCGAGCGGGCGACCGGCCTTTCGGCCATCGTCGACCCCGACCTGCGTGAGGTGGACGTGGGCGAATGGGCCGGCTGCAACCGGGCCGAGGCCGCGGCCCGCGACCCCACGTGGTACCGGGAGTGGCAGACCGGCGCCGTCGAGGGCTACCGCGGCGGCGAGACCTACCAGCAGCTGCACGAGCGCTCCGTGCGCGCGTTCGAGCGCGTCCTTGCCGCCGAGGACGGGCGCACCGCCGTGATCGTCTGCCACGGCGGCAACATCCGCGCGATCGTGTCGGAGGTCGTGGGGCTCGGGGCGGATCAGCGCTGGCGGGTCGCGAGTGCGGCCAACTGCAGCCTGACGGCGATCGAGCGCCGCCACGACCGCGTCACCCTGGCCACGTTCAACGAATCCGTCCATACTCGGCTAAATCGCCGGTTCATCTACACTGGACGCCGATGGAGGACTACACGGCCAGGTACAAGGGCGAGGCCGTCGAGATCGCCCTCTTCGGCGGGGAGTATCAGGACGGCATCCTGACCGCCTACTGCCTCATCGAGGACGTGGCGCACGTGGAGCTGAACGGGCACATCCTGGTGCCGCTCCAGAACGTCGCCAGCCTGCACTGCACCAGCCGCTGCGACGCGCAGGACGACTGGCCGCCGCGAGGACTGTTCGATGACGAGCGCGAGGAGCCCGAGGACGACGGGTCGGGCTAGCGCGACGCTCGCGCGTCAGGTCGCGCTTGCGGCCGCGAAGATCACGCAGCACACGAGCAGCAGTGCTGCGATGAGGAGCACCAGCCGCGGTACCCATGCCTGTCGTAACACTCGGTTCTCCTAGACGAAGTCGAAACGCTCGGTGTTGAGCCGGCTTGGCGGCACGCCCATCGAGACGAGCAGGGTCTCGATCGCATCCAGCATGGCGGGCGCCCCGCACGCGAAGTATTCGTAGCGCGCGAGTTGCCGCTCGGGGACATGCCGGCCGACGATGCCGGCGTCGATCCAGCCGCTCTCGCCCGTCCAGCCCTCCGGCGCCTGCTCGAGCACGTGGACGACGCTCAGGTTGGGCATCGTCGCGGCGAGGTCCTCGAGCTCCTCGCGGAAGATGACGTCCTCCCAGCTGCGGCTCGCGTAGAGCAGGATCACCGGCCGCACGTCCTCGCGCTCCCGCATGGTCAGGAGCATGCTGTAGAGCGGGGTGACGCCGACGCCCCCGGCGATGAAGACGTACCCGGGCGCCTGCTGCAGATCCATCGAAAACACCCCGTGCGGCCCGTCCATGTACACCCTGGTGCCGACGGCGAACGACGGGACGGTGCTCGTGAAGTCACCGTTGGCCTTGATCGTCAGTGCCACGGTCCCGCCCCTCGCGACGTCCCCCGCGGAGGAGAACGAAAAGGGGTGGTGCACGAGGGCAAACGCCGAGCGGCCGACGATGACCCAGCCGAACTGTCCCGGCTGGAAGTCGAAGCCGGAGTGGTTCACGGGCTCGATCACCATCGTTGCCGCATCGCCGCGCTCGGGATGGATCGCCGCAATCCGCCACGGACGCCGGAGCCGGAGCAGGGGTCTGGCGATGCGGATCCAGACGAGGATCGTCACGAGGCCGCCGGCCATGAGCCAGAACAGCACCCGCTTGACGCTGCCCGAGACGTAGTAGCCGACGCCCTCGATGTGGGCGAGCGCCAGCACCACGACCGCGACCGCGAGCACTCCGTGGGTCACCTGCCACCACTCGTAGGAGAGCCGCAGGCGCCTCCGCCCCAGGGAGAGGCCCATGAGCACGAGCAGCAGGATCGTCGAGCTGACCGCAAAGCGGGCCCGCCAGGGAGCCGTGAAGACGTTCAGGAGCGGAAGGTACTTGGGCGCGTTCTGAATGAAGAGCAGGATCGGGTGGGCCAGGATGAACACCAGCGCGACGTAGGAGACCTCCTTGTGGAAGCGGGTCAGGGCGTCGATCCCGAACGGCGCGGCCACCGGCTTGAACCGTGCAACCAGGGCAAACTGCAGCCCCATCAGGGCCAGGCCGACGAATCCGAATGCCACCGAAAGCTCGACCAGAAACGGGCGCCCCGCGGGCGGATGGGCGAGCGCCACGAGGGCCAGCGGCGTCAGCGCGAGAACGACATAGATCGCCACCCATAGGATCCCTGTCAGCGCGCTCTTCACTGCCTGCGCCCGATGATTGCGCCGGTCGCAGCCGCCATCTTCATCCGCTTGGGATGATGAGGCTCCGACGTGGCCGTGCGACCTTGGCGGTATGCGCGCGATGGCGGTGGTGGCGGGTCGGGGCGGGACGGCGGGCGTCGTGGATGTGCCCGACCCACGGCGGGAGGACGGCGGCCTGCTGGTGCGCGGTCGCCTCGTCGGCGTGTGCGGCACCGATCGCGAGATCGCCGGCGGCACGTACGGCGAGCCGCCGCCGGGGCGGGAGCATCTCGTTCTCGGCCACGAGGGGCTCGGCCGGGTGGAGGAGGCGCCCGCGGGGTCAGGATTCGCGGTCGGCGACCTGGTTGCCGGGATCGTGCGCCGGCCCGACCCGGTGCCGTGTCCGGCGTGTGCCGCCGGGGAGTGGGACATGTGCAGCAACGACCGGTTCACCGAGCGGGGGATCCTCCGCCGCGATGGGTACGGAAGCGAGCGGTGGCGCGTCGAGCCCGAGTTCGCAGTTGCCATCCCGGCCGGGCTGGGCGACCTTGGGGTGCTGCTCGAGCCCGCGTCGGTGCTGGCCAAGGCGTGGGAACAGGTCGACCGGATCTCGCAGCGCGCGTTCTTTCGCCGGCGGCCGGGCGCTCGTCACGGGCGCCGGCCCGATCGGGCTTCTCGCGTGTCTCCTGGGGGCGCAGCGCGGCCTCGAGATGCACGTGGTCGACCTCGCGACCGGCGGCCCGAAACGGGAGCTGGCCGAGGGTCTGGGAGCGCGGTATCACGCGGGCGACGCGGCGGACATCGATGTGGACGTCGACGTCGTCGTCGAGTGCACCGGGATCGGCGCCGTTGTCAAATCCGCGGCGCGGCGGCTGGGAAGCGGCGGGATCATGTGCCTGACCGGCATCATGGACTCGAAGTCGACGCTCGACGTCGATGCCACCGCCATGAACCGGGAGCTCGTGCTGCGAAACCAGGTCATCTTCGGCACCGTGAATGCCGGGCGGCGCCACTGGGACCAGGCTGCCGCAGCGCTTGCCGGTGCCGACCCGGCGTGGCTGGGCGGGCTGATCACCCGTCGCATCCCGCTCGCGCGCTGGCCCGAGGCGCTGCGCAAGGAACCGGACGACATCAAGGTCGTCATCGAGCTCGCCGCATGAGCGCGCCCGTCGTAACGGCGTGGTCGGACGTGCCGGGGCTCCTGAGCGAGGGCCCGCGGTGGCACGAGGAGCGCCAGGAGCTGCTGTGGGTCGACATCCTCGGCCGTCAGGTGCACCGCGGCAGCGTCGGGGCCGACGGCGGCATGGAGGAGCTCGAGACGATCACGATCGACCGCCACGTCGGAGCGGTGGCTCCGGCGGCCGGCGGAGGATACGTGCTCGCCGCCGGCCCCGGGTTTCTGTTCATCGCCGAGGACGGGTCGATCAGCGAGCTGGCACAGGCGGCCGCGGGCCGCACGGACGTGCGCATGAACGACGGGGCCTGCGACCCGCAGGGACGCTTCTGGGCGGGGACGATGGCCTACGACGAGACCCCCGGGGCGGGCTCGCTCTATCGCCTCGAGCTCGACGGGAGCTGCACGACCGTGCTCACCGGCCTCACGATCTCAAACGGGATCGGCTGGAGCCCCGATGGAACCACGATGTATCTCAACGACAGCGGAACCGGCTCACTCGACGTGTTTGGGTTCGACGGCCCCACCGGAGCGATCAGTGACCGGCGCACGCTGGTGCACATCGACGAGCCCGGCGTCGTGCCCGACGGGCTGACGGTGGACGAGGAGGGTGGGATCTGGGTGGCGCTCTGGAACGGCGGCGCCGTTCGCCGGTACGCGCCCGATGGATCCCTCCTCACTGCCGTGGAGCTCCCGATCGACCGGCCGACGTCGTGCGCGTTCGGGGGACCCGACAGGACGACGCTGTTCGTGACCAGCGCCCGCGTCGACCTCGACGACGCGGCGCTCGCCCGCCAGCCGCACGCGGGTCGCGTGCTCGCGATCGACGGCCTTGGCGTGCGCGGCCTGCCGGCGCTGGCGTATCGCGGACCCACCGCCTAACGACGAAGGGCCGCCCCGTGGGGACGGCCCTTCGTATTTATCC